>OY970273.1:4800000-7080295 GCA_963715755.1 uncultured Planctomycetaceae bacterium
GACGTCTCGATCGGCTGCGTAGCGCCGGCAACCAGGTTGCGCGTCGGGTCGTGCTGCTCGTCGTAGACCGTTTGGGTCACGGGGTAGCGATTGCCCACTTCGAAGGAGCCGCCGGCACGCTGCGCCGCCTGCGCGGTCTGGGCCCGAGCCCGAGCCTTGCTCACTTCCAGGGCCACCAGGCCCGGCCGGTCGTCCTGCGGACGGAAATCGCCGTTCGGCACGCGCAGCATCTCGGCCTGGCGGGCCAGGGAGTCGGCCACGTCAAGCTGGCCGGCTGCGATGGCGGCCCGGGCTTGCCGGGTCAGTAGCAGGGCCTTGTCGCGCAGTTCGTTCGTGGCGGCCAGGACGGGCATCTCGGCCGCGGTTTCCAGGTTCTGGACCGCGACATTGGCGTCGGCCTTCAATGCGCCCGCTTCGGCCTTCACGATGCCCGCTTCGGCCTTCAGTGCCCCCGCTCGACGCTTGCGCTCGGTGGCAATGCGTTCCAGCAAGGTCTTTGGACTGGCATCGAACGGACCGTACGGCACGCGCAGGTTAGCGGCGTCGGTGGCCAGACGTTCGGCCTCGTCGCATTCGCCCCAGCGCATCAACTGTTCGGCTTCTTCCATCATGACTTCGGTGCGACGCCGCCGGGCGGCCTCGCTCGTGGGCCGGCCGCCGTCGGCGTCGGCCATTTCCTTGTATTTGCGGATCAAGGTTTCGACCTTGACCGGCGAATCGTCGTGGAAACCGTAGCCCACCTTGAGCGTCTTGGCCTGCTCGACCAGCGCCGTGGCCTGGCGCACGTCGCCGGTGGCCAGGGTCCGCCGGGCGTCGACCAACAGCGCGTTGCTCTTGCGCCGGGCATCCAGCGAACTGCTGGCCGGCAGGGCCACGGCCGGATTCTCGTTGGGCATGATCGTTTCGCCGGGCAGCGGAGACTCTTCGCCCGGGTTGATCTCGCTGGGGCGCGCCAGTCCGGCCCGGGTCATCGCCGTATCGCGGCGATCCAGGGTCGGCAGATTATCCGAGTCGGCCAGCGTGCCACCCGCGGCCGCGGCGGCCGCCGGTGTAGCAGTGCCAAAATGCGATCCGATTTGCGGCGGCTGGGCTTTGCCGGCCGGTCCGTCCGGCCGGGCAGCCTGGCCGGGCTTTTGCGGCATCGAGCGCTTGCCCTGGTGCTTGGCGGCTTCCAGGTCGCGGCGGGCCTTCTTGGGCGTATCGCCGACGTGGAACAGGCCGAATTCGACCTTCATCGCTTCGGCCCGCGAAATCAGCGAGTCGGCGGTCTCGAAATGGCCGTCGGCAGTCGCTTGCCGCGCTTGGGCCAGGAGTTTCTCGACCTCGCGTCGATCAGCCTCCGTCGCCTTGGGCGCGGAAGTCTGTGAAATCGCCAGGGCCGTAAGCCAACCGCGGGTCGTCCCCGCCAACGGGCTTGCGCCGGCAGTCGTCGCGGCCAATGCCAGGGTAACGGCGACCCAACCGGGTAGGAGTTGCGAAATTCTCAACACGATTCTCCTTTCGAGACTCGCACCAGTATCTGATCTCGACTCGCGCACGCGGCAGAATGGAGCGCGGGGGGCACGATTGCCACCACACGAGCGCCAGCCGCCGCGGGCGAGTTTGTGTATCCGGGAATTTGTCTCGCTCTGGCCGCGGCCATTCGACCTCATCGGGCCGAACCCGCGACGCTTGCGAGGACGCTTTGCGATTTGCCTGGGAAACGTTATTCGGAACTGAATTGAGAAGAGGGCGGGATTAATACTGGCCCGGAAAAAGCCGGTCAAGGCCACTTGAAGAAAAATTCCCTCGTGGCAGGGTGCCCCCACCCAGCGCACGGCTCTCAGGGCCCGGCGGACAAAAAGAAATCGGCCGCCACCGGGGTTCCGGTGACGGCCGAATGGGCGTTTGCGCTGACTGGGAAAACCCGCTGGCAAAAACTCAGGCCGCGGGCTTCTTTTTCCGCGCCTTCTTGGCAGGGGCGGGCGGCTGCTTTGGATCCTTTGCCCCGCCCGGCGGCAGTCCCAGGATCGACGGTCCCTCGTCCGCGGGCTTGGTGCTGGTTTCGTCCGGGAAGTTGGCCCGGTAAATCGACTCGTCGTCCATTTCGTCCCGCAGCACCAGGCTGCCGTCGGCCTGCAGAATCACCATTTCGCCGGGCATGGTCGGCGACTTCGGTCCCTTGAGCGGCTTGCCCCCTTCGATGTCGACGACGACCGCGTCGGCATTGAGGCGCGCTTCGACCGTGATCGGTTCGCCGCCACCAGTTGGTGCTTCGGTCTCGACCTTCTTTTGAATGGTGATCAGGTTGCCGCGGCGGAACGTTTCGTCGGCGACCAGCTTCAGGCCGAGCGGCCGGTCGAGCTTGGTGACCATGGCTCGCATGATGGGATCTTTCGGCGAAGCCTTGACCACCGGCCCGGCATACACCTCGACGTCGCGCGGAGTCGTGACGACCGGAGTCGGCTCGCTCCAGGGTGACAACACGTTCTTTTGGTTCTTCGATTCCGGATTCTTCAGATAGCGGTCGGTCACTTCGAAGTTCGGGTTCGCGAGCTGCAGCCGGACGCGATACTGATACTGCCGGCCCGGCTCAACCGTGGTATCGATAAACCGGAACAGAATGACATCGGCCACCTGGCGCGCCGGTCCGGAACCGGTGGAATTGCGCTGCGCGAGACCTTCGGCGGGGCGCATCCGCCATGTGGCCTTCGGCCGGCCCCGACTGGAAAAACCCCCCGTCCTCTTCATCGCCGGCTTCCTCGACCCGGGTCTTTTCGGGCAGGCCCTGATTGTTCTTTTGGGCGAGCGGCACCTTAGGATGGCCGACGGCAGCCGGATCCCAATCCGCGCCCACGAGGGGCGCCAGCGGCATCGTGAAATTGCGGTCGGTGTAGGCGTATTCGGCCACTTCGGTCATTTCGCTCTGCCACCGCCTGCGGAACTGGTTGTTGTAGGCCCTGAGCTTGATCTCCCGCCATTCCGCGGCCACGCCGTCCACGACTTCGGCCCGTTCGATTTTCATGTCCGTGTATTCCGGCTCGTCTTTCTCGGGAATCGGCTTGATCACGTTGCGAAAAGCCTCTTCGAATTCGGCTTCTTGCTTGGCGAAGGGGACCAGTCCGGTGATGACCACCCAGGAAAGTCCCTTGAGTTCGGAATCGCGGCTGGGCCGCACGCCCCGCTGCTGGACGAATTCGTCGGGGCGCGTCTTACGGCCACGCGGTGGCGTGGCGACGGGACCGGGTTCCGGGGTGTTGCCCGCCTTCGCCTTCGGTTTGGCTCCGGCTGTCGCCCCTCCCTTGGCTTTGCCCGGGGGCGCGGGGCCGGGGGCCGGCGGATTCTTCTTGTTGGGCCCCATCTTCGGTCCGCGCGGCTCGATTTCGGTGCCTTCCTTGTTAAACGCAAAGACGCCCAAGCCGGCCGTCGCCTGTAATTCCTCGACGGTCAGCATCTTGGGATCGGGACGCTGTCCCTTCTTTTCCGAAACGGGTCCGTTCAAGGGGTGGATCAGACGATAATCCCGGTCCGCGAGCGGATCGCGTTTGGTGCGCTGCACGTAATCGACGACTTCAATGCCCTTGGCAATCGGGTCCCATTTCGAATCGGTGATGTGGTTGTCGGTTTTGGTTGCCGCCTCTTCCAGTTTTTCGGGTTGCTTCTCCGGACCCAGCACGTCCATCTTGACCGCCGACCAGATGAACATCAGCAACAGGCAGACCCCCAATCCAAGGGCCGCCTTCTCGCCGTGCTGGATCGCGAGCGCCTTGATCGCGCCGGCATTCAGTTTGAGCTTGGGTTTCATGATCGCGCCTCTTCCTGGTCCATTTCCGTGGGCTGATCTTCCGTCGACTCCTCTTCAGTGGGCTTCTTGCCGGCGGCCGGCTTTTTCGCGCTGGCCGGTGTGTCGGCGGCTGGCTCGTCCGCATCGTCGCCGGCGCCGGCCGCACCCTCGGGCGTGCCGCCGGCCGGGACTTCGGCAGCGGCGGGGGCCTCCGTAGCGGCGGCGTCGGTAGCACCAGCAGGCGCCGTGTCGCCCTCGGCCGCATCGGCCCCGGCCGACTCGCTGGCCGGCGTTTCGCCGGCTGCTTCTCCCACCGGTGCCAGTTTGGCCTGATCGGGCGGGTTGAAGATGTAGATAATCCCGCTGATTTCGACGATCACGTCGTACGGGTTCTTGTCGCGCTCTTCGTCGCTATTCTTGGCGGCAAACGGGCGTGGGCGGCCGCCGTTCGGGCCGCCACTGCCGCCCATATTCAGCCCCTGGTTGTGCGGCTGACGTCCGCCGGCCGGAGTAGTGCTCTGTTCGGCAGGGCTGACCCGCACCTGGCGGACTTCGATCGGGAGCGGCGAATTCGCGCATTCGACCAGCAGACGCGAGATTTCGCGCTGATCGATGAGCAGGTTCAAGAACACGGGCATGCGTTTGAATTCGGGTGGAGCCGTGGCGCCGGCGCCCAGGGGCATGCCCTTTTCGTCCACGTAACGACCGCTGTCGTCTTTAGCCTGGCCGGGCACGACGCCGGGCTGGGGCATCTGGGCGGTCATCGCCTTGGATTTGCCCGCGCCGGCCGGACCGCCCGGCGGAGCGCCGCCCGGCACGCCGGCTAGCGCGCCGGCTACTTCCGGATGTTCGATCCGGCCTTCGGCCATGCCGGCCTGGAAGCGCAGGGCGGCATCGCGGCCGATCAGCAGGGCCAGGATCTCTTTGACCTTGGCGTTGTGGTGGCCGTCGGCACGTTCATTGAGATGCTTGATGATCGTGAGCAGGGCCTGATAAACCCACAGGTCTTCCTGCGTTTGTCGCACTTCCTGCGTGGTCGGCGTGTTGCTCCACTGCAGCCGATTCTCGATGGCCTGCTGATCTTCCTTGTTCCAGTAGACCTTGTAATCGTGAGGCGGGGGCGCGTCGGGGTCGTCTTTCGGCCGCGCCTTGCCCCCCAGCGGTCCACCCTTCCCGCCCCGGCCGCCGCGTTGATCCAGCCCGGGAACCACGTCGTCCGACTTGTCGGCGTAATGGCGGGCATCAATGATCTCGAGCAAGCGGGGAAATTCTTCCTTGGCGTAGTTCCAATAACGTTCGCGCTGATCGACCGGAATCTCCTCGCTGGGGGGCAGTTGCGGGACGATCCGCAGGAAGTCTTCGCCCAGCACTTTCGGCCAGCGCAGGACCTTGTCCCGCTGTTCGGCGTAGACGTCCTCCCAGGCGCCTTTGACCTTGATTCTGAGCTTCCGGGTCTCGACCTCCGCACCCTTGATCCACTCGGGGTTCTCCCGATCCGCGCTGCGGAGCTGATCGAGGTCCTTGTAAATCCCTTCGATTTTGGTGCGATTGGCTCGGTACTGGCCCGCCAGGTTCGAAGTCGCCCAGGCCCAGCCGGACAGCCCCAAGATCAGCACGACCCCGCACATGACCCAGAAATGCTGCTTCTTCATGACGGCGAGAAAGGCCTTGAGTTTGTCCATGACGAATGCTGCCTTGCGAGTGAGACCGGCCAGGTTCGCCCCGCCCCCAAAAAGGCCGGACGAACGATTGGTCGAAGCGGGTTCAGTGCAGTGTGCGGATCGGTTCTCGGGACGTAGCGGTCAATTGGCCGCCGGAGGGGCGCCGGCTGGCGCACCGGGCTCTGCTGCCGGCGCGGCGGCCGCAGCAGCGGCGGCTGCGACGGCACGCTCAGCCTTCTTCTTGGCGCGAACGTTCGGTGGCGTTTCCTGCCAGCAGAACTGGACGACAAAGTCGAAACGCGGCACGTTGATCGTCTTCAGCCGGGGCGCCTGCCCCTCTTCATCGTCGGATTGGGCGTTCGGATCGGGCAACGCCTCGTCGGTGATCTGGCTGGCGTTCAGCAGCACCGGATAGCTGATGCCCAGGTCCTTGATCGGCACCAATTCAACGGCGTGATTCTTGCCCACGGGCAAGGGCACTTTTTCGGCGTCGAGCTTCTTGAGGAATTTCTCGCGGACGTACTGGGCGCCTTCCAATCCGCGGTTCTTGTTGTGGTAGTGATAGCCCCGCAGCTGGATCACCCAGCCTTCCCCCGTCGGCCCGGCCGCTGCGGTATCGCCGGCGCCAGCAGCGGCCCCTGCCACGCCCGCGGCGGGCTGGCCGGCCACCGGCGGCTTGGCTCCGGGCGGTGCGGGCATTGCCGGATTGGGCAGCGCCGGATTGGGTGCTGCCGGGACGGGCGCCACGGGATTGGCGGCGGCCGGCGGCGGCACGGCGGGATTTGCTCCGGGCGGAATGAACCCGCCCGGCGGCACCGCACCGGGCACGGCCCCGGGAGCAGCGCCCGGCGCCGCACCAATGGTGACGTTGGACGTGCGATTGGCCTCGTCGATCAGCGGGCGCACCTCGGCGTACCAGGTGGCCAGGTCGGCTCGATGTTCGCACTCGATTTCGGTGATGTGCAGCTCGTTGCGGTCGCGGATGTCTTTCGGCTTCGGCAAGTCGGCCGGATCGTGCGGCAGAGAAGTGTCGACGGCCTTCATCACTTCGACCCACAGCAGCCGGCCTTCGACGCCGCCGACGATGTTCTTGCCCGTCACGTCGAGGTCTTGAAACGCCTTCTGTCTGGTCGAATAGTCGTCGGCGTATTTCTTGGCCTTCGTTTTGACGGCTTCGGCACGGCTGATGGGCGTGGTGAAGCGGTCGATTTGTGCCGATCGCCAGGCCCGCCAGTGCCCCATGAAGCTGACCGAACAGCCCAGCAGGATCGCCGCCATGACGCCGACGGCCCAGGGCTTCTTGTCGCGGATCAGGCGGTCGGTGACGATTTCTCGCGGCAGCAGGTTCGTCGAGAGCTTGCCCCTGCCCAGCGACTGCAGGCACAGCCCGTAACACACCGCAAAGCTGAGCAGATTCTCCTTGAAAGCCGGCGCCGTAACCACCGCCGAGCCGCTCAGGGCGCGGTAGGACTCGACTTCGGTGATGGGGTAGCCCAGGTTTTGCGACAGATACTTCTGCAGGCCGGGCAGCTTCATGGCATTGCCCAGCGCCAGCACGCGGCCGATATTCGCCGTGCGATCGATATTGGTGAAGAAGCCGATCGAGCGCTGCACTTCCGTCAGCAGATCGCTGAACACGGGTCGCATGGCCTGAAACACGGCCCCGCGATCCTCGGCTTGCATCGCATTGCGCTTGAGGTGCTCGGCCTTGGCAAACGTGAGCCGCAGCTCCTTGCTGAGCGCCTTGGTGAAGTGGCTGCCCCCTAGCGGCACGCTCCGCTGCCACACCCGGAAACCGTTGGTGATCACCAGGTCGGTCGTGTCGGTCCCCAGCGACAAGACCACCACCGATTCGGGCGGATTCTCCGGATCGTATTCGTCCGCCGGCGGCAGATCCGGCATCTGGTCGAAGGCCGTGTAATTGTAGATCGCCAGCGGCGTGAGCTGGATGATGTCGACCGCAATGCCCGCGTCCTCGAAGGGCCGCAGCGCGCGATAGACCTGGTCGCGCTTCATGGCGAACAGACCGACTTCGGTCTCCAGCGAGAAACCTTCTTCCTCGCTCCCGCCCGCCATCTGCTGGTAATCCCAGACGACGTCTTCCAGCGCGAAGGGGATCTGCTGCCGGGCTTCGTATTTGACGATGTCGGGAATCTTCTTCGATTCGACCGGCGGAAGCTTGATGAACCGCGCCAGGCCGCTTTGGCCCGAAACCGAGATCGCCACCCGATCGCCATGGACCGAGTTGCGCGACAGGAACTGCTCCAGGGCCTCGCGCACCAGCTCGACCGGATCGGCCTCGGGCTGGCTGAGGATTTGCGGATATTCGATGTAATCGAACGCGTCGGCCGTGATCCGGCCGCCGTCCTCATTCGGGCGGCAACGTAGCGCTTTGAGCGCACATTGCCCGATATCGATACCCCAAACGGCGTTCGACTTCGCCATTGCCACGTTCCTCTGAATTTCTGTTCCTAGGCGCTCCGGCGCTGTGTGCGCGCCTGCGCCCCCACCGACAGCCCGACTCGCTTCCGAACGGGAATGTTCGTGATGTGCTTAAGCTAGGGCTGCTGCTTCTCTTACCCTTCAATTTATCGCGGCCTTTGGCCGAATGTCAATCAAACGGGCGGTAAAAAGGCCGCGACCGGCACGACCCCACCGGCCCTGGCCTGCCGACAGCACAGGCAGACTCGCCGAGGGCCCATTTCCCCGCGGCCCGGGCCGAAATCCCCCGCCGGACACTCTGCCCGCGGGACAGGGCGCTCTGCAGCAGTTCGCCACCCGGCCGGACGCTGGGTCGTGGTCAGTGGGGCACCCGAAGCGTTGACACCCCTGCGGGCGGCCTTAAAATGGCGGGTTTCCTTCCGGCTTACGCGCCCTTCGCGGGTTCTCGGCACCCTACCTGTGTATCTCACTCCCACCCAAAAAGCCGACGTCCTGATCGAAGCCCTGGGCTGGATCCGCCAGTTCCGCGACAAGGTCACGGTCATCAAGCTGGGCGGCAGCGTACTCGAAGACCAGAACGCGCTGCGCCACTTGCTGGTCGACATCGTGTTCATGGAAACCGTCGGCATGCGGCCAGTGGTCGTGCATGGCGGCGGGGCGGCCATCAGCCGGGCCATGGACGCCGCCGGACTGGCGCCCAACTTCATCCAGGGCCGACGGGTCACCGACGATGCCACGCTGGAAATCGTCGAGCAGGTCCTGGGCTACGAAACCAACGAAGCGATCGCCGACCGCATCGAGCAATTCGGCGGCCGCGCCGCGCCGCTCAATTTCCGCACCACCAACGTGCTCTGGGGCGAGCGGCTGAAGTGGACCGACGACGCCGGCAACCCGATCGACCTGGGGCACGTCGGCCAGGTCACGCGCGTCGACCGCAGCACGATCGACAATCTGTGCTTTGCCGGCATCGTGCCGGTGATCCCCTCGATGTGCCGCAGCGAGAAGGGGGAAAAGCTCAACGTCAACGCCGATACCGCGGCCCAGGCCGTGGCGCAGGCGCTGGGGGCCGAAAAACTGATCTTTCTCAGCGACGTCAACGGCGTCCGCGAGAACAAGGATCAGCCCGACTCGCTCATCAACTCGCTCACGGCCGACAAGGCCCGAGAGCTGATTCGCTCCGGCGCCATCGACAAGGGAATGATTCCCAAGGTCGAGGCCTGCCTGCAAATGCTCGACAAAGGCGTCCGCAAAATCCACATCATCGATGGCCGCCACCGCCATTCGCTGCTGTTGGAAATTTATACGACCAAAGGCGTCGGCACCGAAATCATCAAGGATTCGCCAGCCTGAGAGGGACGACCTGCGGCCGCAGCGCGCCGGGCGGCGGCCGCTGCCCGGCGGGCAGGGAGCCAAAGCGGGGGACGGGAATGACCTTGCCGCACAGCCGGTCGAACCGGCAGGGGGCACAGCCGGTCGAACCGGCAGGGGCACAGCCGGGAGGGGCGGCGCCCCCGAACGTCGGGCGCGAACGACTATCCGTAGCAGTTGGAACAAGGGAAGGACACGCTCATGGCCATTGCCGAATCGAAAAAGACCGCCGAAACCCTGGAGCTGTTCAAGCGCTACGTCGTGCCCAACTACCGCCGCTACCCGATCGTGCTGGAGCGCGGTGAAGGTTCGTACGTCTGGGACTCGAGCGGGCGCCGCTATCTCGACTTCTTTCCCGGCTGGGGTTGCAACCTGCTCGGCCACTGCCCCGAGCCCGTCGTCAAAGCGGTCCAGGAGCAGGTGGCCACGCTGATTCACGTGCCGAACACCTGGCACACCGAAGCCCAGGGGCTGTGGGCCAAGGCGCTTTCGGAGCGCAGCTTCGGCGGTCAGGCGTTTTTCTGCAACTCGGGCACCGAGGCCAACGAAGCGGCGATCAAACTGGCCCGGTTGCACACGCCCAAGGAGCGCTACAAGATCATCACCTTCGAAGGCGGCTTTCACGGCCGCACGCTCGGCGCCACCGCGGCGACGGCTCAGCCCAAGTATCACGCCGGCCTGGGGCCGCTGATGGCCGGTTTCGTCTACGCACCCTACGGCGATCTGGACGCGGTCCGGCGCCTGGTCGACAACGAGACCGCCGCCATCATGATCGAGCCGATTCAGGGCGAGGGGGGCGTGGTGATTCCGCCGCCAGGCTTTCTGGCCGGCTTGCGCGAGTTGGCCACGGCCGAGGGCATCCTGCTTATTTTCGACGAAGTGCAAACCGGCTGCGGCCGCACCGGCGAGTGGTTCGCCTATCAGCATTTCGACGTCACGCCCGACGTGATGACGCTGGCCAAGGCCGTGTGCGGCGGCATCGCCGGCGGAGCCCTGCTGACCACTGCCGAAATCGCCCCCAGCTTGCGCCCCGGCATGCACGCGGCCACGTTCGGCGGCAACCCGATCGCGGCCCGGGCCGGCATTGCCGCCTTGGAAATGATCGAGCACGAGAACCTGCTCGAACACGCCCGGCATTTGAGCGAATTGTTTCGCGAGCGGCTCACGGCGCTGGCCGAGTCGTGCGAAATCGTCCGCCAGGTGCGCATCGTCGGGTTGATGATCGGCCTGGAGTTGTCGATCGAAGGGGACGGCGTGGTGCAGGCCTGCCTGGAGCGCGGGCTGCTGGTCAATTGCACCCACGGCACCGTGATCCGGTTGCTCCCGGCCATGAACCTCAGCGAAGAGCAATTGCACGCCGGCTGCGACATCCTGGCCGAGGCGATCAAGCAACAGATCGGTTGAGACAAACGTGACTCGAAGCCTACTGAATCTCGCCGACCTGGCACCGGTCGAGATCGATCGCATTTTTGCCATCACCCAGGACTTGAAAACCAAGTTCGCGCAGGGCCTGCGCGAGCCCCTATTGCCCGGGCGCGTGATGGCCCTGCTGTTCGAAAAGCCCTCGCTGCGGACTCGCGTCAGCTTCGAGGCGGGCATGAGCCATTTGGGCGGCAGCAGTCTGTTTCTGGGGAACGACGTCGGCTTTGGCGCCCGAGAGAGCATGGCCGATTTCGCCCGGGTGCTGAGCCAATACGTCGATCTGATCGTCGTCCGCGCCTATCACCACCACACTCTGGCCGAGCTGGCCAAATACTGCACCTGCCCGGTCATCAACGGCTTGACCGACCTGGCCCATCCCTGCCAGGCGCTGTCCGACTTGTACACGCTGAAGGAAATCTTCGGCCGCGTCAAAGGCCGGACACTGGCCTACGTGGGGGACGGCAACAACGTGGCCCGCAGCCTGGCCGAAGGCTGCGGCAAGATGGGCCTGCGGTTCGCCATGGCCACTCCCGACGGCTACCGATTCTCCCCCGAGTTTCTCGAGCATTTGACCGCGCAGGTCCCCGAGTTGGACTTGCAGGTGACCGACGATCCGCTGGAAGCGGTGAGCGAAGCCAGCGCCGTCTATACCGACGTCTGGACGAGCATGGGCCAGGAGTCGGAGTCGGCGGCTCGCAAACGGGTGTTCGCCCGCTACCAGGTCAACGCCCGGTTGATGCAGCACGCGCCGCGCGACGCGGTGTTTCTGCACTGCCTGCCGGCCCATCGCGGCGAGGAAGTCACCGACGAAGTGATCGACGGGCCGCAAAGCGTGGTCGTGCAGCAGGCCGCCAATCGTCTGCACGTGCAAAAAGGAATCCTGGCCTGGATCATGCGCTAAGCGCAAGAATTTCGCCCGGCCCGGACAACCGCTCGAACTGAAAACTGCCGCACGGACCCTGCCGCCATGCCCCGCCACGATCAGCGCGCCGACGACGAACTGCGACCCCTCAAAATCAAGCGCCGCTTCACCCGCACCGCGCCGGGCAGCGTCCTGATGGAAACCGGCGCCACGCGCGTGCTCTGCACCGCCAGCGTCGAGCAGCAGGTTCCGGCCTGGATGGCCGGCAAAGGCACCGGCTGGGTCACCGCCGAATACGGCATGCTGCCCGGCAGCACCCGGCCCCGCAAGCGCCGCGACGTGGGCAAGGTCGACGGCCGCACGATGGAAATCCAGCGGCTCATCGGCCGCAGCCTGCGCTCGATCATCGACCTGTCGGCCCTCGGCGAGCGGACAATCGCCATCGATTGCGACGTGCTCGAAGCCGACGGCGGCACGCGCACGGCCAGCATCACCGGGGCCTTCATCGCCCTGGTCGATGCCCTGCGGACCCTGCCCGAGTCGGAAACGAAAGGCTGCCGAGCCCTGCGCGACAGCGTGGCCGCGGTCAGCGTGGGCATCGTCGACGGCCGGCCGGTGCTCGATTTGGACTACGTCGAGGACGTCGACGCGAGCGTCGACATGAACGTGGTCATGACCGGCAAGGGGCAATTTGTCGAGGTGCAAGGCACCGGCGAAGAAGCCACCTTCAGCGAGCAGGAACTGACCGCCATGCTCAAGCTGGCGCGCCGCGGCATCGGCGAGCTGCACAAGCAGCAGCGCAAGGCGCTCGGCCGGCACTGGCCGTTCTAAGGCTGCCCGTACTGCGGTGCGGCGGTGTGCCGCGCGGCTGCGGCGAACCCGCTCCGGCCAGCGAGCGGGGAGAAGATTGTGTCGCACCTGGACCCCGCCTAAAATCCACTTCCTGGCGTAGCGTGGCATCCCCCGGGGCGTTCGGCGCCGAGCTGCAAGGTCTGAGCCAATGACGGACGACAATCCTTTTCAGTCCCCCTTGGTGCCCGACTCCACGGTCCCGGCGCAGCCGAGCGGCGATCCGCGCCGGTTCGGCCGTGCCCGGCAGGTGCCGATCGTTGCCGTGCTGATGATCGTGCACGGCGTGCTGTTGTGCCTGGCGGGCATCGGGCTGCTGGTGTTCATGGTCTTTTTCAGTGGCAAGATCGCCGACCAGTTCGAGGAGCAGCAGCAATTCCAACGCGCCGCCGGCAAGCCGGGGCCGCCGCAGGTGGACCCCAACGCGATTCGCTGGGTCTTTACGGGCATGTATGGCGGCCTGGGGGGCGTGCTGCTGGTTGCCGGCCTGCTGGGCATCTTCGCCGGCATCCGAAATTACGGCTTCCGCAGCCGGGTGCTCGGCATCATCGCGCTAGTGGGCGGCATGGCGTCTCTGTTCACCTGCTATTGCGTCCCCTTGTCGCTGGCCCTGCTGATTTATGGGCTGATCATTTATCTCAGCCACGACGCCGAAGTCGCGTTTCGCTGGCGCGAAAGCCAGCCGCTCGGCTCGACCGTCTGAAGCGGGCGCCTTCGGCCCGGCACAAGAATGCCCGGCCGCAATCGGGCCGCTGCGGCCCAGCCGGCCCCTGCGGTACCGCAGGGCACTGGGGGGCAATCCAGGGCACTACAGCGGCGGGTGCAGCGGAAAATCCGGCCGGGCGCGGAACGCTTGCTCCAGCGACCGCATCACCGCCAGCACCACATCCTCGCGCCAATGCCGGGCGATCACCTGCACGCCGACCGGCAAACCGGCGCTCTGCCGCTCGACCTCGAGCGCAGCACGCACGATCACGTCGCGGCTGGCCGGCCGGTCGCTCTCTTCGCCGGCGCACGCGCGTCGCCGGAACCACGCCCGCCGGCAGCCCGACGAGATTCGCCAGGAAACAGTAACTCGCGGCAAACGGCAAATGCATCGTGGCGCCATGCGTAAAGGCCGGCAGCGCGTGCGACGGCAGCACGAGGGCATCCAGGGCGGCCGCATCCCACAGCTGGAGAAATCGCCGCGTGAAGCTGCTCCGGGCGTCGGTCGTCTGCCAGTAACGATCGGCCGAGACGCTGCCGCTCCAGCCGACGAGTTTGGCCAGCCCGTCTTGCCCCACCGCTGAGAGCAGCCCGACAACTCCGGCCCGCAGCCAGCGCGGCAGGCCGGCAATCCGCAGCAGCCGGCCGATGCGCCAATCGCGGGGGCTTGCGCCCAGCGTGCGGATCAGGTTGGCGGCCCCGTCGGCGCTGATCAGTCCGAAGTACAGCCGCACCGCGTCGGCCATGCCGCGAAAGTCGAACGCTTCGACGTGCGCACCCGCTGCGGTCAGGGCCTGGCCGGCCTCGTCCACCGCGCGGCGCACGGCCGGCGCCGGACGAAAGAAATGATCGTCGGTCAGAATGCCGATGCGCAGCCCGGCCACGTTCAGCGGCGGGCCCGCGCCAAACTCCAGCGGTGCGATCCGCGAGTCTTCGCTGTCGCTACCGACGTCGCACAGCGCGCGCAGGCCCAACTCGACGTCGGCCACCGTCCGTGCCAGCGGCCCTGGCTGCAGGCTGAGCGCTTCCATCCCGGCAAAGTTGCCGCGCTTGCCGCTGACTTCAATCCGGCCCTGCGTGGGCAGCAAGCCGCAGATGCCGCACGAATGGGCCGGCTGGCGGATGCTGCCCCCCAGATCGCTGGCCAGCCCCAGGGCCGAACCGCCGGCCGCGATGATCGCCGCTTCGCCGCCGCTGGAGCCGCCGGGGCCGCGCTCGAGATTCCAGGGATTATTTGTCCGCCCATACACCGGGTTGTCGGTTTCGTGCAGGATCATCAGCTGCGGGACGTTCGTCTTGCCCAGCACGATCGCCCCGGCCCGTTGCCAGCGCCGCACCAGTGGGCTGTCCTGGTCGGCCAGCTGGCCGCTGAAGCGCCCTACGCCGATCGTCGACTGCGTGCCGGCAACGTGAAAACATTCTTTGATCGTGACCGGCACGCCGGCCAGCATGCCCAGCCGCTCGCCGCGAGCCCGGCGGCGGTCGATTTCCAGCGCTTCGCGCCGGGCCCGGTCGAACGAGCGGATGACCACCGCGTTGAGCCGGCCGTCGACCTCTTCAATGCGCTGGATGTGCGCCGCGACCGTTTGCTCGGCAGAGAGTTGCCCTTGGGCGATCCGCTCGGCGATCTCGCTGGCCGAGAGCCGGCAAATGTCGCTCGCCGCTGGGCTGATGGTACTGCTCATTCCAAAAGGTCAAATTCCCAAGGCAAAGTTCCAGGCGCGAAACGCCACGTCGCGCCGGCGGCCTTCGGCGAGCGCGGAGCGGCGAAAACGCCCACCCGCGCGGCCTCCCGCCGAGTTTCCCCATGCTGGCAGGCTTGCGGGGATTTCGCAATCGCGAAAAATCCGGCACCTTGCCCGACTATACACCCGTCACCTACAATTCGGGATCGTACCTGCCCGGCACTGAACGGATTCTACGAGCGCGCCAAAACGCCATGCCCGCTGCCGACATCGTCATCAAAGGCGCCCGCGAGCATAACCTGCGAGACGTCGATCTGCGGCTCCCGCGGAACCAGTTGATCTGCCTGACCGGGGTCAGCGGCTCGGGCAAGAGCTCTCTGGCCTTCGACACGCTGTACGCCGAAGGCCAGCGGCGCTATATCGAGAGCCTGTCCAGCTTTGCCCGGCAGTTCCTGGGGCAAATGCCCAAGCCCGACGTCGACCACATCAGCGGCTTGAGCCCGTCGATCTCGATTTCGCAAAAATCGTCTGGCCAGAACCCGCGCTCCACGGTCGGCACGATCACCGAGATCTACGATTATCTGCGGCTGCTGTACGCCCGCACAGGCGTCGGGCACTGCCCCCAGTGCCGCCGGCCGATCACCGCCCAGACGCGCGAGCAGATCATCCAGCGCATCGGCCGGCTGCCGGCCGGCACGAAGTTCTCCGTGCTCGCGCCGCTGATCCGGGCTCAGAAAGGCCAGCACAAGGACCTGCTGGTCGACCTGGTGAAGCAGGGTTTCATGCGGGCCCGGGTCGACGGCCAGATCGTCCATTTGACCGACGACCTGCAGCTCGACCGGCAGATGCGGCACAACATCGAGGTTGTGGTCGACCGCCTGGCGGTCGGACAGCCGCGAGCCCGGCTGGCCGAAGCGGTCGACCTGGCGCTCAAGCTGGGCGATGGCAGCCTGATCGTGGCGCCCGAAGTCGCGGCCGACGAAAAACGCCCGGCCGAAGCCAAATCGCCGCCGGCTGCCGACCTGCAGCTTTCGGCCCACTACGCCTGCACGCACTGCGGGCTGAGCTTCGAGCCGCCGACGCCGCAGTTGTTCAGCTTCAACAGCCCCCAGGGCATGTGCCCCTCGTGCGACGGGCTGGGCGAGCGCTACAGTTTCGATCCGCTCCTGCTTGTGCCCAACGACACGCTGTCGTTCAAGCAGGGCTGTTTCGAGTTGATCGGCCCCTGGAAAGAAATGGGGCGCTGGCGGCGGCATATTTTCCAGGGCGTGGCCGAGACGGTCGAGCGCAAACGTGCGCTCGCGACCGGCACGATGCTGGACACTCCCTGGCGCGACTTGCCCGCCGAGCTCAAGCAGCTCTGGCTCGAGGGCACCGGCGAAGAGCACATCACCTACACCTGGCGCGGCGGCGCCAGCGCCCAGAAATACGGCGGCCGTTTCGAGGGCATCATTCCGCAGCTCCTGGCCCGGCATCGCTCGAGCAAGAGCAAGATGCAGCTGCGGCAGCTGGAAAAATACATGTGCGTGCTCGGCTGCAGCGAATGCAGCGGCCAGCGGCTCAACCCGCAAGCCCGGGCCGTCACGCTGGCCACGCTGCACCCCGAGTTTGCCGAGCGGCCGCAGCGTTCGCTGGCCGAAGTCTGCCGCTTGAGCATTGCCGACGCGGTGCGGTACTTCAGCGACTTGGACCTGGACGACACCCGGCGCACGATTGCCGCCGAAGTGCTTAAGGAAATCCGTGGCCGGCTCGGTTTTCTGGTCAACGTGGGGCTCGAATACCTGTCGCTCGACCGCACCGCCCCGACCCTGTCCGGCGGCGAGTCGCAACGCATCCGGCTGGCCGGCCAGATCGGCTGCGGACTGGTCGGAGTGCTCTACATCCTGGATGAGCCCTCGATCGGGCTGCATCCCCGCGACAATGACCGGCTGATCGACACGCTGACCCAGCTGCGCGACATGGGCAACACGGTCGTCGTCGTCGAACACGACGAAGACACCATGCGGGCGGCCGACCACATCGTCGACTTCGGGCCCGGCCCCGGCGTGCGCGGCGGCCAGATCGTGGCCAGCGGCACCGCCGCCGAGATCGCCGGCGAGAGCCGCAGCCTGACCGGCCAGTATCTCGCCGGCACGTTGCAAATCGAATTACCCGAGGCGACGCGCCCGATCGGCGACAAGCGGCTGCGCATCGTCGGTGCCCGGCACAATAACCTGAAAAATATCGACGTCGAGATTCCGCTGGGCGCGCTCGTTTGCGTGACCGGCGTGTCGGGCTCGGGCAAGAGCTCGCTGGTCAACGATATCCTGGTCGAGGCCCTGCGGCGCGACCTGAACGGCGGCCTGGGCGAACCCGGCGCCCACGACCGCATCGAGGGCCTCGAACATCTCGACAAGTTGATCGCCATCGACCAATCGCCGATCGGCCGCACGCCGCGCTCGAATCCGTCGACGTACATCAAGCTGTTCGACGAGATCCGCGACCTGTACACGCAGTTGCCCGAGTCGAAAACCCGGGGCTACAAGGCCGGGCGCTTCAGCTTCAACGTCTCCGGGGGGCGCTGCGAAGCCTGCGAAGGGAACGGCTCGAACCGGCTGGAGATGGACTTCCTGGCCGACATCTGGGTGACCTGCCCGGTGTGCGAGGGACACCGCTTCAACCGCGAAACGCTGCAGGTCCGCTTCAAGGGCAAGAGCATCTCCGAAGTGCTGGAGATGGACGTCCAGCAAGCGCTCGTGCATTTCGAGAACATCCCCAAGATCCGCCACAAGTTGCAGACGCTGCACGACGTGGGCCTCGATTACCTGAAGCTGGGGCAGCCCTCGCCCACGCTCTCGGGCGGCGAAGCCCAGCGCATCAAGCTGGCCCGCGAACTGGTCAAAAAGAGCACCGGCCGCACGCTGTATCTGCTCGACGAGCCGACCACCGGCTTGCACTTTGCCGACATCAAGATGCTGCTCAAAGTGCTGCACGACTTCGTCGACGCCGGCAACACGGTGGTCGTGGTCGAACACAACCTGGACGTCGTCAAGACGGCCGATTGGATCGTCGACTTGGGCCCCGAAGGGGGAGCCGGCGGCGGCCAACTGCTGGCTGCCGGCCCGCCGGCGGCCGTGGCCGCGGTCGCCGCCTCGCACACCGGGCGCAA
The DNA here is from genome assembly GCA_963715755.1 of uncultured Planctomycetaceae bacterium. Taxonomy (GTDB): domain Bacteria; phylum Planctomycetota; class Planctomycetia; order Pirellulales; family PALSA-1355; genus CAWCAX01. The sequence goes on from OY970273.1 coordinate 4,817,906, forward strand.
ACTGCAACCCTTGCTCGACGGCTCGGCTGCCAGGCCCGACGCCGGCCGGTCCCGGCCGAAAGCCCGGGTCCCCGTTCCCGCCACCCGGTCGATTCGCGTCCAGGGGGCCAGGCAACACAATCTGAAAGACGTCGACGTCGAAATCCCGCGCGACATGATGACCGTCTGCTGCGGCATGAGCGGGTCGGGCAAGAGCTCGCTGGCCATGGATACGGTCTATGCCGAAGGCCAGCGCCGCTACGTCGAAAGCCTGAGCGCCTACGCCCGGCAATTCGTCGGCCAGATGCCCAAGCCCCAGCTCGATCACATCGAGGGGCTCTCGCCGGCCATCGCCATCGAGCAAAAGCAGATGGGGCACACGCCGCGCTCGACGGTCGGGACCGTGACCGAGATTTACGATTACCTGCGGATTCTCCTGGCCCGGCTCGGCCAGCCGTATTGCCCCGATTGCGATCTTCCGATCGGCACGCAGACGGCCGACGAGATCGTCGACAAGATCCTCGCCGAACCGGCCGGCACGAAGCTGTACGTGATGGCCCCGCTGGAGATCAACGTCGGCGAAAAGTACGAGGCCTTGTGGGAGGAGATTCGCGCTTCCGGCTACGTCCGGATGCGCGTCGACGGCACGACGCACTCGGTCGACCAGCCCCCCACGATCGATCGCCGCCGCAAGCATCTGGTCGAAGTCGTGATCGACCGGATCACGGTCCGGGCCGATGCCCGGTCGCGGATTGCCGACAGCATCGAAAACGCGCTGGCCCTGGGCAAGGGAGTGCTGCACGTGGCCTGGCCGGTCGACGACGTGCCCGAGCCCAAATGGCAGGTCGCCGTCCACAGCCAGCACTTTGCCTGCGACAAGTGCGGCCGCAGCTTCGAGCCGCTCACGCCGCACAGTTTTTCCTTCAACGGGGCCCTGGGCTGGTGCCCGTCGTGCGAGGGGCTGGGCACGCAAACCGGCGCCAACCCAGCGGCGCTGCTCCGCGACCCAAAGCTCAGCTTGCGCCAGGGAGCCGTGGCCCTCTGGCCGGTGGCCGGCACGCCGCTGTTCGAGCCGATGCTCGAGGCGCTGGGCCGGCAGACAGGCGTGCCGCTGGACGTGCCGTTCGACCAATTGAGCGCCAAGCAGCGCCGCGTGATCATGCACGGACTGGGCGAGGATTGGATCGACGTGCTCCCGCCCGGCGGCCGCAAGAAGACCGACCGGCCGCTGCTGCGTTTCCAGTACAAGGGGCTGTACCCGGCCTTGGAAGAGGCGGCCCGGTTGTCCCCCGGCCTCCGCGCACGCTGGGAGCACCAGGTCGATCTGGTCGACTGTGCCGTCTGCGGCGGCAGCCGCCTGCGCGACGACGCGGCCGCGGTGCGGCTGAAGGACCACACGATGGACCAATTGTGCCGGCTGCCGCTGGGCGAGCTGCTGGCCCTGGTGGCCGGCTGGAAGCTCGACGCCCGGGAGCGCAAAATCGCCGGCGAACTGCTGCGCGAAGTGCAAAACCGCCTGCGATTCCTGGTCGACGTGGGACTGGAATACCTCAGCCTGGGCCGCCGGGCACCGACCCTCAGCGGCGGCGAAGCCCAGCGAATTCGCCTGGCCAGCCAGGTAGGCAGCGGACTGTGCGGTGTGCTCTATGTGCTCGACGAGCCGACCATCGGCCTGCATCCGCGCGACAACGGCCGCCTGATCGGCGCGCTCCAGAAGCTGCGCGACCTCGGCAACACCCTGCTCGTGGTCGAGCACGATCGCGAGGTGCTGGCCGGCGCCGACCGCTTGCTCGACTTTGGCCCCGCGGCCGGCGACGGCGGCGGCCAGATCGTGGCCCGGGGCACGCCGGCCGAGCTGGCCAAGAGCAAGACTTCGGTCACCGGACCGTTCCTGTCCGGCAAGAAGGCGATCGCCGTGCCCAGCAATCGGCGGATGCCCTCGCTGGCGGCCGTAGCCCCGCCGCCGGCCGAGAAGAAAAAGCGAACCCGCAAGTCGGCTGCGGCCGGAGCCGAAAGCGGGGCGCCCGCTGCGGCGGCGACTCCCGAAGGCGGCTGGCTGGAAATCGTCGGCGCACGGCACAACAACTTGCGCAACGTCACGGCCCGGATTCCGCTGGGCTGCCTGACCGTCGTCACCGGCGTGAGCGGCAGCGGCAAAAGCTCGCTGGTCGAGGACGTGCTCTACAATTCGCTGGCCCGGGCGCTGCACCGGGCGCGGACCATGCCCGGCGCACACGACGCCATTCGCGGGCTGGAGCGGATTAACAAGGTGATCCGGGTCGACCAGCAATCGCTGGGCTCGACTCCCACTTCGAACCCGGCCACGTATACCGGCGTATTCGATTTGATCCGCACGCTGTACGCCCAGTTGCCCGAGTCGCGGCTGCGGGGCTATACGGCGCGGCGGTTCAGCTTCAACGTGCCGGGCGGGCGCTGCGAGGCCTGCGAGGGGAACGGCCAGCTCTGCATCGAGATGCATTTCCTGCCCGACATCTGGGTCGAGTGCGACACCTGCCGGGGCCGGCGCTACAATCCCGAGACGCTGTCCGTGCGCTACCACGGCCAGTCGATCGCCGACGTGCTCGACCTGTCGTGCGGCAAAGCAGCGCAGCTGTTCGAGAACATTCCCAAGGTCCGCCGCATTTTGCAAACGCTGTGCGACGTGGGGCTCGATTACCTGACGCTGGGGCAGGCAGCCCCGACGCTCTCGGGGGGCGAAGCCCAGCGTGTCAAGTTGGCCGCCGAGCTGGCCCGGCCCGATGCGGGACGCACGCTCTATCTGCTCGACGAGCCGACCACCGGCTTGCACTTCGAGGACATCGCCAAACTGCTGGACGTGCTCAATCGCCTCGTGGACCTGGGCAACAGCGTGGTGGTGATCGAGCACAACCTGGACGTCATCAAGACGGCCGATTGGGTCATCGACCTGGGCCCCGAGGCCGGAGCCGGCGGCGGCTACATCGTGGCCAGCGGCACGCCCGAGGACATCGTGGCCCATGCGGCCGCGGCCGCCAAACCCAAGCGCGGCCGTTCAGCCGAGCGAACGGCGCTGGCCCGCTCGCACACCGGCGAGGCGCTGCGCCCGTACTGGACGCAGGCCCGCACGTCGAGCGGGGCCGGTTCGACTTTGCCCAGCTCGACGACCAGCGGGCCGGCGACCTGGATATCACCGAAGTCGGCCGCGAGGCCCAGATGCCCTGGCAGGCCAACGGCCGGCGCTGGCACACCGAAGACCGCGTCGGCCGCAAGGGGCAGCCCTGCCGCTGGGACGGCCGGATCCTGGAGCGCCTGGTCGACAAGATCCAGGACCTGGGCGACTTCGGCCCCACGAACTGGAACGATCGCAGCGTGGTCGAAATCTGCAGCGAGCGCAAGGCCGACGGCTGGTTCTTCCACGCCCTGACCGGCGAAGAGTGGCTGCTGAAGCTCAAATTCCGCGTGGCCAAGAACACCTTCCGCCGCGAAACGCTGATCACCCAGCTGGATCTCAAACCGCTCAACGAGCTGGCCGATCTGCCGGTTTACGGGCACGAGCCGCGCGTGAAGTGCAAAAACCTCCGCGGACCCTGGCAGGAGATCCAGCTGCAGGTCCACTCGCTGGACGAAGTCGACCGGCCCGGCTTCTGGAAATTCGTCGAGAAAGCCGTCGAAGGCTTCGAAAAATTCTCCACCCGGGTGCGGCAGAACCCCGAGGATGTGATGCCCTGGAAGGTGCTGGGGCAGAAATGGCATTTCTCGCGCAAGGGATTTCCGCCCGGCAAGACTCCGGCTTGGGACGTCGACCTGCTGGAAGAGCTGTGCGAGCTATTGGCCGCGACGGCCCCCACCGGGCAGTTTCTCTGGAACAACCAGCAGGTCGTGCACCTGTTCGTGCCCGAGCAGAAGGAACCCTGGGCCAGCATCTTCACCAAGCGGCAGGCCAACCTTGAGCTGCATCTCAGCGGACCCAAGGGGCGCTTTGCGCTCGGGCGCCTGACCCACCTGGGAATCGATCAAGAGTTCCACGCCGGCGGCGATCGCGACGTGGTCAAACTCCGTTTCGTCGATGCTGCCGACCTGGCCCGCGGCGACCTGGCCGACTTCTTGCGGGAACATTGCGAAAGCCTGGCCCAGGGCCGCAAGCCGGCGCTCACCGGCCGCGGCTAAAATGGCGCCAGCACGAGTGGCGACGGTCGACGTGTCGCTGAGATCCGGAGAGGGGGATAGGGAGATGCAGACAGGGGATACGGGAGATGAAGAAAGAGGGAGCAGGGCGACGAGAGTCGTCAATGGTTCACTGATTTTGACAAGAAAAGCACGGCACGTCGAAACTAATTTCCTGTTTTCTTTTTTCCGCATCCCCCGTATCCCCTGCCTGCATCCCCCTATCCCCAGCCCATTCGTCTCAACCACCAAACAGGACGCTGAACTGAACGATGGCCGAATCCTTGCTACCCAGCCGGTTCCTGTTCCGCTTCGCCGTGCCGTGCCTGCATCGCGATCCGCTCTGGTCGGATGCAACCGGCGAACTGCCCGAGGAATATCGCCTGCCGGCGCTCGGCGAGCTGGAGGGCCGCAAGACGTTTGCCGACGTCCGGGCCGCCTGGAGCCAGGAAGGCCTGGCCTTCGAGGTGCGCATCGCCGGCAAGACCCAGCCGGTCTGGTGCCGAGACAATCGGCTGGAGGACAGCGACGGCCTGCAGCTGTGGATCGACACCCGCGACACGCACAATATCCACCGCGCCAGCCGCTTCTGCCATCGCTTTGTCTTTCTGCCGGCCGGGGCTGGGCGGCAATTTGCCGAGCCGGTGGCCGACCAGCTGATTATCGAGCGGGCCCGGGAGAATGCCCGGCCGATCCGGCCCGGCCAATTGCGGATTCGCGTCGACCGCAAGCCCGACGGCTATCGCCTGGCGGCCCTGTTGCCGGCCGCCGCGTTGACCGGCTACCAGCCCGACGACCATTCGCGGCTGGGCTTCACCTATTGGCTGTTCGATCGGGAGTACGGCGACCAGTCGCTGGCCAGCTCGAACGAATTTCCCTTTGCCGTGGATCCCAGCTTGTGGGGCACGCTCGAGCTGGTGCGCGAGACGCGGCGGAGCTGGCGCACAAATGCGAGGGGCGCGCTCGCGCGGGGGCGGGCTTCAGCCGGTCTCGCCGCGGATGATTGCCAGGACCTGGCCGACGTGCAGCTCGTCGTCGGTTTCGACCAGGCGCCGCTCGAGCACTCCGCCGGCCGGCGCCGGCAGATCGACCGTCACGCTGCCGGCCAGGATTTCGAGCAGGCGATCCCCCTGGGCTACCTGGTCGCCGACCTCGACCAGCCATTCGCTTGCCCGGATCGGCACGTCCGCGAGCCCCAGGTCGGCGAGCACGAGCTCGACTGCTGCCGGTTCGCTGCGGCGGCCGCTCACTTGAGCTTGGCGGCCGAGCTGGGGGCCGGCTGCGCCTTTTGCCCCTTCTTGGCGACCTCACCGCTGCGCTTGATCAGGTCGCGATACTTGGCCAGAGTTTCCGGACCGTCGAGATTCGGCGCGTCGAGCAGCATCGCGTTGAGCACCTTCTGGGCGTCGATCGCCTTGTCGGTGTTGCCGGTCTTCTGCGCTTCCAGCAGCAGGCACAGGGCGACGTTGTAGTTGACTTCGTAGTAGTTGGCCTTAAGGTCGTGGGCGCCCTTTTTCCCGGACGGGCCTTTGAGCTTCTGCCGCAGGGTGGCCCAATGGGACACGGCGTCGGGGAACTTGGACGGATCCTTCTCGGCCCAGGCTTGCAGGATCCGCCCTTTGGTCATCAGGGGTTCCAGGGCCTTGGGCACTTCGTCGATCAGGGCGTTGACCTGCTTGAGCCCATCTTCGTACTGCCCTTTTTGCCGCAGCAGGTCGACCAATTGCGACCGCACGCGGACCAGCCCGCTCTTGCCGCACTGGGCGGCGAAAGCCTCGTTCTCGGCCGATTCGGTGAGGATCCGGTTTTCGATTTCGCTGGCCAGATCGATCAGGCCGATCTCGGCCGCCATGTCGCCGATCGAAATCATGCTGATCGGCGTGTTGTTCTTCCGCGGCGCGAGCCGTTCGAGCAGCTTGCCCAGCAGCTCTTTGGTGCCGGCCAGTCGGGCTTCGGCGGTTTCGCGGGCCGCCAGGTCGTTTTCGGCCTTGGCCTCGATCAGCGTGGCGCTGGCCTGCTTGTATTCGGCGAACAGCATCCGGGCAAAGGCCACGAGCACGGCATTCACCTCGGCGGTGTCCTCGCCCAGGTCGGTCAGCAGCGTGGCGACTTCGCCCCCCTTGGCCATGTCGCCCGTGGCCACGTAGGCCTTCACGGCGGTGTTGAACACCTTGAGCATCGTGCCGTCGAGCTTCTCGGGCTTGGCGGCCTTGATCGAGTCGACGACCGGCTGGAGCAACTCGGCGGTTTTCTTGGCCTCGCCTGTTTCCAGATAAACCTGCCCTAAGACCAGCTCCGACTCGATCAATTGCGGCGGCACCGACTGTCCGTCGGTGAGCGCCTTGGTCTGCGCCTCGATCGATTTTTCCAAGTCTTCGACGGCTTTCTCGGAGGTGCTCTGCAGGACCGCGGCCTTGCGCTCGGCCGGAGCCTTTTGCTTTTCGGCGTTCCACAGGCGCAAATGACCCATCGCCGCCATGTGCAGGGCCGTGCCGTAGCGTTCCGAGCGGGGATTGACGTCCTCGAATTGGACAACCGCCTCGGCGGTCTTGCCCTGCACCATCGCGGCCTGGGCCATCGCGATGCGGGCGTCGTCGGCCGACGGCTTGTCGGGCCACTTCTCGACCACTTCGGCCGCGGCGGCGGTCAGTTCGGATAACAGCTTTTCCTTATCCTCCGCACTCTGAGCACCGGCGTAGCGACGCAGGATGATGTGCACCCGGAGGGCGGCCAGTTTGCCGGCCGTCTCGCTCTTGGCGCCGATTTTTTTCTCTTCGATCAGGCTGGCGATCTCGGCCAGGGCCTCGTCCTCTTTGCCGCCGGAAAACAGCTCGTACACCTGGTTGTAATGGCAGGTCTCCAGCTTTTCGCGGATCGACGCCACGGTTGCCTTGCGAGTGGCCGTCGGCATGCCCTTGGACATCTTGATGGCCTGCTCATACTGCTGGATGGCCTCGTCCCACTTGTGGGCGCCGAAGGCGTCGTCGCCGTTGGCCACCGCTTCATCCCAAACCTTGGCCGGGCCGCTTGGGCCCCCCTTCTTATTGAGCTCCTTGGCCAGGTCCATCCCTTCCTTGTGATACTCGCTGGCAGTCTTCTTCATCAGTTTGAAGATGGCATCGACTTCTTTTTTCAGCTGCAGGCGCTGGTCGCCGCCCCCCTTTTCCAGCAAGTCGATGTCGGCCCGGGCCACCTCAAGCGCAATGCCCTGGTAACCGTCGGTCCGCTGCCACTTCTCGAACAGCTTGAGCCACTCGCGGGCCTCGGGCAAAAAGGCTTTGGCCCCGTCCTGCTTGAGCACGATCATCAGGTAGAAGTACTGGACCTGGGAAAACATCGTCTCCTGGGCCTTGTCGACTTTGTCGTTCGAGTTGGGCGGCATCAGGGCCAGGACTTCGTCGTACATCTCCTTGGCGGTGCCCGGGTCCCCCAGCTCTTCGCTGGCTTTGCCCTCGAACGTGTGAGCCATCAGCCCGATCACGCCGGTGCGATAGCGCTGATAAATCTCGCTGAACTGCTTGCGGGACTTTTCCAGGATGGTTTTGCGCGTGGCCTTGCCCTGTTCGGTCGCATCGTCGACATAGGTTTGACCGAGGAAGAAATCGGTTTTGGCCAGTTTGAGCTGGGCATCGGTCATCAGCAGCTCGGCATCCTCGATCGCGGCCTGCCTGGCGGCCGCCACGTTCTTGCCTTTGCCGCCGGCGGCCTGCAAGGCCTCCATGTTCTTTTTGTGCAGTTCGATCGATTGCTCGAAGCGGGGCACGGCTTCCTGCAACACGGCGCGGGCCTTGAGCGACAGGGCCTCTTTCTTTTCCGCGTCCTTGGCCATCCGGGCCTGACCCAAAAGCCGCAAGCCGGCCTTGAACGACATGTCGCCCCACTCGGCCACTTCTTCGCCCACGGCGGGCGAGTCCGGATGGTCCTTCAGGAACTTGTCCAAGAAGGCCTTGGCCTTGGTCGTGCGCTCTTCGGCCTCTTTGTCGTTGAAGGCCTCGCTGATCGACATCCGCCAGCCGCGCAATTGGTACAGGTCCCAATTCTCGGCCACGTCTTCGGGCAGCAACTTGGACTGCTTGAGAAAGTCCAGGTAGTCGATCGTCACCTCGCCGTAGCCGCGGTGATGCAACTCTTCGAGAAACTTGTCCGCCTCTTCCTTAGCCGGCGCCTGCGGCGCAAGCGTCAGGACCAGTGAGACGGCGAACAAACAGCCGAGCCAATGCGAGTGTTTCATGCTTGCGGGCAACTTGCGGCCAGGTGGGCAAATCATCGCGTCGGAGTCGAAGTGCTGGAAGACTTCCGACGGATGTGCGCCGCAACCCCGGCCGCGAGATGAGCGGGTTGCGGTCGTGCCTGGTGGATAGGGTACTGGCTTCTCGGTTCCGTGTTGGGCCGCCAGCTTCGGCCTCGATCTCGAATGCTTTTATTCGTCCGGGTCTTTTTTGGCCGGCGAGTTTTCGACCGGGCCTTATTCGTCAGGGACCGGCTCCGTGCGTCCTGGGGCGCGTCCGCCGCCGGCACGCCGCGCGCCGCCCCAGGCGGTCGTCGCCTGGCGGGCGGGCATTTCACCCCCGTGGACTACTTCGCTTCGGCAGCCGGTTTTTTCACGTCCTGGCCGTCCAGCTTGTAGAGCGGCAGGTAGCGGTAATAAACTTCCAGCGTCAAGCAGGACAGGCTGGTCATGTAGATCCGGCCGCCGTGCTCGCCCCAAGTGTCCTTGGCCGGCAGGACGGGATCCCAGCTCCCCTCGGCGCAGCCCTTGCGCACCTGGGTGTCGATCAGGATCTTGCGCATCCGGCGATTCCAGTTGTCCCAATCGTAGCCCGGCACGTTGTGCATGACCTGGGTGGCGTAATACCAGTAGTAGAGGTTGCGCTTGTTGACGTCGGGCAGGTTGGCCATCAGGAAGGCCACGCCCTCGACCATGGCGGGATCCGTCTTCTGCATGCCCAGGTATTGCGAGCACAGCAAGCCTACCGACGACATGGTGTCGGTCGCACCGCCGCGCGCTCGTAGGAGAACAACCCGCCTTTGCCCGAGGCGCAGGCCTTCAGCCAGCGCTGGGCCCCTTCGAGCACTGTCGAGGGGACTTCCAGACCGGCCATCAGCCCGCTCTTGAGCCCCATCACTTGCCAACCGACGACCGAGGTGTCCCCCTCTTCGCCGGGATTGTAGCGCCAGCCGCCGGTGCCGGGGTTCTGCGCTTTGCAGATGAAGTTCAGAGCCGCCTGGGCCGAGGCCCCGATCTGCTGATCGTTGCTCAGGCCGTAGGCTTCGCACATGCAAATGGTGGCCAGCCCGTGGGTGTACATTTTTTGCGGGCTGCCGGCCGACAGATCGCCGTCGGTCTTTTGGTTCTTGGTCAGCCAGTAGAGGCCGGCGTAGATCTTGCTGCGATAGGGCCCCTTGGATTTGTGCGTCTGGCCGGCCGCCAGGAAGGGGAGCAGGGCCATGGCGGTGGCGCCGGCGTCGGACTCAGCCTGGGCCGTGCCGGTGCAGGTGCCGTCTTTGCACATCTTCTTGTAGTTGGTCAGGCTCCAATTGCCGTCGGGGCCTTGATGCCGGGCGAGCCAGTTGAGCGCCGCGGCCACGGCCCGTTCGCTGGCCTTGGTGCCGCCGTGGCCGAGCATGGCCTTGCGCACGCCGGAGCCGCGCGACCCGAAGCCTTCGCCCTTGCCGCCGCTGCCCGGCTTGGTGCTTTCGCCGGAGCCGCCGATGCCGCCCATGTTCTTGAGCGCGGGGCCGGCTCCCATGCCCTTGATCTCGAATCCGGCGCCGCCGCCGAACGAGACTTCGGCGCTGCCCATGCCGCCGCCGGCTTCCTCGAACGGATCATTCTCGTTCGTGTTGATCTGCTCGGTGACGGTGGGGGTTTCGAGCATCAGCGTGTCGGTCGTCAGCTCGGTCGGCTGTTCGGGCGATTCGCCGAGCTCGAAGTGCTCGATTTCTTCTTCCTTCATCGCCGGTTCGCTGGAGGCCTCGAACAGGTGGGCATCGTCGTCCTTCTTGGGCGTGACGATGTAGCCGGCCAGCAGCAGGGCGGTGGACAGGATCACCGCGTGGGCGGTGACGCTGGTAGCCCACCACAGGCCGCGCTCGCGGACCCAGAGCTTGAGATCCTCGACCAGTTCGTTGCCCGAAGGCATCTGTGAGGCAATCCCCGACATCGATACATCCTCTCTAGGGCAAGCCGGATGGGGCTTGCCAACCGCCTTGGATGTTAATGGGCCTGAAAAATCGCTGGCCTGGATATACGCCGCAGGCAATGCGCGACCGCTCGGTGTGCGGCCATCGCAGCGCCGAAAACAACTTTCCGCAAAAAAACCGGCCCGCTGCCGTCAGCGGTTCCGCTGTTGATTATCTTTCCCTCAGCTTACCCCAGTCAAGTCCGCGGCAATACTGTCAAGTCCGCGGCAATACTGTCAAGTCCGCGGCAATACCGTCAAGTTGGCGACAAAGCAGCCAGGTTCGTGACCAATCGTCAAATCCGCAGCCACCCGGTCACTGGCCGCCGGGGTCAGCCTCTCCCCGGCCCGGCTCACCGGGCTGATTCTCGCCCCGGGACGGCCCGCCGTGCCCTTTTTCGCCGTAATTGCCGTCCCCATAGGCGCCATCGCCGTACAGGGGGACGTTATGCCCGTATACGTCCGGGGGCAGGGCGGACGCTGACCGGCTGCCATTCAAATCGCCATTCCGGGTCGATTTTATTTCCGCCGGCCGGTCCGGCGACTGGGCTTGTTCCAACCAATCCTCGATGTTTTGCCCCTCGGACTCGTCCTCCCCCAGGCGATCGCGGCGGAGCAGTCCCTTGACGCTCGGGGTCGTAGCGGTTTTTCCGCGCAGGCGCCAGCCCCAGCGGAGCACAAACAGCCCGAAAAGCACCCCCCCAACCGCAACGCCCCAGATCCATTCGTCCTTGTTCCCCTGCAGCGGCGGCGTGGGGTGATAAATCATCCGGCCGATCAGGATCGGCGCCTTGGTCTTGGTCCCCTTGCCGTCCAGGTAAACGAAAGTCTTGAGGAAATACCCGACAAATGTTCCCTCTTCGTACACCACGTCGCCGATCTTCATGCCCTCGGGCAGATCCACGAAGATGCAGGCATAGAACCAGGCCTGCGAGGCGTCGTTCCAGCCAATCGCCTCGAAGTACTCGTGCACGTCGACCGGAATGTCCGGCGGGGCTTCCTCGCGCCGCACCCGGCGGATGTGCAGGTTCACCTTCAGCAAATCGCCCCGAAATTCTTGCGGGCGGTCGAGCAAGTCGCCGTAGCGCACATCGCTGCGAGCCCGCTTGAGCATCTGGTCGACGTTCTGCGACTGCGACCAACGCAGCAGCCGCCAATAGGCAAACATCTCTTCCGCGCCCAGCGGCGTGCGATCGGAAATCGCCTCGCACTCGTGATCGAACTCGCGGCGCTCGGCCTCGTCCTCGTCCAAGGGGCCCGGCTCGAGCACCGGTTGGGCCGGTTCGTGATTGGGATCCAAATACGTTTCCGGATTGGCCGGCAGATTCGGCCGGAACAGCGGCTTGAACGGCGGCGCGGCGGGCGACGACTCGGCTGGCGACGCCGGCTGCGGATCGGACGCGGTGCCAGTGGCAGGTTCAGTGCCAGTGGCAGGTTCAGTGCCAGTGGCAGGTTCAGTGGCTGCGGCGGGTTCAGTGCCAGTGGCGGGTTCAGTGCCAGTGGCGGGTTCAGTGCCAGTGGCGGGTTCAGTGCCAGTGGCAGGTTCAGGAACCACCGCGGCCGGCTGGGCTTCTTGCGGGGGCGTATCCGCCGACGCAGCCTGCTGTGGGCTCGAATCGGGCGGCAGCGACGGGGTCGCCGCTGGTTCGCTCGGGGCGTTCGCTTCGGCCGTCGCAAGCGCGACCTCGTCACCGTGCGCGGGACGCGGCGCGATCGGCTCGGGCGCCGGGTCTGGCTGAGGAGCGGTCGGTTCCGAATGCGCCGCCAGTTCGGGGGCGCCGCCGGTTCGAGGGACGCCGCTGGGCGGATGGTCGTTCGGGTGTCGAACGACATCGCCAGTTCCGTTTCGGCCTCGGGCGCCGCGACGACGACCGAGCCCGGCGGACGAGCCGCGGGACGCTGCGCCGGCCGGGGCTTGTGAGCGCCGGCGTCCGGTTCGTTCTGATCGACGCCGGCTGGCTCGCCAGTCAAGAAGCGCCAGGTGTTCTGATCGGCGGCCCGGCGATAGAGCATCCCCAGGACCATCAGCATCACGATCATCGTCATCAGCCGCGGCAACTCAGTGCCGCGAAACACGCCTGCCTGTTGACGATCGCGAAACCGGCGCATGACGAACGATTCCTCGAATGACCCTGACCCGTACGACCGTGGCCCCGACGACTCTAACCCGAACGCCCTGGACAAAAGCAGCCGCCGGGCCGGGCGGTCCTCGAGCGTGCTGCCGATATATAGTATAGAGCACATTGCTGAAAAACGCGCCTCGATTCCACCAGCCTGCGGAACAGGACCGTCGTGCTGTCTGCCGGGAATGCGGTGCGGCCGGACGTGACCAATCCGCCCCACCGCTGCAGCCCGGCGGTTCACTCGGCGACTTCGACAAAACTCAGTGCCGTCAGCCGATCGCCGCCGGCCAGTTTTTGCCGACTGCAGACGTCGACGATCGACATCAGTGCATCGTAGCGCAAGCCCGACCCCACGTGAACCATCACGCGCCGAAACGGCAGCGCGGGATCCGCCAGGTAGCGGCCCAATTGCCGGTCGAGTCGCGCCACATCGTCAACCGATCGGCCGCCCACGCGCAGGCTGCCGATCGCGCCGCCCTGGGCAGCCAACACTTCGATGTCCAGCGTCGCCAGGTCGGCCAGTGGATCGACACGCGGAGTGACGGGTGGATTCACATCGGGCGGCAGGCTCGGCGGGCCGACGGCCACTGCCCCCTGCGCCGGCGGCAAGCGCAGATTGATTTGCCCTTCGAGCGGCGCAGGTCGAAACGTGAGAATAAAGAACGTGAGCAGCTGAAACGCCATGTCGAGCATGGCGGCCAGATTGAGTTCGACGGATTCCGCCCCTCGGCGCCGGCTGTTCCGGCTCATGGCAAATCGCCTCCGGTCGTTCGAGTTTTCGGTAGGGGTGTTTGGCCTCGGTCGTCCGGCGGCCGCTCTCTGGCAGCTTTGAGGGCGAAATTGCGAAAGCCCAACTCCTGGCAGGTGCGAATCAGTTCGCCCAGCGGGTGAAAGGGCGTCTGCTGGTCGGCCCGAATCACCACGATCGACGGCAACTCATCGCCCGGCTGCAGCCTGCCGGACGCTGCATTATTCGCGGCCTGCAGGCTGGTTGCGGCTTCCCGGCGCAGGTACGCGTCGGCGTCGGCCTGATCGCTGCCGCCGGCGCAGCGCGCCGTGCGCGGTGAGGTTCAGCACGATCAGATCTCGGGCCGCAGCGTCGACCATGCGCGCCGAGCCCACGACGGGCAGTTTCAAATTCAAGTCCAGCGCCGACGATTTGAAGTTGATCACGAGCATGAAAAACGTGACGAGCTGAAACACCATGTCCAGCATCGGCGTCAGGTTCGGCTCGGCGTTGGCGGTCGAAGGCAGCGAAGCAGACATGGGCAGCGCCTCCCGCGCGTTTCTGCCTCTTCATTCGCCCAGTCCTGGGCTTGTTATTCCCTGCCCGGGGCGGCGCAGCGCGGCAGACAGCAAGCGGAGCGGTTGCCAGCGTGACCGGAAAACCGTGACCGACGAAGCGGCGACGGGCGAAACCGCGGCCGGCGAAGCGGCGAGCGCCGCGTGGGCGACCAGGGACAGAACCCGGCGTCAGCCGGCGAAGAAGCGAGGGCGGTCGAGCGGCGCGCGCCGGGGGCTACTCGGTGACCATTTCGACGAAGCTGAGCTTGGTCAGCGGCTTTTCCGTGCCGTCCTTGTCGACGATCTTCTGCCGCGTGCAGACATCGACCACGCTCATCAGCGCCGCGTACGTGAGCTTCGAGTCGACGTGGATCAGCACCTGATCCTTGGGCGACGTGGACGAGCCGAAAATCGACTGCAGCCGCGCGTCGAGCCGGCCGAGCGTAGCGACCAGCTCGTCGCCGACTTGCATCGAGCCGACGCTGCCGTCCTTGGGATTGGCCGCCACGCTGACGACCAGCGTGTTGAGCCCTTGCAGCGGATCGGTGTTGGAAGTGTCCTCTCCCGCCTTTTTGCCGCCAGCGATCGGGGTGATCGATTGCGGCGGCGGCATCCGCAGATTGATCTGCCCTTCGACCGGCGCCGGCTTGAAGGTGAGGATGAAGAACGTGAGCAACTGGAACGCCATGTCGAGCATGGCGGCCAGGTTCAACTCGACGGCCTCGAGTTTCTTATGTTTCTTCTTCCGACCCATCGAAACGCAGATCCTGAAATGGGGGTGAAGCCTGGGCGCCGGGCGATCCGCTCGGCCCGGCCGCGTGGGGCGTAGGTGCCTTCGGCCTTGTTCAGCGCCTTCAGGGCAAAGTTGCGAAAGCCGTTATCCTGGCAGGCCTTGATCAGGCGGTTGAGCAATTTAAAGGGCGTGGCCTTGTCGGCCCGAATCACGACGATCGAGGGCAGTTCGTCCCCCGGTTTCAGGTCGGTGCCATACTCGCGGTTGGATGCCAGCACGCTGCTGAGCGCTTCGCTTTTGACGTAGGCCTCGATGTTCGGTTTTTCGATGCCGTAGACGCGCAGCGTGCCCTTGGCGTCCAGATTCAGCACGACGAGCTCTTTCTGGCCCTTGTTGTCCACCATGCGGGCCGAGCCGACGACGGGCAACTTCAAATTCAGGTCCATCGAGGCCGTCTTGAAATTGATCACCAGCATGAAAAACGTCACGAGCTGAAACACCATGTCCAGCATCGGCGTCAGATTCGGTTCGGCGTTGGCAGCCGAGTCAAGAGAACCGGACATTGCTTGCGACCTTCGAGCTGACCGTCAGGTTCGGCAGGCCGGGCCCTTCGGGCCGAGCCGCCGCAGGATGGGCGCCGCACCGCGCGGCCGACCTACGCCTTCGATGCCTTGGCAACAGGAGCCGCAGCGGCCGGCGTGGCCGGTGGTGCCTTGCTCCGGGCCGCATGGGCGAAGTGACGGAGGAACTCGTCGCACTGCAGGGTCGTGGTGACGGAGATCGACGAGACGCGGTTGCGGAAGATGGCGAAGAAGTAAATCGCCGGCACCGACAGGGCCACGCCCTCGAAGGTCAGCAGCAGGGCCTCGGAAATACCGCCGGCCACTTCGCTGGCTTTCAATTGCGTGTCGCTCAGCGCGATCACGCTGAAGCTGGCGATCATCCCCTTGAGCGTGCCCAGCAGCCCGATCATCGGACCCAGCGTGCCGAGCACGGCGAGCATGCTGATTTTCTTTTCCATCTCGACGGAGAGCGATTCGCTCACGCGTTCCATCGCGTCGCGGGCTTCGGCCAGGCCGTTGGGCAGTTCGGCGATGCCGGTGGACAGCACCCGGCTATAGAACGACGGATCGTCTTTGACGACGCCGTAAACTTCCTTGAACTGCCGCTTTTGCAGCATGTCTTCGACTTCGTCGACGATCTCCGGCGGAGCAGCCACGACCGGCCGCAATTCGATGAACAACCGGCAAACCGTGGAGACGAAGTAAATGCTGAGCATCAAGATCACGAGGCCGATGAAGCCCGACGATTCGATGAACCACCAGAACCGCGATTTCGGTTCGGCAGCCGCGGCTTCCTTGCCCTCTTCCTGCGCCCAGGCCAGTGCCGGCGTGAATCCGCAGATCAAGACCACGCCGACCAGCAGCGCCAGCCCCAGCCAGAAATATCGACCTCGAACGTTCCCTAGCATACCGCGTGCTCTCCTCTCGGTTGCCGCGCCGCCTGCGGCGCCGCTGATAGTTTGCGAATCCCGACCGCCTCGATTCCTCCCGGCCGATCGGGCCGGAATGATTCATCTTAAATCAGGCCCGGGGCGAGTTAAAGTGCCGCGGACCCATTTGGTCGACCGGCCCCAAACGCCCCGCCCTAAAAACCCCGTCCCAAAAGCCAGACCCCCAAATCGCACGCTGCTGCCGCGAAATGGCGGCCGGCCCGGCGGCGAATGGGGAGCATCTGGTGGGCCGCAGGGGTGACAAGTGACAAATGATTCGTGCCCCAGCGGGCCGTTTATTGCCCTTTTCCATCCCAAACGGGCGAAAAACCCGCCCCCGGGCACGCGCGCGGCAGACTGCTTGCGGGCCGAGCGTTCGCAGCCAGATCGGGCCAACCCGAGACCGCGGCGCCGCGAGCTCAGCCCGGGCCGAACCTCCGCCAACGGGCCCCCACCTTTGGCCGCCGCAGGCAGATTTCCTGCCCCGCGAAGCCGCATTGACTTGGCCGCCAGCAAACGGCTATAAGCTGCCGGCTCATGCCCCGCGAGTGGCATGCGCTTGCGCCGCGAGGCACGCTGGTGCCCCGCAAACGCCGGCGCTTCCGCAGGTTTCGCCCGCCGGCCCGCTTTGCCCACCCGCGGGCTGAATTGCCATGCCCCAACTTGCCCGCTATGTCCTCGCCGAGGTCCTGCAGGTCTTCCTGCTGGTGGTGACCGTCCTGACGGCGATGTTGCTGCTGGTCGGCGTCGGCAAGGAAGCCCTGGAGCACGGGCTGGGCCTGGGGCCGATCGCCCGGTTGATGCCTTACATCCTGCCGAAGGCACTCTTGTTTGCCGTGCCGGCGACGGTCCTGTTTGCCGTCACCAGCGTGTTCGGCCGGATGTCGGCCGCCGGCGAGATCACGGCGCTCAAGGCGCTGGGCATCAGCCCGACCGGCATCTTGATGCCCATCGGCGTGCTAACCATCGTGCTCAGCCTGCTCACCTTCTGTCTCAACGATGTGGCGTTCTCCTGGAGCGAGCAGGGCATCAAGCGTGTGGTGACCGATGCCGTGGAAGAAATCGCATACAGCGTGCTGCGCACGAAGAAGTCGTTTTACTCGCCGCAATTCTCGGTGACGGTGATGCGCGTTGAAGGGCGTCGACTCATCTCGCCCACGTTTTCGTTTCAGGGCGGCGCTACCTCTCGCCAGGTCATGGTCCGGGCTCGGGAAGCCGAGCTGAGATCGAATCCCGGCTCCGGCGTGCTGCTGGTGATCTGCCGGGACGGCAGCATCGAGATGGACGGCAACACGTTCGAATTCTCCGACACCTTCGAGCGCGAAATCCGCCTGATGGACGTGGGCGACACCAGCGGCGAAAGTCCCTCACGGCTTTCGCTCAGCACGCTCGCCGAACGCACCCCCAAGCAAGCCAAATTGATCGAGCGCCTGGAACAGCAGCAAGCGGCCGGCGCCGCCCTGGCCCTGACCAGCGGCGACTTCCTGCGGCTGGCCGGGCCCGCGGCCGCCGGTCGCCGGCAGACTCTGGCCGACGCCCGCACCACGCTGTATCGCATGCGGACCGAGCCGCCGCGGCGCTGGGCCAATGGATTCAGCTGCCTCTGCTTCGCCCTGGTCGGCGTGCCGATGGCGATCCGGCGGCGCCATTCGGAAATCATGGCCACGTTCTTCGCCTGCTTTCTGCCCACGCTAGTGGCCTATTACCCGCTGCTGATGTTCGCCGTCGACCGGGCCAAGGCCGGCGCGCTGCCGCCAGTGACCGTGTGGCTGGGAAACATCGTGTTCGCGCTGTGGGGGCTGTGGCTGTTCCGCCGCGTCTACCGCTACTGACGCCCCGACGGCCCGACTTGTCAGTAGTCGCCGTCGGTCGCCTGCAACCGACAATCGACTCGTCAGACGCGCACCCGTTTCCAGCCGCCCTGCTCGAAACGCCAGACCACCAGCAAGCAGCGCACGAGCAGATCGACCGCCATCGCGATCCAGGCGCCGCGCACGCCCCAGTTCTCGTGCAGCGCCAGCCACCAGGCGAGCGGCAAGCGCACGCCGACGAAACCCAGAAACGTGAAGGCCAAAGGCCAGCGCGTGTCGCCCGCTCCGCGCAGCGCTCCGGTGAGCACCTGCAGCACGCCCAGGGGAACCAGCGCCAGGGCCACGATCCGCAGCAAGCGGGCGGCCAGCTGGGCCACGGCCTGGTCAGCGGCCGAGACGAACCAGCCGGCGAGCCAGTCGGCGCCGACATACAGCCCGACCATCGAGGCGAACATGAACGTCAGGTTGCAAGCGGCGGCCAGCCGCACGCTGCGCATCGCCCGGCGCGGATCGCCGGCCCCCAGGAACTGGCCCACCAGCGTCCCCGCCGCGACCTGAAAAGCGTAACCGGGCATGTAGGCCAGCGATTCCATCCGCAGCGCGACTCCGTGGGCCGCCACCGCCAGCGTGCCCAACTGGTTCACCAGCGCCAAAAAAATCAGCTGCAAGCCAATGAGCGACATCACGTCCGCTCCGCCCGGCAGGCCGATTCGCAGCAGCCGCCGAATGAGATCGAAGTCGGGGCGCAGCATGCCCAACTGCAACCGCAGACCGGCCCGGCCCCGCGCGAGCACCGCCAGCGGAACGAGCCCGCCGACGGCAAAGCCGACGCTCGTGCCAATGGCCACGCCGTCCCAACCGAGCTGCGGCAGCGGCCCGAATCCCAGGATCAGCGACCAGCTCAGGGCGATGTTCGTGACATTGATCAGCACCATCGCCACCAGGCCGGTGATCATGTCGCCGGCGCCGTGCAGACACGCGATGATCACGGCTTCGAGCATGATCGCCGGCAGCATCGGCAGCAGGAAACGCAGATAGCGATTGGCCAGATCGGCAGCTTCTCCTTCGAGCTGCAGTCCCCAGACCAGGTGTTCGCCCAAGGCCAGCGAAACCACGGTCGCCAGAACCGCCACCACGGTGCCCACCAGCAACGACTGGTTCGTGGCCCGGTTGGCCGCTTCGTAATCGCCGGCGCCCACGAACCGCGCGACCAGGGCGGTCGAGCCGATGGCAATGACCGAAAACAACCCGTTAAAGGCCCAGAGCAAGTAGGCCAGCAGGGTCATCGCCGCCAGGTGCGTCTGGCTCAGGTAATGTCCGACCAGCAGCGTGTCGGAAAAACCGACCAGGATGGCCAGCACCTGCTCGACCAATACCGGACCGGCCAGCATGAAAAGCGGGCGCAGAATGCCACGGCTGTGGACGATGCTGGATCGCACGCGGGCAATCGTAGCAGGCCCCAGGGGGCACGGAGTAGGGGGGCAAAGCGCAGCGGGGCGGCAGTCCGCGCGGGGAAGGCATCCAACCGGCGCACCTGGGCAGCGCTTCCCGCGGCCGAAACCTTCCGCCGGACGACAGCAAAAAAAACAGGCCGAGAGATCGCGTGGATCTCTCGGCCTGGCTCGATTGCTAATTTGCAGTATCGCTGATATTGCCGTATTGCTGATTTTGCCGTATTGCTGACGAGGCCGTCGAGCAAGCTTCGGCAGTCGGTCTAGGCGAACAATTCCTTGATGACCTTGCCGCTGTTGGCAATCTTCATCGGACGGCCGTTCTTGCTGGTGAACGTGGTCTCCAGCGAGATCCCCAGCGCCTTGCAGACCGAGGCCATAACGTCCTGCGACGAGTAGGGCTCGGTCTCGACGTTGGTGCCGTCGGAATTGGTCTTGCCGACCGCAATGCCACCCTTCATGCCGGCACCGCCGACCACGACGCTCCAGCTGCGGGCCCAGTGGTCGCGGCCCGACGTGCCGTTGATCCGCGGCGTGCGGCCGAACTCGCCCATCCAAATGATGGCGGTGTCCTGCAGCAGGTTGCGGGTGTAGAGGTCTTCGACCAGCGCGCTCATCGCCTTGTCCAGTTCCGGCAGCTTCGTGTCGCCCAGCGACTTGAAGTTGTTGGCGTGGGTGTCCCAGCCGCCCAGGTCGACTTCGACGAACGACACGCCCTGCTCGACCAGCCGGCGGGCCATCAGGCAGCCGCGGCCGAAGCCGGTCTTGCCGTAGCGCTCTTGCACTTCGGTCGGCTCCTTGTCGGCCTTGAAGGCTTCCATCTGCTTGCTGGTCATCAGGCTCAGCGTCTTGTCGAGGATCTTGGCGTGATCTTCGGCCGAACCGTTGTTGGTCTTGCGGCCCGGGCTGACCTGCTTCATGAAGCCGGTCTCGATCGTGCGGAGCATCGCCATCCGCTGCATGACGCGGTCGTCGGGCAAGCCCATGTTCAGGTTCCGGACGTTGCCGTCGGAGCCGACGACGAACGGAGCGTAGGTCATGCCCAAGAAGCCGGGGCCGACACTGCCGCCGCCCACCGAGACGAACGGCGGAATTTCCAGCCCGCTATCCGACTTGTACAGCTCGTGGCTGATGACCGAACCGTAGCCGGGATGCTCGATGTTCGGGTTGGGCACGTAGCCGGTGTGCATGTAGTAGCGGCCGCGCATGTGGTCGGCTTCGCGGGTGCTCATCGAGCGGATGATGGCCATCTTGTCCATCTGCTTGGCCATCAGCGGCATGTGCTCGCTGATCTGCTCGTTGCCGCTGGTGCCGATCGCCTTGAATGGGCCGCCGGTCGGGGCACCCGGCTTCAGGTCCCAAATGTCGATGGTGGCCGGTCCGCCACCCATCCACAGCAGGATCGCCGATTTGTGCCGCTTCTTCAGGTCGGCCGAATTGGCAGCCAGAGCATTGGTGAACGAGATGGCGGGCAGAGCCAGCGCCGAGGCGCCGGCCAGGTGCTGCATGAAATGCCGTCGGGTCATGCCCGAAGGAACGCAAAAAGAACTCATGTCAATCTCCCGGCTTAGTGATTCAAAATGAACTCGTTACTGTTGAGCACCGCCCACCACACATCTTGCAAAGCCGCCACCGCGTCGCCGCCGCGCAGGGCCATCAGTTCGTTGGCCCCCTCGGTCTCGCTGCCCGCGGGTTTACGCGCCAAGGCCGCCATGAACAGAAAATTGATCTTGGCCGCGTTGTTCAGCCGGCCGTCAACCGCCACCTGTTCGAGGAAGCTCCCCTTGTCGGTGCCGATGGCCTTCTTGATCAAGTCGCCATTCATCATCATCAGGGTCTGAGGAATCGTGCCGTTGAACGTGGTGGCCTCGTCGTTCTCGTCGGTGCCGAACGCAATCGTAAACTGGTTCAGCCAGTCGTGCTTGATCTTCTCCTGCTCTTCATAGTTGCCGCCGGTCTTCTGGGCCTCGGTGGCCGTGAGCAGCGATTCGTACAGCTCTTCCGCCCGCATCTGCCGCAAGTAGAAGTGGCTGAACATCGGCTTCTCGCCCAGCGCCGGATCGTCCTTCTTGTTGTTCGGGCTGTACTTGCTGGACAGCGAATAGGCCTCGCTCAGCGTGATCCAGCGGATCAGCTCTTTCAAGTCGCAGCTGTGCATGCGGAATTCCTTGCCCAAGGCTTCGAGCAATTCCGGATGCGTCGGCGTATTGTGCGGGCCGATGTCGTCGATCGGCTTGGTGAACCCATAGCCCAGGAAATGCCCCCACAGGCGATTGACGACCGCCTTGGGCATGTACTCCGAGCCGACGATCAGCCGGGCCAGCTCGCCGCGGCGATTGACCTCCTGCAGATAGCCGCTCGACTTGACCTTCGTGCCGTCGACAAAGACCGGATACGCGGCCTGCATCTTGCCGTTGCGCAGCTCGTAGTACAGCACCGCTTCGTCCGGCCGATTGTCCTCGCCGGCAAAGTCCTGATTGATCAGCTCGACCGTCTGGTCCCGGCCCTGGCCCATGTGCCGCACCGCCCGCGTCTGGCGGAAGAAGGCGTTCATCTCCCAGAACTGGTTCTGCTTCCAATCGTTGAACGGATGGTTGTGGCACTGCGTGCACTGCACTTGCAGGCCGAGGAAGATCTGGGCTGTCTTGGCCGTGGCCTGAACGCCGTTCTCTTCCAGCTTGGCCGTGTAGAAATTCGTGAAGCCGTTGAACTTGTCCTCGCCCGGCCTGTTCACCCCGGTGGCCGAGACCAGCTTGGTGACGAGTTGGTCATACGGCATGTTCCGCTTGAACGACTGCCGCAGAGCCTGCTGCAGCCCCGGCCGATTCGTGTTCCGGTCCTGCTCGCCGCCACCGGCCCGGCCGATCAGCACGTTCGTCCAAATGGTCGTCCAGTTGCGGGCGTATTCCTCGATCGACTTCTCGTCGTCGCCCAGCAGCTTGTTGACCAACTGCAGCTTCTTGTCGGGCGACTTGTCGACGATGAAACGGTTGGTCTCTTCGACCGTGGGAATCCGGCCAAACAAATCGAGATACAAACGCCGCACCCATTCGCCGTCGGTTGCCGGCAACGAGGGCGTGAGCTGATGCGAGGCCCAGCCCTCGCGGATCTTGTCGTTGATCAATTCGACTTGCGGAATGCCGTGCGAAGTGGCCTTCGTGGCCAGCGACTTCTTGGCCTTGGCCGCTTCCGCTTTGTCCGCCTTGCTCGCCGCTTTGGCGGCCTTGTCACCGTCGGCCGGCTTCGTCGCATCGTTCGTCGCCGCTTGGGCCGCGACACACATCGCTGCCAGCACGACGATTCCCACGATCCCGACACTCAGCGGCCTTGCCGCAATGCGCCACGCCGAACGGCCCCGCATGGCAATGCTCGTCCACCTCGAGCGCCTCATCGCAACCTCGCTGATTTCCCTAAGAAGATAAATATCGGGCACTTGCGAACCCCATCCTAATGCATTGCAAGGCCCAGTCAACATTCCAGTTTGGCGGCCCACGTTCCAGTTTGGGAGCCAACTTTCCGGTTCCGGGCCGGCGATCCAGCACTCGGTCGGCCTGACGTGCTCCAGCCCCTCGCTCGGTGACGCGCTCCCCTGAAACCCGGCCGCTTGCGACGGTAAAGTCGTCAAAGCCTGGGCCGCAGCCCGGCCGCTTTCGCGCCGAGGCTGCTTAAGTTCTGGAGTCCTCCCCTCGAAACGGCCTGACCGCGTGAGTCTCGGCTTGCTTTCAAACACCGGCAGCTAGCTTTAAAACACCGGTCTGGCAACAACGGATTCGCGTGTTGTGATTCGTTTTATTCCAGGCGAAAAGAATCTCGCGAGCGAGGCCGGACGCCACAGCAGGATGTGTATTGTTTTGCAACACATGCATCAAAACGCTACACACCAAATGCAACAGGCGAGTTGGACATGGGTGTTCCCCCGCATGTCCAACTCGCCCTTGATTGTGCAGAAATCGGCTTGTGAAAGCCCGGCGACGCATGCCTCAGCTGTTCCACTGTGCGTCGTAAGCCTTTACAGCACTATGATTTCTGTGCGACAAGTTGCAAACGCCCCCTCAGTTGCCGGCCCCAGACAGTCGTTGCTCTTCTCTGTTTCGGCCCCGAGTCGAATGACCGCAGGTCGAATACTGCCAGAAGCCACAGAGGGGGCTGAAAGCAAAAGGCGTGCCAAGCGCGAACCGTGAACTTTTTATGCGCTTTCGCGGAACTGCAACTCGTTGAGCCGGCGGTAGGTCTCGCAGCTGGCGACCAGTTGATCGTGCGTGCCGACCGCAATAATCCGGCCGGCGTTCATGACCACGATCCGGTCGGCCAAGGCTAGGGTGGCCAGGCGGTGGGTGACGATGATCGTCGTCCGCCCCCGGGTGAATGTCTCCAGCACGCGATGGATCAGCTGTTCGCTTTCCAGGTCGATTTGGCTCGTGGCTTCGTCCAGGATCAGGATGGCCGGATCCCGCAGGATTGCCCGAGCCAGGGCGATCCTTTGCCGCTGGCCGCCGGAGAGCCGGTTTCCGCCGCTGCCCACGATCGTCTGGTAGCCCTGTTCGAGGCGCGTTTCGATGAACTTGTGGGCGTGGGCTTGCCTGGCCGCTTCGATCACCGCGTCTTGCGAGGCCCGCGGATCGCCATAGCGGATATTGTTCAGCACCGTGTCGTCGAACAGCAGCGTCTCCTGGGCCACGATGCCGATCTGGCTGCGCAAGGCCCGCATCCGCACGTCGCGCACGTCGACTCCGTCCAGCCGCACCGTGCCGGACGTGGGATCGAAAAATCGCGGGACCAGATTGGCCAGGGTGCTCTTGCCGCAGCCGTTCGGCCCCACGATGGCGATCGTTTCGCCGGCCGCGATCCGCAGGTTGATTCCCTCCAAGACCGGGTTGCCCGGCTGGTAGGCGAACGTGACGTTCTCGAAGACCAGCTCGCGCTGGTGCCGGGCCAGCGCCAGGGGCCGCGGCGGGTCGGCCACCGTCGGCTCGCGGTCGAGCAGCTGATACACGCGGTCGCAGGCTGCCGCCGCGCGCTGCAGGCGATTGAAGACTTCGGACATCTTGCGGGCCGGATCGCTCGTCCCGGCCAGGAAGCCGAAGAAGACCAGGATCCCGCTGAGCGTCAGCGGGCGGTCGCACATTCGCACCCCGAGCAAGTGCGTTTCTTGGTTGAGCACCAGGTACGCGCCGACCAGGATGGCCACGCAAATCGTCAGAATGCCCATCACTTCGGTCACCGGGTTGACCAGCGCGTCGAACAAGGCGATCCGCATGCCTTTGCGAAAACAGAGCTTGCTGACGGCGTGAAACTTGCGCCGCTCGTGGCGCTCCATGGTAAACGCCTTGACGACTTTGATGCCGCCAAAGGTTTCCATCAGCACGTTGTAGAGCGACGACATCTGTTCCATCGCGCGGCGATTGGCTTTCTTCAGCGTGCGGGCCAGCCGGGCAATCAGGTAAAAGGCCACCGGCACCACCAGCAGCGAGAGCACCAGCAACTGCCAGCAAACCCAGGCGGCGCCGACCAGGCAGGCGATCATTTTCAGCGGCTCGCGGATCGCGCGGCCGAAGACCGTCTGCACGCCCTGCCCGACGTTGTCCAGGTCGTGGGTAAAGCGGCTGATCAGATCGCTGGTGCCGTTTTGGCTGAACGTCGCCAGATCGAGCCGCAGCGTGCGCCGATAGAATTGTTTGCGCAGGTCGAAAACGGCCAGTTGCGCCAGGCGATCGACCAGGAACGCCCCCAGCGTCATAAACCCGTCCTTGACGATCGTGCCGACCATCAAGCCGCTGATCAGCACGACCAAGGTCAGGAACGGATCGTTCGGCAGGTAGCGGTCGATCGGTCCTTCGACCCACTCGTATCGGGCCAGGGCCCGCTCTTCGGCCGCCAGCCGCACGTCCAGCCGGCCGATTTCGCGTTCCAACGCAACTTGCTCGTCCGCGGCCACGCCGGGCAGTCGGGCGGCGCGGGTTTCCAGCTCCTGGCGGAATTCGCCGATCTTGCGCTGCGACTCGGCGATCTGGTCGTGCACCCAATGCTCGAGCGATTGCCCCTGCAAACAAACTTCGACGATCGGATAGACCGCTCCGATGTTCCCACCCCACAGCACCGCCACGATCAACGAACTGAACACGCTGGCCGCGACCGTGCGGCGATAACGCAGGCAAAGCTTCAGCGTCCGGGCAAAGTTGTTCATCCGTGATTTTCTTTCGGCCGAGGGTCGCCAGCTGCCGGCAGCGGGCACGCCGGCAGCGCCATTCATGCCGGTCGGATCGTTGCCCGATCGAGCTGCCCGACGCTAGGGGCGGGCTCTTTTACCAGAATGATTCCCGAGGGCCAAGGCCGCGCCCCCACCGACTCCGGCGGACCGCTCCGAGCCGCCTGTGCTGGCAGCCAGCGGCCCGATCGACGGGGCGGCGGCAAGCCGACCAGGCACCGCTCGCGCGGACCTGCCGCCGCAGGCCGCCGACCTGCGGGCACACCCGGACGAAGGTGCTAGCAGGGCGCGTTCGGTCCGGCGCGCGAGCGCCGGCAGGCTGGGCCGACTTTGCCGAGGATTCGCGAAATTCCGCCTACTGCGCCCGTAGCGAATTGTTCAATTCTCGGGATTGTGCCGGACGATACAGCCACTGTCAGGCCCAAGACCTCACAAAAGGAAACAGGACCCATGAAACGAATAATGTTCGCAATGTTGGCCGTCACGGCCTTGGCAGCCTCGAGCGGCTGCTGTTGTCTGGAGCGTTGGTGGTGCCGCCCCTGGGGCTGCGGCAGCGGTTGCGGCGGCGGTTGCAATAGCGGCGGCTGGGCCGGCGGCGGTGGCGGCGAATGCTGCGACAGCGGCTGCGGTGGCGGCGGCTGTGGTTGCAACGGCGGCGGCTCGTTTGCCGCTCGTCCGCCCCGCAACTCGAACGGCGCCTTCGACGACGGCCCTCCGGGCGGACAAGTCGCCTATCCGTACTACACGAATCGCGGCCCGCGCGACTTCCTGGCGCAACCCGCAAAGCATCGGTCCCTGATTCGGACCGACCGCCAGGCATCGGTCCTTGATTTGGACCGACCGCGACTGGCACAGTGCGTCGATCTCGAGCCGCCGCGCTTCCTTGCGAAGCGCGGCGGCTCTTTTTCATTGGCGCCCGGCAAAATGCCCCACGGCGCCGGCCGAATTTGGGACGGTCGGGGCCGGAGGCACTCTTTCGGCAGGGTCGTTGCTTGCTGCCCGGCGAGAGGGTAATCTGACCGGGAGTCCCTCCCCCCTTTTGCAGCCACCTTCCGAGGAGATTTGGCAATGAGCCAACCGAACAATCGCCGCGCGTTCCTCAAGACCACGGCGGCAGCCGGCGTGGGCTATTGGGCCGCCGGGCGCGCCCACGCCGATGAGAGCCAGTCGAAGAGCGGTTCCCCCAACGAGAAGATTCATTTCGCCTGCATCGGCGTCGACGGCAAGGGCGATAGCGATTCGAACGATGCGGGCCGGCACGGCCTGGTGGTGGCGATCTGCGACGTCGACGACAACAAGCTGGACAAGGCCGCGCAGCGCTTTCCCGAAGCCAAGAAGTACAACGACTTCCGCAAGATGTTCGACGAGATGGCCGGCAGCATCGACGCCGTCACCGTCAGCACCCCCGATCACACGCATGCCGTCGCCGCGATCCGTGCGATGAAAGAGAAGAAGGCCTGCTTCACGCAGAAGCCGCTCACGCACAGCTTGTGGGAAGCCCGCCGCATGGCCGACGTGGCCCGCGAGATGAAGGTCGCCACGCAAATGGGCAATCAAGGCACCGCCGGCGGCGGCTTGCGCAAGGCCGCGGCCATCGCGCAGTCCGGCGTGCTGGGGCCGGTGAGCGAAGTGCACGTCTGGACCAACCGGCCGATCTGGCCGCAGGGCGGGCCTCGCCCGGCCGCCAAGGACGCGCCGCAAAACCTGCATTGGGATCTGTGGCTCGGCCCCGCTCCCGAAACCGCCTACGGCGACGGCTATCATCCGTTCGCCTGGCGCGGCTGGTGGGACTTCGGCACCGGCGCCCTCGGCGACATGGCCTGCCATACTTTGAACATGCCGTTCATGGCCCTCAACCTGCGCGACCCGGTCTCGGTCGAAGCCGAAACCTCCGGCCACAACAAGATCAGCTATCCGAAGTGGTCGGTCATCCGCTACGAGTTCCCGGCCACCGACAAGCGGCCGGCCGTCAAGATGACCTGGTACGACGGCGGCAAGCGCCCGCCGAACGAACTGTTCGAGGGCCAGAAGCTGGAGAGCTCCGGCGCCCTGATTGTCGGCGAAAAGGGCAAGCTCTATTCGCCGGGAGATTACGCCGGGCCGTACACGCTGCTGGGCGGCATCACCGAGCCGGAAGTCAAATATCCCGAATCGCCCGGACATTTTGAAGAATACGTTCGGGCCATCAAGGGCGGCGAACCGGCCATGTCGAACTTCCCCGACTACGCCGGCCCGCTCACCGAAACCGTGCTGTTGGGCAATCTGGCCGTCTACGCGGCCGATACCGGCAGCGGCAAGAAGATCGAGTGGGACGCCAAGTCGCTCACGGCCAAGAACGCGCCGGAGCTGGAAAAGATCGTCAAGCCCGACTTCCGCGCGGGCTACTCGGTCTAAGCGCTCGGCGGAGTTTAACGTCTCAATCCCTGCGAGCGGCGCGGCACCAGGCTGCGTCGCTCGCAGCTTTTTTTTGCGCCCGCGCCTGTTCGGCCCAGCGTCTGCTCAGCCCACCGCCGGTTAAGCCCGGCGGCGGCGGCCCCCGAGTGCCTCACCCTCGCCGGCTTAACCACCCGCGACACGATGCTACGGCACGGCGTCGATCGCCACCACGGCAACGTGCTGATTCGCCGGCAGCGTGATGCTGCTGACCGTCTTCGTGCTGTCGAGGTTCAGCACGTAGCCGTAGACGTAGAAGTTGCGCTGGTCGGCCCCGCCGGCCGCGGTGTTGCGGTACACGCTCGTCACGGCGGTCGATTCGCCCGAGTAATTCTGCGGCGTGAACCAATCGCTCATGCTCTGGGTGACGGTGGTCGACGTGCCGTCGCTGTAATGCACCACGAATGTCTGCCCGACCTGGTTGCCGTTGACGGCGGTGGCCAGCAGCTCGAGCTTCGAGTATTGACCGGCCGGCAGAGCGACGGTCTGGCCGGTCGCCCGCACGACGTTGTCGGCGCCAGCCGGCGCGATCGAGAACGTCTGGCCGTTCCAGGTTTGGCTGTTGCCCAGCAGCGTCGCCGACAGGGCATTGCCCACGCCGTCGAGCCCGCCGCTGAACGTGCTGCCGTTGGTCGTGATGCCCACGGCGTTCAGCGCGCCGGCCAGATCCACTTCGGTCGTCGTGCCGCTCGACGTGGCCGTGGCCGAGACTTCCAGCGAGTTCGGACTGGAGACGGGCCCGCTGACGGCGCGGACCACGTAGTAATACGTGTTGCCGGGCAGCGCCGTGATGTCCTGGTAGCTGACGGCCGAAGCCGCAAGCGGCGTGGTGTTCAGCGGCGTCGCCGATTCGCCCCCGCTGGTCGTGCCCCGATACACGTTGTAGCCGGTCGGGCTGCCGGTGGCGGCGGTCCAGGCCAGGTCGATCTCGCCGCTCAAGCCCGCCATGGCGGTTACTCCGGTTGGTGCCGGCGGCGCCGCCACTGCGGTAATCGCCAGCACCGCGACATTCTTGTCCGTGGGCAGCGTGATGCTGCTGACGGTCTTCGTGCTGTCGAGCGGAATCTGGTAGCCGTAAACGTCGAAATGGCGGCTGTCCTTGCCGCCCCCGGGCAAGTTTCGATAGGCCATGCCGACGGCCACCGACTCACCCGCGTACGGCTGCGGAGTGTACCAGTCGCTGAGGTTCTCGGTGACCGTTGTCGAAGTGCCGTCGCTGTAATGCACGGTGAATTTCTGGGCCAGCTGATTGCCGTTAACGGCCGTTGTCAGGAGCTCCAGCTCGGCGTCCTGACCTGCCGGCAGATTGATGGTCTGGCCCGTAGCCTGCACGACGTTGGCGGCGCCGCGGCGCCGATCACGAAAGGCACCCCGTTCCAGGTCTGGCTGGTGCCCAACAGGTTGGCCGAGAGCGTATTGCCCGAGCCGTCCAAGCCGCCGGTGGTCTTCGTGCCGTCGGCGGTGATTCCGGTCAGGTTGAAATCGCCGGCCAGGTCGACTTGCACGTCGGCGGTGGCGTCGGTCAGCTCGGCGGTGGCTTCGTTGCTGTTGGTGCTCGCAGCGGGTCCGTTCAGGGCCCGGACCAGGTAGTAATAGGTGTTGCCGGGGACGACGGTGGCGTCGATGTATGTCGTGGCGGTGGGCGAAAGCGGCGTGGCGTTCAGCGGTGTCGTCGATTCCCCGCCGGGAGTGGTGCCGCGGTAGATGTTGTAACCGGTGAGGCTGCCGGCCGGAGCGGTCCAGGAAAGTTCGATTCCGCCGCTGCCGCCCCCTTGCTGCATGGCCTGCAGGCTGAAAGCGGTCTGCGTCGCCAGGCTCACCGGCGGATCGATCGCCGCAACCGTGCTGATCGCCAGCACGTCGACGTCTCTGTCGCTGGGCAGCGTGATGCTGCTGACGGTCTTCGAGCCGTCGAGCTGGATGCTGTAGCCGTACACGTCGAAGTAACGATTGTCTGCGCCGCCGCCGGCCGTGTTGCGATGCGCGGTCCGGTCCACGACCGATTCGCCGGCAAAGTTCTGCGGCGTGTACCAGTCGCTCATGTTCTGCGTCAACGTGACGGACGTGCCGTCGCTGTAATTCACGACAAACTGTTGATTGCGCTGATTGCCCTGGACGGCCGTGGCCAGAATATCGAGCTGCGTGTATTGGCCGGCCGGGATGTTGATGGTCTGGCCGGTGGACTGGACCACGTTGTTCGTGCCGGCGGCGCCGATGGCGAAGTTGACGCCGTTCCAGACCTGGCTGGTGCCCAGCAGATTGGCCGACAGGGCATTGCCCACGCCGTCGAGCCCGCCGCTGAAGTGGGCGCCGTTGGCGGTGATGCCCGTCAGGTTGAAATCGGCCGACAAATCGACGGTGCTGACCACCTGGCTGGCCAGCAGACTGGAGAAGTCGTTTCCAGTGCCGACGGCGCCGGAGGTCAGGGCGATCGCCGAGAGCGAACTGCTGCCCACGGTTCCGCTGGCCTGGCTGCCGACGGTGGCGGTGCCGGCCACGTAACCCATCAGCGGCGTGGCGGTGAGCGTATAGGTGCCGGGTCGCAATCCGCTAAACAGGTACGGGTCGCTGGAGTCGGTCGTGGTGGTCAGGTTGACCACATTGCCCAAGTCGTCGGTGCCGGTCAGGGCGATGGCGACCCCGGCCAACTCCGTTTCGCCCGGGTTGAACACGCCGTTGCCGTTGGCGTCGACATAGGCATAGCCGGACAGGCTGGCCGGCAGCAGCACGGCAAAATCGTTGCCGGTGCCGATAGTGCCGATGGCCAGTTGGATGTTCGACAGCGTCCCGCTGCCGACCGTTCCATTTTGCGTGCCGATCGAGTCGGTCCCTGCGAGGTCGCCCGAGGGCAGGGTGACCGCCAGCGAGTAGGTTCCCGGAACCAGGTTGCTGAACGCGTATCCGCCGCTGTTTGCCGTTGTCGTGGTCTGGTCGATGGCATTGCCGTGAGCGTCGGTGCCGGTGAGCGTGACCGTCGCGCCGCTGAGCACGCTCTCGCCGCTGTCGAACGAGCCGTTGTCGTTGGCATCGATGTAGACATACCCCGAGAGACTCGCCGGCGCCAGGTCGGCAAAGTCGTTGTTCGCGCCGTTGGTGCCCGAGGCGACCGTGATGCCGGAAATCGAGCGAACGCCGACGGTCCCGCCCGGTGTGCCCACGGAGACGAGGCCGTCGGTATAGCCGGTCGGACGCGTTTCGGTCAGTTTGTAGGTGCCCGGGCGCAGGTTGATGAAGCTGTAGGCTCCGCCGGCGGCCGTGGTGGTGGTGACCGAGACGGCCGTGCCCTGGTCGTTCGTGCCGGTCAGCGTGACCGTCACGCCGGCCAGCGGAGTCTCGCCGGCGTTGAAGACGCCGTCGTCGTTGGCATCGATGTATACGTAGCCCGACAGGCTGCCGGGGAGCAGGTCGGCAAAATTGTTGCCCGTGCCGGCGATGCCGGTGCTCAAGCCGATCGTGGCGATTTGTCCGCTTCCCAGGACGCCGCCCTGAGTGCCAACGGCGCTGGTTCCGGCCAGATAGCCGCTGGGCTGCGTTTCGGTGAGCGTATAGTTGCCGGGCGCAGGCCGGTAAAGCTGTAGGAGCCGTTGGCCGCCGTGGTCGTGGTCAGATCGATCACGTCGAGCAGATCGTCGGTCCCGGTCAGCGTGACCGTCACGCCGGCCAGCGGCGTCTCGCCGCTGTCGAAGGCGCCGTTATCGTTGGCGTCGACGTACACGTAACCCGACAGGCTGCCCGGCGTGGGCTCGGTAATTGTCTTGGCGCCGGTCGTGGTCACGGTGCTGCTCAGATCGATCAGGCCGGCATTCAGAGTCAGGCTGCGCAGCGCGGTCAAGCTGCCCACGGGCGCGTAAAAAGTCGCCACCGCGGCATCGACCGTCAGGTCGGTGGCCCCGTCGACCGTGCCGTCGAAGGTGATGTGGCCGGTCGCGGCCGACATCGTGATCGGCGTGGAATGCAGCGTCACGGGCCCGCCGTAGACCTGGTTGCCGGTCGACGTGATCGTGCCGGGCACGACCGAGATCGAGTTGGCCACGAATGTGGCCTTGCCGGCGACGGAGAGCGTGCTCGGTTCGAGGTTGATCGTCGACCCGGACGCGCTGCCCGCGTTCAGCACCAGCGCGCCGGGAAACGAGCTCGGCGCGACGTCGATCGTGTCGTCGCTGCCGATCACGCTGAGCGAGCCGGCGAAGCTGGCGGCCAGGCTCTCGATGGCGATCGTGTCGGCCAGCCCGCCCCCCTCGCTGAGCGCCAGCGTCGTGGTCGGATCGACGAACGTCACCGGCACGGCATTGGTCGACTGGAGCGTCATCGTGCCGCTGGTCGAACCGGCCGCCAGCGCGATGCTCTCGGGAGTCGACCCGTCGTCGGCGAACGAAAAGTAACGCGTGGTGGTCGCCAGCTCGTCGAAGATCGAGTCCGTCGCCGAATTGAACAAGCCGTAGTTGATCGTCAGCGACGGGACGCCTGAATTCGCGACGTAGATCGACCCCTGCGTCGTGCCTTCGGCCGTGTTGCTCACCGACAACGGCGCGGCGGCCGCGTTGGCAAAGTTCAGCACCAGCTCGTTCGAC
The DNA here is from genome assembly GCA_963715755.1 of uncultured Planctomycetaceae bacterium. Lineage (GTDB taxonomy): Bacteria > Planctomycetota > Planctomycetia > Pirellulales > PALSA-1355 > CAWCAX01. Next base: position 4,850,313 of record OY970273.1, read on the forward strand.
TGGCTGAGGGAGCCCTGGATGTCGATCTCGCTGGTATTGGCCACCAGCTGTTCGGCAACGATGGTTTGGGAGCTGTTGCGAATCTCGTAGGATAGGTGGTCCGCGCTGACGTCGACCGTGACCGCTCCGCCGGTCGAAACATACGAGAGCGGCGTCATCGTCAGCAGCCGGCGATCCTCGAGCGATTCGATCCGCAGCCGGGACCGAAAAGACTTCTGCGCGGCGCGGCGGCCTTCGGCCGCCTGGCCAGACGAACCAGTCGTGACAACAACATGAATTGACCCTCGTCGATGGGAATCCGTGGCGACGGCCGGCAGCCGGCCCGGAAGCGCTGCCCCGAAGCGCAGCCCGGCCGGACCGGTGGCAGGGGCCGCAGAGAGTACAAGACATCGCCGGCTCGGTGCAAGAACAGCTGGCCCGAGCGTGCGGATCTGGCGTGGCGGCAGGCACTTCCGCCGGGGGGCAGGTCCGGCGCCCGGGCCGCGCTAGCAGGCAGCGCTCGTCGCGCCCTGGGCGCCCGTTGTGTCGCGGCCCTGCGTCAAGTAGTCTTGGAAGCCTGCCCGAAACTTCGCCTTTCCCCCCCGAACGATTGCGTCCTGCCCGGCCCCTGGGCCAGGGGCGACCAGCGGAAGCCCCGGAAGCGCGGAAGTTTGCAGCGGCCCGACGGCCCGGTTGAAGCCTCGACCACCATCATCGTTCAGAAAGGTTCGCATGCGTTCGCGCTTCGTGCTGCTGGTTCTGCTGCTGGGAATTTCGACGAGCCAGCCGGCTGCGGCTGATCAGGCCGCGGACATCGCCCGGCTGCGGAAGATCGGCGGCGTGGTCACGCTCGACGACGCCAAAGAGGTCGTGGCGATGAACCTGCGCGACGCAGAGCTGACGCCCCAGGACATCGAACTGCTGCCGGGCTTCACCAGGCTGACCAAGCTCGAGTTCCTCGGCTCGTACGTCACAGACGCCTCGCTCGACAGCATCGCCAAGGTCACCAGCCTGAAGGACCTGGTGCTGGAGAACACCGATATCACCAACGACGGCCTGGCCAGGCTCAAGCCGCTGCAAAATCTGCGGCTGATCAACCTGCGCCGCTGCACTTTCTTGACCGACGAAGGACTCGTGCACCTGCAAGCGCTGGTCAACCTGGAACAGCTGCTGCTGCTTTACAACAATTTCTCGAATGCCGGCATGGTGCACCTGACCCCTCTGGTCAAGCTCCGCGTGCTCGATTTGCGCGGCTGCGTGCTGGTCTCCGACGACGGCCTGCTGGAAATCAAGAAGCTGCCCAACCTCGAGCGGCTCAAGCTGCGCAATTCGCAGGTCACCGACGCCGGCCTGAAGCTGATCTCCGAGATGCCCAAGCTCAAGGGGCTGATTCTCGAGGACGCCGCGATCAGCGACAAAGGCCTGGTCTATCTCAAGACGATGACCAAGCTCGACGAGCTCAACCTGATGCGCAACAACATCACCGACGCCGGCCTGGCCAACCTGGCCGGCCTGGAACTGCTCAAACGCGTCGAGCTCCGCGGCGCCCGGCTCAACGGCTCCGGACTGGCCAGCCTGAAAAGTCTGCCCAAGCTCACGCTGCTGGACATCGCTGAAACTCCGGTCAACGACGCCGGGCTGGCCAACCTCAAGGACATGACCAGCCTGGAACGGCTCGACCTGTGGGGCACGCAGATCACCGACGTCGGGCTGGAAAGCCTGCGCGGCCTGGTGAACCTGAATTGGCTCAGCCTGCAAAACACCCGAATCACCGACGCCGGGCTGGTCAATCTCGAACCGTTGACCAAACTCGACGACCTGGACCTGCACACCACCCAGATCACCGACGCCGGGCTGGCGAAACTGGCGGGACTCGCGCACCTGACGAAGCTCGATCTCAGCTTCAGCAAAGTCACGGCCGCCGGGGTGAAGGAATTCCAGCAGGCGCATCCCAAGCTGAAGATCACCCGCTAACGGGCGCGGCCGCGGGCGGGCCCAAAGGCCTTGCCCCGGTCAAGTCGGCCGGCCGGGTTGCTGCCCCTGCGGGCGCTCCGGCGGCTTACTGCTTATTGGGCAGAACCAGTTCGTGCGTCCCCAGCTTGAAGTGGGGGTAGGCGCCGGTGAACTGGACATTAGCCTTGTCGCGGGCGATCGTGGCGATCTTGTCGTGCAGCGCCCTTCCGGCCGGCGGCTTGAGTTCCTCGCGGACGTCGGTCCATTTTTTGTTCCCCGGCTTGATCTCGGTGACCTTGATCAAATGGACGCCGAACGGCGTCACGACCGGTTTGCTGATTTCTCCGACCGGCAGAGTAAAGGCCGCCTCGGCGAAGGGTTCGACCATCAGCCCGTGCCGGGGAAAAAAGCCGATGTCTCCGCCCTTCTCGCGGCTGGGGCCGGCCGAGAACATCGTCGCCGCTTCGGCAAACGAGTATTTTCCGGCCACCAGTTGGTCGCGCAGGGCGCTGGCGGCGCGGAGCAAGTCGTTGAGGACCGCCTGATCGCCCATTTTGTCGCTGCGCAGCAAGATGTGGCTGGCCCGGACTTCCGTGCCGTCGAAATCCTTGTGATGCTCGTCGAAATAGTCTTCGAGCACGTCGTCGGTCAATTGTTTCTGCATGGCACGTTCCCAAAGGAGTTGCCAGCCGATTTGTTTGCGCATTGCGGCGGGGGTCAGGGCCCGTCCGGCCAGATACTGCTTGAGGTCGATCTTCTGGCCTTCGAGCTGGGTCTGGAATTTGGCCACCGCCGCATCGATGTCGGCCTCGGTGACGGCTTTGCCCCCCTCGGAAATCGCCTTTTCGACCAGCCGCCGATCGATCAACTGGGCCAGGGCCTCGGCCTGCAACAGGGCCAGCGATTGCGGCGGAACTTTGCGTCCCACGAGCGCCGGGGCCAGCGCTTCCTGCACTTCGTCGACCAGGATCGGCTTGCCATTGACCGTGACCGCCACTGCCGACGTTCCCTCGGCCTTAGCGGCCGGCGCATCCGGTTTTTCGGCAGCCGCGACCCTTGCTCCACCGATGAGCGCTCCGCCGAAGAGTGCCCCGCCGACGAGTACGAGTGCCGGATTCAGATTTCCCACGCGCCAGGACATGCCGTTCTCCAAACCGATTGACCACCGAAAAAGAATCAGATCGCTCGCTCGCCGCCGGACGCGGCCGCGCCTCGGCCACCGCGGCGCTAGGGCAATTCCAAATCCTTCAGCTCGTACTCGACCGGGATCTGAAACACGGCCGTGGGAGACTTGTAGACGAAGGCAAAGCCCTTGGGCCCGTCGGGCAAGTCGAACAGATATTTCACGCCCACTTCGTTGGGCGTTTGCAGGAACTGCTCCTGGCCGCCCGGTTCGACCGGATCGCTCCCGGCCTTTTCCATCACGACCTCGTTGCCCAGCAGCCAGCCGCTCAAGTAAGAATCCAAGGCGCCGCCCGGATCGTCGAAGCGCACCCGAACCTGCATCTCCCAGATTTCGTTGTTCTTGCGCAGGCTGTCCAAGGTGACCGTGACGGCGGCCTTCCGCATCTCGACCTTCTTCGGCGGCCCCCCTTTTTCTTTGGCCAAGGGCAAGTCGGTGAAGCGGAAAACCTCAACCTCCCCGGGCACGATCGCTTTGAGTTTGCCCTTGAGCGACGTGATCTTGTCCCGCACGCGCGCCGGCGACACCAGCGGGATCATTAGCTCCACGCTGGCCGACTGGTCGCCGATCGGAGCCGTCGGTTCGCCCTGCCCGTCGATGCGCACCGCCTCGTCGCCGGCCTTGGCGCTGATTTCGTCCAGCGGCTGGCTGATCAGGATCGGCTTGAGCCGGGGCTCCCAGGCCACGTCCAGCATCAGCTTGAGCGACCGGTTGCCCTCGAGCCGCAGGTCGCGCAGGGCCTCGAACCGGGCCGCCTCAATGCGGAACGGGCCGCTGTAGCTGGCGCGGCTGGTGCGGGCAATTCGGCCCGGGCTGCGGGCGACGAGCGAAATGCCCGGCTCACCGGAATAACTGTCGATGTCGAGCCCGGCCGCGTCGAGCGTCTGGTCCAAAGCGTGCCAGAACGGCGCCTTTTCGAAATCGACTTGCTGGTTCGGGTCGACTTCGTCCTCGTCGCGCTGGCGGCGGTCGGTGATCGTGTTGCCGGTCTGCTCGCTGAACTGTTTGAGCACGTCGGCCAGCGGCAGATTGCCCTTGAGCGTGACGGTCGAGCCCCGGGCCGCCTCATCCGCCCGGGCTTTCTCGCAGGCCTGGTGCATGCGCGTGAGCCGCTGCACCACCTCGGCCGGCATGCGGTCGGTAATGGCCGGCAAATGCGCCAATGCGGCCGGGCCCAGCGCGATCAATTGTTCCTCGGCCTGGTCGCGGCGCGTCAGCTCTTCGCTGTTGAGCTGCCGGACCAGGCGCGAGACTTCCGGTCCCCGTTCTTTCGCCGGCGGCGCCGCGACCTGGGCCGTGCCCAGCCAGGCGACCATCAGAATCCAGGAAGTCAATTTCGCGTTCCTTCTATTGCCAGGACAGGCAGACGCCGACGTGCATCCTTTTATCTTAGGACGACGCCGGCCGATTCGCCACTGGCTGACCGCTTCGCGAGGAACAGCAGCATGGCCAAGTGTAGGAGGCGACTGCTGATCGCCGACCCAGCCAAAGTTGCAGCGGAGGATCGGCGATTACCAGTCGTCTCCTACAGCCGCAGTTTGCCCGGCCGATCACCGGAGGTCCCTGGCACAGCGAAAACCGGCGTGGCCGTGGGCCGAGTCGGGAGCTTCGCGGCCCCGGGTCCAAACACGCAAGCCCGCGCTCGCATTCTCGGCACAGAGCCAGGATCCGCCGCGCTGCACCCGCAGCGAGCCGTTCGTCGGGCCGGGCGGATTCGCGGCCGGGCTGTGCTGGTAGTAGTCGGCCGCGTACCAGTCGGAGCACCATTCCCAGACATTCCCCGCCATGTCGTACAGGCCGAAGCGGTTGGCCTCGTACGATCGGACCGGGGCCGCCGTGCGGAAGCCGTCGTGCGCGAGATCCTGATCCGGAAACCAGCCCTGCCAGTAGTTCGCCCGGTAGGCACCGTCGGGCTTTTCCTCGCGGCCCCAGGGATAGTCGGATTCGAACAGCCCGCCCCGGGCGGCATATTCCCATTCGGCTTCGCTGGGCAAGCGCTTGCCGGCCCAGGCCGCATAGGCCGTCGCATCGTGCCACGAGACTTGCGTGACCGGCAACTGTTCGTAGCCGGTCGTCGAGCTGTGAGATCCTTGCGGATGCCGCCAATCGGCTCCGGCGGACAAGATCCACCCCTTGCGCGCGGCGCAAAGACCCAGGCATGCCCGTGCGCTCGGCGCTCGTCACATAGCCGGTGGCGGCGACGAATTCGGCGAATTGGGCCACCGTCACCTCCTGGACGTCGAGCCAGAAGGCGTCGATCCGCACCTCGTGCTGCGGCCGTTCGGCCACCGAGTGCGACAAATCATGACCCATGCGGAACTTGCCCGCGGGAATCAGCGCCATGCCGGGCGGGTTCGGACCCTTGGCGCCAGGCAGGCTGAGCGACACCGGCCGCTGGGGGCGAAAGACTTGCCCGGCCAGCAGGATCGTGCCGCCGGCCAGCAGCACGCAGCCGCAAAGCGCCAGGATTTGCCGGCCGAGCGGGCGGGACGTCACAGATCGATTCCCATTTGCTGAGCCTGGATCCGCAGCGACTGCCGGAAGTAAGGGAACGGATAGGGGCGCTTCTTGCGGGCCCAGAGGAAGCTGGTCTGCACGATCGAAACCGGCAGCGTTCCGTCGTCGACCATCTGCACGACCGACGCGATGAAATCGAACTCCACCGGCCGCCGCGCGCGCAATCCCTTTTCCAGCGTGGTCTGCAAGTCGGGGCCGCCCGGCGCAATCGGGGTGCTTGACGGAGAATCGGCCAAGGTCAGCACGGCCGGTGTCAACTGCATGAGCGCCAGCGCCACGATCAGCGATCGACACGGTGACTTCATGGCACGCTCCCGGCGCAAAACAGGCGGCAGTTCTGGGGGCGTGCTTATAGAAGCTTCGCTCCGCCGCGACAAGATTCGTTTGCGCCGGCCCCCCACGCGTCAAAGCAGGCAGACCGCGGCGAAAACCGCCCGAATTGCCCAAACCAGCAAGATCCCTGTTGGCCACGGCGGGCTAGGCTTCGTATGATGGAATTCGGGTTTTCGGGAACTTTCGCGGTGCACGAACCGCTTTTCGAACTGGCTTGCAGTCCCCGGCCAAAAACGATGCTGCGCCCCACCCACAATCGATACCCGGTCCTGCCGACGGGGCATCCACCCGGCACCAGCTGCCTGCACCGGGCCTGGCAGGCGGTGCGCCCGGCGGCCGCGGCCTTGGCGCTGCTCCACGCAGCCCGGACATGGGTCCTTTTGCTGGCCGCCCTTGCACTACTGCCGCTCTTCGGTCCCGCGGCCTGCGGCACCGAACCCGCGGCGGCCCCCGGCCCGTCGATCGCCCGGCTGATTGCCGCGCTCGATCATCCCGACTACGACTACCGCCGGCGAGCCCAGGAAAAGCTGCAAGAGGTCGCGCGCGAAAAGGATTTGCAGCCGCTGTTGGCCGAGCAGATTCAGCGCACGCTCGTCAAACAGGGCGTGTCGTACGAAGTCCGCAGCGTGCTGGTCGAGTTGCGCCGAATGCTGCCGGCGGCCGAAACGCTGGCACCGACCGACGTCGGCCAGGCCGAGATCGACCGCCTGCTCGACGAACTGGACAACGACTCGTTCGCCCAACGGGTCGGCGCCGCAGAGCGGCTGAATTGGCTGCTGGGCAGTCCGGCGGCGGGCGTGCGGATGATGACCACGCTCAAAGCCCGGCTCCAGGTCGATCTTGACGACGAAGAGGCCGAAGCCGAACGACCGGGGACCGAACCTGCCGCCGGCGATGCTGACGAACGTCCGGCCGCCGGCGAAGATCGGCACCCGCTCGTCGCGCTGCTCCACGAGGTCCGCGGCCGCTGGTTGACCAGCCCGACCGAGTGGCCGCTCCCCGCGGTGGAAGAAACCAGGTGGCGTGGCTGGATCCAGGATCTGGCGAGCGAGCGCGACGACCAGGATGTCCGAATCCGCCGCGCCGTGGCGTCGCGCGAGCTGCGCGACTTGTTGGCCCGCCAGCAATACACGCAGCCGGTGACCGAGGCCTTGCAGAAAAACCGCGACGAGACCGGCGCTGCACCGGGCGCCCTGGCGATCGAGCGGCTGCTGGCCTGGGTGCAGCCGGCAATGGTGGCCGAAGTCTGGCAGGATCACCGGCACGTGACAATCCAGTATTTGATCGTCGGCGTGCCGCAGTTTCCCGAGGGAGCCTGGCGGGCAACGCATTTCGACCGCATCGACGACCATACCGCGCATTGCGTCAGCGGCAATAACCTGGAACCGGGCGATTATCCCGTGGGCCAGGCCATTCCGCATCCGCACGGACATTACTTCATGGCTCCGCCTTCGGGGCTGAATCTGATGTTCCACCTGATCAACTTGCCCACGCCCCGGCAGCGGATGGCCTATAAGTATCTGGCTCGCCGGCCCCAGGCCGACCGGCTGCGCGAGCTGAGCCAGCGAACCATGGATGCGATCGTGGCCGAAAAACGCCGCCCCACCCCGGGCGGACTGAGCATGCTCGCCCAGATCGATGCCGAGGTCTTGTCGCGGTCGATCGGGGCCTATTTCGATGCCGTGCCGGATCACTCGCTCAATCAAATCGATCGCTACCCGGCCGCCCTGAGAACCGACCACGAAGCGCTCTGCGAACTATTGGCCGACGTGGGCACCCACGACGCTTTGCCCGCGCTCGAAAAAGAAGCCCGGGCCCGCGAGCTGCTGACCGACGCTCCGCCAGCCGTGTTCGCGGTTGCCTGGGCCGCCGCGCTGGCCATCGCCCAGCGCGATCCTTGGGAAGGCATCGACGATTGGCTGGCCGGGCTGGTCGAGCGCGAAACGCCGCTCAGCACGACGACCACGCCCCCGGCCGACTTGGGGGCAAGCGCCGCCTTCATGCTGCTGCGGCGACACGACCAATCGCCCCGCACGTTCGGCCTGATCGAAGTCGATAGCGACCTGCTGCAGTCCTGCGGCATGAGCCCCTATCGCTTCCGCGATCCGGAAGACCGCGCGGCCGTGCTCGACTGGTGGTCGAAGCGCAAGCAAGCGCCGGCCGGACTCGACGCCCGCGGTTAGAGCAACCGCGCGTTTGAACGGCTGAGCCCGCCCGAGCACGGCAACTCACGCCGCGATCAACGCGGCCAGCGCCACGACGACCATCACGGCGCCGATCAGCGCCTTGGCCAGAGTGCCCAGCACCCGGCCCCAAAAGGCCGCCTTGCCCACGCGCAGGCTTTGGTCCAGGTCGCGCCCCTTCCAGCTCTCGCCGATCATCGCCCCGGCCAGCGCCCCCAAGGCAGCAAACAACACCGCCGCCACGAGCGAGCCGATCACCGGCACCGGCACGCCGATCGCCAGGCCCGAGATCCCGCCGATGAGCGAACCGACCAGGGCCAGCGCCGCGCTCCGCCGGCTTCCGCCCGCCTTGCTCACGCCCAGCGCCTCCGGCCACGAGCTCGGCAATTTCGCCCAGAATCGCCAGTCCTGCCAGCAGGGCCACAGCCGGCCAGCCGATGGCCAAGCGCGATTCGCCAGGCACCACAAGCGCATAAAGGGCCGCCGCGGCCACGATCAGCCAGTTGCCGGGCATGCCCAGCAAGGTCAGCAACCAGCCGGCGGCCAAAGCCAGGCAGAGCAAAATCACCCAAACCGCGGTCATCAAAGTTAGTCCTTGGACCCGAGAAAAGAAATTCGCCCCGCCGCCTGCACATCATAGCCGAGCGCGTGCCGCAAGTTATATTGAAGGTCTCATCGCCGGCGAGCTCGCTTGCATGTCCACCGATCCTTCGCTGCCGCCCGTCCCTGCAGGCGATCCCGTCGCCTTGGCCAGTGCCCGCGCGCGGGGTGCCGCCGCGAAACGTCCCGGTCCGCCGCCGTTTGGCACGCTGCATTTGCTGCTCTGGGTTGCCTGCACCGGTGCTTACCTGGCCGCGACGCGGCAGCTGTATGTCGATCTGCCGCTCATGGGCGCGCTGGCGGCCATGGGACTCGTCATGCCGCGCGGAGCGGCCTGGGCCGGCTTGTGCATCCTGGGCTGGCGAATTTGGAAAAAGTCGCCCTGGCCGATCGAGCCCGGGCTGTGGCTGGCCGCGACCGTCGGCCTGTGCCTGTTGGCCGAGGTGCTGCTGACGCTCGGGGCCCCCGCGCAGCAATTCGACAACCCGACCGCCGTCCAGGCGGCGCTGGCCTGTGTGATCTTCGTGCTGCCCACGCTGTCGCGCGACCTCGCGAAACCTTGGAAGTGTTTTTTCCTGTTCCTGCTCGCCATTTGGGGCTGGCCGCTGCTCATGGCCATGTCGACCGGCGGCGGACCATTTGACGACGACGACCGATTAGGCCACGGGACGCTGTTGATTTTGCAGGGCCGATATTATTTGGCGGCGGCCGGGCTCGCCGTCGTGGTGGGGCAGGACCTTGTGCGCGGGCGCGGCGCGGCTGGCTGCACTGGGCCGGCGTGATCGATGTCGTGCTGGTCATCGCCAGCGCCTGGTTGCTGTCGCAGGTCGAATGATGCCGCAGATCACTCGGCCGCCCGCCACGTAAAGCGGCCCGATTGCAGGGGTTAACGCCGCTGCGATTCTGGTGGCCGGGCGCTCGGCAATCGACCTTGCCAAAACCAGCGCGGTTGGCGAAAGTACGCCCCCTCGCTCGCCCCGCCTGACGGCGAATCGAGACGCCGCGCGGGGGCCCCCCCAGCCGCTCGGAATTACGCCCGCTCGAAATTACGTCCGCTCGAAACTACGCCCGCTCGCTATTACGCCCGCTCGAAAAGCGCCCGCCGAAAACGCCTCGCGCCGATTCGTTCTGCCGCGACCCGTCCGACTCCTCCGATCAGCCAACCGCCGTGCATTTGCCGACCGACTCGCCTGCCCGACTGGTCCAGAACAACCCCTCGAATGCTGCGCTCATTCGCCGCCTGCTCGCGCTGGCCTGGCGCTATCGGCTGGATTGCATTCGCGTCGTCGTGCAGCAGGTGCTGCTGGTTTCGCTGGGCCTGGCCGGGCTGGGGCTGGTCGGGCTGGCCATCGACGTGATTCGCCACGCCTTGGACGCCCAGGTCGCCGCGCCCCGCTGGCCCTGGGGCGCCGCTGTGCCCGCCGACTGGCCGCCGCTGGGCCTGGTGATCGGCATCGCCCTGGCAATCGTGCTGGTCGCGCTCGTGCAGTCGTCGCTCCGCTATCACACGGCGGTGGTCGTGGCCCGGCTGTCGCAACGGATCGTGGTCCGGTTGCGCGCCGACGTTTACGACAAGCTGCAGCGCTTGAGCTTTCGCTTCTTCGATGCCAATGCCAGCGGCTCGATCATCAATCGCGTGACCGGCGACGTGCAGGCGATGCGGATGTTCGTCGACGGCGTGATCATCGAGGTTCTCTCTGTTGTGCTCTCGCTGGCCGTCTATCTGGCCTACATGCTCAGCATTCATCCGGGCCTGACGCTGGCCTCGCTGGCCACCACGCCCCTGCTCTGGATTGCGGCGGTCACGTTTTCGCGGCTGGTCAAGCCGGCCTATCTGCACAATCGCGAGCTCAGCGACCGGATGATCCTGCGGCTGTCGGAAAACGTGCAAGGGCAGCAGGTCATCAAGGGCTTCGGGCGGCAGCAGGGCGAAATCGAGAAATTCCGGGCCGCCAACGACGCCGTGCAAAACCACAAACGCTCGATCTTCCTCAAGATCAGCCTGTTTCAGCCCGGCATGGGCTTGCTCACCCAGATCAATCTGGCCGTGCTGCTGGGCTACGGCGGCTACCTGGTCGTGGGCGGCGAGCTGCGGCTGGGCGAGGGCCTGTTCGTGTTTGCCAACCTGCTGAGCGAATTTGCCAACCAGGTGGGCCAGATCACCAACATCGCCAACACCGTGCAAGCCAGCCTGACCGGCGCGCAGCGCGTCTTCGACGTGCTCGACACGCCGCTGGAAGTCGTCAGCCCCCCGGCGCCGGCCCGAATTCCCAGCGGCCGGGGCAGCGTGCGCTTCGCGGGCGTGTCGTTCGGCTACGGGCCGCACGCCCGGGTGCTGGACGAGATCGACTTTGCCGCCGAGCCGGGCGAGTGCCTGGCGATCGTCGGCGCGACCGGCGCCGGCAAGAGCACGCTGCTGAGCCTGATTCCGCGGTTCTACGACGTCTCGGCCGGATGCGTCACGATCGGCGGCGTCGACGTGCGGCAGCTGGACCTGGACGATTTGCGGCGCCGCATCGGCCTGGTGTTCCAGGAAAATTTCCTCTTCAGCAACACGATCGCGGCCAACATCGCATTCGGCAACCCCGGCGCCGGGCGCCGCCAGATCGAACAGGCCGCCCGCATCGCCGCCGCGCACGAATTCATCCACGATCTGCCCGACGGCTACGACACCATTGTCGGCGAGTACGGGGCCAACCTGTCCGGCGGACAGCGGCAGCGGCTGGCGCTGGCCCGGGCCATCCTGCTGGACCCGGCGATCTTGATTCTCGACGATCCAACCTCGGCCATCGATCCGCAAACCGAGCACGAGATCCTGGCCGCGATGGAAGCCGCTATGCGGGGCCGGACCACGTTCGTCGTGGCCCATCGGCTGAGCACATTGCGGCGGGCCGACCGCATCCTGGTGCTGGAAGGGGGCCGGATCGTCGAATCCGGCACGCACGACGAGCTTTTGGCCCGGCCCGGACATTATCGCCACGCGGCCCGGCTGCAATTGGCCGCCGGCGAAGAACTCGAGCCCGCGTCGCCGGCCGCCGGCCGTAGGGAGGCCGCATGACCCGATCGCCGGCCGCCAGCCTGCTCACCCGGGTGACGCAGCACGATGCGCCCGAGGCCGACCGCCGGCCGCTCGACCTGGGGCTGATACGCAGGCTGTACACGTACACGCACCCCTACGCCGCGCGGCGCAACTGGCTGCTGCTGTTGGTTGTCCTGCGCTCGATCCAGCTGCCGGCCCTGACCTGGGCGCTGGCCGCGGTGATCAAGGGGCCGATTGCCGGCGGCGATCCGGCCGGCATGGCCTGGGGCGTGGCCGGTTTTGTCGCCCTGGCGCTGTCCACCCAGTTCGTAATGCATTTCCGGCAGCGCCTGGCGCTGGAGCTGGGCGAATCGGTCGTTCACGATCTGCGGGCCGAGCTGTTCGCCCACCTGCAGCGCATGCCGATGGCTTTCTATCACCAGACCCGGCTGGGTCGGATCATCAGCCGTATGACGTCGGACGTGGAATACGTGCGGATGGGAGTGCAGGAAGTCTTGTTCGTCAGCCTGGTGCAACTGGGACAGATGGTCGTGGCCGCCGCCTTCATGCTCTGGTACGACTGGATCCTGTTCCTGCTGGTCGTGGGCCTGGTGCCCGTGCTCTGGGGATTGAACCGCCATTTCAACCGGCAGCTCAGCCAGGCCCACCGCGCCGTGCAAGAATCGTTCAGCCGCGTCACGGCCACGCTGGCCGAGAGCGTCGGCGGCATCCGGGTGACCCAGGGGTTCGTGCGGCAGGATACCAACGCCGAGCTGTTCCATGAACTGGTCAGCGATCATTCCGAAGTCAATTTCGGTCTGACGAAAACCCAAAGCATGTTTCAGCGGCTGCTCGATCTGAACAACCAGTTGTTCATCGGGCTGCTATTGGTAGTCGGGGCCTGGCGCGTGCTGCAACCCGGCTCGACCTGCGAGGTCGGCGACCTGGTTGGATTCCTGTTCATGGCCAATTTGTTCTTTTCTCCCATCACCGGGCTGGGCGTGCAGTACAACCACGCCCTCACGGCGATGGCCGGCGCCGAACGCGTGTTCGCCATGCTCGACCGGCCGACCGAGCAGCACGATGCCGCCGACGCCCGCGACGTCGCGTCGCTCGCCGGTCAGGTGGAATTCCGCGACGTGACGTTCGGCTATGCCGCCGACCGGCCAGTGTTGCACGAGATCCGTTTTGTCGCCCGGCCCGGACAGGTCGTGGCCCTGGTGGGCCATACGGGCAGCGGCAAATCGTCGATCATGAACCTGGTGGCCAAGTTCTATCTGCCTTCGGCCGGACAGGTGCTCGTCGACGGCCGGGACCTGCGCTCGATCACGTCGGCGTCGCTGCGGCGGCACTTGGGCATCGTGCTGCAGCAGAACTTCCTGTTCATCGGCAGCGTGCTCGACAACATTCGCCTGGGCCGGCCCGACGCCAGCGACGACGAAGTGATCGACACCGTCCGCCGGCTGGATTGTCTGGACCTCATCGATTCGCTGCCGCTGGGCTTCCACACGCCGGTGGGCGAGCGCGGCGGCAACTTGTCGCTGGGCCAAAGGCAGCTCGTCTGCTTCGCCCGGGCCATGCTGGCCGATCCGGCCATCCTGCTGCTCGACGAAGCCACCAGCAGCGTGGACACCATGACCGAAGACCGCATCCAACGGGCGCTGGCCGAGTTGCTCCGCGGGCGGACCAGTTTCGTCGTGGCCCACCGGCTGAGCACGATCCGCAGCGCCGACCTGGTGCTGGTGCTCGACCAGGGCCGGATCGTCGAGCGGGGCACGCACGGCCAACTCCTGGCCCAGGGCCGGGTCTACGCCAACCTGTACGAGCGCTTCGCCCGGGCAACCGCCGCCTGAATGCACTCGCTCTGCCTCAAACCCTCTCCCTGCGGGAGAGGGCAGGGTGAGGGCCTTCCCGCCTGCGTGCCTGGCCTGCTTCGCGCGATCCCACGACCCGCCGCGAGCGCCCTGCGCAACGCCTCCCGTTTTCGCTACCATGTCCGCATGTCGAGACGCCGAGCCCATTCGTTCCTCCTGACATCGCTGGTCGCGCTGGCGTCCCTCGCGCCGCCGGCGCTGGGCGCCGACACGCTCGAGGCGATCCAGGCCCGGGGCGAGCTGATCTGGGGCGGCGACGCCGAAGGGGGCGGTCCGTACGTCTATCCCGACCCGGCCCATCCCAAGCAGCGAATCGGTTTCGAGGTGGAACTGGCCGACGCCTTGGCGGCCCAACTGGGCGTGAAGGCCCGCTTCCAGCAAGGCGGCTGGGACGATCTGCCGGCCCTGCTGGAAACCCGGGCCATCGACATGGTGCTCAACGGCTACGAGCTGACCGCGACCCGCGCCGGCCGGATGCGGGCCACGAGCCCTTACTACGTCTTCCGCTTCGTGCTGATGACCCGCCGCCAGGGCGACCCGGTTCGCGAATGGGCCAACCTGAAAGCCGACGCGAGCGGCAAGAAGCCGAAAGTCGGCGTGCTCAGCTCGTCGGGCGCGTTTTTCTACATGCAGAAGAAGTACGGCGACCAGGTCGATCTGCTCAGCTACGACGCCAACACCGACGCCCTGCGCGAGGTGGAAACCGGCAAGCTCGACGCCACGGTGGTCGACCTGCCGATCATCCAGTTCTACGGCGACCAGTTTCCGGGGCTCGAGCGGGCGGGCGAGCCGATCCGCGGCGGCTACTACGTCGCCTACGTCCGGCTCGACGACGAGCGGCTCTGCAGCGCGCTCAACCAGGGACTGGCCGAATTGCTCAAGAGCGGCCGGCTGCGCGAAATCTACGAGCGCTACGGGCTATGGAACGCCGACCAGGACGAGCTGGCCGCGACGCTCGGCAAGTCGTCCGAGGAGCTGGGCATCAAGGCGACCCGCTACACGCCCTGGCAAGTGATCGTCGAGCGCGGACCGCTCTTGCTCGACGGCGCCTGGATGACTGTCAAGCTGGCCTGCCTGTCGATGCCGCTGGCCATCGCGGCCGGATTGGCGATCGCCCTGGGCCGGCTTTACGGCCCCGCGCCGCTCCGCGGGCTGCTGGTCACGTATGTCGAAGTAATCCGCGGCACGCCGCTGCTGTTGCAGTTGTACGTCATCTTTTACTTGTTGCCGCAAATCGGCGTGGTCATCCATCCGATGGCGGCCGCGATCCTCGGGCTGGCGATCAATTACTCCGCCTACGAATCGGAAATCTACCGGGCCGGCCTGCGGGCGGTGCCCCGCGGCCAGATGGAGGCGGCGCTTGCGCTGGGCATGACCACCTGGCAGGCGCTGCGGCGGATCATCGTGCCGCAGGCGGTGCGGATCGTGATTCCGCCGGTCACGAATGATTTCATCGCGCTGTTCAAGGACACGTCGATGTGCTCGATCATCACGGTGATGGAGCTCACGGGCGCCTATCGCCAGCAGCGCAACGACACCCAGGCCACGGTCGTCCTGGCCGTCATGACGTCGATCCTGTATCTGGCCATGAGCGTGCCGCTCTCGCACCTGGCCGGCCGGCTGGAGAAGCGGATGCGAAAAGAGAATACGCGCTGATGCTGTAGCATCTGCGCGTATCCTTTCACATCCGCGTTCATCTGCGGTCCCAGAAACGCGTCATTTCAGGAAACGCGCCGCCGTCCAGGCCCGGGACTGCGCCGCGTCACCCGACGCCGCCTCACCCGACGCCATTCGCTTTAAACCACGCCAGCATCCGCTTCCAGCCGTCTTGGGCGGCCTCTGCGCGGTAGCTGGGGCGATAGTCGGCCAGAAAGGCGTGCGGCGTGTCGGGATAGACGTGGATCTCGGACTTGGATCCGTCCGCCTTGAGCGCGGCCAACATCTTGTCGACCGACTCCTGCGGAATCCCCTGATCGGCCCCGCCGTACAGCCCCAGCACGGGCGCCTTGAGCTGGCCCGCCACGTCGAGCGGATGCTTGGGATGCAGCGGATCGGGCTCGGCGTCTCGCGATACCAGCCGCCCGTACCAGGCCACGCCAGCTTTGACCTGCGGATTGTGGGCCGCATACAGCCAGACGATGCGTCCGCCCCAGCAGAATCCGGTGATGCCCAGCTTGGCCGTGTCGGCGCCCGACTCCTTGGCGTAGGCGACCGTGGCATCCAAGTCGGACATGACCTGCGCGTCGGGCACTTTCGAGACCACCTTGTCGAAGATCTCTTTGAAGTCGGAGATCTTCGAGACGTCGCCCTGCCGGGCATACAGTTCCGGCGCCACGGCAAAGAAGCCCAGCTTGGCCAGCCGGCGACAGATGTCCTTGATGTGTTCGTGCACGCCGAAAATTTCCTGCACGACCAGGATCACCGGTGCGCCCTTCTTGCCCGCGGGCATGGCGCGATAGGCGGGAATCTCGCCGTCCTTGACCGGGATCTTCACTTCGCCGGCGTCGAGCCCGGTGGTGTCGGTGGTGATCGTCTCGGCCGAAACCGGCTGGACGCTCAGGGCGAACCCGGCGGCCAGGCTGGAGACGACGAACGAACGGCGGCTGATATCGATTTTCGGCAGCAGGCTGAGCAGATCTTCGTGCATGGCTGAATTCCTTCGATGCTGGGCCGGTAGAACGAGTCACCGCGCGGCGCCAGCGCAGCGCGCAGCGCCCCTGTGTTGTATCGTGCGACCGCACCGGCGAGAAGATGCCGCGCGGCGTGTGGGCCCACGCCGGCTTTGTCGCCCACCGCTCAGATGAGGGGGCGTGAGGAAGGGGGCGTGAGGAAGGGGGCGTGAGGAAGGGGTTAGAGGGTAGAGATTAGGGGGCGGGGACGAATGGAGCTAACTTCAACGAAGCTGGATCAACGAGGGTCGGCCAGAGCATCGTCCCTGTCCTCGTCGATCTGCTCCCAGCTGCGGGGGCCCGCGCCCGTTCTGTCCTTGACCTCCGGATGCTGCGATTGGAAATCCGCGATCCAATCCCGGAGACAAATCACTCGCGATTCGGGAAATGCGGCACGTATTCTCTGGGTGTCCGTTTCGTCCATGTCATCCGGCACAACGAACTCTTGCCAGGTAAAATCCCCGAGCCAGCGGCGAAGGCGCGACGGCTCGAAATGGGGAGGCGTTGGGCGGCCGTCGATGAAGACGGGCCAGCCACCCATTCCTACGCGGTGATGATGGCACCATGCATAAACGTCGATGCGTTCTCGCACAATTCGATGTTGCTGAAATATCCATGCAACACCGGCGAGTAAGGCGACCAGCGCGACCAACAACGCTCGCAACCCGATCGACCAGCGTCGGCAGGGAGCGGGTGCGGGCAGCAGGCCGCAAACTGGCTGATCGTCACTCAGTGCGAAAAAATCAAAGCCGTCGCAGGCTGAGATTTGATTGCCGGGCACTACAGGTTGAAACGCTGCCAGCTCCGCGTCGGATACCTCGCGCTCACCGTGCCCACCGACGAGCGTCAAAATCTGACCGTCATGTAAAAGTTGGCCACTCTCTAGAGCTTTATAGCCCCAGGCCGTGCGGCGGATAATGACGAGCGTTCGCCCGTCGACGTATGCAGGGTGCATCCAGGCATCTTACCAGTCCGGCTGAGCGCCGAGAAATGCTGCGATTTTCATGCCGCGCGGTGCGCGACCTGACTACGCCGCTGGCCGTATTCGTCCCCTACGCCCTGCCCCCTAATCTCTACCCCCGCCGGCGTCAGCCCGCCTTGAGCCCGCGGTCGAACGCATCCTGGTCGCGGCTATAGAGCGCCAGCGTCGACTCGAACCGCTCGCTGGAGATTTTCCAGCAGGGGGATTCGTCGGTGTAGGCGTTGCAGTGGGCCACCATCAGCCGGTACATGAACTTGAACAAATGCCTCGGCACGCGCAGCCCGCGAAACGCGTCCATCAGCCGCCGGTCGGTGATCGAGTCGTCGAACAAATCGCGCAGACTCGGGTTGGCCCCCGGCAGGCGCAGGCCCTGAGCCGGGCCAGGGCCACGTCGTAAAGCGCCTCGCCCGTCCATTCGAGCGACGGGATCATGTTCTGCTTGTCGAGCCGGGCCCGCTGGTAGAAATCGCGGTCCTCGCGATCGATGTACTGCGACAGCTCGATCGGCAGCAGCAGCTTGAAGCCCACGCCCGGATGCTTGAGGAATTTGTTGTCGAGCATCGGCCAGAGCAAGGCCCGCATCTGTTCGACCGAGCCGTTGATCATGTGCGGCTCGTCCACCCGATCGACCAGCACGATGATGCCGTCGAAACCCAGCGTCTGCAGGATGCCCTGGAACTTCGAGAGCAGTTCGTAGCGGTCGTCGGTGCGCTGCTTGTTGGGCAGCGGCTGGCCGGTGAATTCGCCGGCGGTGAAGTGCATCAGCACTTGCCGCATCGGCCGCGTCACGCGGTTCCCCACGCGCACGTTCTTGGTGATCGCCCGGGCTTGCCAGAAGCGCTTCCAGCAGCGCCAAGTCCAGGGCAACCAGGCGGCGGCGATGATCAGATACGGCCAGGGCGTGGCCAGCCAATCCCACTTGGCCAGCCAGGCGATGAGCCCCAGCACGGCCGCCGCTGCGAGCCAGGCGGCCACCAGGTCCAGGTGCGCTCTCGGCGTATAGTAGCGCAACTTGCGGCGCAAGCGGTGCCAGCGCCCCTTGGTCGTCTCGGCCGAGGATTGATCGTAGCAGGCGGCCAGGAGCAGCAGGTCCCGGGCCTGATGGCGGTCGAGCGGTTTGACGTCGATCGGCCCGGCATCGGCGCCCGCCGTGTCGGCCGGTTGCTTGACCTCCAGGATGCGATCGACCAGGCCGGTGACGCCCAGCGACAGGATCGCGTCCATGTGATCCCAGAGCTTCCACTCGGCCAGGGCCCGGTCGCTGCGCTGGCGGCGGCTGCTCAGCCGGTCGCGAAAGCGATCGAGAAACGGGTTGAAGTCGTCGTACTCGATTACGAAGACGCGGTGATCCGGATGCTCGCGGTTGTAGGCTGCCAGGTGCCGCACGATCTGCAGCCGCATTGCGGTCTTGCCCGAGCCCTTTTCGCCGAACACGATCGACGTGGCCGGCTCGGCAGGATTGCCGTAGATCTTGTCCCAGGTCGGGTGATACGTGCTGTCGATGCAGTGTTCCTTGAACACGGGATCGGTTTGCGCATCTTCCTCGGCAAATGGATTGCAGGCGATGCCATGATGCTCAAGGAATTGCTGTGTTCTCATCGGGTACCGATTTCGTCGAGGGCCCGCAGGTCGAGGGCCCGTTGCGTTGAATTTCTGAGCGCCGCAGAAAAAGCCGGCCGCTCACTTCCCGTTAAGCCCGCCGGCCGCCTCCGTCGGGAGCTGCGCGCTGCCGCGGATTGAACCTTACTTCCGCTCCAGCGATTCGATCATCTGGGCAAACGCCTTTTCATTCTCCGTCACCGTGTGCTGCGGACCGTAGAGCTTGATGAAATAGTTGCCCTGGTCTTTCGAGGAGATGATGGCCGCAAACATGCGGTAGCCCGGCCGCTTCACTTCCGTGCCGGAAAACGGCGGCTTGTCCTTGTACGTGCCCGAGATGTCGAGCAGGTGCACGTCGCAGCCGGCCAGCTTCTGCTGGGTGAGCTTGGGCTTGGCCGGCGCGCCGTCGGCTTGCTCGAACTGGCCGCTCCAGCGCTCGATGTTCGCCTCGACGCTGCCGCCCGCGCCCATCAGCGTGACGCGGCCGTCGTTCTCGTCCCCCTCGACCTTCGGCGCGGCAAACTCGTACTCGATGATGTTGTTCTGCGGCTTTTTCTTCTGCCAGCCGTCGGGCACTCGCAGTTGCAGCTTGCCGCCGGCAAATTTGACGGAGTGATCGGCCGCATCGTCGGCCGCGGCAGACCGGCCGAGCCCGACGAGGGCCAGCAGAGCGTAAACCAGAATGGCGCGTCGCATGGCGTGTGGATCCTTTCGAGATAATCGGTCCTGCGAGACTGACTTTGGCGGCGGGCGATCGCGCCCGCTGTGCGACGGCGGAAGTCCCCGTCGCGAAACCGCACCCGTTGCGGCTTGGCTTGCCGAGGTCCGCATGTCGTGCGGCAGGCGCGGACCCTACTCCGCGTCCTCATCTTCCATTTCGTCGGCCGGCTTGGTTTTCTTGGCCGGCGATTTCTTGGCCGCGGGCGCCTTCTTGGCTGGTTCCTTGGCCGCCGCCGGCTTCTCCTTTGCCGTCTCCGCCGGTTTCGAGTGCTGCGCACCACCTTCGGGCTCGCCCTGGCGATTGAGCACCACCACCAGCACGATCACGAGCACGATCGTCAACACGACCAGAATCACGCTCACGATCATCGTCGTGTCGGCTTGCTGCCGCCGCCGCTTGCGCACCCGGGTGGTGGGATCTTCCGTGTCGGCGGTGACGTAGGACTCGGCCGGAACCCCGACGCCGCCGATGACCTGCCCGACCGGAAACCCCGCGGGAGTCGCTGCGCCCACGGCTTGCACCGGGGCCACCATCATTCCCGCCGGAGCCATGCCCAGCGGAGCCACCGGCGCCACGGCGCCTGCGCCCAGGGGTTCTGCTGCATGGGCATCGCGGGCGCGGCCGGCGCGGCACCGTAGGTGGGCGCGGGCGTCCAAGGGGCTGCCACCGTCGCGGCCAGCTTCGGAAAGGTGGCCGCGGCCGAACGCCACTCCGGCCAACCGGCGCGCCACACCAAGGCCGTCGCCGCCACGCGGCCTTCGTCGATCCAGGCCCGCATCGTTTCTCCCGGCGCGGGACCGAATTGTCCGCCGCTCGCCGGGCGCACGTACCAGACCGCGGCCGGTGCCTCGTCGATCGCATCGCGCACCGCGGCGCTCCATATCCGGCTGGCGCCTGCGGCACAGCGGCCATGGGCAGCGGCGTTGCCGGCGCTTGCAATCCTGGCGATTGCATTGCCGGCGCCTGAAATCCCGGCGCCTGCATTCCCGGCGCCTGCATTCCCGGTGTTTGCATCCCCGGGGTTTGCGGGGCCAGCGGCTCCCGGGAACCAAAACCCGCTGCGGTGCCGGCGCTGCCCCAGGCACCAAACGCCGGATTAGCCGGCGCTGCCGGCTGGGCGAAACCGGCCGGGTTCACGACGCCCGCTGGAGCTGTGCCGCCAGGCGCCGGTGCGACAGGCGCCTTGCCGGTAAAGTGGGCAGCGACCGCTCCGGTCGCCGCGTGCACCTGGTCGGCCGCGGCGGGCGACACCTCGGCCCCGTTCTCGGGCGTGACCTGGTCGTCGGCATCGGCGCCAGCGGCGGCGGGCTGGCTTTGGGCGGGGACTGTCACCTTGGCACCGCACTGAGGGCAAATCGCTTTCTTGCCGCTCAGGAACGATTTGACGTTCAGCTTGTGGCCGTTAGGACAGAAAAACTTGATGCCCATCGATCTACCAAAGTCGGCGTCCGGCACGAAGGCGGCGCGCAAGATGCGTGGATTGCCAAGCGTCCAGGCGCGTCCTGCGCGAAAACAGCCAGCTGACCGTAAGCGGTTTATTATACTTGGTCTGGGGGCCAGGGGAAGTTGCACGCCCGGGGGCCCGGCGGACCGCCGCGGGGCCGATTTCCGCCGGGTTCTTCCGGTGCTGTCGGCGCTTGCCGCCGTCCGGCCGGCAAACTAAAGTCAACTAACGATGGGGGGGCAGGCGTCAGGGGCTTGTCACTACCGCCGCGGGCGCGATTCTAGCGCCTTGAGCGATTCTGCGAGATTTCCCGCAGCCCTCAAAGCCCGGGGCCTGTGAACTGCCGGCGCCGAGCACCGCGGACCGTGTGCGGCTAGGGCGCGCACTGAGAATTCGACCGTCTTCACTTCCGAGGCTTCTAATTTGCCCCCAGGGCAGCGCACGAAGGGATCGTGGCATGGGATCTTCACCCTCCGACGGGCCGATTGAAATCGCGCTGGTGGGCGATCTGACCGAGAGCGAAGCCGAGATGACCGACAAGCTGTTGTCGGTCCCGCAAGGCGGAGAATGCACGCTCTTTGTCGACTCGCCAGGCGGCAGCCCGTACTGCGCGATGTCGCTGATGACGCTCATCATCCTGCGCGGCATCAAGGCCACCGGGATCGTCACCGGCGAATGTTCCTCGGCCGCGCTCTGGCCGTTTGCCGCCTGCCGCCGGCGCCTGGTCACGCCTTTCAGCGTGTTCTTATTCCATCCCATGAAGTGGCAGAGCGAAGAGCACGTCGGCCTCTCCGAAGCCGCCGAATGGGCCCGTCACTTCGGCCAGCTCGAAGGCGACATGGATCGGCTGCTGGCCGATCTGTTCGGCGTGTCCGAAAGCAGCATGGCCAAATGGATCAACCCGGGGCGCTACGTGGGCGGCCGCGAGCTGGCTGCCGCCGGCCTGGCCGAACTGGTCGAACTCAAAGCGCTCGCACGCCACGGTCTGAACGGCGCGCCGCGCACGCGGAAACGGGCCTCGGCATCGCGCTGAGAGGGCACGTACCCGACTTCGCGCGAGCGCGCGGCGTCTAGCTGCGATAGCCTTCGTGGCAACTGCTGCAGGCCTTGGAGATGTCGCCGCTGGCCTTGCGGGCCTGATCGTAGTTCTTGCTGCGGGCCGCCTCGGCGACGATCTTGCCGGCGTCGCGCATTTGTTTTGCGTAGCCTAAGTAGGTCTCGTCGTCGGCATACTCGTAACCCTCGCGCTGGATCACTTCGGCCAGGGCCGCGAGGATTTCCGCCTCGCGCTCGAGCTTCTCGGCGTTCTTCTTGAATTCGCCCTGATCGGCCGTCCACACGCCGATGGCTTGCTGCTGGGCTTTTTCCAGCCGCTGCATCAAGGGGGGCCGGCCCGCGACTTTGTCCCACTTGGTCTTGGGGTCGCCCTTCTCGATTTGCGGGGCTTCGCCGCGCACCAGTTTTTCCATGTCTTCCTTGCGCAGTTTGGCCTCGTTGAACGAAGCGTCGGTGCCGACCTTGCAGTTCATCCCGGCCCGGCCGACCAGATCGCGCAGTCCGGAAGCCGATTGCTTCCAGCGCACGTCGCCGTCGAACTCGGCAATGATCGCCAGCAGCACCGCCAGCTCGCTGAACTGGCGGCGGCCGTCTTTGTATCCGCCCCCTTTGAACTGGGCCGGCGTCTGCACCGTCTCGCTGATCTCTTTCTGCAGCGCCTTGACCTCGCCCTCGAGCGTGTCGGACGAGATCAGCCCCGACCAGGCAAACGATCCGCCGGGATTGGCCGCCGGCGCGTCGGCCGCCGGCGCGTCGCCGCCGCCGGTTGGCACTGGAGCTGCGCTCCCTCCGCCACCGCCGCCGGCTGCCGGGCGCTGGCCCGTGACTTTTTCCCGCGCGTCGCTGAAGAAAACATCCGTGTCTCGCTTGGTCCAGCGCGGCGGCCGCGACCGCTTGGGCGCGCCGGCCGCCCACAGGATCGGCGCCAGGCAAAGCACAAGGGCCGTGCTCGCTACGACGAACCGCGTCGACAGCGGGCCCGATTTTTTGCGATTTGATTTTTGCTTGCCCCTCATCGCCTGGCGTCTCCTGGTCCGGTTCGTCCTCGCCCCTTCAGTATAAAGACAAACCCAGGCGCAATGAAGTTCCGCGGCTGCGAGCCGCCTGAAGTTCCGCGGCTACGAGCCGCCTGAAGTTCCGCGGCTGCGAGCCGCCTGAAGTTCCGCGGCTGCGAGCCGCCTGAAGTTCCGCGGCTACGAGCCGCCGCGGCCGGCCGGCAGCTATAATCCAGACATGGATTCTCCGCGTCGAACCAGCCGCCGGGCGTTCTTACAGGGCAAATCGGCCGTTCAGGCGATCGGCGACGCCGCCGATGCTCTGGCCCCGGACCCCACCCCCCTGCCGGCGCCGGACAGCGAAGGCTACCTGCTGCATTTCAGCCGCCGGGCGATGGCCTGCCAGTTCGAAATCTTCCTGAATGCCGGCCAATACGACGACGACGGCCAGACGGCCCTGGCAGCGCTCGACCTGGTGGATGAGTTGGAACAGCAGCTGTCCATCTACCGCGAGTCGAGCGAGCTGAGCGCCATCAACCGCACCGCCGCCGAGCAAGCCGTGGCCGTCGAGCCGCGCTTGTTCGGGCTGCTCCAGCAGGCCGTCGAACTGAGCCGCCAAACCGACGGCGCCTTCGACATCACGACCGGGCCGCTGGCCCGACTGTGGGGCTTTGTCCATCGATCGGGCGCGCTGCCCGACGCGGTCGCCATTGCCGCGGCGCAAAAGTGCGTCGGCAGCCAGCACATCGAATTCGATCCCAAGGCGCGAACGATCCGCTTTCGCCGGCCGGCGATCGAAATCAACCTGGGCAGCATCGGCAAGGGTTATGCCCTCGATCGCTGCGCCGAGCAGTTCGCCGCCGCCGGCATTCAGAACGCCTTGCTGCACGGCGGCAACAGCAGCGTGCTGGCGCTGGGCGCCTGCGTCGATCCGCTGGCCAGCGAAGGCTGGACCGTGGGCCTGCGCGATCCGTGGCGCCCCGAGCGCCGCATCGGCCAGTTCCACCTCCGCGATCAGGCCCTGGCCACTTCCGGATCGGGCACGCAGTTCTTCCTGCATGCCGGCCGGCGGTACGGTCACATTCTCGATCCGCGCTCGGGCTGGCCCGCGCAGGGCGTTTTGTCGGCCACCGTTGTCGCGGCCAGCGCCGCCGAGGCCGACGCGCTGTCGACGGCACTCTATGTGCTGGGGCCTGAGGGGGCGGCCAGCTTTTGCGCGGCCCAGCCGCAATTCGGCTGCGTGCTCGTTTGCCCCGGCGCGGCATGCGACCGTCGAAATCCATATCTTCGGACTGACAGACGATCAGTTCGAGCGACTGTAAAGCTGACGCCGCCGAAACAGACGGACAACTCGAACCAGACGGACAAGACGAAGCAGCCTAGCTGGGGCCAGACCAGAAATCCGCGGGCGGATCTGCGAGCCGCAGGGGGCCTCTTTTTGCCGCGATTGCCCAGACTCCCATGTACCTTGCTCCAAACGTGCGGCTAGAATGCATCGTAGGGAGCGCCGACGAAGGCCACGGCGATCACGGAATCGAGTTCGATGGAAAACCTGCCACATTACCTCTCGATCATCGTCGTGCTGATCCTCACCGGCTGCGGCCTGCCGGTGCCCGAGGAATTTCCCATCATCGCGGCGGGCGTGGCCAGTTCGGGTGCCGATGCCCAGCTGAACCCCTGGATCGCGCTGGCCTGCTGCCTGATCGGGGCCCTGGCCGGGGACTCGATGCTGTACACGATCGGCTACCATTTCGGCCACAATCTGGTCAAAGCCCATCCGCGGTTGGCGCGCCTGCTGCACGCCGAACGCGAAGTCAAGATGGAGCAGCTGCTCAACCAGCACGGACTGAAAGTCCTGTTCCTGGCCCGGTTCATGGTGGGCGTTCGAGCGCCGGTTTACCTGAGCATCGGCATCCTCCGCATCTCGTTCAAAAAGTTCCTGCTGTTCGACGCATTCTGCGCCACGGCCGTCGTCAGCCTGTTCTTCGGCCTGAGCTACTTGTTCGGCGAGAACGTCAAGACCTGGATTCGCGGCACCGAAAAGGTCGTCACCGCCGTCGCCATCGGGGCGGCCGTGGTCGCGCTGGTCGTTTTCTGGCTTATTCGCCGCAAGCGCGCCGCCGCTGCGGCCGCCGTCACCCCCGCGGCCGGCGTCACCGCCGACCCGCAGCCCGCGCCGGCCGAAGCTGCGGAGCGCGGCCCCTTCGGCAAGATCAGCGAGAACGGGGCTCCCGCCTCGGAAAACGGTTCGGCGGCCACCAGGCGAATCAGCGAAACCGCGGCTCCCGAAGCCGCGTCGGGGCATGCGAGGGAGGAGTGAAATGGTCAGCAGAAGTCGAATCGGCAAGACAGGGCGACATATTTTCCTCGTCGGGCTCAGCCTGGCGGCCTGCTCGGCCGCGCCGGCCCGCGGGCAGCTGTTCGAGGAAGACGAAGTCGAATCGGTCACCAAAGTCTCCGAACTGCTCAGGCAAGTGCAATTTCGAGTCGTCGGCGGCCGGGTGGTGGCCGAATGCGCACGCCAAGGCTTGAGCCTGACGACCGAAACCCGCGACCTGGCCGGCGGCCGCTGGGAACGCCTGACGCTCGACATGAGCAACGACGCGCCGGGACTGCGCTACGAGCGCAAAACCGCGCAGGACGAAGTCGTGATCGAACTGAGCGACGGCGACCATCTGATCATTCGCCGCGTCTCCAAGGCGAGTTCGTCGAGCTTCGAATTCGAGCAGCCGCCGACCGGCAACTCCACGCTGAGCATCGAAGCCGACGGCCGGCAGCGGCTCGTCCAGGCCCCGACGCTCTGGCACCTGCTGCTGATCGAGCCGGAAGTCGGCCAGAAGCAAATCGTGCCGCTGCTGGAAATGCTCCGCCCCTCGTGGCAGCTGGCCACCAAGGCCAGCACGATCGAGACGGCGCTGCTCCGCTGGGCCGAAAGCCAGCGCCAGGTGGACCGCGCGCGTTTGGCCCGGCTCGTGCAGGGACTGGGCGATACGCACTACTTCAATCGCCGGGCCGCCACGCGCGAGCTGTCGGCCATCGGCGAGCCGGCGCTGATGTATCTGGCCGCCCTCCGCCGCCAGGACCTGGACGCCGAGCAGTGGCAGCGCGTCCAGACTCTGCTGTCGACCCTGTCGGGCGACCGCGAGGACACCGCGGACCGCAGCGTGGCCTGGCTGGTCGGCGATTTGCGGGTCTGGCTGGCGCTGCTGGCGCGGGACGATCTGAGCACCCGCCGCGCCGCGGCCGACGAGCTGCGGCTCCTCTTGGGCATGCCGATCGAATTCGATCCAGCGGCCGATCCCACGCAGCGGGCCGGCCAGCTCAAGCACTTGCAAAGCCGCATCGAAAAAATCGAAGCGGCCGAAGTGCATCCGACCGACGACGCGCAGTAGTCCGCCGCCCAGGCGGCCGACATCCGGCGCGCTCGCCGTTTGGTAGTGGGTCTGTTTGGTTCGCGGCCCGACACGCGGCGCTACGCCAAGGGGTCAGGTCCATGTTTTAGGCCTGCGCCGCCCGGCGTGGCGTGCCTTGCTGCCGAAAAATGGACCAGACCCCGACCAAACTCGCACGCTACTCGCCGTTGCGACCGGCCAAGAGCGACTGCGTGGCCGCCTCGCGGGGCGAGTCCAGCACTTGCTCGGGCGGCCCCGATTCGATCACCCGGCCTTCGGCCATCACGTGCAGCGTGTGGGCCGTCCGGCGGGCAAACCCGGCCGCATGCGTGGCGATGACCATCGTCTGATTCGAGCGGGCCAGGTCGGCCATCACCGCTTCGACCTCGCCAGCCATCCGCGGGTCGAGCGCGCTGGTCGGCTCGTCGAACAGGATCACCTCGGGACGCATGGCCAGTGCCCGGGCGATGGCGACGCGCTGCTGCTGCCCGCCGGAGAGATTTTCGGGCCGGGCATCCCGCTTTTCCCGCAGCCCGACGCGCTCCAGCAGGGCCTCGGCTTCGCCCACCACTTCGTCGCGCGGACGCCCGAGCACGGTGATCGGCGCTTCGATGATATTGCCCAGCACCGTCAAATGCGGGAACAGCAGGAACTGCTGAAAGACCATGCCGACGCGGCGCCGCAGCTGTCCCACGGCCGGACGGCCGGACGGCCCATTGGCGCCGGGCTGGAGCCGCACGCCGGCCACGTCGACGCGGCCGCTGTCGAATTCTTCCAGCCCGTTCAAGCAGCGCAAGAGCGTGCTCTTGCCGCCCCCCGAGGGCCCCATCACGACGGCCACTTCGCCCCGCCGCACCGAGACGGAAACGCCGGCCAGCACGGTATGGTCGCCGAAGCGTTTGACGAGATTTTCGACCTCGATCATTCCGTCTGGCATTCCGTCTGGCATCTCGTGTCGTCCCCCGCCGGACCCGGGTCCTGTTTCAGAGCGCTTGGTCAGGCCTCATGTTCGCATACTCGCGGCCGGGCGCAAACCCTACAACCCGACCCGCCCGGCAGCCCTCCGGGGACCAAGCTGAGAGGCCCGGAGGCGCCCGATTTGCCGGCTGCGCAGCCGCCCGGGGGCTCTCCCGGCGGCGCTCGTCCGGGGCCGCAGGCAAAATTCGTTCCCCAGGATGCCGCGCCCGGCGGTTTCTGCAATCTATATATCCCTAGATCAAAAACCGCCCCCGCCGGCCCGGTCGAGTTGCAGCTCTGCCGGGCGCCGGTAGCGGGCGACAAGCTATTTCCCCCATTGGCTTCACGCAGAGCGGAATTCTCATGGTTGTGATCATCGGATGCATTGTCGTCGTGGGTTGCGTTCTGGCCGGCTTCACGCTGTCCGGCGGATCCGTCGGCGCGCTGATTCACCCCACCGAAATCCTCACGATCGGCGGGGCCGCCTTGGGGGCCCTGATCATCATGTCGCCGGTCAAAGTCCTGAAAGACCTGATGCGGGGCGTGCTCTCCACGCTGAAAGGAAGCCCCTTTTCGCGCGAAGCCTACAATCAGCTGTTCAAGACGCTCTACGACCTGCTGCGGCTGGCCCGGCGCGAAGGCCTGATCGCCCTCGAGCCGCACCTGTCGAACCCGCACGACAGCTCGATCTTCAAGAAGTATCCGCTGATCGCCAAGAATCATCACGTCACCGATTTCATCTGCGGCGCGCTTTCGCCGGTGCTCGAAGGAACCGTCACCCCGGCCCAGCTCGAGGCCCTGCTCAACACCGAGATCCAGGTGATCGAGCAGGAACATCACGCCCCACTCAGCGCCCTCTCGAAAACCGCCGACGCCCTGCCGGGCTTCGGCATCGTGGCGGCGGTGCTGGGCATCGTGATCACGATGGGGGCCATCGACGGCCCGGTCGAGGAGATCGGCCACAAGGTGGGCGCCGCCCTGGTGGGCACGTTCCTGGGCATTCTGGCCTCGTACGGATTTTTCGGCCCGCTGGCGGCCCGGATGGACAGCCTGGGCGCCGCCGAACTGTCGTTCTTCCGCACGATCTCGGCCGTGATCCTCGGTTTCGTCAACGACGTGCCCCCCAAGGTCGCCATCGACCAGGCCCGCCGCGGCGTGGCCACCGATCTGCGCCCCTCGCGGACGCAGCTCGATCAATTGTTCAAGGACGCCGAAGCGGCCTGAACCGGCGCGGGCATTTTTCGGCGACGCAGCGGACCACGACTTTCCCTCAAAGAATCGAAAGCGGCTGGCGACTATGGCGAGCGGTGGCGGCGGTGCATGGAAAGTGGCTTACGCGGACTTTGTGACCGCGATGATGGCCTTTTTTCTGGTGATGTGGCTGGTCGGCCAGGACAAGTCGGTCAAGCAGGCCATCGCCAAATACTTCAACGACCCGATGGGCACCTCGAACCGTCCGGGCAAGTCGAAGGGCATGCTGCCGACCGAAGGGGGCGGCCCGATCCCCAATTCCAAGGCCCCCACCAAGATCGCCTTGTCCCGCCCCACGATCGAAGTCGCTCCCAAGCAGGACGAAGAGACCGAACGGTCCCGCAAGGCCACGCTCCCGGCGCTGCACGATAACAACAAATCGACCGTGGGCACGCTGGTGGCTTTCGTCGACGAGTCGGCCGAACTGGACGAACGCGCCAAGCGGGTGCTGGACAAGCTGATTCCGGACCTGCAGGGCAAGCTGTCGAAGATCGAAGTTCGCGGTCACGCCTCGGCGCGGCCCCTCTCGCCGGACAGCGGATTCCAGGACGCCTGGCAACTGTCGTACGCCCGCAGCCTGGCCACGATGCAGTACCTGGCGGAAAAAGGCATCGCCCCCCGCCGCGTGCGGCTCAGCCAGAGCGGCATCTACGAACCGGTCAAGTTCGGCCAGGATACCGGGTTGCCGGCCAAGAACGCCCGGGTGGAAGTCTACGAACTCAACGAGCTGGCCGACGATCCGACCGCCGCGCGCGAGCCGCGCGCCAAGGGCCCCAAAAAACCTTCGCTCAAGCGGCCCGGCATTCCCACGCCGAAACCGCAACCGGCCGACGACCCGGCGCCCCCGCAGGCTGACGAACCGCCCGCCGAAGGGTAGCGGCGCCCGACGCGGCCCTGCCGGCCAGTGGAATCGCGCCGCGGCCGCTACGACTGCGACTCGCCGTTCATGTGCGGATCGCGCCAGCCGCCGGGCGGCAGGACGTTGGCCCCGCACTCGCTGGGCCCCCAGCTGTGCTGATCGTACATGTACAGCGGCGTGACGTTGCCCAGCACCGGCTCGACGATCTGCCAGGCTGCCTCGACCGAATCCTCACGGGCAAACAGCGTGGCGTCACCGCGCATCGCGTCTCCCAGCAGCCGCTCGTAGTCGCTCATCTCGTTGGCCTCGGTCTGATGGCTCACCATCAGCTCGACCGGGCTGCCCATGTTTTGCTCGCCCGGGTCCTTGATCATCGTGCCGATGGCGATCGAAACATCCGGGCTGAGCCGGAAGCGGAAATAGTTCGGCGGCGGCGGGGCCGTGCCGTACATCGTGGGCGGGCGGCGCAGCGCACCGTCACCTCGGTGCAGGTGACGGGCATGCTCTTGCCCGCGCGAATGAAGATCGGCACGCCCTTCCAGCGCCAAGAGTCGATTTGCAGCCGCACGGCAGCGTAGGTCTCGACGTGCGAATCGGGGGCCACTCCCTGTTCCTTGCGATAGCCGCGGAACTGGCCGCGGATGATGCTTTCGCCGTCGAGCGGCTTGATCGTGCGCAGGACTTTGACTTTTTCGTCGCGGATGGCTTCGGCATCGGTGCCGGCGGGCGGCTCCATACACAGAATCGCGAGCACTTGCAGCAGGTGATTCTGAAGCACGTCGCGGATGGCGCCGGCTTCTTCGTAGAACGCGCCGCGCCCCTCGACGCCGAAACTTTCGGCCATCGTGATCTGGATGTTGTCGACGTAATTGCGATTCCAGATCGGCTCCAGAAACGAATTGGTAAAGCGGAAGAACAGCAGGTTCTGCACCGGCTCTTTGCCCAGGAAATGGTCGATGCGAAAGATCGACTGCTCGGGAAAGTCGGTCAGCAGCGTGTGGTTCAGGGCGATGGCCGATTCCAGGCTGCGGCCGAATGGCTTTTCGATCACCACCCGCGCGCCGCTGGCGCAGCCCGACTTGCCCAGGTGCTCGACCACCACCGAAAACAGCGTGGGCGGAATCGCCAGATAATGCAGCGGGTGGTTGGCCGGGCCCAGCTCTTTGCGCAGCTGCTCAAAGGTGGCGCTGTCGCGATAGTCGCCGTCGATGTAGCGCAGCAAGTCGCAGAGCTTGGCGAACGCCTCGGGATCGACGCCGCCGTGGTGCTCCAGGCTGTCGCGGGCCCGGGCTTTCAGATCGTCGAGCGTCCAGCCGGCCTTGGCCACGCCGATGATCGGCTTGTCCATGTGCCCGCGCTTGACCATGCCCTGCAGGGCCGGAAAGATTTTCTTATGCGCCAGGTCGCCGGTGGCGCCGAAAAAGACCAAAGCGTCGGACGAGTTATTTTTCATCGTTCAGGGTTGCTCCTGCCGTTTACTTGGCCGGTTTTTCCAGGTGGCCGCCGAAGGCGAACCGCATCGCCGAGAGCAGCTTGTCGGCAAAATCGAATTCGCCCCGCGAGGCGAAGCGCTCGTACAGCGCCGTGGTCAGCACCGGGGCCGGCACCGCCTCGTCGATGGCGGCCTTGATCGTCCAGCGCCCTTCGCCCGAGTCCGACACGCGGCCGGAAAACTTCCCCAGCGCCGGATCCTGGAGCAGGGCCTGCGCCGTCAGATCCAGCAGCCAGGACGAAATCACGCTGCCGCGGCGCCAGACTTCGGCCACGTCGCCCAGGTTGAAATCGTACTGATAGTCTTCGGGATGCCGCAGCGGGGTGGTTTCGGCGTCCAGCTCGTGCTGCTGGCTGCCCACGTTGGCATGCTGCAGGATCGCCATGCCTTCGGCGTACGAGGCCATGATGCCGTACTCGATGCCGTTGTGGACCATCTTGACGAAGTGTCCGGCGCCGTTGGGGCCGCAGTGCAGGTAACCGTGCTCGGCCGTGCCCGGCTGCCCGGCGCGGCCGGGCGTGCGCTCCGCCGAATCGACCGCCGGCGCGAGCGCCGCGAAGATCGGATCCAGATGCTTCACCGTCGCCACCGACCCGCCAATCATCTGGCAATAGCCCCGTTCCAGGCCCCAGACGCCGCCGCTGGTCCCCACGTCGACGTATTCGATCCCGTGCTTTTTCAGCTCGCCGGCCCGGCGGATGTCGTCGACGTAGTACGAGTTGCCGCCGTCGATCAGGATGTCGCCGGGGGCCAACAGCGGCGTCAGCTCCGCCAGCATCTGATCGACGATGCCCGCGGGCACCATCAACCACAGGGCGCGGGGGGCCTTGAGTTTTTTCATCAGCTCGGCCAGGGACGAGGCGCCCGTGGCCCCCTCGGCCACCAACTCGGCTACGGCCGGCGGATGAATATCGAACGCGACGCACTCGTGTCCGGCTTTGAGCAACCGTCGGACCATGTTGGCCCCCATCCGCCCCAAGCCCAACATTCCGATTTGCATTGCATGGCTCCTGGTCGTGGCTCGCGTCAGCCGGCGGCGCGCGGATCGAGTCGACCCGGCCGCCCCGGCTATGATGACGGACGCCGCCGCGGTTGCCAATCCTTGTTGCTGGGGGCCTCAGCGAGATCCAACAGCGCTTGTGGCAACCCGGGCGAGAGAGAATCTGGCAGCGCGCGTCTTTTCTTGGAAATGCGCGCAAAAAAGCGATGCTCGGAATCGGCCCCTGGCCCGGGTCCCGCCGCTGCGGCGGCTGGCAACCGGAGCACACAGGCCGGGCGATGGGCGGAGGTCGCTTAGCGCGCCTCGTCCGGCGGCGTGGAATTGATCTGACAATTGGGCAAGGCGCGCCGCAGCCGCTCGATGCCCGCGGGGGTGAGTTTCGTTCCCGCAACGACCAGCCCTTCGAGCCGCGGCAATTTTGCCAGCCGCTCGACGGCGGCGTCGGTGATCGCCGTGCCTTCGAGACTCAGCCATTCGAGCCGCGCGAGCCGCGCGACGTGCTCCAGGCCGGCGTCGCCCAGCTGGGTGCTAGCCAGGTCGAGCCAGGTGAGTTTTTCCAGCCCGGCCAGATTCCTCGCCAGCCCATTGGTCAGCGGCGTCCCGCGAGCCCCAACGTCTCGAGGTTCGTCAGCTGCGTTAGCGCGGCAAAACCGGCGTCGGAAATCCGCTGGTCCTGCAGGCTGAGCAACTTGATCGAGGGGATCTTGGCCAGCTGCTCCAAATCTTCGTCGCTCGGCTCCGATTCGTGGAAATAGACGCCGATCAGTTGATGCTCTTTGTCGTAATCGAGCAAAACTCCTGGCCGCTGGACCGCTGCCACGAAGGGCACGATTGCGGCGGCCGGCAGCTCGTCGGGCTGAATATCGAGCGACGGCCGCGCTTGGCGCAGGCGGTCGGCCGTTTCGGCGCTGATCGACGTGTACTTCAGGCTGAGCGACTCCAACGGGATGCGCTTGACCAGCTCGACCACCCCAGCGTCGGTGACGGCGGTCTCGTCGAGCCAGAGCATCTTCAACGCCTTGTCCGGCAGCAGGCGCAGGCCGGCGTCGGTCACGGCCGTGTGCGCCAGATCGAGCCTTTCCAGCGCCGGCAAATCGGTCAGATGCTTCAGCCCGCGATCGGTGACGGCGGTTCCGGCCAGGCTTAGACTGCGCAAGTTCTTCCAATCGGCCAGGCGGGCCAGCCCGGCGTCGGTAATATCACAGTCGGTGAGATTTGCCTCGTCGACTCCGGGCACCATTTTCAGGTAGACGAGCGTCTCGTCCGAAACGATCGGGTGTCTTAGCCAGAGATGCTCGATATCCCCCCCTTTATCGAGCGCGGCCAGGCTGAGCAGTTCGAGCGCGGCGGGCACGTCGCGCTTTTGCCGGCCTACCAGTTCCGCCATGAGGTAGCCGAATATTTCGTTGGGGTCTTTGACTCGCAGTTTTTGGAGTTTGCCCGTCGGGGGTAAAAGGCTTGCCAGCGTTGCACCGGAAAGTTCCACCCGAGTAACATCCACCTCGACTAACGTCGGCAGTTTGGCCAGGGCGGTGAATTGAGCTCGCAATTTGGCATCGGACCGGCTTGGGGCCAGCACGGCCTTGACTGCCAACCGTTTGGCGTCAAGCTCGACCACGCCGCCGCCGGCACAGAGCGCATGCACTGCTTCGACCTGCGCCGCGCGGGCAAGACATTCGGTTCGATCTGCAGCCCGGGCAGTTTCTGCTGCAGCTTTTCGGCCCCTTCGGCGCTGACGAGCGATGCGTCGACTTCCAGGACGGACAGATTTTCGAGTGCGGCCAGAACCAGGATGCCCTCATCGCCGACTCGGGTACATCTCAGATCGACCTCCCGCAGCCGTTGTAAGCCGAGCAGACGGGGAATGCCCGCGTCGGTAATATCGGTTGCGGCGAGGCCGAGGTAGGCCAATTGCTTCAGCTTTGCCAGCGCTCCGAGCCCCTCGTCGGATAGATTCGAGTGCGTGAGGAACAATTCTTCGAGCAACACCAGATCGGCGAGGTTCGCAATGCCCCGGTCACCGGCATCCGGCGGCAGCACCAGGCGACGCAGCTGAGTCAGTTTGCGCAATTCGACCAGGTCGGCGTCGGCGACCTCTGACCAACCGAGGCTCAGGCGGCGCAGCCGCGGCAGCGACGCGATCCGGGCGAGCTGCGCGGTCCAAACGTGCGCCAGGCGTGGCGGTTAGACCGTCAACGTGTCCGTCGCCATCGACGCTGAAGTTCGCCAGCGCCTCGCCGAGCTCGCGAATCGTCTCCCGCTCGTCGGGATGCACGTCGTCCAGCTCGGCGGCCCGGGCTCGCGCGGCCAGAACGGCAACCAGCAACCCGATGGCAAGCGCGCGGGGCATGACCGTGGTCCGATGCTGAGCCGAGAACGGGCCGACGTGCAAGGCCCTCGCGCATTATCCGGGCGGCGGCCGGCGCGGGCAACCAGGTCTCGGCCCGGGCCGGCAATCGGGCCGGCAGCAACAAAAAAAGCGATGGCCCCGGGGGTGGTCCGGAGCCATCGCCGATCGGCCTGAAATGCGGCTGGTCCTTTAGGCGAACAATTTCGTGACCGCTTCGCCTTTGACCAATTCCCGCGGCTGGTTCAAGTGATTGTACACGATCGTGGCCGGATTGATCCCCATGGCGTGATAAATCGTGGCCAAAAGTTCGGTCGGATGGACCGGATTTTCCAGCGGGGCGCTGCCCGTGGCGTCGCTGCGGCCGTAGACGAAATCGCGCTTGATCCCGCCGCCGGCGACGATGCCCGTGTAGCAGTACGGCCAGTGATCGCGGCCGTCGTCGGTATTGCCGTTGCCCGAGGTGCTCACGCCGCGCTGCGGGCTGCGGCCGAACTCGCCCACCACCACGACCATCGTATCGTTCAGCAAGCCGCGGTCGTCCAGGTCGGCGATCAGCGTGGCCACGCCCGAGTCGAGCATGGGGCCGGACTGCTTGCGCATCCGGTCCGTCAGGCCGACGTGCACGTCGAACGAATGATTGTCGCTGTTGGCCACCTTGGGCCAGACGACTTCCACCACCCGGGTGCCGGCCTCGACCAGCCGCCGGGCCAACAGGCAGCTCTGGCCGAAGGCGTTGCGGCCGTAGCGGTCGCGCATGGCGTCGGGCTCGGCCTTCAGGTCGAACGCGTCGCGGGCCCGGCCCGACAGGATCAGCCCCAGCGCCTTGTCGTAATACTCGTTCAGGTCGTACTTGGCGACGGCCTTGTCGATGTCGGGCATGCCCTTGTTGATCACGTCGCGCAACCGGCGCGGCGCTCCAGCCGGGCGCTCGACACTTCGGGACGCAGATTCAGATCATCGATCTTGATCCGGTCCATCTTGGCCACGTCCATGTCGTCGCCCGAGGGATACAGCGTGTACGGATCGTAGGCCCGGCCCAGAAAGCCGGCCGTTCCGCCCTTGCCCACCACGCCGCTCTCTTGCAGCGGCCGGGGCAGCATCACGAAGGGCAGCATCGGCACCGTCGGCGGCTTGACGCGGATGATGTTCGACCCCACCGTGGGAAAATCCTTCGGGCTGGGGGGCTCGAGCTGGCCCGACGGGCTGACCTTGTCGGTCGTGTAGCCGGTGTGCATCTGGTAGATGGCGGCCGTGTGGTTGAACAGACCCACTGGCGTGTAGCTGAGCGAGCGAATCAGCGTCAGCTTGTCGGTGATCTGGGCCAGGTTGGGCAGCAGCTCGGTAAAGGCCACGCCCGGCGACTTGGTGTCGATGGCCTTGAACGCGCTGCGGACGTTGTCCGGCACGTTTTCTTTGGGATCCCAAAGGTCGAGATGGCTGGGCCCGCCTTGCAGGTAGACCAGGATCAGGCTCTTGGCTTTGTTCCAGCCCGGCCCCCCCGCGGTAACCTTGGCCTCGTCGGCGGCGGCGTGCTGCAGCCGGAGCATGTCGCCGAGCGACAATCCCAGCAGGGCCGAACCACCCACTCGCAGCAGATCGCGGCGCGAGAGCCCCGCACCCCGGTCGCACACGTCTCGGCCAAGTTGCCCTGGAATGCGCAGCATCGTGGGAATCCCTCCGCTAAGGGGTGCTGTTTGCGGCCGCCATCTCTGGGATATAGCCGCCTCCACTGGGATATAATCGTCCTTAGTCTACCGTAGCCGCCAGCCGGGAGTCAAACTTTATTGGGCCGGGTAATGGAAACAGTCTCCCCATTGCTCGGGATTCTGCTGTTCTTGCTGCCCGGCCTCGTCGGGCTGGTCTGGCTGGATCGCTGGTTCTCGGCGCGAAGGCAAAGGTCCCTGCGCAAATGTTCCTCATGGTCGCCTATTGGTCGGCCCTGCTGGGGTCTTATGCAGCCTTGTTCCGTTGGCGGGAAGCTCCATGATGCCTTCCAACCGCTGGTCCCGGTTCAGTCTGCGCACGCTCTTCGTGTTCGTGAGCCTTGGAGCGGCCGTGGCTGCGGTCGCCCGGATCGTACTGCCCATCATCCTGGCGGATCCGAGCCTTTATCGCCGACTGGAACTGCTCAAAGGGGGCCTCCTTGAGGCGACCTACATCGCCATGGTAGCGGCCTGCGTGTGGGGCCTGTCGCGGAGGCTTGGCGCCAACCCGGACGGCAGGACCCAATATTTGTCCGGCTGTCTGACGAGTGCAGCCTGGGTGCTCCTTTGGCTCGCGGTTGCCGTGATCGGCGCGACGATCTTGTTGCTGCCACTTTAATTTGGCATGCCCGGCCGCGGCCCTCGTCTCGTCGACTCGCAGTCGGCGGTTTACTTTTCCGCCTGGCCGTCGTGGATAGTCAGCGAACCGTTGTTCTCCAGCGTGATGGTTCCGCCCTCCTTGAGCAGCTTGGACATCAAGTCCACCGTGTCCTGGGTCACTTTGAACGTCTGCGGGCCGCCGATCACCTTCGACGGCACAAGCGCCAGCTTCAGCGCCTTGAGGGCCGGCAGGACGGTGCTCTGGGCTTCGGTGATGGCGTACGCACTGGCCACGGTCAGGCCCACCAACACTATCGCGCTGAGTAACAGGTGTTTCACTTGCCAGCTCCTTGGACTGAGTGGGGAGGAACTCGATACCGAATCGTTGCGCTCTCTGAATGCCGCTCCGGGGCAGCGCCGGGGTATTCAGCCCGCAGCCTGCGGCCGTGAGCGCGCGTTCATTTAGCGGCCGGGCCCGTTTGCCGGACCACTTTGCCGCTGGTCGTAAACGCGATGCCCAAGTTCGACGCCGCGTTAACCATCACCGCCTCGACGAGCGGGCTGGTCGCGTCCGGGCTGGCCTGCCACTCGACCAGAAAATTGGCCCCCGTGCCGCCCGCCGTATTGGACTTCTCGACCACGATGTTCGTGGTCTGCAGCGGGCCCAAGGCCAGGGGCCTGGCGAGGTATTTCTTGATCAGCTTGCCCTCGGTGTCGTAATAGTCGGCCCGCTGGACGGTGATCGACCGGTCCGGGTTCACGTTGTGGATCGAAAGCGTGGCCGCCAGCTCGAGCGTATGCGTGCCGTTGTCGTAATAAATGCTCGAATAGATCGGCACGTAAACCAGCTCGCCGCGCGTGGCCGGAGGCGCAGCCTCGTTGACCGCAGGCCGCACTGCTGTTGGCGGCTGAGTTGCCGGCGGCTGTGATGTCGGCCCTGGGGCTGCCTGCGCTGGAGCTGCGGGCGGCTGTTTCACGGGCGGCCGGACGGAGGGGGTTTGAACGGCAGGAATTTGCGCCGCCGAAATCTGCACGGCGACGGCGGCAAAAACGGCGACCAGACAGACCAGGGCGGCGGCAACTGCCCGGCCGCGCGGCGACGACAACGCAGGGCGTCGAAACATGGAAACGCTCCTCCAGCTACGAGTGACCGTCATCGCGGCGCCCAAATTGCCGGCCGAGCAGTCGGCTGCGCCGCGACCGCCGCGGGCATTATACGGAGTTTCGCCTTCCAGCGCTGCCCTAAGCCGGAGAGTCCA
This sequence comes from uncultured Planctomycetaceae bacterium, assembly GCA_963715755.1. GTDB lineage: Bacteria > Planctomycetota > Planctomycetia > Pirellulales > PALSA-1355 > CAWCAX01. The sequence continues at coordinate 4,888,283 of OY970273.1, forward strand.
CTGCGCCTGGCGCACACAATTCCACAGCGCCCGGCGCACGCGATGCCGCTGCGCCTCGCGCACACACCGTCACAGGGCCAAGCCTGCGTGATGGAATCGCCAAAGCAAAAAAACCGCCCGGCGACATGCGCCGGGCGGTTTTGCTTGTGCGGTCTTGCCGACTTGCCGGCTCAAGCCTTGCGGCGGCGGCGGGCAACCACCAGCAGCCCGGCGGCACCCAGTCCGGCCAGCAACAGCGTGCCCGGTTCGGGAGCGTTGGTCGAGAGTTGCAGTCCGTTCAGATCGGCCTCGCCGGCATGATTGCCGTCCGGTGTGAAAGAAATGCTGATGTGGCCGGTCGCATCGGGATGAACCCCGACGAATTCGGTGTAGTTCGTGCCGTTGATCCACGACGTGGCGCCCTGGCTGCCGGCGCCCGATTGGCCCGTGAGCGTGCCGTTGATGGTGAAATCGGCCTGACGGTCGTTGTTGTCGTTGTTCTGGGTGTACAGGTACAGATTGTAGACCGCATTCGGGATCAGTCCGCTCATGTTGACGCTCGCCGTGCCGCCAAGCTGGTAGAGGTAATCCTGCATCAAAGCTGTGTTAGGAGCGGGCGATCCGCCTGCATTCCAGCTACCCGTCGAATTCCAGGAAACATCCACGCTGGTGGACGAGCCCGTGGAATTGAGCAGTCCGTTCACAGTCCCCGAGTTAAAGTTCAAGCCGTTCCAAGCGTCACCGGCCGAGCCGACGACTGCGGCACCCGTGGCCGTGGGGCCGGGCCCCGGCGGAGTGTTACCCGCGTCGGCGCCGTTGAAGTCGATGTTCACCAGTTGCCCGGCCCAGCCGACCTGCGAACCAAAGACCAGGGAAACCAGACAGGCGGCGAAAAAGGTCTTACGCAACATGGGGCACCTCATTTTTTATGCGAGAAATCAAATTGAGCGTAAAAGTGACGAACGAAGGACTCAGTTTTGGCTTGGGGCACGGACCACTTCGCATTCCCCGAAACTGCGGGCAGCCGGTCGGAGCAGTGCGGAAAGTTGCCAGGCCACAAAGTAAAGCATTTTAGTTCAGTAACGCTAATTTTATTGAGATCGGGGTATAACCACCCGGCGACGTTATCGGTATGATACCTATCTCATGTTTCCAAGATCGCAACAATCGCTGGGCCGCTAATCTGCCGCTTTCAAAGCTTGTTTGGCCTTATCAAGCGCCGCAGTCAGCCAGCCTTTGCCCTGACGAATGAATGCCGGATGACACTCGCCACGTCAGCTCGCGCCAACATAGTCCTGCAGCGCGGCCAAAGCAAGCATCTTTATCATAAGAACCTGAAAAAAAGATTCTTGAGCTGCGCGGCCATGGCCCAGCGGCCGATCCAGCGGGGGATCCCGCCGCCATGTGGTGCGCACGCTGCGGGGGTGCGCGGGTGACCAGCGCGAAACAAGGCCGCCGACAATTTCTGGCCGCAGTGGCCGCGGCCGTTACGGCCAGCCGGCAGCGCGCCCGGGCGGATTCTGCCACGGAGTTCCCCATGACGGGCCAGGAGCGCTCGCAGCTCGCCAGCTTCGACCGACTGATGCACGAGTTCCTGGCCGAGCACGAGCCGGTCGGAGCGGCGCTGGCGGTCGCCAAAAACGGCCGGCTGGTCTACGCCCGGGGCTTCGGCTGGTCCGACCGCGACCGTCGCGAGCCACTCCAGCCGGCAGCTCTGCTGCGGATCGCCAGCATCTCCAAGCCGATCACCGGCATCGCCATCGTGCAGTTGATCCAACGGGGCCGGCTCGGGCTCGACGACCGCGTGGCCGAGCGGCTGCGGCTCGACCAGACCAAGGACCCGCGCTGGCGGCAAGTCACGGTCCGCCAACTGCTCAATCACACCGGAGGCTGGGACCGCGGACAATCGTTCGACCCGATGTTTCGCTCGCTCGAGATTGCCCGACATTTTCAGGGCGAGCCGCCGGCCATGCCGCGCGAAATCCTCCGCTACATGCAGGAGCAGCCGCTGGATTTCGATCCCGGCAGCCGCTTCGCTTACTCGAACTTCGGCTACTCGCTCCTGGGCCGGATCGTCGAACAGGCCAGCGGGCTGGATTATGGCGAGTATGTCCGCCGCGAGGTGCTCGCTCCGCTGGGCATCCGGCGCACTCGGCTGGGGGCCACGCTTGCCGACCGCCGCGCCCCCGGCGAGGTCTGCTACTACGACCGCCAGAACCGCACCGCGGGCGCGGTGATGGGCCAGATCGGCGCGCAGGTCCCGCTGCCTTACGGGGCCTGGTGCCTGGAGGCCATGGACGCGCACGGCGGCTGGATCGCCTCGGCAGTCGACCTGGTGCGGCTGGCCACCGCCTTCGACCGGCTGGAACAGGGCCCGCTGCTGCAGCCCGAGAGCGTCAGCACAATGCTGGCCCGGCCTGCCGGTCCCGCCGGACACGATTCCGAGGGGCGTGCGAAAGACGCTTATTACAGCTGCGGCTGGAACGTGCGGCCGGTGGGCGGCCCGACGGCGCTCAACCTTTGGCACGCCGGCGGGCTCGACGGCACCTCGACGCTGTTGGTCCGCCGGCACGACGGCCTGTGCTGGGCTGTGCTGTTCAACAGCCGCGAAGGGGCCGGCGGCCAGGAGTTGGCCTTCGCCATCGATCGGCCTTTGCACGCGGCGGCCGACAGCGTCGCCGAGTGGCCCGACGACGACGGCTTCGACCGCTGGCTCTGAACGCCGCGAAGCCCGGGGCGACCTGCCCGGCGTGGCCGCCGGGCGTGATCCGGCTCCATCCGGCTTCCCGGCGGCGGTGCGCATCAACCCTCGGCGATGCGTCGGGGACGAGGCCGCCGGCGGGTTTTTTTCCATCTGGTAAAACTGCTAGCAGATCGCCATGATAACTCACTCGGCGGGTAGCAAATGCTGCAGGCCCGACAGGCGGACCGAAACGTTTTCGCAATATCGATTGAGGATGCCTCGCACCATGAACAAGTACATCGTGGAATTCATCGGCACGTTCTTTCTGGTCCTGACGATCGGTTGCACGGTCATCCATGGCGGAGGAGGAGTGATTCCGCCGCTGGCGATCGGCTCGGCGCTGATGGTGATGATCTTCGCCGGCGGCCACATCTCCGGCGGCCACTTCAATCCGGCGGTGACGCTGGGCGTTTGGCTCCGCGGCCGCTGCGATACGAAGGACGTGCTGCCGTACTGGTTGTTTCAGGTCGTCGGCGCCATCGTGGCCGCGATCGCCGTCAAATACTTGCGCGGCGATGCGACCCCGGGCGACAAGTTCGAAGTCGGCAAGGCGCTCTTGGCGGAATTCCTCTTCACGTTCGCCCTGGTTTACGTGGTGCTGAACGTGGCGACGGCCAAGGGCACGTCGGGCAATTCGTTCTACGGCCTGGCGATCGGCTTTACGGTGCTGGTCGGCGCGTTCGCGGTCGGAGACATTTCCGGCGGCGCGTTCAACCCGGCCGTGGCCATCGGCGTGACCGTGATGGGACTGTCGGCCTGGGCCAACCTGTGGGTGTTTCTCGTGGCCAACTTGCTCGGCGGCGCCGTCGCGGCCTTCGCATTCAAGGCGCTCAACCCGACCGATCACTAAGCGGCCGGCCCCGAACCGGCGGGCGGCAATCCGGCTCGCCAATAAAGCGCCGGGCCAAAAAAACGCAGGACGGTTGGCTCGTGGCAATTCCCGGCACCCGCAGCGTGTGGCGATTGCTGACCACGCCGTACGCGCCCCGACCGGAAGAGCGCGGGTTTCTCTCCCGCGCTCAGACGCAAGAATCGGCCGAGGCCCAGGTCCTGGCGGCCGTGCCCGACGCCCGCGAAAGCGACCGAATCTTCGGCGTGCCGCTGGCCCGGCACGGTTTGCAGCCGGTGTTTCTGCGGATCGCCAACCGCGGGACCGTGCCGCTGCGGCTACAGCTGGTGAGCATCGACCCGAACTACTTCACGCCGCTCGAGGCAGCCGGCATTTGCCACTACTCGATCTGGCGGCGGCTCAGCGCGTTCGGGCTCTTGGCCTGGCTGTTCTTGCCGCTGGTGCTGCTCCTGCCGCTCAAGCTGATCACGGCCTATCGGGCCAACCGCCGCATGGACGAGTGTTTCCGCGCCCTGGCGCTCAGCCTGCGGCCGATCCTGCCCGGCCAATCGGTCGAGGGTTTCGTCTTCGCCCCGCTGGAGTCGGGCACGCGGGCGGTGCACGTTTGCCTGCACGCCACGGGAGGCGCGATCGACGGTCAGGGGCGCAACGACGCCGAGGCCATCGCCCTGGCCGTGTCCCGCCTGGAGGCCGAGTCGAAAGCGCCGCAGGCGATGATCGAGTTCACGTTTTCGATCGCCGTGCCCGGGATCACGGCCGATTATCTGCGGCGCGATTTCGACCGCCTGGTGCCGGCCGACTCGCTGGTTACCTGCGACGTGCGGCTGCTCGTCGAGCGGCTGGCCGGCATGGCCTCTGCGACGACCAACGCCAAGGGCACGCGGACAGGAGACCCCTGCAACCTGGTGGTGATCGGCCCGTTCGAGACGCTGCTCGGCGCGTTCATCGCCCGTTGGGACGAAAGCGAATCGATCACGCTGGCCACCTGCTGGAAGACGGCCCGGGCGTTTCTGATCGGCTCGGAGTATCGCTATTCGCCGGTCAGCCCGTTGTTCTTGTTCGGCCGCAGCCAGGACGTGGCGCTGCAGCGCAGCCGGCAATCGATCAACGAACGGCTGCACTTGCGCCTCTGGCTCACACCGCTGCGCTTTCACGGCCAGCCGGTCTGGGTAGGGCAGGTGAGCCGCGACATCGGCGTGCGACTGACCACCCGCACCTGGAACCTGACCACGCACCGCGTCGACCCCGACGTCGACGAAGCCCGCGATTACGTGATCGAAGACCTGCTCAAAGCCCAACGGATCGAGGCCGCCGGCTACGTCGATGCGGCGACCCCCTGCGACCACGACCACCCGCGCCACAACTTGACCGGCGACCCGTACTTTACCGACGGCAAGCGGGCCGTGATCCTGCTCAGCCAGACCCGCACCGAGCCGCGATTCGTCGCCTGGCGCTAGCAGCCCGGGGAAGAATGCAACCGGCCGGGCCGCCGCCGCGGGCACGGGGCAGGGCAATCGCCGGTGGCCCGAGGCCGGGCAGTCGCCGGTGGCCCGGGAGCCGGGCTAGCAACCCGATCGACCTTGCCTCGCCGGGCCGATCTCGGGTCCAATACGGCACGTCCGGTCCGCGCCCCGCGGGCCGACGCCTGCAGCGCGCCCGCCTCGACCCAGCGACCATGCGCATTTCGCTCGTCCGCCCGCCGATCGTGGTGCCCACCTGGAATCAGGCGGCGCTCGTCACGCCCCCCTTGGGCCTGGCCTATGTGGCCGGCGCGCTGGATTGTGCCGGCTACGAAGTGACGGTCGTCGACGCGGTGGGCGAAGCGATCGACCAGCGGACGCCCTGGGGGCGCGATTGTCTGCTGTTCGGCCTGGCGCCCGACGAGATCGTCGAGCGGATCCCCCGCCATACGCAGATCATCGGCCTGTCGGCCGGCTTCACGTTCGAATGGCCGATCTGCCGGCAACTGATCTGGCAGATTCGCGAGCGCTTTCCCGGGGCCCTGCTGGTCGTGGGCGGCGAGCATGCCACCGCCGCACCGGAGCTGACGCTCTCCGAGGCCCCGGCCGACGTGTGCGTGCTGGGCGAGGGAGAGCAAACCATGCTCGAGCTGGCCCGTCGCTCGAGCGGCGGCCGGTTCGATCCGGCCACGATTGCCGGCATCGCTTATCGCACGGGCGGAGGCGCCGTGGTGCGCACGGCCCCGCGCGAGCGCATCAGCGATTTGGATTCGATTCCCTGGCCGGCCTGGTACCTGCTGCCGATCGAGCAGTATCTCGACCGGCGACTCGGATTCGGCGTCGATCGGGGCCGCTCGATGCCGCTGTTGGCCAGCCGCGGCTGTCCGTACCAATGCACGTTCTGCAGCAGCCCGGCGATGTGGACCACGCGCTGGAGCGTACGCTCGGTCGATAACCTGCTCCTGGAGATGCAGTATTACCAGCGGCGGTACGGCATCGAAAATTTCGACTTCTACGACCTGACGGCCATCGTGCGCAAATCCTGGATCAAGCAATTCTGCCAGACGATCATCGAGCGGAAGCTGAAGTTCAGCTGGCAATTGCCCAGCGGCACCCGGTCCGAAGCGATCGACGCCGAGGTTGCGCCCCTGCTGTTCGCGGCCGGCTGCCGCAACCTGTCGTACGCGCCCGAAAGCGGCTCGCCGGCCGTATTGGAGCGGATCAAAAAACGGATCGAGCCCCAGCGGATGCTTCACTCGATGTCGGCCAGCGTCCGGGCGGGCATCAACATCAAGTGCAACATCATGCTCGGCTTTCCGGGAGAAACCTGGCGCGAGGTGGCCCAGTCGCTGGCCTTCATCGCCCGGATGGCCTGGGTCGGGGCCCATGATCTGAGCATTTGGGCGTTTTCGCCTTATCCCGGCTCCGAGTTGTTCGACGAGCTCCGCGCGGCCGGCCAGATCGAGCTGGACGACGACTATTACGACCAGCTCCGTTCCTATGCCGACGCCGCCGCCACGCGTTCGTTCAGCCGGCACATCGGCCACACTCAGCTCAAGGCCGTCCGCTGGCTGGGCGTGCTGGTATTTTATTTGCTCAGTTGGCTGCGCCGCCCCTGGCGGCCGCTGCGGCTGGCGGCCAACCTGCTGACCGGCCGGCAGGAATCGCGCGGCGAGCTGGCCCTGCAAAGCGCGCTGGCCCGACTGCGGCGCCGGGCCCGGCCCCGGCGGACCGATCCGGCGGCGGCGCCCGCAGAGCGTCCGGCGCGCTGCGCGGCCTAAGCCCATGCGCCAGCACCCACGGATTGTCGGCCTCGGCGAGATCCTCTGGGACGTGTTTCCCGACGGAGCCCGGTTCGGCGGAGCGCCGGCGAATTTCGCCTGCCACACGGCAGCCCTGGCCGGCAGCGCGACCATCGTCAGCTGCGTCGGGCAGGATGCACTGGGCGCCGGGGCGATCGCGGCCCTCGAGCGGCAAGGCGTCTCGGTCGAGCATGTCGCCCGGCTGACTCCCTGGCCCACCGGCACGGTGACCGTCAGCGTCGACGCCCAGGGCAAGCCCGACTATCGCTTCGGCGCCGACGAGGCCTGGGACCACCTGCCCTGGTCCGCTGCGCTGGCCGAGCTGGCCGCCCAGACCGACGCCGTCTGCTTCGGCACGCTGGGGCAGCGCAGCGAGCCGGCGCGGCAGACCATCCGGCGTTTCGTGGCCGCCACGCCCGAGGCGGCCTGGCGCGTCTGCGACATCAACCTCCGCGCACCGTACTTTGACGAGGCCGTGATTCGCGCGTCGGTCGCGGCCGCCAACGTGCTCAAGCTGAACGACGACGAACTGCCGATCGTGGCCGCGGCCTGCGGCACCCCGGGGCAAGACCTGGAGGCCCTCGCGGCACTGGCCCGGCAATTCCACTTGCGGGCAGCGGCCCTGACCCGCGGAGCCCAGGGCGCGGTGCTGCTCCGCGGCGGCGAAATCAGCCAGTGCCCGGCCACGCCGGTGACCGTGCGCGACACGGTCGGCGCCGGCGACGCCTTCACAGCCGCCCTGACGCTGGGCCTGCTGCGCGGCGACGATCTGGATACGATCAATCGCCGCGCCGGGCAGATTGCCGCTTATGTCTGCTCGCAAAGCGGCGCCACGCCGCCGCTGCCGCCGGAGCTGGTCGCGGATTTTCGAGAACTTCGGGACCAGTGAACGGCAAACGGAAGAGGGAAGGGGATGGGGGGATGACTGGGGATACGGGGGATGGAAGAAAGGAAAGCGGCGCGCGGGCGACCTCGACGATGCTGCCATACGCGACGGTGTATTGCGACGAGCGGCTGATCGTGCTTGATAAGCCGTCGGGCTTGCTCGCCGTGCCCGGGCGGGGTCCGCACTTGCAAGATTGCTTGAGCGCCCGGGTGCAGGCCGAGCGGCCCGCGGCGCTCGTCGTGCATCGCCTCGACCGCGACACCTCGGGCCTGATCGTCATGGCGCTCGATGCCCAGGCCCAGCGCGAGCTGAGCCGGCAGTTCGCCGAGCGCCGGGTGACCAAGCGCTATCTGGCCGTCGCCTGGGGGCAGCCAGCCGCGGAGCAGGGCACGATCGACCTGCCCCTGCGGAAGGATTTCGACCATCCGCCGCGGCATTGTATCGACCCGCTCAGTGGCAAGCCGGCCCAGACCGATTGGCGCGTCCTGGAGCGGCTGGGCGACCGCGTCCGGCTCGAATTGCAGCCGATCACCGGGCGCTCGCATCAAATTCGGTTGCACCTGGCCACGCTCGGGCACCCGATCCTGGGCGACAATCTGTATGCCCCGGCCCCGGTGCGCGCAATGGCCGAGCGGCTGCTACTGCACGCGGCCCAGCTAAGCCTGGCCCATCCGGCCGACGGCCGCCCGATCGGCTGGACGAGCGCTTGCCCGTTCTGACTAGCCCGCGCCGGGGCCGGAATTGTGCGCCATCATGAGTGGACACTGGGCAGAAGCAGCGAGCCGAATATCACAGTTGCAATCATAATGATAAGCCCGTAACACGCGCCCGCCAGCTTGCGGCGAAACAGCGCACCGATCGCAGCGCCCAGAATGGGCGTTACCGGCACCATGACAAGCCCAACGGCGTCAGAGCCCAGCGCAGGGACAATCGTAAGCAGTCCGAACGCCGCGGCGAACAGCGTCACAGCCCAGAAGAGGTCGCGGGTGGAAAACTGCCTTTGGTCCATCACTTGATTCTAGCCGGTCGCTCAGCGCGGCGCCGAAAGCAGGGCAGCAGAGTCCGAAGACCGTGGGCCTGGTCAGGGCCGGTCAACCGGAGGGGCGGGGCGCATCTTCGGATTTGCCTCGTCGTTCTCGCCATCGGCGTATTACAAGAACGGGAAGCCCTGCGATCGCACAAACTGGCAGTGCGACGAGGGCGCCGACGAGCAGGGTTGGTAGAAGCCAACCTGGGTTGACTTGCCAGTCGGCGACCCAGGCCTCATGGATCGCATTGAGGACGGAACTCGCCGCGGCAGCCGAAAAGGCCCCGATCGCAAATCGACCCGTCGCCGCATGGAACAAAACGCCGATTAGGCCCGCAAATATCAGGTATTCCCAGAAGCCGTGCCAGCCCATGACGTGCTCGGTTGTGGGACGAATGGCACTTAAGCCAGATGTTTCCTGGCCGCCGCTTCTGCAATGGAGACCGTCAGCTGGTCGAAATACTCGGCCGTTTCCGGCGCCGGCAACAGCGTCGAGTCGCCTGCACCGACGGCGTGCGCGGCGATCGCATCCGGCACGCCGCGGACCGAGAGAGTGTCCAAGTCGTATACGCCGAAAACGGTCTGGGCCGTGGACAGCGACACGGCGTTCGTCTCCCGACGCAGATCGAATGCCGTAAAGGCGGAATTCAGATACACGGCTGTATCGATTAGCGCCGCGCGGTAGTTGAGATGCTTCTTCGCCCCGGGCCCGTATGCCCGTTCAAGTGCCTTGGCCGCACCGCGGACGGCGATCATAATCCGGTCGACCAGCGATCGCAGGGCGTGCGTGCAAGCGATTTCCGGATAATGGCGTGGGTCGAGATACATGTCGACCGCCGCCGTGACCGCTCCGCACGACGTATGGCCCAACACGACGACGAGCTTCAGGCTTTCGGCCAACCGCCGGACGGCGAAGTCGAAACTGCCCAGGCACTCGGTTCCCAAGACATTACCGGCGATCCGGACAACGAACAGGTTGTTGAATGCCTGATCGAACACTCGCTCCACCGGCACCCGTGCATCGGAGCAGCCCAAGACGAGCGCAAAGGGCATCTGGGTTGGAGCACTGGCGTGCCATAAGGGTAAACCGAGCGAAACGGGATCGACGGGCACGACCATTGTCTCGGTCGCCGAGTCGTCCAGCACGTGCTGTCGCATGCGGCCTACGAAATCCACGAACCGCTGGTGGCCATCATGCAGCAAACGCAGAGCTTCGTCGGCATCGGTCGGCGGGTGCCATTTCAGCGGGGCAAACGGATCATAACGGTAGATCAGGTCCATACGCTCCTCTTCCAACCAATCGGACGGCGTCAGTTGCCCGCCGACTATACCGCGGCCCTGACAAGAATCAAGTCTGCCAGGGGCAAAGCAGCCGCCTTCCTGCATCGGGCTGCAAACGGTTGCGCCTCGCACAAGAATGGCGATTAGCGCTTTGGCCTGGACCGCTGATGGATGATGGTTATGGCCGCGCAAATAGGCCTGCGGCAATGCCCGACGCGGCCACGACCATCAGAGCACCTTCAGCGACGAAGCTTTCCCGTCCTTGATTGAGCCCCCTTCGGACACGGGGCAACCGCCGGCAAGTAAGGCGCCCATGACCAGGGGGGAACCGCCAGAGCAGTCAGACAGTCCCGAAGGACCCGCTGCGGAACGGGAAGCTATTAATTCTCACGTAGGGCCCCAGCTGACTCGATTCGGTTGGCAGGGCGACAACCGCAGCGCGGCCCCCAAAGATCGTGGGCCAGCTGGTCAGGGCCGGTCATGCGACGCTAGCGATAGACCTTCACACCCGGCAATGCTTTGCCGAGCGCGTCGATTCCCTGGTCGGTCACCGCGGTGCCACCGACAAATAGTCGTTCGAGCTTCGCGAGTCCCCTCAGACGCGTTAGTCCGGTGTCGGTCACGTTGGTTCCGGCCAGGTATAAGACCTTCAACTTCGTCATCTTGCTCAAATAGACCAGCCCGGCATCGCTCACCTGCGTGGTGCCCAGGCATAGGGATTCAAGTCGCGTCAAGCCTTGCAGATGGACCAGTCCGGCGTCGGTGACTTGCGTTTCGTCCAGGCCGGGGCTGAATTAAAGGGGCTGAATTAAAGGGGACGGGAGTCATTGTTATTGACTCCCGTCCCCTTTAGTTCACTCTAAAGAACCTCGCGGACGATCTTGAATTCAAGCTTGCCCGGGACCGTGGCGCGAGTTATCGGTGTGATCCGCATGGCGAACTGTCGCCCGGTAGCGACGTCCTCGGCCAAGTAGTAGCTATAGGAGTCGTCGGTATTCAAATGGCTCAAAACTTTGTAGCCGTCCAGAAAAAAGCCCTTCCACTTCCCGTCTCGAAGCTTGTCGCACTGCCAGATCGTGAGCAATCCTTCAGCGACTAGCTGATCGACCAGCCTTGTCAGCGCGCCTAACGGATAACCTGGCTCAAACGGATTTGGTTTTCCAAAGTCACTCAGCCGCCGGTCCAATTCATCCTGCGCGATGAGCCCGCTCTTTCCCAAGGCTGAATTAAAGGGGCTGAATTAAAGGGGACGGGAGTCATTGTTATTGACTCCCGTCCCCTTTAGTTCACTTGGTCATGGCCGGTCAGCCGGAGCCGTGAGCATCCCGCGGAAACTCACATGGGCAAGATGCCCATGCCACTTTTCTAGCACACCGCTAATGCCGCAATTCGCGAATTACTCTGGCCGGTCAGCCTGAGTCGCGGGCTCGGCGTGCCTGAGGGCCGCGGGCCGTTCACCCAAGGGCGTCTTCGTCGTGCCAGCGTGGGAGATATTCGCCTCAGGAAAAAGCCGCCGCGCTTCGGCGACATCCCTGGAGTCGCTGACCTCGATCAACACCCTTCCGCGCTCCCCCAGCAGCGACAGTACCCTGGGAGCGCGGATCGGCTGGTGCGAGATCACGTAAATAGACTCACTCCCGCGTCCGCTCGCTAAGAATTCCTCTCGCTGCCGAATCCAATTGAGCTGATAGCCCAGCCAGCAGCCGAACGCCGTCACCACCAGGAACAGCGCCCGCAGACTGAACCGGAACCAGCGGCGGCGAGGAGGGAGGTTCATGCTCGTTTCTTCAATTCGAACCACTATCCGGTTCACGATCGTATCATTGAGCGGATTTTGGATCGGTCAATATCCAATGCCGGAATCGCTGCTTGCAATTGTTGCACCCCGGCGTCGCTCACGCGCGTTCTTGCCAAATAGAGTCGTTTGAGCCGCGTCATCCCACTGAGATTCACCAGCCCGGCATCGGTCACTTGGGTTCCGTCGAGCCGGAGGGTGTCCAGCAGCGTCAGCGCACCTAGTTCTGCAAGTCCGGCGTCGGTCACTTGCGTGTCGTTCAGGGAGAGGTCGCGGAGGCTTGCCTGACCGCGCAATTCGGCCAGTCCGGCATCGGTGACCCGCGTTTGGCTGAGATTCAGTAGCTCCAACTGAGTCATGGCGCGAAGATGGCAGAGTCCGGCGTCGGTCACTTGGGTTCTGCTAAGGCCCAATTCAGTTACCAGGGCCAATCGTTGCAGGCTCGCCAACCCGGCATCGGTTATCGGCGTGCCGTCCAGACGGATGGTTCGCAGTTCCGCCAGGTCTTGAAGGCTCGCCAGCCCTGCGTCGGTCACCTGCGTATTGTCGAGGGTCAATGCACGCAGCCCCGAGCGCCCGCGCAAATGTTCCAGGCCCGCGTCGGTCACATCGGAATTGACTAGCAGTAGATACCTCAGCCCAGGCAGCTTTCGAACGTTGCCAAGTCCCGCGTCCGCGTTTCGTAGGCCAACGCCGTCAACCAAGGTGGCATTTCTGAATTCCGGCTCGCCCAACAGTTGCCTGAGTATTTCGAGAAAAGTTAGCGAACCGCCGTTGAAATTGCCGTGGCCTACCGTGTAGCCAGACTCCCTCAGAGCCGCAACGGCAGAACCTTGCTCGCGCACTTTGTGCAGCGTCCAGCCAACCGCCGCGCCGATGATCAGCACAGCGAGCAGCATGACCCGCAGGCTGAATCGCAAGCAACGACGATTGGGCTTACGCAGATTCATGGCGACCGCTCCACACGAAGCATGCCGGGAAATGTCTTCTTGTACTCCTGCACCCCATCCTCCGTGGTGATGACGACAACTTCATGCCTGACGATGAACGTCAGCTTGAGCGGAGTCAGCAGCTTTGCCAGTGCTTCGTCCAGCGGGAGTTCCGTTGCCGGCAAGCCGACCGGAGCATTCTCGTCGATCCCGGCCTTCTGTAGCGCCCGCTGGTCCAACTGGCATTCCAAGCCGAGCAAGTCGCGCAGGTAGTCCAGTGCATCCGGCAAAGCGACATTGACGAAGGCGAGCCGCGTTGGCTGCATGAGTTTTTGCCGCAGCAGCAGGTCGCGGTCGGGATCGTCGCTCATCGCGCCCGATTCGAGCACAACGATCGACTCGGGAAACATCTTTTCGATTTCGTCGTGCCGTGCGGTCAGGTCTTCGGTCAGGCAAATACCGTCGACGTATTCGTCCCCGAACCATCGTCGCACGGGGGGCAGTAGAGTACGCGGCTGCGACTGTGTTCTGATTCTGGTTAGTTTCGGGGCTAACACCGTTGGGCGGTGATTGAACGCACTGGTGAACTGTACGTAGTGCCGGGGGCTCGCCGCATCGACAACTACATAAGCACCCTCAGACCACAGCCAGTCCCGCATCGTTTGCCGCTCGCGCACGATCTGGCGTTGCCACATCAACCATCCGAGCGCCAGCGCGACCACCGTCACCAATGCGAACAGCGTTCGCAGGCTAAATCGGAGAATGCGGCGGCGGGGGATGGTCATGGGTGCGGCGCAAATTAGTGGGTTCATTTTTTGGCTGCGATGGAAATTGTGCATAGGGGAAGGCGCCTGCGAAGGTCTTCCAACTTTGCAGCCGTGACGCCACGGGGTAGTTCCGTAATCGTGACCTGCCGTAATTCAGGCATTGTGGCAATGAATTCAATGCCTGTATCCGAAACGGCGGACTTATACAGCAGCAGCGATTGCACTCCCCGAATTCCCGCGATCTTCGCGAGCAAATCATCGACACTGCGTGTTGAATACTCGATCCGCAGTTCGAACCGATCGGCTGGCGTTAGGCCGGCCTGCGCATTGATGAACTCGGAAAACTCGTCGCCGCCTAATTCGCTGCTCAGCAAGATGACGCTACTCCTGCCGCTTTTGACATTGGGGGTAAATAAAGGGGACGGGGTAAATAAAGGGGACGGGAGTCAAATCGATCGCTCCGTGTCCCGGCCGGAACCGCCGGCCGCCCACGGGCGCCAAACCGAAGAGCCCAGCCGAGAATCGCTGCGGTCCCGCCGAATCAGAACCGCCGCACCCGATTCTATCAGACGCGCCCCCTGGCCTAAAAACGCGCTTGAAGTCGCCGGCAAATCTGCGATCATTCCGCCAGCCGAGTCGGCCAGAGGAGGCCGGCCGGGCAAGAAGGCAATCCTGCCAGCGATCCAGGGCACGGGCAAGCGATCGGCCAGGCGGCAAGCGAATTCCTTGCCGCTCTTGGCCTTACGGCCGGTGCGAGGATCCGAGTGCGGGTTCGTCCCAAATTCCGCCGGCTAGTTCTTGGGCCGGCGGTGCCCGGCGGAACTTGCCTGTTGGGTTCTCAGGCGGGGCAGACCGACCCCCACCGCGGCTGCGAATTCCAGCCGCAACTTTGGGGCGAAGTCATACGCCGTAAAGACCGAACCGGGAGCACAAGGGGTAAGCCGACCCGAGGCAGGCGTCCGCCGATCGCACGTCGATCGACAGCGCCGGCCGCGGATCAAAGAACCCTCCTCTCGCGTCTGCCAAGGCAGCGACCGATGTAATCCGCTCGGGCAAACCACCACGCCCGCGCGAATTTCAGCCGCTGTTCCCCAGCCCTGAGCAAAAGTCGAAGGGCCGGGGGCAAGACCGACGCGAGTTGCCGTTCGGAAGCCCAGGTCAGCGTCTCGCGGTGCAGGCGGGTGACATGCAGACCGCCAGGGCCGGACCACCGTCGAGCCGTTCCGTGACGGAAGGCCCGGCGCCTCCGGTCAGTCGCGCTCCGAATCGGCAACGGTCCGGGGCATGATGCCGTGGTGGGGACGCTGGCCCCTACGGGACTGTCACTTCGCAGCGGAGCGTCTGCCTGATTCACTCAGGCGACGCGCAGCGACGACGAACCCGTCAGGGGTTCGGCGCAGATAACAATGGCCGCTACACCGCATACAGACGCCGCCGGCGTCTGACGGGCGGGGCGCGGAGCGTTTCTTTTTCAAATCTTGAACAGCCGTGGACCCGCTGCCGTGCAGCGGCACGCCATCTTGCTTTTCGTCGACAACCGCTCGACCCGGGCACCGCTGCGCCGAGGCACGCGGCCGGCGCCGTTTTCATCCTTCATCCTTCATCCTTCATCCTTCATCCTTCATCCTTCTGCCTTCTGCCTTCTGCCTTCTGCCTTCCGCCTTCCACCTTCCCGCCCGGCGCTGCGGCTCGTCAGTCGATCTGCAGCAAGTACGCGATCAGATCCGCCAGGTCCTGATGCGAAAGTTGCTTTTCCAAGCCCTCGGGCATGATCGACTGCCGGGTGCTGCGCAGCGCTTCCAGCTCGGCGCGGGGAACGACGTCGCTGGCGCCCTCGGTCCGCCGCAGGGTGATCGACGTGGCCGATTCGGCCGCGATGATCCCGCTGAGCGTCCGGCCGTCGTTCAAGACGGCCAGGTAGTTGACGTACTGCGGATTCACCTCGCGATTAGGATCGAGCACGGCCAGCAGAATCGCTTCCGGCCCGCGATTCTTGATCGCCGCCAGGCTGGGCCCGACCTCAAAGCCGGCATTCTCCAGGCGGTGGCAGGCCGCGCAAGTTTTGCGAAACGCGGCCCGGCCGCGCTCGGCGTCGGCCGGCAGATCGAGCGCCCCCCGATACGCGGCCAGCACTTCCGACCGCGGCCCGCCTGCGGCCCGGGCAAGCAGCCGCGCGGCGCGCTCGCGCAAATCGGGCTCGGCGCTCAGCTCGAGCAGCTTGATCCGCGCCGGATCGACTTCCGCGGCGGCCAGCGTTTCGCTTTCCAAGGCGGTCAGCAGCGCGGCCGACCACGCCGGGCGCGACAGCAGCACGTCGAGAGCGGCCGACCGCAGCCCCGGACTCAAGCGCGGCCAGGCATCGAACAGGGCTTGGGCCACTGCAGGCCCGCCGAGCCGGCCCAGCGTGGCGATCGCGGCGGCCTGGATCTCCGGCGGCTCGTCGAGCCCCACCAGCCCGGCCAGAACGGGCACGACCGACGCTTCGTCGCCGATCCGCAGCGCACAGGTGGCTGCCGTCCGCTCGTCGATCGGCGCTTGCCGGTCGACGGCGGTCTCGCGACATTTCTCCAGCAGTTCGGCACGCGCCGCCACGAACCGCGGGGAAAGCGGCGGCATCCGATCGCGGGCCGAGGGGGGCAACTTCGCCCGGCCGTCCAGCAGGCCGACGAGCAGCGCCCGGGCGACCGGCGGCTGGTGAGCGGCGGGCGCGGCAAGGGCATTCTCCAAAACGTCGAGCGCCGCCGCATCGGCCGTGGCACCGATCTGGTCGGCCAGTTCTCGCAGCACGGCAGGTCCCGCCGGCTGGGCGCAGTAATTCGCGTCGCCCACGAGCTGGGCCAGCACCTCGCCGCGACAACCCGCGACGGAACTGAAAACCGCCGTTTGCAGATCCGCTTCGGCCGGATCCCGGGCCAGGATTCTGGCCAGCGCCGCGGCCGGCGCGGCACCGGGCAGCGCGCCCAGCGTAAAGGCCAGTTGAAAGCGCACCTGCGGATCGGGATCGTTGGCCATTTGCCGTAGTTTGTCGCCCAATGCCGGATGGATCGGCGCAAGCGGCTCGGCCAGGCGCACCGCATGCGCGCGAACTTTGGCATCCGGATCGGCCAGGGCCGCCAGCAACCGCGGGGCGCCAAGCGCGTCGAGCCCGGCCAGGGCGCACAGCGCGTGCATGCGACCCAGCGGCGAACTGCTGTCGCGAGCCAGATCGGCCAGCGGCGCTTCGGCCGCCGGATCGCGCCGTTCGAACAGCAGCCGGGCGGCCGTGTCGCGATGCCAGCCGTTCGGATGGGCCAGCGTGGCCACCAGCTCCGTCGTCGAAGCCCGGTCGAGCTGCGGCGCCGCGGGCAATTTGAATCCGTCGGGCGCCAGGCGGTAGAGCCGGCCGCGATCGCGACCGCTGGTCAGGTCCAAGTGCCGCTTGATCTCCGGGGGCAGCGAACGCGGATGCTCGATCACCTCGCGATACATGTCGATCACGTACAAGCAGCCGTCCGGCGCCTGGGCGAACTGGACCGGACGAAACCAATTGTCGGTCGAGGTCAGCAGCTCGCGATCCGGGTCGATCCGCCGGCCGACGAGCGCCAAGCCGGCGGCGTCCAGGGCCTTGCGATGGACGAGGTTGCCCCCCACGTCGCCGACCAGCGCCTGCCCCCGCATATCCGCCGGCCACGCGCTGCCGCGATAGATCGTCACGCCGGTCGCGCCGGTGAAGTAACCGGCGGCGCGTCCGCCCCCTTCGATCGGTCCCGGCGCTTTTCCGGCCAGCCGCAAGCGAGTCCGCACGGTCCGCCAGGGCTCGACCGGACTGGTCCGAAACACTTCGGCGGCGGGCCCGTCGGCGGCAATGCTCCGCCGCGCCGCCGGCGCCGGAAAACGCGGATTGCGGGCGAAATAGCGATCCTCGAACATCACCAACTGCAAATGATCGCTGTTGGAGCAGACGAACTTGCGGCCCCAATCGTCGAAGCACATGCCGTGCTGCCCGCCGCCGCTCTCGGCCCGAAAGTCGAGCGCGCGGATTGAACGAAAAATCCCGGCCGCCGACATCGACCGCCGGTCGATCGGGGTGGTCGACCGTGACGATCCGTCCGCCCGCGCTGCTGGAGGCGCCGTGCAGCCGATTGTCGAGCCCCCAGCGAAAACTGTTGAGCAATCCCTGGACGTTGCCGCGGCCGAAGCCGGTGAACACACGGCGGCGGACGTCCGCCTGGCCGTCGCCATCGGTGTCTTTGCAGTACCAGATGTCCGGCGCAGCGCCGACAAACACGCCGCCGTCGAAGCAGGCCACCGCCGTGGGCCAAGACAAGTGATCGACGTAGACCGAACTGTGCTCGAAGCGGCCGTCGCCGTCGCGGTCTTCCAGAAGGCGGACGGTGCCGAGCGCGTCTTGCTCCTGCTCCGAGTAATCGCACATTTCGACGACGAAGGCCCGCCCGCGCTCATCGAACTCGAGCGCCACCGGCGAGCAGACCACAGGCTCGGCGGCGGCCAGCTCGACATGAAAGCCGGGGATCAGCGAAAACGTCTCGCTTGCCGCGGCTGGCTCGCGCGGCGCGATCCGCGGCAACTCGCCCGCCAGGTCGTCGGCGCCCGCTGCCGTGGCGGCCAGCTCCCGATCCAAAAAAGCATACGCAGCCTGCCGTTCGGCCGGCGGAAAGTCGTGCCCGCAATCGGGGTAGCGAACCTGCAGGCGGTCGGCCGCGGAAAACAAGCGATAGACCTGCTCGGCCTTGGGCAGGGCGCGCTTGACGCCGGCGACGCTGAAATTGTCGTCCGCCAGCGGCGAGATCGAAAGAAACGCCCGCGGCGCAAAGCTGGCCACGATTTGATCGAAGTCGAACGGCACGCGGTCGGGGTCGAGCTCGTAAACTTCGCGGATCCGCGGCATGTAGCAGGGCTGAGCCCAGCCGGCCAACCGGCCCTCGTAGTAGTCGTGAAACGGGGTCCAGCCGCAGCTGGACACGAGGGCTTTGACTCGCGGGTCGAAAGCCGCCAGAAACATGGCGTTGTGACCGCCCAGCGAATGGCCGATGGCGCCGATGCGCGCCGGGTCGACGTCGGCCCGGGCAACGAGCAGGTCCACGCAGCGCATGTGGTAGAACACGCCCCGGATCGAGCCCGACGCGTAGCGCGGATCGGAGAAGTCGCAGCGGTCGTCGCCGAACGAGGGATAATCGGGGGCCAGCACGATGTAGCCCCGCTCGGCCAGCTCCCGGGCGTAGGCCCGATTCGGTTTGCCCTGGCCGTCGACGATCTTCTTGCCCAGGGCGCCGGTCGGGTGCAGCGCAAGAACGGCGGGCAGCTTTTCGCCGGCAGGGCGATTGGCCGGCAAATACAGCCAGGCCCCGATCCGGTCCCGCCCGTCGCCTGCCAACGTGAGGGCCTGGCGCGTGAACTTTTCCTCGCGCACTTCTTCGCTCACCCGGACGTCCAGCGCCGGCAGCTTGTCTCGGCTGGGCAGTTCGCCCATCGCCTGCTGCATGCCCGCGAGGATTTGTTCCCGCCGCCGAGCCCAGTCGGCGGGCGTCTTGACCGGCTGGTCCTGGTCGTCGGCAGTGCGATAGGTCAGCAGCTCCGCATGTTGAGGCGGCGGAGGCTCAGCGGCGCGCAGGTTCAAAGCGCACGCCGCCAGCGTGATCAGGATCACCGCCGCTGCGCTAGGGGATTGTCGACTCATGACGGCGCCAACAGACTTTCGATGCCGCGGCTGAGTACGTCGTCGATCGTGGCGCGCAGAACGCGACATCCACTTCGTAACCCCCCTGAGGATACGCCTCGCGCGTGGGCAAATACCAGGGACCGCCGTCGCCATAGGCGGCCGCGGCCACGAAGCGATTGCCGCCCAGCTTCTGGGCCAGCAGTTGATACTCGACAAACGACTCGGCCGGCAGGTGGAGCAAGCTGACGTCGTCGACATGCAGCCCGCTGAGCACGATCGGCACGCGCTCGGCCGAGCGGCGCAGCCAGCCCAACCGCATCGCGGCGATGATCCGCTCGCTGCGTGCGCGCTTGCCGTCGGCCACGAGAGCGGCCAACGCGTCGTCGCGCAGTTCGGCCCGCGGTTCGAGCAGGATTTCCTGGGTCTTCCAGCCCACGCGGCCGACGGGCTTCGGTTTCAGTCCGGCCAGTGAAGCGGCGAGCGCGGTGCGCATCCGCTCGGTCAGCTCGCGGCGGGCCTCGGGCGTGCCGTCGTTGTATTTGCCGGCCGCCACGTTGCCGGCGCAACCGGTGAAATAAACATGCATGCACTCGGGATCGGACTGTTGCACCTGCCGCCGCGCGAGGCCGACGAAATCGCTCGACACGCGTCCATCGCCGTAATAGCTCATCGGATGCGTGGCGTAGTAATGACAGGCTGCCACGCGGTCGTCTTTCGCGTAGAAGGCAACCGTCTTCAGCCAGGGATCGACCAATCCCTCGGGCAGTTCCTTGTGGAGCGGATTCTTGCTGCTGCTCGCCCGCCACTGGGCAATCTTGCCGTCGGGGCCGATGATCCGCCGGTTGCTCGCCACGCGTTCGACCCGGGCCTGGCTGGTTGCCACGTGAGTGACCTGGCGGCGCCGGGCGAGCGACTCGCGCAGGGCGGCGGCCACCCGGGCTTGCGCCCTGCGACGAACTCGGGCTGCATGACGGCGCCGGACAAGTCGGGCTGCGCGGCGCAAATGCGAAAAGCCTCGGGGCAGATCATGGGTGCGTTGTGCTGATGGACGCACTGCACGGCGACCCGCTCCGGCGAGGTGCCCGCGGCCGCGGCCAGTGCTTCGCGCCAGGCCCGGTGGGCCCCGTTGAGCAAACCGGTCCAATCGACGGCACAGATCACGATCGGCTCGCCCGCGCCCAGCAGGACCAGGCCGATGGCTTCGAGCGGATCGTCCTGGGCCTCGACCGGCTTGATCCAGCCGCCGCACAAAGGATGTCCGATGGGGGGCGAAACATCGGCCCGAAACGTGGCCAGTTCCAGCCGCGGCTCCTCGGCCCAGACAGTGCCCCGCGAGGCCAGCAGTACGCCGCCGGCCCAGCCGCATGTCTGCCGGACGAATTGTCGACGATCCGCGCGGCTCATGGTCGCAGCTCGCTCGGGTGACGGGAACAACGGCCGGTGGTTATTTCGTGGGCGGCGGGGCCGCTTCGGGCGCAAGCTCGCGAATCTTGATCTTCCGCAAGGCCGCGGTGGTGGCGTAGGAGCTAATCCCCAGCGGTCGCGATTTTTCGACTTCGGGACGGATGCCGATCGTTTTGTCCCGAGTGTCGACGTCGATCACCTGCTTCTTGTCGATCCAGGCTTCGAGCTTGCCCTCGGTCACGCGGAGCTTGATCTTGTACCAGCGGCCTTTCTGGAACTCGGCGTAGTGGGTGGTCTCGTTGCGCACCGCGTCCTTGCCGTTCAGGCTGGAGATGCCCACCACCCCGCCGCCCCAACCGCCGACGATCAAGCTGCAGGGCAAATCGTTGACCGGAAACGTGAGGCCGCAGAAAAAGTCGGTGCCGTCGACGCGCATGGCTTCGAGCTTGATCTCGTAATTCATCTTGGGCAGCTCGCCGGTCCAAGTGATGCCCGTCATCTCGTTGCCGACGTTGAGCACGATCTGGCCGTCCTTGACCTCGACCTCGTTGTGGCCGGCGAAATCGGTCGACTTCCATTTGCCCAACGACTGGCCGTCGAACAGCGAGGTCCAAGGCTTTTGCCCGGCGGTCGCGTCGGCCAGCGGAATCAGTTCGGCCAGTCCGACGTCGATGAACTGCCCGCCCGAGGTTTGATGACAATGGACGGCCAGGACATTCTTGCCGGGCTTGAGCGCGGCCAGCCCGTCGGCGGTAAGCGATTGCTCGCCGTAGGCGGTGCTGAACTCTTTCAACTCGAGCGCTTTGACACCATTGATATAAACGGTCACGTCCTCGTCATGATGCAGCCGGCAGACGATTTCGTCCAGTTTGCGGTCGGGCACTTCGAACTCGCGGCGGAGCCAGACGTCGGGCGTGTCCCATACGGTGCCGACGACGGCGCCTGGCGTGGTCCGGGTGCCGAAGCCGCCGGGCCCGGTTTTCCATTTGCCGGCGTCGAAGCCGGGCTTGCTCCACTCCTCGGCCGGCTTTTCGAACGTGTACTGCCAGGATTGGGCCTGGCGCTCGCTGGTGGCGGCCAGAGGCCGCAGCTCCGGGAAGCGGCCGCGATTGGCGGCGGCCGTTTTGCGGCGATCGACCTTGATGATTTCGCGATCGTAAGTGAGCAAGCCGTTGGCCTCGGTCTCGACGTCGGTGATCTGGGTGTAGACCGCCGCGCTGAGGCCCTTGGCCTGGTTCAATTCCCAGGTGTCGCGGAGCAGGCTTTGGTAGCGGGAGGTCAACTCCGTGCCGCTCGAGGTGCCTTGGTATCCCCAGGTTTTCTTCTCCCAGGTGTGGCCGTCGACCCCCAGGCCCAGCCCGCCGAACTCGCCCAGCACGCCGGCCCGGGGCGCGTCGGCGTCGGGCGCACCCGGCCCGGGATAGACGTGGATATCGAGCACGTCGCCGGCCAACTTGTCGGTCCAGCCGCTGGCATTGCTGGCCAGGCGCGAGGGATCGAGCTGTTTGACATGGGCGGTGAGCCGCTCGGTGTCGAATTGGCCCCAGCCTTCGTTGAACACCACCCAGAGGACGATCGAAGGATGATTTCGTCGGCCGGCGATCATCCGGTCGAGCTCCAGCTCGTATTGTTTTTTCGATTCGGGCGTTTTGTTGTCGCCGCTGGGCATGTCCTGCCAGACCAAGAGACCCAGCTTGTCGCACCAGTAATACCAACGCTCCGGCTCGACCTTGACGTGCTTGCGGGTCATGTTGAAGCCGAGCTTCTTGGTGATTTCGATGTCGTAGCGCAGGGCTTCATCGGTCGGCGCGGTGTACAGACCATCGGGCCAGAAGCCCTGGTCGAGCGGCCCCACCTGGAACAGCGGTTCGCCGTTGAGCAGGATGCGCTGCCGGCCTTCCGCATCGCGCGCCAGCCCGATCTTGCGCAGGCCAAAGTAGCTTTCGACCCGGTCCGAGATCTTGCCCTCGTGCGTCAGGGCGACTTCCAGGTCGTACAGGTGCGGATCCTGCGGAGTCCAGCGCTTGGCGGCGGGAAGCTGGATCGCCAGCTCGGCGCCCGGCTTGCCCGTCGCGCGGGCGACCTCGTTCTTGCCGTCGCGAACGATCACTTCGACCGAATCGGCCTCGGCCGTGCCAGCGCCGACGACAGTCAGCCGCAGGGCCGAGGCATCCAGGTCGGGCGTGATGTCGAGCCGCTCGATCCGCTGGACCGACACCGGCTCGAGCCACACGGTTTGCCAGATGCCCGTCGTGGGGGTGTAGAAGATCCCGCCCGGATTCTCGACCTGCTTGCCGCGCGGCTGATCGCCGGCGCTCGACGGATCGAACACGCGCACGACGATTTCCTGGGCCCCCGCGGGGCGCAGAGCGTCGGTGATGTCGTAGCTGAAGGCGTCGTAGCCGCCGCGATGTGTTCCTTGTTCTTTGCCATTCACCCAGACCGTGGCTTCCCAATCGACGGCGCCGAAGTGCAGCAGCATCCGCTTTTGCGCCAGGCGGCCGGCAACTCGAACGTGCGGCGATACCAGACGTGCCTGGTCGGCTTCATCACGCCCGACAGCGCCGACTCGACCGGAAACGGCACAAGAATCTGCTGGTGGAATTCGGCCGGCGGAGCGGCGAGCGCCTTTTCCGCCAACTCGCATTGCCACAGGCCGTTCAAGTTCTGCCACAGCGAACGAACCAGTTGCGGACGCGGGTAGTCCGGATGCGCCTTGTCCGGCGCGACATCCTTGGCCCAGCGCGTCGCCAGAGGTCCTTTGGCCGGCTGCCAGTCGGCGCCCAGACGGCGCCGGGCAGCAGCAGAAAAACCAAACCGCAAAAACGCAGGGCACAGGAAAATCGCCGGACACAGGAAAAACGCCGGACACCGTGCATCGCAGTACTCCCGCTCGAACTGGACGTCGATCGACCGCCGGCCGAGAGCCGGCACGGCCCTCCCAGTTTAGCTGACGCGTAGCGTCCATGCTGCGCCCGGCAGGGCAGGGCCCCGGGGGTCTTGCTTGACCTTCTTCCACCAGCCGTCTAGCATTCGACCGGCTTCGGCGCATTCCGACCGCCGGGCCGAGCGATGGGCGGGGAATATGTTCCATTTCGAGCCAGCCAGGGAGATCTCTCGCGTGCCGACGACCCGGGTCACCAGCTCCGCCGACGCTAGCCGCTACGATCGATGACCACCGACGCCTGGGGAGTCGACGACCAATACGAGGACGCCTTGGGTGCGCACTGCGCGACCTCGCCCGAGACGCGCACCGCGATCCATCGCGCGTATGGGCGTCGAGCCCGGCGCCGGCCCCGAGCAGCCGACGGTTTGGGTGATCCGCCGCGGCTCAGGTCAGCGCTACGCCGGCAGCGGAGAAATCGAACTCGAATCCGGCGGCAGCCTGCCCTTGGACGGCCCAGTGCCGGACGACGTGCCGCTGGGCTATCACTGGTTTCACCCGCGCTCGGGTCAGAGCGTGCGGCTGATCGTCTCGCCCGGGCGTTGCTACTTGCCGCCGGATCTGAAGACTTGGGGCTGGGCCGTGCAGCTGTATGCCGCCCGCAGCCGGCAAAGCTGGGGCATCGGCGATTTGGCGGATCTGGCCGCGCTGGCCCGCTGGTCGCGCGATTTGGGCGCGGGAGTGTTGATCACCAACCCGCTTTCCGCGGCCGCGCCGGGACTGCCGCAAGAGGCCAGCCCGTATTACCCCAGCAGCCGGCGGTTCCGTAATCCACTTTATTTGCGGATCGAGCAGGTGCCCGGCTTCGCCGACTTGGCCGGCACGCTCGAGCCCCTGGCCCGGCAGGCCCGCGCGCTGGATGCCGAGCCGCTCGTCGATCGCGACCGGGTCTACCGGTTCAAGCTGCAGGCGCTGGAACAGCTCTGGGAGCACTTTCGCCCCGACGAACGGTTCGAGCTATTCTGTCGCGAGCAAGGGGAATCGCTGCGGCAGTACGCGGCCTGGTGCACGTTGGCCGAGCGCTTTGGTTCGAATTGGCGCAGCTGGAGTGCTGAGTATCGCCAACCGGCCGGTGCAGCCGTGGCGCTTCGCCGACGAGCAGCGCGCCCGCTGCCGCTTCCACCAGTGGCTCCAGTGGCTTGTGGACGAGCAGTTGGCCCGGGCTGCCGCCGAACTTCCGCTGATGCAGGACTTGCCGATCGGCGCCAGCCCCTATGGCGCCGACGCCTGGGCCTGGCAAGGCATCCTGGCCGAGGGAGCGGCGATGGGTGTGCCCCCCGACCTGTTCAATACACTCGGCCAGAACTGGGGCTTGCCGCCGCTGGCCCCGCATAAGCTGCGCGCCGCCGGCTATCAGCCGCTGGTGGAGATCGTGCGCTCGGCGCTGCGCCACGCCGGCGGCTTGCGGATCGATCACGTGCTCGGGCTGTTTCGCTCGTTCTGGATCCCCGACGGCATGGACGCCAAGGACGGGGCCTACGTCCGTTATCCGGTCGACGACCTGCTGGGCATCATCGCCCTGGAGAGCGTCCGGGCGCAGGCGTTCGTAGTCGGCGAAGACCTGGGAACCGTCGAGCCGGGCGTCCGCGAGAAACTGGCCGCCTACGACATGCTGTCCTACGCCCTGGTCTGTTTCGAGGAAAGGCCGCCGGCCGAGTATCCGTTCAAAGCGGTCGCCGGCGTGACCACCCACGATCTGCCCACGGTCGCCGGGCTGTGGAGCGGCAGCGATCTGGCCGAACAGCAAGCGCTCGAATTGGCACCCAACCTGGATGGCGAGCGCGACATGCAGGAAAAGCTGCTCCGCGCCGCCAGTCTGGAGGCTGGCGCCTCGGCCGACGCGCTGATCGCCGGCGTGCATCGGGCGCTCGGGTCCGCGCCGTCGATGGTCCTGTCGGCGACGCTCGACGACGCATTGGCCGTTGAACGGCGGCCGAACATGCCCAACACCATGAGCGCGCAGCGGCCGAACTGGTCGATTGCCCTGCCGGTGACGATCGAGCAGCTTCCGACGGTGCTTCGGGCACGCGAGATCGCTGCGGCGCTGTCGCGCACCGCACCGGGCGATTCATCCACTCGCCAGGTGTCGGATTAGTCTTGCCAAACGCACAGCCGGGCGGGTTGCCCGGCGCGGTGCGCGCGCCTATCATACCTTCGGCATAGACGACCGGAGCCACGGCGCTCCGAGCGCCCCTGGGGACGTCAAAGTCGGCGCCGACCGTGCCGATTGGTGCGACAAAGGCACATGGCCTGCGCGCCCCAAGATGTCTTTTTTCACTAGTTTGACTTTATGCAACCAAGGGGTAGACTGATTTAGCTGCCGCTCAAGGACGACCGGCGAGCCAGGATTTGGTTGTGATCGCCTCGTCCTATGACGGTTACCGTCATGGCCGGGGCTTTTTTTTCGCATACGGGCCCTTCGAGGGGCCGGAATTCGGCGTGCTTGCGGGGGGGGAAATCCATGCCCAAGACCAATCGCTTCACATTCGCAGCCCGCTGCGCCGGGTTGCTCGTCGCCGGTGTTACGGCGACCGCCTCGGCCCAAGAATGGGCCGAAAAGATGTTCAAAGAAAAGACCCATGAGTTCGGCTCGGTGCCGAAGGCCGCGAAGGTCGAGTACGCCTTCGAAATGGTCAATCCGTACAAGGAGGACGTGCACATTTCCGGCGTCCGGGCAAGCTGCGGCTGCACGATTCCCCGGATCCAGAAAGAGACGCTCGCCTCCTGGGAAAAGGGCGCCATCATCGCCGAGTTCAACACAAGGGCCTTCAGCGGCCAGCGCGGCGCCCGGGTGACGGTGACGATCGACAAGCCCTTCTACGCCGAAGTGCAACTGCAAGTGCACGGCTACATCCGCACCGACGTCGTCGTCGATCCGGGTGAAGTGGCCCTGGGCCAGATCCCCAGCGGCAGCGGCGCCGAAAAGACCGTCACGATCGACTACGCCGGCCGTAACGACTGGCAGATCCTCGGCGTCGAGCCCAACTCGCCCTACCTGCACGCCGACGTGCAGGAAGTCTCGCGGGCCGGCGGCCGCGTGGCATACAAACTGGCCGTCAGCCTCGACAAATCAGCGCCTCCGGGCTTCGTGGCCGAAGAGCTGATCCTGCGCACGAACGATCGCCGTTCGCCGCAGTTTCCGGTTAAGGTCGAGGGCTACGTCGTGGCCGACCTGACCGTGAGTCCTTCGTCGCTGATGCTCGGCATCCTGCAACCCGGCCAGACCATCACCAAGCAGATCGTGGTCAAAGGCAAGCGGCCGTTCTGCGTGCTGGGCGTCGATTGCCCGGACCCGTCGTTCTCGTTCGTACTGCCCACCGAAGCCAAGACGGTGCATTTGATTCCCGTGACCTTTGAGGCGAACAAGGACCCGGGCAAGATCGTGCAACAGATCACGATCCGCACCGATTTGCAGGACGAGACCTCCGCTTCGCTCTCGGCCTATGGCCAGGTATTGGCTCCGCTGGCGGGGAATTAAGCTCACAGGCGCCCAGCGCTCCAAGCGGAACTGAATCAACCAGGGGCCGTTCGACAAATGTCGGACGGCCCTTTTTCGTTGGGGCGCGTGCCGAACCCACTTCACCCGCCATGAGCGTCAGCCATGAATACGTGGAGCACCCTCACGGATCTCGAACAGGCCGAATGTTCGGCCCCAGCCGAGGCAAAGTGAATTGTGACCGGGATAGGCGGCACGGCATCGAACCTCCGGCACAATTCCCCCTGACCCGAATCACCCCGGGACATGCGAACGGTGCAAAGGGCGCCTCCCAGCCGATAGCGGAGCCCGGGAGCCGGACGCGGACCGGGAATAAATAAGTGACGGAACCCATTTACCTTAAATAACTTACGCAAATAAAAACGACATCCCTGCAACGCCCCGGCCGTATATAGTTTCAGAAGCAATCATCGAAAGCGCTGCGGGGTCGTTTGGGATTCGACGACTCGCGCTAGTTTGTTTGCTCGCGTTGCCGAGTATGTTCGGGAAATATCCACAGATTTCCGCCCGTTCGACCGAGAGGCGGGGGTCCGATCCAAACGCGTGGCGGTCCGAACTTCGAAGTGTTTTATGTCTCAGGCGCATTCGAACAAGACGTCCGAGGAGGAAGGCGAGATCGCATCGCTTTCGCGAGACCTGGGCAAGCGGCTGCGCGAGGAAGACTCTGCGGTGCTTAGGGAGATCTTCGAGCGATTCAGTCCGGCAGTGTTAGGGCGACTAAAGAAAGGGTTTCAGCATGTATTGGACGAAGGTGATCTCGACGACGCTTTGCAGCGAGCACTGCTGCGCCTTTGGAATTACCGAGATCGCTACGACCCGAGCAAGTCTTCGTTGTACACCTGGTTTTACCTGATTGCGCGTTCTCAAGTCGCTCGAGATCGCGAGAAAGCGCGCGGGCGAGCCGAGGTACTACCTTTCCGAGTTGTCTCCAGCCCAACGGGGCTCTCTGGCGAGCGAAAGCGACGATCTGTCGGCGGCGACTCCGCGTGTCTCGCCTGAGCTAACCGCAATCCAGGCCTTTCTGGCCCGCCTGAGACAGCCGGATCGGGACATCCTGCTTGCCTTCGCCGAACATGCGGGAGACGACGCTTGGGCGACAAATCTTGCCGAGCAGTGGCGGATGTCGGCTTCGACACTGCGTTCGAGAAAACGGCGCGTTATGTCGCGCCTGCTGAGTCAATTAAAACAACAAGGTTTTGAAACTGCTACCGGAGACATACAAATGGCTACCATCGCTCCTCTCAAACTGACCCCCGCGAAACCAGTTACCACGTCGCTCCCCGCGCAATTCGAGCAGTGCGGTTTTCTGCAACAGTACGCACCGCAAGTCGTCGAGCTGGGCGAGGGAATGACGCGCTACTTTCAAGCCGTCCAGCCGTCAGGCTCCGGGCAAGGGTTCCCGCATTTTCACGAGCTCTGGACTCACGCGATAGACCGCGGCGATCTGCAAGATCCTCGGCAGCGCCAAGTCCTGACCGAAACGTATCGTTGGCTCCAGGAACGTGCCAGTCGCGAGGACCGCTTCCGCGGGGCAATCGCCCGATTCATCGACATCGTTTTGCAGGTCTCGGAATTAGCCCATTCAGCGTTCGCCCGCGCTTCGGCGGCGGAGCGGATCGATCGCGTTGAAACCGCGCTGGCTGGACTTGGCCTGAGCATTGAGGCCCGGCAGCCCGAGAATGTAGCGATGGAGGGAGCAGGTGAGGTGCTCGTATCGTGGCACAACGCCGAGGCCCTACTACGCTGGGAGCCAAACGCCACGACGGGGATCGATCTGCGGAGCGAAGCGGCCCAGGCGTTCAACCTGTACGGGGATTTTTCGCTCGAAGTGTCGGCGGCATTGGCTGACGCATTCCTGGCGAATGTCCAGCATTGGCACCTTTTGCTTCCCCCGAATTTCGCGTTTCCCACTCTCTCTGGGAATCAGGCGCCGGACAGGTTGCGCTGGAGCCTTGACGAACCGGCTGAGGCGGCAAACGAGCTGCCTGATTGGCTCGTCGACGCCGCGCCCGGTCCTCAGGAGCTTCCGAGCCCTCTGGATCTGCACCTTTTAAAGTTCGATGCCAGGGTTTTCGAACTACTGGACGAGCTTTTGGTGCAGGCCGCGCTTACGGACATGCATACTCGCCAGACAGACGAGAGAAGCTACCAACCCACTCCGGCGGACTCGGCGGTTGATCAATTAGTCGAGTATGTGGCCTTCGCGTGCAATCGATCGCGTCAGGAGATCGCGGAAATGTTTCATCGATCGCTGCGCGATCGACAAACGCGCGTCGACGGCCCGCAGGAGTGCGGCGCGAATACCGAAGCACTCGTATTTCTTTGGTCGCACCTGGCCGCAGACGCGTAGCCGTTTGCCGGACCGGGTCAGCGGATGTCGTGATGGACAGTCACGCGGGAGAAACGGCGCTTGTTGGCGGCCAATTCATATTGGTGCGCCTTCCACGTCGGTCGACCCGCTTCGATCGCCAGTTCATGCGCCGAGAATCCGTGCAGCCCTTTTTGCTCGCCGTTTTGCACCGCGGACGCAGCGCGTAGCTCCCAAAACACTTGATGAGCGTTGGTGGGATACCGATCGTGCGCAACCTTGTGCATGTGTCCGGTGAGGATCGCCGCCACGTCGTAGGCATGCGCCAGCTGGGTCAGCCGGTCGATCGAAGGTGTGCGCAAGCACGCCGTCGCTCCTACCTGGTGGAACGAGTGGTGGCAAACGATTGCCCGTAGCCGTGGGATGCCATCGGCGGTCTCAGCCTTGCGGCTATTTTTGAGCATAGCGCCGAGCACCTTAAACTGGGCATCCGAAATGGCCCCCTCGGCGAAGAAATTGCCCCCCTCGCCTGCCAGGCCGGAGTTAGAGTCCACACCGAACAAATCCAAAACGAACGCTTTCTTTGGGCTGGGAATCGCTACGTGCCAAGGCGTCGCCTTGAACCAGGTGGGCGCGAGGTGGGGATTGTACGCCGGAGGTGAAATACCTTGCTGCAGGCTGGGAGAATGTCCATCCCACTGGTCGTGATTGCCCGGCACCGTGTGCAGGTCGTCTGCAGGAAGCGTCAGGCCAACATGCCGGGGCGGCTGCGTCGGGCCAGGCAAAGTCCATTGTCTGTGCAGCCATTGATACGCCAGGTGGAAATCATTGCGGCTGCCGACGCGCGTCAAATCGCCGCTGAGCACGAAGTGCAATCGCTCGTCATTGCCGAGCTCGAAATCGTTCGGCACCGAATCCCTCCTCCCGCGGCTGAACGAATTTTGCAAATGCTGGCAGAGCAAAATTGAGTGGCCGTTACGCGCTTCCAGGGGCTTGTAACGCACCGTCCCCAAGAGCGTGCTGCCGATGTGAATGTCCGAAAAGTGCACGAGAACCAGTTTATCCATGGCCGGTCGAGTCCTGCTTGATCGCCCCCCGCCTCGAGCTGCCGGAAACAAAACCGAGCCGCAAATCGCTCTAGGCGAAGCCAGCATAGGCCGGCGGACTTTCCACTCGCAGCCACCGGGCAAGGTGTTGTGACAACGTGTTGTCACCAATTGCCGTCATCCCGGCTTGGCGCCGCCGTAGCCGCGGCAAATAGGACACTGCGCGGGACGCTGCCCTCGCGTCGGCGGGGCGCGAACGATGGCGGCGAAGGGGCTTGTTTCCACCGCGGCGCGCCCAGCTCGCTCCCCCATCGATCGCCCCTGGCAGACTCTGCCGGCCGTAACGGCTATGCACACCGGGCAAGCGCTGCCGGGCAAACGTCAGACGTTGTACGAAACGTCCGCAATCGTCCGATGTTTGGTGGAAAGCGGATCTCGAGCGCATGCGGAGTCTGGCAGACCACCTGCCGAGCCCGGCGCGGTCTCAAACGCTAGTCCACTCGGTCGCCGAACTTCCCGTCCCCGTCGAGGCCACCTGGCATGCTCAAGCTCGCTCTGCACAGTCTTCCGGAAGGTTCGACCGGCGCTGAAACGCCCAGCCTCGCGGCCCCGCGTGGCAGCGCGGCGAATGTCCGCACCACGCTCTATGTCGCCAGCGACGTGCTCGACGAGGCCCGCAACGCCGCCGTGTACCTGGCGGGTCATCCGGCGCACCTGACGCTCACCCGGCTGGTGGACAATGCTTTGCGCGCCGAGCTCCAACGGCTCTGCGACCAATACAACGGCGGGCAGCCGTTTCCGGCGCGTGCGGCCGAATTGAAGGGCGGCCGTCCGATCGCCGCCTGAAAGGAAAACATGTCCCAAACCAAGACGGAACCCCAAGCCAAGGTTGGCGAAAAAGAACAACTGCGCCAGGAGCTGTTGCGTTTGATCGTCAAGAACGAGCAAGCGCGGCGCCGGTTGAGCAAAGCCCCCACGACGTGAAGCTGCTGTCGGCCATCTTGTTGTCGGCGATCCTCGTGGCTTCGGCCCACGCAGGATGGCAAAACCCATTCAGCTCGGATCCGGCGAGCCAGGCGCCCGTCCATCCGGCCGTCGTCCGCATCGTGGCCCCGGGCCGCGACAGCACGTCGTACGGCTCGGGCGCGCTGGTGGCCAAGAACGACCAGCACGGCCTGGTTATCACCAACTGGCACGTCATCAACGAACTGACCGGCCAGCTGGTCGTGATTTTTCCCGACGGTTTCCAGTCCACCGGCACCGTGCTCAAAGCCGATCGCGACTGGGACCTGGCCGCGATCACCATCTGGCGGCCCAAGGCCGAACCCGTCCGTCTGGCGCAAACGGCGCCGCAGCCGGGCGATTCGCTGACGATTGCCGGCTACGGCCCGGGCAAGTACCGGGCGGCCAGCGGCCGCTGCACGCAATACGTGGCTCCTGGCCCGCAATTTCCTTTCGAGATCGTCGAACTCGCGGCCACGGCGCGGCAAGGAGACTCGGGAGGCCCGATCTTCAACGGCCGGGGCGAAATGGCCGGCGTGCTGTTCGGCGAAGGGCACGGCCGCACGGCCGGCAGTTATTGCGGGCGCGTGCAGTGGTTCCTTTCGTCGGTTGTGCCTGAGCGCGAGTTGCTCGACGGACGCACGATGATTGCCGGCGGAGCCGGGCCGGCGGCGCAAGCCAACCCGGCGGGCGCGTCATGGCCCAACCGGTCTCGATGCAGAATAACGCGCGCCCCATCGTGCCCTCGCTGGCCAGGCTCAATCAATCGCAAGCCGACCCGCGCGGCGCAGCCGATTGCCGACATGCGCCCGACTCCCGGACCGCCGGCCCCCCCCGCGATGAACCCAGCCCCGACGGACCGGCAGGCTTCGATTCAGTCCGAGCGTGCCGCGGCCATCTCGCGGCCAGGCACCAGCACCTTCGACGGCCGGTCGCTGCCCGGACGTTCGCCGCTGGATCGACCGGCGGTGGGCGGCTCGGCCTCGCCCACCCGGCACACGATGGGCTGGACCGACATCGCCGGCGAGACTCGGGGCCAACAGCTGAAGACCGTCTTCGCCGCCGTCGGCGCGGCCGCCCTGATGTTGCACGGCCTGAGTTGGCTCGGCAGCCGTCAGCCCGCGGTACCTGAAAAGAAGCCGAAGAAGAAGAGAACTCTCGTCGTCGTCGATGATGACGATGACGACGACGATGATGACGACGATGATGACGATGACGACGACGATTGACGTCGCTCTGAACTGCTGCCCGCACGTCTCGGCGGGCTAGAAATGCACGGGCACCCAGCGGGGCTGTTCGCCTGTGGCCGCCGGCAGGGGTGGATCGACCCAGGGAATAGCCTGCCCCGCGGCTGTGTAGCGGCTGATCGCCGCCTTGAACGCCCGCACCACGTTTGCGAGCGCTTCGCGCTCCGTGCGGCCGCTGGCCTGCACCTCCGGCAAGGTGGCACTGCGCGCCGTGATCGGGCCGCCCGCGGCCGGCCTTGAGAGGTAGACATGACAGTTATAGACCGGCACCGCCCCCAGGTTGCGAACCGTGGGCTGTATTGCGCTATCGAGCGGGCCTGGCGGCGGGTCGGTCATGGGACGACTCGGTGTCATTCAGGGGGGGACCGGCCGGCACTTCGCCCGGTCCGACGCCGGCCCATGGCCTTTGGGGGGGACGAGGCTTGAAACGGCGCCGCCGGCGATTTTTCATTCCACGAGGATTTCCGCGCCATTACAATAGCAAGCGGCAACCAAAACCGGCGGCGGCGCGATTGTACGCCACCGGCTGGGTTGCGGAAAAGCCGGCGGCCGCGCGTGCGGCACGCGGAGGGATCCGGCGGAGGACAACCAGTATGAGACTCGCGCGGATTGGGCTCGCGTCGATCGTCGTCCTGTTGGGCATCGCCCGCGGCACGCGGGCCGAAGAAGCGATCCGGTCGGCAGCCGAACGCTTCGCTGCCGGCCAGACGAACGAGACCCCCGATTTTCGCCGGCAGGTCTTGCCGCTCTTGGGCCGCTTGGGCTGTAACGGCCGTGCCTGCCACGGCTCTTTCCAGGGACAGGCCGGCTTCCGCTTGTCGCTCTTCGGCTACGACCTGGCCGCCGATCATCAGTCCCTGGCCGGCGGCGAACAGCCCCGATCCGATCGCCAGCGACCCGAGCAAAGCCTGATCCTGCTCAAGCCGACCGAGCAGACGGATCACGAAGGGGGCCGGCGCTTCGAGGTCGGCCAATGGCAGTACCAACTGCTGCTCCGCTGGATCGAAGCCGGCGCGGCCGGCGTGCCGCCTGACGCAGCCGAATTCAGCCGCCTGGAAATTCTGCCCGAGCGGGTGACGTTTGCCCGGCCGGGCGAAACGCAGCAACTGACGGTAATCGCCCACTGGTCGGACGGTTCGCGCGAGGACGTGACCTGCCTGGCCCGTTTTCGCAGCAACGACGAATCGACCGCCAGCGTCGCTGAAACGGGCCTGGTCACGGCCGTCCGCACTGGCGACACGCACATTGTGGCCTTCTACGACAGCGGCGTGGCCCCGGTTGCGGTGCTCACGCCGGTGAGCGAACTGGCCGGCGCGCGTTATCCGGCCGTCGTCACGCCGACCGAAATCGATCGGCTGGTGGTCGACAAGCTGCGCGAGCTGGGCATCGTGCCCTCGGATCTTTCGACCGACGCCGAGTTCCTCCGCCGCATCAGCCTGGACCTGACCGGCACGCTGCCGACCCCCGCCGAAATCGACCGGTTCCTGTCGGATCCGGGCGCGGACAAGCGGGCCCAAAAAATCGACGAGTTGCTCGGCCGGCCGACGTATGCCGCCTGGTGGACCACCCGGCTCTGCGATTACACGGGGGCCAACGCCGCACAGCTCAAGGAAGGACCGTTCGACGGCCAGCGTTCGGCCGTGCAGTGGTACGCCTGGATATTTCAGCGCGTGGCCGAGAATCGGCCCTACGACGAGATCGTGCGCGGCATCGTCCTGGGCACCAGCCGCTACGCCGGCTGCAACTACGACGAATATTGCAGCACGATGAATCGCTGCTATCGCGACGACTCGGGCCAGGAGTTCGCGGCCCTGGCCACGATGCCGCACTTTTGGATGCAGCGCAACTCGCGCAAGCCCGAGCAGATGGCCGAAGCATTCGCGCACTCCTTCCTGGGCATTCGCTTGCAATGCGCCCAATGCCACAAGCATCCGTTCGACCAGTGGACGAAGCGCGACTACGAGGACTTTGCCGCGGTGTTTCGCCGCGTCAAATTCGGCGTTTCGCCCGAAGCCAAACCGCGGTTCGACGAGGTCCAGCAGCAATTTCGCACCGACGGCAAGCGCAATGTCGACCTGGCCAAAATGGCCGGCGCCTTGATCGCCGAAGACCGGCAGATTCCCTGGCGCGAGGTGTTTGCGGCCCCGGCCGGCAAAGCCAAGCGCCAGCCCGGCGCGGGCAGTCAGCTCGTCGAGCCGGCCCGAATGCTCGAAGGCCAGCAGCTCGACATGGCCCAATACGCGGATCCTCGGCAAGCGCTCGTCGAATGGCTCCAGCGCGACGCCGGCCGCTATTTCGCCCGGGCGCTGGTCAATCGGGTCTGGGCCGGCTACTTCCAGCGCGGCATCATCGAGCCGCCCGACGACCTGAGCCGGGCGAACCCGCCCTGCAACGGGCCACTGATCGATTATCTGACCGCCGAGTTCGTCGCCCACAACTTCGACCTGAAGTGGCTGCATCGCACGATCGCCTGCAGCCGGACCTATCAACTCAGCTGGCGTCCGAACGAGACCAATCGCTTGGACAGCCGCAATTTCAGCCACGCCTTGCCCCGGCGCTTGCCCGCCGAAGTGGCCTACAATGCCCTCCTGCAGGCCACGGCGCCCAGCGCCCAGCTCGACGCCCTGCAGCTCGATCCGCAGCAGCTGGCCACCGGCCCGCCCGCCAAGAACAAGTTGCCCAAGGCGAATTACGCCCTCACGGTGTTTGGCCGGCCGACGCGCAACATTCCCTGCGACTGCGACCGCACCAGCGAGCCGACGCTGCTGCAAACCCTGTTCTTGCAGAACGACGGTGAAATGCTGGCGCTGATCGACCGGGCCGACGGTTGGGTCGCCGAAAGCACCCGGCGGCGCCCGGATCAGACGGGGACCGCAAACCCTGGCGATCCGCAAGAGCTCGTGCGCCAGGCGTTCCTGCGCACGCTCAGTCGACCGCCCGGCGATGAAGAAGCGCAGCGCGCAGCCGACTACCTGGAACACGCGGCCGAACGCCGCGCGGGCCTGCGCGACCTGTCCTGGGCGCTATTGAACACCAAGGAATTCATCCTCAATCATTGAGCCCCCTTGCTCCCCGGGGCCACGCAAGACCGCACCGCTAAATCAACGAACTTTGGGCCGGAGTCAAACCATGCACACGCATCGCTACTGCGACGGTCGAACGCGACGCGACTTCCTCAAGCTCGGCACGCTGGGCGGCCTGGCCGTCGGCTGGTCCGGCTACTTGCGCTTGGCCCAGGCCGACGAACTGCGGTCCGGCACCGCGCGGCGCGGGATCTTCGTCAACCTGGGGGGCGGCCCCAGCCATCTGGACACATTCGACCCCAAGCCCGACGCGCCGCAAGAAATCCGCGGCGAGTTCAGCCCCATCGCCACCTGCGTGCCGGGCATTCAGATCGGCGAGATGTTTCCCAAGCTGGCAGCCTGTGCCGACAAGTTTGCCATTCTGCGCGGCGTCAGCCACACCTTGGCCGCGCACGAGCTGGGCAGCCAATACCTCAATACCGGCAATCGGCCGATCCCCTCGCTGCACTATCCCGGTTTCGGCGCGGTGGTGAGCAAAGAGATCCAGGGCCCCGCCGAGTTGCCCCCCTTCGTGGCGATTCCCAACACGCCGCAGCATGCCGGCTACCTGGGCACGCAATTCGCCGCCCTCGAGACCAACACCATGCCGCAGCCCGGCAAGCCGTTCGCCATCCGCGGCGTTTCGCTGGGCAAGGGGACGGCGCTGGTCGACGTCGAGCGGCGGCGCGGACTGCTCGACGATCTGGACCGCGAGTTCCGCGGCTTCGAGCAGGATCACGGGCTGGTCGAAGGGCTCGACGAGTTCTCCCGCCAGGCGTATGCCATCATCACTTCGTCCAAGGCCCGCGAGGCGTTCGACATCGGCCAGGAGCCCGCCGCCGTCGCCCAGCGGTTTGGTTCCCACGCGTTCGGCCTGAGCTGCCTTCTGGCCTGCCGGCTGGTCGCGGCCGGCGTGCCGTTTGTGACGGTCAATTTTGGCGGCTGGGACATGCACGGCGATCTGTTCGGGGCCTTCCGCAAGGGCAAGGCGGCCCAGCTGGACGAAGGGCTCTCTGCCCTGCTCGTCACGCTGGCCGAAACGGGACTGCTCGACTCGACGGCCGTCTGCGCCACCGGCGAATTCGGCCGCACCCCCAAGATCAACGCCCGCGCGGGTCGCGACCATTGGCCCCGGGCCATGTGCGTGCTGATGGCCGGCGGCGGCGTGCGCGGCGGACAAGTGATCGGCGCCAGCGACGAAAAAGGGATGGGGCCGGCCTCCGCGGCGATCACGCCCGAGCAGGTGGCCGCCTCGCTCTACCACGCCTTGGGCATCGACTACGCCAAGGAATACCAGACCGACACCGGACGCCCGCTGATGATCGTGCGCGACGGCTCGATCATTCCGCAGTTGTTCGCCTGACGGGCCACGGCATCGCCGCGGGCAAATCGGGCACGCGACAACTCAGCACGCATGAGTTGCGCCCGGCCACAGGTCCGCGCATCTCGTCAGACCGGCGGAGCGTTTTGCAGCAGCTGCAAGAATTGGTCGTGCAGCGGATCGCCGGCCGTGGCCACCGGATGCGGGCGCGCCAGGTCGAAGGGCCGGCCCTCGAGGTCGGTGACGCGTCCGCCCGCCTCTTCGACCAGCAGCACTCCGGCGGCAACGTCCCAGGACTGCGTGCTGAGCGCCCAAAAGGCGTCGTAGCGGCCGGCCGCCAGGTGGCACAAGTTCAGAGCCGCCGAGCCGGTGCGCCGCACGCCCTGACAGCCTAGCACCGCGGCGACGAACTGGCTGATTTCGGGCGAGCCCCGGTGCACTTTGGCGGCGAAGCTGGCCACGACCAGGGCCTCGGAAATGCGTTGGGCGCCGCTGGTCCGCAGGCGCACGCCATCCTGATAGGCGCCCTCGCCTTTGGCGGCCGAGTAGCACTCGCGCGCCCAGGGCTCATAGATCGCGCCGGCCACGATTTCCCGGCCGCGGACCAGAGCCACCGAAACCGCATAATGATGCACGCCGTGCACATAGTTCATCGTGCCATCGAGCGGATCGACGATCCAGCGATACTCGGCGTCGGGGCCGGTCGCGGCGGCCTGTTCTTCGGCGATGAATTGGTGCTGCGGAAATCGGTCCAGGACGATCCGGCGGATCGCCTCCTGACTGGCCACGTCGGCCTCGGTCACCAGGTCGGACGGCCCTTTTTCCCGGACGGCAAATTTGCCCACCCACTCGAGCAGGACACTTCCGCCGGCCTGGGCCGCCTCTTGGCAAGTTTTGAGATAGTCGGGCATTTTGCCGCAAAAAATGGGGTCGGGCCGGGGGTTTCATGTCGACTGCGGCAGATTATAGGCTCGGGCCGGGGGCGGGCAATGTACATCTCGCAGACCCCCTATAGCGGGACCGGCCGAATGCCGAAAATATTTCCAGCAGACTATAGACAGCACCCTGGAACTTGCTAAGATCACAGAGAGAAGGAGAAGCCTACGACAGTCGGAATGAGCCTTCCTAGCTAAGCGAGTTATCTGCCTTATCCCCATCATTCGCTGAGCCATTCCGATCGGCCTCTTCTCTGTTCCGGCCCCGCCGTCTCGCCTTGCGTGAGCGGCGGGGTTTTTTTGTTTTCCGCGCGGATCCATGATCGGGCAATCACCCTGGCAACTTGACGCGGCGGCCGCAAGGCTCGGCCGCGGAGTCCTGGCCGCGCAGATCGAACTGGACAGTCCGGCCCGCGGCTTGACCCAGCTCTCGCTTGCCGGCACGCCGTTGGCCACGCCCGCCGAGCTCCTGGGAGTTTCGCTCACCCCGGGCGGCCCCATCGTGGGAAGCACTGCTGCCGGGCGCCGCTCGAGGAAGCCTACACCCGCGGACCGGACCTCGTGGCCACCTACCGCCCCAGCGGCGAGCTGCCGTTTCGCTACCAGGTCTACTGGCGCGAGCAATCGGCCCGCTACGCCGGAGCGCTCGGCGCGATCGAGCTGGTCGTTTCCATCCAGACTCATTTGCTCGACAGCCGGCCCCAGCTGACTGTCTGCTCCTTGCTGCCGGCAAGCGACTGCTGGCGCTGGACGGGCCCGGGGCCCGACGCGGTCCCGTGCGCAGCGATCGCTTGTCCTCCGGCAGCGGAGTGCTCGTTCAGCGCCACCGACGGCACCGGGCTGTTTCGCTGCCGCCTGGCCGGCGGCCGGCTGGATTACGTCGAGATGGTGCATCCGGTGGACTTCCACCGATCGACCTTAGCCGCCGCGGGAGCTACCGGCACGCGGCTGAGCCACCGGCTGCTCGGCGGCGAACTGGAGAAGGGGGTCATCCTGCGGGCCCGCGTCTTGGGCCTGCTCGTTTCCAGCAGCACTGACAACGCCACGCTGGCCGGCTATTATCGAGCCTTCGAGGAAGAAGCGCTGCCCCTGACGACCTGAAGATCCCGGCGAGCTTTGAGGCCACGTCGCCATGTCCGAAGCCCTCTGTTTGCGGCTGTTCCAGGAGCTGGATTGGCTCCCGCTGGTGGATCCGCACACGCACATCAATCCACACGCGCCGGCGGCAGCGAACCTGGCCGAGATCCTGGGCTACCACTATTACACAGAGCTGGCCCATTCGGCCGGCATGCCGCGGGCCGAGATCGAGCAGCCCGACCTCGCGCCGCGGGAAAAAGTTCGCCGCCTGGCGGCCTGGCTGCCGCAGCTGGACAACACGATCCAGTCGAGTTGGCTGGTCGAGATGGCGCGGTCCCTGTTCGGCTTCGAGGACGACCACATCGGCCCTCACAATTGGGAGGCGTTCTACGACCTGGCCGAGGCGGCGCTCGGGCGTCCCGATTGGACCGCCGAGGTGCTCAAACGCAGCCGGCTCAAGGCCGTGTTTCTGACCAACGACTTCGACGACCCGTTGTCGGGATTCGACCCGCACGTATTCGTGCCTTGCCTGCGGACCGACGAGCTCGTGTTCCAGCTGGCGCGCCCGGCGGTCCGCGAGCGGCTCGAGCGCGCGAGCGGCGTGTCGGTCGACGGTCCAGCGGCCCTGGTCGCGGCGCTGGGCAAGTTGTTCGAGCACTT
The DNA here is from genome assembly GCA_963715755.1 of uncultured Planctomycetaceae bacterium. Lineage (GTDB taxonomy): Bacteria > Planctomycetota > Planctomycetia > Pirellulales > PALSA-1355 > CAWCAX01. The sequence goes on from OY970273.1 coordinate 4,927,963, forward strand.
TGTCGGCCGGGGTGCCCGGGCCTGCGCGATTTCGCTGCCGTCGAGCTTTGCCCCCACGCGGATCTCGGCCGGCGATTCGGCCCGCGCGCTGGAGGCGGTTTGGCGCGGCGGTGAATCCGCCGATGCGGACTCGCGGCGCGAGCTGGCCTATTTCGTCTTCTGGACGCTGGCCGAGCACTGCGCCGCGTTTCGGCTGCCATTCGACTTGATGATCGGGGTCGAGCGGCAAGTGTACGCCGGCGGCGTCTATCAGGGTTGCGATTTATACGACAGCCGGGTCTCGTTGATTCAGTATCGCGAACTGTTCAACGCGTTTCCCGGCGTGACTTTTCCGATTTCGGTGCTGGCCAGCGTGACCAACCAGGAGCTGACCAGCTACAGCTGGATTTTCCCGAATGTGGTCACGTTCGGGCATTGGTGGTACTCGAACACTCCGACGTTCATTGCCCACGATGCGGCCGCGCGGCTCGAAGCGGTCCCCCGCTCGAAGCAAATTGGCTATTACAGCGACATGTACAAGCTGGAATTCGCGCTGCCCAAGTTCGCCATGTACAAGCGGCTGCTGGCCCGGATCCTGGCCCAGCGGTTCGTCATCGAGCGCGGCTGGTCGGAGGAACGGGCGGCCGCTCTCGGACGGCAAGTGCTGGAGGGCAACACCGAGCGGATCTTTTACCCTGCGGCCTGAGCACCGCACCATCGGGCGGATCATCGCGGTGCGAGGGGAGCGCGTGAACGCATGGCCCGAGAGCAGCACGATCGCGAGGATTTGCTGGCCGAAGCCACGGCCCTGGTCGAGCGGATCGAGTTCGATCTGCCCGGCTACGGCGAGTCGATCGTCGCCGGGTTCCGCACCAGCGCCTGCGCCAGCCTGTTTTTCGGCGCCGATCCGGTGTATCAGTTCAACAGTCAGCGACAACTGCGCCGGGCGTACGTCGGCGGCGTGCTTTACAAAGCCGAGCGCGGCCGCCTGGTGTCGCTCACCCGCGAGCGCAGCGCCGGCGGCCTCCAGCTGGTTCGCGGCCAGATCGACGACGCCGGCCAGGCCCGATTTCTGAGCGAAATGGCCACCCATCTGGCCGCGCTCGGCAGCGCGCTCGAGTCGGGGCGGTTTACGATCGTCGGCCAGGTGCCCGACGACGCCGACGTGACTGCCCGGGTGCGCGAATGGCTCGGCCAACTGGGCGAAGCGATCGAACTGGCCGCGTCGCCCCAGGCGCGCTAATCGCCCGCGGCGCGCCGGGGCACGATCACTCCGCGCCGCGCGCTGCCGCCGCGACCGGATACGAACGTTCGACGACGACGATGTCGTCGTTCGGCCAGTCCTTGTCGCGGGCCACTTGCCGCCAGAAACGGCGATACTCCAGCCGCACGTCCACCCGGGCCGCGGCGGCCGGCAAGTCGTAGCGGCTCACCGCAGGTTTGCCCGGCACCAGACGTGTATCGGCGATCGTCACGCCGGCACGCCAAAACGGGGCCGGCGATTCTCGATCGGGACCGGTTAGCAGCCTGGCCAACAGCACGCCCGGCTGGCCGGCCAGCGGCTCGCCGACCGTGGGCCCCAGGCGCGGACCGGCGAGCAATTCGACTGCCGCGCCACGCGCATCAAGCGCCGCGACGCTCAGAACCAGGTGCCGGTCAATGAATCCGGTCGGCAGCTGGTGCCCGACCGCCTCGGCGCAAAGCGTGACGATCAGTTCGCGCCCGCCGGCAGGATCCTCTGGCAAGATTTCGGCCTCCAGGTGCAGGGCCTTGCGCAGCATGGCGGCTTTTCCGCCGGGCAGCAGATCGTGGCTGGCCAGCGTCTCAGGGATTCGCTCGATGCCCCCCGCACCCGGCGCGATGTTGTGCATTTCGCCGTCGGGCGCCATGTGGCAGGTCTGACATTGCTTGCCCTGCGCACGCGCCGGGCTGGCCAACCATTCCGAGTACGTCGTGTATACCGGCACGCCGAACACGATGCCTTCGTGGCAAGCGGCGCAAAACCGGCTCTCGCTCTCGAGCGGCAAGTAGGCATTGTCGCCCCGCGTGCCACCCTCGCCCCGAGCTGAATTTTCGGCGCGAGTGGTGCCGCCGCCGCGGGTGGAATCGTCGAGCGGACCGAGAAACACCTGCCGGCTCGTTGCCGGCCGCAGCAGCGTCATGGCAAAGCGGCCATGCTGCCAGCCCAGCCGGTCCACGGCCACGTCGACAACCTTGTGGCAGAAGTCGCACTGCACGCCGCCGGCCGCCACGCCGATCGTGCCGCGAATGTCGTCGCTTTGCGGGTCGTCCAGGTTGGCGGCCGGCGCATGGCACGACGCGCACACGCCCGCCCCGGCCGGGTGTTCCTCAAGCAAGCTCCAACCACGCCCCGGGCGGCGGTGCCAGTCGGACCCGTCGTAGAGATTCAAAAAGTGCCGATTGGCCAATCCGGCGGCATGCCCGGAAGCTTGCCACTGGTCGAAAATGGCCCCGTGGCAATTGCCGCAATTCTGCGCGCTTTCGGCGTCCGGCACCGGTTCGACCCAGGCGTAATCAGGCGCATCGGGCCCGGCCGGCCGCTCCAGGCAGATCTCCAGCGGCGCGCCGGCATACTCGGCCGAGCCGATGTAGTAACCGGGCCTGGCCGCCGTGACCACCGAGTGCCCCGCGCCGGCCGGCGGCAAATCGAACCGTCCCCGGGCATCGGTAAGCACGAAGGTCGGCGCGCCTTGCCAGCGCACCCGCGCACCCGGCACCGGGCCCGAGGCATCGACCACGCGGCCCCCAATCGGTTTCACCTCCGGTTCGTCCGCCCGGCGATCCGCGGCGCCCTTGAGCGCCGGCACAGACCCGTGCGCAGCGGTTGGCCCGTGCGCAGCGGTTGGCCCCTGCGCTCGTGCGCCTGGGGAGGCGGTTAGTCTGCCCAGGAGCGCCGGACGGCCGACCGCAATTCCCACGAGTGCCGCCAGCGCCGTGGCCGCGGCGATGCGTGCGGCGGTGCTCATTGCGGTCGGTTTTCGAGCGAATCCAGTTGCTGCTGGGCCTCCTGGGCCGCAGGGCAATCCGGAAAGCGCTCGCAAATATCGCGATAGCGCTGGGCCGCCGCCTCTTTGCGGCCACGGTGCTCGAGCGATCGGGCCAGCGCCAGCAATCCCTTGGCGACGCGTTCGTCGGGCACATCTCCTTCGGCGGTAAACGCGCGGTTCCATTCGCGCATGGCTGCGGTCACTTCGCTCGCGGAAGCGCCGGCACCCGGACCGTAGTCATCTCCCTCGGCCAGCTTGACCAGCGCCGCATGGGCCGCTGCGGCCGGCTCGGGCTTGGGATCCCGCAGCAGCCGCACCAGCGCCCGGGCCAGCCGCCGCCGCTCGACATCGCTGAACTCGGTCTGGCGTTCTTGCACCTGCATGGCGGCCACCTGGCGGATCACGGCGTTCGGATCTCCCAGCGATTTTTGCAGCCGATCGGCTCCCGCCGAGAACAACGGCGCCATCCGGCGGAGCAGGATCTCGTCGGCTACGATTCCCTTTTGCTCGAGCGATCCGGTGACTTGCTCCTGCTGCCGGCCCAGCAACCGCTGCCGCAGGTTCGCAATGCGGCTGTAATGCGCGGCACTGGCCGGCACGTCGCGTCCCAGGTTCTCGAAGGCGTACCGGATCATCGCCGGGTCGTTGGTATGGTTGAGCATCTCTTCAAGCTTTTGTGACAACACCATCACCGGACAGGTGCCGGTGATCCGCGCCGCGCGATTCAGCCCCCGCACCACGGCGGGAATCGAATCCGGCGCAGGGCGTCGAAATTCGACCGGGCCCGAGTGGCCTCGGCCCCGCGCAAACGCCCCAGATCGTACTCGATGAACTGATTGACGATCGCGTCTTTGACCAGCTCCTCCACTTTCGGCGCCGCACCGCCGTCGGCCGATGGGCCGGGAACCTGGTCGATCGGCGGCACGCTGCGAGTCGTCGTGCCCGAATGGTTCGGCGATCCGCCCGGCGCCGAATGGCGCTTGGGCAGCTCTGGGGGAAGTTCGACGTCGCTCGGCTCGAAATAAGCGATGGCCGGCGGCGCACTCTGCGGCCCGTCAGCATTGGCCCGGGCGCCCGCTGCGGCCGGCGCGGGCACTGCCAGTTCGATCGCGGACGCGTCCGCCTGGACCGTGCCCGCCGGAGCGGCGTCGAGATGCGGCGGACGCACCAGTTCGATCTCCGGAGGCAGAATATCGAGCGATCCTGGCACGGCATCGATCGGCACGGGCCCGCCCTCGAGGACCATTTCCGGTCCGCCGGACGCCACGCGGGCCGTGAGTCCGGGAGCCGCGATCTTGGCTCTGCCACCACCGTAGTAGCGCCCGCCGGCGTAGACCACGTACGAGTTCAGCGCGATCACCAGACACAAGTGCAACACGAGGCTCGTGAGCCAGCAGGGCAGCTGCTGCCCGCGTTCCTCCGCAGCAGCGGTCGCCGGCGCCGACGATTCCGCGGGCGCACTGGCGGCGGGGCCGCCAGCCTGGCCGATGGGCTCCGGCTCGACGATGGGAGGCGCGACAAGCGGCGCCCGCAGTGGCGGCGGTGCCGGGCTGGCGCTCTTGGGCAGCGGCGGCGGTGCAACACGCCGCCTCTGGGCTGCCAACTCGCCGAGCGAAGTGCAGGCTCCCGATGGGCCCGGTGACTCGCCTGTCGGGAGAACGGTCGCCACAAGGGCCCGGGCTGCCGAGTCGCTGGCCGGCGCATCCCCGGCCCAGAGGGGGAATTTACCCACTGCCGGGCGCGGCGCCTCTTCGGCCCAGCGCGCAGTTGCGTGATCGTCCATAGCCACTCTCCTCATGTTCCGGATGAGATGTGTGGACTACATGTCTTCGGGAGCGGCCACCGAACGGTGGAAATTCCCCGTCACGAGACGCCTGGCTGGCCTGCCGAAAGAATTGCCCCTTCCGACCGGCAAGTCGGCCAATCGTCACGTTCGCGGACGAGCGCTGCCAAACGGCGCGTGGAGAAGCAAAACGGCGAAGTGAGCAAGATGTGACTGCGCGCTGCGCAGAGCTGCCGCACCCGTCACGTTACTGCTTCGCCGCCAAAAGTCAACGAAATTATCGCCGACCAGCGCCGCGCGGCGGGGGTGGGCCTGGCGGACCCAGGGGCACCAGGTGGCAACAGGCCAGCCGCCACCGGTCGCCCGGCGGGCGGAAAGGTCAGGAGGGGCCCGCCGGCGGGCCGCTTGAGGCCAAGAAAACGCGGCTTATTGGCTTGCGCCGCCGGGCATCAGCCCGTCGCCTGAGGGCTTCTTCTTGGCTGCCGGCTTATGGGCGGTGGCAGCCGACCTGGCCGCGGCCGGACTCGCGGCCTTGGCATATTCGCGCTTGCTCAGGGCGCCGTCGCCGTCCTTATCGCCGGCGGCCAACAGGCGATCGAATAGCGCCCGGTGCGCGGGCGGGATTTCGTCGGCCGTCAGCTGGCCGTCGCGATTCACGTCCATTTGTCCGAACATGAACTTGGGATCCGACTCACCCAGCTGCGCACCCAGCTCGGGCATCCGCTTCAGCGCGTCGCGGAACTCAATCTTGGTCAGCGCGCCGTCTTGATCCTTGTGGGTGCCGGCCATTAGTTTTTCGATCACGTCGCGTTGCTCCGAAGGCACTTCGTCGGCCGTCAGTTTGCCGTCGTGATTCGCATCGAACTGGCGGAACAGCTTATCCATCTCCGCTGTCTTGATCGGTGCCGGCGGATCGGCCGCACCCGAACTTGCCCGGCCGAAGCCCGCTTGGATGCCCGCTCCTGGACCATTGCCGCTGGCACCCGCGCCCGGCGGCCCGCCCGCGCCGGGAGGTCCGTTACCGCCTGGGCCGGGACCCGGCCGCCCCGGAAAGCTGCCGACGAATTCTTCGCGGCTGATTGCGCCGTCGCCGTTCTTGTCGGCCGCCTGGAGCACGGCCCGGATCTGCGGCGGCAGGATGTTCAGATTCGGCAGCTCATTGGCCGTCAGTTGGCCATCGGCATTTCGATCGAGCTGATTGAAGAGCATGTTGGGGTCGGGGGGCTGCACGCCGCCCGGCAAACCTCCGCCGGGAGGCCCGCCGCCCGGAGGCCCGGTTTGACTCCAGGCGCACTGCGCCAAGCAGACCCCGCAAACGAGCGCCGTCAGAACTTGATGCAGGCGTACCATGTTTCAATTTCTCGGGGCGAATGGCGCCAGGAAGGGCACTGGTCAAACAAGCTTTTGGCCACAGCACTGCACGACTGAGCGGCACGGCGCAGCCACGCTCGCCGGATCGCACGCTGCCGCTGCGCGGACGGCGGCCCGCCGGGGCCGATCAATGCTCAAGCTTCACTCTAACACAGAGTCACTGGCCGGTCAGCGAAACCGCCCCACGGGGGGTGCCGGGGCTGCCGATTGTGCCGCCGCGACCAGCCCCTGGCGCCGGATAAAAACGCCCCACGACGCCGGCCTGCCGGCGGCCAGGTCGCCACGCGCCTGTGGCGCATTTTTGCCGACTTTCTGCCAACGTAGACTTTCGTTCTTCCGGGTGTTAGGCTGTGCCCAGCCGGCTCTTTGCCCCTGCGACCCAGCCCGCTGGATTGCTGCCCGCTGGATTGCTGCCCGCTGCGTCCCACCCGCGACCGGATCCCCACGGCACCCGGGGATCCATTTGCCTGCCGCGTTGGATCCTGCTTGCCCCTTGGACCCAGGCGTTTCGAATCATGGCTTCGCTGCGCTGTCTGTGTCGCGTGAGCTTGGCGCTGTTCGTCGGGCTGACCCTGCTTGCTCTCGGCGCGCCGGGAGCCGATCCGTGGCCGCAATTCCGTGGCCCGACCGGCATGGGACTGACGCCCGACCGCGGGCTGCCGATCGAGTGGGGCACGCCGGCCGACAAGAACGTGCTCTGGAAAGTCGATCTCCCCGGCGTCGGCGAGGGAGTCAAGCAGGATCACAACCAGTCGAGCCCGGTCGTCTGGGGCGACCGACTCTACCTGATGACCACCTGCTGGCCAAAAGGGCGCCCACAAAATGAATATCCCGATCAGCACGTGGCCTGCTATCGCACCAGCGACGGCGGACAACTTTGGGACCAGTTGGTCCCGCCGGGGCCCTGGAAGCTGGGCGACCTGCGCGGCGGCTACGGCGCCCCGACACCGGCCACCGACGGCGAGCGCGTCTATGTGCTGTGCGGCTCGGGGGTGCTGGTGGCTCTCGACCTCGCCGGCCAACTTGTGTGGCGGCAAGACCTGAGCGACGTGCAAGCCTTCGACGTGGCGATCGCCTCCAGCCCGATCGTCTACGGCGACACGATAATCCTGCTCACCGATCGCAACGGCGGCAAGGGCAGCCTGACTGGCTACGACCGCCGCACGGGCGAAGTGCGCTGGCAGGAGAAACGGCCCAAGGTGAACTTCAACCACAGCACGCCCACTTTGGCCCAGCTCGGCAGTCGTCGGCAGTTGCTCGTCGCCGCGTCGAATGCCTTGCAAGGCATCGATCCCGAAAGCGGCAAACTGCTCTGGTGGTTTGACACGCCCGGCGACGTTTGTTCGCCCATCTATGCCGGCGGAGCGGTCTACAGCGACAGCGGGCGGGGCGGCCCCGGCGTTTTGATCGAACCGCAGGGCGAAGGGGCCCAATCGGCCGATGCGCTCAAATGGCGCATCGGCAACATCCCGGAAGGATTGTCCTCGCCGGCGATCGTCGGCGATTACCTCTTCCGCCTGCACAATCCCGGAGTGCTCAAGTGCTGGAACCTGGCCGACGGCAAGGAAGCCTACGCCACCCGGCTGGACGGCGTGTCGGTGGCCTCGAGTCCGATTATCACGCCCGAGGGAAACCTGTATTTCGCCTGCGCCGGCAAGACATTCGTGGTGCGGGCCGGGCCGAAATACGAGCTGCTGGCCACCAATGATCTGGGCGAGCAGAACGGCGCCAGCATCGCGGTCTCGGACGGACGGATGTATTTCAAAGGAACGTCACACCTGTTTTGTATCGGAAACAAGCCATGATTCTCAGCCGATCCTTGCCGCTGGCGGCAGCGGTGCTGGCGATTTGCCTGCTCGTCGTGCCGGCTGCTCGCGGACAGGCGCCCGCCAAGCAGACTTGGGTGCCGATTTCGCACCAGGTCACTGCCGACGTCAAACCCGGCTATCCGGGCAAGACCGCCGGCGTGACGGTCGATCCCGATTCGGGAGCCGTCTTCATGGTGGTGCCGGATCAGGGAATCTGGAAGAGCACCGATCACGGGCAGACGTTCGAGCGCGTCGACGGCGGCACGATCGGCGGCCGCTGTGAGACGGGCTTTGCCTTGGATTTCGATCCGGCCGGCAAGCGTCTGGCCTGTTTCATGATCTATGGTCCAAGCGCTTGGACGCCCGACGGCGGCAAAAGCTGGACCGCGCTCAAGACCAGGCATCTCGATTTCGGCGCGGTCGACTCGGGCGCGAGCGGCAAGGCAAAGATCGCGCTGAGGCACGAGAGTGGCGGCGAGGCCTGCTACCTGGCCGACGAAGGGCAGGACTGGACCAATCTGGACAAGGGCTTCGTCGCCGTGGGCATCTTCGACAAGAATGTCCTCATGGCCAGCAAAGGCAAAGGCCTGTTGCGCAGCGACGATGCCGGCGGAGCCTGGACCAGTGTCTCCGACATCGAGCCGGCCGGCCGCGTGATGCGCGTGCACAAGGGCATCGGCTATTGGACGACCGATCGCGGCCTGCTGGTCAGCAAAGACCAGGGCCGCACCTGGGCGATCGCCGGCACGCCGGTCAGCGCCGTCTTCGGGCCGTACTTCGGCAAGACCGCCGAGCACATGGTCGTTGTCGGCAAGCAGGGCTGGCACGAAACCCGTGACGGCGGGGCCACCTGGCAAGTCGTGGCCCCATTGCCCCCCGAGTTCAACGTCGGCCTGGTCGGGCCAAACTACGCCTGGGACCCCGCGGCCAACATCTTCTACGCCTCGTCGATGGGCAAAGACACGTTCAAGTACGAACGGCCCACTGCACCGTAGCTCCGTTGCTCCCGTTCTCCTCGGCGCTTTGCAGACGCGGGCGTTTCAGAGAGGGGATAGGGGGATGCGGCAGGGGATACGGGGGATGACGGAAGGCGGAAGGCAAAAGGATGAAGGATGAAGGATGAAGCGGCGCCCACTTTTTGTGGGGAAGTCCAGGACGCGCGTCCCTCTAATTGCCCCTTGTCCTCGTCATCTCCCGTTTCCCCTGCCGCATCCCCCTCATCTCCTCCACGTGACCGACGCGCCGCGTCCGGCGAATGGCACACCGCGCGGCGAGTTACTTCGCCGGCTGCGTGACGGTCATCCGGCCGATCGAGTGATACGTGAAGCCGGCCTGCTTGAGCGTCTCGGGGTTGTAGAGATTTCGGCCGTCGAACACCAGCGGCGTGCGCATCCGCGAGCGCATCAGCTGGAAGTCCGGCTGGACGAATTCCTTCCACTCGGTGGCGATCAGCAGCGCGTCGGCCCCGTCCAAGGCGTCGTAGGGCACCCGGGCGTATTCCAGCCGCCGGCCGTAACGCCGCTCGACATTGTCGATCGCTTCCGGATCGTGCACCCGCAACGTGGCGCCGGCGGCCAGCAGGCGATCGATCAGGACCAAGGCCGGCGCCTCGCGAATGTCGTCGGTGCGGGGCTTGAACGACAGGCCCCAGAGGGCGAAACGTCGCCCGGTCATCGGGTCGCCGAAGTGCTGCCGCACTTTCTCGAACAGCACCAGCTTCTGCCGGTCGTTGACCTGTTCGACGGCGGCGAGCATGGTCGACTCGGCGCCGTGGGCCCGGGCCGTGGCGGCCAGCGCCCGGACGTCCTTGGGAAAACAACTGCCGCCGTAGCCCAACCCGGGAAACAGGAAGGCAAAGCCGATCCGGCTGTCGTGACCGATGCCGCGGCGGACCTCGTTGATGTCGGCCCCGATCCGTTCGCACAGGTTGGCCACTTCGTTGATGAAGCTGATCTTGGTGGCCAGCATGGCGTTGGCGGCGTACTTGGTCATCTCCGCGCTTTCGGGCGACATCACCAGGAACGGCTTCTCGGTGCGCAGGAACGGCGCGTACAGATCCCGCAGGGTCGCCGCCACTTTGGCGTCGCGCACGCCCACGACAACCCGGTCGGGCTTCATGAAATCGTCGATCGCGGCGCCTTCTTTGAGAAACTCGGGATTGCTGGCCAGGTGGCAGGGCCGGCCGCGCAGCTGGGCCACGCGCTCGTGCGCCGCTCGATTGGTGCCCACCGGCACCGTGCTCTTGACGACCAGGATGCTTTCGTCGGTCAAATGCGGGGCCAGGCCGTCGACCACCGCCCACAGGTTCGTCAGGTTGGCCGAGCCGTCGTCGTTGCTGGGCGTGCCGACGGCCAGAAACACGATCTGCGCGCCGCGGCGCCGCGAGCCAGATCGGTGGTGAAGCGCAGCCGGCCGCTGGCGGCGTTGCGCAGGACCAGCTCTTCCAGGCCGGGTTCGTAGATCGGGATCTCGCCTTGCGTCAGGCGGCGGACTTTTTCCGCGTCGATGTCGATGCACGTCACGTCGTTGCCGCTCTCGGCCAGACAGGTGCCGGTCACCAGGCCCACGTAACCCGTTCCCACGACGGCGATCTTCATCGTTTTCCTTCCAGCGAGCGACGAATGCGCTCCATGTCGGCATCGACCATCATGGCCACCAGTTGAGCAAAGGCCACCCGCGGTCGCCAGCCCAGCCGATCCCGGGCCTTCGCAGCGTCGCCGCAGAGCGTGTTGACGTCGGCCGGGCGGAACAAGGCTGGGTCCACGACGACGTGTTGCTGCCAGTCCAAGCCCACGTGGGCGAACGCCAACTGCAGCAGCTCGCGCACGGAATGCTTGACGCCGGTAGCGATCACATAATCGTCGGGCGCGTCCTGCTGGAGCATCAGCCACATGGCCTCGACGTAGTCGCCGGCGAAGCCCCAGTCGCGCTGGGCGTCGAGATTGCCCAGCGTCAGCTTGTCGAGCAGGCCGTGTTTGATCCGGGCTACCGCGTCGGTCACCTTGCGGCTGACGAATTCCCGGCCCCGCCAGGGGGACTCGTGGTTGAACAGGATGCCCGAGCAGGCGAACAGGCCGTAGCTTTCGCGGTAATTGACCGTAATCCAGTGGCCATAGGCCTTGGCCGCACCGTAGGGGCTGCGGGGCCAGAACGACGTCTGCTCGTTCTGCGGCTCTTCGCGCACCCGGCCGAACATCTCGCTCGAGCTGGCCTGATAGAACCGCACGCTGGGATCGACGAGCCGGATCGCCTCGAGGATCCGCACGACGCCCAGGGCCGTCAGCTCGGCCGTCAAGGCCGGCTGCGAAAAGCTGGTCGGCACGAACGTCTGAGCCGCCAGGTTGTAAACCTCGCGCGGCCGCACCGTGTCGAGCAGGCTGACCAGCGAGAGCTCGTCGAGCAAGTCGCCGGGGTGGAGGTGCACCCGGTCGCGGAACCGCTCGAGCCGCTCGTACGACTCGTTGCTGGAACGGCGCACCATGCCGTGCACCTCGTAACCCTTGCCGAGCAGGAACTCGGCCAGATAGGCCCCGTCCTGCCCCGTGATGCCGGTAATCAATGCACGCATGGCGTGAGCGGTTTCCTCCCTGACGATCCAACGGGCCGGCGAAATCGCCGGACTGCCCCGCAGCGGGTGGGCCAAGGTTTAGGGCTCGCCGGGTGCGGGGTCCGCCGAGTCCGGGTCGCCCGGCGCCGGAGCTGCCGCGCCGGATCGCCGGGCGCAGGAGCCAACGCGCCCGGATCGCCGGGCGCCGGGGCCAACGCGCCCGAGTCGCCGGCGGCCGCGTCGCGCGGCACGCGAACCACGGCGGCCAGCGAGTCGCCGGCATCCAGGCTCATGATCTTCACGCCCTGGGTGTTGCGGCCGATCACGCTGATCTCGCCGACGGCAATCCGCTGCAGCTTGCCGCGGGCGGTCATCATCATCAATTCGTCGTCGTCGGTCACGCCGACCACGCCGATCACCGGACCGTTGCGGTCGGTCGTCTTGATGTCGCGCAGGCCCTTGCCGCCGCGCCGCTGGGTGCGGTAACGATTGCCCGACGAGGTGGATTCTTCGCCTTCGCCCTCCGCGTCGGCCGAGGTGTCTTCGTCGGCCGCGGTTTCGTCGGCAGCATCGTCCTCGGGCAGCGCGTCGTCCGAGAGCGCTTCGTCGCCGTCGGCCGGGGCAGCGCCTGTGGCCGGGCCGTTGGGGCCGAAGTGCGTGCGTTTGCCGTAGCCGTTCGCACAGGCCGTGAGCAGCGTGGCGGCAGGATCGGCGACGACCATGCCCACCAGCGCGTCGTCGGCCCCCAGGCGGATGCCCTTGACGCCGCTCGTATTGCGGCCCATCGGCCGGGCGTCGGCTTCGCCGAAGCGAATCGCCATGCCGCGGGCGGTGGACAGCACGACTTCGTCGCCGCTCTTGGTGACGACCACGTCGACCAGTTCGTCGTCTTCCTTGAGCTTGATGGCGATGATGCCGCCCTTCATCGGCCGGCTGTATTTCGACAGTTCGGTCTTTTTCACCAGGCCGCCACGGGTAGCCATCATCAGGAAGTGGTCGGGCTGGCCAAAATCGCGCACAGCCAGGCACTCGGCGACTTTTTCGCCTTCGGCGAAGTTGAGCAGGTTGACGACCGCCCGCCCGCGGCTGTCGCGGCCCAACTGGGGCAGGTCGTAGACCTTCTGCCAGTAGACCTTGCCGCGATTGGTGAAGAACAGCAGATAGTCGTGCGTGCTGGCCGCGAACATCTGCTCGATCGGGTCGTCTTCCTCGGCCTTGGCGCCTTTGAGCCCCTTGCCGCCGCGATGCTGGGCCTGATAGGTGCTGGCGGCCGTGCGCTTGATATAGCCCTGGTGGCTGATCGTGACGACCATCGTCTCTTCGGTGATCAGGTCGGCCAGGTCGACCGAGCCGAGCTCTTCGCCGCTGATTTCCGTGCGGCGCGGATCGGCGTGCTTGCGCTTCAGCTCGACGAGGTCGTCGCGGATGATGCCCAGGATGATCTTGTCATCCGAGAGGATCCGCTGGTATTCGGCGATTTCCTCGAGCAGCTTGTGGTATTCGCCGGCCAGTTTCTCCTGTTCCAGGTTGACCAGCTGGCCGAGCGTCATCTTGAGGATCGCTTCGGACTGGACGGCGGTGAGCGTGTAGTTTTCGCTCACGCCGCGGTCCTGCTGGAACACGGCAAAGCCCGCATCCCCCAGGGCCCGGCGGATCATGGCCGAAGGCACCTCGATGCCCATCAGCCGGGCCTTGGCCTCGGCCTGGTTGGCCGACGAGCGGATCACGCGGATCACCTCGTCGATGTTGGCGTGGGCCAGGAGCAGGCCCTCGACCGTGTGCTTGCGCGAGCGGGCCTTGGCCAGCAGGAACTGCGTCCGCCGGCGGATCACCGTCAGCCGGTGCCGGACGAACTCTTCCAGCAGGCTCTTGAAGGGCAGCACGCGCGGCTTGCCGTCGACCAGGGCCAGCAGGATGATCGAGAACGAATCCTGCAGCGGCGAAAACTGGTAGAGCTGGTTGAGCACGATGTCCGGATCGGCGTCGCGCTTCAGCTCCAGGATCAGCCGCACGGGCTCTTTCAGATCGCTCTCGTCGCGGATGGCCGAGATGCCCTTGATGCGGTCGTCGTTCACCAGCTCGGCGATCCGCTCGACCACGCGGTCGCGCGATTGCTGAAACGGGATCTCCTGGACCACGATCCGCTGGCGGTTCTTGGCGTATTCTTCGACCCGGGTGCGGGCCCGGAGCGTAATCGTGCTGCGGCCGGTCAGGTAGCCGCGGCGAATGCCGCTGCGGCCGCAAACGATGCCGCCGGTCGGAAAGTCCGGCCCTTCGACGATCTCGAGCAGTTCGTCGGGCGTGACGTCGGGCTCGTCGATCACGCGGACCAGCGCGTCGCAGATCTCGCCCAGGTTGTGCGGCGGGATCGATGTGGCCATGCCCACCGCGATGCCGCCAGCCCCGTTGACCAGCAGGTTTGGAAACTTCGACGGCAGCACCGTGGGCTCGGTCCGCCGCTCGTCGTAGGTGGGAATGAAGTCGACCGTGTCGAGCTTCAGATCGTCGAGCAGCAGGGCCGCGATCGGCGACATCCGGGCTTCGGTGTACCGCATGGCCGCCGGCGGCAGCCCGGCAATCGAGCCGAAATTGCCCTGCTTGTCGATCAGCACGTGCCGCATGTTCCATTCCTGGGCCATGCGGACGAGCGTGGGATAGATGACGCTTTCGCCGTGCGGATGATAGTTGCCGCTGGTGTCGCCCGAGATCTTGGCGCACTTCACGCGGCTGGCGCCGGGCGTCAGGTTCAGATCGTTCATCGCCACCAGGATCCGCCGCTGCGAGGGCTTCAGCCCGTCGCGCACGTCTGGCAGGGCCCGGCTGACGATCACGCTCATGGCGTACGTCAGGTAGCTGTTCTTGAGCTCATCCTCGATCGGCAACTCGACCATTCGGCCCAGATGCACGTCGCTGGTGGCGTTGCCGTCGCCGTCGAGATTGGGCGGCAGACCCTCGGGGCCATCGGTCTCGGGGTCATCAGGATCAACGGGGCCGTTCGACAAAAGGCGGTCCTTTCAGCGTCCACTCGGCAAAGCGGGGCGGGGCCACCCCTGGGCCGTCCTCCGGGACGCTCCCATTTTGCCTCCAGACAAACCGCCAATATAACGCTTGCCGGGTGCCTGCTCAACCGCTTCGCGAGCCGAGTTCGCGCAATCTAAGTGGCTGAAAAACAAAGGACTTGCGCCATGGCGTCCGGCACCTGCCAGCGGCCCGGCCGCGCCCTGCCCAGGCGCCGCCGCGCGGCGGCGCCAGGGAGTCAAAAACTGAACCCAAATCGCGTCCAGAAAAAAGTCGCAAATGCTGCAAAACAATCGGCAGTGGCCCGATTGCCCGGCGACCGCAAGCCGAGACAAAATGGACGACCCAGGCGTCGCACTTCCCCAAGCACGAGGTCACCATGCCCCGAAGTTGCCCAGCTCTTGAACCTTGCACTGGCCGTTTGGCGCCGCTCGCTCTGCGGAAGGGCACAACCGCGCGGGCAGTGTTGCTCCTCGTTGCCGCACTTGGCAGTGCCCCTCACGCCCTGGCGGCCGAACCCTGGGAAGAGGATATCCAGAAGTTCGAACAGTCCGACCGGCAGCAGCCGCCCCCGGACCATCCGATCGTGTTCGTCGGCAGCTCGACGATCCGCCTTTGGGACCTGGCCAAATCGTTTCCGGATCTGCCGGCCATCAATCGTGGCTTCGGCGGTTCGACCGTGGCCGACGTGGTGCGCTACGTCGATCGGATCGTGCTGCGCTACAAGCCCCGTGCGATCGTGTTCTATTCCGGCGACAACGACATCGCCGGCGGCAAGACGCCCGAGCAGGTGGCGGCTGACTTTGCGGCCTTGCACAAGGCGATCCGGCGCAGTTGCCGGAGGTGCCCATCGTCTTCCTGCCGACCAAGCCGAGCATTCAGCGCTGGCAGCTGGTGGAAAAGATGCGCGATTCGAATCGCAGGATCAAGCAGCTCTGCGAGAGCGATCCGCACTTGATCTATGTCGACACCGCCACGCCGCTATTGGGCGACGATGGCAAGCCCCGCGCCGAACTGTTCCAGAGCGACGGGCTGCACTTGAACGACGCCGGTTACAAGCTCTGGACTTCGATCGTCAAGCCGCTTCTCGAGCCAAAGCCGTGAAAGCCACCCGGACTCCGACCGGCAAATCGACTGCACGCCGCTCCAAACGGCGGGCCCCGGCGCGCCGCACGGCGCGGATGGCAACCGTGGACGATTACCTGGCCGGCTGCCCTTCCGAGTGGCAGGCGGTGCTCGGCCAGCTGCGCAAGATCATCCGCCAGGCTGCGCCGCGGGCCGACGAGATGCTGAATTGGGGCAAACCCTGGTACTGGCAGCAGGGCATGCTCTGCTATTTCTCGGCCGGCAAGTCGCACGTGACGCTGGGCTTTCGCCGCGCCACCGAGCTTCGTGATCCGCAGGGGTTGTTCGAGGGGACGGGCAAGAGCATGCGGCACGTCAAGATCCGCGGGCCGGCCGACATCCGTCCCCGGCAATTCGCCGCTTGGGTGCGGGAGTCAGTCCGACTGAATGGCCGGCAGGCGGCGCGGGGCTGACGGCGCCGTGGTTTGTGGCAGGCCAGCCGGATTGCCGCCCAGCGCGGTGGTCACTGGTGGCCGGAGAGCGGGCCGGCCAGGCCGGGATCGCCCCGGTCCAGGTAACCAAGCCGCTGCAAGCGAGTGACCAGGTCGCGCGCGATCCGCGCCGCCCCCGACGCCGGGCCGCCATGCTCGAGCACCACCACGATCGCCACCCGCGGCTCGTCGGCCGGCGCATAACCGGCGAACCAGGCATGATCGGCGGCGGCGGTCTGGGCCGTACCCGTCTTGCCGGCAATCGCGACCCGGGCGAGCCGGGCCGAGTCGTAGGCCGTGCCGCGCGGATCGGCCACGGTCCGGCGCAGGCCTTCGCGCACCGCGTCGAGCGTGCGCGGCGCGATGCGGATCGGCCGGCCCACGACCGAGTCGTCGGGTGCGTCCGCCGCGGGCTCCGCCGGCTTGACGATCCGCGGGCGGACGAGTCGGCCGCCATTGGCGACCGCGGCCATCAGCCGGGCGACTTGCAGTGGCGTTGCCGTCAGCGTGCCTTGCCCGATAGCCAGCGATTGCGCCAGCGCCAGCCGCTGGATGCGCGGATCGTCGCTGGAGGATTGCGGCAGATTGCCCGGGGCCTCGTCGGGCAAATCGATTCCGGTCGGCTTGCCGAAACCGAACCGCGCTGCCCAGGCCACCAGCGGTTCGGGCCCCAGCTCGCTGGCATGATGAAAGAAGTACACGTTGCAGCTTTCGGCCAGAGCGGCGGAGAGCGTGACCGAGCCATGCCCGATCCCTTGTTGGCGAAAAATCTGGCAGCGCTGCCGATCCGGCTCGTGCAGAAACCCCTGGCACTCGAACGGCGCGTCGGGGTCGCAAGCCTGCGACTCGACCAGCGCGATCGCCGAGAGCGTCTTGAATACCGAGCCGGGGGGAATCGCCATTCGCGTCACCCGATCGACCAGCGGATGCCGCGGCGAGCGGAGCAACCGGCCGAGCGCCTCGGCGTCGCCGCGGGCAAACGCTTGCGGATCGAAGCGCGGCGCACTGGCTGCCGCCAGCAGCTCGCCGCTATCTACGTCCAGCACCACGATCGCGCCGCCGATGGCTGACGCAACCTCGGCTGATCCTGTCCCGGCAGTTCGGGACCGGCAGGCCGCGTCGAGCAAGCCTTCGGCCGAGCTTTGCAGCGCCACGTCGACGGTCAGTCGCATGTCGCCGCCGGCGCGCGCTGCCCGCTGCTCGTCGATCCCGAGCGACTTGCCGCGATGATCGAGCCGCTCCAGTTCGAGTCCTGGCGTGCCGCAGAGCACCGACTCGAACTGCCGCTCAATGCCCAGCTGTCCGGGCGGCGGCGGCGCGACCGGCAAGCGCGGCGAGCCGAGGCGCGCGGCGGCCCCCACGTGCCCGACGAGGTGCGCCGCCAACGTACCGACCGGATATTGCCGCCGGGCCAGCTCAACGATCCGCACGCCGGGGTAATCGTCGGGGTGGGCTCGAATTTCGGCCACGGTCTCGGCCGGCAGGTCTTCGACCAGCGGATGCCGCTCTTGCTCTTCGGCCACCACCACGCGCGCCGGCGGAGCCGGAGCCTCTGGGGCAAACAGTTCGGCCAGCGCCGTGCCGATCGTTTGCCACCAGGCGGTTTGTCCCGCGCCGGCCGAGGGCTCCTCCTGGGCCCTGCGCAGCTGCGCCTCGTGCCGGGCCAGGCGGCGATCGTTGACGCCGTCGGCCAGCGCCGTCACTTGCGACTGCACGGCGGCGCAGCGGGCTTGCCAATCGTCGTCGGCCAATCCGCACAGCTGGGCCAGACGGCGGTGGAGATCGGCCCGCCGCAGAGTAATCTCGTTCTCGCGCTCCCGGACCAGGGCCGCGTCGCGACGCTGGCGGCGGTCGAGCGGAGCGAGCGCCTGGCGCCGCAGCCAATCCGGATCGGGCGGCGTTTGCAGCCAACGGTAGTCGAGCGCCAGGGCCGAGGTGTGCGCGTCGGCGGCCAGCACGGTTCCGTCGCGAGCCAGAATTCGCCCCCGGTCGGCCGGCAGCGGCCGGGTGCGCGTGATCGGCCGTGTCGCCAGAGTCCGAAAATCCTCACCGCCGGTCCACTCGAGCTGGACCGCCCGCAGCAGCACGAGCGCGCTGGACAGTACCACAAAAGCCAACAGCATGCTCAGCCGATCGCGCGCCGCCGGCCCCACGCCGCGCTGATCCGCCGGCGAGCGCAGCATCTGCCAATCAAATTGCGCGTCTTCATCCTTCATCCTTCATCCTTCATCCTCCTGCCTTCCGCCCGCTACACGTCGGCGTCGCTCGATTCGAGCGTGCCGCGCCATTTGTCCAAGTGCTCCAGACAGATCAACGCGCCGCGCGCGCAGGCGGAAATCGGGTCGCTGGCCACGCGCGTGGGCAGGCCGGTGCGCTCACCGATGAAACGATCGAGTCCGCGCACGAGCGATCCGCCGCCGGCCAGCACCAATCCATTGTCGACCAGGTCGGCGGCCAGGTCGGTGCGCAGCCATCGATCGTGAGCTTGATGGCATCGAGGATGGCTTCCAGCGGATCGGCCAGGGCTTCGCGGACTTCTTCGCTGGTCAGGACGGCCTTGCGGGGCAAGCCGCTGACGGCGTCCACGCCGCGGACTTCGTCGACCATTTCGTCGGCCAGCGGATACGCGCTGCCGATCTCGACCCGCAGGGCCTCGGCCGCCGCCAGGCCGACGCGCAGGCTGTAATGCCGCTTGAGATAGTCGACGATCGCCCGGTCCATGGCGTCTCCCGCCACGCGGATCGATTGACTGGCCACGATCTCGCCCAGGCTGAGCACCGCCACGTCGGTCGTGCCGCCGCCGATGTCGCAGATCATGCTGGCCACGGGCTCGGCAATCGGCAAGCCGACGCCGATGGCGGCTGCCTTGGCCTCGCTCATCACGTACACCACGCGCGCGCCGGCCCGCTGGGCGCTGTTGAATACGGCCCGTTTTTCCACCGGCGTGGCGCAGCCGGGCACCGTGACCAGCACGCGGGGCTTGAAGCGCCATCCGTGCCGCTGAGCCTTGCGGAGGAAATAGCGGAGCATCGCTTCGCAGAGCTCGAAATCGGCAATCACGCCGGCCGACAGCGGCCGCACGACCGAAATCGATTGCGGCACCCGGCCGAGCAGCTGCCGCGCCAGATGCCCGACGGCGCAGCCGCCGGACAGAATGCGATTGGTCCCCTCCTCGACGGCCACGACCGAGGGTTCGTTGAGCACCAGGCCTTCGCCGGCCACGCTGACCAGCGTGTTGGCGGTGCCCAGATCGATGGCCAGGTCAGCGCCCAGCCAGCCAAGCATTCGAGGGAGCATCCTTGCTCTCACTGCGGAAATGTTCTGTTTCGGTGACGCGTGTCCCTAAGACGGGCGAAATCTTCCTGCTGCCCAGCGTTTTCCGCTACCCGCCTGCTTCCTGCCGATCAGGGTGTTTGCTGCCGCTCTCGCGCCAGGCGGCGATCAGCCGGGCGAACGAGCCGCGGCGGCCTTCCAATCCATGTCGTAGGCTTTCATCTCGGCAAACAGGCAAATGCTGCCGAGCACCAGCGCCACGAAGGCAATCGCCAGCATCGCCGTGTAGGCGTTGGCCCGGGGTTTCTCGACAAATACTGCCCGCGCGGCCGGGGCGGGCGCGTCAGCTAAGTTTGAGTCTTGAAGCGACATCATCGCCTTTCTGCATGGGTCCTTGCTTGAGCTCGCGGATGATCTTGGCCACGGCCCGATTATCGGTGGTCGTGATGATCTCTACCCGACCCAGATACTTGCTGCCGCGGAACACTTCGAGCTTGTTGCCGACCTTCAGGCCGTCGTGGCTGCCGATCGAAACTTCGACCAGGTCTTCGGCGTTGACGGCCAGGATCTTGCCGTGCAGATCAGCAACCTGTTCGATGCCAGTCCAGCCCTGCGACCGGGCGACGTCCTGGAGCTTGGCCAGGGCGGCGGCCACCTGGGCTTCGCGCTCCTTGACGATGCGCAACTCGAGCGTCACGCGGTGGATTTCGTCGGTCGTGGACACGACCTGCTTGAACATCTTGTCGCGTTCTTCCTGCGCCAGGCGGATTTCCTTGCGCAGGCCTTCGACTTCCTTGGTCAGCTTTTGCAGGGCATTCTGGGCCGTGGCCAGGGCGGCCACCGATTCCTGATCCTTCTGATTCAGGGCGTCGCGCTCCTTCTGCAATTCGTCGCGCTTGACGACCAACTCGTCGCGCTGGGCTTCGAGCTTGGCCAGGACCTGGCGCTGGTTCAGCTTCTCGGCCGCAACTTCGGTCTTCAGCTTTTCGTGCTCGGCCGACAGATCCTCGTACTTCTTCTTGGCCTCGGCCAGCCGGGCTCGCCAGCCCAGCGGCTGAGTGGGCGAGGCTTCGGTGTTTTCGATCGCCGCCTTCCAGTTGCGATGCGTGGCATACGTCCCCACGGCAAACGACATAAAGACCACGCTCATGATCAGGATGAGCCAAACCAATACCTTGCCGACGAAATTCATGGAGTCGTTCCTTTCATCGCTTGCCTAGGGCGACGATCGTTGGCCCGTCGAAGGACCGCTGGGACGTGGGATTCTGTTCCGCAAAAACCCGGACTGCGCAACCGCCGATGGCAACCACTCAGATCAACACACCGCCTGCCGACACGGCCGCCCGCTGGCATCCCCGAGAGCGCGAGGGTGCCGCCTGGCAGACGATTCGGGCCGGCGGCTTCAAGTGGAAACCACCATTGGAGATACTGACTTGCAGACGTCCATTGAGTATAAATTCGCCCGGCGCGCAATGTCAACGAGAGTCGCGTCAAAAAGGCGCCTTTGGGCGAATGGGGTAAAGTCGGCCAGGCCCGGTTATAACGCCTGAAACCGCGGATTTTACGGCGTTTTTCGCCTGGGCGGCAATCCAGCCGGTTCCGGACCGCGAGGCCGTGCCGCCTGCCGCCCAGCGTCGGCACAGCATAGAAACCGTGCCAAGAAACTGCCCCACCGCAGAGGACGCAGGAAAATACCGAAACTACCGCCGGCACTCCGGGGTTCAATGGCGCGAGTGGATCAATGATCGGACGCCCGAGCGGCTTGCCGCCGCCGGGTGCACGGTGCCCTGCCGGACCGCAGTGTGCCGGGCGCCATGGGGCAGACCGGATCAAAGTCGTTTTCACACTTCGTTACAGGAGTTCTTATCATGCGTCGCCTGGAAACTTGGATCGCCGTGGGTTTGATGTTGCTCGTGGCCGGCACCGCCTCGGCCGCCGGCAAAGGCAAGGGGAAGGGGCATGCCGTGCGCGGGACGGTCGAATCGGTCACGCCGGAAAGCGTGGTCGTCAAAGTGCCGCCCAACAAGAAGACCGGCGGCGAGGCTGCGAATTTGTCGTTCCAGTTGAACGACAAGACGCAGTACGAATTCATGACCCGGTCGCGCAAGGCCAAGGGTGAAAAGCCCACCGTGGAAACCAAGCCCGCCAGTTTCACCGATGTGAAGACCGGCGAGCACGTGATGATCGTGGCCCCGGGCACGGTCGCCGAGAAGGTGAGCATCGTGCAAGGCGGCCGCGGCAAGAACAAGCCCGAGTGACGATCGGACGACGTCGTAACGGCTTCGATCCAGACACCTTCGATCACGACGGGTTCGATCCGACAGGGTCAGAGCGGTTCTCCCGGAGAACCGCTCTGACCTTTTTTCTTCCCCGGCGCCACGGTTCTCGCCGACTGCAAAGCCAACATTGCCGGGTCGAGCAGATACCGCTGCTAGCCGGGTAATTCGCCAGTTGACACCCCCTTTACGGCAAGTGACTATAGAGCTGCGATGTAGGAATCGCTTCCCTCTTGAATCACCAGTGCCCAGGTGGACAAACTCATGCTGCGAACGTTGATGGCTTTTGTTGCGGCGATATTCGTTTCCGGCGCGCTGATTGCCCGACAAGCGGCGGGCTCGATCGACGTTCCGGTTAGCAACTCGAGCTTCGAGTTCGTGCCGCCAACGAATGGAAGTTGCTGCGGCTGGAGCGATTTCCCCGACCCGGCAACGTATCCATCGGACAGCACTTGGGTCGCGTCGAACGGTTACGGGGTCGGGGGCTACGCCACGAACGGCGTCGGCGACCACTTTACGTACACTCCTGACAGCTCAAGCCACTTCCTTTACTTGTTTAATGTCGGGTCGATCTCGCAGGATTTGCACACGAGTATCCTGCCGGGCGACAAGATCACCCTCAGTTTCTACGACGGAAACGATCGGGATTACCAAAACCACATTGGCGGCGGCGTCATGGCTGCCACCATCTCCATCGGCGGGCAGACAATCACCCAGAACTTTGACACGACCAATGCCACGCCGGGCGTGTGGAATGCCGAGTCCCTGTCGGGAACAGCCACGGTGAGCGGCGACCTGTCGATTTCGTTTGCCACCGTCGGCGGCACGCCTTGGCTGGACGCGGTCAGCGTGACCCTCGTCACGCCCGAGCCCACCTCGCTGTTTGTTTGGAGCGTTGTGATCGCCGGCGGCCTGTTAGTGGCTCGCCGGCCCAAGGCCTAATCGGCCAGTGTCCGCGCAATCCGGCCGGCCCCCGCGTAAAACCCGGGGGCTTTTTTGTTGCCCGGTGGCACGCCGCAGACATTTGCGATACCCCCCGCACACCTTGCGGTCGTTGCGGGCCGAACCCTATACTCGCGGTTTTTCCCCCCTGGGGAAATGCATCGCAACCGCAGGCATAGGTGTCGAGAATGGCAGATTTGATCGCTCCCCACGGTGGTTTGTCCGAACCGGTCTGTTGCACGGTCGGCGCGGACGAAATCGACCGCTTCAAGGCCGAGGCGGCCAAGCTCGCCAAAGTGCCCGTCTCCGACGCCGACTTGTCCACCGTCTACCGCTTTGGCGACGGGGCCCTCAGCCCGCTCAAGGGGCCGATGGATCGGGCCGCCTACAACCGCGTGCTCGACGAATCGGTGATCGAGCATGCCGGCAAGCTCTATGCCTGGACCATTCCCATCTCGCTGCCGGTCACCTCGGAGCTGGCCGCCCAGCTCAAGCCGGGGCAAACCGTGGCCCTGACCAGCTCGGCCGGCAACATCGTGGGCACGCTTGAGATCAGCGACGTTTTCGAGTGGGACAAGCTCCGCTACCTGAAGAGCGTTTACCTGACCGAGCGGACCGATCACCCGGGCGCCGACATGGTGCTTAAAGGGGATGCCGACAAAACGCACCTCTTGGGGGGCACGATCCGGGCCTTGCCGCAGCCGAAGAACTCGAAGTTCGGCAAGTACGTGCTGTCGCCGCGCGAGGTCCGCAAGCTGCTGGCCGGCAAGGGCTGGAACGCCGCCGTGGCCTTCCAGACGCGCAATCCGCTGCACCGGGCTCACGAGTACGCCCTGGTCTACGGCCTCGAGACCCTGCTGCGCGAAGGACTCAACGCCGGGGCGGCCCTCAATCCGCTGATCGGCGAAACCAAGGGCGACGACGTCAACGCCGACGTCCGCATGCACACGTACGAGGCGCTGATCGACACCCGGGCGCTGGGCGAAGGGGATAGCGACGCGAAGCTCTGGGGACCGCGCGGCGAATCGGTGCCCGACCGCGTGATTCTGCTCGGCCTGGACATCAAGATGTTCTACGGCGGGCCGAAGGAAGCGATCATGCACGGCATCTATCGGCAGAATTACGGCTTCACGCACATCGTGATCGGCCGCAAGCACGCCGACGCCCCCTACCACGACGGGACCGCCATCTGGGGCGACTTCGACGCCCAGGAAATCTTCGGCAAGCTCAAGGGAGACCTGAAGATCAAGCCGGTCAAAGTCGGTTTCGCCGCCTATTACGAGTCGGCAGGCCGGGTCGACCTGATGGAGCTGCACAAGGACGAGAAACCGGTGTTCATCTCCGGCAAGGACGTGCGCAAGACGCTCGTCGAGGGGCGCACGGTCGACCCGCGAATCATGCGCGAAACCACGTCGAATATCCTGGCCGAGGCAATGAAGGGCAAGTGACACCCCGCAGGGGGAGCCGCCCCGAGGGAGTAGCGGTTTTGCCTTGCCAATCCGCACCCGGGTCGCGCCGCGGCCACCCGCAGCGGAGCCCCGTGCGGCCGGCGCAATCGGGGCGAAATGAGCGGCCGCGAACTTGCGGCCCGCTCGGCCGGGGCAAATAATCGAGCCCATGGCCACCGGTTTGCAACTCGATGTCCCCCTGCGCCGGGCAGCTCGACACCCGGGTCGAAATTGTCACGCCCGAGAATATCGCCTTCGAGTATCGCGTGGCGGGGCCGTTTCGCCGGCTGCCGGCGTATTTGCTCGACGTCCTGTTTCGCAGCGTGGCAATCGCGGCGATCGCCTTTGGGGCCTCGCTGACGCTGGGCACGCTGGGCGCGGGCGGAATGGCGGCCGCCATCAGCCTGATCGCCTGGTTCCTCTTGTCCTGGTTTTACGGCGGGCTGTTCGAAACCTTCTGGAACGGCCAGACCCCCGGCAAGTACCTGCTGCGGCTGCGCGTGTTGACCGTCGACGGCGAGCCAATTTCCGCCTGGCAGGCCATCTTGCGCAACATCCTGCGGGCGGCCGACGCGCTGCCGATCGTCGCGCTGCCGGACATGGATCCGCGCTATGCGTTCATGCCGCTCTACATGGCCGGACTGTTCGCCTGCCTGGCCAATCGGCGGTATCAGCGCCTGGGCGACCTGGTGTCCGGCACAATGGTGGTCGTCGAGCAGCGCGATCTGTTGAGCGGAGTCGTGCCGGTCGCCGACCGGGAAGTGATCGAGCTGGCCAGCCAATTGCCCACCAATTGCCACGTCAGCCGCAGCCTGGCCCACACGCTGGCGGCGTACGTCGGCCGGCGGCGCTGACTTCAGCGCGGCCCGCCGCGAAGAGATGTCGCGGTCGCTGGGCATGATCCTGGCCCAGCGCCACGGCCTGCCTCCGCTGGCCAGTTACGACCGGTTGCTCTGCGCGTTTTACTTCCGCGCGTTCATCGCCGACCGGCCCGCGGCCGAGCGCGAAGCCCTGGCGGCCGCTGCCCGCCCGGCCGGCACACCGGCCGCTACGCCTCTGCCCGGGGGAGTGATCGTGGCGCAAGCGGTCGAACCCGCCGCCGGCGCAGAGAACCTGGACCAATGGCTCGAACACTTGAACTGAGCGCACGCCGATGAAAACCGCCCTGCTGCTTGAATCGCGCCGCGAGAACTGGCATGCCCTGGAGCGCTTGTGCGACGAGCTCGAGAGCCATACCCGGCAGCGCCGCTTGTCGGCTACCGCGGTGGCCCGGTTCGCCACGCTATACCGGGCGGCCTGCGCCGACCTGGCCCTGGCCGATGCCTATCAGCTGCCCCCCGACACGGTGCACTTCTTGAATCAGCTGGTCGGCCGGGCCCATAACCAACTGTATCGCAGCGGCCGCTTCCGACTGGCGGCCTGGCGGGAAACGATTTTTCGCGATTTGCCGCGCCGGCTGTGCTCCGATCCCGCGCTCTGGCTGGCGACCGCTATCTTCTGGGGCATCTTCTTCGCCACGCTGGCTCTGGCGGCCGCTTCGCCGGCGTTCGTCGAAGAGGTGCTGGGAGACCAGGTGAAAAGCTTCGAGCAGAATTTTTCCAAGGGGATGGGCAACCGCGGCTCGGACACCGACACGTTCATGGCCGGCTTCTACATCCAGCACAACACCTCGATCGGCTTGCAGTGCTTCGCCTATGGCCTGGTGCTGGGCGTGGGAGGGATGTTCGTCACGGCGTTCAACGCCGCTTACATCGGGGCCGTGTTCGGCCACATGCTGACCACTCCGCAGCGCGACACGTTCCTGACCTTCGTCACGGCGCATGGGCCCTGCGAGCTGACGGCGATCGTGCTCTGCTCGGCGGCCGGCATGCGCTTGGGATTCTCGCTGATCCGCACCGATGGGCTCAGCCGCGAGGCTTCGCTGCGGGCGGCCGGCCAACAGGCTCTGCCCACGATCGGCGTGGCGGTGGTGCTGTTTTTCTGCGCGGCCTTGATCGAGGGCTTTTTGTCGCCGTCGGCCGCTCCGTACTGGATCAAGGCGCTGGTGGCGGTCGTCTCGGCCGGCATGATTTTTGGCTACATCGTAGTGCTGGGATTCCCGCGGAGCAGGGCCGATGCAGCTCGATAAGACGAACATCGTGATTCGCGAACGCGGCTGGCTCGACATCCTCGACCTGGCGCTGGGCATGTTCCGCACGCACGGCCGGCCGGTGCTTGTGGCGCTCCTCGCCGGAGCGGTCCCGGTGGCCCTGCTGAATTACTGGCTGCTCGTCTGGGCCTTCGAGACGAATCTGCTGGACGAGGAGCCCGGCTGGTATTATTTCTGGCAGGTCGTCCTGGGCCTGATCGAGATTCCCTTCGCCACGGCGCCGTTGACCCTGTACCTGGGCCAGCTGCTGTTCGTGGCCCGGCCCGATCCGAAATTGATCGCCCAAAACTTCTACCGCAGCCTGCCGCAATTGTTGATCTACCAGGGACTGCTCCAATTCATCTCGATCTTCGCCGCGCCGTTTCTCAACGAGATCATTCTGCTCGAGCGCAACCCGCTGCGGCGCGCCGGCCGGGCCAGATTTCCACCCGGCGGCGCAGCGCCGCCCTGCACGCCGGCATCGGCGGCGACATGTTCACGCGCCGGCTGGGCGTGATCGTGATCGGCAGCGCGCTCACGCTGGCCCTGACGCTCACCTTCAACTTCGCGCGGAGCGTGCTGGTCGGCCGCTACGAAGCCGATTGGTGGCTGGCGGCGGTCGAGTTTCCGCTGGCCTATTGGCTGGTGATCGGTTTTTTCGCGGTCGCCCGTTTTTTGAGCTATCTCGACGTGCGGATCCGGCGCGAGGGCTGGGAAATCGAACTCACCTTGCGCGCCGAAGCGGCCCGGCTGGCGGGGCAAATCGTATGATCCGGCTCATGCCCCCGCTGGTGGGATTCGTGCTGGCCGCGCTTGGGCCCGGACATTGCCCGCAAGCTGCCGTGGCGAACCCCGCCGTGACAAGCCCCGCCGTGACAAGCCCTGCCGCGGCGGTTCCGGCCGCCGGCGAAGCGCCCCCGGTCGACATGGCGCCGGACGATGCTTCCGAGGCCGACGCCCGTCGGGCGCTGGGCGCTGGTGGCGTTTTCCCTGGTACAACCGCCAGACCGACGACGTCGAGCCGGTGCTCGTCCGCCCGAAAAAGCCCACGAGCACTCCCGACTTGTCGCTGTTGCAAATCATTGCCTGGGTGGTGGTGGCGGTCGTCCTGGCGGTGCTGGTGTGGTTGATCGTCACGGCGATCATGAACTATGCCGGCTTCAAGCAGCCGGAGGTCGTCGGCCCGCGCATCGCCACGCACGTCGATCACGTCGAGGCGTTGCCGTTTCTGCGGCAGCGCTCGCTCGACGATCTGCTCGGGCAGGCCCGGGCGCATTATCTGGCCGGCGATTACAACGAAGCGATCGTCTACCTGTTCAGCTACGAGCTGGTCGAGCTCGATCGGCACAATTTGATCCGCCTGGCCGTCGGCCGGACCAATCGACAGTATCTGCGCGATCTGAAAGGCCGCGCCCCGCTCGTGGGGCTGGTCGAAGGCACGATGATCGCGTTCGAGGATGTGTATTTCGGCGGCCGGCAACTCAGCCGTGAGCGCTTCGAGAGCGTTTGGAACCACGTGGCGGAATTCGACGCGCTCGTAGCCGCGCTGGCCGCGCAGATGGCGGCCCGGGATCCGGCGGCCGTCGAAGTTCCGGTCGTGGCCGCACCGATTGCGAGCGGCACGATATGAGCCCGAACTGGACGCCACAACCGCACCGTTCACCGCCGTCAGGCGCGGCCCCGCGTCCGCTTGTTCTGCTGTTAACGCTGGCGGTGCTGTCGCTCGTGGTCGGTTGCGAGCAACCGGTCGAGACGCGCTACGGCCGCATGTCGGGCTACGGCAGTTCGAGCGTCAACGGCACGCGCGTGCTGGCCGACATGTTTACCGACCGGGGGCACAGAGTCGAGTCGTACTTCCAGCTGTCGCCGAGCCTGAACAGCGCCGATGCGATCGTCTGGTTTCCCGACGACTTCGAACCCCCGTCCTCGGAGGTTCGCAGTTGGCTCGACAACTGGCTGCTGGGCGGCCCGAATCGCACGCTGATCTACGTCGGCCGCGATTTCGACGCAGCGCCCGGCTACTGGAAGAGGATCTCCGGCCAGGTCGCAGCGGAAGACCAAACGCACGTCGCCCGACAATTGCAGGAGGCCAAAAGCGAAGCGACCGCCGATCGGAAGGAGATTCCCGACGATGCGGCCAACGAGTGGTTCACCGTCTCGGGCAAGCTCGACCAGCGCGACGTGCACGAACTGGCCGGCCCCTGGAGCCAGGGCGTCGATGCCCAGAAAGTGGATATCGAGCTCAACGGCCGGCTCGCGCCGGACGAATGGGCCCGGCCGCTGTTGGAATCCGGCGACGACGTCCTGGTCGCGCGGTTCACGCAGGACAGTTGGCGCGGGAGCCAATTCGTCACCGTGGCCAACGGCTCGTTCCTGTTGAACTTGCCGCTGGTGAATCACGAACATCGCAAGCTGGCCGGCAAACTGATCGGGCTGGTCGGGCCGCCTCGCAAGAAGGTCGTGTTCCTGCAAAGCTCGGCCGGGGGCCCGGAAATTCTCGACAAAGAGCCCGAGCCGCCGCAATTCAACGCGCTGGACATCCTGGGCGTCTGGCCGCTGGGGGGCGTGCTCTTGCAATTGACCTTGTTGGGGATCATCTTTGCCTTTGCCCGCTGGCCGATCTTCGGCCGGCCGCAGGTTCCGGCCGCGGCGCCGGCCAGCGATTTTGGCAAACATGTGACTGCCCTGGGCCAGTTGCTGGCGCGAACTCGCAATCGCGAGTATGCGCTGGCGCGGCTGGCCCAATGGCAGCGAGGCAGAAGTTCGGATCCGCCGCGCGGCAGTTGACTGCCCGCGGCCTGAAGCACGACCGGTCGCGGCGCCGGCCGGTATTTGACTCGCCATGAGCGTTAAACTTTAAGACCGAGACGAGTGACTTGATGTCCCAGCACGACGACGTGGATCCGACCGCCGACCCTCCGCCGCCGAGCCCGGCCTGGCCCCCCGCGCAGGCCCCCATGCCGCTGGCCGATCCGCTGCTCGAAGCGCGCCCGTAGCGCCGCCGGACGCCGCCGCGGCGACGCCCATGCCAGTTCACACCGCGGCGCCGCCGGCTGCAGCGCTGCCGACAGCCGTCCGAGCGCCGGCCGGCCCACTCGACGTGGCGGGGATCAAGCGACTGTTCGACCGCGTAACGGCCGAAATCGGCAAGATCTACGTCGGCCAGGACGAATTCGTGCTCACTACGCTGGTCGCGCTCTTCTCCGGCGGGCACGTGCTGATCGAGAGCGTGCCGGGGCTCGGCAAGACGCTCTTCGTTCGCGCTGGGACGCGTGCTGGGCTGCCAGTTCGGCCGCATCCAGTTCACGGCGGACCTGATGCCTTCGGACATCACCGGCGCGCCGATCTTCGACATGAAGACGCAGGAGTTCCGCTTCCGGCCGGGCCCCGTGTTTACGCAGTTCCTGCTGGCCGACGAAATCAACCGCTCGCCGGCCAAAACGCACGCGGCCCTGCTGGAGATCATGCAGGAATACCGGGTCACGGTCGAGCGCACCAGCCACAAGCTGAAGCGGCCGTTCCTGGTGCTGGCCACGCAAAACCCGATCGAATCGGAAGGCACCTACAACCTGCCCGAGGCCCAGCTCGACCGCTTCATGTTCAAGATCGTGGCCACCTACCCCACGGCCGACGAAGAGGCCAACATCCTCAAGCAGCATAGCCAGCAGGTCGATCTCGACCGCCGCCTGGCCGCCGACCTGGCGGTGGTCACCGGTCCGGACGAAATCATGGAAGCCATGCACCGCACCAGCCTGGTGCGGGTCGACGACAAGCTGTTCGACTACATCAACCGGATCGTGCGGCTGACGCGCGAGTGGTCGCAGTTTCACCTGGGGGCGTCGCCCCGGGCGGGCATCGCCCTGGTTCAGGGCGCGCGCACCCTGGCGGCGTTTCGCGGCCGCGACTACGCCGTGCCGGACGACGTGGTCGAGATCGCCCGGCCGGCCTTGCGGCATCGCGTGATCCTGTCGGCCGAAGCCGAAGTCGAAGGCCACCAGATCGACGCCGTGCTGACCGAACTGATTCGCTCGGTCGAGGTGCCCCGGCTTTGAACCCCGTGCTGGTCATCCTGGCCGCGATCGCTCCCCTATGCGGGCTGGGGATGCTGGGGATTTATCCCCGGCGGCCGCTGATTCTGGCGGCGCTGGCCCCGGCCTTGTTTTCGCTCGGGCTGCTCGCGGCCGACGCGGTGCTGGCCCCGCTCGTGGTTGCCGATCTGGTGGTCGGCCTGGTGGCCGTCGCCGATCTGGCGACGCTGGCCCGGCGGCGGTCGTTTGCCGTGGAGCGCGAGTCGGGCCGAATCGCCAGCTTGCGGCAAAGCCACCCCGTCGAGATCACGGTCTCGAACCTGTCGCAGCGTCCCTGGCGGGTCGACGTGCGCGACGACTTGCCGGCCGGGCTGTCGGCCGATCCGGACCGTTTCGAGGTCGCGCTCCAGCCGCTCAGCCGCTCGACGATGCACTACCAACTGCAGGCCGGGCGCCGCGGCGCTTTCGAGCAAGAGCACATTTACCTGCGCGTGGCCAGTCGTCTCGGTCTCTGGCAGCGCTCGCTGCGCTATCCCGCCCACTCGCGGCTGCACGTCTATCCCGACATGCAGCAATTGGCCAAGTACGCCATCCTGGCCCGCAACGACCGACTCAATCTATTGGGCGTGCGGCGCACGCGCCGCGTCGGGCAGGATAACGAGTTCGAGCGGCTGCGCGATTACACCCGCGACGACAATTACCGCTTCATCGATTGGCGGACCACTGCCCGGCGGCAAAAGCTGACCGTCAAGGACTTCCAGGCCAATCAAAGCCAGCGGGTGATATTCCTCGTCGACTGCGGCCGCATGATGGCCAACACGGCCGGAGGCCTGAGCCTGCTCGACCACGCGCTCAACGCGATGCTCATGCTCAGCTTCGTGGCCCTGCGCCAGTCCGACGCGGTGGGCATGCTGGCATTTTCCGACGGCGTGCACCACTATCTGCCGCCGCATAGCGGCATGCAGCAGATGAACCGCCTGCTGCACGCCTCGTTCGACCGGTTCCCGCGGCTGGTCGAATCGCGCTACGACGACGCGTTCTTGTACCTGGCCAGCCACGCCCGCAAGCGCTCGCTGGTCATCCTGATGACCAACCTGATCGACGAAGTCAACTCGCACCAGGTGGAACAATATCTGACCAACCTGGTGGGGCGGCATCTGCCGCTGTGCGTGCTGCTGCGCGATCATCATCTGTTCGATGCCGCCGAAGGAGTGGACGAAAACTCGCCGGCGCTCTACCGGGCCGCCGCCGCCGCCGACATCCTGATCTGGCGCCGTCAGGTGCTGGCCGACCTGACCAGCAAGGGCGTGCTGTCGCTGGACGTGTTTCCCGAACAGCTCACCGCGCCCCTGGTGAACCGCTACCTGGAAATCAAGGCCCGGCATTTGCTCTGAGCAGGCCGCGCAGAATTCGAGCCGGCGGCGCCGGATTTGAGCGGGCCGCGCAGAATTCGAGCCAGCGCGGCACGGTGTCCAGCTTGCGGGGGCCACGATTTCCCCCGATTTGCCCCCGCGCCATTCGCCGCCGCGGGCGAATCTCCGTAAAATCTGCTGGCGAGCGCACGGGCCATCGCCACGTGCCGGGGCCACCCGCGGTCGAACATGATGCACGCCGCCACTTACGCCGACGACTTCTCTCCGCGCGATCTGTCCAAGATCGAGCGCACGACGCAGGAGCTCGGGCGCTCGATCTTCGAGCGCATCTCGCGCCGCCGCGCCAGCATCTTCGATCGCCGCTGGTGGGACGACCGGATCATGGCCTGGGCCATGCACGACGAGTCGGTCAAGGCCCAGATGTTTCGCTTCATCGACGTGCTGCCGATGCTCAAGACGAACGAGTCGATCACCGGGCATTTGCACGAATATTTCGAAGACGTGAAAGACCATCTGCCCTCGGCCGCGCGGCTGGGCATGGCCGTCGCTCCTCCCAATTCGCTGGCCGGCCGGGCCCTGGCCGTCACCGCCCGGCGCAACGCCCAGGCCCACGCCCGGCGGTTCATCGCCGGCAGCCACGTGGCCGAAGTGCTCACCGCCGCGATGCGCGAGCGGCGGCAGCGGCGAGCGTTCTCGCTCGACGTGCTGGGCGAAGCCGTGACCAGCGAGACGGAAGCCGACGGCTACCTGCGGGCGTATCTCGATCTGATTCGCGGCATCGCGCCCACGATCAACGCCTGGCCCGAAGTCCCGCAGATCGACCGCGGACTGTTCGAAGAGCTTCCCCGCGTGAACGTCTCGGTCAAGCTCACGGCCCTGGACAGCCAGTTCGACGCTCTCGACCCCGAGGGCACCGCCGAACGCGTCAAGCGCCGGCTGCGCGAGCTGCTGCGCGCCGCGCGGCAGGCCCGGGCATTCGTCAACGTCGACATGGAATCGTACCGCCAGAAGAGCCTGACGCTGGAGATCTTCAAGCAGATCCTCGGCGAAGACGAATTTCGCCAGACGACCGACGTGGGCATTGTGCTGCAGGCCTACCTGCGCGACGCGGGCGACGACCTGGTGGCCCTGGCCGATTGGGCCCGCGAGCGCGGCACGCCGGTCTGGGTGCGGCTCGTCAAAGGAGCCTACTGGGACTACGAGACCATCCACGCCCGAGCCACCGGCTGGCCGATTCCCGTGTTCCAGCAAAAGTGGGAGTCGGACGCCAATTACGAGCGCCTGACGCGATTTCTTTTGCGACATCATCAAGTCCTGCGGCCCGCGCTGGCCAGCCACAACGTCCGGTCGCTGGCCCAGGGCATGGCCGTGGCCCAGCACATCGGGCTGGCGCAAGGCGGCTTCGAGCTGCAGATGCTCTACGGCATGGCCGACGCCGAAAAGCAAGTCTTCGTCGACATGGGCTATCGGCTGCGGATCTACATGCCCTACGGCGAGCTCATTCCCGGCATGGCCTACCTGGTCCGCCGGCTGCTGGAAAACACCTCGAACGATTCCTTCTTGCGGGCGAGTTTTGCCGAACACGTCGCAGTGGAGAAATTACTGATGAATCCCTTGGATCAAGCGGGACAGGGCACGGCCCGGCCGGCGGCCGGCACGCCAGGAGCGCAGGAGCCCGCGCCGACCGGTGTTTCGCAACGAACCGCCCTTGGACTTCACCCTCGAAGCCAACCGCCGAGGCGCTGCGCGACGCACTGGGGGACGTGCGCACCGAGCTCGGGCGCCACTGCCCCTTGGTGATCGACGGCGAGCAAGTCGAAACGGCCGAGCGGATCGTGTCGCCAAATCCCTCGCACCGCCGCGAAGTGGTCGGCCAGTGCGCCGCTGCCGGTCTTGCCGAGACGGACCGGGCTGTCGCGGCGGCCCGCCGGGCCTGGCCCGCCTGGGCCGATCAATCGGCCTCTGAGCGGGCCGAATATTTGCGCCGGGCGGCCCAAGTGATGCGGCGCCGGCGCGGAACTGGCCGCCTGGGAAATCTTCGAATGCGGCAAGACCTGGCGCGAGGCCGACGCCGACGTCTGCGAGGCGATCGATTTTTGCGACTACTACGCCTTCGGCGCCGAGCGAATGGCCTCCCTGCAGGGCGTGGACGTGCCGGGCGAGGAGAACCGCTTCGAATACATTCCCCGCGGTGTGACCGCGGTCATCGCGCCCTGGAATTTTCCCCTGGCCATCCTCACCGGCATGACGACCGCGGCGCTGGTCACGGGCAACACGGTGGTCATGAAGCCCGCCGAACAGTCGCCCGTGGTCGCGGCCAAACTGATGGAGATCTTCGCCGAAGTCGGTTTGCCACCCGGCGTGCTCAATTACCTGCCGGGCCGAGGCGAAACAGCGGGGGCCCGACTGGTCGAACATCCGGACGTGGCGGTCATTGCCTTTACGGGCTCGCGCGACGTGGGGCTGGCGATCAACGCCCGGGCGGCCGAAGTCTCGCGCCACGGACTGGCCAGCGTCAAGCACGTGATTGCCGAAATGGGAGGC
Source organism: uncultured Planctomycetaceae bacterium (assembly GCA_963715755.1). Lineage (GTDB taxonomy): Bacteria > Planctomycetota > Planctomycetia > Pirellulales > PALSA-1355 > CAWCAX01. Next base: position 4,962,045 of record OY970273.1, read on the forward strand.
AAGAACGCGATCATCGTCGACGACGACGCCGATCTGGACGAAGCCGTGCTGGGCGTGATGAAGAGCGCTTTCGGTTACCAGGGCCAGAAATGCTCGGCCTGCTCGCGGGCCATCGTGCTGCCGACCGTCTACGACGCATTTCTGGAACGCCTGGTCGAAGCCAGCCGCAGCCTGAAGATCGGGCCGTCCGAGGATCCGGGCACCAGCGTCGGACCGCTGATCGACGAGGAAGCGCTCGCCCGGGTGCGCAAGTACATCCAGCTGGGCGCGCGCGAAGGACGCACGCTGCTGGCCGCCGACGTGGGCCCGCTGGCCGACGAAGGATACTACATCGGCCCGCACATCTTTGCCGACGTCCCCGCCGACGCGCGCCTGGCCCGGGAGGAAGTTTTCGGGCCGGTGCTGGCCGTGATCCGGGCCCGCGATTTCGACGATGCGCTGCGGATCGCCAACGGCACCGAATATGCGCTTACCGGCGGGATCTTTTCTCGCAGCCCGGCACATCTCAAGCGCGCCCGGCGCGAGCTGCTGGTCGGCAATCTGTACTTGAATCGTGGCATTACCGGGGCCCTGGTCGGACGGCAACCGTTTGGCGGATTTCGCCTGTCGGGCATCGGCACCAAGGCCGGTGGCCCCGACTATTTGCTGCAATTCGTCTTGCCCCGCACGATCACCGAACATACGGTGCGGCGCGGCTTCGCTCCGCAATCGCCGCTCGAGGGCGATTCGTTCGCCAGCGAGTAGCCGGCCCGCCAGGCGCGTTCGGCGAGTCGCGGTGGCGATCCAGCACGTGCACTCTTTCTCGGTGACGCTTGCGCGCGTGAGTTCGAGGGCTGGATGGCTTCCGCCGCGAGATGCTGTCACGGCCCCGCTTGGGAGTGTTGCCTTTGTGTTTGCGCGGGCCTGAAGACGGGCGTTTCTTGGCACCGCGGAGGCCCCAGACCCCCGAGTTTTCCGGTTGTAGCGATCAGGCAGCCCCGATATATTAGGCGGTTTAATCCAGGTGAAAGCATGCGATTTACGTTCGTCGACAAAGTGATCGAACTTGTGCCGGGCGAACGAATTTCGACGTTCAAAAGCCTGACCCTGGCGGAAGAATACCTGGCCGATCATTTCCCCCGTTTTCCGGTCATGCCCGGCGTGCTGATGCTCGAGTCGCTGACGCACAGCAGTGCCTGGCTGGTGCGGGCGAGCGAAGATTTTGCCCACAGCATGGTGCTGCTCAAAGAAGCCCGGAACGTGAAGTTCGCCAATTTTGTCGTGCCCGGGCAGGTGCTGAACGTGACCTCGGAAATCATCAAGCAGGACGAGCGGGAGATCCAGTTCAAGACCCAGGGCGTGGTCGGCACGTCGACGGCTGTTTCCGCCCGATTGGTGCTCGAACGGTTCAACCTGGCCGACGAGCGGCCGGAATTGGCCCCCACCGACGCCCGCGTTCGCCGCAGCATGCGCGAGCTGTGGTCGCTGATCTACCAGCCGGCAACTTCTCTTGCGGCTGGCAACGGCCAGCCGGTAGTCTAAGGCGCCGCCCAGCCGGTTACCGTGTTTCAGGGGATTGCAAGGCGCTTCATGGGATTGCAAGGCAAGACAGCCCTGGTCACCGGCGGCAGCCGCGGGATCGGGCGGGCGTGTGTGGCGGCGCTGGCGGGAGCCGGTGCCCGGGTAGCGCTGGTTTATCAGCAGAGCCGCGAGCCGGCCGAGCAGTTGGCCGCCGAACTGAACGCCGCCGGCCAGAATGTGCGCTGTTGGCAGGCCGACGTGGCCCAGGCTGCCCAAGCGGATCGCGTGGTCGAAGAGGTGCTGGGGGCCTGGGAACAAATCGACATTCTGGTCAACTCGGCGGGAATCATTCGCGACGGGCTCTTTGCCACGATGAACGCGGCCCAGTGGCACGACGTGATCAACACGAACCTCAACGGAACCTATAACTTTTGCCGGGCGGTGGCCCAGCCCATGCTCTCGCGCCGCCAGGGAAGCATCGTCAACATAACCAGCGTGGCCAGCGAGTTCGGCTCGCGCGGACAGGTGAACTATGCCGCCAGCAAAGGGGGCATCGACGGCCTGACCCGCTGCCTGGCCAAGGAACTCGCGGCCCGCAAAGTGCGCGTCAACGCGGTGGCGCCGGGAATGATCGAGACCGACATGAGCCAGGCCGTGCGCAATCTGGCCGGCGAGCGCATTCAAGAGGCGATTCCCTTGCGGCGGTTTGGCCGGCCGGAGGAAATCGCCAGCGTGGTCCTGTTCCTGGCCGGGGACGCGGCCAGCTACATTACCGGCCAGGTGTTTCGCGTGGACGGTGGATTGAGCCTGGGCGCGGCCTGAGCCATCCCCCCGCGGCGCGGTAACCAAATCACGAGCTGCTCTTTGCCGTAACCGAGTTTGGAGATCGAATTTCATGCCCACGACAGAAGAGATTTTTTCCAAGGTTCAAACCGCCTTGGTCGATGCGCTGGGGGTCGATGAGGACGAAGTCACCCCGCAAGCCACTTTGGTGGGCGACCTCGGTGCCGAGTCGATCGACTTTCTGGACATCGTGTTCCGCCTGGAAAAGGCGTTCGACATCAAGATCCCGCGCGGCGAACTGTTTCCCGAGGACATCCTGACCAACGCCGAATTCGTGAAGAACGGCAAGGTCACGCCCGAGGGGCTCGACCAGTTGAAGAAGCGGATGCCGTTTGCCGACCTGAGCCGGTTTTCGGCCAACCCGGTCGTGCAGGAATTCGGCAATCTGCTCACCGTTCAGGACATGTGTCGCTACGTCGAGACCAAGGTCGCGGCCAAGTCGTAGCGCCAGCGCCGCTCTCGCGCGGCCGCCCGCCGGGCGGGTCGCGGGCTGGAGCGGCGCGTTTTGGGGCCGGGAATTTTTCGCCATGCGCTGGTATTGGATCGATCGCTTCACCGAATTCGTCAGCGGCAGCCACGCTGCCAGCGTCAAGAACGTGTCGCTGGCCGAGGAGCACCTGCACGATCATTATCCCAATGCGCCGGTGATGCCCAACTCGCTGATCATCGAGGGCATCGCCCAGACCGGCGGCCTGCTGGTCGCCGAGTACGGCGATTGGAAAGAGCGAGTCGTGCTGGGCAAGATCGCCAAGGCGCGGTTCGATTTTCACGCCGTCCCCGGCGATACGCTGGTCTATCGCACCACGATCCTGAATATCAGCAAGGATGGCGCCATCGTCCGCGGCACCAGCCACGTCGGCGAGCGGCTACAGGCCGAGCTGGAATTGTATTTCGTCCACATCGACGAGAATTTCGCCGGCAAGTCGCTGTTCGAGCCGTCGGCATTCTTGTCGTTGATCCGCGTGCTGGGCGTGTTCGCCGTGGGTCGCACGGCCGATGGCAAGCCGCTCGAAGTGCCGGCGCACATGGTGCATTTGGATCGCGACATCGAAGCGAACGAACTGGTCGATTGAGCTCGCAGATCCGCCAGACCGCCGCCCGTGCTGCTAACTTTTTGTCGATAGAGGTGAAACGATGCGACGACGCGTAGTGGTAACCGGATTGGGCATGATCACGCCGATGGGGACCGACGTCGAAAAGGTCTGGCAACGGCTGAAGAACGGCGAGTCCGGCGTCGGTTACACCACCGTGTTCGATGCCAGCAACTTTCCCACCAAGATCTCGGCCGAGGTCCGCGGTTTTGACGTGAGCGAAGTCGGCGAGGATCCGGCCGTCTGGCGGCTGCGCGGCCGCCACACCAAATTCGCCATCGGCGCCGCCAAGAAAGCCGTCGCCGACTCGGGCATCGACACCAGCAAGGTCGATCCCACCCGCTTCGGGGTCTACCTGGGCAGCGGCGAAGGGCAGCAGGACTTCACCTCGTTCACGCGGATGATGACGGCCGCGATCCAGGGAGACCAATTCGACCTCTCGCTGTTCATCAAGGCCGGGCTGGAAGAGTTGCACCCGGCGATCGAGCTGGAGCAGGAACCGAACATGCCCGCCGGGCATCTGGCCGGCGCTTTCAACGCCCAGGGACCGAACTCGAACTGCCTGACGGCCTGCGCCGCCAGCAGCCAGGCCATCGGCGAAGCGGTCGAGATCATCCGCCGCGGCGACGCCGACGTGATGCTCTCCGGCGGCACGCACAGCATGATCCATCCCTTCGGCGTCACGGGCTTCAATCTGCTCACCGCCCTGTCGACCAACAACGAGCACCCGACCAAGGCCTCGCGCCCGTTCGACCGCGAGCGGGACGGCTTCGTCCTGGGCGAAGGGGCGGCCATGGTCGTGCTGGAGGAACTCGAGCATGCCCGGCAGCGGGGCGCCAAGATCTACGGCGAGGTCACGGGCTACGGCTCGACCGCCGACGCCTTCCGCATCACCGACACCCATCCGGAGGGCCGCGGGGCAATCCGCTGCATCCGCATGGCGCTCGAGGACGCGGGCCTGAACCTGGACGACATCGGCTACATCAACGCCCACGGCACGAGCACCAGCGTGAACGACAAGGTGGAAACGCTGGCCATCAAGCAAGTCTTCGGTCCGCAGGCCTACAAGATTCCGGTCTCCAGCACCAAGAGCATGATGGGGCACCTGATCGCGGCCGCCGGGGCCACCGAAATGATCATTTGCCTGCTCGCCATTCGCGACGGCGTGCTGCCGCCGACGATCAACTACGAGAATCCCGATCCGGACTGCGACCTGGATTACGTGCCCAACGCAGCCCGCGAGGCGCCCTGCAAGGTGGCGCTGTCGAACAGCTTTGGCTTTGGCGGCCAGAATATCACGCTGATCGTAAGCCGATTTGCCGCCTAGCCCCAAAGTGTCTAATCTGGGGGTGCCCCGAGTCGTGCCGCTGGCGCGCCGGCCGGGCGTCCCGCTTTCCCGACCAGTTCCTTCCCTCTGAGTGAAAGTTGCCGCGATGAGAACCCGCCCGCACTCCAAGTTCGTCAATGCCCTGAAGACTCGCCGCTGCCCGAAGTGCGGCTCGGCCCTCAACAACCAGCGAGTCCGCTGCAAGCGCTGCCACGCGCCGCAGTCTCGGCCGAAGAAGTAGCGGTTGCGCGTTGATACTCCTTCGGCCGCGCCCTGATGTCGGTCTCCCTGCCAGGGAGAGGTGTATAGACCTGTGCTGACGCCCATGGCTGACGAAGACTCGCAGGAGGTTCACGTGTTTGCACCTGGCTGTGCTGCGAAGGTGGCCCGCGACGAATCGGCGTTTCGCCTGCCGCGTGCGGCGCTGGCATGCGCTTCCGCGCTCTTGATGTCGGGCCTGATCCTGACGTTGGCCGGCCCCAGCGGCGCCGCGGAGAAGGACTTTCCGCTCAGCATCGACGTGCCGATTGCCCTGGCCCAGACCACGGTCGACGGCACCGTGATGAGCTTCGGCTGCGATTACGAGTTCAAGGTCGGCACGCGCAAGCCGAAGTCCAGGTACGTGGCGATCCTCAAGAACGGCCAGGGCAAGACCGTCGTCGCCCCCGTTGAGCTCGAAGAGCGCGGCACCGCCGCCGCGTTCGTCGCCCCGTGGCGCCCCGGCGACAAGCCGTTCCGGGGCTTCTTCGCCGAACAGGTTGAGCGGACCGATCGGCCCGGCAAGCCCGACTACAAGCCGATCTCGGCCGAAGTCGAATTCGAGCTCAACCCGAATCAGGAATAAGCCGCCGGCTCTTTACTGCCCGGTTGCTGCCGGCGCGCCGAGCGCCGTTTTCATCGCCGCGATCAGCGGATCGGCGGCGCTCGGGTCGACCCAGGAGTAAACGTCGTCGTAGCCTTCGCGCCAGCACTCGGCCGTGGGAATGTAGCCCGGCGCACCGTCGCCAAAGCCCGAAACCATCACGAACACGCCCGGTCGCTGCTGCTGCGCCAGGAGCTGGTAGCCGACGAACGTCTCGGCCGGCAGGACCAGGAACTCGGCCGAGCCCAGGTCGAGACACGGGACGTCGATCGGCTGGCCCCGGGCGACCCGCTCCCGCCAGCTCAGCCCCAGGGCCGCCGAGATGCGCTGCCAGCGGCCGAGCCGGGCGTCGGCCAGGTCGCGCTGCATCGCCGCGATGGTGAAGTTGCCCGCGTCGCGCGGCGGCAACTTTAGTTCCGCGGAGCGAAACTCAATCGGTTCGATCGGCCGCCGCTGGGTCGCCTTCCAGGCTGCCGCCATGGCCTGATACAGCCGGTCGGCCAGGTCCTGGCGAAACTCGGGCGCGTGCGTGTTGTACTTGCCGGCCGTGGTGTCGCCCGCACAGCCGGTGAAATAAATCTGAAACACGTCGGGGTCGTCGGCCTGCCGGCGCGCCCGGGCGAGGCCCGGAAAATCGGCCGACACCTTGCCGGCGCCGTACGTGCTCATCGGATGCACCGCGTAGCTGCTGATGCAGACTACCGGCTTATCGCCGTCCCAGAAGCTGAGCGACTTGAGCCAGGGATCGACGAGCCCCTCGGGCGACGCGTAGATGTCGCCGCTGTAACTGCCGCGCTCCCAGGTGACCTTGCCGGCGGGCGTGACGACGCGGCGGTTCGAGGCCACGCGCTCTACCCGGGCCTGTCCGACGCCGAAGTGGGTCACGCGGCGGGCGCCGGCCAGCGCCGCTTTCAGCGCTTCGGCCGTGCGGCCCACGGCCTGGCGATGAAAGGCCGGATCGCAGTTCCAGCCCCCGAGACCTTGCCCGTCGAGCAACCGCTGGGCCGCGAGGTCGCAGATCGGCGCGTCGTGCTGATGCACGGTCGCCAACATCACCCGCTGTCGCGTGGTGCCGGCGGCCTCGGCCAGGGCCTCGCGCCAGGCGTCGTACGAATCGTTGTTGCACTGGCACCAATCGAGCGCGACGAGAACAATGGGCTTCGCGGCCGCTACCGGGTTCGCAGCCGCGTCCGGCTTGTCGACCTCCAGCAGCACCAGGCCCCGGGCCCAGAGCGGATCGGCAATCTCCTTGGCGTCGCTCACGCCTCCGCCCATGCAGGCATGACCGATGGGAATGGTGATATCGGCCTCGAACGTCGCCACGCGCCAGTCGCCGGCTAGGCATCGCGCAGCGCCTGCGAGCAACAGCATCGTCAGAATGACACGACTTAATCGCACTGCTATGCTGCCGTGTAGCACGATTGGAGGAGATTCACCGCAGAGTTCGCGGAGGGGCGCAGGAAAAAGGGGTTTTGTCACGCAGTGGAATTCGCACTGCAACGGACTTTCAAAAACATTATGCAGTTTCGCCGGCACCACTACAAAACCATGCGGTTTCCGCAACTCCTCGCCCTTCCAGGGAGAGGGTAGGATGAGGGTGGTTTTGAAGGCCCTTCGACACGCTCGCGCCAGGCCAAAGAACGCCCTAAACAGGCTCGACTCGCGAAAGTCAAAGCGGCCAAAATCGGGAGCCGTCGTTAATTGCCAGTGTTCCAGCCGCGGTCATGGTCCGTCCAATCGATGTCGCGGAGGTTGAGCTCGGCGATCAGTTCGTCGCACAACCGCACGAGGGCTTGCTGCTCACAGAGCAGCCCCCGGTACCTGATCGTAATTCCACCTTCCGATTCATCGGCGTCCGGCTTAAGCCAGCATGGCTCGCTGACTTGGCCGCTCAGCAATACGCCGCTGAAGCCGGTCAGTCTCGCCGCGGAAACTCCGCGACGAGAAAGGCCTGTGCGTCCCGGTCGCGAAGCTCGATCCGCGTCGGATAGTTCGATCCCGGGCTGCGCTGGCAGCCTTCACGGAACTCCCGGATGGCATACCCGTGAACGGGCAACGTCTGGAAGGCCGTCGTGACCGTCGGCCCGTCCTCGCGCGAGAAAACCAAGCGCACGGTCCACGACACCAGCCAACGCGGATCACCCACGCAGACGTCATCGAACCGCAGCGTCACCGAGCCTTTGCTGCCAGCCAGCTCGCAAATCAGTTCGCCCATGGGAAACCATCGAAATTGACCAGCTATGTAATTGGCAAGGATCCCATATCGGGTAATGCCTGACAGATGTAGTAAAATGCTGGCATGGACCCCGACACTTATCCAGCCCGGCCGACAGTGTCCTATCTTCGTCGGCCGAAGGTCATGATTGCCGTGACGATCGCCTTTGCGCTGCTATACAAGCTTGCTGCGCCCCACGTGCCAATCTACCATCGGCGGTGGTTTGAGCCACTTCACAACACTGTTGACGAGTGGACTTACCTTGACGGTCACATGGAACACTCACGGAGGGAGATCGAAGGAGGAACCGATCGCGATCCTTGACACCCTCCTGTAACTGAATTCCATATACGCAACGACTTCGGAATCTCGGCAAGCATGATGCTGCGGTCCGCGCCAATTTTTGTTCGCGGGTCGAGCCACGGTCTGACCTACTGCCGTTTTTCTCCTCCGTCCTCGGCGATCCACTGCGCCCTCCGCGGTGAATCCTCCCGCTTCGTTATCGTTTCCGCCCCGGCCGGCCCAGCATCAGGTCGAGCGCGCCGGACGTCTGATAGACCAGCGACTCGGGCCAGTGGTCGAAGGGGTGAAAGTACTCGAACGTCAGATAGCCGCGGTAATCGACCGCGTCGAGGGCCGACATCACCGCCGGCCAGTTGGTCGTCCCGTCGAGCAGCGTGCGGAAGGCCTCCAGGTTGAAGTCGCTGCCGCGCTTGCTGAATTCCTTGAAGTGGATGTTCTGGATCCGCTTGCCCAGGATCGGAATCCAGTGCTCGGGAAACTGGTACTGCATGATGTTGCCGGTGTCGAAGTGGACTCGCACCCGGTCGCTCTGGAAGCTGTCGACAAATTCGACCATCTCCTGCGGGCTGAACAGAAAGGCGTTGGCAAAGATGTTTTCCATGTTCAGACAGATGCCCGCTTTTTCGGCCTGCGGGATCAGCTTGCGCACGGCCTCGCGAGCCCGGCGGTCGCAAACGTCGTTGGGCACCGGCTCCATTTCCTTCAGCCAGGGGATGTAAACGGCCCCGGGCACGACGAGCAGGTTCTCGGTCTCTAGCAACTGGGCCGCGCGGATCATCTGGCCGGCCAGCTCCAGGCCCTTCGCCCGGCGCTCGGGATCGGCACTGGTCAGGGCGTAGGGCCAATAGAGAAACGAGCAGACGCCGCTGATCTGGATGCCCGCCTGCCGGGCTCGCTTGCCGATGGCCTGGATATCGCTGGCGCTGGCGGCGGGCGACAGATCGCCCTCGAGGGCGAAGTTGATCTCGACTGCGTCGAAGCCGGCCTTGGCCGCCAGGTCGAAGCACTCGGCCAGCGACATTTTTTGCGGATAGGGAAACGCCCAGAGGTTGATCGATTTTTTCATCGGCCGCGGCTTGCCGGCGGACGGGGTCGACGGCCTGGCGGGTTTGGCGTCGGGCTCGGCCGCCACCAGGCCCTGGGCGGCGAGAAACGCGGTGCCGAAGGCCGCGCTATAGGCCAGCAGCTCGCGGCGATCGAGGGGACCGGCAGAGTTCGGGTTGGGCACGGTTTTCGGCGCGTTCGGATCGGGGGCGTTCATAAGCGTTGGGTCCAGAATCGGTGGGACGTGAATCACGCGCTCAATGTTCGGCGGCCGGCAAGCTGCCGCGAGCCGCCGGATGCCCGTTGGTGCTGCCGGTGGCGGAGAGGGCACGGACGCCGGCGGCGGGCAGGTTGCCGGCGGCGTCGAACGGCCAATCGCGCAAGGGACTGACGACCGAGAGCCGCTCGCGGCCGGCAACTTCGGCCAGCAGGGCGGCCGAGCATTCGATCTCGGCCAGCTCCAGCGTGTTGTGCAGCCAGACGACCCGGGCGTCAGGCGGCTCGACCAGGCCGGCCGTGGCCAGAGCGGCCTCGATCATCTCGCGATCGGTGGCGAAGTCCAAGGGGAGCATGCCGGCCGAGATGTGGCCGCTGGTGAGCGTGTTGACCCGGGTGGCCGGCAAGTCGATGGCCCGGACCAGCCGCGTGGTGCAGAATTCGGCCAGGCCGATGCCGATGGCGTTGCCGTGCGTGGCTTCGGTCAGGCCGCGGACTGCGATCCGCCGGACCTTAGGAAACTCGCCATCGACGGCTTCGTGATCGTTGAACTTGCGGCCGACGATGTTGGTGTCCATGCCCGAGCCGCTGATGTTCTTGCCGATTTCGTCGATCAGCACCAGATCGAGCCGCTCGAAGGGCAGCCGGGGGAGCAGCTGCTTGGCCTGGATGAGGAGTTCTTTTTCGCGCGGTTCGAATTCCTCGGGCGCAACGGCGGCGATGCGGGCGGTTTCGTCGTAGCCGTTTTCGACGATGCCCAGCCCGGCCACGATGCGGCATTTTTGCAGCACTTCGGCGGCGACGCTGCGGACGATCTGGCCGAAGCTGTAATCGAGCACGGCCCGGTGATAGACCTTCGCGCCGGCGTGCTTGCCCAGGCCGATGAGCATCATCTTCATCAAGCCGCTTTCGATGTCGCCGGCGAAATCGGTGTGCGGCTTGACGCGGCCGCAGACCAGCACGTGATCGGCCTCGAACGCGTGGCGGTCGAAATGGACCGGAAAGCCTTCGGCCGTCTGGCAAACGACGACGGTTTCCATCGACGAGCGGATCGGGCAGCCGCAGAACGACTCGGTGACGCCGTACGATTCGATCAGCCGCTGCTGGCCCGCGGCCGTGGCGCCGCCGTGGCTGCCCATGGCCGGCACGATGAACGGCGCCGCGCCGAGCGACTGCAAATGCGCGACCGCGGCCCGGATGATCTCGTGGATGTTGGCAATGCCGCGGCTGCCGGCCGTCACGGCGACGCTTTGCCCGGGGCGGATCTTGCGTTCCAGATGCAGCCTGGCCAGCTCGCTGTGCACCGTGCCCGGGATGTCGTCAACGCGCACGGGGTCGAACTGCTGGCGGAGGCGGAACAATTGGGGCAGGTTGGACATCGGCGGCGACCGGTTGATTCGAGTGGGTCCGCTAGCAGCCGGCTAGCCATCGGCGGCGCGGCTTTTATCCTAACGCCCGCCGCTGTCAGCGTCGATCATCGGCCGGCCCCGGCAGAGCCCAATTGGCCGCCGCGTGCTGTGCGATCGCGGCCGCGGCGGGCGATCTTCCCTTTCCGGCGCTGGAGGGGTTTTTCTTTGTCGGTCCCGGGGCCCGAAATGTCGAACGAAAAGAGAGAGGGGGCGCCCCGATCGCCTTTGGTGCGGCCGCGGGTGCTAGCGTCTGTTTGTGGCGGCGGGCGATCGCTCTGGCCCGGCAGGCGGGAAAAGTTTATTGATTTCACGGCTGCGCGCTTGCCGCGACCCCGTGCGCGCCACCCATGTCTTGAGCCAGTTTTGTAACCGCCGTCCTGATTGCACTCCGTCGCCCCTAGCCGCCAGCCCCCAACCTCGCCCATGGCCACCGTCGAATCGCAGAAAACCAGCAAGAAACGGAAGCTCGCGGCGGCCGAGCCGAGCCAACCGGCCGGCGCACGGCCGCGGCGGCGGCGATTGCGCCTGCTCTTTTGGCTGCCGCTCGCGCTGCTGCTGGTGGTGGTGGCGCTGGGCCCGACGCTGGTCTCGTACACGCCGCTGGGCGGGCAACTGGTCGATCGCTTTGCGCCCGTCGACGGCACGGTTGAAATCGGCTCGCTCTCGGTGGGCTGGTTCTCGCCGCTGGCGGCCAGCCAGGTCACGCTGCGCAACGCGCAGGGCAATGTGGTGGCCAGCGTCGAGACGCTCAGCGGCGACAAGTCGCTCGTGCAGCTGATCCTCGACCGCAGCAACCTGGGGCACTTCGACGTGACGGCGCCCGAGCTCGCTCTGGTGCTGCGGTCCAAGGGGAGCAACCTGGAGGATGTGCTCGCGCCGCTGTTGGCAGGCGGATCCGACGGCGCCGCGCCGGCAGTGGCCGTGTCGCTCAAAGTCGTCGGCGGCAGCGCGACGATCGACGACCAGGTCTCGGGCCGCAAGTATCAGATCAACTCGCTCGCGGCCGACGTCGCCTGGGATTCGTCCAGCACCGAACCGCTGAGCGTCGCCGGCAGCGCCAAACTGGTCGACGCCAACCGCACGGCCGACGTCACGATCTCGCTCGGCAGCCAGGGAAGCGAGACCGCCGGCGCGCTGGGCAGCGGACACCTGAAATGCCAGATCGACCGCCTGCCGCTCGACGTGGCCGAGCCGCTCTTGCGGCGCCGCATTGCCGGCGGGCAATTGGCCGGCAACCTGTCGGCCCGGCTCGATTGCACCTGGGGGGGCGGGCCCAAGCAGGACGAAGTCTCGGTCCAGGGCCAGATCGACGCCACCGACCTGTTGCTGGGCGCCACGGCCTTGGGGCACGACCGGATCGAAATGGCCCGGCTGACGGTTCCTTGCCAGATCGTGGGCACGGCCGAGCAGCTGCGCATCGACAAGCTGATCCTGGATTGCGATCTCGGCCGGATCTCGGCCACCGGCACGATCGCTCCGCAGGATTTCGCCGCCGGCAGCCTGCTGGCCGCGGCCGGCCGGCAAACCTGTCAGCTGAGCGGCAAACTGGACCTAATGCGCCTGGCCGCCTTGCTGCCCGAGACCCTGGCCATCCGCAGCGGCACGCAAATCACGGCCGGCGATCTGAACGTCTCTCTGGCGAGCGGTCCGGCGGCCGGCGGCGTGGCGGCCGACATGAGCTGGCACGGCAAACTCGAAACCAGCGACCTGGAAGCGATCGCCGACGGCGTGGCCCTGAAATGGCAGCAACCGCTGGCCGTCGAGTTTCAGGCCCACGACGGACCGGCCGGGCCGGTGATCGACAAGGTGAACTGCGACGCGAGCTTCATGCACGTCGAGGCCGCCGGCACGCTCGACCAGTTCACGACCGGCGCGACGTTCGACCTGAGCCATTTGGCCTCGCAGCTTGCTCAGTTCGTCGATCTGGGCGGTTGCCAGCTGGCCGGCAAGGGCCAGTTGCAGCTGATCTGGCAGCGCGACTCGGTCGGGCGCGTGCAATCGCAGCTCGATGTGTCGGCGCACGACTTTGCCCTGGCGACCCCCAGCCATCGTCCCTGGCAGGAGCCGAGCGTTATGCTGCACGTCGAGGCGGCCGGCACGATGACCGGCAACGCGCTGACGCGCGTCGACATGTTCTCGGCACGCTTCGAGGCGGGCAGCGAACAATTCACCGCCCAGCTTAGCGGGCCGCTCGACAATCCGCTGGCCGGAGTCTGGCCGGTCCAGATCGGCTGGCAAGGCGACATCGCCGGCCTGATGCCGCGGGCCGAAGTCTGGCTCGGCGCTGCCTTGGCCGGCTGGGAGGCCGCCGGCGTGGGCACGCTGGCGGCGCAGGTCCAGTTGTCGAGCGAAGGATTCGATCTCGATCAATGCCGGCTGGCGATCCAGCGGCTGCACGTCTGGGGCCATGGCCTGTACCTCGACGAGCCGCAAGCCGAGATCAATGCCACGGCCCGCTGGCGCCGCGCGGGGGCAAGCTCGAGGTGCCGCTGGCCAGCCTGAAAGGGGCGGCGTTTATCGCCCGGCTGAACAACTTCGCCGCCAGCGCCGGCGATCCGTCCGGCCCGCAAGCGGCCGGCAGCGCCACGCTCGAAGGCGATCTGGCCGCAGTGATGCGCTGGCTGCAGGATCCGGCGCTGTCGCAGTCGCGCCGCGTCGCCGGGCAACTGGCCAGCCAGTTCGAGATTTCGCTCAGCGCTGGGGTCGGCCGCGCGGCGCTCAATGCCACGATCGATTCGCTGCAGGTGGCGTCCGTGGCCGGGCCGGCCGCGCCCCCCAGCGTCTGGCAAGAGCCGCGGCTCACGCTGGCCGCCCAGCTGGACTACGACCCCGAACATGACACGTTGCAAATCACCCAGGGGCAGCTCGTCGGCCAGAACCTGCAAGCCCAGGTCAATGGCAACGTCAGCGCCCTGACGCGCGAGCCGGTCTTCGACCTGAGCGGGCAGATCGTTTGCGACTGGGAACAAACGGCCCCAGTCTGGCGCCCGTATGTCGGGAATTCTGTCCAGATCACCGGGCGCGAACCTTGGCCCTTTACGCTCCGCGGACCTTGGACCAGCGGCGCCACGCCGGCCTTGGCCGGAGCCCAGCGGCTGAGCGGCGGGGCCAGCGTCCGCTGGCTCAGCGCCAGCGCCTATGGGCTGGACGTGAGCAGCGGCTCGATCGACGCCCGCCTGGCCGACGGCGTGCTCACGATTCAGCCGGTGAACGTCAGCGTGGCCGGCGGACAATTGTTGCTGGCGCCGCTCGTGCATTTGGCGGCAACGCCCACCACGATCGAACTGCCGGCCGGTCCGCTCTTGAGCAACGTGCAGCTCAACGAGCAGATCTGCGACCACGCGCTCAAGTTCGTGAACCCATTCTTTGCCGCCGTCACGCGCACGAGCGGCCAGTTCTCCGTCTCGCTGCAGGGCGGACGCCTGCCGCTGGCCAATGCGGCCGCCGGCGACGTGGCCGGGCAATTGATCATCCAGTCGGCCGAAATGCGCCCCGGCCCGATCATGCAAACCCTGGCCGGCTTCGCCATGCAGCTCGAGGGCATCCTGCAGGGCAAGGTGCCGTTCGCCAATGGCGGACGCGCGGTCGACCTGATCCGGATCGACAATCAGAAGGTCGACTTCCGCCTGGTCGACGGACGCGTGTATCACCGCAATTTGCAGTTCGTCCTCAGCGGCGTCACGGTCACCACGCACGGCTCGGTCGGCCTGGACGAAACCCTGGCCGTGCTGGCCGAGTTTCCCATGCCGGCCGGACTGCTCGGCAAACAGGCCGGCAGCGAAAACCAGACCGTCAAGATTCCCATCACCGGAACGATCGACAAGCCCAAGTTCGATCCCAAGGCGCTCGAACAGTTGCCGCTGCTGCTCATCAAGGGAACCGGCAGCGTGATCAATCGACTGGAAGGGACGCTGGAAAAACTCGTGCCCGGCGGGCGCTAGCGCCGCGCGGCGGCTGCGGTCCCTAACGCTCGTCCCTGCCGCGCGGGGGGCGAGTCGCCCGCTGCCTGCGCCCGGGGCTCAGAAAGCTTGTGCCCAGACGCCCTTGCCCCCCGAGCCGCGAGCCACCACACTGGTCTGCGGGCGCATGGGCCATTCCCAGGCGAAGGCGCCCCCAGACCGTCTGGCTAAACTTTGCAAGTTCGAACCGCGGCGCAAGCGGCCATGAAGCTCGTCCTGCTCGGCACCACCGGATATCACCCCAACGACCAGCGGCAGACCGCCTGCTACATGCTGCCCGAGTTGGGCGTCGTGCTCGATGCCGGCACGGGCATGTACCGGGTTCGCGAGCTGCTGGCGACGCGCGAGCTGGATATCTTCCTGACTCATGCCCACCTGGATCACATCGTCGGGCTGACGTTTTTGTTCGACGTGATCTACGGCAAGGACATCGAGCGGGTCACGGTGCACGGGGCGGACGAAAAACTGGCCGCGATTCGCCGGCACCTGTTCGCCGAGCCGATCTTTCCGGTGCAGCCCCCGTGCAATTTCCGCCCCCTGAATGGCCCCGTGGCGGTCGGCGGCGGCGGACAGTTGAGCTATTTTCCGCTGGAGCATCCGGGGGGCACGCTGGGATTTCGGCTCGATTGGCCGGGGCGCTCGCTGGCCTATGTGACCGACACCGTGGCTCGCCCCGGCGCGGACTACATCGAGCGGATCCGCGGCGTCGACGTGCTGGTGCACGAGTGCTATTTCCCCGACGCCCTGGCCGCGGCCGGCGAAAAAACCGGCCACAGCTGGACCACTCCGGTGGCCGAGCTGGCGCGGGCCGCCGGCGTGGGCCGGTTGATTCTGGTGCACGTCAACCCGCTTTCCGACGAGGCCGACCCGCTGGGCCTGCCGGCGGCGCGGGCGATTTTTCCCCGCACCGAGATCGGCCAAGATCGGATGGAAGTGGAGTTCTAGCGTCGGTAGCGGGACTTATGTGCCTTACAAACCCACGAGCTAACGGCTGGGCTGCCTGGACTTGGCTGTCGTCAATCAGCCTTCATCAGGAACTGACTTCCGTGGCGAGAAAAGAGTATACGTTGTCCCGTCGACTTCACCATGTGCGATCGGAGCGGGATTTGCTCCAGCCGCGTCATTTATGATTTGCGCAATAGTGCGATTGTTCATTCGCCTGTATGCATCTTGTGCCCCGAAGTGGACAACGTTGGTCTTGAACGCCTCGCGAAAAGCATTGGCGATGTCTTGGGGCAACTCCAAGCTGAGCGAGTGAGCGGAGCTGGAAAACTGCTCAATGCAAGATGCGACAAATACTCGCGACATGTCAGACATAACCATCGCTCCAGACTATGGGATGAAATAGAGGGGACGGGAATGCCTTTACCGACTCCCGTGCCCAATATCATCGATGTCCGTTTATGCTCCCCCCTTTTTGCTCCCGCTAATCGCGAACCCCCAGTCGTAAGCCGCGATTCTCAATGCGGAGTCGTTCAAATGCATCCAGTAGCTTTTTGCGCTCGACGCTTGATGAGCCGTAAAAAAGAACGGCAGGCCATGAGTCACTGGTTGCGAAGTCATGAAGGATCAGCACATTACGCGAATCGTCCCGCTCGAGAACTACGCCGACCAAGTTGCCATCCTCGGCGCTCACTAGCCTGATCTGCAGCTCTTCGTGAGGAGGCCGCCCGTAGAAGCAATACTTCGGCACTGCTATCTTGCCGTCCACGATTACCTGATAGAGGATGGGTTGCGACACTTCCCAAGTGGTGGGCGCAGTAATAATGATCTTTCGCCCCTCTCCGCAAGGAAGCGTCGCTAAGGTGTACTCATCCCAATTGAGATAGACCCATCTTCCAACGCCGAGCAAAGCTGCGAGGACGGCAACAACTAAAAGCAACTTTCGGAGCCCGAAGCGGAGTTTGATTGGCATTTTCGCGTCAGAAACTTGGAGCTTGGAGACAATGCTACCTTCTGTTGCCGATGCGAAAGCAGATGATGGCTGCCGCGAGGCTCAGGAACGCTTGCTTGTGGCCCACCGATAATGTTTGCCAAGTCTTAGGTGTGTAGCGGATGACGGCCGTCCCGGTGTACTTCAACAAGCCGCACTCAACGAGAGTTCGACGGGTGGCCGTCCGCTCCAGCGATGGGCAGGTGGCCGGACTCATCACTTCGGCGATAGTATACCGGCTTTCATGAAGGCAGCTGTCGCGATGACGCGTCAGCGCCGCAGTAAGCGCCACTCGCTCTGTGGATGCGATCGGCGGCCGTGCACGCCAGACTTCGGCGGGCGTGGCGGCGAAGGGCCCTTGGGGCCGATGCAAGTCGTAGCCGAGGCAGCCGGGGCTCGCGCCTCCGCTGGCTCGCCCAACAGTCAATCGAGTGGTCGCGCGACTCGTACGTCCGCTTGGCCATCCCCGTTGCGGCAACTGCTGGACAAGCCAGCAGTGGCACCCGCGGGACATAAGCACGGCAGCGGCACCCGCCGAGGCAACTGCTGGACAAGCCAGCAGCGGCACCCGCAGCAGCGGAACGGGCCGAACTATTGCTGCGTGCGGTCTGAGCCGGTTTGGGCGGCCATGCGGCCGCCTTGGCCCCCTTCGTAGATGCTGAACTCGGCCCAGATCGGCATGTGGTCCGAAACGCCCAGGGCGTCTTCGGTCGTCAGGTTGAACTCGCGAATCAAGTCGAACACGCCCGAGCGCCCGGTGAATTCGACCGTGGCCATTTTCGAAAACAGCATGTTGTCGAGCTGCTTGTCGCCGCGCGTGTTGGTGGGAACGCCCGAGATGACCGGCAGCAGCTGCGAGATCTCGCCCAGGCGGCCCAGGTGTTGATCGTCGGAGTTCAGGTCGCCGAGCAGGATCACGTCGTCCTCGCCGCGGCCGTCGTCGCGGACGGCCCGGTACACGTCGGCCAAGGCCGCGAGCTCGGCCGCCGTGCGGTCGGGATCGATGTGAAAGTCGATCAGCGTGAACGTGAAGGCCTGGTTGGCCTGCGGACCCCGGACGCGAAACCAGGCGACCAGCGGCTCGCGGCGCAACAGGTCGTCCGGATCATGGACGGTGTAGAGCGCCGCGCGGTCGACTTCGATGCTGGCGCCGTCGAACAAGATGGCGTATTGCTCGGCGTCGGCGCCGCGGCCCAGCCGCGGACCCACGACGAAGTCATAATGCCGGCCCGTGGCGTTCACCAGGTCCAAGAACCGGGGCAGCACGTCGGCAGCCTGGGCTTGCAGGCCCTGGATCGCGAGCACGTCGAACCGGCGGGCCGTGTCGGCCAGCAGGTTCATCGTGCGGGGTTGATTCAGCTTCGCCCCGCCAAAGGCCTGGATGTGAAACGAGCCGATGCGCACCGTGCCGCTCGTGCGATCGACCGGCGGCAGCACCGCTTCGCCGGATTCGAGCTGCGCGGCGACCTGGCCACGGGGCTTGAACTCCAGGTGATCGAGGCCGGCGATCCGGTAGTTCTGAAAAAACTTCCAGGACCCGCCGCAAATCACCACCGCGGCGATCACGAGATAGCGTCGTTGCATGGGTCCCTCCCTGGACCGATTCACACGCGGAAGAGCGCAAAAATCTCCGCGGACGTCGCGCGTCAGATCCGGCAAGCTGGCGACATTGGGCCGCCGAGGATAGCCGATTACGCCGGACCGTTCCAGGGGAGTTTGGAGGGAGGAAGAAAGGCAGAAGGATGAAGGCAGAAGGCAGAATACGGACACCAAGGACACCCGGAATCGCGGGTAATCAGCCTAGCGCGGGTGTCGTTTCGCCTTCTCCCTCCGCCATTTCCCGGGCGTGATAGCTGGAGCGCACCAGGGGGCCGCTGGCAACTTTGGCAAAGCCCATGCGCCGCGCCGCCCGGCCGAGCTCGTCGAATTCGTCGGGTGTGACATAGCGGACGACCGGCATGTGCTCGGGCGTGGGCCGGAGATATTGTCCCAGGGTGAGGAAATCGACCCCCGCGTCGAGCAAGTCGGCCAGCGTGTCCAGCAGCTCTTCGGTCGTTTCGCCCAGCCCGAGCATCAGGCCGCTCTTGGTCTTGATGGCCGGGTCGAGTTGTTTGACGCGGCGGAGCAGCTCGAGCGTCCAGCGGTAGTCGCTCTTGCGGCCGCGGACCTGGCGATACAGGCGCGGCACGGTCTCGGTATTGTGGTTGAATACTTCGGGTCGGGCGGCCACCACGCGCTCGAGCGCCCCCGGCTTGCCGATGAAGTCGGGCGTGAGCACTTCGACCGCCGCCCCGGTCCGCGCCCGTACGGCCAACACCGAACGATAGAAGTGCTCGGCGCCGCCGTCGGCCAGATCGTCGCGCGTGACGCTGGTGATGACGACGTGCTTGAGGCCCAGCCGCTCGGCCGCCTCGGCCACGCGATCGGGTTCGTCGGCTGCGAGTGCTTCGGTCTTGCCTTTGGGCACCGAGCAGAAGCCGCAAGGACGGGTGCAGACATTGCCCAGGATCATGAACGTGGCCGTTTGCTGCGACCAGCATTCCATCCGGTTGGGGCACTTGGCGCTTTCGCAAACGGTTTCCAGGCCCAATTCGTCGATCAGCCGGGCCGTGAATTGCAGGCCGCCGCCCAGCGGCAGGTTGCGCTTGAGCCAGCGGGGCAGGCGCTCGAGCGGCTCGGCGGCCGGCGGGCCCAGCGCCGAGCCGAGAACTGCCTGGGAGAGGGGGACAGTCCCATTTTGCTCCGCGGACTGGGCAAAATTGGGACAGTCCCCGGCAGTTCCCCGATCGGCTCTAAGGGTGACGATCGGCAACTCAACCCGTGCGGCGGATGCAGTCATGCCTTCAATTCTCGCGATTCCAAGCTCGGCTTCAGCGGTGGCCGGTGATGACGCGGCCGGTTATCTTCTCAGGGCCTTCGGCACCAGCGGATGCCCACTGTACAGGTGCTGGCGCTCGGCGGCCAGGGCCTGGCCCAAGCGGGCCACAAGCGCCGAACGGACGCTGGTCATTTTAACAGCTTGCTGGCGTTCGATCACCAGCGAGCTGGCCGGGGTGCCGTGGCGCAGGTCGGAGTCGACGAGTCGCTGCAGGGCCATTGCCGGGGCCACGTTGATGAAAGCGCCGTGGCAGGTGACCCAACCCTTGACCGCCGCGCCGATGGCCACGAGCTGGCCGGTGCGGCCCCAGACGCCGTCGGGCCCGCTGTGCTCGGGCTGCTTGAGCCCGGCGTCGGCCAGCACCGCAACCAGGGCGGCACTCAAGCGGCGGAGGTAATCCCCCACGGTCCAGCCGAGCCGCTCCAGCGGCACGATCGGATACACGGCCAATTGCCCGGGCGCGTGGACGATCGCTCCGCCGCCGCGACTGACGAAGCGGACTTCGAGCTGCCGGCTGGTCAGTTCGGCGGTGGTGGCCCGAAGCTGGCTGCGCGATCCGCCGCGGCCGATGGTGATAATCGGCGGATGCTCGCAGACGAGGAGCGTGATCGATTCGTCGCGCCGGCCGCCCGCCTCGTAGACCAGGCGCTGCTGCAAAGCCAGGGCAGTATCGAAGTCGATCTGACCCAGCAGATGCGCTTCGAGCGCGCGGCCGGCGGCAGCTGCAGTGGGTCTGGCGAGCGACATGGCGGGTGCAGGGCGGCTTGAGTCGCGTGCTGACAGCGGGTAAAAAGCGGTACGTCGCCGAGGCGGCGCACGGCCGGCGCCACGTTGGCCGGCGGCACGTTGGCCGGCGGCGCTTTAGCAACCTCACTTTAGCAACCCGTGCCGGCCAGCGCAAAGGGGAGCAAACCCGGCCGCCCCCGGCCGCCAGTTCGCCCCAGAGCCACTAGCTGCGCCGGCCCCGCAAGTGCGCCAGAGCAAGGATCGTCCCACGGCAAAATCGAGCAAGAAGAAAGCGGCCCCCGACCGCGAACACGACAACGAGCGGCTGATCGCGCAAAACCGCAAGGCCCGGCACGAGTACGAAGTGCTCGACACGCTGGAATGCGGGATCGTGCTGGTCGGCAGCGAAGTCAAGAGCCTGCGCCGGGCGAGTCTCGCTCGACGAGGCCTATGGGCGGATGAAGTCGGGCGAAGTCTGGCTGGTCGGCTGCGACATTCCCGAGTATGTCCAGGCCAACCAATTCAATCACCAGCCCAAGCAGCCGCGCAAACTTCTGCTGCACCGCCGCGAGATCAAGAAGTTCGCCGCCCTGGCCTACGAGAAGGGGCTGACGCTGGTGCCCCTCAAAATGTATTTCAAGGAAGGCCGGGCCAAAGTGCTGTTGGGCATCTGCCGCGGCCGCAAGCTGTACGACAAGCGCGAGAACTTGAAGCAAAGCAGCATGAAGCGCGATATCGACCGCGCCATGCGCCGCGGCTAGCAAGGGCCTACCCGAGAACCGTCTCGGAGAGGGGGAGAGTCCCGTTTTGCTTCGCGGACTGCGCAAAACTGGGACAGTCCCCGCCGGTTCTTCGATGGGCTCTGTGCCGGCGCGAGGCAACGCCGGCTCAGGCCAGCAGGTCGAGCAGATCCTCGACGTCGGTCTTGCTCGACCAATCCTCCGCGCTGCCAGCGGGATCCATCGTTGCCGGACCGCTGGATGCCGGCGGGTACGACGCAGCGGCGGGCAGCGGCAGATCGTCCGACCCGCCGGCAGGTGCCCAAACGCTGCCGGATGCGCTGGATGTCGCGGGCGGAGCGCCGGCGGCCAGCGCAAACGCCACGTCGGCCAGCCCTGGTGATGGACCGGCGGCGCCGGGCGCTGCAATCGCGGGCGCCACAATCGGAGGTGCTGCGACCGTGGACGCTGCAATCGCGGGGACGACAGCCGCGTTGCTGCTGGCCGCACTCGCGCCCGCACCGGCGGCCGCCAGGCTTGGGTCGCTGGTGGCAGCGGCGCCCGACGCGACTGCGGCACGCGCCACCGCCGCCTTGGCGTTGAGGTAGTTGATCACCTTCAAGACGTCGAGCGGCGTGCACGAGCCGTTGCCGTCGACGTCGAAAAAATCGTGGGCGCCCTGGGCGCGGTGCCCAACGTTCCTTGTCCGCTCGAATTCAGGTGATTGATGATGTCCAGGGCGTCGATCGGCGAGATCTGGCCGTCGCCGTTCACGTCGATGGCATTGACCGGGTTGGTCCATGCAGGCGCGTTGTTGTTGACCAGCTGGATCGTGCCCGTGCCGCTGCTGATCGTGGCGCCGGCCGGATTCGACAAGCTCAGCGTGAACGATTTGCTTGGTTCGGCGTACAGGTTGCCCAGCACGGCGATGGTGACGGGCTGGCTCGTCGCGCCGGCGCAAAGGTCAGCGTGCCGGACGCGGCGGTGTAATCGGTGCCGGCTACGGCCGTGGCGTTGGCGGTGGCGTACTGAACCGTTACCTGGGTCTGCCAAGCTGCGCTCAGGCTGACGCTGACCACCACCGAGGTCGGCGAGTAGGCCACGCTGGCAGGGGTGGAGGCCGGCAGCGAGAGCGTCGCCGGCGCGTCGTC
This sequence comes from uncultured Planctomycetaceae bacterium, assembly GCA_963715755.1. GTDB lineage: Bacteria > Planctomycetota > Planctomycetia > Pirellulales > PALSA-1355 > CAWCAX01. Next base: position 4,984,221 of record OY970273.1, read on the forward strand.
GTGGAACCGGCTGACGTCGAAGTCATTCGTGCCGCCGCCGGGCACGACTTTGCCGCTGGAAGCAATCACCACGTCGCCGCCGGGCGCGAGCGCCATTTCCACGTTGTCCGGCGTCATGCCGGCGATCGAATCGGTCACCACGCCGGCCGTGCCGAACGACATATCCGGAGTGCCATTGGCGTTGAACTGGGCCAGGGCGATCGACACGGGGTTGGACGCGATCTGCACATTCCCCGACACCACGATCTTGCCGTCGCCCAGCACCGCGATGTTCGAGCCGACCGCGCCCGAGCCGTTCGCGAAGCTGGTGGTGACGACGCCGCCCGAGCCGAACGTGCCGTCGAGCGCGCCCGTCGGCGTGTAGCGGGCAACATCGTACTGACTGCTCGAAGCGTTGCTTTGGCCGATCGTGACAATGTCGCCGTTGGCCTGCAAGGCCAGGCCGTTGACCGCTTTGCCCGACGTGTTCTCGGCCAGCACCAGTCCCGACGAGCCGAAGGTCATATCCTGGGCGCCGCTGCTGGTCAGGCGGCCGAGCATGCCGTTGAGCCCGGCGCTGCCGGAGACGGTGATTGCATCGCCGGCGCCGACAACCAGTCCGTCGATCGACTGGATCGTGATCGAGCCGCCCGTCTTGAACAGGGCCACGCCGCCCGAACCGAAGCTCAGGTTCTGCACGCCGCTGAAGTTCAGCTTGATGACCGCACCGAACGTGCCCAGATTGGTGCTCGATCCGCCCGCGGCGATGACGATGTTGCCTTGCGAATCGAGCGCAACGCGCTGGCCGGTCCAGCTGGCGCTGGTGCCCGCGTCGGCGGCTGGCAGCGCGATCGTGGCGATGCCGGCGGTGCCGAACGTATTGTCCAAAAGGCCGCTGGTCAAATAGCGGGCGACGACGATGTTCGTGCCGTCTCCGCCCACCACCAGGATGGCGCCGCTCGGCTCGACCAGCGCCGCATTGGCCGTGACGGGGCCTGGGCCGCTGTTGATCGGCGTCGAGACGGTTCCGCCGGTGCCGAATGTGGAGTCGAGGGTGCCGTCGGTGTTGAAGCGGGCCAGTCCAATCGCGGGCCCGCCGCTGCCGGTCACGCTGCCGACTTCGACGATTTTGCCGTTGGCCTGCACGGCCAGATTATTGGCCACGTCGGTGGCGGCGGCGGCGCCGGGATGCCCCTGGGCGAAGCCGGCCCAGCCGAAGGTAAAGTCGAGCGAGCCGGCTGCCGGAGTCGGCAGGTTGTTCGAGCGAATCAGGCCCGAGTATTGATCGTTGACGAGCGGCGCGCCCGATGGATTGGACAAGTTGAGCACGAAGCTCTTATTCGGCTCGGCCGCCGTGCTGGGATTCACCTGGACCGTGACCGGCAGGCTGGTCGCGCCCGGCGCGAAGGTCAGCGTGCCGCTGACCGCCGTGTAGTCGGTGCCGGCCAGGGCCGTGCCGTTGGCGGTGGCGTAGTGGACCGTCACTGCTTGCGCCTGGCCGCCGAAAGCTGCACGGTGAACACGAGCGGCACCGTGCCGCTGGTGGGCGCGGTAACCGACTGGTCCGCGGCATACAGCGACGGCGTGGCCGGAGTGGCCGGATCGCCAGTGAATCGGGCCAGGTTGAAATTTGCCCCGCTCGAGGCCAGCACGATGTTGCCGGCCGGGTCGAGCGCCAAGGTGCCGTTGAAACTGGCTTCGTCGTTTTGCGCCGCGCCGACCGTGGTGGCCAGCCCGGCCGTGCCGAACGTGCCATCGAGCGTGCCGTCGGCCAGATACCGGGCGAGGGCGAAGTACGTGCCCGACTGGCCGCTGACGGTGACCGTGCCGCCGACCACGATCTTGCCGTTGGCGTCGACGGCCACCCCCAGGGCGTTGGCATGGTCGCCGGAAAAACTGGTGGTGAGCGTGCCGGCCGTGGCAAACGTGGCGTCCAGAGTGCCGTCGGGATTGTAGCGGGCCACGTCGAAGCCGCCGGCCGCACCGGTCGACGCGTCGCCGACAGCCACGATTTTGCCGTCGGGCTGCTCGGCCAGCGCCGTGGCCGTTTCCTGTGCCTTGCCGAACGAGGTGACGACGGCCCCGGAAGTGCCGAACGTCGGATCCGGTCGCCCGGCCGACGTGAACCGCAGCAGGGCCCAATCGCTCGTGTTTCCCGAATCGTTGCCCCCCACCAGGATGCTGCCGTCGCTTTCGACCAGCAGGCTGTTGATCGTGGTGATGGTGGCGGTGGGAAAGTTGGCGAACGCCATGCCCCCCAGCCCGAACGACGTGTCGAGCGTGCCGCCCGTCGAGTAGCGAAACAGCGGCGCGAAGAAGCCGAACTGGCTCGAATAGGCGCTGCCGCCGACGATGATGTCGCCCGCGGCATCGAGCGCTACGGTGGTAGCCACGCCGCTGGAGGTGGCGCCGGGGACGGGCGTCGTCACGAGTCCGCCATTGCCGAAGGTGCTGTCCAGCTGGCCGGACGACGTGTAGCGGAGCAGCTCGAAATGGCTGCCGTCGCCGCCCACCACCACGATGCGTCCCTGGCTGTCGACCAGGACGTCGCTGGCCGTGGGGGCCCCGGCGCCGGTGGTGAGCGGGGTGAGCACGACGCCGCCGGTGCCGAAGCTGGTGTCGAGCGCGCCGCTGGCCGTGTAGCGCACGAGCGCGATGTCGGTATTGTGGGTCGTGGGGTCGGCGGCCTGGCCGACCTGGATAATTTCGCCGTTGGACTGGACCGTCATGTTGTTGGCCATGACCAGACCGGCCGGATCGCCCGGATGAGAGCTGACCAGCCCCGTGCCGCCGAAGGTGGTGTCCAGCGTGCCGGCGGTGAACATGGCCCGGGCTTCGAGGGCCTCGAAGAGCGGCGTCCGCTTCCGGCCGGCGCCGGCAGGAGTCGATTCGGCGCGAGTGGCGGAGTGGACGGTGAGGCATGACGGGGGAGCCGCTACGCGGGAAAGGGCCAGCGTTCGTTCAGGTATTCTCAGGCGCGATGCAAAGAGCGCCGCGGTGGCGAATCATTGCCATTCGGCCGAGCCTGGGTTCCAACTGGCTCGCGAGCGATCACCGCACCGGAAGAGAGCATCCCCAAAAAAGAGCGCTTCCCGGGCGTTCGAGGGCCGGCCCGCTCAACCCATCGACGCGCGGCCATGAATTTGCTTCACGGCCGCATTGCCCCGGGCCAGACCCCATCTAGTTCGAGGATATCCACCCACTGCCGATCCAGCAAGCAACTGGCCGCCCGGGTGGGTCCGAATGCGCGGGTTCTGCGGCGCCTGGCCGGCGAACGGCCTGCGTTTTCGGCCCTGCCGATAGCACGACGGATCGCGGCCGCCGCAGGCTTGAATTGCCCCGAATCGACTGCGAAGATGACCGGCTGCTGGCCCGCGGTTTCGCGGCAAAATCCCTGTCGCGCAGCGCTCGAGTGCTGCCAGGGCCGGCCGCGCGAAACATGTGTTTCGCTGTCAGGACTCCGGGATCCAGCGAGCCGGATCTACTCGACCGACAGGAATCATCAGGAACGATGCCTGAATCCGAACGGCTGCTGGAGCTCATCGAAGACGGCGTCGTCGAGCACGGCGGCGACCTGGCCGGTTGGACGCGCCGCACCGACGACAGCTTGCAGCTGTTCGACGGGCGCGTAACGCTCGCGCCGAAGTGAAAGACAGCGAACCGCCGCGCGACGGCTCGGTGCATGCCCACGTCTTTACCACGCTGCACGAGCATGACGACGAGGTGCTCGATGCCTGCCTGTGCGGGATCGGCGAGGACCGCCAGGCGGCGCTCGGGCAGGCTGCCGTGATCTGGATCACCAGCGTGGCCGGGCCGATCAAGTCGTTCCTGGACAACCGGCCGATCTGCATGACCTGCCAGGCGGGCGTTCTGGATGGCGACGCGGCGAAGGGCTATTCCGCGGGGGACTACGGCCTGCCCGGCCTGCGCGCCTTTGTCGGACCGTCCATCGCGCGCGGCATCTCCGACGCGAAGGTCCAGGCGTCGCTCGACGACAGCAAGCCCTGGTTCCGGTTCGCCGCCGAGTCCGCGGCGCCGCGCCGGGTGCACCTGGCGAAAGCCTGCATCATTTCCAAAGGCACAGACGGCTGGCGGCGCGAATTGGAAGTCGACGGCCACGATGTTTCCCACCACGATCCGGATTGGGCGGCCGAAGTGCGGGCGCCCGAGTTCACTTACCTGACCCGGTTTGCGGTGTTCGAGTTTCCCCGCAACTCGCAAGAGATCGGGCGGCGTGCCGAGTTGGAACGGACCATTCGCTATTTTGCCGAACATTTCTCAAAGTTCGATTCGGTCGACCGCCTCCAGGAGGAAATGGTCAACCAGGGGTTTGACCCGACTCTGGTGCATGAAACGGAGGCGATCTCGACGATCGCTTTCGGCCGGATCCTGTTCGAGCCGCATGGAGTGCAATACGCTGCGACGATCATCCGGGCCCGCCGCAGCGGCCAGGTCGAGGTCGGCGTGCCGCTGATGTCGCTGCCGGCCTACTCCCGCGCCCGGGCGCTGGCCGTTCCACTGCGCGAGGCGCTGCCCGAGCGCGACTTCCAGTCGCTGTGTTTATACACGGCGGAATCCAACGCGATTCTCAAAGCGATCGAGGCCTCGGGCGACGATCTGGATCTTTCGAAAATGAAGATGTATCCCTGCGTCGTGCCCGATCCGGGCGTGAGCGATCAAACCATGGATGCCGCGCTGGCGCAGCTGAACGAGTTAGCCGCGCGAAACCGATCGCCGCAAAAGAAACCCTGGTGGAAGTTCTGGTAGGCGCGGCGGGCCATGGCGTGATCGCAGTAGTTTGCAGCGCGGCAAAGCCCGCCCAAGCTTTTCGAGCAGGCCGCGTTTTTTTCCCCACGGGTGAGCGGGCTGCAGCCGGCGTCTGGCCGCGCGCGTAAAGGTCCCCGGAAAGTCCGTGCCGGGGCGGGACACGCCGGAGACCTCGCGGCCGGGCTCCGGTGTTTTTCGCTGCTCACCGGGGGCACAAGATTAAATGTTCGTAATCCCCAGCTGAGCTTGCGCCGAGCGATAGAATAAGGCTACCCTACGCGACGCAGCGCTCGTGGACAGCAAACATGCCAAGGGAGTTTGTCATGTGCGGCTGGCGAATAGTGGTTGGCATTTTCTGCCTGCTGGCGATCTCCGGCCGTCTCTCGGCCGACGAACCAGGGCGCAATGCTCCCGGCGGCCCCCAGGCGCGTCCCAATCCCCAAGCTGCGCAGGACGCGGCCGCCGATTTGGTGCAAGGGGCCTTGCGCGGAAGCGGCCGGCAACGACGACGGGCGCGACCGGGCAATCGACAAGGCGCTGGCCGCGGCGCCGGATTTTGCCCCCGCGCTGGCAGAAGGGGCAGGTGCGGTTCGAGGGCAAGTGGGTGCCGTTCGCCGAGGCGCAGCAGCTGGCCGCCAAGAATCCGCGCTTTGCCGAGTATCGCAAGCTGCGCGAGCAACTGGGCGGCACCATTCAGGGACAAGCGACCCTGGCTCACTGGTGCGCCAAGAACAAGCTGGCCGACGAGGAGCAAATCCATTGGCGGACCGTGCTGGCGCTGGAGCCGGAGAATCGCGAGGCCATCAAGCACCTCGGGCTGGTGCATTGCGACGGCGTGTGGGTCAAGCCCGCGCAGCGGATGATCCTGAAGAAGCAAGGCAAGCAAATCAAGGACGCGCGTGAGCACTGGATGCCGATCTGCGAGCATTTGCAGCACGACCTGGACCACGGCAGCGATCCGGTCCGGCAGCAGAGCGCGGCGCGGCTGCGGCAAATCGACGATCCGGCGGCGATCCGTTCGATGATGAACGTGCTCTCGATCGCCAGCCGCTTGAAGGGGGTGGAAAGGCCGAGCATCGGGACCAATTTGTTGCTGGTCGAAGCGCTCGGCAATTTACCCCAGCAGGAATCGACCAACGCCCTGATTCGCGAGGTTTTGAAGAATCCCGTCGACGAGGTGGCGCTGGCCGCGGCCGACGAATTGCGGCACCGCTCGCTGCAATCGTACGTGCCCATCCTGCTGTCCTGGATTCAGCCCGCGCTGCAAGCCAACTATCGGATCCACACCGAGCCCGACGGCACGATCGTCTACGTGCATCGCTACTTCCGCGAGGAAGCCCAAGCGGACGAAATGTGCATCAAGGAATTGTACTTCCGTCCGTCGACCCCCATTCAATCGCTGGACAATCCGCTGGTCGTCGATATTTATCAGAAGGCCTTGGCATTGGTCACCAGCGTGGCCCAGAGAAATCAGATCGAAGTGGAACAGCGAGTCGCTGCCGCTGAGCCCCTGAACAAGCGGATCCAAGCCGTGCTCGAGCGCACGACCGGGCACGCGTTGGGGGACGAGCCCACGAAGTGGTGGCAATATTGGCTCGAGTACAACGAGCTGTTCGTGCCGGCCGTTCGTCCCTTCGAGGAGCAATCGATCCGGATCAATCGCATCTATGCGGTTCCGCCGCCGCCCTACCTCGTGGCCGCTGGCAAGGGGGGAGTTGCCGCGTTCGCTCCGCCGGGCATGGTCATGCCGGGTGGATTGGCCAGCAGTCCGGACTCGGGCTTCGGTCCGTTCTCCAACGCGGAGCGCTGGTTTGAGACGCATCCGGTGTATTTCTCCAACACGTTCGCGCTCGCGCCCACCACCTGTTTTGCCGCCGGCACGCAGGTAGTGACGCTCGCCGGGTCGATGCCGATCGAACTGGTTCAAGTGGGCGATCGCGTATTGGCTCAGGATGCCGAAACCGGCGAGCTGGCCTACAAGCCGGTCCTGCAAACGACCATTCGCCCCGCGGGACCGATGCTCAGCCTGGCCGTCCGCGCGCCCCGGCCGCAGTCGCCCGATGCGGTTGCCGGCCTGGCGGCCGCCAGCGAAACATTTCTGACGACCAAGGGACATCCGTTCTGGGTCAACGGCAGCGGCTGGCAAATGGCGAAGAATCTGCAGCCCGGCAACCGCCTGCATGCAATGACCGGCGGCGTGGAAGTCGAATCGGTCGAGGACGCCGGTACGTTCGACGCCTATAACCTGGTCGTCGACGAGTTCCACACCTACTTCATCGGCGCGAGCCACGTGCTGGTGCACGACAATTCATTCGCCGAGCCGTTGCTCAACAGCGTGCCGGGCTTGCCGCCCCAGCAGGGCACGCCGCAGCGGTAGCCGTTGATGTCGCGCCCGCCTGCAGTCCGGCCGGCGATCTACGGACGGGCCGCGGCCAATGCCTCCGGCCGGGTCAGCCCGGGCACGGGTCCCAGGAGCGGTTTGGGGGCCGAGTTGTCGTGAACCAGGATCCGATTCTGGCCGACGAAATAGGTGTGAGAGTCGGCGACCACGAGGTTGTAGGCCTCGGCGTCGTCCCCCTCTTCGGCGCTCTCCAGCGGCAGGGCTCCGCCGATGCCGTGCAGCGTGGCCGGGGCGTCGAGTTGCTTGGCCATCTGCCAGCCGCGCCCCACCTGCCAGAAGCGATGTCCGCGCGTGGCCACGATCAGCTCGCCGCCGATTCGCAATTGGCGCGTCGGGCTGGTGGGCCGCAGCGTGGTCAGCAGCACGGTCTTGAAGGCCAGCTCTCCGGTCTGCGGATCCTGAGCCAGCACGCGATCGCCGGGCCGGACCAGTTCGATGGGCCGCAGGCCCGTGAGCGTGCTGACCGGCGTGCCGGCAACGAAGCAAGAAGACGATTCGCGGTATTGGACGCCGTTGTAATGCACATAGTCATAATACGTCGCATCGCTGCCGAAGTAGTTGATGCGTCGCTCGGGCGAATAGTGCAGCTCGTTGTATTGGGTCCACCAGTCCCACCAGGGCGCGGATCGTCGCCCTGGTCCGATCCGGTGTTGACGACCAACAGCCTGCGAACGGCCGCGTTCCGCTCCTCGATGATGCGGTTGACTTCGCCCACCACGGCTTCGTCGAGGGCGGCCAGTTTCTGGGCATCGACAAAGGCATTCCAGCGCGCTTCGCTGGCAGCAAAACGTTGGCGTCTGATGCGCGGAGTATAGCTCGATGCAAGCTCGCTGGCGTACTCATCGTCGTGTTTCGTGCCGTGCATTTTGCACGGGTTGAACCGATGGCTGGCACGAACCTGGCGTTATTCAAACCCATGTCGTCGGCATCGGCACGCGCGCGCTTCAGCCGCTGCTGGTAGTGAACCGTGCCATTGGGATCGATGGTCGTCATGTACGTCGATTCGTACAGCGCCGTCATGTTGCCCAGCGCGTAGGGGACGTAGTCGGTCAGCTCGTGCCGCTTGAGCTCGGCGATCGCGGCGTCGCGGGCGCCGGGCCACTCGCTGAGGGCCGCTTCGCGGACCAGGGCAAAGGTCGCCCGCGCGTCCTCGATGCGCCCCAGCACGCCGATCATTTCGCGGCTGAACGTCGAGTTGGCCGTGGCGGGCTGCTTTTCCGCCAACAGCGCTTCGAAGGCGCCGATCACCTCCACGTCGGTAATCGCCCGCAGCTGCGCAAGAGCCGCATGGCGCTGATCCTGGTCCGGCGCTTCGAGATCGCGCCGCCAGGCCGCCAGCCGCGGCTTCCAATAGGTCAGCCCGTGTTTCTGGCTCTCGGCCGCCTTCTTGCGAGCGGCGATGTCCGGCTTGGTCAGGAGTTCGCCTTCGTAGGAAAACAGCCCCAGTTCGCGCAGGGCCAGGGCATCGTCCGGAGCGAAGTCGAGCAGCTTGCGCAGGTGATACCTGGCTTCGACGTCCAGCTTGTGCTTCAGGCACCACTGGGCCAGGTCGCGCTCGACCTCAGCCGACGAAGGCCGCTCGGTCCGGAGTCGGGCATAATCCTCGCGGTTCGAGTCGCGGGCGGCCGCCTGCGTCACTTCGTCGATCGACTGCCACTTGCCCTGCCACCGCACCTGGCCGGATTGCCAGCGCAGGGCGCATAGCCAGGAGCCAGGTGGGTGGCCTCGCCCAGTAGAGCGGTCCGCTCGTCTGGCCGACCTTCGAGTTCGGCCGCCAGGGCCTGCTCGACGGTCGCGGCCGCGCGCTGGTCGGCCACTTTTTGAGGGCTGCCAGTGGCCTGCGTGGGCCGCGCTGGCTCGTCGGCGGCCAACGAACCACACGCCGCCAGCGTGACTAGCCAGAGCCCGGCCACGGCGAGACATTGCCGACGAGATCGCATGATATGCCCTCCCAGCGAAGGTCGATCAGCAGTTGGCTACCGTCACCGTACCCCTTTCCGACGGCGCTCGGCAAGCGCGACCGGCACGCCTTACCGACTCGTAATCCTCGCCGAGCATCGGGCGAAGTCCGGCGGCTTTCCATCCGCTGGGACGAGTTCGCCCAGGAGCGTGGCGACTCGCGCCGATCGTCGCCAATCGCCCTTGTTCTGCGGCGGTTTGGGCGGCATTTCGTCGAAGCCGGCAGTCGCAAGCCGGACCGTGCCCGCCCGCATCGCAGGACGGCCCGACAACCTTCGTCCGGCAATGCGCACGGCCGCTGCGCCTTGCTTGGCTGAGCGCCCAGTTCGTTGACGCTTGCAGAATGGAGACCTATAAATTATTCAGGCGATGGGGTTCGCCTTTAATCGCAGCCGTTTGCGGCAGCTGCTGACTCCTGCCGCGGCGACCCGATCTCCTGGCCGGAGCTTCTTCGTAAGCGGCTCGCCTCGGGATACGCTCTCGGGGGGGTTCTTGTCGTCATGCCGGCCCGTGATTTTCAGCTCGTCCGTTGCCGCCCGGTGGCAGGCCGAGGGCAGATCGATGCTCCGAGTGCTGGCGAGCGTCGCCTGCGCCGATCCTCGGTCATTGCACAGTCCGACATTCTGGGCTGGCGTCGGACCCTCTCGGCCTGGGAGGATTGTCAAAGCCGAGTCGCAGGTGGCGGAAGGACGCCGCCGGATTCCCGAGGCGCCGCCGGGAAGTAGAGTCGGGTCGGCAGGCTGTCGACCGGCCGGGAAGCGTATCGCCCTAGAGCCTAGTAACGGAGGAGACCCGCGATGAAGTCCCTTGTCAGGCGGCGGCCCGTGATCATTCTGATGCTCGTCGCGGTGGTCGCCATTGGCGGTGTGCTGGCCTGGTCGCAGCTGGGATTCGCGGTCGGCAAGATCCAGTCTTATTTTCAGAAGCCGGACGTGGAATCGCACGGCGAGCAGAAGATCATCGTGACCAGCCCCATGATCGAGGACATCACGATCACCGAGTCGTTTGTCTGCCAGATTCGCTCCATGCGGCACATCGAAGTCCGCGCGTTGGAAGGCGGATATCTGCAAAAGATATTCATCAGCGAGGGTCAGACGGTGAAGGAGGGGGAACCGATGTTTCAGATCCTCGCCGTGCTTTACAAGGCGAAATTGGACGCCGAAAACGCCAAGGCCAAGCTCGCGCAGCTGAAGTACAAGTACACCGAGCAGCTGGCCGAGAAAAAAGTGGTCTCGGACAATGAGGTGCTGCTCTTGGCGGCCGAACTGGCCGAGGCTCAGGCCAAGGCGAGTCTGGCGAAGGCTGAATTGGACTTTACCGACGTCAAAGCGCCTTTCGGCGGCATCGTCGATCGCCTGCTGCAGCGGGAGGGGAGCCTGATCAAGGAGGGGGACATTCTCACGACCTTGTCCGATAACAGCGTGATGTGGGTCTATTTCAATGTCCCCGAGAAATATTACCTCCGCTACATGGCGAACCGGCAGCAGCGCGAAAAGGAAGACAAGATCGAGCTCATCCTGGCCGACGGCGAAAAATTCCCGCAGCCGGGCAAGATCGGCGCGATCGAGGCCGACTTCAACAACGAGAACGGGAACATCAAGTTCCGGGCGGATTACCCGAACCCCGACGGCCTGCTGCGTCACGGTGAGACCGGCACCATCAAGATCCGCCGGCCCGTGAAGAATGCCCTGCTCATCCCCCAGCGGGCCACGTTCGACTTGCTCGACAAGAAATACGTATGGGTCGTCGACAAGGACAATATCGCGCATCAGAGGCAGGTCACGGTCAAGTACGAACTGGAGGACATTTTTGTCCTGGAAAGCGGACTGGTTGCGACGGACAAGTTCGTTCTGGAAGGGGTTCGGGAGGTTGAGGACGGCGAAAAGATCGAATGGGAGTTTCGGGCTCCGGAAGAAGTCCTGAAGCACCAGAAGTTCCACGCGGAATAGCAACCGCTCGGTGACCATCTCGGCCCCGCAACGCACGGAACCATTCCCGCACTATGTTCGCCAAAATCCTGACTCGGCCGGCATTCGCGATGGTCATCTCGATGATCATCTTATTTCTGGGGCTGCTGGGGATCAGGTCTCTGCCGATCGCGCAGTTCCCCAACATCGCGCCGCCGACGGTGATGGTCTCGATTTCTTATCCCGGCGCCAGCGCCAATGTGCTGGTCGAATCGGTTCTGATTCCGTTGGAGCAATCCATCAACGGCGTCCAGAACATGCGATTCATCACATCCGCTGCGACGAGCGCCGGCGAAGCGACGATCGTCATTTATTTCGAGCCGGGCACGGATCCCAACATCAACGTTGTGAACGTGCAGAACCGGGTCAACATCGTGCTCTTCCAGCTCCCGCCCCTGGTGGTCCGCGAGGGGATCCTCGTGAGCCAGGTCGTGCCGAGCATGCTGATGTACGTGAATATTTACAGCACCGATCCGAAGGCGGATCAGAAAGACCTGTTTAACTTTGCCAACGTCTACGTGATGCCCCGGCTGAAACGGATCAAAGGGATGGGCATCCCCCGGAACCTCGGCAACCGCATCTATGCGATGCGGGTGTGGCTCGATCCCGACCGGATGCGAGCCTACGACGTGTCCTCCGAGGACATCATGAAGGCCATCTCGGAACAGAGCATCATCGGCTCGCCCGGGCGACTCGGCCAGGCCACGGGGAAGACGTCTCAATCGAAAGAGTACGTGTTGACTTATGTCGGACGCTTCAACAAGCCGGAGCAGTACGACGGCATCATCCTGAAAGCAAACCCCGGCGGCGAAATTCTGCGTCTCAAGGATGTCGGCGAGGCGGAGTTGGGTCCGCAGTTCTTCGACATTTACTCCGACATCGACGGGCATCCCGCGGCATCGATCGTCCTCAAGCAGGCCCCCGGATCCAATGCCGCCGAGGTGATCGAGACGATTAAGTCGGAGCTCGAAAAGATCAAAAAGCAGTCGTTTCCGCCGGGGATGGATTACGAGTTCGCCTACGACGTCTCGAAATTCCTGGACGCCTCGATCGAGAAGGTGCTGCATACCCTGCTCGAGGCGTTCATCCTGGTGTCGTTCGTGGTCTTCATGTTCCTGGGGGATTTACGCTCCACGATGATCCCGACGCTGACGGTTCCGGTGTCGCTCGTGGGGACCTTCTTTGTCTTGCAGCTGCTGGGACTCTCGATCAACTTGATCACGCTGTTCGCCATGGTTCTGGCAATTGGCGTCGTGGTGGATGACGCGATCGTCGTGGTCGAAGCGGTTCACGCGAAGATGGCCCAGAAGCACCTCTCGCCCTACGTGGCGACCAGCGAGGTCATGCACGAGATTTCAGGCGCCATTATCGCGATCACCCTGGTGATGACGTCCGTCTTCGTGCCGGTGACATTCATTCCGGGAGCGGTCGGCACGTTCTATCGCGAGTTCGGGATCACGATGGCCACCTCGATCATTCTTTCTGGTCTGATCGGCCTGACGCTGACGCCCGTCCTTTGCGCGATGCTGCTTAAGCCCCACAGCCACGCCGACAGCCAAACGCACGGGGACGGGTGGCTGAGCACAATTCTGATGTTTGGCCTGGTGGGGGTGCCGGCCGCACTAATCAATTTAGTCATCTACGCTCTCTGGGGGCCGCGGGGCCTGGCGCTCAGCATCCTCGCCGCGGTTGTGGCCCTCATTCTCTGCAGGATGATTTTCCAACCCCGCGGCGACGACGGCGAAACGCACGAGAGCGGGTGGCCGAGCAAAGTCCTGACGTTTTATGTGGGTGCGGGCCTGGCCGTGGCGCTCAACATACTTATTTACCATCTGTGGGGGCCGCTGGGCCTGCTGCTGAATATCATGCCCCTCGTGCAGAAGCCGTTTGACCGCGCCATCGAAAAGGTCACGGGCGGTTACGCCGCGATCGTGCGGCGGATCGCCACGCGCCGTAACCTGACCATGGCCGTCGTCGGATGCTTTGCCGCCGGTATCGTGATCGTCGACCTGGGGCTGCCGACGGGTTTTATCCCGGGCGAGGATCAGGGCATTATTTACGCCGTGCTGCAGACGCCGCCCGGTTCCACGCTTGAGTACACCAACGCCAAATCCCAGGAGCTGGAAAAAATCGCGATGGAGGTCAAGGAAGTCTCCTCCGTCACGTCGCTGGCCGGCTACGAGGTGCTGACCGAAGGCCGCGGCTCGAATTCGGGGACCTGCCTTATCAACCTGAAAAACTGGTCTGATCGCAAGCGAACGGCACGGCAGATCATCGTGGATCTGGAAGAACGCTGCCGCCGAATGAGCAACGTGAAGCTCGAATTCTTCGAGCCGCCAGCGGTTCCCGGCTTCGGCACCGCCGGAGGCGTCTCGATGCTGGTTCTCGACATGACGTTTTCCGCCGATTACCAGCGACTCGGAGAAGTGACCACCAAGTTCATGGACGCCCTGCGGAAGCGCAAGGAGGTGGCCAATCTGTTCACCTTCTACGCCGCCAACTACCCGCAGTACGAGTTGATCATCGACAACGACATGGCGATGCAAAAGGGCGTGACGATCAAGGCGGCGATGGACAACCTCAACATTCTGATCGGCAGCACTTGGGAGCAGGGATTCATTCGATTCAATTTTTTCTACAAGGTCTTCGTTCAGGCCAAGCCCGAGTACCGGCGACTTCCTGGCGGATCTGGACAACCTGTTCGTCAAGAATGACAAGGGGGACATGGTTCCCTACTCCGCCTTCATGAAGGTCAAAGAGAAACAGGGGTTGAATGAGATCACCCGCTACAACTTGTACACCTCTGCCGCCATTCAATGCGCGCCGGCGGCCGGCTACAGCACCGGGCAAACCATTCAGGCGATCAAGGAGGTTGGCGCCGCGACGCTGCCGCGCGGTTTCGACGTCGGCTGGTCGGGTCTCGCCTACGACGAGGCACGCAAGGGGAACGAGGCGGTGTATGTGTTCCTGATCGTCGTCGCCTTCGTTTATCTGGTCCTGGTCGGGCAATACGAGAGCTTTATCCTGCCGCTGGCGGTGATCTTCTCACTGCCCGTCGGGATTTTTGGTTCGTTCTTGTTCCTGAAGGCTCTGGGCCTGGCGAACGACGTCTATGCCCAGATTGGCCTGGTCATGCTGGTCGGCCTGCTGGGCAAGAACGCGATCTTGATCGTGGAATTCGCGGTCCAGCGGCGGCAGGAGGGCGTGTCTCTCCAGGACGCGGCGGTCGAAGGCGCGAGACTGCGATTCCGCCCGATTCAAATGACCTCCTTCGCCTTCATCGCCGGCCTTATTCCGTTGGTCGTGGCCACCGGCGCGGGGGCGATCGGGAACCGGACCATCGGCACCACGGCGGCAGGGGGCATGCTCATCGGCACGGTCATCGGGGTCTTGGTCATTCCCGGCCTCTATTACTTGTTCGGCCGCCTGGACGCCGGGCGCAAGCTCCTCAAGGGCGGGAAGGAATTGCCGCTCAGTGAGATCTTCGAGGAGAGCGCAGAACCGGCGCCTAACGACTATTACTGACGCTTGCCGCCGAGCGATCTGTAAATGGCTCCGGCACTGTGGCGCGCGTTTCACGGCTGCCCTTTGCGGCAGCGGATGACTCCTGCTGCGGCGGATCCTGTCTTCTGGCAGGCGTTTCTTCGCCAGAGCCTGGGGATAAATGTTCCGGGGGCTTTGCCTTCCCCGCCGGCCCCAAGCCGTCCCCTGTCCTGCGGCCGCGCGGCATTCTTGGACTCAGCAGGTCAAAACGAGAACAGCCCGGCCGGACGTTCCGGGCGGGCTGCTGTTTGACTCGAGAGGGCCGGGAGACCTGGAGGTCTCCTCCGGGCGCAAAAAAAAGGCCCCCGGAAAGGAGCTGTCCCAGGGGGGCAGAGGACAATCTCCTTTTCCGGGAGCGATTGGACGCTACCGGTACGCTCGCTTGGGGCGGAGCGCACGCGCGGCGGTCAGTGTTTCGAAGCGTGTTGCCGACATCCTTGTCGACAAAAGCGCTCCGTGGTCCGCAGAACGAAGAGCCTTGCGGCCGCTCGTCCCCGTGCAGACCGATCCACGGTGGATCGCGTAACCGGTTCGTTCACCACTCAGAGTTTGGCAGGTCGAGTTCTGGCAGTCCCTTGCCCGTTTGGCTCGCGTGGCGAATCGTTTTGACTTGTGTGGGCGGGAGAATAAGAGAATCGTCCGGGAGGGTCAAGGGCGGTTTTGCCGGCGGCAAAAAACGACTTCCGGGCCCGGAAAACACGGCATTTTCGGCCGCTCCGGCACCACCGCCAGCGCTCCCGGCCGCGGCCGCCAGGAAGAGTTTTTTTGACCTATTCTTGAGATGCAGGATTAGCGGCCGAAACTCCGTCGCGCGAGCGGCATCCGCCGGCCGAGCGCCGGGACCGGGCTGAGCTTTCCACATCGGGCTATCCACATCGGGCTATCCACATTGGGCGATCCACATCGGGCGATCCACATTTGGCCCTCCACTTTGGGAATGCCTCTATGACGCTGCGCTGCGCCGCACTGACCGTGGGATTGCTCTGCGCCTGGCAGGCCGCGCCGGCGGCGGCCCAGGCTGCCGCGCCGGCGCTGCGGATCATGATCGAGGCCAACGTCCGCGGCACGCGCGTCGAAGGACTGCCGCTTAGTTGGGACGACGGCAAGATTCATCTGCTCGCCCGCGACGGCTACCTGTGGGAGTTCCGCCCCGACGAAGCCAAGGACTTGCGCAAAACCGCGCCGAACTTTCGCAGCTACTCGTTCGGCGAGCTGCGGTCGGCCCTGGAGCGCGAATTGGCCGGCCGGCTGGAGCTGACCGCGACGGCCCATTACCTGGTGGCCCATCCCCAGGGGGCGGGCAAGAAATGGGGCACCCGGTTCGAAGAGCTGTACCGCTCGTTCGTGCATTACTTCACCGTGCGGGGGCTGGCTCCCCAGACGCCCGAGTTCCCGCTGATCGCCGTCGTCTGGGAATCGAAGCAGGATTTTACGAGCTACGCCCGGTCGCAGGGGCTCGACGTTCCGCCCGGGCTGTTGGGCTATTACTCGCCGGTGACGAACCGGATCACGCTCTACGATTCGGCCGGCGGCAGCGTCTCTGGCGGCAGTATCGCTGGCGGCAGCGCATCGGCCGGCAATGTTTCCCTCGGAGGCGCGAGCGCCGGCGGCAGGGCTGCAGCGGCGGCCTGGCAGCAGGACGCTTCGACGATCGTGCACGAGGCCACGCATCAAACCGCGTTCAACACGGGAGTGCACAGCCGTTTTGCCCTGCCGCCGCGGTGGCTAGCCGAAGGGCTGGGCATGATGTTCGAAGCCCGGGGCGTGTACGACTCGGCACACTATCCCAATGCCGGCGACCGGGTGAATCGCGACCGGCTGGCCCAGTTTCGCCACTATGTGGCCGCGGGGCGCAAGCCGGGCTCGATCCTGGAAGTGGTCGAGTCCGACCGGCTGTTCCAGACCAACCCGGCCATTGCCTACGCCGAGTCCTGGGCGCTGGCCCATTTTCTCAGCGAGACGCAGTCGCGCAATTTCACCAAATACCTGGCCACGACGGCGGGGCGCGAGAACTTCGTGCCGTATGCTTCGGCCCAGCGGCGGGCCGACTTTATGGCCGCCTTCGGCAGCGACTTGACCATGCTGGAAGCGAATTACCTGCGCTTCATCGAGAAGCTCGATAAATGAGCCGGCACGCCGCTTTCCAAGGGGCCAAGGTACTGGTGCGCGGAAAGGCGCGGCGAAGCTGGAGGCGACGTGGCGCCGGCTCGCGGGGCACCCGTGGGACGCCGCCCACGGGCTTAACAGCCTGTTGAAGAATTCAACTGGCTGTGCGATCGCATGGATGCGATCCCAAAATAACGACGCAAGTCGTCATTTTGCAAGCCGGGCGGAGCTTCGCTCTGCCCTTGGCGAAGTTGAAAAATGCCAGGAGGGTATTTTTCAACGGGCTGTTAACGGCAGCTTCCACCCCGACGCTGATTCGACCAGGGGCTTTCTACTTCCCTGCCCCCTAACCTCTACTCTCTTTCCCCGCTGCTACCGCTTGTCTGCCGGAAAGCGGAAGGGCTTGCCGCCGGCGAGGTCGGCACTGGTGATCGTGGGGCACCAGTATTTCTCGATGTGCTCGACGACCAGGTCGGTGCCGGCGAAGTGGTTGACCAGCGGCCGCTTTTCGTGGTTGTACATCGTGTCGGTCAGGTCCCGGACCAGCACGACGTCCTCGCCCAGGTGCTTGAGCTGGCGGATGCCGAAGGGGCGGCCCAGCACGCACATGTTCAGGTGCACGCCCAGGATCAGCACGTGCTCGATCTGGTGCTGCCGGAGCAGGTTGTAGACTTCCTGGCCGTTGTCGCTGATGGCGTCGGGCCCGGCGATCTCGATCGCGGCGATTTGCCGGGTCCAGGCTTCGCGGATTTTGCACTTCTCCGGGCAATCGCAGCCCATGTCCGAATCGTCGATCGGCAAGTCGGCCTCGCGCTGGGCGTCGGGCCAGCACCAGGCGGTGCCCCAGCGCTCGGAAGTGGAGAGCTCGACGGGCGGCTTGGCGTAGGGGGCCGCTTGGGCCCGGCGGCGCTGGGGCGTGTCTTTGTAAAAGTCGACGGTTGTGCTCGGCGAGTGAATGACCAGCACCCCTTGTTTGCGCAAGGTGCCGAGCAACTGGTTCATCGGGCCGGCCAGCTCCGTCACGCGCTTGGCGGCTCCCCGGCACCAGTGGTCGTCCCACATGTCGCAAACGATCACGGCCGTGTGCTGGGGGTCCCACTCGACGACTTTTTCGACCGTCTGGAACTTCGCCTCGGCCGGATTGCCCGGCGCGACCTGATCGACGCGCACGCGTTGCCGTTCGTGAAGCTTGAGCATGGCGTCCTCGGCGGCGACCAGGGCAGGGGAAATGGCCACGAAAAACACGAAAAGGCCCCAAAGCGGAAACGCTCGGAAAGCGAGCCGGCCAGCGCAGCTCTGCACACGTGGGTTCATGCCGCACCTGCCTTTCAATGAGAAGAATCGCCCGCCGTGTCTTCCCGTGTTCCCGTCTTCCCGTGTTCCCGTCTTCCCGTCTTCCCGTCTTCCCGTCTTTTTTCGCGTCTTTTCGTGTTTTTCGCGGCCATTCTTCCGCCTTCTGCCGTCCGCCTTCCGCCTTCCGCCTTCCGCCTTCTGCCGTCCGCCTTCCGCCTTCTGCCTTCTGCCTTCTGCCTTCTGCCTTCCGCCTTCCGCCTTTTCCTAAAACACCGGTTTGATCTCGCGCAGCCGCCGCTCGGTTTCGGCCATCAGGGCGTCTTCGGCCGCTTCGTCAGGCGCTTCGTACGTGACCGAGAACCGCAGGTACGCGCCCGCGTCGTCCCAGGGCACGGTGCAGATCGAATGTTCGGTGATCAGGTACTGGCTGGCCGCTTCGGCCGCGTCGAACGTGCGCCCGCCGGCGAGCCCCTTGGGGCTGGGCGTGTAGAGGAAATAGCTTCCGCCCGGCATCCGGCAATCGAAGCCGACCCGGCCGAGCGTGGCCACCAGCTTGCGCAAGCGGCGCTCGTACTTGGTGCGGACTTGCTTGGGGATGGAGGTGTCGTCGAGCGCCGCGGCGGCAGCCTGCTGGATGGCCATGAACTGGCCCGAGTCGCTGTTGTCCTTCACGTCGGCAAAGGCCTGCACGATCCGCTCGTGGCCGCAGACCCAGCCCAGCCGCCAGCCGATCATGTGAAAGCCCTTGGACATGGAATGCACTTCGACGCCCACTTCCTTCGCCCCGGGCACGGACAAGAAGCTGAGCGGCTCTCCTTCGTACGTGAGCATGATGTGGGCCGCGTCCTGCACGACGACCAGGTTGTGGCGGTGGGCCAGGTCGATCGCCCGGCGGTAAAAATCGCGCGTCGCGACTTTGCCGGTCGGACTGTTCGGATAGCACAGGACCAGCAGCTTGGCCCGTTCGAGCACGGCCGGGGGAATCGATTCCAAGTCGGGCAGAAAATCATTCTGGGCCGTGAGCGGCAGGGCGTGGACCGAGCCGCCGTAATACTTCGTGTGGGTGCCGGCCACCGGATAGCCGGGCACGGTCATCAGCGTGATGTCGCCGGGATTGATGAACGCGGCCGGGAGCATCGCCAGGGCCGTTTTCGAGCCGATGCAATGATTGATTTCCTTGGCCGGGTCCAGTTCGACGCCGAAATTGCGCTGCATGAACCGGGCGACCGCCTGGCGATAGCCGGCCGTGCCGTTGTCGGCATAGCCGCGATTGGCGGGCTGGTTGATCGCCTCGGCCATGACGGCCCGGACTTGGGGCGGGGCCATTTCGTCGTTTTCGCCGATGCCGAAATCGATCAGCATGCGCTCGGGATGATCGGCCAGGGCCTGGCGTTTGGCCCGCTTGATCTTCTCGAACTTGTAGATCGCGGTGCCTTTGCCGTAGTTGGCGCCGCCGATGCGGTCGGCAAACAGTTTTTGAAAGTAGGGGTCGCTCATCGTGTTCTATTGTTCGCGCCCTTTGCGGGGCGCGTCCGGTGGAAAAGGGGGCAAACCGGTAGCCTACCCGAGCGGTTTTCGGGCCACAAGCGAGTGGGTAGGTGGGGAGTGCCCTAAGACTGAGTTGGTCGGCCGGCGGACCTATTTCCTGCCCGGCCTGCAACGGCAGTTTCGTTTGCTCGTAATTGGCGGGGAGTAGAACGATGTCGTCGGTTTGTTGCTCTCCCACCAATCCGTCACTCGTCCGCCGTCAGTCACTTCCAGTTCCCACCTCAGGCCCCTGAGAGACCCGTCCGTTACGAGAACGTCCCAAGTCGCGGGCTTGTTGCTTCTTGTGCAGAGGGCCGGGAGAAATATCACCCTGCCTTTGGTGATCTTGGTTACGTGCCCAATCGCCCGCTCTGCCGCTGTCGCCTTTAGAGTGTCTTCGGCGGTGGAACTCGCACCCGTGCAGGGATTCGCGGCACAGATCGAGAGGCACCCTATAAGCAGGGTTCGACATCCGAGCGACCGGCGGCGGCGGGGAGGTGTCATATCTGAATTGTGTCGGCCGAATTCTTGTCGCCAGGAAGGCGAGTCTCACACCGCGGGCAAATGGCCGAGTCTGGCGATACCATGCGCCCGCAGGTCGGGCACGGGACGAGGCCCTCTTCGCCTTTAACGCGGCGTTTGCCAAAAATGTCGGCCAACGTCGCACAAAACGCGGCGAACGCGCACATCTGGACGATTCCGTTGCCGCCGGCTAGTAGCACAATACAGGCAACCGCCACGACTGGCGACGGCGCGAATTTTGAGAGCAGCCAAAGCCCACCCAGCACGCTCCCCACAATGATCGCAAATTGAATAATCTGCATGGCGGTTCATCCCACCCGATTCGGACCGGAGGGCTGAGGGGGCAAAAAGGTGAGTAGCAGGTGGCCTTCGCGTGCAGGCCCGTCAGGGCGAGTCATTCCTGATCAAAGGGCATATAGTCGATCGTCGCCACCGGCTGCCGATGTCGGCGTTTTATCTGCGCCTCTGGAAACAGGGCGCGCGCCCGCTCGAATTCTTCCGCAGTCGAATCCGAAGGTACCACGATCCAATCGTAGCCATCGGCGCCAATCAGGTTTAGCGGAAACGGCGCTCGTTGCGGTTTCGACGATAACCACTTTTCGCCATTGAGTGCCTCTCGCTCACTCCTCCACGAAGTGGCCCACCCCAACGGAACCGCCAGCACCGTCAGCGCCAGGAACAACGTCCGCAGCGAAAAGCGAAGCCAGCGGCTGCGGGGAGGGGTCATGGGCCTACCAGTGATCCAAGTACCAACCTGTCGCAACCGTTGCACCCAGGGCAAACGCTTCCGCAATCGCAAAAGCAAGGACGAACCTGACAGAGAGCGCCCTGCGTCCGAGCGAATAACCAATTATTGCGACCGGCACCCAAACTGGAGCGCATTCCACCAGGTAGCGAGTGTACACCTCAAGCCGCGTCGGCCATTCCATAGTGGCAACGTAACGATCTGCCGCAAATATCCCGAGCGCAGCGGGAATCGCCAATACCGCCGCTGCCCAAATACCAGCGAGGGCCGTGATGAGCAGGACCGCACGGATGCCAAACTGCAGTTTCATAGCCCAATCCTACTCAATCCGGCCGGGAGGGCGGAGGGTCGCGGACTGGACCCGGCGGATCCAGCGAGAGCCTGTCAGGAGCCCGGGCCGGCGCGCTGGCCGCTAACTGCCCCCCTCGTTGATTTCGCGGTCGCGCTGGTCCCCGTAGTCCCCCTCGGCAAAGTCCGCCTCGGGGAACAGCAGCTTGAGCGAAGGCGTGACCCGGTCGAAGTCGCGGCCCGGGATCCAAAAGAATTCGATCGGCTCGTCTCCTAGCCAGCCGCGCGCCTGGGCCGAGAGCGACAGCTGCGGCCCGGCGTGCCCCGGCCCGAAATCGCTGTAGCGCACGATGTACGAGCCCGTGGGCAATTTGGCCAGCGCCGCCCGACGCTCGTGAATCGTGTTCAACTGGAGCGCGAGCCAGCCCAGGCCGACGCCCAGCACGGTGACGAGCACCAACAGCGTTCGCAAGCTGAAGACGAACCAGCGGCGGCGCGGGCCGGTGGATTCGGAGGGCGCGGTCATAGCAAACTCCAGTACCAGGCCGCGCCGGCGGTGGCCAATAGCGCCAGGATTTCGGCCGCGGCGGCAACCAGTAACATCCAAACGCTGACCGTGCGCCGGCCCAACGCATAGCCGATCACGCCAATCGGCGCCCAGGCTGGCGCGTAAACCGCCAGGCCAATCACCACCGCGTCCAGCGGCAGCTCCGCGAAAGGCCGGTTCAGGAACAACGCGAACGCCCGGGGGATGGCAAGCACCGCCGCGAACCAGATGCTGAACAGGGCCACGACGAGCAGCATTGCTTGAACGCTGAATTGGGATCGCATCCCGCTATCGTACCCGAATCCTGCCCGGCGGAGGTTGCCGGGCTCGGATCTTGGTTCGGCCACGCCTCCTGAGAACCGAGGAAGACTGGTTGAAATTCGGAGAGTACATTATCAGGTTGAATGCAAAGCCTCGATTGGCGCTCCGAAGTGTGTGAAACAAGTCGTCCGATTCATTCAACACTGGGACGAGGTACCCGCAAATGCGAGCCAGCATTGCGCTAAGGCAGCAGCTGAACGAGGCAATTACGGCAGAAATCGCCGAGCGGACTGCCGCCCATCAAGCGGCGATGGCTCGACTCAAGACGTTCAAGAAAGCTGCCGCCGTGGCGAGCGCCGCACCTCTGCCGGAGCCTCTGGTCATGCTGGCCCACGGTGATTCGTGGTTTGATTATCCCCTCGCGGGAAACAGCGTGTCGCTGCGATCCACGGACATCATTGCTCAACTCGCGTCGCTGGGCACGATCAACCCGCTGATTCTGAACGTGTCGCATTTTGGCGACGCTTCGACCACGGAAATGGGTTTGCCGAAGCAAGAGCGCCTACTGAAAGCCTTGCAAGACGCGAACAACTGGACAGCTACGGGCAAACCGGACGCCATCCTGTTTTCCGGTGGCGGCGACGACATCGCCGGCGATCAATTTTGCATCTTCCTCGACTACGCCTTTGCCGGCGGCAGCGGCCTGGCCACGGCGCGTTTTCAGGGTGCTTTGGACCTGATCGCGGCTTCTTACCAGGATCTCTTTGCGTTTCGCGATGAGTACGCCGCAGGAGTTCCCGTTTTCGCCCACTGCTACGATTTTCCGCTGCCCAACGGCGTCCATCCCGCTTGCGCCGGGCCCTGGCTGAAACCGTCGCTCGACTTCTGCGGATGGAATGTCACCCAGGGAGCCGCTATTGTCCGTTCGGCGCTCGTCGAATTCAGAAAGATGCTGGAGGGGCTGGCCGCCAACGCCGCCAATAACTTCACACTCGTCGTGACGCAGGGACTGCTCGATCCAGGCAAGGATTGGGCCAACGAACTTCACCCGGACCCCGACGGCTTCCGAACCTTGGCAACGGCGTTTGTCCAGGCTCTGGCATTTCGGTTTCCGGGCCGAATCTGAGCGGACTGCGGAGGGCCCCGGGCGTTTACGTTTGGAGCGCCAGTCGCCAGACGAGCTCGACCGGTTCGCCCGGCACTGCGGCCAGCTCGGCGGCACCGCGGTATCGAGCGGCCGGCACCGAACGGCCCGCGGCACGCAGCGTCAGGCTCGGCCGATCCAGCGGCCAAGGCTCCAGCGATACCTGGGCAGCCGGAACTGCCTCGGCCGACGTGTTGCCTCCCGCGCGCGGCGTGAACGTCCACCGGGGGCCCTCGGGCAACCGGGCTTCCCAGGGCTGGTGCCGCGGGGCGCAGCAGAACCAGAGGCTGACCGCATCAAATAGTTGCACCAGCGAGACGCCCAGCTCGGCCAGCGGCCGAGTCCGGGCCGGCTGGTCGGCAGACTGCCAGGTTGCTAGCAGCGCATCCATATTCGCGGCCTGGTCGGCCAGGAACCGCTCGCCCAAGGGGCGGTTCGCGGCGCTCGTGCGCAGGAGTCGAAACGCGCGAGCAAGCGGCAAAAATGTCCTGCCGTCAGATAGCCTGCCAAGGGGCTGTGCATTGTCGAAAGTTCAATCCCCCGTTGCCAAATCGACAAAGCGTCGGCCAAGCGCATGGCGTCGAAGTTGACCGGAACCCCCGAGGCATCCACGCCGGGCGCCAGGTCCCAATCCGCCCAGCCGTCGTCGTGATGCCGGGCCGCATGACGAATGTCAGCGGCGATCGGCTCTACAGCCTGCCCAAAGTGCCACGCGTCTGCCAGGTCGCCTGCCAATCGGGCATGGTCGATTTGCGGGATCAGGATCCAGCGGGGCGAGCCGTCGGCAGCCTGGGCATCGCGGCGAATCAAAGGAGCCTCCCCTCGAGCGGAAACTGGGGGGCAAGAAGTCCATGGCCGGAAGCCTTTCCGAGAACCGCGCCGCAGAGGGGGACAGTCCCGTTTTGCTCGGCGGGCCTCGCAAAGCTGGGACAGTCCCCGGCGGTTCTCGGGCAGGCTGTTACCGTGGGACAGCCCGCTTGGGCGCGGCGGCGACCGGCGGCCTGGTGAACCGCACGGCCCCGACCAGCTCGCGATCGGCCGCGGCAAAGCGCTCGGCCAGGCTGGACTCCAGGGTGAAGGCCAGCGAGACGCGCTCGCCGTCGGGGCTGGTCAGCAGGTAGTAGATCCATTGGATCTCGAGGTCCGCAACCTTGCCGCTCGCGACGGCCCGAAACACGGTGTAGCCGGCTTCGCTGGCGTCTTCGGTTGCTTCGAGGAACTGGCCAAAGCGCTCCCCCAGCGACTGTTGAATCTCGCGTTGATAGTCGGCCAGGGTGAGCTGTTTTTGTACATCGGTGATCGGCGAGATGTTGCATTGTGCTACAAGTTCGCCACGATCGACCAGGCGCAGAATGGCCACATTTTTTTCTTCGCTGGTGACGTACCAGCGGCGGTCGTAGTCGAAGCGGAAGTTGCCCGGCGGGGAGTCGAACTCGAGCGCCGTCAGGGCATCGCTCGACGGGGTGAGCGAGGCGGCCACAGTGGTGCAAATCTCGGGCGCCAGGTGAACCGATTCGGCGGCGGGCGTGACTTTCATGATGAGTTTGGCCACGACATCCAAGCCTGGCCCGACGTGACCGATGGCTCGCCGCTCTTTGACCAGCAGCGCGAACCAGTTGATGCGTTTGGCTTTAAGGTCGAAATCGTACTTGGCTTTGACTTCCAGTTCGGTGCCGATGCCCAGCACGGCCCCTTCGAGCGAGCCCTCGAGCACGATTTTGGCCATGCCGGCTTCGACTTTTTCCAGCCGGCTGGTCAGTTTGACCTGTTTGGCCGCGTCGAGGCCGAACAGCTCGGTGGCGATTTTGTCGTCGTGCGTCCAGGTGCTGCCGACCGCGACGGGTTCGGTCGGGAGCAAGTCGTTAATGATCAGGCTGTTTGCCGGTATTTCAAGCAAGTCCAGCTCGTCGGCGCGAGCGGGCCGGAGGGGGAAAACAAAGTGACGGATCCCCGGCCGGCTTGGGAACTTATCAGGCGGCGGCTTTCGCGGAGCGCGGGTTTTTGGCCCCCTTTGTCAATTTTGATCACCACGTTGGCCTTGTCGTAATAACGCAGCGAACGCCGCAGCGGCTCGGCCGGCGCAGCATCGGTCAGGAGCCGTTCGTCGTAGTGGATATTGGCCACAACGCTCATCGGCAGGGCCGTTTGCTTGCCGCTGGCGGCCAGTTTGACCTCTCCGCCAAGCTGCAGGACGACGTCGACCTGGGTGAGCGAGCCGTCCGGGAGCTTGGGGCGCAAGTCGTAAGATTCGGCGCCGGCGGCCAAGACGACTGGCCAAACGGCGAAGACTGTAAGGGCCGACAGGAGTGCGAGGGGACGAGGGCAGACCATCGACGAGATCCTGACTGACAGATTTGGAACGTAATTTGCATCCACACGATGGCTCGCACGATGGCGAACGCTCGTGGGCCGGGTGGCACGCCGCCTGACCAGGGAGACCCCCAGGCGGGGTAGCTGGCCGGTGGCGGGGCGTGCCGCTGCGGCGCGGCAAGGCCCCCGGGCGTAACATCGACCTGGGCGCTCGTGCTAGTTGAATTGCTGGCATCGCCGGCGGACAGCTTCGCGGGATATAACGATCAGGAAAGCCGTGTAAGATTCGTCCCCGGGCCCTGTAAAGGATGTCGAGCGGTGTTGGCCTAACTTATGAACTGGCCAAAAGATGCAATCTGGGCAAAATGCCCAATCGGGAGTGTGAATAATTCGTAAGCAAACTTTCTAGTCGACCTGGCGGGCGTTATTCTGCGTAGAAACAAGCGAACCAATACGGTCATTCAGGCCCGCGCTCCACGAAAAGGGCGCAAAAAAGGAATTTGAGTCTCTGGTGGAGCGAGGATTCGCACGGAAAGCCACTGAGATTCGCAGAGCGACAAAGGGTTTTCGATGCATACCGACTACCTGAGCCCGATCCTCCGTCAGCTGCGTGATCAGCAAGTCCGTTTCGCTCCGCGCGACAAGAAGCTGGAGCAAGTGAATCGGGCCGAGCGCCTGATTCCGGAGCTCGACCGCGGGCGGACGTACACCTACGAGTATCTTTGTTACCGGATCACCGATTACCGGCCCGAGTCGTTCCCGAATTTCAAGCTCTCGGGCGAAGAGGCCGCGCACGATCTGCGGCTGTTCGTCGAAGATCTGTCCGACGCCGCGCATGTGCCGGCCGAGACGGTTGGCGAGCGGGTGCTGACGGTCGAAGAGCTGAGCCGGATGTTCAAGGTTTCGACCAAGACGATCTCGCGCTGGCGCCGGCAGGGGTTGGTCAGCCGGCGGTTCGTGTTCGACGGCCGCAAGCGAGTCGGTTTCTTGAAGAGCTCGGTCGACACGTTCGTGGCGCGGAATACGGAGCGCGTGCAGCGCGGAGCAAGCTTTAGTCAACTCAGTCCCGAACAACGGGAAGAAATCGTGGCTCGCGCCCGGCGACTCGCTCGCGCGGGGGCTTGCCCGGCCGACGTGGCCCGGCGTGTGGCCAAAAGGATGGGACGTAGCGTGGAAACGATTCGATACACCCTCAAGCAGTTCGATCGCGAGCATCCGGACCTGGCGGTGTTTCCGCACAGCACCGGTCCGCTGTCGGAAGACGCGAAGAAGAAGATCTATCAGCAGCATCGTCGCGGGATCGGCGTGGAAGCGCTGGCCAAGCAGCATTGCCGCACGAAAACCAGCATTTATCGGGTGATCAACGAGATGCGGGCCCGGCGGATCATGGAGTTGCCGCTGGACCTGATTTCCAACCCGACGTTCGACAAGCCGGGCGCCGAGAAGCAGATCCTGGCCGACATGCCGCAACCGGAGCAGCCGGCCAAGAAGACCCGGCTGCCCAGCGGCTTGCCGCCCTACCTGGCGAGCCTGTACGAAGTGCCCCTGCTCACACGCGAGCAGGAAGCGCATTTGTTCCGCAAATTCAATTATCTCAAACACCGGGCCATCAAGCTCCGCGAGGGGCTCGATCCGGCCCGGGCCAAGAGCAGCGTCATGGACGAAATCGACGCGCTGTACGAACAGATCGTGGCCACGAAGAACCAGATCGTCCGGGCGAACCTGCGCCTGGTCGTGTCGATCGCCAAGCGGCACGTGGGCCACGGCGAGAATTTCTTCGAGCTGGTGAGCGACGGCAACATGTCGCTGATCCGGGCCGTGGAGAAGTTCGACTACGCGCGCGGCAACAAGTTCAGCACCTATGCTAGCTGGGCGATCATGAAGAACTTCGCCCGGACGATTCCGGACGAGCATCGCCACCGTGACCGGTTCCGCACGAGCCATTCGGACATGTTCTACGGGACCGAGGAACACCGTTCGGACCAGTACGAGCAGGAGAGCGCCCAATCGCAGCGTGAAGTTCAGATCGGACGCATTCTGGAGCGGCTTGACGAGCGCGAGCAAAAGATTATTATTAGCCGCTTCGGGCTCGATCACGGCCACGAACCGCTGACCTTGAAGGAAGTCGGCGCCGAAATGGGCGTCACCAAGGAGCGAATCCGGCAGATCGAGGCCAGGGCCTTGCACAAGCTGCGGCTGGCGGCCCAGGAAGAGAAGATCGACGTTCCGGGTCTGAATTAGTGCGTGGGCGCCCGGCGGGCTACGGAGTTAGTGCCTGGCGGGGCCCAGCGGGCTAGATCCAGACGGATCGAACGGTGAAGCGGTTTTTCCAGCATCCTGCAGTCAGCCCCCTGGGCCGACTGCAGGTGCTTTCATTAGTGCCCCCAGCCAGGGGATCTTACCTGACGGACCAATCGGTCCTGCCGTGGAGGATGGAGGGAGGGCGCCCAGGCGTGCCTCTCAAACAGGTTTTTGACTCGATCGATCGCGGTGCGGGGCCGAGTTATTGGCCGGCATACCGGCAACTGTTGGCCGGTGCCTGGGCAACGGGCCGAGCGCAGGGCGAGCGAGCGAAAAAAGCCGCAAATTGCCTCCCGGCCGCCCAGGCTTGGGCTGCCACCGGTCATTTCGCCTACGGGCGGACTGAGTCGGGCGTTTGCAGCCCGATCGGGGTGCCGCTGGGGCGGCAAAATCGAAAGGGTGTCGTCTTGCAAGGTTTAGTGCGATCGTTATATTTAGTGGTTTTCGTAGCGGGGACTGAAAGGCTAGCGTAGCTCAACTGGCAGAGCAGCTGATTTGTAATCAGCAGGTTGTGGGTTCAAGTCCCTCCGCTAGCTTATAGACGGACGGCTTGTGCTCTCGCGCAACCTTTCCCGCGAGCTGGTTTTAGCGCGGCCTGGTCTCGACCAGAGGCCCTTTTGAATTTGGCCCGTAGAACTTGCCCCGTTGAACTTACTGCCCCGCAGTGCTTGGAAGGCCGGGTTGGCGCTTAGAAGGTCGGATTGGCTTCGAGACACACGGACGAGCGCGCCCCCGCTCTACGCGCTAAGTGATGAGGAGGGCCACGGGTAAAGGGGGGTTTCCCGAGCGGTCAAAGGGGTCAGACTGTAAATCTGATGGTTCTACCTTCGCAGGTTCGAATCCTGCACCCCCCAGTTTGTTAGTCACTGCCGGAGGCTGACGCAACGCGGTGCGTTTTTTTGACGCAGCACCAGCGGGCATCCGGCGGTTGTCAAAGAGATAGACAGTTGCCAGCCGCGCGGTTATCGGCCGAGCAGTTGTCAGAAAAACGGAACGGTCGATCGGAGGAGCGGAACGGACAGGTCGGAAATGAGTCGCCCGCGGCGCGGTGCGAAATGGCGCAAACGATTCGCTTGCGGGTGTAGCTCAATGGTAGAGCAATAGCCTTCCAAGCTAAAGACGAGGGTTCGATTCCCTTCACCCGCTCTCGGCGCATGCCGGCTGCACTGCAGCGGGCGGCAAGGTGGGTCGGACAGCAGGGCGGTGATTGAGAGACAAGCGGTTGAGGCGGCGGCAGTAATTTTGCGGCAGCGATTTTGGCGGCAGTGATTTTGGCGGCAGCGGATTCGGCCTGTGACGAAAGCGGAACACTTGGGCTGCTGTAGCTCAGTTGGTAGAGCGCGTCCTTGGTAAGGACGAGGTCAAGGGTCCGAATCCCTTCAGCAGCTTTGATGGATGCAGATTTTGTTTGGTTTTAACGCAGTTGGCCGGCGGCACGCGAGCGTGATCGCCCCTGAACGCAGAGTAGATATAGGGAGCTAGAATGGCGAAAGACAACTTTCAGCGTACCAAGCCGCACGTCAACGTAGGCACGATCGGCCACATCGACCACGGCAAGACGACCACCACCGGCGCGATTCTGGCGGTCCAGGCCGCCAAGGGCCTGGCTCAAACCAAGTCCTACGCCGACATCGCCAAGGGCGGAACGGTCCGCGACGAAACCAAGACGGTGACCATCGCCGTCAGCCACGTCGAATACGAGACCGCCAAGCGTCACTACGCCCACATCGACTGTCCGGGCCACGCCGACTTCATCAAGAACATGATCACCGGCGCCGCCCAGATGGACGGCGCGATCCTGGTCGTGTCGGCTGCCGACGGTCCGATGCCGCAAACCCGGGAGCACATCCTGCTGGCCCGGCAAGTGGGTGTGCCGGCGCTGGTCGTGTTCCTGAACAAGGTGGACCTGGTCGACGACGAGGAATTGCTCGAACTGGTCGAGCTCGAGCTGCGCGAATTGCTGACGCACTACGGTTACCCGGGCGACGAAATCCCGATCATCCGCGGGGCCTCGAAGCCGGCCTACGACAATCCGAAGGACCCGGTCGCCAGCAAGTGCATCAGCGACCTGATGGACGCCATCGACGCGTACATTCCCGAGCCGGTCCGCGAAGTCGACAAGCCGTTCCTGATGGCCGTGGAAGACGTGTTCTCGATCGAAGGCCGCGGCACGGTGGCCACGGGCCGGATCGAGCGCGGCATCGTCAAGGTCGGCGAGGAAGTCGAGATCATCGGTTTGTCGGACAAGCCGAAGAAGACGACCTGCACCGGCGTGGAAATGTTCAACAAGACGCTCAACGAAGGGCAGGCCGGCGACAACGTCGGCATTCTGCTCCGCGGTGTCAAGCGCGAAG
This sequence comes from uncultured Planctomycetaceae bacterium, assembly GCA_963715755.1. Classification (GTDB taxonomy): domain Bacteria; phylum Planctomycetota; class Planctomycetia; order Pirellulales; family PALSA-1355; genus CAWCAX01. The sequence continues at coordinate 5,014,235 of OY970273.1, forward strand.
AAATCGAGCGCGGCCAGGTCATCGCCAAGCCCGGCTCGATCACGCCGCACACCAAGTTCGAGGCCGAGGTGTACGTCCTGTCGAAAGAGGAAGGTGGCCGGCACACGCCGTTCTTCAGCGGGTACCGTCCGCAATTTTACTTCCGCACGACCGACGTGACCGGCACGGCCAACCTGCTGGGCGGCGCAGAAATGTGCATGCCCGGCGACAACGTCAAGGTCGGCGTCGAGCTGATCACGCCGATCGCCATGGACGACGGCGTGCGGTTTGCCATTCGCGAGGGCGGCCGCACGGTGGGCTCGGGCGTCGTCACGAAGATTCTTGCGTAGGGCCAGAGGTTGTTTGTCGAACGTTCGATCGGCCGGCGCGGCGTGGGCTGGAGGGGCGTGCTATGAAGCGCGGTCCGGAAAGCCCGCAGGCGGCCGGCGGATCGAGCTGTTCGGCAGAGCGTGTCGCACAAGATAGGGGTGTAGCTCAATTGGCAGAGCGCTGGTCTCCAAAACCAGAGGTTGCGAGTTCGATTCCCGCCGCCCCTGCCAGTTTCCTGGAAAGCGTTCGGTGTCTGGCGAGGGATTTGAGGTGACGTGATTTTCAGGCTGGCTTGATTCACGTCAGGCCGGCTTGATCTTCGCCGGACGAACGGGGGACGCGGCCGGTCAATGCGGATGACTGGCCGGTCAGGGACGACAGAACTGTCAGGACGACATAGGGGACGTTTGCTTAACGCACGCGGTTGCCATGAGCGATACCGATCAAGTTCGAACCAAGAAGGTAGCGAAAGCCAAAGGCGGCTTCGCCAGCACGCTGCTGAGCGAGTTGTTCCAGTTCGGCCTGTACAAGCGCAATCAGGGGCGGATTGCCAGGCAGGTGACGTTCGGGGCGATTCTGCTGCTGGTGGGCATTGGCTCGTGGCGGCTGGGCGTTTACCTGCGCGACAATTCCAGCCTGGAGCACGTGGCGGTGACGGCGATTTCCCTGGGCCTCGGCCTGGCCGGAGCCTGGTTCGCCTTCCGCGTCGTGAACATGCCGAGTTTTGCCGACTTTTTGATCGCCGTCGAAGCAGAAATGAACAAAGTCTCCTGGCCGACGCGGACCGAGTTGGTCCGCAGCTCGCTGGTGGTGATTTTTTCGATCCTGTTTCTGGCCGCGATCTTGTTCACCTATGACTTGTTCTGGCGACAGCTGCTCGACTTGATTGGGGTCGTGCGCCGGTAACGAAGCGCAGGCGAAGAAACAGAGACGACGAGACGCCGGGACGACGAGACGCAGAGAAGGATACGCATAGAACGAAACGCTTTCGAGAGGATTGGCTCTCGGCGGCGTGGCTACCGCGGGGCGAGAAATTTTTGCCGCAAGTGCCGGCTGCCGATTGTCGGCGCCGGGACAAGTGAGTGGTTTTGGGGGGATGGCGTGAGCGAGCATTCGCACAATACGGGAGATCCCATCGCCGGAGCGGCCGCGCCCCTGAACCAGGGCGCTGGCGAACCGGCAGGAATTCCCCTTTCCGGCGAGAGCCATCGCGTGCCTGGAGTCGACGCGCCGGGAGGCGACGCGCCTGGGCATGATGCGCCCGGGCATGACGAGTCTGCCGCGCCGCATCCGGCCGATTCGGCCCCCCTTGCGGCGGCGCCGGCACCGCCCGCCGAGCCGGTCGACGCAGAGCCGGTCGACGCCGACCTGGCCGAGGCGGAAGCGGCGGTGGTCATTGGTCCGCACGGCAGCGAGGCCGACGACAATCCGGACGCCAAGCCCCTGGAAGAGGTCGTCGCGTCGGACGAGCCGCCGAAGATGGATTGGTACATCCTCAAGGTGCAGAGCAACCGGGAGGATTCGATTCGCGAAGGGCTGCAGCGGCGCGTGGCGGTGGCCGGCCTGGACAAGTACTTCGGCGACATCATCGTGCCGATCGAGATGGTCTCCGAGTTCAAGGGGGGCAAGAAGCGGGTGGTCAAGCGCAAGCTGTACCCCGGCTATCTCGTCGTCCAGATGGAAATCAACGAAGAAACCTGGTTCCTGGTGCGCGAGACGCCGGGGATCGGCGATTTCACCGGTTCGGCCGGCAAGCCCACGCCGATGGCCCACCACGAAATCGCCAAGATCGTCGCCAAGCAGGAGGAGAAGTCGGACGAGGCTCCCAAGCTGAAGATCGACATCAAGCCGGGCGACCGCGTGAAGATCAACGAAGGGACGTTCGAGAATTTCGAGGGAGATGTCGACAACGTCGACGCGGCCAACGGCCGCGTGACGGTGATGATCAACATCTTCGGCCGCTCGACGCCCGTCGAGCTGGAGTATTGGCAGATCGAGAAGATTTAAGCCTCGCAGTTTTTCGCGGCGGCACGCAGAAAACTCTGGCCGGCCGCCCACGACAGCCGCATTCCGGCCGGGCCGGAAAGCACCAACCCTGCCCGGCGGACACGCAACCACACCGAGTAAATCATGGCAAAGCAACTGGTCGGACAAGCGAAGTTCCAGGTTCCCGGGGGGCAGGCCACGCCGGCTCCGCCGGTCGGCACGTCGCTGGGCAAGTACGGTATCAACCTGGGGCAGTTCGTTTCGCAGTTCAACGAGCGGACGCGCGAAGCCGGCGGCATGCCCATCCCGGTCGTGGTCAATGTCTATAACGACCGCACGTTCGACTTCGTGACCAAGAGCCCCCCGGCGGCGGCCCTGCTCAAGCAGGCGGCCGGCATTGCCAAGGGCTCGGGCGTGCCCAACAAGGACAAGGTCGGCACGGTCACGTCCGCGCAGATCGAGAACATCGTCAAACTAAAACTGGCCGACCTGAACGCCCGCGACGTCGAACACGCCAAGCGGATGATCGAGGGCACGGCCCGCAGCATGGGTCTGAATGTAGAAGGTTAAGAGCGAATCATGGCGAAGCTTTCCAAGCGTTTGCGGGCCCTGGCCGACAAGCATCCCGGCGACACCGCGTTGCCGGTCGAACAGGCCGTGTCCGTGCTGAAGAACTACAACAACACGAAATTCGACCAGTCGGTCGACATCGTCCTGCACCTGGGCATCGATCCCAAGCAGGCGGACCAGCTGGTCCGCGGCTCGATCGTGCTGCCCCATGGCATCGGCAAGACCCTGCGGGTGATTGTCTTCGCCAAGGGGGACGCCGCCGAACAGGCCAAGGCCGCGGGGGCCGATGAAGTCGGCAGCGAAGAGCTGGCCAAGAAGATCCGCGACGGCTGGACCGATTTCGACGCCTGCATCGCCGCTCCGGACATGATGGGCATCGTCGGTCCGTTGGGACGCGTGCTCGGCCCGCGCGGGCTGATGCCCTCGCCCCGCGCCGGCACGGTTACGCCCGACGTGGCCAAGACGGTCCGCGAGTACAAGGCGGGCAAGGTGGAGTTCCGCAACGACGCCGGCGGCAACGTGCACGCGGTGGTCGGCAAGTTGAGCTTCGATGCGGCCAAGTTGGCCGCCAACATCCAGGCCTTCATTCACTACGTGCAGGGGCTCAAGCCGCACTCGGTGAAGGGGCACTACGTCAAGAACATCAGCATCAGCGCCACGATGAGCCCCGGAGTGCGGATCGCGGCCTGACGCAGCGAACCGGCACGGAAAACTTCCAGCGACGACAAAGCGCAGCGCCTAAAGCGCGCAGCGCGGACAAATACAACGCCTACGAAAACAGCGTCCGCAAAACACAGCGCCATAGCAACCCCGCGATCGCCCCAGGCGGTCGCGGCCGAGCGAAACGGAACCCGCCATGAGCAAATTCGTCAAAGACCTGATCACCAAGCAGCTGCAGGGCCGGCTCGACGGAGTCAAGGACCTGTTCCTGGTCAACATCGTCGGGCTGAGCGCCAATGCGAATTCCGCCCTGCGCAAGGAACTGCGCAGCAAAGGCATTCAGATGCTGGTGGTGAAGAACAGCCTGGCCCGCCGGGCGGCCGAAGGGTCGAGCGTCGCGCCGGCCTTCGACGGGGTCAAAGGGACCCTGGCCGTGGTTTGGGGCGAAATGGATGCTCCGGCCCTGGCCAAGGAAATCATCCGGCTGCAAGGGGCCAAAGAATATGCCCCATTCGAGCCCAAGGGGGGCGTGGTCGACGGCACGCAGGTGGCCGGCGACCAGGTCGTCGCGGTCAGCAAGTGGCCGACTCGGCTCGAGCAGCTGAGCCTGCTGATGGGTCAGATCCTGTCGCCGGGGGCGATGCTCGCCAGCCAGCTGACGAGCGCCGGCGGGGCCCTGGCCAGCCAGATCAAGCAACATTCCGAACGCGAAGAGGCCGGGGCAGCAAGTGCGGAAGGTGCGGCTTCCGAAGCTGCAGCTCCCGAGGCAGCCGCTCCCGAGGCCACAGCTTCCGAAGGTGCAGCTCCCGAGGCGACAGCGGGGTAACCCCCCGGCGCTGGGTGCATCCGGCCGGCCACGCTGGTCCGGTTGGGGGCACAGGGCGAAAACGAGTTTTCCTGAACACGAATTGGTGCGGGCCGGGGGTTGTCCTTGGCCATAAAATATCGATTGACCCGGACCAGACCGTCGCAAGCATTTTGAGTGCGTGTCGGCTGGCAAAGTGAGAAAGGACCCGAACGAGCAATGGCTACCGACACTGCTACCCGCGAGTTTTCCGCCCCGACGAAGGATCTGGGGGAAAAGATCATTGCCCTGACGCTCAAGCAGGCCAAGGAGCTGAGCGACTATCTGGAGGAAGTGCACGGCATCAAGCCGGCCGCCGGCGGCGCGGTGATGATGGCCGCCCCGAGCGACGGCGGCGGCGCCAGCGCTGCGGCCCCGGCCGAGAAGACCGAGTTCGACGTCGTCCTGGAAGGCTTCGGCGACAAGAAGATCGGCGTGATCAAGGTCGTCCGGTCGCTGACGAGCCTGGGCTTGAAAGAGGCCAAGGATCTGGTCGAAGGAGTTCCCAGCAAGGTCAAGGAAGGGATTTCCAAGGAAGATGCCGAGAAGGCCAAGAAAGAGCTGGAAGAAGCGGGTGCTACCGTTTCGATCAAGTAGCTGTTTGGTGGACCGCTGGCATTTTTAGCGAAAAGTCAGTCACCTCACTTGGCCGCCGGCCAGACCGAAATCGTCTTACCCACGCCAGGCAGGCGGCCTGACGCGGCAGGACCCTTCGGGAGCCGGCAGATACGCAAACGGACGGCTGCGCGAGTAAATCGCTTGACCCGATTCATTTTCCCAGTGTGCATTGGATCGCAGGCCCCCTGCCTGCGCCGCCGGGCAGCCCTGCGCAGCGACGGTATCCAGCCGGACGGCATCCAGCAGGACGGTGTCCGGCGGTTCTCGGGTCGCGGGCGGTATCGGCAGCCGGGAGCGCTTGCGCAAGGTGGGGGTATTCTCGGCGACCCAGGGCGCATTTCACTGGTGACGAGCTTTCGGCAAGCGCCCTGGTGGCGGCGGCGATCCGCGGAACGGCTGAACAAAACCTGGTGCGAAATTTTTTGATTCCGGCGCGAGACGGACGGTAAACGACCCAGCGGGCTGCGGCGGCGGCCCGAGCGTGCGTCCGGCGGCGCGTGATCCTCTGGCTTTCTTGAGCTTCCCTAAGGAGCATTCATGGCGACATCAGCAGAACGGCGTCTTCGGCCCAAAGAAGTCCGTCGCTTCGGCAGTCAACGCGCTCCCCATCAGATTCCCGATCTCACCGAGATTCAGACTCGCAGTTATGAGCGATTCCTGCAATACGACGATCCGCCGCAAAAGCGCGAGGATCAGGGAATCGAGGGAGTGCTGCGCGAAATCTTCCCGATCGAAAGCTACGACAAGACGCTGCAGCTGAAGTACCTGCGCTACGAGCTGGGCAAGCCGCGCTACGAGCCGCACGAATGCCGGCAGCTGCGCTTGACCTATGGCCGGCCGTTCCGCGTCTGGCTGGAGCTGACCAAAGAGCAGCCGATCGAAGAGGAAGTCTACCTGGGCGACATGCCGATCATGCTCGGCGGCGGCGAGTTCATCATCAATGGCGCCGAGCGCGTCGTGGTCAGCCAGCTGCACCGCAGCCCGGGCGTGGACTACGTCAGCGAGATCGAAGCCGGCGACCGCCGCACGTTCAGCTGCCGGATCATTCCCGAGCGCGGCAGCTGGATCGAGCTGAACACCAGCAAGAAAGACACGATCAGCGTCCGCATCGACCAGAGCGGCAAGTTCTCGGCCATGACGCTGCTGCGGGCGATGGACCCGAAGTTCAGCCTGAATTCCGAGCTGATTCGCGTGTTCTACGACACGGCGGTGGAGAAGATCGTCGACGGCCGCAGCGCCGGCAAGATCGAGGGCAAGATCGCGGTCGACGACGTCGTCTATCCGCACAATAGCGAGAAGGCCGGCGAGATCATGCTCGAAGGCGGGCAGAAGATCACCAAGAACATCGCCGAATTGATCTGCACGTCCGGCCTGACCTCGATCGAGGTGCTGGTCGATCCGAAAAACCCGCTGATCTTCAACAGCCTGGCCGAAGACACGACCTCCAGCCACGAAGAGGCGCTGCTGCGCATCTATCAGCGTTTGCGGCCCGGCAACCCGCCGCAGCTGGAAAAAGCCCGGGCCCTGTTCCACGAGAAGTTCTTCGACACCAACCGCTACCGGCTGGGCAAAGTCGGCCGCTTCCGCATCAACCGCAAGTTGAAGCTGAGCGTGCCCGAGGACGAGATGACGCTGCGCCCCGAGGACCTGATCGCCGCCATCCGCTACGTGCTGCAGCTGGCCGGCAGCGAGCCGGGCGTCGAAGTCGACGACATCGACCACTTGGGCAACCGGCGCTTGCGGACGATCGACGAGCTGGCGGCGGACGAACTGCGCAAGGGCTTCCTCAAGCTGCGCCGCACCGTGCAGGAGCGGATGAGCCTCAAAGACATCGAGGACATGACTCCGCGCAGCCTGATCAACCCCAAGAGCATTTCGGCGGCGATCGAGTATTTCTTCGGCCGCGGCGAATTGTCGCAAGTGGTCGACCAGACCAACCCGCTCTCGATGCTCACGCACGAGCGACGCTTGTCGGCCTTGGGTCCTGGCGGTTTGAACCGCAAGCGGGCCGGGTTCGAAGTGCGCGACGTGCACATTTCGCACTACGGCCGGATCTGCCCGATCGAAACGCCGGAAGGCACGAACATCGGTTTGATCTCCAGCCTGGCGATTTACTCGTCGGTGGACGAATACGGTTTTCTGGTCACGCCCTATCGCAAGGTCAATCACGGCAAGCTGACCGACGAAGTGGTCTGGCTGCGGGCCGACGAAGAGAGCGAGGCCTTTCTGGCGCCGGCCGACGCGCCGGTCGAAAACGGCAAGCTGAAGGGGGATAACATTATCGCCCGCTACCATGCCGACTTCGAAATGGTGCCGATCGACAAGGTGCAATACATCGACGTGGCGCCTAGCCAGATGGTGGGCGTCTCGGCCGGCTTGATTCCGTTCCTCGAACACGACGACGCCAACCGGGCCTTGATGGGCTCCAACATGCAGCGGCAAGCCGTGCCGCTGTTGGTCAGCGAGCCGCCGGTAGTGGCCACGGGCATGGAGCGCGACGTGGCCCAGAACTCGGGCATGATCGTCCGGGCCCGCAAGAAGGGCACCGTCACCTATGTCGACGCCGACCGCATCGACATCGGCGGCGAAAGCTACCCTTTGCGCAAGTTCGTCGGGCTGAACGAGCGCACCTGCCAGAACCAGAAGCCGATCGTGCAGGTCGGTCAGAAGGTGGAAAAGGGCGAGGCCATCGCCGACGGCGCGGCGACGTTCAAGGGCGAGCTGGCCCTGGGGCGCAACGTGCTGGTGGGCTTCATGGTCTGGGACGGCTTCAACTTCGAGGATGCGATCATCATCAGCGAAGAGCTGGTGAAGGACGACACGTACACGTCGATCCACATCGAAGAATTCGACATCGAAATCCGCGAAACCAAGCTGGGCCGCGAGGAGTTCACCCGCGACATTCCCAACGTCAGCGAAAAGGCCCTGCGCAACCTGGACGAAAACGGCATCGTCCGCGTCGGCACCTACGTGCGGCCGGGCGACATCCTGGTGGGCAAGGTCTCGCCCAAATCGAAGACCGAGCTCACGCCGGAAGAGAAGCTGCTGCACGCCATCTTCGGCCGGGCCGGCGAAGACGTGAAGAACGATTCGCTCGACGTGCCCTCGGGCGTCGAGGGCATCGTCATCGACACGCAGAAGTTTTCCCGCCGCATGAGCCTCTCGGAAGACGAGCGCAAAGCCTTCGAAAAGGCCCTCAAAGAGGCCGAAAACGACGGCGCGGCCAAGATCTCGGCCGCCTTCCGGGCGATGGTCGAGGAGATGGAAGGCGTGCTCCAGCGCCCGCTGGTCGACGACGAGGGCACCGCGCTGGTCCGCGAACAGGACAACAAGTACGTGGCCGAGCAGGCCCAGCGGTTCAAGCTGGATGCGATCGACATCCGCAGCCCGCAGCGCAAGGCCGACGTGGAGAAACTCTACAAGACCCACTGGCCGGCGGTGGAAGCGGCGATCGACGATCGCGACCGCAAGCTCAACTCGATGAAGCGCGGCGATGAGCTGCGCAGCGGCGTGTTGCAGATGGTCAAGGTCTACATCGCCGCCAAGCGCGTGATTTCGGTCGGCGACAAGATGGCCGGCCGCCACGGCAACAAGGGCGTGATCGCCAAGATCCTGCCCGTCGAGGACATGCCGTTCTTGGCCGATGGGACCTCGCTGCAGATTTTGCTCAATCCGCTGGGCGTGCCCAGCCGTATGAACGTGGGCCAGATTCTGGAAACGCACCTGGGCTGGGCCGGCGCCAAGCTGGGCTTCCAGGCCATCACGCCGGTCTTCGACGGCGCGACCGAAAAGACGATTCACGAAGTGCTCAAGGAGGCCGGCCTGCCCACGCACGGCAAGGCCCAGCTGTACGACGGCCGCACGGGCGAATCGTTCGAGCAGGAAACCACGGTCGGCTACATCTACATGCTCAAGCTGCATCACCTGGTCGACGACAAGGTGCATGCCCGCTCGACGGGTCCTTACTCGCTCATCACCCAGCAGCCGCTGGGCGGCAAGGCGCGGTTCGGCGGCCAGCGGTTCGGCGAAATGGAAGTCTGGGCGCTGGAAGCCTACGGCGCCGCCTACATTTTGCAGGAACTGCTCACGGTCAAGAGCGACGACGTGGAAGGGCGGACCAAGATTTACGAGTCGATGGTCAAGGGCGAGAACACGCTCGAAGCCGGCACGCCGGCCAGCTTCGACGTGCTCACCAACGAGATCCGCGGCCTCGGGCTGAACATGCAACTGGAAAAACGTCGCATCTGACGCGGTCCTCCGCTGACCGGCAGTCGCCGACTGCCGGCCGCGGGACGGCACTAGTGTCGGCACCACACCACGAATCCATGCGACAACCTTCCGCCACAGGAGGATGAACAGTGAGTACAGGCGAAAGCTCCTACGATCGGATCAACGACTATACGTCGGTCAAGATCAGCCTGGCCCGACCCCACGATATCCGCAGCTGGTCCTTCGGCGAGGTCAAAAAGCCGGAGACGATCAACTACCGCACCTACCGCCCGGAAAAGGACGGCTTGTTCTGCGAGCGGATCTTCGGGCCGGAAAAAGACTGGGAATGCGCCTGCGGCAAGTACCGCGGCATGAAATACAAGGGCATGATCTGCGATCGCTGCGGCGTCAAGGTCACGCACAGCCGCGTGCGCCGCAAGCGCATGGGGCACATCGAACTGGCCGCCCCGGTCGTCCACATCTGGTTCTTCAAGGCCATGCCCAGCCGCCTGGGCAACCTGCTGGCCATGAAGACCACCAGCCTGGAAAAAGTGATCTACTTCCAGGACTACGTGGTCACCAGCCCCGGCAGCACTCCGCTTAAGAAGCAGCAGCTGCTCACCGAAGAGGAGTACCGCACGGCCCGCGAGCAATACGGCGAAGGCACCTTCGAAGCCGACATGGGGGCCGAGGCCGTCCGCAAGCTGCTGATGGACCTCGACCTGGTGCAGCTGTCGAAGGACCTGCGCGTCGAGCTGTTCGAGACCGGCAGCAAGCAAAAAGCCAAGGACCTGATCAACCGGCTGAAGATCGTCGAGAGCATCCGCGACAGCGATAACAAGCCGGAGTGGATGGTGCTGGACGTCATCCCGGTGATTCCGCCCGATTTGCGGCCGCTGGTGCTCTTGGATTCGGGCAATTTCGCCACGAGCGACTTGAACGACCTGTATCGCCGGATCATCAATCGCAACAACCGGCTGAAGAAGCTGGTCGACCTGAACGCGCCGGAAGTGATCATCCGCAACGAGAAGCGGATGCTGCAGCAATCGGTCGACGCCCTGTTCGACAACAACCGCTGCAAGCGCCCCGTGCTCGGCTCGAGCAATCGCCCGCTCAAGAGCCTGACCGACATGATCAAGGGCAAGCAGGGCCGGTTCCGCGAGAACCTGCTCGGCAAGCGCGTCGACTACTCGGCCCGCAGCGTGATCGTGGTCGGCCCGCACCTGCGGCTGCACCAGTGCGGCCTGCCGAAGAAGATCGCGCTGGAATTGTTCCAGCCGTTCATCATTCGCCGGCTGAAGGACCTGGGGCACGCCGACACGATCAAAAGCGCGAAGAAGATGCTCGAGCGCAAGGACGAGGAGGTGTGGGATATCCTCGAAGAGGTGATCCGCAACCACCCCGTGCTGCTCAATCGCGCTCCGACTTTGCACCGCATGGGCATCCAGGCCTTTGAGCCCACGCTGGTCGAAGGCAACGCCATCAAGCTGCACCCGCTTGTCTGCAAGGGCTTCAACGCCGACTTCGACGGCGACCAGATGGCCGTCCATCTGCCGCTGTCGATCGAGGCCCAGGTGGAAGCCCACACGCTGATGATGTCGACCAACAACATCTTCAGCCCGTCCAACGGCGCGCCGATCATCAGCCCGTCGCAGGACGTGGTCATGGGCTGCTACTACATCACCATGTCGCTGTCCGGCCGCAAGGGCGAGGGCATGGTGTTCAGCTCGCTGAACGAAGTGCAGCTGGCCTATGCCCTGGGCGCCGTCGACACGCACGCCCGGATCAAGGTCAAGCTGCCGGGCAATCGCCGGCTGAAGAGCGAGCAGGAGGCCAAGCCGGGCGCGTTGATCGACACGACCGTGGGCCGCGTGATGTTCAACATGACGCTCCCCGACGGCATGTTCTTCTACAACATTCCGATGCGTTCCAGCGAGCTGGCCAAGGTGATCTCCGACTGCTACCAGGTGCTGGGCCGGGGAGCCACGATCGACCTGCTCGACGATATGAACCAGCTGGGCTTCCGCTCCAGCACGCTCAGCGGGCTGTCGTTCGCCACCGACGACCTGATCACGCCCCCCAGCAAGGGCAAGATCATCCAGGACGCCGAGCGCGAAGTGCTCAAGAAAGCCAAGCTCTATCAGCGCGGCATCATCACCGAGGGCGAACGCTACAACCAGGTGCTCGACGCCTGGACCCACGCCCGTGAACGCATCACCACCGAAATGATGACCGAGCTGGAAAACGACTACCGTCGTCCCGGCTACGTCAACCCGATCTACCTGATGGCCCACTCCGGTGCCCGAGGCGGCGTCGAACAGATTCGCCAGCTGGCCGGCATGCGCGGTTTGATGGCCAAGCCGTCGGGCAAGATCATCGAGACGCCGATCAAGGCCAACTTCCGCGAGGGGCTGTCGGTGCTGGAATACTTCAGCTCGACGCACGGTGCCCGCAAGGGTCTGGCCGATACGGCCTTGAAGACGGCCGACTCGGGTTACCTGACCCGCAAGCTGGCGGACGTGGCCCAGAACGTGGTGGTGACGATGGAGGATTGCGGCACCACGCAGGGCATCACCAAGGGCGTGATCTATCGCGGCGAAAAGGTCGAGGTGCGTCTGGCCGATTCGATCCGCGGCCGCGTCAGCCGGGCCAACATCGTCAACCCGATCACCGACGAAGTGATCGTCCGCGAAAACGAGATGATCACCGTGCACAGCGCGCGGCGGATCGAAGAGCTGGGCCTGGAAAAAATCCAGGTCCGCAGTCCGATGGTCTGCGACGCTCCGCTGGGCATCTGCCGCCGCTGCTACGGCATGGACCTGTCGACCGGTTCGATGGTCGAAGAGGGCATGGCCGTGGGCATCATCGCCGCCCAAAGCATCGGCGAGCCGGGCACCCAGCTCACGATGCGGACCTTCCACATCGGTGGCACGGCCGCCCGCGCGGTGGAAGACAAGGACATCCGGGCCAAGAAGCTCGGCCGCGTCAAGTTCACCCGCCTGAAGGTCGTGCGCAACGACGCCGGCCAGCAGGTGGTGCTCACCCGCAACGGCGAAATCACGATCCTGGACCCCAAGGATCGCGAGTTGGAGAAGTACGAAGTGCCCGCCGGCTCGAACCTGATGGTCGACGAGAATCAGGAAGTCAAGCCGGGCACCGTGCTCTGCGAATGGGACCCGCACAGCATCCCGATTCTGGCCGAAGTCGGCGGCAAGGTCCGCTACGAGGACGTGATCCAGGGCGAGACCATGCGGCTGGAAAAAGACCCCAGCGGTCACACCCGCCGGATGATCATGGAGCACAAGGGCGACTTGCACCCGCAGGTCGTGCTGGAAGACGCCAGCGGCAAGATCCTCGACTTCTACTACATGCCGGAAAAGGCCCACATCGAAGTCACCGAAGGGCAGCAGGTTTCGGCCGGCACCCTGCTGGCCAAGACGCCGCGCGAAGTGTCCGGCACGCAGGACATCACCGGCGGTCTGCCCCGGGTGACGGAAATCTTCGAAGCCCGGAAGCCCAAGGAACCGGCCGTCATCGCCGAGATCGACGGTCACGTCGAGCTGTTGGGCGAGAAGCGCCGCGGCAAGCGCACGATCATCGTCCGCAGCGAGAGCGGCATCGAGCGCGAACACCTGGTCGCCCACGGCAAGCACTTGCGGGTGCACGCCGGCGACTTCGTCCGCTCGGGCGAGGCGCTGGTCGACGGCCCGCTCGTGCCGCACGACATCCTCCGGATCTCGGGCGAAGAGGCGGTGCAGCAGTATCTGACCCGCGAAATCCAGAACGTCTACCGCAGCCAGCGCGTGGAAATCGACGACAAGCACATCGAGATCATCGTCACGCAGATGTTGCGCAAGGTGAAGATCGAAGAGCCGGGCGACACCAACCTGCTGCCCGGCAGCGTGCTCGACCGGTTCGACTTCCGCCAGGCCAATCAGGCCCTGGCCAAGTGCGTGAAGATTTCGCACAAGGGGGACAGCGATTTTGCCGAAGGCACGATCGTGCCCAAGGACGCGCTGGAACAGGTGAACGCCCAGATCGAAGCGCTCGGCGGCGACCCGTCCAAGGGCGGCAAGCCGAAGAGTGCCACGGCCAGCACGCAGCTGCTGGGCATCACCAAGGCCGCGGTGCAAAGCTCCAGCTTCATCTCGGCCGCCAGCTTCCAGGAAACCACCAAGGTGCTCACCGAGGCGGCCCTGGCCGGCAAGGTCGACAACCTGGTGGGCCTGAAAGAAAACGTGATCCTGGGTCACCTGGTGCCGGCCGGCACCGGCTTCCACTCCTTCCAGGATGCCGAAGTGCGGATTCGTCCGCAGGCGCTCGAAGCGCTGGCCGCCGAAAAGGAAAAAGTCCTGGCCCGCAGCTTCCCGCTGCTCGACGGCGTGGAAGACGAGAACGGCTCGAAGCCGGCTCCCAAGCCAGCCGGCACGCTCGAAGCCCTGCTCGGCGGCGGCGGCGACGGAAAAGAGTAAGCAGCGCGGCTGTCCGCCGCTCGCATCAACCATTAAGTCCACGGGAAGCTTCCCGTGGACTTTTTTTGTGGGCTGGCTGTCGGGAGCGGTTTCTGCTGCCTTACAATGACGGGGAAATCACACAACGAAGGGCCGCTGCGGCTCGCTCAATGGCGGCGCTGAACACTTTTCACGAACTTCCCCATAAACCTCCCAAAGGGCTCTGCGATGGCGCGGCGCTTGGCAATTGCCTGCTGCCTGTGCTTCCTGGCGGCGGCCGCTGCGGCGGCCGAGGGCACGCCGCGCACCTGGACCACGGCCGACGGCAGGCGCACCGTCGAGGCGGTGTTCGTCGAGATGCAGGACGAGTTAGTCGTGCTCAAGACCGATGCCGGCAAAACGCTCAAGATCTCTCTCAGCAAGCTCAGTCCGCTCGATCAAAAGTATTTGCGGCTGCGCGGCGCGCTGCCCAAGGGCGAAAAGCCGCCGGCGACGGAGCCTGCCGGTAAGCCCGCCAAGAGCAAGCCCGGTCGGCCGGCGCCCGACAAAACTCCGTCCGTTGAACCCACCGCTGAGCCTACTCCAGAACCCGCCGCTGAGGTTACTGCGAAGCCCGCCGGTAATGTGACTGCGAAGCCCGCCGCTGGGATTACTGCGAAGCCCGCGGGTGATGTGACTGCGAAGCCCGCCGGTGATGTTACTGCGGAGCCCGCCGGTAATGTGGCTGCGGAGCCCGCGGGCGAGGCGACGCCCAGGCCCGGGGGCAAGCTGACGCCGGCGTCGGACGAGGCCCAGCAGTTCGCGCGCGAGCTGGAGGCGGCCCTGACGGCCGGCGACAAAGCGGCGATCGAAAAGCTGATCGACTATGCGGCGCTGTTCGACCGCGCCGTCCAGCTCAAGAATCCGCCGCAGGCTTTGAAGACGCAGTTGAATCTGTTCCGCGAGCTCTCGACCAGCGCCAACGACACGGCCGGAATCTCCTTCCTGCTGTTGGAAGGCAAAGACCCGGGAAATCGGTGGCAAGTGGTGCACGCGCGCACCGCCGGCCAGCCGCCCCAAGAGCGCGTCCTTGTGCGCATCATCGCCGGCGGGCGGCTGGTTTATTACGACTTGATCTTGGGCCGGGACAAGAACCGGCGTCTGAAAGTCGTTGACATGCACGCGCTGCTTCATGGGCATCTCGAATCGGAGTCGCTGCGCAAGAGCTTCATGGAAATCGTCGGCCCGCACAATCGGGCCTGGGCGAGCAGCATCGTGGGCCTCGATCCGCTCTGGCTGGCGAATCTTGACGGGCTATTGGCGTTGGACAAGGCCGACGACGACGGGCAATTCAAAGCGGCGCTCGACGAGTACGACCGCTTGCCCGAGGCGTTGCGGCGGCAGCCGATCCTGCTCGACGACGCCCTGGTGCATGCCCGGTTGTCGTCCGCAGAGCGGTATCCCAAACTGATCGACCTGGCTTGCGAAGTGGCGAAGACCGAGCCGATCCTACGGATGCGCGTGCTGAACGTCCTGCTGGACGGGGAGCCGGACGAGCGCACCTTCGAGATGCTGTCGCTGGTCGACGAAGCGATCGGCGGCGACGCGTACCTCGATGTGCTGCGGGCTGACCTGTTCGAGAGCCAAGGCAAGCCGGCGGAGGCTCAAAAAGCCGTCGCAGCCGCTTTGGGCCGCGACCCCGGGCTGGTCGAAGCGTATGAGTGGCAGCTGGGCCGTTTGCTGCAAAAGCGGCGGCGCGAGACTGCGCCCGAAAAGACCCAACGGCTCGAGCAGGCCGCGGCCGTATGGCAACAGCTCGAGGCCAACGCCCCGGGCAATCGCCGGCTGGAGGCGTTCCGGCAGGAGAACAAGGAGCTGGGCGACCAGCTTAAGCAGGCGCCTCGCTAACCGCGCGGCGGCCCATCCTGCGGCGCCGCGCTGACAAATGCCGGATGGATGCAAAAGGCTGCGGCGCATCCGGCCCATTCCTTATGGCCGCGGCACCGGCTTCTCCGGGCGGATGCCGGAGCGGGCGGGATACGGATCGTGTGCTGCCGCTACCGATTGCCAAGCCGCCAGCCCGACAAGGTGCCATCCGCGGACTGGGCGGAGAGGTACGGCGCCACGTGCCGGCCTTGCGGATTGAAATACCAACCGATCGCGCCGTCCCATTTGTCGGTCGATGGGCCGAGCAGTTTTTCCGCGTCGGCCAGCGACATGCCGTCCCGCAGGGTGGCGGTGGCGAGCAGCACGCGCCAGACCAGCACGTTGCCGGGAAACTCAGGAGCCAGGCGGGCAGCGAGCGCCGCGGCATCAGCGCGGATGGCACGATCCTTCGGTTTCTCGTTCAGTGCCGCCTCCACATAGCGCAGCAGCCGCAGGTCGGTGTCGAGCCGGGCCTTTTCCGACGTGCCAGCTGAAATCTTCTCGGGTTCGCCTTTCAAACGGGCCAGTTCGTCCTGCAACGCTTGGTTGCGGGCTTCGAGCGTGCGCAGCCGGGCCCGCAGGGCGGCGACTTCCGCTGCCGGATCCGGGGCTGCCGGGTCCGGCGTCGCCGGCTCCTGGGCGGACAGGTTTCGAGCGGTCGACATCCCTGCCGCGCCCGCCAGCAGCCAGACCAGGACGATTGGTCGCAGTGCTTGCATATTCGGCTCCTGTCGTGGTCGGACTCCTGTCGCCAGCCTATCCGCTCGCGGTCGTGCGGGACGTAAAGGACGTGTAACGACTGCGGGGCAGCTTGTGGCCCGGCCCCTGCGTGCAGGTTTCGCGAGCGGCGGCAACGGAACCGGCAGCCGCCGGTGCTGCAAAAACAGGGGGAGTTTTTGGCACGACGCTCTTGCCAGACCTGCGGGCCAATCTGACGCGTCACGGCGCTTGGGGAAAGATCTCGGCCACGGCCAGTCGGAAGCCGGGCAATAAGTCGGGGGATTGCAGCACGTCCTGCTCGCCGAATTCGCGCGGGCCGCCGGGCGATTGGTAGACGACTACCGTGCGGCGGCGCGGATCGACTACCCAGACCTCCACGGTCCCGTGCCGGAGCCAATCGTCGACCTTTGCCTCGACGTCTTTCGGGCGATCGCTCGGCGAAACGACTTCCACGGCCAGGTCAGGGGGGCCCGGAAAGAAGGTGCTTGGGACACCAATCTCCGCGATCCGCCGTCCGCGGACGAATGCCACGTCTGGCGCTCGGACCGTGTCCGGATCGCGTTGCAGGACAAATCCCGTCTCGGCGCCAAACACCCGGCCGAGCCTGTGCTCGTGGACGTGGTGCCAGAGCGAGCCGTTCAATTCCGCGGTGACCGCGCCGTGTTCGCTACCCGTCAGCTCCAGGCAGGCGATCTCTCCCTTGACGAGTTCCCGGCGCAAACCGTCATCCGGCATTTCGAAAAGTTGCTGGGCGGTAATGGGGGGCGTGCTGATGCTCAAAGCGTGGGCGGCCGAGTTAGCAGATCGTCGCTGCGGGGATTTGCCAGACTTATCTTACCAACTGCCAGGGCGGCGAACTTCCCCGCGTATGCCCAGCCGGCGGGGCCCAATTGCCCGCCGAACCGTGCTTGACACTCCGGGCCGATTCGCTAAATTGACTGATTCCCAAGGTTTCGGCCAGGCCCGCTGCGTGGGTTCTGGAGCCGGATAAAGCATTGGAAATCGACGAGTTACGTCGATTGCATCCCGGGCCCGCCGCCCGGCCGTCCCGTATCGCCAGAAACCCGTTACCGCCAGAAACCCGTACCGTCAGAAACAAAGACCTCGAACACCCTCGCCATGCCCACGATCAATCAATTGGTTCGCAAGCGCCGGCGCCCGCCGCGCAAGTTCAGCAAGTCGCCGGTGCTCGACAAGTGTCCGCAGCGGCGGGGCGTCTGCCTGCAAGTCAAGACGATGACCCCCAAGAAGCCGAATTCGGCCCTGCGGAAGATCGCCCGCGTGCGGCTCTCGAACGGCAAGGAAGTCACCGTGTACATCCCGGGCGAAGGGCACA
Source organism: uncultured Planctomycetaceae bacterium (assembly GCA_963715755.1). Lineage (GTDB taxonomy): Bacteria > Planctomycetota > Planctomycetia > Pirellulales > PALSA-1355 > CAWCAX01. The sequence goes on from OY970273.1 coordinate 5,031,843, forward strand.
GCCTGCAGGAACACTCGATCGTGCTGGTGCGCGGCGGCCGCGTGCGGGATCTGCCCGGCGTGCGGTACCACATTGTCCGCGGAGCGCTCGACACCCTGGGGGTCGACGGACGCAAGCAATCGCGCAGCCTGTACGGCGCCAAGAAGTCGTAACACAACGGGCCGGCGGCAGCCGTTCGCTGCCGGCAGACGCTTAACACCGGCAGTCGTTCGCTGCCGGCCATCGGATACCAATCAGCAAAAGCCTTACGTGGTTCGGAGTTTTCTGCATGGGCCGCATTACCGCCAGCCGCAAGACCCTGGCTCCCGATCCGCTGTGCGGGTCGCTCTTGGCGAGCAAATTCATCAATTGCCTGATGCACGACGGCAAGAAAAGCACCGCGCAGCAGGTGTTTTACGACGCCCTGGACATCATCAAGAAGAAGATCAGCGACGTTGAGCCGATCGAGGTCTTCACCCAGGCGGTGGAAAACGTCAAGCCGGCCATCGAGGTTCGCTCGAAGCGCGTCGGCGGTGCCGCCTACCAGGTGCCAATGCAAGTGAACCGGCCGCGGCAGCAGTCGCTGGCCATCCGCTGGATCCTGATGGCCGTCCGCGAGCGCAAGGGCCGGGCCACGCACGAAAAGCTGGCCGACGAGCTGGTGGCCGCCTACAACCGTGAAGGCACGGCCATGTCCCGCCGCGAGAACGTCCACCGCATGGCCGACGCCAACAAGGCGTTCGCCCACTTTGCCTGGTAGTTCACTTTGCCGGGTAGCCCCCCAGTTGCACTGGTAACGGGCCACAAGCGGGCCTGGTGAGCCGGTTCAGCCGGTAGCCAAGCCGCACCTGGCGACAGGCCGCCCGCCGGTTTACCGAGCCCAATCACCGGGCTCGGGCATCAACGAGCATCCCAGCCGCGCCGAAAGTCGCTTTCGGCGCGGTTTTTGCGCCTGGTGCGAACCGGGGGTTGATGCCAGCGGCCTCGCTTGCCGCCCGGGGTGCTCTCGACCCAGCCCGCCGCCGGTGGCGAGCCGGCGATTGGCCGGGCCGGTTTCTGATCGTCTTCGACAAAAAAAACTTGCACGCGCCCTGGTGCTTGATATATTGTCGCTTACAGAGAATATATTGTTTGGCAGATCTCGTATACTGTCGCTCGGGGGCGGCGACTGCTTGCGGCGGCCAGGGAATGGCCGGCGCTCCCTCTAATGGAATCGGGCGACCATGAAGATCACGCAGCGCGAAAATGCTTACCGCCAGATCCGGCAGCAATTGTTCGACGGACGCCTGCGCCCGGCGTGCGGCTGTCGCCGACGTTGTTGGCCCGGGAAATCGGCATCAGCCACATCCCGGTTCGCGAGGCGATCAGCCAATTGCAAAGCGAGGGGCTGGTGACGCACGTGGCCCATCGCGGCAGTTTCGTCAAAGGCATGAACCGACAAGAGCTGGTCGACACGATGGAGATCCGCACGGTCCTGGAATGCCATGCGGCGGCCAAGGCGGCGCGGCGGATCAGTGCCAGCCAGCTCGACGACCTCGCCGAGAAATGGCAGCGTTTGTGTCAGCAGGCCCAGGCCTTCAAGGTGCCGCCGGGCACCAACCTGCGCGATCTGTTGGCCGAGTGGCTGTTGGCGGACCTGGCGTTTCACATCGCGATCTTCAAGGCGGCCGGCAACGCCCGGGCCATCCGGGTGCTGCAAGACACGCGCAGCCTGACGCAGATGTTCGGGCACCGCACGGATCATCCGGCGGCCTGGGCCGATCCGGCGGCCTTTGCCGAGCAGAACTTGCGCGTCCACCGGGACGTGTACGAGGCGATTTGCCGCCACGACCCGAAGGCGGCCCGCCGCGCCATGGCCAATCACATGCGGTTGGCCCGCAAGAACGTGCTGGCCCGCTACGACTGGCTCAAGCGGCAGACGAGCGTCGAGCACGCGCTGGCCGAAGACTTTCCCGAGTCGATGCGGGCCCGGGTGCGCGATATCGAGCGCAACGCGCAGGCCGAGCAACCGTCCCCGAATCCGGAGCAACCTTAGTCACTTCGAACCGCTGCGGCCGGAGTCGGCCGATCTGGTCCCAGGCAATCTGCTGCCGTGCGCAGCAACACCCCATGAGCTGAGAGGAACCCTGTCATGCTGCAATCTCGAACTCACGCCGGCAAATCGCTCACCAGTCGCTCGTTGATCGGCGCAGGGCTGGCCGCCCTGTGTTGGCTCGCGCTGTCTGCTTCGGCACCGGCGGCCATTGTGAATATCGATTTGGAAGGCTATCGCACCGGCGGCGGCGGCACCGATACCAACGTCCCGCCGACGACCTACTCCGGCGTCGGCGTGGCGGGCGGCGGCACGGTGTTCAACGGCATGAACCCGACCTTTCTTTCCGACAATACGGGCAGTCCGACCACCGGCGACAATCAGACCTACTCGGCCAGCGGGCTGTTGAACTCAACCGGCGGCAGCACGTCGGTCGGCTTCACGATCGGTCCGGTCGGAGTGGACAATGAAAACACGAACATCGGGGTGCCGGCCGATGCGCAAGCGCTGTTCAACGATTACATGTTCAACAATTCGGCCGGCAACGGGGGCAACACGCCGTTCACCATTTCGGGGCTTACGGCGGGCGCACAGTATGACGTCTACCTGTACGCCGGTTTCCAGAATGCCCCCACCTTCCTGGCCAACACCACGATCACAGGCGGAACCGAGACTTCCTTTGCCAATCACGGCATCTATACCTCCGGCGGCAACACGGTTCTGTGGGTGGCCACCGCCAACGGGTCGGGTGACATTAGCGGCGTGATGGGCGCCGGCACGAACATCCTGGCCGGCTTGACGATCGCATCGCCCGTGCCCGAGCCGTCGTCGGCCGTGCTCTTCGGCCTCTCGACGCTGGGCTTCCTGCTGCTGCGGCGCAAGCTGGCGGGCTGAGACGCGGGCGGGCGCGAAATAGTCCGGCGTCGCCGGGCGGTTGAGTCGTCGGGCGGCGGCGCTAGCGCGGCCGCCGGAAACGAGCGGTGAATTGGCCTGGGCGCCGCGAGGGGTTCGTTCCGACGGCCTCTCGCGGAGCGGGGAAACTGGCGGCCCCTTGCTTTTTTCGGCCGCTTCGTTTCCCATGCGTCGTATGGCGCGCCAGCTCACCCAACTGCGAAATATCGGCATCATTGCCCACATCGACGCCGGCAAGACCACGGTCACCGAGCGGATGCTGTTCTACAGCGGCGCCAGCCACAAGATGGGGGACGTCGACAAGGGCACCACGGTCACCGACTTCGACCCCGAGGAGCAGCAGCGCGGCATCACCATCCGCGCCGCCTGCGTCACCTTCGAGTGGCACGATTGCGTGGTGAACCTGATCGACACGCCCGGCCACGTCGATTTCACGGCCGAGGTGGAGCGCAGCTTGCGGGTGCTCGACGGCGGGGTGGTCGTGTTCAGCGCCCGCGAGGGAGTCGAAGCCCAGAGCGAGACCGTCTGGCGCCAGGCCGACAAATACGGCGTGCCGCGGATCGCGTTCATCAATAAGCTCGACCGCGAAGGGGCCGACTTCGACGGCACGTTCGGCGAGATCCGGGACCGGCTCGGTGCCCATCCGGTGGCCGTGCAGATTCCCATCGGCGCCGGCCCTCCGCACCTGCCCAACGCCTTTCGCGGCGTGGTCGACCTGGTGACGATGGAGCTTTTGACTTTCACGTCCGAAAGCCAGGGAGCCGAGATCTTCCGGCAGCCGATTCCGGCCGACTTGCAGCCCGAGGCCGACCTGTGGCGCGAAGAGATGCTCTCCAAGCTGTTCGAGTACAGCAACGAGCTGGCCGAGCTGGTCCTGGCCGAGGAGCCGGTGCCGGCCGAGCTGGCCCGGCAAGTGCTGCGCGAGGCCACGCTGCACCGCTTCATCGTGCCGGTGCTGTGCGGCAGCGCGCTCGATTTCATCGGCATTCAGCCGCTCCTGGACGCGGTGACGTATTACCTGCCCAGCCCGGCCGACAAGCCGCCGGTCAAAGGCACGAACCCCAAGAAAAAAGGGGCCACCGAGATCCGCAAACCCAGCCCGGACGAGCCGTTTTGCGGGCTGGTGTTCAAGATCGACGCCGACAAGCACGGCGACTTGCACTACGTGCGCATCTACTCGGGCACGCTCGAGGCCGGCAGCCGGGTCTACAATCCCGGCAAGGACAAGAAGGAAAACGTCCCCCAGCTCTGGCACATTCAGGCCGACCGCCGCGAGCAGGTGCCCAGCGTCTCGGCCGGCGACATCGTGGGCATCATCGGGCTGCGGCATTCGATCACCGGCGACACGCTGTGCGAGACGCAGCACCCGATCGTGCTGGAGACGATCGAATTCCCCGAAACCGTGATCTCGATGGCGATCGAGCCCGAGAGTTCGACCGAACGGAAGAAGCTGGCCGAAGCCCTGGAGATGATGAAGCGTCAGGACCCGACCTTCCGGGCGCAGGAAAGCGAAGAGACCGGCCAAACCCTGATCAGCGGGATGGGCGAGCTGCACCTCGAGATCATCAAGCACCGGCTGCTGCGCGACTACAACCTGGATGTCCGGGTCCACAAGCCCCGGGTGAGCTACCGCGAAAGCGTCGACCACGCGGCCGAGGTGGTGGGCGCCTGCCAGCGGCAGCAGGCCGGGCAGGCGATGTTTGCCAAGGTGCGCTGCGCGTCGAGCCCTATCCTCAGGGGACGGCACCCCTGGTGGTGATGGGTTTCGCCAACGACACCTTGCCGGAAAACTACTTGCAGGCCGTGCTCGACGTGCTGAATGAGCGGCACAACGGTTCGCTGGGCTGCCCGCTGATGAAGGTCAAGTTCACGCTCCTGGGCTGCGAAGCCCACGAGACCGATTCGAGCGAAATCGCCTTCCGCTACGCGGCTTCCGACGCCTTGAACAAGGCCCTGGACGAAGCGGGGATCGTGCTCCTGGAGCCGATCATGAAGCTGGAAATCACCGTGCCCGAGGAGAACCTGGGCGACTTCATCAGCGACCTGCAGCAGCGCCGGGCCACGATCACGCACACCCAGGTCCGGGGCCGCAACACGGTGATCGAGGCGTTGGCCCCGCTGGCCAATCTGTTCGGCTATTCGAGCGCCATGCGGGGGCTGAGCCAGGGCCGGGCCACCGCTTCGATGCAGCCGGCCGCCTACGGCCCCGCGCCGGCCGAAGTGCTGGCGAGCTACATGTAGACGTTCCGGCTGCCCCGCCAGGGGCACGAGTCAGTAGCCGGGGGCAGCGCCCCCGGGGACGGACGGCGCATTCATTCCTCCGACCCCAGCGGGGTCACACAGGGCGACGTGGGGATCTACCGATGGCGCAAACTTTCACGTCGTTGCTCATGCACGTCGTATTTTCGACCAAGGACCGGGCCGACCTGATTCCCACGGCCCTGGAGGCAAAACTCTATGCCTATTTCGGCGGGATCACTCAGAACCAAGGCGGGCGGTTATTGGCCGCAGGTGGCACGGAGAATCACGTGCATTTGCTCGTGTCGCATTCGAAGACCGTCTCGGTTGCGGACTACATGGAGAACCTGAAAAAGGACTCGTCGAAGTGGATTAAAACCCAGGATCCGCGGTGCCGGACGTTTCGTTGGCAGGATGGTTACGGAGCCTTTACCATCGGCCAGTCGAATGCCGCGGCTCTTAAGCGATACATTGCGACGCAGAAGGATCACCATCGGGAGGTTTCGTTTCAGGAAGAGTTCCTGAACATCTTGCGCAAGTACGGCGTCACCTACGATGAGCGTTACATTTGGCGTTGACGCGTTTGACCCCTCCGGGGTCAGTCCGGCGGAGCTGTGACCGGGGTTCCGTGGGCGGTGCCCACGGCTATTGACGGGAACCCCGCCTGGGGTTCTGTTTTTGCCGGCCTGAGACTGAGTTCTGCACCCGGTTGCCGGCGGCGATTCGTTTGTCCGAAGCCGCTTCCGCCTGGACAATTCCGCGTTGAGTGCAAATGGTCATTGCCTTTGGAATTGCCGTCATCCTGTGTGCGGGATTCGCCGTGCTGCGGCGCGTCGACGTGCGGCTGGTGCTGATCCTGGCGGCCCTGGCCCTGGCGCTCGACGTCGGCGTGGCGGCGGCCGTTCGGGCGCTCGTCGGCGGGCCGGAGGGGGAAGCGACCGGGGCTTTGGCGGCGCTTGCGGCGCTGGGCCTGCCGCTGGCCCAGATCGTGCGGACGTTCCTGGCCACGCTGGCCGACGAGAAATTCGTGGTGCCGATTTGCACCTCGATGGGCTACGCCCACGTGCTCCGCGAGACCGGCTGCGACAAGCACCTGGTCGAGCTGTTGGTCAAGCCGCTGCGACATTTCCGGCCCCTGGTTCTGCCCGGCATCGTGCTGGTGGGCTTCGTGGTCAACGTGCCGCTGATCAGCCAGGCGAGCACGGCCGTGGCCTCGGGCATTGTGCTGGTGCCGCTCGCCCGGGCGGCCGGGATTGCCCCGATTACGATCGGCGCGGCGCTGGCGCTGGGCTGTTCGATCGGCGGCGAACTTTTGAATCCCGGGGCGCCGGAGCTGCGTAGCATTGTCGAAACCTTGCACGACACGACGCCCAACCTGACCAGCGAGGGCTGCCTGGCCCCGATCCGCTCGCTGATCGGCTGGCATCTGGCCCTGGCCACGGGACTCTTCTGGCTGCTGGCGCGCCGCTGGCCGCCGCCAGCCGCCGTGCCTGCGCAGGAGTCGGCCGAGCCCGCGACCGGCGAGCCCATGCCCGACCGCGTCAACCTGGCCAAGGCGGCGGTGCCGTTCCTGCCCCTGGTGCTGCTCTTGCTGACCAGCGGCCCGCTGCGGCAGTTTCAGGTGCCCACGGAGTGGCTGGTGGCCGATCCGGCCAGCAAGGTCGAATCCCGGGCGTATGAAAGCCGGCTGATCGGGGCGGCCATGCTGATTGGCGTGGCGGCGGCGACGCTGACCGCGCCCCGCCGGATGCCGGCCATTACTGCGGCTTTTTTCCAGGGGGCCGGCTTTGCCCTGACGCAAATCGTGGGCATCATCGTGGCGGCCAATTGTTTCGGCGAGGGGCTGAAAATGATCGGCCTGACCCGATTGCTGGGCGAGCTGATCCAGGCGGCGCCGCCGCTGCTGTTGCCCCTGGCCTTGGGGTTGCCGATGCTGTTTGGCGTGCTTTCCGGCTCGGGCATGGCGGCCACCCAGGCGATGTTCGGCCTGTTTGTCGAGCCGGCCCGGGCTTTGGGGGCCGATCTGCTGCTGGTCGGAGGCGCTGGTAAGCATGGGGGCGGCCGCCGGGCGGACGATTTCGCCGGTTTCGGCGGTGATGCTGATGGCCGGCCGGCTGACCGACACGAACTCGCTGGATCTGTCGCGCCGGGTCGTGCTGCCGCTCGTGGCGGGCTCGGCCCTGATGCTGCTGCTGGCATGGCTGCGGTAAATCCGGGGCCTGACGCGGGGGCTGAGCCAGGGGTCCGGAGCAGGGCTGGAGCGTGGATTGCCTGCGGCGGGCCATTTCCCGATCCGGGGCCACAAAATCTCGCTTCGCGCCCAATTGACACATTTCTCGCGAGGCTTTAGGATTCGTGGTTTCGCGTTGGGCGGAATTTGCCCGACAGGGACAAATCTCCCCACGGGCCAGGGCACGCAACCCGGGCCGGACAAAAGTTTTAGAGCAGCCGGTTAGGGCGTCGCGCCGGTGGCGCAACAGGAGCAGCTTGTGGCGGGTCATTCGCAAGAGATCATTCGCATCCGGATGGAAGCCTACGACCACTCGGTGTTGGACCAGAGCGCGGCCGAGATCGTCGACACGGCCAAGCGCACCAACAGCGAGGTGCATGGGCCGATTCCGTTGCCCACCCGGATTGAGCGCTACACCGTGCTCTCCGGTCCGCACATCGACAAGAAAGCCCGGCAGCAATTCGAGATCCGCACGCATAAACGGCTGATCGACATCGTGCAGGCCACGGCCAAAACGATCGAAGCCCTGAACAAGCTGAGCCTGCCGGCGGGCGTGGACATCAAGATCAAGGCTTCGAGCCGGCACTAAAGCAGGTGACGTGAAACGGGCGTCTGGCCGCCGTCCCCCAGAAATGGGCGGTCTCCTAGAAATGGGTGACTGGGCGGGCGAGACAAATTCAAAATTACGACGATTCGAGTCTGCTCGGAAAAACTATGCACTGGAAGCTGTGAAGGGTAATGGAACCACTGGCGGCTCGTCCGCCGCTGGCAGAGTGGCTCTCGGTTCCCTTCCGGCAACAGACCACAGGAACTTCTGCGATGGCTATCGGGATACTCGGCCGCAAGGTCGGGATGACGCAAATTTTTGATGAGAACGGCAAAGTGGTGGCCGTGACCGTGATCGAAGCCGGTCCCTGCCACGTGCTGCAATTGCGTACCAAGGAACGGGACGGTTACGAGGGCGTGCAGGTTGGCTTTCTCGATAAGCCCCGCCGCCTGGCCAGTCGCAGTCAGCGTGGTCATGTTGCCAAATTGGACAGCAAGCGGGCCAAGGGTCGGGCCAAGGCCGGCGTCGAAACGCTGCCCAAAGCGGACTGCGAGCCCAAGCGGTTCGTCCGCGAATTCCGCGTGCCGGTCGAAGGGGTCGCCGTCGGCCAGACGCTGGACGTGACCCAGTTCGCCGAAATCAAGCGGCTGGACATCACCGGCACCAGCAAGGGACGCGGCACCGCCGGCGTCATGGTCCGCCACAACATGGCCGGCCAGCGGGCCACGCACGGCGTGAAGAAAGTTCACCGCCATCCCGGCTCGATCGGCATGTCGCAATTCCCCGGCCACGTGCCCAAGGGGCGGCGGATGGCCGGTCAGCACGGCAACCAGCGCCGCACCTCGCGCAATCTGCCGCTGGTGCGGATCGACGCCGAAAACAATCTGATCCTGGTCGATGGCGCCGTTCCGGGCCCGATCGGCGGCTACCTGATCATCCGCGAAACCAACAAGAAGTGAGCCCGCGATCATGGCGAGCCTGACGATCTACAACCGCAGCGGGGCCAATGTCGGCACGTACGACATCGAGCACACCGACATTGCGCCGCACATCAACAAGCAACTGCTGCACGACGTGGTCGTGATGTACCAGTCCAATCTGCGGCTGGGCACCGCCAAGACCAAGAGTCGCGGCGAAGTCCGCGGTTCGACCAAGAAGATGTACCGGCAAAAAGGGACCGGCAACGCCCGGGCCGGCTCGCGACGCAGCGGCATCCGCCGTGGCGGCGGCCACATTTTTGCCAAGCGGCCGCGGGACTGGAGCTATCGTCTGCCGCGCAAGGCCGTGCAGCTGGCCACGCGGATGGCGCTGGCGGCCAAGCTGCGCGACGCCGAAGTCACGCTGATCGACGAACTGAAGTTCGACGGTCCCAAGACCAAGGACATGGCGGCCGTGCTCAAGGCCCTGAACCTGACCGGCGGCAGCCTGCTGGTCACCACGGCCGAACACGACGTCAACGTTTTCAAGAGCGCCCGCAACATCGACCGGGTCGACGTGGCCCCGGTGTCGGGCCTGAACGCCCTGAACCTGCTGCGTCCCAAGCGGGTGCTGATCACCAAGGCCGCGCTCGAAGCCATTCGCGCCGCGGGCAAGAAGAGCGCGAGCGCCAGCCCGGCCAAAGCGCCCGCCAAGTAGACCAATAAAGGCCGAGCAGGCCAGTAAACGCCAGGCCGACAAGGCAAGCCAGAGTTATCGACCGGGGCCCCAAACGCACCGGCGACGGGTAAGGAAAGACGATCATGACGACGACCGAAACGCACGCCGGCCACCCGCTGCTGGCGCCGCACCAGATCATCATCCGGCCGCTGGTCACCGAAAAGGGCATGCACCGCTCGACGCGGTACAACGCTTATGCCTTCGAGGTCAACCGGATGGCCAACAAGGACGACGTTCGCCGGGCGGTCGAAGAGCTGTTCAACGTCAAAGTCATCCGCGTGCACACCCAGAACCGCAAGGGCAAGCCGCGCCGGACCCGATTCAGCCACGGTTACACGAAAGACTGGAAGAAGGCCATCGTCACGCTGCACTCCGAGCACCGGATCGACTTCTTCTAAACGTTCCTCAGCGATATCCCACACACTGCGATAAACCCGGGCGGCCGACACCTGCGGCCGCTTGTTTGCGAGAGACATCAATCATGGGCATTCGACGCTACAAGCCAGTGACTCCGGGCCGCCGCGGCGCCACGGTCAGCGATTTCGCCGACCTGACGCCCGGCGCAAAGCCGGAAAAGAACCTGCTGCGGCCGAAGCGCAAGACGGGCGGCCGCAACAACCAGGGCCGGATCACGGCCCGGCACCGCGGCGGCGGCCACAAGCGGATGCTGCGCGAGATCGACTTCCGCCGCAACAAGGATGGCGTGCCGGCCAAGGTCAACTCGATCCAGTACGATCCCAACCGCAGCGCCCGGATCGCCCTGCTGCATTACGTCGACGGCGAAAAGCGGTATATCCTGTGCCCCGAAGGGCTGGAGGCGGGCGCCGAAGTGATCGGCGGTCCCGAGGCCCCGCCGACCGTGGGCAATTGCCTGCCGCTGCGAAACATTCCGGTCGGGATGCCGATCCACAACATCGAATTGCAGCCGGGTCGTGGCGGCGTGCTCTGCCGTTCGGCGGGCGTGAGCGCCACCCTGGCCGCCCGCGAGGCCGATTGGGCCCAGATCAACCTGCCCAGCGGCGAAGTTCGCCGCGTGCCGGCAGCCTGCCGGGCCACGATCGGCGCGATCGGCAATTCCGAGCACGACGCGATCGTCATCGGCAAGGCCGGCCGCAATCGCTGGAAGGGCATTCGTCCCTACGTCCGCGGCACGGCCATGAACCCGATCGACCATCCGCACGGCGGTGGTGAAGGCCGCACCAAGGGCGGACGCCATCCGGTCAGTCCGGAAGGCAAGCCGGCCAAGGGCGGCGGCACGCGGAAGCGGCGCAAGCCGTCGAACTCGGCGATCATCCGTCGCCGGCGGTCGCGGCGCTACGGACAGCTCAAGATTCGTTAAGCGGCAGGATTCACGTCGGCAGAATGTCGGCGGACAAAAAATAGCGGACGGCAAATTGGTAGGCAGGCCGGAAAAGCCGGCCGAGAAAAGCAAAACAGGATTTCCAGGATATGGGTAGATCGCTCAAGAAAGGTCCCTTCGTCAATCCCAAGCTGTTCGCCAAGGTGGAGCGTCAGGCCACCTCGGGCAGCAAAGAACCGATCAAGACCTGGGCCCGGGCCTGCACCATCATTCCCGAGTTCGTCGGCTACACCTTCCTGGTGCACAACGGCAAGTTGCACATCAAGGTGTTCGTGACCGAGGACATGGTCGGCCACAAGCTGGGCGAATTCGCCCCCACGCGAACCTTCCGCGGTCACGGCGGCAAGGGCCAGAAGAAGTAAGCAGCGCCGTTCCAAAAGCAACGCCGATCAAAAGGCAGCGCCAGCCAAAAAGCAGCGCCAGAGAGCAAGCAAGCAAAACTGCCCCCGGGCGGCAAGGAGTCAAGCAAGTGGCTTACGAAGCAGTTCATCGTTACGCTCGCATCAGTGCCCGCAAGGTGCGCCCGCTGGCGACGTTGATCCGCGGCAAGCACGCCGACGAGGCGCTCGATTTGTTGCGCTATCAGCCGCAGCGTGGAGCCCGGTATTTGGAGAAGGTGCTCAAGAGCGCCCTGGGCAATGCCGAGGACCAGCGGGCACCCTCGATGCAGGACCTGGTGGTGGTCGACGCGCGGGTGGACGAGGGTCCGATGTTCAAGCGCGTTCGGCCCCGGGCCCGGGGCATGGCGTTCATGATCAAAAAGCGGATGTCGCACATCCACGTCAAAGTGGATTCGGCGGTCTAAGGGTTCACGGCCGGACGGGCGGCGTTTCACGCGACGGGTTCAAACGACGGACAAATCAACAGGGCGCGAGGACGGTTCTTATGGGTCAGAAGGTCAATCCGGTCGGTTTTCGCACCGGCATCATGGAAGGCTGGAAGAGCCGCTGGTACGCATCGAAGCAGGAATTCAGCAGCCTGCTGCTCGAGGACCAGAAGCTGCGCAAATTCATCAAGGAAAAGTACAAGTTTGCCGGCATCCCGAAGGTGGAAATCGAGCGCACGCGCGATGAAGTGAAGGTGATTTTGCACACGGCCCGGCCGGGCATCATCATCGGCCGCAAGGGGCAAGAGGTCGAGCGCTTGCAGAGCGAGCTGCAGGACCTGGTGGGCCGCCGGATCAACATCAAGATCGAAGAAATCGCGCGCCCCGAAATCCAGGCCCAACTGGTGGCCGAGGACATCGCCGAGCAACTGGCCAAGCGGGCCAGCTTCCGCCGCTGCATGAAGCGGGCCATGGAAACGACGATGGAAGCCGGGGCCAAGGGGATCAAGATTCAACTGGCCGGTCGGCTGGGCGGGGCTGAAATGGCCCGCCGCGAGAAGTCGATCGCCGGCTCCATCCCGCTGTCGACATTGCGGGCAAAAATCGATTACGGCTTCACCGAAGCCAAAACGGCCCAGGGACACATCGGCGTCCAGGTCTGGGTCAATCAAGGCATGTATCACGAGGAACCGACCGATGGCGCTGATGCCCAAGAGGGTCAAGCATCGAAAAAGCCAAAGAGGACGTATAAGAGGTAAAGCCGGCCGCGGCAACCGCGTCGTGCATGGCGACTACGCCCTGCAGGCGACCCAAGGCGGCTGGCTGAGCGCTCAAACGATCGAGGCCGGCCGTATCGCTGCGCAGCAATACATGCGCAACGAGGGCCGCTTGTTCGTGCGCGTGTTTCCGCACAAGTCGATCACCTCGATTCCCTTGGAAACCCGAATGGGCAAGGGAAAAGGGGAGCCCGAGTTTTGGGCGGCAGTGATTCGGCCGGGGACCGTGCTGTACGAGATCTCGGGCGTGGCGGAAGAGGCGGCCCGGATTTGCTTCTCGCGGTTGGCTCACAAGATGCCGGTGCGGGTGCGGTTCCTCAAGCGGCGGGCGACTTAATAGCGGACGACTTAATAACGGACGGTTACAGGATCTCGATAGCCGGCGGCGAACGACCATCGGCGGATTCGATCAGGGTATGCGGAGCCGGTCATGACGAAAGCCTCGGAACTGCGCGAGATGAGCGACGAGCAGTTGGGATTCACGCTCAAGGAGTCGGCCGAGAGCCTGTTCCGCCTGCGGATCAAGGCTCAGACCGAGCGGTTGAACGCTCCCAGCGAGCTGCGCAAGGCGCGGCGGACGATTGCCCGGGTCAAGACGATCCAGGGCGAGCGAGACCGGGTCGCGGCGCATGCCGCCGCGGCGGCCAGGCCCGCTGCCGCCCCGCCGGTCGCAAAGCCCGAAGCCGCCGCCAAACCGGCCCCCGCCGTGAAGGCCAGTGCTGACGCAAAAACCAGTGCCGCCAAGCCGGCCGGCGAAAAAAAGAAGTCCGATAAGCAGGGAGCCAAGTAATGGCCAAGCGTGTTGAGATCGGGGTGGTGAAGACGGACAAGACGACCAAGACGCGCCGGGTGGAGATTCCCCGCCAGGTCCGGCACGCCAAGTACGGCAAGATCCTGCATCGCAAGACGGTCTGCCACGTGCACGACGAAAACAACCAGTCGCACATCGGCGACACGGTCGAGATCGTCGAGTCGCGGCCGCGCTCGAAGACCAAGCGTTGGGAGCTGGTCCGGATCCTCACCAAGAGCCGGCTGGTCGACCTGGCCGCCATGCGGGCGGCCTCGAAGCACGACGGGGCCGAGACCGAGTAACTTTCGCCTTCCGGGCCGAACCAGCCCTCAGCCGAATCAGCGTTTAGCGGAATTCAACAGCAGTCAGGTGCAGCAAGATGATCCAGATGCAAACCCGGCTCGACGTAGCCGACAACACCGGCGCCAAAGAGGTGATGTGCATCAAGGTGCTGGGAGGCACGCATCGCCGAACCGCGGGTCTGGGAGACATCGTGGTATGCAGCGTCAAGAGCGTGATCCCGGGCAGCGAAGTGAAGAAGAAGAGCGTCGTCCGCGGCGTGATCGTGCGCTGTCGCCAGCCGACCCGGCGCGCCGACGGCAGCTATGTCCGCTTCGACAAGAACGCGATCGTGATTATCGACAACGACAAGAACCCGCGCGGCACGCGCATTTTCGGGGCGGTGGCCCGCGAGCTGCGTGACCGCAATTTCATGAAGATCGTGAGCCTCGCGGCCGAGGTGGTATGATGCATATTCGAGTCGACGACATCGTAGAAGTCATTACCGGGGACGATCGCGGCACGCGCGCCAAGGTGCTGCGCGTCATGCGGCCCGACAACAAGCTGGTGGTCGAAGGCGTGAACCGCGTCTACCGCCACGTGCGCCGCAGCCAGCGGAACCTGCAAGGGGGCCGGCTCTCGAAGGAGATGCCGATCTCGCTGTCGAACGTGCTGCTGATCTGCAGCTCGTGCAATCGGCCCACTCGCACCGGCGCCCGCAAACGGGCCGACGGCGGCAAGGACCGCTACTGCAAGAAGTGCAACACCGCCATCGGCGCCCTGGCGCCGGCCCGCGGCGCGAAGGCCGACAAGAAGAAATAACGCCGGGCTCCCCCGGAAGAATAAAGCCCCTGACAAAAAAACGCTGACGAAAAAATTCAGACCAGAAAAGCCGGTGACCGGTCGAACGGTCCGCCCGCCAGCCGATTAGAAGCGAGAGTGCCGTGATGGCCAAAAAAGAACACGCCGACGACCACGCGAAGGGCGACCACCCGAAAGGCGACAAAGCCAAGGCCGACAAGCCCAAGGGTGACCACGCCAAGGGCGAGCACGCCAAGGGCGACCGGCCGAAGGCGGACAAGGCGAAAGCCGAGCCGGGCAAGCCGGCGGAAAAGCCGGTCACCCCGCGGCTGCAAGTGCAGTACGAGAAGGTGATCCTGCCCGAGCTGGCCAAGAAGCTGGGGCGCGCCAACCGCCACGCGCTGCCGCGGATCCAGAAGATCGTCGTCAACATGGGGGTGGGCAGCGCGATCACCGAGAAGAAGCACGTCGAGGACGCGGCCGCCGCCCTGGCCCAGATCACCGGCCAGAAGGCCATGGTCACCCGCAGCCGCAAGGCGATCGCCAATTTCCGCCTCCGCGAAGACATGCCGATCGGCTGCAAAGTGACCCTCCGCGGACCGCGGATGTACGAATTCCTCGACCGGTTGATTTCGCTGGCGCTGCCCCGGGTGCGCGACTTTCGCGGGCTCGATCCCAACGCCTTCGACGGGCACGGCAATTACAGCCTGGGCCTGCAGGAACAGCTGGTCTTTCCGGAGCTGAATCCGGACAAGTTTCAACGGCCGCAAGGCATGAACGTGACGATCGTCATGAGCACCGACGCCAACGACGAGGGGCGCGAGCTGTTGCGGGGCATGGGCATGCCGTTCAAGACGGAGGCGGCCGCCGCGGGCAAGAGCTGAGTCGGCGGCGTGGCGCGGGTGGCCGGCGCGAATCGAGTAGCAAGCAAGATCCAAACAATCGCGTACAGGAAACGTTATGGCGAGTAAATCGAAGATTGCGATGGCCGCGCGCAAGCCGAAGTTTTCGACTCGGCTGGTTCGTCGCTGCAAGATCTGCGGGCGCCCGCGGGCGGTGTACCGCAAGTTCGGCATTTGCCGGATCTGTTTCCGGCAGCTGGCCGACAAGGGGCTGATTCCGGGCGTCAAGAAGGCGAGTTGGTAAGGGAACCTAAGCGATATGATGACTGACCCCATCGCCGACATGTTGACACGCATCCGCAACGCGGTGCGCGTCGAGCGGCCCAGCGTCACGATGCCACTGTCCAAGGTCAAGCGCGGCTTAGCCGAAGTGCTGAAGCGCGAAGGCTACATCTGGGACTGGCAGGAAGTGACGGCCGAGCCCGTGTCGCAGTTGAAAATCGAACTCAAATACGGCCCCAACGGCGAGCGCGTGATCCAGCACATCAAGCGCGTCAGCAAGCCGGGACGCCGGGTGTACAGCGGCGCCTCGAGCCTGCGACCCGTGCTCAACGGCCTGGGCATCCAGATCATCAGCACCAGCCGCGGCGTGATCAGCGACCGCGAAGCCCGCCAGCGCAAGCTGGGGGGCGAAGTGCTGTGCGAGTTGTGGTAAGCAGACTCCCCGGCCGCCTGTCGGCCGGGCCCCGCGCGAGCGGGTGAGCGAAACGGCCGACGGCCGCGAATTTCGGGAAAGAAACGATCATGTCGCGAATTGGCAAACAACCCGTGGTGATCCCCGGCAACGTCAAAGTTGGCGTCGGCCCGGGCAACATTACGATCGAAGGTCCGCTCGGCAAGCTGGACTGGGCCCATCCGCCGGACGTCAGCGTCGAGTTCGACCAGGCGGCCGGCCAGGTCCGCATCAGCCGCGAAGGGGACACCCGGCAAGCCCGGGCCCTGCACGGCCTGAGCCGGGCCCTGATCCATAACATGGTCGTCGGCGTGACCAAGGGTTACGAGAAGAAGCTGGAGGTCGTGGGCGTGGGCTACCTGGCCGCCGTGCAAAAGGGCACGCTGCAGTTGCGGGTCGGCTTCGCCAACGAGATCCAGATGCCGATTCCGGCCGGGCTCACCGTGACCTGCCCGGACCAGACGCACATCCTCGTCAAAGGCACCGACAAGCAACTGGTTGGCCAGTTCGCCGCCGAAGTCCGGTCGACCCGCAAGCCGGAGCCGTACAAGGGCAAGGGCATTCGCTACGACGGCGAAGTCGTCCGCCGCAAGGCCGGCAAGGCAATGACCAAGTAGTCCCCGTGCCGGAAGGCGCCCGGCACATCCGCGTGCCCGGGGGCGGGGCCGACAATCAACGCATGGCAACGAGATAAACGAAAGCAGTCCAGTGAACCACGCAAGGGCAAAGGTCAACCAACGCAAGCGGCGCGAATGGCGGGTGCGCAAGCGGACTCGCGGCAGCAACGAGCGCCCGCGCATGACGATCTTCCGCAGCCACAAGCACATGTACGCCCAGGTCATCGACGATGCGGCCGGCCGCACGCTGGCAGCCGCCAGCACGGTCGACAAGGAAGTCGTCGGCGACCTGAAATACGGCGGCAACAAGGCCGCCGCCGAGCGCGTCGGCCGGGCCATTGCCGAACGGGCCCTGGCGGCCGGAATCACTCAGGTCGCCTTCGACCGCGGAGCGTTCCAATATCACGGGCGCGTCGCGGCCCTGGCCGAGGCAGCCCGCAAGGCCGGACTGGCGTTCTAAGCCAGCGAGTGCAACGACATCGTCCCTGAAAACAAACCGCGCGGCGACCGAAATCGCCGCTAAGACTCGCCGCCCGAAAATATCCGATCGTCGCAACAGAATCACTTCGAGGAGCCGTAGACCGTGGCCAACGAATCGAACCGCGGAGAACTGATCGAAAAAGTCGTGAAGATCAAGCGCTGCGCCGCCGTGGTCAAAGGCGGCCGCCGCTTCAGCTTCGCGGCGATGGTCGTGATCGGCAACGGTCGCGGCAAAGTCGGCTGGGGCTACGGGAAGGCCAATGAAGTGCCCCCCAGCGTCGAGAAGGCCTCGAAAGAAGGCTCCCGCAGCATGATCGAAATCTCGCTCGATGCGGGGACGATCCCCCATCAGGTTGTCGGGCAGTTCGGCTCGGCCCGGGTGGTGCTGGTGCCGGCGGCGCCGGGCACGGGAGTGATCGCCGGCAGCGCGGTCCGGGCGGTCTGCGAGGCGGCCGGCATCAAGAACATCCTCACCAAGAGCTTCGGCTCGAATAATCCCACGAACCTGGTCAAGGCCGCCCTGGCGGCGCTGACGCAACTGCGCACGCGGCACGACGTGGAACGGTTGCGAGGAGTCACCCTGTCATGAACCTGCACGACATCAACGTCGGTATCAAGAAGAACAAGAAACGCAAGCGCGTCGGCCGCGGTGTCGGCTCGGGGCACGGCAAGACCAGCGGTCGCGGGCACAAGGGCCAAGGCGCGCTGGCCGGCTGGTCGGCTCCGGCGATCTTCGAAGGCGGGGCCTCGCCGCTGATCCGCGCATTCCCAAGCGCGGCTTCCACAACCAGTGGGGCGACACGGTGATGGTGGTCAACGTGGGCGAACTGGAAACGGCGTTCGACGCCGGCGCCGACGTGACCCCGGACCTGCTCAAGCAGAAAAACCTGGCCAAGGGGCGGTACGACGTGCTGAAGATCCTGGGACACGGCGACCTGACCAAGCGGCTGAAGATCTCGGCCCACGCGTTCAGCGCCAGCGCCCTGGAAAAGATCAAAGCCGCCGGCGGCGAGATCGTCACGCTCGAGCGGCCCAAGCCGGTCGTGAAAGTCAAAAAGGTCAAGAAAGCCTAGCGGTTTGCCGGGCGGACGCAGGACCGGCTGGCGACAGCCCGGGCAGGCCCGCCACGCAAGCCCAGGCAAAGCCGGCCCGGCCGCGGCTGGGCGGCAGTCGGAACGGCTGGTCGGAAGCCGAAACGACGGCCCGGCAGTCGTGCTTCCGGCGGGCAAAATTCGGCAGTCAAAATGCAGTGGCGGCCGTTGCCATTGCCGACAAACCGCTCGGACGCCGATAATGGCCTGCGGTTCATTGGGCGCAAAGGATTGGCCCGAACTCAACGCCAATTTGAGCCTGTGGCTCGAAACGGAGTGTCGCCATGTGGGAAAAACTGCGTATCGTTTTTACGATTCCCGAGCTGCGCAAGAAGATCCTCTTCACGCTCGGCCTGCTGATGGTCTATCGCATCGGCTGGTGGATTCCGCTGCCGATCATCAATCAGCAGGCGATGGCGGCCTTTGCCAAGAGCAACACCGGCCTGGGGGCCCTGTTCTCGCAAGTGGCCCTGTTCAGCGCCGCCCAACTGAACCAGGTGACGATCTTCGGGCTGGGCATCATGCCCTACATCTCGGCCTCGATCATTTTCCAGCTGCTCGGCAGCGTCTGGCCGCCGCTCGAGCGGCTGCAAAAAGAGGGTGAGGCCGGCCGCAAGAAAATCAACGAATACACCCGCTATGCCACGGTGCTGCTGTGCATCGGGCAAAGCTGGGTTTATCTGGGCTGGCTGCTGAGCCAGAAGAACATGGTCCGGCCCGAATTCGTCGACGCCGCCGGCCACGTCGGGCTCGGCTGGCAGGTCGTGACCGTGCTGACAATGACCTGCGGCACGATCTTTTTGATGTGGCTCGGCGAGCAGATCGACGAGTTCGGCATCGGCAACGGCATCAGCTTGCTGATCATGGCCGGCATTCTGGCCGGCATGCCGGGTGCCGGCTGGCAGCTCTTGCAGCAATCGACGCTCGAACTGGCCGGCGGCGCCGGCAAGTTGGGGATCGAAGTGCTCGTCTTGCTGGCCTTTCTATTCGTCGCCGTGGTGGCGGGCGTGGTCTTTATCACCCTGGGGCAGCGGCGCATCCCCACCCAAAGCGCCAAGCACGTCCGCGGCCGCCGCGTGTTCGGCGGAACCCGGCAATACCTGCCGCTGCGGGTCAACCAGGCCGGCGTGATGCCGATTATTTTCGCCAGCAGCTTGCTGATGTTTCCCTCGCTGATGTTCAACTACCTGGCCGGGCTCTATCCGGGCAGCCACCTCTGGGCCGGACTGCACGACGCGTTCACCCGCGGAACCTCGTTCATCTACAACTTGCTGTACGTCGTCCTGATCTACTTCTTCTGCTACTTCTGGACGGCCATCACGTTCAACCCCAAAGACATGTCGGAAAACCTGAAGAACTACGGCACGTTCATTCCCGGCTACCGGCCGGGCAAGCGCACTGCCGACTACCTGGAAAAGGTGATGGTCCGCATCACGTACGTGGGGGCCGGCTTCCTGGCCGTTGTGGCCGTCACGCCCACGGTGATCGCCAACGTGTTTAACATCCCGTTCCAGGCGGCCAGCTTCTTCGGCGGCACCGGCCTGTTGATCGCCGTGAGCGTGGCCTTCGACCTGGTGCAGAAAATCGACAGCCACCTGGTGATGCGAAATTATCGTGGGCTGCTGGAGAATTGATCGAGGCCGCCAGCCGGGGACGCGATTGGCGAACGAGACGGTTGCGGAAGGGGATGGCCCTCGGCCGCCGATGCGACATTCGGCCGGCTCGTGGGCGACGCCACGATCAGGGAAATGGTCGGTCGGCGACGGGCCCAGCCCGACCTGGCAGGCCGAGTGGCGCTGGGCGGCTTACCCCGCACGCGGGGCCAGGTCCGGGGGCACTCGACAAACTGCCGGTCCGGCGCGGCCAGCCCTTCGAGTGGCAGCAATTCGAGCGATTGGCGATTGGGCGGTTTGGGACGCGTAGTGCGGGAACCGACCGAGGCCGTCCGACGGTTGGGACAGCATAGAGGGTCAGGCAGCGAGAGGAACTGTCGTGCATATACTTCGATCGTCGCGTGAAATCGCCCAGATGCGCAAAGCCGGCTTGCTGGTCTGGCAGGCCCACCAGTTGGCCGGCGCCCTGGTCAAACCCGGGGCCACGACCGGCGAAATCGACGCCGCGGTCGAGAAGTTCTTCCTGGAGCACGGCGCCATCCCGCTGTTCAAGGGCGTGCCCGGCAAGGTGCCGTTCCCGGCCGTAACCTGTATTTCGGTGAACGAAGAGGTGGTGCACGGCATTCCGGGCCCGCGCGTGCTCCGCGAGGGAGACGTGGTCAGCATCGACACCGGCTGCAAGCTGGACGGCTGGTGCGGCGACTCGGCGGTGACGCACGCGGTGGGCAAGATTTCGGCCGAGGCCCAGCGCCTGCTCGACGTCACCCGCGGCGTGCTGGAACTGGCCATCGAACTGGTCGGTCACAAGCACCGCTGGAGCGAAGTGGCCGCCGAAATGGGGAGCTACGTGCGCGATCAGGGTTTGTCGGTGGTGGAAAGCTTCGTCGGGCACGGCATCGGCCGCGAAATGCACGAAGATCCGCAAGTGCCCAACTTCGTCAGCGCCCAATTGCGCCGCAGCGGTGACTTTCAGATCGAGCCGGGTCTGGTGATCGCCGTCGAGCCGATGGTCAACCTGGGCACGAAGCAGGTCAAGGGCATGCCCGACCACTGGACCCAATCCACCCAGGACGGCAAGCAAAGCGCCCACTTCGAACACACCCTCGCGATTACCGAGGACGGCCCCTGGGTGCTGACCGGTGGCCCCGATGAGAAGCCGGGCAAACACGTGGCCGCTCGCTGACGGGCCCAGTCGCCGGACGCGGCGACATGAAGCGGCTGGCCGGCCCGGCGACCAGCGGTTATGGGGGCGGAATCCGGCAGAAACCGCGGCCGCGAACTGCCAGCCGGACCGTTTCACCGCCGGGTCCTGCTGCTGTCACCCACGGGGGCCGAAAAACTGCGGGCAAAAATCCCAACCAGGGCCTTGCTGAAATTATCTTCCAGGGCGTATATTCATACGCTTTGGCCAAAGGCGAAACCTAGCTGCTGATCGGTGCCATGAAAGTCCGCGCGAGCATCAAGCGAATTTGTGAAAATTGTAAGATCGTGCGCCGTCAGGGCACGGTCTATGTCGTGTGCTCGAATCCTGCGCCACAAGCAGCGGCAGGGCTAGATCGCCGGTACGCACCGATTTTTCGGAGCTCGGCGGGTGTCCGGCGTTCGACGTGTGTCCGGAACCCGACGGCCCAGCCGCCGGCAGTCTGGCGCTGCGGCCACCGCGATGAAGTCCAGCCACCGCGATGCAGCCCGGCGACGGTGATGTAGCACGGCGAGGGTGATGCAGCCGGGCGACGATGATGAAATCAAGCCGCTGGGGCTCGGAGTCGGGTGCGCGGTCGGGCCGCGGAAGCGTTGTCGCCCAGTAGGATTCGGTCGTTCAGAAGAGTTCAGTCGTTATTCGTCCGCCCCGAGAGGCGGATCGGTTTTGGGGAGTGCGCAAAAGATGCCGCGTTTACTCGGCGTGGATATTCCCAGCGATCGGCCGACGGTCATTTCGCTGCAGTATTTGTACGGCGTGGGTCAGAAGATTGCCCGCGAGCTGTGCCACAAGGCCGGCGTGGATCCGCAGGCTAAGGCCCGCGACATGCACGAGGACGAAGTCGCGCGGCTGGCCGCCTTGCTGGACAAGGACTACACGGTCGAGGGTCAGCTTCGTCGCCAGGTGGCGCAGAATATTTCGCGGCTCAAGGATATCGGTTCGTATCGCGGCATTCGGCATCGCCGCGGCTTGCCGGTCCGCGGCCAGCGCACGCGGACGAACGCCCGCACGCGCAAGGGCCCGAAGAAGACCGTCGCCGGCAAGAAGGGCGTCAAGGACCTGCGTTAAGCGCATCGCGAGTGCCGGGCGTGGCCCGAGCATCGCAGCGTGCAAGGCAGCCGCAGAATAGTAGCCGTGAAACAGCAGCAGTGCGGACCGTACGGTTCGCCGATCGGATTCCTTCACTTTCCGGGAGCATCGTCAGACCGTGGCCAAGAGCAAGCGACGCAAGACGCGGCGGAACGTGACCGTGGGCATTGCCCATATCAAGGCCACGTTCAACAACACCAGCGTCACCATCACCGACACGAAGGGGGACACCCTGTGCTGGGCCAGCGCCGGCACGACCGGCTTCAAGGGAAGCCGCAAGAGCACGCCGTTCGCCGGCCAAATGGCCGCCCAGCAGGCCGCCGAAAAGGCCGCCAAGTACGGCGTCAAGGAACTTGAAGTGCGGGTCAAAGGGCCCGGCAGCGGCCGGGAAAGCGCGATCACGGCCCTGCAGGCCGCCGGCATGACGATCAAGTCGATCGAAGATGTCACTCCGCTGCCGCACAACGGTTGCCGCCCGCCCAAGAAGCGCCGCGTATAACGAGAGACCATTGCCGCCGCCGACTCGTCCGCTCCGCCGGGGTCGGACGCGGCAGGCCCGGCCGGCCGGAACCCAATCGGCCAGAATCCGCCAGCGAGACCTGGGGCCAGAGCTGCGCCCGAATGACTGCCTGAGTTTTCCCCAGCACCTTCCAACCGCCACCATCGCTTAAGACCAGAGAGACGTATGGCTCGAATCACTGGACCGGTCTGCCGGCTGTGCCGCCGCGACGGCCTGAAGCTGTTCCTCAAGGGGACGCGTTGCGACACGCCCAAGTGCGCCATCGAGCGCCGCGACACGGCGCCGGGCATGCACCAATACCGCCGCGGCAAGCAAACCGACTACGGTCTGCACTTGCGCGAGAAGCAAAAGGTGAAGCACTATTACGGGGTGCTGGAGCGGCAGTTCCGCGGCTACTTCCAGCGCGCCACGCGCACCAAGGGCAACACGGGCAGCGCGCTGATGAGCCTGCTCGAACGCCGGCTGGACAACGTGGTGCATCGGCTGGGCTTCGGCAGCAGCCGGTCGCAGGCCCGGCAATTGGTCGCGCACGGCCACATCACGGTCAACGGCCACCACGTGAACATCCCCAGCTACATCGTCAAGCCGGGAGACATCATTCGGGTGAAGAACCGGGCCAAGAGCCTGCAGTTGGTCCAGTCGAACCTGGCCGAACATCGCCGCACGGTGCCGGACTTTTTGGGTCTGGCCGAAGGGGCCATTCCGGAAGGCCGCGTGCTGCGCAATCCCGAGGCCGAGGATATCTCGATCCCGGTGGAAACCCAACTCATTATCGAGCTTTGTTCGCAGTAGTTTGGCCCGGCGGCCGGAGCCCGTCTCCGGCAGGCGGCTCGGCTCCGACCCGGTAATCCGCTCCGGCTGAATCAACGACTGCGACAAGGTTCACGCACAACTCAAACCGTTTCGTTCAAAATCGCTGGTCGGCGTGCGAGCCCGCAAAACCGCCGCCGCCTAGAGGGAGGCCCCAAATGCACATTCGCTGGCGTGGACTGGAACTACCGAGTGCCGTCGTTTGCGATCAGAAGACGCTCAGCGGCACGTACGGCAAGTTCGTGGCCGAGCCGTTCGAGCGCGGGTTCGGCGTGACGGTGGGCAACGGCCTGCGGCGGATTCTGCTGTCGAGCCTGGAAGGCAGCGCGATCACGCAAATCAAGGTGCACGGCGCCCAGCACGAATTCACCACCTTGCCCGGCGTGGTCGAAGACATGACCGACGTCGTGCTCAACGTGAAGTCGCTGGTCGTGAAGAACCATAGCGAATCGACGCGCGTGCTGCGGATCGAGAAGCACACCAAGGGCGTGGTCACCGGCGCCGACATCCAGACCGACGACTCGGTCGAAGTGATCAACAAGCACCACGTCATCGCCACGCTCACCGACGACGTGCCGTTCGTCATGGAAATGGTCGTCGAAAACGGCCGCGGCTATGTGCCGGCCACGGAGCACAGCCCGAACGTGCAGGAGATCGGCATCATTCCGATCGACGCGGTTTACAGCCAGGTGGTCCGGGTGCGTTACGAGATCGAAGAAACCCGCGTCGGCCAGAAGACCAACTACGACCGCTTGACGCTGGAGATCTGGACCAACGGCTCGATCCATCCCGAGATGGCGCTGGTCGAGTCGGCCAAGATCTTGCGTAAGCACTTGAATCCGTTCGTGCAGTACAGCGAACTGGGTTCGCGCGTGCACGCAGCCGGCCGCGGCGGCTTCGCCCTGAACGATCCGGGCCTGGACCAGAAGCTGAACATGACCCTGGCCGACCTGAAGCTCTCGGTTCGGGCGACCAACTGCCTGGAATCGGAAAATATCCACACCGTGCGCGACCTGGTCCGCCGCAACGAAGACCAACTGCTCGAGGTGCGCAACTTCGGCGAGACGACGCTCAGCGAAGTCCAGGAGAAGTTGTCCGAGCTCGGACTGCGGCTGGGCATGCGCGTGCCCACCTCCGCCGGCGCCTAAGATCAGGCTTCCCGCAATCCTCACAAGCGAAAAGTCCACGCCATGCGACACCGACGAAAAGGCCGCACGCTCGGCCGCTGCCCCAGCCACCAGCGGGCCTTGCTGCGCAATCTGGCCTCGGCGCTGTTTCTGACCGAGCGCGACGCCGAGCTCGACGACAACAAGCCGAAGGTCAAAGGCCGCATCGTCACCACCATTCAGAAGGCCAAGGAAGTCCGGCCCCTGGTGGAAAAGACGATCACGGTCGCTTGCCGCGGGCTCGAAGCGGCCCGCGAGGCCGAACCCTTCGCCACCACGGCCGAGCGCCACTCCGAAGCCTGGCGAGCCTGGCGCAAAAGCGACAAATGGAAGAAGTGGGCCGCCGCTGTGGCTCCGCTGGTCCGGGCCCGGCGCCGGGCCCTGCAGATGATCGGCGACAAGCAGGCCGTGCGCGTGCTGTTTGCCGAAGTTGCTCCCCGGTTCGTCGATCGCCAAGGCGGCTACACCCGGATCGTTCGGCTGCCCAAGCCCCGCTTGGGTGATGCCGGCACCCGCGCCATCCTGGAATTCGTCGGCGTGCGCGACCGGGTCACGCAGCGGGCCCAGCGTCCGACGTTCGAATCGCAACCGGCCGCCGGCAGCTGAGGCGGCTGGAGTTCTGGCAGGCGGGCGGAGTTTTTTGCCGCGGGCCGAGGCACTGTGCCGGCTGAGGCAAACCGCGGTTCGAGGATCCCACGGCGGGCTTTGCACACTCCAGGCGGTTTCCTTGGCAACGCATGAGGCGTTTTGCCCGTGAAGCGACTGCCGCCGATCTCGCGCCGCACTGCAGCCCCCAGGCCGTCCCGGCCGGCGGAATTGGTTTGCCCCGCGCGGCGCCAGGCCCGGGGAGCGGCTTCGACTTTACGCACCACATGCGCCGGCTGGCCCAGGACATCAGCCTGCGGCTGCCGGATCTGGCCCACGTCCGGATGGAGCACGTGGCGATCCGCTTTTGCCAGGCCCGCAAAGCCGTGCCTTACGGCATCCAGGCCAGCCTCACGCCGCTGCGGTTCGAGAACGGCGCCCGAACCACGCGCCGCAAAGGGCGAACCTGGACGATCCAGCGGATCTTCGACGAGTCGGGACGCGAGATGCTCTATCTGTTGAGCTTCTATCTGCCCCGGTTCCTGGAACTTCCCTGGCGGGAGAAGCTGGCCACCGTGATTCACGAGCTGTGGCATGTCGGCCCCGAATTCGACGGCGACCTGCGGCGCCACGCCGGCCGCTGCTACGCCCACACCCATTCGCAGCGCAAGTACGACGAGCACGTGGCCGGACTCGTCGACCGCTGGCTCAGCCTGGGCCCGCCCGATGAGTTGCACGCCTTTTTGCAGCACGATTTCCGCGAGCTGGATCGCCGGCACGGCCCGATTTATGGCCTGATGCTGCCGTCACCGAAGCTGATCCGGGTTTGATCCTCCGAGCCCGCCCTGGACGAGCGGTCCGAGTCGGCGAGATCGGCGGATGAACCCCTGTCTACCGGCAACCCAGGGAGAAGGTTATCCACAGATTTCGCAGATTTCACAGATTGGGTGCAGTTGTGGCAGGTCGGCTGCTGGTTGACCGGGGGGCGATAGCGCAGGGACCTGGCATGTTTGATCCACGTAGTGCATCGCTGACCGCGAGGCATAGCCCCCATGCTTGCCAAATCTGTGACATCTGCGAAATCTGCGGATAGCATCCCGCCTGCCGAGCGAGGACCCCCGAAGGGGTTCCGGCTTGCCAGCGTCATCGCATCTTCGGGCAGTAGCCGCTTGCTGGCATGGTGGCATCTCCCTTGACTCGCTGGCGGCGGGGCCAGTACCCTACGCCCCGCGCAAAATTCGCCCCGTCTTGCGCAGACTTTGCCCTTCGTCGTGGGGGCCCGTTCGTTGTTCGCCCGCTCGGGGCCACGGCCGGTCCAGCGCACGGGCGGACGCTGTCGCTGCCCTTCGAATTACGACCAATCGTCCTCGTTCGATTCCTTATGCTCCGCAAGTCGCCTCTCGGTTGTCTGCCGGCGCTGCTCCTGGTGCTGGGCACATCGGGCTGCCGGTTCATCGAGCCGCAGTCGTCGGGCAAGAGCCCGCTCGCGCCGCTGACCGCGATGTCGGACACGATCAAGCTGGAGGTTTTCTTCGCGCGTTTTCCGGCCGCGAGCAACACGCTCAACAGCGCGCTGTGGAATGAGATCGACGAACAATCCTTGCCGCCGGAAGTCCGCCGCGAACTGGTCGATTGCGGCCTTCGCGCCGGACTCGTCGGCTCGCACGTGCCGGTGGAGCTGGCCCGGCTGCTCACGCTCTCGGACGCGCCGGCCAAATCGTCGGAGGCGAACACGGTCAACCTGGATGCGGAACAGGAACCGGCGGTCACGATGCGGCTGCTGGCCGTGCGTTCCAACCACCGCAGCGAGCTGGTGGCTTCGAGCATCCACGACCAGCTCTCGCTGCTGGAGCGCGACGGGGGGCAGGTCGTCGGCCGCACCTACGCCAAGGCCGAAGGGCGATTCGCCTTGCGGGCCACAGACACGGCGAGCGGCCGGGTGCAAATCGAGCTCGTGCCCGAGCTGCACTATGGCGAGCAGCAACAGCGCCTGGAACGGCGCCGACGGAGTGATCCGGCTGGAGGCCGCCCGGCCGAAGCGGGTGTTCGACGAACTCAAGCTGTCCGCCCAGCTGTGCCCGGGCAGATGCTGGTTTTAACCTGCCAGCCGGACCGGCCCGGCACGCTGGGACACCACTTCTTCACCGAGTCCAAGGCCGACTCCCTGGTCCAGAAGCTGCTGGTGATCCGCATTGCCGACGCCGGCAACGACCGCTCGTTCGACGAGCGAAGCTCGAAGGCCGGGGATCTGCCGCTGGCCCAAAGCGCACCGCCGTGATCCGGCGCTGTGCTGTAATTCTGCGCGGCAGCGAGATTCTGCGCAGCAGCATGATTCAGTGCTGCGCCGTGCTCGTGCGGCGCGCCAGCGCGACTGGAGCACGCAGCGCGCCTACAAGCGTGCGCCAGCGCGGGGCCTGGTCGAACTATCCCGGTCGATGCGCCTCAGGCTGCAGTTCCCGCGTCTCAGACGGCGGCGCCCAGGGCGGCCCGAAGCGATTCGAGCTGGCCGGCCGAGCCGAGCCTGGCATTCTTGTGGGTGATGTACTCGGCGTAGGCAGCCATGAACGGCTTGCCCGGCGTGCGGGGGTCGAAGTCGGCCGGCTTATCGCGGAACGTTTCGCGATAGACGCCGCACCAGACCAGGCGGCCGTCGGTGTCGATGTTCACTTTCGTGACGCCCAGCTTGGCAGCCGGCAAATACTGATCTTCGGCCACGCCGCTGGCGTCGCCGATCGTGCCGCCGGCCTTGTTGATCCGCTCGACCCATTGCTTGGGCACGCTGCTGGATCCGTGCATGACGAGCGGAAAGCCGGGCAGCAGCTTGCTGATGGCTTCGATGCGGTCGAAGTGCAGCCCTTGTTTGCCGCTGAACTTATACGCCCCGTGCGAGGTGCCGATGGCCACGGCCAGCGAGTCGCAGCCGCTGCGCGTGACAAATTCGACTGCCTGATCCGGATCGGTCAGGCAGGCATGTTCGGCCGAGACCTGAATGTCTTCCTCGACGCCGCCCAGCATGCCCAGCTCGGCTTCGACCGAGATACCCTTTTCGTGGGCCCGATCGGCGACGCGCTTGGTAATGGCAATATTCTCGTCGAACGACTCGTGCGAGGCGTCGATCATCACCGAGGAATAGAATCCGCTATCGATGCAGTCGTAGCAGACTTCTTCGGTGCCGTGATCCAGGTGGACGGCGAAGATCGCCTCGGGAAACACGTCTTCGGCCGCGCGGATCATCGCTTCCAGGAAGCGCTTGTCGGTGAACGACCGCGCCCGCGCGAAATCTGGATGATAAACGGTGCGCTCTTTTTCGCGTCGACCGGCTCGTCGTTCGAGTTCTTCAACCCCAGATTGCCGCGAAACAGCCCCACGGTCTGCTCGAGATTGTTGATGTTGTAAGCACCGACGGCATAGTGGCCGTAGGCATGCTGAAACAGTTCTTTGGCAGTGACGATCAAGGGGATTCTCCTGGCACGTCCGCGAGGCTCTCCGGGCGGCGAAATGACTGGTAAAAACGCCGGCCTTCGGCGGGGGTGTGACGGGCACATTCTAAACGATCGCTGGCCCCCTGGCCAGAACTGGCCGAGGCGGCGCACAACGGCCGGAAAGATCGCGATTTGGGTCGACTGGCAACCCGGCACCAGGACCCCATGACTGGTCGTTGACTCAAGACGGACCGCCAGTATATTAAAGCTATATCCACAAACTATTTTTGTGTTTTTTTGAAGCAGAGGGCGCTCGTGAACTCCCATGTCCGAAAACCTTAAACGCCGGGCCTACGCGCAAATCCGCGCCGACCTCGAGTCCGGAAAACTCGTGGCCGGCAGCACGCTCTCGGCCGCGGGCCTGGCCAAACAGCTCGGCATCAGCCATACCCCGGTCCGCGAAGCGATCAGCCAGCTCGAGACCGAAGGCTTCGCCGCGCAGGTGCCGCGATTGGGACACCAGGTGATCGCCGTCAGCCGGGCGGAGCTCGGCGAATTGTTCGAGCTACGGATGTTTCTCGAGCAGGGGGCCGTGGCCAAGGCCGCGCAGCAAATCACGCCCCAGGCCATCGAGCGACTCTGGACGCTCTGCGATCAGTACCTGCAGCTCGCTCGTCTGTGGCGCGACACCGACGATGCCGCCAAGCGCGACGACGTGCTGGCCGACATGGCCCGCGTCGACGCCGCCTTTCACATCCAGCTGCTGCTGGCGGCGGGCAATCGCCGGCTGATCAAGCTGGTGGGCGATCTGCACCTGATGGCTTTTCTGTTTCGCCGCCACGCACAGATTCCGCGCGCCGCGGCACTGGCGCGTTGGGCCCGGGCTTATCGCGAACACTGCCGGATCGCCCGGGCGCTCGAACGGCGCGACGGACCGCAAGCCGCGGCCACGATGAAGCGGCATCTGGAAGATGCCAAGACTTTTTATCTGGGCGTCTACGATCACGCCGGGCGCGACTCGGCGGTCGAAGAACTCGACCCGATCTGGTGCCCGGAGCCCATCAAGTCGCTCGGTCCGGACCTGCTGCCCACGCGGCGCCAGGTGCGGCGGGCGCAATTTGCCCGCGCTCCCACGCGGCGACCTGCCGGCTCGTAACCGCGCAGATGCTTTTCGGCGACAGCCACTCGTTTACTTTTCCAAATCGTTCACCCGCGATTCCCCCCAGGAGAGTTTCCCATGTTGCACGCCACCCAGCGAACCGCGTTGTTTGTCGCCCTCGTCGCCTCGTACGCCCTGGCCGGCCCGACCCTGGTCAGCACAGCGCAAGCCGGATCGCTGCCCACGACGGGGCTGATTCTCGGACTCGGCGCCGATCAGAATGTCACGACCTCTGCCGGCATCGTCACCGGCTGGGGAGACCTGAACGGCGGCGCGCAGCGCGTCAGCGGAACCTTGGGCTCGCCGACGGTCGGCACGATCCTCACTCCCAACGGCTCGCACCCGGCCATCAACTTCCCCGGCAGCTCGGGCCTGGCGTTGAATAATTCGGTGAACCTGAGCCAACAGAACCTGAGCATCTTCGTCGTCGCCAATTTGAGCACCACCAATCAAAGCGCGGAATTCGTCTCCAACTACAACAACAACAACGGCTCTTATGGCTGGGCAACCGGCATTGCCGACGGCGTGGCGAACCAGCCGAAGTGGTTCACGGGACCGGACGGCGCCGACGCGCTGGGCGCAACGACCGGCGCGCACATGGTGCCCGGCAGCGCCGCCAGCAACGCCTACTTGTTGACCGAAACGATCTCCGTCACGGGCAGCGACAGCACCAAGAATGCCGACCTGGCCAGCGGCTTGCTGCTGTCGAATAACCAGCCGTCCACTCCGGACACGGTTCCGGGCATTCCCTACGACGGCAACGAGCAAGGCGGCGTCGGCTTTTTGAATGCCTTCGGCGGCGTCCAATTCCTGAATGGCAACATCGCCGAGATTTTGGTCTACAACAACGCGGCCAACGGATACAACGCCGCGGCCGTCACCAATTACCTCGAACAGCGTTTCTTCACGCCGGAACCGTCGTCGCTCGTGCTTTTGGGCCTGGCGACCGTGCTGGTCGGCGGCGGCGCACTGGCCCGGCGGCGCGGCAAAACGACGGGCTGATCGACGGGTGGCGAAAAAGGATCGGCGGCAATCGTCCCTCGACATTTCCCTGCGGCGAAACGGCAGGCGGTGGAACGCTTATGCACGGATTAAAGCAACGCGTCCGCGGTGGTTTCACGCTGATCGAGCTGTTGGTGGTGATCGCCATCATCGGCATCTTGATCGCGCTGCTCTTGCCCGCGGTTCAGGCGGCGCGCGAAGCTGCCCGGCGCTCGCAGTGCGCCAACAACCTCAAGCAAATGGGGCTGGCCAGCCTGAACCACTATGCCGTCACGCACTATTTTCCCAGCGGCGGCTGGGGTTATCCCTGGGCGGGCCTGGGGGACCGGGGCTTCGGCCACAATCAGCCCGGCGGCTGGGCGTACAGCCTGCTGCCGTTTGCCGAAGAGGGGCCGACGTACTCCTTCGGGGCCGGCGCGGCGTACGGCAGCGCCACGCTGCAAACCGCGATCGTGCAGCGCGTCACCACGCCGATCAGCTTTGCGATCTGCCCCACGCGCCGGAGCCTGCAGCTGGTGACCGTCGGGCCCTACATCCAAGCCCTGGGTTCGTTCTGCTATGCCGGTCCGACGACGCAATGCGTCCGTGGCGATTACGCCATCAACAACGGTGATATCGCGCGCAGCGCCTGGCCGACGAACGGCGGGGAGCCGCCGCTGACGATCCCCCAAGGACAGGACCCGAACTTTCCCTGGCCAAGCCTGGTGGGGTTCAACGGAGTGTCGATGGTCCGCAGCGAGGTCAGCCTGCGGCAATTGTCCGACGGCTCGAGCAAGACGTACTTGATCGGCGAGAAGTATCTCAACCCCGATCACTACACCGACGGGCAAGACCTGGGGGACAACGAGTGCCTGTTCGGGGGCGACGACTTGGACATGAATCGCTGGACCGGGACGGCCGGAGCCTATTACCCGCCGCTGGCCGACACGCACGGGCTGACGGCCTACTACAGCTACGGCAGCGCGCACTCCGACATTTGGCAGGTCGTCTTCTGCGACGGCTCGGTGCACACGATGGCTTACGAAATCGATCCGGAATTGCACCGCCGTTTGCAGAACCGGGAAGACGGCTACTTGCTCGACACCACCCAGTATTAAGCGCTCAAAGCCGGTAACAGGACCCCATCTGGGCAGGGCACTTCCGGCAAGCCGCGGCCGGCACGGCATGTGCACTTCTCGGCGCGGTCGGCTGTGCCGCTCGTCCTTGCATCCCGCTAGCAGCCTTGCCGGCCACCGAGCGCGTGCTGGCAATCGCAGCCCGAGGCTGCTGCGGCCAGCGGACTTGCCGCCGAAGCCTGTTTTTTCCCGGCCTTGCCGCCCGTGCGCGCTTCACGCCTGGGGGGCCTGCCGATCCAACTTACATTGCCCGGTTTAGTCTTGCTGGCTACAATCCCGCCTCCCATTTTTACACGGGCGGCACAGCGGCCTACGAGCCTATCCGAGAACCGCCTCGGAGAGGGGGACAGTCCCGTTTTGCTCCGAGGAATGCGCAAAACCGGGACGGTCCCCGCCGGTTCGCGGGTAGGCACGATGTGCCGCTGCTGCCGGCACGTACGGTTGCGGCCGGCAGGACGAATGCCCCGGCAGGATGCCGCGGT
The DNA here is from genome assembly GCA_963715755.1 of uncultured Planctomycetaceae bacterium. Taxonomy (GTDB): domain Bacteria; phylum Planctomycetota; class Planctomycetia; order Pirellulales; family PALSA-1355; genus CAWCAX01. Next base: position 5,064,196 of record OY970273.1, read on the forward strand.
CGCGAGAATCGGCGCGCGCCACATGGCCGCGTCCACGCTGGTCAAGGACGACCTGGCCATGTTACTCGAACCCACGTCGAACGATCCGGCCGCATCCCTGGCCAGGCTGAGCGCCGGAGCAACTGCGCTACGCGCGCGAGATTGTCGAACTCGAGGGCAAGTCGCTCCTGCGGCTGGCCGAACGGCTCGACGACCAGTTCTGCCGGGCCGTCGAGCTGCTGCATTGCTGCCGCGGCAGCGTGCTGGTCAGCGGCATGGGCAAGGCCGGCCTGATCGGCCAGAAAATCGCCGCCACGCTGGCGTCGACGGGCACCCGCAGCCATTACCTGCACCCCGGCGAAGCGGTGCACGGCGACCTGGGGCGGGTCCATCCGCAGGATCTGGTCCTGGTGCTCTCGCAAAGCGGCGAGACGGAAGAGGTAGTGCGGTTGCTGCCCTCGCTCGATGAGTTCCAGGTGCCGATCGTGGCAATCACCGGCAACCGCGGCAGCCGGCTGGCCCGCGCGGCCACGGTGACGATCGACCTGGGCCCGCTCAAAGAGGCCTGCTCGCTCGGACTGGCGCCCAGCACCAGCACGACCGCCATGCTGGCCGTAGGCGACGCGCTGGCCCTGGTCGTCAGCCGGATGCGCGATTTCCGCCGCGAGGACTTTGCCCGCTTTCATCCGGCCGGCAACCTGGGCCGGCAACTGAGCAAGGTCGATGATTATCTGCGCCGGCTGGTCGAATGCCGGCATGCTCCGCAGTCGCGCACCGTGCGCGAGGTGCTGGCGCTGCCGCGCTCGGCCAAGCGCCGCAGCGGGGCCATCCTGCTGACCGATGCGGACGGCCGGCTGAGCGGGATTTTCACCGACAGCGACCTGGCCCGGCTGTTCGAGAGCCGCCGCGACACCGCGCTCGACCGCCCGATCTGCGAAGTGATGACCGCCCGGCCTTGCACGGTGCCGCAGGGATCGATGATGGTCGACGCGATCGCTATCATGGCGGAAAGAAAGATCAGCGAGCTGCCGGTGATCGACGCGGCGGGGCGTCCTTTGGGTCTCGTCGACATCACCGACGTGGTCGCCGCGTTCGGCGATTTGCAAGCGGCGCCGGCCGTCGAGACCCGGGTGGTTCCGCCGCCGAAGTTTGCCGGCCCCTTGCGCTCGAAGATCGCGCTATTCCGCCAGCCGCCGCGAGAACCCGCATGAAACTGGACGAGCGCTGCCGAGGCATCGAACTACTCTTGGCCGACGTCGACGGCGTGCTGACCGACGGCCGCGTGGTTTTCGACAACCAGGGGATCGAGACCAAGCATTTTCACATCCGCGACGGCATGGGCATCAAGCTCTGGCAGCGGGCCGGCTACAAGTTCGGCCTGGTCACCGGGCGCAGTTCGCACATCGTGAAGATCCGCGCCGATGAGCTGGGCGTCGACATCGTCCGCCAGACCGCCGAAGACAAGCTGCCGGCAGCCCAGGAAATCGCCCGCGGGCTCGGCCTGACCATGGCCCAGGTCTGCTACATCGGCGACGATCTGCCCGATTTGCCCGCCGTGCGCGCGGCCGGGCTGGGCGTGTCGGTGGCCGATGGCTGCGCCGAGCTGCGCACGGCGGCCCACTGGGTCACCACGCTGGGCGGCGGCGAGGGCGCGGTCCGGGAAACGATCGAAATGATCCTCAAAGCGCAGCGGCGCTGGGACGAGCTGGTCCAGAAATACGTGCAATGATGGCCCAGGCGCGGAACCATTCCGACAAGGCTGCTGCGCCGCCCGCCAAACCCGGGCCCGCCGGCCCGCCTGCGCCTCCTTCGCCCGGCAGCCGCCTGACGTTGGGCAAGCGGCTGGTCCGAATGGCGGCCAGCTTTGGGATCGTGCTGGCTACGTATGTGGCCTACTCGCTGGCCGCGGTGCCGCTGATCGAACCGTCGGCCGAAAAGATCGACACGCCCGACGGCCCGGCCCCGCCTCCGCCGCCGCCCCGAACCGACGTGCTGGCGCCGTACTTTCCGGCCGGCTCTTGGGAGCTGAAGAATCCCAAGATCCTGGAAAGCGATCGGGCCATGCTGCTCATCAAGGATTACCAGAACCTGCCCGACGGCCGGGTCAAGCTCCAGCCTTGCACGGTGGTATTCTTCTCGCAGGACGGCCCGCGCGATCAGCAGCCGATTCCGCCGGTGATCCTGCAGGCGCCGGAAGGGGCCATCCTGAAGTTCGACGAGCCCTTCGACTTGAAGCGGGCCAAGGTCGGCCGGCTGATCGGCGGGACGCTGGTCGGCAAGGTGACCATCCGCCGCGAACCGTCGCGTCCCGGCGCCGCCGACGACCTGCGCGTCACGACGCGCGACGTGGAAATGATCGAAGACCGCGTGGTCACGCCCCACGCGGTCGATTTCCATTTCGGGCCCAGCTACGGCAGCGGCCGCGAAATGACCATCCTGCTGACGCGCAACGAGAAACCCTTGGACGGCAAACCGGCCGAGGAGAAAAAAGGGATCGGCGTCAACGGCGTGAAATCGTTCGAGCTGCTGCGCGACGTGCGGATGCATTTGCTGCTGGGGGGCAAGGATCCGCAAAGCGTGGTCAATCCCCAGCCCGACGAAGCGACTGGCCGGCGTGGCGCCGAGCCGCCGGTCGAGATCACCTGCCAGGGCCCGTTCCGCTTCAATGTCGAAAAATACATCGCCTCGTTTCACGACCAGGTCGACGTGCTGCGGCTGAACACCAACGGCCCCAGCGACCAGATGAACTGCGAGTTGCTGTCGGTCTTTTTCGAACGCCGCGACACGACTCTGGCCAAAGCCAAGCCGGCCCAACTCCCCGCCGGGGCAACCCAGCTCCCGGCCGGGGCAACCCAGCTCCCGGCCGGCGTAAGCCCGCCCGCGGTCAGGGCAACACAGCCCGCGGCCAGGCCGACCTCCCCCGGCGGCTCGAATCTCGAAGCGCGGCTGGTCGAAGCCCGCGGCAACCCGGTGATCGTGCGTTCGCCCTCGACCGGCGGCCAGGCCCGCTGCCAGCGGCTCGAGTACGAAGTCAAGCCGGGGCGGATCAGCTTACACGGGACGGGCACTTTGAACGGCGCCATGCAGCGCAATCCGGCCCAGAAATACCAGGCCGAATGGTCGAAAGAGCTGCGCTACGAACCGGAAAGCAGCCTGCCCGAGGCCGGCTCGCGCCAACCGGCGCAGATGATCTCGCTGGTGGGGGGTGCGCATGTGCGGATCTCCGACGTCGGCAGCCGCGGATCCGGCGGCACGGCCCAGCCCGCGGCCCTGGCCGCCGAAGAAATCCACGCCTGGCTCGAACCCACGACGGCCGGCGGCCCGCGGCTCACGCCGCCGCCGGGGCAGCCCGAGGTCGGCGGCATCCGGTCGGCTCCCGCGGGCGACCTGCGGCCCAAGCGGCTCCTGGCCCAAGGGTCGGTCCGGGTCGACAGCGTGCCGCTCACCGGTGCCACCGGACGACTGGAAGTGACCTTTGCGCCGGCGACCGGCGGGTTTCAATTGGCCGGATCGTCTGGCAGCTCCGGGCCGCAGCAGCGCAAGGGGTCGCAGCAGCAGGGCGGCTCCGAAGGACAGCAGCAGTTTCGCTTTGCCGGCGCCCAGGTGCAGGTGCGCTTCCTGGTGCGCGGCGCCGAGAGCGAACTGGCCGACGTGTTGCTGCAGGGCAATGCCGATCTGCGCGAAACGAAAACGGCCCGGCCCGAGGACAAGCCGTTCCTCGTGACCGGCGACCGCCTGCAGCTGACCGGCGGCGACGGCCCCGACTCGCAGCTCACCGTGCTGGGCAAGCCGGCCTACGTGGAAGCCCGGGGGCTGACGCTCACCGGTTCGAACATTCAGCTGGAGCGCGGCAACAACCGCCTCTGGGTAGACGGGGTCGGCCGGATGACGCTGCCGGCCGGCGACAGCCCGCGCGGCCGCCGACCGGCTGGTCCGCAGCAGCTGGAGATCAACTGGCAAGGCCGGATGAACTTCGACGGCCGCAGCGCCGTCTTCGAGCGCAAGATCGAAGCCCACACCACGCAGCAACTGCTCCGCACCGAGCGGCTCGAAGTAACGCTCAAGCGGACGATCCACTTCGCCAATCCGCCGGCCGCCGACGGCAAGAGCGAACCGGCCCAGATCGACCAGATCGTCTGCCAGGGCGGCGCCTTTCTGGAAAACCGCACGTTCGACGACAAGGGGCTCTCGTCGATCGACCGCGTGCAAACCCTTGACCTGGCCATCAACGACACCACCGGCGGCATCGACGCCCACGGGCCGGGCTGGGTTTCGAGCGTCCGCCGCGGAGTGCCGTCGGGCATGACGGCTCCCGGTGGGCCGGGGGCCAGGCCCGCCGCGGCCAAGAATCCGCCCGAGGCCGCCGCGAGCGGCGACAAGAAGCCCACGCCGGACGAAGACAAGCTCTCTTATCTGAACGTCCATTTCGCCCGCGGCATCACCGGCAATCTGCACACCCGCGAGCTAACGTTCTCCGACCAGGTCAAAACGGTCTACGGACCGGTGCCGCAGTGGCAGCAAGAGCTCGATGCGGAGAAACCCGAAGCCCTGCCCCCCGAGGCGGTCGTTCTGACCTGCGATCAGCTGACGGTCCGCGAGACGGCCGAGCGCTTGCCGGCGCAGGAGAATCGCAACGAGCGCGGCTTTTTGGAACTGGAAGCCTTGGGCAATACGCTGGTCGAAGGTTCGGGCTTCACGGCCCGGGCCCACCGCCTGACCTATGCCGAGAAGAAATCGCTGCTCGTGCTGGAAGGCGACGGCATGAGCGATGCGCAGCTATTCCGCCAGCCGGTGCCGGGCGGCCCGACGTCTCAAGCCTCGGCCCGGCGGATTCTGTTCTGGCAGTCGACCAATCGAGTGGAAATCGACGATGCCCGGTTCTTCGATTTCGGCCAATTCCTGACCGGGCCGAGCAAGCCGGCCGCCCCGAACGACGGCGCCGGCGCCGATCCGGGCGCCAAGCCGAAGCCGGCCACGCCCCGGCGCCCGCCCCCGGCCCGCGGCGGCGCCGCGGCGGTGCATTAGGCGCCGTTCGGGATACAGCGGATTCCCGACCGGCGGGCAATTTCGCGCTCGCCGGACTCGCGCAGGCGTGCCAGGCGGGGCGGCCAGATCGGGCGGCGATCGGCGCGTCAAAAGAGATTTGGCCAGAAAAGTTGCAACCGGACGGGCGGCCGGGCACAATGGCCAGACCCACTGGCGGGGGCAGGGCGCATTCCCACGATTCTCGGGCGTGTGTTCCGCCAGCAGGTCGTCTTTTCTTTCACGCCCTTGGAAATATTGAAGGACCGCCCATGTCGCAAAATCCCTATCAATCGCCGGCCGCCAGTTCCACCGCCTTGGGCGTCAACAGCGGACGCCGCGAAGACCTGCGCAGCGTGGCGAAGTTTCAGCGCGGCATCATGATCTGCATTCTTGCTTACGTCGTGGCCTTCGCCTGTCAATTCGCCGTGCCGGAGGGCCTGCGCATGGTGCTGCTGGCGGCAATGTTTATCGTGTCCATCACGGCAACCGTGTTCGTGTTCCTGTTGGCCATGAAGGTCTACAGCACCGGCCTCGGCGTGTTGCTGGGAATCCTGACTCTCGTGCCCTGCATCGGACTGGTCGTCCTGCTGATCGTCAACGCCAAGGCGACGAAGATCCTCAAGCAAAACGGCGTCAAGGTCGGAATCATGGGCGCCGACCCGAGCACGATCTAGCAGTCGCGCGGGTTGCGCAGCTCGAAGACGAGCGCGGCGGCTTCAAAGCCCCAGGAAGGCATCGATCGCGCGGGCTTGCTCGGCATTGACCGGCTCTTGCGGCGAAAGCGGCCGGCCAATGCCGAAGCCGCGCCGGCCCATCACGTGCTTGGGTCCGGCGACGAAGCTGGGCGTGGCCAGCGCGACGCGGTTGACGATTTCGCAAATCCGCGCTTGCAGCCGATTCGCTTCGTCCAGGTCTTTCCGCTGCGTGGCGGCGAACAATTGCCGATACGTAGCCGGATCGACATTGATGCACAGGTTGACCAGTCCGCGAGCGCCGGCCAAGAGGCCGGTCACCGCGTTCATTTCGTCACCCATCAGCACCTCCAGCCCGACGTCGGCGCCGCGGGCGATCAATTGCCGGAGGAAATCCAGGTTGCCCGAGCTTTCTTTGCAGTAACGGATCCAGCCGCGCCGGGCGAGCTCGCAAAACGTGTCGACTTCGATGGCCGAGATGGTGAGTTGCGGAATGTTGTAGGCGACCAGTTCCATCGGCTGGGCCGCTTCGACGCAGGCCGCAAACAGCCGAAACTGCTCCCCGGCCGACCGGCAGGGGTTGTAGAACGTGGGCGTGGCGACGCAGTAGCGATAGCCGATCCGCCGGGCCGTGCGAATCTTGTCGAGCACCTTGCGCGTCGACGTGTCCTGCACGCCCATCAGCAGCGGAACGCGGCCCCGGGTCTGATCGAAGACGATCTCGGCCAGCCGCTGCCACTCGCGCTCGACCAGCAGCGGGCCTTCGCCGGCCGACCCGCCGACGAACAGCCCGTCGACGCCGGCGTCGATGAGCCAATCGACAAACCCGCGCAGGGCCGTTTCGTCGACGTTGTCCTGCGCGTCGGTGGCGGTCAGGATGGGCGGAATGATCCCGCCGAGCTTGCCGTGATCGGTCATGTACTGGCTCCGCAGATGAATCGGTTTCGAAACGTTCAGGGGCCCGCTTGCCCGGGCAGCCGTGCGGCCAACTCGAAATTCAGATCCGCCGCCAGGCCGGCCAGGCTGGCGACCACGTCGGCGGGCAGCAGGATACCCTCGGCCAGGGCCCGCTCGCGGTTTTCCCATTCGAAATCGCCGGGCAAATAGATCCGTTCGGCGCCGGGGCGCGCGGGGCCTGGCGAATCTCGGCAATCACGTGATCGATGCGGGCCTTGAACTGGTCGATCGGCTCCATGGCCCCCACGTCGAACGCGATGAACGCCGCGCCATGATTGGTGGGCAGCGCCGGATCGCTGATCATCCAGGCCAGCATCTGCCACGTCATCCCGGCCCCGGTCAGCACGCCCGAGAGGGTTTCGATCAACAGGCCCAGGCCGTAGCCTTTGTGCCCTGCCATCGGCCGCAGGGCGCCGCCTTGCAGGAATGCCGCCGGATCGGTGCTGGAGTTGCCCTGGCGATCGATCACCCAATCGGGCGGAATCTGCCGGCCGTGGGCATGGGCCGCGGCCACCTTGCCGCCGGCGACCACGCTGGTGGCCATGTCGAGCATCATCGGCCGGCCGCTGCCGGTCGGCACGGCATAGGCCAGCGGATTGCTGCCGGTGATCGCGCCGCGGGCGCCGGGCGCCGTGACGCTGGGAATGTCGTTGGCCATGGCCAGGCCCAGCAGGTTCTGCCCGGCGGCCAGGGCGGCGTAATATCCGGCGGCGCCGAAGTGGCAGCTATCGCGCACGCCCACGTAACCCACGCCGCAGGCTTTGGCCTTGGCGATGGCCGTTTCCATAGCCAGCACCGAGGTCACCATGCCCAGGCCGGAATCTCCGTCGACAATGGCCCAGGCCGGACCCTGGGCAACCACCTGGGGCGTGGCGCCGGCCCGCAGCCCGCCGCCGCGGAGCCGGCGAACGTATCCACGCAGCGCCTTGACCCCGTGGGTGAACACGCCCCAGGTGTCGGTCGTCACCAGGACGTCGGCGGTGGTGCGGGCCGCCTGCGGCGCGACCCTGAGTTCCCGCAGGACGTCGACCACAAAGCGGTGCAAATCGTCGGCCGAGACGCGCCACGAGCCGCTTTTGGATTCCGCCATGACCGCTGGCCTCCCACAATCTCGCTGCTGTTAGCGCCGGGCCGGCGTGGCGACGCCGTTGACGACGTTCGGCAAAGTCTTGCCCTGTACGGCCAGGGCGGCCGTATTGGCCACTGCATGGCGCAGGCGGCTCACGGCCGGCACGCTGGCCGAAGCGATGTGGGCCGTGAAGACGACATTGTCGAGCGTGCGTAGCGGGTGTTCGGCCGGGATCGGCTCCGGATTCGAAACGTCCAGCCCGGCCCCCGCCAGCTTGCCGCTTTGCAAGGCGTCGACCAGGGCCTGGGTGTCGACGAGGTCGCCGCGGGCCACGTTGATCAATAGCGCCCCTGGCTTGAAGCGGGCCAGCCGCGCGGCGTTGATCATGCCCCGGGTCGACGCCGTCGAGGGGCAATGCAGCGAAACCACGTCGGCGGTTTCCAGCAGCTGACTGAGCTCGGCCGGTTTGTAGCCGGCGGAGCGGATCTGGTCGGCCGGCACTTGCGGATCAAAGACCATGATCGGGCTCTTGAACGCCACCAGCCGGCTGGCCACTTCGCGACCGATCCGGCCGAAGCCCACGATGCCCACGCTGAGTTGCTTCAGGGCGTGCAAGGCGGTCAGCGGGGCGGCCGAACCCCATTTGCCGGAGCGAATGTAGTTCGTGTTGGCCACGATCCGCCGCGTCAGTGCTAGCAGCAAGGCCAGCGTGTGGTCGGCCACCTCATCGATGCAATAATCCGGCACGTTGCATACCGGAATCCCCTGGGCCGCGGCCGCCGCCAAATCGACGTTGTCCACGCCGATTCCGTACCGCACGATCGCCCGGGCACGCTGCATGGCGGCGATCACCCGGCCGTTGACGGGAGCAAATTGCGTGATGACGCAGTCGGCGTCGGCAACCAGCTCGACGAGCTCCGCCTCGCTGTGCGTCTTTTTCCCCACGACCTGGCAGCCCAAGGGGCTCAGCACGCCGGTCTCGAGCTCCAGATCCTCGAACGTATAGTCGGTAACCGCGATTTTCATTTGCCCGGGCCAGGAGTGAATCGGTTAAAAAGATAGGGAGGCCTCATGGTAGTCGAATTGCCGGGCGGGCGGAATTGGCCGGGGGTGGCAATTTGGCCGCCGTGACGGCCCGGCGCCCCGGGCCCGGTGCGCCCACCCGAGCGACGATCGTTCCCCAATGCCGATTCGCAGAATTTTTTTCGACTGGAGCCGCCCGGCGCTGCGCGTCGCGGCCGGATATTTGTGGGAGCGCTACGCCCGGCCGGCCGGGCTGGATCTCGAACGGGTCGTCGTTGCTGTGCCGGGCGGCCGGGCAGGGCGGCGGTTGCTCCAAGCGCTGGTCGAGCTGGCCGAACTGCACTCGGCCGTGCTGGTGCCGCCGCGGATCGTCACGGCCGGCCAGTTGCCCGAATTGCTCTACGAAAAGAAGCAGCCTTTCGCCGGCGAGCTGGCCCAGCAGCTGGCCTGGGTCCGGGCGATCCAAGCGCTGCGGCCCAAGCAGCTCGAGCGGCTCATCAAGCGCCTGCCGGCCAAGACGGATCTGGCCGGCTGGTTGGCGCTGGCCCAAACGCTCGGCGCGGTGCACTGCGAGCTGGCCGCCGACGGACTCGATTTCGCGCGTGCTCGACGAGGGCCCCCGGCTCGAAGGCTTCCTGGAAGCGGAGCGCTGGAAAGTCCTGGCCGCGCTCCAGCAGCGCTATCTGCAGGATTTGGACCGCCAGGGCCTCTGGGACATCCAGACAGCCCGGCTGTTCGCCGTCGAGCATCGGCTCTGCGCGACCGAGGCCGACATCGTGCTCGTCGCCATGGTCGACATGGATCGCACACTGCGGGGCATGCTCGACCAGGTGGCCGATCGCGTGACCGCGCTCGTGCTGGCCCCCGACAGCCACGAGGATCGCTTCGACGCGCACGGCTGCCTGGTCGCTGCCGGCTGGCGGGAGCTGGCCGTGCCGGTGCGCCGCGACCAGATCGACGTGGTGGCCGGCCCGGCCGAACAAGCCGACGCCGCGATCCGGGCTATCGCCGAGTGGAACGGAGCCTATGCGGCCGACGAGATCACGCTCGGCGTGCCGGACGAACGCGTGCTGCCGTACCTGGAAGAGCGGCTGGCCGAGGCCGGCGTGGCCGGCCGCTACGGCGCCGGAACGGCGCTTGCGCGCAGCGGTCCGGTCCTGCTGCTGGCCGCATTGGCCGAGCATGTCGAGTTGGACAGCTACCGCACTCTGGCGGCATTGGTGCGGCATCCCGACGTGCACGATTGGCTGCTGCGCCAGGGCAGCGCCGACGATTACCTGACCGCGCTCGACGCCTATTACACCGACCGCCTGCCGGCAGCCGCCGGCGGGGAGTGGCTGGGGGAACCGGACGACACGGAATTGCTGGCCCGCGTCGGCGCGGCGGTGGGTCAATGGATCGAGCCGCTGGCCGGCCCGCGGCAGCCGCTCTGCGCCTGGTCCGAACCGATCGAGCGGTTGATGCTCGAAATCTATGGCCCCGGCGAACTCGATCGCGAGCAGCCGCGCGAGCGGTTGATTCTGGCGGCCGCCGAGGCAATCGCCGACGCGCTGGCCGAGTTCCGCGAGCTCGGCCCGGAGCTCTGCCCGCCGACCACCGGGCCCGAAGCCCTGCGGATCCTGCTCGGCCGCGTCGGCACGGCGCGCGTGCCGCCGCATATTCGCGGCGACGAAATCGAAATGCTGGGCTGGCTGGAACTGCCGCTGGACGACGCTCCGGCGCTGGTCGTCACGGGCCTGAACGAGGGCATCGTTCCGGCATCGCAGAATGGCGATCCGTTCCTGCCCGATCGTCTGCGGACGGCGCTGGCCTTGGACGACAACGATCGTCGGTACGCCCGGGATTGCTATGCCCTGTGCGTGTTGGCGGCGTCGCGCAGCCAGTTGCGTTTGATCGCCGGTCGGCGCACCAGCGAGCGCGATCCCCTGGCCCCCAGCCGGCTGCTGTTGGCCTGTCCGGCCGAAGAGCAGGCCGCGCGCACGCGGGAGTTCTTCTCGCCCGAAGTAGCTGGGTCGCGGTTGTTGCTGCCCAATAGCCCCCGGGCCGGCCGCGCCCAGAGCGAGTTGCCGGTCCCGCGCCCGCGCCGCTGGCCCACAAAGTGAATTCGCTAAAGGTCACTGAGTTTCGCGACTTTCTGGCCTGTCCGTACCGCTACTACCTCCGGCATCGGCTGGGACTGAAGGCCGTCGACGACGCGTCCGAAGAGCTCGACGCCGGACAATTCGGCGGCTTGCTGCACGACGTGCTCAAGCAATTTGCCGACAGCCCGCTGGCCGACTGCACCGACGCGCCGGCGCTGGCCGGCGGATTGGGCGACTTGCTGGACGCGTTGGCCTTGGAAAAATTCGCCGCTCGCTCGCTGGCCGTCGTGCGCGTGCAGATCGAGCAGATTCGGCTGCGGCTGGCGGCATTCGCCACCTGGCAAGCCGAGTGGCGGAGCGCGGGCTGGCGGATTCAGAGGACCGAGTGCGCGGTGACCGGGCAGGATTGCCCGCTGATGGTCGATGGCGAGCCGACGTATCTGCGCGGCCGGATCGATCGCATCGACGTGCACGAAGCCGACGGGCGCACGGTGATCTTCGACTACAAGAGCGGCGACTCGGCCAAGACGCCCGAGAAGGCGCATCGCGACCAGGACCAGTGGATCGACTTGCAACTGCCACTGTATCGGCATCTGGCCCGCTCGCTGGGCATCGCCGGGCCGGTCGAATTGGGCTACATCCTGCTGCCCAAGAATATTGCCGACACGCGAGAGGCAATCGCCCAGTGGCAGCCCGACGAGCTGTCGGCCGCCGACGAAAAAGCACTCGACGTGATCCGCAAGATTCGCGCCGAGGAATTCTGGCCTCCGGCGGACTCGGCCGCGGCCTTCACGACCGATCTGGCCGCCATCTGCCAGGACGACGTGTTCAAAGCCGCCAGCGCCGCGGCCGACGAAGCCGAGGAGGCCGAGTCATGAACGCTCCCGCGCTGCGCTGGCCGAACCTGGTGATCCGCGCGTCGGCGGGCACCGGCAAGACGTATCAACTGTCGAACCGCTATCTGCAGCTCGCCGCCGACGGCCAGCCCGCCGATCAAGTGCTGGCCTCCACGTTTGCCCGCAAGGCGGCCGGCGAAATCCTCGGCCGAGTCCTGGTCCGCCTGGCCGGCGCGGCCGTCGACGCGGCGGCCCGAGCCGAGCTGACCCGGGCCATCGACCGCGAGCTCGGCGCCGCGGATTGCCAGCGGCTGCTAGGCAAACTGATCGGCGATTTGCATCGCTTGCGGATCGGCACGCTGGACAGCTTTTTCGTGCAGGTGGCCGGGCATTTTACGCTCGAGCTCGGATTGCCCGGCGGCTGGCGGATCCTCGATGAGCTGGACGACGAGCAATTGCGCTTGGAAGCGCTGCGGCAGGTGCTGTCCCGGGAGACGACCGCCGAGCTGACGGCGCTCGTGCATCTGCTTTTCAAAGGGGACGCGGTCCGCTCGGTGACCCGGCAATTGGCCGAGATCGTGGCCGAATTGTACGGCACGTTTTGCGAATCGGGCCCCGCGCCGTGGCAGGCCCTGAAACGTCCACCGGTGCTGCGGCCGGAGGAGCTCGACCAGGCGCTCGAGGCTCTGGCCGGGGCGCCGCCGCCCGCCGAGGGGCGCGTGGCCAAGGCCTGGGCCGCCGACGTCGGCCGAGCTCAGGCCCAAGATTGGGAAGGCTTCATCACCACGGGTCTGGCGGCCAAGCTGCTGGGCGACGGACTTTTCTATAAAAAGCCCATCGATCCGCAACTGGCCGGGCTCTACGAGCCGCTGCTGCGGCACGCCCGTGGCGTGATTGTCGGCACGCTCGTCAGTCACACCGAAGCCACTTACAAGCTGCTGGCCGCCTATGCCGACGCCTATCAGCGGCTCAAGCTGGCGCGGCGCGGGCTGTGCTTCGACGATATCCCCCGCCTGCTGGCCACGGGCCTGGCCGACGGGCTGATGCAGCAGGCCGATTGGCGGCTGGATGCCTCGATCGGACACTTGCTGCTCGACGAATTCCAGGACACGTCCCTGCCGCAGTGGCAGGTGCTCAAGCCGTTCGCCCTGGCGTCGTGCGACGGGTCGGCCGGTCGCAGTTTCTTCTGCGTGGGCGACGTCAAGCAAGCGATCTATCGTTGGCGGGGCGGCGTCGCCCAGTTGTTCGACGCCGTGTGCGACGAATTGCCCGGCGTCGGGCAAACGACTCTGGCCAAGAGTTTCCGCTCCAGCCAGCCGGTGATCGACGCCGTGAATCGAGTGTTCACCGATTTGCGACCCAACGGGGCGCTGGCGGCATTCGGCGAAGTTGCGCAGCAATGGCGCGAGGCCTTCGAGCCGCATTCCACGGCCAAGCTGGATTTGGCCGGCTACGTGACTTTGGCCGCAGCGCCGAGGCGCCCGAGGGCCACAAACAGCTGGATACGACGCTCGAATATGCCGCCGATCGCGTGGCCACGCTGGCTCGGGAATACCCCGGCCGGACGATCGGCGTGCTCACGCGGCGCAACAAGACGGTGGCCCAGCTGATCCACCTGCTGCGCTCGGAGCACAAACTGCCGGCCAGCCAGGAAGGGGGCAATCCGCTCACCGATTCGGCTGCCGTGCAACTGGTAATGTCGCTTTGCAAGCTGGCCGATCATCCCGGCGATCTGGCGGCCCGATTCCACGTGGCCCATTCGCCGCTGGGACCGAGCATCGGGCTCGCCAGCCACGCGGACGGTGCCGCCGCGGCCCGGCTGGCGGCTCTCTTACGCCGCCGGCTGCTGGACGACGGCTACGGGCGGACGATCTACACCTGGATCGGCCCGCTCTCGGCCCACTGCGGCCAGCGCGACGTGGATCGACTGCGGCAGCTGGTCGAACTGGGCTACGCGTTCGATCGCCGCGGGGCCGTCCGGCCGAGCCAATTTGTCAGCTTCGTCGAACGAACCAAGGTCGAAGACCCCTCGGCCGCGGCGATTCGCGTGATGACTGTCCACCAGGCCAAGGGGCTGCAATTCGACGTGGTGGTGCTGCCCGAGCTGGAAGGGCGTTTGAAAGGCAACCCGCCGAAGGTGGCGATCGGCCGCCAGCGTCCCACCAGTCCGATCGAGCGCATCTGCCGGCACGCTTCCCAGCACGTTTGCGCGCTTTTGCCGGCCGAGTATCAAGAGATCTTCGAGATTTGGCCGCGCGAGGCCGTCAACGAATCGCTCTGCTTGCTGTACGTCGCCATGACCCGGGCGGTGCACGCTCTGCACATGATCGTGCCGCCGACCAGCCCCAGCGAAAAAACGTTTCCCCAAACGCTCACCGGCGTGCTGCGCGCGGCGCTGATCGAAGCCCGACCGCTCGCCGCGGAGACTACCGCTTACGAACATGGAGATTCGCAGTGGTTCAGCCGCGATGAAGCGCCCGCTGCGCCGGCCCCGAGCGAGGGCGAGGGCTTCGAATCGATCGCGCTTGGGCTGGCACCGGCGAAGGCCGTCGGGCGGCAGTGGAATCGGCGCAGCCCTTCGAGCCTGGAAGGGGCGGGCAAAGAGCGGCTCGACCGACGGCTCAGCCCGGCCGGCCAGCAGATCTTTGCCCGGGGCACGCTCTGGCACGCGTGGCTGGAAGCGATCGAATGGCTGGATGGCAGTGCACCCGGCAGCGATGCCTCCGGGGCCCCGACCGAAGAGCGGCTGCGCACGATCGCCCGGACCTTGGGCCACCAGCAGGATCTGGACGCTGAGATTGCCCAGTTTCGCGGCGCGCTTGCGCAGCCCGATATCCGGCGGCTTTTCAGCCGCCAGGCGTACGCCGACCCGCGGCAGCTGGACTTCGGGCCGGCCGCCTGCGGGGAGCTGGGCCAGGGGCCAATCGAGCTGGTGGTCGAGCGCGAACGGCGGTTTGCCGTGCGCGATGCGGCCGGCCTGCTCAGCGGCTCGTTCGATCGACTGGTGCTATGGGTCCGCTCCGGGCGCGTCCTGGCAGCCGATATCCTGGACTTCAAGACCGACCGCGTCAGTCTGCCGGACGACGTCGCGCGGCAGGTCCAGTTCTACCAGCCGCAGCTCGCCGCATATCGCAGCGCCGCGAGCCAGCTTTATCGGCTGCCGCCGGACCGGGTGATCAGCCGGCTGGCATTCGTCACGTCGGGCATGGTGTGCGCGGTGACGTGACGTGCGGCCCGCGGGGGCGATTAAGAGCCTATCCGAGAATCGTCTTGGAGAGGGGGACAGTCCGTTTTGCTCCGAGGACTGCGCAAAGCTAGGACAGTCCCCGCCGGTTCTCGGATAGGCTCTTAATCGGCGAAATGCCAGTCTTCGAGCTGCAGGACGAGGCGGTCTCGCCCGTCGCGGAGGATGGCCGCATCGCCCGGGCGCAGCGCGTGCCAGGTGACGATCCGCGGATCGGCCGCTTGCAGAAAAACGTGGCCCAGCTTCTTGCCCGTGACGCGCAGGTGATTCCGCTCGACGATCAGGGCGGTGTCCTCTTCGACGGCCAGGCCGACCAATTGCCGCGGTCGCGAGGTGGGGCTGAAGTTGGCCAGCCGCTTGTGATCGCGGAGCAAGGCGGTCAGGCGTTCGATCCGGCCGCTCCGGGCATCGAAGTGCTGTTCGGCCAGCACGTCCCGCAGGGCGCCGAGTCCGCGCGACAGATCGGCCGCGGCGGGCCGGCCGTCCTCGGGCTCGCCCCCATCGATCATCACGTCGGCCATCACGGCCAGCCCCGCCGACGAGCCGCCCACGACGCCGCCCCGCCGCAGGATGCCGAGCGCTGCTTCCTGGAACAACGTCGGCCGCAGGCGATCGACCAACAGCTCGGCCAGCGGCCCTTGATCGCCGCCGCAGAACCAAAGTCCGTCGGCCCGCTGGAGCGGTCGGACGAATTCCGCCCGGTTCGCATCGCCCGGGCTGCTGGTCGTCACGAATGCCAGGTCCTCGATCCGCCCGGCCGTTTGCAGTTGCCGCCATTCGAGGAACTGGCGCTCCAACTCGTCGGCCAGCTGCCGAGGGCTTACGTCGGGGGCGGGCCGGCAGGTTTCGCGAGCCATGGGGCAGTGCACCAGCCGCGGCTTGGCGGCACCGGTCAGCTTGGGCATCAGGTCGACGATTTCGTCGGTATCGCCGCCGCCATGCAGAACGACGGTCCCCCAGCACGCCGGATCGAGCGGCCGCGGCATGCCCAATGGATTGAAGTCGGGATCGTTCGGCGCGACGTCGGCCGTCTCGCCGCGATAGGGCCGGTCGGAACTGGACTGCACGACCAGCGGATCCTCGCCGGCAGCCAGGGTCCGCCAGGTGATCGTGCGATCGCCGTTGCTCTTGAGAAAGACGTGGCCGCGCCCGGCGCCGAGCGCACGAATCGTGCCACCCGACAGGATGAGCACGGTTTGCTGCTCGATGCCCAGTCCGATCGTGCGGCGTTCGACGCCCGGCCGGGCGCCCAAGCGATCGAGCGTCCGGCCGTTGCGGAGCAAATCGGTGAGCCGCTCCAGCCGGCCGGCGTGCACTTCGAAGTTCTGATCCGCGACCACGCCATTGCAAAGCGCCAGCCCGAAGCAGAGCTGCGCCCGGACCCAACCTCCGTCGTCCGGCATGTCGCCGGCGATCACGGTCTCGGGCAAGCTGGCCATGCCACCGCCATTGCCCCCCACCACGCCGCCGCGGGCCACGAGGTTGCGCAGGGCGAGCTGGAACCGCGACGTCTGCCCGGGATATTTCGCGGCATACCGGGACGGCAGCCACGCCTGATCGTAAGCCGGGAGCCAGACCCCGGTCGCGTTTTCCAACAGGGCGTAAAACTTCTCGTCGCGCGGATCGTCGTCCGGATCGTGAAACAGAAAATGAAAGTCGGCCACCTGGCCCCGCGTGCCAAACTCGGCCCAGCCGCCATAGTGCGACGCGAGCGCGATGCGGACCTGGTAATCCTTGATCGTCTCTCCGCCCGGCACCGGATTGCCGTCATAGTCCTTGCCGCGCTGGCACATGTCCGACGGGATCAGCACGACGCGGGCATCGCGGCCGCCGGCCAGCCGGACGAACTCCTGCCGAATCTGGTCGTCGACGCCGTCCCCGCCGCCGTGCAGCATGACCGAGCCCACGCGGCTGGGATCGAGCGGGGCCGGCAAGCCGAAGGGGTTCTCGTCGGCGCGCAGAGGGAAAAGCGGCAGCCGCCATCAGCAGGCAGCCGGCGAGGATCCTGCGGCCGGCGCGCCGCCGCGCAGCGCGCGTTCGAGCTTCAGTCACCGGGCAGCGTTGACGGTCAAGAATCATGGTGTCACCCAGCGCCGCGGGGCAGCCTGCTGGCAGGGGCGCCAAGCGTTTTTTTGGGCACGGCCGGCCGCGTCTTCCATCATACTCCCCGACGCGGGCCCGATTCTCGCTGCGCAGGCTGTGCACTGGTCGCCAGGTGCTGGCTGGGGGTGGCTGGCGAGCCCCGCCGCAGTGGGTCCCCGGGGGCCGGTTTGGGGCAGCATTGGCATTGCCGCTGGTGGGGCTGCCCGGCTAGAGTCGGCCCCCCCTCATTTTCCGGTATTGCCGGGAGGAGCCAAACAATGCGCCGATTCTATCTGGCGGTGATACTCGTAGTGGTCGGCTGTGGACTGGTTTGGGGCGCGCTCAATTTTCACGTTTTTCGCACGCGCGACCGGTTGATTTTGGCCGTGAAGCGGAGCCCGAGCCTGGCCGACGTGTATGTCGACGTGCGCGGCTGGGGCCTGGTCGAGTGGAGCGAGTTTTCGGACCTGGCCTGGTCGCTCGTGCACAGCGGACACGGCGAAGTCGTGCGCAAGGCGGCCGTGTACCGCACGGCGCAAAACATCGAAGTGGAAGCCAGCCGCTGAAGCCGGCCAGGCCGCAGCCGAGCGCAGGCTTTTTTCCCCAGGCTGCTAAAACTGGTTTCAAAACCTGCGGGGACTGTCCCCTCTCCGAGCAGGTTTTTAGACCGTCTTTAGTGCAGCGTGCCGGAGTAGATCCGCTGGACCCCGCGCTCGGTTTCGAGCAGCAGGGCGCCATCGGCGGCGATGCCCCGGCAGCGACCCGCGGTGCTCGTGCCGTGCGCGGTCACGGTCAGGCGCTCGCCGATCTGCAGGCAAAGATCCTGAAATCGCCGGCCAAACGCCTCGGGCTCGGCAGCCGCCTGGCGGAAGGTGGCGGCCAATTCGCTCAAGATGTCCAGCAGCAAGCCGGTGCGGTCGTGATGCCTGGCAGTCAGGTCGCCCAGCGACGTGGCCCGGTCGCGCACCTCGGCCGGCGCCGCGGCCAGCGAGTTGTTGACATTCAGGCCGATGCCCAGGATGTGGCGGCCGTCGGCCAACAGATCGATCAGGATGCCGGCCAGCTTACGCGGTCCGACGTAGACGTCGTTGGGCCAGTGCAAGCCGACGCGATGCGGATGCAGGTGCGGCGCAATCGCGGCCACGACGGCCACTCCCGCGGCCAACGACCTGAGCGGCGCCGCGCCGGCCGGCAGATCCCAGAGCGCCGGATCGACGAGCAGGCTGAACGCCAGGCTCCCCGGCCCGGTCCACCAGCGATTGTTGCCGCGCCCACGCCCGGCCGTCTGTTGATCGGCCACAATGAGCAGCGGACCGCGCTCGCCGGCGGCGGCGGCCGCCTGGGCACGATCCTGGGTCGATTCGAGCGTGGCGTGATATTCGGCCCCGGCCAGGAAGCTGTGGGCCAATAGCCGCGGGACGTCGATCGAGTCGGCGGTCGGGTTCATGGATCCTGGTCGGCTGCCTGACGGGGAGCGCACCGGGCGTGTTTCGCGCGGGCCCCGCTGGCATGGTAGCAGCCACCGCGGACGGCGGCGAGGCGTTCGCTGGCGCCGCTGGCGGCTGGGATGTTGCCGCTGGCGGCAGTGATGTAACCGCTGGCAACGTTGATGTAACCGCTGGCGGCTGGGACATCGCAGCTGGCGGTTGCCGGCGCAAGCCCCGCGGCGCCGGTCGGCTGCTGGCAGCAGCGCTCTATCTGAGCGGGAATCTCCAGTGATCTTGACCCTCAGTGCCGGTCAATGCTACTTACCCCCGGTGCAAAAGGCTGTTTTTGGCGTTGGCGGCTGATCACCGATCGGTGGCGGCTCAAGCACGACGGCGAAACGGTTCTTTTGCACGCCCTTTCCTCGTTGCCATTCGGCTTCGCGTCACGTCGAGGGAACCTTGCCCACCATCCTCCGCAATTTGCGCGGCCTTTGCGCCGCCGCTGTGCTGCTGATGGCGGCCCCGGCTTGGGGTCAGCGGGTGCAGTTTCCGAGCATGCTGGTGCAAGACACGACGATCTACGGCGGCGCACCGTCGACATCGGTGGTGCCGCCGGTGGGCACGTTTTCCTCGCCGCCGCCGGCTTCGCCGATTCCGCCCACAGCGCCGCTGGCGCCCAACGTGCAAACCGTGCCGCCCACGTGGGATCCCTATGCGACGGCCCCGGCGCAGCCCTACTCGCCGTATGCGCCGTCGCCTTATGCCCCGTCTCCGTTTGCGCCGACGCCGGGCGCCGTCTCGGAGCCGATCAGCGAGAGCTTCACGATTCCGAGCCTGCCGCCCAATTGGTACGAATCGGCCGCCGCGCCGATGCGCCTGATACAAAGCATGGGCCTGAGCACGGCTTATATCGGCGCCAATGGCGGCGATAACAAGCTGGGGGTGACGGAAACCAATCTGTTCGCCACGTTCGCGGTGCCGATTCTCTACGAGCAGGCACCGCTCTTAATCACGCCCGGCTTCAGTTTTGATTTTTTTCAAGGCCCGGTCTCGGTGCCACCCGACAACGCCGACATGCCGCCGACCACGTACAGCGCGTACCTGGACGTGGCCTGGCGGCCGCGGATCATGCCGAAGGTCACCCCCTGGTTGACGGCCGACGTGGGAGTGCGGGTCGGCATGTACACGGACTTTCACGCGGTCAACAGCGAGAGCCTGCGTATTCTCGGACGCGGTCTGGCCGTGGCCACGGTGACCGAGCAATTCCAGATCGTCCTGGGCGTTGTGTATCTGGATCGTGTGTTGGTCAAGATCCTGCCGGCCGGCGGCGTCATCTGGACGCCCAATCCGGATGCCCGCTGGGAGTTTTTCTTTCCCACGCCGAAAATTTCCAAACGCTGGAAGACGGTCCGCACGACCGACCTGTGGTGCTTCATCCGGGGCGAATACGGCGGCGGCTCGTGGACGGTGCGGCGCGCGGCCGGTTTCGACGACCAGGTCGACTACAACGACATTCGCGTGACCGTCGGCCTGGAGTCGTATGCCAACAACGGACTGCACGGCATGTTCGACGTCGGCTACGTGTTCGATCGGGCGCTGGTCTACCGCAGCGGCGATCCGAGCCGTTTCTATCCCACCGGCACCTTCATGCTGCAGGCCGCACTGGCCTATTAGCACCGCCCGGCGGCGAACATTTCCGTGACCGCACGCCGGTCGCTTGCGCCCGCGACAGCACTCAGCGGGTCGGCCTGGCACCCTGCGTCCCCCCCAACGAGAATGCCCGGGCGCACGCCGCGCGGGCGCTGCGACCGGCACCCCGGGCGCCCCTCAAAGGCCGCTTGCCGGGGCCTAAGGGGTGAAAATCGCGGGCCGGTGGGATACAATTTTTCCTGGAGGGGTGGATATGCCGCCCGCTCCCGGTCGCATCCTGCCTGCGGGGCCCACGGGGCCGCTTTCCGCCAGGCACGCGGCCACCGCGCTTCGGGCGGTTGCCGCCCCCCGGGCCGCAGGGGCTATTCGGCCCCGGGATGGTCCAGATTTCAGCGCTGTTTCGATTCTTTGTCGTGAAAGAGTTTCGATGGATCAACCGACCGGCGGGACGAGCCCCAAGCCGAAATTGTCGCCCCCCCGGGCGGCCTGGAATGCGTCCGGCGCCTGGTTGTTCCTGGTGCTGATGCTGGCGCTCGCGTTTTTGTACTTCACCGGCAATGCGGCGGTGCCCCGGGCCGTCAGCTACGACTATTTCCGCAAGCAGCTCAAGGCCGACAACGTCAAGCAGGTCGAATTCTCCGATCATGAGCTGATCGGCAAATTCAAGCAACTTCCGGCCGACAAGGTCGAAAAGGAAAAGGAAAAAGAAAAGGCCGACGGCAAGCCGGGCGACGGCAAAACGAGCGAGGCCGCGCTCGACTTCCGCGTCGTGCTTTCGCCGCTGGTGGGCGAGGACCTGGACAAGGAACTGCTGGCCAAGGACGTCAAGATCGAGGCCGCCCGGCAGACCGACAGCACGGCCCTGGTGCTGGTCGTCTACATGGTCGTCACCGTGCTGCTGTTTGCCGGCGTGTGGATGATGTTCCGCCGGGCCCGCGATCAGTTCATGGGGGGCGGCATCCTGTCGGGCTTTGCCAAGAGCCCGGCCAAGCGCTACGAAACGAGCAACAAGCCGATCACGTTTGCCGACGTGGCGGGCTTAGAGGGCGTCAAGAACGACTTGCAGGAAGTGGTCGAGTTCCTGAAGAACCCGGCCAAGTTCCAGCGACTGGGCGGGCGCGTGCCCAAGGGCGTGCTGCTGATGGGTCCGCCGGGCACCGGCAAGACGCTGCTGGCGCGGGCCGTGGCCGGCGAGGCGGGCGTGCCGTTCTTTTCGATCTCGGGCTCGGAATTCATCCAGATGTTCGTGGGCGTGGGCGCCAGCCGCGTGCGCGACATGTTCAAGACGGCCAAAGAAGCCTCGCCCGCGATCTTGTTCGTCGACGAGATCGACGCCGTGGGCCGCATCCGCGGCGCCGGCTTGGGAGGCGGCCACGACGAGCGCGAGCAAACGCTCAACCAGATCCTGAGCGAAATGGACGGCTTTTCGCAGACCGAATCGGTGATCGTGCTGGCGGCCACCAACCGCCCCGACGTGCTCGATCCGGCGCTGTTGCGGCCGGGGCGCTTCGATCGGCACATCACGGTCGACCGGCCCACGCAGCGGGGCCGGGTCGCGATATTCAAAGTCCACGTCCGCGACGTGCCGCTGTCCGACAATGTCGACCTGGAACGGCTGGCCAGCGGCACGGTCGGCCTGACCGGGGCCGACATCCGCAACCTGGTCAACGAGGCCGCGCTCTGGGCCACGCGGCAGGGCAAAGACAAAGTCGACATGGAGGATTTCGAACACGCCCGCGACAAGGTGCTGATGGGCGCCAAGCGCGAGGAAGTCCTCACCGGCAAGGAAAAGCAGCTCACCGCCTATCACGAGGCCGGTCACGCGCTGCTGGCCTGGCTGATTCCCGGAGCCGACCGGGTGCACAAGGTGACGATCATTCCCCGCGGTCGCTCGCTGGGAGTCACGCAATTGCTGCCCGAGGAGGATCGCCTCAACATCAACGAGAACGATCTGCACGCCCGGCTGGTCTTCATCCTGGGTGGCCGCGCGGCCGAGAAACTGATCTTCGACCAGTACAGCGCCGGCGCCGAAAACGACCTGACCCAGGCCACCAAGCTGGCCCGCCGCATGGTCACCGCCTGGGGCATGAGCGAACGGCTCGGCCCGGTCGCCTATCGCACCAGCGAAGAGCATCCGTTCCTGGGCAAGGAATTCCACGAGCAGCGCGAATTCAGCGAGCACACGGCCCAGCTGATCGATGAAGAAGTCTCGCGGATCCTCAACGCGGCCGCCCAGCGAGCAACCGAGCTATTGTCCGAGCACCACGATCAGCTGCGGAGCGTGGCCGAGGCTCTGGAGCGCCAGGAAGTGCTCGACGAACACGAGCTGGAGCAATTGATCGGACCGTCGATCAACCGCCGCAGCGAGGTCAACGGCCGCCCCGCCATCGACGTGACGCCCCGCGGTCCGCAAGATCCCGACGTTCAGCCGGTCACGGCGGAAGGGGACTAGCCGTCAGCCGGTCACGGCGAAGGCGGATTAGGCTTCAGCCGGTCACGGCGGAAGGGGATTGGCAAGCCTCGATGCTCTTCGCCGCCGGCGGTCCGGCCGCGCGGGGGCGAAAAATCTCTCATCCGGCCGTGCGGGCGCGGCCGAAGACACCCAGATAAGCCCAGCTGTTCTTGCGCGTTTGCTTGCGCCAGCTGATCCGCCGTCGCCTTGCTCGTTGCCATGACCGCTTATCAGGACGAGCCGCTCTGCTTTCACCAGGTCGCTATCGGCGACTGCTGGCAAAGCCCGTCGCGCACGATCACCGAGACCGACGTGGTGAATTTCGCCGGCGTGACCGGCGATTTCAATCCGCTGCACGTCGATCATCATTTCGCCAAGTCGACGCCGTTCGGCCGCCCGATCGCGCATGGGCTGTTGGGCCTGTCGCTGGTGGCGGGGTTGGGCAGCCGCAGCCCGGCGATGAGCACGGCCGCCTTCGTGCGCGTGGTCGACTGGAAGTTCCTGCAGCCGATTTTCATCGGCGATACGGTGCACGTCGAAACCCAGGTGCTCGACAAGCAAGCCAAGGGGCGCCGCCACGGCCTGATCACCTGGCGCCGCCAGCTGGTCAACCAGGACGGCATCATCGTTCAGCAAGGCTGGTTCGAGACGCTGGTGAAGCTGCCGGCCGGGAGTGCCGCGCCCGAGGGGCCCGGCCACGCCGCCGCCTGAGGGTGCGTCTGCCGTCCGGCGTGCTACTCGGTCAGTCGCCAGCCGTCCTTGTCGACGACCAGGCCGTTGTGGCCGGCGTAGCAGTCGTAGGCGTCGTGCATGTCGGCGATCGAATCGAAAAAGCCGACGATGAACGCGGCCGAGAAACTCTGCCCGGCCTGGATCGGCCGGCCGCCGAACTCTTCGATCAGGCATACATAGCCCCGCTGATGGCACCAGGCTTCGCTGACGATGTCGGCGTTGAGCGTCATGCCGGCCAGCCAGGGCCCGGCCTGGCCCGACTTCGGGTCGCGCAGATGATATGCCCGAATGAACCGCTCGGGCAGTTTTTCCTCGTCCCGGGTGTAGTTGAATTTTTCGTCGGGGGCAAAGTCGCTGGCAAACTCGCTGGCCGGGATCGGCTTGTCGCCCAGGTAGCTCAAATAGACTTCGCTGAAGGTGTTGCCCTTGTCGTGCTTGATGTGGCCGGGCATGTCGAGCCGCAGGAACAGCGCGTCGCTTGAATTGACCGAGTCGATCCGATCGCTGGACAGAAAAAACCGTTCGCCGGCCGGAAAGACCAGCGTCTGCGTCCAGGTGGAACCCGTCTTCTTTCCGGGTGCGGCCAGGTTGTAGCGATACGCCAGCGTGACGCCGACGAACCCGGCCCCTTCGATCACTTTGGGTTCGAGCGCTTTGGCCTGGGTGCAGATCTGCGGCCCTTCGACGGTGCGCTTGGGCGTGCGGCCGTGGTAGGCGTTGTCGAACTGATAGACCATGTGGTCCGGCAGCTTGTCGCGATAGGCCTTGTCGCTTCCCGGCTCCATCAGCCAGTCGACGATATCCAGGCCAAAGCCCGCGTCGCGAAAGCCGGTCTGGCGATCGACCAGCGACCCGCCGGCCACTCCGCTCACGTAGCCCCGTTTGCGAATCGCGGCTTCGAGCTGCGGCCCGACGATGCGGATCTGGTCGTCGTCCTGGGTAACCTGAAAATCGGCCGCCGGGGCTGATCGGCCAGCCAGCAGGGCAGCGCCGGCCGCCAGCAGCACAACCGGCCCCCAAGTGGCCCAATGCGCAGCCCGGGTGGCAAAAACCGCTCTCATGGCTGTTCCTCCGCTGGAGCGCATGTCGAACGCGGATCGAAGCTTGGGTCATTCTGGCGGCCGGACAGCGCGTAAGTCAAACATTGAATTCAGGGTAAATACAAAGACTGACACGATTGAACAGCCTGGGTCGACAAGATAGAATAAACGTGCAGCTTTAGCTTCCGCCGCGCCTACGCCGCACAGAGCTGGAAATCGAGGTCGCCATGAGACGAAGCGCCTTTGCCGCCGCTGGTTTGAGTGCCACGCTCTGGGCCGTGCTCGCCACGGGCGCAGCGGCGCAGGCCGTCGGTGGGTTTCCGCAGGGCACTTATCCGGGCCTGTACAACCCTTACGGCATGATGGGGCAGAACTCGGGTTTCATGCCCGGCATGAACGGCATGAACGGCATGCCGTCGCAGCAGCTGGGCGCCATGATGGGCATGCGGATGCTTCAAGGCATGGGCGGCTTCCACGGCGTGCAAACCGGCGTGGCCAATCCGATCATGGGCGGCGGCTTCGGCAGTCAGCCGCAGCTGTACTACGACGGGCCGCCCTCGCCGGGCAGCGGCACGAGCACGAGCAAGTCGAAGGGGGGCTCGCAGTCGAAGCGCGAAGCAGCCCGGGCCCAGCGGGCCGAAGAAAAGCGGCTGGCCGCCGCGGCCAAGGCCAAGCCCAAGGCCGAGAAGAAGACGCGCAAGCCCAAAGACCAGCAGTAAGCCCGGCTGCCGGCGCAGCTTTGCCAAACGAGCGGCCGCTACGGCTTCACACGCTCGAACGTCCAGACCTGGGCGTCTGCATCGGCACCCTGAACGTGGGGATCGGTGTTCATGCCGGTCAGCTTGAGCGAGTCTCCTTTGATCCGGTAGCTGCTCACCGTCGTCGTGCCGTTGTCGCGCATGAACTCGATCCGCCTGGTGTTGCCAGCGGTGTCGGCGCGAAATCGTCCTTTGAACTCGGCGCCCAGTCCCTGAAATTCGTAATGGTCGCCGTGCAGCTCGAGTGTCACGCCGGGGCTGTTTTTCGATCGGCCGGGTACTTCGACCGTGCGGTTGCCGACCTTCAGCCGCAGCGCCCGCCAGGAGCCCTGCAGCCGGGCCACATCGGCCGTGGGCGGGGCGTCCGCTTTGACGGTTGATTTGCTCTCGGCATCGTCGGCCGCCGCGCCGCCAGCCGACAGCGCAGCCGCCGCCAGGAGCCCGGCGAACCTGATCGGGAATCTGCAGTTGCCCATGATGGATTCTCGCTTTTCTGCAAAACGGCCGGCGGCTTTTTTTAGGGGGCGGAAGTATACCGCCGCCGCCCGAAGCGCGCGAAGGTCAATGGGGCGGGTGGCGCCGAGCTAGCGCGGATCGCCAGCCCTTCGCAGGGGTCGGCAACTTCCCGCAGGACAGACCCTTGAGAACAGGGCTGGGCCCACAGGGTTGAATGTCCCGTGGCGCCGGGTTAGCTTGCCAGGGCGGAGCTTTGAGCCCACCTTTCCCGCCCCCCTGGAGACGGAAAACCGTATGGATCCCCGCACGTGCTGCCGGACGACTGCTGGCTTTTCGCTGCTGCTGCTGGCGACCCTGGCCGGAAGCGGCCGGGCCCAGGATGCGGCGGGCGTGCTGTTCGACATGGAGACGCTCCGCTTCAAGGTCGGTGAATTCGCCGACGACAAGGGGGTGAAGCATCCAGCCGGCACGATCGAGCTTGTGCCGGGCAAGTTCGGCCAGGCGGCCTGGCTGAATTTCGCGGCCGGGGCCAGCGGCGGCTTCATGACGGCCTCGATGCCCGGCTCGCCCGACTGGGACCGCACGGACGGCTTCAGCTTTTGGGTCAAAGGAGACGGCTCGAAGAGCTGGGGAGGCATCGAGCTGATCGACAAGAGCGATTACGGCCTGCGCTACGGCTACTGCTTTCCGATCGACTCGATCGAGTGGCGCAAGATCACCGTGCCCTGGCGCAACGTGATCCCCGAATTGTCCGGCCCATTGGTGGATGCCAGGCAGGGCTACGCCCCCAGTGGCTTCGGCAACTTCTTCTTCGGCAAGTGGTATTACTGGCGCGACTATCCGGCCGAATCCTTTGCGATCGACCAGATCGCGCTCGAGCCGCACATCGACGGCCTCGATGCTGCTCCGCCGGCCGGCAGCCCGGGCCTCGCGCGGATTGCGGCCAAACTGCGGGCCAAAAGGCCGGTCACGATCGTCACGATGGGCGATTCGCTGACCGACGAGCACCACTGGGCCAACAAGGAAGTCGTCTGGCACGGGCTGTTGGCCAAAGCTCTCTCCGACAAGTACGGCAGCAAGGTCACGATCGTCAATCCGGCCATCGGCGGCACCACGCTCAGCCAGAACACGATCCTGATGCCCCGCTGGTCGGTGGATGCGCCCGAGCCCGACCTGGTGACCGTCTGGTTTGGCTACAACGATTGGGACACCGGCGTGCGCGGCCCGCGTTTTGCCGAGTATCTGCGAGCGGCCGTCGACCGCATCCGCCGCCAGACCGGGGGCAGCGCCGACATCCTGCTGATGACGACCAATGCCGCGCACGGCCGCTGGGACACGATGGCCGAACTGGAGCAAGCCGTGCGCGACGTGGCCAAGGAAAAGCAAACCGGCCTGGCCGACCTTGCCGCCGAGTTCCGCAAGCCGGGCACGCCCGATGAGTCGCTCAAGCAGGAATACTGGGCCTGGGACAAGGGCCACCTGGGCAAGCGCGGACACGAAGTGGTCAGGGACAGCGTGATGGGTGCGATCGAAGCGGTGAAGTGACGGGCGTGCGGCGTTTCTACGGGAGGCCATGGAAAACGGGGCGAGTTCGCATCGCTCGTAAAATGGAATGAAAACGCATGTTGAATTCCGCTCCGATCTTTTTCCGCCCTGCGATGAGGACGAGGCGGCCCTGAACCCACACAGTTTTGGAAAGCGGCTTGCCGATTTCCTTGTCGCCGGAATGCGGGAGAAAGGTTTCGAGCCCGGCGAGCCATTTTGGGAGGACTGGGGCTGGGTGGTGCCAATTGAGAACGACCGATTTAAGCTCTGGATTGGTCTTGGGCCGTACGGCGAGCACCAAGATGGCTTCCTTTGCTTTATCGAGCCCAGTCGCCCGTTCATCCGGCGCTGGTTGCGGAAAATCGACACCACGGGACCGGTGTTGACATTGCAGAAGGCACTGAACGACGTCCTGACGGCAAAGTCAGGTATAACAGAAATAAAGTGGTGGACGCGTGATGAGTTTAATGGTCCGAATAATCGGCGACAGTGACGGATCCACGGCCGCTGCTTGGCTATCGGCCGGTCCTCCTGCCATTTCGCGCCGCTAATCCGGATCGCCGGCATTCAACGAATGCGGGCCCACGGTGCGCACCATCTGCCCCTTCAGGGCAGACACCTCGTTGGTGGATCGGTTACCCAGGGTTTCGCAAGGTCGCTCAACCCTGGGCTGGGCTCTCCGGGCCCGTTGGGCCCGAGGGGCGGGCCCGAAATCAAACGCGGGCTGGCGGCTCGGCACGCCCGGCCTGAAGGGCCGCAAGAGCTCAGCCCAGGGTCGGGCGCATTTACGTGAATCTCCCGCCGCCGCTATCGGCTCGCGCTCTTCAGAAGAACACGACACAGGCAATAATCGCGCCCATGGCGAGCATCAACAGGCCAATGATCACAGCGAGCATGTATGCCACGCCGGCCAGGACGTCGTCAAAATACGCGCCGATAATCCCCCCGAAGCCGGCCAGCGCCAACCACACCAGGACCAGCCGCAGGGCCGAGTCCTCGGTCGTCGCCGCCACGCGCAGCAACCCGCAACAGACGGACATCGCGGCGATCGAGAGCAGCAGCGAGCGCAGCGAAAACCGTCGCACGAGATTGCTCCCCCGCCGCGGTGCATGGCCGCTGGACGGATTAATCGCCCAAGGCGGCCGGCAGCTTGGTACCGGCGCGGCACGATCCTAGCCGACCCCTAGACGGGAATCAACGCGGCGGAATTGTCCCGCAATCCCCCAGTCCGCGATCTCCCCGGTCTAGTTGCACCCACACTGCCGCGGAACGACAATGGCGGTCGCGTGTGCAGGAGGCCGCCTGCCGTTTATCTGCCTTTTGCCTGCTGCCTTTGGTCCGCTGCGTTTTGTTTGGGCACGGTCCCTCACCCGTCCTCTCCCAGAGGGAGAGGGGTTTTCGTTTTCCGCTCGACCCGCTGCCCCCAACTGCCTGCTCCGCCGCCGTGCTTGCGAAACTAAAAACCTTCTCGCTCGTGGGCATCGAGGCCGTGCCGGTCGAAGTCGAAGTCGACGTCTCGCCCGGTGCCCTGCCCAAGACGATTCTCGTCGGCTTGCCCGAGGCGGCCGTCAAGGAAAGCACGCACCGCGTCGAACGGGCGATGGTCAACTCGGGCTTCCAGCGGCCGCAGGACCGCGTGGTCATCAACCTGGCTCCGGCCGAATTGCCCAAGCAGGCCGCCTCGTTCGATCTGCCGATCACGCTGGGCATCCTGGCCGGCAGCGGACAGATCGCCTCGGACAAGTTCGACCAGTACGCCGTGGTCGGCGAACTGGCTCTCGATGGCAGCACCCGGCCGACCAAAGGGGCCCTGTCGATGGCCATCGCCGCCCAGCGGCAGAACGGCCTGGTGGGCCTGGTCGTGCCCACGGAGAGCGCAGCCGAAGCGGCCGTGGTGGCCGGCGTCGAAGTGATCGCCGTCAGCAGCCTGGCCCAAGCCGTGGCGTTTTTCACCGGCCAGATCGAGATCGAGCCCACGCCCCCGCGGCTCGACGAATGGTTCCGGGTGTATTCGCAGTACGACGTCGATTTTGCCGACGTGCGCGGGCAAGAGATGGCCAAGCGGGCCCTGACCATCGCCGCGGCCGGCGCACATAACATTTTGATGCTCGGGCCCCCCGGCTCGGGCAAGACGATGCTGGCCAAGCGCATCCCCACGATCCTGCCCGAGCTGACGCCCGGCGAATCGATCGAGACCACGCGGATCTACAGCGCCATGGGCCTGCTCCAGGCCGGCCAGCCGCTCTTGGCCACGCGGCCCTATCGCTCGCCGCATCATACGATCAGCGACGCGGGGCTGGTCGGCGGCGGCAGCACTCCGGCCCCGGGCGAGATCTCGCTCAGCCACAACGGCGTGCTGTTTCTGGACGAATTGCCCGAGTTCAACCGCCGCACGCTCGAGGTCCTGCGCCAGCCGCTGGAAGACGGCACCGTGACGATCTCCCGGGCGCTGGCCAGCACGACGTTTCCGGCCGAGTTTATCCTGATTGCGGCCTTGAACCCGTGCCCCTGCGGCTATCGCAACGACCCGCGCCGCGACTGCCACTGCTCGCTGCCGCAGATCGAGCGCTACATGAGCAAGATCAGCGGACCCTTGGTCGACAGAATAGATTTGCACATCGAAGTGCCGGCCGTGCCCTTTAAAGAACTGGCAGGGCAAGGTGGGGGCACGTCCAGTGCGACCATGCGTGAGGCCGTTGTGCATGCTCGGCAAATTCAAAAGCGTCGCTTCGCCGGCAGTCCGACCCGCATTAACGGCAAAATGACGCACAAGCAGATTCGGCAACACTGCAAGATCGACGACGCCGGTATGAATTTGCTCAAGGCGGCGATGACAGAGTTGGGCCTCTCGGCTCGGGCACACGATAAGATTTTGCGCGTGGCCCGGACCATCGCCGACCTCGATGGCCTGAAAGAGGCACAAATCAAGCCCGAGCATATCAGCGAGGCGATCAATTATCGGATGTTGGATCGGCAGATGTGGACGTGATCCGCTCGAAAACCCAATTCTGATGCCGCTATTGCGGTTCGATCTTCGCCCTGGCAAACCCAGTTAGCAACGAAGACAAATTGTCGCGGTACTTGTAAAATTGCTGATCCAGTTCGCCAAGCATTTCTTTTGATGAATCGGCTAGGGCTTCGAGTTGTTGTTGACGAAGTTGCCGATCCGCAGCGGGTTGCCCGCCAGGAAATACCGAGTTTGCTTTCCGAACTAACGCTGCCGTTTTCGCAGCACCGATTTGGTCGAGAGCGGCTGGCGTTTCAATCGCCCAATCTCCAGAGGAATTGAAAAAGTACTGGTCAAAACCGCCGTTGTTGACTTCTGCCTCAAGACTCCAAACGCAAACAAATACTTTTTCGCCGTCCGAAAGGTGATCGAACCCGACATCATCGAGTCGCTGGAACACTTTCTCCGAGACACGAAAAAGAAATTCTTCGTGACGATCTTGAGACTCGGAGGGGTCGTCGGACATCGTTGCTTCCCTGTGTTGACAACCAGCAATTCCAATTTCTGCTACGATTAGGAACACAAGAATGAGTTTCCGGCGTGCCAAATCAATTGCTTTCAAGTCGAATACGTGGCAGGTTTGCATCATTCTCCACGGGCTTTGACAAGAATGCTATCCCTGCGCCGGTATATTGAAAGGGTCAATAGGGGCGGGCCCTTGGTCGACAGAATAGATTTGCACATCGAAGTGCCGGCCGTGCCCTTTAAAGAACTGGCAGGGCAAGGTGGGGGCACGCCCAGTGCGACCATGCGTGAGGCCGTTGTGCATGCTCGGGAAATTCAAAAGCGTCGCTTCGCCGGCAGTCCGACCCGCATTAACGGCAAAATGACGCACAAGCAGATTCGGCAACACTGCAAGATCGACGACGCCGGTATGAATTTGCTCAAGGCGGCGATGACAGAGTTGGGCCTCTCGGCTCGGGCACACGATAAGATTCTGCGTGTTGCTCGGACCATCGCCGACCTCGATGGTCTGGAAGACGGACCGATCAAGCCAGAGCATGTCAGCGAGGCGATCAACTATCGCATGCTGGATCGGCAAATGTGGACGTAGGAGCGCGGAGATGGGGAGTAGAGAGTAGGGGGTAGAGGGTAGGGGACGAAGAAACGACGGGAGGGCGGCGCGAGTCCGAGTTGGGGTACGATTTGCCGCGCCAATCAACAGGGAGCCGGACATGCTGCTCAAATCCATCTTGCTTGCGGGCCTGACGCTGACGCTTTCGCTCGCAGTCGTCCGCGCCGATGACGAGAAAGACGGTGGGCTCGACGGCACGTGGCTGCCAACGGCGGCCGAGCTGGGCGGCAAGATGTTTCCCGACGAGGTGCGCAAATCGATCAGGCTGGTCATCGCCGGCGACAAGTACAAGGTCACCATTGGTGACAAGGTCGACGAGGGAACCGTCAAGCGGGATCCGGCCGTCCAGCCCAAGCAGCTCGACATCACCGGCACCGACGGCCCGAACAAAGGCCGCACGATCCTGGCCATTTACGAGCTGGCCGGCGACACGCTCCGCGTCTGCTACGATCTGGGCGGCAAGAACCGACCCACGGAATTCAAGACCAGCGAAGGCAGCCCGCTGTTTCTGGTCACGTATCAGCGCGAGAAGCCCTGAGGCCGGGATCGGCACCGGCGGCGGCGCGGCCCGGGATCAGGCGTTCCCGGCGAGTGCCCCGCTATCCGTCAAACGGCTCGATGTGCACCAGCACGTCTTTCACGGCGGCGAGCTGGTCGATCAGCCGGTCCTTCACCGCGTGGCCGATCTCGTGCCCTTGGACCACGCTGATCGCCGGGTCGACCTCGACGTGCACGTCGACGAAATACTCCAGCCCGGATTTGCGGGCGAGCAGCTTTTCCACCCCCCGCACGCCCGCCACGCCGAGGGCCAGGCGGCGCAGCTCGGCCAGCAGGCCGGGATCGGCCTGGCGATCCATCAGTTCCTGCAGGCTGCTCCAGAACAGGCTGGCGCCGGCAAACAGGATGATGCCGGCCACGATGAGGGCGGCGCCGCGGTCGACGGCGTGCCAGTCGGGACCCGCCCACATCGCTATCACCAGGCCGATCAAGACCACCAGCGAACCGAACACGTCCAGCCGCTGGTCCCAGGCCGAGGCCTCGACGGCTTTTGAGCCGGTGCGCCAGGCCACTGCCCTGGAATAGCGAAACAGCCACTCGTTGAGCAGGATGCTGGCCAGAGCAATCGGCAGGGTGTACCAGTGCGGGGCGGGGAAGGGGGTGTTCCACGCCCGGACCGCCTCGATGCCGACCCAGACGCCCGAGCCCACTAAGAGCAGCGCGACGTACGAGGCCGCGATCGACTCGATCCGCGTGTGGCCGTAGGGATGTTCCCGATCGGCAGGCTGTTCGGACCACCACAAGGCGCCCAGGATCGAAGCGCTCGACAGGGCGTCGCCCAGCGAATGGACCGAGTCGGAGAGCAGGGCCAGCGAGTGCCCCAGCCAGCCGCCTACCAGCTTGGCCAGGCCCAGGCCCAGCGTCACCAGCAACCCGACCTGGGCCGCCCGGCGCGTTTGGCGATACAGGTCACGGGCGCTGGAAATCTCGACCGGCATCTGGCTCACAAGGGCTCCGCAGCAAGGATGGTTGGCGGCACTGGGTGCGGCAGCGGGGGGTTGCGGCGGCGGGGGGACGCTGCCGGCCGGCCCACGTCCGACCCGACCGGGGAGCGTCATGGTATCGTGGTTTGGCGGGGGGTGCCAACGTGCCGTTATGACTGGGCAGCGGCGAACTCGGTCCGGCCCATCGACACCCGCTCGGGTGGGCTCGAAACGGGTGAATTTGACACTGCCACCCCGGACACCTGAGAATGTCCGGTGCGGCGGATTGTTCGAGGACCGGCGAAGTCGGCGGCAGCCAGGCCGCGAGCCGGGAAAGCCGGGAATATGTCGATGCTCAAGCGCACGGTTTGGTGCACAGCGCTGGCGGTGCCGCTGGTGGCAATCCCCTGGGCGCGCGCCGCCGACTCGGAAGGTTCGGCCGAATTCCGCTCGGCCAAGACCGCTCTGCAGCAACAGCTGCGCGGCAAGAATCCCGACGGCCGGATCGCCGCCGTCAAGAAGCTCGCCGAATATCCGGTGCCCGACGCGGCCAAGCTGGCCCTGGGCGTGGCCACCAAGGACGAGGCGTCCGAGGTGCGGGACGCGGCCTACGGGACCGTGTCGGCGCTGAGCGAGACTCCGGCCGCGGCGAAGTATCTGTTCGACACGCTGGAAAAGCAGCTCAAGCGCAAACAACCCGACGAGACCGCCGCGCCGCTCTTGGCGGCGCTGGTCGCTTCGCCCAGCGAACAGGTGGCCGGCGACGCCACGGCGCTCTTGGACAAGATGATCGAATCTTCGGCCGGCGTGCGGCTGGTGGCGGTCGAGCTGGCCGATCAGTTGGCCGCCCGCGGTCAGCCGGACGACGTGACCCTGCTCGTCAAGCTGTCCCAGACCAAGGCCTTTGCCAAGCAATTCGGCTTTCGCCGCTCGGTCATTTGGGCGCTGGTGCACATCGACAGCAAGCCGGCCATCGGGGCCCTGATCGGCCTGGTGGGCGAGATCGACGGCGAAGCCCAGGCCGACGCGATCAAGTATTTGACGAGCGTCACCAGTCAGGCGCTGGGCAACAACCAGGCCGCCTGGGCCAAGTGGTGGGAAGAAAGCGCCTCGACGTTCAGCATTCCTTCGCCCAGCAGCCGCACGCTGGCCGCGGCCGACAAGGTCTCGCCGGGCGTGACGATGTATTACGGGCTGCCGGTCTACGCGCGGCGAATCGTGTTCATCATGGACACCTCGCGAAGCATGAATGGCCAGCGGCTGATCGCGGCCAAGCGCGAGCTGATCGCGGCGATCGACCGCCTGCAGCCGAAGGACCAGTTCACCGTGCTGGTGTTCGACAACGACGTGCGGATGTGGCAGAAGAAACTGGTGCCGGCCGAGCCGACGGCCAAGAAGCGGGCCGACCTGTTCGTCACCAAGCAAGACACGCATCCGCAGACGGCCTCGTACGACGCGCTGGAAGCGGCCCTGCAATTCGACGCCGAGGCGATCTTCTTTCTCACCGACGGCGCGCCGTTCGGCGGCAAAGTTTCGGCCCCGGGCGCGATCATCGACCTGATCACGGCCATGAATGTCTCGCGGCGCGAATCGATCTACACGATCGGCATCGGGGCCGGCCTGCCGGGCAGCCCGATGGATGTCTTCCTGCGCACGCTGGCCGAGAAGAATTTTGGCGCCTATCGCCGCGTCGACGAGTGACCGACCGAACGGTGCGACGATTCTGTTGCCCGTACCCACGAAGCAAGGACCCCTGATGCAGACATTGCTGGTGTACACCCTGGTGGTGCTGGCGGCCCCCAATGCTGGCCGGCCCGAGCAGAAAAGCGAATGGCAGGGCGTCAAAGTTCTGCCCAAGCTCCACGCCGTGGTCAAGGACGGCGACGAGGAGCTCGATAGCCAGGAATTCCGGATTCCCTGGGTGGTGCAGGATTCGCGCGGCGATGAGTTGCTCGTCGGCAGCGAGCCGCAGGGCTGGGTCAAACGCGACCAGGTGCTGCTGGTGAAAGACGCGCCGGCCTACTACACCCGGCTGATCGAGGACGGTCAGGAGCTGGCCTGGGCGCACAAGCTGCGTGCCGTGGCCTGGCTCGAACAGGGCAACCTCGATCGGGGCATCGCCGATTTCGATCAACTGGTGATCCTGGTTCCCAACGCGGTGAATTACGCCATTCGGGGCCACCTGTGGCAGATCAAGGGCGAATCGGACAAGGCCCTGGCCGATTACAACGAGGCCATCCGGCTGGATCCCAAGTTGCGGCTGGCCTACGTCGAACGCGGCAATCTGTGGACCGCCAGGCAAGACTTCGACCGGGCGATCGCCGACTACACGCAGGCGATCCGCCTCGATCCGGACGTGGCCGAGGTGCACACCAGCCGCGGTATCGCCTGGGCCCAGCAAGACGAGCACGACAAGGCGATCGCCGATTACGACGCGGCGATTCGCCTCGACCCGCAGCAGGCCCTGGCATTCTTCTACCGCGCCCGCAGCTACAAACGCCAGCACAAGTTCGAGCAGGCCATCGCCGATTACACGGCCGTCGTCGAACTGGTGCCGGGCGAGACCGGCAGCCTCTACGAGCGCGGCAAGGTCTGGGAAGGCCTGAAGCAATACGACAAGGCCATTGCCGACTTCCGCGAGTGCATCCGGCTGGAGCCGGAAGGCCCCGACGCCTACAACGGCGTGGCCTGGCTCCGGGCGACGTGCCCCGACGATGCGATTCGCGACGCCAAGGAGGGGCTCGAACTGGCCCTCAAGTGCTGCGAACTGAGCGAATGGAAAGAACCGTTCGCCCTCGACACGCTGGCGGCCGCGTATGCCGAAAGCGGCGACTTCGACATGGCCATCAAGTACCAGAACCAGGTGATCGAGCTCAAGTCGGCCGACGCCGATTTCCAGGAGCACGCCCAAAAGCGGCTCGAGCTGTACAAAGACCACAAGCCGTATCGGATCGAGTAGGCGCCGGCGAACAGCCTGCCGGCGGAAAACGGCGACGTGGCCGCTGTGGTCCCCTCAGGACCTGCCGCGATCTGCGGCGCCGGCAGCATTTCACTCAGATCATGTAGTACAGCGGCTCGCCGTTGGGCTCCTGGCCGCCTTCGCGCCGGGGGCAGGATTCGCACAGGTCTTGGCCCAGCCAGTCGTAGCCGGCCCGCACGGCGGAGAGCGTGGCCGAGCCGGTCACGGCCGTTTCGTGAAACACGCGGTTCGAGGGAAGCCACTCCTCGAAGCGCAGGTTCTGCATGGCGCGGTCGAAATCGTCGCGCACGCCGCACAGCAGCACCAGCACGTTCTGCCGCTCCATGTCGCGGATGAAGCGCTCGAACCGCTCCATGCAAACCACGTCGGGATTGCGCGTGCGCTCGAGCCGGATCACGATCACCCGCACGCCGGCGGCCACGCGGGCCTTGAGATCGTCGAAATTGCGTTCCAGTTCGCGAGCGGCGCCGAAGAACAGTTCGCCTTCCAGGTCGAGGATGACCATTTTCGAGCAAACCGGATCGGTCGGCGTGCGGCCGCGCACGGTGCGATCCTGGGCCACGACCAGCTCGCTGGCCTGCAGGCGCGACGCGCGGGGCACATAGAGCAGGATCGAAAGCAGCGTGCCGACCAGAATCGAAAACTCGACGCCCAGAAACACCGCCGTGCACGCGGTGGCCACCACCAGGGCCGCGTCGTACTGCGATGCCCGCAGCGTGTAGCGCAAGTGCTGCCAGTCGACCAGCCCGGCCGCGGTCACGAGCAGCAGTCCGGCCAGGGCGGCCTTGGGGATGTAATGGGCCAGGGGCGCGAGCAGGATCACGACCAGCGCCACGGTCGCGGCGGAATAGACGCCCGACCACTTCGTGACCGCGCCGGCGTTGTAATTGATCGACGATCGGGTGAGCGAGCCCGAGCCGGGCAGGCACTGAAAGAATCCGCCTCCCAGGTTGGCCAGTCCCTCGGCCAGGCATTGGGCATTGAAGTCGAGCGGCTGCCGGGTTTTGGCGGCGATCGATTGGGCGATGGCCAGCGCTTCGAGCAAACCGAGAAAGGCGATCGCCGTGGCGCTGCCCCACATGTGCCCAATCCACTCGGCGTGGAACTCGGGCACGTGGAACGACGGCAATCCGGCCGGCACGCGGCCGACGACCGCCAGGAGGGGCTTTCCGTCGGCGCCGGGCTCCGACCAGCCCAGGAGCGAGGCCACGACCGCCGCCAGAATGAGCGCGGCCAGCATGTCGACGCGCGGCAGCTTGTGCCGCCGGGCCAGCCGCCGCCCGAACACCACGAAGAGCACGGTCCCCACGGTGATCGCCAGGGCCCGATAGTTGATCGGCCCGCTGGTCGTGGCGGTAAGCCAGAGCCGATAGAGCAAATGCTGGTGGCCGGTGCCTTTGTCCTGGATGCCGAAGACATTGCCGAACTGGCTCAGGGCGACCAGAAACCCGGCCCCGGCCATGAAGCCGCGCACGACGGAATCGGAAATGTACCGCGTGAGGTCGCCCAGGCGGAACATGGCGACGGCGATCTGGATGACGCCGGCCATGATCGCCAGCAGAAACATCGCCTCGTAGCTTTGCTGGCCGACGTCGGGATCGAGAAATGCCAGCCCGCTGAAGACCAACAGCGAAATCGCGTTGGTGGGGCCGTTGATCAGATGCTGCGACGAGCCGAAGATCGAGCCCAGCGCCGTGACCACGATCGCCGAGTACAAACCAAACCGCGGATCGACGCCGGCGATCAACGCATAGGCCATGGCTTGCGGCACGGCAATGGCCGCCACGGTGACTCCGGCGATCCAGTCCCTGCGAAGTTCCAGCGACCCGTAAGCCAAAAGCTCGTCCTTTTCCGCTCGATTCCCGCCCGTCTGCCGAAAGCACTATCGCCAAGTGTCGACGGCGGCACAAGGGAAGAAACGCCGGGCCGCCGGACACGCCGGGCCCGAACGGAAACGGGGCGGCGAAAAAACCGGGCGCGGCGCGGCGACTGGCTCGGTTTCGGTTGCTTGACCCTCGCCGAGCGCGGGTTCTATAATCCGCGAAGAGCGCCGTGCGGCAACCCGGAACGGCAAAAAAAGCCCGAAAAAG
The DNA here is from genome assembly GCA_963715755.1 of uncultured Planctomycetaceae bacterium. GTDB lineage: Bacteria > Planctomycetota > Planctomycetia > Pirellulales > PALSA-1355 > CAWCAX01. The sequence goes on from OY970273.1 coordinate 5,101,877, forward strand.
CGGACATTTGACCGTATTGGCCGTTGGGCAACCAGCGGCGGTCCCGCCGCAGAGCAACAGGACTTTTTCCGCTACGAATTGCCGCCGGCGCGCGGCTGTCATGTGCGGCATGGCATGAGCGGCATGGCATGAGCGACCCGCCCCGAGCGGCGGCTGCGCTCCCCTTTGCGCGACATTCTGATTCAGCTGGGAGGCGACAAGCGTGCAAGGGTCGGCACTGGACGTGAAGGAGCGCATTCGCGAGGCCGTCGACATCGTCGACCTGGTGGGGAGCTACCTGCAGTTGCGTCGCGAAGGGCGCGGCTACAAGGCGCTTTGCCCCTGGCACGACGACTCCAAGCCCAGCCTGACGATCAATCCCGAGCGGCAATCGTTCAAGTGCTGGGTGTGCGGCGACAAAGGGGGGGACATTTTCAGTTTCGTCATGGCGATCGAGCGGGTCGCGTTTCCCGAAGCGCTCGCCATGCTGGCCGAGCGCGCCGGAGTGCAGCTGGACAAGCCGCGCGGCGGCGGGCCGCCGACGGACGAAAAACGCACGCTCTATCAGGCCATGGCCTGGGCCACGAGCCAGTACCACCGGTTGCTCCAGAGCGATCCGAAGGCTGCGGTGGCCCGGCAGTATTTTGCCGAGCGCTCGATCACGCCGGCCAGCATCGAGCGCTTCCAGCTCGGCTATTCGCCGGTTGAATGGGATTGGATCGTGCAGGCGGCCCGCGGCACTTCGTTCTCGCCCGCGGTGCTGGAGAAGGCCGACATCGTCGGCCGGCGGCCCACAGGCGGCGGCCACTACGACCGGTTTCGCAACCGGGTGCTGTTTCCGATTCTGGACGCCCAAGGCCGGCCGATCGCCATGGGCGGGCGGGTGCTGCCCGGCCCCGAGGCGGAAAACACGGCCAAGTATCTCAACTCGCGCGAGACGCCGCTGTTCACCAAGAGCCATCACCTGTATGCCTTGAACCTGGCCCGCGATGCGATCCGCAAGACCGGCACCGCGCTGGTCATGGAGGGCTACACCGACGTGGTGATCGCCCACCAATGCGGGTTCGAGAACGCGGTGGCCGTGCTGGGCACGGCCTTGGGCGCGCAGCAAATCCGCGTGCTCAAGCGCTTCGCCGACCGGCTGCGGATCGTGCTGGTGCTCGACGGCGACGAGGCCGGGCGCAAACGGGCCGGCGAGGTGCTGCAATTGTTCGTGGCTGAAAACGTCGACGTCCGGGTGCTGACCTTGCCGGAAGAGTTCGACCCGGCCGAGTTCCTGCTGGAGCGCGGGGCCGAGGCGCTCGCGGCTCTGATCGACCGCGCGCCGACGCGCTCGAGCATGCCGTGCAAACCCGGACCGCGGGAATCGACCTGGTGCGCGACACGCACCGGGCCAGCGAAGCGCTGGAGCAGGTGCTGGACATCGTGGCCAAGGCGCCGCGGCTGCGCGACGACACGACGACCGAGGGGCGCCTGCGGGAAGAAGCCATTCTGGCGCGGCTCGCCCGCGAGTTCGGGCTGGGCGAAGAAAAGATCCGCGTGCGGCTGGCCGAGCTGCGGAATCGGGCCCCGCAGCGGGCGCCGCGGGGGGTGGCGAGCGAGCCGGCTCCGGCGCCGCTGAGCTTGCCGGAGCGGGAGGTGCTCGAGCTGGTGCTCGCTGCGCCGGCTATTCTGGATCGTTTGGCGGAAACGGTCAAGCCGAATCAGATCGGCTCGGATTTGGCCCGACAGGTGTACGTGCGCGCGCTGGAATTGCGGGCCCTGGGGGTGGCGGCGGACTTCGGCCGATTGTTATTGGAGTTTGACGACCCACAGGTTAAAAACTTGCTTGTCGAACTTGACGAGCAAGCCCGCCTGAAACCGAATGTCGAGTTCGAAGCGCGCCTCGAAGACGTCTTGGCTGGTTTCCAACGCCGCAAAAGTGCGGAGGAGGTACGAGCCCAAACGACACGCCTGAGTGGCGAGCCGCTGCCGGAATCGGAAGCGCTCGCGTTGCTGCTTAAGATTCAGCAGCAGGAAAAAAGCCGGCAAGGCATTTCCGCGCCCACGGAAGGGTAGGATGCCGCTGCCGGTTGGTCGAACGCGTCACGGAGCAAGATGCTCAGTCGCGCAAGCGATCGACCACCCCCGGTGTTAAAGGAGCGACGTCCCCAGACGACGCTCGGGAGGGAATCGACAGGTGGACCACTCTGATCTGGATTTGCAGGAACTGGTCGCCACGGGCAAAGCACAAGGATTTCTGACCTACGACCAGGTCAACGACTATTTGCCCGATGAAGCGGTTACGCCCGAAAAACTCGATAATCTGCTGATCGCCCTGGAACAACTGGGCATCGAACTGGTCAACGAGGCGCCCGAGACGGAATCCGTCGACCTCGGCGCCGCGAACTCGAAAGCCGCGGAAGCCAACCTTCCGGGCTCGAAGCTCACGGGCTCCAAAGCCGCCGACGCCAAGGCGGCCGCCGCCAAGGCGCGGAGCGAAGAAAGAGAATCGGTCCTGACCGCCTTGCCGGAGCGCGAGCTGCCGAAGCTCAGCGACGATCCGGTGCGGATGTACCTGACGCAAATGGCCGAGATCCCGCTGCTCACCCGGCAGGAGGAAATCTCGCTGGCCAAGAAGATCGAGGTCACCCGCAAGCGTTTCCGCCGCTCGGTGCTGGGCTGCAATTTTGCCCTGCAGGCGACGGTCCGCACGCTGCAAGAGGTGCATCGCGGCGCGCTTCCGTTCGATCGCACGATCAAGGTCTCGCTGACCGAGCGTTTGACCAAAGAGCAGATCATGGCCCGGATGCCGCACAACCTGCGGACGCTCGACCATCTGATCGGCCAGAACCGGCAGGATTTCCGCCAGCTGATTTCCCGCGGCTCCAGCGACCAGGCCAAATCGGCCTGCCGGCGCCGCTTCGTCGACAGCCGCCGCAAGGCCCTGGTGCTGGTCGAGGAGCTCAGCCTGCGGACCCGCCGCGTCCAGCCGCTGGTGCGGCAAATGATGGAGATGTGCGAACGCATGGCCGACATCCGGGGCCGGTTGCTGCGGCTGGCCGGCGACTCGTCGGCCAAGGACGAACGGGCGAACCTGCGCCGCGAGCTGCGCGACCTGATGCTGATCACGCTCGAAAGCCCAAACAGCCTGCGCCGCCGCTGCGAGCTGATCGAGCGGCAGTTCCGCGATTACGAGCAGGTCAAGCGCGAGCTTTCCAGCGGCAACCTGCGGCTGGTCGTCTCGATCGCCAAGAAGTACCGCAACCGGGGCCTGAGTTTTCTGGATCTGATCCAGGAGGGCAACACGGGCCTGATGCGGGCGGTCGACAAGTTCGAGTATCGCCGCGGCTACAAGTTCTCGACGTACGCCACCTGGTGGATCCGGCAGGCCATTACGCGGGCCATCGCCGATCAGGCCCGGACGATTCGCATTCCGGTCCACATGATCGACGTGCTCTCGCGGCTGCGCAACGTGTCGAAGCGCCTGCAGCAGGAACTCGGCCGCGAGCCGACGACCGAAGAGACTGCCCGGGAGGCCGATATCAGCATCGAGGAGACGCGCCGCGTGCTGAACATCGGCCGGCATCCGGTGAGCCTCGACCGGCCGGTCGGCGAAAGCGAGGATTGCAGCTTCGGCGAGTTCCTGGAGGATTCGGGCACCGAAAGCCCGATCACCACGGCCACGCAGGGAATGCTGCGGCAGAAGATCGACGGGCTGCTCAAGACCCTGACCTATCGCGAGCGGGAGATCATCCGCCTGCGCTACGGCCTGGGCGACGGCTACACCTACACCTTGGAAGAGGTGGGCCGGATCTTCAAAGTGACGCGCGAACGGGTGCGGCAGATCGAGGCCAAGGCCGTGCGCAAGCTGCAGCACCCGGTGCGCAGCAAGCAGCTGGAAGGATTTTTGGGCGGAATCGCCAGTTAGGCGGCACGCCGCGGCCGGGCCGGATTTCGCCGGCGCTCGGGCGGTATTCGCCGCCAGCGCAGCGAAATTTCGCCGCAGCCGAATCAACTCGACGCAGAGCAAAGCCGCCGGTCACGGGACCGGCGGCTTTTTTTCGTTCGGCGAAAAGCGAGACTTTTGGTATCCTAGAGAAGGATTGTTGCTGAAACGCTGACCAGCGCGCGCCCCCGGCGCCCGCCGCTGAGAAAATAGGTAAATCGATGGCGTCGTATACCGCGGAAGCCCTGCGCGAGCTGCACCGCATCCATCGCCAGCTGACCGACGTGCGCGAACGGTCCGATCGCGGGCCCAAACAGGTCCGCGCCCGCGAGGCCAACCTGGCGCGCCTCAACGAAGAGCTGGCCAAGCTGCAGGCCGAGGTCAAGGGAGCCCGGGTCCGGGCCGACCAGAAGCAGCTGCTGCTCAAGTCGGGCGAGGAAAAAATCAAGACTCTGGCCGGCAAGCTCAACGCCGCCAACAACAATCGCGAATACCAGGCGATCAAAGACCAGATCGCCGCCGACGAGATGGCCAATAGCGTGCTGGCCGACGAAACGATCGAAGCCCTGGAAAAGATCGACGAATTTCAGCGGATCGTGGCCGAAGCGCAAAAGAAGCTGGCCGTCGCCAAGGATGAGCTGGCCAAGGTCCAGGAAACCGTGCGCACCGAGTCGCAGGGCCTGGCGGCCGAAATCCAGCGGCTGGAGCTCGAGCTCAAAACGGCCGAAGACAAAATCCCGGCCGACTTCCGCAACGATTACAACCGGGTGGTCAAGTCGAAGGGGGCCGACGCCATGGCCGAAGTACAAAATGGCTTTTGCGGCGGCTGCTATCAGCAGCTCACCCCCAACAACATGGCCGACCTGAGCATGTCGCGGGGCATTTTTTGCAAGAACTGCGGCCGACTCATTTATCTACCGGAGGATAAGCGGCCGAATTCAACTCGATAGCAGAGAAGCATCGGAGGAGGGGGCCATGTCGAGAATCGTGCGCAGCGTCGCGGCCCGGTCTGGGCTGCTGTTGGCAATCTTGATCTGCGGAACCGGCTGGCGGGCATCCGCCACAGCTGACGATGCCGCCAAACCGGCCGGCAAAGCGGCCGCGGTGAAGAAAAAGAACGCCGCCCGGGCAGCCAGCACCGCCGGGCAAAGCGAGGCAGCGACAGCCGACAAATCGACGGCGACGGACAAGCCCGCGGCAGCAGGCAGCGCAGCGGCGGCCAACGGTGCGGCCGAGCCGATCGAAAGCGCCTGGTCGGCGCGCGTGCATGCCGCCTTGCGCCGCGAATCGTCGGCCAAGGGAGCGGCCCAGGACGAAGCCGTTCGCGACCTGGTCAAGCTCTACGAATCGCTGAAGACGGCCAAGGGCATCGACCCGGACGAACGGGCCGAACTCGGCGGTCTGATGCGCAACCGGCTCGCCCGGGCCAGCGAGCGGATCAGCAAGCGGCTCGACAAGGCCAGCAAGAAACCCGCCGCGGCCGCGGCCAACGAACTGGTCACCTCGGCCGGCGCCGCGGGTGAAAAATCCGCTGCTTCGGGCAATGCTGCCTCTGGCAATGCTGCGTCGAGTGGCGCTGCGGCCAGTCAGAGTTCGGCCGCAGGGCAGGGGGCGCGCAGGGGCCGCCCGACTACGGGCCGCAGCTGGTCGAACTGATCCAGCACACGATCGCCCCGTCGACCTGGGACGTGAACGGCGGCAACGGCACGATCATCTATTTCGCCCCGCGGCAAGCGATCGTCGTCCGCCAGACCGCCGAAGTGCACGGCGATCTGGAATCGGTGATCCGCGGGTTGCGGGACGCCAACTGATCGCCGGCCGCTGGCGGGCACCGGATGTTCTCGGGCTTTGGCTGCTCGCGGGCTTTGGCTGCTCGCGAACGACTGCGCGGCGGCCCGCATGGAATCGGCGCAGGCCGCTGGGCGTGGGTCCGCCGAGCGGGGCAATCGCGCCTACTGCAGCGACTCCAGGTAGCGGATCAGGTCCGTTTCCATCGCGCCGAAATTGGCGCCGAAATGTTTGATGAACAGCTCCTTGTTGTCGAGCGGTTCGTCGGAAACGTCGGCCGTCACGCCGGCCTCCAAAGGCTGGGCCTTGGCCACGTCGGTCAGATAGGCGAAGAACTTGTCCTTCTTGCGGGCGGCCAGGTAATGGGTCAGCGCCCAGGCCGTGGCGTAGCCGGTCGACGTCAGCCGGGCGGCCGAAATCGTGTGCTCGACCATCGAGCCGTGCTCGCGGTCGGGCTGCCGCAGATAGCGGACGATCTCGAACATCCGCATGTCGTTGACCTTGCCCACGCCTTTCCAGCGCAGCCGCTCGTCGGTGGTGGTGGGGGCGAAGTACTCGGCCAGGCCTTCGCTGATCCAGATCGGCCAATGGGCCAACCGCTCCTGCACGCCGATGCTGTGCAGGATCTGATGCACGCCCTCGTGGGCGATCGTGGCGATGGCCTGCTGCTCGGCCAATGCCGGAGCGACCTGATTGAGCTTGCCCCGCTCGTAGACCACCACGTGGTTCGAGACGTTGCTGTAATAGGCGACCACGCCGGGCGGCATGGCGTGGTACTTCTGGAACTCGGCTTCCGTCTCGAACATGATCACGACCATCGGCGTGGCCGGTTCATGCACCTTGAACTTCTGCCGCTTGAAGTACTCGAGCGTGGCCGGGTACATCGTTTCCAGGATGCGGCTGGTGGCGGTGTGGAACTCTTTCGACGTGTTGTAGATGTACAGGTAGTGCTTGGTGGTCTTGGTGCGGAAGCCGGCAAAGGTCTTTTCCGTCAGGTCCTTGGCGATCTCTTCCCGCGTGGCCGCCTGGAAAGGCTGCCGCGTGCTCTGGGTCTCGTTGATCAGGTACGAGGCCAGGCGCCCGTCGGGCATGGTGACGAGCCGCCGGTCCCCCACGTCGACGTGGATGCTGGCGACCACTTCCTTGCCGGCCGGATTTTTGACCAGCACGCGGCGCCCGTCGCTCTGACGGATCGGTCCGTCGTCGGGGATGTCGAGGCCGAAATCGCGCGGGTCGGCCTTGGGAGCGGCGCGGCGCCCGACGAGCCGGCCGACTTGCTGGCGCCCGGTTTGCCCCCCGTCTGGGTCCAAGCCCAAGAGGGCACCAAAGCGACCGTCACGATCACCAGGACGAGTCGAAGCCTGAAAGCGCCGAGAGACATGCCGCCTGTTCCGATGCGAGCGGGAATAGGATCGGACCCGTAGGCCACCCCTTCCAAATTAACCCCTCGCGCGCAGCCAAGTCAAACCTCCCCCAGCTGGCACTTTGCCGCGGGCCGGGTCGATTGACGCCGATGGCGTGCCTGCCCGAAAATTGGGCCCACAGGGGGGGCGGCTTTTTTCGCAAATCACGACGGCCAGGCATGACACCCGCGGCACGACGACGGACGGTAGGGGGCCTGGTCGGGGCTTGGATTCTGATCGCCCCGTTGGCGGCCGCGCTGGGCCACTGGGGACTGGGACTGTTCGGGCCGACCTCGACGGGCCTGCTCTTTCACGCCGACTGGTCGCAGCCGCTGCTCCTGGCCATTTGGGCCGTGCTGGGCACAAACCGGCTGACGGTTCGTGTGCCGGGCGCGCTCGCCGGCTACGTCCTGTACTCGCTTGTTCACGTCGGTTCGCTGTCGGTGTTGTTCGCGCCTTTCTCGGCGCGGCTGATCCTGACGGACAGCCCGGGGGTTCTGCTGGGGGCGCTGCCCGGGTTTGCTGTTGTCATGGCCGGTCTCGTGCTGATGTGGCTCGACGGGCTGAGTTTGGCCTGGTTCGCCGAGCCGCCGCAGGGCGCGGATCGTTTTGGCCGCAGTTCGCGCTCTGGCAACTGTTGCTCTTGGTCGGCGTCGTTGCGTTCATGCTTGCGCGCGGAGATTGATCGACATTCTCGTCATTCCATTCTGGGCGGCGCTGCTGGCAGAATCGGCAACTGCGGCCGTCGGAACAGCGCTGCTCACCTGCTGCGCACTGCGGGCAGCGCTGTCGCCGGAGCGGCCGGCAGCCCGGCTTGCGCTGGCCTGTCTGCTGGCAATGCTGCTCGCGGTGCTGCGAGCGCCAGATTTCTTGATGCAGCCGCTGCTCATGGCGCAGCAGGCCGTCGGAGCGCTCGTCGACATGCTCTGGCTGATTGCGGCGCTATTGATCCTGCGTGCGTGCGGCTATCGGGCAATGATGCCGGAGGATTGGCCCGGGGCCGCGGTGCCCGAAATCGCGACGGCCGAGGCGGCATCCGCCGGCTGACGGTTCCCCGCGGCAACTGCCGGGCGGAGAATGATTGACCCGCACACCGCACATGCCCGACAATCCGGGGGCCCCCTCACGCCATTCCTATCCCTGAAGCGTCCAGATGACAGCGGCCCGGCGACGAACGGTTCTCGGTGCGTTGGTCGCCGTCAATTTGCTGTTGGCGCTCGCCGCCATTCTGACGAGTGACGCTCCGACTGGCATCTTGGCCCGCAGCTGTGGCGGAATCCAAGGGGCGCAGTGGATGCTGCTGCCGACCTGGGCCGTATTGGGAACCAGCCGGCCGTCAACCCGAGCCTTGGGTCTGGCGTTGGGCTGCGCGCTGTTGATCGGCGTGGTTTGGGTCAAAGTTTGGCGACAACTCAGTCCCTACGGCATCGATTTGACGGCAGACATGGCGATTCAGTGGGGCTGCGTCACTCTGTTCAACGTGCTGATCAACGCGCTGGCGTCGGTCGCGCTGTGGCTCGCGGGCCTGCGATTGATTCTAGTCTCGGGGCAGGCTTCGCCGCGCGGCTCGATCTGGCCGCGGTTCACGGTCCGGCAATTGCTCATTCTGACTGCCGCCGCGGGAATTCTGGTCGCGCTGGGCAAGTTGATCCATTCCACCGTGGGAGAGCAAAATAGCTATAGCTGGCAGCAGTGGTGGACTCAAAGTCTCACAGCGGCCACGAACACCGCGCTGTTGACTTGCATCGGCATCGGTGCGGCTCTCTCACCGGCCCCGCCAGCAGCGCGAATAGCACTGGCGAATGCCGCGGCCGTGGTCTTGGCGGTCACGGTCGCATGGTGCCTGCAGGCGCCCGCAGAACTCTGGCCAACGGTAGTGTTCGCGGGCTTCGTTCGCGGCATCTGGCTGACCGGCTCGCTCCTGGTCGTGCGGGCGTGCGGGTATCGGGCGCTCTGGCCGGCCGATTGGGTTTGGGCGGCCGGCCTGGCGGACGAACTCAAGGCCTGAGCCGGTGTATCGCCCGCCACGGCGCTGCGTGCCGTGATCGGTTGTGGCCGACAGGAGCGCCGCGTCGAGCCATCCCCCGCAGGCGGGCCTGAAAGGCCCAAGGAGCCCAATCCTGGGCTGGCCCCCGCAGATCCCTTCGGGCCCCGGGCGAGTTCTTGTCGGCGGCGGTGGTCGGTGGTTAGGCGATCTGCCGGCTAGCGCGATGGATTTCGGCCAGCCGGGCGGCGAATTGTTCGTCATCAAGCACCGGCCGCAGTCCGGCGGTGCTCAGCGGCTGCGGCAGCTCGACCCAACTGCGGCAACCGGCCAGCTCCGGCCAGAGTGGAATTGCGAACTGGCGGGGTGCCGAGTAGATCCGCACGACCAGCAGAAACAAACCCGGCCGGCGATAGTCGAAACGCTCGCGGATCGTGGCCGGGCCGTAAACGTGCAGCGGCTCCAGCCCGGGCAGCGATTCAGCCCGCGCGAGCTGAATCACATCGGCCACGACCGCGTAGTGAGCGATGCGGACCGCCGCCCACTCCGGCGCATCGGCAGGTTCGCTCCCCTCGGCGTCCCGATCCGGCGGCGGCTCGAAGAAATGCCGGTCGGCCTCGGCCAGGGCTGCCGGCCGCTCGTGAAAATGGGTGGGCAGCAGCCAGAATTCGGCATGCTCGGGCTGAAAGCCGCCGGGACCCTCGGCGATGCCCCCTTTGCGCAGAATGAGCGTCTGGCGTCCGGCCGCCAGCGCCCGGCAAACGGCGGCCCATTCCTTGAACGCGATACGCGCGGCGGGTTGCATGTCGGGCAGCTAGTCTTTGAGCTTTTCCAGCTCGGCCGTGGCCTGGGCAATGTCCCGCTCGATGCGCTGCACCTCGTCGGGATCGTCCATTTGCTTTTTCGCGCCGGCCAGCTGCTGGCGGAGCTTGGTCAGGCGATCTCGCAGGACTTCGACTTTCTTCTTGGCTTTCTTGTCCATGGGCTCAGTGGGCTTGCGCAAGTGGGTGCGGGGAGCGGTGAACGCGGCGGCGGGGCGACTAATCTGCGGCCGGAGTCTTGGCGGCCGAAGCGTCGGCCGCGAACGGGGGCCGGCCGGCCGGATGCACGGTCCGCAGGATGCCGGAGATGCACACGATCAGCACCACCAGCAGGATATTCAGGCTCAGCCAGAAGCGGGCACTAGCGCGCAGCCGATCGGCCAGCGCAGTGCGGCCGGCCAGCAGGCTGGCGATGGCAAACACCGCCATCGCCAAGAGGAACTTGATGCCGAACAGCATGTGGTACCACTTGGGCAGCACCTCGCGGTAGTTGTGAACGATCAGAATGTAGTTGTAGAACCCGCTGAGCAGCAAGAAGGCGATCGAGGCCATGACGATCTTCGACCAGCGGCGGCGCATCTCGGATTGCAACTCGTTGCGGTCGGCGGGTGCCAAGGTGGCGTGCGCCGGCAGCACGACGAAGCGGGTAAAGATCGTTCCGCCGGCCGCCGTGATGGCGGCCAGAATGTGCAGCCAGCGGAACAGCAATCCAAACAACTCGGCAAAAGACATGGATCTTCCTCGTCAAAGGACCTGCGCCGGCGACGGGCCGTTGCCCGGGCACAGGGCGCTAAAGCGGCGGCGGTCGAAACGCCCGGTCGGCGCCGCGCGATCTGAAGGCGGTTCGGGCTAGCGCCAGAGTATGGGCCGCAGGGCGGTTTGTCCAGGTGCCCGCTGCGCGATGGTGTGGCGACAGACATCCGGCACCGCCTGGCCGGGTTGTAAGGCGTCGGCAAAAAAGCGGTTTGCCGCGGGCGATTTCGTGACCTAGTCTTCCAATGGTCCATTCTAGGGCCAGTGGAGCGTGGATTATGGCCGATCGCAGCTGGTCACGTCGATCCCGCACAAGCGTCCGCCGTCGGCGAGGCGCCGTCGCTGTCGAGGCGGCATTCGTGCTGCCCGTGGCGCTCGTCTTCTTGTTCGGCATCTGGGAAGTGGGCCGCCTGGTGCAGGTCTACCAGGTGCTGTACAACGCCGCGCGCGAGGGCGCGCGATTGGCGGCCGGCGGAACCAATGCCGGCACGTCGGTGACGGCCGCCATGACGCAAACGGCAGTGCAGAACTATCTGACCACCGCCGGCCTGCCCAGCACGGCGGCCAACGGCGCACAGGTCACGATCACCTGCCTGGCCACGCCTTCGTGGACCGACCCCTGCAACGCCCTGCCGCTGGACAAGTTCCAGGTGACGGTCAAGATTCCCTCGGGCTCCCCCTTCAATAGCCTGCAATGGTCGCTCGTGCCCCAATTGATCAGCGTCAATAGCATGTCAGCCACGGTGAGCTGGCAATCCTTGAACAACTCGCAGGTGGTGGTCAGCACGACGCTTCCCTACTAGCGCCACTTCTCCTGGCGCCGAATTCGGCGATCGAACATGATGCGTCCACGCGCGAAGATGAGCAGCGGCCGGCAAGGCGCAGCGGCCGTCGAAACAGCGCTGGTTCTGCCGCTGGCCCTGCTGTTCATGTTCGGGATCATGGAGTACGGCCGCTTCGTGATGACCCAGCAGGTGCTCACGAATGCCGCCCGCGAGGGCTGCCGCTACGCCATCACGCACGTCAATCCCGTCACGCTGAACGGCGTGACCTACAATTCGGGCACGTCGACGGTCACGACAATCATCAACAACATCTCGCCCGGCGTGCAGCTCAGCGGGCAGACCGTCAACATCTTCGCTTCCGACGCGCTGGGCAACAACCTCGGCGCCTGGACCAGTGCGGTCGAAGGGCAATTCATCTGCGTGCAGATCACCGGCAATTACATTCCGATACTCAGCACGTACCTGCATATGCCGGCGTCGATCTCCTTCAAAACCCAATCGGTGATGATCGTCGAAGGAAGTTGAGCACAGCCCTGGCGGCGGCCGCCAGGAACAGGTTTCGGCCCGGAGTCACAGCCCTAGCGATCCAGAGGCAAGCCATGCGGAAGCGAAGTCGAAGGCAAAATCGGCGCGGAGTGGTGATGGTTCTGTTTGCCTTGTCGCTGATGGCGATCATTGCTTTCACGGCGCTGGCCATCGACCTGGGCATGCTGGCCATGGCACGCACCCAGTGCCAGGATGCCGCCGATGCGGCCGCGATGGCCGGCGCGCGCACGCTCAACGGCAACACGGCCAACGGCGCCAACAACAATTACTCGAACGTCGCGCCGTCGGCCACGGCCGCGGTGACGGCCAATTCGGTGCTGGGCACGGCGCTGACGTCGAGCCAGCTCAACCTGCAAATCGGCCGCTACGCCTACAGCACCAGCGCCCAGCAATTCCAGGGGCAGTTTCCCGGCCCCTCGAACCAGAACTGGAGCCTGGTCCAGGCGCAGGTCACGGCCAATGTCACCAATCAGTTGCCGTTCGCCAAAGTCTTCAACTTCACCGGCGGCAACATCCAGACTTCAAGCACGGCCGTGCAGCGGCCGCGCGACATCGTGATCGTGCTCGACTACTCCGGCTCGATGCGTTTCTCCAGCCTGCTGGGGGTCGACTACGCAACCTCCACCCGGGCGTCGAACAATCCGGACTCCGTCTACCCGACCTGGGGGCATTATTCCTCGGGCTCGGCGGCTCTGCAGGCCAGCACGTTCACCGAACCTTATGAAGCGGCCAACATCACCGCCACCACCAGCGACGGCCGGCCGCCGGTGGTGCAGGATTTTTACACCAACAGCTCCGGCTCGCCGGCCTGGAGCGCCGCCCCCAGCAGCTACGGCACCACGCCGGGGGGCGATCCGATGCTGAAGGCCAACAAGAACACCGGCGGCAGCTGGTGCACCAGCGCGGCCGACCTCTTGAATTACGGCAGTCCCACCAGCAACACGCGCGACGCCTCGTTCGAAACCTTGGGCTACGCCGCGTACGGCATGGAAGCCGGTGGGAGCAAGGGCTACACCCAGGGGCCCGGCTACTGGGGCAAGACATTCTTCCAATGGCCGCCCGACCCGATCAACGATTGGCGGAAGCTCTACTTCACGTATCCCGGCACCACGACTCCCATGGACGACAATTCGCGGCTCTGGGACTCCAGCGGCAACTGGATGACGCCCGGCCCGTCGACCTATGGAATCAATTACGCGGCGATCCTGAATTGGCTGCAGAACATCGGGCCGAATCCGTTTCCCGGCACGCTGCAATCGGGCCGGATCGTGTATTACACCACGATTCCTGCGACGATCGACACTTCGAGCTGGCCCCCCAGCGATTTGAACCAGCGGTTCTGGAAAGACTACATCGACTACGCGTTGGGGTTGATCCAGCTGTCGAGTGGTAGCTGGGAGGTGATCAACAACGGCAACTCAGGCACCTATGGCGGCAGCGGCGGCGAGGGGGGATACGGCGTCGATTTCACTTTCGGCACCGTGCGGATCACGCCCAAGAGCAGCCTGACCAAGAATGTCAGCCAGAACGCGTATCCTTACATGTTCTACGGCGACAACCCGCTCCGCCCGAAGCTGCATTTCTGGTTCGGACCGCTCTCGCTGGTCGATTGCCTGGGCAATTACAACGTTTGGTACGACCTGAACCCGTACTGCTCGCGGTTCTGCTGGTGGCCGGGCACTTGCCACGAGGCCCCCATGTACGCCTGCAAGCTGGGCATCCAGGCGGCCCTGAACGACATCCAGAACAACGAGCCCAACGATTACGTCGCGCTCACCATGTTCAGCGTGCCCCAGTCGTCGGCCAACGACACCAGCGGCACGCGGTTCAACCGGGTGCGGTCGGGGCTGAGCCAGAATTTCGCGAACATGCAAAACTCGCTCTGGTATCCGCCCGGCACGGTCATCGGTTCGCAAACAACGGTCACTCCTTACGATTCGAATAATCTGGAAGTGCCGCGGGCCATGGGGGGCACGTGCTACGCCATGCCGCTGATGCAGGCCTACAACCAGTTCAGCACGAATAACATGCTCCTCAACTACAATCCGGGCGCACCGGCCGGTGATGCCGGCGGCAACGGCCGTGTCGGCGCAAAAAATCATCATTTTCGAAACCGACGGCGCGCCGAATACTACTGCCAGCGCAAACTTTACCAATTCCGGCGCCAATAACTCCTACTACGACATCCTCTACAACAGCAGCACGCCGTCGGCCAGCCAGTTCCCCAACTCGATCAACGGATATAGCGACAACTCGAGCACCGTCACGAACCAGATCAATTCGGTCTGCACGCAGATTTGCGCGCTCAACACCGCCGGTTCGCCGGGCTACTCCACGCCGTCGAAACCGGCCCTGATCCACTGCCTGGGCTTCGGGCCGCAGTTTTCCCCCAGCGGCGCAACGCGCACCCAAAACATCGCCACGCTGAACCGGATGCAGACCATCGGCAACGTCACCGACAACATGCCCAGCTACAAGATCATTTACGGCTCCCAATCGCAGATCATCACCAACCTGCAACAAGCCTTTACCCAGATCCTGCAAAGCGGCGTGCAGGTCTCGCTGATTCAATGATTGCCGCTCCGCCGCCGCCGCGCTTGTCGGCGTGGCTGGCCGGAAATTGAGAAACGAGTCGAATCGTGACGGCCATCGTCGAATTGGAAAACGTGAGCAAGGTCTACGCTTCGCCCTGGCGGCCGCGGCAGCAACTGCGGGCGCTCGACCGGGTGAGCTTGTCGGTCGGCGGGGGCGAGATCTTCGGCCTGGTCGGACCCAACCGGGCCGGCAAGACCACGCTGGTGAAAATCCTGCTCTCGATCTGCCGCCCGACCGAAGGCCGCGTGCTGCGGCTGGGCGCGCCCTGGTGGTATCGCGAGACCCTGGCCCGGGTGGGCTACGTCCACGAAAGCCAGGCCTTTCCGCGCTACCTGACGGCCGCCACGTTGCTCGAGTATTACGCCGCGCTCACCCAGGTGCCGCGGGCCGTGGTGCGACAGCGCGGACCCGAGCTGCTCGAGCGCGTCGGCCTGGCAGACCGCAGCCGGGAACCCATCGGCCGGTTCAGCAAAGGCATGCTGCAGCGGCTGGCCCTGGCCCAGGCCCTGATCAACGATCCCGAGCTGCTGGTGCTCGACGAACCTTCGGAAGGGATGGATTTGTCGGCCCGGCGACTGCTGGACGAGGTGCTTGTCGAACGCCGGGCGCACGGGCTGACGGCCATTTTGGTCTCGCACGCGCTGACCGACGTGGAGCGGCTGTGCGATCGAGTGGCCGTGCTCCGGGCCGGCCGGGCGGCCTTCGTCGGCAAGCTGAGCGAGCTGGTCGTCGAGCGCGCCGGGAGCGCGCCGGGTACGCTGGAGCGGGCGCTCGAGCCGTTCTATGAGGAGGCCCTGGCATGACGCCTTCCGCAACCGCACGCACGCTCGGCTGGTTGGTGCGCGATACGTTCCGTCAATCGCGAGCCAGCGGCGTCTTCTGGATCCTGCTGGCGATCAGCGTGCTGGCCATCGCCGTGTGCGCAAGCGCGACGGTCGAAGGGGGCGGCGCGCTCGCCTATCCCGGCGAGAATCCCGACTTCCTGCCCCGGGGCGACCGCGATGCCCAGGATTCGCAGCGGACCCGCCAATCGGGCGTGATCGTCGTCAGCGGCGACTTGCGGCTGGCCTTTGGCGCAATCCGGATACCGCTGGCCCGGGACCCGCGCGGCGCGGTTCACTTCCTGGAACTGCTCCTGGCCGGCGGCGTGGCCGACACGCTGGGCCTGCTGCTGACGCTGATCTGGACGGCCGGTTTTCTGCCGGGTTTTCTCGAAGCCCGGAGCGTGGCCGTGCTCCTGGCCAAGCCGGCGCCGCGCTGGCTGCTCCTGGTCGGCAAGTACGTCGGCGTGCTGGCATTCGTGCTGGCCAGCGCGACGATCTTCGTGCTGGGGACCTGGCTGGCGATCGGGCTGCGGACCGGCGTGTGGGATGCGGCCTACTTGTACGCGATTCCGCTTTTGGTCCTGCACTTTGCCATGTTCTTCAGCGTTTCGGCCCTCCTGGCCGTCTGGACCCAGAGCACGGTGATCTGCGTGTTCGGATCGATCGTTTTCTGGGGCCTGGCCTGGAGCATCAACTTTGGCCGGCACGCGCTGAATGTCGTCACCGAGACCGTCCAGGGCGGCACGTTTTCGCCGGCTCTGGCCTGGCTGGCCGATGCCGGCTACTGGCTGCTGCCCAAGCCGGCCGACATCAACCTGCTGCTGTTCAACCTGCTAGAGGCGGATGGCAGTTTTGCCCGGTTGTTCGAGATCGACAAGCTCCAGGCCCAGGGCTTTTCTTTCGCCTGGTCGATCGCCACTTCGCTGTTGTTCACGCTGGCGGTGCTGGCCTTCTCGGCCCGGCAGCTGCAAGCGACCGACTATTGAGCCCATCGCAGCGGCCGACTGCGGCAACGCTGGCCGCGGCTGTCGCGGCAGGGCTACGTCGCTGCGGCGGGACAGCGCAGGATGAGCTTCGTGATTTCGCACGGGCAAGATAGCCGCAGCGGCAGCAGGCTCGAAGATCCCGCGGCTGACGTGCAGCAGGGTCGGCGGGGCGAAAAACGTTCCGCCGGCATAGCGGATGCCGTGCAGGCTGGGGCAGACCACCGGGCCGATCCAGGGCAGGCGGATTTGTCCGCCGTGCGTGTGGCCGGCCAGCATCAGGTCGAACCCCCGCTCCCGGGCCCAGACGAATTGATCGGGCGTGTGCGCAAGCAGGATCCGCAGCGGCGCATCCGGGCCGCTGCGTGGCGCCGCGTCGATCGGCTCCGGTGAACGGATCCAGGGGCGCTCGTTCCCGGCCACCCACACCGACCGGCCGCGGAGCTGGAGCATGACGGGTGCCGTAGCCACGTCCACAAACCCGACGGCTTCCATCGCGCCGCGCACGCGCGTCAGGTCGCGGATGCGGAGGTCGTGATTGCCCAATACGAAAAACTTGCCCACCGGCGCCACCAGGCCGGCGAAAATATCCCCGATCCAGCCGATCCCGCCGACGAAATCGCAAATATCGCCGGTGACGGCCACGATGTCGGGCTGCAATTCGTTGGCCAGGCGCACCACCTGGTGAAAGAACGCGGGCTCGACCCGGCCACTGAAATGGAAGTCGGACAGGTGCAGCACCGAGATCCCGTCCAACGCGACCGGCAGCCGCTCGATCTCGACTTCTTCTTCATCGACGTCGACGTGAAACAGCTGGTTGCCCGGCACGTGCGCAAGCAGCCGGGCCTTGAGTCCCGAGGCCGGCCAGTGCCCCAGCGCGGCGGCCACGTCGACCGAACGGACGTGGTGGCGGACGACCGCGGCCGGCGGCCGCTCGGCGCGGCGGCGGCGAATCCAGTCGGGCACGTGGGCCAGCGCCACTCCGCAGCAGAGGAGCAGGTACGCCCGCGCAAGGTTGAGGCTGTCGCCGGCCGAAAGCGGCTGCGGAATGGCCTGTCCGCCGGCGACCAGCCACCAGGCATAGAGCAAGGGCACGGCGGCGAGCAGGGCATAGCAGCCGGCGCTCAGCGCGCCGACCAGCTTGCGCGGCATGCCCAAGGCGTGAATTCGGTTGACGGAGCCGACCCAGAACACGGCGTGGCCGACGAGGGCCACCGCGAGGACCGCAACCGTGGCCCCCGTCACGGCTGCGGCACCGTGCTAGTCGAGAATTTGACCATCTTCTCGACGGTGTCGAGCAATTGGTCGAGGCGGAACGGCTTGAAGAGCAGGGCCCAGGATTGCAAGCCGGCCTGCCGGGCCTTGACGATCGAGTGGCCCGGATCGTAGCCGAAGCCGGCCATCAGCACGAGCGGCACGGGATCGAGCGTGGTCTGCAGTTTGATCAGCAGATCGTAGCCGGACATGTCCGGCAGGCGGATGTCCGCGATGATCACGTCGTAGTTGCCCTCCACTGCCGAGTTGCGAATCATGCAGATCGCCTCGCCGCCGTCGTGGGCCGTCTCGACCACGCAGCCGTAGCGTTCCAGCAGGTTGTGGGCGGCGATCCGCACGCTGTCGTCGGCGTCGGCCACCAGGATCCGCCGGTTGCGGAGCAGCTGCCGGTCGTCCGATTGCAACAGGGCCGGCAAGGCCTGGGCGGGAGCCATTTTCTGCCCCACCTTCTGGATCAGCTGCTTGATGTCGCGGGCGTTGCGGAGGATGTTTTGCAGCCGTTCGACCACTTGCGGCTCGTGGCCGATGTAACGCTCCATGATATTCACGGCGTCGTTCAGGATGTCGTCCACGGGCAAGGCCACGGCGCTGTGAATCGCCTCGACGCTCTCGGCCGCCGTCGAGGCCTTTTCCGCTTGCAACAGCTCCAGCGTGTTCAGCGCCGCGGCCACGTCGCGGGTGAAGATTTCCAGGAACTGCAAGTCGCTTTCGGTGAACGCCCGGGCCTCGGGGCTTTCGACGTTGAACGTGCCGATCACTTCATCGTGCAGCACGAGCGGCACCGTCAGCGAGCTCTTGGCGCCGCGGCAGCCTTCCAGGTAGAGCGGGTCGGCCGTCGTGTCCTCGCACAGATAGCTCTTGCCGGTGGCGGCCACGAAGCCGGTGACGCCGTTGTCCTGCGTCTGGGCGAACAGCTCGCGATTGGCGGCTTCGGCCGTCAGGCCGACCGAGAGCAGCGGCTCGAGCTTGCCGGTCTTGGCGTCGAGCAGGCGAATCTCGACGACGTCGAAATTGAGCAGGTCTTTGGTGAAGTGCAGGATGTTCGACTTGAGCAGCTCGATCCGCTCTTCGACCGTCATGTGCGACAGTTCGTCGGGCGTCAGGTCGGCCAGCTCGACGCCGGCCTGATGGATGGCCGCCAGTTTTTGCTGCTGGAGCATCTCGCTGGTGACGTCCCGCACCGTCACGATCAGATGCTGGGCCGGCTGCCCCGATTCCGACAGCGGCGCCGCGTGGACCTGAAAGTAATGATTCTCGCCGGAGCGCAGGGTCGAACTGCTGGCCCGGCCGGTGGCCAGGGCAGTGTGGAACGGGCAGAAGTCGGGGCCCAGGATTTCCGGGCTGCCCAGCATGGCGTAGAAATTGGCGCCGACGACCTTCTCGCGGCCGGTCCATTCCTTCAGCCGGCCGTTGCCCCAGATGATCGTGTTGTCGGCGTCGAGCAGGACGATGCCGTCCGGCATGCCCTGCAGAATCTGCTCGTTTTGCAGCAGCTTGCCGATCTGGACGGTGTCGGTCAGATGCTGCGAGGTGACGTAGACGCCGGAAAAGGTTTCGCGGGCCAGACGGCTAAGCGCGCGGACCGAGCTGGAAACCTCCACGACGTCGAATTGGTCGCGCAGCAATTCAAGGAACTGCTCCGGCGTCGTCTGACCGTCGCTAACAACCAGGATTTTCGGTTTTGCCGACAATTCCCGCTGCTCCCTCTAGGCCGCTAACCCACTGCGGTATTATAGGGACGAGCCAAATGGGTAACAACCGCTGAAGCGCGCGGTGTCGGTCGGCCCGCCGGAAGTTCGGCCGCTGGCGGGCCGCGGCGTGCCCCGGCTCGCTCGCGTTTCATCCGTTTCCCGGCCTCAAGCAATAGGCGCCAGAAAGGAAATCGGACGCCGTATCTCCTTTTATTGACTACGGAATAGCGAACGCGGAGTTTTCCCTGATTGCGCAAAAATCCGCACCCGCGTTCGAGGCACAGACACTATAGTCCGTCGCCTGGCGGCCGGCCGACGGCCAGCCACTGGGCGGCACGCCAGCGACCGGCGGAGACCATTTCCAGATCCAGCGACATCCGCTGCGCTTCGAGCCGGGCCCGGCATCCGGCCAAAGAGCCGCTGGCCAGCTGCGAGCCCAGGTCTTCCGCCTCGGGGGGTAAGAGCAGCACGGGGACGTCGCGGAACACGAATTTGCCCAGCCGCAGCGAAGGCAACGTCACCCGCCGCACGGACAGATCGCGTTCGCCAATGCGCTGGCGTTCGGCCGGCTCGCGCGAGTCGGCTTCCAATCCCAGCGACTCGGCCAGGGTGGTGGTGATGAACGTGGGCCGGCTCTGCTCAACGAAACTGAACGTGGCGGGGGTCCGCTCGTTGAGCACCGCCCCGATGCGCCAGCGCCCGCTTTCGCGGAAGATCGGCTGCCGGGCGGAAAAGTAGCCCTGGGCCGCTACCAGCCGATTGTTGCGGCGGTAGTCTTTGGCCGGTCCCAAACGCAGATTGCCGATTTTTTCCAGGGCCGCAGTCAGGGCCGAATCGCCGGCCAAAGTCTGATATTCGCGCTCGAGCGCCGCGATCGAGCGCTCGATGCCCAGCACCGTCACCTCCAGCGCCGCCTGGGCGTTGATCCAATCGACCAGCGCCAGTTGCAGCGGGGTCTGCTCGCCGGCGCCGGTGACGTCCGGCATTTGCGAGTTCAGCCGTTCGGCCGGCCGGCCTTTGGCGTCGCCGCCGGGCGACTTGGCGCGGGAGCCGGAGCCGGCTTGGCCTGCGCTTCGGCCTGCCGCAAGGCGGCGCGGATGATCTCGTTTTGCTGGAGCTGGGTCTCGACCAGCTGATGGGCGACGCTGGTCCGCTTGATGGCCGCGTCGAGCGTGTCCAGGCGCTTGCGCAGCTCGAGCTCGGGACGCAGGACGGCAATATTGCCCGAGACGGCCAGCCCGCGCGCGGCCAGCAATTGGCGCTCGTCCGCCGCCCGATCGGCACCGGGTCCGGGCGCGGCCAAAGCCAAAGCGGCCAGCGCCAGTCCGGTCGCCCAACGTCGCTCGATCATTCCGGGCCGAACGGCTGGCATCGTTCGATCCTTATCGGTCGGGGGCGGTCCGCCGACGCGCCCGGGGATTCTCGGCACCTTCCAGATAATAAGCCGCGCGGCAACCGGGGTAAAGTCTGCCGGAGAGAGCGGCTGCAGGGGTAGGCCGCCTGACCGCGGGCGACGGGCGGCGGCCATCGGCTCGATTTTGCTGCCGCTGCTGTCGATGGATGATAGCAGCGGTTGCAGCGCCAGCGGTGCGGCTGAGGTTTCGGCCGGCGGCGTCAGGCTTTCGCCGGCCCGGCCGGTTGGCGGATGCGCTTCCCGACCGCGTATTGCGCTGAATTCCAGGCCCAGGACCTGCCGTTATGATGCGATCTTTCTTCTTGGCGCTCGGCATTTCGGCCCTGCTGCTGGGCGTCGAGTGCCTGGTGATCGAACGGGCCGAACTGCACGGCCAGGACTCCAACACCCTGGCCGGCATGGCCCGCCGGGCCGCTCCCTCTTACCACGAGGTCGAGCCGCCCGAATGGGCACCCTGGAGCCTGATGTCGGTGGGCGCGGTCGTGATTCTCTATACGATCACGATTCCCAAACGGGCCACCTGATCTGGGCGGGCCTTGGAGCGGGGCAAACAGCGAGTGGCCGGCCGTTTCGCGCGCCCGGCGGCGCGCGGTCAAGCAGGCTCGCCTTCCGTGCGGCCGAGCGCCGGAGTGAGCGAAGGGTTTACTTCTGCCCCTCGCGGATCGCGTCGAAGTAGGTCTTGGCGTGCTCGCGGTATTCGCGCGGCAGACGCTGACCGGTGAGCGGATCGGCGGCCTCGTGCTTCGAGCTTTCGAAGGAAGACTTGATCTCTTCGCGGACTTCGCCCTTGCGGTTCGGGCCCTCGACCTGATCGGTGACGACCGCTCCGCCCTTGCCGACATTCTGGCGGACGTTCGAATCGTAGAAGCTGGTCTTGTTCTCGTGCTCGGGCCGGTCTCCCTGGCCGCGCCCTTTGCCTAGCCCGTTGCCGGGTGGGCCTTGCTTCTTGGGCTGCCCCTGGCCTTGTCCCTTGCCCTGGCACTGGGCGCAACCCTGGCCGTTGCAATTCTTGCAGTCCATCGAGTTCTTGGCTTCGGCCAGTTCATCGAGGGCCTGATCGAGCATGGCCATTTCTTCGCTCGATTGCTGCATGTCCTGGAGCTGCTCCGAGACTTTGTCGAGCGCGGCCTGGGCCGCCTTGGCGTCGCCCTGCTTGAGGCCCTTGGCCGCCTGGTCGAGCTGCTTGGCCAGGTCGGACATCTTCGAGCACTTTTCGCATTCCTGGTTGAGCTTGTCGAGCTGCTGCTGCGCCTTCTGGGCCTCGTCGGTGCGGCCCGCCTGTCGGGCCTGGTCGATTTGCTTTTGCAATTCCTGCTTGGCTTGTTCGCGGGCTTCGGCCTGTTTTTCCAGCGTTTGGCGCATCTGGTCGATCTGCTTTGCCAGCTGCTCTTTTTCCTTTTCGCCCAAGTCGCCGTTGGCGAGCTTCTGCTTCAGGTCGTCGATTTGCTTGACCGCTTCTTTGAAATCGCCGTTCTTGAGCGCCTTGGAAACCTTGTCGGCCGGACCCTGCTGCATGTCCTTGAGCTGCTTGAATTGCTGCTTGAGCTTTTCGTCGTCGGCCAGCTTGTCGCGGCGCTTTTCCATTTCCTTGGCCAGGTCGTTCAACTTGACCAGCGCCTGCTTGCGGTCGAGATCGCTTTTTTCGGCCAGGTCCTTCGTGCCCTGTTCGATTTTCTTGAACAGGTCCGCGGCATCGTCCAGGCCTTGCTTGTGGGCTTCGCGGCGGCGCTCTTCCAGTTTCTTTTCCAGCGACTGGGTCGACTTCTTGACTTGCTCGGCCTGCTCCGGGGTGGTCTTGGCGGCGACGGTCGATTCGGAGCCCTTGTCGCCCACCAACAGCGCGAGCGCAAAGGCCACCGCGGCCGGCAGCAGCGGCAAGAGCGACCAGCGATTGGGCCGCACGACGAAGGCCTGCGACACGTCCAAGCGGTCGATGCGATTCATCGCGTCGGAAACGAGCGCCTGCCCCGCTTCGGTCTCGAGCTCCGTCGGCGTCAGGACCAGGCTGCTCGAGACGCGCTCCTTGAGCCCGAATCGGCGGTCGATCTCGATCGCGGCCTCCAGCGCACTTTGTCGTTGGCAGTAAGTCCAGAGGATGGCCGCTAGCAGGCCCAGGGCCGCGCCGCCGCCGATCCAGCTCCAGCTCCACAGCCGGCCGTCGATCGGCAGGCTGCAACATTTGCGCACGGCCACGGCCGCAGCGGCAATCAACAGCGAGACAAACAGGCAAGTGCTCAGCCGGCTGGCGAAGCGCTGCAGCAAGAGCCGCAGTTGAGCCCGACGAATCTGCTGGCGAAGAATGTCCATGGAGATGACCTCATGCGTCGCGGGGCCACGGATCCGTAAGCCGATCGCCACAGTCCAGACTGGACCTGTCTGGCATTATAGCGCATTTGCGCGGCGTGTGCGCCGGGCCCGGCTCGAACGTATGCCATGTTAAACCCGCTGGGAACGAAGCTCGGCGGGGCGAAAATGGGGCGTTTCCAGCTCCCTGGCGGCCGACCAGGCCCGGGCCCATTGATCGGGCCCCGGCGACTGGCGCCCCTCGGGAGGTTTTTTGGGAGGCCTGGGCAAGGCCCGGCCGCGGCCTGGCGGGCGTGCTGGCGCCCTGCCGCGGCGGACGGCAAGGCGCGAAGCGGGAATGCGACCAAAGGTTTTGGGTTGAGTTTGCCGATTAGTACAGCGGTGCCGATTGGTGCGCCTTTGCGGCCGCGCGCTGCGATGTGCCAGCAAGGCTGCCAGGCTCGGAAAACTGCGATCCGAAACCAGACTGCCGTCCCCGCGACCCGACTTTTAACGCCCGGATTCACGATGCCGCGCCGGTTTTCGATCTGCGAGCTGCCGCTGTGGGCCTTGTCGCTGCTGTCGGCCACGTTGAGCGTGGGCCTGCTGGCGGCGCTGGGTTGCCAGGCGCCGCTCACCGTGCGCGGACAGAATAACGGCTTTAAGCCTTCGGCCCAGGCGCCGCCGGGCGTGGTCAGCAGTCCCTGGGTCGCCAGCGTGCCGACCGAAAAAGACCGCACCTCGCTGGCCACCTACGTGATCGAGCCGCCGGACATCCTGCTGATCGACGCGGTCAAGCTGGTGCCCAAGGCCCCGTATCACATCGAGGCCTTGGACGTCGTGCAGATCTCGGTCACCGGCACGCTGCTCGATCAGCCGATCAGCGGGCAGTATCCGATCGATCCGGGCGGCCTGGTCGACCTGGGCCCGGCCTACGGCAAAGTCAACATCCTCGGCCAGACCACCGACGAGGCTCAAAAAACCATCGAGAAGCACCTCAAGTCCACGCTCAAGGCGCCCGAGGTTTCGGTCAGCCTGGGCCAGACCGCCGGCCAGCAGCAGATCGCCGGCGAGCACCTGGTCGGGCCCGACGGCACGATCAACCTGGGCACGTACGGCTCGGTGTACGTCACCGGCCTGACGGTGGCCGAGTGCAAACAGGCCGTGGAAGACCAGCTGAAAAACTACCTGGAGAATCCCCGCGTGTCGGTCGACGTCTACGCCTTCAACAGCAAGGTGTACTACGTGATCACCGAAGGGGCCGGCTCGGGCGACTCGCTGGTCCGGATTCCGATCACCGGCAACGAAACGGTGCTCGACGCGCTGGCCCAGGTGAACGGCCTCAGCCGGCTGTCGAGCAAGAACATCTGGATCGCGCGGCCGGCGCCGGGCGGGGTCAACTGCGACCAGATCCTGCCGGTCAACTGGTACGAGATCACCAAGGGGGCGGCCACGGCCAGCAACTACCAGGTGCTGCCGGGCGACCGGATCTTCATTGCCGAAGACAAGATGATTGCCTTGGATACCTGGATCGACCGGTTCACCAACCCGATGGAGCGGATCTTCGGCTTCTCGCTGTTGGGCGCCCAGACGATTCAGCTTTACAACCGCTTTCCCAAGGGTGCCGGCCTCGGCGTAGGCACCTGATGTTTGGCTTGAGCTAACGGGCTGACTCCGACTTGCCCGGAAGGAGAGACCGCGATGAACCGAAAACAGATGACCCTGGCCCTGTTGCTCGTCGGCGCGGGCGTGTGCTCGGCAAGCCGCGAGGCCCGGGCGCAGCAGCTGCTCATGCCGCGGATCGGCGGCTACAACACCGTGCAAGAAGATCCGCTGCCAAATCCGACGGTCAGCCCCTGGTTGCTGATGACCGACGTCGGCCAGACCGGCATGCTCAACTACCAGACGCTGGTCCAGCCGCTGATGCAACAGCGGGCCACGACCAACCACCAGAACGCGTCGATCAACAACCTGCAACAACAGGTGCAGAGCGTGAAGGCGGCCCCGACGAAGCGTCCGGGCCAGAACATCCGCGATACCGGCCACGAAACGCGGTATCTGAACTACTCGCACTATTTCAACTCGGCGTCGCCGCGGTAGCGAGCCGGCGAGGATATGTCGGCCGGCTCGATTTCACGTCGCCAGCGTCGACGGCCGATTGGGCTGGGCCCCGCGCCAACGACGCGTGAGCACGGCCGCGAGCGATCCGAGCGCCACGGCCAGTCCCAGCGCGCTCGGCTCCAGCCAGAGCCAGGCCAGCATTCCGAGCAACAGCGCCGCGGCCCAGGGCGCGATGGCCAGTCTTCGGCCGCGCAGCGTGCGGAAGAGCAATGCTCCCAACGCGGCGGCGGCCAAGGCCGCGAGCAACCGCGACACATAGTGGCTTCCCAGCGCATGCGGATAACGCAGCGTTAGCGCAGGCAGATCCCCATCGGACGCATAGCGCACCGGCTCCTGGGAACGCGAACACAGCGTGTCGAGCAAGCGCGCCGATTCGGCCTGCGGAGCCGGTTCGTCGGGCGATCCGGGGCCGACCCCCAGCCGCTCGGCGATCGCCTGTTCCTGCCGGTTGAGCGCATCGAGTTCCTGATCGCGCGCGGCGCTGGGGCGGGCGGCAAAACGCGACAGCCGCTGGATGCGGTTTCGCGCCGCGACGAACCGGGCATTCCAGGGGGCGTACCAACGCCGGACTTCCTCGAGCGCCTGGTCGCTGGCCACGTGTGAAGCCAGGTCCAGGATCGATTCGGTCGCTTCCAACCGCGACAGCTCCTGCCGGACGGGGGTCAAAATGCCCGACGACTCCAGCGGCGCGGCCGGCCCCGCCGACAGCGGCGCGTAGACCGTCCAGAGCGTGTGGTCGACTTCGACTCCTTCGATGCCCGGGGCGGGCAATTGCACGCGGTTCATCGGGGCCCCTCGGGCCGACCAGGTGCCGCGAAAGACCGCTTCGATGCGCTGCGGCAGCTGGTTCGATTGCAGTGGCAGGCGCCGGCTGTCGGGGCCAGCCGGGGCCTGCGACACCGCCAGACCCGACACCGACACGTGGACCAGTTCGACTTGGGCGGGAACGGTGAGCACCACCTGCGCCGCTCCGGCCGGATCCAGGTCGAAGCTGGCCACGCCGGCGTACGTCCCGTCCGCGTGCCAGGCGGCCGAAATGTCGGCCAGCCGGATGCGCGGCCGGCCGCTCGCGCGTTCGACGCTCTTGAGCGCGGCCTGGAACCGCTCGCCCAATACCTGGTAGACGCTCAGCGGCTGACTCCGCCCACGCCGCGCCCGGCCGTCAATCGCCAGCGTCGAGGGCGCCAGCCCGGTCATTTCCCAGTCGAGCTGCTGCCTTTCCCATTCGGAGGGGAGCGCGACGAAACGCTCCAGCTTTGCCGCGCCGCGCAAGATGACGTCGGGCGGCGCAGCCGATCGCCGGTCGAGGGAACCATTCGCCCCCGAATCCGCACGGAATACGATTCGGCGATCGGCTCGGCGGGCACGACCACCAGCTGCCGGCGGCTCTCGCCGGGAATCGGCACGATCTTCGAGCCGCGCCGCCGTGCGATCGAGCTGATACGGCTCGCTCCACGAAGGCGGAATCTCGAAACGCAGCACATCGATCAGCCCGCTGCGCACCGTGACCTGGCAATCGACCGTCGCGGTCCAGACGTCCTGCTCGCGCTCGACGATGATCAATTCGCGCACTTCGGCGTCCGGGTTGTTCGGGCTGAGTTTCAGCTTGAGAGCCGGTTGCGGGCCGGCGATGGCGTAGGCGGCAACCAATCGCCCCCGCTCGGGGCCGCTCCGCTCGACCAACGAAGGATCCAGGGCCGTCATGTTCGCCGGCGGTTCGATTTCGACCAGCGCCTGGGGCTGGCGAAAGACCTGCAATTCGCTCCGCTTGACTTCAGCGGCCGGCCATTCGAAGCCGGAAAACGTGAAGTCGCCCGCCGGCGGAATTCGCAGCCGCCCGCGGAGCTTGAATTGCTGCCGCCCGCTGACCGGGCCGGTGAGAAATGCGGTGATTGCGCCGGCGTCGCCTTTGGCCCAGCGGGCCAGGCGCTCGACCCCTTCGTCCAGCAGCGAGACGTAGTCGACCTCCAGGCCCGGCGGTCCTGACAGCCGAACCTGAAACTGATGGCCGGCCGTGGTGTTGATGGCGGCGCTCAACTCGACCGCACCCTGTTGCGATCCCAGGTCGAGCGTCACCGACTGTTCGACCGTGCTGCGGTTTTCGCGCGGCGCGTGCCGAGCGACCAGGCTGCTTCGCCCCGCGGAATGGCATAAACCAGTTGCGGCTTGACGGTCGTTTCGCCCCAAGCGGCGCTGAAATCGGCAGGGGTCAGGGGCCGGACTTCATCGCCGATTTGCTCTTCCCAGTGCAAAGCCGGATCGACCGTGATCGCCAGCAGCCGGCCGGTGAGCCGTGCGCCCGCAGCCTCCAAACGCGGCAGGCGGAAGCTGCCGATTCCCGAGGTGCCGGCCACCAAAAACGTCAGGTCAACCACGACCTGATCGCCGGCACTGGCCGACAGTTCCAGTTCGATCGTTTCGGGGTCTCCGGGAAACGTATGCAGGGCCGTCACCGCGGAGGCGCCATGCCACGAAGGCAACAGCCGCAAGCGGGGATCGGCCAGGATCCGAACCCGGCGGACCTTGCCGTCGACGACGCGAAACTTGAATCGCGCGTCGACCACCGGCGAACCGGGTTGCAGCTTCACCCAGATCAGTTCCTCCACGTCGAGGTTGGGCAAGCTGGCCGGCAGGTTCTTCTCGTCGGGCCAGCGCAAACCGATGCGATCGCTGGGGCCGACGTCGGCGTGCAGTTCGTGGTCGCCGGCGCCGGGCAGATTTGCGTCCGGCTTGACCGAGGAAATGGCTCCCCGGGCGCCGATCACTTCCACCGCCGCGGGGTCCCCGAGCGAAGAAACGCTGAGCGCAGCCTCGGGCAGCGAAGGAATCGCCAGCTCGAAACCGGTCATGCCGCCTTCGCTGCGCAGGACGGGTTCGAACCCCAGTTCCAGGCGATAAATCCCCGGCTGATCGACGGCCAGCGAGAGCACGCGCTGCCCGTCCGGCCAATTGACTTCGACCAAACGGCCGTCCAGCTTCGCGCTGCCGGCGACCAGCGCCAGCGCGTCGTGCGTCAGCGGCAATTTCACCTCCGCGTGCGGGCGGAAGACCTGCAAATCGTAGGTCGCCTTGAGCTCGGCGGCGGCCACGCCCTTTTGGGCCCCGGCCGGGGACAGCACCGCGCGGTACGCCGCCCGGGTGAGCAACCAATCCCCGGGCTGCTCGCTGGCGGCCGCCACTTGCCGGAGCAGGCCGTTGTAGAATTCCAACGGCACGTACACCTTCGTGCCGACGGGCACCTGGGCTTCGTCGACCGGCACGAAGACTCGCGCGACCGCACTTGTCGCCCGGCCGTTGCCAGCCGTCACGCCCGCGGGCGTGGTTGGCGACTGCGGAGCCGGGGTACGATCGACGGACTCGGCCGGCGCGGGATCCGCTGCCGTTGGCGTCTGGGCCGCTGCCGGTGGCGTCTGGGCCGCTGCGCCGATGACGCCCAAGGCCAGGGACGAAAACGCGGTGAGCGCCAAGAGCAGCGCCGACGCCGGCACCATGCTCTTGCGCCGATTGACCGGCGTGCGATGCCGCCGGGCTGCGTAGCGCTCGGTCGCGGCGAACAGCACGCCGCAGATGGCGGCCAGGAAGCCGGCGGCGGTGATCGGCACGAGCGCCGGCGAAACGAGCAGTCCGACCGCGGCGAACAGCGCAGCGGCCAGGACCAGCGCGTGCAGGCGGTTCGGACGTGCCCAAACGGAGATCGCCAGGACCAGCAGGAATACGCCCCAAGAGAGCGATTGCATGGCCGCTTTGTTCACGACACGGACCGGCACGGCCGGGCCGTCTTGCCAACCCAGCGTGTAAGTGTTCCAGCCGCGACTATCCCACGACGGACTGAGCGCTGCCGGCGTCGGCGGCCAGGGTCCCACGGGACCAGCGGCCCACTGTGTTGCCGCTTCGACCCGCGGCGACCCGCCGCCGTGCGCGCTCGGGTCGAGCGCATCGGCCAGCGGCCCGGGCAGCAGCCAGCCCCATTGGCGGTCGCCGCTGGTGACGATTTGAGAGCGGTAGTCGCCGGCCGCCGCTTCGCTGGTCAGCACGATGCTTTGGGGGCCGGCCAACACGAACACTCGGGCCTGTTCGAGCGCGGCCAGGGCCCGATCGCGGCCCACCGCGGCTGCCGGCACGACCAGTCGCGTCTCGGGGACCAGCGCCATCTGGTTCAAGCCCGGGACGTCGGCCAGGACGGTGATATCCGCCGCGGCGAGCGTGGCGGAAACACGTCCCAGCAGCTCGCCCCAGGAGAGCTGCTCAGCCGAGTTTTCTGCGCCGGCCAGCGCCGCGGCCAGTGCTGTGTGAAATTGCTGCCAGCTGGACCTGGCCGCCTGGTCAACGCCGTCGCGCCCCAACAAGGCCCGCCAGTCGGCGGCCGCCAGCGGATCGAACATCGACTGGCGGCTCGATCGGCCCAGCGGTCCAAACAGCCGCTGGCTCCAGGTGGGTGTTTCGATGGCGGGGCTTTCCCAGCGCGTGTCGGATTCGGACAGTTCCATGCCGGCAGGCAGCCAAAGTTTCCAGCGGCGGCTGAGGACGGGCACGTCGACCTCGGGCCAGGCCGGCAGAATCGAACCCCAACATCGCGGAATGTCGCCCGGCGTGGTGACGAATTGCAAAACAACCGAGGCGAATTGTTTGCCGGCAGGCAGGTCGACCGTTAGCGCGCCGTCCGACCGGGGCACGACTGAGGCGGCCAATGGAACCTGATCGACCGCCACGCCGCGCAGCTCGGCGCCGGGCGGCAGTGTGAAGCTCAGGCGGGGCCGCCCGGCCGTTTGCACGCGGAAGCTCGCCAGGTGCTCGGTCGATTCGCGCAGGATGTAGCGCGAGTCGAGCCGGGCCTGCCAGACCCAGGCACCCGAGGAGCGCGAATTGGACGGCGCTGCGCTGACCAGGATCGCGGGATCCGGATTGCCGGCGTCGCGCGGGCTCATAGCGAAACGCACCCCGCGCGGTTTGATAAAGCTCGGGCTGGGAAAGTTCGGCCGGGATGGGCTTGAGCCGCTGATTGTCGATCGTCACTGAGGTTTCGCCCAGCGCGCGAACGGCCACCGTGCCGCGCGAACTGGCGGCTTCGGGCAGCGAAGCCAGCACGAGCGGCGTCTTGCCGTCGAGCGGGACCGTGCGGACCGCGCGAATCTCGAACGGAGCGGTTCGCGGCAGCCGCAGAGTGACTTCCCAGACTTCGCCCGCCGGCGCCGCGCCCAACGACGTGTAGTCCTCGGTCGGGAGGCGCCGGGCGGAAACCTGCCCGCTGCTCCCCCCAGCCAGGCTGAATCGCAGCGGCGCCGCCCGGGCCGGCGAACAAAACACCAACACCCGGTCCAGCCGCGAGGCCTGTGGAACACAGCGGAAAATGAACGTCTCGGTCAGGTTCGAGCCGTCGATCAGCACGTCGATGTTGATGTCCCCGGTGTAACCCGGCCTGCGCGGGGCCGTGCCGACGCGCAGCCGATCGGCCAAGGGGGTGATGGCAAATACCAGCCCCGTGGGCGGCTCGGCGAACAGCCGCGCTTCGGCCGGAGCGAATTGCAGCGGGTCGAGCCGGACCAGTTGATCGGCCCCCGCGAGTTGCAATTCCTGCGCGTCGGAGGCCCGGAGAGCCAAAAACTGTTTGCCCAGCTCGGCCCCCTGGAAGCGGAGCATTTCAAGTTCGGCGATGCCCAGCCCGCCGACCGACTGGGCGACCCGGTGTCCGGCGATCGTCAAACGGACGGGCCGGCTCGAGGAGACGCCTTTTTTCAGGGAGACGACCAGTCGCGGCGGCCCCCCGTCGCGGGTTTCGATCTGCCAATCTTCAATCACGTCGGCGCCGCTCGACTCGACCGAATCGATCAGCCACTGCGGCCCGATCTCGGCGGCGACGGCGAATTCTTCTCCCTGTCGCAGGGTCAGCTCGGCAATGGTGCGGCATTTGATCTCGACGGCCGACAGCTCGACGTCGCAACCCAGGTCGACGTGCAGCGCGTTGCGCGGGCGGCCCACGACCACGTCGATCGCGGCGTCCGGACTGAAGCACTGGAACTCCATCGATTCGCCGGCCAGCGGCGCGCCGAGCGGCACGGCCTTCGATTGCCGGCAGCCGGAAGTGGTCAGCTGCGCGATCACCAGCGGTTTGGGCACGACGACCTGCACGGTCCCTTCCAGCCAGGTGGTGCTTTCGGCCCGGACGAACGGGAGCCGCCAGCGCTGGTCCTCCTCGAGCGGCGCAGCGCCGAGAGCCGCACGACCCGGCCGGTGCCCAAGATCGGCTCGGGCAATTCGAGAATGGCGCGCGTGCCGGTTCCGCCTGGTCCGGCGGCCGTGGTCCAGGGAATGTCGCGATCGGCATAGCGGGCCGCGACGAGTCGCAGGCGCGGGTCGATTTGCACTTCCAAACGCTCGAAGAGCGCGTCGTGCACGTCGAGCCGCAGCTGCACCGACACGTCGACGCCGCGCGGCGAAAACTCGTAGGCGGTGGTCTCGCGCACCAGGGCCAGCGGCTTGCGGGGCCGCACGGAGTCGGTCGAACTGAGCCGCAGCAGCTGCCGGCGCCCACCCCCCACGTCGATCGACCAGCGACGCTGCGCGTCGTCGGGCCGCTGATCCTGACGCACCAGTCCCCGTTCGACACTGGGAACCAGATTGGCCGGCAGATCGACCGTGAGATGTCCGGCCGGGCACGCGGGCAATTCCAGGGCGAAGGTCATTTCGCCGGAAGGACCGCGTTCGCCGCGCAGGGTCCAATTGAGCTGCAAATCGCCCGACTGCTCGACCATCACGCCCACTCGGCCGTCGGAACTGCGGCCCAGCACCGCCCGGGGCGCGCTGTCCAGGCTCCAAGTCGCCTGCGAGACGGCCAGGCCCAAGGGGTCCAAGGCGAGCAGCACGGGGGTCGTGGTACGATGCTCGACCGAAAGCGTGGCCTCGCCTTCGAGCACGTCCGGCGCTCGGAGCCGAGCGCGATACACGGCGCAAGAGCTGGGCGCCGGTCGCCCGCGGGGCTCCCCGGTCGTTGTTGTGAACCGCGGCCAGCAGCCGGTCGAAGTCCTGGGCGTCGACGGGCAAATACGGGATACCGCCGAGCGGCCAATCGTTGATTCGGGCTGCCGGCGCGTAGACCCGGCGGAACCGCAATTCCGGCGGCGTGGCGTGGCCGCTCGCGGGGGGCTCTACGGTTGCCGGAGCCGTCGCCGGGGCCGGAGCCGCCGCGGGTGCGGGAGTCGTCGCCGGGGGTGGGGCGTCGTCGGCCGCCTGCGCTGGCGGCAGCGCCAGCAGCGAGCCGGCCAGGGCCGCCAGCAAAAATCGCGTCATGGCTCGCTTTCCGGCGCCGAGATCTGCATCGCGGCCGCGGTGGCCGTCGTGCTGGGCGCGGCCTTGGACGGCCGCGGATAGGCCTGCGTGCCGGTGCGGTCGAGCATGGCCCGCGAGCTGCCCCGCTGGACCTGCGGCACCATCGGCGTGCGGCGCAAGGTGCGGCGGGCCAACACGGCCGCCAACACCACCAGGGCCAGACCCAGGCTGGAAGCCTGCACCAACAGCAGCGCCGCTTCCGGATTGATCAGGCTGGCCGCCAGCACCACCACCGCCAGCGCCAGAATCAGGCCTGGATGCCGCAGCGGCGGATAATAGATGAGGAGCAGCCCGACCCCCAGCAAGACCAGCGACGCGGTGAAGACCAGGACCGACCGGGAGACGATCCAGACTTCGAACGGCGCGGCATTGCCCACCGTGCTGAACAAGTAGCGGTTCGTGCCGACGCGCGGTGGCAGGCCCGCCCCGCCGCCCAGCAGCGCTTCGAGTTCTGCCTGATCGAGCGCCGGCTGACGGTTCCAGAACAGTCCGTCGTGCACCCAAGTGGCCTCGCTGGTGAAGCGTGCCGGCCCGGTCAACAAATGGACCGTGCCCGGGGCCACCAGCTCCCAATACAATCGCCGCGCCGAGCTGGCCGGCCGGAACTCGGGCAATTCGATCGCCACGGGACCGCTCGTCGAACGATCGACGGGCAGCACGTCGTAGCGCAGCTCGAGCACATGCTCGTCGTGGGCATCGCCCGCGAGCGAGATCTGCACTTCGCCGGGAGAATCACTTTCGCCGACCGGCACGGAGCGGCCGTCCAAGAGGGCCTCGAGCGTGCCTGGTTCGGCCCCCAGGGGCAGTTCGATCCGCAGCCGTTGCTCACCGGATTTGAAACGGTAGACGGCGCGATCCTGCCGGCGGCGATCGGCCAGCACGGTTTGGATCCAACCGCATTCGATCGTGGTTTTGCCCTCAACCTGCCGCTGCTTGAGCTCGACGGCCAGGGGAATTTCGCCCGGCGTCTCCTGCGACGACAACATCAGTGCGGCGCCTGCGGCCGCCGGCAGCTTGGCGTCGGCGGTCCAGCTGCTTTTGCGCGGGTTGACTTCCACGCCGGCCTGCGACGACACCTGGAGTTGATTGTGCGCGAGCTTGCCCGTCGCCGGGGTGACCAAGGGCACGGCCAGCGACAGACTCGTGGCGGGCGAAAGCTTGTCGTGGGCCAGCGTGTATTCGAGCTTCAGTTCGCAGCGGCCGATGCGCGGGGCCGGCAGCGGCAACCGCAACAGCGTCGACTCGGCGGCGTCGGAGGCCGGGTTGGCGCGGGCCGTGGTCAGGGTCAGACGCTGACCGTCGAGCGCGGCCGTCAGCGATTCCAGCGGCAACGCGCGAGGCACGCGCAGCTCCAGGCTGTCGATCGGCTCGTAGGCAATCTGGTAGATGAAGCGCTGGTCGACGTCGACCACCTGATCGTCCACCTGAACCGCGCTGAGCAGATCGACCGAAATCGCTTGCGGATGCACGTTGATGGCGGCGGCG
Organism: uncultured Planctomycetaceae bacterium; assembly: GCA_963715755.1. GTDB lineage: Bacteria > Planctomycetota > Planctomycetia > Pirellulales > PALSA-1355 > CAWCAX01. The sequence continues at coordinate 5,135,858 of OY970273.1, forward strand.
AACCGGGCGGCAGCGCCTTCCGAACGATAGAACAGCGCGTCCTGCTGGCGTTCCGGCAGCTTGATCGCCGGCTTGAGCGATTGGCTGTTCAGCCCGATCGTCGACTCCAGGTCGGGCAGCAATTCCACGTTGTCAGCCGGCAACACGGCCAGGAGCGCCTGGCTGGAAGTGTCGGCCTGGGGCCGGGGGAGCTCGAACGAGACGGTCCTTTCTCCGGGCGAAAGGGCCCGGTGCGCGCGGAACGTCAGCTCGAATTGACCGGCCGTCGGCTGGACCAGCGGAATCGTGCGGGGGCCCGCCTCGCCCTGCGCCGCCGCGTCGACGTTGAACAGGCCCGGGGGCCCGATCTCGTCCAGCTCCCAATCCGGCAGTTCGATCTCGACGGCCCGGAGTTTGGCTCCGCGGACCGTGTATTTGCATTTGGCCTGCAACTGCACCTGATGTGCGCCGACCAGGGCGACGTATTCCGACTCGACGCTGGTCCGCGTCTTTTGCGGCACCACGCGCGCCGTGAGCGAAAAAGGCTGTACGTAGTACTCGAAGCCGGCCGTCAAGTCGTCGCGGCGCAGACTCTCGGGCAATTCGTCCACCTGGCGCGAGTTTTGCCGCGGTCCCCAGACCACTTGCCAGTCTCCCACGACCTGAACGGCCAGGTAACCCCACTGCCGCACGGCCCCGACGACCTGAAAACCGGCCAGTTCCAGCAGTTCGTCCCCCCGGGCCAGATTGTGCGGACGCTCGGTCACCAGCCGCAGTTCGACCGGGCCGGCCGTCTTGCGGGCCAACTTGACCTCGATCAACTGGCCTCCCAGCTCCTGTCCTTCGACCGGCACCAACTGCACGCCGGGTTGATTCGCGCCGACCAGCTCGGCGGCCGGCGGCAGGCGCAATTGAAAGCGATCGAATTGACCGCCGAAACTGCGCACCGTCAGCTTGGTTTCGGTGTTGACGCTGTGTCCGTCGATACGGGCAAACATGGCGCCCGTCGCTTCCAGCACCGTGGGCACGACGGCGATGTGTCCTTCGCTGGCGTGCCAATCGAGCTCGAAGTCGCCGCCGATCCGCAGCGCCGTGAGCAGCGTTTTTCCGCCAGGCAGCGCGACCGGCTTGAGCAGCTCGCTCCCCTCCGAGACCCGGGCGACCGCCCGATCGGTCGAGACTTCCAGCTTCAGCTGCGAGAGCGGAGTGCGGGGGAGCGCCAATTTGAGCTGGCTCTCGCCGCCCACCGCGACGAGCGGGGCGAGCAGCTTGAGCGTCACGATGTGCGTCTTGCCGGGATCGGAACGAATCCAGCTGACGTAACCCTCCTGCTCGTCTTCGAAGTTGAGCAAGTGTTCGCCCGAGCCCTGATAGGCGGCCTCTTCGCGCAGAACGGCGCTTGGCAGGCGCAGCGGAACGCGCACCCAGCCCGACTCGCGGACGTCGATGGTAAACTCGGCCACCAGCTCTGCCCGGGGGGTCTCGGTGCTGTTGCTGCCGGCGCCCGCCGCGGCGCCAGGATTGGTGGTGGCGCTCCCGGTCAGCTGGATGCTTTGAATCACATAGCGGGGCTGCTGATCCTGGTTTTCCAGGCGCTGGTCCAGCTTGTGGAGCCGCATGAAGTCTTCGAAGCTGAAATTCAGCAAATGCTGGAGCTTGCCGTCCTTGTCCTGGACCAGGTATTCCGTCGGGCCCACCTCGCCCGGCAGCGGAGCCGGCGGTGGAGGCAGCTTGCCCTGGGCTGGCCCGCCCGCGGCCGGGGCCGGATCTTTGGCCGCCGGAGCAGGGGCCGGATTCTTGGCCCCCGGGGCCGGCTTGGCGGTGCCGGGCCGTCTTTCCTGGGCCAGGGCCAGGCTCGCCACCAACAGCAGGGCGACGATCAGGCATGCTTTTGTGCCCGTCCGCGCGGCGATATCCACCGCGCAGCGTCGACCGCGGCGCAGTCGGAGAGGGCAATCGGGTGTCTGGAGACTTCCCGTTAGCATCTACATTCGCCGGAACGGTTTAGAGATGAATGCCAGCAAGACCGGCAGATGGCTAATTCCAGTGTAACCCGCCCTGCTCGAAGCTCAAAGCAGCAAAAACCGGCCCTCGGGCGACATTCCTCGGCCGATTTTGCCCGCATTTAAGCCTTTTGCCGCAGCCGGAACCGGATGCCACACCGCGGCAGCAAAAGGCCGCTACATCAGGGCTACGCGGCCCATTCGGCTTTAGGTCGGCCGCGAGAGGGCCGCAGGCAGGCCCCGGCCCACAGGGGGCGAGGCGTGAAGCGACGAAAGGGAGTCGGCGCGAGGGAGAAGAGCGCCGCCACTCCTCGTGCGAGGTTACTCGGCTGGCGCCGGCGTGACCTGGATCAGTTCGACCACGAAGTGCAGGGTGGCGTTGCCGGGAATTCCGCCGGGCGCCATGCCGCGCGGGCCGTACCCGATGTGCGAAGGAATCACCAGCTCGATCTTGCCCCCTTCGCCGACCAGCTGCAGCCCCTCGGTCCAGCCCGGCACCACCTTGTCGAGCGGAAACGTGGTCGGTTCTTCCCGCTTGTACGAGCTGTCGAATTCCTTGCCGTTGTCCAGCCAGCCGCGGTAATGCACCGTGACGGTATCTTTGGCCGTCGGTTTGCGGCCGTCGGACTTGCGGACGATGCGGTACTTCAAGCCCGACTTGGTGCCGCTGAATTCTTTCGGGGCGTCCTTATCGTCGGGTCCGGGCTTGGTGTCGCTGCGGCCGAGAGCGGGCAGTCCGAGGATCAATGCCAGGGCCAGAATGACCAGTTTCGACGAGCCAGAAATTGAAATTCGCATGCGTGCATCCTCCTTGAATGCGAATGCGCTCCTGCGGATGCCGGCCGATGGCGGCGGACTTGCCTGGGCGCCGTCCCGGATCGGCTGTTCCGCTATTCACTCCACGCGCTATTTAACCCCGCGCGTTATTTGACCCCACGCGCTATTTAACCTTGTCCAGCTCGACGATGAAGTGCAACGTCGAATCCGGTGGGATCGCGTTGCCGGCTCCTCGGCTGCCATAACCCAAACGCGAGGGGATGACCAGTTCGATCTTGCCCCCTTCGCCGACCAGCTGCATGCCTTCGGTCCAGCCGGGAATCACCTGGTTGAGCCCAAACGAAATCGGCTCGCCGCGCTTGTAGGAGCTGTCGAACTCGGTGCCGTCGTCGAGCCAGCCCTTGTAGTTGACGGTCACCGTGTCGGTGGCGGCGGGCTTCTTGCCGTTGGTCTTGCGCAGAATCCGGTACTTCAAGCCCGACTTGGTTTCGGTGAACTCTTTCGGCGCATCCTTGTCGTCGGGGCCCGGCTTGGTCCCGGCGATCGCGATATGGCAGCCCAGGGCAAACAGCACGAGCAACATGAGAACGCTTAAGCGGAATTTTCCAGCGTGCATAACGGACCTCGGGTTGTCGAAAAACAGGCGGGACGCGGCGCGGCGAAATAGCGCTGGCGCCGGCTGATTCTCGCCAGTCTGCCGCCTGGCGGCAAGCCGAATTCGCGGCCCCCGCGGTGCTGGGGGTTGTAACACCGCCCCCCGCCGATGCTGGGGGGAGCAAGACTGGCCCCCGCCGGCGCCGGGGAGAGTAGCACCCCGGGGCAGAGGCTTTGCGCCCTGGCGTCGTCAGCTAGCGTCCGCGAGCGGCCAGCTTCCACAGGTGGTGATCGCTGCGGATGTAGATCGCCCCTTCGGCGAGGGCCGGCGAAGCCTGGACGCGCTCGCCCAGCGAGAATTTGCCCGCCACACGCGGAGCGTCGCTTCCCGAGCCCAGCTCGACCAGCTGAGCCGTGCCGTCTTCGTGATTGAAGGCCAACAGATGCTTGCCGCAAACCAGCGGCGTGCTCCAGAACGAGCCTTCCAGCCGCGTGCGCGACGCGATCTCGCCCGTGGCCGCGTCGGCCGCGACCAACACGCCGGAACGGTTGATCACGTAGAGTTTCCCGTCGGCCACGATCGGGCTGGACGCGCCGGGCTGAAGCTGATTCGATTTCCAGACGATCTCCGGCTCGGGCTTGCCGGGCGTGGCGCAGGGCCGTGATTCCCTGCGACGGCACATACACCAACCCGTCGCCGCAGGCTGCCGACGAAATTGCGTCGCAGCTGGCCGTATACGTCCAGAGCGGCTTGCCGCTGGCCGGCTCCAGGCAATCCAGCCGATTGGTCGATTGCACGAGCACGGCCGGCCCGCCGCCCGCGCGATCGCCAAACAACACCGGCGAAGTCCAACTGGAAATCTTGTCGCGCTCGATCGCGCCAGCGCGTCGATCCGTCGCGGGCGTCGATGCCGGTGGCAAAAGCGCCTCCCTGGCTTTCGGTTTGCACGATCACCAGATCGTCGACCACCAGGGGCGACGAGGCCATGCCCGCGTCGTTGCCGATCCGCGGATAATCGCGTCCCAGGCCGCGATACCAGAGCAGGTCTCCCGCCAGGTCCAGGGCCACCAGGTCGTTGGAGGAAAAGAACGCGAACACGGCCTTGCCGTTGCTGGCCGGCGTGGGCGCGGCGTTGGCGCTTTGCGGATGTGTGATCGTGCGGCCGGTCGCCCAGAATTGCCGCTCCCACAACCGTTCGCCGCTGGCCGCGTCGAAGCACAGCACGTGCAGCCGGTCCTGCTGCGCTCCGCTCGAGGCGGTGAGCAGGACGCGGTTGCCCACGACGATCGGGCTGGACGGCCCGCGCCCGGGCAGCTCGACCTTCCAGGCGACCATTTGCTCCAGGTCCCAGGTGGCCGGCCCTTCGCTTTCGCCCGCGGCGCTATTGCTCGCCGGGCCGCGGAATTGCGGCCAATCGGCGGCCAGGGCGCCGCCCGCCAGAAGCAAACTCGCGAGCAGGGGGGCGAGGCAAACGGACATTGCGCCGGCGGCGCCCAGCTGGATGGCTCGGTTCATTTCCGCTCCTCGGACAAAATGGCTCCGCCGGTTGCGTCGCAGGCCCGGAGCTGAAACTTCCACCCGCTGGCCCATTCTTCGGTCTGCTCGTTCTGGCACAACTTGACCAGGATGCGATTGATCCCCGGCTTGAGTTCGCCGCGGGCGATGTACTGGTCGAACGAGGTAAACGAGTGGTAGATTTCGACGTCGTTGATCCGCCGGCCGTTGAGCCAAAGCTGAAAGGCGTTGTCCGAACCAAGCCTTAGTTCGATCGGCTGCCGCCGGTCGCTCTTGAACTCGGCGTAGGCGTAGCCGATGGCGCCTTTGTGCACGCCCAGGGCCCGATTCAAGTCGACGTTGCCCAGTGGGTCGGACGCTGCGGCGTCGATCCAGTGCAACTCGCCCGACTTGCCGTCATAGGCTTTGTCGAGCTGGATCTCGCGCTCGGGCGGGTAGCTCGCGGCGTAGCCTTTGCCGCCGGTGTTGTCGAACGGGCCGATGACTTTCCATTGCGTGATCAAGCCGAGCTGCTTGGGCAAGTCGATCTCGACGCCCAGCTTCTTGAGCTGTTCGGCCGCCCCTTGCACCTGGTCCAGATCGCGGGCCGCGGACAGCGCCTGTCGAAACGATTGTCGCGCCGCATCGGCCTGGCCGCCGGTTGCCTCGCGGCCGGCCTGATCCAACAGCCGGGCCACCGCGTCGCGCCGCAGTTCCAAACTGGGATCGTCGAGCATCTGCGGAATCCAGCGGTCGGGCACGGTCGGATCGCTCGCGGCCAACAGCTCGAACGCCAGCCGCCGGGCCCGCGGCGCATGCGCCCGATCGCGCAAGAAATCCTCCAGGGCGGCGGTCGGCAGCGGCCGGCCTTGGGCTCGCTCGCGGGCGGCGATCGAATCTACCGCCGCGCGGATCCAATTGGCCGATAGCGGCCCGGCCGTGTCCAGGGCCGAAAGCAGCGACGGCAGGCGGGCCGCGTCCAGGGCCGCGAGCTGCTTCCAGGCCGCCTGGGCCGCGCGGTGGCCGGCCCCCTCGGGACCGACCTGCTCCAGAACCCACACCGCCTGGGCCACGTCCCCTGGCTGGGCCGCGCCGTCCGGCTGGGGCGGGGCGGCCGACAAGCCGGGACCCGCAAGCGGCAGAAACGCCACGAGGAGCAAGCCGAACCTGATGCGCATCTGTCCGCTCCGACTGGGCCCAAGGGGCAGTTTTCTCGCCACCTGGGCCATTTTAGGGGACTCGCTTGGCGGGCGAAAGCCGCAGCGCCGGCAGGCAAGAACCGCAGCGCCGGCAGGCAAGAAAAACCGCGCCGACAGGCGAAATCCGCATCGCCGCCAGGCGAAAATCGCCGCCCGTCCGGGGGCAAAGGACCGCGCCGGGCACGCCGTTCGACCGAGTCGGGCAAAAAGGCGGTCGCCACGTGTCCGCCCCCAGGGGGTCGCCCCGGGGCGGCGGGTGCGAAAAAAATCACACATTTTGGAAACTGGACTATTCATCAAGCCTTGCTTATCAGTTACGATAACGACGTCCAGCTGTTGGACGTCAGGCGGCAACAAGGCCAGTCCTGCATTCGTTTTGTTCGGCTTTGTTCGAGGAGTGTTTACAGATGTCGGTCGGCAAGATCAAAAAACTGGTTCAAGACAAAGGATTCGGATTCATTCAGACGGACAGTGGTGAAGACGTCTTCTTCCACCACTCGACCGTCGGCGATCATGGTTTCGACAATCTGACCGAAGGGCAGCAAGTCGAATACACGATCGAGCAAGGGCAGTCGCCCAAGGGCAAGGGGCCGCGCGCCGCGTCGGTCACCCCGCTGTAAGCTCGGCTGGCGAGTTTTTTGCCGGGGGCCAGAAGCCCCGGCCTCGCGGCCGATTGCCGGATCCATCCAGCCGCGGCGGGTCGGAATTATCCTTCCGCCCCGCCGCCCGCTGCGACTTCTCTCCGCCGCTGGCGGGCGCTCCAAGTTTCCTGCTGCGTGACGAGCGACAGACCGCTGCGCGAGCACCGACGGCCCGCTGCGTGAGCACCAACGGCAAGAGCCGCGGGGGCTCATTGCTCGAAAGGCTGAGGAGCGCAACGAAAACGCCTCGGCCGCTTGCGAGCAAGAGTCCGAGGCGTTTCGTTCCGCCGCGCGCCGCGGGGCGCGAGCGATACTTACTTGGTCTTGGCGCCGGCGGTCTCGCCGGGACTGGTCGTGGGCACGCTCGGCGTGGTCACGCCGCGCTCCTGGGCGGCAGCAACCGCCACTTCTGCCGCTCGCATGCCCGTGGCAATCTGATCGGACGTGAAGTACGGCTCGCTATCGCCGGTGAGGTGCTCGATGCGCTTGGCGGCCAGCGTCTGCCAGCTCATGCCGTTGTTCAAATGCCAGGCCGCTGCCTGCGCAGAGCGCTGATCGATTTTGCCCTGACCGAACATGACCATGAGATCGGCCACGCCGGGCTTGCTGGTGAAGGTCTCGATCGGGCGGAGCTCGTAAGGCACTTTCGGCGTGGGATTGCGCTTGCCGTGTTCGAGGCACAGCAGCCCAACCTTGAATTGCGTGGTCTTCTCGGCGGCCACCTTCATTGTGGCCCCTTTTTCGGCCGGCACGTTGAAGAACCCGCCGCCGCCGCCCATGCCACCCATGCCACCGCCCCCCATGCCACCCATGCCGCCCATGCCGCCACCCATCCCCATGCCCATGCCGCCGCCCATGCCTTGGTTCATCATGCCGCCGTTCATGCCGTTGTTCTGGCCGCCGGGCGGCGCTGGGCCAGGACCGGCACGCCGGCAAAGGCCTCGGGCAACTGGACGGTGAGAGGCTGCTTGGTGTTGTTCTTGATGATGACGCGGGCTTCGCGATCATCCTTGGGAATGAATTTGACTTCGATGTCTTTCGACTTCATGGCCGCGAACAATTCGACCGTGTTGGCCGGGGCATCGGCGTCGTCCGCCGCATCCGCGGCAGCCTGCTCGGCGGCGGCGCTCGCTTTAGCACGCGCGGCGGCCGTGGCGGCGCGGCGTTCAGCGCCGATCAATAGCGCGGGCAAACAGACGACAACAATTCCCACCCCCACCCAGCGAACAATTCGACTCTGACAGCACATAGTTCATCCCTTTCCTGCTTCGGTTCCCTGTTCCACGAGGAAATTCGACGCGAGGGCGCGAAGCGCGTCCGCAGGCCGGCCACCGACTCTCATGCGAGCAGGAGAGTAAGTCGTACTTGAGGAGCGAACGCCCCTGGAAGTGCAGCGATTTCCGGCCAATCACACTCGTCTCTAAGGATAATCGATCGACCCGCCAAATCCAATCAAATTATCCAAACTGGCTTTTTTCCCCCGGCGCAAGCAACAATTCGCGCCGGCCGGGGCCGCGTGGGACACCTGGCACCTTGGGCCCGGCTCGTGCTGCCAGGGCTGGAAAATCCGGCCCGACCGGGAGGCCTCCAGGCGAAAAAGGCCACCTGCCGCCCGCCCCGGCCGCCGCTGGCCGTTTGTTCGCGCGGCAGACCGGTGGTAGATTTTCCGCATGCGAAAAGGGATTGGCGTTTCGCCCGGGGTGGCCGTCGGAACCGCTTACTGCATCAACGAGATCTTCGTCAGTCCGGATTCAAAGCGTCTGGAAGAGGGCGAAGTTCTGGGCGAGCTGGCCCGCTTCGACGACGCGCGGACCAAGACGCTGACGGATCTGCACGCCCTGGCGCAGAAAGTCACTGCCCAGGTCGGACCGGAAGAAGCCGCGATCTTTCGCGCGCACGAATCGATCGTGCTCGATTCGACCCTCACGGCCAAGATCCGTTCGAGCATCGTCGACGACCGGGCCACCGCCGCCGCCGCGCTGGACCGACTGCTGGGCGAATACACGCTGCTGTTTTCGCGCACCAAGGACGAATACATCAAGGAGCGATTGGCCGACGTGCGCGACGTGGTCATTCGCTTGAGCGGTCATCTGACCGACGTGCTCCGTCCGCAAGCCAACGCGCTGCCCGGCCCGCTGATCCTCGTGGCCGATGAATTGCTCCCTTCGCAGGTCGTGATGCTGGGCGATCGCGAGGTGATGGGCATCGTCACCGAGGCCGGCGGCGCGACCAGCCACGCGGCGATTCTGGCCCGCAGCCGCGGAATCCCCGCGGTCTCCGGCGTGCGCGGAATTCTCAAGCAGGTGAAGACCGGCGACACGATCGTCGTCGACGGCCGCGAAGGCCACGTGCTGGTCAACCCGGATCCGGAAACCGCCAGCGCCTATCTCAAACTGCAGCGCGAGTTCTTCGACCTTAAAGACGCCCTGGCCGTCAACCGCGATCAGCCGGCCGTCACGGCCGACGGCGTGGCGGTGCAGCTGCTGGCCAATATCAACAGCCTGTCCGATGCCAATGCGGCCACGGCCATGGGAGCCGCGGGCGTGGGCCTGTTCCGCACCGAATACCTGTTTCTCACCCATCCCGACGTGCCCGACGAGGAAGAACAGCTGGCCGCCTATCGCGAGATCATCGCCGCCAGCCCGCGTCACTCCGTCACGATCCGCACCCTCGACCTGGGCGGCGACAAGACGATTCCCTACCTCGGGCACACGCGCGAAGCCAATCCGTTCATGGGCTGGCGCTCGATCCGGCTGTCGTTCGAGCATCCCGAATTTTTCAGCAAGCAGATCCGGGCGATCCTGCGCGCGGCCGTCCGCAAGCCGGGCGAAGACAGCCGCGTGCGGATTATGTTTCCCATGATCACCACGCTGGAAGAAATGCGCCGCGTGCGTTCGATGGTCCGCCGGGCCAAGCGGCAGCTCGAAGCCGAAGGCAAACCCTACGGCCCGGTCCGCATCGGCCTGATGCTCGAAGTGCCGGCCGCGGCGGTGATGATCCAGAGCCTGCTCGAGGAAGTCGACTTCATCTCCGTCGGCTCGAACGACCTGGTGCAGTACCTGATGGCGGCCGACCGCGACAACCCGAAGGTCAGCCACCTCTGCCAGCCGCTCAGCCCGGCCGTGCTGCGCGTGCTGGCCAACCTGATCAAAGCCTGCCGCGACGCCCGCAAGTCGATCACGGTCTGCGGCGAGATGGCCGGCGCGCCGCGGGCGTTCGTGCTGCTGTTCGGCATGGGGCTGCGCAGCTTCAGCATGAGCCCGGCCTTCATCCCCACGATCAAAGAGCTGACGCTGCACCTGACCCGGCGCCGGGCCGAACGGATCGTGCGCCGGGCGCTCGAGATCAAGACCACCACGGGCGTGCAGCGCTACATGGCGGCGCAGATTGCCGAGATCGCGCCCAATCTGAAGCTGCTCGACACGAACTGAGCCGCCCCGGGGGCTGGCGCGGCGTAGGCGTTTGAAGCTCTTTCACCCCTTCAGGGTGAAAGACATCGCGCGATCCCGGAGCACCCAGGGTATCGCGAGGACGCTCGACCCTGGGCTGGGCTCTTCGGGCCTTTCAGGCCCGCGGAAAAGCCGACACGCGGCCGCAAGCAACGGAAAGTCGGCGGCCAACAGTCGCCGCCCGCACTTTTCCACGTGGACGAGCCAGGCGCGGACTGGCCCGCCGCCGAGAGGGACGCTAGCCCTCGCGGACGAGGGTGCCGACATTGCCGACGGCAAAGGCTTCGAGCGCCTCGAACGACACCTGCGGATCGGCTTCGATGATCAGGATGTTGCACCCGTGCCAGCCACCGTGCAACGGCTCGGTGACGCTGGCCACGGCGACGACGTACTTGTAGCCTTCCAGCGTCTTGGCGATGAGCTGTTCGGCCAGCTCCTTGTTGACAAAGCCCAGTTGCTCGCCGCTTGAGCGCAAGATCTTGATCGCATTTTCGTCGTGTGGATTGCCCGGATCGGCCACGAAGCGGAGCGGTTCGCCGGGCTGGCAATCGCCGACGACCATTTGCCGCCAGGTGCCGTCCGCGTTCGTGTGGGTGACGCCGACGACTTTGCTGAAAAAGTAACGGATGCCGTCGCTCTGCGGGGTTTCGTTCATGCCTTGCGCTCTCTTCCGTCCGGCTCGCTACACGCGCGTCCTGGCCGCCAGATTTCCCGCTCACGCCCGGGTGGCCTGGCGACTGCACCTGGACAGAATTGTAGCCACGGACACCGCGACTCCCAACGCCGAGTTGGGCCGGACCCCGCCCCCCCAGCGCGGCGGCTTCCCCCCGTTTGCAATTAGGCGACAGACGCGTGTCCATTCGCTAAGATGGGCCCCGCTGGTCGGCTTGATTTTCCTCCACCCCTTGGGAACGAAAAGGACTCCACATGCTCCGCAAAATCACCTGGACTGCATTGGCGTTGGTCTTGCCGCTCGGCGTTGCGCTGCCGGCCCTGGCCCAGAAACACGACCACGAGCACGAGCCGGCGCCGGCCAAAGAAGCCGTCTGCGTGCTCACGGCCACCAGCGGCTCGAGCGTCAGCGGCGTGCTCATGCTCGTGCAGGAAAAGGACGACGTGCTGGTCAAGGGCGAGATCAAAGGACTCAAGCCCGGCATGCATGGCTTCCACATTCACACGTTCGGCGACCTGCGGCTGAAAGAAGGCAAGAACGACGGCGCCATGGCCGGCGGCCACTACGCTCCCGACGGCCACGAGCACGGCGGACCGGGGAGCAAAGAGCATCATGCCGGCGACCTGGGCAACATCGAGGCCAATGCCGACGGCGTGGCCCACGTCGACATCAAGGCGGCCAGCTTGCACCTGCACTACATCATCGGCCGCTCGATCGTCGTGCATGCCGATGCCGACGATCTGAAATCGCAGCCCGCGGGCAACTCGGGCCCCCGGATCGGCGTGGGCGTGATCGGCGTCGCCTTCACCGAACCGCCCAAGAAGTAGCCCCTGGGCGAGTCGCGAACAGGCTCGGAATCTCGACGCCAGGAGGCGGCTCGTGCTCGCCGACTGTGCCGAAACTATGTCATTCTGTCGGCGATCGGAGTCACCTCCTACATTTCAAACTTGCGGCCGCGTCGGGAACTGCGGCGGCTTGCTGTTGCGCGCCCGACGGTTGAAGTAAGATACCTGCTCGCGGCCGGCGGGGTGCGAAATGCCTGCGCCGGCCGCGGCCGTCGTTCACACACCCGAATTTGCCATCCGACATCTGGGAGGATTACGCCCATGCCGATCTCCGTTTCGCGACGCCGCTTTCTGGGCACCCTGGCCGCCACGGCCGGCACCGCGGCCTTCGCCGCGCCGCGCTTCCTGCGGGCCGCCGACGACAAGGACAAGTACGGCGGTTTCAACCTGGGCATTCAGAGCTACACGCTCCGCAACTTCCCGATCGACAAGGCGCTGGCGATCATCCACGACGACCTGGGCCTGCATTACGTCGAGCTGTTCAACGCCCACTTCCCGCTCGAATCGAGCGACGACCAGATCCAGGCGATGAAGAGCAAGACCGCCGGCCTGGCGATCGCCATGACCGCCCACGGCGTGAACGGATTTTCCAAAGATCACGAAGCCAACCGCCGCTGGTTCGAGTTCGCCAAGAAGGCCGGCATCCGCAACCTGTCGGCCGATCCGACCGAAGACTCCTTCGACAGCCTGGACAAGCTGTGCGACGAGTACGACGTGCGGATCGCGATCCACAACCACGGCCCCGGCGCCCGCTACGACAAAGTGGCCGACGTGCTCAAGGCGGTCAAAGGCCACAATCCCAAGATCGGCGCTGCGCCGACCTGGGACACTACATCCGCTCGGGCGAAGACCCGGTGCGGGTGATCCATCTGCTCGAAGGCCGGCTGTTCGGCATTCACCTGAAGGATTTTGCCGAGCAGAAGGCCAACACCCAGGGCGTGATCCTGGGCAAGGGGCATCTCGATTGCGAGGGCGTGTTCAAGGCGCTCAAGAAAGTCAACTTCCCGTCCGACGGCGCCTTGTCGCTCGAATACGAAGAGAACCCGGCCAACCCGATCGCCGACGTCCAGGCCTGTCTGGCCGTGGCGGCCGAAGGGGCCCAGAAAGCGGCCAAGGGTTAGCGGCCAGCGCTGCGTTCAGCGCGGCGGGCAATTTGGTTCGCTCGCCGCCGCGCGGTGTGGCAGTGGGGCTTTCCGCCGGGCGGCACGGCTCAGCTGTGATCCGCTTCGCGCGGCGATTCGATCACGCGCACGTCGATGATCTGATCGTGCGCGGGGCTGGACCAGCCCTGCGCACCGCTGAACCCGTGGGCCGAGGCCACGCGAAAGCGGCGCCCCGAGTAGCGCTTGACCCACTCGCGCGTGGGCGGCAGCAGGAGCGCGAGCGCCACGACGTCGCTGACGACGCCGGGCAGAATCAACAGCGCCCCGGCGACAAAGACGAGCAGTCCGTCGACCAGCGCCGCCGCCGGAGCCCGGCCAGCGGCCAGATCGGACTGGATTCGTTGGGCCGTTCGCCAGCCGTGCCGGCGCACGATGGTCGCGCCGGCCAGTCCGGTGCCCACGACCAGTCCGACGACGAGCGTCCAGGACGTCTTCGAGGCAATCCAGGCCAGGACGACGCATTCGACCAGCGGCCAGAGCGTCAGGAGCCAGAATAATCGCGCGAGCACGGTCCGGGTCCCGGGAAAAGTGGCAAAGCGTGTAACTGCATATCCTATCTTACGAAACAATCTGGCCGCCGTTCAGACCGGCCGGCCGGTTTCGGCTGCCGCTGGGCAAACTGCCGCAAATCAGCGGCCGGGCGGCGAGATTGTCTTTGGCCGGCCGAAACGCCAGAATAAAAGCTGCCGGGCCAGCGGAATCCCCCTGTGGAATCCCCCTGTGGAATCCCCCTGTGGAAACCCCCAGCGGAAACCCCCAGCGGAAACCATTGTGCGACCGGCCCAGTCGATTGCGCATTTGCCCACCCAGCCAGCGGGGCGTGAAGTGCTCGAGCGCGATGCGTCACAGTCCGATCAGCAGGTCCTGGCTCAGGTCGTGGCCGGGCGGAGCGATCTGTTCGCCGAGCTCGTGCGGCGTTACCAGCGGGCGCTGGTGCGCGTGGCCCGGGGCCGCTTGGGGCGCGACGATTGGGCCGAAGAAGTCGTGCAAGAGACTTTCCTGGCCGCCTTCAAGTCGTGCCGCAGCTACGACGAGCGTTACGGCTTTCGCACCTGGCTCTGGACGATCCTGCTGAATCAGTGCCGGGCCCATTACCAGCGCCGCGCGCGCGGCCCGCACGTCGAGCCCTGGTCCGCGGCAGCCGACGCCGGCATACCGGCCGACGGCAGCGCGACACCGCTCGAACTGCTGCTGGCCAAGGAACAAACCGCCCGGATCGAGGCGCTGCTGACTCAGCTCAGCGCGGCTCAAGCCGAGGCGCTGCGGCTGCGGTTTTACGGCGGGCTGAAGTTTCACGAAATTGCCCAGGTCATGGATTGCAGCCTGAACACGGCCAAGAACCAAGTGCGCTGGGGACTGTTGCGCATGGCCGACCTTGTCCGCGCCGCGGCGACCGCCGATCCCCGCGCCGCGGGCCCCAGTGCTCCGGGAGAAGCGCCATGATCGACTGTGATCGGGTATTCGACGTGCTCACCCGCGGACCGTTTCCCAGCGGTGCCGCCGACGATGCCGCTGTCGAAGCGCACCTGGCCCGTTGTCGCGATTGCGCCCGGCTGGCTGCGGCGCTGCGCCCGGCGATCGAGTTGTTCGAAGAAGCGGTCGGCCCGCACGAAGGGCACGATCTGCCCAGCTATTGGGGGGAAGTGGCGGTCGAGTCGTCCGATCCGCGCTCGACGAGCGCCGACACGGCGCGGCGCGTGCGTCCGGCGCGGCGCCGGGCGCTGGTGCACTATTCGCACGCCGTCGGCGAGCTGACCAGCTCGGGCGTGTGGCAAGTCGCGGCGCTGGTGGCGCTGGGTGTTTTCGTCGGCTCGCTGCTGCGAGGTTTTGCCCCGCTCGACGGCGGCCGCAACTCGGCCAGCACTCCGCCGGCCCATCGCACCGCCGCGCGGGCGCCGGTCGCCAGGCATTCTGGAACGACGATCGTGCTGAAGTCCGGGCCGCGCGATGACGGTGCCGAGGGCAAGTCGGGCGAGGGCCGGGCCGGCGAAGGCCCAACGGGAGAAGTGGCCGAGAATTCAGCGCCGGGCGGCGGCAGCGGCGATCGCAGCGTCGTCCACGGAACCGTGCTCGACGGCCATGATACGGTGCGGCTCCCTGAGGTCTGCCTGGGGCTGGCCGCGAACAGCCGGCCGACCGACCTGGACGACAAGGCCCATTGGCCGGAGCGGCGCTATGTCGACATCGATCATTGCTGCACGCAATGCCACAACGCGGCCCCCGACACACTAATCCCGCGTTCGGCCACGGCAGCAGTGCAGAAGAGCTGCCGCTACTGCCACGTGAATTAGACGGTCGCGTGAACTCAACGATCGCGCGAGCTCAAAGGGCGCGTGAACTCAACCGGCGCGTGAACTCAACCGGCGCGTGAGCTCAACGGGCGCGTGAACCGGGCCGGCGCGTCTGGGCAGCCCGGCGCGGAACGAAACTCGCTTCCGTGCACGGCCGCGTCGGCCGGTGGTCGCATCAGCCCGGGGTTGGGGCGGCCGGCTGGGGCGGCAGGGCGGCGCCGGGCGCGACGCCCATCTCGGCGAGCCGGCGATCGATCGCGGCGGCATGCGCCGCCAACAGCCGCCGGATTTGCCACCCGCTGCCGAGCCAGATCGCGCCGTATATGACATAGAACGGGGCACTCGGGAGCGGATCGTCGGTGGTTAATCGCGCGACGACCTGTCCGACGGGCGTCAGCGACGACAGCCAGCGAATCTCGTAATAGCCGCCGACCAGCGCCGGCAGCACAATGACCGCGATCGCGGCCAGCGCGAAGGCGGCCGTCCCGCTCCGCGCCGCGACCAGCACGAACCACTGATACGCGGTGGCCAGTGCCACCAGCAACAGCGCGCTGCCGACGATCAGGTGCAGCGTGGTCGCGTCGATCCCGGCCAAGGGCGGCGCGGAACCGACGAGGCAGGCCGGCCACCAGACGGCCGGCAGCCAGATCGCCCCGCCGAGGAACGCCAGCACAAGCGCCTCGAGGCAGTTGGCGCTGCGGTCACCGCCGAGCTGCGCCGCAGCGCGGACTGCTGGCGCCGGAATCTCCACAGCCAGCTGAGCAGGCACGGTTTGGCGGGGGTCGATCCGTAGAGCAAGACCAGGCTTGCCGCCAAGTGAGCGCCCATAAAAACCGCGGTCACCTCCTCCAGCGGCTGGGCACCCGGCCGCCGATCGTACAGGCTTCCGGCGACAAGCACGTCGAAAATCACGATCGCCGCGTAGGCCACCGGCTTGCTCACCAGCGGCAAGAGCGGACTCGCCAGCTTGCGCGTCATGCCCGCGAAGAAGAACCAGGCCACGAGCGCCTGCGCAGGGCGCAACCAGCAAGCAGGGCAGATCAACCGAGAACCAGCGGACGCAGGGGAGCCAGGGGGTGCCTCGATACAAGCCGATCAGGCTGACGACCGGCGTCAGCGTGCCCAGCGTCAGGCCCAAGAGCGGCGGCAGGGATCCGCCGCCGGCCAAGGCGCCGATCGCGCTGGGCATGCTGGCCAAGACCATAAAGCCCACGACCGGTCCCAGCCCTGCGTTGCCGGCCTGGCGGCCGATGCCCGATTTGGTCACGGCCGGCTCGAGCGGCTGCACCAGTCCCATGGCCCCGAACATCAGCCCCAGCGTGGCCACTTGCAGGTACAGCAAAGCCAGGACGCCCGGCTCGCACCCGCCGGCCAGCGCGCACCACAGCGTGAGCGGCACGGTCGAGATCGCGAGCAAGTAGCCGCCGGCCGGCTCGCCGAGCAGCTTGCCCGCCAGGATTTGCCGAGGCAGGAGCGCGGCGATGCGCTGGAAGTCGAGCGTGCGCTGCTGCACCTCGGCAAACAGGGCAGCGCTGGTGGCCACCAGCGAAAAGGCCCCCGAAACGAGGAACTGGATCGCGAGCACGGTGACCAGATAAACCCGGATCCAGGAAATCTGCGGATCGTCCCAATAGCGCCGGAACATCGCGCCCAGTCCGACCAAGGCCAAAAGATACAGCGTCGACAGGGCGCCGGGCGAGCCGCGGCGGTATTTTTGCCGCAGGGCCGTGACGATCAGCGGATTGTTCCAGAAGTCGTAGTGCATGCCCGACGTGCCGCCGGTGATTCTCGGGACGAGTAAAGTTCAGGAAGTTCGATGGCCGGAGATTTTCATGTACAGGTCTTCCAGGTTGTCGGCCACGGCGTGCAGCGAGACCAGCGGCACCCCGGCGGCGACGATCCGGCGGTGCAGCGCCGGCAGTTCGTCGCGTCCGCCGCGCCACTGGCAGCGCACGTGCAGGGCGTCGCGCTCGATGCGCTGGACGTGCGGTTCTTGCTCCAGCAGGCTGACGAGCGGCCGCGCGTCGTCGAGGACTTCAAAGGCCAGAACCATGTCGGGCGCCCGGCGCGAAAGGATGTCCTCGACCCGGCCGCTGTCGAGCAGGCGCCCTTCTTCCAGGATGCCCACCGACGTGCAGAAGGCCGCCATCTCGGTGAGGATGTGGCTCGAGATGAGCACGGTGCGGCCCATTTCGTGCAGTTTTTTGAGCAGCTCGCGAAACTCGATGCGGCCGGCCGGATCGAGGCCCGAGGCCGGCTCGTCGAGCAGCAGCACGAGCGGCTCGTGAAGCAGGCTCTTGGCAAAGCAGAGCCGTTGCCGCATGCCCCGCGACAAGGTGCGGATTTCCGCCTCGCGGCGGACTTCCAGGCTGACCAGGTCGAGCACTTCGTCGATCAGCCGGTCCCGGCGGCGCGGATCGATGCCGTAGCAGCGGGCGAAATGGTCCAGGTACTCCCAGACCAGCATGTTTTCGTACAGGCTGAAAAAGTCGGACATGTACGCGATCAGCGGATGCACGCGCAAGGGCTCGGCCAGCAGGTCGATGCCGGCGATCCGGGCCCGGCCGTAAGTCGGCTCGAGCAGCGTGGCCAGAATGCGGATCAGCGTGGTCTTGCCGGCGCCGTTGGGACCGATCAGGCCGAAGACTTCGCCCCGCGGAATCTCTAGGCGCAGATTGTCCAGCGCGACGTTGCCGTCATACTCCATCCGCAAATGCTCGACCTCGATCATCGCGACCTCCCCGAGCGGCCCATCATATCAGAGCCCGTGGTGCCAAGTTTTCCGCCCGCGTACTTTCCGACCGAAAGAACGCCCGCGGCCCGGGACCTTGGACATTGCGCGGTCGTCGGGAATAATGCAGCCGGAGGAAATCGGATGCAGCAGAGAATGGCGGTCTCGAGAATGGCGCCCTGGGCAATCGCGCATGGGGGGATTGCGAGCGCGGGAATCGTGCCGGCCGCAATCGTTCTGGCGGCGATCGGCCTGGCGGCCTGCCCGGGCTGCCAGCGCGGCGGGATCTCTTCCGCGCCGGGCGACCCGGTCGCTTCAGCCGAAGAGACCGACGGCGCGGCCGGCTCCAAGCAGGCGGCCCGCACCGCCCGCGCACCGCACGACCCGGGCGAGCAAGAGCCTGGCGACTGGCCGAAATGGCGCGGGCCGGCCGGCGACGGCATCGCCCGCGAC
Source organism: uncultured Planctomycetaceae bacterium (assembly GCA_963715755.1). Taxonomy (GTDB): domain Bacteria; phylum Planctomycetota; class Planctomycetia; order Pirellulales; family PALSA-1355; genus CAWCAX01. Next base: position 5,154,151 of record OY970273.1, read on the forward strand.
AACGCCTGGCAGCCCACCTGGCCCAGCACGGGCCCCCGGCAAATCTGGTCGGCCGAAATCGGCACGGGGTTCAGCAGCGTCTCGGTCGTCGACGGCCGGCTCTATACCATGGGACACGCCGACGACAACGACACCGTCTGGTGCCTGGGCGCCTTGACGGGCGAAGTCCTCTGGAAACACACGTATCCCTGCGCGCTGGTCGACAACCTGCACAAGGGCGGACCGGCCTGCACGCCCACGGTGCTGGAGGAGCGGGTTTACACGCTCAGCAAACAGGGGCATTTGTTCTGCTTCGACTGGCGCAGCGGCGAGATCCACTGGCAGCAGAATCTGTCCGACGTGCTCGGCGTGGAGATGCCCGAGTGGGGTTTCTCCTGCTCGCCGCTCCCCTGGCAGCAGACGATCTTCGTCGAGGCCGGCCGGACCGCGGCCTTCGATTGGGAGTCGGGAAAGTTGGTCTGGCAAACCGAAGCCTACCGGCCCGGCTACGGCTCTCCCGCACTATTCACCCCCGCGGGCGAAGACCTGCTGGCCGTGCTCAACAACGATTACCTGCTGGTGGTCCGGGCCGCCGACGGCAGCGAAGTGGACAAGTTTCCCTGGGTCACCAGCTTCGGCACCAATTCCACGACGCCGGTGGTCTGGCAAGACACGATCTTCATCTCGACCGGCTACGGCCACGGCTGCGCGCTGTTGCGCTTGGCCGGCGGCAAACTGGAAACCGTCTGGCAGAACAATGCACTTTGCAATCACTTCAACAACTCGGTCCTCTGGCAGGGCCACTTCTACGGCTTCGACGGCAACAGCAACCTGGGGCGCGTCGTGCACCTGGTCTGCCTCGAATACGAAACCGGCAAACAGAAGTGGCGCGAGCGCGGCTTGGGTTGCGGATCGCTGCTGGTGGCCGACGGCAAACTGATCGCGCTGGGCGACGGCGGCGAACTGGTCACGGCGCCGGCCACGGCCGCCGGCTTCGAGCCGATCGCGCGGGCCGCGGTGCTCGACGGGCTGTGCTGGACCGTGCCGGTGCTGGCCCAGGGGCGGATCTATTGCCGCAGCGCCGAAGGGCACCTGGTGGCGCTGGACGTGCGGCCGAGCGACGCGCACATGAACGATTTTCGCCCGGGCGGCGAGCGCCCCTAGCGGCGGACTGTGCAAAGCCCTTGATGATCGGCGGCCCACGCTTGGGCTGCGCCGTCCGGCACTCAGACCGGGTTAGAGCCTATCCGAGAACCGTCTCGGAGAGGGGCACAGTCGCCGCCGGTTCTCGGATAGATGCTTAGTCGGCGTCGGGATCTTTGGGCGGCTTCTTGGTCGTCTTTTTCGACTTGGGCTTTTCGTCGGCCGGCATGTCGTCCTTGGCCGGATCGTCCTTCGGCTTGTCGACGCCGAACAAATCGACCGAGGCCTCGGCTCCTTCGGCCGCCGGCTTGACCGGCTTCTTTTCCTTCGGCGGCTTGGCGGGCTTGGCGGCGACCTTCTTCTTGACCCCCGTCAGCGGCTTAGCGAGCGTGACTTCGATCTCGTTGCCGACTGCCCTGCCGGGATTCATGCCGTAGGGCTTCTGCGGATCGAGGTAGGTGGCTTTGATTTTGGCCGCGTCGCCGGCGCGCACGTCCTTGGTGTCTTCGACGTTGATCTTGATGGCCGCGTCCTCGGCCACCTTGCCCGAGATCTTCTTGTTGCCGGCCGAGACGACGATTTCGTTGTCTTTGAAGCTGGTCACCTTGCCGCGGATTTCATAGCTGCCGGGAGCGGCGTTGCGGACGGGCTTTTCGGAGTTTGAGTCGCTGAAAAAGCCCAGCCCGTTCTTGCCCTGCGGGGTGAAGATTTCCAGCTCTTTGATGTCCTCCTGCAGGGCTCCCTTTTTGTCGAACTCGCCGGTGAAGCGGACCGCCAGCCCGCCGCGCAGATAGCTGATCTCGGCCGTGCCTTCGACGCGCAGCTTGGTCTCGCCGCTGAGCTGAATCCACCACATTTCGCTGTTCTTGGTGGTTTCGAATTGGATCTGGCCGTCGGAGACTTCCTTGATCGTGCCGGAGTCTTCGAGGGTCTTGGGGGCTTGCTGCTGCGCACTGCGCGGGCCGCCAGGAGCGCCCAGCAAAACACAATCGCCAATTGCCCAGCTTTGCGAACCATGATCTTTGCCTGGGACGAGAAAAGAAAAGGATCCAGCGCCAGGGTCCTTTTGGGACCAACTTCAGGCCCATGCCCTCTACTGCCATTCCACCATTAACATAGCTGTCAGGCACGGCGTTTGCCAGATAACCGCAGCCAACGGCCACTCGCCGACAGCGCCACCCCGGCTGTCGCCCAGCGGGGGGATGCGGCGGGGATGCACGCTGGCCGGTTCCGGGCTCGCGGCGGCAAGTTTTGCCGGCTTTTTCGCCCGCGGGGCGGGTTCCGGCCCGGCGGCCAAAGTTCGCGCGCCGCAAGCCCGGGACGGCGGGGATTTCCCGCCAAATGCCCCGTGTTTGACACCGCCTCGGCCGACCGTTAGTTTGCGTTCGGGTCGGCAAGGAGACTGGTTTTTGAACGGAGGCACCCCATGCAATTCTCGATCCGAGCGGTACTGGCCCTGACGCTGATGGCGGGCGGCATTTGCGGGCTGATGTTCGGCGTGCCGGACGAATACCTGATGTTCGCCCTGTCCGCTCCCTGGTGCGTCCTGCCGGGGGCCCTGATCTCGGCCTTGGTCTACGGACGCGGATACGTGCGGGCGTTTGCGATCGGAGCGATGCCGGTGGCCTTTCCCGCTTTGTTTTGGGCCCTGGTGGCCAGCGCCTCGGCCGCCGCCGTGGATGTGGACGACGCGAGCACGATGCGCTTCGTCTTCGCCGGCGGGGTCGCCGCCGTCGTGTTGGCGGGGGGGACCAGCGCGCTGGTGCGCTGGGTGCTGATGCCGCGGCGCTCGGTGCGAGCCCAAAATGCCGGCGGCGAAATTGCCTCGGCCACGATCCTGGCCGGACGTTTCGCCACCACCGGGCCCGACCAGCCGCTCGAGCAGGCCGGGACAAGTCCGATCGACGTGCGCGAGCCGGTCGATGGACAGGGGGAACTTCCCCCGGGCGATCGCTTCGGGCGGTCCGCCGCACCTTTCGAGCGATCTCAATCCTAGCGGGCCGATCATGTGGCAAGGCATCGTCGGTCACGACGCAATCGTCGAGCGGTTCCGCCGCACGCTCGAGCGCTCGCGGCTGGCCGGCACGTTTCTGTTTGTCGGGCCGCCGGGCATCGGCAAACGGACCTTCGCCCTGCGGCTGGCCCAGTCGCTGTTATGTCAAACGCGCGCGGAAGCGGCGCTCGATCCGTGCGGCACCTGCGACAGCTGCGTGCAGCTGCTGGCCGGCGTGCATCCGGATTTGCTGGTGGTCTCGAAGCCGGCCGACAAGAGCTTCATTCCGCTGGCCGCCTTTGTCGGCGACGAGCAGCGCCGCATGCGCGAGGGGCTGTGCCACGATATCGCATTGCGGCCGTTCATGGGCGGACGGAAGACCGCCCTGATCGACGATGCCGATTATCTGAACGAAGAAGGGGCCAACGCCCTGCTCAAGACGCTCGAAGAGCCGCCGCCGCGCTCGGTGTTGATCCTGATCGGCACCAGCGCCGACAAGCAATTGGCGACGATCCGCTCGCGCTCGCAAATCGTGAGCTTCCGGCCGCTGCCGGCCGAGGCCGTGGCCGATCTGCTCGTCGCCCAGGGCATCGCCGGCGACCGGCGCCAGGCCGAACTGCTGGCCGAGCTGAGCGAAGGCAGCCTCGACCGGGCGGCCGAACTGGCCGACAGCCAGTTGTGGCAATTTCGCCAGGAGCTGCTGGGCCAGCTGGCCAAACCGCGGCTCGACAGCGTCGCGCTTGCGCGGCGAATTAACGAGTTCGTCGATGCCGCCGGCAAAGAGGCGCCCGCCCGGCGCAGCCGCGCCCGGCAGGTGATCCGCTTTGCGATCGAATTCTTTCGGCAGCGGCTGCGGCTGGCCAGCGGAATGGAGCCCGGAGGCGATGCCGATTTGTGCCGCGCGGTCACTAGCGCGCCGGTCGCCGTAGACCTGGAGCAACTGGCGGCGCTCCTGGAGCGCTCGCTCGAAGCGCTCGGGCACGTCGACCGCAACGCCCATCAAGCGACGCTCATCGAGTGCTGGCTCGACGATCTGGCCAGGGGCCGGGCATTCTCAGCGGTCGCGGCGGCTGGCTGACGCGTGCGGAAATGGGACGGGCCCTTGGCGGCCGGCGCTCAATCCTGTTCGCCCTGCAGCGTGAGCACCAGCCGGCGGCTGCCGCCGCGGTCGCGATGCTCGCAGAGGAAAACGCCTTGCCAGGTGCCGAGCGCCAGGCGGCCGGCCTGGATCGGCAGCGAAACCGACGAGCCGATCAGCACGGCCTTGACGTGGGCCGGCATGTCGTCGGGCCCTTCGACCGTGTGCACGTAGTCGAAATCCTCGGGCGCGATCGCATTGAGCGACGATTCCAAGTCGCGCTGCACGTCCGGATCGGCATTCTCGTTGATCGTCAGCGAGGCCGACGTGTGCTGAATGAACACGTGCAAGAGGCCCGCGCGGATCTGTCCCAGCTCGGGCAAGGCAGCCACGATCTCTGCGGTGATCAGGTGAAAGCCGCGGCTGCGCGGCCGCAGCTGCACGTTGCGCTGAATCCAGGCCATGCGATGAGGACTCTCCAAGTTCGCGATATTCCCGCTACGCCAGCGGGCGATTTTCTCGCTTTGGCCGCCGCAGCGAAAGGGGCCCCCTGGCCACAAACGCGCCTCGCCCGGCGGGGGGCTCGCCGGCAAGCCAAGGAAATACCACCCGGCGCAGCGGGAAAAACCGGCTCGGCGGGGGGGCTTTTTCGGGGGCCAGGGTGGGTCGCACGGGCGCGCACTTTGGCCGGGGCGAGCTATGCTTTAAAATCCCCAACCTGCAGCCCGGCAAAAGTCCCTTCGGGGATCCATCGATTTCTCGCCAGCCAGCGGGCGAGGCGCGGGAGACTCGGAAACGCGGACGTTGGAAGTCGCCCGACAGCCCCTTTGAAACCTCGGTAGCAATAAGATGCGGACATTCCTGGTTACCGGCGGCGCCGGATTCATCGGCTCGCACATTGCCGAGGCCCTGGTCGAGCGCGGCGATCGGGTCCGCGTGCTCGACAACCTGTCGACCGGCCACCTGAGCAACCTGCGGCCGTTTGCCGACCGGATCGAATTCATCGAGGGGGACGTCGCCGACCCGGCGGCGGTGGCCACGGCTGTGCGCGGCGTGGACTGCGTGTTCCACGAGGCGGCGCTGGCCAGCGTGCCGCGCAGCGTCGAAGCGCCGCTGGACACGAACGCGGCCTGCGTCACCGGCACCGTGAACCTGCTCGACCAGGCGCGACGGGCCGGCGTGCGGCGGCTGGTCTATGCCGCTTCGAGCAGCGCCTACGGCGACCAGCCGACCTCGAGCAAGCGCGAGACCGATCTGCCCGCCCCGATCTCTCCCTACGGCGCCGCCAAGCTGGCCGCCGAGTATTATTGCCAGGCCTTCACGGCCACCTACGGCTTCGAGACGGTGGCCATCCGCTACTTCAACGTGTTCGGCCCGCGGCAGGATCCGCACAGCCAGTACTCGGCCGTGATTCCGCTGTTCATCACGGCGCTGTTGGCGGGCCGCCGGCCGACGATCTTTGGCGATGGCGGACAATCGCGCGATTTCACCTACGTGGCCAACGTGGTCCAGGGCAACCTGCTGGCAGCCGACGCCGAGGGAGTGGCCGGGCGCACGATCAACGTGGCCAATGGCCGCAGCACCAGCCTGCTGGAGTTGATCCGCCTGCTCAACCAGCTCTTGGGCACCCAGGTCGAACCGATCCACGCCCCGCCGCGCGTCGGCGACGTGCGTGAAAGCCTGGCCGACATCACGCAGGCCCGGCAGCGGCTGGGCTTCGAGCCGCAGGTGGATTTTCTCGAAGGTTTGCGGCGCTCGATCGATTACTACCGCTCGATCATCGGCAAGTAGCGAGCGGCCCCCCGGCGCACGAACCTTTCCGGCGACCGGCGCATCGATAACCGTAGCGCGGGACGTCGTGCCGTGCCGGCCAGCACGCGCTGCCAGGACACAACCGGCGCGTGGCCCGGTTTGCCAGCGGCCGGAGCCGCTGATACGATTGACTCTGGTAACATTGGCAAGCGCGGGGCAAGTCGGTTGCGTCGCGTTCGTGCTTCGGGGTGTAGCTCAGCCTGGTAGAGCGCCAGCTTTGGGAGCTGGAAGTCGCATGTTCGAATCATGTCGCCCCGACTTTTCCTAAGTTCTGCCGAAGTCTTGTCTTAGACTACCTGCCGGCGCTGGGCAGTGCGGCCCGTTTCAACCGAGCCAAGACGGTAATACACCGCTCGGCAAGCCGCGACCGAATGCGCGGCATTCATTTCTTCAGAACCAATGACGGACGCGCATCGGTCGGACAGACCGCCATCGTCGCCCCGGTCAGGGTAATGCAAGCGCCACGAGTCGTGAGACAGGCGAACTACTGGAGCCAGGGGCAAGCTTCGGCACCGCCATTTCCCCCTTCTCAATCGATGAGCGACGTGCCGCCGCGCGCTTCTTTCACGATCATCTGAATGAAGTGAATCTTGCGCAGCACGGGGCGCGACATGACAAACGGGTAAAAGTCGTGCTGACCCATGCTCCGGGCCAGTTCGTTCAGCACCGTCGTCAATTTGACCCAGGAGTTGACCAAGAGGATGACGCGCTGCGCGTCCGGCGTCTGGGGATCGTACAGATCCTTGACGGTGAACGGCTCGACCGCCTGCTCCACGTCTTCTCCCCGCAGTCCGAAGCGCAGGGCGGTATCCAGGCTGTCCACCACATGCAGAAAGTGGGTCCAACTCTCGGCCCAATCCTCCCACGGGTGCACGGAGGCATAGGAGCTAATATATTGGTCGGCCCAATTCGCCGGCGGGCCGGCCTCGTAATTTCGCTTGAGCGCGGCCGCATAGTCTTGCCGCTCGTCGCCAAACAGGGCGCGGAACTTCTCCAGCCAGGGCGTCCCGGCGACCAGCCGGTCCCAGTAGTAATGGCCGATCTCGTGACGGAAGTGCCCCAGCAGCGTGCGATACGGTTCGCGCATGTCGTTGCGCACCTTTTCTCGCCTGGAGTCGTCGGCCTCCTCGACATTCAGCGTGATCAGGCCATTGGCGTGACCGGTCAGAACCCGGGGGCCCTTTTCGGGCGAACGGAGAAAGTCGAACATCACGCCGCGCTCGGCGTCCTCGCTCACCTTCGAAACGACCGGCAGCCCCAGGCTCAACAGCTGGGCGACCAGGCGGCGTTTGGCATTTTCGATCTTGCGCCACCACTGGCAATTTTCGGGATCGGTCAGAATCGGGATCGTGCGATTCAGCCGGCAAGAGCGGCAAAGCGGCTCTGCTTCGTCGGCGGGCGTGAGCCAGTTGCAGCCGGCCGGCGAATCGAGGTTGGCGCAGCGCTTCCAGGCTGCAGCGTCATCCGCATGTCCGTCGACTTTCCAGGTGCCTGGTTGGGAGCCCGGCGCCAGCGCGCGAACCTCCAGCAGCTGCGGTTCGTAGCCGAGCGGCGCCTGGCAGCCCAGGCAAACGCTGTTACGAAAAAAGACGGGGCGTCCGCAGCGGCACGCGAACGCATTCCTCCGTCCCGACGGTTCTTCCGACTTCCACGCTTCCGTCAGGCGCCTGGTGATCGTCTCGAAGATATTGAGCATAGGGTCCCTGTTGAACGACGATCGGGTGAGCCTGCTTGTGCCCTTGATTCCTGCACCGCGCCGGCCGCCGCGAATCGCGAGAACGCCCCTCTTGCGCAGCTCACCGATCGTCTTGTGGACGAGTATCCCTTGTTGGAACTAGCACGCCTCGCGCCGATCGGATCAGAGCGGGTTTCACTTCGCGGCGGGGTCCTTGAGCGATCGCTGCAATTCCAGCATGCTCCACTGACTGACTCGGAGCAGGCCCTCCTGCGGTCGATCCAGATCGGCGATCAGAAACACGACTGCGGAAAAGGTGAGCGCGAGCGCGCCGACGGCCAGCGATCGGCGCGAGCCGGCCAGGCCCTGTTGATAGCCCAACGACCCCATGGCGCCCATGGCAATAAAGCAGAGCACGAGCCACACCAGCCCGGGAAGCCGGCTGTGCAGGGAGATGAGCGCCCGTTTGGAGTGGAGATCGATCACCTCATTGAGCGCCTGGATGAATAATCCGGCGGGAATGGAGCGGCTGTCTTTGGCGACCGCCTGACTGGCCTGGGTCCAGAGCGCGGCATGCAGCGCGGTGGAACGCGCGATTCCGCTCTCGATGGCCGCTGGTTCGATCAGGGACAAGCGGACATCGACGTATTGACGAAGCAAATCTCGCGCGGCCGAACTTTCCGGCTCTGCCAGCATGCCGGCCCGCAAATAGGCAGTGCCGATGGCATTCGATTCATCCACCGCCATCCGGCGGCGCTCGTCGAAGCGCGAAGCCGAGAGCGAAAACGTGAAGCCAAGGATGAAGGCCAGGAGCCCCAGCGTGGCGGCCACAATGGCGCCGACGGGGGCTTCCTTTTCCGTGGGTCCGGAAGCGTCGGCAATCCGCCGCATCAGGCCGGCCCGGTAACCAAGCTCGACAGAGCCGATCACCAGGGTCAGAGCGACGACAAATAACAGCCACAGCGGAAGCGGGTCGACGAGTAGCGTGTAATCCATCGTGAGCAAAGTCCCTGGCGACGCGGCCAACCATCTCCGACTCGACCGCTCGTCGGCGGCGTTCAATAGACCTCGGGAACGAAATTGCGCGAGACGGGGTCGGGCGTGCCGTCCGGCTTGCGATCGACCGAGCGCTTGGGAAGCTTGATTTTCTTGCGCGGCAACTCTTGGCACGGAATCTTGCCGAGCAGGTGCCGGATCACATTCAATCGCGCGCGCTTTTTGTCATCCGAGCGGACGACATACCACGGTGCCCATTCGGAATCGGTGGCGGCAAACATTTCGTCGCGCGCTTGGGAGTATTCGTCCCAACGGTCGTAGGACTTCAGATCCATCGGCGAGAGCTTCCAAAGTTTTCGCCCGTCGTCGATGCGGGATTCCAGCCGGCGCGTTTGCTCTCGCGGGCTCACCTCGAGCCAATACTTCAGCAGAATCACGCCCGACTCGATAACCGATCGTTCGACCAGCGGCGTCGAATGCAAGAATCGAGCGAGCTCGTCTTTCGTGCAGAAGCCCATGACCCGCTCGACGCCAGCGCGGTTGTACCAACTGCGATCGAAGATCACGACTTCGCCAGCCGCCGGCAGATGCGGCAGGTAGCGCTGGATATACATCTGGGATTTTTCGCGATCCGTCGGCGCCGGCAGCGCCACGACGCGAAAGACGCGCGGGCTGACGCGCTCCGTGAGCGCTTTGATCGTGCCGCCCTTGCCGGCTCCATCCCGACCCTCGAAAACGACGCACACCTTCAGGCCTTCGTGCTTCACCCACTCCTGCAGGGCAACGAGTTCGACATGCAACTTGCGGAGCTCGCGGTTGTAAATCTTGCCTTTCATCGCTGCGGGCGGAGCGTCGTCGGAGGCTTGCGTGGTCTTCTGCCGGCTCATGAATTTGCCCACTTATTTCTTGGCCTGTCCCTGCTGCGATTCGAACTCGTCTCGCGTTTCCTGGGCGATAAAGTAGTACGTCTTGCCCTGCCAGTCGAGAGTCGTCGCCGCCGCATGCTTGGGAAAGCGCACCTTGGCGACCGGGTCTTCGACCATGTGATCTTTGAGGTAATACTCGTTCTCGTGCAAGGATAAGTACGTCTGCACGAACTCCACCAGCCGATTGTCGATCCAGGCGGCGACGGCCTGGCGATCGATCGCCGCCAACGGCCATTCGATCTGCTGATGATTGTTGAACTTCATCAGCACGGGCAGAATATCCAGCGTGTAATCCAGGATCAGCTTCGTCACGTCCTGGTTCGTCATCGCCGAGAATCGCAGACGGATCTGCACAAGCTCGACTCGAATTCCAGGATCGCGTCGCGGCGCGAGGGCGTGAGCCGCGGCGTGACCTTGATCCGGTCGCCAAATCGGCTGGCTAGTGCTTCGAGCCGCGGCCGCCAGACGGCGGCCAAGTCGGTCAGCGTCTGGTCGAACGCTTCGAGCCGCTTCTGGCGCTCTTGGTGTTCGAGGAGAGTTTCGCTTTGCATTTGCTTGATGCGATCGTCGTGGGCCGCAAACGCCGCATCGATCCGGTTGGCGAGTGACTTGGTGTCTGGCATTTTCGAAGTCCTCCAGCGGGCGGGCAAACTTGGAAAAGCTTGATTCGGAACGACCCATCGGGTCAAGCAAGTTTGTGCCCTCATCGTAATCCATTTTCGGCGTCCGACATCGGCTGCCCGGCCAAGAAATGCCGGCTGGCCAGGAAAGCCGGTTGTTCCAACGACCCTGGGTGAACCTCCGCCGGGCAGCGGGCGAAGTGCCGCTGTCTCCCTCAAGAAAGCCCTTGCGGCGAAGGCCCGTCGCCCCGGGCGATCCCGCAGCGAGCGGTGGTCGTGCAGGGCCGAGGCAGCGCTCATCGGATTCATACAATTGGTCGGATTGCGGGCTGGCCGAGCAACGCGAGGCTGATTGTTGCCCTGCCACACGAGGCGTATAATCACAGCCCATTTCCAAGCCCGGGCAGTTCGTAGTGCGATGATGGCCTGCCGGCCGGGGGCTCGGACAATGCGGACTTGAGATCCGCTCGCCGCCGGGTCGAGTTCCGGGTGCCAGCGGGACAGCCGGCATCGAATGGTTGCTTTTTATTAGGAGAGTCTGTTCCATGGCCCCGACAACCGTCGACAAGCCCAAGAAGAGCGCGAAATCCGCGGCCGAACCGCTTTCGTCCACAGAACTGCAGCAGATGCACGCGTATTGGCGGGCACTCAACTACCTGGCCGTCGGCCAGATCTATCTGCTCGACAATCCGCTCCTGCGCGAGCCCCTGAAGCGCGAGCACGTCAAGCCGCGCCTGCTGGGGCACTGGGGCACCTCGCCGGGCTTGAACATGCTGTGCGTGCATCTCAACCGGGTCATCAAGCGGGATGACCTGAACGTAATCTACATCATCGGTCCCGGCCACGGCGGGCCGTCGCTGGTGGCGCACGCCTATCTCGAAGGCACTTACAGCGAGGTTTATCCGAACATCAGCCAGGACGAGGAAGGGATGCAGAAACTGTTCAAGCAGTTCAGCTTTCCTGGGGGCATTCCCAGCCACGTGGCGCCGGAAACGCCCGGCAGCATTCACGAAGGCGGAGAGCTGGGCTACGCGCTCAGTCACGCTTACGGCGCGGCTTTCGACAATCCGGACCTGATTGTGGCCTGCATCGTCGGCGATGGCGAGGCAGAGACCGGACCGCTGGCGACTGGCTGGCACGGCAACAAGTTCTTGAACCCGGCCCGCGACGGGGCCGTGCTGCCGATCCTCCACCTGAACGGCTACAAGATCGCCAATCCGTGCTTTCTGGCCCGGATCCCGCACGAAGAGCTGCAGAAATTCTTCGAAGGCATGGGTTACCGTCCCTATTTCGTGGAAGGAAAGGATCCCCAGGCCGTGCACCAGCAGCTGGCCGGCGTGCTGGACACGGTTGTGGCCGAGATCAAGCAAATCTGGGCCGCCGCACGCTCCGGCGGCAAGGTCACACGCCCTCTCTGGCCGATGATCATTTTTCGCACGCCCAAGGGCTGGACCTGCCCGGCCGAAATCGACGGCAAGAAATGCGAGGACTATTGGCGGAGCCACCAGGTGCCGATGGGGGACATGGACAACCCGGATCATATCCGGGTGCTCGAAGGCTGGATGAAGAGCTATCGGCCGGAGGAACTGTTCGACTCCGGCGGCCGGCTCCGGGCCGAGCTGGCCGAGCTGGCTCCGCGCGGCGACCGCCGCATGAGCGCCAATCCCCACGCCAACGGAGGCGGCCTGCTGCGCGACCTGCGGCTGCCGGACTTTCGCGACTATGCGGTCGACGTGCCAAGCCCCGGTGCGACGACGACCGAATCGACCCGGGTGATGGGCCAGTACCTCCGCGACGTCATGAAGCTGAACCTGGAGAGCGAGAACTTCCGACTCTTCAGTCCCGACGAGAACAATTCGAACCGCTGGCAGGACGTGCTCGACGTGACCACGCGCTGCTACATGGCCGAAATTTATCCCGAGGACGACAAGCTCAGCCCCGACGGCCGGGTGATGGAAGTGCTCAGCGAGCATCAGTGCCAAGGCTGGCTGGAAGGCTACCTGCTCACCGGGCGGCACGGGTTTTTCTCGTGCTACGAGGCCTTCATCCACATCATCGATTCGATGTTCAATCAACACGCCAAGTGGCTCAGGGTCTGCAACCACATCCCCTGGCGGCGGCCGATTGCGTCGTTCAACTACTTGCTCAGCTCGCATGTCTGGCGGCAGGACCACAACGGCTTTTCGCACCAGGACCCGGGGTTTATCGACCATGTGGTCAACAAGCGGGCTGAGGTCATCCGCGTGTACCTGCCCCCCGACGCGAATACGCTGCTGTCGGTCACCGACCATTGCCTCCGCAGCCGCAATTACGTGAATGTCGTGGTCGCCGGCAAGCAGCCCGCACCGCAATGGCTGACCATGGATCAGGCGATCAAGCACTGCACCGCGGGGCTGGGAATCTGGGAATTTGCCAGCAACGATAAAGGGAGCGAGCCGGACGTGGTGATGGCCTGCTGCGGCGACGTGCCAACGCTGGAAACGCTGGCGGCCGTCGAACTCATTCACAAGCACCTGCCGGAGATCAAGGTCCGAGTGATCAACGTGGTGGACTTGATGAAGCTCCAGCCGGCCAGCGAGCATCCGCACGGCCTGGACGAACGGGATTTCGACGTGTTGTTCACCAAGGACAAGCCGGTCGTGTTTGCCTTCCACGGCTATCCCTGGCTGATTCACCGCCTGACTTACCGCCGCACGAATCACCAGAACTTTCACGTCCGTGGCTATAAGGAAGTGGGCACGACTTCGACCCCGTTCGACATGGTGGTGCTCAACGATCTGGACCGCTTCCACCTGGTCGAGGACGTGATCGATCGGCTGCCGCAGCTGGGTGCCCGGGCTGCCTACCTCAAGCAGGCGCTGCACGACAAGCTCGTGGAGCACAAGGAATACATTCGCCAGCACGGAGACGACATGCCCGCGATCAGCGGTTGGAAATGGGGCGGGCACGGTTCGGCACAGGCGGCCGGCACGAGCACGGAGGGGGACAATGTCTAAAACCGGTCAACAGGTGAGCTGCGGGCAACGGGCGAACTGCAGGAAACCGCTGTACTGCGGAAAACCGGCGATCGCTGGCGGCAGCTGGTGGCTGGCGGGGGTGCTTGTCGCCATGGGCGCAACTTGCACCCAAGCCCAATGGGAAGCGCTGGCGGCCAAGGTTCCGCAGAGCAGCAACGCCATCGTGCTGGTCGACGTCGACAAGCTGTTGGCAAGTCCGATCGCCAAGCGCGAAGGCTGGGCGGAAAAGTTGGAGCGAGCATTCGAGTCGGGCGTTCTGGCGCTGCCGCCCGGCGCTACGCGCGTGCTGGAGGCGGCCGAACTCGATTTCGAAACCTGGGAGCCGCGATACGAGCTCGCGCTGCTGCAAGCGTCGCACGATGTGACGCTGGTCAACCTGGCCCGGCAAACCCACGGCCGCTCGGACGTCGTAGCGGATTTGCCTGCCGTCGTGCTGCCGCAGGACGCCTACGTCGTCGCGCTGAATAAACGGCAGATCGCGGGTCTCTCGCCGGCCAACCGCCAGGCGACGATCCGCTGGCTGCGCGAGGTGCTCCACCGGGACAAGCCCGCGCTCAGTCCCTACCTGGCGTCGGCCGTCGAGCTGGCCAGTCACATCGACATCGTCGAGGCGCTCGACATGCAGGATGCCGTTCCGGCGGACGTGATCCGGGCCAAAGTGAAAGCGTCGGCCGCGGTCGCCGGGGCCAAGCCTGCCGTCAACGTCGAGCAGTTAGTCAATCTGCTGGCCACCCTGCGCGGGGTCACGTTCGAGCTGGTGTTCAAAGACCAGGTGCACGCCCGGTTCTTGATCGACCTGGGTGCCGACGCCGCGCCGCTGGCCACGGTCGGCAAGCCGCTGCTGCTGGAAATCCTGCGCAAGCACGGCGCCTGGATCGAGGATTTCGACGGCTGGAAGCCCAGCGTCAGCAAACAGCAGTTCGTGCTGACCGGCACGCTGACCGCCACCGGTTTGCGCAAGGTGCTCAGCCTGATCGATGCCCCCGTGGCGGCGCTTGCCACCCCGGGCGAAGCGCCGCCGGCCGGCGCCGAGGCGTCGAGTGCGATGGCCTACGCCTCGTTTGCCTACTTCAAGTCGATCAAATCGATTCTGGCCGACATTCGGACCGAGTCCAAGGACAGCGTCACCCTCGGGCAAAACGCCGCCTGGCTCGACCGCTGGGCACGCAAGATCGAACGTTTGCCGATCCTGAACGTCGACCCCGATTTGCTCGATTACGGGGCCTTCGTGGTGGCCAAGCTGCGTGGATCGAGCGACTCGCTCAAGGGCATCGGGATCAATTCGGCGTACCGCTCGGCCGGCATTCAGGACACCACGCAGGGCTGGGTGGCCGGAGGTTACAGCGGTTATTACGGACGGTACGTCACCGTTGGAGGTTACTTTGAGGACTCCGGCGATGCCCAGCGCCGCCAGGTGCGGACCGAGGAACGCACAAAGGGAGCCTCCCAGGCATTGTCGCAAATCCGCACGATCGACCAGGCGACCGCCACGGCCCGCCGGCTGATGACGGAACGTTACAAGATGGAATTCTAGCGTGACGGCAAGTAACATGTTCGCAGGGGCGGCCTGCGGCGGATTCTCGGTGATTGCGGTCGAAAGCTGACCTTCTTGAATGTGCACCGAGTGAACATGGTTTCGCAGATTCCCGCGGCTGAGCAATCCTCCGCGCCACGCTCAACGAAACAGCAAGCAAACTGCGGAGCCAATCACAGTTCCCTTGGCACCAGCTGGCCGCTGGGCGCAACGGTCGTCGACGGCGGTGTCAATTTCAGCCTGTATTCTCGCCATGCGGCGCGGGTCGAGTTGCTGCTGTTTGACCGCCAGGACGCTGCGGCCCCCGCGCGGGTGATCGACATCGATCCGGCTTGCCATCGCTCTTATCACTATTGGCACGTCTTTGTTCCCGGCCTCGCGGCGGGCCAAATCTACGGTTATCGCGTGCAGGGCCCAGTCGATCCCGAGCGCGGCCTGCGTTTCGATCCGGCCAAAGTGTTGCTCGATCCGTACGCCTGCGGAGTGATGACGCCGGCCCTCGATTGGAAATAGCGCAGCCGCACACAAGAACATGAGAATCCAATTGCTTTATAAACAGTTTGCCGGCGGCCGGAGTTCTGTGTCGTCTCGCCGGGCCCTCTGGCTGTACGGCGCGCTGCTGGCGGCCGCGGGCTGCCGCCCGGCGGGGAATTCGCCGACGGCCCCGCCGGCCGTCGAAGTGACGGTCGCCCGGCCGCTGGTCCACAAAGTGACGGACTACGAAGACTTCATCGGCCGGACCAAAGCAGCCGAGACGGTGGAAGTGCGGTCGCGGGTGACCGGCTACCTGGTGAAGATCCTGTTCGACGACGGCGACGAGGTGAAACGCGCCCAGGAGCTGTTCGAGATCGACCCGCGCCCCTTCCGGGCCGACTACAACAAGGCGCTGGCGGACATCAAGATTGCCGAGGCGAATCTGAAGTACCGCAAGTCCGAAGTCGAGCGCAACAGGCCGCTGGTGGCGAAAAGCACGATCAGCCAGGCCGACTTCGACAAAATGGTCGCGCTGCTCGACGAGGCCACGGCCGAGCTGGACAGCCGGCGTGCCACCGCCGAGTCCGCGAAGCTCAACCTCAGCTTCACCCGCATCCTGTCCCCCATCGCTGGTCGGGCCAGCCGCGCCCGGGTCACCTTCGGCAACCTGGTGCAGGCCGATTCGACGCTGCTGACCACGGTGGTTTCCGTGGATCCGATGTTCGTCTATTTCAGTGCCGACGAGGAAACCCATCTGCGTGTCCAGGCGGCCGCCCGCGACGGCAAGCTCAAGCTCGACCGCGGCAAGGTCGACGTCTGGATGGAGCTGGCGAGCGAATCGGGCTTTCCGCATCGGGGCGTGATCGACTTTTCCGAGAACCAGGTCGATGCGGCGACCGGCACGATTGAGGTGCGCGGCGTCTTCGCCAATCCCCAGCCGGCACAGGGTGTCCGCGTGCTGGAGCCCGGCCTGTTTTGCCGGGTGCGCGTGCCTTTGGGCGATCCGCACGAGGCCATCCTGGTGGCCGAGCGTGCCATCGGTTCGGACCAGGGGCAAAAATTCGTATTAGTCGTCGGAACGGATCACAAGGTGGAATACCGTCGCGTCGAACTTGGGAAGCTGGAGGACGGCCTGAGAGAGATCCGCGCCGGCGTCACCCCCGACGAGCTCGTGATTGTCAGCGGAACGCAGCGTGCCCGGCCGGGCGCCACGGTTGCCGAGTCCGTGGTCGAGATGACCAACTACGGGCGACCGGCTGCTCAGGCCGATCCAGTCCGCAAATCAGCGCCGGTGCCGGAAATGCCGAAAGAGCCGCGCGAGGTGCCGCCCGAGCTGGAAACGACAGATCCGAGCGATTCCGCCGAGTAGGCATTGGGCTGGCAGTCGTCATGAAATTCGCGACTCGTCGAGACTGGCTTTTCTCGATCTTGACGATCGTGATTTACATTGTGGTCCTGGGCGTCGTTCCCTGGATCTTGTTTCGGATCTTGAACCAATACTTGCACTGACCGCCGACGTCGAACCCGATTCATCGGCAGCGGTGAAGCTCGCAATTCTGGGGTGACCGTTTGTTCTCTCGGTTTTTCATCGACCGTCCGATCTTCGCCGCGGTCCTGTCGATTGTGATCACGATTGCGGGCCTGGTGGCCGTTTGGACGCTGCCGGTCGCCCAGTATCCGGACATCGCGCCCCCCACCGTGCAGGTATTTTGCACCTATGCGGGCGCCAGCGCCCAAGTGGTGGCTGAAACGGTGGCGGCGCCGATCGAGCAGCAGGTCAACGGCGTCGAGAAGATGCTGTACATGTCGTCGCAGTGCACCAACGACGGCGCGTACACGCTGACGGTCACGTTTGCCTTGGGCACCGACTTGGACATGGCCCAGGTGCTGGTGCAAAATCGCGTGGCGATCGCCCAGCCGACGCTGCCCGACGTCGTCAAGCAAACCGGCGTGACCACCAAGAAGAAGTCGTCCAACATCTTGTTGGTGGTCAATCTGATCTCGCCGGACGGGCGCTACGATCAACTCTATCTGAGCAATTTCGCCACGATTCAGGTCAAAGACGCGCTCGCTCGCATCGACGGGGTGGGCGACGTGACCTATCTCGGGCAGCAAGATTACAGCATGCGGGTGTGGCTCAATCCAGAGACAATGGCCTCGCGAAACTTAACGGCCGGGGATGTCATCAATGCGCTGCGCGAACAAAACGTCCAGGTGGCGGCCGGGCAGCTGGGCCAGCCGCCGGCTCCGCGCGGCGAAGACTTTCAATACACGTTGACGACGCTCGGTCGGCTCAAGTCGGCCGACGATTTTGGCGACATCGTCGTCAAGTTCGGCGACAACAGCCAGGTGACCCGGTTGCACGACGTGGCCCGGCTGGAAAGGGGCGCCAAGAGCCAGGATCAAGCGTGCACGCTGGATGGCCAGCCGTCGGTCGGCCTGGCCGTGTTTCAGCTGCCCGGCTCGAATGCCGTGGCCACGGCCGAGCGGGTTCGCCAGACGATGATCGAGCTGAAGGCCGCGCGGTTCAAAACCGGGGTCGACTATGCGATCGTTTACGACACGACGCCGTTCATCCTGGAATCGATCAAGGAGGTGTTCAAGGCTCTGCGCGACGCCATCATCCTGGTCGCGCTGGTGGTGCTGCTCTTCCTGCAGAATTGGCGCTCGACGCTGATTCCGCTGATCGCTGTCCCGGTCTCGCTGATCGGCACGTTCGCGGTGATGGCCCTCCTGGGCTTCAGCCTGAACAACATTTCGCTCTGCGGGCTGGTGCTGGCGATTGGCGTGGTCGTGGACGACGCGATCGTGGTCGTCGAGAACGTCGAGCGCTGGATCGAGCACGGTCTGCCGCCGCGCGAAGCGGCCTACAAGTCGATGGAGGAAGTCACGGTGGCGGTGATCGCCATCGCCTTCGGCTTAAGCGCGGTGTTCATCCCGACAGCTTTCATTTCCGGCATTTCCGGCCAGTTTTACCGCCAGTTCGCGCTGACCATCGCCGTGTCCACGCTGATCTCGGCGTTCAATTCGCTCACGCTCAGCCCGGCGCTGGCGGCAATTCTGCTCAAGCCGCATGCGGAGCAACGCGATCCGCTGACGCTGCTGCTGCGGTATTCGTGCGGCTGGCTATTCCGCTCGTTCAACCGGCTGTTCGATTTGGGCACCTCGGCTTTCGCCCGGGTGGTGGGCGCATGCCTCCGCGCCAGCGCCGTGATGCTGCTCATTTACGTCGGTTTGCTGGGGCTGACGTATTACGGCTTTACGCAAGTGCCGACGGGGTTTGTGCCCAACCAGGACAAGGGCTACCTGCTCGTCACGGCACAATTGCCCGACGCCGCGTCGCTGGAGCGGACACAGGCAGTGCTCGCGCAGATCGACAAAATCGTGACCGACACGGAGGGGGTTGCTCATCGCGTCGGCATCGCGGGGCAATCGGTGCTGCTCAGCACCAATGGCTCGAACCTGGCCTCGATGTACGTGGTGCTCAAGGATTTCCATCACCGGCATGCGCCCGATTTGTATTCCGATGCGATCGCCGCCCGCCTGCGCCGCGAGCTTTACGCGAAGGTCCAGGACGCGCAGACCGCCGTGTTCGGCGCGCCGCCGATCGACGGCCTGGGCAACGCCAGCGGTTTCAAGCTCATGATCCAGGACCTGGCCTCCGGCGGCCTGGAGCAATTGCAGGCCGAGACCGACAACATCGTCGAAAAGGGGAACCAGACGCCGGGGCTCGTCGGGCTGTTCACGATGTTTCGCGCCGACACGCCGCAGTTTTATATCGACATCGACCGCGCCAAGTGCAAGACCATGGGCGTGCCGCTCAATGAAGTGTTCACGGCCTTGCAAACGTATCTGGGCGGCTACTACGTCAACGATTTCAACGAATTCGACCGCACCTGGCAGGTCAATCTGCAGGCCGACACGGATTTTCGCATCCGCCCCGCCACCGCCCGGCAGATCAAGGTCCGCAACCTGCACGGCGACATGGTGCCCTTGGGGGCGGTCGCCTCGTTCAAGGATTCGAGCGGCCCCCAGATGATCAACCGCTACAACATGTTTCCGGCCGCGCCGATCAATGGAGCCTGGCCGCCCGGCACCAGCTCGGGCCAGGCGGTCCAGACGATGCAGCGGCTTTGCCAGGAAGACCTCAGTCCCTCGATGGGCTACGAATGGACCGATTTGACGTATCAGGAGATCAAAGCCGGCAACACGGCGCTGTTCATTTTTCCGCTCTGCATCCTGGCCGTATTTCTGGTCCATTCGGCCGAATACGAAAGCTGGTCGCTGCCGTTGGCGATCATTCTGATCGTGCCGATGAGCCTGATGTGCGCGCTCGGCGGGGTGGTGCTGCGCGGCATGGACAACAACATCTTCACTCAAATCGGCTTCGTCGTGCTGGCCGGCCTGGCCTGCAAGAACGCCGTGCTCATCGTCGAGTTCGCCAAGCAGCAGCGCGAGCAGGATGTCCCGCGGCGCGAAGCCGCCGTGGAGGCCACGCGTCTGCGCTTGCGACCCATCATGATGACGAGCTTCGCCTTTATTTTGGGAGTCGTCCCGCTGGCCCTGGCCAAAGGGGCAGGCGCCGAAATGCGGCAGACGCTGGGCACCTCGGTCTTTTTCGGCATGCTCGGCGTGACGATATTCGGGCTGTTCCTCACGCCCGTGTTCTATTACGTGCTGCAAGGTTGGTCGGAATTGCTGAGCCCCCACGTGCCGCATCAGCCGGCAGGCGATCCTTCGCCCGAGGTGCCGGCAGCCAGTCGCAGCCAGCAGCACTGACGCCGCCGACCCTTGCCGCTGGGCCGTCGAGTCCTGACCCCCGCGCTTCCGGCTGCCGGCCGGACGAAATCCTCCCGGCCCGGGGGCGAGATTCCCAGCCGCCAGCGGCTACAATATCGCTGGCTGGACCGGGACGCCGCAGGCGCGCAGCGCATCCGCATTGCCGCGTCCGGCCAAAAATTCCAAAGGGAGGATCATGGGCATATCGCGTTTCCGGGTCCGGCGGCAGGCGGGCTGGGCCCTGGTGTTTGGCGGCGTGCTGCTCTGGGGCCTGGCGACGCGGGCGGCCGACGATGAGCCGCAGCCGCTAGCCAAGTACGGCTCGCAAGCCGTGCGGTTGTTTCACGCGCACCAGTACATGCGCACGCACGACGCGCCCGACTTCTGGGCCCTGATGCCGTATTACGTCCATCAGTTCAACGAGCGAGCCTGCAGCGTGGCCAGCGTCACGATGATCGTCAACGGCCTGCGCTCCCAGGTCGAGCTGACCGCCGACGACGAACTGCTCACCCAAAGCAAACTGCTCAAGGTCGTCAGCCACCCGAAATGGGCCCAGGACGTCGGCGACGACGGCGACAGCGTGACGATCGAAGAACTGGGCGGCTACGTGCGCGAGGCGCTTGAGAAGTTCGGGCCCAAGCAGTACGACGTCGAAGTCGTCCGCGTCGATCCCCAGGACAAGCTGTTGCGCGAGCGGGTCCGCAAGATGCTCGTCGAGAACGAAAAGTCGGACGACGATTTCGTGCTGGTCGTTTTCTGGCAAGCCGCTTTTACCGACGATCCCGCCGGCGAAACCGGCCACATCGCTCCGCTGGCCGCGTACGATGCCGAGCGGGAGCGGGCCCTGGTCTTCGATCCCGATCGCGAGTGGTACGAGCCCTACTGGGTGCCCCTCGACACGCTCGTGGCCGGCATGGCCAGAGTCGATCCCGACACGGGCAACGCCCGCGGTTACCTTTGGGTGCGGACAAAACCATAACAGGAAATCTGCCATGCGCTCTGCTTATCGCCAGCGATCCCTCCTCGCCGCGACCATCCTGCTGACCGCGTTCGTCGTAGCGCCAGCCGGCGCCGGCGCGCCGCCGAATTGCTGGTCGGCGCGGCGACCATCAGCATCACTCCCGACAGGCCGGTGGCCCTGGCCGGACAGTTCCATCTGCGCATCTCCCGGCACGTCGACAGCCCTTGCACGGCCAACGTGCTGGCCTTGGAATCGCGCCAGGATGGGGCGCTCGTCGACCAGGCGATCCTGGTGTCTTGCGACGTGGTCGGAGTGCCGGGCAAAGTGGCCTCGCTCGTGCGCGGGCGGCTGGCCGAAACCGTGCCGGGCCTGGATGTCGACAAGGTTTTCCTCAGCGCCACGCACACCCACACGGCGCCGGTGCTGGTCGAGGATCAATATCTCGTCCCGGCCAGCGAAACCGACGTGATGACCACGGGCGAGTACACCGACTTTTTCGTCCAGCGCGTGAGCGAGGCGATCGCAACTGCCTGGCGCGGCCGCAAGGCCGGTTCGGCCGGCTGGGGGCTGGGGCACGCCGTCGTGGCCGACAACCGCCGCGTGGTCTTTGCCGACGGCAAGAGCGTGATGTACGGCAACGCCCGCGAGCCTGGTTTTCGCCAGCTGGAAAACGGCGAGGATCACGGCGTCGAGGTGCTCTGCTTCTGGGACTCGGGCAAGCGGCTGCTGGCCACGGCCATCAACGTGGCTTGCCCCGCCCAGGAAGTCGAAGGGCAGAATAACCTGAGCGCGGATTTCTGGCATCCGGTGCGCGAAGCGCTCAAGCGCAAACACGGCGATCAGCTCGTCGTCCTCGGCTGGACCGGAGCGTCGGGCGATCAGTCGCCCCATTCGATTTATCGCAAGGCGTCGGAGGAGCGGATGCGCCGGCTCAGCGGCCAGCACCGGCTCGAGATCCTGGCCGGGCGGATCGTCCAGGCCTGGGAAGAGGCCTACGCCGGCGCCGTCCAGGAAATGCACGCCGACCTGCCGCTAGTCCACAAGGTGCAAACGATCGAGCTGGCGCCCCGGATCGTCACGCCCGAGGAATATCTGGCCTGCAAAGCCACGGTCGAGCGACTCGCCGGCGACGAGCGGCAGTATATGGAAATGGTCTGGAACCGGGCGGTGGTCGAGCGCTTCGAACGGCAGCAGGGCAGCCAGGCCGCGGCCCATTCGATGGAGCTGCACGTTCTGCGCTTGGGGGACATTGCGATCGCCACCAACGAATTCGAGCTCTTCACGCAGTACGGCATTCAGATGAAAGCCCGCAGCCCGGCGCTGCAAACCTTCGTCATCCAGTTGGGCTCGGGCACGAGCAGTTACCTGCCCACGGCAGTGGCCGTCACCGGCGGAGGGTACAGCGCCGTCGTGCAGAGCGGCCTCGTGAGCCCTGTCGGCGGACAGCAGCTCGTCGAACGCACCGTCGAAGTGCTCAGTTCACTCTGGCCCGAGGCGAAGTGAGGGCCGGCGAATGCTGGATTTGCCGCAGACTCTTCCCCCTTAACCTCGGCGCGTGAAAACCCCTTGGCCATCTGCTAGGATTTGCCGTATGCAAAACCATAGCGCTACCCGACCGGCGGCTCGGATCGTTCGTACGTCGCTGCTCGCAGCAGTTGCCGCCGGCGCGACGCTGGCCGCGGGCAGTTTTCTGTCCCCGGGCATTGCCCGGGCTGCCGATCCGGCGCCGTTGCGGACGATCCACGAACAGCCCAGTTACGTGATCGCCAACGAGGGGACCGAGCTGGCCGTGACCCGGCTAGGCGGGCACATGGCCCCGGTGACTTTCTTCCGCGACGGCGATAAGCCGGTGCAGCCCTATTACATCAGCCCCTGGCAGGACGAGAAGCCGGCCGAGTTCGGCGCACCGGTGCTGGCTCCCTTGCGCGGTGATTTCTTCTGCCTGCCGTTCGGCGGCAATGCCGAGGCCAGCGGCGGCGAAAAGCACCCACCCCACGGCGAGATCGCGGGCGCCGAGTGGTCGCTGGTCGACACTCAGACCGCCGGACCCGTCACTTCGCTCACGCTGGCGATCGAGCCGAAGGTGCGCAAAGGCAAAGTGACCAAGACGCTCTCTCTGGTCGACGGGCAAAGCGTGGTCTACTCGCGCGACCTGGTCGAAGGTTTCGCCGGTCCGGCGCCGCTGGGGCATCATGCCACGCTGGCCATGCCCGAGCGCGAAGGGAGCGTTCGGCTGGCGTCGAGCCCAATCCGCTTCGGCATGACCTGTCCGGGACTGTTCAGCGATCCGAAGCAGGGGGAGTATCAAGCGCTGCTGCCCGGCGCGCGCTGGACCGATCTGGCCAAGGTGCCGGTCGCCTGGAAAGGGGCGCCCGACGCCGACCTGACCCGGCTGCCGGCGCGGCAAGGCTACGCCGACCTGGTGCAGATCATCAATCAGCCGGCCGACAAGTCCGCCGGCCCGGCCTGGATGACCGCTACGTTTCCGGATGCCGGCTACGTCTGGTTTTCGCTCAAGGATCCCGCCGTGCTGCCGACGACGCTGTTCTGGATCGAGAATCACGGCCGGCACGGCGCTCCCTGGAACGGGCGCAACAACTGCCTGGGCCTGGAAGACGTGGCCAGTTATTTTGCCGAAGGGCTGGCCGGCTCGATCCAGTCGAACTTGCTCACGGCCGAAGGCGTGAAGACGGCCCTCGACCTGAAAGCCGACCGGCCGACCGCAATCAACTACATTCAGGGCGTGGCCCGCGTGCCAGAGGGATTCGAGTGCGTGCGCACGCTCGAGTTTGCTCCCGGCAAGGTGACGCTCGTGGCGACCGGCGGCCAGAAAGTGACGGTGCCGGTCGAGCACGAATTCCTCCAGTCGGGCCGACTGACAGCCGCCGCCCGCTAGATCCAGAGCCAATTCACATCATGCATCGACACCCGAGCCTTCGCCCCGCGCACCGCAGTGGTTCTTGCAGCGCTGGCCAAAATTGCCGTGTCCAAAACGGCCTGACACGTTGGCCGCTTGCCTTGCTGCTGTCCGGCCTGCTGCTATCCGGTTGCGGCACGCCTCCGCCGGCAACGGGCCCGGCCGGCGGCTCGCCCGGTTCTGGCGGCGCGAAGAACGGCACGATCGGCGTATCGCTCCTGACGCTGGACAATCCGTTTTTCAAGGTGATCGGCGACAACATCACGGCCGAGGCCGAGCGGCGCGGGTTCGACACCGTCGTCGTCAGCGGCGAAAAGGACATCGCCAAGCAGCGCAACCAGGTGAAGGACTTCATCGTCAAGCGCGTCGCGGCCATCGTGATCAGCCCCTGCGACTCGAAGGGCATCGTCCCGGTGATTCAAGAGGCCAACGCCGCGGGTATCCCGGTCTTTACGGTCGACATTCCTTGCAACGAGCCGGGGGTCAAAGTCGTCACCCAGGTGGCGACCGACAATTACGGCGGCGGCAAGGAGGCGGCCCAGGCCATGATCGAGGCCCTGGGCGAAGAGGGGGGCAAGATCGCGATCCTGGCTTTCAAGCAAGCCGAGTCCTGCTTGCTCCGCGTCAAAGGCTTCCGCGAGGTGATCGACGAGCACAACGGCACGTCCGACGCCAAGATCGACATCGTCACCGAGCTCGAAGGAGGCGGCGCCAAGGACATCGGCTTCAAAGCGGCCGAAGACGCCCTGCAGGCCCAGCCCGACCTGCGCGGGATTTTCGCCATCAACGACCCCTCGGCGCTCGGCGCCCGGGGAGCCGTCGAGAAAGCCGGCAAGGCGCAGCAAATCGTGATCGTGGGCTTCGACGGCCAGCCCGAGGGCAAGCAGGCCATCAAAGACGGCAAGATCTACGCCGACCCGATCCAGTTTCCCGAGAAAATGGGCATCCAGGTCGTGGACGCGATCGTGCGGCACTCCAAGGGAGAATCGCTGCCGCCGCAAATGCCGATTTCCACCCGCCTGTATCGCCAGGCCGACGCGCAGCAGGACCCCGACTTGAAATGAGCGCCGCCGGGTCCAGCGGGCATGCGCCAAACGCCGGCGGGCAAGAGACCGGCGGGCGGAGGCCGGACTCCGGCGTGCCACTGCTGGCGATGCGCGGAATCGTCAAGTCGTTTCCCGGCGCCCGGGCCCTGGACGGCGTAGACCTGGTGCTCGCCGCCGGCGAAGTGCTGGCGCTGTTGGGCGAAAACGGCGCCGGCAAGAGCACGCTGATCAAGATTCTGGCCGGGGCTCAGCGGGCCGATGCCGGCACGATCGAAATCCAGGGCCGCCCGGAGCGCTTTGCGTCGCCGCAAGATGCCCGACGGGCCGGCGTGGCCGTGATCCATCAGGAATTCAATCTCATCCCCGGCCTGTCGGCGGTGGAGAACATTTTCCTGGGGCAGGAGCTTACCCGCTGGGGCTTCGTCGCCCGGCGCCAGCAGCGCCGCCGGGCCGCCGAGCTGTTCGCGCGGCTGGGGGCCGAGGTCGACCTGGACGTCCCCTGCCGCCGGCTGAGCACGGCGCAGCAGCAGCTGGTCGAGATCGCCAAGGCCCTGGCCTTCGAAGCCCGGATCCTGGTGCTGGACGAACCTACGGCCGCGCTCACCGCGCACGAGGCCGAGCGGCTGCTGGGTATCGTCCGTGATCTGCGGCAGCGGGGGATCGGCATCATCTTCATCGGCCATCGGCTGGACGAGATCTTTGCCATCGCCGACCGAGTAACGGTGCTCCGCGACGGCTCGAACGTCGGCGAGCGCACCATCGGACAGGTCACACGCGGCGCGCTGATCGAGCTGATGGTGGGCCGGCAGCTCAACAGCGAGTTTCCGCCGCGCTCGGTCGAGATCGGGCAGCCGCGGCTGGAGGTCAGCGGTTTGCGCCGGGGATCGGCGGTGCGCGACGTGTCGCTCCAGGTGCGCCGGGGCGAGATCCTGGCCCTGACCGGGCTCGTCGGCGCCGGGCGGACCGAAACCGTGCGGCTGATCTTCGGCGCCGATCGGCGGCAAGCGGGCGATATCCGGCTCGACGGCAAGCTGCTGGCCATCCGCAGCCCGAGAGACGCGATCGCCGCGGGCATCGGCCTGTTGACCGAGGATCGCAAGCTGGAGGGGCTCGTGCTGGGGCACTCGGCGCGGGAGAATTTCGGCCTGCCGAACCTGGACTGGCTCTGCCGGGCCGGTTTTGTCCAGGCTCGCCGCGAGCGGCACGAGTTCGACCGCTACGTCCAGCGGATCCAGATCAAGCTGGCCGGGCCCCAACAGCGGGCCGGCACCCTGTCGGGCGGCAACCAGCAGAAGGTGGTGCTGGCCAAATGGCTGGCCCGGGATTGCGACGTGCTGATCTTCGACGAACCGACGCGCGGCATCGACGTCGGCGCAAAATTCGAAATCTACCTGCTGCTCAATGAATTGGCCGCCGCGGGCAAAGCCATCCTGATGATCAGCTCCGAGCTGCCCGAGGTGCTCGGCATGGCCGATCGGATCCTGGTGATGCACGAGGGCCGCGTGACCGGCGAGATTGCCGACGCCCGGCGGGCCACGTCCGCACAAATCATGCAGCTGGCCATCGCCTAGCACTCCGTTCAAGCGAGGAACACCGCCATCAACCGATCGACGCTTTTCCGCAACGTGTCGCAATACGGCATGCTGCTGGCGCTTATGCTCTTGTGCGCGTTTTTCAGCTTCGCGACTTTTCGCGAGCAATCGCCGACGGGCGAGGCCGCGGCCCGGCAGCTGACGGCCGAACTCGGCCAGATCAGCGGTGCGCGGGGGCGCGTGCTGATCGTCGCCCGCGACGAGGGTGAGGATATCGCCTTCGCGCACAAGCTGGAAGCCGACCTGACGGCCGCCGGCACGGAAGTGGTCGAGACCGTGATCGGCCAGCCCAGCGATGCCCGCGGGGCCCTGGCCCGGATTGCCGGCACGGGCGCCGCGCTCGACGCGATCGCCTGTACGCGGCCGGTGGCCGGCTGGCTCGTGCTGGCCGACCTGAAGACGGATTTTCCGCCGCTGGCCGGCGCGGATCGTCACGCCCCGAGCGTATCGCTGGCCGACATTTCTGATGACCGACAACCTGCTGAACATCGCCAGCCAAATTGCCGTGATCGCGATCCTGGCGATCGGCATGACGATGGTGATCATCACCGGCGGCATCGATTTGTCGGTGGGCAGCCTGATCGCGCTGGCCGCAGTGCTCACCGCCCGATTCATTCGCGACTATGCCGGCGCGACCGACGCCGGGACGCTGGGCATGCTGGCGGCCTGCGTGTGCGCCATCGGGCTGTGCGGGCTGGTCGGCGCTTTTTCGGGGGCCATGGTCACGCTGTTCGCCATCCCGCCGTTCATCGTCACGCTGGCCATGATGCTCGTGGCCAGCGGCCTGGCCTACATCCTGGCCAGGGGGCAATCGATCTACCAGCTGCCCGACCGTTTCGTCTGGCTGGGCTTGGGCGCCGACCTGCTGAAGGTTCCCAACTCGGTGGTCTTGATGCTGGTGCTCTACGCCCTGGCGCACGTGATGATGTCGCGGATGCGGATTGGCCGCTATCTGTACGCCGTGGGGGGCAATCGCGAGGCGGCCCGGCTCTCGGGCGTGCCGGTGCGCCGCGTGCTGCTCTTGGCCTATGTGGCCAGCGCGCTGTTGGCCGGCTTGGGTGGCGTGATCCTGGCCTCGCAGCACAAGAGCGGGTCGCCCACGTACGGCAACATGTACGAGCTGTACGTCATTGCCGCGGTGGTCGTCGGCGGGACGAGCATCAACGGCGGCGAAGGCCGGATGTTCGGCACGCTGCTCGGCGCGCTGACGATCGCCGTGATCCAGAACGGGATGAACCTCACGAACGTCGAAAGCTACACCCAGAAAGTCGTGCTGGGGCTGGTCATCCTGGGCGCCGTGCTGCTCGACAAGCTGCCGCAGCGCAGCTGAAGAGCGGGCTACTCCGGCCGCTTGACTTCCTGCTTCCACTCGCCGGGTTTCAGCGTGGCCAGCGGCTGGTCCTTGACCGAGTTCTGGGGCGCGGCCTGGTAGATCGTGGTCTGCTCGAACAGCACCGGCAGCGCGCTCTGCGGCACGGCTTTCACGTCGTAGGGCCAGGCTCGATAGGAGCGGAAGACGTTTCCGCCCCACAGGTCGGCCCGGCAGTGCACGATCACCTGCTTGTCCTCGACGCGGACCTCCTGGATCCAACACTTTTCGTTGTGGCCGGAGAAATTCATCTCGCCCCAGAACACGCCCACGATCATCTGCTGCTCGAAGTCGGTGTCGTCCAGACGCTCGAGCGGATCGCCCGGCGTCGTGCCCCGCGGCATCATTTGCCGGGCGCCCACCGCTTCCTTAACGGCAGTCCACTGGGCCTTGTCCCGGGCCACATAGACCAGCATGGCCTTGCCGCCCAGATCGATACCCTGGGCCTCGGCCGCGGGCGGTTTGCCATCCGCCGCGGGCTTTGCTTCTGCGGGCGGTTTTGTTTCCGCCGCAGGTTTTTCTTCCTCGGCCGCGAGCGCAGCGGCCAGACGCCTGGCCGGCAGGGCCAGGGCCGATCCCGTGGCCAGGAGCAGGGCCCGGCGGCGGTTCAATTTCGACCCGAGCATCACGTTACTCCGATTGCGGTGGTCGCCAATGGCTTTTCTGCTTTTGGACGCCGGCGGTGGCCGGAAGTTCCCCGGCGCAGGAGCGTGCCACGCAGTTTACAGGATCTGCCGGATCACTTCGCCGCGGCTGATCGGCAGGGGGCGGCCGCTGGTATTGCGGATTTCGGTTTCGGGCGGAAAGCCCAGCTGGTGGAAGATCGTGGCCGCCAGATCGGCCGGCTGGACACGGCCGCTCTTGGGTTCGGCCCCCAACCGGTCCGACGAGCCAAAAACTTGCCCGCCGCGCACGCCGCCGCCGGCCAGGGCCACCGAGAAGACCGCTCCCCAGTGATCGCGGCCGCCGTTGGAGTTGATCTTGGGCGTGCGGCCGAACTCCCCCATCCAGACGACGAGCGTCTCGTCCAGCAGCCCGCGCTCGGTCAGGTCGTCCAAGAGCGCGGCGTAGGCCTGGTCCATCCGGGGCATGAGCACGGTCCGCAGGGCCTCGGCGTTCTTGGAGTGGGTATCCCAATGACCGTTGTTAAGACCCCCCTCCACGCGCGGCCAGTTGAGCTGCACCAGGCCGACTCCGGCTTCCACCAGCCGCCGGGCCAAGAGTGCGCACTGGCCGAACTTGGTCCGGCCGTAGCGGTCGCGCGTGGCTGGCGTTTCCTGGTTCAGGTCGAACGCCCGCCGGGCAGCCGGCGAGGCCATCAGGTCCAGGGCCTGCTGCTGCCAGACCGCGAACCGACCGGTGGCCGAGTTCCGCTCGGCCGCGGCGATCCGCCGGTCGAGCTGTTCCAAGAGCGACAGCCGCTCGAGGGTTGCGCAGATTGTCCACGCCGCCGGGCGGCACGAGATCTTGCACCTGGAAGTCGGGCTTATCGGGATCGCCGGCCAGGATCCAGGGATCTGCCCCGCGCCCCAGGAAGCCGCCGTCCTGGCCGGGCCAGGTCTTGTTGCCGTCGTTGGCGGCCACTTCGGTGAGCGTGATCGCGGCCGGCAGGGCGGCGCCGGGCGGAGTCAAATGCTTGACGACGGCTCCCAGGCTGGGCCAATCGTTCGGCGCGCCGGCGCGGCCCCTTCGACCCCCAGGGGCACGTGCGGCACGCCGGTGCACATGGCGTAGCCGCTGGTCGAGTGGGCGTTGTCGCCGGTCGAGACGCCGCGGAGCACGCAGATCCTTTTCATGCGCCGGGCCACGAGCGGCATCAGCTCGCCCACCCACAGGCCGGGCACCGACGTGGCGATCGGGCCCAGCTCGCCGCGGATCTCGGCCGGCGCGTCGGGCTTGGGATCCCAGGTTTCGTGCTGCGGCGGCGCGCCGAGCATGAACAGCACGATGCACGAGCGGGCTCGTTTGCCCTGCGGCGCTTCGGCGGCGGAAGCCTGCGCCTGGCGCCCGTGCCAGAGCGCCGGCAACCCCAGACCGAGCGCGCCCAGCCCGCCGATCTGCAGCACTGCGCACGGCCGGGCCGCTGCGGCCTGCCGCCGGGAATCGGCTGTGGACGATGAGGCCACATCGGGCGCCTGCGATCCTTCTGGCTCAAACCAGCTCGGCGATCGGCTCGCGCTCGTCGAGCAGGTACATCGGCCGGCCGTTGTGATTGGAAATCGTCGTGGCCGGATCGATCCCCAGCACGTGGTAGATCGTGGCCAGCACGCTTTGGGCCGAATAGGTGTGATCGGTGGCCCGCTCGGCGAAGCGCCCGGTGTTGCCGATGGTTTGCCCCATCTTGAGCCCGCCGCCGACGAACAACACCGAGCCGGCGGGGGCCCAGTGGTCGCGGCCGCCGAATTTGTTTATCCGGGGCGTGCGGCCGAATTCGCCGCAGATGACGATGAGCGTTTGCCGATCGAGCCCGCGGTCGTACAGGTCGGTGATCAGGGCGTGGATGGCCCGGTCGTAGACCGGCAGTTTTTCGCGCAGGCTGACGAAGTTCGTTTTGCTTCCCTGATCGGTGCCGGCGTGCGTATCCCAATCGCCGTTGGGAATGCAGGTGCCGGCCAGCGACAGCGTGACGACCGGCACGCCCGCCTCGACCAGCCGCAGGGCCAGGAGCAGGCGTGTGGCCTTGTCGTAGCGCTCGCGGACCTGGGCCGGCTCGCGGCCGACGTCGAACGCCAGGGCGGCCCGGCGCGAAGTGATGATGTCGAGCGCCTGGGCCGTGTAGGCGTCCACGCCGGCCACGTTGCCCCGCAGGTCGTCGACGCCGCGGCGCAGAGTATCGAGCGACCCAAGCAGCGACTTTCGATCCTCCAGCCGGTCCAGGCTGAGGCCCGTGGGCAAGCGCAGATTCTCGAGGCCCGGTCCGTCCGGGGTGAACGGCCGGTGGGCCGCGCCCAGGTACGCCGGCTCGCCCGGGTCGCTGCTGTTTTCGCCCCGCAGCGAAACATAAGTCGGCAGCCCGTCCTGGCTGTTGCCCCAGAGCCGGCTGATCGTCGAACCGAAGACGGGGCGCCGGTCCTTTTCGTGGAAACCGGTCATCACGGTCCAGGCGCTGTGCGTATCGATCGTGGCCACGCCGTTGACGATCGACAGCTTGTCGGCGATCCGGGCTTGCAGGGGCATCAGCTCGCACATGCGGATGCCGGGCACGTTGGTTTCGATCGGGTTGAATTCGCCGCGGATCTCGGCCGGCGCGTCCGGCTTGAGATCGTACATGTCGATGTGGCTGGGCCCGCCGGCGAGAAACACGAAGATCACCGACTTGCCGGCCGATCGGTTCGCCGCGGCGCCGCTGCCGGCCTGCGCTTGCAAGCGCAGCACGTCGGGCAGGGCCAGCCCCGCCAGGCCCAGGGCCCCCACGCGCAGCACGTCGCGGCGGCTCAGGCCGTCGCACACCCGATAGCGAGCGCCGTGAACGTCGAGCATGACAAAACTTTACTTTCTGGCCGCCATTCGGGCGGCGGACAACGGGATGTATCCATTCAAGCTTTAAACTGAGCGGGCGATCGGCGCCGCTTCGGCCAGCCGCGCCAAGGGCGCCAGGGCCGGAGCCAGCCGCAGCTGGCCGACGTCGAACACCGTATGTAATACCGTGGAAATCAGGTTCCTGGTCGTCAGCGGCTCGCTGGCCGGTTCGCCGCCGTCGCGCGTCGAGCAGCCGATCACCTGGCCGCCGGCCACGCCGCCGCCGGACATCACAAGCGGAGCCAGCCGGGCCCAGTGGTCTCGGCCGCCGTTCTTGTTGATCCGCGGCGTGCGCCCCATTTCGCCGGTGGCCACGACCAGAATCTTGTCCGCCAGGCCGCGCTCGTGCAAGTCGGTAATCAGCGCCGCCAAAGCATGATCGAAGGCCCCGCCGACCGCTTCCATGCCGCGCGGAATGTTCAGATTCTCCGCGTCGGCGTGCATATCCCAGATGCCCTCGTAGCAGCCATGCACCGTGACGAAGCCAGAGCCGGCCTCGCACAGCCGCCGGGCCAACAGCAGGAGCTTGCCGATCGAGCGGGCGTGCCCGGTGTACAGCCCGCGCCGGCCCCGGGCCGCCGTCGACCAGTTGTCCGAGCGGACGAAGTGGCTGGTGTCGTAACGGGCCACGACGCTGGGGTCTTCCTTCGAGAGGTCGAGCGCGTCGGCCATCCGCCCGCTGAGCAACAGCTCGCAAGCCTGCTGCTGATAATGTTCGAAGTCCTGCAGCTGCGAATCCGCCTCGAACTGCCCGCCGAGCCGGTCGAGCCTTGCCGACAGCTCCTGCCGGCTGTGAAAGCGCTCCGGCGATAAGCTCAGCTGGAGGTTCTTGACCAGCTGCCCGTTGCCGCCGGGGACGAACGGCGCATAGCAGCCCCCCAGCGTGCCCGTGGCCGTCATATCGCCGCGACCCTGCCCCTTCGGCACGTCCGCGCACACGGCCTGCGGAAACAGCACGGCATTGGTCGGAATCGCGGTGGTCGGGTTCGTGGGCCCGATCACCCGCGACACGAGCGAACCGAGGTTCGCATTCAGCGACTCGGGCCCGACGATCGGCCGGATGTTGTGCTCGGCATTGCCGGTCTGAAAACTGCGCACGATCGCCAGCTTGTCGGCCAACCGGGCCAGCTGGCTCATCGTGGCTCCAAACGTCACGCCGGGAATCGACGTGGCGACCACGTCGGTCATCGTCCGGATCTCGGCCGGGGCTGCCGGCTTGGGATCGAACGATTCGAACTGGCTTGGGCCGCCTTGCTGAAAGACGAAGATCACGCTCTTGCCCGTCACCAGGCTCGACGTGCCCGACGCGCTGGCCCGAGCGGCCAAAAGCGAGGAGAGCGACAATCCGCCCAAGGCCAGGCTGCCGACGCTGAGCAACTGGCGGCGCGAGCACCGCGGCGAGTCGTCGTGGATGGCAAGCATGAATCGGCCCCGATCGATCTGCGATGGGTGAGCCCAACGGGCGCGACGACGCATAAGCCAGTGTTGATAGATTAGAACAGGCCTGCCGAGCCGAGTCAACGTTGTGCGCAGCCACGCAAATCTCCGGCGTAACTCACGGCGGCGCTCACCTGGATATCATGGAGAAATGGAAGCCGTATTTCGCTCTGCTGCCGCTTTTTGTGTCTGCATCGCGCTGGATCTGCTGCCGGCGGCGGACGGCCGCGCCGCAGAACCCCGGCCTGCCGATCGGCCGGCCGCAAGCCAGCTGGCGCCCGCGGGCGGCTGGAAGCTGAGCGATCTGACCCAGGACATGCGCTCGCTCGACGGCCGCTCGTTGGCAAGCGGCAAGCGGATCTTCGAGCGGGCGCGCTGCGCCTGTGTCATCCGCAAGCTGGCGGGGGCCAGGCGTTCGGCCCGGACCTTACGAAGCTCGACCCGCAGTTTCAGCCGCTCGACATCCTCCGCGACATCCTCGATCCTTCGCGCCGGATCGCCGATCGCAGGTTCGACACCTGGATCTTCGAATCCGACTCGGGCACGATCGTGACGGGTCTCGTCCTGCAGGAGACCGACCAGTTCGTAAAAGTCGCGGAGAATCCGCTGGCCGTAGCGTCGCCGACGGTGCTGGACAAGTCGCAGATCGCGAGCCGGACGATGTCCCTGGTCTCGGCAATGCCCCAGGGCATGCTCGACGCGCTCACCCGCGACGAGATTGCCGACCTCGTGGCCTTCATTGCCGCCCGCGGCGACGTCGCCGACCCTGTGGTGCAATCAGCCGCCGACGAACGGCGTGTCGCAAAACAACCTTCTTGCTGTGATGGACAGAGGATGGCTGTAGCTGTTGTCGTTCCCCAGCGCCGGGCCTGGCGATCGCGGATGTGCGCTCGTCGTCGGCTCGTCAGAACTTGCTCTGATCGATCGGCTGCTTGTCGGCCCGGCTGCCGAGCAAGGTGTGCGTCGTAAGGTCGATGCTGTAGCTGATCGCGCGCACCGACCCGTCGCACAGCGCCATGTTGAACGTTCCGACGTGCGCGCTGCCGAACGGATCGGAAGGGGCGTAGCCCGGCGTGTCTTGCAGCGGCGCGAGGTTGATGCTGGTGCGGTGGTTGTCGTTGTTGAAGCCGCAGTACATCCCTTCGTTGTCGGCGTTGTCGGCCCCGTTGAGATAGAAATCGGGGTTCAGATATTTTTCGCCGATCAGGTAGGTATTGCTCGACCCATCGAATACTTGGGCCAGCTTGATCTGACTGCGGAAATAGGCGATTCCGGCGCAGTTCGACGATTGATCGGGCCAGCTTTTGCTGGCCGTCATCTGGTCGCCCACTGCCAGCGACGCCGGCCCGTCGACCTGGTAGGGATAGCTCGTGTAGGCCGCGTTGGCGGCATAATCGCCGCGTGCCAGGAGGTTCATCGGGTTGGCGTTGTACGGCACCCAGGTGCCATTGCCCGGAAAACTGCGCATCTGATTGGGATAGGTGACCGTAAAGAGCGACACCGCGCGCCGGGTGGGACACTGCTGGATGGCCAGTGGCGTTTGCGAAAGCTGGCTGGCCGTCGCCATTTTGGCCGTAGCGGTCTGGCCCGACCCCAGGCTGAACAGCGCCTCCTGCTCGAGGTAGGGGAGCGTCGTGAACACCCAGCCTCCCGGCTGCTGCAATCCCGAGCCGCGGTCGGGATCGCCCACCCAACTCCAGCCCCAGCCCCCCGAGGGAAAGAAACCCCGGGCCTCGTGATGCTGGAGCATGGCCAGCGCGAGCTGCTTGAGATTGGCGGAGCACTGCGTGCGTCGCGCCGATTCGCGCGCAGCCTGCACGGCCGGCAGCAACAGCGCGACCAGAATGCCGATGATGGCAATCACGACCAACAGCTCGACGAGCGTAAATCCGCGCCGGCGGAGAGCCGTCACAGCGACTCCTCCTTGTTCCCAGAGAATGAGTCCGGTGCGCGGGAGCCATTTGCCTTGTCGCGCAGCCCCCCGGCGCACTGGGACAATTCTAACCGGCCGCCGCCGGCCGGCAAAACTGGCCGCAAGGGCCCATTTCGCCAGGTTGCGGCACCGGGGCGACCTGGGGCATCGTTATTGTCCCCCCCGGAAATCGCTCTAGCTGAGGATATGCAGAGTGCCGCCGCCCTCAACCACCCACGCCGACCGACAACAAGAATGCGCAATGACCAGCGCCTCGCCCAGCGCTCGGCGATGGATTCCAACCCAGGCGCACCCGGCGGCGCCGGGGCCAAATGGCAATGCTAGGCAATGCCCAGGCGCTCGATACGGGCCACTTCGTCGGGCGCGAGCTGGAAGTCCAGCACGGCCAGGTCCTCGCGCATGTGCTCGGCGCTGGTTGTGCCCGTCAGCGGAAGCATGCCCACGTCGAGAGCGAAGCGGAACACGATCTGGCTCGCCGTCCGTCCATGCGCGGCGGCGATCCGGGCCAGCTGAGGATGGGCCAGCACCTGGCGATTGGCGGTGAGCAGGGAAAAGCCCTGGTAGAGGATGTCGTTGGCCGCGCAGAACTCGCGCACCCGCTGGTCCCAGCCGTCGACGGCGAAGCAGCGGTTTTGCACGAGGCGGGGGCGCACCCGGGCTTCGCCGAGCAGGGCATCGAGCTGATCGAGCGAAACATTGCTTACTCCCAGCCAGCGCGTCCGGCCGGCGGCCTGGGCCGCTTCCATCGCGCGCCAGGCCTGCCAGTCGGCCGGCCCCAGGCCCGTCCGCCGCGAGGGGCCATGCAGCACGTACGAATCGATCTGCTCGACCCCCAGGTGATCGAGCGAACTGGCCAGCGACTGTTCGACCTGCGCGGCGATCGGGGCCGCCGGGTCGTAGGGCAGGCGATGGTCCTGACCGGGCTGGAACGTGAACTTGGTTTGCAGCACGAGCTGGTCGCGCGTGACCACGCCGCGCCGGATCGCCGCCGCAATGCCCTGGCCGACCGCGGCTTCGTGATAGTGGCGGCGCTGGTTGGCGGTGTCGATGGCGCGAAAGCCCTGGTCGATGGCCAGCTCCACCAGCCGCTGGGTTTCGTCCTCTTTCCAGGCCGTGCCATAGAAAAAACGCGGCACGTCCAGCCCCTCGATCGACACGGTTCGCTCTGGCATCAGTTGCTCTCTCGCACTTAGCGCGCGCACTCAGCGCGCCGGGCGGACTTTTAATCGGCGAGGCGCCCGGGGCGCGCACGTTCTTGCCGGTGCGGCCGGTGAGCGTATCGCCCAGGTCGGCCCGGGCCTGCTCGGCCAGCTGCTCCAGCCGGGCCACCACGTCCGGATGGGCCGCGGCCACGTTGGTCGTTTCGCCGACGTCGGTTTGCAGATCGAACAAGGCGGGCTCGATTCGCCGCTTCTCACTGCGGCCCGGCTTGCCGCCGTGGCCCGGCTCGACAACGTGCGGATACTCGTGGGCAAAGTGCATTTTCCAGCGCCCAGCGCGCAGGGCGTGCAGCTCGCCCAACCAGTAAAAATAGAGCACTTCATGCGGGCTGTGCGCGCGGGCTCGCCGAACAGGAGCGGCCCGATGTCCAAGCCGTCGATCGGCCGACCGGCCGCCGGATCGGCGCCGGCCAGGCGAGCCAACGTCGGCAGCAGGTCGATCGTCATCACCGGCTCGTCGCAAACCGTGTCGGGCGGAATCCGGCCGGGCCAGCGCATGATACACGGCTCGCGCACGCCGCCGTCGAAGACCGTCTGCTTGCCCTCGTTCAAGGGATGGGCCGTGCCGGCGTGATCGCCGTAGACCAGCCAGGGGCCGTTGTCGCTGGTAAAGATGACCAGCGTGCGATCGGCAATCTCGTGCTTGTCGAGCGCATCGAGCACCTGGCCGACCGACCAGTCGATCTCCATCACGACGTCGCCGAACAGCCCACGCTCCGAGTGCCCCTTGAACTTGTCCGAAACGTGCAGCGGCACGTGAGGCATGGCATGCGCGACGTAGAGAAAAAACGGCCGCGCATGCTGCCGGGCGATGAAGTCGACCGCCCGTTCGGTGTATTGCGTGGTCAGTTGCGACTGGTCGGGGTTCGTGGCGACGACTTTCTCGCCCTCGATGAGCGGCAAGTCCGGGAACCGGCCGCCGCCCTGCTCGGAGCCCATGTCATTCGAGTAGGGCAAGCCGAAATACTCGTCGAAGCCGTGCCGGATGGGCAGGAATTGCGGATGATGGCCCAGATGCCACTTGCCGAAAATCGCCGTGGCGTAGCCGCGGCCGCGGAGAATCTCGGCCAGCGTGGTTTCGCCCGCGTCGATGCCGATCCGGACGTTCGGCCCCAGCGCGCCGACCAG
This sequence comes from uncultured Planctomycetaceae bacterium, assembly GCA_963715755.1. Lineage (GTDB taxonomy): Bacteria > Planctomycetota > Planctomycetia > Pirellulales > PALSA-1355 > CAWCAX01. The sequence goes on from OY970273.1 coordinate 5,191,299, forward strand.
GCCGATCCGGTTGGGGTAGCAGCCGGTCAAAAGCGCGGCCCGCGACGACGTGCAGACCGGCTGGGCAACGTAGAAATTGGTGAAGCGACGTCCGCCGCGGGCCAGCCGATCGAGATTGGGCGTGCGAATGCCCTGGGCGCCGAAAGGGCCCACGTCGCTATAGCCCAGGTCGTCGCAAAAAATCAGCACGACATTCGGCGGCGTCGCGCCGGGCTGCGCAGCGTCAGGCTTCGCAGCGCCGGGCTTCGCAGCGGCAGCTGGCGGAGCCTGCGGGTCGGCGGCAGCGAGCCGGCCCCCGACAAGCGTCCATGCGGCGGCAGCCGCGAAGAGCCAACGGCAGTCTCGTAATGCGTTCCGGGTCATGGCCTGGGCCCTTGAGGACTGCGAACGGCGCGCCTGGGGGGCACGCACCAGCGCCTCCCGCGGCGTGCATCATATCCGCCGCCGCCGCGAGAGCCGAGTCCCCCGGCCCAGCGGGTGACGAGGCCGACGGCTACCAGTCCTCGACCGGATCGGGCTCGGCCAGCGTGTCCGGTTCCAGAGCGCGGGCCTGATTTTCCAGTTGGGCGCGAAATCGCTCCAGTTCGACCGGCAGCGAGCCGGCCGGAATCTTGGCCAGCACCCGGCGCGCCAGCCGCGGGCGGCCGGCGTGTTTGACCAGCAGCTCGGCCAGCTTGAGCCGCATCCGCAGCGAACGCTGGGGATATTCCTGCACGAACTGGCCCAATAGCGGGAGCGATTCGTGCCATTTCTCCTGGCCGTGCAGGGCTTTGATCAGGGCCAGAAGCTCCGCCTCGGGCAGCTTCCAACCGGGAATCGTGCGGGCCATCTTTTTGTAGACGGCGTAAGCCCCGTCGGGCTTATCCTGGCGGAGCAGGTTGCCGATGTGCTCGACGGCCTCGCTGCCCTGCGCTGCGAGCCGGGCGGTGCGCTGGGCGTCGGATTCGCGCTCTTCGGTGCTGGGGGGCGGATGTCCTTCGCGCCCGGCGATGACGGCCAGCAGGTCCCAGTGCTCGCAATCGACCCAGTCCAGCTTGAGCATCAACAGGCCGGCGGCAACGCCCAAGACGCGCCGGCCAGGTGGATGACCGATCCCAGGATCCAGAAGCTGGTCAGCACGGCAACGACGAACTCCAGCAGCACGAAGATCAAGGCCAGCGACAGGATCGCCACGTCGATCATGATCGGCCGGCCGACGATCAGCGCGCAGTTCATTTCGTTCTTCGGTGCCCAAACCAGTCCCACGCCCAGCAGGCCGAACGTGGCGGTGCCGGCGCCGTACGAGGCCTTGCCGGCCAGGAATTGCCGGTGGCCGAATGTTTGCATCAGGAACTGTTCCAGTCCCAGGGCGATTGCGGCGATGCCCAGGTAGAGCAACAAGAACCGCACGGCGCCGACCTTGCCCTCGACGACCAGGCCGAACGTCCAGACGAAGATCATGTTGACGAGCAGCGTGGCCAAATGATCGTGCAGAAATCCGGCCGTGAACCATTGGACCGGATGCAAGCCTTTGCCGTACTGGAGCAGGTAGCGATGCACCGCCTCGTTGTCGGGCGTGATGCCGGCGATGTAGAGCCCCAGGTTGACGACGATCACGGCGATCGTCGCCCAGGGAAAGTGGTAGACCGGCGCGTCGGTGGAGATGGGGATCAGCATCGGCGGACGTCGGACATCGAGGAACCGGACCGGTGGACAGTCAGCCGGTGCGCTCCAAGGGCGCATTCGCCCGGCACCCCAATGTAGTCGACCGGTGTTGCAAGCGGATGAGATCGGCCGACAAAGTCGGCGGCGAGCGGCACCCGCCGAGAGTGGCGGCTGCGAGTAACGGCCAGACGTGGCCGGGCCGGCGGTCCCTAAGCGGAAAAGCGCTTCCGGCACTAGGCAGATTGCTCGGCTGCCATCGTATCCGACAGGCCGACGGCCGTTTGGCCGCGCCAGCGGCGCCAGCGGTCGTAGACCTCGACCAGGCCCAGCCCGGCGAAAACCGAGGCCAGCGGCATGATCGGGTGCCGCAGCCGGACAACGCAGGCCGGGCCTCCCGAGACGGCAAACAAGTAAGCAATCGCCAGGCCCACCAGGGCCGCCTGCCAGCTCGGTCGCCGCAACAGCGCGAGCCCCCCGGCGATGCAGCCGGCGTAAAACACGGCCAGGCCCCCGGCCAGGGCCAGATTAACGGCGAACGCGCACGGCGCACCACGCAGCATGGCCAGGGCGCTGGCCAGCGGTCCCGGAGCCGCCTGGCCGCCACTCGGCGGCGGAGGCGGTTGCCCGACGAGCCGCAGCAGATCGGTCGCGGCGGGATTCAGTGCCAGGGTCGCCAGGCCGCGCACATGAATCACGCCGTAGGCCAGCGCATGTTCGCCCAGGATTCGTGTTCCGGCGGCATGCAGAAAACGAAACTTCGCCGCCTGGTTGCCAGCGGCCAGCTCGGGGTGAGCCCGGCGAAAGTCGGCGTCGGAAAAGTAACCCAGCTCGGCCTGCACGGATTCCAGCGAGGCGTGCGTTTGCCGGGCGATGACTCCGGCCGCTTGATAGAAGTACAGATTCCAATCGGCAACGGCCGAAAAACCGCTGTAGCCCGTGAGCGCCTGATTGCGCACTTGCCAGGCCGCGAGCGGCGTCAGACAGGCCGCCGCAAACAGCACCGCCTCGGCAGCTCGCCGGCGGCGATTCGGCAGCCGCATGGCCAGCCGGGCCAGCAGGCACAAGGCAAACAGCGGCGCCAAGTAGTATCCGACCGGCCGCACCAGCGCCGCGGCCGCCACCAGTCCGGCCGCCGCCAGCAGATCGCCCAGCCGGCCGGCGTGGAAATACTCGACCAGCGAAACGATCCCCAGCACGAGCAGAAACGCAAACAGCGTCTCGGGCATCAGGTAACAGGTGTAGGCGATCGACAGCGGGTCGACGGCCAGCAGCAGCGCGGCCACGGCGCCGCGCGGCGGCTTGCGCCAACAAGCAGCGCGAGCCGATGCACCAGCCAGACCGTGGCCAGGCTGAGCGCAATCTGCAGCAGCACCGTCACCAGCTCGACGTGACCCAGGGCCACGCCCAGCGTCAGCAGGAGCGGGTAACCCGGCGTGCGGACCAGCTCGGGCACGCCCTGGCGGACAAAATCGCGGCTGGCCAGCAGCGAACAGGCCGGCTGCAAATAGGTATGCGTGTCGGCGGCGTGCGTGGCCTCAAGCTTCGGCGAGCGCACCAGCACCAGGGCCAACAGCCCCAGCCGCAGGATCAGGGCCAGGCCCAGCACCGCGGCCAGCGGCCGCCAGGAGCCGGGGCCGGCGGATTCGAGGGGGGATTCGTCGACGGTCATTTGCCACCCGGTTTTCTGCGGCAGAAATTCAAGCGGCTTGCCGCTCAGCCGGCGCGGCGTGTCGCGCAGGCTCGGGCTTGTGGTCCGACTCTTCGTGATACTCCTGCTCGGTGTTGACGGCCCAGATGTTCGATTTGTCCAGCCGGCCGGCGATGATGTTGTCGACGCTGACCATGGCCGTGAGCATCGAGTGGTCCTGATTGTTGTATTTGTGCATGCCGTTGCGGCCCACGAGGAACAGGTTCTCGAGCCCGTCCACGTACGCGCGGATTTCGCCGAAGCGGTCGTAGGCCCCGAAGTAGGCCGGGTAGGTCTTGGGCATGCGGATGACCGTCGCGTCGCGAACGTCCTGGCCGCGAATAATGCCGATCTTTTCCAGCTCGGCCACGGCCAGCCGGGTCATCTCCTCGTCGGACAAGCGCCACAGCGCGTCGGACTCGTAGCAGAAATACTCCATCCCGACCCAGACTTTGTCCGGATCGGCGACCATGGCCGGGCTCCAGTTGTTGAAAATCTGCAAGCGGCCGACCTGCACGTCGGGTTCCTGGATGTAGATCCAGTTGTCGTCGATCAGCCGCCGGCCGCGCGGGTTGTCGGCCGCAATGACGAGCTTGTCCAGGAGCAGGCCCACGGTGATGAAATCGCGATAGATCAGCCCGGCCGCCACCTCGCGCACATTGTCGGGCACGGGCGCGTCCATCGACTTGATCAATTCGGCCACCGGCATGGTCGAGAAGAAGTAGTCTCCGGCGTAGAGCACGGTATTGCCGGCCGCGTCCTCGATTTCGACGTGCGTGACCTGGTCGTCGGCCAGGTACAGCCGGCGGACGTTGGCGCCGGTGACGATTTGCCCGCCGCGGGCCAGAACTTCCCGGGCCACGGTTTCCCACATCTGGCCGGGGCCCAGCTTGGGGTAGAGAAACCGCTCGATGAGCGAGGTCTCGGTCGATTTCTGGGCCACGTCGGCCGAGCGGCGGCCGAACCATTTGCCCAGCGCATGCTTGAGCGTTTTGAGGATCGAGAGCCCCTTGATCCGCTGGGCGCCCCATTCGGCGCTGATCTGGTCGCAGGGGACGCCCCAGACTTTTTCGGTGTACGACTTGAAGAACAGCCGGTACAGCACGCGGCCGAAGCGGTTGATGAAGAACTGTTCGAGGTTTTGCTCCGGCTTGATCGGCCGGCAGACGCTGTACAGGTAGCTCCAGCCGATGCAAAACATCCGCCACAGGCCCAGCTTGCGCACGGTGTCCTGGCTGAGCCGGATCGGGTAGTCGAAAAACCGGCGGAGGAAATAAATCCGCGACTGGCGGTTGCGGACTAGCAGCACGCAATCGGCATCGCGCGGCGTGGCCGGCGCGGCCGGCAACCGGCGGCTCGCCCGGTGGTAAGTGATTTCCGCATCAGCTCCGTCGGCCACGGGCATGAACCCCAGCCACCACTGCATGACCCGATCCGACTTGGAAAAAAAGCGATGCCCGCCGATGTCGATGCGGTTGCCTTTGTAATTGACCGTGCGCGAGATGCCTCCCATGTACTGGCTCTTTTCCAGCACGATCGGCACGATGTCGGTCCGCGTGAGCAGCTCGTAGGCGGCAGTCAGGCCGGCGGGCCCCGCGCCGATGATCACAGCATAACGCGTCATGAACCGATCCTTTCGCACTGGGCGGGGTCGCGCGGCGCGGTGAACAGAATGGCTTTCCGGGCTCCGAAATTCCAGCCGAGCACGACCGTCGTGGCCAGCAGCTTGGAATGCAAATAAAACCAGTGCAGCCAGTGGGTGCCCACGAGCAGCACCAGCTCGTTCATCAATAGCCCGATCAGGCCGATGGTCAGGAACAACAATTGCTCGTACCGCGGATTGTCGACCGAGCGGTATTTGAACACCCAGCGAACGCTGATCGCGTAGTTGATCGCCATGCCCAGCAGGAACGCCAGCGCCGCGGCGATCAGATAGTGGACGCCCAGCCCTTGGGTCAGCATGGCCAGCACCGCCACGTCGGCGACGAATGCCACGCCGCCCGCCACCATGTAGCGCAACAGTTGAACCACCAGCGGCGAATCGGCGCCGGTGCCAGAATCAGCGCCCGCCAGGTACGGGCTTTGCTCGACGATGCTCATGAGGGCCGCAAGGGTGCGCGAGCGCCGCGGCAGAATGCGCAGAAACAAAAAAACGCCGACAGGGGCTCGGCGCATGCCGCTTGCGCCGATTTCGGGCAATTGATTACCGAAATTGCCGAAATCGCTCAATATCAACTCGCGGCCCGAGCGCGGCGGCCGGAGGAGCCCTCAGCGGCTCACTTGGCGTCCTTGTCGACCGCTTTGATCACGGCCGTGAGCAGGACGTTTTCCTTGTCGGCCTCGGTATAGATGACGGCAATCGGCTGGCCGGGGGCCAGGTCGGTGACCTCGGCCGAGCGCTGGGTGATGACGGTCTTGCCCGCGCGCACTTGGGGCGCCAGCAGATGGAATTTGCTCGTGCCGGTCACTTTCAGTACGAGGGTCTTCTTGGCCTTGTCGGCGGGTTTGACCTTCAGCGTGTCCTGGTCGATCGTTTCGACGCTGCCGACGAGGGTGGAAAAGTCGGGTCCGTCGCCCCGGGCCGCGTGCGGAGCCAAAAGTCCGATCACGAGAACGGCCGGCAGTACGAAGCGATGGCAATGCATGACTGGCTCCTCGCAGAAAGTGCGTTTGAGAAAAGGCGGTACCCCCCGGACGGATCCGCCCGAGCGGCACCGGGCGAACCAGAGCGATCCTAGCCTGCGGCGCGGGGGCTGACAAATTTCCGGCGGGGCCAGCGGAGGGGCGGCGCAGCAGGGCCGGTTCGCGGCGCTAACCGCGGGGGATTGCGCGCCGCCTGGCCGGCAGTTGGTTATAATCAGCTTTTTGCCCGCCCCCCAGAATCTCGCCATCCCTGCCGATCGGAGAACGTATGCCCACCTGTCAGCGCTTGTTTTTCTCGTTTGCCCTGCTGCTGGTCGGCGCGGGCGGCGCCGTGGCTGCCGACGACGCGAAGCTGCAGCTCAAGCCGGGGGATCACATCAGCATCATCGGCAACACGCTGGCCGATCGGATGCAGCACGACGGCTGGCTGGAAGCGGTCCTGCAGCACCGCTTTCCCAAGCATCAGCTGGTGTTTCGCAACTTGAGCTTTCCGGGGGACGAGATCAATCGCCGGCCGCGCTCCGAAAATTTCGGCTCGCCCGACCAGTGGCTCACCGCGGCCAAGACGGACGTGATCTTCGCCTTCTTCGGTTACAACGAGTCGTTTGCCGGCGCGGCCGGGCTGGACAACTTTCGCCGCGAGCTGGCCAAATTCATCGACGATACGGGCCGGCAAAAATACAACGGCACGAGCGCCCCGCGGCTGGTCTTGTTTTCGCCGATCCGGCACGAAGACCTGCACGATCCGAACTTGCCCGACGGCAGCGAAAACAACACCCGGCTGCTGATGTATACCGAGGCGATGAAGCAGGTGGCGGCCGAGAAGGGCGTCGTCTGCGTCGACTTGTACGCGCCCAGCTGCGTCCTCTGCGCCAAGAGCAAGACGCCGCTCACCATGAACGGCGTGCACCTGACGCCCGAGGGGAATCGGCAGCTGGCCCTGGTGATCGCCGAGCGGTTGTTCGGGCCTGCGGCGGTCGATACGAAGGGGCTGGAAAAGCTGCGCCAGGCGGTGGTCGACAAGGACTTCTACTGGTTCAGCCGCTATCGCACGGTCGACGGCTTCAACGTCTTCGGCGGCCGTTCGACGCTGGCCTGGTTCGGCCAGAGCAATGCCGACGTGATGAAGCGCGAGATGGAAATCTTCGACGTGCTCACGGCCAATCGCGACCGCCGCGTCTGGGCGGTGGCCGACAGCGGCGACCTGACGGTCGACGATCACAACACGCCGCCGCTGATAGCGGTGAAAACCAACATCCCGGGCCCGCTGAAGGACGGCAAATTTCCGTTCCTGGGGGGCGAAGCGGCGATGGCCAAGATGCAAATGGCCAAGGGCATGGAAGTGAACCTGTTCGCCTCCGAGGAGCAATTTCCCGACTTGATCAAGCCGGTGCAGATGGCCGTCGACACCGATGGCCGGCTCTGGGCCGCCACCTGGCCGACCTATCCGCATTGGAACCCCAAGGAGCCGCTGCAGGACAAGATCGTGATCCTGCCGGACGACGACGGCGACGGCAAAGCCGACCGCCTGATCGTGTTTGCCGAGGGCCTGAACAGCGTGACCGGCCTGGAGTTCTGGGGCGGCGGCCTGCTGGTCGCGGCGGCGCCGGAGATCCTTTGGCTCAAGGACACCGACGGCGACGACCGGGCCGACGTCAAGATCCGCATGCTCCAGGGCATCTCGGCCGAGGACACGCATCACACGGCCAACTCGCTGGTGATCGGGCCCGACGGCGGCCTGTATTATTCGCACGGCGTGTTTCACGTCGACAACAGCGAAACTCCGACCAAGACGTTCCGCTCGACCGACTCGGGCGTGTACCGCTTCGATCCCCGAACGTTCGAAGTCGATTTCCACTTTCCGGTCGGCCCCAATCCGCACGGCGACGTGTTCGACCAGTGGGGCTACCAGTTCGCCAGCGACGGCACCGGCGGATCGGGCTACTACGTTCACATCGGCCACGGAGTCAACGCAGTCAAGCCCTGGTATCGCCAGCGGGTGCGGCCGGTCCCGGCCACCGGCATTCTTTCCAGCAGCCATTTCCCGCCGGAGAATCAGGGCAACTTCCTGATCTGCAACTCGATCGGCGTGTTGGGCGTGCTGCAGCACAAGGTGGAATACGACGGCGCGGACATCAACGCAGTCGAGGTCGAGCCGATCCTGCTCTCCAGCGACCCCAACTTCCGCCCGGCAGATGTGAAAGTCGGCGGCGACGGGGCCCTGTACATCGCCGATTGGCAGAATCCGCTCATCGGCCACATGCAGCACAACATTCGCGATCCGAATCGCGACCACACGCACGGCCGGATCTACCGCGTCACCGCGACCGGCCGCCCGCTGGTCAAGCCGGCCCGGATGAAGGGCAAGCCCACGGCGGAAGTGGCGTCCCACTTCTTCGACGCCGAAAACGGCACGCGCTATCGCGCCCGGCTCGAACTGAGCGGCCGCAACACCCGCGCAGTGACCGAAGAGATTGCCCGCTGGGCGGCCGGCGTCGAGCCCGACAATGCCCAGCGCGAGCAAGCCCTGCTCGAAGCCCTCTGGGTGTTCGAAGAGCACCGCGTGCCGAATGTCCCGCTGGCCGCCAAGGTGCTCCGGGCCAAGGAGCCGCGCGTCCGCGCCGCGGCCATTCGCACGCTGGGGCATTGGGGCCAGAAGGCCGAGGGCGCCGCCGAGTTGGTGCTCGCCGCCGCCCGGGACGGCGAGCCGCTCGTGCGGGCCGAAGCCGTCAAAGCGGCCGTCGGGTTTCCGGGGCTTCCCGGGGCCGAAGTCATTTTCGAGGCGGCCAATCGGCCGACCGATTTGCAGCTAGGACTCGCGCTGGACTACGCCCGGGGCAAGATCAACCTGGACCAGGTCGTGGCCGATTCGCTTTCGGCCGGGCGCAAGCCATCGCTGGCGGCCCAAACGTATATCCTGCGCAACGCCCGGGTGGAAGATCTGCTGAAAATGGATCGCAGCGAGGCCGTGTACCAGGCGATCTTGGCGCGCCCGGCGGCACCGGCCGCGGCGCTGGCCGAATCGCTGGCCGGCCTGGCCAAGATTCGCGGCGCCCGCCAGGCGGACTTGGCGCTGGCGATCCTGGCCGATCGCGACGTCAACGGCCGGGACGAGGGGCTCGCCGGGCTGACCGCCCTGCTGGTAGCGCAGCCGGCCGCCGAGCTGCGCCGCCCAGCGCGATCGGCTGATCGCGCTCGCCACCGGCGGCAAGACCGCCGGCGGCCGGGCGGCCGGCTATGCCGCCTGGATCACGGCCGACGGCTCGGGAGACGATGCGTTTGCCCGGGCGTCGCAATCGAAGGACGAGCTGGGCGAACTGCTGGCGGCATTGCCGCTGGTGGCCAATCAGAAAGTGCTTGGCAGCTTGTATGGCCGCGTGCAGCCGCTGTTGTTCGATTTGCCCGCGGCGCTGGCCGCGCAGCAGGACGGAACGGCGCTGGCGGCGAGCGGCATCAAGGTCGACTTTTTTGCCCCGCATGACGGCAACGTCACGCTCGAAACCCTGGCCCGGCTCAAGCCCAAGGCCAGCGGCATCGTGCCCGCGATTACGCTGAATGTGCCGCAGCGCACGCTGAACGAGCACTATGCCCTGCAATTCACGGGCGTGCTGCTGGTCGAGCAGACCGGCAATTACACGTTTGCGCTCGCCTCGGACGACGGCTCGCGGCTGTACGTCGACGGCCGGTTGCTGATCGACCACGATGGCCCGCACGGCATGGCCGAAAAGCGGGGTTCGATCGACCTGGCGGCCGGGCTGCATCCGCTGGTCGTCACGTATTACAACGGCACCGGCGACAGCGGCCTGAGCCTGGCCTACTCGGGTCCGAATCTGCCGATGCAGAATATCGCGGCCGGCAAGCTCCTGGTCACCGGCGGGGAAAACCTGCACGACCTGGCTGCCCGAGCGCTGGGCGCACTGCCCGGTCATGATGACGAGAAGTTTCGCGACCTGGCCCGGCTGATCGCCTCGGGGCGCAATCGCACCAGCGCCATCCTGGCCCTGCGCAGCGTGCCTCGCGACCACTGGCAGAAAGATCTGGCCCGGCCGCTGGTGGACAACCTGGTCGAGTATCTCAGCGCCATGCCGGCCAGCAGCCGGACCGGTTCGGCGGGCACCGAAGCGTTGACGTTGGCCAAGAATCTGGCGGCGCTATTGGCTCCCGAAGAGCGCGCCGCGGCGCTGTCCCGATTGGAAAACCTGGACGTGCAAGTGATCGCCGTGGGTACGCTGCCCGAGCGGATGCTGTACGACAAGGAACGGATCGCGATTCAAGCAGGCCGGCCGGTCGAGTTCCGCTTTTCGAACTCCGACGCGATGCCTCACAACTTCGTGATCGTGCGGCCGGGCGCGCTGGAAGAGATCGGGCTGGCTGCCGAAGCCACGGCCCAGGCGGCCGACGCTATGGCCCGGCATTACGTGCCGCAAAGCGACAAGGTCCTGCTGGCCAGCCGGCTGATCGCTCCGGGGCAATCGCAGGCGCTGGCCTTCGAAGCGCCCGAGCAACCGGGCGTGTATCCGTACGTTTGCACGTATCCGGGTCATTGGCGGCGGATGTACGGTGCGCTGTACGTGGTCGAGAATCTGGCCGAGTATCAGGCCGACCCCACCGCGTACCTGGCCGCCCATCCCTTGCCGCTGGCCGACGAGCCGCTCAAGCTGGTCGGACAGAGCCATGAGTGGCGCGTGGAAGAACTGCTCGCAGCGGTCCAGTCGCTCGGGCACGAGCGTTCGTTCGCCGTCGGCCAAAGCGCCTTCAAAGTTGCCGGCTGCGTCGCCTGCCACCGCTTGGGCGATCAGGGGCAGCAGTTCGGGCCGGAGCTGGGCAAACTCGAGCCGCAAAAACGCAATCCCGAGCACGTGCTCCGCTCGCTGATCACGCCGTCGGAGAAAATCGACGAGAAATTCCAGACCTGGGTGTTCGAGCTCGACAGCGGCAAGGTCGTGACCGGGATGATCCTGGAAGAAACGCCGGAGGCGGTCAAAGTGATCGAAAACCCGCTGGCCAAGGCCGAACCGCTGGTCATCGCCAAGACGTCGATCGAATCGCGCAAGGCTTCGCCCAAGTCGATCATGCCCGAGGGGCTGCTGAGCAAACTGACGCGCGAAGAAATCCTCGACCTGGTGGCCTACATCGCCTCGCAAGGCAACAAAGACCACGAATGGTTCGGCGGCCACCACCATCACTAGGCTGGGCGCCAGCTGGCGCTGCACTTCGTACCGCTGGTAGCCGGCAGTCAACGACTGCCGGCAGTGGCCTAGCGCTGCTACTCCGTCGCCCTGCGCGTCAACGATAGCTCGTCGGGCTCGGCGGCCCTTCGACCGGCAGCGGCGGCGATGGCGGAGCCGGATAGCGATAGTACGGCGACGCGGTCGCGGTGCGCAGCCGGCGGCGAGCGGCCAGTGGCGGAGGGGGTGGCGGCAAGGGTTGGAGCGTCGTGCTGCGACCCGCCGGCACGTAATCGACCCAGCGCCCTTCGGACCAGTAAGACCAGCGCTGCGTGGGCTGGAAATACCACCAGTAGCCGCCGTACCAGACGTACCGCCCTCGCTGGGCGTAGGGCGATGTGGCCGGCGCCGGCGGCGGACCGGCCATGCTGCCAGTGGCCGACTGCGGCACATAGACCGGCGTCCGCGCCGGTGACGCCATGGGTGCGGTCGCCGGGCGCAGGGGAGCAACTGCGGGCCCGGCAGATCCTCGATCGACTGGGGCACGAAATCCAGCGGCGGCGCATCGGCCGGTCCCGGCTGAGCCTGGACCCGGCCGGCCAGCGCCAACGCGACGAGCACACTTCCGCAGCACAGGGGCGCATGAATCCCTCGCGTTTCCTGGGATGTTCTTTTCCGTAAGCGGGCCGCGGATTCTAACCGCAGGCGGGCCGACGGCCCCAGGCCATTTTTCAGCCGCGAATGATATGTGCCATCGCCTCGGCGAGCTTTTCCGGCGTGCAGGACAGGATGTCCATGCCCACCCTGCGGCATTTGGCGGCGGTCGTCTTGTTGAATTCGGGACGCGCGTCGTAGCCGAGCGCGCCCAGGCCGATCATGCGGATGCCGGCTTGGGCCATTTCTTTCACCTGGTTGACGAGCTCCCGCTCGGCCCGGCCTTCGTAAAAATCGGTGACGAGCACGACAATCGTCCGGGCAGGCTGGCGGACGAGTTGATAGCCGTACTGCAGCGCCCGCGTGATATCCGTGCCGCCGCCCAGCTGGATCGACAGCAGCACATCCACGGGCTGGCCCACCTGGTCGGTCAGATCGGCGATCTCGGTATCGAACAGGAACAGGCTGGTCCGCACGGACGGCAGCTCGACAAAGATCGAAGCCATCACGGCGGAGTAGATGGCCGAATCGAGCATCGAGCCCGATTGATCGACCGCTACGATGATGTGCCAGGGACGACTGTTCCGCTCGGCCGCGTGGAAATAAAGCCGGTCGACCAGCAGCTTGCCCGAAGCGGTGTCGAAATTGTGCAGGTTGCGGCGCACCGTGCGCTTCAGGTCGAGGTTGCGATAGACCCGGCGCGGAGAATGCTTGTCGCGGCGAATCGCGCCGGAAATGGCCGGTTCGATCTGCACCTTGAGTCGCTTCTTCAAATCCTCGACGACCTTGTCGATAATTTTCCTGGCCAGCGCGCGGGTTTTCTCGTTCATCAGGTCGCGGTGAGTCAGCAGCGTCTTGACCAGTTCCTGGTTGGGCTCGATGCGCTCGAGAATCTCGGGCTTTTCCATCAGCTCGCGCAGACCCTTGCGCTGGATCAATTCCCGCTCCAGGACTTCCTTCGCCTGCCGGGGAAAGAGCTGGCCGACCTCGTCGACCCAGCGCGGAACGTTCATCGCGTGGCCCGGGCCGAGTCCGCCTTCGCGATCCTTGGGTCGCCCGTCGCCGGCGCCATCCGTCGGAGCAAACAGATATCCGACCAGGGCCTCGATCCGGCGCGCCTGCTCGTCGTCGCCGCCGATGCAGATGCCATGCTGCTCGGCGGTCTTGCCGAGCACCAGCCGCCAGCGCGTGAGCATCTGCCGCGGGTCGTTCGTTGGGTCGGCCATTTTGCTGTATCTGTTGCCGAAGTTAGGGGGAGTCGCCGAGCCACGCGCCCAGGATGGTCGCGGCCTCGGCGTCGAGCTCGGCCATCAGCCGGGCCGCGCCGACGCTGGTCGCCAGGGTGCGCAGCGATTCGCTTTCCTTCAGTCCGTACAGCTCCGCGACAACCGCCGCGAGGCTGTCTTTCTGCCGCTCGTGCAGGGTTTCGAAGGCCGCGCGCAATCGCGGCACGAGGTTGAGAAAAGTCTCGCCGTCGGCGGCCCGGAGCAATTCGTCGATCGCCGCCACGAGCGCCGTTGCGCCCAGCAGGATCGCCGTCTTCGAGACGCGCAGGACTCCCTGCAAGAAATCGCCCGCCACGACCTGCTGCTCGACGCCGCCCCGGGCGTAGGCGCGCAACTCGGCGGCCAGCGCCTCGGGATTCATCCGCCGCATCTCGGTCAGAACGCCCAGGAAGGCCCCGCGCAAAAACGGCATGGTCGAGACCTTGGCCGCCCGTTCGACGTGCGCGGCAAACAGATCGGCGTCCAGGTCGGGGCGCAGCACGACCGGCTCGGCCAGCGCGAGGAGGCCCTGGATCACGCCCTCCCAATCCTCCGGCGGCACCGAAGCCGCCCCGGGGATCGCGAAACAGGCTCGATCGAAACACCGCTTGAGCAAATCTTCCAGGCGCTGCTGGCCCAGGTTTCGATAGGCCGCGTAGCGCTCCAGAAGCATCAGCGAAGTCAGCGCGTCGGCGAGCGAATGGAAGCGGTCATCGTGGTCGATTGCGTGGCCGGTCATCTGCTCCGCCTGGGCGATCAGCCGTGGCAGATCCATGTCCACGGCCTGCACCAACCTGCGGCACGCCGGGCCGGCCTCGTGCGCATGGACGCCCAGGCTCTCGGTGAGCAGCGTGGTGGCTGCGGTCTCGATCGTGTCGCCGTGCAGATTCCGTTCGATCAGGGTGGCTTCCAGTTTGGGGCTCCACTTCAACCGCCAGTGCTCCTTGAAGATCGATTGCCCGAAGGGCGCCGCCTCGCGCTGCACCGAGCCGATCTCGAGGCCCAGGAACACCAGCCGGTGCAGAAACGCGGAGCGGGCCAGGTCCTGCGGCTGCCGTTTGTCGAGCGCGTAATTGCAGACCTTTTCCCGCGCCACTACGGCCTCGAGCTGCAGCCGATCGAGCTGCTCGTAAAAATCGCTCACGATCGGCAAGCGGCCGATCCGGTCGGTGACCCGGCCCAGGCGCGTGCCGATGTTGACCTCGTCGATCGCTTCGAAGAGGTGCGTAGCCTCTGTCCGGGGGTTGCCTTTGCAGCAGCACGTGACGAGCGCGTCGAGAATATCGTCCAAGAGCGGTATGCGCCGGCCGCGCAGCCGGGCGAGCATCAGGGCGTGCTGCGTGGCGCCGATGGCGTCTGCCGGGGAGAGGCGTTCGCCGCGTTTGCGAGCCTCTTGAATCACGTCGATCACATAATGGATGACGACCTGGTCTTGATCGCCGGTCTCGGCCGTGGCGTCGAAGCACATCTCGTAATACCGCGGGGCGCGGTTGCCGGCCCCATACCCGGAAAGCTCGGAGATGCGAAAGTAGGAATATGGCGCGACAGTGGTGCTCAGCGTTCCCGCGGGAATGGGCGGAGGCGGCTGGGGATCGTTCTGATCGAGGAAAATGTGGAACCCGCCGCAGACGACCAGCGCGTCTTGCGGCTGCAGCTGGAGCTCCGCGAGCGTCTGGCGAATCGTTTGCCACATGAACCGTTCGCGGGCCAGCGTGCCGTCGTCGTCGAGCGAGCCGGGATCGACCGTTGCCCGGACGGCGGCGCAAAAGAGGGCCACTTCGCGCCGCAGCTCCTCGAACGTGCGCCCGTGCGCGGCGTTTCGAAGAGCGCATCCCAGGTCTCGTTCCAGCTTCGGTATCCGGCCGCCTGGGCGAGCAAGCGGTAAAAATCGCTGCGGGTGGCGATTTCGTCCAGGTCCCGCCGGCGGTGCCGCGGCGCGGCCTTGGGGGCCGGTTGGGCGGCCGGAGTCTCCTCAAGCAGCGGCGCGGGACGCTCGATCGCGTAATGCGGCAAATCCATGAACTCGGCGCTCGCGCCAATCTCTTGCGCCGCCCGCAGCGCGATCAGCTCGGGCGAATAACTCACGAGCGGGTACCAGGCCGAATACCGGGGCGGGGCGCCGGCCTGACCCTCCGGACCCGGCACCGCGGCCGCATCGTCGCGAAAGCTGGAGTAGATCGCCACGGGCGGGCGGGTCTTGGCGTCGACGATGAATTCGATCAGGCCCTGCGCTTCGCGCGGGCCCTCGATGAACACGACCTTCGGCCGACGGGCGTGAATGCAGGCTCCGACCTGCCCGGCGATGGCGGGCGAATGGTGCCGCACCGGAAGCCAGTAGATCTCTTCCGCCAGAACCTGATCCACGCGCGCGACCAGCGCATCCAGATCGAGCGCATCCAGATTGAGCGCGGCGGAGCGCACGGCATCTGCCACCGGTGAATTCTTCGGGGCGGCTGGCTTGGCCATGGGCGCTTACTTGAGCAGCTTCAGGGCTTCGTCGTGAAGACCTTGCCAATGCTTGTCCGACACGCCGCGTTTCTTGGCAACGATGGAAATGTATTCCTTCAACGCGGCAAGATCCTGGGGATCCTCTTTCACGATCGAGCCGACAAGATTTCGCGCGATCGTGCCGCTCGTCACCTTGCCGTCGCCGAAGTAGCGGCAGTGCAGCACGGCATCGACCGCCGTCCCGATGGCCTCGGCCGTCGACAGCGTCGTGGTCGGAGACTTGACGCTGACGCCCTCGCCCGTCCTGCCGTCACGCAACTCGCGGAAGGCGGTCGCCAGCAGCTCCAGGATGGCCGGCTCGATGGCCGCCGGGATGTCGTAGCGCGACAGCAGGTCGGCCGAGCGCTGGCGGACAATCTCGATCTCGGTCTTCTTGTCCGCCACGATCGGGATGTGCACGTAATTGAAGCGGCGCTTGAGCGCCGAGGACAGATCGTTGACCCCCTGATCGCGGGAATTGGCCGTGGCGATAAGGTTGAAGCCCGGCCGGGCAAATACGGTGTTCGCGTCGGGCAGCTCCGGGATCGCGATGTTCTTGTCGGAAATGATCGAGACCAGCGCGTCCTGCACGTCGGGAACGCAGCGGGTGATTTCCTCGAACCGCAGCAGCCCTCCTGTGCGCATCGCCACCATCGTGGGAGACGGAATCATATTGCCCGGATTCGGCCCCTCGGCGATCACCCGGGCGATGTTCCAGGAGTACTTGATGTGATCTTCGGTGGTGCCGGCCGTTCCCTGGATGGCGAGCGTCGAATTGCCGCAGATGGCGGCGGCCAGATGCTCGCTCAACCAGCTCTTGCCCGTGCCGGGATCACCGATCAGCAGCAGAGCCCGGTCGGAGGCCAGGGTGACAATCGCCCGCTCGACGATGGCCGTGTCGCCGAAGAACTTGCGGGTGATCTCCACCTTTTGCTTCTTGCCGGCGATCGACGCTTCGAGCGTGGTCCCGCCGACGATGTAGGCCAGCACCGAGCGGGGCGCCAATTTCCACGACAGCGGCGGCGTGTCGCGCTCGTGCTGACGCAGGGCCTCGAGCTGGTCGGCAAAGAGCACTTCGGCGGGCAGCCGCAGCACGTCGGCGTGACCGTTTTCCGCGGCCGGCGCCGCGCCGCTCGCCGCCTCGGACGATTTGTCGTTCTTCTTGGCCATCGGTGAGAGTCCTCAACGGTTTGCCGTGCTGAAGCTGAAACGAGAACCGGTTTCTAAGTAAATTTCATCGCTTTCACCAGCTCTGCCTGGCTGATTTTATCCGGCGACACGGTCAAGTATTCGATTCCAGCCTTGCCGAGCGCCGACAACGGCTGCAGGATGATGCGGCACGACTCGTAATGAACCACGCCATAAAGCGGCGGGCGCCGCTTGCGCCCGGCGAGCTTGTTCATCAGGCCGCAAACCGGCACGCCCGACGGGCCCCGATCGAGCCGCACTTCCAGCGGCAGAAAATTCGACTCGAGCGGCAACAAGTCGTATCCGTGGTCGGTCTCGCGCTGCTCGCCGGGGGACCAGTCGGTGATAAACACCTCCTCTTGCAGCTCGATCTCCAGGTCCATGGGCGACGGGCGGTGCCGCTCCAGCCGCTCGGCGGCCTGGCGCATCTCCCAACCCAACAGCGACGACCAATCTTCAAACGGCTGGCCGGCCGTCACGGTGCTGGCTTCGCCCAGGACCAATCGCGTGGCGCTCCCCGGCTGCGCACTCACGGCACAGCGGGTCACTTCCACGACCTTTTTCTCCAAGAGCAGAGATGGCTTGAATTTTTGTTTCTGCGGCAGGTGCAGGAAGGCTTCGCCGGGCAGGTCGAGATCCTTGCGCAGCGGAAACACGCACGACCAAAGCAGCGGCTCCTGGTCGGCCACGGGCCCTGCGGCGCCGAGCGCCCGCAGCCGGAAATCAAAGCTGGCGAACGCCCCGGGCACCACGCGTTTGGCGACTCCGAGCGTCACGACCTGCAACTTCTCGACCGGCTGTGCCGGCGGAGTGACCTGCAACCGGTTGAGCGCTTCCTGGTCGCCCGCGGCGATCGCCCGCCGCATGGCCGAGGCCAGCAGCCAGGCCCGGCTCAGGAAGAAGGCCAGCCGCCGCGGGGAGAACAGCGGCGAACCCGCGTTGAAGCGAACGATTTCCTCGTTGGCGATGCGGAGCGTCGAACCGAGCCGGAGCAGCTTCATGCGCGACGCTTCCTTGAAGGTCACGTCCAGGCGTTCGACGGTGGCTGCCGACGCCGCCGTCAGCCCCGCCAACAGCAGTTCCTCCACAGCCTTGCCCAGCTCTTCGAGCAGCGGCACGAGTTGTGTTGCCTGGCCGTCCTGCACAAGTCACTCCTCTTCGGCTGCAGCGGCACAGGCGGCGCCGTCTGCGCCGGCCGAAAGTTCGGGATCGTCGAGCGCTTCGAGGGCCGCAGCGTAGTTACCCTTGACCACGCGCAGCGTAAGCAGCCGCTCCAGCAGGCGCACGTTGGTTTGCGTCTCCAGCAGGGTCCGCGCGCTGGAGCGCTCGTCGCGCTCGATCTGGCCGTGCAGGTCGGCCAAGCGCGACGCGAGGTGCCCCGCGCCCGACTGTTCCAGATGTTCGGCAAACGCGCGAATCTGCGTCAACTCGTCGGGCCCGCAGGCCCGCAGGCCGCGCACGACCAGGTTCTCCAGCAGCGAGCGGATTTGCTCCAGGCTGCGCGCAGCTCTTCCAGCTCAGCGGGCGGCTGCATCGACGACCTTTCAAAGTGCGTAGTAATCTTCGGGCACCGTCTCGGTCGGCCGCCAATCGACTTCTCCCGCCTCGGCCCCTTTGTACTTGATGAAGATCGCGCCCATGTTTTCCTTATCCAGCTCGGGCTTGACGCTGTGTGTTTTGGCGACCCAGAGATCGATGGTCGTGGGGTCGAGCTCACCGGCCTGGACCAGCCCGATGATCAGCACGAGCAAGTGCTTGCAGATCGAGCCGCGCAGCCCGCCGCAGACGTTCAGGTTTTGCGTGCAGCAGGAGTATTGGCCGTCGTGCGCCACGCGGCAGGCGTAGACCAGATCGGCGTCGGTCTGGCTTTTGACGACGCCGCTGACATGCTCGTCGGTCACGTCGTTGAACAGCTTGAAGCCCGACGCCTTGAGCATTTTGGTGGCCTTGTCGATCTTCGGCTTTTCGATTCGCACTTCCAGGGCCTTGAGGAACGAGGCGACGTCGCTGACTTTTCCCACCGCCTTTTCAATCTTCTTGGCGATCTGCTTCTTGGCCTTTTGCTTTTGCTTCTCGGCCTCGGCCTTGGCCTGCTCGCGGCGCACGCGCTCGGCGGCGCCTTGCTCGCGCCCGGCGTCGCGGTGCTTCTTCGTCGCGGTAGCCAGGTCCTGTTCGGAAGGCATTTCTTGGGCATAGGCTTCGGCAATGCCGCGGATCATCAGGTCGCGCAGCTCCTTGCCCCCCTTGGGCGACTTGGTGCTGCTGACCTCGACGGTTTCGAAACCTACCTGCAGGTGGCCCGAGACGTTGGCAAGCTCCAGCATGGCAGCGGAGAACGCGACCGGCCCGGGTTGGTGAAACTGCCGCCCCGAGATGCCGCCCGGCATCTGCACGCCGTAGCCCCACTTCAGGCCGGAACTGTCGACGCCGACCTCCTCTCCCTGGTCGTCGCCTGCCGAGCGCAGGCGGAATTTGACCTGAATCCGCCGGGCCTGCTTGTGGAGCGCGTCCAGTTCGGTCAGGGCCGGGCCGATCCCGCCCGCCGGGCAGGAGCTGGGGTCGTAATGCTTCACCTTCGACAGGTCGACGCCGTCCAGCTTCGCCCCGCGCAGGTTGGCGTTCTTGAGATCGGCGCCGGCCAGCGTGACGCCGGTCAGGTCGGCGCCGGCCAGGTTGGCCCCGGTGAGGTCGGCGCCTGTCAGATCCGAGCCGGAGAGCTTGCAGCCGATGAGCACGGCATTGCGCAGCGTGGCGCCGCAAAAGGTGGCGGATTCGAGCCAGCATTGGTGGAACTCGGCCTTCGAAAGATCCGCGCCGCTGAAGTCGGGTGCCTGGAAGTGCAGCTCGTGGAAGATGGCCGATTTCATCTTCGCCTTGGCGAACACCACGTTCGCCTGGGTGACTTTCTTGCCGCGATGATAATGGCCGAAGGCGCGTAAACGTAGCCCGCTCGAGGGCTGCCGCGCTAAAATCCGCCCCCGAGACATCCCCTTCGAACCCGGCCTTGTTCAACGTCGCTTTGACAAACCGACAACCCGGCACATCGCCAAACCGGCTGGACTCGCCCGCGACTTGCGAGAAATCGCAATTGCTGGCTGAGCCCAGCTGTGCATGCCCGAGCTCTGCCCCGGCGAAGTTGCAATCGACAAACTGAATGTCCGCCAGCTGGGCATGCTTGAGCTTTGCCGCGCTGAACGACTCTGAACAGAATCTGCGGCGAGGTGCGATCTGCGTGAGCTGAAAGTGAAACGCGGCGGGTGGGCAGACCTGCGCATATGCCGCCGACTCGCCCCCGCGCAGCAAGGCCAACACTTCATCGTCGGCCGGGTCGACCAGGGCCTTGAAGGCGTCGACGTCGATGACCTGGATCGTGGCCCCTTTGCCGTTGAGGGCCAGGGCCTTTTTCTGGATGGTCTTGCCGGCGTTCAAATCCGCCAGGACCAGATAGTCGACCTTCTCGTCGACGTCGTCGCAGACGGTTCCCTGCTGTGCGGCGGCCATAGCCTGGAGCGACTCTTCGGCGCCGTAGCCGAACTTTCCATTAAACACGAGCCGCTTGCCGGCCAGCCGATTCAACACCCCGAAACGTTGACGCTTCGCCATGTCCGCCCTTTCGCAGCTCGCGACCGTGCCGATTTTGCGGCGTCCATAATACCATTCCCGATTGCAGGCGCAGAGCATCCGGCCGGCAATTCAGTTGCGGTTGCGCAGACCGGCAGGGGGCGTGGCGCAGCGGCTCCAATCCGGCGAGCCAGCGCCAAATTTGCCGGGGGGCGGACTGGCTTGCCCCGTCGCCACTGCCAGCGCGCGGCCGGGCGGTCGAGGACAATTTTGCTGCTGGAGCCGATGCTTCAATCACGTCGCGGGTCCTGACCGGGGCACGGATAGAACGCCCCCTGAAGAAAAGCCGCTGGCGGGCCTGGCAGCGCGTACCGCAGCCTGCCAGCGGCGCTTCGGCCAGCGGACGGCGCCCGGGAACCGACCCTGCAACCCGGCGCTTGAACGGTTCGGGCGGTCAGGCGCAACGGCGGCGACGCACTGCGACGAGCAGTCCCAGGGCGCCCAGGCTGCCCAGGGCCAGCGCAGAGGGCTCGGGCGTGTAGGCGGTGAAAAAGACGCCGGAAATGGTCGAATTCGACCCGCCGCCGGCATTCTGATGGATGTCGATCGTCAAGGGACCGGCGCCGGCATTAACGTCGAACACCGCGTAGGCACCGGTCAGGTAGCCGTTGGAGCCGTTGATGCGCGCACTGTCGCTGCCGACGGAGACCGTGATATCGCGACCGTTGAAGTTATCGTAATCCAGGGCATAGACCGCCAGGTTGAAATGTTCGGCGTGGCTCAGGTTCAACGTCATCGACCAATCGGTGCCGTTAAATGCCGTGGCGGCATTCCTCGGGCCGGTCGGGTTGGCCGGGTCCTGCAGATCCTTGGTCGTGGTTGCCGGGTCGCCCGTGGCCCATACGTATTGCTGCGCACCGGAGCCGTAGCTGTAGCTCGAAACGTACGACGGCAACGACACGGTGTCGTTCGCGGGCGAGGCCGCGCCCAAGTAGTTGCCGTTTCCGCCGCCGTTGTAGGCGTTGAGAATGTAGCCTTGACCGCCATAGACGCCGATCCAGTTGCCCTGTGTCGTGCTGTCGATCGTCGCGGCGGACGCGGCCGAAGCAGCGAGAAGAACCAACGCAAGAACGGACGCTTGGAATTGCTTGGCGCTGAACATGGAATGGCTCCTCGAAATGGGGGTTCCCTGAACGGGACGGTTGAACAGATTTGGACCTGGACGCGATCCAGGCCGAAGACTTCCACCATCTTAACTGCGTCCGCGAGGCGATGCACAAGCGGGGGCAGTTTCCCGGATCTGCGGCCCCATCGCGGTCTTCTATCGGCCGCCGAATTGCCGGAAAGGTCGCCGCTTGCGCACGGCAAGCCCGAGAAAGAGCCTGGCGCGGGATACTGGTTGAAACAACTGACCGCGACGGCCGGGCCCCTGCGGCACGAGCGCAAATGCGGGCCGCTCGGCAGCGACGGGCAAACTACGGCAGCGGGAACTGGACCTGTTCCATTCCGGCCCGCGTGCCAAGGTTGTTGTACAACTGGTAGTCGACCGTCTCCGGAAAGAATTGCACGCTGCCGTCGCCCATGACCAGGTTGGCGCCGCCCGGATGCAGGCTCTTGTAGCCGCTGTCTTCCCACCACAGCGTGTGCTGCCCGTTGTCCTGGGTCATCGTGTTGAGCGGAATCTCGGTGCTGGCCACGGGAAAATTCAGGCACAGCAGACAATTCCAGATGTAGTGCCCGGGCAACGTCTCGCCGGCCATGATCGTTTGCGTCAGGCCGTCGGTGACCTCGCGAAACCGAATCGCCCGAGGGCAGCGGCAAAACATGCCCACGGCGTTGCCCATCGGCACCTGCGTGCCGAAGTTGTATCCCTGGCAGCAATAGTTGTTCGCCGCCGGATTCGGGTTGCTGCAAAAAACGCAGGAGTCCGGAATCGTCGGGCCGAGCGAACCGGTGTACCAGATGCCGGCGCCGGTGCTCGGATTCGGCGAGCCGGGATCGCCGCGATTGAGCAGCACGGGATTGGCCCCTTGGGGATCGCTGGGGCAAATGTACGTGCTCACGGCGTAATTGCTGACCGGCGCGTTGGCCGGGTCGAAGACCGTATTCTGGAACTTGACCTGATCGTACAGGCGCTGCTCTTCCAGAAACGGCAGAATGGCGATGGTCCAGATGTTCGGCGTACTGGCGTAGAAATAGATCGAGCCGAACGGGAGCGACTTGTTGACGTCGACGTAGTTATGCAGGGCCACGCCGATCTGCTTCAGGTTGTTGCTGCATTGGCTGCGCCGGGCCGCCTCGCGCGCCGCCTGCACGGCGGGCAGCAAGAGCGCGATCAGGATGCCGATGATCGCGATCACGACCAGCAGTTCGACCAGCGTGAAACCAGGCCTGCAGCGGCGCATAGAATGCTTGACCTGGCTAAGAAGGAAAATGACCGCCCCCGCGTGTTCGCCATTATAGGGAGCGCCCGAGCCGAAGGAACGATAATGTCCCTGCCGCCGGCCTCAAGGGAAATGCCCACGGGCGGGCGGCCGCCACGCGCATAAAAAAACCGCCGGAGCGGTTGCCGGACGGTTTTCGGGATTTGTGCAGCGGTCGAAGCGAGGCCGCGCGACGGCGACGCACGACGAACAGGCGCACCGCCAGGCCCAACCCCCACAGAACGAGCGACGAAGGCTCGGGTGTGGAGACGAACTTGTTGATGGTTAGATCGTCGATTGGCTTGGAATGGTGAATTGCTAATCACGGGGCAGGGCCGCCGAGCGGCGGTCGGTTTTCCGCGGGTCGAATATATCGCCGTCCCCCTGAACCGATTCGGCCCGGCCCGCGACCTGCATAACAGGCTGTTTTGTGCCGGGGACAAATTTTGGGAAATTTTCCGTGTTCTACGATTGCCAGCAGTGAGCGCCGAGATTAGCTTAAAACACGTGCCGCAAGGCCGTTGCCACGCATCCGAGTGCCGCTGATCCAGCCGACGAAAAGCCAAAGCCCGACTCGTGCTCTCTCAAATGAAGGGCAGGGGGTGGGCTTTTTTCGTTGGCTGGTTCGAGGGCCACAAAAAATCGCGCGGCTTCGGAGCACGCGCCGTGTCTTCCCAGGCGAGATTGATTCCCCGTCCCCGCAAGATCTGGCAGGAGATTCACCGATGCAGAGGTTCACGATTTCCCTAAGCGCCGTCGTCATCGCCGCGCTGCTGTCGAGCCAGGTCAGGGCGAACAATTTGGTCGCCAACGGCAGCTTCGAAACCGGAGATCTGACCGGCTGGACGGTCGATCCCTTCAGCCAGGGAAACACCACGGCCAGTGTTTACAGCGGCTCGTACTGTTGTGGCGGCGCGACGCCGCCCGACGGCACGTTCGCCGTGGCCTTTGGCGGCGGCGGAGCATTTGCCGGCGAGATTGCTCAGGCGTTTGCCACGGTCCCCGGCGTGGTCTATGCCGGCAGCCTGGAATACATGGGCGTCGGCACACCGGATTCGAACGTGATCGTCACGCTGGGCGACGCGATCTCGCTCACGCCGCTGAGCGGTCCCACGACGCTCGACCCGCTCTTCGGCGGCGATCAGTGGCAGACGTACCATTTCAGTTTCACCGCGACCAGCACGCTCTCGGGCATCGACATCCTGGGAACCAATGATCAGGGCTGCTGCTCCGACACGATGGTCGACCACGTCGTCATCACGGCCACGCCGGAGCCGACTTCGCTGCTGCTGGGCAGCCTGGGGGTTGCCGGACTGGCGGTCGTCGTACGGCGGCGCAAGCGCTAGCCGCGCGCAGGCGGCAGCTTTCGTTCCAGGCCTGGGCGAGCGTCGCCCGGGCCTTTTTTTATGCGCAGAGCCTCAGGCAAGGATGCAAAAACCGCCGGGTAGGGAGCCATGCTGTGCGGCCGCAGCCGCCTTCACGCTTTGCAGAAACGAAACGAACACCCCGACCGGCAACGAATTGCCGGCCGGGGTGTCCTGGGCTTTCGTCGTTCGCGACGCAGAGTCTGCGAGCGGCGATCTCACTTGACCTTACTTGCACGCCGTGGGTTAGTCGGCATTGCGCGAAGCCGACCGTTCCGTCATCCGGGCACTCTGGCCTTGATTGACCTCCTGGCCGGAATTCTGCGCCTGGTTGAGCTGCGCACGAACGCTGTTCAACTCTTGCTGCAGTTGCGAAAGCTGCTGCTGCAACGTGCTCACGCGGTTGGCCAGCTGCTGCTGCGACTGCTCATTCTGTTGCCGGCCATTATTGTAGGAATACAGCCGGCGATTGCCGTCCTGCAACTGGCGGTTGGCCTGGCGATCCATAGGCGGGTTCGCATTGTGGGCGTTTTGATTGAAGCGGTCTTGCTGGCCGGCCCACGACTGGCGTGAACCGAGCGTGACCGACACGGTCTGCTTTTCGCCATTACGCCGAATGGCCAGATCCACGCGCGAACCCGGGCGGTATTCTGCCACCTCGTCGGCCAGGCCCTGCGCCGTGGCGATCCGCTGATCGCCGACGAAGCGGATCTGATCGCCCACCCGCAAGCCGGCCTTGGCCGCCGGGCTGCCGGGCATCACGGCGATCACGGTCACGCGGCCGTCGTCCTCGCGCATCGAGATGCCGAGCGAGCCGTGGTGCTGGGCGTCGTCGTCGTTTTGATCCATCCGCCGGTTCTGGTTGTTCGCGCGGGTCGAGTTCGCAGTCGTGCCGTAATTGTTCGGGTTCTGCCCGTTCCACTGATTGGCCTCGGTCTGCGAATCGCCGTACGAGTCTTCGCGGCCGGTCTGATTCAGATAGTTGTGGGCGGCCCGCTCTTCGCGGCCGGTGTCGTACCCCAGTGGTTTGTCGAACGCGTCGTGCGAGCTTTGAGCGCTCGCCTGGGTAGCGGCCAGGGCCAAAGCCGACAGGCGCAAGTCGACCACAAACTCGATCGCAAGATATTCGTTCGCACGGTCATTCTCCTGTGATGTAGCTGAAAGTTTGAAATAATCTGGACATCGATGCTTCGGTTCAACCTTGTTTTCTGCACGTTCGGGTGGGTCAGCTCCTTTCCAAAATGGGGACAAGCGTGAAAGCGTGGTTGCGGGAAGACGCAATCGCACGGGGTGCGACGTCCTCACGACATGTCCGCCAGCATGGCGAGGAGCCCTACTCGGCTTGCAAAAAGCGCACCGTGCTGCGTTTGAATCGGGCAGGTTTTATTCGAAGCCCCGCGCGCCGCCAGATCAGCGGAAAAATCGAGGGCCGAATAGCGGACTGCCGCGCCGCGCTGGGCGCGCTGGACGCGCCCGCCTGGTCCGCGCGAAACCATGTTGGTCGAGACGTCGTCCGACTGGCCCGCGCGCGAGCAATGCATACCGACCGCATCGGTTAAAATGGCGATGCTGCGAAAAAGCGAGCCACAGGCGCAGCCGTTCGCTCCTAGGGCGACGTCGTCGGTTGCTCGCCGCAAAAAAGCCTGGAACGGCACGCCGAAGTAGGCCATCATGAAGCCACCCAAGGGTGGGCGTCGCCCCGACGTGCCGGCACGCCCCGTGCTCGCAGAATCCAAATGAACCCCTCACACTGGATCGATCCGCCGCCGCCCGACGCTGACGGCCGCCGATCGCTGTGCTCCGAGAATTCCATGATTGTTTACCCCGCGGAAAGTCTGGCTGAACAGGTGTGTCGGGGTCGCCATCGTCGGCGCGGGGTGCCGGCAGGTTGGGTCGTCGCGGCCGCGGCGGTCGCCATTGCGGCGCTGTCCGTTCCGCTTACGGCCCAAACGCTCGAAGCCGAATTGCAGCGAACGCCGGGCGGCGAGCTGGCGGCGCTGGCCCGGCGCGAAGGGGACGCCGCCCGGGGTGCGGTGGTTTTTTTTCAGCCGCAGTTGGCTTGCTCCAAATGCCACGCGGCCGGGCAGCCCCGAAGCAGCGCGCTGGGCCCCGACCTGGCAGCACTTGGCAAGGAAGTGAGCGATGAGTCGCTCGTCGAATCGGTCCTGCTGCCCTCGAAGGTGATTCGTCGCGGCTTCGAGCCGGTGACGGTCGTCACCGCCGCAGGAAAATCGCTCTCCGGCCTGCTCATCGAACGGACTGCAGAAAAGCTCGTCCTGCGCGAAGTCGCCGCCGGGCAACTGATCAGCCTGCTCGCGGCCGACATCGAGCAAGTCAACCTCGGCACCACGTCGATCATGCCGGCCGGGCAGGTCAACCAGCTTGCCGGCCGCCAGGCGTTTCTCGATCTGATCCGCTTTCTGATCGAAATTCGCGACGGCGGGCAAGCCCGAGCGCTCGAGCTGCAACCACCGGCTGCGCTGGTGGCGCTACACGTGCCCGAGTATGAAGAGCATCTGGATCACGCCGGGCTGATCGCCGCGTGGGATGACGATGCGCTGCGGCGGGGCGAGGCCATCTATCGCCGGGTCTGCGCCAATTGCCACGGCACGCCGGACAAACCCGGCTCGCTGCCCACCGCGCTGCGGTTTGCCGAAGGCAAGTTCAAGAACGGCTGCGATCCGCTCTCGCTGTATCGCACGCTCACGTACGGCTTCGGGCAGATGGTGCCGCAAGCGTGGATGGTGCCGGCCCAGAAATACGACGTGATCCATTATCTCCGCGCGACGTATCTGCGGCCCCACAACCCGACCCAGTGGACGCCGGTCGACGCGGCCTATCTGGCCCGGCTGCCCATGGGGGACACGCGCGGGCCGGAGCCGAGCGATTTCGAGCCCTGGTCGGCGATGGATTACGGGCCGTATCTGACCCACACCTACGAAGTGCCGGGCGGGGAGCTGAACTTCGCCTACAAGGGCGTGGCCATTCGACTCGACGCGGGCGCCGGCGGAGTCTCGCGCGGGCGGAACTGGATGGTCTTCGACACCGACACGCTGCGCGTTGCCGCCGCCTGGAGCGGATCAGGCGGGAACAAACAAAACTTCATCGATTGGGAGGGCATCCAGTTCAACGGCAGCCACGGCGTCCATCCGCGCGTGGTCGGGCAAGTCGCGTTTGCCAGCGCCAATGGCCCCGGCTGGTCGAACCCGGCCGATGGCGCGTTCCACGACGAGGGCCGCGTGCTGGGGCGCGACGGCCGCCGTTACGGCCCGCTCCCGCGCGACTGGGCAAAATATCAGGGCCTGTACCTGCACGGCCAGCAAGTCGTATTGTCCTACCGAGTCGGCACGACCGAGGTGCTCGAATCGCCCGCCATTGCCTCGGGCGGGGAGTCCGCGCCGGGCCCGCTCTTGGTGCGCACGTTCAACTTTGCCCCGCGCGAGCGCGATTCCATCCTGCAGGTGGCCGATCTCCCCGCCGGCGCCGATCCGCACGTGGTTGGCCATTCCAGCTCGGTCATCGTTTGCGGGCCAAACGCCAAGGCCGGCGCCAGCGCGGCCGAGCGGCCGCTGGTGTTCGACGGCAACACCTACCTGGAGGTTGCCCAAGCAGACGCCTTCGACCTGGTGAACAAGGATTTCACGATCGCCGGAAGGATCAAAACCAAGAGCGGCGGCACCATCTGGAGTCTGGCCGAGCCCGGCCCGCGCTGGACGCCGGGCGGACAAACCCTGTTCGTGCGCGACGGACGATTGTGCTTCGACATCGGCTGGGTGGGCGTGGTGACCGGCCGCAGTCGCGTGGCCGACGACCGCTGGCACGACGTCGCCGTCAGCTGCGAGCATGCCAGCCACCGCGTGCGGCTGTACGTCGACGGCCGCTTGGACGGCGAAGGGACGCTGGTGCCCAAGCCCACGCCGGCCGGGGCCGTCGCGCGGATCGGTTTTACGGCGCCGAACTTTCCGCAGCCGGAGTCGTTCTTTCAGGGCGAGATCGCCGCAGTTCGGATTCACCATCGGCAACTGACGAGCGAACTGACCGACCCCAAACGGCCGGCGCCTCAGGAGTCGCTCGTGGCCCGTTGGCCGCTCAGCGGGGCCAAGGGCAGCCAGGTGGCCGACGCGGCGGGGCAGCACGCTGCGCTCGTGCGCCGCGGCGACCAGACCAGCACGAAATCGACCGGCCCTTTGATCGCCGGATACTCGCCGCCCGATACGTCGGTTCACTGGACGATCGGCAAAGGGGCGCTCCAGCTGCACGTTCCGGCCGGAGGCGATCCCTTGTCGCTTAGCGTGTGGGTGGCGGCCGATACGACCGGGCTCGCACCAGAGAAAGCCGACGAGCTGGCCCGCGCGCTGGTCGACGTCTCGATTCCCGACGCCGAGCGGGATCTGAGTGAATGGACCCGGGGCGGTCCGCCGCGCTGGCCGGAAGTGATCGAAACCACGAGCGTGCCCGGCGCGTCCGGTGGACCGTTTGCCGCCGACACGCTCTCGGCCCCCGAGCCCAATCCCTGGCTGGCGCAAACGCGGTTCACCGGGCTCGATTTCTTGCCCGATGGGCGGATCGCGGTCTGCTCTTGGGATGGCGATGTCTGGCTGGTCGAGTCGTCGCCCGCGGCGGCGACGGACGTCGATTATTCAAAGCCGCAGAAGCTCCGCTGGCGGCGGATCGCCTCGGGGCTGTTCCAGCCGTTGGGGTTGAAAGTGGTCGACGGCAAGATCCATCTCACTTGCCGCGATCAACTGGTCGTGCTGCACGACCTGAACGGCGACGAAGAAATCGATTTCTACCAGTGCCTGAACAACGATCACCAGGTGACCGAGCACTTCCATGAATTCGCCATGGGATTGCAAACTGACGCGGCGGGCAATTTTTATTACGCCAAGAGTGCCCGGCATGGCCTGCCGGCCGTCGTGCCGCATCACGGCACGTTGCTGCGCGTGACGGCCGACGGTTCGCGCACCGACATCCTGGCCAACGGCTTTCGGGCGGCCAACGGCGTGTGCCTGAACCCTGACGGCTCGTTCGTCGTCACCGATCAGGAAGGATTCTGGAACCCCAAGAACCGGATCAACTGGGTCACGTTCGACCCGGCCGCCGGACCCAAGTTCTACGGCAACATGCTGGGCTATCACGACGTGACCGACGCGTCGGACGCGGCGATGGTGCCCCCCTTGTGCTGGATCACGAATGCCTTCGACCGCTCGCCGGCCGAACTGCTCTGGGTGGAGAGTGAGCGCTGGGGTGCGCTCAACGGAGCACTTTTGAACCTGTCGTACGGCTACGGCAAGGTCTTTGTCGTGCCGCACGAGAACGTCGGCGGCGCGATGCAAGGGGGTATGATCGAACTGCCCATGCCTTCGTTCCCAACCGGGATCATGCGCGGACGCTTTCATCCGGCCGATCACGAGCTGTATCTCTGCGGCATGTTCGCCTGGGCCGGCAATGCGACGGCCCCCGGCGGACTTTATCGCTTGCGGGCCACCGGCCAGCCGATGAATTTGCCGGTCGGCCTGCAGGCTGCCAAGTCGGGCCTGCGGCTGTCGTTTACCGACCCGCTCGATCCGGCATCGCTCGACCCGGCCAATCTGCACGTCAAAACCTGGTCGCTGCGGCGCACGGCGAACTACGGTTCGGACCACCACGACGAAAAGCAGCTCGACGTCCGGGGGGCAAAACTTTCCGCCGACGCCAAGACCCTGACCCTCGACGTCGCCGATCTGGCGCCCACCTGGTGCATGGAAATCCGGTATTCGCTCCGCTCGGCCGCCGGCGCGCCGGTCGTCGGCACGATCCACAACACGATCCACAAGCTGGGCGATTGACGCCCACTGCTACGATCGAGTCAGCTTCGCCCGCTCGCGCACTGCCGCCAGCAGGGTGCGCTCCGTCAGCCGGCCATCCTCGAAGACCAACTGCAGCTGATCCTCGCCTGGTGCGTCTTGCCGAACCGTGGCCCAGGCAGGACCTTGGCCCGTGTCGGGGCAGATGAGCTTGAGCCGGCCGGGCTTCGACCGCTTGCCGTGATCCGACGCCGGGTCCTTGTACACGTCGCGCTCCTGGCCGTCGACAACGACGGCAGAACATTTGAAGGCGAATTTCAGCGTGTCGCGATTCAACCTTTGCAGCAATCCGCCTCCCGAGCCAAAGGCGATGTTGTCGGCGCTCCAGCCGTGCCGGGTGAGTGCGGCCAGGATCACATCGAGCGAGGCGAAATTGATCCCGTCTCCCTGGATCAACCGCACGTGCGGGTCCAGCACTTTGTAGCCCTGGCGGTTCGTGGTCGTGGGAAAGCGCTCGCCCAGGATGTCCAGCACGCGGCAAACCACGCCGGCCGGGTCGCCGGAGTCGGGCCGGATCACGAGTGTGCCCGGGCGGCCCAGCACCGCCTCGCGCAGGGCGCCGCCCCAGTATTCGGCGCAGGCTCGATACACGTCGTAGCTGTCGCTGACGCAGGCCACCAGGCCGTCGGGGTATTGGGCGAGCATGTTGCGCATGGCGTCCAGCTCATGCGCTTCGCCCCAGGAGGTGATCGTGCTGTGCTCGCTGGCCGGGAGCGAAAAACCGCCGCACTCGGTGCCGTAGGTCTGGGCCAGCAGTTCGAGTGCCGGCAGATTGTCGGTGCCGCTGAAATTCACCAGGTGGGCCGCGCCGCCGATGCCCGCGGTCTCCATGCTCGACACGCCCCGGCAGCCGAAGTCGTGCAGCTTGAAATCGATCCCGGCCGGATCGCCCGTCGCGTCGAGATAGCGCAGCAAGATCCGTTTCATTTCCCGGCTCTGCGTGGCCACGGTCGAGGGATACCAGACCTGCACCAGCAGCGTCTCCAGCCAATTCGTGAGCCAGAAGCACGCCGGATCGGTGTTCTCGATCGTCAGCAGGCAATTGTGCGTCGGGACGACGGTGCCCTCAGCCACGGCCTTGATCCGCACGGGCAGCCGGCCACCGTGCCGGAGCAGAATGTGCTCCCAGCCCGGCCGGTTGAAGTTATGCTCGTTGCCGAAATGCAGTCGGCAGCGGCTTTCGGCCCGATCGATCCGCTCGGCGGTGACGAACTGGCCGGCGATCGAGTCCAAGAGGTACTGCAAGCCGAAGAACACGACCTCGCGAAAAGCGAATTTCGGATCGCTGCCGCGCGACTCGAAGTAGGAATAAACCTGCTCGGTGCCGGGCGGATACTGCCGAAAATGACTCATCTTGTACGAGTCGGTCAGCAGCAGCGGGTTCCAGTCGTCCCTCATGCCTTCTCCCGAACGTGTGCGGTGCACGCGGCGGTAGCAAAATGCCCCGAATCTAAGTGCCGCTGCGGATCGCCGCTCCAGGTCGCCGGCGCGTCGCCAGGCGGCCCGCTCGACGATCGCCCGTCACCTTACTGCTGCCGCCGCACAGGGTCAAAACGGCCGCGGATTGCGGCCAGTGGTTTTCAGTAAGATACGGGCGCGGCGGCCGGGTTCGCCCGTTTTCGGTCGTGGCCCAGGTCGCTCTTGGGCAAAGCCAGCAGGACGCTCCAATGACTTGGAGCCCACCCGGAGAACCGCCTCGGAGAGGGGGCAGTCATCGCCCGTTTGCCCTGGAAAAACCGCGGTTTCTTCGTGCGGTGGCCGCACTGCCTGGGCGGGCTCAAGCTGACTAGACTGTAAGGCTGGCGACCGCGGCGGCACGTCCGGCGCAACGCGCCGCGGGTCGTTTGGCGGCGCGTTGGCCCGGTAGCGCGCAAAACGGTTATCATGGGGTTTGCGGCGCCGCACGGCGTGGCCACCGACACGGCCTGGTCACCGACACGTCGTGGCCACAGACACGTCCTTGCCAAAGATACGGTCCCTTCGCTCATGCCCAAGCCCGGCTTGTATCCGCGCCAGGCGATCAAACTGCGGTTGCGGGTGACTTGCCCGCACTGCTGGCAGACGTTTGCGCCGCAGCAGGCCCTGTGGATTTCGCAGCATCCGGACCTGATCGGCGATGCCCGGCTGGGGGCCGATCACCAGCAGCGGTTCCTGCCCACCCGATTTACGGTGGAGGGGGCGGCCATCGACGCCCGCGGCTTCGCCTGCCACGACCTGGCGTGCCCCAACTGCCACCTGCCGGTGCCCCGGGCGATGCTGGAAATGAAGCCCGTGTTCCTGTCGATCCTGGGCGCGCCGGCCAGCGGCAAGTCGTACTTTCTGGCTTCGATGACCTGGCGGCTGCGGCAGCTCCTGCCCAAGTATTTTGCCCTGAACTTTGGCGACGCCGACCCGGCGTCGAACCAGCGGCTGCAGGAATACGAGGCGCTGCAGTTCTTGAATTCCAACCAGGACTCGCTGGTGGCGATCGAAAAGACCCAGACCTACGGCGACCTGTACGACACGGTCTTGTTCGGCGATCAGGCGATGAATTTTCCCCGGCCGTTCCTGTTCTCGCTGACCGGGCTGGAGCGCCATCCGAACTTCGCCGTGCCGCGGCGGCTGTCGCGCGTGCTGGCGCTGTACGACAACGCGGGCGAAAGCTTCCTGCCCGGCCAGGATTCGGTGACCAGCCCCGTGACCCGGCATCTGGCCCTCTCGCAGGCCTTGTTCTTCCTGTTCGACCCGACGCAGGACATGCGTTTCCGGCAGGCGTGCAACGGCCAGACCGACGATCCGCAAATGAAGCAGCGGAGCGAGCGGCTGGAGCGGGAGCGGCCGGTCCGGCAGGAGACAATCTTGCTCGAAGCGGCCCAGCGGGTTCGCCGCTACGCGGGGCTGGCCCAAAACGCCAAGCATCACCGCCCGCTGGTGGTCATCGTCACCAAGTACGATTGCTGGTCGTCGCTGCTCAATCGCGAGCCGCTGGCGCCCCCCTGGGTGGCGGCAGCCAACTCGGCCCTGTCGGCCTTGAAAACCGACGTCGTCGAGCAAATCTCCGACCGGGTCCGGGCCCTGCTCTGGCAGCTGACGCCCGAGCTGGTCGCGGCCGCCGAAGGTTTTGCCGAAAACGTGATCTATATCCCGGTCAGCGCCACGGGGCGCGGGCCCGAGACCGATCCGCTGACCGGGGCCTTTGGCATTCGCCCCCGCGACATTGCTCCGCAATGGGTCGAGGTGCCGCTGCTGTACGTGCTGGCGCGCTATATGTCCGGCATCATTCCGCTCTACGATCAAGGCGCCAGCCGCCGCCGGGCGATGCTGCCCCCCGCGCCGCAAGGCGCCGCGAGCGCGCCCCCCGCCGTGCCGCCGGCCGCCAGTGGAGCTCCGGCCCGGCTATCCGGCGAGTTCACACTCAGCCCGCCGGCGCCTGGCCGCGGACCGGCGATCTTCGAAGGCGAGCAGCCGCTGCCCGAGCGGAGGCGCGAGCTGTGAGCTACGAGCTGGTCTACACGTCGGCAGGCGCGGGCTGCGACCCGGCAGTCAGGGTTTTTGCGTGGTCGTGAGCACGCAGGGGCTCAGCGCCAACCTGGCCGATCGGCTCGAATCGCTCAGCGGCTACCGCCACGTGTTCCCGCCCCAAGACGCGCAGGCGGCGCTCAATCCGATCGTCTGGTCGCATTTGCGGCTCAGTGCCGGCGGGCGGAACTGCCACGTGCTGTCGCGCATCGCCGCGTCGGGGTTGGACTACACCCAGCGTTCCAACAAGATCGCCCACCATGTCGCGCTCGATGCCGCCGAGCTGATCCCGGCTGGTCCCGCCGCGCTGCTGCGGGCGCCCGGTTTCATGGACGTCGAGTGGCAGGGCGAGCCGCGCCTGCTGGCCGCGGGGCGCCGCGTGCCGGCCGTCACCAGCAGTCCTGCAGTCTGCCGCGCCTGGCAAGCCGCGACCGGCGACGCCGGCTGGGGAGGCGTCGTGGCCGAATTGGCCGCCGGGTCCACCGTGCGGCCAGTGCTGCTGATTTACCCGCCGGGCACCGACGTCTTGAGCCTGCTGGCCGAATCGCTGGCCTTGCTGCCGCCGGAGCGCCGCTGGGACGTGACGTTCAGCAGTTACTACACGCGGCTGCCGGCCGGCGTCGATTGCCAGTGGCGGGGCCTGGTGGCCGGCAGCCCCGAGGCGCTGGCCGCGCGGCACGTGCCCGGTGCGCTGGTCATCGACCTGACCCGGCCGCCCGGCGCGGCGCAAGGCGGGACCTTGGTAACGGTTGCCCGGACGGGCCATAGCGCCGTTGTGCGAGCGGGCCAAAGTGCCGAATCGCGACCCCAACCGCTGCCCGAGCGCGCGCAGCCGGTTGTCGAAGAAGCGGCCTACGCGCTCGACATCGAACCGCCGGCGGCGCCCCCGGTGGCGCCGCGAGCTCGGGCGCCGCTGGCCGACATGGGCATCGAACTGGGTCCGCCGCCGCAGGCGGACGAGGAGTTCTGGCAGCCGACAATGCACCGCACGGAACGGCCGAAGCCACCGTCCCGCTGGCCGCTGATTTTGACGGCCAGCGTCGGGCGCTGTTGTGCGTCGGGCTCGGCCTGTTCGGCTGGACGCGATTGCGGGAACGTCAGGCCGTCGCGCGGCAGCAGGCGGCAGCAAAGCAGCAGGCGGCAGCGCAGCAACACGCTGGCACTCAGCACACCGGCACCCAGCACGCCGCGCCGCCCAACCAACCTTCGCCCCGCGTCACGACGCCGCCGATCAAACCGCTCGAGCGTCCACGGCCGACGAAGCCGGTCACCCCGCCAAAAGCGCCGGCCGAACCGGACGACGAGCCGATGGACGACGAGCCCATGGATCCTGCCGACGGGCCATCCCGGGAAGGGCCAACTTTGGTTGGGCCGGCGCCCGACGATTCGCCGCCGCCGGATGTCGCGGTGAGCATTCCGCCGCGGACGGCTCCCGAGGTCAAGCCGCCGGTGCGTTGGGAAGCGATCCCCGCGTCTGTCGAGTTGCCCGCCGTGGGCGTACAGGTCCCCGCGGCGCTGTTCGCGCTTCCCGGCGCAGGCGTGGATTACGTGCTTAAGCTGCGCGGGCCGCGGATGGTCGACGGCGCTCAATGGTCTTTGAAACAGTACGAACCGGGCAACTACTGGATCCTGGCCGAATTCGCCAGCGCAGCCGGCGGCAGCGAGAAGATCGCCCATCTGCAGCAGCACGACGGCAGCCTGGAGTTTCGCTGGGAGCCGCTGAAAAACAGCGAGCAGCGCCCGCGCTGGCGCGAGCTGAAAAACCAGGTGCTGCTGGTCCGCGCCGGCGATGCCGGCGAGCGGATCGTGGCCCTGCGCAAACCCGTGCGCGCACAGCCGCTCGCGCTGGCCTTCGGCGGCCAGCCGGCCGAGAGCCGCTGGGAGGTCGAGGGTCCGCCGGCGGGCAACTACACGGCCCTGTTCCAGATCTCGGGCAATCCGGCCGCCGCCATTCTGGCGCTGGCGAGCCGGGAACATTCCCTTTCGGTCAGCCTGCGTGCGGAGCCCGTTGCGACGCCGGTCAAGCTCAGCGTCGAAGTGACGCCTCCCAAGGTTTTTGGCAAGCACATGTTGCAAGGCAAGGTGGACGGCACCGTGCACCTGATCTATCGCGGCGTGCCCATCGCGCGCGAGCATCTGAAGGCCGACGATCCGCAGGCCCTCGAGCCCACGGCCGAACCGGAGCCCGTGACGCCCGAGGATATGCGCGTGTTCATCGCCGCGCTGGGCGCGAAGCTGCACGCCGACGGCGAAAAACTGAAAGCCCTGCCCCCGCCGCCGCCCCCGGTGCGCCGCCCCCGCCCCCCGGCGACGAAAAGGCTCAGCAGCGGCGCCAGCTCGAGCAAAACATTCGCTGGGGCAACCAGCGGCTGCGCACCGCCCAGACGCTCGGCCGGCTGCTGGCCACGCTGCAAACGGCGCGGTTCGACTATCAGCTGTTTTGCGACGTCGACGGACATCCGGTGTGCGTCGTTTCGACCAGTGACTCCCCCGCTCCACAAATGACATCGACTCACGGGCATTAGCCGCCCCGAGCGTCTTCCGCTGCCACCCATGCTCGACTATCAGCGCATTCTCGACGACCTGCACGCCGCGCTCGACGGCGGCGGCGATCGACCGGACTTGCTGCGGCAAACGGCCGCCGATTACCGCGCCGCCTGCGAAGAAGTCAACGAACGCTTGCGGCGCTGCGACAGCCTGCTCCGCCGCGGTCTGCGCAGCGAGGCGATCCAGCTGGCCGAGATCGAGCCGGTGTTGCTCGACGTGGTGCCGCTGCTGGATTTTTCCGAGCGTCCGGCCTGGTGCAACCTGCTGGCCCAGCTCGGCCTGCCGGCGCCGCCGGCCTTGGCCCTGGAGTTGGCGGCGGAGCTGAACGAAGCCTACGCGCTCGAGCGTCCCCTGTCCGGCTTGCTGGAGCAGCATCGGCTCTTGGCATTGGCCCGCTGCCCGCTTAAGGCCCGGATCCAGGTGCTGCGGCAGCTGAGCGAGCTGGACGCGCAGAATCCCGTCTGGCGCGAAGATCTTTCGGCCTACGAGCGCGAGCGGCAGCGGCAGTTGCACAAAGAGGTCACTGCCGCGTCGGAATCCGGCAACCTGGCGCTGCTCACTTCGCTCGATGAAGAATTGCGCGGCGATCCCTGGCTCGAAGCGCCGCCGCAGGGTTTGCTGGCCCGCGCGGCCGACGCCCGGACGCGCGTCGTTCGCCAATCGGCCCGGCAGGAGCTGGCCCAACTCGCGGCAGCCCTCGATCAGGCGCATTGCCAATTCGACCTGGCCGAAGCGCGCGAACTGCGCCGCCGCTGGCAATCGGCCGCGCAAGTCGCCCGCTTGCGGGCCGACGACGCCCTGGCCCGGCAGGTGGCCCCCACGCTCGACTGGATCGACCAGCAAGAACGAGCCGCGGCCGCCGACGCGTCGCAGCGGCAAGGCATCGCCGATCTGGAATCGGCCCTGTTGCACGGGGCCGGACGCAGCGAGCTGGCCGCGCTGTATCGGCGTGCGATGCCCGAGGGCCGCGAATTGCCCGCCGATCTGGAAAAAAGATATCGCGACCATCTGGCCGGACTCGATCGCGCCGCGGCGCGGCGGCGCCGGGCCCTGTGGGCCGCCGGCTTGCTGCTCGTGGCCGCGGGAATTGCCGGCGCCTGCCTGTTCGGCCTGCACGAAGTCGAATCGCAGCGCATTGCCGCGGCCGCCGCCGAGCTGGCCAAAAAAATCGACGACGGCAACCTGGACGAAGCGCAGCAGTTCGCCGATCAGCTGGCCCGGCAATCTCCCGACTGGGCGGCCGATCCACGGATCGCCAGTCAGGTCCTGCGCATCGGCACCCTGAAACAGGACGAAGTCCAGCGGCACGAATCCTTCGAGGCCACGTTGGCGGCGGCCTCGGCGGCCGGCGACGAGCAGCCGGACAAGGAGTCTTTGGCCCGGGCCCGCTCGCTCGCGCGCACCCCGGCGGAAAAAGACGAATTAGCGGCCTTGGAGGGCCGGATCGGTGCGGCCCGCGCGACACTCCGCGAGCGGCGCGAAACCGACTTCCGCACATCGCTCGACAAGCTCTCGGCCCGCGCGGCCACGCTGGCCGGCAGTCGCGAACCGGATCCGGCGGCCCGATTGACGGCGATCGACGCGCTTCGCCAGGACCTGGCCGTGCTGAAGCGCGACTCGGCCGATTTTGTCGATTCCGCCACGCAGACGGGACTCGATTCGCTGGCCCGGCAGATCGACGGCCAGGCGGATACGACTCGGCGCCAGATCGACGAGCAGGGGGCCGAGGCCGCCATTACCCGCGCCGTCGGCGACACCGCGGGTTTTCGCCGGGCGCTTCAAGGCTACATCGATCGCTTCAAAGACGCTCCGCGCACCGCCGGCTTCACGCGTTCGCTGGCCGAAGCGCGCTTGTGGAACGAGGTCGACGACTGGAACGCCCTGGTCGAAGCCTGGGGACCGATCGCGGCCCGCTCGATCGATCCGAAACGCGCGGCCGCCGAAGCCGCGGCCATGAAAGCGTTCGTCGCCAGCCATCCGAACTGGCCGGGCAATCTGCTGATCGAGGAGCACGTGCCCTACCTGGAGTCGGTCGCCCGCCGCATGGACGACGATCAACCGCTCATCGCCGGCTTGGAGCGGCTGTTCCGAGATCCGCTGATGGCCGACGTTTGGCTGGTGGAGCTAAAGGACCACAAGCGCTACTACACGCGCACGGCGCCGGAGTCTACGACCACCGGGCTGGCCCATTTCAAATACGTGGCGGGCTTCGACCTGAGCGAAAAAACCCGCAACATCAAGGCCAGCGACGTGCTGCCGGCCCGCCGGGCCCCGCAAGTGGCCTTGTCCGAAACGGCCCTGCAGATCCTGGCCGGCCTGAACGGCAAGAACTGGGACGACTCGTTTCACAAGCTGATCGCCGAGGTCTGGAGCTCCGACGTCAAGGGCCCGCGAATCGATCCGCTGCTCAAGCTCAAGCTGCTGCAGCAAACCGTCGAAGTGGCTGCCCGCGGCAGCTACCAGCTGGAAGGCGAGCTGGCCCAGCAAATCAAGCTGATGCAAGGCTCCAAGGTCAGCCCGATCGCCAACTGGCTCGAACCGGACGATGCCGAGGCCAACGCCAGCCGCGAGCAAGCCATCCGCGAGCTGGACCAGCTGGCCAAAACCCCGCCCGCCACGAAGGTCTTCGCCGAGCGCGCGGCCCAGGCCGCGGCCCCGCTGGGCAAGCCGTTCCAGTGGGTCGGCTGGCTGCGGGCAGGCTCGACCGGCGGCTGGCAATGCGCCTCCAATCAGCCGCTGCCGCAGAGCGGCAAGCTCTACGTCCTGGGAGCCACGGGCGAAAAAGAAACTCTGCACGCCATCGGCCATCTCACGCCCAAGGGAGCCGAAATCACCGCCACCGGGCCGGCCATGGTCGAGGGGCGTCCTGTGTATGTCGTCGCACCCAACGATTGAACGGCCCAGGTCGACGATCATGCCGCACAGCGCACAGTATTACCTCCGGGTCCGCGGCCGAGTGCAGGGACCCTTCGATCAGGAAAAGCTGCAGAATTTCAGCCGTCGCGGCCAGCTCAGCCGGCTGCACGAAGTTTCGACCGACGGCATCAACTGGGCCCGCGCGTCCACGTATCCCGAGCTGTTCGTCGGGCCGCCCGTCGAGTCGGCGCCACAACCGTCGCTGCAGCCCGCGCCACAACCGGCGCAGCAGCCCGCGCCGCAGCCGGCGCCGCAACCGATGGCTCAGCCGGCGCCACAGTACATTCCTCAGCCGCCGCCGGCCGCCCCGCGCTGGGCCGCCGAGCCCCCGCCGGCCGAGCGGCCCGACTGGTGGTATTCGCAAGCCGGCCAGCAACTAGGCCCGGTCGAGTTCGCGGTCCTCGAGCGCATGGCGGCCGCGGGGCAGCTGGCCGCACAGGATTTCGTCTGGAAGTCGGGCATGAGCGGTTGGCGCGCCGCGGCCGAAATCCCGGGCCTGTCGTTCAGCCCGGCGTCGGGAACCGGAATCGAAATGCAGCCGCCGCGTGGAACCTTGGACGAACGCGTGGCCCTGGCGGCCGTGCGGTTGCGTCCGTTTGCGCTCCTGCTGGCAATTGCGATTTGCCTGGCGGCCGGTGGCTGTTGCTTGTGGAGCCTGTGGCAGTTTTACGGACATGCGGGGCAGGCGCGGTCGCCGTGGTTGCTGCTGCTGGGGGCCTTCGGCCTGGTCGAATCGTGCCTGCTGGCCGTCGTGGCTGTGCTGCTGGCACGGCATGCCGGCCGCCTGGCCGGAATCGATCGCAGCCGGCAACCGCTGGCGCTGGAAAAAGCCTTCACGGCCCTGCGGCAGTTTTGGCTGCTGGCGGCATTGGCCTTATTGTTGGCGCTGGTCCTCGTCGCGCTGCTCCTGGCGACGATGCCAATCGTCGAGCCGCCGCCCGAACCAATCGCCAGGATTTGGCCCCGATGAAACGCTTGCCGGCAGCACCCGATGGAAATCAACCTGGCGCAATCAAGCGCCCGCGGGGGATTCCACTGGCCGCAATTGCCGCGGGCACGATCGCGCTAGCGCTGTGGTCGAGAGTTCCCGCCGCGGCCGCCGAGCCTGACGACGCGCGCGTCGCCACTTTGATCGACCGCTTGAAACAAGGCGAGTTCGAAGAGCGCCGCGCGCGGCCGACGCACTGGGAGATCTGGGTCCTGCGGCCGCTCGCGCGGTGCCGGCGCTGGTGGCTGCCTTGCAGGACGAACATGTTGAAGTCCATTGGTACGCGCTCGACGC
The DNA here is from genome assembly GCA_963715755.1 of uncultured Planctomycetaceae bacterium. Taxonomy (GTDB): domain Bacteria; phylum Planctomycetota; class Planctomycetia; order Pirellulales; family PALSA-1355; genus CAWCAX01. The sequence goes on from OY970273.1 coordinate 5,231,472, forward strand.
CCTGGGCCGGATTGGTCGAGCCCCGGCAAGCGCCGTGCCGGCCTTGACCGCCGAGCTGACCAATCCGCGCACGAACCGCTACAGCCGGCGCGTGGCGGCCCGGGCCCTGGGCCGGTTTGGCCACGAGGCCGCTGCGGCGGCGCCGGCGCTCCAGGCCGATCTGCAGGCCGAGGATGACCAGCTCCGCGTCGAAGCGGCGCTGGCCCTGTGGCGCGTGGGGGGCGAAGGTGCAGCGATTGCCGCATTGGAACAATTGGTATCCGCAGGCCACGATCCCGCCGCCTTCGAAGCCTGCCTGGCACTGGCCGAGATCGGTCCCGATGCGCGCGCGAGCATTCCCGCACTGCTGGCGGCATTGGCCGGCACGGACGTGGATGTGCGGCGAGCCGCGGCGCAGGCGCTGGGGGCCATCGGTCCGGCCGCGCTAGGGCCGATCGTCGAGCGCCTGGCAGACGGATCGGCACCGCTCGAACCGGCCGCGCAAGCCAGCGCTGCCGACGCGCTGGGGCTGGCGGCCCAGACGTTGCAGCGCGGGAGACCCGATCGTCCCGACGTCCATCCCAAGCCCGCCGGGGCCGACCCCGAGCCCGCCGGCGATCCTTCGGTCGACGATCTTGTAGTGCAGGCACTTGCCGGGCTGCTCAAATCCGAGGGCACCGGCGTCGAGCAGCATGCCGCCCGGGCGTTGGCCCACTGGGGATTCGCCGGGCTGCCGGCCTTGGCCGACGCCCTGTCGAGCGAGCGGGCGAGCCTGCGCGAGGCCGCGGACGTGGCGCTCGATGCGTTTGGGCCGCTGGACAGCCAGGCGCCGGACCCGCGCTACGCCCCGCATTTGGCGGCCGCGGCGCGGTCCCTGGACCGGGCCCTGGCGGGCGATCGCCGAGCCCGGCAGGCCGCGGCCCGCACGTTTGCCCTGTTTCCCTTGCCGGCCGGTGCGGAAACGGTCGACCGCTTACGCCGCCTGATCACCACCGACGACCTGGCCACGCGCCATTACGCGGCCCAGGCACTGGTCCGACTGGAAAAGCAAAAGTCCGCCCGCTGACGCGCTGCCCCCCGAGAAGCATCGCGGCTGGACGCGCGCCGCGGCGCTGGTTAGCATGAGAATTAGCAGCCAAACTCCACCGGACTTGCGGCCGATGAGCACCACCGACACGTTGCGAACCCAACTCGAGCAGTTTCGCAGCGAGTTCGCCGCCCTGCGCGGGCAGATCGCCGAGAGCGTCGTGGGGCAGCAGGAGGCCGTCGAAACCACGCTGATGGCCCTGCTGGCGGGCGGACACGTCCTGCTGGAAGGGGGGCCCGGCCTGGGCAAGACCCGACTCGCCCGCGCGCTGGCCGACGGTGTGGATCTCGACTTTCGCCGCATCCAGTTCACCGCCGATCTGATGCCGGCCGACATCACCGGCACGTATGTCGTGCTCGAAACGCACGGCCAGCGAAAATTCGATTTTCAGCGCGGGCCGATCTTCACCCAGGTGCTGCTGGCCGACGAGATCAATCGTGCGCCCCCCAAAACCCAGGCGGCGCTGCTCGAAGGGCTGGAAGAGCGGATCGTTACCGTGGCCAATCAGGATTACGATCTGCCGCGGCCGTTCTTCGTCATCGCCACGCAAGGACCGGACGCCGCCGACGGAACGTTTCCGCTGCCCGAGACGCAACTGGACCGCTTTCTGGTCAAGCTGACGCTCGATTACCCCAGCGCGGCGGAGCTTGAGACGATCGTCGCCCGCACCGTGGCGCCCGCCGATGCCGCCGCTGCGCCGGCGCTCTCGGCCGATCGGATCCTGGAAATGTCGCGGCTGGCCCGGCAGATTCCGATCGCTCCCGAGCTGGTCCGCCTGGCCAGCCGGCTGGTGCTGGCCACACACCCGGCGGGCTCGGGCGCTCCGCCACTGGTCCAGAAATTCGCCGCACACGGCAGCAGTCCCCGCGGGGCGCAGGCGCTGGTGCTCCTGGGACAGGTTCGCGCCATCCTGGCCGGTCGCACGAGCGTCGCCGGCGCCGACCTCCGGGCGGCGGCACTGCCCGCGCTGCGGCACCGCATTGCCCTGAACTATGAAGGCTACGCCGAAGCCGTCCGACCCGACGACCTGCTGCGCCAGGTGCTGGCCAGCGTGAAAGACTCTTGAGAGCGAGACTGCAAAAGGGCAGGGCGGCGGGCTCCCGCGTTTCCGGACCTGCTGGTGATCGCCCCTCGCGCATTGATAATCCAACACCCAAGAATCCCCAGCCGGCGCGCCGATGCGCGATGCAGCCGGACAAACCCGCACGACCAAGGCCGACGCCAAGCATGAGCCAGCACCTCCTGTCCGCCGCCCCAGCATTCGAGCGTTGCCGGCGGCTGGCGGGCTATGCCGCCCGCACGGTGGGCCCGCACTGGCTGCGCTCTCGGCAGGATCCGGCGGCGGCGCTGGACCGGGCCGATTACGTGGCCGGCGACGACTATCGCCGGATCGACTGGAATCTCTGCGCCCGGCATGACGAGCTGCGCACGATTGCGCCGCCGGGCCGCGACGAGCACAGCGTTTACTTGCTCGTCGATTCCTCGGCGAGCATGACCGGCGGCGACGGAGCAAAATTTGCCGTCGCCCGCTCTTGGGCCCGGGCTGTCGGCTCGATGGCGCTGGCCAGCGGCGCCCGGGTGGCCGTGGCCGCGATCGGCGCTCGGGTCGAGGCCAGACTGCGTCCCCTCGGCGGTTGCCGGCAGGCTGCGGCGCTGGAGCGGTTTTTCGACGCGCTCGCAGCGGGCGGCGCCGCGACAAACCTGCCTGCCGCCATCGACGATTTCCTCCGCCTCGGCCAGCGGCCGGGGCTGGCGATCGTGGTCAGCGACTTTCTCGATGCCCGGGGGTTCGCCCCGGCCCTGGATGCGCTCGGCCAAGCGCGGTTCGAGCCGCTGGTCGCGCAGGTTGTCTCGCCCGAAGACGCCCGGCCTGAGCTGGCGGGTCCGGTCGAACTGATCGACGCCGAAACCGGTGTGCGGCGGCGGCTGATGGTCGGACCAGCCGAGCTAGCCAGCTATCGCCGGCATTTCGCCCGCTTCTCGGCGGCGCTCGAACATTACTGCGCCCGGCACCGGCTGGGCCGCCTGCAGATCGACACCGCGGCGGGAGTCGACGCGGCCTTGCAACAAATCATGCGGCCGGGCATGTGGGCTGGACCCCCGCGGCGGCGCGTATGACGTTGCTCCATCCGGACATGCTGCTCTGGGGGCTGGCGGCGATTCCGCTCGTGCTGTTGGCCCTGGTCTGGCGCCGCGCAACACACCGTTTCCAGCACCGCGATCTGGGACACGGTCTTCGCCGAGCGAACCTGGCTGGCGCGCACGCGGCGGCCGCTCTGCCTGGCCCTGCAAGTGGCCGTGGTTCTGCTGCTGGTGCTTGCCGCCGCCGATCCGCGCTGGGGGTCGCAGGACGCGGAAACGCTGGTGCTGGTCGTCGATCAATCGGCCAGCATGCAAACGCAAGACGGCAACGAAACCCGCTTCGAGCGGGCCCGCGCCGCGGCTCACCAGGCGGTCGATCGACTGCGCCGGCCAGCGCATGGCGGTCGTCGCCGCCGGCAGCGTGATCCGCATCGAGTGCGCCCTGACCGACGAGCGGCGCCGGTTGCACGCCGCGCTGGATTCACTTCCGCCAGGCGATGGACCCGATAGCCTGGCTGCGGCCGTCGTCACGGCCGACGACCTGATCGGGCCCGCCGAGCGTGGGCGGATTCTTGTGCTGACCGGCGGCCCGCGCGGGCTGGAGCCCGCCGCGCTGCGCGCGCCGATCGTCGTCGACGCAACCGGCCGGCCGGCTGAGAACGTCGGCATCACGCGGTTCGAGGCGCGCGCCCGCCCCAATCGTCCGGCTCATTTGGAATTGCTCTGCGAGTTGACCAATGCCGGCGCGGCCCGGGCCGTGTGTCCCGTGGCGATCGAATTTCGCGGAGTGCCGCTGGCGCATTGGCAGCTCGAAGTTGGCCCGGGCGAGACGATCCGCAAGCTCACCCAGCTCGACAATCCGCTCGGTGGCTTGCTCGTGGCTCGGCTGGAACACTCCGATGCGTTTGCTGCCGACAACGTGGCCGCCTGCGAAGTGCCCGAGCGCCGCAAGACGCGCGTCACGCTGATTTCGCCGGGAGGCCGGGCAGTCGAAACGGCGCTCGCCAGCTTGTCGGCCGTCGAATTGACCGTGCTCAAGGATGTTCCCGCGCAGGCGCCCCAAGCGGACTTGCTCGTTTGGGATGGCCTGGTGCCCGATCGGCTGCCGCGGGGCGCGAACCTGGTTCTGGCCCCCGAGCGGAATTGCGATCTGTGGACGATCGGCCCGGTGGCGACGGGTCCGGCTACGGTCCTGGAGGAGATCGAGTCGCCTGCGGTGTCGCAGGTCGATTTCACCGAAACCGTTCTGGAAGATCCGATCCGGCTCGAATTCCGCCTGCCCGCCGATGTGCTGGTGCGCAGCTCGGCGGGCGACCCGATTTACAGCCGGCTGGCCCGCCCGGAAGGCGACGTGCTGGTCTTGCAAGTGCGGATCGACAAGACCGATCTGGCGGCCCGTGGCTCGCTGCCGATCCTGCTGGCCGACGCGCTGCGCTCGTTCGGCCTCGATCCGGCGCGCTATGTGCCCGCGGTGACGACCGCCGACATGGTTGCCATCCGGCCGGAGTTGGACGCCCGGCAATTGCAGCCCCCGGCCGCGATGACCAGCCCCGCCGGTGAGAATCTTGACCGCCGGATCGAACCCGGGCAGACCGTCGTCGGTCCACTGGATCGCGTGGGGATCTGGCAAATCGCCGCGGCGAAAAATGCGCCGACCGGCGACGGGGCGGCCGCCGGCACACCGAATGACGGCGCGGCGAATGCCAGTCGGCCAGAACGCAGCGAGTCCGCAGGCAGTGGCGCTCGCCGCACCGAGGAAGTCGATCGACCGGAGCCCACGCTGGGCGTCTCCAGCCAACTCGTCGATCGACGCGAAACCGCTCGCGCCGGCGCTGCCGATAGCGAGCAGCCGGCGGACATGCGAACCGCGGCGCCTGGCGATCTGACTTCGCGCGCCTGGCCGCTCAGGCACAACGGGCCGCTCTGGCCGGCGCTGGTTCTGGCAGCCCTGGCGCTTGCGGTGATGGCAGCCTGGCTCGCGGGGCAGGCGAAGATTGCCGGCTAAAGCGCTATCGCGCCGGCCAGGCCGCCCGCGGGCGGCGTTGACCCTCGGCGGGCGGTAGCGGTATCATGGCCCTAGTGTCGAGCGTGGTGGTTGTAGCTCAGTTGGTTAGAGCACCAGATTGTGGATCTGGGGGTCGCCGGTTCAAGTCCGGTCAGCCACCCTTACTTCTAAGTCGCGCTGAAATCTGCGCTTAGATTATCGGCAGCGGCAGTGCGGCCCGCTTCTTCCGAGCCAGGACGATAGCTATCGTTTTGGGCCTCGGTCGAACGGATCGGCACCGGGCCCAAGCGGCTTCCTTTCGCCAGCGCCGCCGCTGTCGTCACCGCGGCGCCGCTATTCAGCAGGTTAGTCTCGCGGTTGCCCCAGCTCGCGGCAGTCGACCAGAGGCCGTCGTCGGCGTGGCTGGTGCGGGCGACCGCCGAAGGCAGGCAACGCAACTCGCGTTGCTCGACGCTCCGGCGGCGGCGCCATGTCCGCCGTTTTTCGATGCACTTTTCCGCATCGCCACATCTGCGCGAATGCATTCGACGGGCTGCCTGGCAATCGCAGCTTGGAGCGGTCGTTGGCCCTCGATTCGTTCTGGCATCTACGACCGCTTATGCGTACAATCAAGCTGCCCACCCGGCGTCCCCTGCGGCCAGCCGCCTGAACCTGCCTTGGCACTCGGACCGAAAGCTCGCGTACCGCCCCAGAGCGAAGCTGGTTTTCCATGACTCGTAAGCCTGTCGAATGCGCCGGCCCGCTCTCGCGACGTCGTTTTCTCGAAATCGGCGCGCTCGGCGTCGGTGGCTTGGGACTGTCGGACTTGCTGCGGCTGCGGGCACAGGCCGAAGCGACCGGCAAGTCCGATCCGGACACGGCGTTGATCTTTGTCTGGCTGCCGGGTGGTCCGCCGCATCTCGACACCTACGACATGAAGCCGGACGCGCCGGCGGAAATCCGCGGTGAATTCGGACCCATCCGCACCAACGTGCCGGGAATCGAGGTCTGTGAGCTGTTGCCACGGCACGCCGCCGTGGCCGACCGCTTCAGCCTGATTCGTTCGATCGCCCACACTTACGCTGATCATGGCGGCGGTCACAAGCGGTTCCTCACCGGCCGCGAACCGTTCAAGCCGGTCGACACGGTCAACGATTTTCCGGCTGCCGGTTCGGTCGTCGCCAAGGTGCGTGAACACCGCCGGGCGGGTGTGCCGAATTATGTCTCGATTCTCGACGGCGGCCGCGAGGGCGTGGACGTATTTGCTTTCGGCGCCGCCTACCTCGGGCCGGCACACACGCCGTTTGCCGTGCCGGGCGACCCCAGTGCGGCGAACTTCAAAATCAACAATCTGGCGCTGGCTCCCGAGTTGGCCAGCCGCTTGGACGATCGCGTGGAGCTCTTGGCCGGGTTTGACCGCCTGCGGCAAAGCCTGGACCGCAGCGGCACGATGGCCGCCATGGACGAATTCAACCAGCGGGCCATCAACTTGCTGACCAGCGACAAGGCCCGTCAGGCGTTCGACCTGTCGCAGGAAGATCCGCGGCTGCGCGATCGTTACGGCCGGCATGCCTACGGACAGCGGGCCCTGCTGGCGCGGCGGTTGGTCGAAGCGGGGAGCAGCTTCGTAACGGTGGTGATGGAGAACCCGGGGCCGAACGAGGACTGGCCGCAAGGCGTGCTTTACAACTGGGACTCGCACGCGGTCAACGGCCATATTTTCAACGACGCGCGGTTCCGCTTTCCGCGCTACGACCAGGCCATCGCCACCCTGATCGAAGACCTCTACGCGCGCGGCTTGGACAAGAAAGTCATGCTGGTCGTGACCGGCGAATTCGGCCGCACGCCGCGGATCGAGTATTCGGTCGGCACGTCCACCGGCGTGATGCAGCCCGGCCGCGACCATTGGCCCAACGCCATGTCGGTGCTGGTCTCCGGCGGCGGAATGCGCTGCGGGCAAGTCGTCGGCTCGACCAATGCCAAGGGAGAGCATCCGCAAGACCGGCCGCTGACGCCCGAGGACCTGTGGGCGACCGTCTACCGCCACCTGGGCATCGACTCTGAGACGACGTTCCCCGACTATAACGGCCGTCCGCTCCCCATCCTGCCCCGCGGTGAACCGATCCGCGAGCTTTTCTCGGCCTGAACGCTCCCGGAAAACCGGCCGGCGGCTGGGCAGTGCGAGGATGTCAGGCTGGGCGACATCGGCCGCGCAGCCGGCGATCGCTAGGGAGTTTTCGGCTTTGGCTCTTCGCGGTATGGCTTGCCGGCTTTGTACAGGTCGAGACGCAGTTCCATTTGCGCTTTGGCGGCAGCCGCGGTCGCAAGTTCGATGGCTTTGGCCTGCCATTTGACGGCTTGATCGAAGTCGCCTTTCTCGGCATAGGCCGCCGCGAGGGTATCGACGGAGGCCCAGTCCTTCCAACCGCTGAGTTCGCAAGCCCTGGTTGCGTTTTTAAGCGATTTAGCTCCGTCGCGGTAAGTCGCGTCGAGACAAGTCGCTCGGAGCCACGCCGCATTGCTGAGCGTGGCGTCGTCCTGGGGGTCAATCTTCAGCGCCGCGGAATAATCGCTCAGTGCGCCGCCATAGTCGCCGTGCTGTTGTCTGGCCCAGCCGCGATTGCTGTAAGCCACCGCCATTTGCGGGCTCAGTCGAATCGCCTCGGTGTAGTCCTGGATGGCGTTGTCGAGTTCCCCCTTTTCGTGCCACACCGTTCCACGATTCAGCCAGTTGGCGCTATTCGATGGCTTTTGCTTAATCTGTTCCGTATAGAAGTCGAGCGCCTGATCGGCGGTCAGAGCATCGCTCTCGCGAAGCCAGGCCTGGCCAGTCCAGAGCCATGCCCCGCTCACATGGGTGACCAGCGCTGGCATATCCAGGAATGTCGAGTCGACTTCGCGCTCGCCCACCTTCAGCCTGGCCCCATCCTTCCAGAACACTTTCTGGCCGATCCAGGAGTCGGCTGCGTGTGCGGTGGCTACCGCCAGGACGGCGAATGCGAACGCGATGCGAAACATGGCAAGTTCTCCAAAGCGCTGAGAAGAGATCTGCCCAACGGGCGTGGAAGGGCCAAGGCTTGCTGACTTGCGTGGCGGTCCCTGGAACGAATGGTACTAGCTTAGGGTCGAATCGGACCTGTAGGAGGCGACTCCGATCGCCGACTGCCCCGAGACTAGTGCAACGAATCGGCGATCGGAGTCGCCTCCTACATTTCTTAAGTTAGTGCCATTCGTCCCTGGAACTCAAACCGCTACCTCTGTCTGTCGGTGTCGTCCCCAAAGTCTGGCCGGTCTTTGCTTGAGGGTCGCCTAGGGCCACAGGCTTGATGACGCAGCGGTCTCTGTTTGCATTTTAACGGATCTGCGCTGGGGTTCATCTCGAAGGCCTCATCCTGCCCGATCCGGCCGGGCGCACGGCAACGGTCGGCTGGGTCGAGGATCATGCCGCGCGGCACTGGGCCAGTTCGCCGTGCGGAGCAACTCGAATCGTTTCTGATCGCCCGGACTCATACCCAAACTGCTGCGCGAAATCGGCTTGCGGAGAGGCCGCCAATCGATGATCGCCCGACGACCGGGCGCCGTCCGCTGGACCGTCGGCCGCGATGTCCAAGTGCTGGATCAGCAGTATTTCGCGGCGGACCGCATTCATTCTGGCGCGAACGAATCCAGTCGCCAGAATCTCACGCTAGCTGGTTGACTTCACTTGCGGCGCGAGCCATGATAACGGCGAGTGGTGGGCAAATAGCGCGATTTCCCCGCGATTTCAGGCCTTTTGGGGGCGACGCTCGTGAGCCGGAACCCAAGCGTGATCGAGAGAAAAGTTGCCCAGCAGCGCTGCGCTTGATGCAGCGGCGCTCGGCAACTTTTTTTGTTGCTGCAGGAGGCGGCATCCGGTGGGGCACTCGGGAGCATTGCTCGGGCGTCTAGCGGCGCTCCGGTGGAGCTCATGGAATCCAACGTCCGGCGTCCGCACCCGCAAACGAAAAACGTGGCAGCGGTCCGCGGTTCCTGAGAATGGAATCGAACCGCCGTTCGCAGCGCAAGTACGAGTTCGGTCGGCCAAGGGTGTCGACGCGGCGGGTTAGACGCCGTGGTGGTGATACCCGGGAAAGGGCACTGAGCTCGAACGTCATGCGGCTCAATGGACGAGCCAGAGGTTGACTGGGCGTGGAACGATCTGGGAGCGATAGTGGCGCAAAACAAGTCAAGATATTTTTGCAATTAACACATACTTAATGACAACGGCCGCGGAGATCCGCCCTGCGGCGAGACGTGGGTGAAAGGGCGATCATTCCGGGCTTGGATCGGTTCCGGGTTCGGGCAATTCAGAAATCCTCCACGGCCTGTTTGGCTAACACGTTTTTTGGGGAGCAACCACATGTTCACTTCACGCGCTTTTATCGCCTCGCTTCTGCTGCTGCTGGTTGCGTCGACGGCTACCGCCACGACGATCGTCGGCGGCTGGGAAGTGATCGACGACTCTTCTTCGCCCGACGCGCTGGGCAGCTTCACGACCAACGGTTTCGTCAATCTTGCCAATCCCGGCGATACGCCGCGCGACTGGAACGGCACCGCGGCGTACGCCAGCAACGGCACGAGTGGAGACACGGCTACCTACACCTTCAACAATCTGGCACCCGGGTATTACGAGATTGCAACCAGCATCTCGGATCTCTATAACCGCGCGACCAACGCGCCCTACTCCATCAACGGCGGCCCGAACATTTATGTCAACCAGACGGTTCCGGCCACCGGCGGGCCGGTCCTCACTGACAGTCTCAGCGAGAGCATTCCCTTTCAGTTCCTCGCGAGCCCCTATCACTTCGCCGGCGGGAATCTGACGGTGGTTCTCACCGACAGCGCGAATAATTACGTTCTGGCCGACGCCATCGCAATCCAGGCATATACGCCTGAGCCCTCGTCCTTCATCCTCTGCGGCCTGGGTGCCATCGGCCTGCTGCTGGCCGCCCGGCGGCGACGCCAGGCCTGAACCGACGGCTCTGCCAATTCGAGCCGCTCCTGGCTCCGCCCCCATGAGACACCTCGGTACCACGAACTCTCGCACAAGGTCGACCCCATGACAGGTCCATTTGCGGCAAGGCGGCGTCTGGTTTCGATCCTGGCAGCCCTGGCCATGCTCGCCTGCTCGGCACCCGCTTTCGCGGCGCAGATCATCGCCGTCGACTATGAGGGACCGGCCGGCGACTCGCCTTCGACGACGCCGGTCACGCAGGCCGGGTTCACGGGAGTTTCCAGCAACAGCGCAGCGCTTCCCGGCGGCTACAACTTGACGACGACGCCTTCCTTCGCGGGCGGTGGCGGTTCCGGTTATTTCACCCGTGCCGGCGTCACCAACAGCGGGTCGTTTACCGAGGCTGCGCTTTATCAGGACTTCCTCTACAGCCAGAACAACAGCTTCACGGGCAACCCAGCGGCGACGATTCAAATATCGGGTCTGACCGCCGGCGCCCATTACCTGGTCACGTTCTACACCTACGATCAATCCTCCACGATCGAGGGGAGCAATCCGTCGTCGACGCCGTTCACCACCTCGTTCACGGGCAGCGGCACCACAACCGGCACGGGCACGGTGGCCAGCTATGTGCCGGGCGTCACGCCCACGGCCAACGAGGCGTATACGTCCACCGGGACCTACACGTCGACCACGGGAACCCTCTCGATCCTGGCCCAGATCACCTCGAATAACGACTTCCTCCGCATCAACGGATTCACCGTCTCGACGGTGACGCCCGAGCCGTCGTCGATCGTTCTGGCCGGCCTGGGAGCCATAGGCCTGCTGGTCGCGTTCCGGCGCCAACGCGCGCACTAGATCGCTCTGGGCGACCTCCCGTTTGCTGGGCGATCCGCCCCGCGACGTACAGTGCGGCTGTGGCGATGGGGGTTTTATTGGTGCAAAGGCAACGTTTCCAGAAACGCACGATAACTAGTTGACTTCGCGTTCGACGCGAGCCATGATGAAAGCGATTGCACTGGGAATGGCGGCATTTTCCGGCAATTCCGGGCCTTTTTGGAGCGACGCTCTTGAGCTGGAAGTCTAGCGTGGTTCAGGAAAGAGTTGCCCAGCACCGCTGCGCTTGATGCAGAGGCGCTCGGCAGCTTTTTTTATTGCTGCCTAAGAAAGCGCAAGACGACTCGGCCTTCATGAGGATGAGCTAAACCGGACGCGGGCCCAAGCGCCTGCGAATGCAGGGATGGGCGGTTTTGCGGTTCGGAGATTGCGAACCGCAAAGCTGAAGGTTGGGTAGAAGCAACCCACTGTCGTGTGTGCAGGCACTGCGACAGATACTCGAGTTCAAACCCACGAACTCCCTGGAGTTTTACAGGAACGGACCAATTACGGGGAATGAGTGCTAAAACAGAAGTCAACTAAATTATTAATATAACTACATATTTATCGCAGGCGTCCGTAGCGACAGCCACACACTGTCACCCAGAAGCAAGTCCGCTCGATCGATAGTGTGCTTTTCCAAACTGAATCGGTTCCCGTTACGGCTCATCACACCGCAAACATTCTGACTTATAAGGAGTTCGCCATGCAACGCCGCAATTCGACGACCATTCTTTCTGCCCTGTTGCTGTTGCTCTTCGTGACCGCGGCGCAGGCCAACCCCGTCGTAAATTTTTCGTTTGAGAACCCGGCCACGCCCGACGGAACGTACGGTGGCGGCCCCGGCGGCCCTCCGGCCGACGTCATTACCGGCTGGACCAGCTCGGGCGGAAACGGCATCCAGAATTTTATCGGCACCGGCTCTTACGGCGTCGGCAGCACTTTGCCGGCCCCGGCCGATGGCAAGCAAACGGTCTATATCAACGGAAACGACGTCTATCAAGACGTCGGAGCGCTCCACGCCTACACGATCTATACGTTGACCGTCGCCGCCGGCAACCAATCGGGCTACGGACCGGGTTCAACCGGGCTGATCGAACTCGTCAACGGCACCAACGACGGGGGCACGCTGCTGAACAGCACGGTTCTTCCCTCCACGGGAAATCCGGGGGGAATTCCCACGGGCAGCTTCGCCGATTACACCACGTCGTTCACCACCGGCCCTACGGTCAGCGGCGACCTGACCATCGTGCTGTCCAAGACGTCGGGCAATCAAATCGACTACGACAACGTGCGGTTGACCGCGACGCCCGAGCCGTCGTCGTTGATCCTCTGCGGCCTGGGTGCCATCGGCCTGCTGTTGGCCGCCAGGCGCCGGCGGAAGTCCTAGGTCGACCGCGAACTAAAACACAAAACCGCCCGACATTTGGTCGGGCGGTTTTTTTTTGCGCCGCGACGAAACTTGTCGCTACGCACGCCGGCCGGCGCGGTTTGAGATCCCGAGATTCAGACGTTGTCCGCGAGCGCCCTTTACGCCGCGAGTCGCCCGACTACTCAGGCCAGAAGCGGGCAATCCGGCGGCAGCTTCAGTTGCAGCCGTTGCGGCAGAATCTCGAAACGAAACTGCGTGTCCGTGATGGGCTCGCCATCCAGGTTGATTTGCAGCGGCTCGTCGGTTGCGATCTGCAGCCAAGGCACTCGGGCGGTAACCAGACTCTGGCGGACGGCATCGAGCCCCTCGCGCAGCAGTGCCCGGAGCGCCGGCAACACCTCCTCGCCCGGCAGGTGCGGCAGCACGGTCACGTCGAGCAGCCCGTCGTTGAGCAGCGCCGTGGGGCAGAGTTGATGCCCGCCGCCGGCCTGGCGGCCGTTGCCGACTCCGATCACGAGCGCCGCTCCTTCCCAGTTCAAGTCCGGACCGGCGAGCCGGATCTGGGCGGGGCGGATGCTGCTGAAATGGGTCACTCCGGTCAACAAGTAAGCGGCGCCGCCCAGGATCTTCTTGAGGTCATTGGGCGTGGCAACGGTCACCTGCGTGCCGAAGCCCCCTGTGGCCAGGTTCATGAAAGGCCGCTCGCCCACCCGCCCCACGTCGACAGCCGCCGTCGCGCCAGAGACTGCCAGTCGCAAAGCGCCGAGCGGATCGAGGGGAATGCGACACGCATGGGCCAGGTCGTTGGCGGTCCCCAGCGGCAAGACGGCCAAAGGGGTCGCCGACCGGGAGTCGCCGGCCGCCTCCAGCAGACCGGCCACGACTTCGTTGACCGTTCCATCTCCGCCGCCGGCAATGACGACTTCGGCGCCGCCTAGCGCCCCTTGTCGGGCGAAGCGCGCCGCGTCGCCCGGCTCCCAGGTCACGCACACCTCGATCGGATGGCCTTGCTGGCGAACCGTCTGGACCGCGGCGCGCACATCGCCGCGCGAGGCGGCTTTGCCGTGCAGCACCAGTCGGGCGTTTCGGGCAGTCGTCGTCATGGCTTGACTCGCATCCGAGGGACAGGGCGTAGGCGCCACCGATCATACCCGAAGCGGCCGCAGGCTTGCTGGACGCCGACTAGGCCGGCTCGGGCACAAGCGCGATCACCAGCAGCGTGGCCAATTGCGCGGTGAGCAAACGAACGTGGGTCCCTTCGACCGTGTAGGCAATCAACAGCTCGTCGGCCAGCATGAATCCGGCCCAGAGAAGCAGGCCGACCAGAAACGCCGGGTACAGATAACGGCAGGCTTTCAGGCCCCCGCAACGCGCATCCCGCCAGGCCAGGCCGAACAGCAAAGCCGCCAGCCCTTCCCAGGCGATGACTCCGGCAAAGAGCAGGGCATTCAGCCACGTCGGCGCACCGTAGCGGGCCGTCGTCGTGGCGAGGAATTCGAAATTGCCGGAAGCAAATTTCCAGCCGATGCCCAGCAGGCCCAGCTCTTTCAAGCCGTCGCACAAGTTGCCGGCAAACACGACGCACAGCCAGACACACCAGAACGCGAGCAATGCGATTTTCAATGCGGTCGCGTTCACATCGGCCTCGATCTGGCGGCGATTGGGTGTCCCATGCTCGATTTCTTGCCCGGAGATCCGGCTTTCGCGCGGCGCGTCACTTCCGCAGCGCACCGGCCACGAATTCCAGAAGCACCGCGGTCGCTCGATCGCCGTCCGAGCCGAGCTCGTCGTTGAGCGAGTCGTGATTCTTGCCCTCGGCGCCAAAGGCCTGGGCCGCGATGCCGGCATCGTCCAGCGCGTGGGCCAGCCGCTGCGACTGCCCGGCGGTCTCTGGATGGCCGGCGACGTGCAAAATCAGGAAGGGAGGAATTCCCTTGCCCCGGGCCACGTGCAAGGCCGGCGACAAATCGGCCTGACTCGAGCTGCTACCGAATTTCCACTTGTAGCGGTCCCCCCGGGCGGGCTCGACGGTGGCGATCTGCAGCGGCACGTCGTACGTGTCGCCATCGACCGGGACGCAGCCTTTAACGATCGACAGCGGCAGGCCCTCGGCTTTCAGGTAATGTTCGTCGGTCGAGACCAGCGCGGCCAACTGAGCGCCGGCCGAGTGCCCCATCACCAGGATCGCGCCCGGGTCGCCGCCCAGCTCGCGGGCATGCTTGTGCGTCCAGGCGAGCGCCTGGGCCACGTCGGCGGCGATGGTCTGGATCGAGACGTCCGGAAACACGCGGTAATTCGTCGAGACGAAAACCATGCCGCGGTCGACGAACAACTGGGGTTTGACCTTGACGTCGGCCTTGTCCCCCTGCATCCAGCCCCCGCCGTGAATCCAGAACACGATCGGACGATCCTGGCCTTCGGCCGGGCGATATACGTCGAGCGTTTGCCTGGGGTTTTTCGAGTCGGCATAGGGCACGTTGCGCTCAACCTGCATCTCGGCGGCGCCGGCGCATGCCGCCAGCCCGAACGGCGGGAGCGCGACGATAACGACGACGGCAAGTGCGCCTGTTACGCGGTGCATGGCTAGCTCCGATCACCCGGGGTCAATAGGTTGCGGACGTTTCTGTCCGGCAGCTGCCGATCCAGGCGGCAGATGCGCTGGCGTTGCTCGACGTGATTGTACCCGATGTGCGGCCGTGCTCGGCAAAGTACAACCGCGCGGCGCGATTATTGGCCGCGGGCC
Source organism: uncultured Planctomycetaceae bacterium (assembly GCA_963715755.1). Lineage (GTDB taxonomy): Bacteria > Planctomycetota > Planctomycetia > Pirellulales > PALSA-1355 > CAWCAX01. Next base: position 5,246,567 of record OY970273.1, read on the forward strand.
AGGGCCTGGTATTTTTCGGTCTGAGCTTGCCAGAGATCGGCCAGTTCGCGAACCCGCTCCGGCTGCTGTGCGGCCAGGTTATTCGATTCGGCCCGATCGTGGGCCAGGTCGTACAGCTCCCAGGGGCTGTCCTTGCCGGCCGCCACGATTTTCCAGTCGCTACAGCGCAGGGCCCGGTTGCCCTCGTGCTGCCACCAGAGCGTCTCGTGGAGGACCGCGCCGTCGGCGGCCAGCAGCGGCACCAGGCTCTGGCCCGGCGCGGCGGGCTTCGACCGGCCGTTCCACTCGGCGGGCGGCTTTCCGCCGGCCAGCTCGAGCAGGGTTGGCACCAGATCGATCACGTGGCCGGGCGCGCGCCGCAGTTCGCCGCGGGCGGCAATGCCCTCGGGCCAGCAGGCCACCAGCGGAGTGGAAATTCCTCCCTCGTGAACCCAGGTCTTGTGCCGGCGGAAAGGCGTGTTGGCCATGCTCGACCAGCCCGGCCCCAAGCTCAAGAACGTGGCCCCCGTGCCGCACTCGGCGTGCGGATCGTGGCCGTCGCCGCGGACCATGATCTCGGCGCTCGCGCCGTTGTCGGACAGAAACAAGACGAGCGTGTGATCGAAGGCGTTCATTTCCCGCAGCTGGGCCACGAGGCGCCCGATCTCGCGATCCATCCGATCGACCATCGCGGCATGGACGGCCATTTTGCCGACCTGAAACGCGTGTTGCTCGGGGCTCAAGTCGCCCCAGGGGAGCGGGCGGTTCACCTCGCCGGGGCCCAGGGCGACGAGCGCCTGCGGCTGCGGATACGGCGGACCGACCGTGCGTTCGATTGCCGAGAGCGAACCGGCGCCGATGCCCAGCTCTTGCATCCGCCGCCAGCGCTCGTCGCGCAGCAGATCCCAGCCGCGGCTGTAGCGCCCGCGATACCTGGCTACGTCGTCGGCCGGGGCTTGCAGCGGAAAGTGCGGCGCCGTGAAGGCCACAAAACTGAAAAACGGCTGGCCGGCGAACTCTGCCGCATGCCCGCGCAATTGGCCGATGGCCGCATCGGCAATCGCCGTCGAGGAGTAGTACCCGGTGCCGGCGGCGACCGGGGGCAGGGGCTTGTCATCCTCGGTCGCCGCGCGGGGGGCAAAATGCCGATCGTGATCGTTCAGGCTGTACGAGCGATCGAAGCCCGACGCGAGAGGCAAGCCGTCCAGGTGCCACTTGCCGCTGTGATAGGAGCGATAGCCGAGCGGCCGCAGCAACTCGGGCAGCAGCGGGGCCCAGTCGGGCCGTTTGCCTGCCGAGCCGCTGGTCACGCCCGGCACCGTGTCGCGCCGCACGGCCTGGGCGTAGTAGCCGGTGAGGATCGCCGCCCGCGAGGGCCAGCAGCGCCCCGTGTTGTAGAACTGCGTGAACCGCAATCCGCCGGCGGCCAGCTGGTCGAGGTTGGGCGTGGCGATCTCGCCGCCATAACAGCCCAGGTCGGAGTAGCCCAGATCATCGGCAAGGATCAGCACGATATTCGGTCGGCGCGGCAGATTGCGGACTTCCTCCGCAATGAGCCGTGATGTGAACTGTAGCGCGATGAACGCTGTAACGACGAGTGCCGTTATTCTGTGTCGTGAATCTCCTGCGCAAGCCGGTCCTGTGCCGCAAGCGGGATCCTTCTTGGCGGTCATACGAACCTCTCGAATCGAGCGGCTGCTGAGTATGTCAGGGGGCAGAATTGCGGTTCAATATCGAGCCTTCGCCCGCGTCAGTCAACTTTCGGCAGTGGAACCAAGAACCTGGGATGGCCGCGAACAAAGCGCCGACAGTCACATGGATCGGCTTGGCATTGGAAGCACACCATGACGACCTATTAAAGGCACGGGTTGAGAACCTCTTTGAGCGCATTGGCCTCGTAGCAGACCTCGAACCGATCCGGCGGACCTTCCAGGATTCGCATCACTTCGTCGATCGATCGCGCTCGCGAACGGCGCATGAGCTGGCCGGTCTCGCTGAGCACGCAGATCTAAATATGTTTGCTGTGGATATCGAGCCCGATGCGGAAAGTGGCGACCTCCGCAAGCTGAAGGACATGTGAGGCAATTTGCCTGATTCCACATTATCCGACAGACGCTTCCTACATAGATTCACTCCGAGGCAGCTCCAGTCGGTCGGTGTGAGCTAAGCACTTGCGGAGTGCGACTTGCCGTTCGACGCGGCCCTCACCGACCGATGGACATGACCGCCGACGTCTCGGAACCCAACGGCCCGAAATTTGGTAGAAGTCCATTTGACGGCGGGCGATCGGGGTTCGGACACGGCCTGCGATCGTGGATCACGGAGACGGCAAGTGGTAAGCCATGTACTCGGCCGTACTTGCACCAGGTTTCTGAAATCGATGAGCTTGGCTTAATTGTGTCCACCAGCACTCCGAATTCAATCATCGCCTGAACCAGGCCTCGGTCTGGTACCCCTTGCTGAACCGAGATTGCACGACACGAGATGGTCGCGAATACGCGCTGGGCGTGCAGTTCCTGGAGCGCAGCAGTTTTTTGACGAAAAGCCACGTCGTTCGTATCTTGAGCCGAGTCGCGTGACGCCGAGGTAGGCGAGCGCACTCGAACCCGATGGAATGGCGGGTGGTCGCCGAGAGACGGCGGGCATCGCGTGCGGGCGCCGGCGCAGTGCGGGTGCTTGTCAGGCGATGGCATCATTCAAGTGGGCTGCTTTCGCCCTCGGCCGCGCTGCGTTCGCGGGGTGGTTTGCCGGCTCCCGAATGTCAAGCGGGGGAAGCGTATGCGGCAGCTTTTCCATCCGGCCAGCAATGCCTACGCGAAGGCCTCGATTTACTTCGGCATCATGCTGGTTTCGGCCAGCCTGTGGCTAGTCTGGGAGCTGTACCGCTCTCCCTATACGACCGAAGTCGACGTTGTCCGCACGCAGCCCGTGCCGTTCAGCCACGAGCATCATGTCTCGGGCTTGGGAATCGATTGTCGCTTTTGCCACACGTCGGTTGAGCGTTCGGCGTTTGCTGGCTTGCCGCCCACTCAAGTCTGCATGGGCTGCCATGCCCAGCTCTGGAAGGACAGCCCGATGCTCGAGCCGGTCCGGGCCAGCCTGCGCAGCGGCGAACCGCTGGCCTGGACCCGGGTACACGACTTGCCCGATTTCGTTTACTTCGATCACAGCATCCATCTGGCCAAGGGCATCGGCTGCGAGAGCTGCCACGGCCGGGTCGACGAGATGCCTCTGGTGCGCAAAGTGAAGTCGCTGCACATGGAGTTCTGCCTCGATTGCCATCGGCACCCCGAATTGGGCGTGCGCCATCTGGACGACGTGACGCACTTCGGTCGACAGGTGCAGCCGGTTTCACTGGTCGAAGGAGCCGCGCTGGTGCAAGAGCGGGGGATCGTGACCGCACAGCTCACCAACTGCTGGGTGTGCCACCGATGACAGAGCACGGGCCGGACAATCGGTCGCAGCAACATCCGCCGTGCCGGCCCGGCGCCCACGTGGCAGCCGACACGGAGCCGCTCGATCTGGCGACGATCCGGGCAAATCTGGCGGTGCGCGGCAATCGCGAGTATTGGCGCAGTCTCGAAGAGCTGGCCGCTCGGCCCCAGTTTCGCGAGTTTCTCGAGCGCGAGTTTCCGCGTCAGGCGGCCGTCTGGGACGAGGGGCTCGATCGGCGGAGCTTTCTCGCGCTCGCCGCGGCCGCCTTGGCGCTGGCCGGGGTGTCGGGCTGCAAACTCAATCAACCGGAAGAAAAGATCGTGCCTTACGTCCGGCAGCCTGAGAAGCTCGTGCCCGGCGAGCCGCTCGTCTTTGCCACGGCGATGCCGCTGTTCGGTTCGGCCGAGGGGCTGCTGGTGACCAGCCGCATGGGTCGTCCGATCAAGATCGAAGGCAACAGCGAGCATCCGGCCAGCCTGGGCGCGGCCAATGTATTCGCCCAGGCGTCGCTGTTGGACCTGTACGATCCAGACCGCTCGCAAACGGTGTTGGAACGGGGAACGATTTCAACCTGGCCGGCAGTGGTGGCCGCCCTCGAAAAGCAATTGCCGCGGCTGAGCGCGGACCGCGGAGCAGGACTGGCTCTGCTGACCGAAACGGTCACTTCTCCGACGTTGGGCGCCCAGCTCAAGGCGCTGCTGGCCGCCTGGCCCGAGGCACGCTGGCATCAATATGAGCCTTTACATCGCGACAATGTGCGGTCCGGCGCTCGGTTGGCCTTCGGCGAGGCGCTTGTGCCGCGGTACCAGTTCGAGCGGGCCGATGTGATCCTGGCCATCGATTGCGACTTTCTCGCGCAATTGCCCGGCGCCATCCGCTATGCGCGAGATTTCAGCCGTCGCCGCAAGCCGCCGGTCGCATCGCACGCTGATGCCGGGAAGGACGCGTCCCAAGTCGACAATCGACCCCGGCCGATGAACCGGCTCTATGCCATCGAAAGCACGCCGACCTTGGTCGGTGCGGCGGCCGATCATCGGTGGCCGCTGCGGGCGGGCGACGTCGAAGGCTGCGTCCGCGATCTCGCCCGGCGGCTAGGGGTAAGTGTGGCCGAAACGATGAGCGATCGCCGATCTGGCCCGAACAACTTGCCGGACGAGGTGCTCGCGGCGATTACGGCCGACCTCGAGGCGCACCGCGGATCCAGCCTGGTGCTCGTCGGCGACAGCCAGCCGCCGGCGGTTCACGCACTGGCGCATGCAATCAATCGGCGATTGGAAAACGCGGGGCGCACGGTCGTCTACAGCGAGCCGATCGAGGCGGAGCCGGTCGATGCCCTGGCGTCGCTGACCGATCTGGTCGAGTCGCTCCGCGCAGGCCAGGTGCGGATGCTGCTCGTCTTGGGGGGCAACCCCGTCTACAACGCGCCGGGCGAACTCGACTTTTCCGGCGCGTTGCGCCAGGCGCTGGGCATCGGCGGTTCGGCGGCGACCGGCTGGAGCCGACCGGCACATGACGCCCCCTTGGAGGTCTGCGTCCATTTGGGGCTGTACGAAGACGAAACCTCGGAGCTGGCCCATTGGCACATTCCCCAGGCGCACTACCTGGAAGCGTGGAGCGACGCGCGGGCCTATGACGGCACCGTGTCCATCGTTCAGCCGCTGATCGCGCCGCTTTACGGCGGCAAGACCGCGCACGAGATCGTCGCCGTCCTGGCAGGCCACTCGCGGGCGGTTCCGTACGACTTGGTGCAGAATTACTGGCGCGATCGGCTGGGCCGTGAGCAGTTCGCGACCGGTTGGCGAAAGCTGGTTCACGACGGCTGGCTGGCCGGCTCGCAGGCGGCCGAGCGCGAGCCCGAATGGAACTTCATCGATCGGCCGACGCCAGTTCGCGAGAGCGCGGCGGAAGGCGAAAGGGGGCCGCCGCTCGCCGATGGAGCGCGCGTCGAGGTCGTATTTCTGGCGGATCCAGCCGTGGCAGACGGACGATTTGCCAACAACGGTTGGCTCCAAGAACTGCCGCGGCCGCTGACAAAACTGGTCTGGGACAATGCCGCCCTGGCGAGCGCCCAAACCTGCCAGCGGTTGGGGCTGACGAATGGCGATGTCGTCGAGCTACGGTTCGCCGGCGGGCGCACCGTCGAGGCGCCCATTTGGCTGATGCCCGGCCAGGCCGACGATTGCCTCGGCTTGATATTGGGCTATGGCCGGACGCGCTGCGGCCGCGTCGGCGCGCAGGTCGGCTACAACGCGTATCCCGGCTTGCCGGCTAGCGGCGCCCGCTGGTTGTCGGACGTTCCGGTGCGCAAAACGGGCCGGCGTCAGCGGCTGGTCGCCACGCACGATCACTGGAGCATGGAAGGTCGCGACCTGGTTCGCGCGACGACGCTCGACGAGCTGCAAGCGGGTTCAGCGGACCGACAGTCCGTCCTTGCCAGTTCGAGCGCGCCCGCCGCGGCCGGCAAAGAAAAGCCGGGCGAGCTGATCACGCTTTACGAGCAGGACTTCAGCTACCCGGCGCCGATGAATAAATGGGGCATGGTAATCGACCAGACGGCCTGCATCGGCTGCAGCGCCTGTGTCGTTGCCTGCCAGGCGGAAAACAACATCCCGATCGTCGGCCGGGAGCAATGCGATCGCGGACGCGAGATGCATTGGTTGCGCGTCGACCGCTACCACCGCGGACCGCTGGACAATCCCGAGACCTTCTTTCAACCAGTCCCTTGCATGCATTGCGAGGATGCTCCCTGCGAGTTGGTCTGTCCCGTGGGGGCAACGGTGCACGACGCCGAGGGGTTGAACAACATGGTCTACAATCGCTGTGTCGGCACGCGGTATTGCTCGAATAACTGCCCTTACAAAGTCCGCCGTTTTAATTTCCTCGATTTCACGCACATCGAGGAGCCGAGCCTGAAACTGTTGCAAAACCCCGAAGTGACCGTGCGCAGCCGGGGTGTGATGGAAAAGTGCTCCTACTGCGTGCAGCGGATTGATGCCGCGCGGATCACCGCAAAGAAAGAGAATCGTCCCCTCCGCGACGGCGAATTCCAGACCGCCTGTCAGGCCACCTGCCCGACCCGGGCGATCACGTTCGGCAATCTCAATGATCCGGCCAGCGCGGTGGCGGAACTTCAAGAATCCCCCTTGCGCTACGCGCTGCTCGAAGAGTTGGGCACGCGGCCGCGCACTACGTATCTAGCCCGGGTGAGCAACCCGAATCCCGCGCTCGTGCGCGGGCCGCTGGCCGATACGCCCGTGCCGCAGAGCCAGCCCACCGGCGCAGACGGGCGTTGGTCCCGCCGAGGAGAAAAGCGAATCGGCCGCCGCCAGGTCCATGGAAACCGATCCGGAGGCGCCGCGATGAATGCTGCCGTTCCGCATGCCCATCCGCCGCAGCCAGATCCGCTTCCCGCCGCGGCCGACGACGTGCCGGTGCTGGCCGCCGGCGAAACCTACGCTTCGGTCACCGACCGCATCAGCGGAATCGTCCTGTGCCGCCATGCTCCCTGGCATTGGTACGTAGGGCTGTTTGTTTCGGCCGCGGTCATGACACTGTTCCTCGCCACGACCTGGCACGTGTTGACCACCGGAATCGGCGTCTGGGGCAACAACATCCCGATCGCCTGGGCGTTTCCGATCGTGAATTTCGTCTGGTGGATCGGCATCGGCCATGCGGGAACGTTCATTTCGGCGTTTCTGCTGCTCTTGCGCCAGCAATGGCGGACGAGCATTAACCGCTTTGCCGAAGCGATGACGCTGTTCGCGGTCACTTGCGCCGGATTGTTTCCGCTGTTGCACATGGGGCGGCCCTGGGTGTTTTACTGGCTGCTGCCGTATCCCAGCACCATGACCGTGTGGCCTCAATTTCGCAGCCCGCTGGTGTGGGACGTATTCGCCGTGTCGACGTATTTCCTGGTTTCGCTGCTGTTTTGGTACGCCGGACTGATTCCGGATGTGGCGGCCATGCGGGATCGGGCCACGCACATCGTGGCCCGGGTGTTCTACGGCGTGCTGGCCCTGGGCTGGCGGGGATCGGCGCGACATTGGCAGCGGCACCAGCAGGCCTATCTGCTGCTGGGCGGACTGGCCACGCCGCTGGTGATTTCGGTGCATAGCATCGTAGGCATGGACTTTGCCGTCGCGATCCTGCCCGGCTGGCACAGCACGATCTTTCCGCCGTATTTCGTGGCGGGGGCGATTTTCTCGGGCTTTGCCATGGTGCTGACGCTGGCGATTCCGCTCCGCTGGCTGTACGGACTGGAAGACTACCTGACGCTCAAACATCTGGGCAACGCGGCCAAGGTGATGCTGCTGACCGGTTCGATCGTCGGATTCGGCTACGGCACCGAGGCGCTGATGGCCTGGTACAGCGGCAGCACCTACGAGCGTTACGTGGCGCTGAATCGCCTGCTGGGCCCCTATGCCTGGAGCTATTTCGCCTTGCTGGTCATCAACGTCTGCATTCCGCAGCTGTTCTGGTTTCCGCGCGTGCGGGCCAACGTGCTGCTGCTGTGGATTTTGTCTCTGGTCATTCAAGTGGGCATGTGGCTGGAACGGTTCATGATCATCATCACGAGCCTGCAGCGCGATTACTTGCCCACGAGTTGGAAAATGTACTACCCGACGATTTGGGACTTCTCGATGCTGCTGGGCACCATCGGCTTATTCTTCACGCTGTTCTACTTGTTCATCCGCTTCTTGCCGATGATGTCGATCAGCGAGCTGCGCGAGCTGGTGCATCATCGCCAGGGAGCCACGCCAGGAGTCAGCGCATGAAGTCCGACGAGCCGGAACTATATGGACTGCTGGCGGAATTCGCCACGCCTGAAGCGCTCGTTGCCGCGGCGCAGCGCGACCGGGGCCGGTTATCGCCAGGTCGAAGCCTACAGCCCGTTTCCGGTCGAAGGGATCGATGAGGCGCTGGTCCGGCCGGGCACGGCGATCCCCCTGCTGGCGCTGGTCGGCGGAGTGCTCGGCGCGCTGAGCGCCTACGCGATGGAGTACTACTGCCTGGCGATCGGCTATCCGCTCAATGTCGGCGGCCGGCCGCTGAATAGCTGGCCGTCGTTCATGCCGATCGTGTTCGAGCTGACGGTGCTGGGCGGGGCGACGTTCGCATTCTTCGGCGCGCTGGTGCTCAACGGATTTCCTCATCCCTATCACCCGCTATTCAATGTGCCCCAGTTCAGGCGGGCCAGCCGCGACCGCTTTTTTCTGGCGATCGAAGCAGCGGATCCGCTGTTTCGCATCGACCCAACGCGAGCATTTCTGGCCGGCCTGGCGGCCGAAGAAGTCTACGAGGTGCCCGCGTGACCGCTCGACGCACTGCCACGAGTTCGGCCGCGAAACGGCATAGCTGTGCCCGTTGCGGGATCGCAGTCGGGGCGCTGGCAGCGGTCGTCAATCTGGCGGGTTGCGACATGCTCGACATGTACGACCAGCCGCGTTACAAGCCGCTGGCCCGCTGCGAGTTCTTTCCCGACGGCATGTCGGCCCGGCCTCTGGTTGCCGGGACGATTGCCCGCGGCCAACTCGACGAAGACTCGGCGTTCTACACCGGCAAAGTCGACGGGCGGTACGTCGACGAATTGCCTCTGCCGCTCGACGCCGCGTTGCTCGAGCGCGGCCGGGAGCGATTCACCCTGTTTTGCTCGATGTGCCACGGCCAGACCGGCTACGGAAATGGCATGGTCGTGCAGCGCGGATTCAAGCGGCCGCCGTCGTTCCATAGCGAGCGCGTGCGCGGGTTGGCGGCGGGCAATTTCTTCGAAATCATCAGCAACGGTTTCGGCCAGATGCCCGCCATCAATCTGCAGACCGAGCCGCGCGATCGCTGGGCGATCGTGGCCTACGTTCGCGCATTGCAACTGAGTCAGAACGCCCGGCTGGACGACGTGCCCGAGCAAGCCCGGCCGGAGCTGTCGCAGGAGCCGGTGCCGCCCGATTTTCGCCAGGATGCGCCGGGCGCCGATTCGCCCTTCGGCACCGACATGCGGCCAGCATCACAAACGCCACCGGCTAGCCGTTCGCTGCCCGACACGCAGGCCCCGCCCGACATTAAGGCCTCGGAATTGGAGCCGGGGGGCAAGCCATGAGCGAGCAGTATGCGTTGGGGTCTGCCGTCAGCCCGGGGGTGCGCGAACGGCTGGCGCGCTGGCGGCGCGGCGGCTGGATCGTGGGCCTGGCGGGCGCTACGGCCTGTGTGGTCGGTGCGATCGAAGTGCCCCGCGCGTTCGCGGCCGGCTATCTGGTCGCTTTTCTGTTCTGGCTTGGTTTGTCGCTCGGCGCCTGGGTTTGGATGATGATCCACTCGCTAACTGGCGGCAACTGGGGCCAGATTCTGCAGCCGGTCTTCTCGGCCATGCTGACAACCGTGCCCCTCATGGCCGTTCTGTTCCTGCCGCTCGCGCTGGTAGCCGACAATGTCTATCCCTGGGCGGAGCCGTCGGCAGGGGGCGCGGCAAGCGCAGCGCCGCCGGCCATCGCCGCTTACTTGAATCTGGAAGACTGGCGGGCGCGGGCCGGGCTTTATTTCGTGGCCTGGACCGTCTGCGCACTACTCTTGCGCCGCTGGTCGCAAGCCGCAGATCCGGCCCTGGCCGCGCGGCAAGCCCGCTGGCGGTACCGGCTGAGCGGGCCGGCGCTCTTGCTGTTCGCCGTGTCGATGGAGTTCGCTTCGACCGACTGGAGCATGTCGCTCGATCCGCATTGGTACTCCAGCATGTACGGAATTGCGACGATGGCAGGCCAGGTTTGCTCGGCCCTGGCCCTGGCCATTGTGCTGGCGGCATGGGCATTTCCAGACGGTCCGTGGCACGAGCAGCTGACTCGCGGCAATTGCCGCGACTTGGGGAGCCTGCTGTTCACTGCGGTGCTGTTTTGGACGTACGCCGAATTCATGCAGTATTTGATCATCTACTCCGGAGATCTGCCGATCGAAGCCCGCTGGTACGCGTCCCGCAACGAGGGGCCCTGGCTCGTTGAATCGCGGCTGATCGCGCTCTTGCATTTTGCCGTGCCGTTCGGACTGCTGCTGTTTCGGCCGATCAAGGAAGACCGCGGGCGATTGTCGCGCGTGGCGCTCCTGTTGGTCGTGATGCAATGGGTCGAGTGGCACTGGCTGGTCGTGCCCGCGGTGAGTCCCCAGGCGTTCGAGCTGCCTTGGACCGCGTTGGCCGCCACAGCGATGATCGGCGGGGCGTGGATCGGCCTGTTTTGCCGGGAGCTCGAGGGCCCGCTGGGGCAGACCGAACCGACCTGGAGTCGAGCATGAGCCATTTGCCAGGCGACAATCCGAGCGAACCGGTCAAGCGCGGCGACCACGAGCGCAGCGACGCCAACGTGTTGGCCGTCGCCTTGCTGGGTCTGAGCGTTCTCGTCACGGTCGCGGCGGCACAGCCGGTGGTCGACATCCTGTTCGCCCGACTGGACCGCCGCGAGCAGGCCCGCAGTCCGGCCCTGACGCCGCTGGCCGGCGACCAGACTCCGCCGCCGCCGCGACTGCAAGTCAGTCCGCCGGTCGACCTGCTGCGATTCCGCGCCGACGAGGAGCGGCTGCTGGGCCAATACGCCTGGCTCGACCGAGAGCGAGGGATCGTCCGGATTCCGATCGACCGGGCAATGGAACTGGTGCTCGAGCGGGGTTTGCCCGCGCCTGAGCATCCGCGCGCGAGACGAACAGCTTCCCCCCACGCCGCAAGTCGAACCCGCGGGCGAGCGCGACGCTTCGCCGGCCGGAGAAATAACCCAACCCGGCAGCCCGCCCGGCGCTATCGATGTGCTCCCGCCCGACAAGCGCGATCTTTAGCCGCCAGAGGACACGGTCATGCGCCGCTTCAACCGCTTCACTTGCAGCCCGCCGCCGGTTCCAGGCCAGTTTTGCCGGCTCGCAGGTTGCCTGTCGTCCGGAGCGCTGTTGCTGCTGACGGCGTTCGTCGCCAGCGCGGCTGCTGAGCCCCCGGGACAGGCTCCTGGCATCCTGCGCGGCGTGGGCATTGACCAGCGCTTGGGCGATCATGTCCCGCTCGATTTGGAGTTTCGCGATGAGGCGGGAGGTCGGGTTCGGCTGGGAGATTATTTCGGCAGCCGGCCGGTGGTTTTGACTTTGGTCTATTACCGCTGTCCGTTGCTTTGCAATCAGGTGCTCAATGGCTTGCTCAAGAGCAGCCAGGCGATTCCGCTGGTGATCGGAAAAGATTACGACGTGGTGACGGTGAGCTTCGACGATCGGGAAAGTCCGGCCCTGGCTGGCGAAAAGAAAGCCGGCTACGTCGCGAAGTATCGCCGCGACGGCGCCGCCGAGGGCTGGCACTTTCTCACCGGCGACCAAGCATCGATCGATGCCCTTACAGCAGCCGTTGGCTTTTCTTACCGCTACGATGCCGACAGCGACCAGTTCGCCCATGCCAGCGGCATCATGGTGCTCACGCCCGACGGGCGGCTCTCGCGCTATTTCTACGGGATTGATTATCCGCCGCAAGATCTGCGGCTGGGACTGGTCGAAAGCGCGGCCAGTCACATTGGCTCGCCGGTGGATCGCATCTTGCTGCTTTGCTATCACTACGATCCGCTCACCGGCCGCTATGGATTGGCCATCGCCCGGCTGTTGCGCATCGCCGGGGTAGCGACCTTGGCCGGGCTGGGATCGTTCCTGATCGTGATGATTCGCCGCGAGCGCCGGCTGGTGCGATTGACCGCGCCCCCCGCGGCTCTGCCGGGTATTCCGGACGCGCCGGCCGCCGTGGAGCCGACGCCATGATCGACGAAGGGTTTCGAGTATTTCCGGTGGGCGCATTGACATTCGCGCGGCACGTCGACGCGCTGTTCCTCTGCCTGTTGGGTCTGAGCGCCGCGCTGATGCTGGGCATTGCCGGCGCAATCCTGTACTTCGCCGTCAAATACCGGCGCGGCTCGGCGGCCGATCGAACGGGCGGCGCGAGCGGCAATCTGGCCGTCGAGATTTCCTGGATCTTGATTCCGCTGGTGATCAACCTGGGCATCTTCGTCTGGGGGGCGTCGGTCTTTTTTCGGCAGCAGGCGGCGCCCGACACGGCGCTCGACATTCACGTCGTCGGCAAGCAGTGGATGTGGAAGTTTCAGCATCCCGACGGACGTCGCGAGATCAACGAGCTGCACGTTCCGCGGGGCACTCCGGTGCGGCTGAAGATGATCTCCGAAGATGTGATCCACGACGTTTACATCCCGGCTTTCCGCATCAAGCAGGACGTGCTGCCGGGCGAATACTCCGAAGAGTGGTTCGAAGCCACCGAGTTGGGCGAATTTCGCCTGCTGTGCGCCGAATACTGCGGGACGCAGCATTCGCGCATGGGGGGCAAGGTGGTGGTGCTCGAGCCGGCCGGGTACCAGGCCTGGCTGGCCGAGGCCGCCCAGACCGAAACGCCCGCCGAAGCCGGCTGGCGGCTGTTCGAGCAGATGAGCTGCACCAACTGCCATCGCGGCGGGGGCGTGGATAGCCGCGGTCCGCCGCTGCAAAACCTGTTCGGATCCCCCGTGCCGCTGGCCGACGGCAGGACCGTGATTGCCGACGAAGCGTACCTGCGCGAGTCAATCCTGCAGCCGGCGAGCAAGGTGGTGGCGGGCTATCAGCCGATCATGCCGCCGTTCGCACAGCAGATTGGCGAAGAGGGCTTGAACGACCTGGTGGCATACATCAAGTCGCTGACCAGCCAACCTCCCGAACAGAGCGCACCATGATCGCAGCCGGCCCGAACCACGAACCGCTTGCCTTTGCTCGTCCGCCGAGCGATTACCTGACCGACGGCCAGACGATCCGCTCCTGGCTGTTGTCGACCGATCACAAGCGGATCGCGATTCTGTATTTGTTCGGCGTGACGTTCTTTTTCATGATCGGCGGAGCGGCGGCCACGCTGGTGCGGCTGGAATTGGCCACGCCCCAGGCCGACCTGGTGCAATCGGAAACCTACAACAAGCTGTTCACGATGCACGGCGTGATGATGGTCTGGTTTTTCCTGATTCCGTCGATCCCGTCGGTGCTGGGCAATTTTCTCGTGCCGCTGATGATCGGCGCCCGCGACCTGGCATTTCCGCGCCTCAACCTGCTCAGCTGGTACATCTATATTCTGGGCGGATGTTTCACGCTCTGGGCCGTCGTGCGCGGCGGCGTGGATACCGGCTGGACGTTTTACACGCCCTATAGCAGCGTCTACTCCAACACGCACGTGATGGCCACGGCCGTGGGAGTGTTCATCACCGGCTTTTCCTCGATCCTGACCGGGCTGAATTTTCTGGTGACGATCCATCGCCTGCGCTGCCCGGGGCTGACCTGGTTTCGCCTGCCGCTGTTCATCTGGGCGATCTATGCGACCAGCCTGCTGCTGGTGCTGGTCACTCCGGTGCTGGCGATCACGCTGGCGCTGGTGGTGCTGGAACGGGTATTTGGTTTTGGCATTTTCGATCCGGCGCTGGGGGGCGACCCGCTACTGTTTCAGCACCTGTTCTGGTTCTATTCGCATCCGGCGGTGTACATCATGATTCTGCCGGGAATGGGTGTGGTGCCGGAAATCATCGCCTGCTTCGCCCGCCGCCGCCCGTTCGGATATGCGTTCATCGGCTTTTCCAGCTTCGCGATCGCGATCTACGGCATGCTGGTCTGGGGACATCACATGTTCGTCAGCGGCCAATCGATGTACGCCAGCATGGTTTTTTCGTTGCTTAGCTTTTTGGTCGCGATCCCTTCAGGGGTGAAGGTATTCAACTGGACGGCCACGCTCTACAAGGGCTCGATTTCGTTCGAGACGCCCATGCTGTACGCCTTGGGTTTCATCGGCCTGTTCACCGTGGGCGGCTTGACGGGGCTGTTCCTGGCGGCCCTGGGAGTCGACGTCCACGTGCACGACACGTATTTCGTCATCGCGCACTTTCACTACATCATGGTGGGCGGCATGGTCATGGCCTACCTGGGCGGCATCCATTTCTGGTGGCCCAAGATCACCGGCCGGATGTACCCCGAATCCTGGGCCCGGCTGTCGGCGATCTTGATCTTCGTCGGCTTCAACCTGACCTTCTTCCCGCAGTTCGTGCTGGGCTACCTGGGCATGCCGCGGCGATATCACGTTTATCCCGATTCGTTCCAGGTGCTGAACGTGATGTCGTCGGCCGGAGCCTCGATCCTGGCTTTGGGCTACCTGTTTCCGCTGACCTACCTGATCTGGTCGCTGCGCTATGGCCCCTGGGCGGGCCCGAATCCTTGGCACGCGACAGGGCTGGAATGGCGCACCACTTCGCCCCCGCCGACGCACAATTTCGACGAGACCCCGATGATGTGCGAAGAGGCTTACGATTACGCGAGTTCGGCCGATGCGGCCGCCGCGCAGCAGGAGTTGACCCATGCCTGAATTGGCGACCGATCCCCGGGAACTCGTGGCCCCGCAATTCGACGACCTCGAGCAGCAGCACGAGGCCGGCGAACTGGGGATGTGGATTTTCCTGGGCACCGAAGTGATGTTCTTCGCCGGCCTGTTTCTGGCCTACATGGTTTATCGCCTCAATTACGAAAGCGTGTTCGCCCTGGCCAGCCACCGGCTCAATCTGCCGCTAGCGACGGTGAACACCGCGGTCTTGCTGACCAGTAGCCTGACCATGGCGCTGGCCGTCCGCGGAGCTCTTTTTGCCGAGCGCCGGGCCACGGCCTGGCTGCTGGCGGCCACCGTGATTTTGGGAATCGCGTTCCTGGGCATCAAGTTCTACGAGTATTACAGCGAGTATCGCGAAGGACTGATCCCGCTCGGCGGACTCGAGTTTCATTGGCCCGCCGCCGCTGCCCCGCAAGCCGCGCTGTTCTTCAATCTGTACTTCCTGATGACCGGACTGCATGCCGTGCACATGATCGTCGGGCTCACGATCGTGACGCTCCTGGCCGCCTGGGTGGCCCGGGGCCGATTGTTGGGCCCGCGTTCGATGCCGGTCCACGCCGTCGGGCTGTACTGGCACTTCGTCGACCTGGTGTGGGTCTTTTTGTATCCGCTGCTGTATCTGGTCGGAGGGCGTGGGTAATGGCACCCGGACCCGGCGTGAAGGCGTATTTCGCCGTCTGGCTCGCGCTGCTGCTGCTATTGGTCCTGACGTTCCTGGCCGGCGACTTGCTGGACGTGGGGCGCTGGAATTTCGTCATTGCCCTGGCGATCGCCGCCGCAAAGGCCACGCTGATCGGACTGTTCTTCATGCACATCTACTACAGCCCGCCGCTGACCCGGCTGGTGGCCGTAAGCGGACTATTCTTTCTGTCGATCTTGCTTGGCCTGGCGCTGTGCGATTACGCCACCCGGGCTCCCCAATCGCCGAGCGGTGCGCAGGCCCCGACGGGCTTGCTGCGACAAGCATCCGCCCCTTGGGTCAGCCCAGGGGGTTCCCACGGCGACGCAGGTTGTCAGGATGCAAGCGCAGAACTGGTCCCCCTGACGACCCTGGCGAGGCAGAAGGAACACGAGCATGAACCTGCCCGACCGATCCAAATTTGAAAACGCCTACGCCGGCCACGCGCCGTGGGACATCGGCGGCCCGCAACAGACCTTTGTGGACATCGCCGACCAGATCACGGGGTCGGTTCTGGACGCCGGTTGCGGCACGGGCGAGAACGGGTTGTTCTTCGCCAGCCCGAGAAGGCAAGCATGGAGCGATGCTCAATCTCTATGAGTGGCCCCACAAGCATTTTCCCAATCTCATGGATTGCCGCCCGATCTACGTGCAACGAGCCTTGGAGGCGGCTGGTTTCGTGATCCAGCAGGTCGACGTCCAGAGCATGTGGGTGCCAGTGGAAATCGTGTTGGGCGTATAGGCTTGAAGACGTAGCTGCGACGATTTGGGGTGACAGTTCTGATTCGAGCGACGCAAGCCGAGCCGCAACGCTCATCCCTTCTTGCGTCTCAATTGCCCCTCTGGGCCCCGAGCGCCCGGTCCAGGTTGAAGGCGGCGCTGATCAGGGCCAGGTGGCTGAAGGTCTGTGGAAAGCTGCCCAGGGCCTCGCCGCTGCTGTCCGTCTGTTCGGCGTACATGCCCAAATCCGCCGGAAACGATCGCTTGTCAGCCAACCTTAGACTGCGGTCCACTTATCATCGGCAAGGATCAGTACGACATTCGGTCTACGCGGCAGATCGCGGACTTCCGCCGCAGCGAGCCGTGATGTGAACCGCAACGCGATGAACGCTTTAATGACGAGTGCCGTTATTCTGTGTCGTGAATCTGCTGCGCCAGCCGGGCCTGTGCCGCAAGCGGGATCCTTCTCGGCGGTCATACGAACCTCTCGAATCGAGCGGTTGCCAGTCAGCTTGCCAGAGCAGGTTGTGATCGTGACGATTGGTTGTAATCGATGCGCAGTCCTTCTCGATGCCGCCAGGGCAACAACGCGTGTTCTTCGAGCAAGCCCGGCGGTTCACGGCCAGGGAGAGGTGCCCGACCAGGCTCCTTTGCTTATCAAGTCAGGTTAGGGTTTCCAGCAGGGCGGCGGCATCCACAAGATCCGGCGTCGCGAAGCCTTCGGTGAAAGCGCCATACACGGTGCCGAGCGCGGCGCGGGCCTCGTCGCGGCGGCTCTGCGCTTTCCAAAGCCGGGCGAGGCTCATGGCGGCTCTCAGTTCCCAAGCCCGGCTCTGCTGACGCCGGGCCGTTTCGATGGCTCGCTGGAAACAATCTTCGGCCGGGGCGGCGTTGTCCGACGATTCGGCCAGCAGCAACTCCCCCTTAAGGCGGTGCAGCTCGGCCTCGTGGGCGCGGTCGTCGTTTTTCTCGGCAACGGCCAACCCTTCGTCCAGTGCCTGGTGGGCTTCGGCGAAGCGCTCGCACTGGGTGTACGCGTCGCCCAACATGCCGAGGTACGACGGCACGCGAACTTCCGCTCCCGTGCTTCGGAAGGCACTCAGCCCGTTGAGGAGCAGCGGCAGCGCTGCCTCACGTTGGCCCTGCAGGAGCATCCCCGCCCCCGAGTGCAACGTTCCCAGCGCTTGCCAGAGCTGAAAGCCCTGTTCTGTCCCCAGCGCAATCTCCTCTGCCGCGGCCGCCTGCATTTCGGCTCCGAGCCGGCAGTAATGATAGAGAAAGGCCGTAAAGTCCAGGGCATGGCCGAGACTGAATGCATGGCCAATCGTTCGCGCCAGCTCACGCGTCTCGCGAACCACCTGGAGGGCCTGGTCCGGGTAGCCGAGATGCCACAACACCAGCGCCTGGTAACAACGGTGGGTCACGCCCGCATCGTGGCCGGAATAAGCCGTCCAGAACTTTGTGCGCTCGCGGTCTTCGTAAACGATCTGGGCTTGCTCGTAGTGAGCCCGGGCGTCGGCGAACTGCGCACGGTAAAACATCGTGGCGCCCGGCATGAATAACGCTTCCATCATGACGCCCGGGTCATTCAAGCGCTCGGCGAGTTCCATTCCGTCGGCGGCCAGGCCGACGCACGATCGCAAATCGCCGCGCACGAGATGCCACTCCCACATGCCCAGCATGATTCCGAATAGCTGCTGCGGATCCCCAATTTGCTGGCACAGCTCGCGCGCCCGCCGCAAGATCGGTCCGACTTCGGGCGCGGCGTAGCCGCGGGCCGCGATGTAGACGGGGCCGAGCGTGGTGAGGAGCTGCAATTCCCAATCATCGCGCTCGCTCGTCCGCTCAAGCGACTCCAACAGCGCAAGCCCCTTGGTCAAATGGCCGATCGCTTCGCGCCCAGCCGAGCGCTCACGGCAGCGGCGCCCGGCCTTGAGCCAGTAGCCGACCGCCTTGGGGGTCAGGCCCGCTTCGGTGAAGTGGTGGCCCAGCAGCTCCGGTTGCGTTTCGGCGGTCTGCGGAAACTGCGCTTCCAGCGACTCGCCAATTCGCAGGTGGAGTTGCTGTCGCTTGTTCTTGACCAGCCCGTTGTAGAGCGCATCTTCCAGAAGCGCATGCTTGAAGATGTAGCTGCAAGCAGGCGGACGGCCCTTCGCGTACAGGATCTCCGCTTGCACCAACCTGGCCAACTCGGCCTGCAGCGTGGCCTCGTCGAGCGCCGCGACCGCAGCCAAGAGCTCGTAGCGGAACTCGCGGCCGAGCGTCGCGGCCAGCTGGGCCAGCTCGCGCTCGCTCTCCATCCGATCCAGGCGAGTCATTACCAGATCCTGGAGCGTGGCGGGAATCTCCCGCGACAACCGGTTGTTGGCCTGGGCGCCCTCTCCCGGCGGCCCTGGCATGCCGCACTCCTGCACCATCTTCGTGAATTCTTCCACGAACAGCGGCACGCCGCCGCTCCGGTCGTAAATCTGCTCGACCACGGCCTCCGGCAGGGCTTCCTGCGTCCTCTGCCGCATCAGCTCGCCAACCTGGCGACGGGTCAAGCGGTTCAAGGCCAGGCTCGTTTGGTGGGCGGCTGCAGGCCAAGGCGGCTTGAACTCGGGGCGGAAGGTGAGCACGGTCAGGACGCGGTCGTGCAAGCCCTCGGCCAACCATTGCTCCAGAAACTCCAGGGTCGATGCGTCGATCCAATGCAGATCTTCGACGATGAACAGAATCGGCCTGCGGGCGGCTCGCGTGTGCAGCCAATCGAGCATCGCCCGAAATGTTTCTTCCCGCTGCCGAACAGGCGATAGCGCAAGCGCGGATAGCGGGCCGGGAGCGGCAGCGACAAGAGCGATGCCCAAATGGGAACGAGCTCCGGCCTGGCCATTTCATACTTTTCCAGGCGACTCAGGAGCCGCTCGAACCGAGCCTGGGGCGGCTCCTCGCGGCCGAAGCCAAGCGACCGTTCGTAGAAGTCGATGGCCGGGAACAAGCTTGTATTCTGGAATTGCGGCGAGCAGCGCCATTCGATGACCGGGGCGTCGACCTCGCCTTCGATCATTTGCCCCAGGACATGCTCCTTCAGGGTGTAGACCAAGCGTGACTTGCCCAGGCCGGGCTCGCCGACGAGCAGGACGACCTGCCCCATGCCTTCTTGTGCCTGCTCCCAGCGATCCATCAGCAAGCTGATCTCGTGGTCGCGGCCGGTCAACGGTGTCAGCCCGGTCGGACCTGCCGCCTCGACCGGACTACGGGCTTCGCCAACCTCCTGCACCTGGAACAATGCTACTGGCTGCGTTACCCCTTTGATTTTCTGCTCGCCAAGGGAGGCGCATTGGAACTGGCTGTGGATCAACCGGTGGGTGGTCTCGGTACAAACAATCTGGCCCGTTGCGGCGACCTGATCCAACCGAACCCCCACGTTTCGCGCCTCTCCGGCGAGTGAAACCGACCCGTCTTTCGCCTCGACGACGGCAGGTCCGGTGTGGAGGCCGACCCACGCATCCAGCTCAAGCTGATGTTCGCGCTGCAGTTGCCCGCGCAGGTCGCGCATGCCCTCCAGGATTCCGAAGCCGGCCCGAGCGGCCCGGTGTGCGGCGTCCTCATACGCCACCGGATATCCGAAGCACGCCAGCAACCCCTGTTCGTTGCACTGCACGACCGCGCCGTCGAGCGGTTGCACCGCTTGCTCGCAGGCTTGCTGAAAAGCCCGCAGCACCTGGGCCTGGTCCTCCGCGTCCAGCTCCAGATACGGCTCGGATTCGAACAAATCGCAGCCACATACCAGAACCGTCACCTGGCGGCGCTCGGCATCGCGAACGCGGTGGGACGCAGGCCGAGGCAAGATGCTCGATTGAGATGGCGTCGGACGGGGATCGGTCAGCGGGGCTTCAACGGGTGTCATACCGGGCGCGGAAAGTCCGGCGCCCGTCGAGAGAATGCCGCGGAGGTCCGCGGCGAAGTCCGCCGCCGTGGTGTAACGATCCTGTTGCCGCTTTTCCAGTGCTTTGAGGCAAGCCCTTTCCAACTCGGGGGGGATGTCGCCGACGAGCTGCCGCGGTGGCTGCGGCTCGTCCTCGCAGACTTGCCGCAATTGCTCAAGGAAATGGGGCGCCCGGAACGGCACTCGGCCAGTGAGCAACTCGTAGAGCACCGCAGCCAGGCTGTAGATATCGGTGCGGCCGTCAATCCGATGGGCCGTGCCCATGGCTTGCTCGGGCGACAGATACGCCGGGGTCCCGGAGAGCCTTCCCTTCTCGCTGCCGCCGGCCTGGGCCTCGTCGAGCGCCAAACCGAAATCGACGAGCACCGGCGCGCGATCGGCCGTCAGGATAATATTCGTGGGTTTGACGTCGCGGTGGACGATCAGGTGGGCGTGAGCGTGGGCCAGGGCGTCGGCAACGGCGGCGACAATCCGCGCGGCCTCTGGCCATGCCACCTGGTTGCCCTGCATCCACCGGCCCAGGTCGGGACCGTCCAGGTAGTCGGATACGAGAAACACTTGTCCTTCATGCACGCCAACGTCGTGCACCGTCACGATGCCGGCGTGCCTGAGGCGAGCCAGCTTCCGCGCCTCCTGCAAGAATGCATCGCTCGCGACACCTTGTCGAGATGTCCCGGCGTGCAGCACCTTGATGGCCACGGACCGCTCGAGCTGGGCGTCATGGCCGAGATACACAGCGCCGAAGCCGCCGGTCCCCAGCAGGCTCCGCACTTCATATCTGCCGAAGGCCGAAGGCAGGGCCGGGGCAGCCGCCGCCGACACATTTGGCGCGGCCGCCGCCGCCGGCACATTTGGCGACGCCGCTGCCGGACCGGGTGTGCCGACCACGGCCGATTGAACCTCGGCCGCTGGCTCGGCCACCGGGGTATCCCGGCCGAAGGCCATCGTCTCGAAGAAGTCGGCCTGGGGAGGCGCTTCCTCCGGCTTCGTGGGGACCGAATGGTTTCGTGAGTCTTCAGTCGGCATCGCGGGTATTTTCAAATCTCTACTGACGCACGGGTAGTCTACTTTATCGCCCTCCACCCCCGACCGCGGCGGAGTAGCAAACGGGGTAGGAGGCCTTTAACAAACTCTCCTGGCACCCTTAATTTTCACTGAGTATACAACATCCTTGGACCGCGGACCGGGCCACTCAGGGGGCGGGGCGGGTTTGCCCAGCGTGTGTTAGAATGCGGGCAAGCGAACCAGGATCTGGCTGGCCAGGCGACATTTTTTTCCGCGGAGCCCACGCGCTATGTCACGCGAGCTATCGAGGCGGTTGGGGCCCATTCTGTGCGGCTGCGTCTGGGCGATCTTGGCTATCACTGCCGCGCGGCTGACGGCCGCGGATGAAGTGAGCGCCGATGGCGCGACAGGCGGTGATGGCGCGGCGGCTGGCGAAGCGGCTGCGTTGGTCGTGACGAGCCCGCCCGAGTCGGCGAAGATCAACCCGTTCTATGCCAAGTACATCGAGGCCGACGGATTGCCCATCGTCGGTTCGGCCGGCGTGAGCGACTACGCCCTGAAAGAGGCCGCCTACTGGGCCCGGGCCATGCTCGCGGCCCGGCCCGACGTGCGCCGGGCGATGATCGCCAGCGGCTCGCGGCTGTGCATCATGGCCCACAACGAGTTCACGACCGATCTGCCCGAGTTCGCCCGCATGGCCGACGAGAAGCCGGACGAACTTGCCGACGGCTCGATCTCGAACAAGGATTATTGGGACGCCCGGGCCCGGGGTTTCGGCGGCGACGAACACGATCCGAACTGTTCCTGCGGCGAGGAGAACCTGCTGGGCTATCCCGGCGATCCCTACGCGGCCGAGTGCATCCTGATCCACGAGCTGGCCCACAACATCCACCTGCGGGGGATGGTGCGCGTCGACTCGACGTTCGACGGCCGGCTGAAAGAGGCATATCGCCAGGCGATGGACTCGGGCTTGTGGAAAGGCAAGTACGCGTCGGTCAACCACCACGAATACTTCGCCGAAGGCGTGCAATCGTGGTTCGACAACAATCGCGAGAACGATCACGACCACAACCATGTCAACACCCGGGCCGAGCTCGTCGATTACGACCCGCGCCTGGCCGCCCTGTGCCGCGAAGTGTTCGGCGACACGCGGCTGAGCTACACCAGGCCGGACACGCGGCTCACCGGGCATCTGGCCGGCTACGATCCGGCCGCGGCGCCCAAGTTCGTCTGGCCCGAGCGGCTCGCGGCGGCCAAGCGCGAAATTCGCCGCCAGGCCGAAGCCCGGGGGAGCGCGAAAGCCGCGGCGCCAGCCACCGGAGACAACTCGGCTCCCGCGGACAAGCCGGCCGCAACGCCGGCCGGCGAATAAGCTTCGCGTGGGCACGTTGGCCGCGGCCCAGCTCCCGCAGCACCGCAAGCGCTGCCCGTCAAAGCGCCTGCCGGCCGTCGACGATGATCACGGCCTCGGGAAAGTAGCGGTGCAGCCGGGAGATCGTCGCCGGATCTTTGTCGTTGAACAGTTCGATCAAGATGATCCGCCGGTCGCCAAAGAATTGCCGCACCAGCGGAATGCTGCGGCGCCGCACGACGAGATGGTTCATCGCGTACCAGCGGTCGATCACGTCGTCGTTGCCAAAGGGCGTGAGCACGCGATTGCCGCCTAGCCGGAGGAGCATTTCACGCCGGACCGCAGCGGTGTGGCAGGCGTCGGCGACAAACCCCAACAGCACGCAGGCAATCGAGAAGTTGATCCACAGCGAGCGCAGCGTGAATTGAATCCGCTTTATCCGCGGGCGCGCAATGTCGGTGGTGGCGGGCATGTCCGCACCGAAGTGCCGCAAGCGGGTCGGGGCCCCTGGCCATCGCCGTGACGGCCAGAGCCCGGCCTGATTTCAATTCCCTCCAGGCGTCCCACGTCAGCCGGGCCGGGGTCGGCGGGGCCCCGCGAGCGCCTTGCGGCGCACGTTGGCGGCCAGCTTTGCCCGTTGGCGGCGCGCCGCAGCCGCCGAAGCGCGGCAGGCAGCGAGTCGCCTCGAGCGAGGATGACCTTCCCCGGCATGAATTGCGTCTTAACGGCTGACGCTGGGCCGTCGTGGTGGAGCGCTGGACTCCTGAGACTCGGAATTGGAAATTCGCCCGTATTATAGCGCTTCGCGCCGCCGGCGAGAACCGGGAGAGGGCATTCCGGAAGCTCAATTGCGCGCACGCCGGGATGCGATCGCTCGGCGCCGCCGGCATTGGCGGACCGGCGCGGCAGATGTCAGGGCCGAATGCCCGTGGCAAACGGATCGCCCGGCCCGGCGATGAGCGTGCTTTCGGCGGTGATGTAGGCCGTGCCCCGGATGTGCGGAATGACGCCCGCTGGGTCGCTCTCGACCGACCCCTCGAATACGCTGCCGACGATGCTCTCCTGCCGCCAGACCTGGCCCGGCCGCAATTTGCCGTCGCTGGCCAGGCAGGCGATCTTGGCGCTCGTGCCGGTGCCGCAGGGGGAGCGATCGTAGGCACCGCCCGGGCAGAGCACGAAGTTCTTGCTGTCGGCGCCCGGCACGGTGGGCGGCCCGAACAGTTCGATGTGATCGATCTCGGCCCCGCCGGTGCCGCTGATGCCCGCGGCTACCAGCGCCCGGCGAATGCGCCAGGCGACGTCGGTCAAGCGGGGGACGTTGGCCAGTTCGAGTTTCTCGGGCGTGTCGCCGACCAGGAAGAACCAGTTTCCGCCCCAGGCGACGTCCCCCATCACGGGCCCGTAGCCGTCGACGTTCAGACGGACGTTCTTTTGCGTGCGGTAACTCGGCACGTTGCAGACCGAGACCTGGTTGGGTCCGTCGAGCGTCACGCTGACCGTGCCGACCGGCGTTTCGATTTTCTGCCGGCCCGGGCCCAGCCGGCCCAGATGCGCAAGCGTGACGGCGAGCCCGATCGTGCCGTGGACGCACATGCCGATGTAGCCCACGTTGTTGAAGAAGATCACGCCGCAGGCGCAGCTTGGATCGACCGGCTGGGCCAGCAGCGCGCCGACGAGCGCATCGGATCCGCGCGGCTCGCCGACGACCGTCGAGCGAAACGCGTCGAAGTCGGCGCGCAGCCGGGCCAGCCGAGCCGCCATGTCGCCGGTGCCCAGGTCGGGCCCCCCCTCGATCACCACCCGCGTCGGCTCGCCGCCGGTGTGCGAATCGACAACCCGGATCTTTCTCAGTTCGCCCGCCGTCATGAATCGTGCTCCCGACGCGTCCGCAATCTGCCTAAGCGCCTATGCATCGGCTTATCTTTGAGCCAGCGCCGGGCGGGTGGCCAGCGACCGGCGGATGATCGACAGGACTTCCTCGCGCTCGCTGCCCGCGAGCGGCAAGCGGGGCGGACGGACGGTTTCGGAGCCCAGCCCCACTTCAGCCATTGCCAGCTTGATGCACTGCACCAGCTTGACCCGAGTGTCCAGGTGCAAAAGCGGCATGTACCAGCGGTACAGCTCACGGGCAGCGTCCCACTGGCCTTCGTCGGCCAGTCGCCACAGCTCGCGGTTCTCGGCGGGAAAGGCATTGACCAGGCCCGACACCCAGCCTTCGGCCCCCAGCAGCATGCTTTCCAGGAACAGGTCGTCGACGCCGGAGAACAACCGGTAACGGTCGCCGAGCAGGTTGTGCAGGTCGGTGATCCGCCGCACGTTGTCGCTCGATTCCTTGATGGCGACCAGCGTCGGCTCGTCGGCCAGTTCGGCGAACATGTCCGGAGTGATGTCCACGCCGTACGACACCGGGTTGTTGTAGCACAGGATCGGCAAGCGGCTGGCCCGGGCCACGGCGCGAAAATGGACAATAGTTTCCCGAGGGTCGGACTTGTACACCATCGCCGGCAGCACCATCAGGCCGTCGACGCCGATCTGCTCGGCGGTGGCGGCGAAGCGGGCCGCCAGGGCGGTGGTGTACTCGGCCACGCCCGACAGGACCGGCACGCGCCCCGCGACGTGGCCGACAATGTGCCGCAGCACGTCCAGCTTCTCGCCGGGCTCGAGCGAGCAATTCTCGCCCACGGTGCCTAGCATAATCAGTCCGTCGACGCCCTCGCGGATCAGCACGTCGACGTGCCGGAGGGTGGCCTCGAGGTCGAGCGAAAAGTCAGGACGAAACTGCGTGGTGACGGCCGGATAGACGCCGCGCCAGGAAACGTTCATGGTTGCTCCCAGAAATACGAATCGCGATTTCCGCCGGCCGTGGTCATTGACGCCGCCGGGGCGGGATTTAAGATACAGCAAATGTGACATTGTACGCAATGTAAAATTCTATTTTCGCGCCGCCGGCTTTCCCCGCCGCGGCCGGGGGATCGAATGACGCCGATGAAAATCCGCCGCATCACCGCCTATCGGGTCGAACTGCCGCTCGGCGAAGGAAACTATCGCTGGGCCGGGGGTAAGTCGGTCGACGTGTTCGACAGCACCGTGGTGGCCATCGAGACCGATGCCGGCCTGGTCGGCTGGGGCGAAGTCTGCCCGCTGGGGCCCGCGTACTTGCCGGCTTATGCCGCGGGCGTGCGGGCCGGGCTGGCCGAGCTGGGGCCCAAGTTGCTCGGCGCCGATCCCACGCAGTTGGCCGCGCTCAATCGACAGATGGACGCCGCGCTCAAGGGGCACCCCTACGTGAAATCGGCCCTCGACATGGCGGCCTGGGACATCCTGGGACAGGCGGCCGGACTGCCGGTTTGCACGCTGCTCGGCGGCCGCTACGGCGACGACTTTGGATTGTACCGCGCCATCTCGCAACAGTCGCCCGACGAAATGGCCAGCAACGTGGCCGGCTACCGCAGCCAGGGTTATCGCCGGTTTCAGCTCAAAGTGGGCGGCGATCCGGATGTCGACATCGAGCGCATCCGGGCCGTGTCGGCCGTGCTCCAAGGCGGCGACCGGCTGATCGCCGACGCCAACACCGGCTGGTCCATGCACGAGGCGGCCCGGGTCGTGCGCGCGGTGCGCGACCTGGACGTCTACATCGAGCAGCCCTGCCTGACCTACGAGCAGTGCCTGACCATTCGCCGCCGCACCGATCATCCGTTCGTCCTGGACGAAGTGATCGACAGCGTCGACATGTTGCTCCGCGCCAGCGCCGACCAGGCCATGGACGTCGTGAATCTGAAAATCAGCAAGCTCGGCGGCCTGACCAAAGCCCGGCAAGCCCGGGATTTGTGCGTCTCGCTGGGCGTGGCCATGACGATCGAAGACAGTTGGGGAGGCGACATCGTCACGGCGGCCATCGCCCACCTGGCCCACAGCACGCCGCCGGAGCTGCTGTTCACCTCGACCGATTTCAACAGCTACGTCACCGTCAGCATTGCCACCGGCGCTCCGCAGCGCAAGGACGGCCGGCTGGCGGCCAGCACGGCGCCGGGCTTGGGTATCCGGCCCCGGCTCGACGTGCTGGGCCAGGCCGTGCTCGAGATTTCGTAAGGGGCCATGCGAACGACAAGCCATTCGAGGCCGGGAATTTCGAGGCCGGGGAACTCGCGGCAGGAAAGCTCATCGCGCTTTTTTGGGCCGACCCGGCGTGAGCTCGACTGACTTGCCTTTGAGCACAAAGCTGCCTGCATGACAATCGTGGCCGAAATTGCCGCCGACCTGAAAGCCCGCATCCAGGCCCGCCGCCCGCCCGAGCGGCTGACGCTGGCCGCGCTGGCCGAGCATTACGGCGTGAGCTTCACGCCGGTCCGGGCGGTCGTCGACCAGTTGGTCCGCGAGCGCTACCTGCACAAGCAGTCCAACGGGCGGCTGGAGTTCGGCGCGCGGGCGAGCAGCCGAGAACAGCACGGAGCACGCCCGGCCCGGCGCGCAGGCTCCCAAGGCTGCGGCCGGCAGCGCGGCGGCAGATTGCGAAGCGGCGCTGGTGCGCGAGATCATCGCCCGGAGCCTGCGCGGGCAAGAGGGATATTTGCGCGAGCAGGCCACGGCCCGGCGGCTGGCCCTGGGTCGCACTGCCGTGCGGCACGCGTTCGGCCGGCTGGCCGGCAAGGGCTTGCTCGAACATGTGCCGCGCTGCGGCTGGCGCGTGCGCACGTTCGACGCGGCGGATCTCGAAGCCTATCTCGAAGCCCGGGAGGCGCTGGAGCTAAAGGCCCTGGATCTGGCGCGGCCGCGCCTGGTCAACGAGGATTTGCAGCGCATGCTGCGGGGCAATTCGCCCGCCGCGGGCCGCCGCGGGCGGCTCGACAACCGCCTGCACGCGTATCTGGTCGAGAAGGCCCGGAACCGGTACCTGGCCGATTTTTTCGAGCGGCACGGACTGTACTACACCACGCTTCTGGATCATGCCGCCCCGGCCGCCCAAGTCGTGGCCGAAATGGCCCGGCAGCACCGGGCGATCCTGCGGGCGCTGTTGGCCCAGGATTGGCCCCGGGCCCGGCGCCGGCTGCGGCACCACATCCGGGCCCAGCGGCCGATCATCGAATTGCTGCTGGCCCGGCTGAAATCCACCGCGGGCTGAGCCCCCGGCCCGGTCGGGCCAGAGGCGGGGCATTCATTAAATTTTCGTCAGGGTGGCAGCTGCGCCAGCCCCCCGGACCAGGGGCGGGGTTCATATATCCGTCGACCCAATCAAGCCCCGCAGTCCAACTCACTTCCGCCGGCGCTTCGCACAGCACGGGTCTTGCAGCAGGCGCGGGGAATCAGGCCAAGGAGCAAATCATGCGAACTCAAACAGTGCGAATCCTGGTGGCGGCGGTTGTCGTGCTCGCTTCCGTCGGAATCTCCCAAGCCAAGGAGGGTCGCAGTCGTTTCCGCCGGCAGCATCCCCGCCGGTCCGAAGTGAACCGCCGGCTGGGCAACCAGCAATCGCGGATCAATCAGGGGCTCAACAACGGCTCGCTCACCCAAGGCCAGGCACAGCAGCTCGAAGGCAACGACAAGAACATCAAGCAGCAGGAAGTCACCGACGTGAAAGCCAACGGCGGCTACCTGACCCGGGCCGAGAAGCACCAGCTCAACCAGGAAGAAAATGCCAACAGCAAGCTGATCCACGACGAAAAGCATCCGGCGCCAAAGTGAAATCGCGTTAGCCGGTCATGTTGCCTGCATCCGACTCTGGGGCGTTGGAACTCGCCGTCTCTGCCTCGACGACTTGCACGTCCTCCGGGTACTGATTGCCCGGCGGCAGCGGCTCGTTCAGGGACTTCCACGACCTGGCGATTTTCCGGCCGATGGTGACACCGCCCAGGCGGCCGGCGAGCCGGTCGAAGCGGGCGGCAATCCAACCGATCGTCAGGACTGCGGCCCCCAGGTAGAGCGCCGCGCGGAGGCCGAAGAACACCCCGCCGACCAGCCAATCCGTGAGGGCGCCGGTTGGGCCAGCGCTCATGGACGACGAAGTCGACAGGGCATAGGTGGCCCAAAGCAAGAGCCCCAGCACGAACACGACCATCGACAGCAGCCAGGCCAGCACGGCCGATGCCACCGCCGCGGCCATCCACAGCGCGACGACTGCCGCCATGCCGCGCGTGGTGTGCGCTCCTTTGAGCGACAGCCCAATGCCGACGCCGATGGCCGCCATGAATGCCCCGCCTGCCAACAGCATCACCAGGCGCGTCAGCCAGGTCGACAGCCCCATGCCGCCGGCGGCCAGGGACGCGGTCCAGGCCAGCAGCAGCGCGCCGGCTAGCCAGCGCATGGCGAACAGGCTGCCGCCGACCTTGGCCACGATGATTTCCCGGCCTTCCAAGGGGCTGGTCAAGATGGCGTCCCAGGTCGAGCGTTGGCGTTCGGTACCGATCACGCCCAGGGCCTTGAGCCCGATCATCCACTGCACCAGCCAGACCAGCAGCATCGACGACGCGTCGATCAGCTCGGCGACGGAATCGCACCAGGGGGCGGCCTGCCGATCGCCGCTCGCCAGCCGCCAGACGATGACGGCCACGAGCAAAAGTCCGCCGCCGGTCAAAAGCGCGACCAGCAGCCGGGTGAGCCAGAGGCCGAAGGCTCCGAACGTGCCCGCGCTGTCCAGATACAGCTCCTTCCAAAGCATCGGCCGGTCGGCCATGGCCGGCACGTAGCGGCGCGAGCGGCGCGCTCGGCCGGAGGAACCGCCCGTCTGCCGGCGAAACGCCGGGCGCAACTGCCAGACAGCCAGCGCCGCGCCGCAGGCGCCGAGCAGGAGCCAAATGCCGATCGTGAGCGCCGCCGGGCCGGTGGTGCCGGCCGCAGCCAGAGGGTACACCGTGGCAAACGGATCGAGCGGTGCGATCCAGGCCAGCCAGGCGGCGCTGCCGAAGCTGGCGGCGAGCACCGCGGTGACGAGCAGCACTTCGATCAGGTACACCGTCAGCAGCGCGTCGCGACCACGCCGCGAAAGCGTCGACGCGGCCATCGTCAATCCGCCGCTGCCGATGGCCACCGCGATCGGCAGCCCGGCCAGGAGCAGCGTCTGCAGCAGGCCGGCGCGGCAATAAGCGGCCAACAGGATACAACCGGGCAGCCCCGCCGCGGCTGGAAAGGCAACCTGGGCCAGGCAACCCGCCAGCCGGCCGAGCACGATGTCGCCGGCGGTCAAGCGGCTGGCCAGCAGCAAGCCGAGCGTGCCGCGATCCTTTTCGCCGGCGATGGCCCCCGCGACGAGCGCCGGGCTGAGCAGCAAGCCCAGGACGATCTGCACGATCTCGGCACAGATCAAGCCGCCGATGAGCAATTCGCTCGGCCGGAAGTGCGGATCGAGCAGGGCCATGAACATCCAGATCCAGGAGACGACCACGGCGATGCCCACGGCGGGCAGGGCGGCCAGCAGCCGCACCCAAATGAGCCAGCCGGGGCGCGTGGCCCGCCGGACTTCGATCGTGGCGAGCGGTCCCAGCAGGGCGTCGAGCGGGTTCACGGCGAAAGATCCGCGCGGGTCCAAGGTTTCGCCGCAGGCCGCTTTGACTTTCGGCCGCGTCAGCACCCAGAGGATGACGATCGGATAGATCACGCCGAACAGGATCATCATGACGGCGCCGGCGCTCATCGCCGCCCCGTACATCGCGCCGACCGTTTGTCCCATCGGCGGGGGGACCGGTCCGCCCGGCTTCTGCGGGATGTTGGCCACCATGTTTTCCATCGACTCGCTCATCTTTTGGGCGTAGATCGGCACGACCACGGCGATCGAATAGCCGTAGACGGTCACGAGGCGGATGATCTTGAGCATGGCGGTCCAGATGGCCAGCTTCCGGGCCCAGGCCTTGGCGCTCAGCAATCCCAGCCCGGAGACGAACAGCAGCACGTTGAGCACGAGCGCCGTGAGCAGATCGGTCCACATAAAGCCGATGATCTGTGGATCGTGATAAGCGGCCATCATGTCGAATTTGGGCGGTTCGGCTTCTTCCTTTTCCTCCAGCTCGGCGATTTCGGCTTCGATCCGGGCCTTGTCCGCCTCATCGCTCGCCTCGGCGGCGTCTTGCTTGAGCGCTTCGAGTTGTTTTTCCTGCTCTGCCTTGCGCTGGGCATGCATAGACTCCTGCATTTGCCCCTGCATCTGCTCCATCATCGGCTGCATCGCGGCCTGAGCCACGAAGTTGATCGCGGTGCAGGCGCCGCACATCAGCAGCAGGCCGGCAAAGATCAGATTCAGCGTGCCGATCACCTTGTGGGCCGATGTCGGAGGCTCGGGCGCGAAGTCTGCTGAGTGTGGGCTGGCCATGACGGGAATTGTCCTCGCTGGTGCCTGCGTTACCCGGTGCTCGCGTCACCCAGTGCCCGCGTTATCAGGTGCCTGAGTTGTCAGGCGCCTGGGGCTACCCGGTGTCCGTGGTTCGAAACGGCAGAAGTGTGGCGCCGGGCCGTCATTCTCGCCGGTGGCCGGGCGCGAGGCAAGCTTTTCGCCGCCCAGGGCTTTTTTCCCCGGGCAATGCATCCGCCCGCGGGTGATTCGCCGCCAAGTGCGAGACGTTCGCATCGGCCCAACGGGCCAAAGGAGCACAGCCCAGAGTTGGAGCGGAGCGCGGACTCTGGATTACGGGGCCACGCCCGACCTACGCCAGCAGCTCGTTGATGACGTGGCCGTGGACGTCGGTCAGGCGACGGTCGATGCCGCCGCTGCGGACGGTCAGCCGCTCGTGGTCGATGCCCAACAGACGCAAGACCGTGGCGTGGATGTCGTAGACCTGGGTCGGGTTGTCGCGATCCAGCGGCTTGTAACCCCACTCGTCGCTGGGGCCGTAGCTGATGCCCTCTTTGATGCCGCCGCCGCAGAGCCAGTTGGTGAAGACGTAGGGATTGTGGTCGCGGCCCACGCCCCCCTGCGACGAGGGCATGCGGCCGAACTCGGTGGTCCAAAGGATCAGCGTGTCTTCGAGCAGGCCGCGCTGGGCAAGGTCCTGTATCAGGGCCGAAGCGCCCCGGGCCATGCCGTAGGCCAGCGGGCCGTGATCGCGCTTTACGTCCTCGTGCGAGTCCCAATTGCGGCGCGGAAAGCCGTTGTCGTTGCCCGACCAGATCTGCACGAACCGCACGCCGCGCTCCAACAGCCGCCGGGCCACCAGGCACTTGCGGCCGAAATAGTCGGTCTCTTCGAGCGGGTTGATTTCTTTGTCGAACGTGGTTCGGCCGTGATCGAGCCCGTACAGCTTGAGGATGTGGGCCGGCTCTTGCGACAGGTCCAGCGCCTCGGGCGCGGCCAGCTGCATGCGGGCGGCCAGCTCGTAGCTGCGGATCCGGGCGTCGAGCCGGGCGTCGCCGTCGCGGGCCGCGGCGTGCCGGGCATTGAGCCGGCCGGCCAGCGCGATGCCGTCCGCATCGGCGGGCCGGGTGATGTAATCCCCCTGCGGGGCGGGAAACAAATCGGCGATCGGATTGGGGGTGCCCGGGTAGATCACGGTCCCCTGATGCTGGGCCGGCAGGAACGCGCTGTCCCAGTTCTTGGTGCCGTTGGAGCCCAGCCCGCGATGATCGGGCAGGACGACGAACGTGGGCAGATTGTCGTTCATGCTGCCCAGGCCGTAGCTGACCCAGCAGCCCATGCCGGGAAAGCCGGGGCGGTTGAAGCCGGTGGTCTGGAGCAGCGTGCCCTGGCTGTGGACGCCGGTCTTGCCGACCAGATTGTGGACGAAGGCCATCCGGTCAACCACGTCGCCCAGCGGGGCCACGACCTCGCTGAGCAGTTTGCCGCTCTGGCCGTAGGGGCGAAAGTCCCAGACCGGTTTCATCCAGGGGCCCAGGCCGTTTTGAAAAGCCTCGACCGGCTCGCCGAAGTCGGAAGCCTCGCCATGCCGCTTGACCAGCTGGGGCTTGAAGTCGAACAGGTCGATGTGGCTGGCCGCGCCGGCCATGAACAGCTGGACCACGCGCTTGGCCTTGGGCGGAAAATGGGGCACGCCCGGCACTCCGCCGCTCGGCTTGCCCGTGGCGCCGGCGCCCGGCGCGGCGGGGGCGTCGGCGGCAAGCAAGCCTTCGGTCCCCAGCAGGCTGGCCAGGGCAATGCCGCCCAACCCGCCGCCGGCCTGCCAGAGAAAATCGCGCCGCGAGGGAGCCGCCGCGTCCTGTCGTCGGGCGGCCGGGCTGTGGTACCAGGATTCGTGATTGGACATAGGCATTGCTCGACTAGAAACGATCGCGACAGCCGGTCATCGGTTTGTTGAGGATCACTTGCTGGGGAATAGCAACACGAGGAAGTCTCACCGCAGAGGTCACAGAGGATCGCAGAGAAGAATGAATGAAATTACAAGCAGCCCACCTCTGCGCTGCTCCGCGTCCTCTGCGGTAAATCTTCCTGCAGCGAACCCGTCTCACCGCAGAGGTCACAGAGGATCGCAGAGAAGAACGAATGAAATTACAAACACCCCGCCTCTGCGCTGCTCCGCGCCCTCTGCGGTAAATCTTCCTGCAGCAAATTTCAGCTTCAAACTCAATCGACGAATACGAACTCGTTCAGGTTCAAAATCACACGGCAAGCACTCGGCAGGCCGTATTTCTCGGAGTAGGCCACCAGCTCGGACAACTCGTCCGGCGAGGGAGTCCGGGCCAAGGCCAGCCGAAACGCCGCGGTCAGCTGGACCGCCGGATCCGTGCTGCCGGCCGCCACGCGCTCGGCAAAATGCCGGGCCATGGCCACGCTAAGCTGGTTGTTCAAGAGCGCCAAAGCCGCCAGCGGCGTAATCGTCTGGTTGCGCTTGTCGACCATCAGCGACGGATCGGCGCAATCGAGCGCCGTCAGCAGAGGCTGCTGCTGCGAACGCACGATGAAACGGTAGATCGAGCGGCGGTGCGCGGCCGGATCCTCGGGATTGAACAAATCGTAGTGGTAGTGGGGCGAGTGCTCGGGATGGTCGACGACAAAATCCTTGAAGCTCGGGCCGTACAGGGCCAGGTTCAATTTGCCGCTGACGGCCAGGATGCTGTCGCGGATCGCCTCGGCCTCGAGCCGGCGGCGACTCATGTGCGAGTACCAGACGTTGTCGGGGTCGTCAGCCGCAGCGGCGGCCGAAATGGCCGACGACTGGCGATACGTGGCGCTGGTGACCAGCAGCCGATGCAGCGCCTTGAGCGACTGGCCGCCGTCGCGCAGCTCGACAGCCAGCCAATCGAGCAGCTCGGGATGCGAGGGACGCTGGCCCATGCGGCCAAAATCGTTCGGCGTGTCGACCAGGCCCCGGCCGAAGTGATACAGCCAGACGCGGTTGGCGATCGAGCGCCAAGTGAGCGGGTTGCGGGCATCGGCCAGCCAATGGGCCAGGGCGGCGCGGCGCTGGCCCTCGGCGTGATCGGGCGGCAATTCGAAGCGGCCCGCCAACGCGGTCAGCCGGGCCAGGGCCCCGGGCCCGACTTCCGGTCCCGGATTGCGCACGTCGCCGCGGGGCAGGATGCAGATTTTGCGCGGCTTGCCGCCAAAGGGTCCGGTGCCGGAAAAAGCGCTGCCCGAAGTGTGGACCGTGCCCGCGTAAACGAGCTTCGCGGCCGGGAGCGCGGCGAAATCCGAGTCGACCGCGGCCAGATCGGCGGCGAGCTGCTTTTGCCGGTCCTGGGTGGCCGAGTCGAGCACGCGATCGAGCAGCGCTCGGCGCCGGGCCCGGAGCGTTTCGACCGATTGCGCGGTCGCCGTCCGACCGGCCACGGCCGTGGGGGCCAGCCCATCGACCAGGTTCTTGGTGCTCCAGCGGGGCAGGGCTTCGATCGAATCGCGGGCCGTGACCGGCTTGTGCAGGGCCAGGTTCGTGCCGGCCCCATCGAAGACGGCCAGTTCGGCCAGGGCAAAATTGTAATCGTTCATCCGCGGCGCCAGCTTGAGCGCGGTCAGGCGGACGTAGCGGCCGGCCAGATCGGCCGGACTGGCCTGCTGCGGCTCGGTGCCCGGGCTGGGCGCGTCGGCCGCCGACTGATCGACCACCAGGCGGACATTCTGGCGGAACTCGGGATCGTCGGCGACTTCGAGCTTGTATCGCAGCGGAAAGCCGAAGCCGGCGCCGATCGCGTTGAAATCGTCGTAGCAGGGGGTGTAGACGATCCGCGCGATCTGGGCCCGGGTGCCCAGGTCGACCTGGACCCATTTCACGTCGGCGTCGCCTGCGGCCAGCGCGCTGTGATAGCCGAACTCGACTCCCTGAGTGGCCGCGGCACTGGCGGCGGGGGCCGCGATTTGCTTGTCGATCTCGGCCAGCTCCGGACCGGCCAGGGTGCGGATCTTGGTCTCGAGCGCCGCGATGTCGGCCTTGAGCGTCTGCTGGCGGGTCACGAGCTGGGCGCGGCGGCCGGCCACGGCCGGGTCGGCGTCGTAAGACTTGTCAGCCCGATCGACCGCGGCAAACACCGCCTGCAGACTGTAATAGTCTTCCTGCGAGATCGGGTCGAACTTGTGATCGTGGCACTGCGCGCACTGGACCGTGAGGCTGACGAGCGTGGTCATGGTGGTGCCGACCATGTCGTCGCGGTCGAGATGCCGGGCGATCTTGCCGTCGATTTTCGACTCGGGCACTTCGGCATGGCCGATGAAATCCCACGGCCCGGCCGAGATAAAGCCCAGGGCCTCGATCCCGTCGACGGTGCCGGGATAGAGCACGTCGCCGGCCAGCTGCTCTTCGATGAAGCGGCCGTAGGGCTTGTCGGAGTTGAACGCCCGGATGACGTAATCGCGGTAGGGCCAGGCATTCGGGCGGGGCTGGTCTTTGTCGTAGCCGTGCGTTTCGCCGTAGTGCACCACGTCCAGCCAATGCCGGGCCCAGCGCTCGCCGTATTGGGGCGAACCTAGGAGACGCTCGACCAACTTTTCGTAGGCTTGCGGGTCGGGATCGGCGATGAACGCATCCACCTCGTCCGGCGCGGGGGGCAGGCCCAGCAGGTCGAAATACAACCTCCGGATCAGCGTGCGGCGATCGGCCGCCGGAGCGGGACGCAGCCCCTTCGCACCCAGCCGGGCCAGGATGAACGCATCGACCGGGTTGCCCTTCCACGCCGCGTCGGCCGCGCGGGCCGGGACAGCGGGCACGGCGGGGCGCACGAGCGGCAACAGCGACCACCAGTTCGTGTCGATCACTCGCTTGTCGCGCAGTGCGGGGCCGTCGGGCCAGGGCGCGCCTGCCGCGACCCAGCGCCGCAGGGCCGCCACTTCGTCGGCCGAGAGCGCTTGCGCGTCCTTGGGCATTTGCGGCTCGCTGCCCGAGACGTACTCGATAAGCAGGCTTTCGCCGGGCTTGCCGGGCACAATCGCGGCGCCGCTTTCGCCGCCGGCCAGCGCCCGGCGGGCGTCGACGAGCGACAAGCCCCCCTTGGGCTTTTGGCCCTGATGGCAGCCGAGGCACTTGCGCTCCAAG
This sequence comes from uncultured Planctomycetaceae bacterium, assembly GCA_963715755.1. Lineage (GTDB taxonomy): Bacteria > Planctomycetota > Planctomycetia > Pirellulales > PALSA-1355 > CAWCAX01. The sequence goes on from OY970273.1 coordinate 5,282,453, forward strand.
AGCGGCGCGACCGACGTGCGGAAGAGCTCGGCTGCGGCATCGGCCGCGGGCGGATCGGCCGCGGGCGGATCGGCTGCCAGCGCCAGGCCACGGGCTCGGTCGCCTAGCAAGCCGACGCCGGGCAAGCCGACGCAGAAGACCAGCGCCAGCGCGCCGGCGAGCCGTCGAGCCAGCGGAGCGGAAATCACAACCGAGGGGATGGGCATGATCAACAGGCAACGACCAGGATCAGGCGAGACCGACGAGCCCAAACGACCGAGCTTCGCCGGCGAATCAGACCACACAAGATTACAGCGTCAGAACCGCGATTCTCAGGGCGAATCCGACTTCAGGGCGAAGTCGAGCGTTTGCCGGCCCGCCTGGACCTGCTCGCTGAGTTCGCTCTGGTTATTGTAACGCGCCGGCACGGTCTCTTCGTGGACGTCGACCATCGGGCTGCCCGGATCTTCCGGGTGGTAACGCCGGGTGCCGACTTTTTTCAATCCGTGAATGACGATTTTCTTCGGCCCCGGCAGCGTCGTGACGCTGTACTTGCCGTCATTGATGAGGGCTTCGGCCGTGGGGGTCCGGCCGTCGGCGGGGGCCAGGCTGATGGTGCCTTTCTCAATAGGCGTGCCGTCGAGCGTGACCGTGCCGCTCAGCCTGGTCACGTTGCCATCGGAGCAGCCCAGGGCTGCGCAGACCGACCAGCGCCAAAATGCCGAGCGTGCGGCGAAACGAACGGAGCATGTAGATCCTCTTGGTGTTGTGGCCGGCTGGGTCGTGGGCGGGGCGGCGGTCTGCGGCGGGCGGCCTACAAGCCGGCGTTGTTGATGTCGATCAGTTCGCCGCCGCTGATCGAGCCCAGCGCCTGCCAGGTGTTGATATCGATCGTGTCGGCCAGAAAATGGACCGAGGCATCGCCCATGATGACGTTGACGCCGCCTGGATGCTGGCTGCGCGCGGACATGTAGGTCGTGCCTCCCAGGACGCAGAGGCCGGGGCTGTTCGGATTTACGCAGACCGTCGAATCGATGCCGGCGTTCGGCGTGTTGAAGGTCGAATACTGGGCGCAAGACAGATCGTCGTTGATGATGTCGCCGCGAAAGTCGAAATCGGTGTCGTTGTTGGCCTGGATCACTTCGGACATGAACATCGTGTTGGCCAGCCCGTCGGTGATCATCCGGGGCGTGGTGAAGCGATTCGGCCCGAAGGGGGAAAGCTTGTAATTGGCTTCGGTTTGCCAGTAGCTGCCGTTGCCCCAATTGACCACGTAGTTGCCGCGAGAGCGGGTGTAAACGTCGCCCTTCCAATAACCGGTGCGATTGCTGGGACAGAAGTAGAGCGGCACCTGGACCATGACGGCCGGCTGATTGATCGGGGCATAGAACGAATAGCTGAAATTGAACATGTCGTACAATTCCTGCTCTTCGAGCTGTGGCCATAGGCTGACCACGAAGGTCTGGCGGCGATAGATGCCGTTCGGGCCATTCGCGCCGGTGGTCGACACGGTGGCCTGCGGCCCGCGCAGCGTGCCGGCCGGAAATGCCCGCAGCGCCGACAGGTAGTTCTGCATGGCCAGCCCCCATTGGCGGCAATTGTTCGCGCATTGCGAGCGGCGCGCCGCCTCGCGCGCGGCTTGCACGGCGGGCAAGAGCAGCGCGATCAGGATGCCGATGATCGCAATCACGACCAGCAGCTCGACGAGCGTGAAGCCGGATTGTCGCGCGGTTCTGCGCACCGCGCAGTTTCTCGGCGCGGCCGCACGCGCCGCGCAGTCTCTCGGCGCGGCCGCACGCGCCGCGCAGTGCCTTGGGGTGGAAATCATCGCATTGCCCCTGGCCACGACTCGCGTGGCGGTTTGTCCGCGCCAAAGCCACGGCGGCCAAGACCGGCCTGCTCACGACGACAGGCCGGCCGGTCCGGCGGCGCCCGCCGAACCTCCGAATTCGATGGCTACCGCATCCGCCGACGCGCGATCACGAGACCGACCAGCCCCAGCGCCGACAGAACCCACGAGGACGGCTCGGGTGTGGGAGCCCCGACCTGGAAATTGTCGGTCCAGGTGCGGTCGCTGCCGGCAGCGCCGACGCTGACCGCGGCGTTCGAGTAGTTTTCGTACAAGCCACCGGCGAACGTCGCCAGGTTGAGCTCTTTGAGCAGCGTCTGATTCACGAAGATGCCGAGCATGTTGTCGTTATGATCAAAATTGACGGCGTAGTTGCTCCACTGCCCAATAGTCGTGCCGGTGAGCAGCAGCGACGCCCCGGCGGCGAAATTGCCGGTCGGCGTGTTGTAGACGGCCGTTTCCAGGCTGCCGTTGTACAAGCCGACGCCGCCGTAGGGGTTGCCGGCCATCGAGTCGGCACGGAAGAACACGCTGAGTCCCTGGCCCGGCCCGCCCGCGCCGATCGTGTTCGGCACGGTACCGCTGGTGAAATCGACACGGTCGGCGGTCTGGACCACGTCGGCTTGCAAAGTGTAGTTGCTGCGCAAGCCATAGCTCAAACCGTAGTCGACGCCGCCTCCGGTCTGCGTCATGCCGGTCGCCGAGCCCGCGCCGCTGCCGCCCGGATAGGTCAGACCGCCGTTGATGACGTTGGCATCGTTGCTGATCGACCACAACGAAGGACCCCAAGACTGGGCCGGATTGCCGTATGTGTTCTCGACGTTCAAGCCGGCGGTGGGCACCGGGAAAGTGTTGGGCGTTCGCCCCGCTTCGCCGCCATTGGCGGTGAGCGTGAACGTGTCGGAGTAATCCAAATGGCTGATCAGCGTGGACGATCCGACGGCAACGGCTCCGGCGCGAGCGAGCGCGGCCGAACCGGCAACGAGAATCAGGGCGAAGACAACTTGAGCGAGACGGAGCGAGCGGTTCATGATGTGCCTTTCGAGAAAATTGAAATCAACCATGTTTCGTACCGAGACTTCAAACGGGCTGTCGGGCCACGCTGCGCGTCCGCGTTTCCGGGGCTTCCGCTGGTCGCCCCTGGCCCATTGGCTGACCAGGAATCGACAGGCCAGAAACGTAAACGCCGGACGCCAAAAAACACCTCACATGCTGTCCAGAGCGGCAGGATCGACCTGCACCTCGAAATAACTCTGCTGCTGTTTCACGTTCGACCAGTGGGCCGCGACCTCTTCGTCCGCCAGGGCCCGGTTGTAGATCGCCACTTCATCGATCACGCCGTTGAACGTCTCCCAGCCGCCGAAAATATTGCCGATCGTCAGCGGGCTGGTCCCGCCGCTCACGATCTGCGTGTCCGGCGGAAACTGCCGGCTGTAGCGCAGCAGACCGTCGACAAAAATCGCCTTGCGCCCGCTGGCCGCGTCGTACGAGGCCACCACGTGATGCACCCGGCCGTCGGTCAATTCCTCCAGGCTGGGCCGCTCCAACAGGCCGTCCAGCGGCATGTCGAGCTCGGAGTAACGACCGCCGATATTCAACCCGAACGAGAGCACGGGCTGGTGCGGAAATTGCCCGGCCGGGTTCGAGCCGTCGAACTCGTGGGTGCCGTTGGTGTCGTTCTGGAAGGAGAGCACGATGCGGCGGTCGCCGTTTTCCTGGCGGACGATTTCATCGTAGTTCAGTTCCTTGCCGCTCCAGTGCGAGATGAACAAGGCCTCGAGGGCGATCCCGGCGGTGAAATGAAAATCGTCGCTGGGGTCGATGCTGACTTGCTGGCCCCATTGATCGCCGAACGACACGCCCCCCTTGCCGATGAGGCCGGCGATCCGCTTGGCGCTGCCCGGCAGGCCGTGATTCTGGCCCCCGAGATCGAAGGCCGGCCCGCCTTGCTCGTCGAAATTCCAGTATGAAACCAGCCCGGCGGGAAAGTGCCGCGGATGGGTCGGCAGATCGCGAGTGAACCGTTCGCCTAGCGGCGCCAGGGGCTGCAGCTCTGCGTCGGCGGCCGCTTCGACCAGGAGCGCTTCGCCCGCGGCCACGCGCGTGTGGGGCATGGCGGTGGAGTTGCGCGTGCGGCCGGACACTTCGGCGCTGCCGGCATAGACGTGCAGCCGGGTGCTGCCCGAGGGCGCGGCCTCGACCGCAAACTCGCCCCCCTGGGCGCTGACGACGGCCATCGCCGTTTGCACGCTGAACTGGGCCGAGCCGGGAGGCAGATGCGCAACCAGGCGGCCGAAGTGCAGCATCCCGCCGCGGCTGGACTGGGGCACGAACCGCGCCGGGCCCTCGAGCACGACTTTTGCTCCGCCGTCGAAAACGATCTCCGCCAGCCCCTCGGCCAACCGCACTTCGCCGGCCGGCAAGCGAGTGCCATCGGCCAGCTGCACGGCGTCGACCCACAGCGCGTCGGCAGCGCCGACCAGCGTGGCCACGAACTCCGTCGCCGGCGGCTGCGGCTCGACCCAGGGCGCCCGGGCGATCTCCCGGTCGGCGTCGGGATCGAGCGATTCGACGACGGCGCGCGGCGCAGCGGGGCGCACGCTGGCCCAGCCCAGGACCGCCGCCGTGATCGCGCTCGAGGCCAGCGCCGTGACCAGCAGCAGGCCGAGGGAATATTGGCCCCGATCGAGCGTCGTGAGGCCGTCGGAGATCAGGCCGCCCAAGAACCCCAGAATCGGTGACCCGCCGGCTGCCGGCACAGCGCGCTCCGACTCGAGCGGGCCTTGGCCCGTGCTCGGTGACTGGGGGGTCGGGCAGTAATCCCACTGCAGGATTCCGTGCACGAGCAGATAGTCGAGATATTCCTGCCGCGCCGCCGGATCGTGGCGCAAGCGAGCTTCGATCTGCCGAATGTTCTCCGGCCGGAGCTCGCCGTCGCACAGACTTTGCAGCAATTCGCCCCAAGCACGATCGTTATCCAATCCGTTCATCCACCTCGCTCCTCGGCCGCCAGGGTGCGGCGCATGCATTGCGATAAAGCGCTTCGGATCCGGTGCAGAGCTTGATACGTCGCCTGCACCGATCGGCCCACCTGGTCGGCGATCGCGGCGGCCGAATTGCCCGTCGCATAACGGCGGACGAGCAGGTCGCGATCCCGATCGCTCAACTTCGACAGGCACGCGGCCAGGGCCCGGCGCCGGGCGTCGAAACCACTGGCCCGGGCGGCCGACTCTTCGGCCAGGGTTTCGAGCAGTTCCGGCTCGAAGCTGAGCCGTTCGCGGCCTTTGCGTTTGCGAAAGGCCAGCACCTCGAAGTGCGCGACCCGAAAGGCCCAGGCGGCGAAGTTGGTGCCGGGCTGAAAATCGTGCGCTTGCGCCATAAGACGAGATTTGTTTCCTGCAGCACTTCGTCGGTATCGGTCGGATTCAGGACCAGCCCCAGAATGTGGACGTGCAGGGCCCGCTGGTGCTCGGTGAGCAGGCGCACGAACTGCTCGGTGCGCTGGGAATCGGTGCGTTGGGAATCAGTGCGTTGGGAAACTGGGCCTTGGGAATTTGGGCGTTCGCGGTCGGGCCGGTCCGGATCGGGGGGCGTCGGAGCACCCGTGAGACTTGCCCCGGCCATTGCAGGATTCCCCAGCGCCTTAATGAACCGAGGCAAAGAAGTGACCGCCCTCCGCGCACAGCACTACGGCGGGGCGGAATTGTCCCATACACCATAACAGCCCGGCCGGGCGGAATCTGAGGCAGAATTTCTGCAAAAACAGAAATTAACTGCCCAAGGCACATCGCCAAGCTGGCTTTTGTGCCCTTGCGCCCCGCTGGCGGCCGATTCGTTCGGCCACGGGCTACTGGCCGAGCAATTGGCGATGGGGCTACTGGCCGAGCAGCTCGGCGATTGCGCCGGCGGCCAGGGCGGCCTCGAAAGCGTCGATGTCGGCGTAGACGGCCCGGCTGAGGAATTTGACCGCCCAATTGTGCGCGAGGGGACTGATCGTCAGGACAATCCGGCCGCTCTGATGGGCCTGCCACATTTCGATGGCCGTGCCCATCGAGGCCTCGGGCACGAAGGCGAGTACCACGTCCACCTCGCCGCACATGCGGTTGTGGTGGAAAAACACTTCGCGGCCGGTCTGGTCGTCGTAGTCCAGCGAGCTGGCATGATCGGCCAGCGGGTCGTAGATTTCGACGCCGGGCAAATGGGTTTTGAGCAGCGTTTCGAGCCGGCCGCGATAGTCCTGGTCGTGCAGCACCGCGTCGCGCTGCGAGCCTTGCATGATTCCGGCCAGAAAAAACCGCATGTCGCCGATCCTGTTCCCGCGCACCGCGCCCACGATCACGGGCCAGGTTCATCGAAACGCGCTGGTCCGATGCGAAGTAGCCCCGGCATCCGGCCGAGGGGCGATTTGGCAGGGCCCCGGCCGCTGCCTAGGATAGTGGCTGCCGGAACCCTTGAGCAAGCGAGAGCACCCCATGCCTGGCCGATCGACGAGCGCCAAAAGCCCGCAGCAGAGCAAAACAGCCACGCGTCCCAAGCCGCGGGCCAGGCGGGACAGCGGCGCGGCGCACGGCGCACCCGGCGTGCCGGCAATCGACATCGACGAGCGCCGCACGCTCGGGCTGGTCATGGACCTGATGGCCATTCGCGGCAAGAGTGGCGAGGAAGGCCAGGTGGCCCAATATGTTGTCGAGCGGCTCCGGGCGGCCGGCGCTCCGAAAAACCAGATCGCCAGCGACAACGCCAACCGGCTCACGCCGCTCGCGGGCGAGTGCGGCAACCTGGTGTTCAAACTTCCCGGCACGCTGCGGGGGCCGCGGCGGCTGCTGATGGCCCACATGGACACCGTGCCGATTTGCGTCGGCTCGCGGCCGGTGCGCAAGAAAGATTTCGTCCACTCGGCCGATCCCGCCACCGGGCTGGGGGCCGACGATCGGGCCGGCGTGGCCGTCATCCTGAACGCGGCCTTGACGCTGCTGGAGCGCAAGCTGCCGCACCCGCCGCTGACGTTTCTCTGGGTGGTGCAGGAAGAAGTCGGGCTGTACGGCGCCCGGCACGCTCAGCACAAACTGCTCGGCGGACCCAAGCTGGCCTTCAACTGGGACGGCGGACCGGCCGACAAGCTCACGCTCGGCGCCACCGGCGGATACCGGCTGGGGATCCAGATCGAAGGCCTGGCCAGCCATGCCGGCGGCGCGCCCGAGGCGGGCATCAGCGCCATTGCCATCGCCGCGCTGGCCATCGCCCGGCTCGTGGACGAAGGCTGGCACGGCTTGATTCGCAAGGGAGACAAGCAGGGCACGAGCAACGTCGGAGTGATCCGCGGCGGCGACGCCACCAACGTGGTGACCGATCGCGTCGACATCCGGGCCGAAGCCCGCAGCCACGATCCCGAGTTTCGCCAGGAGATCGTGGCGGCCATCCACCGGGCGTTCACCGAAGCGGCGGCAAGTGTCCGCAACGTTGCGGGGCGCGCTGGCCGGGTGACGTTCGACGGCCGGCTCGATTACGAAGCGTTCAAGCTGGCGGCCGACGAGCCCTGCGTGCTGGCCGCCGAGCAGGCCGTGCTGGCCTGTGGAGGCCAGCCGCTGCGATTTATCTCCAACGGCGGGCTGGACGCCAACTGGATGAGCGCCCGGGGCATTCCCACGGTCACGCTCGGCTGCGGACAATTGGACATCCACACCACGAGCGAGCGGCTCGACATTGCCCAGTTCCAGCGCGCCTGCCGGATTGCCATGCGGCTGGCCAGGGGTGCGGAACGGGGCGAACAGGACAGCGCATAGCATGGAACTCGACGACGAGCTGTGCCTCTGCTTCCACGTGAGCAAGCGGAAGGTGATCAACTTCATCCGCGTCGAGAAGCCCGCCCGGCCCGGCCAGCTGAGCGAATGCTTCGGCGCCGGCACCGGCTGCGGCTGGTGCCGGGCCCAGCTGACCCGGCTGTTCGAAGAAGCGGCCGGTTGGCGGCCGGTGGCCGGCGATGAACCCACGGCGGCCGACTACGCCCGGGCCCGGGCCCGTTATGTGCGCGCCGGCGGGGGCACTCCGCCGCCGGGCGCCGCCCCGCTGGCCGACGATGCCTGAGGGGCCGGGGGCTTGATCGCGGTTGGGCCCGCCAAACGGCGCGCAAGCGGATCTGCGCCCGGGGCGTCTATCCCGCGGCGCACCGGGTGGCGCCGAAGCCGCCTCCTGGAAAATGGGGCAAGAATCGATTAAGATCCGCTTTAGAGCGCAGCGCGCTCACCCGCACACCCGGGAAGGGCGGCGCGGAATACTCGGCAGGCAAACCTGGGGAAAGACCCAAAAATGGCTCGCAAGATCCTGAATCGCAAGGAGTTACGCGCAGAGAACGAGGCCGCTGAGTCGGAAGCGAAAACCAAAAAGACCGCCAAAACGGAAGAGGGCGGCGAGAAGAAGAAGCCGGTCAAGCGCAAGAGCCGGGCCAAGGCCACCAAAGAAGTTCGCCTGAAGGCTTTCTGGGGCGTGTTCAACCAATCGATGAAGCGCGTGGCCCTGTTCGAGTACGCCCAGCGCAAGCAGGCCGAAAAGAAGGCCAGCGAGCTGTCGACCTCGAACAAAACGCCGCATTTCGTCCAGCCCGTCAAAGAAGTCATCGAAGACTAGCGCCGGGTTCAGAACCTGCGGGGACTGTCGCAATTCTGTGCTGTCCGCGTAGCAAATCCGGACCGTCCCTCTCCGCGAGCGGGTTTTGCCACGGGTCCTAGCGCTTGGGGGCAGCTGCTTGCCGCCGAATGCGGGCAGACGGGTTTTTCAGCCCCCATGGACAGAATTCCGCACCCAGGCGAGCCACTGCTGCGGCGCCCTCGAGAGTTGCGCGAAACCGCAAAACTGCGGGCCGGGGCCCGTTGGATTAGGCCCGGCGCATGTATAGACTCTAGTTGGCAGCCCGGCGTGCCGGCGGGAATTACCGCCCGGCCCCGGTTGCAGCCCCCGGTTGGCGGTCATTCCCACTTGGTGCGCTGCTGGACGCCCGTGCTTGGGCGCTTCCGGCTTACTGCAAGCGGCGCACTTACCTGTCGTCGTCGGAAAGCTTGAGTTATGGAATTCAAGCCGGGCCATACGGTCGGCATCGATCTGGGCACGACGTTCTCCACCCTCGCCATGTTGGACGAGCAGGGTGATCCCGTGCCTGTGGCGAACGACGATGACGACGTCGAAACGCCCAGCCTGATCCTGCTGGCCGAGAGCGGCCACGTGGTCGTGGGTCCCAGCCGCATGCGGGCCGCGGTCGAGGATCCGCAAAACGTCGTCGACCGCGTCAAGCGGCACATGGGCAACATCGAATACAAGCGGATGTTCGACGGCCGCGAGATCACGCCCGAGTTTCTCTCGGCCCTGATCCTGAAAAAACTGCGCCAGGACGCCGAAAAACGCATCGGCAAGATTGGCAACGCGGTGATCACCGTGCCGTACTACTTCAACGACGTGCGGCGCAAAGCGACCGAAGACGCCGGGCGGATCGCCGGACTGAACGTGATCGCGATCATCAACGAGCCGACCGCGGCCACGCTGACCTATGCCTGGAAGCGGGGCGAACTGGGAGCCACCGAAGCCGCGGGCACCCGGCCGCACCAGGCCCTGGTCTACGACCTGGGGGGCGGCACGTTCGACGTCACGGTCGTGCGCTACACGCCGGCCCACTTTCAGGTGCTGGCCACCGACGGCGACGTGCGCTTGGGCGGCGTCGACTGGAACGATCGGCTGGTCGACTACGTGGCCAATGAATTCCTGGAGCGGCACCACCTCGATCCGCGGCTTTCGCCGGCGGCGCTGCAAATGCTGCGGTTCGACTGCGACCAGGCCAAGATCGCGCTTTCGACGCAGCCCAAGACGAACGTCTCCTGCCGCTTCGAGGGCAAGTCGCTGACGGTGAGCATCACGCTGGAAAAATTCGAGGAGCTGACCGGCGACCTGCTGCAGCGCACGCTCGATACGGCCGAACTGGTGCTCGATCAGGCCAAGGTCAAGCGCGAGGACCTGGACGCGATCGTGCTGGTCGGCGGCTCGACCCTGATGCCCTGCGTGCCCAAGGCGCTCCAGGAACACCTGGGCAAGGAGCCGTTTCAAGGACTGTCGCCGCACACCGCGGTAGCCCAGGGAGCGGCGATTCACGCCGCCATCCTGGAAGCCAAGTTCCGCACCGACAGCAGCGAGCTCTCGGAACGGGTCCGCAAACGACTCAAGGCCGTCAAGCAGGAAGAGGTCAACTCGCACGGCCTGGGCATCGTGGCCCGGCATCCCAGGACCGGCAAGAAAGTCAACCACGTGATGATCGGCCGCAACAGCCGCTTGCCGATCGAAGTCAAACGCACGTTCTACACGAACGAGGAAAACCAGCGCCGGGTCCACGTCCGGGTGACCGAGGGGGACGCCCCCGATCCGCAAGCCTGCTCGCTGTTGGGCGAATGCCAGATTTCCGACCTGCCCGAGAACCTGCCCAAGAAATCGCCGGTCGAGATCACCTACGCCTTCGACGCATCGGGCCGGGTCCGCGTCACCGCGATCGACAAGACGGGGGGCAAGAGCGCGACGATCGATATCCAGCGGCACGGGGGGCTGGATGAGCAGCAGATCGACGCCCTGACCTCGCTGGCCGAGAATTATCAAGTCGAATAGCCGCTTTCGCGGCGTCCGCCTGGATCCTGCGCCCGGCAATCCTGGCCCGGCGCGTCGACCGCTTCCTTTCGATCGAGTATTCTGCCCAGATGGCTAAAACTCTCGACGTTTACCGCGAATGGCTGCAGATCAAGGAGCCGGCCCGGCCGCTCGACTATTATCAGCTCTTGAAGCTGAAGCAGTTCGACGACGACACGGGCAAGATCCGCGAGCATTACCGCCGGCTGAATGCCCACGTGCGGAAGTTCGCCGCCGGCGAGTTCGCCCAGCAGTCGCAGGATCTGCTCAACGAACTGGCCAAGGCCATGCTCTGCCTGACCGACGCCTCGCGGAAGCGCGATTACGACGCCGGTCTGGGCCGCAAGGTGGGCGGCGACGACAGCCGGCCCTCGATGGAAGAACTGCTCCTGGCGGCCAAGGTGGTCGACGGCGACCAGATGGCCAAGGCCCGGAGTTTTTCCAAGGCCGTGGGTGTGGACGTGCGCGACGCGCTGATCCAGCAGAAGCTGGCCAGGCCCGACGCCGTCATGCCGCTGTATGCCGAATCGATCGGGCTGCCGTATCTGGATCTGACCGATTTTGCCCTCGACCCGGAATTGCTCCGCCGGGTGCCGGCCACGATGGCCCGCACGCATTCCTGCATTCCGGTGCTGATCGACTCCGATCAGCTGCTGATGGCCTCGCCGAACCCGATCGATCCGCACGTCGAGGAAGAGCTGCGGCTGCGCTTCGGCATGCCGATCCGTTCGGTGCTCTGCCTGCCGGCCAGCGTGAACGAGCTGGTCAACAAGCACTATTCGCGGGAAGCGGTCGAGGCGGAAAAGTCCGCCGGCAGGACGCCCGGCGGCGACGGCGGAGGGCCGGGGCCCGACACGCCCGAGGCGGCCAAGCAGCGCAAGATGATTGCCCTGATGTCGTTCAATTTCACCTTCGTGATCTTTCAGTTCACGCTGGCGATTCTGGGCGCAGCGGCTGGGGGATGTTCTTCCTGGGCTTTCCGCTGGCCGGCATGGTGGCCGGCAGCGTCTGGGTGTATTTGAACAACACGCGCAAGTAGGGCCCAGCCGGAGCGAAATGTAGGAGGCGACTGGTGATCGCCGACGCGCAGGCCCAAGCGTTGGAATGTCGGCGATCACCAGTCGCCTCCTACCGGATGGTTGCGAGCCGGAGGTCGTAGGGAAATCGCAAGTCGCCCGCGCCGGGCGCGCAGAAAAAAGCACGGGCCGCGCTCGCTGAGCGCGACCCGTGCTGCCAGAAGGACAGTTCCCCCCGCAGATTCACCCGGTCTAGCGAACCGCTTCGTTCAGCATCTTGGTGTTCGGGATGCTGTGACGATTGAGCAGGCCGTCCTCGTCGGTTTCGATCACGGTGGCCACCGGACCGACTTCGCGGACCGTGCCTTCCATCGCGCCGACCAGGACGTGGTCGCCCGAGTGCAACCGCTGGCGGATGTAATAACCGGCCAGGATGCCGGCCATCACGTCACGGCCGCCCAAGCCGAAAGCCAGGCCGAAGCCGACGGCCAGACCGCCGGCGGCGATCAGGATCAGGTGCTCGACCAGGCCCAGGCTGATTTCCAACTGCCGGCAGACCGCGATCATCGTCAGGATGACCAGGGCATAGTAGCAGGCGTTGGCCAGCGGTTCGGCAAAGGCCAGGCCCACGCGGTCGGCGCTGGTGGCCACGACCCCGCGCAGGAAGCTGGCGGCCAACAGACCGATTACGACCACCACGGCGGCGGCCAGCAGGTGCGGGATGTAATCGACCACTTTCGACATGGCCTGCGAAACCGGGTCGAGACCCAGGATCGTGAAGGCGGCCATGATGAACACGCACATCAACAGCCAGAAGCAGATCGTGCCGATGATCGTGGGCACGTTGCGGCCGATGTTCGTGTGGGCCATGGATTCGGCCAGGCCGCTCCGCTCGGCCGCGATTTGCAGGCCCAGTTTCTCGCTCAAGAGCACGACGACCCGGGCGACCAGCTTGGCAATAAGATAGCCGACGACCAGCACCGCGACCATCGCGATCACGCGCGGGGCGAGCATGAAAAACTGGTTGGCAGCCTGGTTGAAGCTGTCGGACAGGGCGTTCTTGGTGGTGTCGACGATCGACAGATCGACGGTGGCGGGGTTCGTGGCCATGACTCGTTCCTTTCGCGAAGTGAGAACCGGCGGCAAAGCGCGGCGTACGTGCCGCGGCGCGCCGGTTCAGAAATGACTACAGGGTTCTCTTCTTCCGGTTCCAGTCGTACTTGCCGCTCAGCGTAAACCGGGCCCAACCGGCCAGGGCTCGGCCCAACTCCCACAGCGCCCAAGGCAGCGCGGCGCAGGCAAACTCGATCAGCTGCAGGTAGGTCAGCGTGCGGTTCACCCGCACGTGCAACTCCTGGCCGAACTCGGCGGGCGGCGGCGGCACGTCCACATCGGCCAGTTGATCCAAAAAGTCGCTGTTCATGTTGTTTGTCCTCCGTGCCGTGCTCGCGCCATCCGGCCGCGGTTGCGGGCCGGATGGTTTTGGGCCTTTCCGCGAATCGCCTCGGAGAGGGGGACGGTCCCGTTTTGCTTCGCGGACTCCGCAAAACTGGGACAGTCCCCGTCGATTCTCGGATCGGCTGTTAGCGGTCTTGCTCCGGGTATTGGGCTTGCAGTTTCTCGCGGGCCCGGCTGATGCGCATCTTGCAGGCGCTGACCGAGAGGCTGAAGATCTCGGCCAATTCGTGGTAGTCGTAACCTTCGGCATATTTGAGGATCAGCAAGGCCCGGTCTTCTTCGTCCAGCGTTTCCAGCATCTTGGCCAGGTCCAGCGACAGGCCGGGCGCTGGGTCCGGCCGCGTCGGTTGATCTTGTTCCCAGTTTTGATCGTCGGTCACCCGCTCCCGCCGCAGCCGCCGCCCGCGCGAGCGCCGCAGCCCGAGGCAGGTGCGCACCGCGATCGCATGAACCCAGGTGGCGTACGCGCTATGGCCGGCGAACTTGGTCCGGTTCAGGAACAGCCGGACGAAGACTTCCTGAGCCGCGTCGCCGGCGTCCTGCTCGTCGCCCATCAGGCGAAAGCAGATCCGCCAGACCCGCGGCCGGAAGCGTTCGACCAGTGCCACGAAGGCCGGTCCATCCGACCCCTCGCGAGCCGCCAAGGCCGCTAGTTGCTCGTCGGTTTGCAGAGTCACGTCCACGGCTATACCTTGCCGAGCTTCGAGGCTCAGCCGGACCACTTCCGTGCGGCCTTCACACTTATTGGTTGCCGGGACCCGGGGAGCCGGTCACAAATTTTTTCCCCGCGATTGGCTTCTGCCGGGCAGCCAAAGTGCCGTCATGGGCCGGATTTACGGCAAACTTTGCCCACGTGTATGGGCCTCAATCGAGGCGAAACGGCTGCGGGGGTCAAGATCAGTGTGGCGCGGCCGGGCTGAATCCCGGGGCCCCCCGAAATTCGTGCAATCTGTGGAGGAACTTCTTCTTACTGTCCCCATCCCTTTCATCTGCGGATATCTGCGTTCATCTGCGTGGCGGGCGCGAGCGAAGCCACACTGAGGGTTGCCGTCCAAACGCGGACCGCCTAAGCCAGCCTGAAGCTCGATCGAGCGGCAAACGCAGATGAGCGAGATGAACGCAGATAGCCGCAGATGGAGAACCGGGCGGCCAGTCGAAGGGGATGACGAACGAGAAGCTTATCCACAGATTTCACGGATTCCGCAGATTGGTCCCATCAGACGCAAACCCGCAATGCGATTTGGACGTGGCCGAATCCGTGAAATCTGCGCAATCTGTGGACGAACCTCTTCTTACTGCCCCCATCCCTTTCATCTGCGGATATCTGCGTTCATCTGCGTGGCGGGCGCGGCGCGAAGCCACACCGAGGGTTGCCGTCCAAACGCGGACCGCCAAAGTCCGCCTGAAGCTCGATCGAGCGGCAAACGCAGATGAACGGGATGAATGCAGATGGGCGCAGATGGAGAACCGGGCGGCCAATCGAAGGGGATGACGAACGAGAAGCTGATCCACAGATTTCACGGATTCCGCAGATTGGTCCCATCAGACGCAAACCCGCAATGCGATTTGGACGTGGCCGAATCCGTGAAATCTGCGCAATCTGTGGACGAACCTCTTCTTACTGCCCCCATCCCTTTCATCTGCGGATATCTGCGTTCATCTGCGTGGCGGGCGCGGCGCGAAGCCACACCGAGGGTTGCCGTCCAAACGCGGACCGCCAAAGCCAGCCTGAAGCTCGATCGAGCGGCAAACGCAGATGAACCGGATGAACGCAGATAGCCGCAGCTGCAGAACCGGGCGGCTATTCCCGCGCCCGGGCGGCGTAGAGCTCGGCGAATTCCAGCACCCACTGGTCGACGAGTTGGGCGAACATGTTGATGTCGGCCTCGGCCAGCAATTGAAACTGGCTGCGATTGTAGATCTCTTTGTTGCGCACCGTGCCCTTGGCCATCAGCTCCAGCACGTGCAGCGCGGAGAAGGGCGCACCGTCAGTTCGAGCCGGCTGAAATAATTGGTTCGCCGGCCGGAATCGATATCCAGATCGTCGCGGCTGATCGACGCGCCCCAGCCGCGATCGCCGACGACCGACTCGTAGCGAAAGCCCGGGAAATGGGCCGGGATCTGCCGCAGGCAATTCTCGATCCGCTCGGACAGCTCGAGTCGATATTGCGAGTGCAGCCGCTTGAGCTCTTCTTCGCCCAGGACTTTCTCGAGCTTGGCGCGGTGGCGGGTTTCGCCCAGGCGCTGGCCGCGCTCGACGGCTTTTTCGAGTCGGTCTTTGAAATCCATCAGGGGCTCGCTGGCGGAGGGGGCTCATCCGCTTGGGATTTCTTTTCGATGAACTGCTTCAAATCGCCAAAGGAGCGCAGCGGCACTTTGCCCGCGATCATCTCGCTGGTGATCGGGGCCACCGCCTTCGGCGGCTTGCGCGGCGGTTGGGTCATCTTGGACTTCGGCGGCGGAGCTGAGGACGGCGCGCCGCGATCGGGGCGCGGCTTGCCGCGCTGGGGCCGGTTCTTGTTGCGGCTGGTGGGCGGACCCGGCACGCGCGAGGGGGGCCTGGGTGTCGGCGGAGCGACGGGGGCGGGCGCCGCGGTCGCTTGGGCGCCTGCTGGTGCGGCGCCGCCGGCAGCCGCCTGGGGCTTGCCGCCGCGGCGTGAACCGCCGCGCGACGCTCCGCGAGACTGGCCTTCGCCCTTGCCCTCGCCCTTGCCGCGGCCGCGCCGCTCGGCGCCGGTGCGCTCGGTGCCCGGCGCGATCATGGTCAGCGAGACGCGGCGCCGGGCCTTGTCGATCTCGTGCACCCAGACCTTGACGATGTCGCCGACCGAAACCACTTCATGCGGATCGCGGACGAATTTGTTGGCCAGCTGACTGATGTGGACCAGCCCGGTGTCGTGCAGGCCGATATCGACGAACGCACCGAAATCAACCACGTTCAGCACCGTGCCGGACAGTTCCATGCCCGGCGCCAAGTCGTCGAGCTTGATGACGCCCTTCTTGAAGATCGGCGGGGGCAGATCCTCGCGCGGGTCGCGGCCGGGCCGGGCCAGCTGGGCCAGGATGTCCTTGAGCAGCATCATGCCGCTGTCGAGCCGGGCGTTCAGCTCTTCGGCTTTGGCGGCGGCGACCCGTTCGGCCACGCGGGCGGCCGCTTCCTTGTCGCCCAAGTCGGCCACCTGGCAGCCGATCGATTCAAGCACTTGCCCGGCCAGCGGATAGCTTTCCGGATGGATCCAGGTGGCGTCGAGCGGGTTGGCGCCGCCGGCGATTTTCAAAAAACCGGCCGATTGCACGAACGCGGCTTCGCCGAAGCCCGGCACCTCTTTGAGCTGCTCGCGCGATTGGAACGGCCCATGCTCGCGGCGATAGTCGTACACCCGGCGGGCCGTCAATTGATTGAGGCCCGACACGTAGCGCAAAAGCGCCGGGCTGGCCGAGTTCAGGTCGACCGCCACGTAATTGACGCACGACTCGACCACCGCGTCGAGCGAGGTGCGCAGGTGCTTGGCTTTGACATCGTGCTGGTACAGGCCGACGCCGATCGAGGCCGGGTCGATCTTGACCAGCTCGCTGAGCGGATCCTGCATCCGCCGGCCGATCGAGATCGCGCCGCGGAGCGTGGCGTCGTACTCGGGAAACTCCTCCCGGCCCAAGGGGCTGGTCGAATAGACGCTGGCCCCGGCCTCGTTGACGATCACGTAGGCCACGCCCTTGTCCTTGAGCTCTTCGGTGAGCAACTCGCCCATCAGCTCTTCGGTTTCGCGGCAGGCCGTGCCGTTGCCGATGGCCACGAGCGAAAGCTGATGGGTATCGATCAGGTCGACGATCTTGGCCCGGGCTTCCTGGCGGCGTTCGGCCTTGCCGACCAGGTGGATTACGGCGTGCCCCAGCAGGCCGCCGAATTCGTCGAGCGCGGCCAGCTTGCAGCCGCTCTTGAAACCCGGGTCGACCGCCAGCACGCGGCGGCCGCGGATCGGCGGCTGGAGGAGCAGATTGCGCAGGTTGCGGGCGAAGACTTCCACGGCATGGGCTTCGGCCCAATCGGTCATTTCGCGGCGGACTTCGCGCTCCAGGCTGGGAAACACCAGCCGCATCAGGGCGTCGCGGCCGCAGCCGCGGAGGAAGTCGGCGTGCGGATGTTCGGCCGGCACGAGCAGCTCGTCGGCCGTCTGCTGCATGGCTTCGAGGTCGGCCTCGACCTTGACGCGCAGCACCTTGGCTTTTTCGCCCCGGTTGATGGCCAGCACGCGGTGCGGCGGCACGCGGTCCAACTGCTCGGTGTATTCGAAGTAGTCGCGGAAGCCCTGGGCTTTCTTGTCGTCGGGCTCGGCCCGGGCGCTGATCAGCTTGCCGGTGCGGCCGACGATCTTGCGCAGCCGCTGCCGGAGATCGGCCCGCTCGCTGAACACTTCGGCCAGGATGTGCCCGACGCCCAGCAAGGCATCGGCCGCGTTGGTGACGCCGCGATCGGTGTTGACGAAATCGGCGGCCCGCAGATCCAAATCGAGCGCCGCGGGGGACGCGCTGAGCACCTCTTCGGCCAGGGGCTCGAGCCCGCGCTCGCGGGCCACGGTGGCCAGCGTTTGCTTCTTCGGCTTGAAGGGCAGGTAGAGGTCTTCGAGCCGCTTGGTGCTTTGGGCGGCTTCGATCTCGGCGGCCAGGGCCTCGGTCAGCTTGCCTTGCGATTCGATCGACCGCAGGATGGTTTGCTTGCGTTCGCCGAGCAGCCGCAGTTTGCCGAGCCGCTGCTGGATTTCGCGGATTTGCTCCTCGTCCAGGCCGCCGGTCTCGTCCTTACGATACCGGGTGATGAACGGGACGGTGTTGCCAGCATCCAGGAGCTCGACGACGCGCTCGACCCTGCCCAGGGGGATTTGCAGATGGCCAGCGATCGGCCCCAGATCGATGGCGAGCGTAGCGATGGTGGCCATGCAAGGGTCTGCGCCGGATCACAAAAATCGGCGCAACAGATTGATTCGTTTCGACTTGCTCGTCCGGGCAATCTAGGACTTGGACGTAGGGTTGTCAAGCTTGCCGCCCCGCCGGGCGTTGCTGGCGCCAGCAACAGGCCGCTCGCGGCAAGTTCGCTCTCGGCAAGTCCGCGCCTCTTGCCCCGGTTATCGCGCCGCAGCCCGCCGCCAGAAAAAAACGCCCGGTGTGCTCAAAAAACATCAAACCCTAGCGTCTCGGCGGCCGATGATTACTCGACATCAGGGCGGGCACCCGAGCCGCCGACAAAGCGCGCATGCATGCGCTCGGTCGCGGCCAGGTCGGCAAGGATTGCCGGCTACAGGAACTCCTAACGTAAGGAAACGTTTCATGGCCCGAACCCAACTTCGCGTCTATTACGGTCCCGAGAACGAAACTGCTGCCGCCACCGCCGAACCGGCCACGCGGCGCGATATCGTGACCGTTCCTTTGGGCGAGATTTTCCCGCTGCTGGCCGACGCCGTGCGCAGCGAACGCACCTGGCTGCAGGACTTCGCCGACGACGAAATCACGATTTCCACCGACCTGTACGAAGTGATCCTGGCCTACCAGCACTATCGCCGCCCCTCGGCTTGAAGAAGCCGATTCCTGGCAGAACGTCTCTACGCTCGAGATCCCAACAGCAGCCCGGCCCCACAAAGGCCGGGCTGCTTTGTTTTTGCCCACCTCGCGCCGGAGCTCGTGCTTTAGGTCCGTTTTGAGGCGACTGGTGATCGCAGGCGGCCCGGGAGTTGAGGCAACCAGCCGTCCGACAGGACTCGGGCTTTCAAGGCCAATTTGGTGCCGTTCGAAGACCGCCTGACGCTCGTGGCTCGTGGCTCGCGACGTCGTCGTGACGTCGTCAGGACGTTCACCATTCGAGCTCCGGATCGGAGAACAGCGCCGCAGCGGCAGCGGCCTCTGCCGCCCCGTCGGCTGGGCGGCGGCTGCCGGCAGACTGCACCGAATTTGCTGCGGCCTGATTCGGGCAGCCGCCCGCGGCGGCGGAACCGGATGCCGGCCCAGCTAGCAGGCTCGGGGGGGAAATACTCGAAAGTGCATTGGCGCCCAAAATCGCCGGTTGAACGTTCGTGCTGAGCGAGACCCCCATCGCCAGACGCCCATCGACACTCGCCGTGGCAACTGGCGCCGTGGAGGCAGCAGTGCCGTCCAGCGGGCTCTCGACCGCGGCGCCGCCGACCGCTTGCGGGGTGACGATTGCATTCAGGTAATTGATGACCGACAGGGCGTCGAGGGGCGTCACCTGGTTGTCGCCATTGACGTCCAGATAGTTGGAGCCCGCGAACGCGGGCGGCAGCGCTCCTTGGCCGTGGGCATTCAAGTAATTGATCACAACCAAAGCATCGATCGGCGTGACCGCGCCATCGCCATTCACGTCGACCGGTTTCCCCGTGTTCTGCCAGGGAGCAATCACGAAGCTGCTCGTGGCGCCGCTGGCCAGCGCAGCACCGGCGCTCTGGATGCCGGCGGGCGAGAGCGTCAGCACGTACGTGCCGCCTGGACTGGTCAAGCCTGCCAGGTTGCCCAGGGTCCACGTCGTGTTATCACTGGTGGTGAGTGTTTGAGAACCGGTCAGCAAGTTGGCGCCGCCACCCGAGCTGAGCTGCAAGTTGCTCAGGCCAAAGCCCGAGACCGGCCCGCTGAACGTAATCGTCATCGCGTCGACGCCAGAATTGCGCGGGCTGGGTGTGACGGGAGTAATGGACACCGTCGGACCCTGCTGCGCACCGCCAATCGCAACGCTGCCGTTGCTCTCCGAGAGCGTCAAGGGATCGCCGTTTGTGTCGCCCAGATCGCTATTATTCGGATCAACGGTGATCGCCGAGGACCCGGACGGCGCATGGTCGGAGACGCTGAACGCCAGGTTGAGCAACTGCGGCGTGCCGGAGGGCAGCCCGCTGGTGGCGAACAGGCTTACGTACGCCACGCCATTCGTGCTGTCCACATTTTGGACCAACGCCCAGCCTGCGCTGGACAAGGCGCTGCTCAGCGTAATGCCCGCGTTAGTCAGCGAGAGGAGAGCCGGATTGTAATCGATCGCCAGATCGGCCGAGGCCAGGCCGGCGGCGTTGTCCAGGATGCTGACCGGCACGTCGACCGTCTGACCGGCAGTCGCCGCAATGCCGGTGGGAATGCCGACGGTCGGGTCGACGCCCGCCGCCGTGAGCGCCCCATGACTTGGGATCGTCGGAATCTTGGCAACCGCCAGATGCACTCCGACTTGAGCCATGAGCGAAGCGTCCGAGCTGGCCAGCGATCCGGACCCAGTCACGTTGCCGACGATTCGCGGATCGGTCAGCGGATAGGCGCTGAACCCGCTGTCCAGGTGCACCCTGTTGCGGGCCGCCAGAGTGGCGTCCGCAGCGTTCACCTTGCCGTCTCCACTGGCATCGCCGAAGTAGACCACTTTCTCCAAGGCATTGGAGATCGGAGTTGCCCCGCCGTTGACCTGCGGATTGACGATCGAGAGCAGCGCCAACGCGCCGTAGGAAGAGATCGCAGCCGTCGGCACGCTGGCCGTAATGTCCACGATATCCGTTCCGCCGATCGCCCCGGCCGTGGCGGTCGAGCTAAAGCCGGTAATGCTGACCAAGAGCACTCCCGGCGTCGTATTGGTGAACGACAGCGTGCCGCTGATGCCGGCGGCTAGCGCCACGTTGCTGATATTCAGATAGCTGGCGTTGTAGTCCAACTCGAAGCTGACGCTAGTGACGCCCGTGGTGCTGCTCAGCGCGACGGGCAGCAGGCTGGACGCCGCCGTGCCGTAACTGGCCGCGGCATCGCTGACGTCCACGCTCTGGCCCGGCCCGCGGGCGAAGTCGGGCAAGGTCAAAATGGGCGCGGTGGGGGCGGAGACGGTAAAGCTGTTCGTATAGTTGCTGCCGCTGTTCAAGGGATTGCCGTAATTGTCGACCCAAGCGCTCGTTCCGCTGACCAAGGTCACGCTGTAGCTGCCCGGGGCCAGAATGCCGCGGGTCTGCACGAACGTAGCCGTCAGCGTGGCAGGATCCCAGACCAGCGAACCCTGGACCGGAGTCGAGCCATCGAGCAAGGTCAGATCCGGCGCGCCAAGGGCACCGCCATTGCCCGAATACAGATTGAGCACGCTTAAATTCGGGGCGGCGTTCAGCTGAAAAGTGAATCCGGTCGAGTTCTGCGCGAAAGAAGTCACGGCAAAAGGCACGATGGAGAACGTGACCGGGTTGCTGGAAGCGGCCGCGTAATCGGGACTGCCGGGAAAATTGGCCACCACCGTGTACGTGCCGATTGCCGACGGCGGCGTGGCACTGGGCGTGCCCGTGGCCGTGCTGCCGACGTAGTAAGCCAAGGTCGGGGCGGCGCCTTCCAGCGTCGCCGAACCATTGACCAGCGCCGTAGCCGGGAACGGATTGCCGGTGTACGTGCCGCCCGCATCGCTCACCGTGACCGTGGGCATGGCCTTCACGGCCACGCTGCCATTGCTAATCGAAAGCGTTAGCGCAGCGCTGCTCGAATTGTAAAGATCGCTATTGTTGGGATCGATCGTAACCGGCGTGGAGCCGTAGGGTGCATTGCCGGCCACGGTGAACGCCAGATTGAGCAACTGCGGCGTGCCATCCGGCAAACCGGTCGCCGAAAAAATGCCCACATAGGCGACACCTTGGGTATTATCTACGTTGACTTCCAGGCCCCAGCCCCCGACTCCGGTCAGGTAATTGCTCAGGCTGACATTCGAATTCGTCAGAGTCAGCAGGGCCGGATTGTAGTCGATCGCCAGGTCGGCCGACGCCAGGCCGAACGCATTGTCGGTAATGGCAACCGGCACGTTCACCGTTTGCCCGGCATTGCCGAGGACCCCCAGCGGAATTCCGACGGTGGCGCCAGTCGGCACGGGATTGATGTTGAACGTCAGCGGGGCGCTCGAAGCCGCCGGGTAGTCCGTGCTGCCGGCAAACCTGGCCACAACCGTGTAGGTGCCGATCGCGCTGGGAGGGGTCGAACTGGGCGTGCCCGTAGCGGTGCTGCCCACGTAATACGCGAAAGTCGGGCTGACCCCTTCCAGGCTCGCGGCGCCGTTGACGAGCGCCGTGGCTGGGAAAGGATTTCCCGTGTAGGTGCCCCCCGAATCGCTCACCGTGACGATTGGCGGGGCGACCGCCAACATGACGATCGTGTTCGAGCCGTTCAATCCGGCGCCGCCGGTGCCGCTGGTCGGATCGGTGGGCGAGATTGCCAGCGAGGCCTTGCTGACGCCGCTGGGCGTATACGTCATGTCGGCCAATGCTGCATTGAGCTGCGACAAAGACCCCTGGATGGTCACGTTTCCGCTGCCGTTGCTGCCGGCCACGATCGTGACACCCGTCGTCGCGGTGGGCACGCTGAGCGTGCCGAGATTGACCTGCAATTGCAGTTCGTCTCCCACCAGGGGAATGTTGGGGTCCGAGACGATGGGAACGATGACGTACGAGAGCGTGCTGCCCCCGGCCAGAAACGTGGCCGTGGTGAACGTTGTGTTCAAGGACGGCGGGGCATTGACGGTCAGGCTGACCGTGGCCGTCGCGGAATTCGAATAACCGTCGTTGGCGACAAACGTGAAGCTGTCCGCACCGTGATAGTTCAACGTAGGCGCATACGTAAACGAGCCATTGCTGTTGAGCGTCAAGGTTCCGTGCTGCGGGCCGCTGACGAGCGACGCCGAGAGGGGATAACCGTTCAGGTCGACTGCGCCAGCCAGCACCCCTTGCGCGGCAGTGAACGATGCCGAAGTGCTTTGGCCAATTTGATAGCTGCTGGACGGAGCGACCGGCGGCGCGTCGACATGCAGCGTGATCGTGGCCGGACTGGAGTTCAGCGTTCCGTTGTTCGATTCATACGTGAAACTGTCGGTGCCGTAGAAGCCGGCGTTCGGCGTGTACGTGAAGGTGCCATTGGAATTCAAAGACAGCGTTCCGTGCTGCACGTTCGTCACGAGCTGCGCGGTCAACGGCAAGTTGTTCGGGTCGGTATTGTCGGCCAAAACCCCTCGGTACGGGTCGCCGGAAATCAAGTCGGACTGCACCAGGATCGTTTGCCCGCCACCGCTCAGAAACGCCAGGCCGTTCTGGCCAAACCGCGTCAGGTCGGCATTGTTGCCGGCGATGGGGACGGTCAGCGAGTTGATCGGCGCCATCGTATTCATGACGTACGAATAAATCGTCTGCGTCGACCCGTTGTTGTTGATTGAAAACAGCTTGTCGTTGGGCACGTCGAGCGTATAGTTGTTCCCCGACCAGCCCCCGATCGACTGGCCCGTGGCCAGGCTCACGGCATGGTTGGTGCTGCTGAAAATCAGGCCGTCCGCCTCGGCCAGATATCCCGCGGGGCCATAGAGCGGCCAGTTGACACCCGTAGGCGTCGCGGGTTCGATTCCGTTGGCCTCGATCGTCATGTACCAGAAGCCATAACCGGAATCGGTGGTATCGTAGCCGTAGGCGTTCACGCCGTTGGGATCGACGAACGACTCGTCGGGCCCGCCGGTGCCCAGCCCTTGCCCCACATGATCGGGCAGAGCCACGCCGTTCTGAAAAACATCCGTGCCGCCCGCCGGCGGACTGTAGCCCGGGTAACGCATGCTGATCAGCACCGAATTGGGGCTGCCGGGTATCGCCGAAATGGTGCCCACCGCCAGCCCCGAGGGCAGGGCAAACGTCAGGTCGGTCGATTGCGTCACCGTGTTGAACCGCGATACGCTCCCGCCGCCATTGATGACCGAATAGATGTACTCGCCGTTGCTGGAAATCACCATTTGGCCCGGGCTGCCACTGACGGCCACGAGCGTGCCCAAGGCACCGGTTTGCGGATTGATCGACTGGATGCCGGTGCTCGTGTCGCCATAGAGCAGGCCGCTGTTGGCATCGTAGACCAACGAGTTGTAGGTCTGCTGGACGGTAATGACGGACGTGCGCGGGCTGGTGCCGATCACCAGTTGGCCGTTTTCGTTGACGTGGTACGCTTCGCTCGCCGAGACCGGCGGTTGCGTGACGGCATTCACCGTCAGCGAAACGGTGGCGACGTTCGAGTTCAGAGTTCCGTCGCTGGCTTCATACGTGAACGAATCGGAGCCCGTGTAATTCGCGTTCGGCGTATAAGTAAACCCGCCGCCGGCACTGACGACCACGTTGCCGTTGGCGGGAGCCGCAACCAGCGAAACGCTGAGCGTGTCGCCGTTGACGTCGCTGGCCCCGGTGAGCAGGCCTGGCGCCGCGACCGTCAGGGGCAGGTTCTCGTTCAGGACATAGCTTTGCGGCACGACGACGGGCGCGTTGTCGGACACGGTAAAGCTGACCGTGGCGACGTTCGAGGTCGACGTCCCGTCAGTGGCCGTATAGGTGAACGAGTCCGCGCCGGTGTAACCGGTTGTCGGCGTGTAGGTAAATCCGCCCGAAGCGTTGAACAGTAAATTGCCATGCGCAGGCGAGCTGACCAGCGACGCGCCGAGCGTCAGCCCGGTGGAATCCGTATCGTTCGCCAAGATGCCCGGCGCGCTAACGGTCAGGGCCACATTCTTTTCGACGCTGTAGCTATCGTTGACGGCGGTTGCCGTGAGCAGTTGCCGCACCTCCAGCGCTTCGATCCGCAGCAAGCGCGACCAAGGTTGCACGGTTCGATCGCCGAATCTGGTTCGAGTTCTCACGGATCCGCCGTACATGTCAGGGCACTCCCAAGCCGCCAGTCGGGGGTCGAACGAAATCGCGATCCATTGTCGATCGACCAGCCTATCACAAGACAGGCCAGTAGAGTATCTGGCGCATTCGGGGGGGTGGGTTGTTCCCGGGGAAATTGATGGCCTGGGCCGCAGCGAGTCGCCTGACGTTTGGTGTTGTTTCACCGTGCGGAATCGGCCTGCCCGGCCAAAGATTCGCTCGTTCGACGTGCGAAGTGCGTTTCGCGCCGAAGCGTAGCATGCGTAAATGACTCTCCAGATCGGCGTAGCGCGGCAAGCGCGATCGAGCGACAGGGAGCGTGAGCCAAGCCGTGGTTTCTGCTGTGCGTCGATCTTGCCGTAGGCACCGGACGTCTTTTGTGCGGGCAATTCGGCCAGCGGAAACCAGGTCATCGTAAACCCGTTCAACGGAAGCTGGATCGCGCGACGCCGGGCCGGCGCTCGCTGAATCCGCACGGTTTTTCGGTCTGCGCGCGTCGAGCGGACCAGCGAGCGGCCGGGGACGTCGCCAAAGGCAGCGCGTTTTGCCGCCCCTCGCGACTGCCGAATGTTCTCACTGCCAGGGCCTGACTGCTCCGGTGGCGCTAGCGTGCCGCAACTGGCCCGCTCGTTCGGCTTTCCCGCTGGCCGGCGGCGAAACTATAATAGGCCTTCAGGCACACCCCCTCTCTCGGCCCGTGCCAGCGAGCGACTTTTCCCCGGGGCCGAGCGCCTCGAGCAACGAAAGCTGACGCGTGGCGGACACAGACTCTCATAACTCGCTTCCGGCGGACCCTGCCTCGCAGGAGACGCCGCTCCCCGACGAATTGAACTCGGGCGTCGAGCGGAACACCGTGCTCGACCGCCAGCGGGTGGCCGAGTTGATCGAGCAAATCAAGGATTCGGCCGACAAGCTGGCCGGCGACCGCACGTCGCGCGGCGACCTGAAGCTGCTCAGCCGCACGGTGCGCGAGCTGCGCTACGCGTTCAAGGTGTTCAGCCCGTATCGCACGCAGCGGAAGGTGACGATTTTCGGCTCGGCTCGCACGCGGCCCGAGGATCCCGCCTTCGAGCAGGCCGTGGCTTTCGGCCGGGCGATGGCCGACAACAAATGGCTCGTCGTCACCGGGGCCGCCAGCGGGATCATGGAAGCCGGCCACCTGGGGGCCGGCCGCGAAAACTCGATGGGGCTCAATATCATGCTCCCCTTCGAGCAGTACGCCAATCCCGTGATCGCCGGCGACGCCAAGCTGGTGCACATGAAATACTTTTTCACCCGCAAGCTGATGTTCGTGAAAGAGTGCGATGCGGTCTGCCTGCTCCCCGGCGGCTTCGGCACGCTGGACGAGGGCCTGGAAGTGCTCACGCTCCTGCAGACCGGCAAGCGCGACATGGTGCCGGTCGTGCTGCTCGACGCGCCCGGCGGCTCGTTCTGGCAGGAGTTCCAGGATTTCGTCCGCCACAAGTTGCTGGGCGACCGAATGATCTCGCCCGAGGATCTGTCGCTGTACAAATTGACCGACCAGGTCGACGTGGCCGTGACCGAGATCCTGCAGTTCTTCCGCATCTACCACAGCATGCGCTACGTGAAGAACAAGCTGGTGCTCCGGCTCAAGGAGCGGCCAAGCGACGCGCTGCTGGCGGCCATCAACGAAAAGTTTCCCGACATTTTGAGCGGGGGCGATTTCACGCTGGGGCCGGCCTTGCCCGAGGAGCGCGACGAAGTTGACCTGGCCGCCTACGTGCGGCTGATCTTCCGCTTCAACCGCCGCAGCCTGGGCCGCCTGCGGCAACTGATCGACGCGATCAACCGCGGGAGCATCGAAGAGACGGCGAAGGCCGGTTGACGCGCCGTTCTTCGTCCGCCTGCATCGACTCGCACCGTCCAAGCTCGGACCGCCTGCGCCAGGCTGAAGCTCGATCGAGCGGCAAACGCAGATGAACGGGATGAACGCGGATAAACGCAGATCGGTAAACGAAGTTGTACGAACGCGCGACGTGCCGGAAGGCGATCCACAGATTCCACAGATGGGGGCGCTCAATAGAATGCGCCGGCGCGAGGGACTCGATTTTCGCGATCTGTGAAATCTGTGGATGATCTTTACTTCTCACTGCCGATCATCCCCTTCATCTGCGTTCATCCCGTTCATCTGCGTTCTTTGGACCGGCACTGCAAGGCTCGCTGACGCCAGCCGTCCAAGCTCGGACCGCCTGCGCCAGGCTGAAGCTCGATCGAGCGGCAAACGCAGATGAACGGGATGAACGCGGATACGCGCAGATCGGAAAACGAAGTTGCACGACTGCATGGCAAGACAGAAGGCGATCCACAGATTCCACAGATTCCACAGATGTGTGTGCTCGATGGGGCCGGCCGGCGCGAGGGACTCGACTTTCTCGATCTGTGAAATCTGTGGATGATCTTTGTCTTCTCACTGCCGGTTATCCCCCTTCATCTGCGTTCATCCCGTTCATCTGCGTTCTTTGGACCGGCACTGCAAGGCTCGCTGACGCCCGCCGTCCAAGCCCGGACCGCCTAAGCTGGTCCGCGGATCAGCGCTTCCTTCGCTGACCGGGACAGCTTCTTGATCGCCAGCTCGCGCTTCAGGGCGGCGCTGCGGCCGGACGCCGGCTCCTGATAAACCAGCTCCACCGGCAACCGGCTGCGCGTGTAGCGCGAGGCGGTGCCGGCATTGTGCATCGCGCAGCGCCGATCCAGGTCGTTGGTCACGCCCGTATACAGCGTGCCGTCGGCACAGCGCAAGAGATACACCACCCAGGCCGGCGCGGGCCGAGGGCCCTGACGCAGCTCCGCCGCCAGCCGGAGCACGGCCAGCTCCTTGGCCTTGGCCTCGACTTCGACGGTGATCCGCTTGCGCCGCCAGCAGGCGGGAAAATCCTCGGGGTCGATAAAGTCGTGATGCCGCCCGGGCTTGGGCCCGGTCCAGCCGGCCAGCGGACTGGAAATATGAAACAGCGGCTCGCGATTCCAGGTGGCGAGCGCCCGGCGCGTGGCCTGCTCGATGGTCAGCCCGTCGGGATTGCAGCGGTGATGATGCACGTCGTAAACCAGCGGCAAACCCACCGCCCGGCACAGCGGCACGAGGTCGGCCGGGGTGTAGGTCACGTCGTCGTTCTCGACCGTGAGCCGGGCGCGCACCCGCTCGGGCAGCCGGTCCAGGCAGGCGGCAAAGCGGCACAAGCGCGGCTGGCTTGTCGCCGTAGGCGCCGCCGGCATGGATGTTGATCACGTCGGCCCCGATCCACTCGGCCACCTCGGCCTGATAGTCGAGCTCGGCCAGCGACGCGGCCACGACCTCGGCCCGCGGCGAGTTCAGCACGACAAACTGATCGGGATGAAAACAGGTCCGCAGGCTATGCCGCCGAGCCAGCTCGCCGGCGGCGCGGAACCCGGCGACGATCTCCTCGTGGCCGGGCAGCTGGTCGATCCGGTAGCCGACCTTAGGATGGGTTTTGAGCGGCAGGATCTGGCTGTTGACGCGAAAGCAACCGATGCCGTTTTGGTGGCAGAATTCCAAGGCCGCCAAAAGCGCTCGGGCGTTTGCCAGACACAGCTCGGCCAGACGGTCGAGTTGCCGGCTGCGCTCGCTGCGCACCAGGGCCGTGGCCGTGGCGGTGCGAAATTTGATCGGCTGCGCGCGAAAGATGCAGCACAGGCCGAGGCGCACGGCAGCGGCTTTCAACGTCGAGCGGGCTGAAGTCGGCCTCGAAGCAGTTTTTTGCGCGGCACTCGGGGGGTGTCTCAGGGGAGGTGGATGGCCGGACAGGCGAAAAGGTCGCTCAATTGTGCCCGGTGCGGCAAGCGGGCGTCAATCGGCCGAGCCGCTCGCCGAACACCGCGGTAGAATGCAGGCATGGCCACCCTAGCGACCCAGCCCCGCCGCCGGCTCTTGAGTTTCAGCCTCAGGACGCTCCTGCTGGCCACAGTCGTGGTGGGTGCGCCGCTAGGCTGGTTGGGGGGCGAGCTCTTGCGGGTGCGGCGCGAGCAGTCCGCCGAGGCGGCCGTGCGCGAGTTCGCCTGCATCAGCGAAAGCAGCTACGAGGCCCCGAGCGCCGTCGAAAAGCTGCTCGTGCTGTGCGGCGCCGAACCGCCGCTGAAGACGATGTCTCTGTACATGGACTCGGGGAAGATCACCGACGCGCGCCTGGCAATTCTGGGAGACCTTCCCTACTTGTATGCCTTGGATCTCGATCATGCACCGATTACCGACACCGGGCTGGCAAGCATTGGCCGTTTGCGCCGGCTTTTCGATCTGGGCGTGAACGGAACGGGCGTGACCGACGCGGGCCTGGCACATTTATCCGGCCTGCGGCAGCTCACCTACTTGAGCCTGGCGGAAACATCGATCACGGGCGCCGGGTTGAGCCACCTCCGTGGCCTGCGTCAGCTGGAATGTCTGGTGTTATACGACACGCAAGTGGACGATAATTCGCTCGCCCACCTGAGCGCGCTCGCCCAACTGCGGTCGCTGTCCCTGCAGCGGACACGTGTGACCGATGCTGGGCTGGCGCACCTCGCCGGCAGTACCGCGCTCGAGTATCTGGCACTCGACGAGACCGACGTCACCGACCTGGGGCTCAAGTCGCTGGAAAACCTCAGGGCGCTGAGGCATCTCGATCTGAGAGGAACTCGGGTTACCGATGCGGGGCTCGTTTCGCTCCGCGGCCTGACTGGCCTCGTTGAGCTTGACTTGGGTCACACGCACGTTACCGGCGCGGGCCTGGGTTACCTGGCCGACCTGCCATTGCTGTCTGTGCTCAGCCTCGACGGCACGCCCGTGGGCGACAAAGGCCTCGAACCGCTTGGCCGGCTGGAGGCGCTGCGCTGCCTCTCGCTCAATCAAACGAATGTGACCGACGCCGGGCTGCAGCAACTGGACGATCTGCCGCTGCTGGCCACTGTTGAACTGGAAGGCACGCAGGTCAGCGAGGCCGTTGCGCACGGGTTCAACGCAATCCGGCACAAAGCCGGGCCGGCGGCCGCGCCGACCAAGGCCAGGGACGAAGACGACGACGTGATGTTCAAAGGCGATTGACGCACACCCGATCGGCCCTGCGGCCATGTCCGCTCCGCGCCGGCCTGCTACTTCGCCCGCACGTCGTAGCACAGGATCCGGTCCTGCTCGCGCAGGCATTAGAACGGGGGGCACGACCTCCGCCATCGCGCCCGCATCAGCGCGTATCTGCGTTCATCCGGTTCATCTGCGATCCTCAATGGACGCCGCTTCAAGCGAGCCGAGGCGGTCTGAACTCGGACCGCGACATCCAGCATTGCCCGGGCCGATCCAGTAAACGCCGATGAACGCAGATCGAAGCAGATGAACGGGATGCCGGCAGGAAGACCGCAGAGTATGTGATCCACAGATTTCGGAGATTCCGCCGATTGCGTTGAGCGCAGCAGCCCGGGGCCGCGCCGGCTTCGTTCGCTTAAAATCTGCGCAATCCGTGAAATCTGTGGATGAATCTCTCCCCTGCAGCTCCCTATTTCGCCCGCACGTCGTAGCACAGGATTCGGTCCTACTCGCGCGGGCATTAGAACGGCGGGCATGTCCTCCGCCATCGCGCCCGCATCAGCGCGTATCTGCGTTCATCCGGTTCATCTGCGATCCTCAATGGACGCCGCTTCAAGCGAGCCGAGGCGGTCTGAACTCGGACCGCGACATCCAGCATTGCCCGGGCCGATCCAGTAAACGCCGATGAACGCAGATCGACGCAGATGAACGGGATGCCGGCAGGAAGACCGCAGAGTATGTGATCCACAGATTTCGGAGATTCCGGCGATTGCGTTGAGCGCAGCAGCCCGGGACCGCGCCGCCTTCGTTCGCTTAAAATCTGTGTCGTCCGTGAAATCTGTGGATAAATCTCTCCCCTGCAGCTCCCTATTTCGCCCGCACGTCGTAGCACAAGATCCGGTCCTGCTCGCGCAGGTAGAGCTTGCCGCCGACGATCACCGGGTGCGACCAGCTGGGCCGTTCGCCGCTGCCGGGAACCGTGAACGAGCCGACTTCCTCAAAACCCTCGGGCACGGCCTTGATCAGGCACATCTTGCCGTCGGCAAAATGCACGTACAGGCAGCCGTCCGCACTGGCCACGCTCGCCGAGCCCCGGCCTGAGCTGCGCGACTTCCACTTGATCTCGCCGGTCATCAGATCGGCGCAGAAGGGAATGCCCGCGTCGTCGGAATCGCCAAACAGATAATCGCCGACCAGCACGACGCCGCCGTGCTTGTTGGCCAGGCTTTGTTTGAGCGGGTAGACGGCCTCGACCGCGACTTCGCCGTCGGCGGCGGGAATCTGCTTGAGCAGCGAGCCGCCGCGGCCGTAGCCGGCGGCAAAGAAGACCAGGTCGCCGCGAACGATCGGCGTGGGAATGACGCAGGTGGTCTGGTCGATTTCCTGCGACCAGAGCAGCTTGCCGTCGGCCGCCCGGACGCCCAGGGCCCCGCTGGCCGTGGTCTGGACATAAACCTTGGTTGGCCCGACCTGCGAAATGACGACCGACGAGTGGCCGGCGCCGCGGTCGCCGGGGCGAACGGCCTTCCAGATCACCTCGCCGTTTTTCTTGTCCAGGGCGACCATCGTGGCCCCTTCGCCGCCGGGAGTGCAGATCAGCCGGTCGCCGTCGATCAGCACCGACTCGCTATAGCCCCAGCCGTCGCCCTTCTTGCCTCCCAGGTCGGCCTTGAGGTCCTTGCGCCACAGTTCGCTGCCGCTGTTGGCGTCGGCACACACCAGCACACCGTGCGGCGTGACGACGTACACCCGGTCGCCGTCGACCGAGGGCGTGGAGCGCGAGCTTTGCCAGTCGGGCGAGCCGTCGGTCCAGGGCTTGCCGGTCTTGAGCTTCCAGAGCTGCTTGCCGTTCTGGCGATCGAAGGCGACGAGGTATTCGTCCTTGTCGTCGGCCGTGCTGGGGGCATCGCCCAGGGTGTAAATGCGGTTCCCGGCAACGGCCAGGCTGGCGTAGCCGCGACCGGCACCCTGAGTCTCCCAGACCAGCGGCGGGCCCGACTCGGGCCAGGCTTGCAGCAACCCTTTTTCCTTCGACACGGCCGAGCGGTCCGATCCGCGGAAGGTCGGCCAGTCGCCATCGGGAGCGGCCAGGGCAACGGCGGGCAGGGCGGCCAGCAGGTTCAAAACGACAGCAATACGCAGGCGGGGCAGGCAAAAGCGCATGGCAGTGGAATCCGGGACAGTTGGAAGGTCAGGAAACGGCAGGGCAGTCCGTCGCGGCGGGAACCATCTTGGCGGGCGAGCGGCTGGGCGCATGGGCCCACTCCGCTCCCGCATTGTACCGGGCCATCCGGGCGATGCAAAACCGCCCGAACCGGCATCCGGACCGGCGTCGGCCGGCGGCTCACCGTGGAGCCCGAGGGGAAACGGGAGGAAGAATCATCCACAGATTTCACCGATTACGCAGATTGGATTGCGCAAAGCAGACCGTCGTGGAGCCGCCATCGGGCTCTTATATATCTTTGTAATCTGCGAAATCCGTGGATCACGCCTTCCTGCTGCGAATCCAACATCTCTTTTGGAGGCATTCATCGGATCGGGGCGGGTGCTCGCGATAAATTGCCGCCCAAACGCGGACCGCCGCGGCTCGCTTGAATCGAGCTCCGGCAGAGAACGCAGATGAATGGGATGGACGCAGATACGCGCAGATTGGAAACAAGGCCGGGGACATGGCCCGCGCTTTTGTCGAGCCCCGCGCGGGCTGCTACGATTCTCTGAACTGGCATTCTTTCGATTGGCATTCTCTCGATTGGGATTCTCCGCTTGGGGATATTTCTGGCCGCGGGCAATCAATCCCTGACCAACCGCCCGGCACTCCACCATAAACAGGCAAACCTGCATGAGCGCCTCCAAGCGATCTCGCGTGAGCTTTCAAGTCTGGCCTGCGGCAATCATCGGCCTGGTGCTGTGGGCCGCGGGCGCAGGGGCGACATTGCGCGCCGAGGAACCGGCGATCCCCGAACTGGCCTGGCAGGAGCGGAGCGATTGGATCAACGTCAAGACGGCCGCCACGCCGCCGGCC
The DNA here is from genome assembly GCA_963715755.1 of uncultured Planctomycetaceae bacterium. Classification (GTDB taxonomy): domain Bacteria; phylum Planctomycetota; class Planctomycetia; order Pirellulales; family PALSA-1355; genus CAWCAX01. The sequence goes on from OY970273.1 coordinate 5,315,115, forward strand.
AAAGGGGACGGCGCGGCGGACGACACGGCGGCAATTCAGGCCGCGCTCGATCGGATCCAGGACGCAGCGACGATTTATTTTCCGCCGGGCACGTATCGCATCACCCAGACGCTGGTCGTTCCGCACGGCCGGTTCCTGGGCGTGTCGCTCGTCGGACATGGCCGGACCACCGTGCTGGCCTGGCACGGACCGCCGGGCGGGCGGATGTTTTGGACCCAGGACGGCATGCCCTACAGCCGCTACGTCGGCCTCACCTGGGACGGACGGGGCCAGGCGGCCGTGGGCTTCGACCACGCCTGCCTCAAGATCTTCGAGACCGAGATCCGGCATCAGCACGAAGCGTTTGTGAACTTCACCGAAGCCGGCGTCCGCGTCGGCCACGAGCAAAAAATCGCCACCGCCGAAACGCATTTCCAGAACTGCCTGTTCGAACACTGCGGACACGGAGCCTCGCTGCGCAGCTTCAACGATCTGGACCTGACGTTCGAGGGCTGCGAGTTCCGCCACTGCGGCGTCGGCGTCTACAGCGGCAAAGGCACGAACTGCTACGTCCGCAACAGCCACTTCGAGCACAGCGCCGACACGGACATCGTCTCGGCCGGCGAGCAGGGGAGCAGCGTCCGCCGCTGCACCTCGCACGGATCCAAGCAGTTTCTCCGGATGTCCAGCTCGGTCGGGCCGCTCGTGATCCAGGATTGCCGCGTCGACGCCTGGACCCACGCCGGCGGCGCCGTGCAGCTGGGCGGAGCTCCGGTCCTGCTGTTCGATTGCGGGTTCGAGCATCCGCCCTCGGCCGAAGCGCCGGTGCAGGTGACCTACGCCCAGCAGCGGCTGGTCCACTCGGGCAACCAGGTGCCCAAGGATATGCCGCTGGTCCAGCGGCCCGAAACCGCGGTAGTGATCGAAGTGCCGGCCGGCTCGCGGACCGGCTCGCTCCGCTCGGCCCAGCGGTCGTTCTTGAAAAGTCGCGTCGCCATTCCGGGCAAGGTGTTCGACGCCAAGCGCGACTTCGGCGCCAAGGGGGACGGCGGCAGCGACGACACGGCCGCGATCGTCAAGACCATCGCCGCCGCGCGGGCGCACGGCCAGGACGCGATCGCCTATTTGCCCGGCGGCCGCTACGTGGTCAGCGAGACGCTGGAACTGGGGGGCGCGAATTATTACTTCGGCGGATCGGGCTATCGCACGGCGCTGCTATGGAAGGGCCCGGCGGGCGGCACCACGCTCGACGTGCGCGATCCCGAGCGCGTGACGCTGGAAAATATCGCCATCGGCCATCATGACACGGGCGTGGGCGAAAATGCGATCGACATCCGCCAGACCGGATCCGGCAAGGCGACGTCGATGACCTACGATCGCGTTTGGGTCTGGGGCATGTACCAGAAAAAGCCGCTGGAGCGCGGCATCCGCTTTGCCAACCTGGGCCCGCTCGATCGGGTGCTGTTTCGCGAGTTCAACGGCAACATCCACTTCACCGATTGCGCCCGGGCCGTCGCGCTGCTGGGCCTGTCCTACGAGGGCACGATCCTCGTCCAAGGCAAAGCCCGAGAGCGCGACGGGTTCCTGGGCGGCTGCGTCCGGCTGGGCACGGTCACCGATCCGGCCTTGTGGGTTCAGGACAATCATTCGTTCGTGGCCAGCGATTTCTACGTCGAAAGCTCCGACCACCTGCTCCGCATGCAGGGGGACGCCAGCCTGCCGCCAGGACGCGTAACGCTGCAAGGGGCCAAGTTCGAACTGGTGCAACCGGAAAACGCCGGGCTGGAAGTCGACAACTATCGCGGCGAGCTGGTGCTGGGGCCGTATCAGTTCTACGTCGGCAACCCGATCCACCGGTTCGTGCAGCACGGCGACGCGTCGTTTGCGCTCACGCTGCTGGAGGGGACGTTCTACAACTCGAAGCCCGAGTTCAAGCTGGCCCCCTCGACCCCGCTGGCCGTGATCGGCGTGTACACGGTCGGCACGGCGCCGGGCGACTCGGTGGCGGCAAGCGACGTGGGCGTGGTCGACCGCGGCGTGGCCGAGGGACTGGAGCGCGCTGCCCGCGGCCTGGACGACCTGCGCCGCTTGGGCGCGATCGATCTGGAAATGAACTATCCGGAGTGAATCGCGGTAAGCGCAGCCGGCCTGGGCGGGCGGTGGCTCTGCGCCGGTTCAACGCGGGAGGGCACCCACAGATTTCACGGATGCCGCAGATTGATTTCTCGTTGCACTGCGCCGGGCGGCAGCGGTGAATCTTCTGCGGAATCTGGGCAATCCGCGGATAAGAAGTTCCCTGGCTGGCGGCAGGTCGGTTGCGGAGCGCGAAACCTCCTGGCGCGTTCAGCCGGCGCGCCACTCGTGCACGGCCTCGACCAGGGCAATCACGTTTTCGACCGGCGTCTGCGGCAGGATGCCGTGCCCCAGGTTGAAGATGTGCCCCGGCCGGCCGGCGACGCTCTGGAGGATTTCCTGTGCCCGGCGGCGGATCCGTTCCGGCGGGCCGAGCAGCAGGGCCGGATCCAGGTTGCCTTGCACGGCCCGGTCGTGGCCGACCGTTTGCCAGGCGGCGGCCAGATCGATCCGCCAATCGATGCCGATCACCTCGCTGCCGGCCTCGGCCACCAGGGGTAGCAGCGCCGGATTGCCGGCGGCGAAATGAATCACCGGCACGCCGGGCGTGACGCCGGCGATGATCTCGCGCGTGAACGGCAGGACGTAGCGGCGATAGTCCTCTGGACCAAGCGTGCCCACCCAGCTGTCGAACAACTGCACGGCCTGGGCGCCGGCGGCGATCTGAGCGTTCAGATAGAGCGTGACCGACTGGGCCAGTTTGCCCAGCAGCGCCCGCCAGGCTCCTTCATCGCGGTACATGAAGGCCTTGGTGTGCAGGTAATTGCGACTGCCGCCGCCTTCGATGGCGTAACTGGCCAGCGTGAACGGGGCGCCGGCAAAACCGATCAGCGGAATCTCAGGCGGCAGCCCGGCCCGCGTGAGCCGCACCGTATCGACGACGAAGTCGAGCGCCTGCATGTCCGCCAGCTGCACCACCCGGTCGACGTCGGCAGCGTCGCGGAGCGGGTTGTGGATCAGCGGACCTTCGCCGGCGGCGAATTCGAGCCGAAAGCCCAGCGGCTCGAGGATCGGCAGCAAGTCGGAAAAGATGATCGCCGCGTCGACGCCCAGCCGCTCGACCGCCGTGAGCATCACTTCGGCACAAAGCTGCGGGTTCTTGCACAGCTCGAGAAACGTGGTCCGCTCGCGCACCTGGCGGTATTCGGCCATGTAGCGGCCGGCCTGCCGCATCAGCCAGACGGGCGGGCGCTCGACGGGTTCGAGCCGGCAGGCCCGCATGAAAGGGCCGGCATCCCAGGGGCCGGTATGTTGGGGATTCGGGGCGGCGTGGCGCCGGGCCGACGCTGGGCCGACGCTGGCGCGCGCTTGCCGGCCAGAACGGCCGCGGCCCGCTCGGCCGCCAGGGCGACCAGGTGCCCCATCTTGCCGTGCTCGGGCTCCAGGTCCACGGGCAATTCGAATTCATGCAGGGTCTCGCTCGTGGTCGGTCCGATCGAGGCCACGACCAAGCGCCGCAGGCCACGGCGCGTTTCTTCGGCCAGGCCCAAGCGGTCGGCCACGCGGAACAGGTTGACGATCTGATGGCTCGAAGTGAACAGCGCCACGTCGCGCTCGCCGGCCGCGATGGCGGCGATGTTCGCTTCCAGCGGCCCGGTGTCGGCCGGCAATTCCCAGCGATAGACGCGCAAGGCTTGCACGCGGGCGCCCCGGGCTTCGAGCCCCGCGACGAGGCTGGCATTCGGCTTGCCGTATTCCTGCAAGCCCACGGTCTGCTGGGCCACCGGCAGGCGGCCGTCGATCGTGGCGAGCACTTCGCGCCAGGTGTTGGGCTCGGGCACGCGGATCGTCGGCTCGAGCCCCAGTTCCTTGAGCACGGCCACCGGCTTCGGCCCCCGGGCCACGGTGGTGACGTCCGAGACGGCGGCCAGAAAGCGCTCGCGATCGACGTGCCGCTCGATCTCGGCGAGCAAATGCCGGATGCCGACTCCGGTCATGAAGATGATGATGTCGATCTGGCCGGTGATCACCCGATTGGCAAAGTCGATGGCGTCGCGATTCTCGCCCAGAGGCACTTCGCGCATCGAGGGGCTGACGTGCGGGCGGCCGCCGGCCCGTTCGATCAGCCGGACCATCTCCGGCGCACGGCGGCTCTCGAAGGCGGCCACGCGCAGGCCGGCAAATCCACCACCCTGGGCATGCACATCGTTCATGAAACCGCTTCGTTGGCACCTGGAGGGCTCAATCGGCACGGTGTATGTTACTGGGAACGGCTCCCCAGTGGCCAGTGGCCCGGCGCCCGAGCAGCACACCCCGTGGATCTCCTCCCTTGACTACCAGCACCGCCGAACCCTTCGCCGAGCTGCAAAGCGCGATTGCCCAGGGGGACGTCGCCGCCACGATCGACCGGCTGATCGAGCTGTTGCGCTCGGGAACCCGGTACCACGAACTGTTCGACGCCCTGTTGATGCGCGGCCGGTTGCAGTTGGGGTTGCCGGTGGTCATGGCCGGCTCGCTCGATGACCTGGCCGAACCGCTGCGCACGCAGGTCGAGCAGGCCTACATTGCCGCCTGCCGCGAAGTCGGATTGCTGCTGGCCGCCGGCGGTCAATTGCGCGAGGCCTGGATGTACCTGCGGCCGATCGCCGACCCGAAGCTCGTGGCCGGCGTCCTGGAAAAGATCGAGCCGGACGAGGAAAACCTGCAAGACCTGATCGAGATCGCCGTGCACGAGGGGATGGCGGTTCCGCTCGGGTATCGGCTGGTGCTGGAAAAGTACGGCACCTGCAATGCGATCACCATGTTCGACGGCGTGATCGCCCGGCATCCCAAGCGCGATCAGCAGGCCGCGGCCGGATTGCTGGTGAGTCACTTGCACCACGAGCTGCTGGCGAACTTGCGCGCGGACATCCAGCGGCAGGAAGGCGCGGCGCCCGCCGACCAGACGCTGGCCGAACTCGTGGCCGACCGCGACTGGCTCTTCGGCGAGCACAACTACCACGTCGACACGACGCACCTGGCCTCGGTGATGCGGTTTGCCCGGGTGTTGGAGGATCCGGCCGCCCTGCGGCTGGCGCTCGACCTGGCGGCGTACGGCCGGCGCTTGCATCGGCAGTTCCAGTTTCCGGGCGAGGAGCCGTTCAAGGACACGTACCCGGCCCACGCGCTGTTCTTCCAGGCCATGCTGGGCGAAAACGTCGACGCGGCGCTGGCCTATTTCCGCGAACAAGCCGAGCAGGCGGGCGAAGGGGCCGGCTCCTTGCCGGCAGAGATCTACGTGGCGCTGCTCACGCGCCTGGGCCGCCATGCGGAAGCCCTGGACGCCGCCGCGCGCTGGCTGCCGCCCGGCACGCGTACGCTGGGCTTTGCGCCCAGCCTGATGGAGCTCGCGCGGCGAGCTGGGCAGTTCGACACGCTCGCCGACGTCAGCCGGCAGCGTGGCGACCTGGTCGGCTTTGCCGCCGCCCTGGTGGAGCAGGCTCGGCTGGCGGGACGAGGAAAGGCAGAAGGAGGAAGGCAGAAGGCAGAATAATGAAGCGCACAGTATTCATGAAGCGCACAGTGCCTCGCGCCAGTCAATAAGTCCCAACGCATTCGGAGGTCAAACCGGCGGCATCACGACGCCAGTGGTTTCCTCGCCCGCAATCCTGCCTTCATCCTTCATCCTTCATCCTTCCGCCTTCATCCTTCCGCCTTCATCCTTCTGCCTTCTGCCTTCTGCCTTCTGCCTTTTCTCTGCGTCTTCGCGGTTTCCCTTCCCGTCCGCCTGAGCGCATAAAAAAAGTCTGCCCGGAAGTTTCCTTCCGGGCAGACCTGATCGTCAAACTCGAAACCGCTTGAGCTTAGTCGCGGTGAACGACCTTGCTGGCGGTCACAACCCGACGGCGGCTCTGAATCGAAGCCGAGGGATCGGCAGTCGGAGCCGGGGGCATCGGGGCAGCGTCCGGAGCGGCCGAGGTGGCCGGAGCCGAGGCACCGCAACCGCAACCGCAAGCCGGGGCAGCAGCGGCACAGCCACAGCTGGGGGCGGCAGCGGCACAACCGCACGAGGGAGCCGAGCCGCAGCCGCAGCTCTTCTTGCAGCAGTGGTGGCACGAGAACAAGCTGCTCAGCAGGCCGTGGTGGCAGCAGCTCTTCTTGCAGCAGCTGCCGCAAGAGGGAGCGGCGCAACCGCAGCTGGGAGCGGCGGCACAGGCCGGTTCGCAAGCCGGAGCGGCACACGAGGGAGCGGCACAAGCCGGGGCAGCAGCGGCACACGACGATTCGCAAGCCGGAGCGCCACAACCGCACGAGGGAGCCGAGCCACAGCCGCAGCTCTTCTTGCAGCAGTGGTGGCACGAGAACAGACCCGACAGCAGGGGCTTGTGGCAGCAACGCTTCTTGCAGCAGCTGCCGCAAGAGGGAGCGGCACAACCGCAGCTGGGGGCAGCCGCACAAGCCGGTTCGCAAGCCGCTGCGCAGCTGGCTTCGCAAGCCGGAGCCGCACAGGCCGGAGCCGCACAGCACGAGGGTTCACAACCTTTATCGCAACCGCACGACGGCTCAGCGGCCTGGCCGCAAGCGGTGCAGCCGCAGTCATTCAGGCCCAACATGCGTTCCAGGAGCTCGAAACCGAAGCCCCGTCCGCAAAGGCCTACGCTGACCACTAGCGCTCCAAAGACAATGTTCCATTTCATCGAGCAACGTCTCCTTTACGATGGAACTGCGGTTGGCGGCTCCCACTTCGGCAGGGCCATGCGCATCTCACCGCTCTTGCAAGGCAGCGCAAGCTGGAGAGATTTCCGGGCGGGTTCGTCCGGCGTGGTGCCGGGCAGACTCGTTGGCGGGTACGCTGGCTTTATGCCAGGTGGGGGAAGGTGGGTCGGAACCAGCAGTTCACACGGTTTGTTGCGCCAGGACCGGTCGAGCCAATCCTTGACTCGAAAAGTCCGATCCGGTTGCCCTGACGCGCCCTTTGACGTGCCTGGCGGCACGCGATCCTCGGGGTGATAACACCTACCGTATCGGCTTGCTGTCTTAGAGCCCTTGAGGCAGGCGGAAGTAATTTTCTCCAAGTGGTTTACATCTACCGTTACGCAGACATTGCCGGCACCGTAAGAGAGCCAAACCTTGCCGGATGTAGCCCCCTGCCACCCTAGCGCCAGCAGGGGATCTGCCCGAGGGGCAATCTGTAACGCCGCCAGCAGGCCATCCCCACGGGAAGGTGGAACGCCCAAGAGTGCTCGCGATCGTGGCAGAGTCCACGCACCTAGAAGCTGCCATCTGGCGGCGGGGCGAACGCCCGGTGTGCGTCCCGCGGGCCCCGTCGCTGGACAAAGCGGTTTTCGTCGGGGGCCAGCGGCAGACGCCGGGTGAAATGCGGTCCTGGGGACCCCTCGTCGAGCGGTGCCCGGAGCCGGGCCAGGTTGAGCGCGATCCTTGCCCGCGCGCCGGACTGTCGTATCCTGAACTGCTGGCTGCCCACCCTACAATATGTCTGCCTCCGGCCGGCGGCGCACAGACGGCCCAGCGGCGCCGGCCCGAACACCCGAAGGCCGATCAGGCGAGCGTCTGCCCATCGCGGCAGGATCCGGCGAGTCGCAGCGTCCGCGTCCGTTTTTTCCCTGTGCCGAGCGATCGAGCAAGTCGCCCGGACCAAAACCTGTTTGAACAACTACCCCCGAACGTCGTCGTGTTCGGTTTCCTGTCCCCGCCCACCAAACTGGAAACTCACGCCATGCGATTCCGCCCGGCCCGATGCCTCGTGTGGATGTTCGTCCTGCTGCTGGCCGCCGGTTCCGTGGCCCGCGCGGCAGCGCCGGTCAAAAATGTCCCGCCGGCCAAGCCCGCGCCGGCCAAACCGAATCCCCCCGGCGTCCAGGTGCAGGCCACGATCACGGTCACGGCGACCCGGCTGATCGATCCGCTGGACTGGCCGGGTTGGCGCGGGCCGGAGCAGAACGGCATCTCGCGCGAGCGGGATCTGATCGACCGCTGGGACTTCAACGACGAGCAGTCGGGCAACGTGCTCTGGAAGAACGCCGAACTGGCCACGATCTCCAGCCCGATCATCCTGGACGGAAAACTTTACACGCTGGCCCGGCACGAGCCGAACACGCAGCGCGAGCAGGAAAAAGTCGTCTGCGTCGACGCGGCCACCGGCGAGAAGATCTGGGAGAACCGGTTCAACGTCTATTTGTCGGACGTGCCGGCCGAGCGCGTGGGCTGGTCGAGCTGCGTGGGGGACCCGGCCACCGGGCGGATCTATGCGTTGGGCGTGTGCGGTTTGTTTCAATGCCTGGACGGCAAGACGGGCAAGACCCTGTGGAGCCGCTCACTGAGCGAAGAATTCGGCCTGCTCAGCACCTACGGCGGCCGCACCAACGTGCCGGTCGTGTTCGAGGACAAAGTCTACATCAGTTCGGTCATCACCAATTGGGGCGAACTGGCCCGGCCGGCGCACCGCTTCATGGCATTCGACAAGAACACCGGCGAAGCCCTCTGGATCGGCGGCACGCGCCTGGCCCCGGAAGACACGACCTACAGCACGCCGTTCGTGCAACCGCTGGGGGGGCAAGCCGCGCTGACCTTCGGCTCGGGCGACGGCGGCGTCTGGTCGTTCCAGCCGCGAACCGGAAAACCCATCTGGTGGTTCATGCTCTCGCGCCGCGGACTGAACGTTTCGCCGGTGGTCAGCGACAACAAGGTCTACATGACCCACGCCGAAGAGAACATGGACAACGTCACTCAGGGAGCCATCGTACGGATCAACGGCACCGGCGCGGGCGACATCACCAAAACGGGCGAAGACTGGCGGGCCGCGGGCATGGACGGCAAGAGCTCTCCGCTCTTGCTGGACGGCCGGCTCTACGCCTGCGATGACGGCGGCAAGATGTACGTGCTCGACGCCGCGACGGGGCAGGAGATTTGCAAACCGGCCAAGCTCATCGGCACGATCGTGCGGTCCAGCCCGGTTTACGGCGACGGCAAGATCTATATTTGCACCACCAGCGCCTGGCACATCTTCCAGCCGACCAAGGACGGCGTGAAGCTGATCCACAAGCTGCGGTTGAACGAAGAGGACGAGGTCTCCGGCTCGCCGGCGATTTCGCACGGACGGATTTACCTGCCCACCGGCGGCAACATGTATTGCCTGGGCCGGCGCGATCAAAAGCCGTCGGCCGATCCGCAGCCCGCCCCGCCGGCCGAAACGCCCGCCGGCGCGGACGACAAGCCGGCCCTGGTCCAAGTGACCCCCTGCGACGTGCTGCTCCGGCCGGGCGACGCCCAACAGTTCACGGTGCGGCTCTACAACGCCCGGGGGCAGCTGCTCAAGACCAGCGCGGCCCAATTCACGCTCGACGGGCCCGGCGAGGTCGACGCGGCCGGCAAGTACAAAGCGGCCGACGGGGCCAAACACACCGGCACGATCGTCACGGCCAAAGTCGGCGAACTGGCCGGGCAAGCCCGGGTGCGGGTCGTGCCGCCGCTACCCTGGAAGTTCGATTTCGCCGACGGCCAGGTGCCGGCCACCTGGATTGGCGCCCGCTACCGGCACCAGACGCGCGAGGTCGACGGCAACAAGGTGATGGTCAAAGTCACGACGATTCCCAAGGGCACGCGGAGCCAGTCCTGGATGGGCCCCACGGATCTGCACGACTACACGGTGCAAGCCGACTTGCTGGGCGTTCCGGCCCAGGCGCCCGGAAGCGAAGTGGTGAAGCTGGCCGACGCGGGGCTGATCGCCCAGCGCTACACGCTCGACTTGATGGGCGCCAGCCAGCAAGTGCAGATCCGCTCCTGGACGCCGCAGATCGCCACGCGGTTCTCGAAGTCGGTCCCGTTTGCCTGGGTGCCCAACAAGTGGTACACGCTGAAGTTCCAGGCCGTCACCGCCGGCAGCACCACGCTGCTCAAGGGCAAGGTCTGGCCCCGCGATGAGAAAGAGCCCGACGCCTGGACGATCGAAGCGGTCGACGAGACGGGCAACATGAATGGCAGCCCCGGCCTGTTCGGCAATGCCAACGAGGCCGAAATCCTGTACGACAACATCAGCGTCACGCCCAACGGAGCCCCCGGCGCGGCCTCCACCGGTCAGTAACCGGTTTGCCTGGCCTGGCGTCCGGGTGGCCCGACCGACCTGATTCCTGTTTTCCTGCACCCCAATTGCCGGAGTTAATGACCCGCAATGAGCTGTATGATTCGGCCCGGATTGATCGGAGCGATTTTCGCACTGTTGGCCTGCCAGGGTTCCTCGCCCATGGCGGCGCCGTGCGCGTGCAGTAGCGCCGGGCGGACGGTCGCTGCCCGGCCCCGGTCCGTGCAACTTGCCGCCGCGCCCAAAGCGGTCGTCCCCGGCACCGCCTCCCAGAACACTGCGGCCCAGAACACTGGCGCCCAGAGCTCGGGGGCTAAAAACGCAGCGGCCAAGAGCGCGACTGCCAAGAACGCGGCGGTGAAGTCCGAGGCGCGGAAGCCGACCGGCAAGTCGGGGGACGACTCGAACCCGCCGATCGGCATCGGGCCCGGTGATTGGGGGCAGTGGGGCGGCTCGTCGCTGCGCAATAACACGCCCAATGCGAAGGACATTCCCAGCGAGTGGAACATCGGCGGCTTCGACGACAAGACCGGCGAGTGGAAAAAGGAAAAAGCCAAGAACATCAAGTGGGTCAGCCGGCTCGGCTCGCAAACCTACGGCAACCCCGTCGTGGCCAACGGGCACTGCTACGTCGGCAGCAACAACGGCGCCGGCTACCTGGCCCGCTATCCGGCCAGCATCGACCTGGGCGTGCTGCTTTGCTTCGACGAGAAGGACGGCAAATTCCTCTGGCAGCACTCGAACGAAAAACTGCCCACCGGACGCGTCCACGACTGGCCGATGCAGGGCGTTTGCGCCGCCCCGCTGGTCGAGGGCAAGCGGCTCTGGTACGTCACCAATCGCGGTGAGGTGGTCTGCCTCGACACCGAAGGCTTTTACGACGGCGTCGATAACGGACCGGTGAAGGACGAGCTGGGCAAGCTGTTCGAAATCGCCAAGAACGAAGACCCGGCCAAGGACAAAGTCGCCGGCTACACCGAAGAGCTCAAGCAGGGCAAGATTCCCTCCGGCCTGGCCGACGAATTCAAGACCGCCGGCCTGCCGCTGCCGCCGGCCGCCAAGCTCGAAGCCACCAAGACCGGCTACAAGCTCAGCTTTGCCGGCACCAAGGGCCAGCGCGAAGCCGAGCTCCGCCTGGAAGGCCCCAAGCTCGTGGGCTACAAGGTGATCGGCATCGAGGACACCAACGAGGCCGACGTGATCTGGCGGTTGAACATGATGAAGCAGCTCGGCGTCTCGCAGCACAACATGTGCAGCTGCTCGGTCACCTCGGCCGGCGACCTGCTGTTCGTCAACACCTCGAACGGCGTCGACGAGGGACACATCAATCTGCCGGCTCCCAGCGCGCCCACCTTCGTCGCGCTGGACAAGAACACCGGCAAGGTGATCTGGAGCGACAACTCGCCCGGCACGAACGTGCTGCACGGCCAGTGGTCGAGCCCGGCCTACGCGGTGCTGGGCGGCGTGCCGCAGGTAATTTTCGGCGCCGGCGACGGCTGGCTCTACAGCTTCAACCCCCAGGGCAAGGACGGCAAGAGCGAGCTGCTTTGGAAATTCGACTGCAATCCCAAGGAGTCGAAGTACGTGCTCGGCGGCCGGGCCAATCGCAATCACGTGATCGGCACGCCGGTGATTCATGGCGGGCGCGTGTTCATCGGCGTGGGCGAAGATCCGGAGCACGGCGAAGGCGTGGGGCACTTCTACTCGATCGATCCGACCAAGCGCGGCGACATCAGCCTGGAGCTGGCTTTCAAATTGCCCGACACGACCCATCCCATCCCGCACCGCCGCAACCAGGCGGTCATCAAGGAAGAGGGAGAGGTCGCCCGGCCGAATCCGAACTCCGCCGCCGAATGGCACTACACCTTCTTCGACGCCAACAAGAACGGCAAGGAAGACTTCGAGGAGACGATGCACCGCACCTGCGGCACGGCGGCCATCAAGGACGGTCTGCTGTTCGTGGCCGACTTCAGCGGGCTGGTGCATTGCCTCGACGCGGCGACCGGCGTGCCGCACTGGACGCACGACATGCTGGCGGCCAGCTGGGCCTCGCCGCTGATCGTGGACGGCAAGGTCTACATCGGCGACGAAGACGGCGACATCTGCATTTTCGAGCTGTCGCCCAAGCTCAATTTGATTTCCGAAATCAACATGGGCAGTTCGGTCTACACCACGCCGATCATTGCCAACGGCGTGCTGTACATCGCCAACAAGGATCACTTGTTCGCCATCCAGGCGCCCAGAAATAAGGCGGCCATGTCCAAGCGCGTGCTCAGCGTCGGGCAGTGCGGTCCGGATACCGGCCCGCTGCGCCGATTGATCGAAACGACTTTCGCCGCCCGGCTGACTTCGGTGGACACCGCCGCCGAAGCGCAGGCGGCGCTGGCCGCCGAGCCCTTCGACCTGGTGCTGGTCAACCGCAAGCTGGACATCGACTACAGCGACGGCCTGGACGTCATCCGCCAGATCAAGGCCGACGAGCGGCTGGCCGCGGTGCCCTGCATGCTGGTGACCAATTTTCCCGAATACCAGCAGGCCGCCGTGGCTGCCGGCGCCGAGCCCGGCTTCGGCAAGCTGGAACTGGCCCGGCCGGAAACCCTGGCCCGGCTGGCTCGGTTCCTGGAGTAGCGGGGCGCGTTCGTAGCCGCAACTGGCGGTTGCCGGCCGGTAGCGCAAACGGACGCGAGCGCATGGCTCCCGCATGGGTGCGGCGCCCGGGCGCTACGGCACGCGCACGGCCAGCAGTGTTGGGGCGGGCTGACCGGGAATCGGCTCCCAATCCAACGGTGCGGCGTCGGCCGGAATCAACACGCACTCGCCGTGCTGCAACGTCCGGCCATAGCCGGTGGCCTCGCAGGCCAGATGGGCGCTCCCCTCGAGCACCATCCAGATCGAGAGTTGGCCGGCCAGCGGCTGACGAAACGTGGCGCCCGGCCAATACCGCACCAGCTCGAAGTGGCGGCAGCGCACCAGCTCTTCGCCGGCGACGCCGGCCGGCAGTCCGGCCAGGGGCTGCGGCTGGAGCGGCCCGACGGGCCCGATCTCCCAGTCGATCGACGTCAGCGCCTCGTCCAGGTGCAGCGCCGCAGGCGGCCATCCGGACCGGGCCGATTCCAATCGAAGAGGCGAAACGTGGCATCGCTCGATTGCTGCACTTCGGCCATCAGCACGCCGCCCCCCACGGCATGAACCGTGCCGGCCGGCAAGAACAGGCAATCGCCGGCCTTGGGCACGAACGAGTGCAGACAATCGGCAACGCTCGCGCTATCCAAGTGCCGGAGCACGTCCTGCCGCGTGACGCCGGGTTTCAGGCCGGCATAAATCCGGGCCCCCGGCTCCGTGTCCAGGATGACCCAGGTCTCGGTCTTGCCCGCTTCGTCGGCGGCCAGCTCGCGCACCAGTTCGTCGCTGGGGTGCACCTGCACCGACAGCAGTTCGCGGCAGTCGAGAAACTTGACCAGCAGCGGAAAGCGGGGCGGCGGCGCGCGATGCGAGCCGTACAGCTCCCTGGCCCGGGAGTCCCACAGCTCGGCCAGGGTCATACCCCGCAGGGGGCCTTCCAGAACTCGGCTGGGGTGATGCTTGTGGGCGCTGATTTCCCAGGCTTCGCCATAGGCGCCCGGGGCCAAAGCCTTGCCCAACTCTGCCAGCCGGCGGCCGCCCCAGACTTGCGGCCGCAGATACGATTCGAACACCAAGGGATCCATACCACCTCTCGCCGCGCTTGTGTGCCACTCGCCGTACTTTTCGGACAGCGCCGCCTGGGGGGCAGCAAGCGCGTCGACCGCCAGGCTCAATTATAGCGTCTGTCGCCCGTCTGGCAGCCCGGCGCAGGATTGGGCCAAAATGCCAGGCGGCCGGCCCGGCGGCTTATTCTCCCGGCAGTGCAAACAGATCGATTTCGCCCCCTGCGCAAAAAGCCCTTTGACCGGACACGCATGACGACGATTTTTCGCGGCCAGATCGTGTTGGAGGACCGGGTGCTGGCCGGCGGAGCGGTGGCCGCCGCTGCCGGGCGGATCGTCGCGGTCGAAGCGTGCGCGCCTGGCGCACACCATGCCCCAGACGCGGCTCTGGTGATCGACGCCGGCGACGGCTACATCGTGCCTGGCTTTGTCGATCTGCACGTTCACGGCGGCGCCGGGGCCGATTTCATGGACGGCACCGACGCGGCGTTCGCCACCGTTCTGGCGGCCCATGCCCGGCACGGCACGACCAGCCTGACGCCGACCACCACGGTCGCCCGGCACGAGCAGATCCTGACCGTGCTGGAAACGACCCGCCGCTGGCGCTTGCAGGATGCTGCGCCGGGTGCCCGGGTGCTGGGCGCGCATTTTTACGGTCCCTACTTTCGCTACGAAGCCCGGGGAGCGCATCCGGGCGGCGCGATTCGTGCTCCCCGCGCGGCCGAGTACGAGCAGTATCTGGCCTACGCCGACTCGCTGGCCACGTGCACCGTGGCGCCGGAGCTGCCCGGGGCGGAAGAATTCGTCAGGGCCTGCGCGGCCCGAGGGGTGCGCACGAACGCCGGCCACTCCTGGGCCACGTTCGCCCAAATGGCGGCTGCCGTGCAGTGGGGCGTGCGCCACGTCGACCATCTCTATTGCGCCATGTCCGACAAGAGCAAGCTGCGGCAATTTCAGCTTTATCCGATGCAGGGGGGGCTGCTCGAAGCCACGCTCTATTTCGACGAGCTCACGACCGAAGTCATCGCCGACGGCAAGCACCTGTCGGCCGACCTGCTGCTGCTGGCCCACAAGATCAAGGGCCCGGACCGGCTGGCCCTGGTGACCGATTGCAATCGCGCGCTCGACATGCCCGACGGCGATTACGTGATCGGCCCGCTCGACGGGGGCGAGCCCTTGATCAAGCGCGACGGCGTGGGCCTGATGCCCGACGGCCAGGCCCTGGCTTCGAGCGTCGCAGGGATGGACCACATGGTCCGCACTTTCCTGGCCCTGACGGGCCGGCCGCTGTGGGAAGTGGTGCGGATGGCCACGCTCACGCCGGCCCGAATCGCCGGTTGGGATCGCGAGATCGGCAGCCTGGCCGTCGGCAAGCGGGCCGACATCCTGGTGCTCGATCACGGCTTAAACGTCCGCCGGGTTTTCCGCGACGGGCTGGAGATCCACACCGCCTGAAGTGCGGGGGCAAGCCGGGCCGGTGCCGCGAACATTCCGCCCCGAGCACATGCACGGCTGGAAAAGCCGCGCATGACATCCGGCCGCCGGGGCGCTAGCGTCGCTGGCCGAGCCGATCGACCAGCCGTTTGGCATCCCGCGCCAACTCGGGAATGTCCTGCGAGCAACTGTCCAGGCAACTCAAGAGTTGATGGTGGACTTTCGAGTGGGCCCGGGCCAGGCTGTAATGCATCCAGACGCCGTTTCGCTGGCCCACGACCAGCCCGCTGCGGCGGAGATAGGCCAGATGCCGCGAGGCTTTGGGCTGAGGAATCGAGAGAATCTCGACCAGGTCGCCCACGCACAATTCGCGCTGGCGAAGCAGGAACAGCATCCGCAACCGGGTCCGGTCGGTGAAGGCCCGAAACAGCAGATGCACTCCCTTGCGCGGCTGGGTTTTTCCGTTCGCGCTCGCAGTCGCCATGGTTCAAATCCCTCGGGAAATCGCTGGGGGGCAGACTTCCGACTGCACCCCCACATCCACTCGAACCGCGCAGTCGACCTGGCTCCGACCAGGCATCCGCCGCGAGTCCGCCTGCTCCCCGGTCCGCCTCGATCGGAAAAGGGCACGCCCCCCTTTCAGGCCAGGACATACCACGCGTTCATACTACGCAAGAAGCGGGAACGTGTCTACCAGCCTGCGGAGGTAATTGAAGCCGCCGCAAAGAGTTCGAGATCGCGCGCGAGCACCAACGAGTATGACCGAACCGGGCGCCGCGCGAATCTGCCATTAGACCGTTGACGGATTCGCCCAGCTTGTGCAGCCCCTCGCCCCGGCCGGATAGTCCATCGATCGCCAGGCATGGATGGGGCGGGCCCGAATATATTCGCTTAAGCGAATTTCTAATGGGGGCATCATGTTGTCGTAATGCGGGTTTGCCAACATGGTGCCCGCGGGTTGGAAACGTTTCCAGCCATGCATTCGCCTAAGCAGATATCCGGGCCGCAGCCCGCTGCGGCGAGCCTCCTGACCGCAGGCGGCCTTATTTTTTTCCACAAAGACATCTGCCTAAGCGAATGTATTTGCCCGTTGACTGCCAGAAACGTTGCCCCAGAGGTTGTTCGCCCGTTCGCCCGAATCTCACCCAAGCCCGACTTTGGCGATCGCTGCGGACCCGACGACGACATGTTTCCCGGAACTCGACCATGAATTGTTGTGTGCCTTGCAAAACGCCGCCGCGCCCGGGCGGATTCACGCTCACCGAGCTGCTGGTGGTGATTTCGATCATCGGCATCCTAGTCGGGTTGCTGATCCCGGCCGTGTTTTCCGCCCGCGAGACTGCCCGGTCGGTCACCTGCTCGAACAACTTGCGGCAGCTGGGCATCGGGATTGCCGACACGGCCGTGCGCAAGGGGACGTACGGCACCGGCGCGTTCGACTGGGGGCGCGACGGTTCGGTGACCGACTACGGCTGGGTGGCCGATCTGGTGAACACGAACATCATCGTCGGCGAGATGCTTTGCCCGTCCAATCCGGCGCAGATCAGCGAGTCGTTCCTCGATCTGCTGAATGCGAGCTTCACGCCGGGCGACCCGTGCAACAGCAAGCGCTCGGGCAGCCCCGCCGTGACCGCCCCGGACGGAACGCTCACGCTCAACGGCTGCCGGGCGATCCTGGGGGATTACACCGGTTCGTGGAAGGCGCCCGACGGCACGACGCAGAACGGCGGCACGCCGCTGCCCCCCGGCTCCACCCGGCGCTCGATCTGCGAAACGTTGATCTACGGCAAAGGCTACAACACGAATTACACCGCCAGCTGGTTCATGACGCGCTCGAATCCGAATCTGGATACCAACGGCAACCTGGCCCTGAACGCGGCGCTGACCGGCACGGGCTGCACGGTCGGCATCAAGGAACTCAACTGCGCCAGCGGCCCGATGAACCAGGCCGTGGCCGACACGGGCTGTTCGATGAGCACGGTGCCGTTCTTGGGTTGCGGCGGGCCGAGCGGCGGCCCCGTCAACGGGCCGACGGGCACGGGCAACCCGCTCGTCGCGTACATGCTCGGAGAACGGATCGGCACCATTCAGCCCACCTCGCCGACCAGCCGTTCGTTTAGCGACGGCCCGGTGTGGGCCTCGACGATGACGGCTCCGGGCTTTCCGGTCGGCACGCCCTACACGGGGGCGAATGGCTGGTATGCGGGCTGGAAGCAATCGATTCAGGACTATCGGACCTTCAGCCCGGTGCATGGCGGCGGCATCCGCACCTGCAACATCCTGTTCGCCGACGGCAGCGTGCGGACCTACACCGACGACGACGGCGATCAGCTGCTCAACAACGGTTTCGAGCCGTCGACCCCGCCCACGCCCTCGAACGGTTTCAAGACCGACATCATCGAGTTGCCGGTGGCGGACTTCCGCAACCTATACACGATCCGGCCGGTGCCCTGATCCATTCGCAGCGTGGAATATTCCACCACCGGCGGCAGCCCGCGGGCCAGAGCACCAGAGCAGAACGGCCCTCCGGCGGGCAGCAACCAGACACGACGCCCAGCGCAGCGGGGCGCGGAACCCAGGCAAGATCACAGGAAAGGAGGTGTTGCCAGCAGACGACCACGGCGGACCGGCCAGGAAGGCCGTTTTGCCCCAAACGTCCGGGCCCGGCGACGGTCGAGAAACGACGTGTTCCCGACCTCGCTCCCGCGGCGGATTTTGCCGTCAAGATACGTCAGGGATGCGTTCGACACCGGATCGGCACCGGTCAGTTTGTTCTGAGAGAGACGCCGAGTGGGCGTCGAAGAAGCACTGTACGTATTTTATCCTTCCCTTGGAGAGAGTTTCACAATGACGAAGAAAGACAAAGGTTTCACCCTGATCGAGCTGCTGGTGGTGATCGCCATCATCGCCGTGCTCGTCGGCCTGCTGTTGCCGGCCGTGCAAAAGGCGCGCGAAGCGGCCAATCGCGCAGTGTGCGAACAATTTGAAGCAGATGGGCCTGGCGTTGCACGAGTTCAATACGGCCAAACGGTCGTTCCCGGACGCGAGCGAAGGCACGAACTTCCTGCCCACGCAGCAGCCGCCGGGTGCGGCCCCGAGCCCCACATCGACCCCCGCCGGGTTGATCGCTCAAACGTCGTTTACGGACGTGAGCATTTCCGGATATTCGACGATCAATGCGCCGACGGCAGCGTCCACCACCGGCGGCGGCGTCGGCTGGACGGGCACCCCGGGCGGCATGTCGGTGTTTTACCACATTCTGCCCTACATCGATCAGCAGGAGACGTTCGACCAGGTCGACCCCCGCTACTACTACAACTCGAAGGGGCCCAGCGGCACGGGACCGAACCTCCTGGCGGCGAAGAAGGCCATCTCGACGTTTCTCTGCCCGACGAACCCGTTGCGGCCCGTAACTGGCCTCGACGCGCTCGGTTACGGCTATACGGACTACGGGGCGACGGTCTACTGCGATATCGACCCGGCCTACGACAGCACGCAGCCGCCGAGCGCCACGAACGTCATGCGGAATAAGGACTGGCGGGCCGACGGCGGCTTGCACTACGGCGGCTCGACCGTGGGCCAGATTCGCGACGGTCTGAGCAAGACCGTGGCGATCTCCGAAGATCCCCGCAACGAGTTCATGCCTGGCGCCTATGCCGATCCGGCCACGGCGATGGGGATGGGCAATTGGGGGGCTGTCGCCGGCACGTTGCCGGCTGCGGATACCAGCGGCGGCATGATGGGCGTGCCCAATCGCGCCTTCTGGCGGTGGATCGAGCCGGACGCCAGCGGCTTCGGCGTGTCGGGTCCGTCGAACCAGCTTTCCAACACGACCAACCCGGCCGCTCAACGGGTCATCAACAACAACAGCTTGCCGACGAGCACCGGCCCAACCGACTGCCTTTGGAACAAGCCGGCCGGCAACTGCGGACCGAACGACGAAATCTTCAGCTTCCACGGCGACGGGGCGAACCTCGTCTTCATGGATGGCCACGTGACGTTCCTCGATCAGAACATCGACCCAGTCGTCATGCGTCGTCTCGTGACGGCCTACGAGGGTGTGTCGTTGTTCGATCCGCTGGGTTATGCGACGTCCTACACACCGACGGGTGGTCAAACCGACACCCCGGTCAACACGGGCCTGCTCAGGACGGTCGACTACTGACCCCCTGGAGACGAGTGTCGCTCGTCTGGAGTGTAAGCTGAACTGTCCAAGCGGGGTTCCGGTGGTTTGTCCGCCGGAACCCCGTTCTTTTTTTCCGCACGAGGGCGTCGCCAGGGGTGCGAATGAATTGGGAAATTGGCGAACGAATAGGCGGTCGACCGGAGGTGCGCGGGCGCCGCGCCCACGAGGCTCGTTCGCTTACGCGTGGCGAGTCGCGGTTTTGCTGCTGTTGGTCGCCGGGCTGCTGCAGGTCGTGAGCCGGCAATTCGCGCTGCGCAGCAAACGGGACGAGATTCGCCAACGGATCATCGCCGCAGGCGGCTCGTGCTGGACAACTTCCGGCGGCCAGCTCCGCGTCGAATTGCCGGCGAACCGCTTTTCGCGTGACGAGATTCGGCAAATCTACCGGGCATGCCCGACGGCCGAAATATCGCTGCGGAAGAATTGAGGCGGCAGGCCCATATTGCGACGACAAGTCAGCGCGGTTGACGGAGTCGTATTGCGGCGGACCGCGGGGCTTCAAGGGCCTGATGCCGCAGGTGGACGCGCCGGCACGGATCCCGGCTTCATTCGTCCGCCGGCGAGTCGTTCCCCAGCGTGACACCCAATCGCTCTTCGTGTGGCTTGATTCCGAGCAGCGCTGCGTTGGTCGTGTTCCCTCCGACGATTTCCGGCAGCGGCCGGGCGCTAAACCATTCGTCCACGGGCACTTTGTCCGCCGGCGTCAGGAAAATCGCGCTCGTGAAGTAGATCGCGCCCATCCGCAGGTCGGAATCGCTGCTGAGCCGCCCGTCAACGATCCGCAACGTGTAATCGAGCGAGTATTGCGGGCCGGCGGTGATGACTTCCGAGTTGTATCCGCCATTGTAGAGAAACACACGTCCCGAGAATTGCTGGACTCCGCTGGAAGCCGCCACCTTGTCCTGCGGAGAGACCGTGTCCTGCGGAGAGACGGCGCCCTGCGGAGAGACCGTGCCCAGTGGATAGACGGCTTCCCACTGCTGGCCTTTGACCAGGGGGGTGAATCTGCGGACCTCCTGCGACAAATCATCGTGGCGCTGCTTGGGGGGCGTGCGACTCAGGAAGGTGGACTGGATCACGTGGCGCGAAAACAGGGCCTCTGCGGCAAACGGTGCGCGCTCGATTTCCAATCGCAAAGAAAGCGTTCCACCCGGCACAGCGTCGCCGGCCTGAAGCGTCCTGCCGTCCGAACCCCGCAGCTCGAGGCGGAACTTGCAGGTGCAGTAGTCGCCACCGTTATAGAGCTCCTCGCTGCGTTCGTCGTTGCCTCGATAGTAGATGCCGCCGATCCGCTTCGGATGCCTCGGATAGACGGCTGTCAATTTGTCCGGATCTGCCGCGGGAGACAGCGACCGCCGCCAGGCAGCAAGTTCTTCGATAGCTTGCTGCTTGGTTTGATCGAGCGCCCGTTTTTCGTGCTCGACGACCCCTAAATGCAGCCACATGGCGAAGAGGGCCAGCGCAGCGGCCGCGGCCTGGTAGAAATAGCCGTTGACGGCGCGCGCCAGCCAGACCTTCCACGCCGACGCGCGCGAATCCTTGCCTTGCGCGGCCCTTTGACGCCGGACGCGATCGGCCAAAGCCATCGTGCCCAGGATCGCGACAACCAGATAACCGAGCGGAAAGTACGGCTGGTAAACCAGCGCCTCGTTCACCTGGTCGCTGACGGCGATCGTGGCGCTAACCCAGAATGGCGCCGTTTCGAGGGGCGCCTTGTGAACGCCGCCCGTCGAACGGTCGACCGGATTCGGCCAGGGCGCCGAAAGCTCGACCCAATGGCGGATATCGGCCAGTTGCTCGTCCGTCAGCGGGGCGCCATCCGCTGGCATCCGATCCTCCTCGTCGGTCGACGACACCCGCTGCCAGAGATAGTTGTCCGAGGCCTGGACTTCGGCCACGCGACCGCCCGATTCACCGCCGCGCAGTGCCTCTCGGCGCGCGTCGAGTCGCAGCAGCCCGTGCGCCTTGCGCTCGCTGTGGCATGCCAAACAGCGCTGGGCAAAGATCGGCGCAATCTTTTCCTGGAACAATTGCTCGCCGGCGGGCCGCGCGGTGCCGGCGGGCCGCGCGGTGCCGGCGGGGTCAGATTCATTCCGGGGCGGGCTGTCAGCGCTGCCCGTTTCCGCTTTTGCCAGCCGCTCAGCGGAGATCCAGACGGCAGCGGGCACAAAAAACATTGCCAACCCTGAGAGCGCCAACGTCCGCCGGCGCTTGAGCGCGGGCCGCCGGGTCGGATCGATGGACGTTGCAGTCCGCATGTGCCTATTCACCCGGTGCCGATGAAAGTCGAGCCTCGCCCGCGCTACGTGCCGCCCATGGCGCTTGAGAAACCTGGCGGCGGATTCAGCGTTTGCCGCGCGCTTCGCTTTTCATCCGATAGCCGAACTGCGTCACGGTTTGCACGTACTTGCCGGCTTTGCCCAAGCGGGTCCGCAACGAGGCGATGTGGTACCGAATCCGGTGCTCGTTGTTCTCGGCGAGCGAATAGGCCAGCGAGCCGGCCAATTCTTCGTGGCTGAAGGTGTGGCCCGGCCGGCTGGCCAAGGCGAACAACAAGCGAAACCACAACGGCGCAAGATCGATCGATTTCTGCCCGCCGATCGTCACTCGGCCCCGTTCGCCGTCGATGACCAGATCGTGAATCCGGATCACGCGCGGCATGCGGTCTACAAAGCTTTCGGTCCGCCGCAACACGGCCCGGATTTTGGCCAGCGCCACGTCCGGGTTCCAGGGCCGGGCCAGGTAATCGTCGGCACCCCGTTCCAGGGCGTCGGCCTCGCCACCCCTGTCCTCAGCGGCGTCGGCCGACTTGCCGACGACGACGACAGGCACGCTTTGCGTCAGCGGGTGCCCCTTCAGCGCGGTGCACACGGCGAGCGCGTCCCAATCTGGCGTGCCGGCCGCCAGCAGCACCAGCCGGGGCGACAGCTGCTGGGCCTTTTCGATCGCCATCCGGGACGAGGCGGTTCGCACGGGCAAGAAGCGCTCCGGACCCGGCTGGGCGGCGATCCACTCGGCCAGTTCCGGTTGGTTGTCGACGACCAGCACCTGCATCCGGCCGGATTGCAGGTTGAAGGGCGCGTTGAAGTGTCTGGAGGCGTAAATCATCGGTATCAGGCCCGAGCGGGCGCCGGGACGGGAAGGGGAAAGGTCAGCCCTCGAAACAACTCTCCACGCATTCGAGCAATTTCGCCTGCAATGAGCCGCGGGCCGCGGCCAACGCAAAACCCTCACCGTTGCGGCCGCCGCGGCGCACGACCAGGCCGGCCGCACAAAGAATCTGCAAATGGTGCGTAGCGCTGGACCGCCGCAGCGACAAGTCCGCGGCCACGTCGTCGGCCGAGCGCTTGCCCGAACGTAGCAAGTGCACGATTCTCAGCCGGGTCGGGTGGGCGAGGGCGGCAAACATGCGATCGACCTGGTCGGATTCCATTATGCGGGTGAGATAATCGCCTACGCAGATATAGTGGGCCGCGGAGTTCGGGGTTTGTCGTTGGCCAGGCGAACCAGGCCGAGGGACACCAAACGGGAATTCGCGGCCCCAACAGGGGGCAGCGGACGGCTGGCCAAAGGAAGGCCGCCACGTCGCAGGCAACCATCACGTATCAGGCAAATGCCAGCTCCGCCCGGATCAATACATTTGCGTATGCGAATATATCGCAGTGCGCCGAACGCGTCAAACACGCGGGCGCCAAACGACGCGCACTGCGCCCGCGCGCACGCCGACAAACTGCGGCGCGATGACCATTCTGAATGTTTCCGGCGCGAAGCGCGAACAGCCGGCACGAGCGAAGCGCGAAGGGGGAGACAACGCAACCCGACCGAGGGGGCGTCCCTGGGCCGAATAAAGTGAGATCCTGCGAAGCCTTCCGCTGCCCGGAGCCGAATGGGGAACAGGGGCGGCTCGCCCAGCGATGAATCGGAGTTCTAATGGCGAGTGTTAGATTTACATTTGCTCAGTCGAAAACACGGCTGCCCAAGCCAGCCGTGGCACCCGGCAATCAAATCTCAGCGCAAGGGTGCCGGTGCCGTCTTGCCAGGCAGTGAATCGGCGACATCCTGCCGCTCATCGACTTGCAATCTCCCCAACCCAGCGCACGGCTGGCCAAGCCAGCCGCGGCACCCGGCGCGACCTTGACACTTCCGGCAACCGGAGGGGCTAGCGGTGACCGACTTAGAAGCTCAGATCGTCGCTGTTGAGCAATTCCTGGATGTGCCGATCGATGATCACGGCCCGATTGGCGTTGCGGCGCTCGACGACGGCGCGGAGTTCTTCTAGTTGCTTTTCCAGCCGTTCGATTTCCAGGGCCCGCTTGCGCTGGCGGATTTCGAAATGGGCGTTGACCACCTTGGCGAGCTCGGCCTTGATTTCGCTGCGCTGGCTTTCTTCTTCGGCGTTTTGATAGCGCTCGACGACTTCGGCCGTCCGCTGTTCGAGCGCCGCGTCCGATTCGTCGAGCACCGACATTTCGGGATCTTCCTCGCCGGCTTCCGCGGCCGGTTCGGCGGCCTCGGCCGAGCCTTCCTCGGCGGCCGCCGCGGTAAAGGCATCCTCTTCGTCCGAGCGGGCCGCCACCAGCGGCAGGGCCAGCAGGACCAGCAGGCACAAACTATATTTTGCCGTCATTCGCATCGCACACCTCTGAAAAATGGGGAAAGGGTTTTCGGAAAGCAGAATCTCAATGGGGCCGAGGAATCATCCGGCCGCATCGGCGCGGCTTTTACAGCCTCTCGCGGGCGAGGCGGACTTCGAGCGATTGAATCCGCCGCTCGATGCCGTCGGCGGCGCCGGCGCGATGCGGCGCCGCGGCGGGCCGCGCCAGGCTGCGGCGAATTCGTCCCACGCTCTGACCCAGCCCGTCGTCCCAGGCCGCGTCGGCCGCGGCCAGCGCGACTGCCGGCGGGGCCAGCGCGACTGCCGGGCGGGCCACGGGCGCCATCCGTGCCGGCTCGCGCGCCGCCGGCTGCGGCGCCGACACGGTTTGCGGCGCGGGGTTCCGCTCGCCGGTGAGCGGCACACTGCGCCAGACGACGAGCGCCAGCAAGGCGGCCACCGCCAGCGCCGGCGGCGCGCCCGCGCCGCTGACGCGCCTGGCGGCGGAGAATCCGCTGGGCCAGATCGGCCGGGGCGATCGGGGCGGCGATCGACGCGGCCGTTTCGGCAAAGGCCTGCCAGGCCAAGCGCCGCTCCGCATCGTCGGTCGAATGCTCGTCTGCCTGGTCGGCGGCGAAACCGGCGGCGGGATCGGTCGCCCGCGCGAGTGCGGCGTGCAGCCGGGCCTGATTCGGCGAATCACCGGGCGGATTGCCAGGCGATGGATTCGGTTCGGGGGACATTCAATTCTCCGTAACGAGCAGGCGCCGCAGGGCGTCGAGCCCGCGCCGGCAGTGGCTCAGCACCGTGCCGAGCGGGGCCTGCATTGTGGCCGCAATTTGTTCGAAGCTCAGTTGGCCGTAGTAGCGCAGCAAGATGGCGCGCCGCTGAGGTGGCGAAAGCTCGGCCAGCGCGGCGAGCAAGCGCGATTCATTTTCGGTTCGGGTCAGTTCTTCGGCCGGGGTCTGGCAGTCGGCCGGTTCGACGAGTTGCCACTGGCCGGGATCGATCTGTCGTTCGCGGCGGCGGCCGCGACGCACGCGATCGGCAGCCAGGCGGTGAGCGATGGTGAGCAAATAGGCTCGGGCTTGCCCGCGCTCGCAGTACGCCCGCCGCGCCGACCAAGCGCGAAAAAACACTTCCTGCAGCAGATCCTCGGCCGCGGCGCGATCGCCCGTGGCCCCCAGCAGAAAGCCGTACACCGCCGCCGAATGGTCGGCGACCCATTGCGTCAGGCGTTGGGCATCTTGCACGGTTGAGCCTCGGGTGACGGGCGGTCGCACAATAAAAACGCAGCCGGGCCTCAATTATTGCAAAGAAATCCGGCCGCGCGTGCTGGCGTCCTTGCTCGTTGGCCGCGCCAGCAGCCCTGGGGATTCGCGCCCGGCCCGGCGGAACTCTCGAGTTGCGGCGGCAAAAGGTCCTTCCGATGCCCGGCGCCGGCCAGCATAATACGAGGAAAAGCCCCCCGCGGTCCGGCTTCCCCGAGATCCCCAGCCGATGTGGCCCGATTCCAGCGAAACGCAGCAGTTGCTCCAGCAAGCCCAGGAGGGGGACCGGCAAGCCATCGAGGGCCTGCTCGCGCGGCATCGCGAGGCGCTCGTGCGGCTGGTGGCCTTGCGGCTGGATCGGGCGATTGCCCGCCGCGTGGATGCCAGCGACATCGTGCAGGACGTGCTGGTCGAGGCGAACCGCCGCCTGGACGATTACCTCCGCGACCGCAAGATGCCGTTCCATCTCTGGCTCCGGCAGATCGCCCAGGATCGGATGATCGACGCCCATCGCCGGCACCGCGGGGCAGCCCGGCGAAGCATCGATCGCGAGCAGCCGCTGGCCGCTCCGGAAATGTCCGACCGCTCGGCCCTGGACCTGGCGGCGATGCTGCACGATCGCGAGCTGACGCCGGCCGCCGCCGCCACGCGGCGCGAATTGCAAGAGCGGTTCCGCGCCGCCATCGACCTGCTCGATGACACCGACCGCGAAGTCATCCTGATGCGCCACTTCGAAGAGCTCACCAACCAGGAAGTCGCCCAGTCGCTCGAGTTGAGCGAGCCGGCCGCCGGCATGCGCTACCTGCGGGCGATCCGCCGCCTGCGGCAAGTGCTGGACCAGGCCGACGGCTCCGGCGGCGGCGGACCATGAACCCAGCGCGGGTCCCATCGCCGACCCAGGCCGACGCCGCCACGCGCGACGAGCGGCTGGCCCTGATCCTTTCGCAACTGGCCGACGCCCGGGCGGCCGGGCGGCCGGTCGACGTCGAAGCTGCGGCCCGCAGCCAGCCCGACCTGGCGGCCGAGCTGCGCGAGCTGTGGGGGGCCATCTTCGTGGCCGACGCGGCAGCCAGCGCCAGCCGCCCAGGCAGCGCGGCGGACAAGGGCCCGGCCGAAGTTGCGGCGCTCGACGGGGCGGCGCTCGAGCGGGCAGCAATCGACCCGACGATCGATCCGCTCCAAGCGGGCTTGTCGCCGGGGAGCGGCAGTTCAGCGGGCGCGGGCGCTCCGATCGCCGGGCGCAGTTTCCGCGGCAGTTTGGCGATTATGAATTGCTGGCCGAGTTGGGACGCGGCGGCATGGGCGTGGTCTACAAAGCCCGGCAGCTGAGCCTGGGGCGCACGGTGGCGCTGAAGATGATCCTGCGTGGCGAGCTGGCCTCGCCGGCCGAGCTGGCCCGCTTTCAGGCCGAGGCCCAGGCCGTGGCCCGGCTCGATCATCCGCACATCGTGCCGGTGTACGAAGTGGGGGAGCACGAGGGGCAGGCCTATTTCACAATGAAGTATGTCTCCGGCACGACGCTGGCCCGGCGGCTGGCCGAAGGGCCGACGAGCGCCGCCGAAGCGGCCACGCTGCTGAAGCCGGTGTGCGAGGCGATCCACTATGCCCATCAGCGGGGCGTGCTGCACCGGGACCTGAAGCCCTCGAACATCTTGATCGACCGCGACGGCCGCTCGCTGGTGACCGATTTCGGCCTGGCCAAGCGGATCGAAGGGGATTCACGGCTCACGAGCACCGGCGCGATCATCGGCACCCCTTGCCACATGGCGCCCGAGCAGGCCGCCGGCCGGCGCGGCCAGGTCGGGCCGGCCAGCGACGTCTACAGCCTGGGCACGATCTTGTACCAGATGCTCACGGGCCGGCCGCCGTTTCAAGCGGCCTCGCCGGTCGACACCGTGCTCTTGCTGTTGGAACAAGATCCGCTGCCGCCGCGGCTGCTCAACGCCCGAGCCGACCGCGAACTGGAAATGATCGCGCTCAAGTGCCTGCAAAAGCCGCCCGAGCTGCGCTACCAGACTGCCCAGGCGCTGGCCGACGATCTACGGGCGTTTCTGGCCGACGAGCCGATCGCCGCCCGCTCCGGTTTGTTCAGCCAGGTGATCGCGCGCTGGTTTCGCGAAACCCACCACGCCACGATCCTGGAGAATTGGGGCGTGCTCTGGATGTGGCACAGCCTGGTGCTGCTCGTGCTGTCGCTGGCAACCAACTGGCTGCAGTTGCGAGGCGAGCGGTCGCCCTGGCCGTACCTGGGCCTGTGGGTGGCCGGGCTGGGCACCTGGGCCGGCATCTTCTGGTTCCTCCGCCGCCGGGCCGGACCCGTCACGTTCGTCGAGCGGCAGATCGCCCACGTCTGGGCGGCCAGCGTGATCAGCATTGCCGGGTTGTTCTGCGTCGAGATCGTGCTGGGCCTGCCGGTGCTCAGCCTTTCGCCGATCATTGCCCTGACCAGCAGCATGGTCTTCGTGGCGAAGGCCGGCATCCTGACGGGCAAGTTCTACGCCCAGGCCGCAGCGCTGTTCGCCACGGCGATCGCCATGGCCTACATGCAGCGCGAGGAGATTCCTTACGGCATCACGCTGTTCGGCGTCGTGTCGGCGCTGTCGTTCTTCGTGCCCGGTCTGAAGTATTATCGCCAGCGGCGGCAGGCCGAGCGGGGCAGCGGGGAGTGAAGGGGCCGGGTCGTGTGGCAGACGCCGGAAAGTCGGCGATCACCAGGCGCCTTCTGCGGAAGCCACTCGGGCAGTGCTGCCGGCTGGGAATCGACAGCGTTGAAGCATGCGCGCTGGCGAATTTCAAAACCGCGCCGTTGGGCAGGCCGTTCACCCGGCCGATTCTCGGGCCAGGCCCAGTTCGGCGGCGATGCCGGCCATGGCGTCGATCACGAACTGGATGTGCTCGCGCAGCTCGACGCCCAAGTCGGCCGCGCCGCGGACGATGTCCTCGCGGCTGACGCTCTGGGCAAAGCTCTTCTGCTTGAGCTTCTTCTCGACGCTCGAGGCCTGCATGCCGCGGATGCCCTCGGGCCGCAGCCGGGCCACTGCGGTGACAAAGCCGGCCAGCTCGTCGCAGGCGTAGAGGGTCTTATCGAGCAGCGACACCCGGGGGCAGTCGGTCAGGTAGTCGGCGTGCGACTTGATCGCGTAGATCACTTCGGCCGGGTAGCCCTGTTCGGCCAGGATCCGCGCGCCCTGGAGCGGATGATCCGGCGGATCGGGCCAGCGCTCGTAGTCGAAATCGTGCAGCAGGCCGACGATGCCCCAGGTGTTTTCGTCGGCGGAAAACTTGCGGGCGTAGGCGCGCGTGGCCGCTTCGACGGCCAGCATGTGTTTCCGCAGGCTGTCGCTCTGGGTGTACTGGCAGACCAGGGCCCAAGCTTGCTCGCGGTCCACGCCGACCCCTTTAGAAAATCGGCGAGCGGAGTCGCCTCCTACATTTTTTTGCTGCGCCGCCCGACTGAGTCAGGGCCGCGCGTCAAGCGCGATTAACGCCGGGCCGGCTTGCGCGGGGCGTCGGCCTTGTCGAGCGACGATTCGCTGGGCGCCGCGTCATCGGCCGTGGCGTCCTGGGTCGCGTCGTCGTCGCTCGAGGCCTTCAGCGAGTCGGCATCGTCGTCGTCTTCGGTCGAGCCCATGGGAATGTTGGGCGGGGTTTCCTCGCGCCAGGGCTTGTGCTGCTTGTAGCTGTCCAGCTCCTTGGCGAGCTGTTCTTTCATCTCCGGCGTGCCGCCCAAGTCGACCGCCTTGCGCGACCAGTTCATGGCGGTGTCGAAATCGCCGGTCTCGGCGTAGCTGGCGGCCAGGGTGCTGAGGATGTGGGCCTGCTTGTATTCGGTCAGCTTGCAGGCGGCGGTGGCCAGCTCGATCGCCCGCTTGCCGTTGCGCAGATCGTCGTCGGTCGACGTGCCCAGCAGCCAGGCCAGGTTGTTCAGGATGCCGGAATCTTCGGGCGCAGCTTGAGGGCCGCTTCGTAGTCGGCCAGGGCATCGCCCTGCTTGCCGAGCGACAGGCAAGCGTCGGCCCGGCCGCGATAGGCCATCCAGCTCTTGGGATCCTTGGCCAGCACTTCGCCGTACGTGTCCACGGCCTTTTGCGGCTGCTTGTCGGCGGCGTAGAACAACGCCAGCTGCAAGAGCAGCTCGGCGTCGTTGGGCGTTTCGATGTTCAGCTCTTCCAGGTCGCTGATGGCCTGGTCGATGCGTCCCGAGCCGGCCGCCAGCACGGCGTGCAGCTTGAGCGCCTCTTCCAGGCCGGGGCTCAGGCGGAGCACCTGGTTGACGTCGATCAGGCCCTTGTCGTACTTGCGGGCCTGCTGATAGATGCGAGCCCGGAGCATGAGAAAGTCGATCGCCCGGGGCTGCAGCTCGAGGGCTTTGGACATCTCGGCCAGGGCCTTGTCGTTGTCGCCGCGAATGGCGTGGATCCGAGCCCGGTGCGAATAGGTCAGCGGCGAATCGGGGGCCAGCTCGACGGCCTTGTCGAGCGTGATCAGGGCCCCGTCGTAATCCTTCTGCATGAACTGCACGACCCCTTTGGCCTCGTAGCTGTCCGCGTCTTTGGGGTCCAGCTCGATCGCCTTTTCCAGGTCGGCCAGGGCGGTGTCCAACTGATCTTTCGACATGTAATACAGGCCGCGGGCCCGCAGGGCCTGGGCATTGTGCGGAGCGAGCTTGATCGCCTCGTTGTAGTCGGCCAGCCGCGCGTCTTCCTCTTCCTGCAAACCGGCGCGGACCAGCAAGGCCTTGCTCCGCCCGACCGGCTCCTTCTCGCTCAGCCGAATCGCGTCGTCCAGCGCCGAGCGGGCCCGATCGCGGTCGCCGCCGGGCAGCGCATTCAAACGACCCACCATGTACGCGGCGTCGGTCTGCTCGGCGTTCAGCTTGAGCGACTCTTCCAGGTCCGACAGGGCCAGCCGCCGCAGCTCCGGCCAGCGCGGGCTGGGAGTGGGCCGGTCGAAGATTTCGCCCGACAAGATTTCTGCCCGCTGGGTCAGCGTGCCGGCGAGCATCTCGGAGGCGAACTTCTGGTTGTTCTCGTCCAGTCCCCGCCGCAGGGCGCTGCGGCAGAGCCGGATGACTTCGCTCAGATCGTCGATGCTATCAGCCGACAACTTGGCCTCGGTGGCCTGATCGAGGGCCGATTGGCCGTCATTTTCGGCCCGAACGATTCCCGGGCGGCCGGCGGCCGCAATCGACAAGGCAAACAGCAGAATCGCCAGCCAGCGGGCGGTACGGCGCGACATGGAAAAAACTCCTTTGCGGACCAAAACGAACAAGCCGGGCCTCGGGCGGTTGGACGCCGGGCCTTACCTTTGCGCATTATGCCGCGCTTGGCCAAACGACGCCATGCGAGTTCACCGCGATTGCGCCGGCGCTCGAGCGAGCGAAGTCCAGCGGCCCCCCCGAGTTGTGTGCCAGCACACGCAGGCAAACTCGTCAGACCCTCAGCCCCTTGCGCCTGCGCCGAATCGTGGCTCCCCAAGATGGCAGTTAACTCGTCACGCCACGCCGCAGTTACACGATCGAGAACCAAGACAAACATTTCCACCAGGCTGCGATTGTATTCGGGCAGCGCCTGGTTCCGGCAAGGGTGAGCGTGGAACGATGCGCAGCGCAACTATCAACTCCGACACAATTCTCCCCGCCGCCGGCCGAGCGAGCGACACAGCCGAACGCGACACAGCCGAACGCGACACAGCCGAACGCGTCACCGTCAAACGCGACCCAGTCAATCGCGCCGGCCGCCGACGCGCCGCAGTGCGCCGGGTGCCAGGGCTGGCTCGTCCAGCCGTGCTTTCCACCGGGCAAGTTGGAAACCGACGCCGGCCGGTAGACCGCCGGTTCACTAGCGGGCGACCCCGCCGTCGGTGGCAAACTATTTGCGCCTGGTTGCCGCTGCCGATCCTGGCGATGGCGGCCGCCACGCTGACGGCGAACCTGCCCGGCTGGCAGCAGATGTTGGCGATGGCTTTCGCGCTGCTGGCCGGATTGAAGTGGCTGTCGTGGCGCCTGGCCGTGGCCGAGGGGACCGCTACCAGCCTGGGCCGAACGTGCGGCTATCTGCTGACCTGGCCGGGCATGGACGCGCGGGCGTTTCTCGATGTCCGCCGCAAGGCAATCCCGCCGCAACGGCGCGAGTGGGCCCGGGCCGCGTGGACCCTGCTCGCCGGCGCCGCGCTGGTCTGGGGCCTGGCCCGCGAGTTGCCGCCTCAGTGGCCGCTGGTCACCGGCTGGGCCGGCATCGCGGGATTCTTGCTCGTGCTGCATTTTGGATTGTTCGACCTGGTGTCGCTCGCCTGGCGATCGTTCGGCGTCGACGCCGGACCGATCATGCGGCGGCCGCTGGCCGCGCGAACGCTGGGCGAGTTCTGGGGGCAGCGCTGGAACAGGGCGTTTCGCCAGGTGGCGTACGACGGCCTGTACCGGCCGCTGGTGCCGCGCTGGGCGCGCGGCAGGCGCTCGTGGCCGTGTTTGTGTTTTCGGCCCTGCTGCACGAGTTGGTCATTTCGCTGCCGGCGCATGGCGGCTACGGGCTGCCCACCTGCTACTTCCTGCTCCAAGCCGCGGGCATGCTGACGGCCGGCTCGCCGCGGGGGCGGCGCTGGGGCCTCGATCGCGGCTGGCGCGGCCGGGCGCTGGCCTGGGTGCTGGTCGTCGGGCCGGCTCCGCTGTTATTCCACGAACCGTTTTGCCGCCGCGTGATCGGCGGGCTGCTGGCTGCGGTTGGTGCTGTGTGAGCGGCCCAGTCCTGGGAAAGGAGTGCGAGCGATGAACACGGTCGAATTGCTGCTGCGAACGGCCGGCGTGGTGCAGTTGGGCATTCTGACGGCGAGCTTTCTCGTGCCCCGGGTGCTCGATTGGCAGCGCTCGCTCGGCGGGCTTCCCAAGCTGTCGCGCGATTTGATCTGGGTCCACGGGGCGTTCATCGTGCTGGTGATCGCCGGCTTCGGGCTGGTGACGTTGTGCGAAGCGCCGGACCTGGCCCAGCAGACGCCGCTGGCCCGGGCCGTGTGCGGGCTGATCGGCCTGTTCTGGCTGGCCCGGCTGGGCGTGCAGTTTTTCGTCTTCGACGCTTCGCCGTTTTTGACCAGCCGATTCTTGCGGCTGGGCTACTCGGCCCTGACCGTGGCATTCCTCTATCTATCGGTCGTCTTCGGCTGGGCGGCCCTGGCGTAGCGGCGCCTCAATCCCCGATCTCACAGCCGGACCAGAATGGCCGCCAGGCGTTGCGGGCGGTGGGCTTGGCTGCGGCTTTCGCGGCGGCCCTTGTTGGAGGGACGTAGCGGTGAGAATCGTGTACATGAAAGCCGGAACAAGCGAAGAAAGAATGCGCAACCGGTGGTGGCGCGGACTTGCTTCGCTCAGTGAACCCGACGCGCGGCACGGGAATTCCGGCCGGCTGGCGGGGCACTGGCCCAGCGACCAGGCGACGTTAAAATGTCGACGTGGCCGCCGGGTTGATGTCCACGAGCGAGCATCGAAGATGCAGACTCGACCCGTGGCGTGCCCGTTAGCTCACTCGACGATCCGGTCGAAATCGAGCGCCAGGGTGTGCCGGGTGAACAGGACGCCCGCGTCCCGCTCGCTGAGCTGGCCAAATAGCCCTGCGTCGAGGTGCAGCTCGCGCCGATCGCCGCGTTCGAATTCGAACGTGGCGTAATAGGTGGTCGTAGCGCTGGAATTCTCCCCGCCGCCGGAGACCGCCGTGCGCTTGGCGACCAAGATTGCCGGCCGGCCCACGATCGGCGAAGTGAGAAACTGGCCCGCGTCGCGAAGCATCGCCACCAGCACGAACCCGCCGATGGCGACCATGCCCAAAGGGACCAGCCCCACCCACACAGGCGGACCGCTCGCCAGCGGGCCCGCGTGGCCGAACGAGAAGAAGCCCGCGGCAATCACGACGGCGGCCAGCAGCCAGAACGCCACGAAGACGACGGGAAACATGGTTTGCACCATACCCCGGCTGGCCAACGGGCTCACCCGCTGGCGCGACCGGCGCCGGGTGTAGGCCGGCGAAGCCTTGATCCGCGCAAAATCTCGGCCCGGGTCGGGGGCCGGGCGGGCGGAGCCTGGTCGGTCCGCTCGATCGCGGTGTGGCAGTATTCACACACCGTCGAGTCGGGCGGGATTTCCGCTCCGCAGCTGCCGCACTTCATGGCTCGCTACCCGTCCGGCCCGCGAGAAAATCTCGACCGCTCCGGCCCGCCATTATAACCGCCGCCCGGCAGCCGATTCCGCCGCAGACGCCGACAGGCCATGTTCGCCGGCGCGGGGCAATCATCGGACAAGCGGAGAAGCCGTGTTTCCCAGGTGCGAAACGGATTCAGCCAAGTTCTGACGACCGCCTCCCGCCCACGACGCCTGCTCAAGGCTCATTTTTCGACCAGATC
Source organism: uncultured Planctomycetaceae bacterium (assembly GCA_963715755.1). GTDB lineage: Bacteria > Planctomycetota > Planctomycetia > Pirellulales > PALSA-1355 > CAWCAX01. The sequence goes on from OY970273.1 coordinate 5,348,800, forward strand.
GCCACATTTCGCTTGACGGTCAGTTTGGGGGAGCCCATGATAGGCGGACGCTCGCTCTTTTCGGCGGACCCTAATCGCGTCGCACTCAGCATAGAGGATTCCAATGATTCGTCCTTTGAGCATCGCGCTCGTCGTTGCCTGTGCTTTGGGTTCGGCTACTGTTCATGCAGCTTTGGTGATCCCATCGCCAGCCAGCGACATTTTGCTTTCGAGCAATGGCGGTGTGGCTGACATCAATGGGCAAACCACCGACGGCCCGGCGAACTATGGCGGGCTCCCCCCAGCGAATCTGAATGATGGAGAGCGCGACGGCATTTACGCCAATGGCCTGGGCGTGGACGGGTCAGGCAGCCTGGCTCATTCGGGCAGTCCGGGACCGAATCAAGAGATGGGGGTCACCATTCCGTCGGCCGTCTCGATCTCATACGTCGATTTGTTCAATCGACCGGGTTTCGAAACCCGGCTCGATGGTGGCGGGAGTTTTCCCTTCACGCTGAACATCTTCAACGGCAACACGCTCGTATACACCCACGACTATACCTACGCCACAACCATATCGCTGACGGGCCTGAACCCGAACAACAACCAAACCGAGTCCGCTGTGGGCATGACCATGTACCTGCCACCGGGCGGCGTAGTGGGCGACTACGTTCAAATCTTCCAGCACAACAGCGACTGGATGAACCTGGCCGAGTTGGAAGCCTACAAGACTCCCGAGCCCGCTTCGCTCGCCATCTGGGGCGTGGTCATCGCTGGCGGCCTGCTGGTCGCCCGGCGCCGCAAAGCCTAGTTCAGCACAGAACGCCAAAAAGCACGCAAAGCCCCCGCGTCGAACCGGGGGCTTTTTCATGCGCTGCGTCGAGCCCGCTGCGGCACTGCAGATCGCTACGGCCGCATGACCCGGTTGCCGCCCAGCCGGCGGACCAGGCGGCGCATTTCCAGCACGCTCAGGGTCGAGAGCACTTGCTGCACGGGCAAGCCGCTGGCGGCCACGACCGCGTCGATCGAAGTCGCTTCGCTGCTGACCGCGGCCAGGACCTGCTGCTCCAGCTCGTTGAGCGCTAGCTCGGCCGGGTGATGGATCTCGCGGCCGTCGGCCTGCACCGCCGGCGCGACCAGGGGGCCCAGTTCTTCCAGCACGTCGTCGGCCGTCTCGACGAGTTTGGCGCCGTCGCGGATCAGCCGGTGGCAGCCCTGGGCCAGGCGATTATCGACCCGACCGGGCACGGCAAACACCTCGCGGCCCTGTTCCATAGCATGCCGGGCGGAAATCAAGGCGCCCGAGCGCGTCGAGGCCTCGACCACGATCACGCCCAGCGACAGGCCGCTGATGATCCGGTTGCGCTGCGGAAACGCGCCGGCCATGGGCGGACTGTGGGGCGGGGCCTCGCTCACCAGCGCGCCGTGGTCCGCGACCGCTGCGGCCAGCTCGACGTGCTCCGGCGGATAGATATTCAATAAGCCGCTGCCCAGCACGGCGATCGTCCGGCCGCCGGCGGCCAGGGCCCCACGGTGGGCGGCCGCATCGATGCCCCGGGCCAGACCGCTGACGATCGTCAGCCCGGCGCGGGCCAGGCTGCCGGCCAAACGCTCGGCCTGCGCCAGGCCGTAATGCGTGGCATGGCGCGAGCCGACGATGGCCACAGCCAGGGCATCGGCCGGGCGGATTTCGCCCCGGAGGAACAGCACGCCCGGCGGATCGTGAATTTCGGCGAGCAGCCGCGGGTAGGCGGCGTCCGTGTCGGAGAGGATCTGGATCGCCTGCTCCCGGCACGTGGCCAGGACGCTGCCGGCGTCGATTTCGTCCCGGGCGGCCGCCAGGCGCTGGGCCAGCTTGGGCCCGATGCCCGGCACCGCGCGGAGCTGGCTGGGCGCGGCGGCCAGCACGGCGGCCGGATCGCCAAACGCTTCGAGCAAGGCTTTGCGCAAGCGCGGGCCGACGCCGCTGACCAGCGCCAGCTGGAGCGATTGGGCGAGGCGGTCGGCGGCGGCGGAGGGCTCGTCGTTCACGGGCCCGATTATCGGGTGCCGCCGCGGCTCAGGAAAGAGTCGAGGGGGAGCGAGATTCTTGAAACGGGATCCCGAACGGGGATTCAAGGACGGCCATCGGCAGGCATCGAGCGACCGCAATTCCGGGGCTTCGGCGGGTTCGCCCCCGGGGCACGGGACGGCGAGCCGCGCCCTGGAGAGCGCCCACAGTCTGCGACCACCTCAATCGCCAGGTAATCGTCAGGTCTGTTGCAACTGGTCGCGGGGGGCGGCCTGGCTGCCAGCCTGCTGGACAATATAGCGCTGGAAGGCCCAGATCCGTTCCTCGCGCGTGCCCAGGCAGCCGGTGTGGGGCGAGGCTTCGACCCCGCGCTGCAGGGCCGGAAACACGGCCGCGTCTTCCAGCTGGATCGCCTGGTTCGAATTTCGCCCGCCGCGAGCCACGATCCAGGCCAGCAGCCGATGCCAGGGATCGCGCCGTGCGCCGTGGAAGCTGTACATCCGCACGATCGCCCGGGAGGTGGTCGGCGTGACCGGCAGATAAACCTGGGCGTGGTTGTACAGATCGCTGGTCGTGAAGACCAGGTGGGGGTACATCATGTAGTGCGTGTAGATGTCGGTCGAAGTTCCCCCCAGGGCCCAGACGAAGCGGCGCTGCAGCTTCGTCACGCTCGGCGATTCGCGCAGGTCGTAGCGCAGCACGCTGCCGCGCCCTTCGAGCTCGTGGGTCTGGGCCTCTTCGCTGGGGTAGATGCCGGTGAACGTCTTTTTGTGCACCTGCGGCAGGTGATAAGTCTCGACCGTGTTTTCGATTCCCAGCTTCCAGTTGCACGGATACTCGTGTTCCCAGCGCCAGATGCACTGCCAGGGGCCGCTCGTGCCGCCGGCCAGCACGCTGTAGCACTCTCCCAAGTAGCTTTCCAGCGAGGGGCCTTCTTCGGCCAGCGAAACAAACACCAGGTCGCCGCACTCGGCCAGCCGCAGCGGATTCAAATGGGCCGACGCGCGATCGAACGGCCGGAAGCAGCCGGCGTCGGGAATTCGCCGCGTGTAGCCGTCCGGGCCGTACTCCCAGCCGTGATACTGGCAGGTGAGCGTGGGCTGGCGGCCGGCCGGCAAGTCGGTGAGCCGGCAGTGGCGATGCGCGAAACGTTGAGAAAGGCCTTGAGCTGGCCCTGGAAATTGTGCACCACCACCGGCTGGCCCAACAGCTCGCGGGAGATGAACTGCCCGTCGCCGGGCAGGTCGCTGCGGCTGCCCACCAGGTGCCAGGCCGGGAGCATCAGCCGCTCCAGCTCGCGGCGGTGCTGGGCCGGGGCGCTGTAATCGGCCGGCACGAGCTGATAGGCCAATTGGCTCTGATGGACAAACATGGTCTGGCTCGAATCGTGCAGGTTGCCGGGGGCGGAGGCGACAGACGCGGCGTCCGGGGACCCGGCGTCAGGGGACCCGGTTGCCCCGCGCCGGCGGGTCGCCGGACGGTTAGAGTTTGACGAGCGGCGGCCAGTCCCATGACGGCAGCTCCGCGATGGCAGCCCCATGAAGGCCGCCTCATGAAGGGAGACCCGTAAAGGAAGCCGCGTAAACGGAGTCACGTGCGGACTCTCTTAGTCTAGTTGGGCTCGGGGGTGAAGCAATCCGGCCGGCTGCGGGCGGCGTGGGGCCGATCGGTTACTGCCGAAAAAAGCGCCCGCCAGGGCCGCTGCAATCGGCACTTCCGGCGTCGACGCGCCCGGCGAGTTGCTGTAGCATTGTTGGTTTACGGTCCGAAAGTGCGTATTTCGGGACCGGTTTTCGGAGTTGGGGAGAGTCGCTGCGATGCTCGATCAAGAGGTCCGCCGCTGGACGGCCATGGATGCCGCCGATCTGTACGACATCCGCCGCTGGGGCAAGGGCTACTTCTCCGTGGCCGAGTCCGGACACGTGCTGGTGCATCCGACCAAGGATCCCAACCGGTTCATCGATCTGAAGCAGTTCGTCGACGGATTGCAGCTGCGCGGCATCGACCTGCCGATCCTGATCCGCTTCGCCGGGATTCTCAAGCACCGGCTGTGCGAGATCCACGACGCGTTTCAAAGCTCGATCAACGAGCACAAATACACGGGCGCTACTGCTGCGTCTATCCGGTCAAAGTCAATCAGCAGCGCCAAGTGGTCGAAGAGGTGCTGCGGTTCGGCAAGCCGTTTCAGTTCGGGCTCGAGGCCGGCAGCAAGCCCGAGCTGCTGGCCGTCATCGCCATGACCGGCAACGACACGCCGATCATCTGCAACGGTTTCAAAGACGCCGAATTCATCGAGATGGCGATGCTGGCCCACAAGATCGGCCGCCAGATCATTCCGGTGGTGGAAAAATACACCGAGCTGGAGTTGATCCTGAAATTCGCCGAGAAGATCGGCGTGCGGCCGATGTTCGGCATGCGGATCAAGCTGGCCGCCCGCGGCTCGGGGCGCTGGCAATCCTCGGGGGGCTACCGCTCCAAGTTCGGCCTCACGACCAGCGAAGTGCTGCGGGCGCTGAACGAGCTCAAGCAGCGCGGCATGCAGGATTGCTTCAAGCTGCTGCACTTCCACCTGGGGAGCCAGATCACCAACATCCGGCAGATCAAAGGCGCGCTGAACGAAGCGGTGCGCGTCTACGTCGAACTGCACAAGCAGGGCGCGGGCCTGGAATACCTCGACGTGGGCGGCGGACTGGGCGTCGACTACGACGGCTCGCAAACCAATTTCGAATCGAGCGCCAACTACACCCTGCAGGAATACGCCAACGACGTCGTCTATCACGTGCAAAGCGTCTGCGACGAGGCCGGCGTGCCGCACCCCACGATCATCTCCGAAAGCGGCCGGGCCGTGGTCGCGTATCACAGCGCCCTGATTTTCAGCGTGCTGGGGGTCTCCGGGCTGGGCGAAAACGACATCCCCAAGCAACTCGGCGACGACGTCGAGCAGCCGCTGCACGACCTGCTCGACGCCTACAACCAGATCACTTCCCGCAACGTGCTGGAAATCTATCACGACGCCCAGCAATCGCTCGATATGGCGCTGAACCTGTTCAACGCCGGCTACCTGCCGCTGGTGCAGCGGAGCATGGCCGAAAACCTGTTCTGGGCCATCGGCCACAAGATCCAGCGCCTGACGCGGCAGATGGAGTTTGTGCCCGAGGAGCTCGAAGGGCTCGACGCGCTGCTCTCCGACACGTACTTCTGCAATTTTTCGCTCTTTCAATCGATGCCCGACAGTTGGGCCGTCAAGCAGTTGTTCCCGGTGATGCCGATTCACCGGCTGAACGAGCGGCCGACGCGGCACGCCGTGCTGGGGGACATCACCTGCGACTCGGACGGCAAGATCGAGCAATTCATCGACCGCCGCGACGTGAAGAAGACGCTGCCGCTGCACAACTTCACCGGCGAGCCGTACTACCTGGGCGCGTTCCTGCTGGGCGCCTACCAGGAAATCCTCGGCGACATGCACAACCTGTTCGGCGACACGAACGCCGTGCACGTCAGTATGGACGACGAGGGGAGCGTCGTCCTGGACACCGTGATCAAGGGAGACACGGTGCGCGAAGTGCTCGACTACGTCGAGTTCAACGTTGAAAGCCTGATGCGCCAGTTGCGCAGCTCGATCGAAGTCGCGGTGCGCGAATCGCGCATCGGCTTCGAAGAGGCCGGCCGCTTCCTGCGGTTCTATGAAGACGGCCTGCAAGGCTACACCTACCTGGAAGAGCCCCGCGAACGGTAGTGCGTGCTGCGTGCGCGGCAGTAGGGGGTAGGAGGGAATGGCACTAACTTAAGGAACGCATTAGACGAGCGCCGGGTTAGCGCGGCTTGGGGGCAATCAGCAGATCGAACGCTTGCGCATCGTATTCTGGGAATAACTCGCGTCAGCCGTCTGCCAGCCGCCCCAGGTATTCGAGTAGAGAACTGACGATCGAGCCGGAGCTGGCGATGCTTTCATCCGATAACAGAAATCGGCATTCATCAGAGATGTAATTCGTAGCCTCAACGACATCGGCAGTTAGGGCAGTGGCGTCGACGGAGCGAATTATCGAATTCTCGATGCAAATCCTCGCCCAGTTGAAGGCCTTGTCGCACGCGGGACAAGCCCAAGTTTCCAGCAGAGTTATGCTGTCATTTATTAACGGCGATTTGATACAAAGATATCCTGCTGTAGGAATCTCGCTCCAATCAGCATCCAATCGCTGCCCCACGGCCAATTCGGCAAGCTGTGGATGTGTTGAAAGCTTTGTCTGCATATTCGTTTGCGAGTCGCCCTTCGATGTTGAACCGCAATGCGCACACTTCAATTCTCCCACGAAATAGTCAAAACGTCCCATAACCGTCATCTTACCCGAGCGGCGGGGCGGGGAGTGAGGATCCTACCCCATCCGGCCGGGAGGGCTGAGAGGCTGCATACGGGTGTATTGAGGGCGGCAGGCGGCTGTAGGGGCAACCTCAGCCCTGGAACAGATTCTTTTGCTTTAGCCGCGGGGCAATTCGATCCGCTTCGGCCGCACTCAGCAGCTTGCCGAGTTTACATAGGACCGTTGCGGAAACCCGATCGTAGACATGGCACGGCCATTGCATCAGCCTGGAGTGCATGTCGACCTGCGGCACGCAGAATTTTTCAGCCAGCGCATTGCGAAGCAATTTTTGCACCGTCCAGACATGGTCGTATCCATGCTCATCGACGATTTCTGGATATAACTGCTCGGCAGCGCAAACGAGGTTCTTATAGGGCATTCGAATGGCAGCGCTGAATCGCCGCGCATCCCGCTCAATGCGATGATAAAGCGGACTTCGCTGCACTTCTAGAAATTCTGGAAACGACTTAATCTGCATAAAGATTGCTGGATGCAGCACAACGTGGGCCAGTTCTTCGGCAAGCACAGCCAGATAATTTGCGCATGGCGCATGATCGATAATGTTGCGGTCGATGAACAGCCGCAAGTCCTTGCCATTCATGTGGCGGCAAAGGCAACCCTCGGTACGCGCAAATTTTACCATGTCGGGGATGTCTTCAATGTCGACATTGGGGCACCCCTCCAGCATGGCCTCGACATTGACCGGAATCTTGAATTGCACGTCTGAGCGAGTGCGCAGGTAATCGTGCGCCATCTGCTCAAGCTGATGGTCCGGGTATTCAACGACACCCTCAAGCGTTACGGTCATGCCTCTTATTCTCCGCGCGCTTTCGTCGCCGCTTAATAAGTTCAAACATTTCCGACAGCTCCTCTTCCGTTGGCTGTAGCTCGTTCAGCGCACGGCAAATGACGGGGAACCATTCAAGCTCTGCGAATTGCTGCGCGGGGACCGGCAACTGCCCGGGCTGTCGGGCGAGGAAAAAGAATCGATCCCAGTCCGCAGAACCCTCCACGAGAGCAAGTGCATCTGCTACTTGGCGCAGTCTCTCCGGATCATTGGGAAGCTTGCGCCTGCCATGCTCAATAGCACTCAGATTAGAAGGCAATAGACCGATCATTTCCGCAAATTGCCGCAGGCCATAGCCGCGTCCCAATCGCATCGCCTTCAGATATTGCCCAAATTGATTTGCCATAACTCCTTTCCTTTCGGCCGCTTAGGGCTTGTAATCCACTAATGAATTGGGATCTGCCCCGTTATCTTATCAAGATAAGATAACCCATAAACCCTGTCATTGCAACAGGTTTAAGAAAATAGTTTTCAGGAACTTATCCGGCCTTGATAACTTTTTCCAAAGTCGCTAAGGTTACAGATGCCCGATGGAGTCGTGCCAGAGGGTGACCGCGAACCGGGGCGGCGGTAACCGCCCGGGTCGCAAGTCGAGTTGGCCATCACCCGCAGCCCGAGTCGCAGAACAGGAGGCAAGACGTGCGCTGGCAACCACGCGGCAACATATGATCAGCCCCGCCACTGGCGGGGCCATTCATCGTCCCGACGTTTTATTTGGTAGGGTGGCAGAGCGGCAATGCAGCAGACTTTAAATCTGCGGTCCAGGACGGCCTGATCAGCGAGCATCCTGGCGAGGGTTCGATCCCCTCACCTACCGTTTGGGAATCTCACCGAAGCAACCAGTCTAGCAGAAGCCAATATCCGATCAATACGATTGGATTACTTGCTAGTCAGTTTCTTGGCAGCGCTCGAAGGCGATGCCAGCAACCCCCTGATGGCTCGCGCCACAGCCTCGGACCTACTCCAGCCATGTTCTCGCGCATAGCCATCTAGCTGTTCGGCCAGCGCCGGGGATGCTGGCCGCGACGATTACCGCCGGGCCATCGGGGCCGACTTTACGGCCTGCGCCTTCGCGTTTACCGCCGTGCAGTTTCTTTTTTGCCATCCATGCACCCACTTGAAAAATATTTAATCAATCATATTGACCCACTCATCTTGATTAGTTATAGTAAATTCATGGTTGGCCGACAAGCCAACAAAAAACCCCGACTCCGCCTTGCAGGGCTGAATCGGGGCGAAGACAAAACCGAGCTTTCGCCCAGTCCAGTCCGACAACAGGATTGTAGCGGAAGCGCCAAGAAAGGCGAATCTGCTGTGCCCCGCAAGGATTTCTCTCGAATCCGCGACAAGTTTGCCCGAGACAACGGGCTTCCGTTCGGCCGATTGCTTAGCCGTGAGTACGTGCTGAGCATCTTGGAAGGCGAATGCCACGATTACCGCAGTCGGGTGTTCTGTCCGCTGGTAACGCTCTGGGGCTGGTTGAGCCAGTGCCTGTCGCAAGACAAATCGTTGAATGAAGCGGTCAGCCGAATTCTCGCCCATCGCGTATCGACCGGCTTGCCCGCTTGCTCGGCATCGAATGCTGGCTATACGAAAGCCCGCACGCGGTTCCCTGTCGCTGCGATGGAACGCATGGCAAAAGAGATTGGCCGCAAGGTTCACGACAGCGCCGACGGCTCTTGGAACTGGCGCGGTCGGGAAGTATTTTTGGTCGATGGCACCGGGCTGTCGATGCCGGACACCAAAGAAAACCAGTTGGTTTATCCGCAGGTCAAAAACCAAAAGCCTGGACTCGGTTTCCCGATCATGCGAGCAGTCGGCCTAATCTCGTTGGCGACAGGCGCAGTTGTAGACTTCGCTTTTGCCGCACATGAAGGCAAAGGCACTGGCGAATCGAGTTTGCTGCGAAAGATGGCCGACAGCCTGAAGTGGGGCAGCGTGCTGGTTGCCGACAAATACTATCCGTCGTTTTTCTCCGTCGCCATGCTCGACAATCGGGGCGTCGATCTTGTATCGGTTAGCCACGGTGGGCGCGTAGTCGATTTCAATTCGGGCACGGTCCTGGGTCCGAAAGACCATATCGCAGTCTGGCACAAGCCAAACCGGCCGAAGTGGATGACCCCGGAAGCCTACGCCGAGGTGCCGGACACAATACTGGTCCGTGAGTTTGAAATAGACCTAATCGACCGCAAGGGCGGTCGCGAAAAGGCAATTGTCATCAGCACGATTGTCGATCCGGCCGTGCCGAAGAAAGAGCTATCGGACTTGTATTGGCAGCGTTGGAACTGCGAATTGGACCTGCGCACCATCAAGCATTCGCTCCACTTGGATGTTCTGCGCTGCAAGACACCGGAAATGGTCGCCAAGGAAATCTGGGCGCACCTGTTGGCCTACAACCTGTTGCGAGGCACAATGGTTGAGTCGGCCAAGCGATGCGAAGTGTTGCCCCGGCAGCTATCGGTCAAAGGCACGATGCAAGCCGTCGAATCCTTCACCCCGGCGATGATGGCCATAGACGGAAACGAAGCGATTTACCATGCGATGCTGACAACCGTTTCCGCGCACCGCGTTGGCAATCGACCCGGCCGTCAAGAGCCCCGTTTTAAGAAGCGCCGAGCGGTCTGGGGCGACTACATGACCATCCCCCGCCATCTGTCGCATCGGAAACTGGCTCGCGAGGCGCGTTCCTTAAGTTAGTGCCATTCGGGGGTAGGAGGCAGGGGGTGGAGTGTAGGGTGGAAGTTCGCCACCCGTTTTCGGCGATTCTGGCAGCCCGCGCGCTGCTGCTTCGCGCCGCGGCCCATTCTTGCAACGCGCCGCCGTTGCGATAGGATGTCGCTGGGCCCGAAGGCACGGCGTCTCGTCGGCCCGATCGCCCCCGGGGCCGTTCGCCCAAGTGGCACGGTCCCAGGCTGTTTTCCATCCTCTCTCCAGGCAGGCGCGCCACCATGACCGACGATTTTTCCCGCGGCGGCAACCCTTATTCACAGCCGGCCGCTGCCGGCCCGCCGGCGGGAACCAGCGGCAAAGCGATCGCCAGCCTGGTACTGGGACTCTCGTCGTGCGTTTTCTGCTTCATTACCGGCATCCCGGCGATCATCTTCGGAGTTCTGGGCCTGGGGGACGTCAAACGCAGCGGCGGCCGCGTGGAGGGTTCCGGTCTGGCCACTGCCGGCATCGTCTTGGGCTCGTTGGGCACGATGTTCACGCTGGTGTTGCTGATCGTGCCCGCCTTGCTGCTTCCGGCGGTTCAAGCCGCCCGGCAGGCGGCGCGGCGGGCCCAATCGTCGAACAACATGAAGCAAGTCGGGCTGGCCCTGCTGAACTATGCCGACTCGCAGCAGGCTTTTCCGGCCGCGCATAGCACGGACGACGCGGGGCAGGCGAAGCTCAGCTGGCGGGTCGCGATCCTGCCGTTCGTCGAACAGCAGGGGCTGGCCGGGCAATTCCATGCCGACGAGCCCTGGAACAGCCCCGCCAATCAGGCCCTGGTCAACGTCTGCCCGCGCGTATTTATTGCGCCCGGAGACGAGGCGAACCCCGGCCACGAAACGAACATCCTGGGCGTCGTCGGCCCGGATACCGTGCTGACCACCGCAGGGCCGGTCACGATGGCCGACATTCCCGATGGAACGTCCCGAACGATCGTCGCGGCCGAACTGGCCGACACCGGCATCGCCTGGAGCGAGCCGCGCGACATCACGGTCGACGAGCTGGTGGCCGCCATCGCCCGCCAGCCGGGCGACCCCGGCCCGCGCTGCGTGTATCCCGGCGGTGCGCACTGCGTGTTCGCCGACGGCAGCGTGCGGCTTTATCTCTTCGAGCATCGATCCCGCGGTCCTCCGCGCGCTCTGCACGCGCAGCGGCGGCGAACAGGCGAGCGTGCCCATCGACTGACGGCCGCGGCCGCGTCGATATTACCGGGCCTGATTCCACCGCCCGTCTGGCGGCGGCCGGCGCCGCGCGCTCGCCGCACGGCGATCCGCCCGGCGCCGGGCACGGCGCTTGCGCCTGCGGCACGGCGCATGCGCCTTCGGCACAGTGCAGCCGTCACAACCGCTGCGGCCCCACCGTGGGAGAACCGCCTGGAGGGTCTATTCCATCTGGGCGGGCGGCAGTGTTTCGCTGATACGCAAAATCTACGTGTTGCGTTTGCACATCAACAGGCGTGTCGTAGAGTTGCATTACGTAGACATTCCGGCTCGCGCAAAGTGGGCCAGAACAGCCGGCCCCCGCCACACGCCCCCCAAAACTCCCCCCGCCTCGTCGAGGCAAAGTCATGCGAAAGACACTCCTGGCTTCGGTTGCCCTGATCCTGGTTTCGCAGGCGGCCGGCTGCAGTTGCTGCCGGGCCCTGATGGACTGCGAACGTTCCAAGAACCAATGGCTCAAAGACCATTGCTGTGGCTGGCTGCACCACAATCAAGCGGTCGCGGTCGCTCCGCTGACGGCCATTCCGGCCGCCGTGCCGATCTATACCTCGCCGCCGCCGCCGGTGGTGGTCGCTCCGCCGCAGCAACCGATCTACGTCACTCCGTCGCAGCCGCCGATGATCGCGGCTCCGCGAGCGGCCGCGCCGGCCGTTTGCCCGCCGGTGGCCGTGGCTCCGCCGATGCAGTGCCAGCCGGTGCAGTGTCAGCCGATCCAGTGCCAGCCGGTCGAGCAGTATTGCCCGCAAATGTGCGAAGATCCTTGCAGCATGGTCTGCGAGCCGATGTGGTGCCCGTAAGGGAAAAGGCTGAAGGCTGAAGGCAGAAGGATGAATGCGGCAGGGTGACAACGCCGCCGAATGGCTGCCGGGGCGCGGAGGTCGGGCTTGCCCGAATTGCCGCAGCCGAGTAAAAGTCTCCGCCTGTAGGACGCCCCCCGCGCACCCGATCAGGCGGAGTTCGACCGTGACACGTCTGGCATTGCTCGGCCTGCTAGCGGCGCTGTCTTTGGCGACGGCCGGGCGCGCGGCGGCGCCCGCCACGGACGACACCGTCCGTTCGGCCGGCAAAGTGCTGCAGGAGATTCGCAGCACGCCCGGCAAGCAGATTCCCAGCGAAGTGCTGGCGAAAGCCCAGGCCGTGGTGATCGTGCCCGATGCCATGAAGGTGGGCCTGATCGGCGGCGTGCGCAGCGGCCACGGCGTGGCCATCGTGCGGCAGGTCGACGGCTCTTGGGGCTTTCCGCAGCCGGTGCACCTGAGCGGCGGCAGCATCGGGCTGCAAGTCGGCATCGAAGACGTCGACATGGTGCTGGTGTTCATGAGCCAGTCGAGCGCCGCGGCGCTGGGCAGCGGCAAGTTCACGATCGGCACCGACGCGGCGGCCTCGGCCGGCCCGGTGGGCCGCGACGCCAGCGCCGTGAGCGACGGCCGCAGCACGAGCGAAGTGCTGGCCTATTCACGCAATCGGGGTTTGTTCGTCGGCGCTTCGGTCGACGGGGCCCGACTGATCATCGATCACGCCGCGGTGCGGGCATATTACGGGGCGGCTCCGCCCCAGGCGCCGCTGCGCACTCCGGAGCCGGCGACGCTGCTGCGGTCGCAATTGATCGCCGCCGCGGCCGGTCAGCCCGATCCGCTGCCCCCCGGCCCCCGCTACGATCCACCGGCCACGGCTCACAAGTCGAAGGCCTATCGCCGGATGATGACCGGCATGGGCGTCGGCGGCAGCAACGGAACGGGAACGTAAGCGCCGGGCGCGTCGACATGCTTCGGCAGGGCGCCAGACATCGCTTCGAGCCGCGTCCCCTTTTTTGGGAAACTTTCTCGGGGCCTGCCGGATGCGCTACAGCCTGCGATCCTTGCTCCTGGCGGTGGCAATCGCGGCCACGTGGTTCGGCGTGCTGCATCACGGGCGCATGAAGCAAATTCGGGCTCTGGCGTGGTGTCGAAGCGTCGGCGCAAGCGTCTACTTGCCAGAGGACGATCAAGTGCGTTGGGTCGATTGGATATCTGCGGCCTGCGCTTCGAGCGCAGTGCGGGTCGACGGCATCCGATTTCCCAACGAAGTCCGCTGGACCAGAAAACAGCTCTGCGAATTGCGTGAGCAGTTTCCGGACACGCTGATCGTCGCCTTCGCGGGTCGATAGGCGGTGCGTCCGCGGGGTTTGACCCGATCCGCGAATATGCAACCGCCCGCCTATACGCTGAAGCGGATGTTCAGGATGTCGCCGTCCTGGATGACGTAGTCCTTGGGCTCCTGGCGCACCAGGCCCGCGGCTTTGATCTCGCGCTCGCTGCCCAGCCGGATCAGGTCGGCGCACTGCATGGTTTCGGCCCGGATGAAGCCGCGGGCCAGATCGGTGTGGATGTTGGCCGCGGCCTCGAGCGCGGTGCCCCCTTTGCGGAGCATCCAGGTGCGGACTTCTTTCTCGCCGGCGGTGAAGTAGAGCATCTGGCCGGAGACGTCCAGGATCGTCCGCAGCAGGCTGTCGCGATCGAACAGCTCGATGCCCATCTCGGCCCGAAAGGCCTCGCGCTCGTCGGGCTCCATCCGCTGCAGCTCCAGCTCCAGCCCGACCGGCACGGCCACCACGTGGCCCAGGCCGGAGAGCTTTTCCAGGAACCGCTCGGGGTGCTCTTCGTCGTCGGCGGTGTTGAGCACGATGAGCCGGGGTTTTTCGGTCAACAAGCGAAACGAGCGGGTGGCCTTGAGCTGTTCGTCGGACATGTCGGCCGCTTTGATCGGCGTGCCGGTTTCGAGCGTGGCGGCAAGCGGCTCGAGCGCGGCCAATTCGGCGAGTTCCTGGTCGCGCCGGGCCGCGGTTTCTTGGTGCTTTCGCGGAGCCGCTCGACCCGGCCCGAGACGATCTGCAGGTCGGCCAGGAGCAGATCCTCGTCCAGGCGGCGGAGGTCGGCCACGGGGTCGGCCGAGCGATCGAACGCGGCGACGACGACGACCACGGCGCCTGCCTCGCGGATCAGGCCCAGCCGGGCCGCGTTGCCCTCGTGCGTGCGGTTGAGCCCGGCCGTGTCGACCAGTTCCAGCGAGGCCAGCGTGATTTTCTTGGGCGTGTAGATGCCGCAGAGCGGCTCGACGCGGACGTCGGGCACCGCGGCCATGGCGCTTTGCGAAGCATGGGACAAAGCCGGGTCGGCCTTGATGCCGGTGAGCCACTCGAAGAGCGAGCTTTTGCCCGACCCTTGATAGCCGATCAAACCAATTTTCATCGCGTTATCCGTGTAATTGCCTATCCGAGAATCGCCCCCAAGAGAGAATCGCCCGGTTTTGCGCCGAGGAGTGGGCAAAACCGCTCGCAGTCCCTGCCGGCTCTCGGATGGGCTCTAAGGCCGGGTCCGCTGGGAGAGCGCCCGCTGGTCAGCCTGGGCCCATTGCCGAAATGGCGGCTAGCGGAGTCTCGCTTCCAACGTGCGCAGAGCATGTTCTACCGCCTTGGCTTCGGAGTTGTCCAGCGGCCGCGCGCCGAAGCGCACGCGATAGAACGCCTCGACCACGCGGCGGGGGAGCGCGGCCAGCGGCATGAGCTCGACGCTCTCGGCCAATTCGCCGCCGGCGGCCAGGGCAAACTCGAACGGCGTCTGCCCGGCCAGCCGCAGCAGGCCGCGCCGCGCCAGACACAGTTCGAGCCGATCGAGCATTTCGCTTTGCGAGCGCCGGGCCAGCCCGAGCGTGCCGGCCAGATGCCTGGGGCGGCCCCGCCACCAGCGCGCCAAGGTCGGCCGGCCGCGATGGACGACCACGGCCGCCGCGACCAGCACGAAAGAAATCAGCAAGCCAGGCAGGCTGTGCCAGTGCTCGCGATACCACCGCAGGGGGCTGGTGATCGAATCGGCAAGCCAGGCGATGCCGTCGCGCCAGGACTCCACGCCGAACACGGTGCCGAAGATCGCGCTGAACCAGCGCCCTAGCGGCTTGTAAATCGCTTCTTGCTGCGAGGCGGCGTCGAGCGTGGCAGCGTACTTGCTCCACAGCACCTGCAAATAATCGACGTACATGCTGGCCCGGCGCCAAAGTCCGGTCGTGGCATTGTCATTGCCCGTGCCTTCGCCGGCGGGCGTGGGGTCGAGCACCAGCCAGCCGCCGTTGGCCCAGCGCATCGCCGGACCAAGATCCTGATCGGCGTAGTGCTTCGGCTCGAGCAGCGCCTCGACCCAGGCGTGGGCGTGCAATTGCCGGACCTGGTAGTAGCCGCCGGCCGAGTTCCACTCGCCGGCTCGAAAGCCGATGGCGACGCGCGGGAATGCCCTGGCTGCGGAGCATCAGGGCCAGGGCCCCGGCAAAATACTCGCAATGCCCGCGGCGGTGCTCGACGACGAAATCCTCGATCGGGTCGGCCCCCACGTTCCGCTTCTGGCCTTCGAGCGTGTACTGAAATTCGCCCGAGTCGCGCAGGTAATGTTCCAGCGCCCGGGCCAGCGCGATCCGATCGTCGGGATCGATCCCCGCTTGGGCCCGCACGCGCTCGGCCGCGGCTTTGAGTCCGACCAGCGGGTCGGGCTCTCCCGGCCCGGCGTCGGGCAGGTTGAGCAGCTCGGCGTCCCGACCGGCGTTGACGTGGTACCAGGGCACGATCGACGACTGCCGCCGCTTATGGACGCCGGTCGTGGCCAGATCGAATTCCATCCGCTGCGACCGGCTGCTGCGGGGGCGGAAGATCTCGCTGCCGCTGCTGTCGACGCGCAAGCGGTCGTCATCGTCGGTGCGGTAAGCCGGCATCATCGAAAACAGCGTCGTTTCGTCGAGCTTCTCGATCGTAATGTGCTGGCGCGTGTATTCATCGGAGCGGATCGGCTCGAGCGGCCGGGTATAGTGCGAGCGGGATTGGGTCCATTTGCCGTGCGAGTAGCCCGTGGCCACCGAGCCGCGAAACAGCGGCTCGCCGATGAGCTGAAAGGGAATGTCCGAGGGTTCTTCGAACAGCTGGACGCGCATCACGACGTCGGGATTGAGCGTGGCTTCGCCGGCTTGCTCGCCGAGGGTTACATCTTTCGAAAACCCGACGCTGCGGATTTCGTCGTCGAAGCCTTCGCTCTGCCGATCGACCCGGGGAAACAGCAAATACACCGGCGCGGTCACCAGCAGCGTGACCAGCGCGATGCCGGCGGTCTGGTGGGCCAGCGTGCGGCGAAAATCGGCCTGCGGCAATTCGGCAGTGCCCCCCACGAAGTGCAAGGCCGGCCGCGACTGCGGCGCCTGGACCAGGGCGCTAAACGGGATGAACGCGGCGCCGCGCCGGTCGCCGGGCGGCGGCACCGTGGCCTGCGTACCGGGCGCCGCAAGCGCGAAACGCGCCAGCTCGCGATGCATCAGCAGCAGGGCCAGGGCCAGCACGCCGAGCATCACGTACCCGACCAGCATGATCGCGAAGAGCAGTCCCTGCGCCAGCGCCGAGGCGACCGCCGCCTGGGCCACGCTCAGCACGATCAATTGCCAATAGATGCGCTCCCCCTTGGCCTGGAAGAACAGCACCAGTTGCAGGAACAAGAGGACGTAGGTGACGGCCACCAGCTGGGCCTCGCCGACCAGCACCATGGTCTCGGCGAGCCAGATCGAAACGGCCGACACGCTGAGCAGGTTGGCCCACCAGCGCGGCAGGCGAAATTGCCCGGTCGTGTCGACGTAGTAAATCGCCGCGGCGGCCAGGGCCACGACCGACCAGACCAGCCAGGGCGCACGGTGCCCCACTCCGAACAACATGGTCGCCAGCACCATGAGTCCGGCCAGCACGATCTGCAGCATCCGCTCCAAGCCGATTTGCTTCGAGGCCATAGCTTTAGGTGTACCGCAGGACGCCGGTTATGCCAAGCATGACAGGCTCGCTCCGGTGGCCCGCTGCCGGCCGACCCCCTTGTCCTGCCGGCCGATGAGCAGGAACAATGGCCAGTCGGGGCGGTGTTTGATTTCCAGGGGGCCTTGCGGCCGATGACAGCGTCTGGCAGCTGGTTCGAAACCGATTTGGCCGGTCACACGTGCGACGTGTTCGAGCCGGCGCGCCCGCATCCGCAGGGGTTCGTGGCCGTCTATCTGCACGGCGTGCACCTGAACCGGCTGGTCGAGCAGCCCGCTTTCGGCGCCGAGTTCGAGCGGCACGGCCTGCGGGTGGTTTGCCCGCGAACCGCGCGCAGCTGGTGGACCGATCGGATCTGCCCCGAGTTCGATCCCGCGATCACGGCCGAACGTTACGTGCTCGACCGCGTGCTGCCCTACATTGCCGAGCGCTGGGGCGTGCGGCCGCCGGCCGTGGGTCTCTTGGGCACGAGCATGGGAGGGCAGGGGGCCCTGCGATTTTCGTTCAAGCATCCGCGCGTGTTTCCGGTCACGGCGGCCATCTCGCCGGCGATCGACTATTACCTGCGCTGGAACGAGGGGGACGAAACGCTGCCGGACATGTACGCCGACGCCGAAGCGGCCCGGCAGGACTCGGCCACGCTGCACGTGCATCCGCTCAACTGGCCGCACAGCACCTGGTTTTGCTGCGATCCGGCCGATTACCGCTGGCACTCGAGCGCCGACAAGCTGCGGATGAAGATGTCGGCCCTGGGCATCCCGTACGAGTGCGACCTGGAAACCAGCGGCGGCGGCCACGGCTTCGCCTATTATGGGCGGATGGCGCCCGCGGCCTTGCAGTTTCTCGTCGAGCGACTGGAACAGGAAAGCCGCAGGGTTTGAAAGCGGTAGCCCGCAGCGCGGAGGCAGTCGGCGAGCGGAGTCGCCTCCTACATTTCGCGAGCTGCACGATACTCAGAGGCCAAATTCGCTCAGCGCCACTGCCCGGTGCTCGCGGGCCGACTGGTAGCAGGCGTCGACCAGGGCCATTGTGGCCAGGTTGTCGCGGCCGCTGGTAGCCGGCTCGCTGCCGGTCTCCAAGGCGCAGAGCAATTCGGCCATCGGGCCGACGAACGCGTCGGGAAACCAGACTTCCGGCCAGCGCGGCTGGATCCACTCGGGGCCCCGGGCGCAGGTGGTGTAGTCGAGCGTGCTGGGCGTCGGCTTGGGATACTCGGGCCAGCCGATCGTGCCCCGGGCCATGCCCGTTGTGCCTTCGACACGCCAGCGGATGCCGATATCGGCGGCGGCTCCTTCGCGGGCCGGGCCGGCCCAGACGTCGTCGCAAGCGGTGGCCCTCAGGCCGTCGGCATATTCCAGGATATACAGGCAGATCCCGTCCTGGTGGGCGAACTTCTGGCTGGTCCGCGGATCGGGGCGGATGCTGGCAAACACGCGCTCGGGCGTGCCGAACCAATAGCGGAACGTGTCCAGATGATGGATGCTCATGATCCGCAGCGTGACCCAGCCCAGCCGCTGCTGCCAGGGCATCCAGTGGGGAATCGCCCGCATGTCGATCGTGGCCAGCACCGGCTGTCCCAACTCGCCGCCCGCCAACAGCGCGCGGCATGCCCGGACCGACTGATCGTAGCGCATGTTCTGATTCACGGCCAGCGCAATGCCGGCCTGGCGGCAGACGTCGACGATGCGCCGGGCCTCGGCCAGATCCATGCCCAGCGGCTTTTGGGCCAGGATCCCGCGCACGTGGTCGGCCTGCCGCACGATTTTTTCAATCACTTCGAACTGCTTGTCGGGCGGCACGGCCACGTCGACCACTTCGATCTGGCGATCGGCCAGCAGCTCTTCGTAGTGGGCATAGATTTTGGGGATCGCGTGCCGCTGGGCCACCTCGCGGGCATGTTCGACCCGGGCCGAGGCGATCGCCACCGGGTTGAAACCCGCCTGGCGGTAGGCCACCAGATGGCAGTCGGCCATGATGAATCCGGCCCCGATGCAGCCGATGGGCACTTGCTTGTTGGCCGGCAGCCGCGGGAGATAATCGAGCGTGGGGGACATGGTTTGGTGGCGGGGTTGGGATGCAGTGATGGCCGGACGAGTGCTTGGGATCGACGGAGCCTGGCCTGGTTGGAGGAGCGAGCCAGGCCGGCAGGCCCTCACCCGACCTCTCCCAGAGGGAGAGGAGTTCGATTGCGCGCCCGCGGGACGCGCGCCCGTGGGCTTAACGTTTTTTTTGCGGTGAGTCCCGAGTCTCCAGTCCCGAGCCTCAAGCCTGCGGCTGTTTCTGCTTGCCGGCGCCCGTGGTGCGATCGACGGCCGGATCGAGAAACTCCTGGTTCGACTCGCTGCCTTTGGCCCCGATGGCCAGGATGGCCGAGTCGGGCACTTTTTCCAGCGGCGTGTAGCGCGGATGGTGCGAATCTTTGTACGGATCGTTGTGCCGGGTGTTGTAGCAGCAGAGCAATCCCCAGCGCGGCGAGTCGCTCTGGTTCGCTGCCGAAGCGTGCAGCAGGTTGGCGTGAAAGTACAGGCCCGCGCCCGGGTCCATCTCGCAATACACGAGGTCCAATCGCTCCAAGGCCGCCTGCACGCGCTCGGGATCGGCGCCGGTCTGGTCGCCGAAACGGCCATGCTCGATGCGGCCGATCTGGTGCGAGCCGCGGATCACCTGCAGGCAGCCGTTCTCGCACGTGGCCGGATCCAGCGCGATGTAGACGCTGGCCATGTCGGGCCAGAGGCAGCCGTTCTGATACCAATAGCCGTAATCCTGATGCCATTCCCAGGCGCCGCCGACCTTCGGCTCCTTGGCGCTGAGCTTGGAATGATAGTGATAGACTTCGTCCCCCAGCAGTTGCTCCATCCGGTCGACGACGCGGTGCGAGCGGGCAACCATCCCGTACACGTCCTCGCCCGGGTGGTTCCACAGCGATAGGTTCGTGGAGCGCCCCTGGGTGTCGGCGATGTGCATGGCATGGGCCCGCATCTTGGCATCGGAGCGGGCGGCGGCAAGCACCAGGTCGGTCTCAGCCACAGTGAGCAGGCCGGGCACGAGCAGGTAGCCGTCGCGCTGGAAATCGGCGACTTGCTGGGCAGACAAGGGTTTTGCGGACAATGGCTGGGGCGTCGAAGGTTGGGGGGACATAGATGGCTGCCTCGCACGATCATGCGGTGGGGTAGGGCCGAACAGGCGAAGCGAGCGGCCCCCTCTCGGCACCGTATCGTAGCATCGGCGGGGGTCCAAGCCAAAAGGCCGGGAGCGCGCGGCGAGCAGCGCGCGGGAAGTGGCTCGCGGCCGCCAGGCTGTCGGCGCCCGTCGGCCCGGCGGCCCGGATCCGATAGAATTGCGAGCATGCAATTCAGCCTCCGAACGCTGCTGTTGGCCGCCGCATTCACGACGATCACGCTGGGTGCCTATGGCGTCCACTTAGGCTTCGAGAGCTTCCGCAGCGGAGACTTTTGGCAGTTTCCGCTCTACATGCTCACGGAACTTTGGTTTTGGGTTCCGCCCTTGTTCATCGCGTTTGCAGTTGGCCGACGGCGGCTGACGCCCTGGATGCTCGTTGTCTTTCTGGTCTGCGAAGGTGCGACATTCGCCGTGGGTCCGCTGCTGGAACGGCTCGACGCGTTTGGTGATTACATGGCCGCGCCGCCAGCTGCGCCCGCGCCTCCGGCAACGCCGTGACCGTTCTACGTTGCAGACCCACGTCGTACTGCCGGCACGCTACTCGACGGGCGGCAAGCGCTCGGTGAGATCGGCGGCCGGAGCCGCGATCGGCACGGTGTACAGCGCCCTGTTGATCGGCGAGGGGGCCGTGACCGGCGCGGATCCGGCCGTCTGGGCGGCGGCCAGGACGGCATTGCCGGCCGGACCAAAGGGGTCGACGGGGAGCGGCTCGTTGTGCGAGACCAGCTTGCCCTCGCGGCGCACGCGCGCCATCGAGCGCGCCCAGCTCCGGCACGGCCGGCCAGAGCTTCGAGAAAGCCAGACCATTGATCCGGGCCGTCAGTTCGGCGCCGGTGGTTGGCCGCTTCGAGTCGGAGAAGTAGCCTTGCCGGTCGAGCCGGTCGACGAGCTCGTCGACTTCGGTAATCGACACATCCAGCGCCCAGGCCGATTCGATCCCCTCGGCATAGGCCAGGCCCGGCAGATGATCGTTCAACAGGCGGCGAAACTTCGCCGGCCAGCTGCCGGACGATTGCCCGGACAACTCGGCCGGATCGCGAGCGACGATCAGCTCGACCAGGGCCTTGCCCGGCCGGCCGGCCGGATGCGGGTAGGCGATCGACAAATACTGCGTGCAGCCGCCGGGCGTCGCGGCGTAGCTGACCGGTTGGATGTCGTCACGGGCCCGGGCCTGCCGCGGCATGCGGTAGTTGATCGCGACCGAGTCGTACGACCTGGCCTTGGCGCCCACGGGATGGAGTTGCGTCTCGGCCGGACGCAGTGCACTGCAGCCAACGACGCAAGCGGCAGCGAGTGCCAGGAACCAGCCCGGCCGGCAACAACCCTGCGCGCATGGCAAGAAAGGCCCCCCAGGCCGCCGCGAATAGGCGAACGAAACGGGCCCTGCGCACGAGCGGCTGGCCCCCCTTCAATCGTTATCGTCCGCAAAACCGCTACTGCTTAACGCCGCCGTGATGCTGGCAGACCATCGGGGGGCCGCAAGCTTTGCCCAGTCGGTAGTCTGCGTCGGCAGCCGGGCAAGCTGGGAAAGCTTGTCCTGTTCTCCGGGTTATTCTGGTGAATCCGCGCCGGATGAACGTTGCCGGTAATTCCGTCGATGACGGTAGTGCGTGAAGTTCGCATTGAAGCGATCGCGACGGTCAATCTTGAAATACCGGAGGCTTAAGATGCACGCTTACAAACGGTTATTCAGCAGTTGTGCGGCGGCGCTGCTGGCGCTGCCCGTTTGCTGCGGCTCGCTACGGGCGGACTACGCAGACGCCGAAGACGGCCCGGCCCAGGCGTCCACCACTATGGCGGTTCGGCCGGCCGCGAACTCCCTCTGGTCCGATCCGCCCTCGGACAGCGACACGCTCGGCGGACAACTGCGGAGCAAGGGCCGGGTCACGGTGATCAATCCCGACGGCGTGCTCGCGCCGAGCGGCACGCAGTTGATCTCGGCCCAGTCGCAAAGCCCCTGCAGCGGCGCCGACGACGTCTGTTCGACGTGCCAACAATCGCCATGCTGTTGCCCCTGCTCGAATTACTGGAAGCACCGCTGCTTCGTGTTTGGCGAATATCTGTATCTGAAGTCGTACGGACCCGACTTCGTGCACGCCAGCCAGTATCAGACGGCCAATCCGGCCAACCCGCCGAACACGCCGGGCAACGCCCCCCTGGGCACGGCCCAGAACTTGATCCAGCCCTGGCAGGGCGCGTTTCGAGTCGGAGCCGGCTACGCCCTGACCGATTGCTCGTCGATCACCGCGACCTACACCCAGTTTCAGAGCCACACGACCGACTTTCTGGGTGCGCCCAACGGCGGGGCGATCCCGACCAGCGTGATTTCGTCGGTGCTCGTGCCCGGCACGACCAACGCCGGCACGGTGTTCTCGAACGTGATCGGCAGCAGCGGCATCGCCTTTCGCACGGGCGACATCATGTATAGCCGCCTGCTGGCCGGCGGAGACAACTACTACGTGAACTACGATATTGGCGCCCGCTACGCCCACCTGGAGCAGGGCTTCTCGCAGACCGCCCAGTTCGCTCAGGCCGGCGGCCCGATGATGACCAACACCAACATCCGCTACGACGGCGCCGGTCTGCGGACCGGTTTCGACGGGCGGCGTCGGCTCGGCTGCGGGGGCTTTTCCTGTTACGGCAACGGTTTCCTGAGCGTGCTGTTCGGCGACTTCAACTCGAACTACACCCAGACCAACCCGCTGGCTTCGGTCAATCCGCTGGCCGCCAACAACTGGGAAAGCGCCCGCGTGATGCCGATCCTGGAATACGAAGTTGGCGTGTCCTGGACCAGCTGCGGCGGCTGCTGGCGGATCGGGGCCGGCTACTACACGGCCTTCTGGTTCAACGCGGTGACCAATCCGCAGTACATCCAGTCGGTGCAGGCGAACAACTTCGTGAAAGTCGGCGACACGATCACCTTCACCGGGTTGGTCGCTCATGCGGAGATGCGGTTCTAGGAGCGGGCCCCAGGCACCGCCCGCCGAGCCGGCCCGAAAGGCTGGTTCGAAAGGGTGAGCCTGAACCTGCGGCCCCAGGGGGCGCGGAGACATTTAGCACACGAACGATTCACATCGCCAAGCCCGCCAGAACCGTCCCGCCCGTCGCGTGAAGGCCGGACCTGCTTCCTCAGCAGGTCCGGCCTTTTTTTGTTTTGCGTGAAAGGGGTTAGATTTTCGACTTGTTGGTTGACTTACCCCTACAATCGGCATACCCTAACCACCTAGATTCACTAGCTTCGCTTTTTGTCCCGGTCTCGTCAGGGCCAGCCGAACGGGTCCGCCGGGAAAGCGGTCATTTCGGGCCGGCGGAAAATTCACAGCATCGTTACGGACCGGCGCGCCCCCATGGGCCGGTCGTGTGCACCTGGGAGCGACTTCCATGAACAAGGGCAACTTCTCGCACCGTCGTCGATCCTGGCTGCAAGGAATCTCCGGCCGCCACGGCTCCGCGTCGAATTGGACCGGCCATCGGCCGCTGCTGGAGATCCTGGAACAGCGGGCCATGCTCGCCGGCTGGACGACCATCGCGGCCTCGGGCTCCGGACCGTCGGCCGGGCAGACGATGCAGCTGCTCTCCAACGGCACCGTCATGGTCGAATCGGCGGCTCCGCAGGTGAACACCAACTGGTTTGCGCTCACGCCCGGGGCGACGGGCAATGGCTTTCCCGACACGGGCGCCGCAACTGGCAACTACGTGAACGGCGCGTGGTCTTCGCTGGCTTCGATGAACGAGGGGCGGGCTTTCTTCCCGGCCGCGCTGCTGCCCAACGGCGAGGATTACGTGCTGGGGGGCGAATACTCGAGCCCCGATCCGTTCACCAACACGGCCGAGATCTACAATCCCGTCACGAACACCTGGAACTATGTCGCCCCGGCGCCGACGCCCTCGACCAACGTCGGGCTCACGGCCAAGATCACCGGCGCCAGCAACACCTCGCCGATTACGATCACGACTACGAACACCGGCGTGCTCAGCCCGGGCGAGCAGGTGACGGTTTCCGGCGTGCTGGGCAACACCGCCGCCAACGGCACCTGGACGATTTCGAACATCACGGGCACGGGTTTCGACCTGAACGGCTCGACCGGCAACGGCTCGTATACGTCGGGCGGTTCGTGGAGCGCCTTCAAGCCGCAATATGGCGACGACCCGATCGAAGTGCTGGGCAACGGTCAGATCCTGGCCGGGTACTTCAATTCGCCCACGACGTATCTCTACAACCCGAGCGCCAACACCTGGACCACGACCACCAATACCAAGCTGCACGGCGACCGCAGCGACGAGGAAACGTGGCTCAAGCTGGCCGACGGCAGCATCCTGTCGTACGACATCTATTCCAGCTCCAGCGGCACGTTCCAGGCCCAGCGCTACGTGCCCTCGACCGGACTGTGGACCGACGCCAGCGGGATTAACGGCGCCAATCCGCCGAGCATTCTCAGCGATCCGGGCACGGCGCCCAACGGCGGCGAAGGGGCGGAGCTGGGGCCGGCCTTCCTGCTGCCCAACGGCAACGCGATCTTCTTCGGCGCCAACGGCAATACCGCCGTCTACAACCCGACGACGAATCAGTGGTCGGCCGGTCCGGCCGAGCCGTCCAAGAATTTCAGCGGCGCGATCAACGGCGCTACCAACGCCGGCCCGATCACGATCAGCACCGGCAGCACCGCCGGTCTGCAAAACGGCGAAGCGGTCACGATCGCGGGGGTGGGGGGCAACACGGCCGCCAACGGGACCTGGGTCATCACCAACCTGACCGGCACGTCGTTCCAGCTGCTCAATTCCAACGGCAACGGCAGTTACACCAGCGGCGGCACCTGGAGCGTGGGGCAATTGGTCATGGCCGACGCGCCAGGCGCCATCATGCCCAACGGCGACATCCTGCTGGTCATGTCCCCGCTGGGCGGCATCGGAGCCAACGGCAACTACACGTTCCCCAAAACCGCCTACGCCTACGAATTCGATCCCACCACCGGCGTGTATACCGAAGTCACGCCCGGCGGCGGCCTGCCGAGCAACAGCAATTTCTATTACATGGTCAATCTGCCCTCCGGCCAGATCATGATGGACGGCAATGACGGCTTTGCCGGCATCTACACGCCGGCGACTGGTCCGCTGGACAGCTGGCGGCCGGTCATCACCGGCATCCAGAACAACAACGACGGCACATTCACGCTCCGCGGCACGCAGCTGACCGGCATCTCCGAAGGCTCCAGCTTCGGCGACGACTACGAGTCGGCCACCAACTATCCGATCCTCCAGTTGACCGACTTCTCTGGCAACGTGTACTACGCCAAGACGTACAATTGGAACACGACGAACGTGCAGACCGGGTCGACGCCCGCGAGCGCGACCTTCACGCTGCCCGCCGGCACGAACATCAACCAATTCGCCACGGCCACGGTCGTCGCCAACGGCATCGAGTCGCAGCCTGCGCAACTACTAAACCTCGACAACACCGACGAAAGCCTGGTCATCCGGGTCAATCCGTCCGATTCGACCGACATCCAGGTCCTGGTCGCGGGCTCGGGACAGGATATCGCCGACTTTCCCAACAACTCGGCCAGTCCGATCCAGGTGTTCGGCGACGGCAACAACAATCTGCTGGTGGTCGACGAAACCTACGGTAACGTAAACACGCCGATCAATTTCGACGGCGGCGGATCGACCGGCGCCCCCGGCGACCGGATGCTGGTCGTCGGCTCGAGCGGCAACGACCAGCTCGTCGTCACGCCGCAAACGCCGACCAGCTCGACCATGTCGTTCAACGGCTCGGCCCCGTACACGTTCACGAACATCCAGCAGTTCGCGTTCTACGGCGCCGGCGGCAACGACAACATGACGGTCGACAGCAGCATGTCGCTCTCGTCGGTGCCGATGCTTTACGACGGCGACAACAGCTTCTCGCAAAGCGCGGTTGACCAATTCTCAGAGGGTGCTCCATTCCAGTTCGCCAGTTCTTCCGGCGGCAACGGTTTCAACACGTTGACCCTGACTCAGACCGGCGGCAGCCAAACCAGCGACACCTACAGCGTCGGCCCGAACAACGGCGAAGGTTCGGATGTCATTACTGGCGGCGGCGTCACCCAGACCGTCGAGTTCCAGAATCTGGCTCCCGTGATCGACACCGTTCCATCGGCGACTCTGACCGTCAACGCCACGCCGTCGAGCAATGCCATCAACTATGCCAACGCCAACGACGCACTGACCGGCAACGGCTTGATTACGATCGACAACCAGGAATCGCTCGAATTCGCCAACAAGACGAACCTGGCGATCAAAGCCGGGGCCGGCGACGACACGATCAACCTGAACTATCAGGCGACCGCCGGGGGTCCGACCAACCCGGTCGGATTGGCCGCGATCAGCGTCGACGCCGGCGATCCCACGGCCAGCGACAAGTTGATCGTCAACACCGTGACCGGCCTGACTGGCGGCGAGCTGGTCGTCACGCCCACGGCTACCGGTGCCGGTAACATCCACGACGTGGCTGCTGGCAGTACCTTTGTGCCGGTCACGTTCACGAACACCGAGAATCTCAGCCTGGTCGCCAACACGCCGGACAACGACGGCTTCCAGTACAACGGCACGACCGGAAACGACACGTTCCAGTTCAGCCCGGGCGCCACCTCCTACAGCGGCACCGTGACCGGATTTGAGACGAACCCAGTCACGCCATTCACCTTTGCGCCGATCCAATTCTCCGGGTTCGAAGCCGCGGTGCGCCTGGGTTCCGGGTTCGGCAATGGCGGACCCACCGGCGGAACCGATACGGCGATCGTCGCGGGCGCCTCGGGCGGAAACAACGCTTTCGCGATGGCGGTCGGCCTCCAGCCGTACGTCGTGCTCAATAGCCTCTCTCCGCTCGTGACCGTCGACCCAACCGCGAGTGTGACCACGTTCGTCCTGCAGGGGATCGGGCCCGATAACACGTTCGGCGTCAATCTCGGCACAACTCCGACTCCGGCAGGATTCACGCTTCAGGTGCGGGGAACCGGTGCTACGCCGTCCGAGGATGTGCTCAACTACACGGCCACGACCGGCGCCGCCACCACGATCGACTACGCCACGTCCCTGATCACGCAGACCGGTCCCGCCTCCGGGCCCGTGCAGTTCTCGGGAATCGGCATTCTCAACGAAACGTCCAGTGGAGCAGGGTCCACGCTGACGATCATCGGCGCGGCCCTGGCCAGCACGCTGAACTACACGCCGACCGGTGCCAACAGCGGCACGGTCACGCTGGCCGGCGCCAATCCCACGATCAACTTCAGCGGCGTGGGCAGCACCTTCACGCTCGACGGCGCCACGGCCGGCGTGGCTAACCAGGTGTATGTCGACGGCACGCCGCTGAACGACACGTTCCTGATCGACGAACCGACGCGGACTGTCACGGTCACCTCGCCGATCAACCTGGCGCTCCCGCCGGTGACGCTCAAGCCGGTAGTGCTGGGACCGAACATCCTCACGCTGTCGGTTTACGGCGATTCGGGAGACGACACGTTCACGGTCAATCCGGCGCCGGTGGCCAACGGCCTGCCGGTGAATATCGACGGGCAAGGCCCCGAGGCCAGCGACGCGCTGATCGTCAACGCCACGGCGGCAAACCAATTCACCGTGGTCAATCAGGGCCGCAATCCCAACAGCGGCACGGTCCGCGTGTACGAAAGTGCAGTGGCCGATCCGGACATCAGCTACACGAACGTCGAGATCGTCGATCCGAACACGCTCATCCCGCCCGGTTCGCTCAACGCGCCGAACCTGCTGATCATGGGTCCGGACAACTACGAAGCCAATAACTACCTGAACAACGCGTATTTCCTGGGTTCGGGTTCGACGCTGCAAATCCAGCACGCTTCGATCTTCCCCAATGCCACCGAAAACGGCAACAATCCCGGCCTGCCCGCCGACCAGGACTTCTACCAGGTCGTGGCTCAGCAAACCGGCACACTCGACTTCCAGGTGTACTTCCAGTTGTACGCGAAGGCCCTGCTGCCCGGCGGCGGCAACCTCAGCGTGCAGGTTTACAACGCGGCCGGCCAGCTCTTGGGCAGCTCGACCGGCGCCTTTGGGGCCGACAGCACTCTGGCCTCAGCCGCTCCGACCGGCGCCCGCGTGCGGATTCCGGCCATCTCGGGGCAAAGCTACTTCCTCCGCGTGACCGGCGGCCTGAACGTCGACGGGCAGCCGGACGCCACGATCGTCAACGGATACAACGCCACGATCATCAACACGCCGGCCCCGGTGCCCTACGACATCGAGCTGTCGCGGAGCGTGGCCGGCAACATCGCCGGCTCGCCGGACACGGGCGACCTGCCCCCAACTGCGGCGGCCGACGACACCGGCCGTTCGCAATTCGACAATGTCACCAACATCAACGATCCGGTGATCTACGTCCACGTGGACGACGGCTCGCTGCTGCAGGATCTGCAGGGCAATCAGTCGGGCAACACCCCGCCGATCGGCCAGATCCCGATTCCGTTCAACACCTCACAGACGCTGACTCCAAATCCCGGCGGCGGATTCCGCGTCGCGCTGTACGACGACGGCAGCATCGCCAATGCGCCCGGGCTGGATCCCAGTGATCCGACGTTCCTGGGCTTTGCCCAGCCGGTGGCGACGCCCGGTTACCCGCATTTGTATTCGCTCGACTTGTCGAAGATCGACCCGGCCCTGGCCAAGGCGATCCTGGCCGACGGAATCAACAACATCACGGCCAAGGTGCAGATGGACGATCCGGTGAACACGGCTTTGACCGGATTCGGCGCCCGTAGCACCGCGCTGCCCATCACCGTCGACACCGTGGTGCCGCCGATTCAATTCGGCTTCTTGACCTCGATTGGCGGACCGACCCAGGGGACCGGGCTGGCCGCCTTCAGCGATTCGGGAGTCGCGGGCGTCGGCGTGTTGCCGATCGTGATCAATCCCCCGCCGTCGCCCAGCGAAACCACCCAGACGCTCAGCGACAAGATCACCAACGTCGAAGAACCGACGTTCTACGGCACGGCCGAGGCCAATGCGATCGTCACGCTGTACGCCCTCGACCGGAACGGCAACCCGGTTCAGCTCGGCCAGGCGACCGCCACGCCGCTGGACGGCACGAATGCCGATCCGCTGGGCCAGTGGACGATCACTTCGCTGATCAACCTGAACGACCCGACGTACTTCAATTTCGACGGCCTGCGTCATTTGTACGTCACCGCCACGGACCTGGCCGGCAACACGAACTCGACCGGCGCCAGCGCCCCGTTCGGCACGAAGATCGAGCAGCTCGACATCCTGCTCGACACGACAGGCCCACAGGTGACCGGCGTCGGCATCACCGGCGACCCGACCTACAACCTGTTCGGCATCAAGGCCCCGATCGGCTCGAGTCAGGGAGACGCCGAAACGACTCAGGGCCCCACGCCGCTGGTCAACTCGATCGACATCAACATCCAGGACCTGCCGGCCCAGGTGGCAAACTTCCTCCGCGAGGCGATCATCGTCGGCATCGCCGAGACGCCGGGCGGCATCACGCTCACGGGCGACGCCAACGGCATCATCGCGATCAAGAGCATCACTGTCGTGCCGCCGGCCGGCTCGACCGTCACGCCGCTGGCCCCGGGCGGCCTAGTGCCGGTGGGCCGGATCCCGACCGACACGGTGCGGCTGACGTTCTACGCGCCGCTGCCCGACGATCGCTACACGCTGACGATCAACGACACGGCGATCGTGGACGTTGCCGGCAACGACCTGGACGGCGAGAGCAACGCCAGCCAGCCCAACGGCAACCCGACGTTCCCCTCGGGCGACGGGCAGCCCGGCGGCAATTTCGTGGCCCGCTTCACGGTCGATAGCCGGCCGGAGCTCGGCACCTATGCCGCCAGCACCGCCTATATCGACGCCAACGGCAACATGGTCTGGGACCCGAACAACACCGACGCCACCAACCGCGACCTGATCTTCACGCTGGGGCTCAGCCCCGCGCTGCAAGGCCAGCTCTCGCCGTTCGGCATTCACGACGCCTTGACCAACGGCGATTACCTCAACACCTACACGATCGCCGCAAACGCCGGCCCGCCGCCGGCCCTGCCGCTGCCCGGTCAGCAGAAGATCGGCTACGACAAGCTGGCCGCCTACGGTTACGATCCGCTGGCCGACGGCGGCAAGGGCGCGTTCCGCTGGCTGATCGACACCAACAGCGACGGCGTCATCAACACCACGCCGTTCAACCCGGTGAGCAATCCGACCGGCGGCGATTACGCCTTTGCCATGGCGGCGGGATCGCAGATCAACGGCCTGCCGGTGTCGGGGGATTTCGCCCTCAACCAGTCGGCCGGCGACCAGATCGGCTTGTTCAACGGCACGACCTGGTACCTGAACACTTCGACCAACATGGCCAGCTTTGCCAACGCGGCCGCGCCGGGCGGATCGCTGCAGTTCTCGACCCCGTTCCTGGCCGGCGCGCCGGTGGTGGGCGATTTCGACGGCGCCGTCACTCCCAGCGGAGCGCAGATCCCCGACCTGGCCACGTACCAGAACGGCGTGTTCCACATCGTTTTCGGCCAGTACAACCCGATCACCAACTCACTGTTCTACGTGGCCGACGCGGCCCACGAGGCCACCATCAACATGTCGTTCGCCGGAGTCGGTGGAATTCCGGTCGCGGCCGACATGGACGGCGACGGCATAACGGACCTGGGCGTCTATCAACCGCCGACCACGGGCATCACGCCGCAAACCGGCACGTGGTATTGGCTGATCTCGAACGACGCGATCAATCCGGCAACCGGCGCACGGCCGATCCCGATCGTGCCCGATTCGGTCGCGGCCCTGAACCACCCCTTCAGCCCAACGCCCTTGGGCGGTGACATCTTCGCCGACTTCGGCGCGCAATCGGCCCTGCCGATCGTGGGCAATTTCGATCCGCCGGTCACGCCCGCCGCGGCGGGGCCGTCGGTCACCGCGCTGGGCACGCTGCCGAACACCGACCTGGTTGCCAATCAGTCGGTGTCGGGACAAAGCTGGTACAGCTTCACGCCGCAGAACAGCGGCACGCTGACGATTTCGACCGGCGCTGCCAGTACGGTCCAGCTCGCCCTCTACGATTCCAGCCAGAACCTGATCACCTCGGGCGGCAACCAGGTGACCAATGCGGTCACGGGCGGCACGCAGTACCTGGTGCGGGTAACCGGCACGGCGTCGGGAATCGGCCTGAACTTCTCCAACAGCACGAGCAGTTCGACCACGTACTCGCCCATGGACGTCAATCACGACGGCGTGATTACACCGATCGACGCGCTGGCGATCATCAATGACCTGAACGAGTTCGGGACGCACGCGCTGGCTGCGACGCCGAACAATCCCGAGTCGCCCTACGATGTGAACCACGACGGCATGATTTCGCCGCTCGACGCCCTGGCGATCATCAACGACCTGAACGCCGTGGCGGCCGCTTTGGCCAGCGGCAATTCCGCGGTCGTGTCGGCGGTCGCTTCGCCCGCGGCGAGTTCGGCTGCCGGCGGCCCGGCTCCGGCCAGTGCCTCGGCGGCGGCCGGCACTGCCTCGGCGGCGGCCGGCACTGCCTCGGCGGGCCCGGCGATCGCCACCAGCGGCTCCGCACCGGTCAGCACGGCGGTGCCCGCCAACGTCCTGGCGATCGACGCGGTGTTCGCCGGCCTGGATGCCAGCAACCAGTCGACCTCCTCGTCCAATTTGCAGTCGAAGGGTTCGGCGTCGACGCTCAGCAGCACGACTCCGGTCCGCAAGACGAGCAACACGGCAGGATCCAGCGGCGCGGACTGAATTGCCTGACGGCCGGCTATGAACGAGTCGCCTGAGCGATTTCGATCACGGCGAGCGAATTGCGCCGCGGCGGGCCGTCGTCAGCCGGCCAGGGCCTGATCCAGGTCGGCGATCAGGTCGTCGACGTCTTCGACGCCCACCGACAAGCGGACGAGTCCGTCGTCGATGCCGATTTCGGCCCGCTGGGCGGCCGGGATCGAGGCGTGCGTCATCAGGGCCGGATGCTCGATCAGACTTTCGACTCCGCCCAGGCTCTCGGCCAGGGCAAACAGCCGGCAGCGCTCCAGGAACCGCCGCGAGCGGGCCAGCCCGCCGGCCAGCACCGCCGAGATCATGCCGCCGAAGGCCTGCATTTGCCGCCGGGCCAGGGCGTGCTGCGGGTGGCTGGCCAGGCCCGGGTAACGGACGCGCGTCACGTCCGGCCGCCGCTCGAGCCAGGCGGCGATGCGCTGGGCGTTGGCACAATGCCGCTCCATGCGCAGGGCCAGCGTCTTCAATCCGCGCAGGGCCAGGAAGCTGTCGAAGGGGCCGCTGATTCCGCCAACCGCGTTCTGCAGAAAGCCCAGCCGCTCGGCCAGGTCGGCCCGCTCGCCGACGACCGCGATGCCGCCGATCATGTCGCTGTGGCCGTTGAGGTACTTGGTGACCGAGTGGACCACGATGTCGAAACCCAGCTCCAGCGGCCGCTGCACGTAGGGCGTGGCGAAGGTGTTGTCGGCCACGGCGATCAGGCGGTGCCGCCGAGCCAGCTCGGCCAGGGCGGCCAGATCGGCCAGCTTCAACAGCGGGTTCGACGGCGTTTCGATCCACAGCATCCGCGTGGTGGGGCGCACCGCGGCGCTGAACGCGGCCGGATCGGTCGGGTCGAAATAGGAAAAGTCCAGGTTGGCGCTGCGGCGGCGGACCCGCTCGAAGAGCCGATACGAGCCGCCGTACAAATCGTCGCAAACCAGCACGTGCGCGCCGTGATCGAGCAGTTCCAGCACGGTGGCGGCGGCAGCCAGGCCCGAGGCAAACGCGAACCCCGCGGTCCCCGATTCCAGATCGGCCACGCAGCGTTCGAGTGCGAAGCGCGTGGGGTTGTGGCTGCGGCCGTAGTCGAAGCCCTTGTGGACGCCCGGCGATTGCTGCACGTAGGTGCTCGTGGCGTAGATGGGCGTCATCACGGCGCCGGTCGTGGGATCGGGCGCCTGGCCCGCGTGGATCGCCCGGGTCGAGAAGCCGGCCTTTCGCACCGCCGCGCCGGCAGCGGCGAACGTGGGGACGACGGTTTCCTGGCCGACCGGATCGGCGTGCAACATGTCCACGGCTGGTTCCTCGCTTCGGATTGGGGACGGGCCGCCCGCGCGGCCTTACGCGGCCAGCTGCCGGCGGCGTAGATGATTCAGCACGTCGACGCGGGTGATCAGGCCATAGAATCCGCCGGCGTCGGCCACGATCGCCACGCGGCCGGTCTCGAAGATCGGTTGCAGTTGTTCGATCCGGGCGGTGCGGGGCACGGTTTCCAGGTTCGAGCTCATGTAGTCGCGCACGCGGTGCGAAAAACCCAGGGCGCTATCCGACACCGCCAGGAGCAAATCCGACTCGTCGATGATACCCACGATCTTTTGCCCCTCGACCACGGGCAGCTGCGACACGTCGTAGAGCCGCATGCGCTTGTAGGCGACGGCCAGCGGCTCGTCGGGCGCGACGCTGACCACGGCCCCGTCGGCAAAACGGCGGGGGATCAAGTCGCGCAGGTCGCCGTAGGCTTGCGTGCGGCGGAGCCCCTGGTCGGCCATCCAGTAATCGTTGTACATCTTCGACAGGTACTTGTTGCCCGAATCGCAGATCAGCGTGACCACGCGTTTGGGCTCGGTCTGGGCCCGGCAGTAGCGCAGCGCAGCGGCGACCAGCGTGCCCGACGACGAGCCGGCCAGGATTCCTTCCTTGCGCAACAAGTCGCGGGCGGTATTCAGGCTTTCGGCGTCGCTGATCGAAAAGGCCACGCGGACCCTTGTCAGGTCGGCGATCGGCGGAATGAAGTCTTCGCCAATGCCTTCGACCAGCCACGAGCCGGCTTCGCCGAGCTGGCCGGTGTGGATGTAGCCGGCCAGGATCGAACCGACCGGATCGGCCAGGACGATCTCCACCGCCGGCGCGACGCGGGCGAAGTAGCGGCTCAGCCCGGTGAGCGTGCCCCCCGACCCGACGCCGACGACGACCGCGTCGACGCGGCCCTCGGTCTGCGTCCAGATTTCGGGCCCGGTCGTGGTTTCGTGGGCCAGGGGATTGGCCGGATTGCCGAACTGGTTGATGTAATAGGCCCGGGGCGTCTCGCGGCTGATCCGCTCGGCCAGGTCCTGGTAATAGTCGGGGTGCCCGCGCCCCACGTCGCTGCGGGTCATCACGACTTCGGCCCCCAGGGCTTTGAGATGAAAGACTTTCTCCTGGCTCATCTTGTCGGGAATGACCAGGATCAGGCGGTATCCCTTTTGCGCGGCGACCAGGGCCAGGCCCAGCCCGGTGTTGCCGGCCGTGGCTTCGACCAGGATCGAGCCGGGGCCGATCGCGCCGGCGCGCTCGGCGGCTTCGATCATCGAGCGGCCGATGCGGTCTTTGATCGAGCCGCCCGGGTTGTGGCTTTCGAGCTTGACCAGCAGCTCGCAGCAGCCGGCGTCCATGCGGGCCAGCGTCACGAGGGGCGTGCTGCCGATCAATTGCAGAATGTCGCCATGCGTGCTCACGCGCCGCTCCCTGGTCCCCTTGGGACGTACGCCTTTCGCGCTCCCTGAGCGCGGATGAAAAGTCAGCCTAACTGTTGTCTTCGACATCCTCGACGGCCGGCCATGAATCTTGCTCCCCCGTGCCAGCAGCGGGCCGGCGAGGAGCCGTGGCCATTCGGGCGCGCAGCATGTGACGCGCGAGCATCGAGCGGCAACGAATCAGATCTTGTGCGCCCGCTTGCGATCCGCTTCGGGGCGAGTGCTCCCGGCCCGCCAGGCGGCCGGACAATCCGAATGCTAAGTGGCGCACAGTAAAGATCTTGCGGACCGTAACGATCGATCCGCTATCGTTCGTCGCATTGGACACCTGCTTGGAGACGAGCCGCTTGCAAAGCTGGGTAAAGTGCGTATCCTTCAGGTTGCAAGATTGCCGGCAGCGAATGTTTCCGGCTGCACGAGCGTGTTTGTGGACGACGGCAGGGAGAGCCGCCTGGCGCGCGCATGCCAAGCATTCGCGCGAGCGGTGAGGAATGAGCGAAATCCTCTTTCAGTACCACAAAGTCAACCCGACGACTTGGGTTTATTTGTCGTCGTTGTTGATCATCGGCCTGTTCTTTAAGTTCAGCCGCCTGCTGAGCGTGCGCAATCTCGACCTGATCGGGTTGATCCTGCTCGCTCCCGGCTTGCTGATGATCGAATACGGCGTCGCCCAGGGAGGCGTCTCGCAAAGCATCATCGACCGGGCCAGCGCGGCCCCGGCCAGTGTCGATCAAACGACCCTGGATCGCGCTACCGCCAATCTGGAGCGGGCGGGCGGCATCGAACAGGCCGGCTACGTCTGGCTGTTCGTGATGGGATTCTTATTCATCATCCGGCTGCTGCTCGATCCCTTGATGGTGCGGCGGCCGCTCTTGGAGCCCAACCTGTCGGTGGGCGGAATGACGTTCATCGGCACGTCACTATTAGTGTTTTTGATGGCCAACGTCATCAACAGCAAGCTCACGGCCGACGATCTGGCCGGCGCCAAAAAGGCCCAGCAGGTGACCCAGCTGCAATCGTCGTCGCCCGAGGACACCAGCCTGGCCAAGCACGGGCCGGGCTACCCGCTGCTGCACCTGCTGCCGGTGATTTCCACCCAGATCCTGTTCGAGAACGCCGACAAGCAATCGCCGCAGGAGCGCGACGCCCGGCGGAGCGTGGTGCAAATGGCCACCGCCCGGACGATGGCCATCCTGGGGCACATGGCGGTGGTGATCGGGATGGTGGTGATCGGTTTCCGGCATTTCGACAACACCAAGACCGGCATCGCGGCGGCCACGCTGTATCTGATGCTCCCTTACACGGCCCAGATGACCGGCCGCGTCGACCACGTGCTGCCGGCCGCCTTGCTGATTTGGGCGATCGAGGCCTACCGCCGGCCCCTGGTGGCCGGCGCGCTGATGGGCCTGGCGATCAGCGTGAACTATTACCCGGTGTTCTTGCTGCCCTTGTGGCTGAGTTTCTACTGGCACCGGGGGCTCTTGCGGTTTTCCGGCGGCGTGGTGGCCATGATCGCGGTGATGGTGGCCTCGCTGGCTTTCACGTCGCACGATCTGCAGTCGTTCCTGGAACAACTGCGGCAAATGGTCAATTGGCGCTGGCCGGGATCGGCCGCGGCCGACGGGTTCTGGAGTTTCGACCA
The DNA here is from genome assembly GCA_963715755.1 of uncultured Planctomycetaceae bacterium. Lineage (GTDB taxonomy): Bacteria > Planctomycetota > Planctomycetia > Pirellulales > PALSA-1355 > CAWCAX01. Next base: position 5,385,080 of record OY970273.1, read on the forward strand.
GATTTCGTCCTACCGCATTCCGGTATTCGTGGCATTTCTGGTGCTGTCGATCAGCTTCGCTTTCTGGCCCGCGCAGAAGAATTTGGGTACGCTGATGAGCTGTTCGGCGGCGGTGATGCTGGGCACGCAGTTCTGGCAGGCCCAAGGGGGCGGACTGCACATGGCCTGGTATCTGCCGCTGACGCTGCTGACGATTTTCCGCCCGAACCTGGAGGACCGCGTCGCGCTGTCGGTGCTGGGCGAAGGCTGGAGGTTCAAATGGCGCCCGCCGCTGGCCGGCGCCGAACGGGCCGCGTAGCTTTCAGCCGCCCCGACCCCGCGAGCAGGAACCGGATTCCATGCAGGCTCTCTACCTGACCTCTCGCCGCCGGATTCTGCAGTCGGGAGCCATTGGCTATCTCGGCTTGTGCCTGCCGCGGCTCTTGCGGGCCGAGCAAAGCACGGCGCAGAACGGGCGCCGGGCCGCCGCCGACGCGGCAATCCTGGTCTTCTTGAACGGCGGTCCCAGCCACCTGGACATGTGGGACATGAAGCCCGAGGCCCCGGTCGAGCTGCGGGGCGAGTTCCAGCCCATCTCGACCACGGTGCCGGGCGTGCAGCTGTGCGAGCATCTGCCGCGGCTGGCCCGGCTGGTGCATCACACCACGATCCTGCGCTCGGTGCATCACAGCGTCAACAACTCGCACGCCGCAGCCGTCTATGCCGCGCTGACCGGACACGATCGGGGCGAAAAAGGGGGCGGTGCCCGGCCCACCGACAACCCGGCCATCGGCTCGGTGGTGGGCAAGCTGTTCCCGCCCACGGCCCCGATGTTGCCCTACGTTTCGCTCCCTTACATCACCAAGGAAGGGGCCGCCGGCCCGCCGCAGCCGGGCTTCTTCGGCGGCTGGCTGGGACGCACGCACGATCCCTACTTCGTGCTGAGCAATCCGAACGACCCCGCCTTTCATGTCGAGGACCTGTCGCCGGCCGCGGGCGTCTCGGCCGAGCGCTTCGCCGAGCGGCAGCAGCTATTGCGCGATTTCAGCGGCCAGCGCGGCTTCGACGCGCAGCGCGCGCTGCAAAACTGGGATGAATTCCAGCACAAGGCCTTCGACCTGCTCACCTCGCCGGACACGCAGCGCGCGTTCGACATCGAGGCCGAGCCGGCCGAGCTGCGCGCCGCGTACGGCCGCAACATCTACGGGCAGAGCGTGCTCCTGGCCCGGCGGCTGATCGAAGCCGGCAGCCGCGTGGCCTGCATTTCCTGGGCGCCCGATGCCAACGCCACCTGGGACACGCACGGCAACAACTTCGGCAAGCTCAAGCAAGAGCTGCTGCCGCAGCTCGACGCTGCCGTGTCGGCGCTGCTCGAAGACCTGCTGACCCGGGGCATGCTGGAGCGCACGCTGGTCGTCATCATGGGCGAATTCGGCCGCAGCCCGCGAATCAACAACGGCGCCGGCCGCGATCACTGGAACTCCTGCTACGGCCTGATGCTGGCCGGCGGCGGGATCAAGGGGGGCTACGTCTTCGGCGAAAGCGACCGCACAGGCAGCGTCCCCTTGAGCCGGGCCGTGACGCCGGCCGACGTTGTGGCCACGATCTATCACCAGTTGGGCATCTCCAAGGATCACGAGCTGCACGACAACCTGGGCCGCCCTTTCCCGGTGGTCCCGGCCGGGGACGTGATCGCGGATATCTTGACTTCCGCGTCCCCGCCCAACGGCCAGGCATGACGATGCCGCTGGGCGCACGCAATCTGCAACCGGAGCTGATGGACGCGCCGGACCTGGATCCGGCCAGCCACGCCCGAGCGTCGGCGCCCTGCGCCGGATCAACGTGCTCAGCCGGACCGCGGCGGCGCTGTGGCCGGCCCTGCGCCGGCAGGCGCACTGCCAGGGCGACCGGCCGCTGCGCGTGCTGGACGTGGCCAGCGGCGGCGGCGACGTGGCGCTGGGCCTCTGGCGGCGCGCGCAGCGCGAGAGGCTGGCGCTGGAAATCGTCGGGCTGGACATGAGCGTGGTCGCCGTGGCCCGGGCCCGGTCGCTGGCGGAGGAGGAGCAGGCGAACGTCGAGTTCCGCGTGGGCAACGTGCTGGACGAGCCGCTGCCGGCCGATTTCGACGCGATCGTCACTTCGCTGTTCTTGCACCATTTGACCTGGGACCAGGCCGTGGGGCTGCTGGCCGGCATGTCGCACGCGGCCCGACGGCTGGTCGTGGTGAGCGACTTGCGCCGCAGCACGGCCGGATACCTGTTGGCCCAGGCGACGTGCCGGCTGGTGACGCGCTCGCCGATCGTGCACGTCGACGGTCCGCGGTCGGTGGCCGGCGCGTTCACGCTCTCGGAAGTCCGCCAGATGTGCGTCCAAGCGGATCTGACGCCGATCAAGCTTGCCCGTTCGTGGCCCTGTCGGTTTCTGCTGTCCTGGGAACGGGCGTAGCGCCTATCCGAGAACCGCCTCGGAGAGGGGGACGGTCCCGTTTTGCTCCGAGGCCTGCGCAAAACCGGGACAGTCCCCGGCGGCTCTCGGAGAGGCTCCTGGCGCGGGCTTCTGACTCGGGGCCGAGCATTCTGCGCGGGCGCGAGGGAGCAGGATCGACGGCGCCCGGCCGGGCACGCTCACGGCGCCGGGCTGGCGGCGCTGTCATCCAGCAAGATCACGCCGCGCCAGTCGATCTCGGTCGGCTTGCCGGCGGGATCGAGGCGGACGGCGAATTCGACCGGACCGGCGTAGCCCGGCAGGGGCACGTCGATCGGCCGCGGCTCCCCCGCTTCGCCCAGCATGGGCACTTCCTGTCGGCCGAGTCGGCGGCCATCCAGCGAGATCTCCAGCGTCGGCCGGCCCGAGGCGCGTGGCGGCCGGCCGACCAGCAGCCGGGCCCGGGTTTGTCCCGGATCGATCCGCAGCCGGCGCGACAAGGTCAGCGGCGCGTCCAGAGCCACGAGCGTCCGAAAGCGGGGATGCGCAAGGTCGGCCGCGCTGAAGCGATTGACCACGCGCCAATTGCCGGCCGCCACCGCGTCGGCGCTCCAGCCCTCGGCGCCCGACAGCGCCCGGTCGGCCGTGCGGGCAATCTCGCGGCGCAATTCGACCGGATCGAATCCGACGACCGGCTCCAGCCAATCGACCAGGTCGCGAATGTCGAACGGATCGGCGCCGGGCGGCCGATCCGCGGCGGCGGCATCGCTCACGAGCAGCAAATCGCGCGGGCCTCCGGCGGCCAGCGGCAGCACACCGCTATCGGCCGGCTTGCCCGAGCCCACCAGCAGGCTCGTGGCGAACCGCGGTTTTCCGCCCAGCACGACGCGCCCTCGGGCGCAGCCGCCGCTCGACGCGAGCTGGTCGAGCCCGACAAGCGTGCGAAACGAGCGGGCACTGGCCGGCAGCTGGAACGTCAACTCGTGCTCGGCGTGGGTGCCGAAGCCCCAACCGAACGGTTGTCCGCCGGCCCGCAGCGCCCCGCCCTGAACGTTCCGATCCGCGAGCGCCGCGGTCCAGCTGACCGAGAATGTGCCACGATGCCGGCTGGCCGTCGGCGGCAACCAGCTCAGCGGCAGCTCGCGCGGCGCGGCGAACGTCCGCATGCTCACCTGCCGGTGTGCCAGGCACAGCGTTTCCTCGAGCCAGGCCGGCTGAACCAGGTGAAACCACTTTTCCGGCGCGTCGCCGCCGACACTGCGGGCCTGGAACCGGGCCAGCGACGTAGTCAGCCGCAAACCGCCGGCCGTCTCCAAACGCATCAACCGCTCCGTCACGTCGGAGCTCAACAGGGCCAGCGTCCGCAATTGGGCGTCCCAGGCGTCGGCCGCGGGCAAGTGCAGCTCGGCCAGTTCGTCGAACGTGTAGTGCGCGGGCTGCAGGTCGGTCAGCACTTCCAGCGTGTGGGGCTGCCAGCGAATCGCCCGAAACGTCACGCGGCGGCCATCGGCCAAAACGAGCGTGCCCGGCGGCACCGCGCCGGTGGTCTGCGGCTGCCAAACGACGCGCCGCACCAGATCGAGTCGCACGCCGATCTGTTCGCGCTTCTGCCCGGGCAAGTCGATGTCGATCGCCGGAGCAACCAACAGGCAAGTGGGCGAACCGTCGGTCGTGAAATGCTCGGCCCAGCCCACAACCCGGCCCGGCAAGCGGTCGCCGCCCACGAATTCGACGATCGGCGCCGGCCGCGGATTTGCCTCCACGCGCGTGTCGCGCAGCCAGCAAACCGGATTCTTGGCGTCGAGCAGCGGCCGGCCGGCCAGGGTCGGCCGCGCGTCGAGCCGGTTCCAGTCGAGCACCTCGTCGGCCGAAGTGCGGCTGCCATCCGCCCAGCCGGCGACAAAATTGGCCTCGGCCGCCGCCAGCGGCTGTCTCCAGCCGGCGGCGAGCAAAAGCACGGCCAATGCGAGCCGCGAGGTTGGGATCGATATCATGGCGACCCCTAAAACTCGCGGGCGGAGGGCGCAGCGGCGGACGGCACTGGTCCCGCGGGCGCCGGGCCGGATGTGGCCGGACCGGGCGCGCGGCGCCGGAGCGTTTTGCGGCAGCGGCACCTTTCGGGGCCGGCGCCGGCTTGCCGGCCGGGGCAGAGCGCGCCGGCGGCGCCGGCAACTCCGCCGCGGGCGCCCCGGCCGCGGGCGGCGGTTCGGGCCGGGAGACGGCCGACTTGCCCAGCGGAAAGGTGTGCATGCCGTGCGGCCGCTCGACGACGAGCGATTGTCGGCTGCCGCTGAGCTGGCCGGCCCGCTCGCTGACGAAGGGGGCCAGCTCGTGCAGCTCGACGATCCGGTCGCCGTCGGCATCGGCACTGCCTTCGAGCGCCTCGATCAAGGCCTGGACCAATGCGCTGCCGCCGCCGCGGGCTTTGTCGGCGATCGGGCGGCGGCTGCCGCCAATCACCACCACGCCGTAATCTTCGGTCAGCAATTTCCGCACCCAATCAGCGGCGACGGCCGCCACCGGGGGCAGACCGGCAGGCTCCGGGGTGCTGCCACAAAAACCGGCATGCGCGTCGGCGCTGCCGGCCGAGGAAGTCTGCATCGCGTCCAGCACCAGCACCAGGTGGCCCGGCAGCGCCGCCAGCTGCGATTCGAGCTGGGCCGCCGTCAGTTCGCCCGAGCTCTCGGCCGGGCCCGGCTTGCCGCCGGAACCGAAGGCCAGCTCCCCTTGGGCGGTCAACGCGGCCCGGCCGGCAAAGTAGATCACCGCCGTATCGCCCAGGGTCATTTCGCTTTTGAAGGTTTCGAGCGCTTGCAAGATGGCCGCCGGACTGGCCTCGGCATCGGCGAGCGAGCGCGCGATGACGGCCTCGAACTGCCGGGCGCCCGCCGTGCGCAGCGCCGCCGCCAGCGCACTGGCATCCCGGGCCTGAATCGACGGCGAACCCGGCGGAGCCTCCGGCGCGGCGCCGATGGCCAGCACGTACAGCTTGCCCGGCGGGGTCGACGCATCGCCGGGCTGTGCGTCCCGGTTGCCCTCGGCCGGGCCAGGCGCCACCACCAGGGGCCGGCTCAAGCCGTAGCTTTCGGCAGTCTCGGCCTTGACGACGATCTGGTGGTCGCCGCGCGGCAGGCGCAGAGTCCACTTGTGGCGTGCCGCGGCGGCCGGTTGATCCGGATCCGGCGTGACGGCTTGCGACGGCCCAAACGGGCGCCCGTCGACGATCAACCGCAGGGCGGTGATCGGATCTTCGTCGGCCGGGGTGGCGCTGGCCTCGACGCTCATTTCGCCGGCTTGCCGGGCGATGGAACCTTCGGCCGGGGCGGTGATCGTGACTTGGGGCGGCAGCACGTCGCTGATCACGAGCTTGCGGCTGTGCCGGGTCTGCTCCTCGTCGGCCAGCTCGAGCGCTCGGTAGACGTCGCCAGCGGCCAGCAGCCGGCGAATCACATCGGGGCGATACAGCGACTTGTGGAACTGCGAGGCGGGATAATAGGCCGCCATTTGCGTGGGGCCCTGATTGATGTGCCAGCCCATCAGGGCTTCGCCGGCGAGCGACGCCGCGTAGTAACCTTCGGGCGTCCAGGCCACCCATTCGTCGCCGGCTACGAACAGCGAAACGATCGGCAGGCCGGTTGCCAGATTCCAGACTTTGACGATCTGATCGTTGCCCGCGGTGAGCAGGTAGCGAAAATCGGCGGACGGCGCCAGGCCCCAGATGTCTTCGCCGCGGTCCATCAATTGCATTTGAATCTGGGCCGTCTGGACGTCGATCACGTAGGCTCCGCCGCTGGTGCCGACGGCTGCCCGTGAGCCGGCCAGCAGCGAAAAGCACCGCACCTGGTCGTACGCCTGCGGGAGCGTGAACATTGAGAGCAGGGCGCCGGAGCGGGCGACGCCCACTTTGCGCCTGTTATGCCGGCCGCCGTCGGTGCCCAATCCGATTTGCAGCGTGCCCAACTGCGTCTGGGCGCGGAGGAAGGTCTTGTCCGGCGGCGGGCCGAAATCGAGCAGCCTGAAGCAAAACGTCCGTTCCAGGCGTCCGCCGTAGTTGATCGTGGCGTCCTTGGTGCTGTGCCCCCAGGCCACGGCCTGACCATCGGGACTCCAGCCGACCGAGATCACGCTTTTGCCTTGTCCTTCGAGCCGGTGCACCGTCTGGCCGCTGGCAGCATCCCAAAGGCGGATGCCGCTGACCGAATCGCCGGTGGCCACCTGCTGGCCTCCGTGCACGAAGGCGCCGCAGAGCACGCTGTTCTCATGGCTTGGATACCTGGCGCGCTCGCGCCCGTCGACCATGTCGAGCACCGCGGCGCCGACCGGCGGCTGCGCATTGCTGCCGTAGGTGTAGAGCAGGCGTTTCGAGTCGGGCGAAAACGCCACGCTGGTGACTTCGTTGGGCAGGTTCGGCCAGACGTAGCGGCGCTTGCCGCTCGGCTCGAACAGCCGCACCGACTTGTCGTGGCAGCCGGTGGCGATCGAGCGGCCGTCGGGACTCCAGGCCACGGTCATCACTTCGGCCGCGTGTTCGCGCAGCACGGCGACCGTGGCTCCGCTGGCGGCCGACCAGATGCGGCCGGTCTTGTCGATCGAGCCGCTGACCAGGTATTTGTCATCGGGGCTCCAGGCGACCGCATGGACCACGGCCGTGTGCCCTTCGAGCACTCGGGTGGTGTCGCCGCTGGCCGTATCCCAGACGCGCAGCGTGCCGTCGTGACTGGCCGAAGCCAGCTGCCGGCCGTCGCTGGAAAAAGCCAGGTCGTAGACGGCGTACTTGTGCCCCTTGAGGCTGTGCACGATCTGCCCTTCGGGCAGGGCGATCAGATGGATGCGGTGATCGTACAGCGGCGTGTGGGCCCGGTACCCGCCGACGGCCAGCATCTTGCCGTCGGGCGAAATCGCCGCGGCAAACAGGTAACCGAACGCGCCGCGGGCGATCGGCGGCCGCAGGACGCGCAGCGGTTCGCCGGTGTCCAGGTCCCAAAAGCGGATCGTCTTGTCCAGCCCGACGGAGATCAACTGCTCGGCGTAGTGCGTGGCCAGGAGTTTGTAAACACCGTTGGTGTGGCCGCCGGTATCCAAGGCCAGGATGGGCCGGTCGGGGGGCGAGTCGTCTTCGACGATCACCGGGTCGGCGGCTTGCGCCCACAGCCCGGCGGTTGCGGTCAGCAGGATCCCGCCCGCGGCGGCCAGCAGTACGGCCCAGCCCAGGGGCAGCGCTTGGCGGGGCGGCGCGGCGCGCCCAGCGCCGGGGCGGCTGCCAGCGGAGATCCTGGTGCGAATTGGCCATCGGCTCCATCTCTGGGCAAGCGGCAGCCGCGGACTGCGGCAAATTGGCGCGGGGGGGCGCAGGCCGCCCTGCGCGATCGGGCAATGACAGTTAGCCGGCCCGGGCCCGATTTGGCAAGCGCAATTGGGCTGCTACCGCTCTTCGGGCCGGGCAATCAGCACCGCCACTGCCTGGCCGGTGGCCGCCTGATTCAAGAGCAGGGCATAGCGCCGAGTGCTGGGGGCCGGCTCGCCGTGAATGACCTTCACCGGGCAGGCGGGATCCGGCTGTTCGTAATTGAGCGTGGCCGGAATCCGGCCGTGAACCAGTGCCAGCACGCTGGCCAGACTTTCGACGGCGCCAGCGGCGGCCCCCAGATTGCCGAAAAAACTCTTAGGCGCCGTGACCGGCACATCTCCCAATTCGGCCCGGATGGCCTGGGCTTCGGCCCGATCGGCGGCCACGGTCGCCAGGCCGTTGGCGTTGACGTGGTCGATTTCGGCCGGGGAGATGCCGGCTCGGGCGAGGACTTGCCGGATCGTCGCCCGAATGGCGGTGCCAGCCAGAGGCGCGTCGGCACGCGGAGCTTCGAACGCGCTGGCGTATTCGACCACCCGGGCAAGGATCTTCCGGCCCCCGGCCTCGGCATGCTGCCGGCTTTCGAGCACCAGGGCCGCGGATCCTTCGCCAAAGACGGTGCCGTCGCGCTGGGCGTCGAACGGGCGCAGAGCGCGCTGGGGCTCGCTGTGCCGCTGCGACATCAGGTGCTCTTCGCGGCAGACCCAGAACATGGGATGGATCCGCGAGCCGCTGCCGCCGGCAATCACGACATCGGCCAGCGACCGCTCGACCAGGCGGACCGCTTCGGCCATGGCCAGCAGGCTCGAGGCCTCGCCCATCAGGACCGAATTGTTCGGCCCCCGTGCATCGTGGGCGATGGCGATGTGGCAAGCCGGCATGTTCGGCAGAAACTTGAGCATCCAGAGCGGGTACATTTCTCCCAGCGCCCGTTGGCCCCACTGGGCCGTATCGACTTTGCCGCCGCCCAGGCAGCTGCGATAGGCCGGCTCCAACTCTGCCGGGTCGCAATAGATCATGTCGGCACCGAAGACGACGCCAAAACGCTCCGGATCGACGGCGCCGGGCCCGAGCGCGGCATCCTCGACGCGCCAGCCGGGCGGCCGTAAACCCGAGCTGGATGTCGCGGGACATCACCTTCAGGCTCTTGCGCGGAGTGACGTAGAGCTTGGGGTCGAAGTCCCGAACCTGTCCGCCGATCGGGGACGGTACGTAGCCGTTGTCGAACTCGCCCAGGCGGGCGATGCCGCTGGTGCCGGCGACGAGCGATTGCCAGAAGGCTTCTCGTCCCAGGCCGATCGGGCTGACGACCCCCAGGCCGGTAATCACGACTTCGCGGGGTGGGACCATGCGCTGAAACTGCCCACCCTTGCGGGAACTGAGGGGCCGGTCGGAAAACTTTTGGCCGCGCCGCCGTCGCTCCGGGCCCAGCCCGCTGCGGGTCGGCAGGCTGGATCGGCGGGGCTGGCGGCGGCACCCGGCAGGCGGAAAAAACGCCGCATCCGGCGCAAAATGCAGTCCGCGCTCATCATCGTAATCCCATCCCGACAGGGGAACAAGCGTCAAAGGGCGCGCGGTCGGTACGTATGGAATTCCGCCGTCGTGGCGCTAAATTTGCGGTCCAAGTGGCCGATGAATTCCAGAGTCCGAGCCAGGATGGTGCCGCGGCGACCGGCCGCGGCACGGGGCGAAAGAAGTGTCTCAGGGACGAGCTGGCGACCGGTGGCGGCGCGATGAATCGGCCGCGCCACCGGCGAAATCCCTGGTGCGAGCGCGACCGGCCCCGCCGCCCGGCGCTGCGCTCGCCTTGAGACAAGGCCCGCATGCCCATGTTGCCCGCCAATACCGCAGCCGCCGGTTTCTCGATCGGCCAGGCACGCTCGATCGTCAAGGATCTGTTCCGGCCGAACCCGGCCATTTACTGGGGCGATTTCCTGGCCTCGTTTGTCGTGGGCACGTTTGGTTACGCGCTGGTTCGCCGCGTGGCACCGGGGAGCCCACAACAGGCCTTGGCCTTTGGCATTTCGGTGGTGCTCTATTACCGCTCGGCCTTGTTCATTCACGAAATGGCCCATTTCCGGGACAGCCAGTTCAAGAACTTTCGGATTGCCTGGAATCTGCTGTGCGGAATTCCGTTCTTGACCCCCTCGTTCACGTATTACTCGCACGTCGACCACCACATGCGGAAACACTACGGAACCAACGACGACGGCGAATACCTGCCGCTGGGCACGACCGGGCCCCGGCAGATCCTGCTCTACCTTTGCCAGCCGCTACTGATTCCCGTGCTGGCCGTGCTGCGATTCCTGGTCCTGGCGCCCTTGGGCTGGATTTGCCCGCCCTTGCGCCACTGGCTACAGCGGCATGCCTCGACGATCGTGATGGATCCGACCTATGTTCGACCGCTGCCGGGGCGGCAGAGCTTGCGCATCTTTCGCATCCAGGAAAGCGGTTGTTTCCTGGTCTGCCTGGGGGCGGCGGTGCTGCTGGTGCGGGGGCGGTTGCCGATCGGCTTTCTGTATCAGGGCTACGCCACGGCCGTGGTGATCTTGTATTTGAACCACCTCCGCACGCTCGGCTCGCATCGCTACACCAACGCCACGGGCGAGATGACGTTCACCGAGCAGCTACTCGATTCGGTGAACTTTCCCGACTCTCAGCTCTCGGGCCTGATCTGGGCGCCGCTCGGTTTGCGGTATCATGCCCTGCACCACTTGTTTCCCTCGCTGCCGTACCACAACCTGGCGGCGGCCCATCGCCGGCTAATGGCCGAGTTGCCGGCCGATTCCGCCTATCGGCGGACCAATTGCCCCAGCCTGCCGGCGGCACTTGGAGCGCTGTGGCAAGCCTCGCGGCGGGCCGTGCCCGGCCGGACCGTCCAGCCGGCGCCGCGCGCGGCGCGCGGATTGTCGGCGGCCAGCGTGGGGCTGGGCCAGCGCGATTGCCAGCCCTCGTGACACGGGGAGCGCACAGGGGCCTGCGGGGCGCACAGGGGCCTGCGGGGCGCACAGGGGCCTGCGGGGCGCAAGGGGCCCGCGAGACCCGACGGCCGGAAGGACGCACTGCGAACGCCAGTCAGGCGCTCTTCGCGGCGGGGTGGCGTCTTAAAGTTGTGTGCAGCCCGGACGATGGCATTCTTAATGCTTCCGTCGCCAATTGCTCGGCCACTTATAGATGAGAGAGCCGGCTCCAGAGCCAAGGAGCGCCCACCTAATGACGTGGAACGGTCCCATCGGCCCCAACTGAGGGTCGCTGGCATGCCTGAACGGGTCGTGGATTAGCATTGCAGCCCCCAGCCCAACGACAGCACCTCCGGCGATCCATAGAAGATGTTTCATGCCCCCGTCCTAACGCTCATGAAAAACGCGCCCCCACTAGGACGGGGCCGGACAGGCGTTTTCTGCGGCTGTTTTGCGGCTGCGAACTTCCGCCGCAGGGCAAGTCTTGAATAGCACTTCGTTCACTCCTGGCTTGTCGCCTCCGCCGCGCCTACCCGGTCTGCTAGACTGGGGCACCGTTTCCGAAACGAACGGCGGCCTGGCTGGTGGCGAGAATGGAATCAACGGATCTCCATAATTGGGTGCGCGATTATAACTGGGACGACGGATTGGACCCGATTTGGCCAATTGCCAGCAATCACTCCACCGAGTACGCCACCGCACTCCTGATTTATTGGCGACCGGGCGGTCCGTGGTTGGGAGCGGCACACTCTGGCGTCAACGCCGAGGCCAAGCGTCTCCAGGACCTTGTTCGGGTTCGCATCGTGGCCGGCCTCTATCGTCCGGGCCCGGCAATTTACGATCCGTTAGCGGAGTTGTCCCGCGTTCAGCAATATCAGTTGCGCAAGGCTGGCATTGCTCAGCAGCTTCCGGGCGCACCCAAGGCATCCCCATGACCGCTCCCCGCCGCCGCTGGTTCCGGTTCGCCTTCTCGCTCCGGACGCTGTTCGTGGTGGTGACGATGTTTGGGTGCTGGTTAGGTTACTCGCTCAATTGGATTCGCGAGCGGCATGCCGCATTTCATGACCGAAGGCTCGATATCGTTCGGTTATCTCCACCAGCGTTCTCGCCCGCTGCCCCGCAGTTGCTTTGGCTCTTTGGCGAAAGCGGTATTACGGGGGTCTATCTCATGGACCCCGAGCTAACCACCGGAGACCTTGAGCGCCTCAAGTCATTATTCCCGGAAGCGTGTGTCGGCTGGCCGTTAGAGGATTAGTGGTCTTTGCGCAGCGCAAGCAGTCTCCGGCCTTCCGCCGTCCGTGCGGGGCTGGCCGGACAGTGCCCTGCACACGCCTTTCAGGCACTACCCGCGGCGGGATCCCGCTCGGGCGCAGGATAGTCGTAGATACGGTAGGTCTTTTCCAGGATGGCGCCCCCCTTTTCCAGCGAGCGCCGGGAAAGGTGATTGGACTCGAGCACCCAGGAAAACTCCGCCTCTTCGAGGCCGGAGGAAAAGACTTTGGGAATCAGCGCCTTGAGCAGCACCAGCCCCACGCCCCACTTCTGATATTCGGGGATCACGGCGGTGGCGATCGCGCGAAACCGCTTGAACGGCTTGCGCTTGTTGATCAGCTTGAGAAAGCCGAAGGGAAACAGCCGGCCGTCGATTTGCTTCACCCGCGGGTTGTAGTCGGGCAGGCCGAAAACGGCGCCGATCGTCTTGCCCTCGACCGCGGCAAATAGCGCCAGCTCGGGGATGATCAGGTGTTTCATCTCCGAGCTCATGTGCTCGATTTCGTGCTTCGAGAGCGGCGTAAAGCCCCAAGTGCCACCGAGCGACTGGTTGTAAATGTCCAGAAAGAGCTGGATATCCTTTTTGAAGCGGGTCTTGTCGATCGGCCGCACTTGAATCCCGAACCGCTCCTGGGCTTCTGAGGCGATGAAGGCCAGCTTCTTGTCCAGCTTGTGCACCATCTCGACCGGAGCCCAATAGGAAAACAAGTCCTGCGAGCCGCGGCAGCCATACCCCTCGACCAGCTTTTCGTAGTAGTCGTGGTTGTACGTCATCATGAACGTGGGGGGCGTGGTGAACCCTTTGATCAGCAAGGCGCACTCGTAGTTGAGTGACGGGTTCAAGGGCCCGCGCATCCGCTGCATGCCGCGCTCGGCGAGCCAGTCGCGCGCCGCGTCGAACAGCTTGTTGGCGACCTCCTGATTGTCGATCGATTCGAAGAAGCCCCAGAAGCCCAGCTGCTCGTTGTGGTATTGGGTGAAGGCGGGGTTCAGGATCGCGGCGATTCGGCCGCAAGGCTCGCCGTCGGCATAGGCCAGAAACGTCTGAATCTGGGCCACTTCATGGAACGGGTGCCGGGCGTAGCCGACCAGCTGCTTCTGGTTCTGCCGCAGCGGCGGCACCCAGACCGGATCGTTTTTGTACAGCTTCCAGGGAAGTTCGAGGAATTGCTTCCGCTCGCGGCGCGTTTGCACCGGCTTGACGATCGTTTCCATGAAGCTCGCCGACCGCAGCATACGGTGGTTCCCCGGTTGTGACGACAGGCTAGTTCTACAACTGCCGGCCAAAGGGGTCAAGCCGAGGATTTGGCCCCAAAGATTGCGCTGGGAAGTGGTTACGAAAAGCCTGCCAGCGCCAAAGTGCGCGGACTGCAGGCGCGCCGGGGGGCCGCCGGGGACGTGCCAAGAGCGGCCGCCAGCCACTTCGGGGGGGCGCAAAGACCGGCCGGACCCTGGCCGCTCAGCCGCCGGTCGGCGGAATCAAGCCGGCGGGCGAACCGGCTTTGAGCCGGGCCTGGGCCTGTTCCATTTCGCGATAGTAGCCGCGCCGCTCCAGCAGCCGGCCGGCTTCCTCGTCGATCACGGCGATGACCTCGCGGTGGAGCTGCAATGCCGAGGCGGTAACCTGGGCGGTAATCGGGCCTTCGATCGTCTCGCGAATGGCCTTGGCCTTCGACTCGCCGGCGGCCAGCAGCAGGCATTGCCGCGACTCCAGGATCGTGCCGACCCCCATGGTGATCGCCAGGCGCGGCACTTCCTGTTCGCTGCCGAAGAAACGGGCGTTGTCGCGAACCGTCTCGGCCGTGAGCGTCTTGAGCCGGGTGCGGCTGCCGAGCGAAGAGCCCGGCTCGTTGAAGGCGATATGGCCGTCGCCGCCGATTCCCAGCACTTGCAGGTCGATCCCGCCTTCGTCGACGATCCGCTTTTCGTACAGCTCGCAGGAGCTTTCGAAGTCGAGCGCCCGACCGTCGGGCACGTGCGTGTTCCGCTGGTCGATGTTGATCTGCTCGAAGAAGTTGTGCTGCATGAAATGGCGATAGCTTTGCGGATGCGTGCCGCTCAGGCCCACGTATTCGTCCAGGTTGAAAGTCACGACGCGGGAGAAATCCAGCCCCTCTTCGAGATGCATGCGGATCAGCTCGCGGTACATGCCCAGCGGCGTGCTCCCGGTGGCCAGCCCCAAGACGCAGGTGGGCTTGCGGCGCACGACGGCCGCCAGAATTTGGGCCGCCGTGCGGCTGACTTGTTCGGCATCGGACTGGACAATGACACGCATGGAGCAGCTCCGGGTGGGGGGGCGATATTCAGAGGTCGCCGGGCCCCAATGGGCGGCGAAAGCGGTTTACGAAACGGGCCACGACGCACATGCTATCAAACGCCCGGCGGTCCCTTGCCCAGACCATCGCGCCTGGCAGAAATCTTTCCTCGGCCGCCCAATCCCTAGCGGCGGCAGCCGCACGGCCACGGGCGGCCGCGGATATCCGCGTTCCGCGTTGCGTCCGGCTACCCTATAATTCCGCCCCGGACGAGGTCGCGCGTGGCGGCCCTGGGCGACGGATCAGGAAACGGAGTTGCTGCATGCGGTCGATTGCCATCATCAACCAAAAAGGGGGCGTAGGCAAGACAACCACCGCCGTCAACCTGAGTGCCGCATTGGCTGCCACGGGCCAACGGGTTTGCCTGGTGGATCTGGACCCGCAGGCGCATGCCACGCTGCATTTCGGCCTCGCCCCGGGGCAGCAACAATGCTCGACCTATGACGTACTTACGTCGGACGCCACGCTGACCGACGCCCTGGCTCAGGTGGGCGAGCACCTCTGGGTGGCCGGATCGCACATCGATCTGGCCGCGGCCGAGGTCGAACTGGCCGGCGTGGTCGGCCGCGAGCTGATCCTGCGCGACAAGCTGGCCGGGCTGGAAGATCGATTCGACTACCTGTTCATCGATTGCCCCCCGTCGCTCGGCGTGCTGACCATCAATGCACTGACGGCCGTCGACGAGGTCTTCCTGCCGCTGCAGCCCCACTTTCTGGCGCTGCACGGCCTGAGCAAACTGCTGGGCACGATCGACCTGGTCGCCCGGCGGCTCAACGAGCGGCTGCGACTGTCGGGCGTGATCTATTGCCTGTACGAATCGGGCACGCGGCTGGCGGCCGAGGTGACCAGCGACGTCGATCGCTACTTCGAGCAAGCCCGGCAGCCGGACCGCCCCTGGACTGCTGCCCAGATGTTTCAAACCCGGATCCGGCGGAACATTCGCCTGGCCGAGGCGCCCAGCTTCGGGCAGTCGATCTTCGGCTATGCCCCCGACTCGCACGGCGCCGACGATTACACCCAGCTGGCCCGCGAGGTGCTCTCCGGGGCGCCGGCCCAAGCCCGGCAGGCCGGCTGACGGCCAGGCGCCGCTACGATCGTCAGATTCGGACCGAGCCGGCGCGCCCCGGCCCTTCTATTTGCCGCAAAAACGGCACGGTCCGCACGAGCGAGCGCCGGGCTTTTCGCGGGCGGCGATTTGTCCCGGGGCGATTCGTGGTCTACACTGCCGCGCGCCAAGGGCTGGCCGCCGGAGCCGGGTGGGGTGCTACTCAGCAAGCGTGATTTGCCGATGCTAACGCCCTTTGAGCGTCGGGTGTTAGCGGGTGTAGCAACGGTTCCGACCACGTGATCGCGCGCCGGCGTAAGGATCGCAGGGAAAGCGCCGGACGACGGGCGCGCCCCTGGAAAGTTTCTGCCCGCGACCGCTAAAACGCCACACCTTCTCTCCGCCCGCGGACGATTTTCGTCTACGGAACGCAACGGAGTGTTCGTTTTGTGGAATGGATTTCCACGCCGCGGGAAGACCCGTCTTCCCGATTGACCCCAACGGAATCCGCGCCGGGCATGCGCTGTCGTGCCCTTGAGTGCGCGGCTTGTGGACCGCTGACCGAAAGGAGTCTCTCGCGATGAAATCCGTTTGCAAATGTGGTGCGCTCCTGGCCCTGGCCTGGATCAGCACGACCGGAAGCGCCGGTGCCCAAACGGGCACCTACGGTTCCCCCTCGCTGCTGCCGATGCCCGAAAGCCGGGCTGTCCCGCCCTCGGGATATCGCTCTGCGGCGGCCGGCCCGCTGGTTTCGTCCGACTTCGGACCTAGCCTGGTCGCCAACGTGCCCGAGCCGGTGGCCAGCCCCGATTCATCGATCCTGCCGATGGATCCTCCGGTTCCGCCTCCGCCGACCGGCAACACGCTGTACGGCTCGCTGGGCACGGACACGAACATGTTCCCCAGCACTACCAATTCGAGCCCGGGCTGCGCTGACGGCCAATGCGGCGGCAACTGCGGCACCTGCTGCATTCCCAGCTGCAACGGCGCCCGCTGGTTCGGTTCGATCGGCGGCCTGGCGATGACCCGGAATGCCCCCAACGCCTTCTGGACCACCTATCAGACTAACGTCAACGCCAATCAATTGATGGAAACCCAGCAAGCCGGCGGCAACTGGGGCGGCGGCGGCCAGGTGACTTTCGGACGCTGGTGGTGCTGCTGCGGCACCGGCCTGGGCGTGCAATTCGTCTACTGGCAAATTTGGGGCATGGGCGGCTTCTCGGAGACCACCTCCGCGACGAACAACCTGAGCACGCCGATCGACCTGGGCGGCGTCAACATCACCTCCGGCGCGGGCACGTTCCCGGCCGGCAACTTCTTCGACAACTCGCCGGATCACCGCATCTGGCGCACCGACAACGTAACCAACCTGGAGCTCAACTTCCTCGAACAGCGGATGTACGCCCAGCAGAATTTCTGCACGTTGACCTGCCTGGCCGGCTTCCGTTACTTCCGCTTCCAGGAAGCCCTGACGTTCGGCTCGGTGGCTTTCGGCGACACGTTCGGCTCGAACGGCGGGGCCAACGAAGCCTACCTCCGCTCGCAGTGCACGAACAACCTGTTCGGCGGCCAGATCGGCATGCTGGCCAATTTTGCCCTGTCGCCGGCCTGGGGCGTGTACGTCCAGCCGAAAGTCGGCGCGTTTGCCAACAGCATCACCGTCCGCAATCAACTGTATACGGGCGATGGCTATTCACAATTCGATATCCAGTCGTACAAGACCGCGTTCTCGCTGCTCGCCGAAGTTGACTTCGGCACCTATTACTGGGTCACCCAGAACTGCCAGATCTTTGCTGGCTGGCGCGTCATCGGTGTCTCGAACGTCGCGCTGGGCGATAACCAGTTCCTTCCCTACCTGGCCGATACGGCCGGCTATGGGACCATCAAGGCCAACGGAGACCTGATCCTGACCGGCGGATTTGCCGGAGTTGCTTTCACCTTTTGACAGGTACTCTGACCCAACGGCCCTGCTGCTTTTTGTCCTCGGCGACCTTCCCCCCGGTCGCCGAGGACATTTTTGTTGGTGCCAGCACGCCGCCGGTTTGCATTTGCGGCCACCGGCAGTAAGCTAACAGGCGCCGGCTCACGGCCGGCAATCATCTCTCCTGAGGCGCTATCTCGCCAAAGAACCGGTGGGCAACAAGCGGAAGCCCCCACAAGAGCGGGCGTTCGTCGCGGCCACACAGCTCGTTGGCGGTTTCGGTATCCAGTCACCCGCAATGCACGTTTCGGCACGGCGATCCTTCCGACAGGCACAGGGCGTATCCTGCGGCGGCGGAAAGCGCGCAAGTGCCGCTGGCTTTTGGGTTCGATCCATCTCGATCCGCAGGCTGACCTGCCGCGCCAGGCTCGAACTGGCCGCAGGGCGGACAAGCGCGACGTGCGTCGCGCCGGGTCAGGCAGCCTGGGGGATCGACCGTGCGATGCCGGCGGGCAGCCGGCCAGGAGTGTCCGATGGTCACCGTCACCAAGAACATCACGATCAATATCGCGTTCCTGCAGGAGATCAAGGAAGACTCGCAGGACTTTCGCGAGCTGCTCGAACAGGCGCACGCGCTGCTCGGTGCGCCGCACGCCCACGTCGCCCGGCGGCAGCTCGTCGACTTGCTGGCCGAGCTGCGCGATCAGCTTGCGTTGCACTTCGCCCTGGAAGAAGCCTACGGCTATTTCGAAGATGCCGTGGCCGTCGAACCGCTGCTCAGCCGCCGGACCGAATTGCTGCGAGCCGAGCACGGGCAATTGTTCCTGGACCTGTGCGAGCTCGAAGACCTGGCCGAACGCTGGCTCTACCACGAGGCAGCCGCCAACCTGCTGCCACGGGTCGCGGCCGGCTTTCGCTCGTTCCACGACCGACTGGTCGATCACGAGTCGCGGGAAAACGACCTGATCCTGGAAGCCCTGGCCTCGGAAATCGACCAGGACGATTGATTGGCGCGCCGGGGTGATCCGCAGGCTGGCAAGCCGAGTTGGGCGTGGCCCGCGGCCGCGCTAGAAGATGCCCAACTGGTCGCGGGCTTCCTCGGTCATGCGGTCGGGCGTCCAGGGCGGGACCATCACGAGCTTGACTTCCACTTCGCCCGCCCCTTCGATCGCCCCCAGCACCATCTTCGACTGCGAGAGCAATTGCGGGCCGGCGGGACAGGCCGGGCTGGTCATTGTCATCTCGATCTTGATGTTCGACTTGTCCGCGACCTCGTCGACCGTGACCAGATAGACGAGGCCCAGGTCGACGATGTTGATGAACAGCTCCGGGTCGATCACCTGCTTGAGCGCTTCGCGGACCGCATCTTCGCTAATGGCCATATTCATTTCCCCTCGAAATCGCGCGTCGCCGGGCGCACGTCGCCGGCCGGCGCCAGGCTAGGCGCCCTTGAGCCTGACTTGCACTTCATCGCCGACCACTCGCACTTCATGGGCCACGGTGGGCTGCGTCGCGGGCATGGTCAGCGCGCGCCCGTCGCGGATGTCGAACTTCGCCCCGTGCCGAGGACAGGCAATGCTCATGCCTTCCAGCCGCCCCTCGCTCAAGGGCCCGCCGTCGTGCGTGCAAACGTCGTCGATGGCGTAAAAATGCCCGGCCGCGTGAAACAGCACGATCAGCCGATCGTCGACTTCGACCAACTGGCTGCCGGGGTCCGGAATCTCGGCCACCTTGGCGACCGTGACGAACGGGTTCTGAGACTGGGTGCGCGATGTGTTCAAGGTGGCTCAATCGTACTCGCGGATGCGGCGGCCGATCGCCTGGCCCAGGGCTTCGCGGACGCTGTCGATCGTGATCCGGTCGAACACGCGTTGAAAGAAACCGGCCACGATCGTGCGGATGGCTTCTTTGCGCGTCAGGCCCCGGGTCTGGCAGTAGAACACCATCTCGTCGTCCACCCGACCGGCCGTCGACCCGTGCGTGCAGCGGACGTCGTCGGCCTGGATTTCCAAGCCCGGGATCGAATCGCTCCGGGCCTGCTGGCTGAGCAGCAGGTTGTCGTTGCGCTGATAGCCGTCGGTCTTTTGCGCCGGGATCGACCTTGATCATACCGCGCCAGACCGTGTGCGAGGCATCCTGCAAGGCGGCTTTGTAGAGCAGGTCGCTATGGCAGTGGGGGGCCCGATGGTGCTGCAGCGTGTGATACGACAGGTGCTGCTTGCCCTCGGTGAACATGGCGCCGTTGACTTGCGTGTCGGCTCCCTCGCCCACCAAGGCCACGTGCTGATTGACTTTTGCCAGCCGGCTGCCCAGGGCGGCGATGGTCCATTGCAAGCGGCCATCGCGCTCGACCTGGCCGCACTGGTGGGCGAAGTGCCAGACTCCGGTCGACCAGTTCTGCAGGTTGACGTAGCGCAGCCGGGCGCCCGGCTTGACGATCAATTCGATGCCCCCCAGGTGCAAGCCCGGTGCGTCGGGCTCGGTGCTGGCGGTCTCGGCCAGCACGGTGGCCTCGGCGCCGTCTTCCAGCACGATCAAGGCGTGGCCCAGGTCGGTTGCGCCGGGCGTGAGCGCCGAGAGCATGTGCAGCGGGCGATCGATCGTGACCCCGCGCGGCACGTACAGCACCGTGCCCCCCGACCACCAGGCGGCATGCAGCGCCGCGAACTTGTCGGCCGCCGGATCGACCACCCGGGCTTGCAAGTAAGGCTTGAGCAAATCGCCGTGCTCGACCAGCGCATTTTCCAGGCTGTCGAACACCACGCCCTGCCGCGCGAGCCCTGCGTCCAGCCGCGCGCCGACCGCATGACTGTCGAGCGCCAAGGTCTGGCCGGCCAGATCCACGCCCCGGGTCAGCAGACCCTCGGGAGGCGACACGCCGGCCGGCGGCTCGGGCAGAAAGCCGAACCGGTCCAGCCGCAGCAGACGGATGTCGGTCCGCATCCACTCTTCTTCGCGGCGGCTGGGCAGCGGCAATTGCTGAAACGTCTGCCAGGCGTCCAGCCGCATCTGGCGAACCCAGGCCGGCTCGCTGCGCGACGCCAAAAACGCGTCGAACGCTTCCTGGCCGAAACCGAGAACTGTGCTGGTTTGACTCATGAACAAAAGAACTCGATCAAAAAAACCGGCGGGCTCGGCGCCGTCGAACGGGCCGCGGCCGCCTGGGGGGCAATGTTTGGGGGGGATCGCAGCGACGAAAGCCCGGCCTGGCAGCGCCTTAGCCGACCGTGCCTTCCATCTGCAACTCGATCAGCCGGTTCATTTCCACGGCGTATTCCATCGGCAGCTCTTTGACCAACGGCTCGATGAAGCCGTTGACGATCATCGTGCTGGCCTCGGGCTCCGACAGTCCGCGGCTCATCAGGTAGAACAGTTGCTCCTCGCCAATCCGCGAGACGCTGGCCTCGTGCCCGACGGCGACGTCCTGTTCTTCGATCTCGATATAGGGGTAAGTGTCGCTGCGGCTTTGCGGATCCAGGATCAGGGCGTCGCAAACGACGTTCGACTTCGACTTGCGGGCCCCCGGCTGGATTTTGACCAGGCCGCGGTAGCTCGAGCGGCCGCCGTTCTTCGAGATCGACTTGGAGATGATCCGGCTCGAGGTGTGCGGCGCGCAGTGGACCATCTTGGCCCCGGCGTCCTGATGCTGGCCGGCCGAAGCGAAGGCGATCGAGAGCACTTCGCCCCGCGCGCCCGGCTCCATCATGTAAACGGCCGGATACTTCATCGTGAGGTGGCTGCCCAGGTTGCCGTCGATCCATTCCATTAGCGCGCCTTCGTAGGCCATGGCGCGCTTGGTGACCAGGTTGTAGATGTTGTTGGCCCAGTTCTGGATCGTGGTGTAGCGGCAACGGGCGTGGCGCTTGACCACGATCTCGACGACGGCCGAATGCAGGCTTTCGGTCGAGTACATCGGGGCGGTGCAGCCCTCGACGTAGTGCACTTCGGCCCCTTCGTCGACGATGATCAAGGTCCGCTCGAATTGCCCCATGTTCTCGGCATTGATGCGGAAGTAGGCCTGCAGCGGGAACTCGATCTTCACGCCCTTGGGCACGTAGATGAACGAGCCCCCGGACCAAACGGCCGAGTTCAAGGCCGCGAACTTGTTGTCCTCCGGCGGAATGATCTTGGCGAAATACTCCCGCAGCAAGTCGGGATGCTCGCGCAGGGCCGTGTCGGTGTCGGTGAAGATCACGCCCTGGCGGCCCAGCTCTTCCTGCAGCGAGCCGTAAACCACTTCGCTTTCGAACTGGGCTTTGACGCCGGCCAGGAATTTCTTCTCGGCCTCGGGAATGCCCAGCTTGTCGAACGTGCGCTTGATTTCCTCGGGCACGTCGTCCCAGGTCTTGCCCTGGTGATCGGCCGGCTTGAGATAGTAATAGATGTCCTGGAAGTTGACGGCGATGTCGCCGCCCCAGTGGGGCATGGGCTTGGAATTGAAGATCTCCAGGCTTCGGAGCCGGAAATCCCGCATCCATTCGGGCTCGCCCTTCATCTCCGAGATCTGCCGGACGATGGCCGGGTCGATGCCTTTGCGAGCCTTGAAGACGAATTTCGACTCGGTGCGAAAATCGTACTTGTTGATCTCGCCGATGGCGCCGGCCTGGGGATGAACGATGTCGGTTGCCATGGTCGTCGTGCCTTTTTCTCTCTGGCTTGCCGCTCGCGACCTGGCCCCGCAGGGTCGCAGTCGCACGGGCAGCCAAGATGATGCGTGGTTCGTGTTCGGGATTCGTGGTTGCTGCCGCCGCAGCGTTTCTGCAAATACAGCGTCACGGAAATACAGGGCCCGGGTCAGGGGGCCAGTGCGGCGGCGGGTTCCTTTTTGTCTTGTTTCATCGCTTCTTCGTCGGCAGCGGCTTGCGGGTAGGCGCTGCGGATGCGGTCGTAGCCGCGCTTGTGCAATTCCATGGCCAGCTCCGGGCCGCCGGTCTCGACGATCCGCCCGCCGAGCATCACGTGGGTGAAGTCGGGGCGGTTGTGTTCGAGCAATTGTTCGTGGTGCGTGATGATCAGGATGCCCATGTCGCGGCCGCCGATCTCGGCGATGCTTTGGCTGGCCAGGCGCACGGCGTCGACATCCAACCCGCTGTCGGTTTCGTCCAGCACGGCGAATTTGGGCCGCAGCATGGCCAGCTGCAGGATCTCGGCCCGCTTCATCTCGCCGCCGGAAAAACCTTCGTTCACGTAGCGGCGGGCGAATTCCTTGTCCATCCGCAGCTGCTGCATCTTGTCGGTCAGTTCCTTGCGGAACTCGCGCATCGGGATTAGTTCCTGCCCCTCCTTGCGATCGGGCCGGCGGACGTTGGTCGCCGCGTGCCGCAGGAAGTCGGCCATCTTCACGCCCGGTATCGACATCGGCCGCTGGAAGGCCAGAAAGATGCCGGCCCGGGCCCGCTGGTCGGGCTCCATCGCCAGCACGTCGGCGCCGTCGAGCGTGATGCTGCCGCTGGTCACTTCGTAACCCGGGTGGCCCATGATCGCGTAGCCCAGCGTGCTCTTGCCCGAGCCGTTGGGGCCCATCAGCGCGTGGACTTCGCCGCGCTTGATTTGCAGGTTCACGCCGCGGAGGATCGGTTTGCCGTCGACCGACACATGCAGATCGACAATCTTCAGGACTTCACTCATGAACGAATGGCTGCTCGCGTTTCGAGGATTTTGGTTCCGAGGTTTCTGATCTCGGGAATACTCTGATCTCGGGAATACTCTGTTCTCGGGAATTCTGATCTCGGGGAATCTATTACGTGTCGCGGCGGACCGCGCCGGAAAGTTAACCGGTAATTTTCTGGTGATCGAACAACGGCTTTTCGTCGGACGGGGCATGCACATAGCCCGAGTGGTGCGGGATCGGCAATTCGTCGTCCATGGTCGTGCCGACCGAGGCTCCGGCCGCGCGGGCCAGCCGCTGGCCTTTGATCTTGTCCTGGATCCGCATCAGGCCTTCGAGCAGCGCTTCGGGCCGGGGCGGGCAACCGGGCACGTACACGTCGACCGGCACGACCAGGTCCACGCCCTTGACCACGTGATAACCGTACTTGAAGTACGGCCCGCCACCGACGGTGCAGGCGCCCATGGCGATCACGAACTTCGGATCGGGCATCAGGTTGTACAGCCGGCGCACGCGGCTGGCCATTTTGTAAGTGACGGTGCCGGCCACGATCATCAGGTCAGCCTGGCGCGGACTGGCCCGAAATGCCCCCGCCCCGAAACGATCCATGTCGTAGCGGCTGGCGCCGGCGGCCATCATCTCGATGGCGCAGCAAGCCAGCCCGAACGTCATCGGCCACAGGCTCGACTCGCGCGCCCAGTTGATTGCCTGCTCGATCGTCGTGACGATCACGTTCTCTTCGAAGCGGCCTTCGATCCAAGGTTGAGTCATGTATCGCTTACTCGCATGCTATGGGGGAGCGGTCTTTTTCGCCGTTGGCAGCCAGGCCCAAGATTCACCTTCCGGCGATCGCGCTGCGGACAGCCCGCAGTGCCAAAGCTAGCCAATTTACCCACTCCTTAGTTCGTTTGAAACCGGCAACAGGAATCGCCATCCAACCGGCAGGCCGAAAGCTTCACGTCCTGCTGCACTAGCTCGGCAATCATCATCCGCTCCAACGCGCAGATCCCGCGGTCCTGCTCGGCCAGCTGCGGATACGGGCAGGCCAGTGCCGTGAGCACCGGAAGCGTATCGGCCGCCGGACCGGACCCTGTTTTTGGTTCGCCCCCCGCCCGATCGCCAACCGCCAAGCTGCCAGCCGCCGAACTGCCAGCCAAACGGGCCACCGATTCGACCACGAACGGCACATCGCGTTCGGCGAAAATATCGACCACGGCCCCCATCCGTTCGACCGTCGTGCCGCCGCTCATGCGGTCGGCGTAGAGCCCGGCCATTTGTCGGGCAATCCGGGCCAGCAGGCCGCGGCGGACGTCGGGATCGGCGATCGCCCGCACCTCGCGCCAGAGCACCAGAGCCAGATCGACGAAATTGTTTCCGGCCCGACGCTTCCCCAGGTCCGTAAGAGAGTAATAGTGGCTAGGCCGTCCGCGTCCGGCCCGGGCCGGCTGCCGCTCGATCAATCCTTGGCGCATCAGACGGTCGAGCCGCTGGCGCACGGCCGTCGCCGTAACATGGGTTGCCGTAGCCAATTGCGAGATACGCATGGCCCCCTCATTGCCGAGCAAGTCGAGGATCGCGCCGTCGGACGTCTCGGTCTTGAGTGCCATGACTTTTGCCCACCTCAAAGGGTCTAACCTCACCGTCATCATAACGGCCTTGCGAATTTTGGCAAACGATCATGCTAAAAATCGGTATCGGCTCTGAAATAATAACACAACTCATTATGTATCAGTTACTTACAAATAACAAACGCCTGTTGCATTACGGGCCGCCCGATTGCGGCTTTGGCCGACACCTCTAGAATCGAAAAACTGCTCGACCGGTCGCTTCGTGTCACAGGGCTGCCATGCAAAAAGCTTCCCGGATCGCCTGGATCGTCGTGGGCCTGATCATTGCCGGATCGCTGCTGGCCAGCGGCCGCTCGGGCCCGGCCGACAATCCGAACGTGGTCAAGATCGTGTCCAGCCTGCCCCGAACCGGCAGCGCCAAGGCCCAAACGGACACGATCGTCAATGGCATTCAGATCGCCCTGTCCGAGGCAAACTCGAAGGCGGGCAAGTTCGACGTGGTGTACGGCGACTGGGACGACGCCACCGCGGCGGCCGGCCAATGGACCGCCGAGGCCGAAACGGCCAACGCCCGCCGGGCGGTCCGCGACCCGGACGTGATGGTCTACATCGGCACGTACAACTCGGGGGCGGCGAAGATGTCGATGCCGATCCTGAATCGGGCCCAGCTGCTGATGGTCAGCCCGGCCAATACGGCTCCCGGCCTGACCAAGCCCGGCAAAGGAGATCCGGGCGAACCGGAGATGTATCGCCCAACGGGCGAGATCAATTACGTCCGCGTGGTGCCGGCCGACGATCTGCAAGGGCCCCTGAGCGCCCGCTGGGCCCAGGAGCTGGGCGTCAAGCGTGTCTATGTGCTCGACGACAACCAGGTCTACGGCAAGGGGATTGCCCGCTTTTTTGTGGCCGCCTGCCAGGACCTGGGCATCGAGGTGCTGGGGCACGAGAGCATCGACGACAAGGCCCAGGAGTTCAAGGCCCTGATGACGACGATCAAGGGGCTGCAGCCCGACCTGATCTATTTCGGCGGCACCACGCAAACCAAGGGCGGCCAGATCGCCAAGGATATGGTGGCCGCCGGACTCGCGTGTAAACTCATGGTGCCCGACGCCTGCTACGAGGACGCCTTCATCGCGGCGGCCGGGGCCAGCAACCTGAACGATCGCTGTTACGTCACGTTTGGCGGGCTGCCGCCGCAGAAACTGACCGGCGCCGGACGCGAGTTCGTCGAGAAGTACCAAGCCCGCTATGGCCGCGAACCCGAAAGCTATGCAATCTACGGTTACGAAGCGGCCAAGGTGGCGCTGGCGGCCATCGAGCTGGCCGGCCGCAAAGACCGCCCGGCGATTGTCGCTGCGGCGCTGGCCATCCGCGACTTTCAGGCCGGAGCGCTCGGCTCCTGGTCGTTCGACAGCAACGGCGACACCACGATCCGAACCATCAGCGGCAGCCGCGTGCACAACGGCAAGTTCGAGTTCGTCAAATTGCTCGACCGCTGAGCGTCTTGCGGTGAGCTGCCGCAGCCGAGTCGGCTCTGGCAAATTCAATGGCAGAAGGCGACTCCGATCGCCGACTGCCCTCCGCCTGACGCCGAGTGCCGGCGAACGGAGTCGCCTCCTACACTCGATGCCACGCGCCCGGCGCCCGAGACGCGGGCAAGCGCTCCGGCCGCAAGGGGGCAGCGCTCGATGACGTTCCCCTTGCTGGCCGCGGTCGGGACGAGCGGCTCGTGGCAGTTGTTTCTGCAATACTGCCTGGACGGCCTGACCAACGGCTCGCTGATCGCGCTGATCGCCCTGGGCTACACGATGGTCTACGGGATCATCGAGCTGATCAACTTCGCCCACGGCGACGTGTTCATGCTCGGCTCGTTTCTGGCCTTCACGCTGGTCGGGGCGCTGGGGCTCAAGGAGGCCGACACGCTCGGCTTCTGCGGCGGCATGGCTGCGGTGCTCGTGCTGGTGCCGCTGTTCTGCGCCGTCGTAAACCTGTCGATCGACCGGCTGGTGTATAAGCCGCTGCGACGGGCGCCGAAGCTGGCCCCATTGGTCTCGGCCATCGGCGTGTCGTTCGTGCTGATGAACGTGGGCCTGCTTTGGAAAGGGGCCGCCGATCTGGATTTTCCGGCCCTGGTACCGCAGACCAACCTGCTCGGGGCAGACTCGGCCCTGCGCTTCAGCGGCGAAGACCTGCTGGTCGTGCTGGTGACCGTGCCGATCATGATCGGCCTGACCGTGCTGGTCAAATACACGCAATTGGGCAAGGCGATGCGGGCCACGGCCCAGGACGCCACCGCGGCCCGGCTGATGGGCATCAACGTCGACCGCGTGATCGGGGCCACGTTCGTCATCGGCGGTGCGCTGGCCGGCGCCGCCAGCGTGATCAACGGGCTCTACATCCACACGATCGGCTACCAGATGGGCTTTCAGAACGGGCTCTATGCCTTCACCGCCGCCGTGCTGGGGGGCATCGGCAACATCCCGGGCGCGGTCCTGGGCGGCCTGGTCATCGGCCTGGTCCGCTCGCTGGGCAGCGGCTACGTCGGCGAGCGCTGGACCAGCCCGCTGATCTTCGGCATCTTGATCGCCATTTTGGTCTTTCGTCCGTCGGGCCTGCTGGGGAGCCGCGTGCGCGAAAAGGTATGACCGCTCCTGCCGCCACCCGCCGCCTGCCCGCCTGGCTGGACACCGTCTGGGCGCCCTGCCTGCTGTTGGTGCTGGTCTATCCGCTCTTGGTGCCGCTGGAGAACTTGATTTTCCGCCTGACCGAGATCTCGCTCGGCATGCAGCTGACGTACATCTTCATCTATGCCATCCTGGCTCTGGGGTTGAACGTGGTGGTGGGCTACACGGGGCTGCTGCACCTGGGCATCGCCGCGTTTTTCGGCATCGGGGCCTATCTGGCCGGCATCGTGACGGTGGGCGCATATCCGCTGCAGATCGGCTTCTGGCCCGCACTGGTGGTTGCCAGCGGCGGCGCGGCCCTCTGCGGACTGTTTCTCGGCGCGCCGACCTTGCGCTTGCGCGGCGATTACCTGGCCATCGTCACGCTCGGCTTCGGCGAGGTCGTGCGGTTCACCCTGCGCAACCTGGAAGAGATCACCGCCGGCACGCGCGGGCTGAACCCCGTGCCGCCCCCCGCGGTGCCCGGCGCCCTGGCGGCCGTCTGCCGGCTGGCCGGCATTACGCCCGACTTTGCCCTCGATTACCGGCTGTTCTATTACCTGACGCTCGGCGCGCTGCTGGTCGTGATCCTGCTGGTGCGCAATCTCGAAATTTCGCGGCTGGGGCGATCCTGGGTCGCGGTGCGCGAGGACGAGCTGGCGGCCAGCTGCATGGGCATTCGCGTGGTCCGGGTCAAGCTCTCGGCATTTGCCCTGGGATCGGCCCTGGCCGGGCTGGCCGGTGCGCTCTACGCCACCACGCTGGGCAGCAC
The DNA here is from genome assembly GCA_963715755.1 of uncultured Planctomycetaceae bacterium. GTDB lineage: Bacteria > Planctomycetota > Planctomycetia > Pirellulales > PALSA-1355 > CAWCAX01. The sequence continues at coordinate 5,412,954 of OY970273.1, forward strand.
GGCCGGGCCCGATGCCTTCGACTTCGCCCGCTCGATCATGATTCTGGCGGCGATCATCATCGGCGGGCTGGGCAGCCTCCGCGGCACGCTGCTGGGCGTGCTGCTGCTCGTGGGTTTCGACAATGTCTTGTCGCCGCTGGTCGATTCGCTGCTGCAACGGGCCGACCTGGCCGCCGCTCTGCCCAAGTACGCCGATTGGTTCAAGTTCAGCAGTTGGAAGCTGATGATTTTTGGTCTGGCCTTGATCCTGATGATGCGGTTCCGGCCCGAGGGCTTGTTGCCTTCGGTGCGGACCAAGCGCGAGTTGCACGAGGTCGCCCCATGACCCAGTTGCCGTTCGATCCGTACGAATCGAGCTCCGAGCCGCGCCGCCGCCGGGCCTCGTCCGCGCAACCCCCAGGAAACGGATGTCTGGGTGTTGCAGAATCAGCTGAAATCGGAGTTTCTCGGCTGGCTGTTTTACGCCGGCGGCACGGCCCTGTTGGTTGTAATGCTGGTCCACTCGGTCTCCGACTATCAGCCGAGCGACTTGTTCTTCCTCTGGCTTTGCGTCGGCTGTGGCTGGGTCGGCGGGTTCTTGCAGTATCGCTTTCCCGTGGGCGGGGCCCGTGCAGCGCCGGGCCGCTCGCAGCGCCGGGCCGCGGCACTGGGCCCGCGCTATAAGCTTGGCCAGAGGTTGCTCGTGGCAGGCGTTGCGCTGGGTGGTGCGGTGACGGTCCTGTCGGTCTTCCTCGAAAGGACAGCGCTGGGCGAAATCGGCTCGGTCGTCGTGTTTGCGCTCGGCACGGCCGCCGCCGCTGGGGCCATCGCGCTGGGCCGGCGGCTGCAGCGAGCCGCCGAACAGGCCGCAGCGAAGAAAACCGAATAATTCCCGGCTTAGCAGCCGGCCACGCTGTTTTTTTCTGCCTGACTCGATTCCGCCATGCCCGAGCCCAAAATAAAACCCGCCGCCAGCGACCGACCGCAGACCTCGCCGGCTTTGATCGGCGCCGCGATCCTGCACCTGGTGCCCGGCCTGTTGTTCTGGCCAGTGACTGGATTTCAAGGCGACCGCTCAGATCTGGTGCGCGTCGGGGGCACGGCAGCGCTGTTGGCGTTGGGTGTCTTGGCCCGCTGGTACCCGCTGCCGGCGGCCAACACCGCGACCGTCTTGTATCTTGGCTATCTGGTCTATTTGGCGTTCACCGGCATGGTGATCTCGCCCCTGACGATCATCGTACATGTCGCGATCCTGATACTGCTGGTGCTGGCGCTGGTTGCAGCGCTCCGATCGCCGGCAAAACGTACGTCCCCCGAAACGTGAGACGAGCCTTAGTCCTTGATGAAGCTGTGCACGCTGCCCCTGACGACCTCGCAATGCGACTGCTCGACCTGAAAAAACTGACCGTGCGCTTCGGCGGCCTGACGGCCGTCAACGGGGTGGACTGCGCGCTCGACGAGCACCAGATCGTGTCGCTCATCGGGCCCAACGGCGCCGGCAAGACCACCGTCTTCAACGCGGTGACCGGCATCTGCGAGCCGACTGCGGGCTCGATCGAGTTCGCCGGCCAGCCGCTGGTGCGCCCAGGAGCTGGCGGGTATGGGTGGGGGCAATCGTGATCGGCCTCTGCACGTCGTCGTTTGCCGCCTTGGCGCTGGTAAATGTCGACCGGCTGTGGCTGGTGGCAATCAAGCGCAACTACGCCGGGCCGGGCGAGGCGTTCTCCTATCGAGCCGCCTGGAATAGCGCGGCCGATTACCTGGCCGGGCGGCTGGAAATCGCGCGCCTGGCGGGCGGGCGCTGGGCCGTTGTGTCGGCCGATGGCCGGCGCACGCTGGCCTATGCCGCCAGCCAGGACGAGGCCCACGAGGCCCTGACGCGGTTGGATGCGCTTGCCCGCGGGCCGGCCGATCCGGCCGCGCCGCCGGAGGGCGAGTCGCGGCGCACGATCGAAACGCTCCTGGGTATCCAGCGCGAGGCGGCCACCCTCAGGCGAAACTCCAGCTGGGGGCTGCTCCTGGGTTTTGCCGTCGGCTTTGCCGGAACTCTGGCCGTGTGGAACCGCTCGCGGCGCACGCCCGACTTCATCACCCGCAGCGGGATCGCCCGGACGTTTCAGAACATTCGGCTGTTCCAGAACATGACGGTGCTGGAGAACGTGTTGACCGGCATGGAGCGGAGCTTCCGGGCTGGCGTCGTGCGGATGGCGCTGCGCACGCCCGCGGTGCGGCGCGAAGAGGCGGCCGCCCGGGCCCAGGCTGCCGAGTGGCTGCGGCTGGTCGGCCTCGAGGAGCGGGCCGGTCAATTGGCCAAGAACTTGTCCTATGGCGAGCAGCGGCGGCTGGAGATTGCCCGGGCGCTGGCTACCGGCCCGCGAGTGCTGTTGCTCGACGAGCCGGCCGCCGGCATGAATCCGGCCGAATCGGCGGCCCTGGCCCAGCTGATCGATTCGATCCGCAAGCGGGGCTTCGCCATCCTGCTGATCGAACATCACATGCGCGTGGTGATGGGCATTTCCGACCGCATCGCCGTGCTCGATTACGGCAGCAAGATCGCCGAGGGTACGCCGGCCGAAGTTCGGGCCAATCCCGCCGTTATTCAGGCCTATCTGGGCAGCGAAGAGGTGGGCTGATGCCGGCACTGCTCGAAGTCGAAGATCTGCACGCCGGCTACGGGCCGATCGAAGTGCTCAAGGGCATTTCGCTCCGCGTCGAGCCGGGCGAGATCGTGGCCCTGATCGGCGCCAACGGCGCCGGCAAGACGACCACGCTGATGAGCATCTCGGGCTGCGTCCGCTCGCACCGCGGCCGGATCCGGTTCGACGGCCGCGAGATCGGCAACCTGCCGCCCTACGAAATCGTCCGCGCGGGTTTGTGCCAGTCGCCCGAGGGGCGGAAGATTTTTCCCCGCCTGACGGTGATGGAAAACCTGGCCATGGGCGCCTTCACCCGCCGCGACAAGCACGCCGTCAAACAGGATGTGGAGCGCGTGCTGGAGATGTTCCCCATCCTGCGGCAGCGGCACGCGCAGTCCGGCGGCACGCTGTCGGGCGGAGAGCAGCAGATGCTGGCCGTCGGCCGGGCGCTGATGGGCCGGCCGAAGCTGCTGCTATTGGACGAGCCGTCGCTGGGTCTGGCGCCGCTGGTGGTGCTGAAGATTTTCGAAGTGATTCGCGAAGTGAATCGCCAGGGGATGGCGGTGCTGCTAGTGGAGCAGGCTGCCCGGATGGCGCTCAAATTGGCCCATCGCGGCTACGTGCTGGAAACCGGCGCGGTCATGATGACCGACCGGGCCGAAGTGCTGCTCGGCGACCCGCGCGTGCAGGATGCGTATCTGGGGGAGTAGCGGCGGGGAGCCGGCGGCACCCCTACCTTGTCTTGGCATTCCAGGCGCATGAGAATGCAGCGATGGGAATCGGCCCTTTGGAAGCCCTGGTTGTGGGCGCGATCGCACTGCTCCTTGTTTGGCTGCGACTGCGGCAGTGGCCGCGGGGGCCCGGGCCGTTCGTGTTTGGCTTTGGCACCGTGCCGGTCGATGAACCGCCACCGCCCCGCGAACCGAACCCGAAGCTACCATCGCCCTAAATCGCGGTCCGCTCCCGAACAACCTGCCGCAGGTTCTCCCAGTATTCGGGAGTAAGGAGTTTCGTGCGGCCGGCGTTGGCCGATTCGATCGCCCGTTCGAGCCGCTCCATGTGCTCGTCCGGCACAAAGGGGATCGGCTCGATCTTTTCGCGCAGGGCATCAATAGCCGCCTCCAGGGCGGCCTCTTGCGAAGGGAACAGGCCACCCGCAACGACACTAGCGAGATATTGTTCGATCTGGGGTGAATGCTCTTTGCTCATGGTTTTGAGCCTATCACGACGTGAGGTCGCAGGCAACAATCGCGAGCATAAACACTGCGGAATTGAGCCATACAATCGATGCCCCACGTTTTCGTTGGCCGGGCCCAGACGCTTTCAAGGGCCACGCTCATTCGCTTGTGAAGCGGCGACATGTATCATGGAGAAATCGAGACCGCCGCCGCGTTGCACGGACAGCCTCGCCATCCCAGGGCCCATACCGGCGGCGGCTTCAAATTGATGCGATCACTCCCAAATCCGCCATGCATCATCTACTCGAGCCAAAATCCGACGCCCTGACCGCCTGGCTGGCCGAGCACGGGGAGCCCGCCTATCGGGCAGGGCAGATCCGCCGCTGGCTCTATGCCGGCCGGGCCCGCACGATTGCCGACATGACCGATCTCCCGGCCCGCCTGCGCGAACAGCTGGGGCAGGACTTTCGGCTCTGGACCAGCGAAGTGGTGCGCCATAACCGCACCGACGACGGCACCGAAAAACTGCTGGTCAAACTGGCCGACGGCCAGCAGATCGAATGCGTGCTGCTGCGCGACGGCGAGCGGCGCACGATCTGCATCAGCACCCAAGTGGGCTGCGCCATGGGCTGCGTCTTTTGCGCGAGCGGCTTGGACGGCGTGGTGCGCAACCTCACGGCCGGCGAAATCATCGAACAGATGCTGCTCTTGGATCGCTTGCTGCCCGACGGCGAGCGGCTGAGCCACATCGTGGTGATGGGCATGGGCGAGCCGCTGGCCAACATCGATCGGCTGCTGGCCGCCCTGGCCGAGGCCTCGGACCCGACGGGGTTGGGCATCAGCGCCCGGCGGATCACGATCTCGACCGTCGGCCTGCCGAAGGTGATCGATCGCCTGGCTGCCGACGAGTGCCGCTACAACCTGGCCGTCTCGCTGCACGCGGCCGACGACCTGCTGCGCACTCGGCTGGTGCCGGTCCACAAGAGCACGAGCCTGGCCGAGATCGTGGCTGCGGCCGATCGCTATTTCGAATCGTCGGGCCGGCGGCTGACTTTCGAGTACGTCCTGCTGGCCGATCTGAACGACGATCCGGTCCAGGCCCGCAAGCTGGCGGCTTTGCTGCGGGGGCGGATGGCGCTGGTGAACTTGATCCCGTACAATCCGGTGGCCGGTTTGCCCTACGGCACGCCGAGCGGCAAATCGGTTTCGCGGTTTGTCGAGATCCTCCGCCTGTCGGGCCTGAACGTGCAGATCCGCGAGCGCAAAGGAGACAAGATCAACGCCGCCTGCGGCCAACTGCGGCGGTTGCAAGGCGAGCCGACGGCGCTCGATTCGCTGCCTGTCGTGAACGAAGCAACCGGCAGCCGTTGACTTCCGGCTACGAGACTAGCAGCCGGCCTCCAGTCCCCAGCCCAAACCTCCCGTCCCAAACCTCCAGCCCCTCTTCCCATGACCACCGGAATTCAAGCCTTCGTCGAGCTGCTGGATGGTTGCGGCGTGCCGTATGTGTTCGGCAACCCGGGCACGACCGAATTGCCGCTGTGCGATTTGCTGGTCGATCACGAGCGGATCCAGTACATCCTGGGTTTGCAGGAAGTGCCCGTGATGTCGATGGCCGACGGCTACGCCATGGCCTCCGGCCGGCTGGGCGTGGTCAATTTGCACGCCTGCTGCGGCCTGGGCAACGCGATGGGCATGCTCTACAACGCCCATCGCGAAGGCACGCCGCTGTTGGTCACGGCCGGCCAGCAGGACTGCCGGCTGAAATTCGAGGAGCCGATCCTCTGGGGCGACATGGTTTCGGTCGCCCGGCCCTGGACCAAATGGGCGGCCGAAGTCGAGCGGATCGGCGACTTGGCCAATGCCGTTCGCCGCGCCGTCCAGATCGCGCTGACGCCGCCGACCGGGCCGGTTTTTCTTTCGCTGCCGCTCGACGTGCAGACCGCGAGCGCCGATCTGGACCTGACGCCGCCGCGCCCGGTGGATGCCCGAGTGCGGCCGCCGGTCGAGGCCCTGCGGCACGCGGCCGACGTGCTGCTGGCAGCCCGGAACCCGGCGATTCTGGTCGGCAGCCGGGTCGTGGAGCGCGACGCGGTGGCCGAATTGGTGGCCGTGGCCGAGCGGTTGGGCGCGGCCGTGATGAGCGAGCCGGGGCACACCAACGGCCGGCTCAGCTTTCCCTGCGATCATCCGCTCTACGGCCAGATTGTGCCGCACTGGTCGCCGCAGATTCGCCAGCGGCTGGCCGACTACGACGCGCTGCTGGTCGTGGGCATGGACCTGGTGCGGCAGTATCTCTATCACGAGCCGAGCCGGCCGCTTCCCGAACAAACTCGGCTGGTGCACTTCGACGAAAGCCCAACGCAGATCGGCAAGAATTATCCGGTCGACGTGGGCGTGCTGGGCGACGCCAAGATGTCGCTGGCGGAGCTCGATCGGATCCTGGCCGAGCGGATGATGGCCGACGACCGGCGGCGGGCCGCAGAGCGCACGGCCGCCAACACGGCCCTGCATCGCCAGCGCCGCAGCGAGCTGCAGACCAAGATCGAAGCCGAACGCGATATCCGGCCGATGACACCCCTTGCGCTGATGAGCACGCTGGCCCCGGTCCTGCCCGACAACGTGGCCGTGATCGAAGAGGCCGTCACGACGACCAGCACGCTGTTCCACCGCTTCGGCGCCCTGCGCAACACGAGCGGATATTTTGCCCACCGCGGCTGGGCGCTGGGCTGGGGACTGGGCTGTGCGCTGGGCGTGAAGCTGGCCTGGCCCGATCGCCCGGTGCTGGCCATGCTGGGCGACGGGGCCGCGCTGTATGGAATCCAGGGCCTGTGGTCGGCGGCCCATTACCGGCTGCCGGTCACCTTTGTGGTCTGCAACAACCGGCAGTACCAGATTCTCAAGGCGGGCGCGCGGATGCTGGGCTTGCCCGCCGCTGAGAAAGAGCGGTTCGTGGGCATGGACCTGACCGAGCCGACCGTCGACATGGTGGCCCTGGCCCAATCGCTGGGCGTGGCCGCCGAAAGGATCACCGAGCCCGCTCAATTGGCCGAGCGCGTAAGCCAGTCGCTCCGCGGCGACCGGCCGCAACTGTTCGACGTGACAATCCGGCCGTCGCTGTTGGGCTCGAATCCCGGTGGCTGAGCTTCGCGCCGCTCGTATGAGCGAGGTTCATGAGAGGAGATTGGGGGATGCGGCAGGAGATACGGGGGATGGGCGGCAAGAGATCCGGCCGCAGGGCTTGTCGAACGCGGTAGGTGCTTCGCCCGGCGACCGGCAGAGCAAACGTCAGCCAAGCAGGCGTGGGCCGAAGGCAAATGACAGAATGACGATGACAGGCCGGGTCAGACGGCCGGCGGGGCGTACATTTTTTCCGCTTTCCGCCTTTTCTCTTCCATCTCCCGTATCCCCTGCCGCATCTCCCTATCCCCGCAACGAGACGCCTGCTCGAGGAAGATCACGATCTACCGCGAGCCCGGCGGCGCGCTACCCGGCTCAGACGGGCGATTGGCCGCCTGGGCCTTGGCGGCTTTCTCGGTGGCCTTGGCGGTCGAGCGGAGTTCCTGGATCAAGGCTGGCACCGCCTTGCCCGCCGGCGGGCCGATTTCGCCCAGGGCCCGCGTGGCATACTTGCGCACGCCCGAGTCCTTGTCCGCCAGCGCGGCGATCAGCTCGGGAACGGCGGCCTCGGCATCGGGGCCCATGCGGGCAAAGGCCCGGGCCGCGTTTTGTCGCAGCAGCGGATCGGGATCTTTCAGCACCGTCACCAGAGCCGGCACCGAGGGGGCGCCGATGTTCGCCAGGGCGTCGATCGTGGTTTGCTCGGCCGAGCGCTCGCGCTTGAGCAGCCGGTCGCCCAGGTCATCGAACGGCGAACCCAGTTCGGCGGCGGCAGGATCCGGCTCCGGCTCGAGCGTGGCAACCCGGCGCGGCACGGGCTCGCCGCCGCCGCAGCCGGCCAGCGCCGGCAGGCACAGTCCCGAGAACAATCCGAGGTGGAAAAACGCTCTGTTCATTTTGTTGCCTTCTGCTGGCCCGAGCGGCGTTTCAACCGCTGACGTCGAGGAGACCGCCGGGCATGTGCACGGCGACTTCGGTTTCGATGGCGCAATCGAGCGTGACCGGCAGGTTCTCGCCATTCACGCCTCCCATCAGGATACTATCCAGGTACAGCTCTTGGCCAAGGTTGCGGGTGAGCTGCAGCTGGGCATGGGACCAGCTCATGTTGAGCAATTGAGAATAGGCGATGGCGTTGTTCTGCGGCAGCCGGGTCCCGCAGCAGCCCCCGGCAGCGCGCGGGCCAGACCCGGCGCACTGGGGGTCGATCTGGTATACGATCGAGAGCCGGGCCAGCGGCGTGCGGCGGACGTAGGCCCGGTTGAGGGCCAGGTTCGGCTCGGCAGACAGCGGCGATAGAATGCGGGTAAACATGGCAGTAGCCCAATATTTCCGCCCACGGACGCAGACCCGCGCTGGCCGCGCGCCTGGCGCGCGGCACCGCGAGAGCGGCCGGATGGTGTGTGGCTGGCGTACTGCCGCCGCCGGCGGACACGCGCCGGACCTTTGTGTTAACGTGCTGGCAAAGGTGTTGCAATCGCCGGGCCAGCCCCAACCGCCGAACTGCCGTAAGGGGGAGAATTCCCCTGCGGCCAGCGGAGTTATTGCCGGCGGCGGTCGACGGTCGACCGGCAGGCGCTTTGGGAAATGTTTCGCCGACGCAACACGAACGTTGCTGAAAAGCCACGCGCCCTCGGAGGCGCATGGGTCGATATGACGGACAAGCATAGCTCAGAAAACCGCTTCGCGCTTTCCCGGCTGCGCCGTTTCGCCGGCCCGAGCTGCCGGTGCTCGCGGCCCTGTTGGCTCTTTGCGGCCTGACTTGGGGATTCGTCGAGTTGGCCGAGCTGGTGCACCGCGGGGCCACGCAAGCCTTCGACGAGCAGATCGTGAGCGCCTGGCGAAATCCGGACAACCCGCGCTTGCCGCTGGGGCCGCGCTGGCTGGTCGAGGCCGGGCGCGACGTGTCGGCGCTCGGCGGCGTCACGGTGCTGACGCTGATGACCATCGCCGCGGCCGGCTACCTGGCGCTGCTCGGCCGGCGCGGAGCCCTGGCGCTGATGCTGCTGGCCGTGGTCAGCGGTTCGCTGGTTTCGACCGGATTGAAATGGTGCTTCGAGCGGCCCCGGCCGGCCGTCGGCTCGGAGCTGGCCCAGGTGTTTACGTCGAGCTTTCCCAGCGGCCACTCGCTGCTCTCGGCCGTGGTCTATCTGGTGCTGGGCACGATGCTCGCCCGCACCGAGCGCCGCCGGGCCATCAAGATCTATTTCATCATCGTGGCCGTGCTGCTCACGACGCTAGTGGGCCTGAGCCGGGTGTACCTGGGCGTTCACTATCCGTCGGACGTGCTGGCGGGCTGGACCGCCGGGTTGGCCTGGGCACTGGTCTGGTGGTTTGTCGCCCGCTGGTGCGAGCTGCGCGGCTGGATGGGCTCGGCGCCGGGCGAGGCCGCGTAGTGCGTTTCGACCACCGGCGTGCGGCCAAAATGTAGGAGCCGCGCCGTCAGCTCACTCGTCCGTCACGCAGCCTTCGGCCGCGCTCTTGACCGAGCGGATGTACTTGAACAGCGTGCCCCGGGTGAACTTGAACGCCGGTGCGTGCCAGGCTTTGCGCCGGGCCGCCATGTCGGCGTCGGAAACGGCCACGCTGATCTCGTTCTGGGCCGCGTCGAGCGTGATCCGGTCGCCGTCGCGCACCAGGGCGATCGGGCCGCCGTCCTGGGCCTCGGGCGTGACGTGGCCGACGATAAAGCCGTGCGATCCGCCGGAAAATCGGCCGTCGGTGATCAGGGCCACGTCCGCGCCCAGACCGGCCCCCATGATGGCCGAGGTCGGCGTGAGCATCTCGGGCATGCCGGGGCCCCCCTTGGGCCCTTCATAGCGGATGATCACCACGTCTCCCTTGACGATCTTCTTGTGCTCCAGGGCCGCGAGCATGTCCTCTTCCGAATCGTAAACCTTGGCCGGGCCGCTGAAGCGCGTGCCTTCCTTGCCGGTGATCTTGGCCACGGCGCTGCCCGGCGCCAGGTTGCCGCGCAGAATCTGGATGTGGCCGGTGGCCTTGATCGGGTGCGAGATCGGATGGACCACGTCCTGCCCCGTGGCCAGGCCCGGCAGGTCGGCCAGGTTCTCGGCCACGCTCTTGCCGGTGACGGTCAGCGGTTCGCCGTCGATCAGGCCGTTTTCCAGCAGATACTTCATCACGGCCGGCGTGCCGCCGACCTTGTGCAGGTCTTCTTGCACGTACTTGCCGCTGGGCTTCAGGTCGGCCAGGAAGGGGACCTTGTCGCTGATCCTCTGGAAGTCGTCGATCGTCAGCGGCACGTCGACGGCCCGGGCCATGGCGATCAGATGCAGCACCGCGTTGGTCGAGCCGCCCAGCGCCATGATCACAACCATCGCGTTTTCGAACGCCCGGCGGGTCATGATGTCGCGGGGCTTGATGTCGCGCTCGAGCAACAGCCGGATGGCGGCGCCGGCCCGGAAGCACTCGTCGAGCTTGGCGGGGTCTTCGGCCGGGATCGAGCTGCTGTAGGGCAGGGCCATGCCCATGGCTTCGATCGCCGAGGCCATCGTGTTGGCCGTGTACATGCCGCCGCAGGCGCCGGCGCCGGGGCAACTGTGCCGCACGATGTCCTGCCGGGTGCGCTCGTCGATCTTGCCCGAGATGTACTCGCCAAACGACTGAAAAGCCGAGACGATGTCCAGCTTTTCGTCGCCGCCGCCGTCGCAGTGGCGATGGCCGGCGCGGATCGTGCCGCCATAGACCATCAGCGAGGGGCGATTGATCCGGCCCATGGCGATCAGGCAGCCGGGCATGTTCTTATCGCAGCCGGGGAGCGAGACGTTGGCGTCGTACCACTGGCCGCCCATGACGGTTTCGATCGAATCGGCGATCAGGTCGCGCGAGGGGAGCGAGTAGCTCATGCCGTCGGTGCCCATGGAGATGGCATCGCTCACGCCGATGGTGTTGAACCGCATGCCGACCATGCCGGCCGCGATCACGCCTTCGCGCACCCGGGCGGCCAGGATGTTCAGGTGCATGTTGCAGGGATTGCCCTCGTACCAGACGCTGGCGATGCCGACTTGCGGCTTGTGCATGTCGGCTTCGGTCAGACCGGTGCCGTAGAGCATGGCCTGGCTAGCGCCCTGAGACTTGGGCTGGGTGACGTGGCGGCTGAATTTATTGAGCGACATGGCGGCTCCTCGCGGCGGTAAAGTCAAACCGCCAGATATAATGGAAGGGCCTGCGGTTTGCAAACCGCGCGCGGCATCGCTCACTCCCGCCTCCGGCGGCATCGCTCATCCGCGCCTCCGGCGATACCGCTCACCCGGCCGCGTGCGTGGGCAAACCGCGCTCTTTGAGCATGGCCTCGATCTTGGGCCAGTCAAACAGGTCCCGCTGCACCGGCCAGGTCCGGGCAATCAGTCGGGCGTAGGCGAAGTCGCGCAAGGCGGCGCCCAAATAAAGCATCGCCGCGCCCACGACCCATTCGTTCGGCAGCCCGAGAAGGTAGAAGAGCCCGCTCGTGGCGGCCCCGACGCCGAGCTGTAGCGGCGTACTGCGCCACTGCCGGACGTGCCGCAGCACGGTTGGCGGGCGGACTCGGGCCTGATCGAGCCGAGTGAGCACGAGCCGCAGCAGCCGCTCGTCCATTTGTCCCGCGTCAGCCTGCGGGAGGGAGGAAGACTGGTAGGGATTCGGCGTGTTTTGCATGCCGATATGGTAACGCTGCGACCGAATGCCGTCAGCCTGTTGGGCCGCAGTGGCGCCCTGGCAGTTTCCCCGGCCGGCCGCTTAGCGCCGAACCGTATCGCGGTAGGCCTTCTTGGCCTTGTAGCGCTCGAGCCGGGCGTCGAGCTCGCGCTTTTCGCGATCGCTGGGAGCCAGCCCGATCGCTTGCGATTGCAACTTCTGGGCTTTCTTGAAATCGCCGCGGTCGGCGTAGGCAGCGGCCAGCGTGGCCAGGCATTGCCACTTGCCGCCGCTCAGCTCGACCGCCTTGCTGGCTTCGGCCACGGCGGCACGGCCGTCGCGGAAGCGCGGGTCGGCGCAGGTGGCGTGCAGCCAGGCGCTGTTGTTGTAGGCGCCGGCTGACTGGGGATCGAGGCGGGCCGCCTCGGCGAAATCCTTGAGCGCGTTTTCGTAGTCGCCGCGCTTGCTGTAGGACGCGCCGCGATGGTTGTAGGTCGCGCCCGAGAGCGGATCGATCCGGATCGCTTCGGTGTAATCCTTGATCGCGTTTTCGTATTCGCGCTTTTGATGCCAGAGCAGGGCCCGGCCGACGTAGGCCTTGGCCAGGCGGGGGTTGCGGCGGACGGCCTCGGCAAAGTCCTTGATGGCGTTGTCGGCCTGGTCTTTGTGGACCCAGGCGTTGCCGCGATCGTAGTAAGCGCCGGCCAGCTGCGGGTCGAGCTCCATCGCCGTGGTGTAATCGCTGATGGCCTCGTCGTACTGGCCCAGGGCGGCCAGGGCCAGCCCGCGATTGTAGTAGACCGTGGCGCTCGAGTTGTCGAGCTCGATGGCATCGGTGAAGTCGGCCACGGCGACTTCGAAATCCCCTTTTTCGTAGTAGGCCGAGCCGCGGTTATTGAACGAGGCCGGATTGCTCGGATCGAGCTGGATGGCTTCGCTGTGGTCTTCGATCGCCTTGTCCATATCGCCGCGGGCGGCCCAGGCGTTGCCCCGGCAGTCGTAGGCCAGGGCGTCGTCGGGAGCCAGCCGGAGCGCTTCGGTGAAGTCGCGGATGGCCTTGTCGTGGTCGCCGAGCTGGTTCCAGGCTTTTCCGCGCTTGATCCAGGAGGCCACGGCCGACGGATTGCGGCGGACTTCTTCCGAATAGTAGTCGAGCGCCTGACGGCAGGTCAGGACGTCGTCCTTGTTGACCCAGGCCCGGCCGAGCCAGAGCCAGTTGCCCTTGGCCATTTCGACGGTGGCCGGAAACGAGATCTGGCCCAGGTCGACCTCATGCTCGCCGATTTTGGGCCGGGAATGGTTCTTGAGGAACACGACCTGGCCCACCCAGGGATCGGCCGCGGGCGCGGAGCACGGCCACAGTTCGATCAGCACGAATGCCAGCAGAACGCTGATCCGGCGCATCGCTACCGTGCTCTCTAGGGGGGCGCGAAAAAATTCCGGTCCAGATAGTAGCTATTTTGCCCCGGGGCTCAAATGTCAACTTGTGGCGCCGAGCTGGCAAACGGGCTGACGGGCCCTTCCGGCGCCCGCATTTGCTGGGCTTCGGCCGGGCGCCGCGCCGGGCACCTGGGACGTCGACGACGCGGCAGGGCGTGCCAGCAAACAAAAAAAATCGGCATGGCCGCCAGGGATTGCGGCCATGCCGATGGATGACAAGATCAAGAACTTACTCAGCTTACCAGGTGCAGCCGGTGGCAACCGCGAAGCCCAGGAAGGACAGGTCCATGTTGCCCGAGTGAGCGGTGGCACTGGCCGTGGTCGTGGGGGCGATCCCCGCCACGGAGACCGAGTTGGCCCCGGTGCTGTTGCCGATGTCCCAAACCTGGTATTCGCCGGCGATCCGGAAGAATCCGTTCAGCGGGATGCACTTGAACTGGTGGTTCCACTGCACGCCGAGCTGGATCTCCCCGATGTACATCGTGTTCGACCCGTTGGCGATCGCCGAGTTCACGGTCGCGGCGCTGCCCAGCCCGTTGGCGGCGGAGGCACTGGTGGTCGCCTGCGATTCGCTGTTGCCGAAGATGATCGAGTTGCGGACCGAGTAGAAAACGCTGAAGTCCGAGCAGCAGATCGGCTTGTAACCGTAGAACGCGGTGGTCAAGCCCATGCCGTTGAAGCAACCGCTCGTGCCGGCGGAGGCGCTCACGAAGTCGGGGCCGGTCAGCGTCGCCACGGGATTGTACAGGCTGCTGGAGGTGACCGACGCATAGCGGGCACCAAAGGTCAGGAAGCAGCGGCCGCCGTCGCACTGGGTGAACATCCGCTGGGCTTCGAGGTCGATGGTATAGGCTTTGATGCGGTTGAAGCTGCTCAGGCCGTTGGTCAGCCCGTTGGCGCCGTAGGGATTGATCACCGCGTTGGAATCGCTCAGATACCAGAAGCGGGTCATGAAGCCCCAGCATTCGCCCTGCTTGCCGAGCCAGAGCCGCGGAGCATAGGTGAAGTTGTTGTAGGAGTTATTGCTGGCGGCGTTGTAGGTCGTGCCCACTCCGTCGGTCAGCGTGGTGCTGACGCTCGAGCCGCGAAAGCTCGGCGCCAGGAACGTGACTTCGGTGCCGGCCACCCAGCGGCAGGACGAGAGGCAGAAGTTGGCCGGGAGCGGCACGGGAACGCTCAACCAGCGCACTTTCGAGGCCCAGCCGCAGTCGTCGTCGGCCCAGGCGCACTGTTGCACGTCGGGCACGATCGAAGAGCTGCTGGACACGGTCTCGTCATTGACCATCTGGGCTTTGATCCGCGCGGCACGCGACGGGGCCTGCGGTTCGACGTCCTGGTCGAGATACGTGTCGTCTTGGGCAATCGGCTCGAGCAGCTCATCCGCCCGGACCGCGGCTGCCAGGCTGCTGAACAGCACCAGCGCCAACCACGGGAAATTCCATTTTCCGAACATTTTCGTATCGCTCCATCCCTGGGGAGACTGAAAATTGCGCCTGGACCGTCCTGAGGCGTGAGTAGCGTCGCAAACGGGGAACTCTCCGCTCCCCCGGGAAGCACCGAGTCGGTCGCACCGCTTCTAACCGTCGCAAGGCAAATGACGGCCGACGCGCCGAATCTGGCTTCACACGTGGGAAGATCGACCCGATTCACCGGAGCGGTCAAAAATTTGGGCTGATCCGTTACCAGGCGCACAGCCCGGACGACCCGGCGAGAAGTGCACGTCGCTACAACCGGCAGCGCGGCAGCCCGACGACCGGACCAGCCGTCAAGGCCGGTACAGTCGGGCGCCGTCCTGGACCCAGCGGGGGGTGGTCAAGCCGTGAAATCCGGCTGTTTTTTCGCGGCCGCGGACGTTTATTCCGCTCGTGCGGGCGCCGGCGGCCGGGGGTCCGCCGATCCGCGGCCCGACGGCGCCGTTGGCGGTTGAACCGACTGTAACGGGTTCAGCAATCTGCATGGAAAAACGGCCGGCGAGCCGTCGATTTAACCGCTGCCAGGCTTTTGAGGGTGGTGCCGGCAATCCGGCGTTTTCCCGACACGACAGGCAAATCGATCCTGCCCGCGCAAGACGCACGGGGGGGGTCGACCGAGCCCAGCCCGGCGACGTGCAGGATGCACAAAGCGGGGTCGGCCCCCAACTCCAAGGATGCGAGTTGCAGCCGACCCCGACGACAGGGATGTTGATTACGCATCGGAGCAGGACATGGATGTCGCGACACGCGGCTGGGGCGCCGGGAGTTTGCCGGCGCGCACGAAGTGTCGGATCGGCGCAGCCGCCCTGCTGGCGGCCGCACTGCTCTTTGCGCATGCGCCCGGGGGGTGCAGGGCGCCGAGACGCTGATGCGTGCGCCGGATGCCGCCGCGCCCGTCGAGCCCTATATGCTGTTCCCGCCGCTGATGTCGGGTGCGCCGCTGGGCGGCTCACCCCTGCTGGAGACGGGCGAACCGCTGCCCGCGGCAGACGACTTTAGCGAGATGCTCCGTCTGCCGCCGGTCGACTTGTCGGGGCCCGCGGATCCGTCCGGCGGCGCGCCGGGGGATTCGGCCTGGAACAGGCCGCTGGGCCGGGGAGTGGCGCTGGCGAATTTCGTGCAGGATTCGAACCGCGAAGCGGCGGCCACCTCAGGCGGCACAAAGGCCGAAGGGTCCGACGCGCTGGGCAAAGCCCCGGCCAACAATACGCTGCAGTTTCTGCGTCGGCAAACCGTGCTGTTGGCTCCCGGTCAGCACCAATTCGACATCGGCCTCTCGTATTCGCTGTTCAATACCGACTACCCGCTGCCGGTCGTCAATACGCCCGGCGGTCCGATCGTCAACGTGGTGCGCGAGCGGATTCGCCAGCGGATCATGCTGATTCCGATGGAACTGCGCGTCGGCGTGACCGATCGCACGCAGGTCTTCTTCGACCTGCCGGTCGGCTGGGCCGACTCGGAGCTGGCCTACCAGATCGGGCAAAGCCACAACGACATCGTCGGCCTGGGGGACGTCCGGGCCGGTTTCAGCTCGATGGTCCGGCAAGGCTGCGGCGGCGATTCACCCGATATCGTGGCCACGTTTGCCGGCGTCGCCCCGACGGGCAATCCGGGCAACCCGCTGCTGACGGGCATCAACACCGGCAATCGGCTGGGCCAGGGATTCTGGCAGTTCCAGACCAGTGTCCTGTTCGTGCACACGTACGATCCCTTGGTCGTGTTTTACGGTTGCGGCTACGTGCACCGCTTCGGCAATGAAATCGCGGGCAACTACTACCAGGCCGGCGAAGAATTCGACTATCAGTGCGGTGTCGGCTTCGCCGTCAATCCGACCTGCACGGTCAGCAGCAGCTTCCTGGGGGCCTACATCACGCAATGGCAGCTGAACAATCAGCCGATCTACGGCAGCACGCTGGAAATCCAGCGCATGCGGTTCTCGATCACCATGGTCAAGAGCGGCCGCATCGTGGAGCCGTTCGCCGAGGTCGGCATGACCGTTTACAGCCCGACTTCGCGGGTCGGCATCACCTGGACGTTCTAGAGCGGCACAACATGCGGTCGGCACTTCGGAAACTTGCGTCCACGGGCCTGCTGGCGGCGTTGTTGTGGGGCGGCCTGGGCAGCCTGGCGGCGGCCCAGCAGCGGGCCCCGGTGCGCGACGATGCGAACATCGTCCGGGTTTATCCCCGCAGTTGGAAAGAGATCCAGGTCCGCAACGTGGTCATGCAGCAGCATGACTATTCCTGCGGAGCGGCGGCCCTAGCCACGCTGACACGCTATTACTGGGGTGACAACACCTCGGAAAAAATGTTCCTGGACGAAGTCGACAAGGCCCTGCCGACCAAGGCGGAAATCAAGGATCGGCTGGAAAACGGCCTCACCATGACCGACCTGAAGAAGGCGGCCGAGGGCGCCGGCTACGATGCCCTGATCGGCACGGTGCGGTTCGAGCAATTGATCGAATCGAAAGTGCCGGTCGTCGTCGGCTTGACCGTGCACCTGGGGGTCAAGGAAACCGAATTCCGGCACTTCGTGGTCTATCGGGGCTACGACGGCTGGTGGGTTTACCTGGCCGACCCGATTCGCGGCAACGTCCGGATCACCGCGCCCGAATTCCTCCAGCAGTGGCAGAAGAACGCCGTGCTGATCGTGGCCAAGCCCGACACCGACCCGCGCAAATGGTCGCCGCTGACGGTCACCCGCAACGAAATGTACCAGGGCACGCTCAACTATCTCGAAGCCCGCAAGGCGCTCACCCGGCAAGCCGCCACGCCGCCGATGCCTGGGTTCCGCTAATCGACCCGGGCGACCGCCGGTGGCTGGCGAGCCGGGTCCCTGGCTTTTCCGCCCGGGCGTGCCACTCCGGCCGCCCCCTGGAAAAACGAAAAATGCCCTGCCCCCGCGGCTGCGGGGACCGGGCATTTTCGTTTAATCAAGCTAGACTCGACAGATTGGCCGCTCTGGGCCAATCAAGCTCGAACTAGTGAGCGTAAGCCACAGCACCACCGGCCGAGCCGAGGATGACGGCGCCGCTACCGAACGGGGTGATGATGGCCCCACCCGAAACGCTCAACGAAGCGCCAGCGGCGGTCGACGAGCTGTGGTTGTGGGCGGCCGAGGCCGAGTACGAGTTGTAGGTGCCGGTCGAGAACAGCGTCGAATAGCTGTAACCACCGACCGAGGCGCTCGAGCCCATGCCGCGGACCTGCAGGCCCTGGGCATCGGTCATCTTGGCCACGCCGGCCAGACCCATCTTGCTCAGCGAGCTCTTCGAGGGCTCACCGGCGAACACGTTGCTGGCGGCGATGGCCACGAGCAGAGCGGCAACAAAGGCAGTCGATTTCATGTACCATTCTCCAAGTAAGTGAATCGGGAAACCGAGGGGGGGCTGCCGCGACGGTTGCAATCCAGCGCGGCGAGTCGTACTGCAGTTAGAGGTCCATGATAGTCCCGACCCATGCTGTGTCAACACCCCAGACCAACAGGACTCAGCATTTAACGCAGGCATAATATTTATCCCAAATTAGCTGACTAATCATAATGCTATAGGGCAATCGTTTCCCGAGCGCAAATCCCTGACAGCGAGCAACATAGAACGGCCGCCCCGACTTGTTTGCGCACGATGTGTTAGACCCCTGCAGGCAAATTTCTAACACCAGCAGTCGAGCTGCGGTGATAGCGACCCGAGCGCTGAGGCCGTTTACAGCGATTGGAGCGATGGGCACACTAAGGGGCGTGAATTTCCACCCCGGCATCTCTTGGAGTACCTGAGCAATGAAACGCATGCTGTGCGCGCTGGCGGCCCTGGCCCTGTTAACCGTGAATGCAAGCGCGAAAGACGAGCCGAAAGACGGCTGGATTAGCCTGTTCAACGGCAAGGACCTGACCGGCTGGAAGGCCAACGAGAAGCCGGAGCAGTGGAAGGTCGAGGACGGCGCCATCGTGGCCCACGGCGACCGCAGCCATTTGTTTTACGTGGGCGCCGATCCCAACAATCCGCCTGAGTTCAAAAACTTCCACTTCAAGGCCGAGCTGATGACCGAGCCCAAGGCCAACTCGGGCATTTATTTCCATACCAAGTGGCAAAACGACGGCTGGCCCAGCACCGGCTACGAAGCCCAGGTCAATACCTCGCACGGCGACCCGGTGAAGACGGCCAGCCTGTACAACGTGGTCAAGAACTTCACCGCTCCCTCGAAGGACAACGAGTGGTTCACGGAAGAGATCATCGTCGAGGGCAAGCACATCATTACCAAGGTCGACGGCAAGACGATTGTCGACTACACCGAGCCCGACACGCTCGATCGCCCCTTCCCCAAGCTCGACAAGGGAACCTTCGCCCTGCAAGCCCACGACCCGGGCAGCACGGTCCGGTATCGGAAGATCGAAGTCAAACCGCTGCCCTAGTGCGGCCCGTCGGCCCGGGTGCCGCTGCTGGCTTGTCCAGCAGTTGTTCCGCCGGGTGCCGCTTCCGGCCGGGTACGATGACTGGCCTGTCGGGTGCCACTGCTGGCTTGCCCAGCAGTTGTTGCGGCCGAGCGGCGTGGACTTTGAAACGAGGCCGATGCCGTTCGTCTCCGCCGGGTGCCGCTGCCGGCCGGGTACGATGGCTGGCCTGTCGGGTGCCGCTGCTGGCTTGTCCAGCAGTTGTTCCGCCGAGCGACGTGGAAATTGAAACGAGACCGATGCGGTTCGTCTCCGCCGGGTGCCGCTGCCGGCCGGGTACGATGGCTGGCCTGTCGGGTGCCACTGCTGGCTTGTCCAGCAGTTGTTCCGGCTGGGCGACGTGGACTTTGAAACGAGAACGATGCCGTTCGTCTCCGCTGCCGGACATGCCATCAGCGGCACTCCGGCGCGGAGCGTGTTTTGCTTCGTAACTTTCACCAGCTGTAGCGTTCCTTATGCCAAAACTTGCCGCGTTTCCTAAGGCCTTCATGGATCAACTCTGCGTCGACGGCACAATGACCGTCCGGCAGTGGATCGAACTGGCCGCCACGCTGGACATCGACGGGCTGGAGTTCTACACGGGTTTTCTGGAGTTCCAGGAGCGGGCCAACTGGCTGCGGGCCCGGCGGATCGTCGAAGACCACGGACTGCGGATCCCGATGCTCTGCGCATCGCCCGACTTTACGCATCCCGACCCGGCATTTCGGGCCGCGCAAGTCGACAAGCAAAAAGGCTGGATCGACATGGCGGCCGATCTGGGCGGGCAATATTGCCGCGTGCTCTCGGGCCAGCGCCGGCCCGAGGTCTCCAGGGCCGACGGCCTGCGCTACGCCGCCGAGAGCATCCAGGCCTGTCTGCCCCACGCGGCCGCCGCCGGAGTGACCCTGATCCTGGAGAACCACTACAAGGACAACTACTGGCAATATCCGGAGTTCGCCCAGAAGATGGACGTCTTCTGCGAACTGGTGGCCCTCGTCGATTCGCCGCAGTTCGGCGTCAATTACGATCCCAGCAATACGATCCTGGCCGGCGAAGACCCGCTCGAGCTGCTCGAGCGCGTCAAGCGCCGTGTCGTCACCATGCACGCCAGCGACCGCTACCTGTCCGAAGGCACGATCGAGGATCTGCGCCGCGAAGAGGACAGCCTGGGCTACGCCAAGCGGCTGCGCCACGGCACCATCGGCCGCGGCATGAACGACTATGACGCCATCTTCTCCACCCTGGCCGGCGTCGGCTTCAACGGCTGGATCAGCATCGAGGACGGCGTCGACGGCATGGAGCAGCTGCGCGAGAGCGTGAGTTTCCTGCGCGGCAAGATCGAGCAGCATTGGCCGGACGCCAAGGCAGAAGGATGAGAACGAAAGGCAGAAGGATGAAGGCAGAAGGATGAATAACGAGGACACCGCTTCGTCCTGCCGAATTCATCCTTCATCCTTCATCCTTCATCCTTCCGCCTTCTGTCCCTCAACGTCTCGCCTCGCGGACCAGGTGCCCAAGCTCGGGCAGGATGAGCAGATCCATCGCCAAGCGCACGCCCGCGGGCGAGCCGGGCATGGTGAGCACGACCTGCCGGCCCATCAGCCCGCCGGTCGCCCGGCTGAGCATGGCGGCGGCGCCGACCTGCTGGTAGCTGAGCATCCGCAATAGCTCGCCGTAGCCGGGCAGCGGCCGGGTGAGCAGTTTCTCGACCGTCTCGATGGTTCGGTCCCGGCTGCTGATCCCGGTGCCGCCAGAGAGCAAAAGGGCGTCGATCGCCTGGTCCGTGCCGAGCCGGACGAGCAGGCGTTCCAATTCGGCCGGCTCATCGGCCACGATTTCTCGCGCGCGCAGCGCGTGCCCTGCCGCGGCCAGCAGTTCCACGATCAGGGCACCGCCAATGTCGGTGTCGAGCGTGCGGGTGTCGCTGACCGTAATCACCGCGCAGCCCAGGTGCTGGGGGCTGGTGGCCCGATGTTGCTCGGCAACCTCGCTCATCGTGCAAGCCCTCGAAGTCTGGATGTTTGATCGGCCGCCAAGGGTTCCGGGTCCCTCATGCTCGGCCGGCCAGGTGTCCGCTGGCAGACCGCAAAGCGCCCCGCTGGCGGGGTGGCCCCGGCCGCGGGAACCCAAAAACACCGATTATAGGGGCAGCTTGTAGGGGCGGGGCGGGCCGCCGGGCAGATGCCCGCCCGGGGGGCAACGTTGCTCCGGCCGCTCGGAGACAACTATACTAAGGCTGGTGGTTTGCCGAACGATTTCGGCCCGCGGTGCGTGGTTCCGCCCAGTGGCAATCCCGCGGTGCCGCTTTTATCGAGGTTTTTGCCGTGTTGCGCTGGTCGATCGCCGGGCTGCTGATTGCCTGCACGCCGTTTACGGCGCGGGGCGAGGTGTTTCACCTCGCGACCGGCGGCGTCGTGCGCGGCGAGATCGCCAACAAGAACGAAGACCCCCGCGAAAATTACGTCATCAAGACCGCGTCCGGCGGCCAGGTCACGCTCTCGGCGGCCGACGTGGAATCGGTCGACCACCAGTCGCCCGTCGAAATCAAGTTCGACCGGCTGAAGGCCAGCACGCCCGACACGACCAAGGGCAACTGGGAGCTGGCCGAGTTCTGCCGCGAGAACCGGCTGCCCGAATTGCGGAAAGAACACTTGGAACGGATCGTCGAGCTTGAGCCCGACCATGCCGACGCCCGGCACGCCCTGGGATATACCCACGTCAAGGGCAAGTGGATCACTCGCGCCGAGGGGATGGATGCCGAAGGCCGCAAACTCTATGGCGGCGAATGGCTGATGCAGCAGGAGATCGACCTGCGCGAAGCCAAGCGCAAGGCGGTGCTGGCCGAAAAGAAATGGTACCAGGAACTCAAGCGCTACCGCGGCTGGATCGACAAGGGACGTGCCGAGCAAGGCCGCGAAAAGATCGCCGCGATCAACGATCCTTACGCCGCCAAGGGCCTGGAGCACTTTCTCAATAGCGAGTCCGACCGCGAAATGCGGATGCTCTGGGTCGACGCCCTGGCCCGCGTGGGAGCGATGGACTCGCTGGTCAGCGCTTCGCTCAGCCAGCCCGACGAGGAAGTGCGGATCGCCTGCATGGAAAAGCTCGCCGCAGCCCGGTACAAACTGGCCGCCCGTCGCTACGTTCAGGCGCTCAAGAGCAAAGACAACTCCATGGTCAATCTGGCCGCCGTGGGCCTGGGTTACATGAAAGACCCCTCGACCATCCCTTCGCTGATCGACAGCCTGATCACCAAGCACAAATACACAATCCAGCAAGGCGGCCAGCCCGGCCAGATGTCGAGCACCTTCGGCTCGGGGGCCGGGGGTGGCGGCGGCGGACCCGGCGGCTTCAGCTTCGGCCAGCCGCAGCCGATCACGGTCGAGCAGAAGCACCAGAACACCGAAGTGCTGCGCACCTTGGTGGCGCTGTCGGGCGCGAACTTCGACTACGACGTGCCGGCCTGGAAATACTGGTACGCCAGCCAAAAGAGTCCGGCCTCGCTCGACGCCCGCCGCGATTAGTCCGCAGCACGTCGCTCTCTCCGGCCACCGCATGTCCAAACCGACCGTGGCTATCCTGGGCGCGAGCGCCGAGCGGCGCAAGTTCGGCAACAAGTCGCTCCGCGCGCACCAGCGCGCCGGTTACGAGGTGTTTGCCGTCAATCCGAAGGGGGGCCAGATCGAAGGCCTCGCCGTCTACGCCCGGCTGGCGGACATCCCCCCCGGTGGGCTCGATCGGATCAGCGTTTATCTGCCCCCCGCGGCCACGCTGGCAGCGCTCGACGAGATTGCCGCCCGCGGCTGCGGCGAGCTTTGGCTCAACCCGGGCACGTCGAACTCGGAGGTGCTCGAGAAGGCCCGCGCGCTGGGGCTGAGCGCGATCCCGGGCTGCAGCATTGTCGACCTGGGAATGTCGCCGGACGAGTTCGAGGATTGACAAACCTGCGAACCGACTGCGCCACCCGAACGGGCGGCTTTCGCGATTGCAGCGGACTTAGGGCAGGCGAGTAATGTTCACGTCGTTTTGGCCCGCCGAATTACAGGAAGTCATTCTTGGCGGATTCTTGATCTCCGCATTCTCGCTTGTCGGCATGTCCGTAGCTTGGGCGGCGCTCGATCGCGGTCGCCGGCTTCGAAGCTGGTTGCCACTCGTCGGCTTGCTGGTTCTCGCGGCGCTCATTCCGGCGCATGATCTGGTTCTCGCGTTCGGGGTGCAGGCACTGACGTTTCTCGCCGCTGCCGCGGTTTGGTCGCTGATCCGCCGGTATCGCGGGCGGCGTGTGGCCGATTCGTCTTCCCCGCCAGCCGCAGCCCCGCTGCAATTCTCGCTCCGCGAATCGCTCGTGCTGACGGCAGTCGCGGCCATGATCGCCACCGAAATCGTGCCCATCTGGCGATTGGAGGAGCCCCTGGCCTGGGCAGAAATAGGTGCCGTCGCAGGCTTATCAACGGTGCTTGCGGCCGGCGTGGCGATTGCCGGGACAATGCGCATGCTCGTCGGCGCGCTTGCGCTGCTCTGCGCATTTGAGGTGTGGGTCGCGTTCCGCTATCGCTGGCATTGGCTATTTCCCTTGCTCGTAGGTCCCTGCGTTGCGATCTGGTTGGGATTATCGCGCATTGCGGATTGGCGTCCTGGGCGAATGGCCCGGGAGCAAGCAACGGCCCCGTCGCAGCGACGCAGGATGATTGCCCGCGCTGCCGCCACAGTATTGGGATTGCTGATCGCCCTGCCGGCGGCGTGTTGGTATTACCCGCTCGCCCGCCGAGTCACCGCTCCGCATCCGCCGATTCCCGAGCCAAATGGTTTCGAGCAATTGTCCGAGCGGGTGGACGAATTGAATTGGAAAAGTGTCAGCAACCAGGCGTGGGATGAACCATCTGCGGACGGATTCCGCACGTTCGTTGATACCCAGCGTAGCGAGCTGGCTGCCTGCCGGTCCTCGCTCGACGTTTCCTGGCAGGTGCCGTTCTATGTTCGAAATGATCTGGTGCGGAATGGCAGGATGCGAGACGCGGCCCGGGCATTTCAGGCCGAGTCGCGAGTCGACGCCGCCGACGGACGAATCGATGAAGTGCTTGAGGGCGGGTTGGCAGGCGTGCGACTGGGCACGAAACTCGCCAACGGAAACCTGCTCCTCGACGCCTTGGTGGGCTGGGCAATCGAATCCACGGGACACGGACGCTTGCTGGCGCTCTTGCCGCAGCTGAACGTGGCGCAGTGCCGCCGCGCCGCGGAGCAACTCGAACGCTGCGACAGCCAGCGCGAGCCGCTCGGTGCCACTTTCGCCCGCGACGAGGCCTGGGAGCTGGAGTCGGGCGGCTGGTTTGGTAGATTGTTGGCCGCCTCGGACCGGATGGCCGCGCCGGACGACGCGGAAAAACTCTCGAAAAACTGCGAGGCATGCCTGAAGAAAGCACGTACCGCAAATGCGCTGTTGCGGGGCGAGCTCGCCATCCGGGCTTTTCGGCTCTCGACCGGTGAGCTGCCAGAGTCGCTGGACCGGCTCGTGCCCGATTATCTGTCCGATGTTCCCGCCGATCCCTGGGGCGACGGGGCGCTCAAATATCGGCGCGGGGTGGACGGCTATCTCCTCTATAGCATCGGTGCGGATGCGCGCGACGACGGGGGCCTGAGGATCCCGCCTGAGGACGACCGGTCCGGAAAGCCGGGGGATACGTTTGCCGACACGTTGATCCGGGACGATTGATCGTTGCTTGCAGCGCGACGCCCGGTTCCCATAAAGCTAGACGGGACGGGGGCTCGCCGGACCCCCAAACAGCCACCCTCGCAGGGCTTACTGCGCCAACTCATCTGGGCAAATTTGCCGAACTGCCGTAATCTAGCGGATATGAATGCCGCATCCGCTTTGAGCGAAGAACCCCAAACCACGATCGCCACTTCCGGTCCGCCGCTCCTGGAGCGCTGCCGGGATTATCGGCCGCTGCTCTTGAGCTTGCTCGCGGCCGGTTTGTTTTGGGCCGCGTTGCCGCCGGTCAATTTCTGGCCGCTGGCCTGGCTCGCGCCGATTCCTTGGCTGCTGCTGGCCCAGGGCGGGCCGCTGCCGGGGCGTCATCCTTACCGGCAAATCTGGCTGGGCGGCTTCGTCTTCTGGCTGGCGACAATCTACTGGCTGACTTTGCCCCATCCGGCCACGGCCATCGGCTGGATCGCGCTGAGCTTCTACCTGGCGCTTTACTGGCCGGCCTTCGTCGCCTTGCTGCGCGTGGCCATGCACCGCTACGGCGCCAGCCTGCTCGTGGCGGCGCCAGTGATTTACCTCGGCCTGCACTTGCTGCAGGACCGATTCCTGACCGGCTTCATGATGACCGGGCTGGGCCACTCGCAATATCGCTGGACCACGCTCGTGCAGATCGCCGACCTGGCGGGCGTGGGCGGCGTGGGCGCGCTCGTCGTCTTCGCCGCGGCCTGTCTGACGCGGATGCTCCCCACCGGTTCCCGCCGCGTGGTGCTCTGGCCGGCGCTGCTGCTGGCCGGCACGTTTGCGGCGGTGCTGGGCTACGGCACCTGGCGGCAATCGCAGGACGACGGTCGGCCCGGTCCCACGGTGGCGCTGATCCAGGGTTCGATCGACATCTCGATGAAGGTCGACGCCGGCCAGCGTGAATTGATCACCGACCACTACGCCCGGCTGATGCGCAACGCGCTCGAAAAAGAAACCCAGCTCGATCTGATCGTCTGGCCCGAGACCATGTTCCGGTATCCCTGGCTCACGTTCGACGAGGACTTCGAGTCGCCCCCCGACGAGGGCTGGACAGTGGCTCAAGCCCAGACCTTCTGCAACGACAAGATCAAATACTGGACCGGCTGGTGTGACGTGCCGATCCTGCTGGGAATCGATACGGCCCATTACTCGGCCCAGGGCAATCAGCATTACAACTCGGCGCTGCTGGTCGAAGAGGGAGTCGCAGCCGCCGACGAGCGCTACGACAAAGTGCACCGCGTGATGTTCGGCGAATACGTGCCGCTGGCCGAGTGGTTTCCCTGGCTCTACCGGCTGACCCCGCTGCCCGGCGGACTGGCGGGCGGCGCCGGCCCGATGGCCATCGAAGTCGATTCGGTGCGCTACGCGCCGAATATCTGCTTCGAGAGCTGCGTCTCGTCGCTCGTCCGCGAGCAGGTCAACCGGCTCCGCGAGGAAGGGCAGGAACCCGACGTCCTGGTGAACCTGACCAACGACGGCTGGTTCTGGGGCTCGAGCGAGCTGGAGATGCATCTGGCCTGCGGCGTGTTCCGGGCGATCGAATGCCGCAAACCGCTGCTGATCGCCGCCAATACCGGAATCTCGGCCTCGATCGATGCCGACGGCCGGGTGCTCGATCAAGGCCCGCGCCGGGCCACCGAAGTGATCATTGCCCGAACCCGGCTCGACAGCCGGCGCAGCCCCTATCTGACGATTGGCGATTGGCCGGCGGCCGCGTGCCTGGCAATTTGCCTGGGCCTGGCCTGGACGGGCCGCCGCCGCTGAGGGGGTAGTGGGCGCTGACGGGCCAGCAGGATTGGCGGGCCAGTGGACTGGCCGCCCCAAGCGCGAATCAAGGAGGACGAGCGATGGACAGCCGAGCGAGCAAACACGGAGTGCTGGTTGGCGCCGCGCTCGAGCCGCTCCCCACGACATCGTGCCCGGCGCCGGTAGAGCCCGGCATGCCGGTCGAATCCGGCGCGCCGATCGAGCCCGGCACGTCGAGTGTGACGCTGCGCGCGTGTCCGATCTGCAACACGGACAACTCCGCGCTGCGCCGGCGCTGGCGGCGCCAGCGCCTTGGATCCTCAAGCAGTGCGGCCGCTGCCGGTTCGTGTATCTGGAGAACCCGCCCCCGGCCAGCCAGCTGGCGGCGCAATTCGCCTGGGAGCGCACCCACGCCGACGAGAGCACCCGGCGCAAACAGCGCGAGCCGCTGCTGACGGCCATGAACCGGCTCCGCGTATGGGCGGCCTCGCACCTGGTCGCCTGGCGCCGCGGCGGCAAGATCGTGCACTGGATCCGGCGCTACGTAGGCAGCGGCCGCTTGCTCGACGTGGGCTGCGGGCACGGTTTGCTGCTGGAACTGGTGCCGCCGGAGATCATTCCCTACGGCGTCGAGATTTCAGCCCGGCTGGCCGAGCAATCGAACCAGTTGGCGCTGGCCCGCGGGGGCTACGTGATCGAGGGGGCGGCCGCCACCGGTCTGTCGCTGTTTTCCAACGGGTTCTTCGACGGCATCGTGATGCGCAGCTACCTGGAACACGAGACCAACCCGGCCAAGGTGCTGCGCGTTTCCGCCCGGATTCTGCGGCCCGGGGGGGTGCTGATCGTCAAGGTGCCGAACTACGACTGCTGGAACCGGCGGCTGGTGCGGCGCGAAAAGTGGTGCGGCTTTCGCTATCCCGACCACGTGAACTACTTCACGCCCCGCTCGCTGGTCGGGCTGGTCCAGGCGCACGGATTCGAGATTGCCCGCTTCCGCCCGAGCGACCGCCTGCCCACGGGCGACAACATGTGGCTGGTGGCCCGCAAACCGGCCGCCTGACAGGCGGCGACTAGCCGCTCTTGCTGCGCGTCAGCCGCTCGCGGTCGGGGGCGGCAGTATTCCCGGCCGGGGCAGGCGGAAGCTTCCAGCGCGTGAGCTTGTTCTCGTCCTTTACCAGGAGCGAGCCGCCCGCGATGGCCGGGTGGGCCCAGGTGGGCGTCTCGGCCACTTTGTAGCGGGCCAGCGGCTCGAACTGCTTGGCGCTGTCGCGAAAGACGATCATCTCGCCGGTGGTCAACAGGGCCCAGATCGCATTGCCGGTAAGCAGCAGAGCCGCGTTGTCGGCCATCCGGCCTTCGCTGGTCCAAAGGGTCTGGCCGGTCGTCAGGTCGATGGCAAACAACTGGCCTTTTTGCCGGTGCGAGAAACCGTAGAGCCGCTCGCCGTTGGCGACCGGTGTGCTCATGTACAGCGAGACTTCCTTGTTCTCCCAGACTTCGTCGGTGGTCCAATCGTCGGCTTCCTTTTCCAGGCGGAAGCGGTTGATCCCCTTGTTGTATCCAGAAGAAATCACCGACTCGCCCACCAGGACCGGGGTCACGGCGTTCTGGTCGAAATCGGTCTTGAAGGAAATCTTCCAGAGCAGCTTGCCGTCGGCCAGATCGACGCCGACCAAGGCGGTTTGCGATTGGGTCACGACTTGCCGCGTGCCGGACCATTGGGCCACGACGGGCGAGGCGTAGCTCGGCCCGTCGCCGTCCCAGCTCCAGAGCACGTCGCCCGTGGCCACGTCGAGCGCCATCAGTTCCCCCTGGTCGGCGCCTCCCAGGTGGACGATCAGCTTGCCGCCGTCGACCAGCGGCGACAGGGCGGTGCCGTAGAGCGGAGCGGTGTGCTTGAATCGCTGCGAGAATTTTCGCCGCCAGACCAGCTCGCCGCTGTCCGCGTTCCAGCAAGACAGGATGCCGCCGATGCCCAGCGTGTACAGCCGGCCGTCGGCAACGACCGGCGTGCTCTTGGGTCCCTTGCCATGGCCGGCGGCGAGCGGATTGATTTCGAACGGGGCCGAGTAGCTCCTCTGCCAGATTTCCTTGCCGTCGGCCAGCTTGAGCGCCCGGACCATCTCCTGCTCGTCCTGCCGCGAGAAGACGAAGACGCGATCGCCGCTGACGACCGGCGACGCATGGCCGATGCCCACCTCGACTTGCCAGGCTTGTTCCAGCGTTTCGGGCCAAGCGCTGGGGGGCTTGAAGTCGGGCACGACGCCGTCGCGCCGGACCGCGCCACTGCGGCCAATCCTGACCGTAGGCCGCCGGCGACAGCGATACTGCCGCAAGCGCCGCCGGCAGAAGCGCCGCCAGACAGCCTGCGCACCAGATGGCTCGAAAGAATCGATCGATCATGACGTCTCTTCGAGCATGCCAACAATACCCGGCCGCCACGCGTTGGGCCGCCCCCCACGGGTGGCTGCGGTTCCCGGCACCGCCTGGGCCACACGTGTGCTTCTTTGTTCCTGGGGCTATTGTAGCTACTCGATCGACTCCCCGACCAGCTAGGAGGGCGACATTCCCAGGCGACTCGCCGAAACCCCTCTGCCATCGGCAAATGCTGCTCGCCGGGCAACCAAAAATGACCCGGGAAAAAGGGCCGCCGCCCCGTCGGCGATGGGTTCACAGCAGGCCCCGCATCTGACACAATCCACCGGTCGGTGCTGCGGCCGAGCGGTGTGCGAAACCGCCGGTCCGCCGGCCCGGCCAACCGCAACATCCCGCCGCGTCCTCCATGCCGCCTGGCAATAAACAACTGCCTGCCGGCGGCCAGCAACTGCCCTCTGGCGACAAGCAAACCCCAACCAGTAGATACGTCGATGATCGTCGCTGCCGCTAAAGAGACCTTTCCCGGCGAACGCCGCGTGGCGCTGGTGCCGGCCGTGATTCCCTCGCTGACCAAGGCCGGCCTGGAAGTGTTGATCGAGTCGGGGGCGGGAGAGCAGGCGGGCTTTTCCGACGCGCAGTATGTCGAGAAGGGGGCCAAGATCGCCGCCTCGCGCGAGGCCGCCTTTGCCGCCGACTGCCTGCTGCAGGTTCGCTCCCTGGGAACGAATCCCGAAGCCGGACAGGCCGACTTGCCGCTCTTGCGCCGGACAGAACGTGATCGGCATGGCCGATCCGCTGGCCATGCCCGACCAGGCCCGGGCGCTGGCCGAGCGCGGCGTGACGCTGTTTGCCCTGGAGCTGATTCCGCGCACGACCAAAGCCCAAAGCATGGATGTGCTCAGCTCGATGGCCACGATCGCCGGTTACCGCGCGGTGCTGCTGGCGGCCACGGCCCTGCCCAAGATGTTTCCCATGCTCACCACCGCGGCCGGCACGCTCACGCCGGCCAAGGTGTTCGTCGTGGGGGCCGGGGTGGCCGGACTGCAGGCCATCGCCAGCGCCCGGCGGTTGGGCGCCGTGGTTTCGGCCTACGACGTGCGGCCGGCGGTCAAAGAGCAGGTGCAAAGCCTGGGAGCCAAATTCGTCGAGATGGGGCTCGAGACCGGCGGAGCCCAGGCGGCCGGCGGATATGCCAAGGCCATGGACGAAGAGTTCTACCGTCAGCAGCGCGAAATGATGAAGCGGGTCGTGGCCGAAAACGACGTGGTGATCACCACCGCCGCGATCCCCGGCAAAAAAGCGCCGACGCTGGTCACGGCCGAAATGGTGGCCGGCATGGCGCCCGGCTCGGTGCTGGTCGACCTGGCGGCCGAGCGCGGCGGCAACTGCGAGCTGACCCGGCCGGGCGAGACCGTGGTCTCGGGCGGCGTGACGATCCTGGGGCCGGCCAACCTGCCCGCGGACATTCCCAACCACGCCAGCCAGATGTTCGCCAAGAACGTGGCCACGCTGCTGCTCTACCTGGTCAAAGACGGCCAGTTGCGCATCGACGCGGACGACGAAATCGTCCGCGAAACGCTCGTCGCCCGCGACGGCCGGATCGTCCATCCGCGCGTGGCCGGGGCCGCTACTTCGCCTTGAGCGATTCCAGATAGGCCAGCAGCGAGGCCAGGTCGGCCGGCGTCAGCGGATCGACCAGCCCGGTGGGCATGATCGACAGTTCGCGGCGGCCGCGCTCGTCGATCTGGGATTTCGGCACGATCGTGGTCTGGGCGTTGGCCCCCCGGACTTCGACCTCGTCCCCCGACTCGCGGACCACGAAGCCGTCGATCACTTTGCCGCTTTCGAGCACGAAGAACTGCGTCTCGAAACCCTGCGCGATCTTCGCACTCGGCTGGAGGATCGATTCGACCAGTTCGCGGCGGCTGTAGCGGGCGGCGATTCCGGCCAGCAGCGGCCCCTTAAGGGCTTCGCTTTGCGAGGTCGTATGGCAGGCGATACAGCCCTGCCGGGCGAACAGCTGCCCGCCGCGGCCCGCGTCGCCCGGCGTCTTGACCGCTTCGTCCAACACCGCGTCGAACTTCAGCTGGGAGATCTTCGGCCCGGGGCTGCCGGCATCGTCGTTCAAGCGCATTTGCGCGGCGGCGAATTCCGCCTCGCCGCGGACTTCGTCCTGCGGATCCTTCAGCCGCTCGCGGACCTGAAAGACAAACGCATCGGCCCGGGCCCAGCCGATCGCCCGCAGCAGCATGGCCGTGGTGTCGCTCCGCTGCCAGCCGGTTTCGATCGCCCGGTGGGCCGCCTCGCGGGCTTCCTGCGGCGCGCCGGAATTGGCCGCCAGAAACACGAGCACATTGCCGGCCGTCTCGCGCTCGGATACGTCGCCGCCGGCAAACCAGCGGGCAAAATCGGCCACCTGACTGGCGCGGCGGCCGTCGCGCGCGAACTGCTCGCGCAATTGCAGCAAGTCGTTGTTGGGATGCTTGCCGATCGAGCCGAATGCCCGCACCGCCGCGGCCAGGCCGGCCGGTCGATCGGAAATCCTGGCCAGCGTGCGCAGCGCCGCGGCCCGGTCCGGAATCGCTTCGGCCTCGGACGCCGCAACGCCGGCGATCACGCCGATCGCTTCGTCGGGCACCTGCCCCGCGCTTTCCAACAGCCGCACCGCCGCCCGGGCGAGCGCCGGATCCTGCGCCGCGAGCTTCAAGAAGGCGGGCTGTCCGGCCGCCAGCTCGATGCGGTTGCGCGACATTTCCATCAGCAGCGCCACGGCCAGCGGCCGGTCGGCGCCGTCGAGCGTCTTGATCAGCACGCTGCCGATCCGGTCGGACTGCTCCCAGCGGACCCGGTTGTAGTAAGGGCCGCTGGTATCCGGGCGCGTGCCCCACCAATCCCCCTTCCAATCCGCTTCGCGGAAGTACAGCCGGCTGAGCGCCGTGACCAGTAGCGATTTCTGTTCGCTAGTCTGGGCGCGCGACAACCGCTCGACCAGCCCGTCGACGACGGCCGGCTCGTGCAGCGATTGCAGCACCCGGATGCAGCCGGGCGCGAGCGCCGCCTGGCCCGAATCGAGCGCCGCGAAGCAGGCCGGCCAGGCCCGCAGCTCGACCAAGGCCGCAATCGCCGCGTGGGCCACGAGCGGATCGGCATCGGCCACCCGCGGCACGAGCGCCCCGGCCGCCGACGGCTGCGCGAGCCGAGCCAGCCCGGTTACCGCTTCGAGCCGCACGCGCACGTCGGTGTCGCCCAGGGCCGCCAGGAACGGCTGGAGCGGCACGCCGTCGAGCTCGGTTTTGTTGTCGGCGAGCGCCCGCAGGGCGAATTCGCGCAAAGCGGGCACCTCGGCCAGGCGCACGAGGGCCGGGGTCGCCTTGGCGCCGCGCAGCTGCTTGAGCGTGAAGATCGCCGCCACGCGCACTTCGAGATCGGCCCCGGCGGTGCAGAGCTTTTCGATTTCGCCGGCCAGCGCCGGCCGATCGCCGCGGCGCAGGATTTCGCGCTGGGCCGCCAATCGCCGCACGTGGCTCGAGCCGGCCAGCTCGGCCAGCAATCCGGCATCGTTCGCCTTTTTGAGGTCGACCGGTGCTTCCGGTTGTGACTGCGGACTGCGGATCTGCACGACATAGCCCACGTTCGGTCCGCTGAAATTGAAGCCGCCGTCGCGCCAGCTGGAGATGAAGATCCGGCCCTGGCCGTCGACGTCCATGTCCGTGGGGCGCGGGATTTCGACGAACGTTTCCTGAGCGGCCGTGAAGCTGGCCCCCTTGGCCTCGAGCGGATGCCGATAGACGATGCTGCGGCCCCAATCGCAGGTATACAGCGCGCGGCCGAACGGCTCGGGCAATGCGCCTTCGTCGATGCTGAGCGAACCGCAGGGCGACCCGCCGCCGTAGTCGGCCAGCGGCTGGATGATCTCGCCGGGGAAATTGACGAACAGCGAGGGATAGCCGTACTGGCCGCCGCGCACGACGTGACTCAGCCGCACGTCCCAGCCGCCGCCGTCGTTGGTGTTGTCGCGCGTGAATGCGTTCAGCAGCGGATCGACGGCCACGTCGTAAATGTTCCGCTGGCCGCGGGAGACGATTTCCAATCCGCTGCCGTCGGTGCGCACCCGGACCACGCCGCCGCCGTGCAATTGCACTTTTTGCCCGTCGCGCCCGCTTGCGGCGACGAACCCATAATCGCCGACTGCGATGTACAGCCAGCCGTCGATGCCCAGGCGGAGACCGTTGGTGGTGTGGTCGGCGCCGCGATGCTTGAGGTCGAAGCCAATGCCGTCGACCAGCAATTGTTCGCGATCGGCCACGCCATCAGCGTTCTCGTCGATGTAGGCGGTCAGCTGCGGCGGGTGCAAAACGTAGAGTGTGCCAGCGTCGAAGTGCACGCCGCGCGGGCTGTCCATCCGGGCGAACACGTTGAACCGGTCGGCCCGGCCGTCGCCGTCTTCGTCGATGCAGCGGACCACGCTGCCGCGGTCCGGCCTGGCGTCGAGCGAGCCGTTCAGATCGACGCCCACGTACAGCTCGCCTGCCGGCGATGCCGCCAGGCAGGTGGGATAATTGATCTCGGGCGGAGCGGCGAACAGCGTGGCCTCGAAGCCGGGCGGCACCTTGACCCCCGCGAGCAAGCCGCTCTGGGCGGCCGGCCGGGGCACGAGCGACGTCGAGCCGGCACGCGGCTTGACCAGCTCGCGGCCCAGCACCTCGAACTCCCACAGGCTGGCCCACGAGCCGGAGGCCAGGCCGGTCACCGTCAGCCGGACATAGCGGATGCCCTGGGCGCTGAACTTGTGTTCGTGCCACTGCGTCTGCAGGGTGCCCGCCCGCTGGTCGACGAGCGTTTGCCAGGTCTGGCCGTCGGCCGAGCCCTCGATGAGATATTGATACGGACGGCCGTCGAATTCCCAGAGGATCCGGCAGCCGGCGATTTCCTCGGGCTGGCCCAGGTCGACCTTCAGCCACTGCGGCGCGTCCGGGCCCGACGGGGACCAGCGCGTCTGGGGGTCGCCGTCGACGGCGCGCGCCGCCTTGCGGGCATCGTCCTGCTCGGTCGACGCCGTGGCCGCCTTGCCCAGCGCCAGGTCGATCGGCACGAGGTCTTTGGGCAGCTGGTCCTTGGGCAGCTGGTCTTTGGGCAGCTGGTCCTTGGGCAGCTGTGCCGGCGTGGGCTGCTTGCCGGGCGGAGCGGCGCTGGACTGGGCCTTGGGATCGACCGGCTTGAAGTGCGCGTCGTCGAGCTTGTCGACCGCCCAGAGCAAGCCGCGGGTCACGTAGTTCAAGAACACCGGGTCGGACATCTCCGAGTTGTGATGCCCGATCGTCGTGCCGAACACCCGGGTCTTGCCGTTGTACAGGTTCGTCCAGATGCAGGTCTCGAACTTCTTCGAGTCGGTGCTCATGGCGTGGCCGAGCGGCTTGGCGTCGGGCCACATCTTTTCGATCAGGTACAGCTCGCCGGCCGGGGTCTGCCACTTTTCGCCAAAACCCTTCATGATCGGGTTGTCTTTGTCGAGGTTGATCACCTCGAACGGATAGTTGCCGCCGTGGCCGCGAGGTAACGCCCAGAAACTTGAACCACTCGTCGGTCTTGTCGCGATAACAGTGCATGGCGCAGTGGATCACGACGGCCGGCAAGCCCTCGCGATGCGGCTTGAGCACGCGCTGGGTCCACTCGGGATCCGGAATGTCGGCAAAGCACTCGTTGTGCACGACGATGTCAAAACCCTTGGCCCAGTCGGGATTCTCGTAGAGCGGGATCTTGGTATTGGTCGTCGAGCCGCCTTGCTGCACGATCGTCCATTCGACCGGCGCCCGGGCCGAGATGCCTTCGCTGAGAATCTTCTTCTGCGCGTCGTAATCGTGGCAGCAGCCGCCGGTCACGAGCAGGGCCTTGATCGGTTTGACGTCGTCGGCCGCGGCGGCATAGCGCCCGGCGCCCGGCGCCAGCGCAGCCGACAGGGATAGTAGGGCCAGGGTCTTCCAGCGGGTGCTCATGGGCACGATCCTCGATTCGGGTGAGGGGGCAGGGGGGAAAACAGTTTGGCGCGGGGCGGGGGCCCCAACGGGGCAGCGCCGCTAGTCGGCCGCAGGCAACACTCGGCCGCAGGCATCACTCAGCGACTGGCGCCGCTGGGCACAAACTCCGCGGCGCGCGGTCGGCAACGCCTATTTTTGCCACCGGCGGGCAGCGATGCAACCGGCGAGGGGGCGGGGGAAGTGGGCGGATTAGCGCGGCGGGCGGCGGTCAGTTGCGCACAGCGTTCGCAGACTTAGTGGGAACCAGCGGCTGGCGGAAGGGATCATGAGGGCCAGTTTCCGCGAGACAGCCATAACCCAATCAGGCTCGTTGTCGCAACCACGGCACCATACGCGATCCAGACATTCGCTTGGTTGTCGTTCTCCCAGAGCTTCTTCAGGATCGCTTGTGTATCCTCCTTCACCCGTTGGTCTTGGAGTTGCTCAGGCGTCAAGACGACGTCGAGCTCGGCGGCCGGCATGAGCGCCTCGGAGGTAAGGCCGAAGACCATGAGCAAAAGGCCCAGGCCGCAGGTTACCGCAAGACAGAGCCGGATGCCGGTCAGTCGTCGTAGGTGACTGGATGCCATGCCTTCGATTCTAACCTATCCCCCGGGAACGCGCCGGAGGCGGCAAGGGCGACCACGGCCGATCGGCACGCGGGGTAATGGAGCCTTCGCGCGGTCCAGCGGAACTCAGATGAATCCGGAATGAGGACCACATTGATTGACTTTCGCCTCAGGGAAGAGCCGCCGTGCTCGTTGCAGGTCGACTCTGATCGCATCTGCCGGCAACATTATGTCGGTCCGCGGTTCATCTCCAAGGAGTCGCCGAATTAGTGGGATATGCGGCTCATCGGGGCCGTAAAATGCCGTGCCACCATTGGCAGCATTCCACCGGCAAAACGCCAACCGCTCGTGAACGATCTGTGCCTCGTGCCCAATCCAAAGGCCCGACACCGTTACCGCCACGAACAGCGTCCGCAAAGTGAAGCGGGGAAGCCAGCGGCGTCGCGAAATGGTCATAGGCCTACGCGAATTCGATCACCAGATAGACTAGCGCGAACAACGACGTGATGAGCAAGAATCCAAACAGCGGACGGCCCAGCGAGACTCCCAAACCGAGACCCAGCGACACGGGTATTCCGACCTGCCCCACCCGCATTGCCCACAGGTGCCGGGGCGTGTCGATGTCCGACGGGGTGCCGATCAGCACGAACAGGGCCGTGACGCAGACCCAGACGGCGGCGCGCGCCGTTCGCCTCAGCTCGTGCTCGGTGCATCCAGCTAGCTGCGTCAGGTCTTCCGTCGTGAGTTGCAAGAGGGATGGACGGTCCATCTCCGCATCTTACCCCATCCGACGGGGAGCGCTGCAATAGTAGTGCAGCGGCCGAACGCGAAGCTCGCGGGCCCGGTCAGGGCCCGTCGGCCGGAGCGACGCTGGCTGCTTTCATAAACTCCACGATGAGCGCCGCGATCTGGACGGCTGCAGTGTCGAGCGCGAAATGACCCGCTTCGAGCACGTGAACTTCGGCTTGTGGCACGTCGCAGCGGTAGGCTTCGGCCTCTGACAACTCAAACGACTTGTCGTACTTGCCCCAGACGACGAGCAGGCGCGGCTGCGTCCGGCGCAGCCAGGCCTGCCAGGTCGGATAGGCGGCGACATTTGTGCGATAGTCGTAAAACAGGTCGCTCTGAATCTCGGCCTGGCCCGGCCGACTCAGGAAGGCAAATTCGTCCGTCCAGAGGTCCGGATCGTAGCGCTCCACATGCGGATCGTCGCCCAGATGGCGGCGGCGGGTCGCCGCCAACGAAATCAGGTTCTCGCGCAGCTCCGTCTCGTGGGCCGCGCGATCGGCCCAAAACGCGCGGCGCGTCTGCCAACTTGCTCCCAATCCTGTGTTGTGTGCGACCACGTTCTGAATGATCAAGGCCTGTACGCGCTCGGGATGCGCAAGCGCCAGGCGAAAGCCGACCGGGCCGCCGTAGTCCTGCATATAAAGCGTGTACTGCTTGAGCCCGATCTGCTGGGTGAATCGGTCGATCACGGCCGCAAGGCGATCGAACGTGTAGCTGAATTCCCGGGGACGGGGGGCGTCGCTATGTCCAAAGCCGGGATAGTCGGGCGCGATCAGGCGGTATCGACCAGAAAGCCGCGCGAAGAGCGGCTCAAACATCCGCGACGACGAAGGCAGGCCATGCAGCAACAGAATCGTCGGTGCGGCGGGCGGGCCCGATTCGCGGTAGAAGATGGACAGACCATCGACTTCGACCGTTCGATAGAGCACGGGTTGCGGCATCGGAGACTCCTTTTCGCCGGCCTGCAGGCACAGCGCGTCCAGATTCAGCCAGGCCAACGTCAATGCCCCCCAGCAGGCCTGACGATTTGCCGAAGGCTGCCAGTCGACCGGTCATGGCTGATTCCGATTCTCCAGGATCGCTTGATTGCCGCGCTCAGTCCTGGCCCGGTCATCGGCGGGGCTGCGACCGCCGCCCGGGCAGCGCTGGGCGGCTATTAGGGAAAGCCACTTTGCTGGTGTGATTCAGGCGGTGCGGCGCCGCGCGATCAACAGGCCACAGGCGATCGCGATTGTCCACAGCACCAGCGAAGCCGGCTCGGGAACGTTCACGAGCTGGAAGCCGCTGAACGCGCCATTGGTCGGCCCGTTTTCCGTAAACGTGCCCGTGATGGCGCCGCCGGTGGCGACCAGGCCGGCAAATTCCAGATAGTTGCCGCTGTAGACGCCGGGCGAGACAAAGGTCGAGGCAAAGCTCGTGGAACTGGTGAACGTCGGACCCGAGTTGGAGATCACGTTGGTATTGCCGCCAAACGTGAAGCTCGTCGAGTCGTTGTTATAGCTGCCATTTTGGGAGTACACGTACAAGTTGTAGAGCCCTCCCGGCGTAAGGTTGTTGATGGTCATGGTCGTCGTGCCCGAGCCGGTGTACAGGAAGTCGTTCAGCAGCGGGCCGGCAAACGAATTCGGCTGGCCATCGGTCGCGGCGTCATAGGTAATGCCGGAGTTCAGTGAGACCGTCACGGCGGTCGGCGGGCCGCCGGTCGATCCGACGAGCGGGGCAGACGTGAAATTCGAATACCCGACGCCCTTGGCCGACGGCGCGACGCCGTTCCAAACCGTACCGCTGTCGGGGGCAGCTGCCGTGCCTACATAGGTGCCGGAGGGCTGACCGATCGAATTGAAATCGACATTGATGACCACGCCGGCAGTGAGCGAGGCAGGAGCGTGCAGGATCACGACGACGGCGGCAGTGACGAGCGCAACGCGCAGATAGGTGCAGGACTTCATCGAATCGTCTCCTTGTTAGAGTGCCCAAGCGAGCCTATTGCCGCGGCCACGAATGCGGCCGGAACCAGACGTGTGCCGGGAAGCGGCACGCCGCTCATCTTAACCCTGTCGCTGGGCAAAACATAAGCGATTTCGCGGATTCTGGCCCCGGGTTTGGTCGGAGCGACCAGCGGCCGCGGGAGGCAACGACGGCTGGTTAATGATTTGATCAGATCAACTTGCGAACCAAACTGCGAGGGCGGCCAGCAGCACGGGGACAAACAGCGAACGGAGTGTGTAGCGAAAACCGCCGAGGAGCAAGCATGTTCCGCACACGACCAGGAACAGTCCGGCGAGAAGCGCCGTTACGTTCGGCCATCCGAAGACGTTTTGCAAAACAAGCGCACGACGCTTCTCGGCAGGAAGGCTGGGATTGACCATCCTGGCGAAAGCATAATCTAGACAAAGCAGCCACAAACCCGCGCAGATCGGAAGGAGTCCACATGCCCTGAACACCAGCCAAAACAATCGCCGTTGGCCGTCTCGGTTCGCCTCCATTCGCTCATCATAATCTCTCCGGTGTGTCGGGCATGGGCGGCGCGACGAGCTCCCCGCGGGCTTTCCTCGCCGGATTCCCGCGATTTCATAAGCTTGCGAAGTTCCGCAGGGCGATCCAGGTTGCTCCGTGCCCGGCGCGCCCCCATAATGCGCAGATCGAACACGCTTGAGGAAATCGTGCTCAAGGAAACAGACTCCATGAACACTTTCGAGCTGAACCGACGGCAGGCCCTGATCGCCGGTGGCCTGGGCGCGCTTTCGCTGGGCCTGCCGGGATCGGTCTGGGGCAGCGACAAGCTGGACGCCAGCGGCAAAGCCGTGCCCGCCGAGAAGTCGTGCATCTTCCTCTTGCTCTGCGGCGGACCGAGCCACGTCGACACCTGGGACATGAAGCCCGACGCGCCCGACACGATCCGCGGACCGTACAAGCCCATGGCCACCAAGGTGCCGGGCATGCGGATCAACCAGATGCACACCGAGCTGGCCAAAGTGACCGACCAGTTCACGCTGATCAACTCGATGACCCACCCGGGCGCCATCAGCAACCACTTCGACGCGATGCACAATCTGCTCAGCGGCCAGTCCGTGAAGCGCGTCGCCGAGGGCGTGCCCGACGACCAGCCGTATCTCGGCTCGTTCGTCGCCAAGCACAAGCCCAGCAAGCGCAACCTGGTCTCCAACGCCTGGCTGATCAAGTGTGTCGGTCCGCCGGTCTTTTGCGCCGAACCTGGGCATCGGCGGCTATCTCGGCTCGGCCTACGCGCCGGTGTTCGTCGGCTCGGAAACGAATCATCCGGCCATGGAAAATTTCGCGCCGCCGGAGATTTACGACTTCGGCGACCCCGATCGGCTCGCCCAGCGGCGCAAGTTGCTCGACAGCATCGAGAGCCGCGCGCTGGCCAGAGATACGCGCGGCGCGGACTGGACCGACCTGCGCGAGAAGGCCTACGACGCCTTGACCCGGCCCGAGGGGCGGGAGGCGTTCAAACTGGATCGCGAGCCGGCTGCCCTGCGCGACCGCTACGGCCGCCATCCGATCGGGCAAAACCTGCTGCTGGCCCGGCGGATGGTCGAAGCCGGCGTGCGGTTCGTCACCGTCAACGGCTGGACCGGCCAGGCGCCGCACGATACGGCCGGCCCGCCCAGCAGTAGCTGGGACATGCACGGCGGCAACATGGGCATGGGCGACGCCTTCGGCAACGGCTCTTACGGCATGGGATTTTGCCTGCCCCGGCTGGATCAGGCGCTGTCCGCGCTGCTGGTCGATCTCAAAGAGCGGGGCATGCTCGACAGCACATTGGTCGTGGCGACCGGCGAGTTTGGCCGCACGCCGACGGTGCTGACCCAGCAACCCCCCGGACGCCAGCACTGGCCTGGTTGTTTTTCCGCCATCCTGGCCGGCGCGGGCATCGGCGGCGGGCGGGTGTATGGCAAGTCGGACCGGGACGGCGCGTACGTCACCAGCAATCCGATACGCCCGGAGGAATTTGCGGCCACGATTTACCACGCCCTCGACGTTCCGCTCAACGAGCCGCAGAACAACAGCGGCATTTCACGGCCCATCACGACCGGCAAACCCGTGCTGGATTTGTTCGGGTGAAGTCCTTTCATCCGGCCGCCGGAGGAAAGTCGTAGCGCGCCGTTCTGCACGCGGCGGGCGAGGAAATCGGCCCCAGCAGGCACCGGCCGGCCGCCGTTATTTGTCGCGATGGCGAAAGATCTCGATCGCGGCCTTGGCCGCGTCGCGCGTATTGCCGGCCGCATTGGGGTCGGGCAGCTTCGGGCCGGGCTTGCCGGAATTGAGCAGTTCGCTCAGCGGGGCCGAAGGGGGCAGCGTCGCCGCAGCAGGGGGCAGAGCTGAGGGGAGCGGAGTCGGGGCCGGCGGACTTGCGGGCCAGGCGAACGGCTGCGTGCCGTCGAGGCTGACTTCGCCCGTCTCGGCCGCACCCGTCGCGTCGGGGGCCAGCTCCAAGTAGATCGATTTCGGCCCGCTCTCGGGCAAGTCGGTCAGCCACTGCATGATGTCGTCGTCCGGATTGCCGGCCGCGTCCGACTTGGCGCCGGGCGCCGGCGAGCCGGCCGCGTCCTGCCCGGGGGATTTGCCGCCGGCAGGTTTTGGGTTGCCGGCAGCCTGCGGCTTTCGGCCGGAGGGTTTTTCCGGACCGCCGGAAAGCTGGATTTGCCCGCTGCCGCTTTGGGCTGGGTTGCCGCTTTGCGCTGGGCTGCCGCTTTGCGCTGCGCTGCGGTTTTGCGCTTTGCTGTCGGTGGCATGCGCGGTGCCGCCGGACAGCTGGGCCGTATCGCCCGTCTGGGGACCCTTGGCCGTGGCCGACGAGCCGGCCGCCGCGACGATTCGGGCTTCGAATTCCAGCGGTCCGACTTGAATGCGGTCGCCCGAGATCAGCGGGTGCGCGCCGGTAATCCGCACGCCATTGACCAACGTGCCGTTGGCGCCGCCCAGGTCTTCAAGCGTGACGCCGGCGGCGGTGAGCAGCAGGCGCAATGCCGGCGGCTGACGGCGGAGCTGGCTGGCGCAAGTCGCAGTCGTCGGCGCGGCCGATCAAGAACTTGGGCCGCTTGATTTCCAGCAGCCGGCCGGCGTGACGGCCCGACAGTATTTTGAGAGTGAGCTCCACTACGTTCGCAGGTTCCGGCATGTTCGTGGGTTCCGGACCAATAGGGAGCGCGGGGGGCGGCCGATGAAAGGGACCGCTCGTGCGAGAGCCACGGGTCCGCCTCGAACCCGCTTACACATGCCTGGACTCAGGCACTCTCGCGGCGCTTGATCATGGTCAACTCATTGCCGGCGTCGTTGAACGACACCTCATCCATGAACGTTCGCATCAACACCAGGCCGCGACCGGCTTCACGAGTCTGCTCAGAAAGCAGCTTACTGTAAAGCGCGGCGTGCGCGAATCCGGAACCCTCGTCCCGAATCGTAAAACTGGCCGCTTCGGGCGAGAGGCAGGCGCGGACATGGAGCTTGCGTTTACAATAGGGTTGCTCGCGACGGCGCCGGTCGATCAGGGCCTGCGCGACCGATTGTTCAGATTTCATTTGCGCGGCCGTCAGACCCAGGTTTCCGTGAAACAGCGCATTGCAGAGCCCCTCTTGTAGGGCAATGCCCACCCGTACGCGCCCCATCTCGTCGTACAGTCCCAGCCGCGCGATCTGCTGCTGCAAATAATCGACGAGCGGAAAGATCAGCGCCACATCGTTGTCGAGCACGAAGTCCTGGCTCGTCTGCCGCAAGCAATCAAGCAGCCGCTCGTGCTGGCGATCGGCCCGGGCGGTGGCCAGCACGTTGCGCACGGTGTCGGTCAGCTCGTCGGCCAGCCGGGACTTGGCCACGTAGCTGGCGGCCCCCTGTTCCAATGCTTGCACGGCGATCTCTTCGCTGCCGTGCGCCGTCATCAGCACGACCGGCACCAGCGGGAAGCGGCCCCGCATCGTGCGCACCAGTTCCAGCCCGCTCATCTCGGGCATTTGCAGATCGGTGACGACGACGTCCGGCGCCTGATGCGAAGCCCGCTGCAGGGCGGCCGCTCCGTGGGCCGCCGATTCGACCGTCAGATCGGCCTGCTTTTTCAGAATGCCGACCGCCAACTTGCGATCAATCGGCGAATCATCGACCACCAGGACCATCGGCATAGGAGATCAACCTCGTTGTCGACGCTGTAAAAAACAATTTCGCTGCGGCCCAGGCACATTGCTGCGGCCGGGAGACCATCCCCGGGCGCTAATCGAACCAGCGGTCGCGGGTGACGCGAATCCGCCGCTGCTTGCAAAGTCGGATCAGTTTTTCGGCTTTGCGCACTTCTTCCACGGCCAGATACCGCTTCTCGCTGTACCAGATGATCAGGCTCTTGAACTTGCCGCCGTTGGTCGAGTAGACCACCGTCTCCTTGGCTCCTTGCAGCAAGCCGTTGTCCTCCGAATCCTGCTGCGAGGCGGCGTCGGCCAGGAAATCGTGGTCGAGCACTTCCACTTCCTCGCGATGGATGTAGAACGCGCCGAGCGCAGCAAACTGGACTTGCCAGTAGTCGTTTCCCAGTGGGCCGCAGAACTCGAGCACCACGCCCTCGGCTCCGGGCTGGATCGCCAGATTGTTCGGCCCGCCGCCGCCCAGGTAGCGAACTCGCAGGCAATTGCGCCAGCGGGCCAGGCGGTCGGCGGCGCCGCCTGCGTCCGCGGCCGGCTCGCTACGGCGGGCCGGGGTCTCGGCGGGCGGCGCACTGCGCCCGGCGACTCGGCGCGACGTGCTGGGCAGGCCGAACGAGTTGAAATCGAGGTTCAGTGGGGCCTTGGCCTGTTTTGGCTCCGTCTTGCGCGCGAACATGCCGGGGGCCGACATGACGGCCCGGGCCGAGGCTTGCATGCCGCGGTCGAGCTTGGCGCCTTGGAGCCTGGCTCCCAGCATTTTGGCACCTTCCAGATTGGCGCTGGTCAGGTCGGCGCCGGTGAGGTTGGCGTATTGCAGGTTGGCCCCGGCCAGGTTGGCGCCGCGCAAATCGGCCCGCACGAGGATGGCGTCGCGCAGGTTCGCCCGCAGGTCGGCCATGCTGAGATCGGCGTTTTCCAGGTTCGCCTCGTGC
Organism: uncultured Planctomycetaceae bacterium; assembly: GCA_963715755.1. Lineage (GTDB taxonomy): Bacteria > Planctomycetota > Planctomycetia > Pirellulales > PALSA-1355 > CAWCAX01. The sequence continues at coordinate 5,456,136 of OY970273.1, forward strand.
AAATCGGCGCCGGCCAATTGCGCATAGCGCAAGCAGGCTCCCGTCAGGTTGGCCCCGCGGAGCTGCGCGCCCAGCAGGGTGGCCGAGGCCAGGTCGGCCTTGCTGAGATTGGCCAATTCCAGGTTGGCGCTGTCGAGGCTGGCGCTTGTGAGCAGGGCCCCCGTGAGGTCGGCCAGCCGCAGCGTCGCCTTGCAGAAGCAGGCGTAGGTCATGCTGACGCCCGACAGGTCGGCCTGGGCCAGGTTGAGCCCGGTCAGGTTTTTGCCGTTAAGCGTGTCGACCGCGGTGCGCAGCAGGACGGCGCGGGTGGTCTTGTGGCGAATTTCGATCATCTCGGGGTTTCCGTTCGCTCTAAGAGCGCGAGTGGGAGCGGCCGGGCCGGTTCCCCGCTGTGCGCTATTGCCCCGCTTGATCTTCCTGATCGCAGTGCCTGGTCATCGTGACTTCATTGCCGGCCGCACTGAAGGAAACTTCGTCCATAAACGCCCGCATCAGGACGAGCCCTCGGCCGCCTTCCGAATCCAAGGGTGCCAACATCTCGACATGCCGCCGATGATCGAAGCCGGGCCCGTCGTCGCGAATGATGAACCGGGCCGTGTCGGTCGAGAATTCGGCGAAAACGCGAATCTTGCGGTCGCGGTAGGCCGGCTCGTTGGAGCGGCGGCGGATCAGGTCCGGATCGTCGATTTGGGCCCGGTGCAAGGTCTCGGAGCTGATTTCCAGATTGCCGTGCACCAGGGCATTGATGAGCGCTTCTTGCAGGGCGATTCCCAGCCGCACGCGCCCGGCCTCGTCGCAAAAATTGAGCAGCGCGACTTGCTGCTGCAGGTAGTCGACCAGCGGCGAGATCAGCGCCGGATCGTTGTCCAGCACGAATGTCCAGGTCGAGCGGTGCAAGCGGTGCAGCAGCTTGTCGTGGCGCCGATTGGCGCTGGCCATGGCCAGCACGTGATGCACCGTCTCGGCCAGATTCTCGGCCAGCCGGGCCTTGGACACATAGCTGGCGGCGCCTTGCTCGAGGGCCTGCACGGCGATCTCTTCGCTGCCGTGCGCCGTCATCAACACCACGGGCACCAGCGGATAGCGGCCGCGGAGGGCCCGGACCAGCTCCAGCCCGTCCATGCCGGGCATCTGCAGGTCCGTCACCACGATGTCCGGCGGTTCGTCGGCCACGCGGGCCAGCGCTTCGGCCCCGTGAGTCGCGGCGCCGACGATCAAATCGTCCTGCATTTCCAGCAGCGACATGGCCAACCGGCGATCGACCGGCGAATCGTCAACGACCAGGACTGACGGCATAGAGCGGCCCTTCGGCGTTTCGTGCAGTTTTGTTTCGTGAAGATTGCAAATAACTGGCCAAGGCGGGCATCACCCGATCCATCTCGATTTCCAGGGCGCCGTACTGGTCGCCGGCGGCCGCGAGGTTTTTGGCTCGGGCAGCCAATTCGATTTCGGTGGCGGCCGCCACGGCCGCCCGCGCCGAAGTGCACGACCGCGCCTTTGAGCGTATGCGCACTGATCCGCAGGCGCTCGGCGTCGCCGGCCGCCAGAGCAGAGCGGACGGCTTCCAGCATGGCCGGACATTCGTCGAGGAAGATCGCGACGATCTCCTGCAGCAGGGCCTCGTCGCCGCGCACGCTGGTTTGCGCCACGCTCCAGTCGACCACGTCGACAGCGGCGGCTGCCGGCTCGCCGGGCGCGGGTGTTTGAGGCGCAGCGGATTGGGCAGCAACATCGTGGGCGGGGGGCGGTTGGCGAGTGGTGTCGGCCAACCCAGTGGGTGATTGCGACTTACGGGCGGCCGCGATCTTGGCCAGGATCGCGCGCAATTCCTCGCGGCGAACCGGCTTGGAAAGGTAGTCGTCCATGCCGGCCTCGAGGCAGCGCTCGCGATAGCCCTTCATGGCGTGCGCGGTCATGGCCACGATCGGCACGCGGCCGCTGGTCGCTCGTTCCCGCTCGCGGATTTTCGCCGTGGCCTCGAAGCCGTCCATGTCGGGCATTTGGATGTCCATCAGCACGACGTCAAAGCGGTTATCCGCAAAGGCCGCCAGGGCTTCGGTGCCGTTGCCGGCCACGGTGACCACGTGCCCCTCGGACTTGAGCAGCCCGCAGGCGACTTTCTGGTTGATCAGGTTGTCCTCGGCCAATAAGACGTTGAGCCCGATGGCCGCCGCCGGGGCACCGCCGGCGGACCTGGCGAGGGCCGAATCGCCGTGACTCGTGACGCCGAGACTCGTGACGCCGTGGCCCGAGCCGTCAGAAGCCGAAACGCCGGGTGTGGAAGCGGCGCGCGAGACGCCGAATCGCGCCAGGAAGAAGAACGTGCTCCCGTGCCCCGGATCGCTCTCGACCCAGATCCGGCCTCCCATCAACTGCACCAGGTTGGCCGAGATGGCCAGTCCCAGCCCGGTGCCGCCGAACTTGCGGGTGGTCGAGCCGTCGGCTTGCTCGAAGGCCTCGAAGATCGACTGTTGCTTGTCCTTGGGGATGCCGATGCCGCTATCCCGCACGGCGAAGCGCAGCAGGACGTCGCCGGACGAGCGGGAATCGAGCGCGGCATGCACAGACACCTGACCCGCATCGGTGAACTTGATCGCATTGCCGATCAGGTTGACGACCACCTGGCGGAGCCGGCCCGGATCGCCGATGAGCACATCGGGTACTTCCCGCTCCGCCTGCCATTCGAGCTGGAGGTTTTTTTGCCAGGCCCGGGGAGTGAGCGTCTTGATGGTGTCGGCCAGCGTGGTGCGGAGATTGAAATCGACCTGCTCCAGATCGAGCTTGCCGGCCTCGACCTTGGAGAAATCCAGGATGTCGTTGATCAGCGAGAGCAGGAACTCGGCCGACTGCCTGGCCAGATCGACGTACTCGCGCTGCTGGCCCGACAACTCGGTATCGAGCAGCAGATCGGTCATGCCGATGACGCCGTTCATCGGCGTGCGGATCTCATGACTCATGTTGGCCAGAAAAGCGCTCTTGGCCTTGTTGGCGGCTTCGGCCGCCTCTTTCTGTTCGCGAATGATCTGGTTGGCCAAGGCTGCCAGCTGTGACTGCGCCAGCAGGAGCACATAAATGCCCAAGAGCCGCACCCGGCCGTCGGCCAGACGAACGACGATCGGCTCGAAGACCCGCTCGACGGGCCGGTTCAGGGCGACCTCGGCGGCGGCCTGGATACCCAGCGTGCCCGCAAGCTCGAGGTGCGGCACGTTCAGGGACCCGAGCAAGTTCAGGATCGGCCGCTTCATGAACAGTTCGTTCCCGAACGGCCGGCTCAGCACCTCCAGAAAATTTTCCCGCGAAACCATGCCCGTCAGCGTGGATCCGTCGAGAATCAGCACGCCGGGCAAGTCGGGTTCGTGCTTGAAACGGGCCGCCACTTCCTGCCCGGGGGTCTGTGGGCTGACCGCAAAATCGTGCGTCGGCAAATCGGCCAGCGTCGAATCCGCGCCGAGGTCCGCTGCAATCGAATAATTCATGGCACGACCCGGCACGGGAGCGATCGCCACTGGGAGGTGTGGACGGGCGAGCAATCGCGAATGACGCAAGCTATCAACCGGCGGTTAGGGGGTGATTATCAATTGGTTAGCAAGCGGCCAGATTTCGGTAAAACAGGCAACTTCCGTCCCCCGGCGCTTGCCGACTGATATTGACGGGGACCGCTCGGGCGACGATCATCCCGCCGAAGCTTAGGAAGCAAATCGTCACGCTTGCTAGCAGGCTGCTCGTCTCATCGCCTCCTTGCGTTGAAGTCGGCGCTTCGGATCTTTTCTCGTGAATCAGCGCCTGATATGTCTCGTCGTGCTCCTCGCTACCGGCGCGCTTGCGCCGTGTGCCCCGCTGCGCCGACACGCCGTTCTTTCAAGCCCTGCAGGCGCCGGCGCGCCGGTGATGACGCCGTACTCGACCACGCCGGCCGGGCCCGCTCCCGACGTGGTGGGCACGCCGCTGCCGCCGGTGATCGAAACGGACTCGCCCGTCATGCCTTACGGCAACGGCTCGTTCAGCACCGGGATGGTCAGCAGCACGACGATCGACCAGTCGGCGTCGGGCCCTCAGCCAGTGCCCGGCCCGCCGGTTCCGCTCGACATTTTCGATCCCAACACCTGGTTCGTGTCCGACCCTAGTTTTCTGATGCCCTGGGATCTAGCGCCCACGGCGTGCCGCGATTGCCGCACAAATGGCCTGGTGGTCTTCCACAACTACAGTTCCTGGCGGGGCATCTCCGAAGGCTCCGGCTCGAACAACAACGGCTTTGCCTACGGCGCCAATTACGGCACCAAGCTGGGCGTAGTCAGCGACTACACGGGCATCGGGCGCAGATCGGCGGCAGCTACGGCCTGTACGATTTGAACGGTCGCTCGTCCGGCTTTCGCGACAAGGAGATCCAGCAGCAGGGCTTTATGACCGTCGGCTTGTTCCGCCCGGCCGATCGGTACACGAATTTCAGCTTCGGCGCCGTCTGGGACGGGATGTGGAACACGAACTTCGGGCAATACGCCGTCTCGCCGTTTCTGAGCCAGATGCGGTTCCAGGTCGCCTATGCACTCAACCCGCAACATGAAATCGGCTTTTGGACCGCGTTGCGAGTGAGCGGCGCCACCGCCGAGGCCGGCGGGCAAGCGCTGGCCTATCGCGCCGTCGACCAGTTCACGCTGTTCTATCACCACCGGTTTCTGTACGGCGGCGACGGCGTCTCCTGGTTCGGCATCCCCGATCACACCAAGCTCGGCGGCCCGGGCAGCCTGGGGCAGTACACATTTGGCGGCACGTTGTCGGCGCCGCTTTCGCCGCGCTTCGGCGCCTATACCTCGCTGCAATACATGGCTCCCAGCTCGCGGAGCGGGGCGGCGGGGTCGATCGAAGAGACGTTCTACGTTTCAGTCGGCGTCACGTTCTACCCGTACGCCAATTCGCGGTTCAACAACGTGGCCGGCGACTGCTGGATGCCCTACATGCCGGTGGCCACCGACGGCACGTTCCTGGTCGACACGAACCACACGTTCTGAACCGACCGGACGCCAGGAACCTCGCTGCCGGCTTCTGGCTGCTCGGCTTGAATGCCCGGTCGCCCGGCGCACCACAGCGGCATCACCCGTTGCTTTGTAACCTCCATCTGCGCGTATCTGCGTTCATCCCGTTCATCTGCGTCCAGACGATCGACGCCGCATCTATTGGCGGCCGGCCGACCGATTGCGGACCGCAATACTCCGCATATGATCGACACCAGCCGGGCTGACGCAGATGAACGCCGATGAACCGGATGGACGCAGATCGGAAACGATAGAGAACAAGCACTCGGGCGGCAACTCCCATTCCTTCTTGCCCCCATCTGCGCGTATCTGCGTTCATCCCGTTAATCTGCGTCTAATAATCGGCGCCGCATCTACTCACGGCCGGCCGATCGATTGCGGACCGCAACACTCCGCATATGATCGACACCAGCCGGGTTGACGCAGATGAACGCCGATGAACCGGATGGACGCAGATCGGAAAAGGAAGAATTCAGGACAGGGACCGCTTGCGCGCTTACGGCAGCTCGCGGATGCGGAGATTGCGAAAGTCGATCGGCGAGCCTTCCGACTCGAGGCACAGGCAGCCGCTACGCGGATCGCAGTTGTTGCCCCCCGACACTTCTTCGCCGTTGACCCAGAGGCGCACTTCGCCGTTGATCCCCCGCACGTAGTAGTGATTCCACTCGTTGATGCCTTTGCTCAACTGCTTGCGCGGAAAACTGCGGCTGCCGTCCGGCGAGAGCGGCGGGAAGGGGGTCATCTTGACGCCCACGGCAAACACGTCGCCGTTGGTCGTGAACCACTCAGGTTTCTTGCCCGTGCTCTTCTCGTACTGCTCGGCGTAGCCGTGATCGAGCACCTGCACTTCGATCCCGTGCGGCAGACTGCCCTTGGGCAGGTCCTTGAGCGAAGCCTCGGGCACCCAGACGAACACGCCCGAGTTGCCGCCGGAGCGCAAGTGCCGCCACTCGACCACGAGCTCGAAATTCGTGTAGATTTTTTTGAGGCGGATCACGCCGACCGGCTCGCCCGTGCAGTGCAACAGGCCGTCCCGCCAGCTCCAGGTATCCGGGTTGCCGTTGACGCCCTGGAAGTCGGCTTCGGTCATTTCCTGCCAGCCGGGGCCAGTGCCGTCGATCGTGGCCCGGGGCCCGGGCGCTCTTCCGCCCGCGCTGCGGCGGCCACGAGAAACATTCCTGCGGCGAAAAGCCCGCGAAGCATTGACCGTGGCAGCATGGCGTCGCTCCTCTGGATGGCGAAACAAGAAACCCCCGGGGCGTTCAGGATACCGGGGGCAGGTGGATTGCGAAATCAGCGGGCGGGAAGTTTAGCCGCGGCGACGGCGCCAGGCCACCGCGCCACATCCGATCACGCCCAGAGCCAGCAGAACGAAGCTCGACGGCTCGGGGGTTTGCGAGTACAGCGGGTACAGCGGGAACCAGGGACCGACGTGGACATCGGCGACGCCCACGACGCCGTTGGCGAAGATCGGAGGTCCGCCGATTTGATAGTTCGGGGCGCTGGGGTTCCAATCCGGCAGCCAGGTGTAATTGGGCTGGCCGAGGTAGCTGTTGATAAATGGGGGAAGGGGAGTGCCGGGGGATGGCCCGTAGGTCTGCGTGTTGTTCGGGAGTTGGTCGAGTTGGTTTCCGATCAGATGGCCGTGCGGATCAATGACGCCGAAGCTGTTCAGGACCGAACCGTTGTCACCGCCGGGGCCCTTCTGGAATTCGGTGACGAACGTGTACCAGCCCGGCGTGGTGATCGTGGCGAAGACGGCACCGCCAGCGCTGTTGGCATTGGAGCTGATCAAGACCGCGTTGCCGTGGGAGTTCTCGGTCACATTGATTTGCGCCTCGTTCTGGTAGATGAGGTTCCCATAGTTGGGGTTGGCTGCAACGGCGGCGCCCGCTGGCGACAGGCCCGGCGAGGCGTCGATCTGGAACTGGCCGCCCGGATTGTTCGCCCAGCCTGGTCCCTGAGGATTGATGTACAGCGTCATCGACTGGGCCCAATCGCCCAGGTACGAGCCGTTGGTTGCATTGTAAGGCGTGCCATTGCCAAACAGGCTGTAGCCGGCGTAGGCGATGTTTGTGTAATCCGAAGCGGCTTGGGACTCGTAGTAGTAGCCGCTCACCGGCGAAGTGAGCCCGAGCTGACCGCCGCCATTGGGCGTTGAAGGCAGCGTCGGCGTCGTCGGGTAATTGGTGTAGTCCTCGGCCCAATCATTCGGACCGGGTGTGCCGCCCCCGCCGAAGTTGTAGTCGTAAACCGGCACCTGGGCCTGTGCCGGCGCTGCCACCAGAAACGCGATTGCCAGAGATAGCACCGCGCCCGTTGCCGCCAGCACAGACCGCCTGGCGACGAAAGCTCGTCGTAGGATCAGGCTCATTAGGCTTCTCCCCTGTTCATTCGGGAACGGTTCCGCTGCAATACTTTCCCTTCGCGCGGCGAGGCAAACTTTGGCCAGCGACCGGAACGAACAGATTCCGCCACTACGCATTGCCGACTCGGCGCCGAGATTTCAACTGCGGCAGAAAACCCAACCGCTTGCTGTGGAGACCTCCGCGAAAGTTAAACGGCCTCGAATCGACTGTCAAGAAAAAGGCCGCGATGACGACAGTTAGCTCACAACCCATCGTCCGACAGGGGTGCCCAGTCGGCCAGAACTCGGCAAACTGTCCGCGCTCGGTTTTTTCCAGCCCCCACCGAGCAAAAGCATGGCCGCAGCCAACTCGCCGCCGGCGGAAATCGAAACCGCCGCTTTCCTGCTGACCTTTGCACCTTCGGGGGGTAAGATGAGCGGACAGCAGTTGGCTCTTTCGGACGTCGCGGGCAATCTGACTTCGCAGGAGCTTTGGGCCATGGGCCGAAAACACTTTCGCCGCGCGGGGCGATGGCTCGCCGCGCTGGCTCTGGCGCTGGCAGCCATGCTGGCGAATCGCGCTTGCCAGGCCGACACGCCGAGCGTGCAGTCGGCCGTCGAAGGCATCCTGGCCTGCGGCGCAAAACAGTCGCCCAAGATTCTGGCCCAGGCCCGGGAGCTGCACGACGACGCCCGGCGGCTGGCGCCGAGCGACGTTCGCGTGGATTATTCCTATGCTCTGGTCCTGGCGCGGCACAATCGCTACGCCGAGTCGCAAGAGCTGTTCGACCAGATCGCCACCGCCAAGCGCGGCCAGACGCGGCGTCTGGCCCGGCAGCTGCGTGCCTGGCTGCTGGTGGCCGAAGCCCATGACCGCGAGGCGCTGTCCGAGTTGAAATCCCTCGCCGAGCTGCTCGCAGTTGACCGGCAGGATCACGGCGACCGGCAACAACACGGCGACCGGCAAGGCGGTGTCGACCGGCAGGAACAGGCCGAATACGTCGAAGCGGGGCGGCTCAGCGGAGTGCTGCTCGGTTATTTGGAAGCCGCCGACCGCGAGAAGCTGACTCCCGGCGAAATCTCGGCGGCCAAGGATCAGTTCCGCCAAAGCCTGGGCCCCAAAGCGCGCGAGGCCTTCGAAGAGGGCCTGACCCACGTCGCCCGCCGGCACACCCAGCTCCAGCAATCGCTCGACGAAACCAAGGCGCACGAAAACCAGGATGCCGACATCAAGCGGGAAAAAGAAGAGACCGAGCTCGGCCAGGCCAAACAGCACGTCGACGAAAGCCGCCAGGAACTGGAATCCGCAAAACAAGCCCAGCAGGAAAAGTATCGCCAGGAGGCGGCTCGGCTCGAGGCCGCCGCCGGGCAGTGGCAAACCGCCTACCAGGCCAGCGTGGCGGCCCTGGGCCAGGTGCAGTCGCAAATCGCCGCTCTCCAGGCCCAGCGGCCTGGCTGTTTCCGCATCGTCGAAGAGAAAAACGGCCAGCGCCGCGAGGAAGTCGTCGACGTCGCGCGCCTGGCCGCCATCGACGGCGGCATTAACCAGCTCTCGGCCCAGTTGGGTCCGCTGCAAGCCCGGGTCGCCAGGCTCGAGGCCGACGGCCAGGCCCTGATGCTCCAGCGGCAATCGCTCGAGGGGGCGCCTTTCAGCAAGCGACCGAGCGCGCCCGGCAGGAACACCGCCTGACGGCCTCCGAGTCGCGGATCGCCCAGCGAACCAAGGGGCTCGAGCACCTGCGGCCTCATACCGCCGGTTCGTCGCGGTTAAAGTCGGAACTGGCTGCGCTCAGGAGCTACCAGGAGTTTCCGTTCGAAGCCGAAGCGGCCCGGATCAGAAAGTCGTTCGCCCATTAGCGCCGGACCGGCTGCTGCGGCGATCGGCGCACTGAAAACCATCGCCGGCGCTTGCCGGTCGCGCTTCGGGGGGCTCAGGGTTCCCGGTCGCACGCTTCCAGCTCGATGCGGTTGCGGTACGCGCCGGCCCGGTAGCCCACGCTGTCCCAGCCGCGGCCGACCGACGTCGCGGCCAGCGAGATCCAGATCTCGACGACATCCTCCGGCGCGGCGGCGCCAGTCGCCCTTTGACGATCCAGCCCCGAACTCTTAAAACGCACGCCGCGGCCCCGCGCCATCGTCTCCGCGGCCAAGAGTTTTTTTCCGATGCCCCACATCACGACCCGGACCACCTACTTGGAAATGCGCGAGCCGCCGGCCGGCACGCTTGTGCCGCCCCGGGCGGACATCGGCGTCCGGGAGCTCGGCGGCCCCAGCGTGTCGCAGTATCGGGATTTATACCGCTCCGTGGGAGCGGATTATTGCTGGGTCGATCGACTCGTGATGCCCGACGAGGAACTGCGCCGGATCCTGGTCGACCCGCGGGTGAACATTTTCGTTCTCGAAACCGCGGGCGTGTCGGCTGGGTACTCGGAGCTGGATCGCCGAACGGGAAACGACATCGAACTGGCTTACTTCGGCCTGTTTCCGGGCGCGATCGGGCAGGGGCTCGGCCGTTTCCTGCTGAACTGGACCCTGCATGCCGCCTGGTCGTACGAGCCGGCAAGGGTCTGGGTCCACACCTGCGATCTCGATCATCCGGCAGCCTTGCCCAATTACCTCCAGGCGGGCTTCCAGGTTTACGAGCAAAAGCTGCACAGCCAGTTCGTGCCCGAGGCCCGCGCGCAGCGATCCTCGCCCGACGGCCGCTGAACGATCACGATTTGCCGCGGCGGCCGGCCGCATCCCTGCATTTGGAGCTCAAAGCCGGCGGAGACTGTTTTGCCCCCGGGCCCCCACGCACAACCCAGCGAACCCCCGCACTGCCCATGATCCAGTACGAAATCGAACCCGATCTGGCCGCCGACGAATTTATCGACGTGCTCCGGCGATCCACCCTGGCCGAACGCCGGCCGGTGGACAAGCCCGCCACGATCGAGCAGATGCTGCGCCGCGCCGACTTGATCCTGACGGCCCGGCTCGATCGGCGGATCGTCGGCGTGTCGCGGGCGATCACGGACTTCAGCTACTGCACGTACCTGTCCGATCTGGCCGTCGATCGGGAATTCCAGCGGCAGGGGATCGGCCGGGAACTGATCCGCCGCACGCACGAGGCGGCCGGCCTGGCCACCACGCTCATCCTGCTGGCAGCGCCGCAAGCGGCTTCCTATTATCCGCACATTGGACTCGTCCGACACGATTCGTGCTGGCTCGTCCCGGCGCAGCGCGGCGCCAGCAGCCGCTGACGCCGAGACCCACGGACGCCGGGCAACGCTGGCGCCGACAAACCCCTAATGCCGGAGAATACTGACGGCAGGCCGCCCGGCATCCGCCCGGATTGATCGCGGTTGACATCCTTTCGACGACAGGCCCTGTCGCTACAAACGTCACCTGGCGGCCCTTCGCCCGGCCTGGGTGGCGGTTTGGTGAATTAAACGACAGGTTCGGGCCGCGGCACCGGGTCTGCCCTAGGATTCATTCGGCAGGCGTGACCGGTCCTGAGTCGGACTGGTTCGCTTCGGCCACCATGAATCACCGCGGGGTCGAGAGGAGGGTAGGACGATGCGAAAAGTTCTTTTGGCTTTGGCCAGCGTGTGTGCGCTGTCGGCTGGTGCGGCGACCGCCGACGCCCACGGACACGGTTACGGACACCACGGCGGCTACTACGGTGGCTATCGGGGCGGCTACGGCGCGGGTTACCGCTATGGGGGCGGATACGGCTATGGCGGGTACGGCGGCGGATTGGCCATCGGTATCGGAGTCAGTCCGTACTACGCGGGCTATCCCGGCTACGGTGGCTACTACGGCGGATACGGCGGCGGATATCCGGCGTACGGCTACCCGGCAGCGGGCGCCTATGGAGCCGGCTACGGCGCGGCCCCCGGCTATGCCCCGAACTACGGCGCCTACGGCGCGGCTCCGGGCTATGCTCCGGGCTATGGCGGCTACGGTTACGGATATTGATCGATCCCGAGCCGGCACGCGGGCCGCAGGCGGGCTGCCCGCGTGGTCGAACCGAACCGAATGCCAGGAGCTCAAGGTCGATTCGGGTCTGCAGGAGGCGACTCCGATCGCCGATTCTTTGCGCCAGTCTCGGGGCAGTCGGCGATCGGAGTCGCCTCCTACCTTTCTTAAAGGTGTGCGATTCGGAACCGAACCCGTGGGCGCGTCCCGTTCCCATCCGGCCGCAGCGACGATCGCCCGTCTGAACGACAATTCCTGAACGGCCATTCTCAAAAGGCCATTTCCGAACAGCGCCTTCCCGCCTGGCGATCGCCGCGCAACGCGCGACACGACCGGTCCGGCGGCCACCCGCCGCACGGCGGGCCGTCCGCAGCGCGTAGGTTTCGCACACCAACAGCGATTGGTCGTCCCCATTTCGCACACTGGGGCGCGCGCGACGTAAGTATTTGGTGTTGCCTCGGTGAGATTGCGGCAAACAGAGCGATCAGCGATTGCGTTCGCCGCCGATCCGCGTAATGCTGGATGATCTCATCTCGCGGTAAGGCGGCTGCATGTCACTTCTCCGTTTCCGGTCGTTGGCGCTCTTGGCGTTGTTGTCGGCAACAGCCAGCCTGGCGGCGGCCTCGGACGAGGGAAGCACCCGGGCAACCGACGACGCCACGCCCGCGCCGATTGCCGATTTCACGCTCCGGGATGTCCATGGCAAGGAGTTCCGGCTGGGCGATTATGCCCGGCAGCGGCTGGTGGTGGTGATGTTTTTCGGCGTGGACTGTCCGCTGGCCAAGCGGTACGCCCCGCGGCTGGACAAACTGGCCGCCGAATATGGCCCCCGCGGTGTCGCCGTGCTGGGCATCGATGCGAACTCGCAGGATTCGATCGCCGAGATCGCGGCTTTCGCCCGCGCAGAGCATCCGCTTCCCGCTGCTGCGGGATCCCGGCAACGTTGTGGCCGATCGCTTCGCGGCCGAGCGGACTCCCGAGGTTTTCGTGCTCGACCCCCAGCGGATGATCCGCTACCGCGGCCGGGTGGACGACCAATATGCCCCGGGCACCGTGCGCCCGGAGCCGAAGCGGCACGATCTGCGAGAGGCGCTCGACGAGCTGCTGGCCGGCCGGCCCGTGGGCCAGCCGCGGACCGAGGTCAGCGGATGCTTGATCGGCCGGGTCCGCGCGGCCGACGCGGCCAGCCCGGTGACCTACGAGGACCAGATCGCGGACTTGTTCGAGCGGCGCTGCGTGGAGTGTCACCGGGCCGGCCAGATCGCCCCGTTTGCCCTGACCGAGTTTCACGACGTGCTGGGCTGGGCGGAGATGATCGGCGAAGTCGTGGCCGACGGCCGCATGCCCCCCTGGCACGCCGATCCGAAAATCGGCCGGTTCGAGGGCGATCGGCATTTGAGCGACGCCGAAAAGCAGCTCGTCAAGACCTGGGTCGCCGCCGGCGCGCTGCGCGGCAAGGTTCGGCCGGCCGCGCTCGAGGAGAATGTGTCTGCCGACGTGGCCGCATCCCGGGCGAACATCGAAGAGCCTCCGCCGCGCGAGAGCCCGTGGCAGTTGCCGGCCCCGCCCGACCTGGTGATTCCCATGAGCAAGGTGCCGTTCCAGGTGCCGGCCCAAGGGCTGATCGAGTATCAGTACTTCTTTGTCGACATCGACCTGCCGGAAGACCGCTGGATCCGGGCGGCCGAAATCGTGCCGGGCAATCCGGCCGTCGTGCATCATGCGGTGGTCCACGCGCTCAAGGGCAAGCGCGAATTGGCCCTGCTGGACGGCACCACCGAAGGCTACCTGGCGATCTTCGTGCCGGGGATGCGCGTCGCCGCCTATCCGCCGGGCATGGCCAAGCGTCTGATGGGCGGCTCGCAGCTGCTATTTCAGATTCACTACACGCCCAACGGCGCCAACCAGTCGGACTGCTGCAAGCTGGGCCTGGTCTTTAGCGACGCCAAAGACGTGGAGTACGAAGTTTTCACCAGCTGCGTGTCCAACCGCTCGATCGAGCTGCAGCCGGGGGCCGAGCAGTACCGGCTGACCGCCCGTTCCAGCCGCTCTCCCAGCCAGGCGCGCTTGCTGAGCATGATGCCGCACATGCACCTGCGCGGCGCGTCGTTCAGCTACGAGCTGCTGCTGCCCGGCGGCAAGAGCGAAATGCTGCTCGACGTTCCGCACTACGACGCCAACTGGCAGACCTCGTACCGGCTGACCGAGCCGCGGTCCCTGCCGACCGGCAGCCGTTTGCGCTGCGTGGCGACGTTCGACAATTCGGCGAACAACCCGAACAACCCCGACCCGACGAAGAAGGTGGGCTGGGGCATGCAAACGGCGGACGAGATGATGGTGGGCTATTTCGACGTGGCGCTGCCGATCGGCCGTAAGCCGCCCCCGCCCCCCGCCACCAGGCAGCAGCTCAAGGCCCGCAGCGGCGGGCAGCGGTGAAACGGCTGGGGAGTGCGGGCGCGCTGCTCAATGTTCGCACTGCTTTCTGAGCGGCACCGTCACGCACAATGAGCTTCGGTCAAGGATGTCGCGCAAATGGACGGACTGTCCGTCCATAGGAATCAAGACGGAGCCGTGCCCTGGCGCTGATGCTCGCAGCCAAAAATCTCTCGTTCTGATGTAGCCGCTGTTCCTGCCCAACCCATCCCTGCCGGCGGCGAAGAACTCATGCTCGAAGTCGCATACGCCGCGAGCATCTGTCACCAGGCTGCCGACTCCCGGCTGCATCGTTGCGGGCTTGAATTGCGACAGCCAATTCGTCGACGCGGTTCCTTCGATTGGCGACAGCGGCCCATCGAGGACTTCGATCTTCGCTCCTGAAACCGGTTCGAAAGTGTCGGTGTCTATCACCAGCACGTGGACCGGGAGGCTGGCTCTCCCGACCCAGACCGCCACCGTCGCTCCGTGGTAAGCGAACAGTCCCAGGCCGATGGCGGCCAGGAATAGCCCGGCGCAAATGGGCGACCGCTGCTGGCGTAACGCCCCAAACACGACCAACCCGGCACCTGCCAGGACAGCGGCGGCAAAGAGACCGGCCCGCGGCTCGACGGTGCATAGCGCGAGAGCGACGCCGACGAGCGCGACCGCCGCGAGCAACTGCCGGTTGGTGAACTGGAACCCCGAGTCGTTCATGATCTTCGCAGTGGAAATTCGGCTTCCTGAACGTAAGACGGAACGCCGCCGTTGAATGTACTCGAATAGAGCACAAACTGCCTGACCAGACCGAGCGGCAGTTCGCGATGCGCGCGCTTATCCAAGAAGTCGTCGATCCCTTCGGCAGCGGCCGGCGTTTCTAACCGGGCCAAAGTGACATGCGGGAGATAGGGGCGCGTTTCCGTTTGGAATCCGAAGGCATCAGCCAGCGCCGCGCCCATGGATCGATGCAGCGCCAGCAACGGCGCGCAGGGCTCGACTCCCGCCCACAACACTTGGGCCTGTCCCTGGGGCGGAAATCGGCCGACTCCCTTGATGGCAATTTCGAACTGAACCGCCGTCAGCGCGGCCAGCGCCCGGCAGACGACAGCCTGGTCTGCCCCGGGTGGCAACCGACCCAGAAAGTGTAAAGTCAGGTGGAATTCGTCCGCACCGACCAACCGCACCCCGGCGACCGCCGCGGGCTGCAATCGCGCGAGAGGACCTTGCGCTTCGGATAGCGGAATCGCGACAAAATAGCGCGGGATCGGCGGCGTCTGTGGTTCGGTGGCCTGGTTCATTGCCAGCTGATCTTCAGGCCGTGCTGTTCCTTGAGTTGCAGCAGGGCCTCGGCATTGCCACGCGCATCGTCCACGGGATGATGCGTGTGCTTTGCCCGGCGCAGGTGCTTGAAATTTGCCAGCGTGTCTTTGACCAGGCCCTTGTACAGCGAGCCCAGGTTCTGCGAGCTGTGGCCAAAAGGATTTGCACCGGTGAAATGGTGCAGGTACCAATTGATGAATTGCCAGTCGAAGCCATTATTGTCGGAAATGAACAGCGGCCGGCCCGCGCTCTCAGCGCCGACCCACTGGGCAAACTCCCGCATCACGCCGGCCGGATCAGCGAACTCCAACGTCTGTTCCCGGGTGAAGCCGCTGACCGCGAGCGCCGCGGGAATCCAGCGGTCGGAGATCGGCTTCAACTGGCCGTAGAACGTCCGGTTGAGCGACGGCTCGACCACGATGGCCCCGAAACAGATCATCGAGTAGTCGCCTGGGATCGGGCCGTCCGCCTCGACGTCGACCATGATGTAGGTCACCGCGGTATCCTCTGCTTGTTCCAGCGTTTTGCCAGGGTCTGCTGCATCCGCTGGGTTCAAGCAGCCAGGAGTTTACATCATGACTATGCCTGAACATTCATCAAGGCTTCACACCGCGGCAGCCCCGGCGTCCCAGTAGCTCATGCCGCCGCGGAACAAACCGGCCACGACGTCGTGATCGACGGGTATCGGAGCCTGGGCGAGCAACCGCTTCTGGACCATCGTTCCGGCCGTCAGGGCCGCGACATCGTCCAGCGTATAGCCGACGCCGGAGATCCCGTTCGGGATGCCCGTCTGTCGCATCATGCCGATAATCGTCTGGGCGAGAAGCTCTCCCGCCTCTTCCGGTCGAGCGCGCGACGTGTCCGCGCCCAGTGCCGCCGCGGCCGCCAGATGCCGCTGGGGATTTGCCTGCACGGTGGCCCGGAAGACCGCGGGCGCATTCACGATGACCGAGACGCCGTGCGGAACCAGCGGCTCCGCGGCCGGATACTCGGGCATGCGGAAGTCGCGCACCTGCCCGGCCACGCCGTACGCCATCGCATGGGGGAGATGCACTCCGGCATTCCCGAACGCGATTCCGGCGAGTGTCGAGGCAAACAGGATCCGCTCCCGGGCCTCGCGATCCGACGCGTCACAGACAGCCCGGACCAGGAAACGACCGGCGAGCCGCAGCGATTCCAGGCTGCCAATGTCGCTCCAGGGATTCGCGCCTTGGCTGATTGGGCGGAGCAAGGGGTGCTCCGGCCGCGGCCGCTCCGTGAAGGGACGTGCGGTGTAAGCTTCGAGGGCGTGGCTGAGCTGGTCGAAGCCGCTGGCCGCCACGACCGGACCCGGCAGCGTGTCGGTGCAGGCCGGATCGACAAGCGCGATGTTCGGCCGGAGCCGCCGCGACGCGATCCCGGTTTTGACCTTCAACGAGAGCATGTCGCAGACCGTGATGCCCGTGCATTCGCTGCCGGTCCCGCACGTGGTCGGGCAGGCGATATGCGGCTTTAGCGGGCCGGGGACCTCTTTTCCTGCGCCGACTCCCTTGTTGACGTAGTCGAGGAAATCGGCCGGATAGGTCGCGTACAGGTTGGCCGCCTTGCAGGTGTCGATCGTCGAGCCGCCGCCGACCGACACGAATCCGTCGAACTGCCCCTCGCGAGCGAAGCGGGCCGCGTCCTGGAACGAGCGGTCGGTGGGCTCCACGTGCACGGCATCGTAGATGGCCACGTCCACGCCCGCGCGCTCGAGCGACGACAGAACCCGCGCGACATGCTCCAGCTTGCGGACCCTGGCATCCGTGAAGAGTGCTACGCGGCGGCAACCAAGCGCGGCCGCATGAATGCCGGCCTCGTCCAGCGCTCCACGGCCGAAGGTGATCGGCGGGTGCTCGACGACGAACGCGGTTTCGCCGCTGCCGGTCGGCACGTATTGCTGGTGTTCGCAGACGCTGCAGGCCGGCACGCGCTCGGGGCCCTGGTTCGGCTCAAGCGGCGGGGCGGATCGGGCCTGTCCAGGCTGTTGACTCGTCATCCCGGTT
Organism: uncultured Planctomycetaceae bacterium; assembly: GCA_963715755.1. Lineage (GTDB taxonomy): Bacteria > Planctomycetota > Planctomycetia > Pirellulales > PALSA-1355 > CAWCAX01. The sequence continues at coordinate 5,473,229 of OY970273.1, forward strand.
ACTCATGCTGCGCATCCATCGCGGGCGGTCGGGGCGCTGTTGCCGCTGGATTGCCGCGTGGTTTCGAGGGCCAGGTTTGCCGCCAGCAGATCTGCCGCCGCTTTGGCGGCCATCGCCTGCCGGAGCCGGGGCACAAGGCACCAGCAGGCGGCGATCGGAATGGCGCTAATACCGGCCAACAGCCGAAACGCGGCCGACGGCCCCCACTCGGCAGTCCAAGCATCGTACCACATGCCGCCCAGCCAGGTGGCGGCCAGCACGCTGGCATTTTGCACGGACATCAATACGCCGAACACGGTGCCGGCGCTGCGCACCGGGCAGACTTGGGCGGCCAGATCCAGCAAGATCAAGGTCGCCGTCATGTGGACGAATCCGACCAGCCCGGAGACCACGCCGGCCGTCGTTCGGTCGAAGACCAGCCAATACGACACCGCCGCCATGATTCCCAACACGATCGACAGGTGCATGAGCGCCGAACGCGAGAGCCGCCGGCAATACAGCCCGTAGCCCAGGCTGGCGAGCATCGAGCCGGCCGCCAGCCAGACGACCGTGTTGCCGTAAAACACCTCGTCGAAACCCAGCGTTCTCGTCCAGTACAAGTACACGACCGTGGTCGACAGCGGCGTGAAGTTCCAGAGCACCAGAAAGGCAACCAACAGCCAGAGAACCGGTTGCCGGATCGAGGCGGACAGTTCGTCCAGGGTTTCGCGCCAGGTCACGCCGTCGTCGTTTCGGCCAGGCGGCGCAGGATCGTCGCGCAGGCAGGCGGTGACGATCCAGGCCAACCCCGCCGCGATGCCGCAAAACAAGAACACCTTGTGCACTTCCACGCCGTCGGAATATTTTCCGCCCAGCTCGCCGTTGAGAATCGTGGCGGCCCAAATGGCTGTCCATTGGATGGACTGCAATTGGCCCGTGATCCCGCGCGGCTGGCCGACCGCAATCATCAATGCGTCGACAACCACGTCGGTAAAGGCCACGGCGACGGTCGGCAGCAGCAGCGCGCCGAACAGCCAGCGCTCGGCATTGGGCCCGGGCGGATAGAAATACAAAGTCAGGTAGCCGAGAAACGCGGCTCCGGTGGCCAGGATCAAATAGTTCTTGCGGCGGTTGCGTCCCAGCGGCAGGAAATCGGCGACGAGCCCGTACAAAGGCTTGAACAGCCAGGGCAGGGTGATCCAGGCGGCAAAGCTGGTGATCTGCTCGTTGGTCTCGCCCCACGACTTCAGGAGCCAGCGCGTCGGCTGAACGACCAGCCCTTCGGTCGGCTCGCTGATCCCCTGCGTGAAGTAAAGCACGCCGAAGAGCGCGCAAAGCACGATCGTTTCGGTCGACCAGCGGCGCCTGTCTGGCCTCGGCAAAGAATCAGAAGCGGTGGTCACGGCGAGTGAATCCCGGCAATCGTTCGAGGCAACTCGGCCGGGATCGGCGGGACGATGCGTGCCAGCGTCTCCGGCCCGGCGGACCGAAGATGATAGGAAATAACCCGTTGCCCTGCGCCCCCAATCCGGCGGCCCAAACAGGCGGTTAGCTGGACTTGGATTAAGCCATCGGCTGCGGTCGGCGGACTGCAGCGCCACCCAAGGCGCGAAGATATTCGACGAGCGCCACGGCACCGGCCAGTCGTTTGCCGGCCCGTCCAGGAAATTGCGCCGGGGCGGGCGACAGCCCCTCGCCGGCCAGCACTTCGTCCAGCGTGCTGTAGCGGCGCTGCGGATTGAAATCGACCGACTTGAGCACCAGGCACGGGTTGCAACGTGCGGTCATCTGGCCGAGAAGTCGGGCCGTGCCCGGATTGTAGACGGTCAAGACATCGTCCGGGCGCTGGAAGCCGGCCCAGGTCCGGCGCGCTTCAGCGGGCGAAAGCGCCTGGGCAAAATCGTCCTGCGTCAGTTCGAGATGACCCAGGATGGCAGCCGGGAGTGGAGCGGGCGGCTGGATCGCACAGGCGAAACGCTCGCCTGTCCCCAGGCGCTGGGCCGCCCAATAGACAGGCATCCGCGCGGCCGCGTCCCCGCGGCCGGCGCGCGGCGCCGATTCGCCATACGCCACCACGATTCGATCCGGATCTCCGACGAGCGCCAGCGGAACGTTCCGGTAGGTTCGGCTGCGCGCGGCGTTGCGGCGCCAGCCGCCCATGGCCTTGGGATGCGCCAACTGGCGCTCGATCATGCCATCGAAAGCCTCCAGGAGTTGATCCAGGCCAGGGGTTGCCGGCTCCAGGACACGCAGCGCTGCGACGGCCGCTTCGACCGTCGACAGAAACGCAGCGCTCGGCTCTCGGCGAATGCGGTAACGGCTGGGCTCGCTGGGTGCGAGTCGATAGCAGGGCAAGTGGCGCAAGGCGGGGATGTCGCGCAGGAACGTCTTGGTATGGTGCCAGGTGCCGTCGACGATCACCAGTTGCTCGGGGCGCTGTGCGGGCGGCAAATCGGTGAGCAACACGGCCCCCGGCCCCGGGTACAACAGGCCGGCGCGTGGCTTGAGCGCCAGCCGGTCGGCCAGGCCGGCCGTGTGATCGACGAGCACCGTCGCATGGCGCAGCGCCCGCTCGACCAGCCGCGCCGTGTTGAACCGGTGGGCCCGCTCGCGCCGGTGCTGCAGAATGAGCACTTCGGTCTGGTTATCGATCCTGGGAATCGCCGCGCAGAAACAGTCGCGCTGCGGCCGGAAGCAACCGAAGCAGCGGCCTCTTTCGGGGCCAGTAACCGTGCGCATGGCAGTTCCCGGATGGTGCATCGTTCCCCGGCGCCAGAATTCCCCAGAGCTTCGAAGTGTCGCCTGGCCGGACTCATTCCGCCAGGTCGTTATTCGGCGATCCGGCCGCGGCGACGATTACGCGTGCCGGGCTCGCGAACGACTTCGGACGGGAAGCTCCCCCTTGCCGGGATAATTGCCCGACTGGTTGCCGGACCTTATTGCCCAACTGGGGGACGCCGCTGGGGCCAGTCTAGCCGCTCGATCGGCAACCGCTCCAGGCCAATGCGGCCGGGGCTACTCCGTATTGCCCAGCTGCCGCAGGCTTTCAGCCCAAGATGCGATCGCAGTCGTTCTACACAAGTCAACATGCCCCGCCATTTGCCGATTCTCGTACGGGCAAGGTCACGGTCACCGTCGAGCCTATCCCAACCTGACTCTCCATGCCGATTGTGCCGTGCATGCTCCGCACGATGGTTCGGCAAATCGACAATCCAAGGCCGGCGCCGTTGGCTTCGCCGCTGCGAGCCGCGTCGACTCGATAAAACCGGTCGAAGATTCTCGAAAGATGCTCCGGGGGAATTCCAATGCCGTTATCTTGCACTCGGATCGTCACCGCTTCCATCGAGACCTGGCTCGTCACGCAAATTCTACCCGCATTTCCGGTGTACTTAATCGCGTTGTCGAGCAGGTTAATGAATACACGCCGCAACAATCGTTGGTCTGAATGGAGTTGGCTCGGACGATTCTCGGCCAATTGGAGCGTTACGCCTTTCTCCTTCGCCACCGGTTGCATATTGTCGACGACCTCACGAAGTAGCTCATCGACCGCCACATTCTCACGGACCGTTGGCGAGAGGCCCGTCTCGTGGCGAGAAAGAAAAAGAAGTTGATCTGCCAAGGCCGAAAGGCGATTTGTATCCTCGAGCAGGTTTTCCAACACACGGCAGTAGTCCTCGCGCGAACGAGGCAGGCGCAGCGCAACTTCGACTTCGTTGCGGATAATCGCCAAGGGCGTTCGCAATTCGTGTGCGGCATCTGCGGTGAAACGCTGCGTCTCTTCAAAAGAGCGCTCCAGCCGCTCGATCATTTGATTTAAGGTTTCCGCCAGTTCCCCAAGCTCGTCATGCGGATTGACGACGGCAATTCGCTCGTGTAGCCGATCCGCAGAAATGTGCCGGGCGGCGCTGGCCATCGCCTTTACGGGCTGAAGAACTCGACCAGCGAGGAAATACCCACCACCGATCGTTGCCAGTAAAGTTATTGGGCCGGCAAAGAGGAAAGTCATGGCCATCTCGATCAACTCGCGATCGACCTCAGCCAGCGAACGGCCGACTTGAATCGTCAAGGGGCCGTCAGGCCCAACAAATCCAAAGTGGACGATCCGGACAGTTCCCCTCGCTTTAACGGTGACGGAATGAAATTCCGGACTGGGAGAATCACGTTTAGGAACCGGCCAAGCAAAGTCGGTCAAACTAGGACTGTAGAAGAACCGCTCACCATCGGGTGTCGTAACTTGATAATCAAACCCTTCGTGGGCCGCAAAACGGTAGACTAACCGATTCTTGAGATCAGGTGCGGAACCAGCTGGCTTTAGTTCCGACAGGACGTCGTCCATTTCCTCCGCTAGCCCTTCGTCTACGGCCTCCAAAAGTTGGCCGCGGAGCATTATCAATACCACTGCACCAAAGACGACGAGCACAAACGCAAGTACGCCGCCGTACCAAACGGTTAGTTTCCAGCGAATCGACAGGCGAGTTGTCATGCATCCCTCAAGGCATAACCGACGCCACGCACAGTGTGAATGAGTTGCCTCTGGCCCTCTTGCTCGATCTTTTTGCGGAGGGCGTTCACATAAACCTCGATTACGTTCGTCCACACACCATCCGGCTCTTTCCAGACATCACGGCTAATCATGTCACGGGTCACGGTCGTATTCCGATGTCGCAGCAGGAATTCCAGCAACTCGAATTCGCGCTGACTCAAATCCAACTCCACGCCATTCCGAATGGCTCGATGAGCCACGAGATCGACTTCCAGGTTGTCTGCACGCAACACGAGCTCGCGGTCGGTGACGTGTCGCCGCAGCATTACTCGCAAGCGGGCGACGAGTTCTGCGAAAGCAAATGGCTTGACGAGGTAGTCGTCGGCGCCGGCGTCGAGTCCCGCCACCCGATCATCGACGGCATCTCGTGAAGTTAGGATCAGCACGGGCTTTTTGAACCCGGTCGCCCGCAAATCCTGGAGAATGCTGAGGCCGTCTCGGCCCGGAAGCATCAAGTCGAGCACGACGGCATCGCAGGGCTTCGTCGTGGCAAGGTAGTAGCCCTCTTCGCCGTTCAATGCCGAGGCGACTTCGTAGCCTTCTTCTTCCAGACCTCGACGGAGGCTGGTTTGAAGGCGCTTCTGATCTTCAATCACGAGAATGCGGGGCATTGCGGATCAATTCCTTCGGCCATCCATCGTCGCTTTGCTGGGGACAGCTTGCCAGCCTGCTGGTACAGATTAGCGATTTCTAATCTTCTCTTAATTGCATCAAGGGCTGAAAACGTAGATTATTCTCGCAGACAAGAAATCGCCGTCGTCCGGGGATACCGAAACTCATTCCGTTACGGAGAAAACCTATGGGAATCGTTCGAGTTGCAGCTTTGGCTCTGATGTGCCTTTGCCTGGCAGGCATCGCCCGAGCCGAAGGCGACAGCAAGCAGGACGCCGAAAAGCAAGAGCACGATGCTGCGAAGGCCGTGCTGGCTGTCGCCAAGATTGATCTGCTGAAAGCGATTGAAATCGCCCAGGCGAAGATACCTACTGGGAAGCCCATTCTGGTCCAAACTGAGCAAAAAAAGACCACGATGGTGTTTGAGGTGCTTTTGCTCGTGGGCGAAAAGGTAACCGAAGTCCAAGTCAATGCTGTGACAGGGGCGATCGCCAAGGTCGAAGAGGATGAAGAGGGCGAGGTTGAGGACCTGCCAGAAGCGAAGAAGGTGTTGGCTGCCTCCAAGATCACGTTCGCACAAGCAATCACCATTGCCAAAGGCAAGGTCGACGGGGGCAAGCCGTTCGAGGTCGACACAGAAATCGAAGATGGGAAACCCATCATTGAAGTGGGGCTTCTGGCCGGAGACAAGATCATGAATGTCGAGATCGACGCCGTGACGGGCAAGGTTTTAGAGGTCGAAGAGGACAATGACTGACGCCCGTCGCTGGGGCTCGATAAGCGCGGCCCCGACGCCGCAACGAACCGGCCTGCCTCCTTCTTATTTCAGAGTTCCGAACTACTCGAGCCGCTCGCATGGCCGACCGATTCTTACGTGCGAGCGGCGATTCCGTTCCAGAACCATCCCCTATGCCTTGCAGGAAGTTGACTATGCATCGAATCCAGGGTCGTTGCCGCCGTGCTTTCACGCTGATCGAACTGCTCGTGGTGATCGCCATCATCGGGATACTCGTTGCCATGCTTCTGCCGGCAGTGCAGGCAGCACGGGAGTCGGCCCGGCGTTCGCAGTGCTGCAACAACCTGCGGCAGATCGGTCTAGCATTGCAGAATCACGAGTCGTTCCACAAGTTTCTTCCCGCCGGCTACGTCTCGCAGTTCACTGCGAACGGCACCGATACTGGCCCAGGCTGGGGTTGGGCCGCGCTGCTGCTGCCCATGCTCGAAGAGGGCAATCTGAGTGGTCAATTGAACTTCAATCTGCCGATTGAAAATCCGGCCAATACACCGGCGATCACGACCCCGCTACCGGTCTACCTCTGTCCGTCCGACAATCGAGAACCGTTCTGGGCCGCGATGAGCGAGGCCAGCAGCACGAAAATCTGCGACGTGGCTGAGGCCGGCTATGTAGCTATGTTCGGCAACACCGAACCGGGCATCGACGGAAGCGGCCTGTTCTTCCGCAACAGCAACGTCCGCATCCGGGAGATCACCGACGGCACCTCGCAAACCATCGCCGTTGGAGAGCGGGCCGAGCTGCTGGGCGAGGCGACTTGGGTTGGTTCGGTTACTGGTGCTTACCTGGCGCAAGACCCGAATGACAACGACGGTGTCGGCATCTACGAGCAAGAACATGGCTCGACGATGGTGCTGGGGCAAGCAGGCGAACACAAGAGCCCTGGCGATCCCACTGGAGAGACCGACATGTTCTACAGCATGCATCCGGCCGGCGTGAATTTCCTCTTTGCCGACGGCCACATTGCGTTCTTGACTACCGAGACCGACCCTCAAGTGTTCGAGGACTTCTCCACGCGGGCGGGCGGCGAAATCATTCCCGACACCTATCGGTAACGTTTCATCGCTCCTGCTGAAATCCCCTTGGTGCAACCCATGTGATTTGCAAGTGCCATCGTGGTTCTTTCGCTCTACGTCGGTTGCTCTTCGCCCCCCACGCCGGTCGGCGAGTGGACCCCAATTGCCGACATTCCGGCCGACGTGCTCACTGTCGCTCAGAAGACGCTCCCAGAAGTAAACTTCGAGTCCGCCCGAAAATTCGCCTACCAGGGCCAGGACGCATTTGAAATCCGTGGCAAACAAGCCAACGGGAAGTTGCGTGAAGTCGAGGTCACGATTGGCGGCGAGGTGGTCGAAGTCGAGTGAGTCTACCCGCGTTCCGGTTCTGGAGGCCTCAGCGCCACGAGGTCAATTCTACACTCGGGGCGGACGTTGCACGGCGAACGCGTGCGGCTACAATCGCGACGGCAAACACGACTTCCGGGCCGCCGGCTATGAAGACGCATGCAAACTGCTGGGCGTCGAAGCCTGAGGCGATCCGGCGGACGGTTGCCACGCGCCGCACGCCCGGATGCAGCACAGGGCGCGGCACACGTCCCAGCGCTCAATAAACCTTGCCCGCCAGTTCAATGCGCGCGCGGGGCGGCGTTTGTGTTGGCATCAGGATCGTGCTGGTGGTCGCGGGTCATGACCTAGAATCCCGGCGGAGTCGTGGGCGCGTCACAATAATCCGGTTGGCCCTGTGGAGCGTCTGCCCTGTCCTTGTCAGCCTGACGCGAACATAGCAGCTGGTAAACTGCAACAAAGGGCACAATGAGAGCTATCCAAGCCAGTAGTTCCATTGGTAGACCTCAGGCGCGGTGGCGCTTGGGCTCCGTTTCCTGAGGTCCCCGTTCAAACCGGACGTGCGGATTTCCCGCATACGGCTTACCGATGGTCTTCTCATGCGGCATGCGTGCCTCCTGGTCATTGTACCCGCCCCCACGATTCCGACAGACCGTCAATCTGCCGGATTCACACAACGCGTGGAAGCGCCACTCCCGTTGGCACTTGGCCGCTCTGTAGAGCTGGCGCTGGAGTTCTCGCACTTTTTCAGGGGGGTTGTTGGGTCTTGCGACCATGCCCTCGCGCTTACCTCCTGACACCAGCATGACCAAAGCAGGGCCCCTTCCCTCGGCCGGCCTTATCGACCGGCGTCAACGGTACTATGAACCCCTCGGACTCCCGCCCAGCACGATCCCACTTCACCATCGGCTTATAGGGACCGCCTTCGCCTGACGTGGCCGCCGAGACGGGTCTCTCCTGTTCCGTACCAGACTGTGCTCACGTGCCGTCCTCCGTACCCCGTGGGCGTCCTGCATCCCTCCGGTTCTGGCAGATGCAGTCTGTTGCCTTCGCCGTGGCATGATCGGCTCGGCCACCCATCCCTTTCGGGCTCTTATGTCACGAGGCTGCAAGGTTCACTTGATGTTCGGCCCGCGAACTTGCTTCCCTCCTGGAGGCCAGATGGCCCCCTCAGGGCTTTCGACATCCCGCTCGGACGGGCGGCTCTCACCGCTCGCCTGGGACCTGCTACGCGGCGCTCCGGCGCTTACCGCGACGGGACTTTCACCCGCTAGTCTGATACAGCACGATCCCCCGTGCTTACGCACGGTGAATCTGTCAGGACGCAACATGCTGCCATTCTACCGCGCCAGTGGACCGATTCCGGAAAGCCCGGTCTTCAAAGGAACCCGTTGCCTGACAGGGGCAAATTTGCAGTTCGCCCGGCAAATAGGTTAGTCTGGTACCTGCCCTCCCGCTTCCGTCCCGCCTTATGTCGTCGTCCGGCCGCAGACAATTCGCGGAGTCGATTGGTATGACCCGAACGCTGGCCGCCCTCTTTGCGCTGGCAGGCACCGTACTGGCAGGCACCGTTCTGGCAGGCACCGTTCTGGCAGGCACCGTTCTGGCGGGCGCCGCGGCGGCGGCTGAGCCGGACGGCGCCGGCATCGAATTCTTCGAACGGAAGATCCGGCCGGTATTCGTCGAGCACTGCTACGAGTGCCACTCCAGCGAGGCCCAGAAGGCGAGCAAGCTCAAGGGGGGCCTGCTGCTCGACAGCGGGGCCGGCATTCGCACCGGTGGCGACAGCGGCACGCTGATCCTGCGCGACAAGCCAACGGACAGCCTGCTGATCAAGGCCCTGCGCCACGAAGAGCTGGAAATGCCGCCGGCCGCCAGGCTGCCGGATGCGGTGATCGCCGACTTCGAGGCTTGGGTCGCGCAAGGAGCGCCGGTTCCGGCCGAGGAATCGGGCGCTGCTCGGGCGCGGGCCATCGATTGGGATCAAGCCCGGGCAGCCTGGGCATATCGAACGCCTGCGCCGCATGCGCCCCGGCCGTGCGCAATACGGCCTGGCCGGAGCGCGAACTCGACTATTTCATCCTGGCCGAGCAAGAGCGGCGCGGTTTGCAACCGGCGGGTTCGGCCGGCAAGCTCGAGTGGATTCGCAGGGCCAGCTTCGACCTGATCGGGTTGCCGCCGACGCCGGAAGAATGTGCCGCCTTCGAGCAGGATCCGTCTGCCGACGCCCGTGGCAAAGTGATCGATCGGTTGCTGGCCTCGCCCCACTACGGCGAGCGCTGGGGGCGCTATTGGCTCGATCTGGCGCGCTATGCCGACGACCAGGGCAACTCGTTCCTCAGCCCCACGCCCCAGGCGTACTTGTATCGCGATTGGGTCGTGCGGGCGTTCAACCGCGACATGCCCTTCGACGAATTCGTGCGGCTGCAAATCGCCGGCGACTTGCTGCCCGGACCGGTGCAGGACTATGTCGAGCGACTGGCCGGTTTGGGATTTCAGGGGCTCGGCCCGCAGTTCCGCAAGGGGGCCGCGGGCGAGGCCAAAGCCAAGGCCGATGAACTCGAAGACCGGGTCGACACGCTTTCGCGCGGGCTGTTGGGGCTGACCGTCTCCTGCGCGCGCTGCCACGATCATAAATTCGATCCGATCCCGACCCGCGACTACTACTCGTTGGCGTCCGCCTACAACGGAGCGGATTGGTCCGACCGCCTCATCGCCGCGCCCCAGGTGGTGGCCGAGCAGGCCCGCTGGGAGCAGGACGTCAAGCAGCAACGCGCCGACCTGGAGGGCTGGCTGCTCGAACAGGGACGCGCGCTCGCCCGGCCGGAGTTGGGGCACACAGCCACCTATCTGCTGACCGCCTGGAAAGTCCGGGCGCTCAAGCGGCAACAACAAAACGTCGACCTTGCCGCGCTGGCCCAGCAGGACGGCGTGCAGCTTTACTTCTTGAATCGCTGGCTCAACTTTCTGGACATTGCCCGGTCCAAGCCCGTCTTGATGCCGATCGTTCCGGCCTTCGAAGCGGCCGAGGCCGGGGCCGTCGTCCAGGATGGCAAAGTGGAATTGTCTGCCGAGATGCGGAAGCAAGCCGAGTCGTTTCAGGCTCTGCTGCTGGCGGCAATCGCCGCGGTGCAATTGGCAGAACACCCGGTGCAAGGGGGCGCCGAGCCTCCGGCGGCAGCCAGCCCGGAGCAAAAGGACCTGGTCCGCGAGCTCTGCCGTGAGGGGATGTCCCCCTATTACTTGTCGACGAACGACTCGCAGTCGTTGCTCAATGAAACGCAGCGCGCCGAACACGAACGACGCAAGGCCGCGGTCGAGCAGCTGGCCAAGTCCCCGCCGACATCGGCCCCCCGCGCGCCCAGCGTCAGCGGCGGCGGGCAAGCGATGCAGGTCTTTGTGCGGGGCAACCCGTTGAAGCTGGGCGAGCCCGCGCCGCCCGGTTTTCTGCGGATCTTGCGCCCGGCCGGCGAGCCCACGCCTGCGGCTCCCTCCGGCGCTGAGCCTGCGGCGGCGTTCACCCGATTGGAGTTGGCCCAGGCCATTACCGATCCCCAGAATCCGCTCACGGCACGGGTCTTCGTCAACCGGGTCTGGCATTATCATTTCGGACGGGGCATCGTGGCCACGCTGAGCAATTTCGGCAAGCTTGGCGCCACGCCGACCCATCCGGAGCTGTTGGACACCCTGGCCGCGGGCTTCATCAAGTCGGGCTGGTCCGTCAAATGGCTCCAGCGCGAAATCATGCTGTCCGCCGCTTATCGGTCGAGCAGTGCGACGACGGCCGAGAATCTCGCCAAAGACCCGGACAATCTGTTCCTCTGGCGGATGACGCCCCGGCGCCTCGACGTCGAGGCCTGGCGCGACGCCGTGTTGAGCGTGGCCGGCAGGCTCGACCCGCAGGTGGGCGGGCCGTCGCTCAATCTGGCCGAGCCGGCGGTGCGCGAAATTCCCAACTTTCCGACCTTTTCGCGACTCAATGGGTTGGACGTCGACGATCCCGCTCATGGCCGGCGGTCGATCTATTGCATCGTCAGCCGCTATGCCCCGAATCCGGCCCTCGTGCTGTTCGACTTTCCGGAGCCGAATGTCACCAGCGATTCGCGCGGCACGACCACGATTCCCCAGCAACAACTGTTCGTGCTGAACAGCCGGTTCATGCTCGAAATGGGCCGGGCCTTTGCCCAGCGTTTGGAACAGGCGGCCGCCACGGATGGCGAGCGATTGAAGCTCGCCTGGCGCTTGGCCTATGGCCGGGAGCCGACCGAGGCGGAAGCCGCGACCGGTGTTCAGTTCCTGCAATCGACCGAGGCCGCCGATCCGGCCGACAAGCTCAGCCGGTGGCAGCAGCTGTGCCATGCGCTGCTGGCCAGCAATGAATTCGCTTTCGTGCCTTGAAGGTTCACACGAGTTCGCGACGAATCCTCCCTGCCTGTTTTGCTTTGGCCGCCCTGGAATATCGCAATGCAATTTGGCTTTCCGCAGAGTGACCGCCAAATCCTGTCGCGCCGGCAACTGCTCGCGCGCACCGGCGGCGGCGTAGGCTTGCTGGGCCTGGCCGCGGTAATGGCCCAAGAGGCCCGAACCGAGGAGCCTGCGCCGGCGATTCGAGGCAGCTCCAGCAATCCGCTCGCGCAAAAGCCGGCGCATTTTCCCGCCAAGGCAAAACGAATCATCCACCTCTGGATGAACGGGGCTCCTTCGCAAGTCGACACGTTCGATCCCAAACCGGCGCTCGACCAATACGCCGGACAGCGACCGGCCAGCACCGCCGGCCTGACAACCGAGAACGGCACCGGCGGGCTGCTCCCTTCGCCGTTCAAGTTCAGCCGGCATGGGCAGTCGGGATTGGAAATTAGCGAGCTGTTTCCCGAAGTGGCCCGCTTCGCCGACGATCTCTGCGTGGTGCGCTCGATGCACACGGACGTGCCCGTGCACGAATCTTCGAACTGGATGATGTTCACCGGCAGCATCCAGCCGGTCCGGCCGTCGTATGGCTCGTGGTTGCTATATGGATTGGGAACGGAGAACGAAAACCTGCCGGGATTCGTGGTCCTGGGCGAAGGACAGCCGGTCAATGGGCCGTCGAACTGGAGCAGCCGCTTCCTGCCCGGCATTTACCAGGGCTGCCACGTGGCATTGCCCAAGGAATACAATCCGCGCGAGGTCATCCCGCACTTGACGAATTCGCAGCTCTCGCCCGGTGCGCAGCGGCGGCAGCTCGATTTGATCCAACAGCTCAATGCCGAGCACCTGGCCCGGCAAGGGGCCGAGAACGTGCTGGCCGCACGGATCGAATCGCTGGAGCTCGCCTACCGCATGCAGACTTCAGCTGCGGAAGCATTTGACCTGAGTCAAGAGACCGCGGCCACGCTCGACTCCTACGGACTGACCGGTCCCGACGCAGCGCTGGTGGCGCAGGGCGAGAACACGGTCGACCGCACGATCTACGCCCGCAATTGCTTGTTGGCCCGCCGACTCGTGGAACGCGGCGTGCGCGTGGTGCAGATCTTTTGCGGCAAGAGCCAACCCTGGGACACGCACGCAAAAAACACCGAGGGACACCGCAACCTGGCAAAGGTCGTCGACCGGCCGATCGCCGGCCTGCTGGCCGACCTGAAGCAACGCGGACTGCTCGAGGAAACCCTCGTGCTGTGGGGCGGCGAGTTCGGCCGCACGCCGACGACTCAGGGCAACGATGGCCGCGATCACAACCATTATGGTTTCACGGTCTGGTTGGCCGGCGGCGGCGTCAAGGGCGGCACCGTCTACGGAGCCACCGACGAATTCGGCTTTGCGGCGATCGAGAATCGCGCCCATGTCCACGACCTGCACGCGACGATGCTCCATCTGATGGGGCTCGATCACGAAAAGCTGACCTACCGCTATAGCGGCCGCGATTTCCGCCTGACCGACGTTCACGGACAGGTGATTCGCGAAATCATCGCCTGAACGTTTTCGCCCCTGGCGCAGCGACGTGGTCCGGACGAGGGTCGTCACCCCATTGACCCTGATCGAACGGCGCCGACCCGCAAGCCGCACGGCCTGTTCGGGGCGACGAGCCAGGCGTCGGCCGAGGAGGCCAGGTGCGATTCGCAAAATGCACGGGCATGCGCCGGCCGCGGAATGGGCCTTTGTCCTCGAAGGCGCCGCGCGGCCTTGCAGCAATTCGATCGCCGGACTTGCGGGAGAAGGCGCTCCGCGACCCTCAGCCAGTGCCGGGCGCCAACAGCCTGTCGCGTTCGAGCCAGGACCCGAACCCCGGACGGCATAAGAATCGAAGAGGGAGACTATTCCGCCGCCAACCATTGTGGCCAACGACGCCATGGAGTCAAGAAAACATTCGCTAAAATCGCTGGAGATCGTACCGGCCCGTCAGGCATCCCGGAGGTTCTCAGCCCCGCTGACTTGCCGCACTCCAATTGCGAGAGCATGATGTCGTTTCTCTGACCTGGCCTGAGCGATTCGCGAGCGTCCTGCCGGCGAGCCGCAACGAATTGCCTCTGTCGTGATCTTTGGTGCGTTGCCGGCTCACCTCTTCCACACCCTCTACGGCGCGAGGAGCAAGCATGTCCAGCAAGCAATATCCGTTCAGCGAGTTGTCGCGGCTCTGCCTGCTTCTCGGTGGTCTGGCGATTTCGCCCGCCTCGGCAATGGCTGCCGAGGTGAGTCTGATCTTCCCGCAGGCGCGAACTGCGTTTCAAACGAACGAGCTGATCGACGTGGCGGTCGTTCGGACTTCGCCCGCGGCGCTGGCCGCCGGCAATCTGCAACTGACGCTGGCCGGTGCGGACGGCAGCAGCCTGGTGAACAGCTTTCCGGTTGCCGCAGTCCCGGTGCAAGGTGACGCGGCGCGTCATACCGAGCATCTGCATCTGAACGGATGGCTGCTCCGACCCGGCCGATACGCGCTGGAAGTGGCGGCGGACGGCGCGTCGGCGAAAGCGCAAATCGACGTCTTTTCGCACGTCCGGCAAAGCGATTTCGCGGTGATCAATTGGGGGCGATCGACCGGCACCGGCCAATTGCAGCAGGGCGCGGATTCGTTCGGCTACAACCTGATGTACGTCAACGCGCCGCAGGAGGACGCCAACTTCATCCGCGCCGGCGTCGATTTCATGCAAAATTGCACGATGGGCGGCGCCCATCAGATGGATATTCGCATGGTCTGCGATTGGTCCGATCCCTACGTCACCCGCGGCGGCACGCAGCGGGTCGTGCGCCGGGCGATGATCGACCGCACTTATCCGAACGCGATGGGCGTTCATTTCTACGACGAGCCGGGACTCACTTGGGGGAAGGACCCCGAGACCGGCGAATTCGTTCCGCACGCCGTGCCGGCCCAGGCCGCGTCGTTTAAGAGCGCGTTTGGCCGCGATCCGATCAAGTACACGAAGGTCGATCCGAATAATCCGGCCCAGGTTGCCGAGTGGGAGAGCTGGGGCCGCTGGAAGCTCGGTTTCATGGACGCGGCTTGGGCCGAATCGCAGCAAGGCGTGAGCCGCGTCAAGCCGGCATTCCTCAGCGCGACGCAAAGCCAGTACGGATTCTCGGCGTTCACCGACGGCTACTACTTCAACGTCGTGCGGAGCCTGCCGGTCATCAGTGGCCACGGCGGCTACCACGACTTTGGGCTCGATTATTTCAATCCGTCGTATTTTCTGGAAATGGCCCGGGCCCGCGACTTCGCCCGGCCCAACTGGTATCTCCCCTGCTGGTACGGCAACACGACGCCGGACCAATTCCGGCTGGAACAGTATTTGTCGTTTCAGACCAACATCCAGGGCCTGATGAGCCCGCCCGATTGCGAGCCGGCTGCCAACGCCGTGCCGCGGCAGGGCATCGTCGAGTCGAACCACTTGATGGCACGCCTCGGTCCGATATTCAATACGATGCCGGTCACGAAGCCGCCGGTGGCGATGTTGCTGTCGCTCTCCAACTCGCTGCGCCTGCAAGCCGCCGATCGAAAACTCGACTATCTGCATCAGACGCAGCAAGGACTCGACCTGCCGTACACGTATCTGGCCGGCAAAATGCTCCAGCAGCAATTTCTGGCCGTGCTCGACGAGGACGTGCTCGACGGGACGCTCGCCAGCGATCACAAGGCAGTCATCCTTTCCGGCGTCGAGTATCTCGATCCGCCCATCGTCGCCCGGCTCGAAGAATTCAGCGCAGCCGGCGGCCTGGTCCTGCTGGCCGGAAAGTGCAAGGTGCAAATCAAAGGGGCCGTGGATCTGGGCATCCAGCCGAAACTGCCCGATCAGGCCAAATTCGACGAGCTGATCGCCGCCAAAAAATACAATGACACGCTTCACTTGCGAACGATGGACAAATACTTCGGTGCGGCCGCTCCGCTGGCCGCCGCCATCAAGACGCAGCTCGATAAGGCCGGCATCAAACCGATTCTGGAATGCAACCTGCCATCGATCGTAGTTACCCGACAGGCGGCCGGAGACGTGGAATATCTGTTCGTCGTCAACGCGACTTACGACGACGCCTTTCGCGATGCGGCCGGCAGTCCCGACCCGAACGCGCTGCGGGCGGCCAAGGCCACGATCTCCATGGCCGACGACGGGCGCCCGGTTTACGACGCGGTTGTCGGCGGCCCCGCCCGACCGCTCAAGGCCGCGGCCGGCAAACTGGCCGGCGAACTGCGTTTCGGGCCCGGCCAGATGCGCGTCCTGGCCCGCACGGCCCGGCCGATCGGCGGCGTGCAGATCTCGACTCCCACCGTCACGCGCGAAATGACGCTGGAACAAGCGCCCGTAAAACTGCAAATCGCGGCCAACGTCGTCGACGACAAGGGACGCGTGCTCGCGGGTTCGATTCCGCTCGACGTGGAAGTGATCGATCCCTTGGGCGCGTCTCGATATCGACTTTTCCGCGCCAGCAAGCTGGGGCAATTTGCTGTTTCGCTGCCGCTGGCGGCCAACGATCCGCCGGGCAAGTGGACGGTGACGGTGCGCGAAGGATTAAGTGGCGCCGCGGATCGCGCGACGTTCGACTTCGCGCCGCCCCAGGTGCACACGCTGGCAGGGGCGACGACCCGGGCGTTGATTTTTCCGGACGATGTGAAGCATTGCTTCGACTTCGGCCGGGCGTTCCGCGACGTGACGATTGTCACCGGCGACAGCCCCTTCAACGAAGCCGCCGCCGCCCGGCTCGCCAGCGCGCTCGAGCCGTGGGGGATTCGCAGCAAGCGCATGCCCTTGGCGGAAGCGGCCAAGTCGCGACCGCTCAGCGCGGCCGAGGCGCCCACTTGGGTCGGCCTGGAATATTCGGGCGAGGCGGCAAAGGTCGGCGATGCCAATCGGCCCGCGATCGCCGGCTTCGCCGTGCAAGGTCCCGTGATTCTGCTCGGCACACCCCAGGATCATCCGATCATCAAGTACCTCGTCGAGCAGCGGTTCCTGCCGTATACGCCCGTCGCCGGCCAACTGCCAGGCTCGGGGCGCGGCTATATCTCCTGGCAACTCGACGGCGTGGGCAAGGGCCAGGAATCGATCACGCTCATCGCGGACGATGACGCCGGCATGCAAGAGGCGGTCGGAACGCTGTACGAGGCGATTGCCGGCATCAAACCGCTCACGCGCTGGGAATTTCCGACACGCGACTCCCTGTCGCCGGCCACGAGTGCGCCGGGCAAAGTTCCGGCGGCGCCGCTGGCCTGGCAAGCGATCTTGCCGGACCGCGTGCTGGCGCTGCAGATTGGCGGAGACGGTGTTCTGGCGATCACCCACGACGGCTCGGCGACTTCGCTCGACCCGGCAGGCAAGTCGACGCGCATCGCCGAAGCCGACCCGGGCGTGATCTCGGCGGCGCGCAAGCCGCTCATCGCGCCGGCCCCCGACGTCGCCAAACCGTTCGAGCGCGCCGATCGGATCGTCAAGCTGGTCGTGGCCGATGGGGACCGCGTGGCGGTAGCCTACTGGGGCGGCACGCTGCGCGTCGCCAATCCAGCAGGAAAAGTTCTCAGCGAGCAGCAACTGCCGCAGGACATCACCGCGCTGGGCTGGTGGAAGGACCGGCTGATCGCCGGTTTGGCGGATGGCCGCGTGCTGGCGCTGACGACGAAACCCTAGCCAGCCCCAGCACCGTGCAAAGCTGCCGGCCTGGGTTCGTCTATCTCCGCCCGGGAGTCGATCGGCAATTACCCCGACGTGAGCACGAAGTTATTCTGGCGACGGGCTTGATGCTCATCACGTTGCCGCCACTGCCGCCCGCCCCGATCTTGCCGGAGTCTGCTCGTGAGTTTCATCCCGAGTGCCAAACCGGCCGTTCGCGCCGTGGTGGATTGTGCTCGCGCCAGCATCACGCCATTCGCGCTGCTCTGCGTCCTCCTGGGGGCCGGCCGAGCGGCGAGCGGATTCACTCCGACCGGATACATTGGGACCGACTTCGCCGGCATCTCGCTCAAGCGTTGGTCCGGAAACTGACAACCTGCGATCTCTCGCTCGACCCAGACATCCATGTCCGAGGCCCTCCGCAATAAGCGACAGCAGCAAGCTCCGCTTGCAACTCACGTCAGATTAGCCTCGACCAAGGCATCGTGATGGCGGAAACTTGTGGGTAATCCCAAGCCCGAAATTGGGTTCCACCGTGATCACGATCTTGCGATCGGCTTCCGGCCGCCAGGCGCCGCGCGCAGCAGTTTCCAGGGAATCGAGATTTCCTGCACGTAGCCTTTGCCGTCGGCATTCCGGCGAAATGCCTGCGCCGCCCCTTGGGTCTTGGCGTCCTTGAGGCCCCCCTGATTGAACTGCGTGCCGAACTCCATATCGACGACGTCGCGCTCGTCGCGATCGCGCCAGGCGGTGATATGCGTCGTGCGCTGGGTGGGCGGCTCGGGAGTGCCGTGATTGGGCGCGTCGGCAAAGCAGATCGTCCGCACTTGCAGGCAGTCGCCGGCGAAACCCTGATCGCCGGAGACGCGGCCAGGGTTGTTCAAAGGCGTGTCGTCGACCCACCGCGCGAGAATATAGAGATTGTCCTGATCCCACATTGCGTGGAACCAGACGGCAATTCGCTCGCGCAGGTTCTCGGCGTCGGAGCAAATAAAAATGCCCCCGGACAGGTCCCAGTCCTTGAGTTCCGCGTCGACGGCTACCTTGCCGGGCGCCGGCAGGATCCGAATCCCTTGATTTTCCGTTTCGGTGGCCCGGGCCAGGCCAAAAAATAGCGCCGTCAATACACCGGCCAAGATTGCGTTTCGAGCGAGCAAGCGGTACGTCATCGGACCTCTAGCGTTACGGTTCGTGCGTTGCACGTCAGGTGAATCGGTCGATGGGCGGGCCAGCCCGTGGGCTCGGGGGTTACTCGGCTCGCCAGACGCCGACGTGCGGGCCGGCCACACAAATGCTTTCTAGCCGCAATTCCTGGTCGGGCTGCTCGAAGGCGGGCTCGATTTCCAGGAGATGTTCTTTTTCGGGATCAAGCCCTTCGGCAATGATCTGCGTCAGGTGGGCGTTGCCGCCTACCGTCCGCCCGAATTTGCCGGCGTCGAACTCCTCGAGCGGCGATTGATCTTTGTTCTCGCGGTGCGTGATCAACATGCCGTCGATGTAGACGCGATACTTGCCGCTTTGCCTGGTGGTTTCGCCGTAAAACATCAGCATTTGTCCGCGAAACTTCGCCTTGAACCGCGCGGGTTGGCGGACCGCGGCAGGCTGCGCATTCGCGCCGGCCGCGTCTGGTTCGGCCGGCGTCGCCGCGCGGGCGATCGTCTCGTCATCGAGCCAGCGCGACATCAGCATGTCGAAATACGCGGCAACCAGGTTCGGAGCGCCAATCTGCCAACCCGCGGGCGGGGTGCCCAGGCTCGAAAGCCGTGTGCGGGCGCTGTGCAGATACGTGTGGGCGTAGAGCATCTTCTCGGGCGGCTGGCAGACGGCTTCTTTCGCGACAGCCTGTTCGAAGGCCGTCCATGCCGCATCCGTAAATAGTTTATAACCCTCGTCGCCGGGATGCACGCCGTCGGTGGGCCAGAGTGTCTTGATGGTCGTCTCGCCGGCCGCGACACGCTGCTGCGCAAGCTCAATCGCGTCGCCGCTTGGCACGCGGTACGCCGCAGCAAGTGCCCTGTGCATCTCGCGTCGCTTCATGCCATCCAGCTTGCCCGCGGCTACGTTCCACTCGAAAGGGAAAATCACCTGCACGACCGGGGCCTGGGCTTCCAGCAGAATGCGCCGGATGATGGCCTCGTAGCTGGCCATGGTCTCGAGGTTGTCGGAATAGATGTCGTCGTTGGCGGAAAAGTCCACGAGCACCAGGTCCGGCTTGTGGCGCAGCACGTCCCGATCGAGCCGAAACACGCCCAATTGCGAGCCCGTGCCGCCGATCGCTGCGTCCCAGAACCGAAAGTGGGCCGCCGGGTACTTCGCGGTCAAGCGATCGGCAAACTGGGCTCGAAAGCTCGTCAACTGCGGATCGGTGGCGTTCGCTCCCCAGGTCAGCGAGCAGCCAAAGAAAACCACGTTCAGGCGATCACCGGCTTTTGCCCGCCGATCGAATCGAGCGAAGCTGGCGTCCTCGGCGGCTCGCCCGGCTGCCGCCGACAGAACCAACAGGCTGAACAGAGCCAGCGGAACCAATCCGCCGGCACGAATCCACGAGGCAATCGGTCTAACCATCTCGCTGACCTTGAACTTCCTTGGCACAAACGGAAATGCACTGCCGAGCCAAACATGATACTCGGCGACGGCACGCCCGACACCCATCTTAGTCCAGTTTGGTTCGCCGTCTGGCGCAGGCCAGGCGTGTTTCGCCGGGCGATCGGGAACCAATGCAGCAGGGCTCGCACGGTCGCCGCGCCGGTCCTGATCTTGGGAACAGGGCGGGCGTACAGGTAG
The DNA here is from genome assembly GCA_963715755.1 of uncultured Planctomycetaceae bacterium. Lineage (GTDB taxonomy): Bacteria > Planctomycetota > Planctomycetia > Pirellulales > PALSA-1355 > CAWCAX01. The sequence goes on from OY970273.1 coordinate 5,493,347, forward strand.
CCACGTTGACCTTTCCTGTTTGCCCACGGCTGCGAGGGAGTCGTTGCGGCGTGCGACGCAGAACCTTTCGCCCTGCGGTTCTTTTTTCGCCCATTGGCCCGGCGCCGGATCGAACCGGAGAGACTCTTCGTAATGCCCGCCGGGTTTGCTGCTTGCACCTTTTCGAGTACCTTTAGTTCAGTGGCCACCGGCGAGCCAGGCTGTGCGCCGCTTTGACGGATGGCCGCGCGATTGCGCTGACGACGAAACCCTAGCCCACGGTCACCGCTATGGCGAGCGCTCGCGCCGCCAATCCGGTGCCTGCGTCTCCGTAGGCACCGGACCGCAGCTCGATGCGCTCGCTTTCACGATTGTCGACCGGAGCGGACCACGCCCAGGGTATCGACGGACTACTGGGCGCTCTCCAGTGTTGCCGCCCGCGTGGCATCGGCCGCGACGGGACGCAGCGGCTGCCGCAGCGAGTCCGGCCAGCGGCGTCGAGTTGCACGGCTGGGACCGCTCGCGCCGCTGCTGCAGGATGAGCACTTCCGCTATGGGCTGGCGGTATTGACCGGCCGCCAAGGGAAAACCACGTGCAGTCCGTCAATCTCCTTGGTAACATCGTGCGGTCATGGTCCAGCGATCGTGAGTGAGTTGGATGACCTGCTGGCTTTGGACCGACCCGATGAATGATTCCGAGATGGCCGAGTCGTTTTGTAGCCCAAGTGCCTATCCGAGAACCGACTCGGAGAGGGGGACAGTCCCGTTTTGCTCCGAGGACTGCGCAAAACTGGGACAGTCCCCGCCGGTTCTCGGATAGGCTCCAAATCAACCACCCACGCCGCACACTGCGGTCGCCAGCGGGAACCGCTCTACCGAACAAGGCCGCCTGATCTGCAGCCGTATGCTCCGGATTCCGGCCGGCCAGCTTCCAGGAAACGTGAAATGAGCCTCAGCAGCGAAGAGCACGTGATCTACTCGACAAGGTTTTCCAAGAAGCTATTCGTGAAGCCGTTCGTGCTGTCGGCCCTGGCCCTGGTTGGGGCATTCTTTTCCAGGCTGATCGCCGCAGACCACGCCCACCTGGTGTTCTGGGCCTGCACCGGGCTGGCTGTTTTGTTCCTGGTATCGCCGTTTACCAAGTACTACATGTCCCATTTCGTGCTGACGAACCAGCGAGTCATGATCCATCATGGATTTCTGACCAGAACGTCTTACGAGATGATGCTGGCGAAGATCGAGAGCATCGCCGTCAATCAATCGCTGTCCGACAGGCTGATCTGGGGCTCTGGAACGCTGATCATCACCGGCACGGGCGGCACGAAGGAAGAATTTCCAGACGTGGGACGTGCCGTGGCGTTCCAGGAACATCTGAACGAAGCCTTGCACGCCGGCTGAGTGCCTCTCCGAGAACCGGCGGGGACGGCGAGCGGTTTTGCGCAGCCCCGGAGCAAAACGGGACTGTCCCCCTCTCCGAGTCGGTTCTCGGATGGGCTCTATAGGTCGCAAGGCGACCGCCGGCCATCCCACAAAAAAGCCGCCCAAGGATCTACGGAACCTTGGAGGGCCGAGTTGTCTCGCGAAACCGAGCGGCGGCTTACAGCCGCTCTTTGATCGACTTCAGCTTGGCGATCAGTTGCTCGGCATGCAGCAGCCCACCGACCTTCGTGACGAACTCGAAGGCCGAATCCAAGGCGGCATGAGCGGCATGCGGCGCCGCCGTCTTGGCGCCAGACTTCGGGCCCGGCTTGCGGCCCGGTTTGGCTTTAGCCTTGCCGGCCTTCTTGGCTGCGCTCGCCTTGACGGCGTAAACGAGGGCGGGCGTCACCTTCAAGGATTTGGCGATCTCGGCCGCGGGTTTGTCCGGGGTCGCCTCTAAGGCGGCGCGAATCGCCGCCGACTTGCTGGTTTTGGCTTTGGCTTTCTTGGCCACGGCTGTGGTCTCCTCGCGGGTTGTATACTGGGCCTCCCCCAGTCTACTACATGAATGGGGCGGGATATTTATCCTCTGGAACCGCGCCCTTCGACTTCCTGGGCAACTTCAGGGATTTGCAGTACGGCAATGGGCTGTTTTGCTGTCTCGTCCGGAAGGGTCCCCAAAAGTTAACCCCGGAGGCCGGCATCGTTCCCAACCTCCCAGGCTGGGCGAACGTCTACAATAGGTTGACCGCGCGGTCAGCCAGACCGCGCCGCTCCGAAGGCACGTCGCCCAGCACGATGTTGCGATTGCCGGCCGTTGGGATCTTTTCCAGGATCTCCAGCTCGCGCAAGCGCAGCAGCGTCGGGCTGATCTCCGGCAGTCGCCGCACCCGGGCGTCGCCCCGGCGTGCGACGCAGAAGCTTCACCCCCGGCACTTTTTTCGCCCAGTGGCCAGGCGCCGGATCGAACCGGGGAGAATCCACGTAACGCCCGCCGGGCTTGCTGCTTGCACCTTTTCGAGTACCTTTAGTTCTGTCGCCACCGGCGAGCCCGGCTGGACGCCGTGGTGTCAGCTGCGGCTTCGCCATCCTCCGGACGGATGCCGGGAGATCTTCAAAGCACTCGTAAAATGCCGCATTTTGCGCCCGTAGCTCAACTGGATAGAGCAGCGGACTTCTAATCCGCAGGTTGCAGGTTCGATTCCTGCCGGGCGTATTCCTAACTCATTGTGAGCAGATGATTTCTGGCGAGGCCCACAAGCGGCAGTTTCGGTCGCCGTTTCACTTTTCTCAGATTTTCACAGATTTGGTACATTCCGAGGCCGTCTGGGACCGCCGAAGTCTTCACTTAGCTGCCCCGCTTCTGCTGGGCCAATTCAGCACTAATCTTCGCCGCAAGTTGCCAGTCTTGAGCAGCGACTGCCTCGCTCAACTGACGTTCGAGCGGACTCGTTGACGGCTCGTCGAAACCATATCGACGAGCAACGTCCGGCCTCAAACTGCTCTGAATGCGGACGAACATGCGGTTACTGCTGTGCCGCATCTCCTCGTCGGATTCTTTCACGTAAGCTGGTCATCATTACGCCTTTCCCGACACGAGCATCCTGGGCCAGTCGTGTGTTTGCGTCATCCCCACGCCGGGCATATTGCAAACTCGTTTTTCGGAAGACATGGGTGTAGGCTTTGCCACGAGAGAGTGATTTCGACCAGAACGACACCTGGCGATAAAACCATTCACCAAGATTCTCTGGATTGAATTCCGCTCGAACTTGGCTGGCTTGCCAAGGCTGCGAGCTAACGAGATGAGACCTTCGCAACTGATCGTTGAACACGGCGAAGACAAACGGGCTACTTGTTCTCATCGAACCAAGTTCCTGAAAGACTCGCTCAGGAAGTTGAAACCATTTCTCGACTCCCCATTTCCCGACCGTCTCGAAGTGGTGCTCGTTGCCGACCTGTCGATAACCGGACCATTCGAGGCCAGAAATCTCGTTTTTTCGGCTCCAACTCCACAAAAACACCCTGCACATCGCTTGAGCCACCGTGACGCCAGGCCAGCGTTTTCTCGAAAAACTCAAGTGCTCCCACCAACTCATCAGAATCAAATTGACGAATGGGCCGCTGCCGCGGCTGACCGATGATGGGTTGGTCTACTTCAAGTCACCGGCGTCGTACTTCTTCCAGAACTCGGCAGGGGCAAATATATCTTCTGCGTTCTGTCCAATTGCCTTTAGGCTTGTCATCGTGCGGATGACATTCATTCCTTTTGTGATGTTCTTTGGCGTCAGCCAAATCTCAGCTAAGTTCATCCCTTGGAGTGGAGTCAGATCGGAAACCGGCGTGCCATTGAAAGTCAGACTGGCAAGCGGCATCCCTTCAATTGGCGCTAGATCGGATACCTGCGTCCAGCAGCAATTCAAGTTGGTCAACTTCATGCCCCGCAGTGGCGAGAGGTCGGAGATCGGCATGCCCCAACACGCTAGTTCGGTCAACGGCATCCCCCGCAAGGGCGAAAGGTCGGATACCTTGGTCATCCGACAACTAAGGTTGGTCAGCTTCATGCCTTGGAGTGGCGAAAGGTCTGACACAGACGAACGAGCACAGTCAAGAATCGTCAGCGGCATTCCGGCCAGCGGCGACAGATCGGACACTTGCACATTGCTGCAATAAAGATGGCCAAGAGGCAGGCCTTTCAAGGGAGACAGATCGCTCAACTTTGCAGCGGCTGTGCCATTTCCCGAGCATGCCAATAACCCTAGACTCTTCAATACCCGGACTGGCGAAATATCGGCCACTTGATCCGAGTCGAAATAGAGTTTCGTTACAACGCCACCTTCGACTTCGTGCTTTGCCTTCCCATCAAAGCCCGGATTCAACTCTTGTAACTTCTTGACGACGGCGTTCACCTGCTCCTCGGCAGGTAGGGCGGCGACTTTCTTCTCCCATTTCTTGAAGCTGGGGTCGAGGTAGGTGTTGACAGGCTTGTCGTCTGGAGTTGCGGCGGCCGTTGATTCGGGCTTGCCAAACTCACCGGCGTCGTATTTCCTCCAGAATTCAGCCGCAGGAAACCGATTGCTCTCGGCCCAGCCTGAACCAATGACCGTCAGGCTGCTCATCTGGCGAATGCCGTTCATCCCTTTGGTGATGTTCGCCGGGGTGATCAGCACCGATTGCAGTTTCATTTGGGCCAGCGGCGACAGGTCGGCTACCGCCGTTTTGTCGACGTACAATTCGGTGCAAGGCATTCCGGCCACTGGCTTCAAATCTGAAATCTGCGTGTCACGGCAATGCAGGACCGCAAGCGGCAGTTCGGCGATTGGCGACAGGTCGACAACCCCGGTATGGTCGATCAGCAAATGGGTCATTCGCATTCCTGCCAGCGGCGACAAGTCTCGAACTTGCGTGTGGTCGAGGTTCAAGCGGGTCAATCGCATGCCGCCGAGCGGCGTCAAGTCGGACACTGGCGTATCGATGAGAGTCAGGCTGGCCAGAGGCATCCCACTGAGTGGGGTCAAATCGTTCACTTGCGTGTGACTGCAATCGAGGGCCGTCAATTTCGCTCCCTTAAGCGGTGAAAGGGTAGACAGAATTGAATTGTTGATGCAGGCAAGCGACTTCAGCCCGACCAACGCTCGTACCGGGCTGAGGTCAGTCAGTTTGACGGAATCGAACGCCAGGCCCGTCACTACTCCGTTCTCGATGTCGTGTGTCTCCTTGCCATCAAACCCCGGATTCAATTCGACCAGCTTCTTGCTGACCGCCTTGATCTGCTCCTCGGCGGATAGTGCGGCGACCCCCTGCTCCCATTTCTGGAAGGCTGGTGATTCCCACACTTCGCCCACATTAGCGTTCTCGACCGATTGCATGTCGCCTTTATTCGGGAGCGTCTTTCGCAGGGCTGCGACATCGGCTCGTGTGACGTTCGTGCCACCAAGATGCAAGTAAGTCAGCGGCATTCCGTTGAGCGGCGAGATGTCGGTCACCAGCGAACATTTGTCAAGGCTGATCGCTGTTAACGGCATCCCCCGCAGCGGCGACAAATCGCCGACGTCAGAGCGGTCCACATTCAGAATTGTAAGTGGCATCCCCTTGAGCGGTTTCAAGTCGGCCACCTTAGAGTCGCCACATTGCAGTGTCCCAAGCGGCATCCCTGCGAGAGGCGATAGATCGGATACTGGCGAGTTGTGGCAATTCAGACTCGTCAGGGGCATCCCCTCCAGTGGCGACAGATCGGATACCTGTGATCCGTCGATGTCCAGCGACACGAGCGGCATACCCCTGAGCGGCGAAAGGTCGGATACCTGCGTATCACTACACTTCAAGCTCGTCAGAGGCATCCCAATCAAGGGCGAAAGAGCTCTCACCTTCGATCCTGGGCAATGGAGAAGCGTCAGTTTCATTCCCTTCAGCGGAGTCAGATCGGAAACTGGGGTCGAGGCAAATTTCAGTTGGGTTAGCGGCATCCCCGAGAGTGGCGACAAATCGGCAAGCTGACTGACTTGCTGGTCGCTGGCAAGAAGTTGTAGAGTCTTCAGCCTGGAGAAAGCCCGCAGGGGCGAGATGTCAATCAGGTGGTCGCTCACCGGGCTGACCGCTGTGACGACGCCAGCTTCGATCTGCTCGGCGAGCTTGCCATCGAAACCCCGATTCAACTCCATCAACTTCTTGGACACAGCGTTGACCTGTTCCTCAGCAGGCATGGCGGCGACTTCCGTTTCCCATTTTCGGAAGGCAGGCTTGTACCAGGGCTTGTCCTCGTCAAGATGAGCCTTGATTGATTGATTGCCGCCCGCCTCGATCACGAAGTCCTGCCCAAATACAGCGAAGCCGTCTTTCTCGATCTTCAGCCGGTGTTTGCCGGGATCGATGGAAATGGAGATCGTGCCTTTCCCGCCCGGCTGGGTGATCTCGACCTTGCCATCGTCATTCAAAACCTCGACCGTGGCGTCCGGCTGGTCAATCTCGACGACCAGCGTGCCATCTTTGGTGCGAATCTTGAGCAGAATGCCCGCCAACACGATTAAGGCCAGTAAGCCGCCGCCGACGATGGCGAGCTTGCCACGGTTGGAAATGCCCTTGCCCGCTCCCGTGGCGGGCTTTGTGGTCTTCCTATGGGCAGCCGTGTGACTCGCCGACTTCTTGGAAGGGGCATCTTGGAGAAAACTCAGGCTGCTGATTTCGGAACTAGACTCAACCGATGTCTTTGAGCCACCGACCGTCGAGCCGCCGGAGACACAATCCTGCAAGTCAGCCACAACCTCGCTCATCGTCTGATAGCGGTCGTCAGCGTTCTTGGCAATCATCTTCTCGAAGATGGCCTGGACCTGCTCCGGCACATCGGCAGCAAGCGAAGGAATCGGCGTTTCACGGTGAGCCAGCAACTTCGCCATTAAGGAGTCGCCGTCGTAGGTCGGCTTGCCTGCGATGAGGTAGTACAGAGTGCAACCGAGACTGTAAATATCGGAGCGGGCTTCGGCGTGTTTTGTACTAAGAGCCTGCTCTGGGGCCATGTAGTCCACGGTGCCCATTACGGCCCCGGTCCCGGTCAATTCGGCCTGAGTGGCCGCATCGCCGCCCGCTTCGATGCGAGCCAATCCCATGTCCAAAATCTTGACCGTGCCATCAGCATCAAGCAGCAGGTTTGCCGGTTTGATGTCACGATGGATCACGCCCTTCTTGTGGGCAAACTCCAAGCCCCTGGCTGCTTGCAGAATATAGTTGACTGCCTTGGCGACCGGGAAAGGACCGTTCTTCTTGACCAAGGCTGAAAGGTCGCTGCCCTCGATATACTCCATCACGAGGAAATGGACTCCACCCGCCTCGTCGGCATCGTCCGCAGCAACGATGTTCGGGTGCCGTAGTTTGGCTGCCGCAGTGACCTCACGCTCGAAGCGAGCTATCGTTGCAGCATCCTTCATCATGGCTTTCGGCAGCATCTTGATCGCCACAATGCGGTGCATCCGACGATGCTCGGCCTTAAAGACCTGCCCCATCCCACCGGCCCCGATCTTGTCGAGGATGGTGTAGTTGCCAAGGATTAAGTACCTGGCACGGCCCTGGTAGATTTCAGCCGCTTGGTACTTCGTCAGTTGCTTGCTCTGGACGAGTTGCCGAGCAAGTTCCTGAGCGTCCTTGGGGACGGCCTTAGGCGGTAGGAAGCTTTCCAGCTTACCGGGAGCAATGATCCCAGAGTCGGTAAGATGCTTGACGAAGGTTTCGAGGGCGACGGCCATAGCCGTCCATCATAACACCCCCAGAAATGGGAAAAAATGGCGGGATGATACCTTCGCCAAAGCCGGGCATTCCTCCCGTACACGAGCCATCCTGGATCGCATAAACTGACAGCATTCTGCGACCACTGGTCCCGAATCCAGCAAGGAGCGGCCCAATGCGATTGCCCGCCGAGAAAATCAAGGAAGCAATTCTCAACCCCGACAAAGACATGCGGGATGCGGCAGTCTACTATTTTGCCCGTTCCGTCTCGCCCGATCCGGCAAAACTTCCCTCGGTTGCAAGATTAATATGAATTCGTTTGCTCGACTTTCCCATTTCGTCCACGCCCGATTCATCTGGCTGCTGATCGGCTCATACATCGTCGCAGCGTTTTTTCCCAGGATGGGCCTTGCGGTCAGGTCCATGTCTTGGGGAACGATCAGCCTGCCAATGGCGATGCTCGGCTTCTTGCTGTTCAATGCCGGCATGGGCGTCGAATTGTCGGCCTTGAAAAAGTTGCGAAGCGATCCGCTCTCGCTCGTATTCGGGTTGCTTGCGAATCTCGTGATCCCGATTGCTTATATCTGCATGGTCATGCTCACGATGCGTTTGTGGCATAATCCTGACGAAGTGCAAAATATTCTTGTCGGCCTAGCACTCGTCGCTTCGATGCCGATTGCTGGCTCCTCGACCGCTTGGTCGCAGAATGCGAACGGGAACTTGGCCCTCAGCCTGGGCCTCGTATTGTGTTCGACCTTTCTTAGCCCATTGACGACGCCGATCGCTTTGCATGCAGTCGGCCTGATGACCACCGGAGATTACTCCGAGGACCTCCACGAACTCGCGGGTGGAAGCACCGGCTGGTTCTTGCTTATCTCGGTGATTGTTCCTTCGATCATGGGAATCGTCTGTCGCCAAATGCTGGGCAAAGACCGGATTGCCGCCAGCAAGCCATGTCTCAAATTGGCGAATTCGGCGATTTTGCTGTTCCTCAACTACTCAAACGCCTCGGTGTCATTACCGCAGGCGATCTCGAATCCCGACCTTGACTTCCTGGCCGTCACACTCGGGATCACTCTGCTGTTGTGCGTGGTGGCTTTTCTCGCAGGCTGGGTCATCGCACGGCTCCAAAAGTCTAATCAGACCGATCAGATCGCTCTGATGTTCGGCTTAGGAATGAACAATAACGGCACCGGCCTCGTGCTGGCTTCGATGGCTTTGGCCGATCACCCTCAAGTGTTGCTGCCGATTATTTTCTACAATCTCGTGCAGCATCTCGTAGCTGGACTTGTGGACCGTCTGATGTTCTTCCGCCCGACTGACGATCCTTGAGGGCTGGGAACCTGTAATGGGGAAGAAGGACGACAGCTTGGCGCCTATCTCCAATGTTCCGCTGACAAAGGAACTGCTGACGGCCCTAAAACGGCTGCCGCATGCCAATGAGGTTTGCCACGAGGGGGCTGCCCGATCGCGCCGCCGTGCAGCGTCTCGTGGCGATGCTCATGCAAGGGCGACCTACGGGTGCCCTCGCGCTCACCTCGGTGGTTCAAGCGGCTGGTTTTCTTGCGGTGAGATAGGCAATGCGTTCGCAGGTGAACGAATGGCCTCCTTCGACGCTGGGACGAAGGACCTGCTCGAAGAGTTGCCGTTCTTCCGAAGTAAACCGATCCCTAAGAATCTCGCTGAGTGACGGAGCCCAGGGGTGCGGCGATGAGCCGAGGAAAACGTCCCAAGAGGTGATTATGGACGGGACGATATCAACGTGGAACTCAAGGTGGATCTCAGCGAATCCGGAACCCTGAACGAAGCGGATCAGATCACGCTCGGAGTAGTTAGTGATCGGGCTTTGCGCCATTTCCTCCACGGTCGCTGGAAACTGTGCGGCTTTCCAGCGATGCAGAAGAGGCAGAAAGCGGTCCTGAGACTCCGGGGGGCGAGCGTCGAGCAGCTTTCGCAAGGCGATGACGTCGAGAGCGTCGTCCCGAAAGATAGGTTCGCCGATGGAAAGTCGGCCCCCGGGCTTGAGAACTCGGAGAAACTCGCGCAAGGCGGCAGGCTTATCGGAGACGTAGGCTAGAACGGCGCGGGTAGTGACGACATCAACAGAGGCCTCAACGATGCCCTCAAGTTTCTCGGCGGAACATTGGAGGAAAGAGCACTGCCGTGACAATCTGCGTTCGGCGGCGATTGCTTCCGCGTGACGAAGCATGGGGGCGGAGATGTCCGTGAGCAACACACGGAGCGACGGCCCGATCCTATCAATCGCGCCGAAGGCAACGAGGCCATCGCCAGCTCCAATGTCGGCGAGTGTCATGCCAGCAGTAAGTTGAGCGCGGTCGAGAACGCAATTTGCGAAGCGTTGGACTGCGGCGCGTACCATGCTCTCGCACGCCGGATCGTCGGCGTGCCGGCGGTGCAGGAGCCACTCGGACCACTGATCGCTTTGCGGATCCAACTGGTTGCGGCTCATACCCTGCGTGCACCCGGAACGGTCGTCATTCATAGACAAACCTTGGACCGCCGCCAGTCGTTCCTCTGCCCAAGACACTCTCCGCCGGGCGACATTATAGCGGAACGAGTGTCCCCGCTGGGGCACACTCTCCCGCCCGCGAAATCCCAGGGGGTTGTCGTCGAACCGCTTGTTCCAAGCTAAGCGGCTGACAGCGCAGTTGCGCCGATGACATTACACGGCCGATTCACTTGACGCATTCGATGAACGTTATCGGCGAGTGATCCAGCAGGGTCGACCAGAACTGGCGGTCGTGCGCGCGAAGCCCTGCGGGGGATAATCTCGGCTGGTGCCAGCGAATCTGCCGGAAGCCGGCTCGACGGAACGCCTCTTCGTGAAGCCCTGCGTCCAGGTGGTAGTTTTCGATCTCGAAGGCTCCGCCCTCCAGATGAAACGTCCACTTGATGGGCGCGCCCTCCCGCCAGGGGCCCGGGACGCTTGTTTCGAATCCGTAAGCCCGATACGATGGCGCCGTGGGAAAATGCAGGGCCGGGTTGCCGTTCACGGTCACAAAGCGGCCGCCCGGCGCCAGGCACCGGGCAATTCCGTCGACCATCGCCTGTAGCTCCTCTCGGCTGCTGGCGTAGTTGAGCAGATAGGCCGCCACGGCCAGATCGCAAGCGCCGACGTCGGGCAAATCGCGCACGTCGCCGACCAGGTACTCGATGCCCAGTTGCTGCCGGGCTTCCTGCTTGCGGGCCAGCTCGATCATGCCCGGCGACAGATCCACTCCCCGCACCGGCGCCGCTCCGCGCTGCCGAAGCAGCCGGGTATAGAAGCCTTCGCCGCAGGCCACGTCCAGCACGGCCATTTCCCGCGGATCGCCGATTAGCTCGAGCAGCGTGAAGCACTCGACGAAGGTGCGCCAGGGCTGCTGCTTCGATCGCTGGTACTGCTCGGCAATCGGGTCGTAATCGGTCGTCATCTGGGTTATTGCTCGGCGATAATCAGGTGCTGGGCTTCCGTCCAAGTGGGCGGCTCGCACTTGCCGGCAAGTGCTCGGATCGCAGTTTCGGGAACGATTCGCCCGCGCCGTTCGTTCTGGCGACGGATCTGCGACTGAAAACACTGTCGCCACGATCTCTGCCACGGACGAACTCTGCCACGGACGAACTCTGCCCCTAAAAGTAGTGACCCGGATTGACGCCGTCAAAAGCGGCCTCGCCGTCTGGAGCGTCTCCAGCGGCGGCGGCCGGATCCGCAAGCGCGCTGGCCGGTAACGGCACAGACCGCCGCATCCGAGCCGTTCCCGGCGTCAGGAGCCGCTCGCTGACCCGACTCAGGGCAGGCCGAATTCGTTGAAGTAGCGGTCCAGAATCACGGGCTCGAACCGCCGGGCGTACTCTTCTGCGTAGCGCTCGCCGCGGCTGGGCCGCCGCTGGGAGCGAGTGGTCATGCGGTCGTGATGGTGGCCCAGCTCATGCAAAAGGACATGCACGAGCAGAAACGCGCGCACGGTCGCCGGCTCGAATTTGCACAGCCAGCCGCCGTCCGCCGCTTCATACGGCACGCCGATTCGATCCAAGAGTTCGACGTGCCCGGCGAAGAATTCGCCGGTCGACCATTGCCAAAGGGCGATGTCCCAGGCGCACAGCGCCACGACTCCGGGCCGGTGCCAGCCGTAGCAGTCGTCGCCCGGCGCCAGGAGAATCGCGCTTAGCCCCGTGGAGAGTTCGCCCCATTTGGGCAGCAGTCGAATAAAGCGGACCACGTCCGACTTCTTCAGCACATGGCGAAACCCGGCGCCCGGCCGCTGCCGGTCGATGACCGGCTGGACTTGCGGAGTGTTCCAATAGTTGGGCGTTCGGGCGGAGCGATTCTTGCGCTGCACCTTGCCGCCCACGACGCGCGGCGCTGTCCGGCGGTTGAACCCAGGCATGGCTATATCCTCCCGCTGCAGCGAGCAGGCCATTGCGGACATCAGCCCGACAAAAAACGGTCGGGCCAGGAAACGAGATCACCCCCTTTCGGCAAAAAGTTGCCGCAGAAAAAAGACAACGGTCCCGGCCGATGGTTCGCGCAGCGCCGACGATCCGGCTGTCACGCCGATCGCCAGACGGTCGGGGCGGCTACAGCGCCGGCACGTGATCGGATACGATGGGAGCGGCCAGCGGGGCCCGAGAAGTCTCTTGGCAACAGGCAGCCGCAAGGGTCTCGATGCCACCAGGAACTGCACAGCGATTCGAATCATGAAATTGCTCATCGTGGGGGGCGTGGCGGGCGGAGCGTCGGCGGCCGCGCGGGCCCGCCGGCTGTCGGAAGATGCCGAAATCATCCTGCTGGAGCGCGGGCCGGACGTGTCGTTTGCCAACTGCGGCTTGCCCTATTACGTGGGGGGCGAAATCGCCCCGCGCGACAAGCTCCTCGTCACGACGCCCGAGCGGCTGCGCGTCCGCTTCCAGCTCGACGTGCGCACTCGTTCGTCGGTCGAAGCCATCGACCCGGTGGCCAAGAAAGTCCGCATTCGCGACCTCGCCGCCGATCGGACCTACGAAGAAACGTATGACAAGTTGATTCTGGCCCCCGGGGCGGCTCCGCTGCGGCCGCCGATTCCGGGCATCGACCTGGACGGCGTCCTCACGCTCCGGAATCTGGCCGACGTCGATCGCATCAAGCAGCGCGTCGACGAGGGGATCGGACAAGCAGTCGTGGTCGGGGCCGGTTTCATCGGCCTGGAGCTGGTCGAAAACTTCGTCCGCCGCGGCGTCGCGACCACGCTCGTCGAGCTGCAAGACCAGGTGCTGCCTCCGTTCGACAAGGAAATGACCACCCCCATCCTCGAAGCGCTCGCCGCCCACGGCGTCCGGGTGCTGCTGGGGCAATCGGCCGAGGCCTTCGAGCAGTCGGCCAAGGGGCTGACCGTGCGGCTCACGTCGGGCGAATCGCTGCCGGCCCAGCTGGTGATCCTGGGCGTGGGCGTGCGGCCGGAAAACCAGCTGGCCGTCGCCGCCGGCCTGCAAGTGGGCCCGCGCGGCGGCATCCGAGTGAACGAGCACCTGCAGACCAGCCATCCAGATATCTATGCGGTCGGCGACGCGATCGAGGTGGTCGATTTCGTTTCCGGCGACCCGACTCAGGTGCCGCTGGCCGGGCCGGCCAATCGGCAGGGGCGCATCGCGGCCGATCATATCTTCGGGCGCCCGGCCCGATACCGCGGCACGCAGGGCACCGCGATCGTGGGCGTGTTCGAACGCACCGCCGCCCTGACCGGTCTGGCGGAAAAGTCGCTCCGCCGCGCCGGACGCCCTTACCGCAAGGTGTACCTCCATCCGGCCAATCATGCGGGCTACTATCCCGGCGCGGAATCGATGGCGCTCAAAGTGCTGTTTCATCCCGACTCGGGAAAACTGCTCGGCGCCCAAGCCGTCGGCGGGGCCGGCGTCGACAAGCGGATCGACGTGCTGGCCGTGGCAATCCAGGCCGGCATGACGGTCTTCGACCTGGAGGAAACGGAGCTGGCCTACGCGCCGCAGTACGGTTCGGCCAAGGACCCGATCAACATGGCGGGCTTCGTGGCGGCCGGCCTGCTGCGGGGCGACCATCCGCAACTGAATGTCGAAGCGGTGCTCGGCGCGCCGGCCGACGAGCGGCCGCTGCTGCTCGACGTGCGCACGCCGCAAGAGTTCTTGGCCGGTCATCTTCCCGGCGCAATCAATATTCCGGTCGATGAGCTGCGCGCGCGGCTGACTGAAATCCCCCGCGATCGGCAGATCGCCGCCTACTGCCAGGTTGGCCAGCGCGGCTACCTGGCCACTCGGATCCTGCGGCAGCACGGTTTCCCGGCGGCCAATATTGGCGGCGGATACAAGACCTACCGGCTCTTCTTTCCGGCCGGCTGACGCTCGACAAAAGTCCCAGCGCCAGACCGCCTCAAGCCCAGCGAAAGGCCCGCGCATGCCGCAAACTCCTCACGTCGAACAGCACTTCACGGCCTCGGAGACCGTGCGCGACATCGTCATCGGCATGTCGGACGGGCTGACCGTGCCCTTTGCGCTGGCCGCCGGCTTGTCGGGTGCGGTCGATTCGAGCGGGATCATCGTCACCGCCGGGCTGGCCGAGGTTGCTGCCGGCGCGATTGCGATGGGCCTGGGCGGCTACCTCGCGGCGCGAACCGATGCCGAGCATTATGCCTCGGAGCGCGAGCGGGAACTGCGCGAGACCGAAGACGTGCCCGAGGTCGAAGCCGCCGAAGTCGCCGACGTGCTCCGCTCCTACGGCTTGCCCGACGATCGGGTCTGGCCCGTCGTCGACGCGCTCCGGGCAGACCAGCAGCGCTGGGTCGACTTCATGATGCGGTTCGAGCTGGGGCTGGAAGAGCCCGATCCGCGACGGGCCAGCCGCAGCGCGCTGACGATCGCGCTCTCGTACATCGCCGGCGGACTGGTGCCCCTGGCGCCGTATTTTTTCCTGCCTTCGGTGCATGCGGCGCTCATCGGTTCGGTGATCGTAACGCTCCTTGCGCTCGCGGTCTTTGGCTACGTGAAAGGACGCTTTACCACGTCCCGGCCGCTGCGCAGCGCGTGGCAAACGGTCGTCGTGGGCGGTCTGGCCGCGACCGCGGCGTTCGTCATCGCCAAGGCGATCGGATAGCCGCCGGCAGGCTTTTCCGGCGCCGCCGACAGGCGCGACCAGCGTCCGACTGCCCGGCGGTCGGCAACGCCCTCCGGCGGACCCCCGTTGGCAGGGCGGCCTGCTCAACGGCCCGCTAGCATCGCCTGCCCAGCCATCTTTCGGCCTAGCCAGTAGAAGAATCGGCGCCCGTTCCCGCGGGCGATGCTTGCCCCCGGCCTGACGGATCGGCCGAAAACGGCTGGGCCGGGCATACCGCGGCCGCCGCGAATCTGAAACAATGCCGACGTGCCGCAGGTATTACCCGGCGGTGCCCCGTTGGCTGCGTTTTTTCCTGTAAGCGGAGAACTGAAACATGCGACGCATCGTGGTCCAGGCATTTTCGGGCGGGCGGATTTTGGCAAGCGTTCTGGCCCTGGCGGTCGTCTGGGCTGCGGCCCAGGGGGCGATGGCGGCCCCGCTCGAGCTGAAGCAGGTCGCCGCCGACGCCAAGTGGCTGGTCCACGTCGATCTGGACGCGGTCCGGGCTTCGACCGTGGTGCAAAAAGCCTGGCAGCAGGCGATGGAAAAACACAAGGACGCCCAGAACAAGATGAATTTCGTCACCGCGATGCTGGGCATGGACCCGACCAAGGACGTCCACGGCATCACGTCCTACGGGCGGCAGATCGGCAAGCCGGCCGCGGTAACGATCGTCGCTGCCGCGTTCGATCCGCAGCGGATCACCACCTTGACCGGCGCCCTGCCCGGTCGCGAGAGCAGCAAGTACGGCGATTACGAAATCCTCAGCTGGAGCGGCAAGCATCGCGAACATAAGTGGAGCGTTTCGGCCACCTTTCGCGGCCGCGATCAGCTCGTGTTGGCCGATAGCGTCGACAACCTGAAAGGCGGCCTCGACGTCCTCGACGGCAAGAGTGCCGCGCTGGCCCCCGACGACGCCCTGGCCGGCAACATCCCCGCCGGGTCGACGTTCCTGCTCCGCGTCCAGGGCATCGCCGCCGCCGACCTGCACTGCGCCGCGCCAGTCGCCAAACATATCGATTCGTTCCGCCTGGTCAGTGGCGAGAGCGACGGCCAGTCGTTCCTGCGCGCCCGGGCCGTGATGACGGATGCCGACACGGCAGCCGCGGGTCTGGACGTGCTCGAAGGCTGGAAGGCCCAGGCCAAGCTGTTCTGCCCCGACGAACTCGGACGCAAGCTCGTTGCGGCCTTGAATCCCAAGGTCGACGGCAACACGCTGACGATTCTCTGGAGCGCGTCGGCCGACGATGTGTGGAGCGCCGTGGGCGAAATCCGCCAGGCCGTGGCCAAGCACATGGCCCGGCACCGCGCGCATGGCGGCAAGCACGGCTGCCCGCTCTGCCGGATGTGCGGCGAAGGCAAGTGCCCGATC
Source organism: uncultured Planctomycetaceae bacterium (assembly GCA_963715755.1). GTDB lineage: Bacteria > Planctomycetota > Planctomycetia > Pirellulales > PALSA-1355 > CAWCAX01. Next base: position 5,509,429 of record OY970273.1, read on the forward strand.
TGCGAAGGAGGCGGGAAAGATAAAGACGCTCCGCGCAAAGGCAAAAAGCGGGCTGCCCCGGAAGAGGACTTTTGAGCCGCTTCGCTCGCCAGCCGTCGCGCGCAACAGGCAGGCCGACGGGCCGCAGGGACTCGAAAAACGCTGAGACGCGAAAAACGCTGAGACTCGAAAAACACTGAGACTCGAAAAACACTGAGGCGCGAAAAACGCGGAATCGCGCCAACCGGCGCAGGCAGTCCGCTGCAGCATTCGCCGGGCGGCTAGCGAAATCGGAAAACTCGCTCCGCCGTCGCCGCGAGCAGCGCCTGCCGGTCGCCGGCCGACAGGAAATCGAGCCGGTCCCGCACCAGCGCGATCGACGAGGCGTAGTCGTTGCCCTTTTGCAGTTGATAGGGCGAATCGCTGGCCCACATCAACCGCTCGACACCGTATGCATCAAGCAGCCGCCGGATCATGGGCACCAGCTCCGTGTGCGGCGGCTTCTTTTCGCCCAGCGCGTAAAATGCCGAAATCTTGACCGCCACCTGCTTGTGCCGCGCCAGGCGGCAAAGCTGGGCCACCTCGGCATCGCGAATCGTGCCGTCGAATCCGACCCGGCCAAAATGATCGATCACCACCGGCGTGTCGCCATGTCGGGCGCACATCCGGTCGATCGCCGCCAGGTGCCGGACGTCGACCAGCGCGCACATCGCCTGCCGGGTGTCGGCCGCCGTCTGCCACATCCGGCCCATGCCGGGCGCATCGAGCCAGGCGTCGGGCTCCACGTCGCGGATAAAGGGCGTGATGCGAAAACCGGTCACCTTCTGCGGCAATAGCCGCCGCATCTCGGCCGCCGGATCGGGCCCCCGATCGTCGATCATGCCCACCACGCGGAAGCGGTCGGGATGCCGCCGGGCCGCGTCGACCACGTACGAGTTGTCGAACAGGTGAAAAATCGAGTGCTGGATCAGCACCACCCGGCCCACCCCCTCGGGCGCGGCGACGGCCATCAGCTCAACGTCGGTGAAGCTGGGCGGATCCAGATCGTCGACGGTCAACTTGCCGGCCAGCGGATAGTGCTCGACGTCGGTCGACCAGATATGCGAGTGGGCATCGATCCACTTGCCCTCGGGTGCGCCGGCCGGGGCCGCGCTGTCCGGAGCCCCCCACGCCCGCGCAGCCGGCACGGCAGAACCCAGCGCTGCGGCGCCCAGCGCCGCGGCGCCGGCCAGCGCCTGGCGGCGGCTCAGGGCTGGCATTTCGACTGTGCGATCGGGCATTTTCAGGCTCCCAGGATTCAAGGCGGTTGTCGCGAGTGGGGTCAATCCAGCTCCGGGGGCACGTCGCCGTAAGACCAGGCTTTGTCCTTGAACGGCTCAAGCGCCGGAGGCTGGGGCGTCGGACCGGGCCGGAGCGAGCGGGTCAAGGCAATCAGCGCGTCGGCAATTTGCTGGCCCGCGGTCGGTTCCAGGTTGCTGTAGCTGGTCAGCCGGGTTTCGTAGCCGCCACCGCCGGGACCGAGCGCTTCTGCGGTGGGCACATAGCCGATGCAATCGTTGGCCAGCGAAACCGGAAACGTGAACCGAAACGGGCTGCCGGCCTTAATGTCCAATCCGTACTGGCAGAAATATTCGGCCGGGCACGAACAATACACGGCCGGTCCGACCTGGATGGCCTGCACCTCGACGTCGGCCACGGGTTCCCGCTGCAACCGCGCGTCGAGCAGCACGATCTCCTTGGCAAATGCCCACTGCGTGGCATCGACCGCCTGCGGATCCTGGGCGGCCAGCGCCCGCGAGCGGGCCAGCCGCTCCGAGCTGGGCGCGCGGCGCTTGATGGCCAGCGTCTTGGTCGCCGCAGCCACGGGCATCTCGCTGCCGGCCGATTGCTCGATCGCCAGCAGCACCTTCAAAGCTTCGGCCCCCACGCTGCCGCCGACGTAGCGGGCCGAGATCTCGCCGAACTCCTTGAGCTTGTGCCCGGCGGCGTTGTTCACTTGCGTCACGTCGCCGTCCATGCCGGCCAGAAACACGACGGGCACGTTCTCGCCCATCAGGCCGCGGATGGTTTTTTCCACGTAGGCCACGTAATCGGCCGAGACGCCTCCCACGCCCGTGGTCGCATGGCACGAGAAGTTGACCACCGTGCCCAGCAGCTTGCCGTTTTCGTCCCACGCGCCCAGCACGCCGACCGTCGGATCGGTGGGCCCGGCCGGTTCGACGATGTCGGGGTTGCCGGCCCGCGGATGCGTGACGGTCAGGCCGCTCTTCATGCGGAAGCGGCGGTTGAAGGCGACCTGCGCACTGCCCAGCCCGGCTGCCGCCCGGGCCGCGGTGCGATGTTCGTTGGCGTCGCAGACGGCTTCGGCGATGGCCGTTTCGACCTTGCGCAGATACTCATTGTCGGCCAGCGACGACATTTCGTAGGCCAGCTTGCGGACCAGCTCGTCGCCGTGATCGTATTCGCCCGGATAGATCATGCCCATCGGCCCGCCCGAGTGGGTGTGCGAGGCGGCGATCATCACGCTCGCGGCCGGAATACCGCAGCCGGCCTCGATCTGCCGCCGGGCCGCAACGACCGCCGGTCGGCGGATGAACAGCGCGTCGATCCCGACCAATGCCACGCGATGGCTGCCGTCGTCGAATACGGCGGCCCGGACCTTGCACGGATCGTGGATCGAGCGATTGAACGACTTGCCGTATCCGCCGGGTTGCTCGGCGCCCACCGCGGGAGTGATGTCGCGCTCCGCGAATCCGGCCTTGAAGACGGGCTCGGCGGCGACAACGGTTCGAACCGCCAGGGCGGCGGCCAGCAGGATCCAGCTCAACTGCGACGCGCGGGCGCGGCGAACGTGTCGGTGCATGGGAATCACCTCCCGGGTTTGCGGCTTAGGCGCCGGGGTCGGCGCTGGCCGGGGATTTCTGTTTCTTGGGCGCGGCGCCCGGGGCTGCGGCTCGGGGCGCACGAGTGTGTCGAGCTTGATCGTTTGAGCCCACCTGGTCAGCGCCGCGACCTCGTCGGCATTCGAACCGCTGATGAGCACGTTGACGGCCTTGTCCGACGAGAACAGGATCTCGTCATGCACCAGCAGCCGCTGGCCCCCGTCTCCTTCGCCGGTCAGGTCGACCACCAGCGGCTTCTCAAACGTCGCGCCGTTCAGATCGGGAACTTGCTTTTCGATCAGCTCCAGCTTGGCGCTGCTGATCGCCTTTTTCGCCCGGTTGATATAGCCCTTGGCCAGCTTCTGCCGGTCGAGCAGCGGCCCTGCGTAATCGATCGAGATGTGGGCCGTGGCGCCTTTGTCCGACGCGGCAATCATGATTTGCGCGGGAACCTGGTTATGCCGGTATGAAATCTCGCGCAGGCCGACGATCTGAAACTCCGCGGGCAACGCCGCGCAATCGAACAGGGCTTCGATCCCCGCCGCCTCGTCGGCCGGCGGATCCGGATCGTTGCCGAACCGCAGGCCCAACCCCGTCAATTCGTCCCGCGCCATGCGGGCGACCAGTCCGATGGCCGGGCGGCCGTCGCCACCCAGAATCCGCGCCGGCGCCGCCCGTCCCGCCGATCCATTCGCTTGCATAGACGTCCTGCGTATCGAGTTGATTGCCGTCGACGCGCATGAAGTAGACCGCGAGGCCGTCGATCAGCATGCCCGCCTTGACCGCAACCGCGCCGATGGCGTAGCCCGGCCGGGCCTGAACGGTGACGACCCGTGGCGACTCTGCTCCCAGCCTGCGGCCGAGCGATTCGCCATCGTCCGAGACATAAATCGACTGCACCGAGCCGATCACGTCGCTCGAGCCGAACTTGCCCAAGCCCAATTGCAGCCCGACCAGCATGCCGCGATTGGGCGCCGCCTCGCGGACCGCGTTGTGCAGCGTGCCGCCTACGGTTTGCGTCTCGCCCGGGAACGCCCGAACCATTTCAGGCCGGAACACCGGCGGCAGCCCGGCGCTCTTCTTCGGCGGAGCGTCGGTCGCCTCGGGCGTGGCTTTACTGTCGGCTTCGGCGGCCACCGCCGGCGGAGCGGGTGCCGGGCGCCGGCGCGGCCGGGCCGGCGGAGCGGCGACAGATTCGCCGGGTTGCCTTGCGCGATCGGCCACCGCCGTCTCGACCGACGCCGCCGGCGGCACTGCAGATTGAGGCACTGCGGGCTGCGGCAGAACGGCAACCGCTGCGTCCGGCGCCGGTTGATCGGCCGCTTGCTGGGCAGCCTCTTGCTGAGCTGCGACTTGTGGCGCTGCGACTTGTTGCGCTCGGGCCGCTTGCTCGGCCATGAGCTTTTGAGCCGCCACCGCTTGGGCAGCGCGCACGACCTCCTCGTCCTGCTTCTTGCGCTCGTCGACGATGACGATCCCGAGCGCCACTGCGGCCACCAATCCCGCGCCGAAGAACAGCCCGTAGCGGTGCGAGTACGGAACCGGGTCGCTGGCCAGGTGCACCGGCGGGACGTCGCGCTTTTCCACCTCGCGCGTGGACTGGCACTTCTTGCACGTCACGAGGTATTGCCGCTGGGTCACGACGCCAAAGATGTGATAGAAATGAAAATAGCGATACACCAACGAGAACAACTGCGGCGCCATCGCGCGGCAATTCGGACAGACGGCCGGATCCGCAATGGCGGAAAGCGGCTTGTGATCGCCACCGGAACCCCAGCTGATGTACATGCTCAAACGCTCCTGGCCGTCATGCGCCACGCCCCTTTTCGACCCGACCCGCCCGGGGTCGCAAAATCGCCACTAGCATACCCGCCGCATTGCGGCCATTTCCAACAAAAACCCCCAGGTCGGGACCAGCGACCGTCGCACGCAAATCGGCCCGCTTTCCGACCAGTCATGCTTTCCAGCCAGTCATGCGGGCAGGCGATCCGACTCCGCCCGCCCGCCAATTTCAATCCGCTTTGGCCCCGGGCTCTTCGACGGCGGCGTCGCCCGCGCCGAGCCATTCTCCTTTCAAGTACGCCAGCAGGTCGGCGAATTCCTGCCGCGTGATCGTTTTCTCCAGCCCCTCAGGCATCAGCGATTTTGTGCTGGCCAGCAGCTCTTCGATGTCCGACTTGAGCAGCGTTTCTTCCTTGCCCAGCGGCTGGCGGAGCGTGATGCTGGTGGACGTCTCCGAGCTGACCAGGCCCGAGAGCGCGCGGCCGTCCTTGGTCAGCAACGAATAGGCCGCGAATCCGCTCGTGATCTCACGATCGGGCACCAGGATGTGCAGCAGAATCGTCTCCTTCGGCTGGTTGCGGATGCCGAACAGGTCGGGTCCGACCGACACGCCTTGCCGGTCGAGCCGATGACACTGGGCGCACGCGCGGCCGAACACGCGCCAACCGTTCGGCGGATCGGCCGGCAACGCCGCGACCGACTTGAGCTCCTCGTAGACCGCCATGCGGTCGCCTCCTTGGCTCGCGCCCCAGAGCCGGGCCGCGCGGCCGCGAATCGCCTCGTCCCGATGCTCCACCAGCTGCCGCCGGAGCGACAGGTCCAGATCGGCCGGGTTCACGGCGCCGGCTTCCAAAGCCGACATCAGCGCGGGCGCGTGCTGCGTCGCGCTGGCTAGCGCCGACAGCACTTCTTCGCGCAGCCGCGGCGAGTAGCGGCGGAACCGCTCCCGCGCGAAGAGCGCCACCACCACGCCGTCGTCTTGCATGCCGATCAGGGCGCGCACGGCCGCGGCTTGCAGCACGTCGGGCTGGCCCGGCTCGACGAGCCCGAGCAGAGTTTGGCCCGCATGTTCGAAATCGCTGTAACCGGCCAAGGCCGCGCACCACCGCCGGCGTTCGAGTGGTTGCTCGGTGTCAGCTGCTGTTTGCGTGGAGCGTTCCACGAGGGCCGAAAGCGCTTTGTGCACGCTCGGATCGGCCTGAGCAGCGTCGCCCAGGGCGGCACTGAGCAGGTTGGTCGATTCGCGCTTCGTGCGTCGCAGGCTCTCGGCGATGCCGACCAAGAGCGGTACCTGCCGCTCCGGCGGCGCATCGGGCCAGCCGCCCGTGATCCGGGTCAGATACTCCGGCCAGTCCTCGGCCGGCGCCGCCGCTCCCAGCACCCGGCCGAACTCGTAGAACAACTCAGCCTGCCCCGGTTGCACCGGCCCAGACGCATTGACCAGCGCCTCCAAAAACGCCCGCTCGCGACCGGCAATCGAACTGAGTGCGGCGGCCCGGACCCAGCGATCCTCGGCGTCGCGCAGTGCGATCCGAGCAATCGGCGCTGGTTTGTGATTAGCATGCACTTCGCCTAACGCCAGGGCAGCAAAAAATCGGACTCGGGCGCCCGGATCGTCGGCGGCATTGCTGACCAGCAGCTCGCCGGCGGGCCAGTCGCGCAGGCGCGAGGCGGCCAGTTGAATGGCGTGTTCGCGGACTGGGGCGTCATTGTGCCGGAGCGCCGCGGTAAGTGTTTCGCGATCCAGGCCTGCCAGGCGCTCGAGCAGCCACAGGGCTCGGACATTTGCTCCGGTTACGGGCCATTCTGTTGCAGGGCCTGACACCGCGAAGTGCCTCAGTGCAGCGATGACGGACGGGTCGGGCGCCTCGCTCATCCGCTCGACGAGCAACCGCTGGGCCGTGTCTTGGGCCCAGCGGTCGGCGGCGCCGAGCAGTGGACACAGTTCGCGGCTCTGAGCCTCGTCCAAGTGTTCGGTGCCAGGCAGACTTCTCGGCAGGGTCGCCGCGCGGGTCAGCCGATAGATCCGCCCCGTATTCCTGCCGCTGTCGAAATCGGTGTGTTTGCGCACCGCCTCGGGCAGATAGTCGGGATGCTCGATCGTCTTGCGATGCATGTCGCAAATCCACAGCGCGCCGTCGGGACCATTCGCCAAAAAGACCGGCCGGAACCAGTCGTCGGCCGTGGCCAGCACCTCGCGCCCTGCATCGACCCGGCGTGCGGTAAACGTTGCGCCACGCGACTCCAAACGGTCGAAGTGAATCAGGTTGGCCGTCGGATCGCAGGCAAACACGCCGCCGCGATACGCTTGGGGCAGCGCCGTGCCGCGATACACCGTTACCCCGCAGGCAGCCGTGAACGTGCCGGCGTGCGAGTCGGCCGTGGTCACATTGTGACTCAGCGGAAAAATCTGCGCCGCGCGGCCGTGCCCCTTGGCCGGCTCGGCGACCATCTCGGCCGGGCAGTTCTCCACCGTGTCGCTGAAGGCCAGATGCGGGTTTCGCCGCAGCCATTTTGACGAGAGCACCACGTGCTGCACGTGCACCCGGTTGTAGCAAATGAACCGCCGGCCGAAATCGTCGAACGACAGGCCAAACTGCGATCCGCCGTCGGCCGGCTCGACAACGCCCGTGTCGGGCTGAAAGCGGACGTCGGTCCGCCCGACTTCGACCGGCTTCTGATCGGGCGCCAGCGGCGAGCTGATCTTGCCGCCGGTCAGGCCGCTGGTGATGTAAACCCAGTTGTCGACGCCCAGCGTCGGATGGCTGCCGCGCAATTGCGTGCTGCCGGACGTGCTCAAACCGGTGAGCACAACGCGCCGCTCGTCCGCCCGGCCGTCGCCGTCGCGATCGGCCAGAAACAGCACCTCGGGCGCGCAGGTCACGAGCAGCCCGTCGCGCCAGGGCATCAGCCCGTTGGGAAACGTGAGCCCGGTGGCAAAATCCACGCGCGCGTCGTAGCGGCCGTCGCCGTCGCGGTCTTCGAGCAGGGCGATCCGGCCCAGCGGTTCGCTGCCGGCGGGCGCACCGGTCGGATAGCCGCGATTCTCGGCCACAAACAACCGGCCCCGGGCGTCGAAGGCCAGCGCACAGGGGCTTTCCACCAGCGGCTCGCAGGCCATGAGCTCGAGCTGCAAGCCGGGCTCAAGCACGAAGTCCTTCGCCGGAGCGTTCCGATCGCCGGGCTCGGCAGCCGACAAAACCGGCTCGCCAGTGCGCAGGGCGAGCGCGCAAAATATCGCCCCCAGCGCAAGCTGCCACAAGCCGGCGGCGACCATTCGAATGCAGAGCGGCATCGCGTTCACGGGGGATGAGCCGATCGGGGTTCCTGGTGGCTCGGCAGCGGACACCCGTATTCTGGGCGCCGCGCCGACCAACTGCAACCAGCTGGCGCGAGGACAGCTCTTGCCGCAGTCCTGGCCTGCGTTCCGGCGAGCGGCGTCCGGCCAAGGCCTCGTTTCTTGCCCTGGCGGTTTGCGGCGGATATCGTAAAAGGCAGTGCCGCCGACTTGCCAAGGAGACGGCGCACCCAAGGCTTGTCCCACGTCACGTTCGTCGAGCGCTTCTGGTCCTGCCGCGTTACGCCCCGCCGAAGAAAAAGGGACTCGCATGATCGGCCTGCTGATCTGCTCGGTTCTGGCAGCAGGCGAACCGGCCGCCCCGCGCGAGCCCACGGCGGACGAGCTGCGCTTCTTCGAGACCAGCATCCGCCCCGTCCTGGTCGAGCAGTGCCAGAAATGCCACGGCCCCAAAAAGCAGTGGGCCAACCTGCGGCTCGACTCGCGCGCGGCCCTGCTCCGCGGCGGCGACTCGGGGCCGGCGGTCGTGCCGGGCAAGCCCGAGGAAAGCCTCCTGGTGCGGGCCGTCCGCCAGACGGACGACGATCTGAAAATGCCCGAGGACGGCCGGCTTGCCGAGCGGCAAATTGCCGACCTCGTGCGCTGGGTGGAACTGGGAGCCCCCTATCCGGCCGCGGCCGCGACGGCCGGCCGCACGCGCGATCCCAACCATTGGGCTTTCCGCCCGGCGGCCGATCCGCCGCTCCCGCCGGTTCGCGATGCCGCCTGGATCCGCTCGCCGCTCGACCATTTCGTGCTGGCCGGGCTCGAAGTTGCCGATTGCCAGCCCGCCGCGCCGGCCGACAAGCCCACTCTGATCCGCCGCGTGACGTTTGACCTGGTCGGCTTGCCGCCGACGCCGGACGAAGTCGAAGCGTTTGTCGCCGACGAGCGACCCGACGCCTGGGAGCGGCTGGTCGACCGGCTGCTGGCTTCGCCGGCTTACGGCGAGCACTGGGGGCGGCACTGGCTGGACGTGGCCCGCTATGCCGACTCGAACGGCCTGGACGAAAACGTGGCCCATGGCAACGCCTGGCGCTACCGCGATTACGTCGTCGCGGCGCTGAACGGCGACAAGCCCTACGACCTTTTCGTCACCGAGCAATTGGCCGGCGACCTGCTGCCGGCCGCCGACGATCGGCAGCGGCACGAGCAACTCGTCGCCACCGGGCTGCTTTCGCTCGGGCCGAAGGTGCTGGCCGAGGTGGACGAAGCCAAGATGCAGATGGATATCGTCGACGAGCAGATCGACACGGTGGGTCGGGCGCTGCTGGGGCTGACGCTCGGCTGCGCGCTGCCACGATCACAAGTTCGACCCGATCGACGCGGCCGACTACTACGGCCTGGCCGGCATCTTCAAAAGCACGCGGACGATGGAGTCGTTCAAGAAGATCGCCCGCTGGTACGAACATCGCCTGACCACGCCCGAGATCGAGCGTCAGCAAACCGACTTCGACGCCCAGCTGGCGTCCCAAAAGCAAGCGATCGGGCAGCTCGCCGCCGCGGCCGACGCCAAAATTCGCGCCGCCGCCGCAGCCGACGCCCAGCTGCCGGAGAAGCTCGAACCGCTCTATCCGGCCGAGACTCAGGCCGAGCTGAAAAAGCTGCGCGACGAACTGGCGCAGCGCGAACAGACGCGGCCCGACGTGCCGGCGGCGATGGGAGTCGCCGAGGATACGGTCGCCGACACGGCGATCTGCCTGCGCGGCAACCCGCAAAAACTGGGCGACGTGGTCGCGCGGCACGTGCCGCCGGCGATCCAGGGAGTGCCGGCGCCGGCGTTTTCGACGGGCCAAAGCGGCCGCCGCGAGCTGGCCGCCTGGATCGTCGATCCGCGGCATCCACTGACCGCCCGGGTGATCGTGAATCGGGTTTGGCGCTGGCATTTCGGCCGCGGTTTGGTGGGCACGCCCGACAATTTCGGCCTGCTGGGCGAACCGCCGGCCCAGCCGCAATTGCTCGATTGGCTTGCCCGGCGCTTCGTGGCCGACGGCTGGTCGCTCAAGGCGCTGCATCGCCAGATTCTCAGCTCGAGCACGTACCGGCAAGCGAGCTCGCCGCACGCGGACACGGCCCGGCTCGATCCCGAGAACCGCCTGCTCGGCCGGGCCAGGATACAGCGGCTGGCGGCCGAGCAGGTGCGCGACGCGCTGTTGGTCGTCAGCGGCCAGTTGGACAACGCGCAGGGCGGATCGCTGCTGAAGGTCAAGAACCGCGAGTTCTTCTTCGATCACACGTCCAAGGATCTGACCGATTATCACAGCCGCCGGCGTTCGCTGTACTTGCCCGTGGTGCGCAACAATCTGTACGACGTCTTCCAGCTGTACGATTACCCGGATGCGGCGATTTCCAGCGGCGACCGGGCCACCACCACCGTGGCGCCGCAGGCCCTGCTGATGCTCAACGGCGAACTGGTCGTCGAGAGCGCCCGGCGCTTTGCCGACCGCTTGCTGGGCGAAGGCGGCAGCGACGACGAGCGATTGCGGCGGATGGTGCTGGTGGCCTACGCCCGAACGGCCACGGACGCGGAGATCGCCGGCTGCCGGGAGTTCCTTCAGAATGCCGAGACGGCGCTGGGCCCAAGCGTGGCCGACGCGACCGAGCGGCGGCGGCAGGCCTGGCAGGTATTGTGCCAGGTGACGTTGGCCGCCAACGAGTTTGTTTACGTGCAATGACAACCACGCCCTGGCCTTTGGGATAATAACGCCCTGGATCCTGGCCCCATGTTGCCCGACCAACCTTATTCGCGCCGCGCATTGCTCCGTTCGAGCGCCGTCGGCTTCGGTTCGCTGGCCTTGGCCGCGCTGTTGGCCGACGAGTCGCGCGGCGAAGCCGCGCCAGCGTCCGCCGCCGCGGGACCCACGGCCGATCCGCTGGCGGCCCGGCCGCCGCATTTCGCTCCCCGGGCCAAACGGGTCATTTTCTTGTTTATGAAGGGGGGGCCTTCGCAGGTCGACACGTTCGATCCCAAGCCGCTCTTGGACCGCGACGACGGCAAGCCGGTGCCGTTTGCCAAGCCCCGGGTGCAATTCGCGGCCACCGGCAACTTGCTCCGCTCGCCCTGGAAATTTGCCCAGCACGGCCAGAGCGGACTATCGGTCAGCGAATTGTTTCCGCAGCTGGCCCGGCAGTCCGACGACCTGTGCATGATTCACTCCCTGCACGGCACGAATCCGGCGCACGGCGGCGCGGCGCTGAAGCTGCACACTGGCAGCGACAATTTCGTGCGGCCCAGCATCGGCTCGTGGGTCAGCTACGGCCTGGGCACCGAGAACGCCAATCTGCCGGCCTTCGTTACGATCTGCCCCACGCTGGCCCACGGCGGGATCAACAATTGGGGCGCCGCCTTTCTGCCGGCGGTGTACCAGGGAACGCCGCTGGGCAATGCCAGCGTGCCGTCGGACCAGGCCCGGGTGCGCGATATCACGCCCGCGCTGCCCGATGCGATCCAGCGCCTCCAGCTCGAGCGGCTGGCTGCGGTGAATCGGGAGCATCTGGCCCGCACGCCGGGCGAAGCGGCGCTCGAGGCCCGGATCAACGCGTTCGAGCTGGCCTTCCGCATGCAGCACGAGCTGCCCAAGGTCGAGGACCTGAGCGGCGAATCGCCCGAGACGCTGAAGCTGTACGGCCTCGACGACCCGGTGACCGCCAACTTCGGCCGCATGTGTCTCCAGGCGCGGCGGTTCGCCGAGGCCGGCGTGCGCTTCATCCAGGTCACGCACAGCGACAACAAAGTGCAATGGGATCAGCACGGCGACTTGAAAGCCGGCCACGAAAAGAACGCCCGCGAGGTCGACGTGCCCATCGCCGGCTTGCTTCAGGACCTGAAAGCCCGAGGGTTGCTGGCCGACACGCTGGTCTGGTGGGGCGGCGAGTTCGGCCGCACGCCGGCGGCCGAAGGGGGCAACAACGGCCGCGATCACAATCCCGAAGGTTTTACCATGTGGCTGGCCGGCGGCGGCACGAAGGGGGGCCTGCGCTACGGCAGCACCGACGACTACGGATATTTCGCCGCCGAAAACAAAGTCCACATCCACGACCTGCATGCCACGATCCTGCACCTGTTGGGCCTGGACCACGAGCGCTTGACCTATCGCCACGCGGGGCGCGACTTCCGCCTGACCGATGTCGAGGGCAACGTCGTGCGCGAGATCATCGCCTGACCAGTGCTTGCAGCGCCGCCGGCGGGGCACATTCCACGGCGGCAGCAGCACACCGCGATCGGCACCGGCAATGCATCACTCGTCGTGCGCGGCAGCGCGCCCGGTGGGCGGAGCAGCCGGATTGGCGGGATTGTCCGCTGCAGCTGCCGCCGCAGCCGCGCGGAGGATCCGACCCAGGACCTCTTTCAATTCGGCCCGGGCGGCCAGGTCTTCGCGCCAGTCGAACGGCTCGGTCGGGAGTTTTCCCCGGCCTGCGAAGCGGCGGGCGCGCTCGCACCACTTGTCGCGCAGCTCGACGAGCGTGGCCAGCGGCTCGGCAACGCCCGGCAGTTCGGCGAACTCGCGATAATGCGCGATCTCCTCGTCGATGGCTTTGCCGGCGCGTTTGAATTCGTTGGCGAACGACATCTATCGGATCCAGAATGTACGACTTGACTGCGCGGCGACTGCTGCCTGCTACCACCCGGGGGCCGGCCCGCCCTATAGCCCAACCGGTGGCGGGGCTCCCATAATATAGGTCCAGCCGGTACAAACCAGCGACGTCAAACTGCCGCCTCCAAAAAAACAGGACAACAGGCCATGTCGGGCAAAACCCCAGCCGCCGGGATCGCAGCGGCCGCTCTGCCGCCGGCCGCCGGGCGGCGGCAACTGCGATTTACCTCGCTCGACGAGGTGCTGGCCGAGGCCGGCCGGCTCGTGGCTGCCAGCGACACGAAAATGCGGGGCAATTGGTCGCTCGCCCGCTTGTTGGCCCACCTGGCCAGCACCATCGACGCGTCGATCGACGGCATTTCGTTTCGCGTTCCGCTCTGGCTGCGCTGGCTCGGACCGCTGTTCAAGCAGCGCGCCATCCGAAGCCGCATGCCCACGGGCTTCCGACTGCCGGCCGAGGCCGAAGCCCGGGCGTTCCCCGAGGTCGAGTCCTCACAGGCCGCGCTCGAAATGCTCCATCGCGCGATCGCCCGACTGCAAAACGAGCGGATGACGGCCAGGCATCCGGTGCTGGGCAAACTCAGCCACGACCAATGGTGCCAGATCCACCTGCGGCATGCCGAACTACATCTGGGCTTCGCCGACGCGGCCGCTGGAGCCGCGGAAAAACCCTGACCCCGATCAGGCGCTGTATCCCCCTGCGTGCGGCAACAAGACTCAACTCGACGGCTTGAGCACCGGCAAGTCGGCCGGCGGTTGCTCGTCCGCCTGGGGCTCGGCGGATTTGGGTTCGCCCGGTTTGGGCTGTTCAGTTTTGGGCTCTACGGCTTTCGATTCGCCCGGCTTGGGCGGCAGCAGCTCCGGCCTGGCGGGAAGCTGGCTCGGCGCCGGCGCGGCGGTGCCCGGCGAGCGGGCCGGAGCCGTGCGAGCAGCTTCTGGATTGACCTGCGGGAGGGCAGGGGGGACGAGCGGCCGCTGGACGTACATCTCGACCGTCGTCTCCGGCTCGATCGTGGCCAGCAGGCTGACGAGCGCCTCGATCGAGGCCACATTGCGGCCACTGAGCTGGACGATCGTGTCGCCCGCATGCAGCCCGGCTTCGTCGGCAGCGCCCTCGGGCTCGACAGCCAGCAGCATCGCGCGAACCGAAAGTTCCCGATCCATCACGATGCCCAATTGCGACCGGCCGTCGGGTCCGCGCCGCAAGCGCGCGGCCGTGATGAAGTGAAACGATCGACCGTCGGTCATGCTCGGCGGGGGAGGCGTCGCGGGGCCGGTCGCGATTTCTTCCGCTTTTTTCGCCTTGGGGGTCCAGTTCACGGTCGTCGATTTGCCGTCGCGCTCGACGACGATCGGCACTTCCTCGCCGGCCGGCGCGGCATCGACGGCGCGCTGCCAGTCGCTCGCCGAGCCGACAGGCTGCCCGGCCACGCTCACCACGTGGTCGCCCGCCTGCAAACCCGCGCGGGACATCTCGCCCTCGGCAACGACCTTGCCCACGACCAGGTGGTCCCGGTCGTCGGCCCAGCTCACGCCCAGCTCTTCGGCGGTGCGCCCCGTGGGGCGGCGCCGGTACCACTCGCTCAGCAGCGACTCGCCGCTCGCGCCCCGCCCGGCATCCGGCAGTCCGCCGGTCTGCGCGGGCTGGCGGTCCCGCGGGTTGGTCCGCGGCTGAGGATTATTGCGGGTAGAGAAATACTGGCCGTAGGGTCCGCGGGGGCCGTAGCCCGAGCCCTGATCGCTGATGTTCGACTGCACGCGGTCGTTGGTCAGCTTGCCGGCCTGCTGGGCGGTAATGTCCTGATACTGCGCACGGGCCTCGGCGATCATGGCCAGCGCCAACAAGAGCGAGACCCCGGCGCAGCACGCCGGCCTTGTACTGCGCTGGATTCGGTAGGATCGCATGGCAATCTCGCTGCGGGGCGTGCGCGCGGCCTGCCGGATGTGCCGCTCCGGCGCGTTGACCGTTGTTTTACTTGTGCGGTTATCGGAATCTTAACAGCGGCCGGGCAGCTGGGCGAATCTTTTCCCGCCCCGCCGGGCCAGTGAATCACGGAATGATGTAGCTGAACTCGATCAGATTCAAGGCGATATTGGCCGCCACTTCCCAGGGTTTCCAGAAGACCAGGATGGTATCGCCGGGCTGAATGATCACCTTTTCGCGCGGTTCGTTCATTGCTTTGCGCAAGTCGACGTGAATCTTCACTTCGCCGCCCGTCGGCCCCTTGCGCATGATGATCACCCGCGTGGGCGAGACGATGTTGCCCGGTCCGCTGCCCGAGCGAACCTGCGCGATGAGCGGAAAGCCGGCCGGCCCGTGCGGCGCGGCCCCGGCCAGCGCGATCGCGTTGACGACGTCGATGTCGTAGTCGCGAGGCAGCATGAACTGTCCGCCGGGCATCAGTCCGCCGGTATAAAAGCACTCGGTGCTCCGCAGCTGCACGAACAACACGTCGCCGTCGTGCAGAACGATGTCGTCGGGGCCGAACGGCACGACTCCGCCCGGAACGACTGACAGCGGAATGCGCGTGATCGCTCCACCCGACTGCGCGGCCAACAGCGCCGGATCGCCGCCGGCTTGCAGCTGTTCGACCGCGCCCGGCGGCAGGTTGACCGCGCCGCCCCGGAGCACCCAGACCTCGTTGTAGGCGTCTTCGCCGGGCAGGCCGCCGGTCAGCGTCAGCGCGTGCAGCACGTCGTTTTCGAACGAGGGCAAGTCGATCGTGTTGGCCGTGCCGCGGCGGGCGATCAGCGTGCCGTCGCGGGGTTTGAGGATCGGCGGCACCGCGGCCGAGTCCTCGCGCACCACGACGATGCGGTGCAGCCGCTTGCGCATCAGGGTGACGTTGACCTGTTCGCGGCCGGGCTGCAGCAGGTGGTAGTCGATCGTGTAGGCCCGGCGGATCGCCGCGTCGATCTGGCCGATCGTCAAGCCGGCCACCCGCAGCGGCGGGATTCGCGGCAGGATGATCGTGCCGTCTTCATTCACCGTCACCGGATTGCCGACCACGAGCGGCGGGTCGGACGAACCCGGCGGCACGATCAGCGTGAACACCGGCGGCGGATCGTCGCGGCGCCCCAGGATGTCCTGGATATAAATCCCCAGGATGTCGCGCGGGCCGACGATGTAGCCCACCGGGGGCTTCTGCCGCAACAGCGTGAAGTCGATCGGCACGCGCGGACAGCGCGGCGCCGACAGCAGTTCCGGCGGCAGTTGGGCGGCCGGGATCGCGCCGGTCATGATGCTCGTGCAGCCGCTCAGCGCCGCCAGCAGCGTCAAAGCGGCCAGCGGCAGCCAGACTCCGCGGCTGCGCCGGCCCTGCACATCCTTGGCAAGACTTTTCACGGTTCGTCCCTGATCCTCGCGATGCTCTTAACGATACCGCGGCGCCTCGCCCGAACTGCTGATCCGGGTCGCGGTCCGATCGGTGGCCGGTCCCTGGCTGAACAGCCGGCTCACGGGCGTCGACGTTTCCTCGTCGGTCGCCCGCACGGCGATGCGCGGTTTCCGCTGCCAGACGTTCGTCGCGCCCTGGGCCGAGGGCTTGTCAGTCTGCGGCACGGGCGGTGCCACGCGGTGCCGGGCGGGCACCAGTTGCAACGACGAGTCGTGCTCGGGCTCCTCGCTGGCCACGCGCCAGGTCAGCTCCGATTTCGCCGGGCGCGTCCGCACCGATTTCCTGCCGGCCGCCGGCCGCGGTGACTCCGCATCCTGCGGGGCCGCCGGCTCCACGACAGGCCGCATCCGAACGTCGGTCTCGGCCGGCGGAGGGCTGGCCAATCGGGCGACCGCCGATCGGGCAGAAGTGGGCGACGGCGTGCCCAGTGGCAGGTCGACCGCAGACGCGACGGTGCAGCACGACAGGACGATGGCCGGAAACATGCTTTTCATGGCGATATCGATCTTTGTGCCTGTGAAAATCTGGGGCCCCACGATGTCTGACCTGCCGACGGGGTGCCAATCTCGCGCCCCGCCATTGCCGGCCGGCATGAGCCCTACGACCGGCAAGGTTTGACATGCGCCATGCCGCGCTGGGACCGGACGGCAGGTTCAACTCCTACGGCGATATCGACCCGCATGTCGCGGCCAAACAAATTTTCCGCAAGGATCGCGCCGACCGGCATAACTGTGCGAGACCGTAGCCGAGACCAGCCCACACAATCGCCCGGACCGGCGCAACCCGGCGCGGGCGTCACGGTCGCCCCATCCGGCAACCGGTCCGCCGATCGCCAGATCGTACGACGCTCTGCCGCAACCCGCTGCGCCGAGGGGGCCGCACTGCAGCTCTCGCGGCTGTCATTTCATGCGCGGCGAAGGGACAATAAACAGAGACCTTGGCAGTCGCTCGACCACATTTGCCGCAGGCCAGGCCCGGAGGAACCGCGATGCAGAGCTGGAGCCGGCGCGCCCTTTCGCGCTGCCTGCGGCCGATCTTGCGCTATGCGGCCCGGTCTTACATTGCCGGCGAGCGGTTGACGGACGCTCTGACGGTGCGCGAGCGGCTGGCCCGCGACTCGCTGACCGCCACGCTCGGGTATTGGGACGGCGCCAAGGATTCTCCGGAAGGTGTGGCCGGCCAGTACCTGGCGGCACTCGAGGCGCTCGCCGGCAGCGACGATTATTTGTCGATCAAATTGCCGGCGCTGCGATTCTCGTCCGCCGCCGTGGCCCGCGTGGCCGAGGCAGCGCGACAGCGAGGCGTGCGGCTGCACTGCGATTCGCACGGCATCGACGACACGCCCGCCACGCAAGCGCTCATCGACCAGATGCTTGCCGCGGGCGCCCGGGTCGGCTGCACGCTCCCCGGCCGCTGGCAACGCAGCCTGGAGGACGCGGCCTGGGCCCAATCGCGCGGCCTGAGCGTGCGCGTGGTCAAGGGCCAATGGCCCGACCCGGCCGATCGCGCTCGCGATCTGCGCAGCGGTTTCCTGGAACTGGTCGATCGGCTGGCCGGAGGCCGCGCACCGGTGGCGATCGCCACGCACGACGTGCCGCTGGCGGCCGAGGCCATCCGGCGACTGGAGGCAGCCGGCACGCCCTCGAGCCTGGAGCTGCTGTTCGGGCTGCCGCTGGGCGGAGCGGTCGAGCTGGCCCGGTCGCGCGGCCTCGCCGTTCGGGTCTATGTGCCGTATGGCGCAGCCTATCTGCCCTATGCGCTGGGCCGGCTGCGGCAGAATCCGCGCATGGCCTGGTGGCTGCTCAAAGACCTGGTCGGCGTGGGCGGTTGATCGTGACCGGCGTCGGCCGGGCCGTTGGGGTTTTGCGTTTCGGCTGAGCTTAGGCTTTGGCGATCGGGCTTTGGCAACTGGCCGCCGCCTCTTCGCGACCCAGCTGCTTGGCCCGATACATGGCCCGATCGGCCTCGGCAATCAGCGCTTCGAGCGTTTCCTGCTGGGCAGTGCGGCGCGCGATTCCCACGCTGGCCGAGACGATCAGCGTTTGCCCGTCGATGACCAGCGGCTGCCGCACGTTGCGCGTAATGCGCCGCGCCAATCGCTCCAGATCGCTCTGGCGATGCAAGCCGTCGGCCAGGACGACGAATTCGTCGCCGCCGTAGCGGACGAGCAGGTCTGCGGGGCGCACGCTGGCTGCAAGACGCTCTGCCACGATCCGCAAGACGCGGTCGCCGACCAGGTGCCCCAGCGAGTCGTTGACCTGCTTGAACCCGTCCAGATCGATGAACAACAGCGCCATCCGCGACGGCAAGTCGGCCGGCTCGTCCGAATCTGTCCGCTGGGTCAGCGCATCGCGATTGGGCAGTCCGGTCAGGCTGTCGATCGGCAGAGCCCGGCGTTCGAATCGCGCCGGGGCCGGCTCGTCGGTCAGCATCACGAACAGCCGCTCGGCGACGTCCAGATTGCGCCGCCGGGCTTCCGGCATGCCGGCTTCGATATCGCTCCAGTGCCGGGCCAGGAGCTGCGGCCGGTTGGTCTGCAGCCTGGTGCAGGCCGATTGATTGGCGTCGATAATCCGGCCGTCGCGGCCGTCGATAATTAGCGCCGCCTGATTGAACTCGTCGAACAGGGCTCGATACAAAGCCAAGCGGTCGGGCGGCTGGAGCGAAGAGGCTGCTTCGTGCGGCGCAGCGGCTTGCTGCGACCCGCGGCCCCAGATCGACCGGGACTCGGCCGCGCCGGGTGCTCGCAAACTCAGCCGGGCCATGCGCTGCCGCAGCAACTGCTCGGCCAATTTGACCAGGAAGACCGTGTTCGTCACCAGGTAGCGTTTCCACAAGCGGCGCGGTTCCTGGCACAGGCGGAAGAACCATTCCAGCCCGTGGCGTTGCATCCAGGCCGGCGCCGCGGACTTGGTGCCGGCGATGAAGTCGAACGCGGCCCCCACGCACAATTGCACGGCTTGGATGCTATCGACATGCGCGGCGGCGAAATGGTCCTGCTTCGGGCAGCCCAGCCCCAAGAACATCAGGCCCGCGCCGCTGGCGTTGACGCGCTCGATCATCTGGGCGTCTTCCTCGGCCGAGAGCGGCCGAAACGGCGGCGACTCGGCCCCCGCGATGACCAGCCCTTCGAACCGTTCCAGCAGATTCGCTTGCAGCGCGGAAAGCGTCTCGGGCGAGCTGCCGTACAGGTAGATCGACACGCCCGAGTCGGCGGCCAATTGGCACAGCTCGAGCATCAAGTCCGAACCGCGCAGGCTTTCGCGCAGCCCCGCGGCGTGCAGCCAATTGAGGGCCCAGCGCACGGGCTGGCCGTCGGGCGTGATGATGGCAAAACGGTTGGCCTGCTCGGTCGAGGCCGGCCGCGCGGCGGCCTCGATCAGGGCATGCACCGAGAAAGCCGAGACGACTCCGCCGACGCGGCTCTGTGCCGCCGGCATGATTGCCCGGCAGGCTTCCTCGCACGTGACGGGGCTCACCCCGACGCCAAATAAGTTTCTCTTTTGCGGCCAGCGGATGGCGGATTCAGTGGAATGGATCATAAACCTGCTCGATTTGGAGAATCGTCCTGCATCTTGCCCGCCGCCTGCCAAAAAACGTTCAGCGAAAAAACATCTCGTCGCGCACGTGTCGGATGAACTGCCAGGGAACCAGCATCGGCCCGCGCAACCGCGAATCGCGCACCCAGTGATGTGCCTGGTGCCAGGTGCGGCGGACGGCGCGGGCCATGAGGCGCGTGTCGACCGAGCCCTCGGCCAGCTCGCTCGCACCCGTCATGAACTGTCGTTTGTAGCTCTCGGGGCCCTTGCCCAGATCGACCCGGCTGGCGCCCGCGCGGCCACCGCTTCCAGCAGCGCCACGAGCAATTGCGAACCGGGCGAATACTTGCTCAGCTCGGGGTCGTACGTCGGGAACCACCAATGCACGACCGGGCCGGCCTGCAAGCCAAAATGCACGGCGGCCAGCCGGTCGCCGAAGTACAGCGCCGACAGCAGCGGCGCAAACGAGCCGCCGGCCGGCAAGGCGAGCAATTGCTCCAGGAGCGCCGCAGTCCAGCCGAACGAGAACGGACACGTCACGCCCGAAGCGGCATACTGGGCCGATTTCCACTGGATCAACCGCGCGAGCACGGCCCGATCGGCCGAGTGCAGTTCCAGACGCACCGGTCCGAGCTGCCGCTCGGCCTTCGCTCGCTTGCTCACGGCTTGCAGCACGGCCTCGGCTCCCGCCGTGCGCCGACCGGCCAGATAGGCCTCGAATCCGCCCGCCAGGTCGACGTGCGGAGACTCGACCCGGGTCCAGTGGTACGAAGTCAACTCGGTCTGCGCGGCCAGCAAATGATCGAAATGCCAGGCAGTGAGCCGGCACGCCCGCAACAATTGCCAGGGATCGATGCGCACGTCGTCTTCAACGACGACGCCCTGAAAATCGGTCAACCCGCTGCCGATCGCCCGGGCCACGTCTCCCTTGCCGCGCTGATAGGGCCAGAAACCAACCGGCCGGCCGCCCTGTTCGAGCACTGCCACCTCGACGTCGGAACGCACCAGTGCCACGGCCTGCGTGTATTCGGCCCGAAAGAACGGGCTGTCAAACTGGCGGCGGGCGGTCGCGAGCGCATTCCAGCGGGCGACCAGATCGGCCGAAAGTTCGTGCGCATTCAGGCGGGTGATCTTCATGGCGCAGCCGTGCAGGAAACTTCCGCAGGTTCAAAATTTTCGTGTTCGCTTTCGGCATCCGGCACGCCGCCCTGGGCCGCGCAGATGTCGGCCTGGGCCAGGTTGCCGCGATCGCGCAGCACCTGGGCATAAATCGCCATCAGCTGCCGATAGTTGGCCGCTGCCGTGTAGCGGGCGGAGAATTCGGCTCGCGCCGCGCGGCGCAGCGCCGGCCAGCGCCCGGGCTGCGACCAGAATTCGCCGACCGTTTGTGCGAGGTTTCCGGCATCTCCGGCGGTGAACAGCAAACCGCTGCAGCCGGCGCCGACCAGTTCCGCTAGCGCGCCGGAGCGGGCTGCCAGGACCGGCGTGCCCTGGCAGAATGCTTCGACCAGGGTCTTGGGCAGCCCCTCGTGACAGATCGACGGCAATAGCAGGCACTCGGCGCGGCCGACGATCGCCTGCACTTCGCCCAGCCCGCGCTGGCCCAGCCACTCGATGGCCGAATTGGCCCGGGCGGCCGCGCGCACTTCTTCGGCCAGGGGTCCGTCGCCCACGATCTTGAGCGGGATTTCGAGCCGCCGGTCGGTCCAGGCCGCCAGCAGCGACGCGATCCCCTTTTCCTCGGACAGCCGCCCCACGTAGACGGCATAGCCTCCGCCGCCGCTCCCGGGTCCCGTGTCCGGGGAGACGAAGTTCGGCTTGACGGAGAGTTTGTCAGCGGGGAGTCCACCGGCGGTGAATTTCCGCCGGGCAAATTCGGTGAGCACGATGTAGCGATCGACCCGGCGGGTCCAGGTGCCCAGCCCCCGATGCGCGGCCAGCATGCCGGCCACCACCGCGCTGCCGGCCCGGCTGTCGCGGTAGCAACCATGTTGAATCGCGGGCCAGGCGAACACTTTGCCCAGGCAGTCTTCGCAAACCCGGCCGTCGCGCAGCAGCAGCGCGTTCGGACAGAGCAGGCGATAATTGTGCAACGACTGGACCACGGGCACCCCGGCTGCCGCCGCGGCGTAGTACACGGCCGGCGACATGAGCGGAAACGTATTCGTGCAGTGCAGCAGCGCCGGCTGCTCGCGCGCGAAGAGCGCGGCCAGATCGGCCTGGACCTGGCGGTTCCAGAACGTGCGGCCGGCGACGGCCAGCCGCCCAAGCCGGGCGATCTCGTCGTTGTGAACGGTGAAGCGGATCACTTCGTGACCGCGTTCGGCCAGCAGCGCCGCCTCGTCGGCGAAGACCGCGTCTTCGCCGCCGGCCTGCTGATAGTGGCCATGACCCAGGACGATCTTCATGCCTTGTCCCCCTGGGCGGAGAATTCGGGCTCCGGCTGCGGCCGAACCGAGCAGCGGCGCAGCGGAGAGGCATCCACGGCACGGCGGTACGTCTGCGCCGCCCAGCCGTACCAGCCGGAAACCTTGGCAGCCAGCGTCGCCCCGGTATCCCAGGAAAAGGCGTTGAAGCGCCCCCAGCTGAACGGATCGCTTTGGACGTCCACCAATTTGCTGTCGGTCGTCAGGCGCAGGCGATGTCGGTCTGTTTGGCGGCAGCCACCAGTTCGTCGCCGGCGAAACCCAGCCGCGGGCTGCCGAACGGATAGGCAAACGTCACGAGCTTGGGCTGGAAATGCTCGCGCACGAAATCGATCGAGTGTTGCAGGTCGAGCCGGAACGCTTCCGGCCGGCCGCGAAAGTCCTCGTGCGTGTGGGTGTGGCAACCGATGTCGACCAGT
Source organism: uncultured Planctomycetaceae bacterium (assembly GCA_963715755.1). Lineage (GTDB taxonomy): Bacteria > Planctomycetota > Planctomycetia > Pirellulales > PALSA-1355 > CAWCAX01. Next base: position 5,531,786 of record OY970273.1, read on the forward strand.
CCGCTCGCCTGCATTTCGCGGCACTGCCACAGCGTCAGCGGACGATACGACTCGGCCGGAGCAACGTGCTCGTAGGCTAGCCCCCAGGAATCGAAGGGAAACGGCGACTCCTCGCCGAGGAAGGCGGTGCTGACGAAGATCGTGCCGGGCACGCCCAACTCGCGCAAGACCGGCCAGGCTTGCTCGAACAGGCAGCCGAATCCGTCGTCGAACGTCAGCACCAGGCTTCTCGGCGGCGGCGCCAAGCCGCGGCGCGCAGCTCGAGCACGTCGGCCAGCGGCCAGAACGCGAAGCCGGCTTTGAGCAGCGTCTCGATCTGTTCGCGGAACCGATCCGGCGTCACGTTGCACAACGGGGCCGGCAGCCCGGGGACGCGTGGCGACACCCGGTGATAGGTGAGAATCCCCAGTGCGGATCCAGCCCGGCTGCCACAAGCCGCGTTGAGCACTGCCGCGGTTCGCCCGGCCAGGCGAATGCCGACGTTCTTCAGCACCACACCGGCCGAAGGGGTCAAACTCTCGACGTGGGGCGGCAGGGCGGGCTGCGCGGCAAGACGGTTGCGGTCTGTGGTGATCATCATCGGACGTATTCCCTGTTCGATTTCCCTGGCCTGGGAGGACGTTGCGGCTCGGGTTGGCCGAAATCTTTCGGCGGTCGATCTTTCAGTGTCCTGGGGCCAATAACTGGGCGACGATTTGCCTGACCCGCGCCATCGCGGCCGAGATACTCATGGGAGCCACCGCCTGGCGAGCGGCCTCGCTCATCGAGGCCCGGCGGTCACGGGCTTCCCAGGCCAGCTGGAGTTTCCCGGCCAGGTCGGCCGGATCGAGCGGATCGGCCACCCAACCGGTCTGGCCCTCGTCGATCAAATCCACGCTGCCGGTGTACTTCGAGCTGACGACGGGCAACCCCGAGGCCATGGCCTCGTTCACGACCAGCGGCCAACAATCCTCGAGCGTGGGCAGAACCAGCACGTCGGCGGCCTGGTAAATCGCCGGCAGCTGGTCGCGTTGCAAGTGGCCGAGAAACCGCACGTTGTCCAGTCCCGCTGCGGCCACCCGGCGTTCGAGCTCGGCCCGCTCCGGGCCGTCGCCCAAAAGGGCCAGCGTGGCGTCGGCCGACGTCTGCCGCGAGAACCGCTCCCAGGCCTCGATCAGCCGGGTGCAGCCCTTGCGCGGGCTCAGCGCGCCGCAGCACAAATAGCTGTGACCGCGGAGGTTGAATTGGCTGCGCACGGCGTCGCGCTCGGCGGCGGAAATCCGGGTTTGAAAGGGCTCGACGTCGATCGGCTGACCCACTTCGAAGATCTTTGCCGGCCGGACGCCCAAGCCTTCGAGATACGCGCGCCCCTGGCTGCCGTTGACGATGTAGGCGTGTGCGGCCCGATGCATGCAGCGCCGCACCCAGCGCTGCGAGAAAGTGAGATCACGCTCGGTGTGAGGCGTTCCCTCGAACCAGACGATCAGCCGGCGGTTGAACAGCCGGGCATACAGCGCGGCGATCAGCGTGCGGGCGCCGAGCTCTGCCGAGATAATTACCCGGGGGCCAAACCGCCACAGATCCCAGATCAGCCCCAGGGGGAAGTGGACCTGCCGAACGTCGTCGAAGCTTCCCGAGCCGGCGTGCCGGATGCGGCGAATGTACGAGAGCGAATAGCACTGCCGCGTCGGAAAGGAAAACTCCTGCTGCACGTTCCACAAGCACCGATTTCCCGGTCGATGCAGGTGAAGACCTGCAAGTCCCAGTCCGGCGTGGCCGACAATTCCTCGAAAGCCGGGACACGATACGGCGGGATTTCGTTGGTTAGCATGGCGACGCGCGTGCGCGCCGCCGGCCGCGGAGCTGCCCGATCGGGCGCAGCCTCGACCCCGGGTCCGGCATTCGCCGCTGCGCTCCTGGCAGGATCGATCAGCGTTTCCATTCAAGCCTCCCTGACATGCATCGAACGTTCTGTCGACCGCCCCTGGTCGATTTGCCCCCAGAACAATGCGATCAGAAAAATGACCGTGTGCGACCGCGGCATCGGACCGAACAGCAGCGGCTCGGAAATGCCCGCCAACAGGACCAGCACCAGCGCCACCGCCGGAATGACCGTGGGACGCGCCAGCTCGCTGATCAGCAGATGCATGAGCATCGCAACGAACAGCCCGGCGCCGATAAAACCGGTGCAAAGGGTGATGTTGAGCAGCAGATTGTGAGCATGATGCGGCGGGGGATCGAGTTGCTCGTTGTCCAGGGCGAAGCGCGAGCAGCCGTAGCCGCAACCGGCCAGCGGCGCATGGCAGACTTGCTCCCAGGCCACGGCCCAAATCACGTCCCGGCCGGTGAAGTTCTGGATCTCTTCCGCTTCGCCCGAGCGCGAGACGCTCTGCGCCAGCTGCTCGGTATCGATCGAGACCAGGCCCGCTCCCAGGCAGAACAATCCGCCGGCCACCAGCAACAACGCGGCGCACACCGCCAGCACGCGCTGGCGGCCGTCGAAGTACTCCCAGATCACGACCCCCAGCGTGGCCGCCGAGCCGAGCATTCCGGTCCGGCTCTGCGTCAGCGGCAGCGTGGCCAGGAGCAGGCCGCAGGGCAGGACAAAACGCCGCCAGCTGCGGGCCCCATTCAGGGTGAGAATCAGCAGAAACGCCAAGGCCCAGGCAATCTGCAAGCCGAGCTGCTGCGAGTCGTTGCCAAAGCGATAGATGATGTCGCCATTGGGCATCGCGAATTCCGAGCGCCCCAGGGCGCCGCCGACGAAGTACAGAACCCAGTTCACCGCGACATAGATCAGCAGCCCGCTCAGTAGCGCTTCCAAGGTGCGCTGCTTGCCCAATTGCGTCAGCACGGCCACCGCGAACGGAATGATGCACCAGGTGGCCAGGACAGCGACCAGGCCGTACAGCGGGGCCATTCCCAGCGGCTCGGTGAGCAGGGCCCAAATGCCGAAGATCGTGGCCCAGGCCCCGGGAAAGGTCAGCAATTGCCGCCGAATCGAGGCGTAATGCGCCAAGCCGTAAACACCGCACACCAGGCACATGGCCAGCCGCAGGACGAGTTGGATACTGGCGCCGAACTGCTCGCCCTCGACTTCCGGACTCAGGTTGAACGTGGTCACGTTCACGGCCGCGATCAGCAGCCAGGTGCCCACGCGCGGATTGGCGCAGAGCGACTCGAGCGACCAGCGCGCGGCCAGCGAGTACGGCGGCAGGTTGGCGGTCATGCTGTGCGGCATCAGCTTTGACCCTCCGTCGGCTGGGCCCCGTGCTTGTGCGCCTCGGAGCGCGCGTCGGCCAGCACAAACCAGCCCAGCGCCAAAGCCACGAATCCATGCGCCAGCGACGCCGCCAGCGGGATCGCCATTTCCTGCAACCACTCGAACGAGAGCCAGACGACGCCGATCATCAGCGCGGCGGCCAGCAGCCGGGCCCAAATGCCGACTTGCACCTGGCCCCGCCCGCGCAAATGCCCCTCGGCCACTTTGGCAAAACCGGCGGCGGCCGACGCGGGCACCAGCGCCAAGGCAAAGGGAATCGCGCCCGCAAACCGTTCGCCGTAGACCAGCAGGATCAAGGGACCAATGATCACGATGAGCGCGCCGGCCATCAGCACCTGAAAGCCGGCCACCAGCGCCTGCGCCGAAGCAGCCGCCAGAAATTGTCCGGCGTGGGTCGTCCGCTGGCCGCGCGGAAGCTGAACAGGGCCAAGGCGTCGGGGGCCACGGTCAGCAAAGACGCGGCTGGCGCCGCCGCCGCGTACAAACCCTGGGCGGCGAAACTGGCCAGCCAGAGGAACAAAAACGCATCCAAGCGGCCGTACAAGTCGCAGACGGCGCCGGAAAGCAAATACGGCCCGCCTTCTTTCAGCAAGGTGCGCGGCCGCGGAGCCGCGGGCCCGGTGAGCAGCGATTTAGGGCCCTCGAGCGTCATGCGCAGGGCAAGCCCAACGACCGGCGCCAGCAACGTCAGCACCGCTGCCGTCACCACGCTGCAACCACCGAGCAGCCAGACGACCAGCAACACCAGCGGAAAGACCGCGTTGGTGATCAGTTGCACCAGGTTGTAGCGGCGGAACAACCCGCTGCCCTGATCGACCGCCAACAGCAACAGCCGAACTTGCTCCAGCGGCAGCGCCAAGGCGCACACCACGCAGAGCGGTGCCAGCATCCGCTTCTCGGCCGGCAGGATCGTGTAAGCCAAGAGCGCCACCGTCGCCAGAGTGGCCAGCCCCGAGCAGACGCCAAACCGAATCGCCGCCCGGGACAGTTCCAGGCGTCCCGACACGGACGTCACCGTGCGCCGGGCGACGACGAACTGCACCCCCAGCATGCCGACGAAGGTCAAGGTCTGGGTGTAAAACACCGCGGTGCCGTACTCGCCGCGGGCCATCGGACCGAGCAGCCGGGCCAGCAGCACCCCCTGCAGCGCCGTCAGGCCGAAACTGGCAAAACTGGTCAGCACCGTCGCCACGAGCGTCGGTTTCAGCACGGCCCGCGCCGCCGCGATGCTCTGGCGCAGCCGGGCGGCCGGCACCAGGCGCAGCGGCGTGGCGGTTCCCATTTCATTGGGACCCAGCGCCGTGAGTTGATCGGGGGTTGCTTCTTCAGTCCACACGTTCGGTAAACTTTCCTGACGCGCCCGTCGTTCGGCCGGGCAGCCTGCCGGCTTTGTTACGCTCGTCCCTGTTCATCCTGCGAACCCCATCCAGAGTCGCGCCGACAGCATCCAGCGGCGCACGCGCCGCAAGGGCGAGCGGAGCGAGCTGGACCTCAGCCGGTCTTTCGCCCGAAACCAATGGCGGTGCAATGCCGCGCCGCGCCGTGCGCATAGACGGCCCCCTCGCCAACCGTATCGCTGGCCGTGGCAAACCCGGCCTTGTACGGCTCGCTGCCTTTGCCCATATCGATCCGGCGGATGCCGTGCGCGGCCGCCGCGGCGGCGACGCGCCGCAAGAGCTGACCGCCGGGCGAGAACTTTTGCAGCTCGCGATCGAACCCGAAAATGATGCCGTTCACGTGCTCGCGCGAGCGCACGCCGAAAAAGGCCGCCGCCAGCCGGTCGCCGAAATAAAGCGCGAACATGCTGCCCGAGAACTCGGCCGCCGACTGGGCCCGCAACCGCTCGAACAGCCGCACGACCCAGGTCAACTGGTAGTGGCATGGCACCTGCGTCCGCCGGCATTGATCGATCTTCCAATCGAGCAGGCTCCGCAGCGTGCCGGGGCTGGCATCGTTCATTTCCAGCCGCAGCGGGCCGATCTCGCGGGCCGCCTTGCGCCGCGGCGCTCGAGTTCTTCAACGTGCCGCGAGCGCGCCGGCGGCGGACCGGCCGGCGCAGCTACGCGCGCTGTCGAAATACGGCGACGCGGCCACGACATGCTGGAACGGGGCAAAAGCAGCCTGCGCAGAACCCAGGTGATCGAACCGCCAGCTGCGCAGTCCGACGGCGCGCAGCACTTGTTCGGGCGACCACTCGACCCCCGAACGCACGATCGCGCCCTGGCACTCGTTGATGTGGCTGCCCACCGGGGCCCCGTGCTGGCGGCGCGACCGCTCCAGCGGCAGAAAGCCCAGCGGCGCGCCGGCCTGCTCCAGCACCGCCACCTCGACGTCGCCCCGTTCGGCCGCCACCGCTTGGGCAAATTCCGGCCGGTAGAACGGATTCGACAGCGCAGGCTGGCCCTGCTGCAGCGCCGACCAGGCGGCGCCGAGTTCGGCCGAAAGCTGTCGCACGGGAATGGAGCGGATCGTAATCATACTCACGCCACGTTGCTCATTACGCACAAAACGCTTGCCGGACGGACCGGCCCAGCGACCCCGGTTCCAAAAGAGTCGCTCAATAAACTCCGTCGCGGCGCAAGACCGACGGCACGGTCAGAATCATCAGCCACAGGTCTTTCCACAGGGAGCGCGAACGCACATAGCGCAAGTCCATCCGCATCCATTCGCGGAACGGCACCTTCGTGCCCCCGTGAACTTGCCAGATGCACGTCAGGCCGGGAGTGACCTCCAGCCGCCGCCGCTCCCAAGGCGCACAATGCCGGGCCTCTTTGCTGCACATCGGCCGCGGCCCGACCAGCGACATCTCCCCCCGCAGCACGTTCCAGAGCTGCGGCAACTCGTCGACGCACGTGCGGCGCAGCCAGCGGCCGATCGGCGTGACGCGCGGATCGTTCTTCAGCTTGAATGCCGGACCGTCCTGCTCGCTGCGGTGCCGCAGGGCCGCTTTGACCTCGTCGGCGTTGACGACCATCGTGCGGAACTTGTAGATCCGGAAGCTCCGCCCGCCCAGCCCGTCGCGCTGCTGGGCGAACAGAACCGGCCCGCGCGACGTCAGCTTGATCGCCGCCGCGGCCGCCAGCATCGCCGGCGCAGCCAGCACCAATCCGATTGCGGCGCCGACCACGTCGATCAGCCGCTTGGCCAGCGGCAACTTCTGCACGAACAGCGCGTCCAGCGGCTGCACCGTCCGCTCGGCAGTGGCCCGCTCGGCAGCTTCGCCCGGCAGCGATTCGGCCTCGGCCAGCCCAGCGGGCTCTCCCATGTCCAACGACGGATACGCATAAACCTGGGACTGCACCACGATCTGCCGCGGCGCGAAGGCGGCGTGCAGATCCTCGGCCAGACGCCAGGCGCCGGCCGGGGCCGTGTCGGGCAGGATGATGCCGATCACGCCGGCTTCGAACCAGCCGGCAATGTCCGATTCGCGCACCCGGCGCTCGAGCAGCGGCAGGATCTCGGCCAACGTCGTTTCCGCCGCCGCGCTGCCGGCCGGGGTGAGCGTCAACAGCGAAAAACTGCTCGAACTGCGGTCCGCCCGCGAACGTTCGCGCCGCAGCGCCGCCTGAAATTGCGGCGGCGAAAGCATCGTCTCGGCCATGCCCGCCGGCGCCATGCGCCGGGCAAGCAATCCGGAAAAGCGTCTCAACTCCATGACTGACTCCGACTGGATGAACCGGTTAATTTCGTCGTTCAGGTCAACTCGTTTAGCAACAGCAACTTCGTCCGCACGCCCTCAAAGTCCCGCGTCGGGGCAGGGCTGGCTCTCGGGGCACGGCCGGCCGTCGGGCGGACAGCCGTTCAACACCGCGCCCAACACCCGCACGCCGGCTTGCCGCAGCCACTGGGACGTGCGGCGGGTCTGCGCGGCGTCGGCGTTTTCGGCCGGCACGATCAACAACACGCCGTCGAGACTGCCGGCCAGCGACAGATAACCCGTCGTCTCGGCAACCGGCGGCAGGTCGACGACAATCAGGCCGAATTCGCGCCGCAGTTCGCCCAGCAGGGTCCGCACGCGGCTGAGTCCCTGCGGACCGGGCTCGCTCGTGTGCTCGGCTCCGACCGGCAGCACCGTCAGGTGCTCCAGCCAGGTGCCGCAAAGGCAGTCGGCCAGCGGCGCCGTCCCGGCCAGGTAATCGCCCAGCCCCGGCGAGCGCGAGATCCCCATCGTGCGATCGAGCGACGGCCGCGCGGCGTGCGCGTCCAGCAGCGCGACTTCGACGCCCAGCAATTGGGCCGCCACGGTGGCCAGGTTGATCGCCACGGTGCTCACGCCTTCGCCCGCAGCACTGCTGGTGACGCCGATCACCTGCAGCCGGCCGCCCGATTCGTCCCGCCGTTCGTTCAGCGCCGTGATCAGGCGCTGGTAATACATCCACAGCGGCATGTCGGCGGCGGCCGCAGCGCGCGACGCGGCCGACTGCGAATGCGGCGCGTCAGGCAGCAAGGGCGGAACGTCTTCCAACGGTATCATCTTTTCCGGCGACGACCGGTGCCGTCGCGTCACAGTTGGCCTTGCGACCCGCGGGGGGGCGCATGTTGGGTGGGAATCAGGGCGGGCAAGCAAGCTAGTTGTTGACGAAGACTTCCTGGCGGGCGGCGCGGGGGATCGACCCCAGCACGGGCAGCCCGTGCTCGACCTCGAAATCCTCGGCCACGCGCGAGGCGTGACGCAGATACTCCGATCCGAACGCCAAAGCCAGCGCGCCGCAGAGCGCCGCCAGCACCCCGGCGCCCAGGATCATGGGCACTTTCGGGCTGGCGGCTTTTTGCACCAACGTCGGCGGCTGAACCACGTTCAGGTTCGAGATCCGTCCGGCCTCCAGGGCATCGACGATCCGAGCCTGCTCCAGGTGTTCCATGTAAGTGCGATAGTTCGTCTCGGCCATGGCCACCTGCCGCTCCAGCTCGACAATCGGCACTTCGTGGGCATTGAGCTCCTGCGTCCGCTCGCGAAGCGCCACGAGCTGCTGCTTGAGCGTGCCGGCCTTCGCTCGCAGCGATGCGGTCAGCGCCTCCTCGCGGCGCAGATCCAGGTCGAGCGCCTGACGCGAGGGGTGCAAGGCCACGGTCGATTGCGTGCGGTCCGGCACGGCGGCATCGATCAGCACCTCGGCGTGCCGCAACTGCTCGCGGGCATCGGCCACGTCGGGATGGGCCGGGCCCAGTCGCGTTTCCAGATCCCGCAGCGTCAGCCGCAGCTTGAAATACTCCTGCTGCATGACGTCGGCCGCCTGGTTGGCGAAGCCGGCCGTTTGCTGAGTCGGCACCTGTTGCGGCAACTCGGCCGTCAGCTTGCGCAGGCTCTCGACCGAAGCTTCGGACGAGGCCAGCGCCGCGTCCGCCGCCATCGACGAAGTCTCCAGGTCCGTCAATTGATCCTGCAGCGACTTCTGCTGCTCGGGCAGCGAGACCAGTCCGGAGCGATTCTTGGCGTCGCGCAGCGCTACCACTGCCTGGTCGAGCTGCTCCTTGAGCTCGGCTGTCTGCCGGCCGAAGAAATCAAGCGAGCCGGCCGTGCGGTTGGCGGCTGCGTGCTGTTCCTGGTAAGCCTCGAGAAACGCATTGAGAATCTGCTGGGCCAGCTGCGGGTCGGCCGCCGAGCAGACAAAGGCCAACACGCTGGAATTGCGCCCGGACTTGACGTTGATCGCCTTCGACAAGGCCTCGACGGCCGCTTCCTCGTCGCTGACGACCGGCGTGAACGTGGCCTGCTTGATAAGGGCCTTGACGTTGGCAATCAATGCCTTGAGCGGGTTGACGGCCGGCGCGTCCTCCTGCGACTTGCCCAGAATCGCCGCGGCGCCGAGTTTTTCCACCACGCACTCCAGCAGGGCGCGGCTGGTCAGCATGTCGCGGGCCGAGTTGATCTGGTTCTCGCGCGTCTCCTGCACCGCGATCGTCTGGCCGGTCGTGGCCGTCGGGTCGAGCGTGACGTTCTCACGCCCCATGCGGACAAACACCTTGGCCTCGGAGTTGTACGTGCGCGGCGCCCAGGCCAGGGTCGCGTAGGTCGCGCCGAGCGCCACAACGCACCACAAGAACATTTTCTTCTTGTGCCGCAAAGGAATACGTGCCAGGTCAGCCAGCGCAAGCGGACGCCGCGATCGAGGTGACATGATTCGACTCAGCCGGGCGGGGTGGAAGGGGAGGGACACACAGCGGGTCTTCGCAGCGCGCGAAGCGCTGCAGCCCACGAGCCTGATTGCGCCGCCGGCGCGGTTCAACCTTCGGCATGGTGCCGGCCTGGTTTCGCTCTGGTTGTGCGTGAGAAAATCAATAGCGCCGCAACCATGCGCCAACAAGCAATCCGCCCGCAGAGCGCGAAGAGCGGCAGGGCGGAACGAGCGAATGTTCCGGCCAAGAATGGGCACCCTTCAGACCGGGCCTGCCCGCTGCAGGCCGCCATGCCGAAGTGCCTCGAAAAAACAGGGGGAGCGCCAGCCCCCAACACGTCAGCTGGATTTCATCCAGGACGCTTGTGAGCTGAGTTCCCAGCGGATGCCTTCACCCCGGCCGTCCCCCAGGAAGCGGATGAAGGGGTGAATCTGGTTGCGGTTCAGCGCGTTGATGGTGTTGTGCAGGCGGCGCTTGCGATCCTGCTCGGGATGGCCCGGCAGGGGGTCGTCGATCCGCGGCGGCCAATTCTCTTCCTGAAACGTACACAATACCAGGCCCTGCGTGCTGGCCGGCGCCTTGAACCGCTTGATCAAGTATTGGGCCAGCCGCAATTCCTGCCGCTCCTGGTCCCAGCGCGGAACGACCGTATCGCAGTTCGGCTCGCTGGACGTCTCCTCCGCGTCCGCTGGCGGCGGCAACAAGCGCTCCAGCAGCCGCGCGCCGGCCGGGGTCAGCACGAAACAGCTCGCCCCGTCGAAGCGGCCCGGTCCGCCGGCCGTGAAGCTGCGCCGCTCGCTCGAGCGGCCCGTCACCTCGTGGGCGTGCACGACCCAGCCTTTGAAAATCAGCCAGCGGAGCTCGTTCGCCCGCAGGCCGCGCTGCTGCAGGCCTTCGATTTCGACGGCGAAATCCCAGACCTCGCGGCCCAGGCTGGAAGCAAACTCGTAACCGTCGCGGAGGTCGGCCAGGGCCGTTTGAATGCGCTGCCAACGCTCGTGGCTCTCGCTGGGCAGGCCCAAGCCCGACAGATGCAATTCGGCGGGGGTCGCGTCGATATCCAACGCTGGCGGGGAGCCAGCGGCCGGCGACAGGTCTGGTTGCGACGAAGAGAGCCGACTCATGGGAGCGTTTTCGCCTGCAGCCCGGGCCAGTAGGGTCCGGAGTCGAGGCGAGCCAAAACAGGAGGGCGAATCAGGGAAGGCAAATCAGGCGAGCAAGGCAATCGACGTTCTGAGGATGCGTCCGTCAGCGAAACCAATCGCATCTCAAAGCGCCGGCCCTCCGTGGCGATGGCAATCCTACGCGGGGCAGGGGTCGAAATTCAAACAGGTGCGCGTTGGCTGCCCACCAGGAGCAAAACAGGCAACCTGCATAGGACTCAACCGATTACGCAGCCTGCAGGATTTCGCCGCCGATTATGCGTGTCGGTGACTGTTACGTCAATCGTTTTCCCGCTGCTTAGCCTCGCGTCTGGCCCCGCGCGCGAACTCTGTACGCCGCAAACCATTGCAGTATTTTGACTTCCCACGCTCGCATCCCTACCGGACCAGCAGAGTTAACTCACAATTAAGACCGTTTATTCTTGGCACTTCCGGGTGGCGGCAGATGTCGACGCATGCACGCCGGACACGCGGGGCCTGCGGTAACCCGCAAACCAGCATCGAGGAGTGCGGATCCGCACAAGGGCCAAATCGACGTGCGCAACAGCCCCGCGACGCGGAGCGCGTGGGCGCGCCGCTGCGGCTCATTCCAGCTCGTGGATGTCCGACAGGACGCCGGGCGGAATGCAAACCGTCAGCACCGTCAGGTCGCCGATGGCTTTGTGTTTGACGCCCCGGGGCACGTACACGACCACCCCCTCGTGCAATTCGATCTGCTCGTCGTCGAGTTGCATCCGGCCTGAGCCGCGGACGACGTAATAGAATTCGTCGGTCCGGGCGTGAAAGTGCAGTTTGGCGTGATTGATTTCCACGTGATGGACTTCGGCCGCGGCCGCGTCCCGCTCTTCCACGAGCGGCCGGATTTGCCCGCAGGTCTCGGCCCAGGGGGTCACTTCGGCCGGGTCTCGCCGCAAGTATTTCGTGGCGGTGCTCATGGCTGGGTCCTTATGGCCTGAGTTCTCATTGCCAGAGTCGTCGTTGCCGATCGTACGAAGCTGCGGAGAAATGCCGGTCGCTGGGGCCCGCCCGCGCGCTCAGGGAAGCCAGTTGATCTCGAAACGATGCTTTTGCGGTTTGGCCGCGGCGCGGATTTTGGCGTCGGCTTCTTCGACCGTCGGCAGCTGGGCCATCAATTGCTCTTTGAGCGCCGGCGCGGCGCCGGCCGCGTAGGCCTTCTGCGCGTTCTGCCGCCATTGGCCGACCAGGTTCTCCTTGCCGGCCACGGCGCCGAGGATCGCCCGGCTTTGGGCCACGATCGGGTTGACCTTGTCGGCCTGCAATCCCGGGCCCAGCGTCGTCAGGTTCACTCCGGCGGCCAGATCGCCCGCCGTGCGCACGGCCACCGGCACGCCGTCGATCTTCAGCTCGTACCGGCCCTCTTTCAACCCCGCGACTTTCAGCAGGTACTGGCTCAGGTCGAGCAGCCGTGGGTACAGCGGCAGGACAGCCCGGGCTTCGTCGGGAATCGGCATCGGCAAGCGCTCGTCGAGCCGGTCAAAGGCCAGCGAGCCGTCGCCGGCGCGGACGTCGTCGATCGCGCAGCCCTTGGCCTCCACGACCTTGCCCGACGCATCCAGCACGGCGCTGCTTACGAAACCATCGGCGCCGAGTTCGCCGAGCAGGGCGGCCGCCATCATCAGCTGGCCGGGGGGGCCGGGATGGACCGCATCTCCCTGCATCGAGACGGGCTTGCGGCTGCTCTTGTCCAGGGCCGCCAGAAAGGCCCGCAGGTGCTCGACTCCGTCCAGCGAGTCGTCGCCGGCCAGTTGCTGGAGCGCGGCGGTAGTGTTGGCCAGCACTTCGCGCGATTTGTTCTTGCCCCAGATGTCGATCAGGGCGTGAAACTGGTCGGCGTAGGGGATGTTCTCGCTCGTGCAGAATTCCTTCAAGGCGACCGCATATTCGTTGAGCCGGCCGTTGCCCCCCAGCCGGGCCAGCGTGTCGCCGTTGTTGATCGGGCTGGCCGACAGGATGATCGGCCGGGCCGAATCGCTGCGGATGCGATCGACCATGGTCTTCATGTTGGCCACAAACTTGTCGGTGGGCGTGCCGCCTTGATCGTTCATGCCCAGCTCGACGGAAATCACGGTCGGCTTCCACGAGGCCACGTCGTAGTCGAACCGGGCGAGCGTGCTGGGAATCGTGTGCCCGCCGACCCCCGAATTGCGAAAGGCGAATTTCAACTGCGGATACCGGGCGAAACAAAACGCCTCGAAATAATTCGAGTGCAAGTGCTGGGCCGTGATGCTGTCGCCGGCCATCACCCAAACGTCGCCGTCCTTGAGCGGAAAGTCCGCGGCCGCCGGCCGCACCGCCGCCAGGCTAACGACGAACGCTATCGAGAGCAGAGCGAGCGACAAGCAATATCTGCGGCAGACGGTCATGGGGTGATTTCCTTGCAGGGAGGGTTTCAGGGGCGGGAAGGTCGAGCAAGCTCTGTCGGGCCAAGGGTGCGATCGGCTGGGCGAATTGCCCACAGCCGGCTGCCCGCGTCCCGATTCTCGCGGTCCGCGCCGCGCGGGTCAACTAATTTGCCGCCTTGTGGCCGTGCCGCTGGCCGAAAGGGGCGATCCCGCCGCGCGGCCGCTCAGGCCAGGATCTCGTGGATCACTTCGCCATGAACGTCGGTCAAGCGCCGATTGGCGCCGTTGAAGCGCGTGGTCAGCCGGGTGTGATCGATGCCCATCAGGTGCAGGATCGTGGCATGCTGATCGTAGCACCAGATCGGCTGGACGGCCTTCCAGGCCCATTGGTCACTCTGGCCGTAGGCCACCCCGGGCTTCAGCCCGGCCCCGGCCATCCAGGAAACGAACGTCCCGCCGTTATGATCGCGGCCGGCTGATCCCTGGCTGAACGGCATGCGGCCGAACTCGGTGGTCCAGACGAGCAGCGTGTCCTCGAACAGCCCCCGGGCTTTCAGGTCTTGCACCAGGGCCGCACAGGGCTTGTCGGTGGCCAGGGCCATGGGAGTCAACTCATTGGCAATGTTGCCGTGGTTGTCCCAGTTGCCGGTGGGCCCCGCCGCCCCGCTCCAGACCTGGACGAACCGCACGCCGCGCTCGACGAGCCGCCGGGCGATCAGGCAGTTGCGGCCGAACGCCTCGGTGGGTTTTTCGTCCAGGCCGTACAGCTTGTGCGTCTCGGCCGTTTCGCGCGACAGGTCCAGCGCCTCGGCGCGCTCGAGCTGCATCCGCGCGGCCAGCTCGTACGAGGCAATCCGGGCTTCCAGGCGCGAATCGCCCGGCCAGTGCTCCTGGTGAGCCCGATTCGCCTGGGCCAACAGTGCGTGGCCGTCGCGTTCGCTCTCGGGCGTGATCTCGGTGGCCGACTTGGGCGGAAACAAATCGGCGATCGGGTCCGCCAGGTGCGGGCGAATGATCGTTCCCTGATGCTTGACCGGCAAGAACGCCGCCGAGAAATTGCCCTGGTTGTTGTAGGGCAAACCCTTCGGGTCGGGCATCACCACGAACGTGGGCAGGTTGTCGCTCAGGCTGCCCAGGCCGTAGCTGAGCCAGGCCCCCAGGCAGGGAAAACCCGGCAGCACGAAACCGGTGTTCTGCATGTAGCTGGCCGGGCCGTGCACGTTCGTCTTCGAGGCCATCGACATCAAGAACGTCAGATCGTCGACCGAGCCTGCCAGATGCGGAAAGACGCTGCTCACCCAGCGCCCGCTCTGGCCGTATTGCTTGAACTCGAACGGGCTCTTGAGCACTTTGAAGCCCGGCGAGCCGGTGACCGACTCCAGCTTAGCCCCCGTCCCCGGATCGAACGTCTGGCCGTTCAGCTCGGCCAGCCGGGGCTTGTAGTCGAACGTGTCCATCGGGCTGGCGCCGCCGTTCATGAACAGCTGGATCACCCGTTTGACCTTGGCCCGATGGTGCAGCCCGCCGTTCAAATCGGCCGCGGGCGGAGTCTCGTCGCCGCGGGCGGAATCCACGCCCAGCAGGTGCGCGAGCGCCAATCCGCCGAAGCCGCCCCCGGCCTGAAACAGCAGCTCGCGGCGCGACAATCCGGCGGCAGCGTGCGTACGTGGATGCATCACAACACGACCCTCGCGAGCGGATCCATCTGACAGCCTATCCGAGAACCGGCGGGGACTGTCCCCCTCTCGGAGACGGTCCTCGGAACGGCGCTTAGTGAACGAAAACAAACTCATTGGTGTTGAACATCAAGCGGCAGGCGTTGGCCAGGCCGTGCCGGGCGGCATACATTTGCCAGCGGGCCAGCTCGACTGGCGCTGGCTCACGCAGCAGCGCCAGGCGAAACAGCCCGGTGACTTGCCCGGCGACATTGTCCGACATTTGCGTCAGCCGCGCGGCCGTGTGCTCGCTCTGCCGCACGATAAACCGGTCGTCCAGCAGCGCCAGGGCCTGCAGCGCCGTCACGCTGCCGGAGCGCGTCGGCGCCAGCTGCGAACCGTCCGGACAATCGAGCGATTCCATGAACGGATCCGGCAACGTGCGAAACAAGAAGCGATAAATCGAGCGGCGGAAATTGGCCGGGTCGTCGACGTCGAACGCCTGGTAGTCGACGTTCGGCGTCACGTGGATGCCCGGCGTCTGGACGAATTGCTTGACGCTCGGTCCGCCCATCGTCGGGTCGAGCTTGCCGCTGGCCTGCAGCACCGCGTCGCGAATGCACTCGGCATCGAGCCGCGAGCGGTTCATGCGCCACAGCAACCGGTTGTCGGCGTCGACGAGCGCCTGCTTAGGATCGATCTGCGACGACTGGCGGTAAGTCGCGCTCGTGACCATCAGCCGATGCAATTTCTTCAGCGAGCCGCCGCCGTCGCGCAGCTCGACGGCCAGCCAATCGATGAGCTCCGGATGCGACGGCTGGCCCCCCATCTTGCCCAGGTCGTTGGGCGTGTCGCAGATCCCGCGGCCGAAATGATAATGCCAGACCCGATTGACGATCGTCCGCCAGGTCAGAACGTTCTGCGGATCGGCCAGCCAGCGGGCCAGCGCCGCGCGGCGGCTGGATTCGTTCTGCGGGTCGGGAATCGCGAACCGCGGCTCGAGCCCCTCGACACAGGCCAGCGCGCCCGGCGCGGCTTCGCCGACCGGCTGACTGATGTCGCCGCGGCGCAGCACGTGCACAGCCCGGGGCCCGCTGGGCGGGCGAAAGTTGCCGTCGGCCTTGAAATCGTTCGTGACGGCATAAACCATTTGCGGCGCGGGCAGCGCCGACAGCTCGCGACCCACCTGCCAATCGAGCAGGAAGCGGGCCAGCTCCAATTGCTGGTCCGCCGTGCGGCTGGCCGGCTGGAGGGCCAATAGCGCCGCAATGGCCGCCGGCAGTGCCCCGGCCGCGCCGGGATGGGGCGCCGTCGTGGCCGAAATCCGCGCCCGGCCGATCAAATGGCCGCCGCCGTGCAATTGCTCGAGCGTGACCTGCAAGCGGACCGGTCCGCCCATGTCGAGCGGCTCGCCCAGCACGAAGACCACCGCGTGCGATTTGCCCACGTTCGGATAGATTCCCCAGGCCGTGGCCGGATCGCCGTCGATCGCCCGGGCCGCTCCCCAACCCGCTTGATCGAAATCGGCCGCGGCCGAGGCGACGGCCACGCTCACCGGATCGCCGCCGGCCAAGGGGGCCGCCGTGAGCTTGATTTCCGAAAGGTGCAGGTTGCCGTTGTCCTGCCGGCCGGGTCCCTCGTGAGGCAGGCTGGGGTCCTTGAGCACTTCGAGCTGGATGGCCGTGATCGAGCGCAGTTCGGTTTCCAGGGTCAGCGTGTACGTATCCCGCTCGGGGCGCGTGCCGGCAAACAAGATCGAGCCGTCCCCCTGCGGCGTGCTTTGCGAGCCCTGGGCCGAAGTCACGCCCACTGGCGCGAGGACTTTCCACACGTCGCGGTCGGCGGCAAATAGCGGCTCCAGCTCGGCCAGCTCGAGCGCCCAGCGCGGCGTCGCCGGCCAGCTGAGCCGCGGTGAGCGCGTCAATGGTCCGCTTGCGCTCGGCCAGCGCCCGGCGCCGGTCTTGCACCGCGGGATCGGCATCGAACGGCCGCTCCGCGCGATCGACTCCGGCAAACACCGCCTGCAGGCTGTAATAATCGGCCTGGCTGATCGGATCGAACTTGTGGTTGTGGCAACGGGCGCAATGCACCGTGGCACCGCAGAACGTCGACAGGGCGGTGCTGATCATGTCGTCGCGATCGAGCACCTGGGCAATCCGCTTGTCGACCGTATCGTCGAGGATGCCCATCTGCGAACTTTCGTCCCAGGGCCCCGCCGCCAGAAAACCCAGCGCCACGATCCCCTGCGCATCCCCGGGAAACAGCGCGTCGCCGGCCACCTGCTCGGCCACGAACCGGGCGTAGGGCTTGTCCTCGTTGAAGCTGCGAACGAGATAATCGCGATACCGCCAGGCATTCGGCCGGGGACGATCCTGGTCGTTGCCGTGTGTCTCGGCAAAATGAGCCACGTCGATCCAGTGCCGCGCCCAGCGTTCGCCGTAACGCGGGCTGGCCAAAAGCCGATCGACCACCGCCTCGTAGGCCGTGGGGGACGTGTCGGCCAGAAAGGCATCCAGCTCTTGCGGGGTGGGCGCCAACCCGGTCAGGTCGAACGTCACGCGCCGCAGCAGCACCGCCCGGTCCGCCGCGGGCGAAGCGGTCAGGCCGCCGGCTGCCAGCCGGGCGCGAATGAACGCATCGATCGGGTTGGCCGGCGCAGCGGCCCCGCCGGCCGCCGGCACGGGCGGCCGGACCAGCGGACGCAGCGACCAATGCTGCCGGGCCTCGGCCGTGGCGGCCGGCGCGTCGGCCGGCCAGACGGCCCCCTGGTCGATCCAGGCCCGAACCAGCGCCACCTGCTCGGCGGTCAGGAGCTCTCCTTTGGGCGGCATGCGCAAATCGGCGTCGGCGCCCGCGATGCGCTCGACCAGCAGGCTTTTACCGCTGCTGCCGGGCACGATCGCCACGCCGTTTTCCCCGCCGCGCAAAGCATCGTCGCGGCGGTCGAGCCGAAAATCGCTTTCCTGCCGCTCGGGGCCATGACAGGCAAAACAGCGCCGCTCGAACACCGGCAGCACCTCGCGGACAAAATCGACCGCAGCGGTCGGCTCGGCGCCCCTTGCCGCGCCTGGGCCAGCCAGACACAGCAGACCCGGCATCAGCCAGGCCAGCCCGAGCTGCCTGAGCGTCGGTCGGTACCGCGCGAATCGGCCGGAGGACATGCGACTCTCCGCGGGCGGGGCAGCGGTTGGGTGGGGCCTCGGCGGCAAGCGTCACGACGGCCCAAGGCCAATCGGCCAAGCGGTGGGGGCTGGCGGCCGTGACGGCTCGCTGAAACGCGCCAATTCAATTCAATCGTCGCCCGAAACCCATGTCAAGCTTGCAGTCCGGGCCCGGTGCCACGCCGCACAGGCCGTAACTAGCCGCCGCGGCCGATTCGTGCCCAGGCCGTGCCCAAGAGAGCAGTTCAGCGGCCCGGCATTTTTCGCGGCCGCCCATGCAGAATTGCTTGACGCCGCCGTGCGGCGGGAGCGATCATGGCAAGCGCCCAACCCGGCCAAAGTCCGCTTCTGCCCCTGCTCTATGTGTGCAAAGGTGCTGCAATGCCCCGACGGCTTTCCGACTTTGGTCCGAACATCTGTGGGTCGACCATCCTGGGCGTGGGCCTGCTGCTGTTCGCCGCGGGCGCGGCCCAGGCCGGCATCACGAACCTGTCCGCAGAACTGGACCCCTTTCAAGTGGTGCCGCCCCACAATACGCCCGCCTACGGCGATGCCACGGCCACGCTCAACGGCACGACCTTCACGATCACCTCGGGCAACTATTACAGCTTGCTCGGAGGCGCGAACGCGGTCGCACTGTACGACGGCGCCGCCGGCGCCAATGGCACGTTCATTTCCACGCTGACGCTGACCGACCCAGGCACCACCAGCGGAACTTTCTCCGGCACGGCCACGCTGACGAATGCCCAAGCCGCCGACGTCCTGGCCGGCAATGGCTATCTCAACATCCGCGACACCGTGTACCCCAGCGGCGAGCTTCGCGGTCAGCTCGAGGTGACCAAGACGCCCGAGCCGGCGTCGGTGGTGGTTTGGACCGCGCTGGCCGGCGGAATGCTGCTGGCCGCAGGCCGCCGCGCCCGGCGGGCTCAGTCGGCGGCGTCCTGCCGCTTGCGATAGACCTGCAGCACGGTGTCGCCGGGCAAGCAGGCGCACAGCGGCCAGGCCGCCGCGAGCGCGAGCCACTCGAGCGCCGATGTCCATTTCGGCCGGCGCGGATCCATCCGCAGCCGCGACCAGAGCCCGGCCAGCTGCCAGGCCGGCAGCGGTCGCACCGCAATCCGCTCGAAGCCCGAGTCGGCCAACAGCCGGCCGAGATTCTCGGTCTGGAAATAATGCACGTGCGGCGAAGGATAGCCGCGCTGCCACAAGCGATCGAGCGGGCCGCGAATGCCCAGCCGGCGCAACTTCACCGCGGCGCGAAACACGGCCCCCTCGCTCGTAGGCAACGCCACGGCCAGCAGGCCGCCGGGCACGAGATGTCGGCGGCAGGCCGCGAGCATCCGAGCAACGTCCGGCAAGTGTTCCAGCACGTCGCAGAGCGTCAAAAGGTCGAAACGCTCGGCCGGGTCCATACAATCGGGAAACCAGCCGCAGCGCACCCGGCCGCCGAGCTCGATCGCCTCGGCAGCCACGGGCCGATCGGGCTCGATGCCCAGCACGTCGGCGCCCTGCCGCCGGGCCTCGTCGAGCAGCCAGCCGTAACCGCAACCGATGTCGCAGAGCCGCGCGCCCGGCAGCGGGCGAAAGCCGGCCAGGACCGCGAGCAGCGTTCGGGCATTTTCACGGCGGAGCGCTTCCAGCGCCAGGCGGCGCTGCGGCTCGTCGAGGCTGGTCGCCGTCGCGCCCGCGCCCTCGGCAAACGTCGAGCACTGGTATCCGCAGGCCGCGCAGCGCCAGATGTCTGGATCTTCCTGCGGCGCCAGCCGGCCGCCGCAAACGGCGCAGTCGGGCGCCGGGGCAGGGCGGGCAATTTCGACTTGCGGCTCACTCAGCGTGCTGGGCACGGCGGTTTCTCCCAAGATCGCGACCCGCGCGCACCTGGCGGGCCCGGGCGGCGCCCGGCCGGCCAGACCCGCTGCAGCGGCTGGCGGGGAATGTTGGCCACGTCCAGATGCACGAAGCTCAACAGGGCTTGCCACCCCAGCACGATGGGCAGGGCTGCCAGCATGACCGTGCCTGGCGACGCCAGCACGTCGAGTTGATAACCCCGGATCCAATGCACGCTGCCGTAGCCCACGCCGAACGTGACCAGCACCAACCCGATCAACAAGTTGACCGAGGCGATGTTGAAGTCGCGCAGAAAGTAATTGTAGAACAGCCGCTTGAGGTAATTGCGCAGGTGGCAGAGCGGAAAACGCACGAGCGCCGCGAGCACCGAAAGGCCGCTTTGTTCGTCGCCATACCGGGCTTCGAGCGGCACGTCGGCCACCACCGCCCGCAGCGCATTGAGCCGGAACAGCATGTCCGACTCGAAAAAATAACGCCGGCTGATCTTCTCCAAGGGCAGAGCCGCCAGGGCCGTGGCGTGAATCGCCGTGAAACCGTTCGTCGGGTCGAACAGGTTCCAGTAGCCGCAGGACATTTTCGACAGCAGCGACAAGCCGGCGTTGCCCGCCACGCGGATCCAGGGCATCGCGCAGATCTTCCAGGCGGAAAAAGCGGTTTCCCTTGGCGTAGTCGGCTTCGCCGCGGAGGATCGGGTCGATCAACGTGCCGATGTCTTCGGGGGCCATCTGGCCGTCGCCGTCGAGCTTCACGATCACGTCCGCGCCGTCGGCCAGGGCCTGCCGATAGCCGCTGATCACGGCTCCGCCGACGCCGGTATTGTGCGGATGCAGAATCAACCGGATCCGCCCGTCGTATTCGGCCGCCGCTTGCACGGTGCGCCAGCTCCCCTGCGGGCAGGCATCGTCGACGCAGTAGATCGCCGACACTTCCGGGCCGATCCGCGCGAGCAGGCTGCCCAACTGCCGGAAGACCCGATGGCACGGGATGACCACGGCCACGCGCAGCCGCACCCGTGCGGCGCCGTCCGCGTCGGAGGGCGCTTCGCCGAGCCTTTGCCAATCGGATGCGTAGCCCAAGGATCACCCCCGCGCCAGTTGTTAAGGGCGGGAATGCTACCAAACTGGGCACTTTCGAGCCAGGGAAGTTGTGGGTGCCAGCATGCTGGGCATGGTGGGCTTCTCCCCGCGCGGCGCGCTGCCAGCAAGCCGCGCAGCGCAGCCGCACTTCGGGCGCTCGTTTCCGCATTGACGCGGCTATTTGCGGCGGCTAATTACAGCGGCGTGAAAAAATCTCGACGAGCCCAACCCGGCCCCCAACCCAGTCTTCCGGCGAGCCCTGCCCAGGCCGACCAGTCGGCTGCGCGGCGCGGCTGGCGACTTGCCGCGCCGCTGCTCTTGATCGCGGTCGGCGTGGCGGTTTATTGCCGGTCGTTCGATGCTCCATTCGTGTTCGACGATCTGGATCGCATCGAGAACAATCCAGCCATCCGCACGCTCTGGCCGGTCTGGGTGCCGATGGCGACGACCAACCGGCCCGTGGGCATGCTCACCTTCGCCGTCAACTACGCCCTCGGCGGCGATCGGGTCTGGGGATATCACGCCGTCAACCTGGCGATTCACATCGCTGCGGCTCTGCTGCTCTGGGGCATCGTGCGGCGAACGCTCGAAACGAGTCCCCGCGCGCAAGCCTTCCGGCCGGCCGCGGCGCCGCTGGCGCTGGCGATCGCGCTCGTCTGGCTTGTGCATCCGCTCCAGACCGAATCGGTAACGTACGTCATCCAGCGACTCGAATCGCTGATGGGGCTGTGCTACCTGGCCACGCTCTACGGCCTGGTTCGGGCACACGGCAGCCGGCGCGCGGCCTGGTGGTATGCCGGCGCGGTCCTGTCCTGCGCGCTGGGCATGGGGACCAAAGAAATCATGGTCACGGCGCCGGTGGTCGTGCTGATGTTCGACCGCGCGCTGCTGGCCGACTCTTCGCGCGCGATATTGCAGCGGCGAAAGCAATTCTATCTCGCCCTGGCCGCAACCTGGGGAGTGCTGGCCTGGTCGATGCTGCACTGGAAAGCGGAATACACCTCGGGCCTGGTCGGCGCGGTCGACCAGCTGAGCCCGACCGCCTATTTGCTCAACCAGGCCGGCGTGCTCCTGCACTATCTGCGGCTCTGCGTTTGGCCGCTGGGGCAATGCATCGACAGTGCCTGGCCCGCTTCGAGCAGCGTGCTGCGTCTGGCGGTGCCCGTGGCCTGCGCCGGGGCGCTCGTGGCCGGGTCGCTCTGGGCGCTGGTGCGCCGGCCGGCGGCGGGATTCTTGGGCTGTGCTTTTTTCATCATCCTGGCGCCGACGTCGAGCATCGTCCCGATCCACGACCTGGCCGTCGAACACCGCCTGTATCTGCCGTTGGCCGCGGTGATCACCGCGCTGGTGCTGGCCGCCTATGCCGCCAGCGGATGGGCCGGCCGGCGAGCGCCCACGTGGTCGATCACGTTCGCCCGGGCGCGTCCGGTTCTGGCCGGAGCGGCGATCGTGGCGCTCGCGCTGTTGACCGTGCGCCGCAACGAAGTCTATCGCAGCCCGCTGGCGCTCTGGCAGGACACGGCGGCCCAGGCGCCGCACAACGCCCGGGCGCTGTGCAACCTGGGCGAAGCGGTGTGCAAAGCCAGCCAGCTCGACCGGGGGCTGGAGCTATTCCGCGGCGCGGTCGAGCGGGAGCCGAATTACGCCCTGGCCCAGTACAACCTGGGCACCACTTATTACGTGCTCGGCCGCTACGACGAGGCGGCCGAGCCGCTGCTCCGCGCGGTCGAGCTGAATCCGGATTATGCCGAAGCCCACAACAACCTGGGCCTGGTCCATTGTCAGCGCCGCCAGACGCTCGATGGCGTGGGCTATTTGTTCCGCGCCGTGGAGTTGCAGCCCGAGAACGCCAAATTCCAGAACGCGCTGGGAACCGCGCTCTACGAACTGGGGGAATACCCCGCGGCGATCGAGCACCTGGAGCGCTCGATCGAGATCGCAGCGGACGACGCGGCGGCCCACTACAACCTGGCCAACGCCCTGCTGGCCGACAAACAGCACGAGGCGGCCAGCGACCATTTCCGCCGCACCCTCCAGATCGCGCCCGAATATGAAATGGCGGCGTACGTCCATTTCGGCCTGGGGTATGCCGCTGACGCACTGGGCCGCACCGACGAGGCGATCGCCGAGTACCAGGCCGCACTCCGCCTGAAACGCGATCACCTGGCGGCGCACTTCCGCCTGGCCGCGGCGCTCGCCGCCCAAGGGCAATCGGCCGCGGCCGCCGACGAATACCGGCAAGTGCTGGCGCTCGAGCCTGCGCACGCCGGCGCCGCTCGCGGGCTGGAAACGTGCCAGACCCCCGCCGCCCAACCGCTCCGATAGCAGGGGGCAGCGGCCCGGCCGCTGGTCGGCCCGCGGGTCGATGCGTTATAGTATCGGCGGCCTGGCCGGGCGTAGCGCAAGGGTCAGGCCGCGGCCCGGGTCTTTCCCGCTTCGACACCCAGCTTGACGGAGATATTGCCATGATTTCCCGCAGACACCTGCTCGCTTCCTCGGTGGCCGGTTTGGCCCTGGCCGATTCGCTCTGGGCGGCCGACGACAAGAAGAAGCTGCCCCGCTGTTATTTCGACATCACGGCCGACGGCAAAAAGCTGGGCCGGATCGTGGTCGAGCTGCGTTCGGACGTGGTGCCCAAGACGGCCGAAAATTTCCGCGCCCTGTGCACCGGCGAAAAGGGCTTCGGCTTTAAGGGCTCGCCGTTCCACCGCGTGATCCCCGGCTTCATGTGCCAAGGGGGCGATTTCACCAACGAGAACGGCACCGGCGGCAAATCGATCTACGGCGAGAAATTCGCCGACGAGAACTTCGAGCTCAAGCACACCGGCCCGGGCGTGCTGAGCATGGCCAATGCCGGCCCCAACACCAACGGCTCGCAGTTCTTTCTCTGCACCGCCAAGACCCCGTGGCTCGACGGCAAGCACGTCGTCTTCGGCACGGTCGTCGAGGGCATGGACGTGGTCAAGAAGATCGAGTCCTACGGCTCGCAAAGCGGCAAGACCTCGGCCAAGATCGTCGTCGCCGACTGCGGCGAACTGTAACGCCATCCGGCCAGCGACTGCTCCGCGAAGTTTCAGCTCTCCTTAGCCGGTTCGCCGAGCGAGAAGAGCTGCACGCTGCCGCCGTGCGGAACGTATTCGTCCCTGCTCTTTACCTTCCGGCCGTTGCCGGCCTGGCCGCGCGACTCGAAAGCCGCGACGACCAGTCGGCGGCCGTCGGGGTGCAGGTCGAGGTCGTAGGCCGACGGAATCGGCAGGGTATGAAACGGCGCCGTCTCGCCCGGCTTCCAGAAACAGAGCACCGTTGACCCGGCGGCGCTTTCGCCGCAGCCGGCCAGAATGCCGCCGGGCAAATACGCCAGGCCGCAAAGCGGACCGTCGGCTGCTCCGTTGACGCTCAGCCGGGCCGCGATCTGGCCGCTCGTCCAATCGAACAACACGGCCGCCTGCCGGCCGGCGCAAAAACCATTGCTCGTGGCCTGGGTCAAGCCGGCGCACGCCAGTTGGGTGCCGGCCGGGTCGAACACCATGCGCCGCACGCCGCCGACGTCGGCGATGAAGTCGAATTCGTTGCCGCGCGTGTGCAGGCTGCTGGCGTCCAGTTCGCGCAGGCACTGGCCGGTGGCCAGATCCCAGTGCTTGACCACGCCCAGCAAGTCGCCGCTGACCAGCGATTTGCCGTCGGGATGAAACGCGCAGCGATAGACGTCCACCGCGTGGCCGTCGAGCTGGCGCAGCGGCGTGCCGTCGGCCGCATTCCACAGGCGGACCCGCCGATCGCTGCCCACCGTGGCCAGCAGCTTGCCGTCGTGGCTGACGGCCAGGTCGCGGAGCAGTCCCGCGTGCGCGTCCCGGATCGACCAGAGCGGCGCCGGGGCGGCTTCCGCGTATTGCCAGGCGTGAAGATTCCCCTGGACATCGGCGCTGATCAGGCGCCCGCCTGCGGCGTCGAAGGCCAATCCGGCCAGCCAGGACGCGTGGCCGGCCAGCGCCAGATGTTCGCCGGTGTCCAGCTGCCAGCGATGGACCAGGTGGTCCAGGCCGCCGGCCAGCACGAATCGGCCGCAGGGACTGAAGCGCGCCGCGGTCAACTGCCGATCGCGCTGAAAGCTCTTGAGCGGAGCGGCCTGGCGGGGATCGCAAATGGCGGTGTCGTCGTTCATGGTTCGTCAGGCCAGCAGGGGCTCGATGGCCGAACACTCCGTATTCGCGATCGGCAGCGGCTGGCCATGATTCATGAATTCGGTGCGCACGGGGTCGATGCCCAAGGCACGATAAATCGTGTGGAACAGGTGCCCCACGTCGTACTGCGAGTCGTCGCACCAGGCGCCGTCGGGCGTTGTTCGGCCGACGACCAGGCCCGGCCGGATGCCGGCGCCGGCCAGGGCCAGCGACCAGGCCTCGGGCCAGTGGTCGCGGCCGATCCGCTGGTTGATCTTGGGCGTGCGTCCGAATTCGGACATCAACACGACCAGCACGTTCTCGAGCAAACCGCGATCCTCGAGGTCGTCGAGCAGGGCGGCAAACGGGCGGTCGATCTGCGGCACCAGCGCCAGGTGCATGTTGAAGTTGTCGGCGTGCGTGTCCCAGTGATAGGACGTCACGTTGACGCAGAGCACCCCCTCTTCCAACAACCGCCGCGCTTGCAGCAGGTGCCGGCCCAAGGGGTGCGTGCCGTAACGCTCGACGTCGCGCGGCGAAAACTGGGCCGGATCGAAAATCTCCTTTCGGGCCATCAACTGCCGGGCCAGCTCGTAGGAAGTCTCGTAGGCGTCGACGTCCGAGCTTGCGCCGGCGCTTGAACCGCGCGTTGGCCTGCTCGCGCAGCGCGTTGCGGGCCGCGGCCGACGCCTCGCTCAGCTCCGCGGGCCGCTCGATGTGGATCGGCGGCTTGCCGTCGCCCAGCGCCAGCGCGCCATGTTTGCTCCCCAAAAAGCCGGCATGTTGCCAGAGATAGCCGCTGCGGCCGGGCTTGATGAGGATGTAAGGCGGCAAGCCGTTCTCGGGCGCTGGGAGCAAATGCGACAGCGCCGAACCGAGGTACGGATAGTCGACGCCGCGATTCTTCGGGTCGCCCCGCAGCATCCGCGGCACGCCGGTCGAGTGGTTTTCGTCTTTCGTGCTCATCGTCCGCACGACCGACAGCTTGTGCATGCGCTGGGCCGTGTGCGGCATCAGCTCGCTCACCTGGATTCCCGGCAACGACGTCGCAATAGCGCGAAACGGCCCGCCAAAGGTCGTGCCCGGCTTGGGATCCCAGCTCTCCAGCTGGCTCAGGCCGCCGTCCAGCCAGATCAGCAGGACTTGCTTGTGCTTTTTCTTCAGCTCGTCGGCGACCGCCGGCCGCAGCAAGCCGGCCAGGCCGCACATGCCGGCCGCCGCGCTGCCGAGATTGCCCAGTAGCCGACGGCGAGAGAGCCGGTGCTGCGGATGTCGGCATTCGTACCAGGCGGCCATGCGAGGCGAGCTCAATGGTTCAAACGAAACTCGGCCGAGGCCAACAGGGCCCAGGCCAAATCACCCAGCGCCGCGGCCCGGCGCTCCGAATTCCCTGCGAGATGCGCCGCGACTTCCGCCACCTCTTCGTCCTGCGGCGGCCGCGTCAGCACACTGAGGTAGAGCTCCGCGGCAATTGCCGCCGGATCCTCGAGCGCGGCCAGCCGCTGGATCAAGTTTCCGTCGTGCGGCGCCAGCCAATCGAGCACCACCGGCTCGTTCATCAGCAGCAGCGCCTCGCCCATCGAGGGCTGGAAGCCGACTTCCGCTTCGCCGGGCGGACTGCCGAAAATGGCCGCGAGCAACTGCCGCAGATCCGACTGGCTGGCCGGCACGGTCGCCCGGCGGCCCGTCGTCAGATAGTCGGCTACGGAGAACTTGGTGCCCGGGTCCCCCTCCGGCAGCCGCGCAGGGCCCGTCGCAATCAGCAGGCTCGACGCCAGTTGCTCCGGCGAGAGCGGCTGGGCGATCGCGACCCGATATTTCTCGGGCGCCAATTCACTGGCTTCGGCACCGTCCGGAAGCAGGCTCGAGCGGCCAAAACTTTCGCTCAGGGCAATCTCGCGCAGCAACCATTTCAGGTCGAAATCGTGCCGGACGAACTCGTCGGTCAGCCGAGCGAGCAACTCGGGATGCGACGGCGGATTGTCGCTGTGGTCGAGATCCAACGGATGCACCAGCCCGCGCCCATCAGCAGAAACCAGAAGCGGTTGACACTGGTGCGGGCAAACTGCGTGTTGGCCGGCGCGGTCAGTTCGGCCGCCAGGAGCGCCCGGGGGCGGAACTTGGGCACGCCCGGCACGCCGTCCTCGGCCGGCACTTCGAATTCCGCCCCGGCCGCGAACTGCGGCACGTCGAACTGACTGCCCCCGGGCAGCCGCGGACCCGTCGCCTGCGGGCCGGGCGCGAAGACGGACTCGAAATCCACCTTGCCGGCGAGCGGCTGCTCAACGAGCAAGGCCTGCTTGGTCTTGGGATGTGCCAGCGGCCGGGTCTGCTTGAGAAAGGCGAACAATCCGAAGTAATCCGCCTGCTTGTAATCCTTGATGAGCGGATGGTCGTGACAGCGGGCGCATTGCAAATCCATGCCCAGCAGCAGCCGGCCGACGTCGCGGGTCGCCTGATCCGGGTTTTCGCGCCCGCCGTCGGCGAAGAATTTGACGGCCCCGGCCGTCGCCGGATCGCGGCCGTCGGCGGCCAGGATTTCGCGCACCAACTGGTTCCAGGGCTTGTTCGCGGCCAGCGAAGTTCGCAGAAACGTGGACCAGTCCTGGGGCGGGACCAGCGGCCCGGCGCGGCGCTCCAGCAGCATGACCGACAGCGCCGCCTCTAGCCGCCGCGGATACGTCGGGCTGTCGAGCAGCCGGTCGATCAGCTTCGCCCGCTTGTCGGCGGCCGGATCGGCCAAGAACTGCCGAGCCTCGTCGGCCGTCGGAATCTCGCCGGCCAGCGTCAGACTGGCCCGGCGCAAGAACTCGCCGTCGCTCGCGGGTCCCGCCAGGGGGCCGCCCGCCGCCGCCGCGATCGCCCGGTCGATCTCGTCGTGCAACTCCGCAGCGCCGGCCGCCAGGCTGCCGATCGAGCACAGCCACACAGCGACAGCCAGTCGCGCGAGCCGATCGGCAATTTCGACCATGCGCCGGGTTGCCATGTCCGATCCGAGCCTGCAAGACAGGGGGGCGAACCCCAGGACCAACGCGGAATCGACAACGCATGCCGATTCGCCGATGCATCCTAACGCTTGCCGGCGGCGCGGGTCAACGAGCGGCCGACCCAATCCAGGAGCACTGCAAAGTCGGCATTTCGCCCGTGTCGACCTTGCGGTCCTCCGGCCGACCCAAACCTCTGGGGGTTCAGTCTTCCTTGAGCGCCTCTTCGATGATCGGTCCGATGTCGAAGTCGCCGCTCGACAGATCTTCGAACAGCGATTCGCGCGACGCGTGCTCGTCGTAGACCGCCAGGGCCGAGAGGATTTTTTCGATCTCGCCGAGCGAATAGCCCTTCTCGAACAGCCACTGGCGGATTTCGGGTCGATTTTGGCTCATCGGCAAACGCCTGCAGAAAAGAAGTCAGACGGGCAGCCCGGCCGGCAGCAGCGAAACCCCCTGCTGTGCCGACGCCCGGAAACTTGACTCTAGCTCCGCCGGCGGTTCGAAGCAATTCGCCGCCGCAAAACCCCTACACCCGCCACGCGACGGCCCGCCAATCAGCCGGCGTGCCCGGTTACTCGGCCGTGCGCTCGCCCGGCCGCAGCAGCGACATAATCTGGGCCAGCACGCTGCCGCGCGGCAGCGACTCGGCGGGCCCATCGACGCGCCGGCCCGCGGCGCTCGTCGAGCGCGGCGGAATGACCGCCGGCCGGGCGATGGCCGGCGGAAACAGCGAAGCGCACAAGTGCCGGTCGTACTGCTCGCGCACATCGGGGTCGGCCAGCACCGCCCGCGCGGTTTCGATCTCGGCCAGCAGCGTCTCGAGCGCGCCCGAGGGAATTGCCGCCTGCCAGCCGCGCACGCGCTGCGCTGGCGCTCGGCTCCGGCGTGGATGACCTGCGGGGCGCCCTCGAACAGCCGCACGTCGAGCAGCCGATAGTGCGAGGGGGGCCTTTGCGCCGCACCGATGCACAGGCACAGCTCGTACCATTTCGCCAGATCGGTCACTCGCCGGTTCCTTGCTTCGCGGGCACGGCCGGCGTGGAGAGCACGGTCGCTTTGTCGGCATCGGCCGCGGCGCGTTGATGGTCGCCCAGTTTCTGATAGGCGAGCGCGCGATTGTGATAGGCCAACGCATCGCCCGGATCCAGCCGGATGGCGCTCGTGAAATCGTCGCAAGCCTTTTGGAACTGCCCCTGCCGGGCGAGCGCGGTGCCGCGATTGTTGTAGGCCAGCGAGCGGGTTTCATTCAGCCCGATCGAGGCCGTGAAATCCGCCACCGCAGCGTCGAGCTGCCCGGCGGCCAACTCGGCACAGCCGCGGTTGTAGTACAGGTCGGCGTCGGGCGGGGCGACTTTGGCCAGATGATCGTAATCCCGCACTGCCGCATCGTAGCGTCCGTCGGCCAGGTAGGCTTGCACGCGCCGCTGCAGGTAGACCGGATTGTCCGGCTCGTCGACCAGCAAATGCGTGTACTTGTCGATCACTTGCGGCGATTCGTCGCGCGGCAGATGATCGGCCAGGTACCCGTCGGGGCCGGTGGCCAGATCGATCGCCCGCGAGACATCGCGATCCGTGACGTGGTCGACGCCCGAGTGGACGGCCACGGCCGGGAGCGGCGCCGTGATCTCGCCCCAGCCGACCAGCGGTTTGCCATCCGCAGCCTTGGCGGCGCGCACCTTGCCCGGGGCACCCTTGGTCGCCGCTGGGGCAGCGGAATCCAGGCCCTTGGGCAGGGCAAAGTAAGTTTGCCGGCCCACGGGATAGCCGGCCGTCGAGACTTGCGTCGCCCAGCCGTCGCTGCCGTCGGTGTCGGTGGCCAGGAGCTCGTCGACGCCGGGATCGAATTTCCCGTTGGCGTTCTTATCGCGATAGAACTCGACGCTGGCGACCGGCTCGCGCTCGGCGGGCTCTGCGTCCGGCTGCTTGTCGGCCTGCTTGTTGGGGGCGGTCTTGGCGGTAGCCTTGGCCGGCATCTGCTCGGCGATCGCATCGGGATGTGCGAGCAGCATAACCGGATCGCCCTGTGCCACGACGCCCGGCGAAACGATCAGCGGCGGATCCTGGCGCACGGTCGTAACCGGCGGCACTTTGACGTGCCGGCGGGCTCGCGCCAGGCCGTCGTGATAGACGCCGCGGCCGCCATGACCATGGCCCCCGTGCCCATTGCCGTTGCCGCCGCCGTTGCCACCGCCGTTACCGTTGCCCCCACCGCCCCCTTTGCCCTTGCCACCGCCGCCGCCTGAGCCGCTGCCATCTCCGCCGCCGCCTGAGCCTTGGCCTTGTCCGCTGCCGGACCCGGCGCCACTGCCCGCTCCGGCGCCACTGCCCGCTCCGGCGCCGCCGCCGGCTCCGCCTCCGCCGCCCAGGCTGCCGCCGGCTCCGCCTTGTAATTGTTCCAGCTCTTCGGCTTTGGCCAGATCGAGCTTGGCGGCTTGCGCCGGTCCGCCCATCGATCCCTTGGTCGAGCGAATGGGTTGCCAGGGGGTGCGCTTCAGGTTGTGGTCATAGACCGCGTCGTACTTCTCGCGGTATTTTCGCCAGGCGTCCGAGGCCATGGCTTTGCCGAACGGCGTATTGGCCAGCGCCGTCCAATTGTCGCCGCGATGCCGATAGGCCGAAGCCAACTCGGGATCCAGCTGGATCGCTTTGTCGAAATCTTCGTGCGCCCGGATGGCGTCCCCTTGTTCGGCATAGGCCAGTCCGCGGCCGTCGTACGCCCGGGCGTTCTTCGGATCGATCTGGATGGCGCGGTTGAAGTCTTCGACGGCCTCGGCCTGCTGGTGATGATCGTTGCGCGAGACCGCGCTGGACATAAGCATTCGCGTCGCGCGGATTCTGGCGCACCATCTCGTCGAAGTGGGCCATCTCGTTTTCTTCGGCCTTGCTCAGCCTGGCCGGCTCGGCCGCGGGCCTGGCTACCGCCGCGGCGGGCTGCCCGTCGCTGAAGCGGCGGACGTATGCCAGGTCGTCGTCGCTGAGCAGCTTCATCGGGATGGCGACCGCCTTGTCGCTGCGATCGGTGCGGACCAGCACGCGGTCTTCCTGCACGGCGATGAACTCGCCTTCGATCTTCTTGCCGGTGCCCCGTTCGGTCCAGACGCGGGCGGCCGCCGAGCTCGCCGCTCCGGCCAACAGAATCATCGCCAGGATCAAGCTGCGCATGGTCGTGCCTTTATTGAGTTTGGCGAAGCGCTCCACCCCTTGAGTCTACGGGCGCCGGCCCTGGAGTCTAAAAGCCGCGCGGGCGCGGGGCCTGCGAGCGCGTGCGTGCGGCAAAGTTCCCCTGGCGGTTGAACGCCGCCGGACGGGCAAAGTTCCGCCGGCGGCCGCACCCCACCGGGCGGTTTAAGGAAATGTAATCCGGCTCGGGGCGGATTCGACGTCGCGAATTCAGCGCGCCAGCGTGCTGTCGGCGTTTATTGAGAGCGGCCGCAACACGCCCGGAATCCCGCTCAAGTCCTTGTCACACAATAGGTTGAAACAAAGGTCAAATGTCGGCAGGCGGCCCCGCCAGGGCCCGGCCGGCCCCCCGCCGGGACGGTGGAACCGACTGAGATTGCCGGCCGCGGCGCGGTCGCATACCCTTGCCGACCCACTTCACCCGGGGGGGCGCTCAAATCCGGGTCGTAGACGTGCGTTCGCACCAGCTGATTTTGGCAGGCCTGCTCGCGGTCGGCGGAATGCTGCACTGCGCGATTCCTGCGCGCTCCGACGATCCCGTGGCGCCGCTGCCCGATCAGGTCGGCTCGCTGCTCGACGACGGCGAGCCAGCGAACGCTGCGACCGCGGCCGACGAATCGTCTCCCGCGGGCGGGTCTGGCGGCAGTCCAGACGGCTTGCTGGACATTGCCGAGCCGCGGTTCACGTCGCTGAATCAAGACACGCGCGGCTTCGGCACTGTCGGCCGGCCTCCCGGATCTCGCGCCGGCACGACGGGCGGCGGCATGGGCCAGTCCTTTTTTTCCTCGCCGTTGGAAGACGTGACCCGTGGTTTCGGCACGGTGGGCGAGCCGAAGACTCCGCTGCCCCAGCGCGGCGAGGAACTGGGCACGATCCGCCGGAAGAACATTCCCTACCGGCCCAACATGCCCGCCCAATCCCGCAAGGTCGAATGGGAGTTCGGCGACGGCCTGACCGCGAAGACCGAAGACGGCTACTTTTCGCTCACGTTCCACAACCTGACGCAGGTCGACTACCGGGCATTCAATCCCACCGGCAACCCGCTGCACGACAGTTTCGCCATCCCGCGCCAGCGCTGGTACTTCCTGGGCAACATCTCGCCGTTCATCGAGTATTACACGGTCATCAACCGCGGATACAACTCGCTGGACCTGTTGGATGCATTTGTCGACGTGAATGTGGGCGTGATCAAGAGCGAAAAGTTCAAACTCCGCGCCGGGCGCATGAAGACGCCCTTCACCTACGAGTACATCAAGATTTCGGAAACGGACCTGATCGCCCCCGAACGTTCGGTGTTCGTGGGCAACTTCGCCCCCAACCGCCAGGAAGGGGTTATGGCGCACGGCCAGGTGGCCGAGAAGCGCGTGGAGTACGCGCTCGGCGTGTTCAACGGGCCGCGGCGTTCGTTCGCCGATTACAACGACAGCAAGGACCTGTTCACGTTTCTCAACGCCAAGCCGTTCCTGCTCTGCGACTGCGAGTGGATCCAGCAACTGAACGTCGGCGGCTCGTTCAATTTCGGCAACGAGCACAATCCGCTGCAGCCGGCCAGCTTGCGCACGGCCAGCGATCAGAGCCCTGGCACCGACGCCAACATGGTCTCGCCGGTTTTCTACACCTTTGGCTCCAAGGTGTTCGAGAGCGGCATGCGGATGCAATGGTCGGCCGACCTGACGTACTACTACAAGAACTTCGGCGTGCTGAGCGGCTATCAGGGTGGATATCAGAACTACGGCGTCTCGGCCACGACCATTCCCAGCGATTTCGTCGGCGTGACGGCCGTCAGCCAGACGAAAGTCCAACTGCACGGCTGGAACGTGACCATGTTCTACTTCATTACCGGCGAAGAGGTCACCCGCCGTTCGTTCCTGCTCGAGCCGCGCGGCGAGTTCGACGGCACCTGGACCCGGGACCACCTGGGCGCGGTTGAGCTGTTCGGCCGCTTTGCCAACTTGTCGATGAGCGACAACTCGCTGGCCCTGGCCGACCCGACCGTGGCCTCGAGCAATCGGGCCAACGTGATCGATACCGGCTGGAACTGGTATCTGAACCACTACACCAAGCTGACGTTCGACTGGCAATACGCCGCGTACGGCAACCCGGTGCAGATCTCGCCCAACCGGACCACGACGTTCAACAACATTTTCTGGATGCGGGCCCAGATCTTCTTTTAATCCATCGGCCGACGCGCCCGCTATTCAACCCAGCCGCCACTCAGCCGGTTCACTCCTCGCAGACCACGCGGAAACCCTGACTGAAGTCGCGGTACGAAGGCCGGGCCCGGTCGCGGTGCGCACACCGCAAGCCCGCCGGCGTGCTGTAGAACCCACCGCCCCGGGTGACCCGGAATTCGCCCGTGGCCGCGCCTTGAGGATCGTCCTCGGGCGAATGCTCGTAATAGTGCCTGTCGTACCAATCCGAGCACCATTCCCAGACGTTGCCGTGCATGTCGTACAGCCCGAACGCGTTGGGCACGAACTGACCCACGGGGGCGGTCCAGGCATAGCCGTCGCGGCGCGACACGAACGGAAACGGTACGGTGCCGGGCGTCTTATTCTCCAGATCGCGATGCCGGGTAAAAACCGCATTGGCGGAGATCGCTTTGCGATCGGCGTCGGCCACGTTGGCGTAATACACCAGCTGTTCCGGATCATTGCCAAAGAAATACCGCGTGTCGGTGCCGGCACGGCAGCAGTATTCCCACTCGGCTTCGGTGGGCAGACGATATTTCTTGCCTTCGCGGGCGCTCAGCCAGCGGCAAAACGCCACCGCGTCGTCCCAGGCAATGTCCACCGCCGGATGGTCCTGTTCGATTTTCCAGCCCGGTGCCCAGGGGCGGAAATTCGGCGATTCAATCAGCGTTTGGCCGTCGGCGGCGTAGCCCAAGGTGGGCTTGCCGTCGCGCTCCATGTCCAGCTTGTACTTGGCGTCGAAGTAAAAGATCAGGAACTCGCGCAGGGTCACTTCGTATTGTCCCATGAGAAAGGGCTTCGTGATCCGCACTTTGTGCTGCGGGCGTTCGTTTTGCAGCCAATCCGCGCCGTAGTAGGGAAAGTAGTTCAGCGTGTCGATCATGTTCTCGTCGGCGCCCATCAGGAATTCGCCGGCCGGAATGGGGACCAGCCGCATTCCGATCGAATTGGTAATCGCCTCGGGGTGTTCGGCTGCGCTCACTTGGCTCGCACCCGCCGGCCCGAAGATCACAGCCCCCAGAGAAAGCGCCCAACCCGTCAGCAACCCGCGGTAACGCATAGTTTCTCTCCTGGCAACCGATTTCCGACGTTTCCAGTGGCGAATGACTCTAGACTCACACCCCATGTTCCAGCAAGGCGAATGCGGCGGGGCGTGCCATCTGGGGTTTCACACCCGCGAATCGTTGGCTCGCGCCGGCAGCGACTGTCGGCACGCCGGATGCGCCGGCAGGCAGAGAGCCCATTCGGCGCCGGCGGACAAAGCCGCCAGGCCAGCGAAGAAACCGGCAATCGCCAGATCGGCAACCCGTTCCGCCGCAGCCCGACTTGTCGCGGCGAGGCGGTTGTCCGCCTCGGCATGCTGGCAAAGGGCCGTCGCCAATCGCCGCAATCAACATTTTCGCATTTTGCGAGCGACCGACTGCTGTCGCACGGCAGCCATTGCCTTGCGTGTGCGTTTTCATTTTTGGGCCAGGGGGGCGAATGTCAATCGCGCGGGTTTTACCCTTACGATGAATTAACGCAAGCGGCGCCGGTCGCCCCACTTCTGGGGACCGCAACCTGCGCCAAAGTGAGGGGTGCCTGCTGCGGCACGCTGTCTCGGCCAGGCAAAGTGAAGAAATCGCGAGGTTGGCAGCGCGCACTGGAATGCCCGCGAAGCGAAGCTGCGATTTGTGATTCACAAAGAATCAGGAATCGCAAGTTCGACCAGGCACGCTTGCCGATTCGCTGCCGCGCCGCTCGCGCCTACTCGGTGCGGTTTGCCGTGCCGGCCAGATACTTCGGCCAGCCGCCGCTGGCCAGGCCCCGGGCCGTCGAAGCCAGGGCGACCAGCGAGCCGTCGTCGAGCCCGAACACGATCCGCCCGCCCGCGGAAATGCAGCCCGCCGAGCGGACCGCGGCGCCGACCGGCTCTTTCCAGGCGCCGCGGCCATCGCTGCGCACGGCGTGAATCATCCCGGCGTTGTCGCCGAAGTAGACGAGTCCGTCGTCCCCCAGCACGGCCGTCGATTCGACGGCTCCATCGGCCGGATATTCCCAGCGCACTTGGGCCAGGTCGTGGCTGGCGCAGACCAGCTTGCCCCGCGGCTCGCGCCCGCGCTCGAGCAGGCTGACGCCGACATAGACATCGCCGCTGGAGTCGATCACCGGCGCGCCGAGCATCTGTCCGCGAATGTGCAGCCGGGCGATCAACTGCCCTTCGTCGCCGAAGGCGTAGAGGAACTCATCCCGGCCGGCCACGATCAGGGGGCCCGCCGGACTGCGCGCGGGCGCGGAATTGACGAACCACTCGGTTTTGCCCCGGTCGTCGCTCGTGCGCCAGCGATTCTTGCCTTTGCCGCCGGCGACGTCGATCGCGCGGACGAAGCCGTCCTCGCCGCCGACGTAGCACACGCCGCGCTCGACCAGGCCGGTGCAATCGAACCGCTGCCGCGAGCGAAAGTAGGGCGCGCCCGACCCGCCGGCTCGGCCGTCGACGCGGACCAGGCCGCCCGCGTAGGCGCAAATCCAGGTGTTGCCGGCCGCGTCGACCAGCGGCGAAGCCCAGCCGAGCGGCTCGCCCACCGGCACGGCCGGCCAGGCCGACTGGCCGTCCTGCGTCACGAAGTGCAAGCGGCCGTCACCGGCATGCACCCGAATGAGCAAGTCCGCTCCGAGCGCCGGCGAGCCGGGAATATGCCCGCCGGTGGCGTATTTCCAAACCAGCTGCACCTGGTCCTGCTGTTCGGCCAGAGCCACCAGGTGCCGCCCGATCGCTGCGTAAATCTGTTTCTCGCTCCCCAGCGCCGGGCAATTCCGCAGCGGCAAATACGAATCGTCCTGGCCCGGCAAGCGCTCCGGCCAGCGCCACACGACCGAGCCGGGCTCGCCGCGCGGCCGCTGCGAAAGGGCAGGGCGGCGGGCGGCCGGCGCCCGCTGCGGGGCCGGCGCCGGCTCGCTCGGCTTGCGGAGCGGCGGCGGGGCAGGGGGCGCTGGCGCTCTCGGCCGATCGGCCGGACGCGCAGGCGGCTGCGCAGGCACCGCGGCTTTTTGCGCAGGCGCGATGGTTTTCTGCGCAGGCGCGATGGGCTGTTGCGCAGGCGCTGCGGGCTTTGGCACTGGCGCGACGGGCTTTGGCGGTGAGACAGGCGGCCTGGCCGGAGGCGCAGCGGCAGCAACCTGGGGCGTGGCAGGTTGCGACGGGGCAGCGGCTGGCGGCGGTGCGGCCGCTCGAGGCGCCGCTGCGGTCGGCGCCGCAGATTGCAATTTGAACAGCCCGATCCGCTGCTGGCCGCAGGCCGGGCAGCGGAGCGGCAGCGTGGGCCGGGCTTGTGTGGCTCCGCAGTTGGTGCAGACGTACGTTTGCATGCGCTCGATCGCCCGGCTCCGCCGTTACTTTACCGCCACGTTGGCCTTGGTGTACACCGAGCCGTTCTCGCGCAGCACGACCCAACCATACACGCCCGAAACTTCGACGCCCCGGTCGCGGGTATTATGCCGCGCCGAATCGTAGCGGTCTCCCAAATGCACCAGCTCGATCCGATTCGACAACCCGGCGGCTGCGCACGTCTGCTGCAGCATGCGAATCAAGCCGTCCTGGAATGCATCGTCGACGCTCGCCTCTGGGCGCCAGCGGTACCAGGCTTCGCCGAGGTCCTTGAGCAGCACCGGCAGCCGTTCGCTCGCCGCCGAGCGAAACACCAGCAACTGGCCCACCAGGCCGCAAGCTGCCGAATCCCCCGAACGCACGTCGTCGACCAGACGCTCACGATCGGCGGCCAGGTCGTCTTCGCCGGCCAATTCCGGACCCAGCAGGATCGCCGACCATTCCTCATCCGCTGCCGCCGGCGCGGCGTCCGTCGGGAGGCGCTCGGCCTCGACGGCACGCTCGACAACGCGTTCAACGACGCGCTCTACGGGCGCCGGTCGCACAACCGCCCCGGGCGCCGCGCCGGGGTGCCCAACAGGCGCTCGGCCAGACCGTCGAGCTGCTCGGTCAGGCCGGCCAGCGTCGCTTGCAGCGCGTCGTGCTGCGCCTCCGCGGCCTGTTCCTGCCGGGCCAGGGCCGCGTGAATCTCGGCCAGCGCACGGGGCACCTCGGCGGCGGAAGCCGGGCTGTCGGGCAAGCGATCTGAGGGTTTGATAGTCATGGCACGGGGCGCCCGCCGGATGCCGCCGGCCAGGTTTGTCGAGTCCGGCCGCAGGCAGCAATCGCAGTTACGCGCGGCAGCGATGTCTGCTGCGAGGAAAATTCGATGTTGTCCAGTCCGCCGGTGTCCAGGTAGTAACGTTCGTCGGCCAGCGTGCGCCATTTGAACTCGACGTTTTCGCCGAGCACGGCCGGCTCGCCGGCCACGGTGCCGGAGATCGACTCCAGCTCCAGGTGCTCTTCCTGTCCGGCGGCGGCGGCGATGCGCCGCAGTCGGACCGTGACTTCGATGCCCCCCAGCCGGTTGCCGGCGTTCATCTTCAGCACGTAGATCGGCGTGGCCTGGGCCGATTCGTCTTCTTGCATCTTGCGGCCGATGACGATCCGCTGCGTGATCGTCGTGAATTCGGTCCACTCTTCGCGCGAGGTGCCCTGGACCGGGCGGAACAACACCCGTTCGGGCCGAATCGTGCTGGTGGCTTCGGTCATCACGCCCCAGTAGTACGTGTTCTCCTCGTCCCGGGTGCGCATGCTGAATTTGAACTGCGGCAGCATGCCGTTGCGGGCCATGAACTCGATCGCGGCCCCCACGACGACGGCGCTCTTGGGATCGACGATCACGCCCGGCGCGTGCCCCTTGCTGTCCTGATACGGATACCAGTTGCCGGCGTAGTGATTGAACATGGGAATGATCCGCGAGGCCGGCAGGGCCACGTATTGCCGCACCAGGTCCTGGATCGGGGCGAGCTTTGTCGGCTGGCCGGCCAGCAGAATCACGTCCGCTTCGTGCTCGACGATCCGGCTGCAGAAATCGAACAGCAGGCCGGCGAACACTTCGTGCACCACCTCGGTCAGCCGCGCCGGGTCGTAGGCCAGCGGCAGCTCCTGCCGCAGGTTGTAATAGCCGGGCCCGCGCAGGCGGTTGCAGGCCTGCTCGAGCGATTCGACGACCGACGGCTCGACCCGCTGCGGATCGGCGTGCGAGATCGTCGCGCTGCGGTCGTCGTCGACGGCGGCCTGCAGATAGCCTTCGGCCAAGGGCACGAACAGCCGGTTCATCCAGTTGACGCGCTGAGCGGTCCAGCCGCGGTTCTTGGGCACTTCGGGGCCGAACAGGAGCTGGACGTCTTCCTCCTCCAGCCCGATGTGCTCGGCAAACGCCGGCACGATCACCTTTTCCAGCAACCGCTTGACCAGCTGATCGCCGGCGATCGAGATGCCGTCCTGATGGATCACCTGGCCCTGGATCGAGTCGTCGATGCCCGGCTGGAACGTGTAGCGGGCGATCATCAGGTTGGTCGTGCCGCCGCCCATGTCGATGCAGGCGATTCGCAGCTCGCGCTGGGCCAGCTGCGAATCGTTGGCAGCCGGGTCGGCCGCGGCCGGCTGCAGCGTGCCGGGGCGGAGGATGTTCTGGCGATTGCGCCGCCGGCCGGCGGGCGTGGCCCCGTGCAGATCCCCTTCGCCGCTCGGCTGCGCGGCGCTGGCGGCGGTCGGCGGGGCGATCGGGGTGTGATTGCGGCTCAAGGCCGAGAACCACAGCCGCGGATCCTGGCCCAGCATTCGCAGCTCGCTCCAGATATACGTCAAGTGCACGGCGCTGGCTTCGTCGATACTGAACGTCAGATCGGGGCGATGATGCTGGTGCCGGCCGAGCGTGAGCGCAAACAGGTTGATCGCCTTTTGGGCCTGCGCGGCGAACCGCTCGCGCTCCGGCTGGAACATGCCGCTGGGATAGGTCATCGTCAGGCTGCGGATCTCGCGGCTGCGCGACGGATCGCCGGACAGCCCGCGATAGCCGAGCGAATTGATGTACTGGTAGGCCTGGCAAAGCAACTCGTAGATCGCCACGACCATCAGCGTGCGCGGGGCGTGCCGCGGCTTGACGGGCGTTTGCGGGGCCCCGGCGCCGAACCGGCGCGCTCGCCGAGCAGCGCGTCGTTATCGTCCTCGGGCAAATAGCGGAGCAGGTTGCCCTGCAGCTTGCCGCCGAACTGGCCGGTCTGCAGGCGATCGTGCGGATCGGCCATGTACCAGAAGGCCCCTTCCAGCCAGCTGTCGTCGTCCGCCCAGAGGTAGCGCTTGGGCGAGCTGAGCTGGGTGCGAAAATCCCCCTGGGCGTGCATCGCCTGGCCCACGTCGTCTGCCTCGCGCCCCATCCGGGCCAGCGACCAATCCAGGAACAGCTCGGGCAGGACTTCGGTCTCGCGCTCGCGGGTGATTTGCTTTTTGCCCAGCAGCCGTTTGACCGTCTCGCGATAGTACTCCTTTTTGAGCATCGGAGCGGGGGGCAGATAGGGCGAGTTGCACCAGGTCGTGCGGGAGGAGAACCAGCGGCTCGCCGGATGGCTGACCGCCACGCCGGCTTCGTTCCAACCGTCGAGGTGGAAGCGATTGACCAGCTCCAGCGGCATCATCTCGGCCGTTTGCGTGACTTCTCCCTGCATCTCCAGCAGCAGGGCCCCGGTGCGGCTGTTGCCGAAATCGATCACCAGGTGCACGGGCTTCGCCTCGCCGGCCGTGGCCGTGGCCGCCCGCAAACAAAGCTCGACCTTGGGGATGCCGGCCAGCGGCTGACCGGCGACGTCGAGCAAGCCCTCGAGCGCGACCAGGAAGTCGCCCCCCAGGGCCGAAGCATCGCAAAAGTATCCGACCTGCGGATCTCCCAGGCTCGTATCCACCGCCAGCAGCAGCCGGCTGGCGCGGCCCTGGATGACCTGCCACTGGATGTACGGATAGCCGACGACCTGGTCTTCGCCGCTTTCCGGATCGCGCCGCACGGTGTGGCAATACTGCCAGCCGTAACCAATCTGGGCCGTGGTGAAGCGGCGAGCCGAGGGGACCGGCACGCAAACGATCTGCACCCCGGTATTGGCAAACAGAATATGCATGGGGGCAACTCACCCGGCGTGTTCGAAAGTGCTCAGCAGGTCGACCAGTTCGACGTTGCCCGGTGGTATGCGGATTTCCGCCCCCGCCCCGTGCGCCAAGGCCGCGGGCAGCCGGCTCCGCCAGCGGCGGATCAACGGCGCCATGAGCCCGAATTGGGCCTGGTCCTCATCGCCGCCCGGAACGAGCGCGTCGTCGCTGGGCCCGGGGGTCAGGAGAAAATCGTTGAGCAGGATCCGCACATAGGTGCGCCGGGCGCGGCGGCGGGCCGCTTCGTCGCGGAGCTTGAGCCCGACCACGCGGAGCAATTGCCCGCAGATTTCGTCGAACACGCCCGGCGAGCAAAGATAATCGCGCAGGTACCGGGCCAGGGCGCCAAAATCCTCGGGTCCCAGCCAGGGGCCGGCGGCGGCGTGGCCGGCGACGTAGGCATCCCATTGCCGCGGGGCGGCGATGGTGGCCCATTCGTGCAAAAATTCCTGCACGTGCTGGGGAAAGCGCCGCTCCAGCGAATCGGGCCGCTCGATGCGGACGTCGATCGGCAGGTCGGCAAAATCGGCCAGCCGCCATTGATCTCCGTCGCGAAAACCCAGAGCCTGCTGCAGTCCGTGGACGCGCTCATAGACCGCGTAGGAATCGGAGGTGAGCCAATCCAGCACGCGGGTGGCGACGGCCAGGCGCCGCTCGCGCTCGGTATTGGCGTCGGGATCGATCACCCAACCCTGCGCCAATTGCCACAGCCGCGCATAGACCTCGTCGATGCCCGCTTCGAGCTGATCCTGCTTCTTCACGGCCGTGGTCACCTCGCGCCAGCCTTCGCTAATCAGCGACAATCCGCCGTCGTCGTCGCGGATGGCGGCTTGCCACTTCAGCTCGGGCCCGGCCACGTAGCGCCGCACTTGCGCCGACTCCAAGAAGGCCCGGCCCGCGTGCTCCCACTTCTCGGGCCCTTCTTTCTCGCGCTGGGCCTGGTTGGCGTCCCAGGTGCCCGGGTAGCGGATCGGGTAGACGTTCGTGAAGTGCTTGTTGCGGCCGCCGAAGTCGTTCATGATCGTCGACAGCGCGTCGACCAGCTGCGTGAGCCGGGTTTCGTAGAGCATCGGCCCGGCCCATTCCGACCGGTTGCGGAACTCTTCGTCCACGCCCGTCAGGCCGATAAACAGCGACGGCAGCTCGTCGTGCACGCGGAGCGTCCAGGCGTCGCCATAGCGGGCCCGGCCCCAATGCTCGACGTTGGCCTTCATCTGGGCCGTGACTTCCAGGTTGCCCCCCCGGGCCAACAGCAGCAGGGTCTGGATCTGCAGCTCGTCGGTGTAGCGGTCGAACAAGTAGGCGACCTTGCCGCGCTTGACGATTTCCATCTGCTCGTCGAGCGTGTCGGCGCTGGTGCGCTTGCCCTGCTCGGCCCCCTGGCGGCCGGCGCGGATGCCCGGGATGTCCAGGATGTCGATCTGCTCGACGACCTTGCGCCAATCTTCGCTCAGCCGGTGAGGCAACACCGGAATGACCAGCTCCAGCATCGCGGCCTGGATCGTCTCGAGCAGCTTCGCGGCCCCCCTGCCAGCCGGGCCGGT
Organism: uncultured Planctomycetaceae bacterium; assembly: GCA_963715755.1. Taxonomy (GTDB): domain Bacteria; phylum Planctomycetota; class Planctomycetia; order Pirellulales; family PALSA-1355; genus CAWCAX01. The sequence continues at coordinate 5,573,542 of OY970273.1, forward strand.
AATCGAGCACGGTCCAGCCATCGCGCGTGACGAGCTGAAAATCGGCCCAATCCACCTTGCTGAAACAGCGCGAGGTGCGCCGCTCGTGCGACTTCGAACGCTGGCTGTCGAGCAGAAACCGCACGCCGGCCCAGTGCGTCAGAATCACCGGGTCGCGATCGGGCGAGGAAATCTGCGACAAGAATCCGTCGATCCGCAGAAACAGGGCGGTGAGCGAGGCCCAGTTGTTCCAGAACAATTTGGCCGCCAGGGCCACGTAGCCGTCCGCGCTCAGCGGATAGCGCGACAAGAGCCCGTTGACCACCGTTTCGCCAGCCGGAAAACCGCGCCGGTCGCAATTCCGCATGTACGAATACACGTCGAGCAGGTCGAGCCGCCACTGCCGATCGAGCCGGTCGCCGGGATAGCGCCGACTGAGCTGCTCGAACAGGTCTTCGAGCAAATCCTGCGTCCAGAGCTCGTCGGGCACGGCGCACTCGACCGAAAACCCCCGCGCCAGCACGCGCAGCCACTGGGCCCGGGTCAGCGCGCGAACCATCACCGGAAAATCCGGCGCGCCGCTGACCGCGATGCGGTCTTTGGTCGTGAACCGGGTGACCAGCGCGGTGGCCTCGTTCGAGCCGCTTTGCGGATTCAGATCCGTGTCGAACGACAAGTGCTGAAAATAGGCCGGCTCGCCGCACTGTTCGTCGCGCCCCAGCGGGCTGTAATCTTCGGCGCTGGGTGCGAGCACCCGCCCCACGAACAGGCTCTTGCCGACTTGCGAGGGGCCGTAGACCGCGGCGGCCACCGGCACCTTGGCCGAGCTGTACAGGCCGGCGGCCCGGCGGCGCAGCTGCGTAAGCTCGAATTCCTCGCTTTCGGGAATCGGCAGCAGGTTCTGGCTTTGCCGGCGGCCGTTGAATTCGGCCACCCAATTGGCGAGCGAAATGGCCAGCTCTTCGGTCCGTTCCGCTTTGCGAATCAGTTTGCGGTCGCGATCGTCAGGAAAACCCACGATGTTTACGGCTTCTCCGCTTTGAGCCTGAAAGGTATTTGAAACCGCCTGGTCGCCGCGCCCGTCTTGCGCTCGACGAACAGCTCGTACTCGTCGTCCGGCGTGCGAACCACCTTGCCCGCCTGCAGCAGGGCCGTCGAGCCCGGTTCAAGCTTCTGCCACTCGGACAGCGGCTTTCCCTGGCCGTCGCTGATACGATACTCGCCGCGCTCGCGCACCGCCACGCGTAATCCGGCGGCAAAGTCCTTGGCCGAGACGTCGCTGAAATCGACTCCCACCAGCCGCACATCCTGCACCGCCTGAAACCGATCCCCCAGCGTCGCCAGGCCGGCCTTGCCCTCGGGAGTGCGGAATGCCAGCTCGTCGCCGGCGACGACCGGGTGTCCGGCAAAATATTTCCCCAGTTCGTCGGGCGCCAGGCCTTCGAGCTTCGTGCCGTTGATGCCCGTGACGATGCTGCCCGGCGCGAGTCCGGCCACGGCCAAGGCCGAGTCCGGCGCCGCGTCCCCCACCACCAGCTGGCCATCACGATACGCAAGCCCGGTCCCCAGGTACGGTCCGGCCGAGATCACGGCAGCCGTGGTCGCGGGCACGTCGCCCGGCGTGCCGCCGGTCACCGTTTCCTTGGGCACGCCGACAACGGTAGTTCCCGTAGCCGAGTCATCCACGGCCACCTTGGGCCCCGTCGGGCGCGAGACCGTCCCGCCGGTCGCCGTGCCGCCCGCCGCGGGCCGGCCGAGAATCGGCGGATGCGCGAGAAAATCGCCCGCCAGCAGCGCGCGCTGGGGATCTCCCTGGACTTTGATTTCGGCCTGGGCCGACAGGTCGTTGTAGCGGACTTCGAGCGGCTGGGCCGCGTCGGTCGGTGCCAGGCCGGTGACGAGCAGCGCCTGGCGGTCGAACTGCACGCTGTCGGCCAGCGGCTGCTTGACCCAGTTCAGGCTGGCCGGATCGAGGTCGATCTCGCGGCCGCCGGCCAGCTTGCCAATCACGCGCAAGGGCTGAGTCGTGCCCACGGCGAGCGTTGATTGGGCCGGCTGAATGCGGAGCGATTCGACTTTCGCCGGCTCGACGTGAACTTTGACCACCTGCTTCTCGGCACCCTGCGAGATCCGGACTTCGGTGTCGCCCGGCGCCTGGCCGAGCAATTCCCGCGCGCTGGGGGCCGTGACGATCTTGAGATCGGCGCTGACGGCCTCGAGCGGCTGTGTCCCGGTCGCCAGCACGTCCAGCTGCAAGCGCTCGCCGACCGACAAGTTGACCTGTTGCGGTTTGACGACCAGTTTGGACGCTGCCGGCGGTGCGGTGACCTCCAGCTTTTCGTCGGCCTTCAGAGCGCCGAAAGTGGCTTGGACCTGGGCCTTGCCCGGGGCTAGCCCGACCAGGCCCTCGGCTTCGGTCTTGGCGATCGAAGCCGGATCGACGCTGACGGCCAGCTGCGACGAGCCGTTCAAAGAGAACTTCGCGCCGGAGTCGGCCTGGACGCTCGCGTCGAGATGGGCCAGCTGTCCGACTTCGACCTTGTCGGGATCGAGCGCGAGCGAGACCAACAAGAAATTGGCTTTGCTCACCTCCACCGTGGCCTGCGCCACCAGCGGCTCGGCGCCCGGCTGCGGCGCGTACGTGGCTTCGAGCACGGCTTCGCCCGGCGTGCCGCCTTCGACCAGCCCGGGCCGGCAGGCGGCCACGGCCGGATCTTGCGACTCCCAGCGAACCGCGGCGGTCACGTCGTGCACCTGCCCCTTGGCGTCCTTGGCCCAGGCTTTGAGCTCGGCCGTAGTGCCGGGGGCCAGGTCAATGTTCGCCGGCGCGACGCGGAATTCGGTCAGGCCGTCGGCCGGTTCGGCCACGACCGGCACGTCGACCGACAAATCGCCGTAATGGAAGCTGACCGAAGTGCTCCCCACGCCCGGCGCCACGGCCACGCAGTCGTGCGGCTCGAAGCGGATCACGCGCGTGTCGTGAGCCAGCGGCCTGGTCCGGCCGGTTACGTCCTCTTCAAGCCAGAACCAGCTGCGATCGACCACGTGGAAGGCGACCCGGCTGCCGATCGGTCCCTGCCAGCCGGCCGGCGTAACCGACAAGTGATGCCGGCTGCCCGCATAGATCAGCGCCAGAAGTGCCAACAGCGCCAAGAGTGCCACGAGCGACTTGCGCGACCCGCTCCGCGCGGCCTTCACCTTGCGCTCGACCAGGTCGGCGCAGCCCGGGCAGCGGCCGTCGCCACCGGGCCGGCGGAGAAAAAGCTGATTGCACTCGGGATTGGTGCAGATCACGGCCGGCGCGGGCTGGGCGTCGGCGCGCTGGTAGCCCCAGCACCAGACCAAGCGCCACGGCTCGCGCCCCTGGCGATATTTGAACAGGGCGAAATCCGGATCCGCGGGCCCGGTGTCGGCGGCCAGCGCATCGAGCGAGCGGCGGAGTGTGTCGCGCACGCCGCGCTCGGTGGAAGTGGCGGGCTTGGCCCGGGCGAGCTTCGCCCGCAGCGCTTCCCACTCGGCTTTCAGCGGACCTTGCAGATCCTCGCGCGTCACCGGTGCCGCCGTGAACTGGCTGACCCGACCCGGCTCGTCCCCCTGGATGAAAAACGCGATCGTACCGTCGGGCTGCCGCTGCGGCTCGGCGGCAAAGCGCCCCAGCCACATCCGCACGAGTGCGTAGTTCGTGCCGCCTTGATCCAACAGCGGCAGACCCGGCTCGCTGGCCACGAAGCGAAAGTCGGGCGCACCATCCGACAAGTCGACGCAGAGGAGTCTTCCGGCACTGGCTGCGGGGGCTGAAGAGTGCTTCATGACCGACTTGCCGGGAATCGATTGGGTGTGGAGAGGCGCCGGCGGCGCTAAGCCAAGCTCACCGTCCATTCTAAATGGCCACCCTGCGCCAAGACAGGGCAGGAGCTTTCAAAACCCGGCCGGAGCTTTTTCGCTCCGGGGGGCAGACTTTGCCGCCGCGAATCCCGCTTTCCAGGTCGAATTCTCGGCTCCCTGGGGGCCGCCGATTAAGAATTCGTTATCTATCGGGCATGGCCGGCAGGAGCGGATTCCCGGACGCGCCGAACAAGGAGCAATTGCGGGGCAGCGAGCATTGGCCTGGCCGCCGCCGCTCAGCCGCCGCGCCGCCGCCGGGCGCGCTTCGCGGTCGGCTCGTCCCCCACCCGCAGCAGGACCATCGTCGCGTCGTCGTAGCGCATCTGCTGCTCCTCGCGCAGCTGGACCATCCATTTGCGCCAGGCCGTTTCCGACATCCGCCAGCAAGCCTGCCAGTCGGGCAAGTCATCGGCCTCGCTCCGGGCCAGGAGCCAGGCCGCCACCGCGTCGGTGGCCAGAATCACCAGGTCGCCCGAGCGGCAATCGAGCTCGAGCGACTGCAGCGCCGGGGCCGGTTCCTGCCGGCGCTGGCTGCTGGCCAGCGCCGCGGGGCTGGGGCCGAAATCGCCGCTGCGGGCCAGCGGAAACGCGCGGCACAGGCGGTCCTGCCGGACGTGCAGCAAGCAACTGTCGCCGATCGCCTGCGCCGCCAGCCGGAAATGCCGATCGCCCGCCTCGGTTGCCCCGTCCGCGCTCAATCGCAACCAGAGCAGCGTCGAGAAAGCCCCGTCGGCCAGTTTCAGGCGCTGATGCCAGGCGAGCGTGTCGGCGACAATCGGCCGCGACCATTGTTCCCGGCCTCGCTCCAGCCATGCTTCCCAGGCCGCCGGGTCGGTCACGTCGGGCGGTTCGTCCACCGCTGCCCGCACCAGCACGTCGGCCCAGCGCACCGCAAACAAGCTTGCCGACACACCGTCGGCGATGGCCGCCAGCCCACGGGCCGGATCCACCGCGTAGGCATCCTGATAATCGTCGGCCTGGCGCGGATCTTTGGCCAGCCAGAATGCGCGGTAATCGAAGAACATGATCGCCCGCCGACGTTATGCAAAAACAAAAAACGATCGCCGCGATACCGGCGTCTCGCGCCGGCACCGGGGCTCGTTGAGCCCCGGCTATAAACTGCGCCACGCGTAAGTCACCCGTCCCGCGTCCGCAGAGCCTCTAGCTTCTGCCGGCCGTGGCTCGCGTGCCCATGTCCAAGAACTGCACGAGCACGGCCATGTCGGCGTTGAACGCCATGCCGCGCAGCCCGGCTCGACCTTCAGACCGGCCCCGGCCGCGGCCCGCTCGAACGGCTCGGGCAGGAAGCTCGACATCCGAAACAACTGCCGGGCCAGTTCGTCCGGCAAATTCTGTTCGCTCGAAGGAAACAGCACGGCCGGCGCGGTGGTCGACGAAAGATGACAATTGAGCAGCAATACGTTGCCGTCGCTGGTGGCCAGCTGCTTGAGCTCTTCGGCATACGAGGTCGGATCGCCGTCCTGCGAGGCGCCGTCGGTAATGTGCACGACCAGCGGCGGAAAGCTGTCGCGGTGCGACTTGATCCAATCTTCGAGAATCGCCCGGGCGTAGATCAACACGTGCGACATCGGCGTGCTGCCGCTGGCCAGCGGATCGACCCAGACCGGAATATCCGCCGGCACCTCGAGCCACTCGCCGGTTTCGTCGTCGCGGATGCGCTGGGTGGTGGTTTCGATCCGGGCCGGCTGGTTGGCCACGTCGACGATCGAAACCAACGACCGGCCGGCCAGCGCGCCGGCCAAGGCGGGCGTGATCAGCGGTGTCAGGTTGTGCGTGCGATAGCCGAGCACGCCCACGTCCATCCAGTCGCGGATGCCGTGATCGCCGCTGGCCCGAATCGACATGTTCAAGAGCCAGCTATTGACCGCATCGGCCAGGGCCTGGCACTTACTGCGGCCGGCGCTGGCCAGCGGTTCGGACATCGACTGCGATTGATCGAGCAGGAACAGGATGCAGGCTTTGTTGGCCCGGCTGATTTCGCGTTGATAGGCGGCCAAGGGGGTTCTCCGTGGAGGTTATTTTTCCTGCCGGGCGAGCCAGCGCAATTCGTCCTCGCCCAGCGGCGCAAGCGTCCGTTGGCCGCCACCAGGGCCTGGAAGATGTCTTCATTCGTGCGCGAAAAGGCGGCGCCGCCGCTAGGGCCCGCGCCGGCCTGGCGCCCGGCCGCGGCCTGGTAGCGGGCGCGCCAGGGCAGGGCGTCCTGGCAGCCCTCGAGCAGCCGCTCGTTCCAGATCCTGAGGATCCGGCGATCGAAATCCTCGGCCCCGGCCGCGCTCGCCAGTTCTTCCGCCAGCGCCCGCAGCAGCGGCAACCGGGCCAAAGCCAGATCGATCCGTCCGGCGTGCTCCGGCGCAACCAGCGCTTGTGCGTGGCAGGCGCACAAGTCGCGCCAGGCAATGCCCAGGGCCACGTCCGACACCGGCTCGGCCAGCGCCGCCGACAACCGCTCAAAAGCCCGCAGCCGGCGCCGGGCCAGATGGATCCGTCCGGCCAGTTGCGGATCGTAGCCGGCCGGCAGGTTGCCCGCCAGACGCGCGATGTCGCGCTCGGTGTCGCTCTTGGCCAGGCCCCGGCCGATCAACTGCCCCAACCGCCGGTGCACCTCGATCCGTTGCCGGGCCGCCCGGGCAGCCTGGTCGAAGCGGGCGCTGTGCGTCAGGTCGGCCGCCAGCGCCGGGTCCCAGGCGGCGAGCAGCTGTTCGTCGTGAGCCAGCAGCGGCTGCGGCGGACTTTGCTCGACCAATAGCGCCAGCCGGCGCTGGGCGCGGCCGCGATCGAGCAGGGGTTGCAATCGCGGCATCCAGGGGGCGACCGACGCATGGCCTCCCAACGATTGCAAATGCTGCCAGGCATCTTCCAGCGCGCCCGGATCGGTCGGCTCGCGTTCGAGCAACTCGGCAATCGCGCCGGCGGCTTCCAACTGCGCGGATTCCAACCGGAACGGTTCGGCGCTCGGCCGCCCGGCAAGCTGCGCCGCATGACGCTTCCAGAGCTGGGTGAACTCCTGCCATTGGCCGCTTTGCCGAAACGCGTCGAGCTGGCCGAGCAGCGGCACGACTTCGAGCGACTGCCGGACCGCGGCAATCAACCCGGCCGCGTCGGCCAGATCGTCGATCAACTCCGGCACATAGTTGCGGGCGACCTCCCAATCGTCGCTGGCCGCAATGGCCTGCTCCAACAGCCGGCGGCACACCACCCTGCGGCAGGCTTCCGTCAAGCGCGGCTGGAGGGCTGCCGGCACCGTTTCCTCCGGGCCCAAACGCAGCGCCAGCTGCACGGCCGATTCCCAATCGCGCTTCTGCAGCAAATCCTCCAACGTCTGGCACCACAAGCGCACGTCGCCAATGGGCGGCACGTCAGCCAGCCGCCCACGCGCAAGCGCGAACAGGTAAAACGTCAAACCGCGGATCTCGGCGTCGGGCATTCCCGCCAGCTCTGCGTAAAGCTGGGAACTGGCCGGGTCGGCAAAATCCTGCTCGTGAAACAGCAGCTTGTCGCTCTCGCGCTCGTCGACGTGCCGGTCCCAGAGCGCGGGTTCAAGCGCCAAGGCCCGCAAGGCGAGATAAATCACCAGGGCCGAAAAATTATCCAGGCCGGCAAACACCAGAGTTTCCGGGTTGCGGCCCGGATGCTGATAGGGCGACAGCCCGACTTCGGCGTTGGCCTGGCCCAACAGACTCGGCACGGCCATGCCGTCGTAATCAACCAGCCGGATCCGGCCCGCGGGCGAAACCATGACATTGCCGTGCTGCAAGTCGCCGTGGACGATTCCCGCGGCTGCCAATTCCTGCGTCACGTCGAGCCAGTCTTCGGCCGCCCGGGCCAGGGCCGCCGTGTCGCGGGCCAGCGCGCGCTCGCGGGCCCAATCGAACAGCGTGGCCCCTTCGACCCAGTCCATCGTCAGCAGCGGGTAAAGTTTGCCGTCGGAGCCCGAGCGAATCCCGCGCTCGTCGTATTCGAAACGGACCACCGCGTCGGGCCGGTGCAGCTCCAGGTAGTCGCTGATCACGCGGTAGCGCTCGCGCCGCTCCTCGGCCCGGCGATTGAAGACCTTCACCGCCAGGGCCGTTCCGTCGGGCAGATTGGCCCGATACACGGTGGCGAAATTGCCCGACCGCGGCCGCGGCTGACCCCACCGGTCCATCTCGATCCGGGACTCGCGCAGGCGCAGATCGCGAAACGCGATCTGCGGATTCTGCAGCATCCGGCTGAAATCGGAAATCAAGGGCCAGGACATAGGCGGCTGCCGACGATCGTGGGGGTCGAGCGCAATTCCTCTCGCCGCGTCGAACCACGCGGCGTCTAGCGCACGGACTCGGGCGTCAAACTCTTGCGATCCATCCCTTCAAAATAACGCTCCGTCGCGGCGTTGTCGCCGAGATGCGACTCGGCCGCGGCCCGCTCGAGCCCATCCGCATCGACCGGCCAGCCCGCCCGCGCAGGCTGGGTGAGCAGCTCGGACGGCAAATTAGCATCGGGAGCCGGGGCTGCCACCGGCGGCGGCGTGGCCAGGTGCCGCCGGGCCCGGGCAACGTCCGCTCGGTGATCCCGCAGCGCTTCCATAAACACCGCATCCCCCGTCAGCAGCAGCGCCAGCCCAGCCAACAGCAACCAGCGTCCGACGGCGAGCCGCAGCGGCACGACTTCCTGGCTGCGCACCACGGCCAGCCGCTCGAGCGCATCGGCAAGCTGAATTTCGGCGATCGGGGCGAGAAACCCGTCGCGCTCGAATTGCTGCCCACCGGCCAGCGCCGAAAGCGTCCGGTCCTCCAGGTCGTATCGCGCGTCGACGGCCCGGGCGACCGCAATCCACGAGACCGGCCGCGTCCAGCCCCAAGCCGCTGCACCCAAGAGCGGCGCCAGTCCGGCCACGGCAACCACCCAGCTCGCTGGTTCGGCAGCTGCCAATTGCACGGCGCCGAGTCCCAACACGATCGCCACCGCGGCGGGCGCCATGCGTTCGACGGCGGCCAGCGCGCGGCGGGCCCGCAAGCGGCGGCGCACCGGCTGCAGCCGGGCGTAGAAATCGTCTCGCCAGGATTGCGGCAGGTGCATCAGCCGATCCCCCGGGCACGGTTTTGCACGGCGGCACGCGATGCCGCTGCGCTGCGGCGCTGCAGCGCGGCCTCGACCAGCAGCACGCCCACCGCCGCGAGCAAGAAGTAGGGCCACAGCGGCACATAACCGGCCGCCGTGCGGCCATCGGGCGCCAGCACCTGCTCGGGAGTCGGGTCGTAGCGGCCACCGGACAACTGTGCGACCTGGCCGAGCAGCGAACGGTCGGGCGCGGCCAATCGCCATTCGTCAGGATAATCGACCACCAGGGCCCGGCGCTCGATTTGTCCGCCGCTGGGACCATCGAGATGCAGCTCGAAGTCGTAGTGGCCCACGGCGTCGAGCACGATGTCGGTCTGATACCTGCCCGGCGCTACCAGCGGCAGGGCGAGCGCCGGCTGCCGACCGCCGGGAGTCGTCACGTCGACCGTCGGCCGCAGATCGCTGGCCAGGCCGCCGTCGCTGGCCAGTGCGTCGGCCACGAGCCGCACTCGGCCGGGCGAGCGAACGAGCTGGACGTCCCACGATCCCCGACCCGGCCGGACCAACGCCTGGCGGACGATGCGGGCCCAGAAGCGCGCTTGCCGGTCGGCCAATTCAACCGCCGGCTGCTCGGGCACGGCAAAACGGGCCGTGTAAGCCAGTGTGACGCCCGAGCCAAAACGCCACCAGCAAAGCAGCGGATCGCCGGTGGCCGTGATGAGCAGCACTTCGGCCGCCGGTTTCGCCGACGTGGCCACCGCGTCGCTCAAGGGCGGCACATCGGCCACGTTCAACCGGGGCAACTGGTGCAGCACGAGCGGACCGGCATGGCTGGCCGTGGCAGCCGTGGCGGCTGCCGCCTCGGCCACGACCACGCGCGGAATGTCGGCCGGATTGGCGCAGTGATAGGCATGCCCGCCGGTCAGCCCGGCGATCTCCGCGAGCAACTCCAAATCGGCCTCGCCGCCGATGGCCACCGTCGAAATGCCGACCTTTTGACTGGCCAGCTGCCGGGCCAGGAGCGAGAAATCTCCCGGCACCGAGATGCCGTCGGTGAGCAGGATCAGCTGCTTGTGGTCGGCCACCGCTTCGCTCAGGGCCAGTGCCGCCTTCTGCATTGCCGGGTACATGTTCGTGCCGCCGCCGGCACGCAAGGCGTCGATGCGTTTCTCCAGCTCGGGCTTGTCCGTGTCGGGAGCAATCGGCGTGACCCAGCTGCTGTCGGTGGCAAACGCCAGCACGCCCAACTGGTCCTGCTCCGCGAGCAAGTTCACCACCCGCCGCGCCGCCAGTTTGGCCAGCTCCAGCCGCTGGTCGTCTCCCATCGAGCCCGACTTGTCGATCACCAGCACCAGCGCCAGGCTGGCCTGACGGGGCTCGGCTTCGGCCAGCGCACCGACCGGCAAGATTCCCTCCAGAACCGTCTGCCGGTAATCGACCGCCGCAAAAGTCGAGCTGCCGCCGATCGCCAGCACGCCGCCCCCATCGCGGGCAAAACGCTCGAGCGTGCGCTGCATGCCGTCGGGCAATTCCTTGATGCCCAGGTCCAACAGGATCAGCACGCCCAGATGCTCGAGCGCCGGCGGCGCCTGAGCCCATTCGGCTGGCGCCAAGGTCGACGCCTCGAAGCCCTGGCTGTCCAGTGCCGCGGCCATCCGGCCGGCGGCCGGTGCATCGTCGGCCAGGATCAGCACGCGCGGCCGCGCGCCGGCGAAAACGATCGCGCTGCGCCGATTGTTCTCGGCCGAGGTATCCCGAAAGCCCGTTAGCTCGGCGACCCACAGCGCCCGATCGGCCGCCGGCATCACCGGGCGCAGGGGCACGACGTTGCGGCCGGCTTTGAGCTCGACCGCGCGCTCGGCGACCAGCTGTCCGTCGCGACGCAGCGAAAGCGTGCCGGAGTCGTCGTGATTCGACTCGATCACGGCGTCGGCTTCGAAATCGTCGCGCGGTTCGGCAGAGGCCGGCACCCGCAGTTCGACCAGGCAGACCTCGGGACCAGCCAGGGCTTCGAGCGGCACGACCGAAACCGGCAATCCGGCTCCCACGGCCGCCTTGAGCAGATCGCCGTCGGTTTGCCGGCCGTCGCTCAACAGCACGATCTGGCCCGCCTTGTCCGCCGGCACCTGCGCCGCCGCGGCCAGCAAGGCCCGGGCTGGATTGCTGGCCAGCGGTTCCAGGTCGGTTCCGCTCGCCGAGCGGTGCCGCGTTTCCGCCAGCCCAGCCCCTTCGTGCAATTTTCCTGGCCGACCCGCGAAAGGAAGCACTGCCAGTTGGTCGTCGCCGGCCAGTTCGATCGAGCGCGCGACGAACTGGCTGGCTCGCTCGCCGGCCGCGCCACGGATGCTCGCACTTTCGTCCACGGCCAGGACGGTGAACCGCTCGGCCGTGGCATACTGGTAGCCGGGTTCGGCCAGCGCGCCGAGCAGCAAGGCCACCAGCAGGGCCGGGCCCGCCACGGTCCGCAAAGGCCGCTCGCTGGTCCGGCGAAATACCGCCAGCGCAAGCGCCAAGGCCGCCAGCGTCCAGAGCCAGCCGGGATGCATCCAGTAGAGTGTCGAGTGGCCGTCAAGCATGACGAAGGTGCCGCAGACCGGCAGCGCGCAGACTACGGTGATGCCGCGAGATCGGCGCACTGCCCAGCTTTCATCCTGCACTACCGGGCCGGCTTCCGCCAGCGCCACGCCGCGAGTTGCGGCCCAAGGGCACAAACCGGTCTCATTCCGCCGGGCGGCATTGCTTTTCGATCATCGCTTCCAGTGAGCGCCAACCGGCCAGTTGCTCCGGCGTCAGCGTGGCTGCGCGACCGATCCGCAGCCGGTGCTCGACCGCCCGCAGGCGGCGGCGCAGGCGCGGGGCAATTGCGGCCGCTCGTTCACGACCAGCCCGGTGACCACCTGCCGCTGGTGGCGGCGGCGCATGTTCAGCTTCTTGCCGCGGTGGAGCGTGTAGCCCTGGCCTTTGAGGATCGCGCGCGCCCGCTGCACCAGCCCCCGCATGCGCCTCGGATAATCCTTCGGAAACGAAAACGTGATGTCGTCGGCGTAGCGCAGTATAGCGGGCGCGGTACTTCGCAGCCAGGTTCGTCAGCCGCACGTCCAGCGGTCGGTTCACCAGGTTCGAGAGCCGTGGGCTGGTCGGGGCTCCCTGCGGCAAGCCGCCTTCGTGCGTCGTCAGCCGCACGAGCACCTGGGCCGCGGCGGCGCTCCAGCCGATTGCGCGAAAGTAGCCCTGCAGCCGGTCGCTGCGCGTGGTCGGAAAAAAATCGACCACGTCCAGGCGCAACACGACGGCCCGGCCCGCGTGCGTGAGCGCATTGTGCGCGATCGAGCGGCCCCGCTCGAAGCCGCAAGCCGCCTCGTGCGCCCGCAGCTTGCCCAGCACGCGCTCGAGCAGCACGCGCTGCAGGGCCTTGGTCGGGCCGTCGGGCACGAGCAGCCGCCGCTGCCCGCCGGCGCGCTTGGGAATGAAGACTTCGTGATAGCTCGGTGCGAAGGCCTGCAAGGCCTCGGCCGAAAGCCCGACGCGCTCGGCCAGGTCGTCCAGCCCGCGCCCCGGGCGAAAGCGGTTCGACCACCAGGCACGGACGAGATCGCCGATTCGGACCACGCAGCCAACCTTCCGCGGAAAAAAGGACGGACGCGCCGGGTGGCCGGCGCGGCCGTCGGGCCTTGCCAAGAGTGCTCGTCACTCTTACTCGCGATTGTCAGGCCGCTCTCGCGCGACCCGGCCGACGAAACATCGGCCCGTGCTTGCGCACCGCCAAGGCGCGGCTGAGTATCGGCCCCGGTCCGCGGGTTGTCAATTGCCGCCGGCCACGGCCGGCCGCTCTTTCGTCGGGCAATCCCGGGGACGCGACTTTCCGGTGGGCTACGGCTGGCGCTCCAGATAGATCAAGAGTCCGGCGGTCGGCTTGGCGGTCACTCCAGTAACGGACGGACCAGCGGCGGCCTCGTTGACGCGCAAGCGGAGCAATTGCACCCGCTCGGCCGGCTCCAGCTGCTCCATGGCCGGACTGCCGGCCAGGTTGTACTCCGACGTCGGCGGATCGAACCGCTCCTTCGCCTGCACATCGCTGAGCGTGAAGCTCGACGTCACCCCGTCGATCCGCAGCGAGAAATGCCGCGCACCGTCGATGTCGCGGGAAAGAAAGGCTTGCAGCGTGAACTGGCCCGTGGGACAGGTCATTTGCACTCCGGGCCCGTCCGCGGTCTGGTAGCCGGCCGGCGAAATTTGATTGCTCGAGCAGCGCACGTTCCACTTGCTGCCTGGGGGCAGGTAGAGCTTCCATTTCCAGTCGCCGGCATCGTGCAGCGGCACGGACAGGACGTGGATCTTGCCCGGATCCTCGACGGCGAAATAACCGACTTCCTCGCGCAGCCGGACGAGTTCGCGCTGCTGCTCGACCAGTCGGCGCGAGAGCACGAAGTAGCCCAGCCCCAGGCCGACTAGCAGCGTCAGCCAGAGCAGCTTGCTGAGCGAAAACTGGCGCCGCGTGCCGCTGGGGACAGGCGTGTCGCCGCCGGAATCTGCCGCCGGATCCGCCACCTTTTTGGTCCTCGCCGCGCGAACAACCTCGTCGGAAAACCGTCATCGCCCCAAGCGCGATTGTGACCGATTTTACGCCGAGCGCCGATCGGCCCGGGCGAGAATCTCGTCGCAGGCGGTCGTCACCTCGCCGGCCGAGATCGCCCGCATCGAATCGTTGTTGGCGCCGCGCCGCTGGCGGCTGGAGCCGGACAGGCAGACGTTTTGCAGCCAGATGTGCCCCGCGCCGTAGGGGCCGTTGCGCTCGGCCGGCATCGGTCCGAACAGCCCGATCGAGGGCGTTCCGACCGCGGCGGCCAGGTGCAAGGGGCCGGTATCCGAACTGACAAACAGCCTGGCCCGCCGGGCCAGGGCGGCCAACTCGCAAAGCGTCGTGGCCGGAGCCGCTTGCGCGCCGCCGGCGCTGCTAGCCGCGATTTCGTCGGCCAGCGCACGCTCGGCCGAGCCGGCCCAGACAACCAGCGTGGCCAGCCCGTGCCTGCTGTCCAAATGCCGGGCCACCGCGGCAAAACGATCGGCCGGCCACAGCTTCGACGGCCAGCCGGCGCCGGGATTGAGGATGGCGACGGTTCGACCGCCAAACAGGCCGGCGAGAATCTGCCGAGCCGTCGCCCCGTCCTCGGCCCGCTCCGGCAGTTCGAACCGGGCGCTCGCCGGACGGATGCCCAGCGGGGCGAGCAACTCCAAATTGCGCTCGACCACGTGCGTGGCCGTGGGCGCAACGAGGCGATTGTTGAGCCAGGGACTCAGCTCGCGCCCAGCCGGCCGGGCCAGCCCGATCCGCAGCGGCGCGCCGCTCAGCCGGGCGGCCACCGCGCTCTTCAGCAGCCCTTGCACGTCGATCGTCACGTCGAACCGGCCGCCGATCCGCCGCCGCAAGTCCAGCACGGTGCCCGGGCGCTTCAGCCAGCGCCGCGGCAGCTCGACCAGCTCGTCGAGCGCCGGATGGCCGGCGAGCAATTCAGCCGCCCTCCCTTCGACCGCCCAAGCCAGATGGGCCCCGGGCAGCGCCTCGCGCAGCGCGCAGAGCACCGGAAGGCTGTGCAGCACGTCGCCAATCGCGCTGAGCCGCACGATCAGGATTCGGGCCTGGGCAAACTGGGTCATGAGAAAACGGCCACCGGCAGGAGGCCTTTCAACGGATCCGCGAAACGGCGCCAAATCTGACCAGCGCCTGCGCGACGGGCACGAGGCGCCACGGCATCATGATAGCGCGGCCGGCGCAAATGCCCCAAGGGCAGTTTCGCCGCCCAAACCGCCGGCCGGGCTAGCGCCAAAGCCGGAAACGCAGCTTCCGTGCCTGCTCGTTTCCCATCCCGTTCATCTGCGTTCATCCGGTTCATCTGCGTTTAGCAGCCAGATTCTGGCTCGCGTTGAATGCCGGCGGTCGGAGCGCGGACGGCTTCGTCCTGTTTCGTAGCCGGGCCTGTCAGAGGACGCAGATGAACCGGATGAACGCAGATCCGCGCAGATGAGAGGGCAGGGGAGTCTGAAGAGCGAGGCTCAGTCGTGTTCGACCCGGCGCGCTCGAATCGGCCGACGAAAGGATTCGTCCACAGATTTCGCAGATTCCACCGATTTGAGAAGCAACGGCCGAAGGCAGCAATCAACGAGCGCCCACGATGGACTCGCTCTCTGCCTTTTCCGTGCCTATAGCAGCGAGTCCAGCTCATCCACCAGCCGGCTGAAATGCTCCAAGGCCGTGTCGACCGGGCCGGGCTGCTCCATGTCGACCCCCGCCGCGCGGAGCAAGTCGAGCGGATACTGCGACGAGCCCCCTTTCAGGAAGCCCAGGTAGTCGTTCAGTTCTTTCGGGCCGCCGGCCGTCACGCGCTCGGCCAGGGCGATGGCGGCCGACAAGCCCGTGGCGTACTTGTAGACATAGAACGCCCGATAGAAATGCGGGATGCGGAAGCATTCGATTTCCAGCTCCGGATCGATGGCGAACTGAGGCCCGAAATACAGGTTCAAGAGCTGGCGATACTCGGACTTGAAGCGCTCGACGGTCAGGGGCTCGCCCGCTTCGGCCAGGGCATGCGTGGTGCGCTCGAACTCGGCAAACATGGTTTGCCGCAGGATCGTGCCGCGGATGGCGTCGATCTCGCGATTGACGAGGAACGCCCGCTCGCGATCGGTCTTGGCCCGGCGCATCAGGTGCCGGGAGAGCATCTGCTCGTTGAACGTGCTGGCCACCTCGGCCACGAAGATCGCGTAGCTGTAATACTGAAAGGGCTGGTGCTTGGCCGAGTAGTAGCTGTGCATCGAATGCCCGGCTTCGTGGGCGAGCGTGAACACGTGATCCAGCACGTCGGGCTGGTAGTTCATTAGGATGTAGGGCTGGCCGTCGTACGAGCCGCAGCTGAACGCGCCGCTTTGCTTGCCCTGGTTCGGATAGCGGTCGCACCAGCGGCCCACGAGCCCCGCTTCCAGCACGCTGCAGTATTCGTCTCCCAGCGGCTTGAGCGAGGCCATGATCACCTTGACCGCCTGGTTCCAGGCGTGCCGGGTGGTCAGCTCGCTGAGGATCGGCACGTAGGTGTCGTAGTGATGGATGTCGGGCAGCTTCATGGCCCGCCGCCGCAGCTCGTAGTAGCGGTACAGCGCCGGCAAATGGCGATGCACCGAGGCGATCAGGTTGTCGTACACGGTCGGCGGCATGCGGTCGTGAAACAGCGAGGCGGCGAGCGCGCTGGAATAGCCCCGGGCCTTGGCGTAGTACACGTCGCGCTGGACCGACGCGCTCAGCGTGGCGGCCAGGGTGTTTTCGTGCCGCTGGTACTGCTCGTAATACTTGTGGAAGGCCTGCTTGCGGACGCTGCGCTTGGGCGATTGCAGAAAGCTGGAGAGCGACGAGTTGCTCAGTTCGACCAGCTCGCCATGCTCGTTCTTGATCGAGCCCCATTTCAGATCGGCGTCGGTCAGCTGGCGAAAGATCTGGTTCGAGGCTTCCGACATCTCGCTCTGCATGGCGAGCAGCTTTTCCTCGCGGCGGCCGAGCGTGTGCGGCTTGTAGCGCAGCATCCGTTCGAGCAGCAGGCGGAATTCGGCCAGTTCGGCGCGGCCAGCATTTTCTCCATCGTGGCCGACTTGATGGCCATGATCTCCGGCCGGATGTAGCTGGCGGCCTGGCTGGCCCGGCTGGCCGCGTGGCGATAGCGGCCGATCATCCGCTGATAGTCGCTGTTGGCGGCGTCCTCGGCCGTCTTCAGAAAGGCGTAGGTGCCCAGCCGCTCGCCGCGGCGATCGAAATCGTTGTCGAATCGCAGGCAGGCGGCGAGCGTTTTGGCATCGTCGTCCAGGTTGCCGCGGAATTGCTCGTAACCGTCGATTTCGGCTTCCCAGAGTTTGAATTCGGCTTCCCAAGCCGCGTCGCTGGCCAGCAGGCTGTCCAGGTTCCAGGTGTCGGCCGGCTTGACCTGGCTGCGGGTGGGGAGCGTTTTGATCTTCTTGACGGCAGAAATCATGCAGGACTCGACGCGAGTGGGTGACGGGGAAAGCAATAGCTTGGCAGCTACGAGCCGGCTCGGGAAGTGGGACAAGCGGAATCGCCGGCCGAGCGGCAAATGCGGCGGCAATCAATCTGCCCGACCAACATCGGCAGCCGCCGATTCGTATTCGATCCCGTTCACGGAGCCCTGGAACGAACGAACCATTGACGCTCATTAGAAAACGCAGATGAACGGGATGGACGCGGATACGCGCCGATGCAGGGGCAGACGAATCATCCACAGATTTCGCAGATTACACGGATTTTGCGAAGAGGAAGGCGGCTCGATCGCACGCTTGCTTCGGGCAAACCCAATTTGCGAAACCTACGAAAACTGTGGATCATCCGAGCGTTCGTATTCCCGATCTGCGTCCATCCGTGCCCATCTGCGTTCATCGGCGTTGAATTGATCGGCTCGGCCACTGAAATGACGTTGCCGTCCAATCCCGGCTCGCTTCGTGCGCCGGATCGCCGTCGATCTACGGGTTTCCCCGTAGCTCATCCGCTCACCACCGCAGGATGCCCGTGCCCCAGGCCAGGCCGGCGCCGAAACCGCTGACCAGCACGCGGTCGCCGCGGTGCAAACGGCCGGTGGCCACCGCCTCGTCCAGGGCCAAGGGCACGCTGGCGGCCGACGTGTTGCCGTAGCGGTCGAGATTGATGAACATCTTGGCCCGATCGATGCCCAGCATCTCGGCAGCCGCATTCAGGATCCGCACGTTGGCCTGATGCAGCACGATGAGATCCAGGTCGTCGATCGTCAGGCCGGCGTGGGCCGTCACGCCGCGGATCGTTTCGTCGAGCAGGCGGATGGCCCATTTGAACACGCCGCGCCCGTCCATCCGCAAGAAGTGCAGGTTGTTGGCAAAGCCTTCGGCGCTGGGCAGGATGCGCGAGCCCCCCATCGGCCGGTAGAGCATTTCGGCGCCGGAACCGTCGGCCCCCAGCGTATAGGACAGAAAGCCCTGGTCCGCCGTGCCGCGCGAAAGCAGCACGGCCCCGGCCCCATCACCGAACAGCGGAAAGATCTTCATGTCGCCCGGATCAACGATCCGCGAGTTGCAATCCGAGCCGACCACCAGCGCCAGCCGGCTGCAGCCGGTGGCCACGTACTGAAAGCCGGTGACCAGGGCATACAGAAAGCCCGCGCAGGCGTTCTGCACGTCCATCGCCGCGCAGTTCAGCCCCAGGCGGTTTTGCACCAGGCAAGCCGTGGCCGGCACGGGCACGTCGGGCGTGAAGGTCGCCACGATCACCAGGTCGATGTCGGCCCGCTCGACGCCCGCCTTGGCGATGCACTGCTCGGCCGCGGCAACGGCCATGTCGCTGGTGGCGATGTCCGGCGGAGCACAGCGCCGTTCGCGAATGCCGGTGCGCTGCAGGATCCAGTCGGCGTCGTAGCCCAGCCGGGCCAGATCTTCGTTGCGGACAACGGTGTCCGGCACATAGGCACCGGTGCCCAGGATCTGCACGCCCGTGAGCTTGCGCAGCGGCGACAACTTGCCGCCGGTCGAGCGATCGGCTTTCTCCATCCCGTTCGACACGCATCCACCTGGAGTTAAAACCGGACCGCCGACACGCAAAAAAAAACACGGGCAAACCCCGGCACCAGCTCAAAAATCGGAGCCCTCTGGCAACCATGGCAGGACTCGGGCGACCGCAGCTCGTAGCGCAGCATGCGGGGCGCTGGTCCGCTGCAAATCCTGCATCCTTCCGCTACTCTCTACTCCCTACTCCCTACCCTCTAATCCCCAGTTTCCGGCCCCTTCCGCCTCGGTATCTTACTTCGGCTCCGGATCGATATCGACCCAGCGGCGCTGGGCGTAGGCCTGGAGCACGGCATCGGCCACCGTCTGGGCCGAAAGTCCCTCGTAAAAGCTGGGCACCGCCTGGCGCCCCTCGACAATCGCCGAAACCAGCTCCCACATCAAATCGTAGCGGAACACCGTGGCCGGCTTGCCGACGGCCGGGTCGCGCGGGCTGGCGGCCGGCTTGAGCCACTCGTCGGGCACCGCCACCGGCGCCAGGTCCTGGCCGGTCTTGCCCAGCAGGATGGTGTTCGGCTCGTGCAGCTGATAAACCGCCGAAGCCAGCGAGCCGTTGATCTCGGCCCATTCGTGGCCGAAGCCGTCGCGGCCGTAGCCCTTGGCCAGCGTGGTCCCTTCCCAGACGCCCGTGGCTCCGGAGGCGAACTCGCCCACGATGCTCGACCAGTCGTCCACGTCCGACGCCGGGCAGGGCTTGCCGTCGACCGTCACGGTGCGCTCGGCAAAGCGGGCCACCGCGCCGCAAAGCGTGCGGATCGGGCCCAACAGGTCCTGGGCAAAGTCGATCCGGTGGATCGTCATGTCGAACAGGTCGCCGGCGCCGGCCTTGTCTTTATATTGCCGCCAGCCCCAGCTCGTCTCGGGCCAATCCAAAAACCGCTGGCTGCGAAAGTGCCGCAGCTGGCCGAGTGCGCCCGTCGTGACCAGGTGCTTCAGGTACCGCATCGACGGGGCAAAGCGGTAAGTGAACGCCGTCATGTGCACCACGCCGGCATCGCGGGCCGCATGATACATCTCGCGCACTTCGCCGGCGTTCAGGCCCAGCGGCTTTTCGCACATGATGTGCTTGCCATTTCGGGCGGCCGCCACCGCGATCTCGCGATGGGTGAAATTCGGGGTGGCGATGATCACCGCGTCGACTTCCGGATCGGCACAAAGCGCCAAGGGATCGGTCGTCACCTTGCGCACGTCCCACTCGCTCTTGCGCTTTTCAACCAGGTCGCGATTCGTGTCGCAGGCGGCGACCAGCGACGCCCGCCGGTCCAGGCGGATTCCCGGCACGTGGTGATAGTCGCTGACGGCGCCGGCGCCGATGATGCCGATTCGGACCGGCCGACCGGCGGGATGAGGTTTGATTGCGGCGGACATGCTACTGGTGGTTGGCCAACGGAACTGCGGCGGCCGAGTTTTATCGGCGGCCTGGACAAGGCGGCCCGGGCAGGGCGACCGGTTTTTCGGCGGCCCGCGGGGTTTTTTATCCTTCCAAGAGCCCCGAGCCTACGGATTCCCGCCATTTCTCACAAGAGGAAGGAGCGCGGCCGCACTGGCGGGCTCGTGGCGAGGAAAGGCGATCGGTAGCCTCAATAACCGCAAAAACCGAGAAAAAACCTCGCGCCGAAGGGATGCGGCAACCAGCCGCCGCGCGCCCCCACGGTTGCCTCTCGCCGCACGTCCAGTCCGCAGCTGCGCTCTTTTCGCCGTCGGGCATTCGCCGCCAACGTGAAGCGTTCGCCAGCATCCCTGCGCCGCGAGCGCGATCTCGCCGCTGCGATGCTGCGCGCTAGGCGCGACCGCCCAGCGGGCCGCGTCCTGGCCGGGTTGCTTGCGGCCGGCTGTGGCGAGCGGCAAAATGCTCTCTCTCCCCACTCCCTACGTCGATTTCCAGGAGCACTGCGCATGACCCGCCCGATCACGCTCTTCACCGGCCAATGGGCCGATTTGACGCTCGAAGACATGGCCCGCAAGGCCGGCGACTTCGGCTACCAGGGACTTGAGCTGGCTTGCTGGGGCGATCATTTCGACGTCAGCCGCGCCATGACCGAAGACGGCTACTGCGCCGGCCGCCGCGACCTGCTCGAACGGCACGACTTGCAAGTCCACGCCATCAGCACCCACCTGGTCGGGCAAGCCGTGCTCGACAACATCGACCAGCGCCACAAGGCCATCCTGCCGCCGCACGTCTGGGGCGACGGCGACCCGGCCGGGGTCAACGCCCGGGCGGCCGAAGAACTGAAGAACACCGCCCGCGCGGCGCAGAAGCTGGGCGTCAGCATGGTCAACGGCTTTACCGGCTCTAGCATCTGGCATTTGCTGTATTCGTTTCCGCCGGTGCCGCCGGCGATGATCGATGCCGGCTTCGACCTGCTGGCCGAGCGCTTCAACCCGATCCTGGACGTGTTCGGCGAGTGCGGCGTGCGGTTCGCGCTCGAAGTGCATCCGACGGAAATCGCCTTCGACCTGTACACGGCCCAGCGGGCGCTCGAGGCGCTCGACCGCCGCGAAGAATTCGGCTTCAACTTCGATCCCAGCCATCTGCTCTGGCAAGGGGTCGATCCGGTCGAGTTCCTGCGGGCGTTCCCCGACCGCATCTATCACGTGCACATCAAGGACGCGATCGTCACGCTCAACGGCCGCAGCGGAGTGCTGGCCAGCCATCTGAATTTCGGCGATCCGCGCCGCGGCTGGGATTTCCGCTCGCCGGGACGCGGCGGCGTCGATTTCGAAGAGATCATCCGGGCGCTCAACCAGATCAAGTACGACGGCCCGCTGTCGGTCGAATGGGAAGACGTTGGCATGGACCGCGAAGCGGCGCTCGCGAGGCCTGCGACTTCGTCCGCAATCTCGACTTCACGCCCAGCAACGTGGCCTTCGACGCGGCCTTTGCCGAGAGTTAGTCGCGCATGCGCGATGTGCGCCACGAAACAGAGGGGGATCAGGGGGATGCGGCCAGGGGATACGGGGGATCGGAAGGCAGCAGATGGATGAAAAACGAGGAAGCCGTCCGGTTAGCGGGGCCTTCTGCGAGTTCATCGTTCCGCATTCTGCCTTCTGCCTTCATCCTTCTGCCTTCTCTCGTCATCCCCCTCGTTAAGAAAACATCAATTCGAGAAGAGGTAATTCGAAATGCCCAAGCCTTTGCCGCGCGGCGTCGTGGCCTCGACGTCCACGCCCTTTAATTCCGACGGCACCGTCCGCTACGACCAGATTCCGGCCCACGTCGATTGGATCATCGCCGAAGGGGCCCAGGGACTTTCGCCGCTGGGCAGCTCGGGCGAGTTTCCGGTGCTGGAACTGGCCGACCGCAAGCGAGTGCTCGAAGCGGTGCTCACGGCCAATGCCGGCCGCGTGCCCGTCTGGGCCGGCACCCACTGCTATTCGACCCGGCACACGATCGAGCTCTCGCAGCATGCCCAGCGGGCGGGGGCCGACGCGCTGTTGATCGTGCCGCCGTTCTACATGAGCCCCACGGTCAGCCAGACGCTCGACCATTACCGTCGCATCGCCGAGGCGGTCGACATCCCCGTCGTGCTGTATCACAACATCCCGCTGACGAATATCGACCTGCGCACGTCGCACCTGGTCAAGCTGTTCGAGGAGCGGGCGATCGGCGGCGTGAAGATGTCGAACCCCGAGCCCGACCGCATCTGCCAATTGCTGGCCGACACGCGCGGCGAGCTGTTCGTCTATGCCGGGATCGACAACGTCGCATTCGAGGGCTTGTGCCACGGTGCGCACGGCTGGATCTCGGGCATCCCCAGCATGGTGCCCCGGGCCGCCCGGCGGATGTACGACGCCATCGCCGCCGGCGACCTGGTGGGCGGCCGGCGCGAGTGGGCCCGGCTGGCCCCGCTGATGCGGCTGCAATTCAGCGCCTACCTGGGGCGCGGCGACGGGGCCCATTGGTTCAGCGTGATGAAGGCCACGCTCAACCTGATCGGTCCGCCTGTCGGCGACCCCGTGCCGCCCGTCCTGCCGCTCGAACCTCAGTGGAAAGAGCAGCTCGTCGTCATGCTGCGCGAGCTGGGCTACAAGGTGAGGCAGAACGATGAAGGCTGAAGGATGAAAAACTCGGGAGGAACCAGGGCACGGCCGGAGACCTTCGTTCAGCCCGCGGGCGGCATCCCGCGGGCGCTGCCCCAGAGTTGACGCGATCCCGACGACGGATACTGCTTGCCCACACCCGCGATTCGTTTGCCCCGCGATCCGCCAAGCGCAACAAAAAGCGCGGGCGACTTTCATCCCCCGCGCTCGTTGCTCTGATCGAATTTCTGGCCCGGCTACCAGGCGGGACTCTTAGCTAGCGCTTGGCCGTTTGCCGGCGGGCCGATTGCACGCCCGCGGCCAGAACCTCGTCCTCGCCCGGCAGCGGCTGGCCGGCCACCGGCTTGGCGGCGCGGCGGACGATCACGTCGGGCTGGACGCCCACCTTGCTGATCGGCTTGCCGCTGGGGGAATAGAACTTGGCGGTGGTCAACCGCACACCGGCGCCGGCCGCGGTCAGCGGGAAGATCCCCTGTACCGAGCCCTTGCCGTAGCTGCGCTGGCCGATGATCGTGCCGCGACGATGATCGCGAATCGCGCCGGCCAGAATCTCGCTGGCGCTGGCGCTGTCGCCGTCGATCAGCAGGACCAGCGGCACCCGCCAGGTGCCGGCCTTGTGAGCCGTGTAGTTGTAATCTTCCAGCGAGCTGCGGCCCCGGGTCGAGACGATGATCCCGTCGTCGACGAACTTGTCGACCACTTCGACCGAGGCGGTGAGCAGGCCGCCCGGGTTGCCGCGCAAGTCGATGATCA
This sequence comes from uncultured Planctomycetaceae bacterium, assembly GCA_963715755.1. GTDB lineage: Bacteria > Planctomycetota > Planctomycetia > Pirellulales > PALSA-1355 > CAWCAX01. Next base: position 5,596,840 of record OY970273.1, read on the forward strand.
GGCTCCGCATCCCCTCGCGCTGCAGCTTCCACATGGCAGTGTCCAGGTCGCGGCTGGTGGTCTTCTGAAAGCAGCTCAGCTTGACGTAGCCGATGCCGTATTCGGAGTCGAGAATCTTCACGTCGTCGACGCTGGGCACTTCGACGTGCTCGCGGCGAATCCGCAGCTGGCGGGGGCTGTTGCCCGCGGTCTGGATCGTAACGTCAACTTCGCTGCCTTCGACCCCCTGAAGCAGATCGGCAGCCTGATCGGTGTTCAGTTCGGCGGTCGAGCGGGCGCCGACGGCCACGATCCGGTCCTGGGGCTTGAGTCCCGCCCGTTCGGCCGGGCTGCCGCTGATCACCTTGACGATCAACAGCGAGCCTTCGTTGGCCTTCAGCTCGATGCCCAAGCCGACGAAGTTTCCTTCGATCTGCGAATAGACGTCGTTGAGCTGGTCGCCGGTGAGGAACGAGGAGTATTCGTCGAGGGCGGAGGTGGCGCCGCAGGCATATTCCAGGATCACGACGGTCGGCGACAGCCGCAGATGCTGCTGAGCCAGCCGGGCGGCCGCGGTCACGCTATCCAGGGCTTGCTGCCGGGTGGCGTGCGGCCGGGCGGCCATGTCGCGAACCAGCTGCTGGCGAAAGGCGTCGATCTGCGGCCGGCTGGCCTGGAGCGAAGTCTTGTTGATGAAGCTCGCCTCGCCCAAAGCCACTTCCAATCCCGCGCTGCCGCGGCGGATGAGCGCGCCCCAGTCGGGCTCGTTCACGTAGTGCGACTGGATCTTGTTGAGCACTTCGGCATACAGGGCCAGCGCGGCGCGTTCGTCGAGCGTGCCCAGCGAACGGACATAGCTGGCGTCGTTATAGCGGCGCCCCAGGTCGTAATGGATCTTGGCCAATTCATGATGCTGGGCCAGGTTGCCGTCGCCCGGGTTCTCCCGCAGGGCCTCTTCGTACAAAGCCACCGCTTCGCCCCAGCGGCGCTCGGTTTCCAGCTTCTGGCCGCGACGCAACAGATCGTCGATTTCCGCACTGGACTGCTGCGGAGCACTGGCCTGCTGCGGTGCACTGGGCTGCTGCGGAGCACTGGGAGCGGCATACGCCGGGCCGGGCTGCGGCACCGTACGGGGCTGGGCCGCGGGCGCCAGCTGGGCCGGAGTGGTCAGCTGAGACGGAAAACGGGGCCCGGCGGCAGGACCCGCCGAAGGCGCAAACCGCACCTGGGCTTCCGCCGAACCCAAATTCGAGCAGCAGATGACCGCTGCCCACAGCGTCGCCAACCAAGGCTGGATCTTTCGTCGCATAGCTCTTTCTCTGCGAGGGAGCGAAGAGCGCCTTCACCCGACGACGGGGCCGCCGGGGAAGCTGCCATCCGACGAAAGCGACCGACCCGAGAGTCGGTCAATGGACAGCCTGGGACGCTGATTTCGGGTTGTCGTAATGCGCGGCCCGTCGATTGGGTCAAGACCTCGGGGCCACGAACAATATAGGCCACGAATGGGCGCCGGTCAAAAAGCCCGTGCGCCGATTTTTGATTTTTCGCTGAGACAACCGCTACAAACGGCGCCAGCATGCCGCTCTGTAACAGCTGGTAAAACCCTGCGCGAAAAATGACTTTCGCCCGCCGCTCCGCACCTGCCGGCCGAGCCCGCCGGAAGCAGTTCTGCGGCCGCCGTGCAGAACCGACAGCACCGCACCAGCCGTCAAGCGCCGCAGGCTTTCACAGCTTCAGACTCACAGGCGAGGGTCAGGTTTTGAGTCGGGAGTTACGGGGAGGAGATAGGGGGATGCGGCCAGGGGATACGGGGGATCGGAAGGCGGAAGGCGGAAGGCAAAAGGATGAAGGATAAAGGCGGAAGGATGAATTGCCGCCCAGCAAAAACGGGGAGCGTCAGGGTCAGTTCCTCGTTTTCATCCGTCAGCCTTCCGCCTTCATCCTTCTGCTGCCCTCCGCATCCCCCGTATCTCCCTCTAAGAAAGGCGGCTTCAGAAGCAATGTCAAACCTTGACCAGCTTCTTTCCCACGAGCGACCGCGTCTGCGCTGCGCACAGCGTCACCGCGTCGCTGGCCAGCCGACCGTCGAGGATCGGCGATGGGCGGCCGCTGCGGATGGCCTTGGCCGTTTCGGACAGCTCGGCCACGAAATCGTCGACCGGGTCACCGCCGCCCAGCTCGGGCCGCTGCACCTTGCCGTCGCGCGTCAGCACGGTCAGCGGGATGTTCATCACCGGCTGGCCGTCGAGCACCGCGAAGTCGAAGATCAGCGTGGCCCGCTCGAAGTGGATCTCGTAGCCGTGCGTGAAGGCCCGGCCTTGCTGGCGCACCACGCCGCTAGTGGCCGTGACGGCCAGGTCGGGATCCTCGAACAGGAATTGCGAAGTGAAGAACTCGGCCACCTGGCCCCGCATCCGGCCGCTGGTGAAGACCGACTGCGGCCGGCCGAACAGCAGGCGGATGAAATGCGCGTCGTGCACGTGCAGGTCGAGCATCGGCCCGCCGACCTGCTCGGGCTCGTAAAAATTCTTCAGCCACAAGGGGTCGGAGATGATGCGTTTGAAATGTCCGCCCAGCAGCTTGCCGAACTTGCCGCCCCGGGCCGCCTGGTAGGCAAACGCGTACTCGCCCACGAACGGCAGCACGTGGCCGATCAGCAGTTGTTTGCCCGCCGCTTCGGCCGCCTTGACCATCCGCTGGCCCTCGCGCGCCGACAGCGCGATCGGTTTTTCGCACAGCACGTGCTTGCCGGCCTTCAGTGCGGCCAGCGTGACGCGGCTGTGCAGATTCGGCGGCAGGCAGACGTCGACCACGTCGACATCCTTGTCGGCCAGCAGTTCGTCGACGTCGGGGTATTTTTTCTGGCCGGCCAGATCCATCTGCTCGCCGGCCGGTCCGAAGTTGCCCTTGATCGAGCGCCAATCGCCGGCCAGCCGGACCGCGTCGCGCGTGGCCAGCGCCGTGACCTTGGCCCCTTTGACCCGCTTCCAGGCCAGGTAGTGGATCATGCCCATGAAGCCGATACCGGCGATGCCAACTCTCAGCATTTGCGTAACCTTCCGACGATTGACTTGTGAGATGCGACGGTTTCCACCAATAATGTGGTTTCGCGGCGGCTGATTGAGTTGCTGCCGCAATTTCAGGCTGCTTGAAGTCCCCGCGGCTCGCCAGGCGGGCATCGCCCCATAATAGATGTCCACGGTCGCTCGCGGTAGCGTCCGAGGATCCACTCGCACGGCGGACCAAATTGTCGACATCGTAACGGTATTGTCCGGATGGACACCGACAGGGTTGCCGTCGCATCGATTGGGAGTGTTGCCTTGGACGCCGATCCGCATCCGCCCGAAATTCCGCCCCGGCCGGCGTGCCCGGCGTGTGGCGGCGAACTGATCGAGATTCGAGCGAAGCTTCAGTGTGCCCGGTGCCATCGTATCTGCGAGACTTGCTGCGAGGGCGGCCAGGGGTAGAGCTCAGCGGCAATCACGACCGCAGTGTCCTAGCGAATGGTCCTTCATGCCGAAATGCACCCGCTGCCAGGAAGCCGTCGCCGCCCAGGCCGAGCGCTGTCCAAAATGCGGCGCCTGGCTCGGGCAACTCGACGACATTCCTGCATCAAGCCCGGGCTCGCCGGACGATGCGATCCGCCGGCTGTTGAGTCAGGGCCAGAAGATCGGGGCCATCAAGCTCTACCGCGAGCAAACCGGAGCTGGACTGGCCGCGGCCAAGGCGGCGGTCGAGCGGATGGAACGAGGCGAACCGGCGCCGGACCAGCGGGCGCCTGCTGACGGCTCGGACCAGCAGCTGCTCGAGCTCATGGCATCCGGCCAGAAAATTGCGGCCATCAAGCTGCTGCGGGACCAGACGGGCCTGGGCCTCAAAGATGCCAAGGACGCCGTCGAGGCCCTGGCCGCTCGACACGGGCTCGTCACGCCCGCTCGCAGCGGCTGCCTGGGCGTGCTGGCTCTCGTCCTGCTCGCGTCGTCGCTGCTGGTGGCCGGCTTGCTGATTTGGCTGGGAAGATAATTCGGCTCTGGAGAACTTCGGGGAACCGGGCCGAACGACTTGGTCGGTCAACCCGCCGGTGTGCCTGCTGTACTGCGAACGATCGCTTCGGTTCACGCGCAACGGATGCTGCTTTGGATGGCTGAAGTGCTGCGAGCGACGGCTCATGAATCCTAAACTACGACTCCGATTCGTTCGCTACGGACTGGCACTGCTGGCCGTCCTGGTAGCGCTCGGCGTGCGCCTGGCCTTGGACCCGGTCTTGGGCCAATTCTCGCCGTATGCGACGTTTTACATCGCCATTCTCTTCGCGGCTCGATTCTGCGGCACGGCGCCGGCAATGCTGGTAGTGGTGCTCGGGGCGCTGGCCAGTGCCTATTACATCATTCCGCCCAGGGGCAGTTTGAAGCTGGAGTCGGTCGAGTTTGCGACTGGGATGGTGCTTTATTGGTTTGTCGGTCTGACGATCATCATCCTCTACAGGCTCTTGCACATCGCTCAGATTCGCTTGCGGGCCGAGCACCGACAATTGATGCTCGATGAAGAGCTCACCAGGCACACGCTCGAATTGCTCGAGCGTGAGCGAAAGCTTCTGGCCTATGAGATTCACGATGGACTGATTCAGTACGCGACGGCGGCGTCGATGTATGCCGAAGCGGCCCGTAGTCAAAAGCAGTTGTCCGGCGACGACCCGAATCTGGCCCTGGCCCATGAATTGATGCGCAGGATGGTGCAAGAAGGCCGGCGGCTGATCAACGGCCTGCGGCCCGTCGTGCTCGACCAGTTTGGGCTGGTCGCCGCGGTCAAGGCCTTGTGCGCCGAGCGGCCCGCCGCGAAACCGGAAATCGAGTTTGTCGTCGAGGGAACCTGGGAGAGAATGCCACCGACGCTGGAGACGGCTTTATTTCGAATTGTCCAAGAGGCCTTGAGCAACGCCAGAAAGCACAGTCAAAGTGACAAAGTTCGAGTGCTCCTGCAGCGGGAGGCAAACCGCATTGAACTCGAAATCAAGGATTGGGGAGTGGGCTTCGAGCCGGCCCCGCGATCCAATCGCATCCACGGCCTGAATGGGATTCAGGAACGAGTACGATTGCTGGGCGGTCAGTTCCGACTCGAAACGGGTCCAAACCAAGGAACCACGTTAACGGTCGAATTTCCCTGGTCGGCCGCGGAGGACGGCAAGGCGGACGTCGCTGCTTCCTGAATCGCCGGATGCTCCTGCCGGCTTGTCCGACAGTTGAACGGCGCAAGGACCGAGCTCAGCTCCGATGGACGAGTCGTCCTATCGCCCACGCGACTGGACAAGCTGGCCGTGGTACCCGGCACGATTCAGCAGCGGCCGAGAGTGTGGCACGCTGGCTCGCCCCGTGATGTCGTTCGATCCAACGGGCGAACTTCGCGAAGATCACACTGCTCGTCCATCCGCGACCACGCCGAACAACTGCCGCCCGAGCCGGCAGCGATCCCTGCTGCCCCACCCCGCAGGGGGATCAGTAGAAGGTTGACCCCAAAAACCAGCCTGCTTATGCTAGACACGGCCTTGGGGCAATCCGCCGCTCGGCTGTTTTTATTGACCGACGCTTTTAATGCACATTTGGTACGCAGGAAGAGGGGGGCAATACGATGTTCGCACGGCTTTGTGTTCTGGCGGTGGCGATTGGTTGCTTGCCGGCGTTGGCTTCGGCCAGCCTGGTCGTTAATCCGAATTTCGACCAGCCGGGCGCCGGCGCCGAAACCCACGAAGACCCAGGCACGTACCTGGTCGGCTCCAGCGGCTGGCAAGCCCTGGGCACGACTGCCAACTTCGCCGGTGGGGCCACCTATTCGCAGTTCGGAGCCGCCTACAATGGCGCTACCTATTACGGTGAGCTGAACAATTTCGGCGGGGCGGGCACGGGCGCGGGCGGCTGGCAACAGGTGATCAGCACTACCCCCGGCATCGTGTACAACCTGTCGTATGCTTACAACTACTTGTCTCCCAATGACGGCATTCCGACCGCCTTCTCCGCGCTCGTGTACGGCGGATCGGTCGCCTACAACGACGCCAGCCAGACGCCGATCGCCAGCCAGTCCGAGACGGTTGCCGACCGCGGATTCGGCGTCCAGCAGCCCTGGTTCACCACCAGCTTCAACTTCACGGCCACGTCGAACGAAACGACCATCCGCTTCGCCTCCGGCGAATGGCACACCAACGCCTTCGGGCCCGCAATCGACGGCGTGAGCGTGGTCGCCATCACGCCCGAGCCGAGCAGCGTGGTGCTCTGGGGCCTGGGCGCGATCGGCCTATTCGTCGCGGCCCGCATCCGTCGCGCCGGGTAAGCAGAGCCTGCCAGGTTAGCCTGCCAGATCCTTCTGGCGAGCTGCAGCGAAGGCAAATCGCAGCACCGTCGGGCGGACCGAGGCCGAACGAGCGAATGCCCCCGCCGGGCGCTGCGCTTGCAGTATTCCGGATCACCCGCAACCTGGCTGGCGGGCGCGTCGGGTTCCCTGCTTGCCGGCCCAGAAGGGACAGAAAGGGCAGTCTTCTCCTGTGGGGAAATCGAGGCCTTCTCCGTGCGGGCAGCCCAGGTTTCCCTCGGTCCGGACGATGTTTTTCACATTGTGCGCCGCGAAGAAGGCCAGGATAGCCGCACGTACCTCAGGGTCATCTTCGACCTTCGATCCGACGAAGCGTTGCAAGACGGGCTCGGCGCCTTGGTGCTTGAAGGCGCTGGCGACGATCTTGGTCGTGGTCTTATCATCGGGCCCATAGCGGATGACCGTGCCCAGGGGGAATTTTGGCGGCTGCTTCCCCGGTTGCGACCCGCTCTTGGCGGCGGGGCGGCTTTCAGCGGCGGCCCGCTGCTGCTTGGGGAGACAGCACTTCTTGTACTTCTTGCCGGAGCCGCAGGGACACGGATCGTTGCGGCAGGGCGAAGTAATCGACCGCGCCCTGGCGCAACTCACGATCGGGGTCGAGGATCGCTGCCTTGATTTTCTCTGCCGGCAATCGCATCGAGCCTCTCCTTCAGGCCTGTGCTGGGTTGCCATGGTTGCTGAGTGCCAGTTTAGGGGATTCGCCCGGGTTTGGGGAGCTGCCGCAAAGAGGGGGATGTTGCAACGACGAGGATGGCCATTCCGTCAAGCGGATGAACCCGATTCGGCGTGCCACCGCTGGCTCGCCCAGCGGCGCCGTTCGATCCAGCGGGGCGACGTTCTCGAGCTGCCACACTCGTCGTCCATGCGCAACGACACCGGGCATCTCCCGGACAAGCGCGCCGTGGCACCCCGCGTCGCGGACTGGTCGCTAAGCGCCCGCGGCGGCCAGCTGGACGAATCGCGCATACGCTTCGTCCCAGCCGCGGCGGTCGCGGGGCTGATACTCGACCGCGCTGAAACTTTCGCGCACGATCGCCCGCGCGTCGACGACCGAGGCAATGTCCCCCGCCGCCACGGCCTGCATCAGCACGTTGCCGATCGCCGTGGCCTCGACCGGGCCGGCAACCACGCGGCGATCGCAGGCATCGGCCGTGGCCTGGCAAAGCTGCCGATTCTGCGAGCCCCCGCCGACAATGTGAATCGTCTCGATCCGGCCGCCGACCAGCTCTTCCAGCCAGCCCAGGGCTTGCCGGTAGCGCAGGGCCAGGCTTTCGATCGCGGTGCGGAGCACGGCCCCCTCGTCGGCCGGAACGGTCTGCCCGCTGCGGCGGCAGAACTCGCGAATGGCCGCGGGCATGTCGGCCGGGGCCAGAAAAGCCGGATCGTCCACGTCGACCGCCGAGACCAACGGCGCCGCCGCGGCCGACAACCGGTTCAGATCCTCCCAACTGTGATTGGCCCCGCGCTCGTTCCAGATTCGCCGACATTCCTGCACCAGCCACAAGCCGCCGATATTCTTGAGCAGCCGAGTGGTGCCCCCCACGCCTCCTTCGTTGGTGAAGTTGCGCGCCAGGCAGCGCTCGTCCAGAATCGGCGCGGGAATCTCGACCCCCATCAGCGACCACGTGCCCGAGCTGATGTAGCACCACGTGGGCCGGGCTTGCACGTTGCCGGCAGCCGGCACCGAGACCACGGCGCTGGCCGTGTCGTGCGTGCCGGGGAGCACAACCTTGGCCTCGGCCAGGCCCAGCTCGTCGGCCAGTTGGGTGCGCAAGGGGCCCACGGTGTCGCCGGGCTGGGCGATCGTGCCGAACATGCCCGTCGGAATGCCCAGCCGCTCGAGCAGCCCGAAGGCCCAATTGCGGCTGCGCGGATCGAAGCACTGCGACGTCGTGGCATCGGTCAGCTCGTTGACCTTGACGCCCGTGAGCAGCCAGTTGAACAGGTCGGGAATCATCAGCAGCGACCGGGCCTGGTCCAGCAGCGGCGAATTGCCGACGCGCATGGCCAGCAACTGGTACAGCGTGTTGATCTCCATGAACTGGATGCCGGTGGCGGCAAAGACCTCTGCGCGGCACCAGAGCAAACGCCCGCTCGAACATGCCCCGGGTGCGCGCGTCGCGGTAGTGATAGGGGTTGCCGAGCAGCTCGTCCCCCTGGCCCAAGAGTCCGAAATCGACGCCCCAGGTATCCAGCCCGATCGTGCTGATCTCGCGGCCGTAAGCGTCGGCCATCTTGCGCAAGCCCTGGCGCACATGGTGCCACTGGCGGAGCAGATCCCAGTACAAGCGTCCGGCCGCCGGCACCGGGCCGTTCTCGAAGCGATAGCCCTCGGCCAGCTCCAACCGCCGGCCGTCGAACAAGCCGGCCACGTGCCGCCCGCTGGAGGCTCCCAAATCGACCGCAACGTAAACCTTTTTCGCCATCTAACTGCCTCGGTGGAACGACGCTGTGCCAAGCGGTCCAAAATGACGCACCCGGCAGGGCGCGTCAAGCACTTGGCGGGCACCGGTTTGCGCGCTTCGGTTGCGGCCGGCATCGGCCGGTTGCCAGCGGATCCTGGGGTGAAGATTTGCCGGATAACCGGACGATAATGGACTTATACACCATTGTTGACTTTCTTTAGCAACATTCGTATCATTCGGAGCGATTCGCCGTGGCCACCGTCCTTTGCAATTCCTGCGCGCCCGACATGAGCTTCCCTTCCGCAGTGCCGAGCCCAGCCGCTTTGGCAGCGCCTGCCGCGGGCGAGCGGCCGGCCTATACGCCGCCGGTGGCGGGTCCCGAGCTCCTCGAAGAGTTGCGGGCTCACAGTGCCCGGCTGGAAACGGCCACGCCGCAGGAAATCATCCGCTGGGCGGTCGAGCGCTATTTTCCCAAGCTGACGATGGCCACCGCCTTCGGTCCCGAGGGCTGCGTGATCATCCACATGCTGTCCGAGATCGAGCGGCGGACGCCGGTGTTCAACCTGGACACGGGCTATCAATTCAAAGAGACGCTCGAGCTGCGCGACCAGATCGCCCGGCGCTACGGCATCGAGGTCGAGCTGAAGCAACCCGCGGTGACGGTGGCCGAGTACGAGGCCCAGCACGGCGGCCCGCTGTACAAGACCAATCCCGACCAGTGCTGCTTCGACCGCAAGGTGGCGGTGCTGCGCCAGGCCGCCGTGGGCATGAGCGCCTGGATGAGCGGGATTCGCCGCGACCAGAGCCCCGATCGGGCCAAGGCGCCGATCGTCGGCTGGGACAAGAAATTCGGCCTGGTGAAGATCAGCCCGCTGGCCAACTGGACCAAGAAAGACGTCTGGTCGCTGATCACCGCCGAGGACGTTCCCTACAACCCGCTGCACGACCAGGGTTATACGAGCATCGGCTGCTGGCCGTGCACCCGAGCCGTGATGTTCGGCGAGGACGAGCGGGCCGGCCGCTGGAGCGGTTTCGCCAAGACCGAGTGCGGGCTGCACACCTCCGACGACAAGTGATCTCTCCGGCGCGTTCCGGCGGCATCCTTTAACCGAGCGATCCACCGCCGTGAGAGTCTCCGCCAAAACCGAATACGCTTGCCTGGCCATGCTCGAGCTGGCCGCCCGCAGCGGCACGGGCGAGCCGGTGCGGATCCGTACGATTGCCGACGAGCACGGCATTCCCTCGCGGTTCCTCGTGCAGATTCTGCTCCAACTCAAGGGGGCCGGCTTCGTGGCCAGCACCCGCGGCGCGGCCGGCGGCTATCAACTGGTCAAGCCGCCGCAAGAGATTTCGCTGGGGCAGGTGATGAACGTGATCGAAGGGCAGGACAGCGAGTCGCACTCGAACCTGGCGCACGCCCGCTCGACGACCGCCCGGGTGCTGAAGAAAGCCTGGCAGGAAATCTCGCGGGCCGAGCAGGAGATGCTGCACTCGATCACCTTCGGCGACCTGGTCGACCGGATCAAGCACCAGGGCGAGAATATGTACTACATCTGACGCTTGACACGTACCGGCTTTTCCAGCGATTCCTAGGCGTTTCGATCAACCGCCGTCGCCCGGCATGTTGTCGCGGTATGCCTGCCACGCATGAACGCCACGCCCCAAGAGCACGCCAAGCTCGCTCGCCGAATTGCAAACGATGACCTTCGGGAAATCGCTCGGAATGCCCGTCAGCACACTAGCGGGACTCGTAATCGCCATCGATTCCTCCATGGCTGGAAGCATGACCCAATTCCCGGCTTCGAGAAGGTCGAAAAGGAACTGGTGCATCCCCTTACTAATCCCTCGTAGTGCTACCAGACACCCCGTCGAAAGGCTGCTGCCGAAGACTTCGGCTTCGCCACCATCTGTGACTCGGATTGAATAGAATCCGTCCTCGTCAGGACCAGTGGTTTTTGCTCGCTCCAACACCCCCCGCACCGACTCCAATTCATCGGGGGTAAGTGGATCGTTGGAGTCAACCGACTGAATCTCGCCGGTGAACGGGTTTTTCATTTCGGTCGGCGCTCGTCTGAAGCGGCACGGCTGGAAGAAAATATCGAAGCCCACAGTCGACCCTTTCGCGGTTGATCAGCTCACCCCAACGCGGCGGGGAGCCGCGAGGCAAACGTGTTCTTGGTATTTGTGATTCGACCGTCGTCCCTTTTTGGGGAGCCGGAAAAAGCTGTTTGCAAGGACGTTCCGAACCGACTTGCAATCGTCACGTCAGCTATTCGTGCAGCGTGACGCTCTATTCGCCCGACATATCCGCGCGTGGCTCTCTGAGCGCTGCCGGATCGCCATCCCAGAAACGGTGCAGCCTGTTCCACCACCGTTTCGTTTCGGGCAGAAAATACGCTTCAAATCGCTCGGGTCCGGGTTCGAGGAGTGATTCTAGGATTCCAATTGTCGCTGCCTCTTTGACGTAAGGGTCACCGTCCAGATGTAACCGCTCGATGACCGCAAAGACGGCAGGGAATTCGTCCGTGCGGCCTTCTTCGAGCATCGAAGTCAGACAGCGTGCGAAGTCGGCGAGCGCGACGTATAAAGGTGGCTCGGTGGGCTCGTTTTCCCATTCTTTGAGGAATTGTCGCCACGCGGGCTCAAACGTCGGGCACGCGGCGAGCAAAGCTGGCATCATTTGGTCTTTGGCGATCATGTTGTGTCGCTGATGTTCGCTCGTTCTCCGCCGCTGGATGAGCAGCGCTCAGCACCCTTCGCTGAGCAAGGTTAATCGTTCGTGGCGCGGCAGCAGGCACGTTTGTTACGCCTCGCCCACCCTGCACGGCACAGGCCGGATCGATCCATTGATTCACGAATTGAGAAGTTACACCGGGCCGTCGCCGAGTGTACTATATCCAACTTCAGAACCCGACGAACCCATCCCTCCCTAGTCCCCAGTCCCTAAACTCCAGTCCCTCCCCATGAAACTCGAAGGCAAAACCGCACTCGTCACCGGCGGCGCAACGGGCATCGGCCTGGCCATCGCCGAAAGTCTGTCCAAAGCCGGCGCCCGCGTGGCCATCTCCGGCCGCCGCGAGAGCAAACTTCAAGAAGCCCTGGCCCAGTGGAAAGGCGCGGCCAAGCCGCTGACGCACGCCACCGACGTGGCCGATCGCGCGGGCGTCGAGCGGCTCTTCGCCTGGGCCAACGACAAGCTGGGCCGGATCGACATCCTGGTCACGAGCGCCGGCGTCAACTATCCCAAGCGGACCATGGCCGACATGGCCCCGGAAACCTGGGACCAGACGATGAACATCAACGCCACGGGCGTGTACAACTGCGTCCGGGCCGTGCTCCCGCAGATGCGCCCGGCGCGACGGGCTGATCGTCATCATCTCGTCGGTCTCCGGCAAGCGCTCGTCGATGCTGGGGGGAGTGGCCTACTGCGCGTCGAAATTCGCCGCCACGGCGCTGGCCACGGCCGTGGCGCTGGAAGAGGGCCAGCACGGCATCCGGGTGACGAACATCCTGCCCGGCGAAGTCGACACGCCGATCCTGGAAGGCCGCCCCGTGCTGCCCACGCCCGAGCATCGAGCCCGGATGCTGCGCCCCGAGGACGTGGCCGAGGCGGTGCTGATGGTGGCCTGTTTGCCGCCCCGGGCCCACGTGGCCGAGCTGCTGATCAAGCCGACGCTGCAGGAGTACGCCTGAGCAAAAAAAGAACCGGCGGTCATTGACCGCCGGCTAGGATCGTTCCCGTCTCAAGTCTCGCGTCCCCTTACTCCACCGTCCAGGTCTCGCCGCTGTTGAACAGGGCCTTGAGGTCGCCGGGTCCGCGGGCTTTGCGGGCCTGGGCGATCTGCGACTCCATCAGGTCCTCGTAGCAGGGCGCGTCGACGGCCCGGAACACGCCGATCGGCTCCGGATACTCGGGATGGCGCATGCGGCTGAGCAGGTAGGCCAGGCTCGGCTCCGGGGTGCGTTCGTCGTGGAACAACAGGTCGTCTTCGGTGATGCCCTTGCCCAGCTCGACGATTTCCGGATGGGTACCGTTGAGCCGAATGCCCTTGTTGCGGTCCTTGCCGAACAAGAGCGGCTTGCCGTGCTCGATTTCGATCACGGTGTCGCTCTTCGTCTCCTTCTCGGTCGCGTAGTTGAAGGCCCCGTCGTTGAACACGTTGCAGTTCTGGTAGACCTCGACGAAGCTGGTCCCCTTGTGCTCGGCAGCCCGCTTGAGGATGCCGGTCAGGTGCTTGATGTGCACGTCGATCGAGCGGGCGACGAACGTGGCCTCGCAGCCGATGGCGATCGACAACGGATGGAGCGGGTTGTCGATCGCGCCGCCGGGCGTGCTCTTGGTCACTTGCCCCAGCGGCGAGGTGGGGGAGTATTGCCCCTTGGTCAGGCCGTAGATGCGGTTGTTGAACAGCACGATGTTCAGGTCGAGATTCCGCCGAATGCAGTGCATCAGGTGGTTGCCGCCGATCGACAGCGCGTCGCCGTCGCCGGTGATGACCCAGACCGACAGCTCGGGCCGGCTGGCCTTCAGGCCCGTGGCCACGGCGGGCGCGCGGCCGTGGATCGAGTGGATGCCGTAGGTGTTCATGTAATAGGGAAAACGGCTGGAGCAGCCGATGCCCGACACGAACACGGTCTTTTCCAGCGGCACGCCCAATGTGGGCAGCACCTTCTTCATCTGGGCCAGGATCGAGTAATCGCCGCAGCCCGGGCACCAGCGAACTTCTTGATCGCTGGCGAAGTCTCCGGGCGTCAGAACATTCAAAGCCGCCTGCGTGCTCATCGCACTTTCCTCCAGCTTATTTCAAGAGTTCGCGAATCTTTTGGACCACTTCCCGCACGGCAAACGGCTTGCCTTGAATCTTGTTCAGCCCGATGGCGTCGACCAGGAACTCGCCGCGAATCAGGAACCGCAACTGGCCGCGGTTCAATTCCGGCACCAGCACCGAATCGTAACGCGAGAGAATCTCGCCCAGGTCGGCCGGCAGCGGGTTCAGGTAACGCAGATGGGCGTGGGCCACCGGCTGGCCTTGCTTGAGCATGTCGTGCACGGCGGTGGCACAAGCGCCGTACGTGCCGCCCCAGCTGAGCACCAGCACCTTGCCCCGGTCCGGCCCCAGCACTTCCTGCTTGGGCAGTTCCTTGGCGATGCCGGCGATCTTGCGGGCCCGCAGGTTGACCATGTGCTCGTGATTCTTGGGGTCGTAGCTGACGTTGCCGGTGATGTCCTGTTTCTCCAGGCCGCCGATGCGGTGCATCAAGCCCGGCGTGCCGGGAATCGCCCAGGGACGCGCGAGCCGCTCGTCTCGGGCGTAGGGCTGGAACGGCTGGTCGCCGCCCAGGCCGCTGGGATGCTTGACCGGGTGATGGGGCAATTCGTCCACGGCCGGAATCTTCCACGGCTCGGCCCCGTTGGCGATGTAGCCGTCGGTGAGCAGGATCACCGGGGTCATGTACTGCATCGCGATCCGCCAGGCTTCCTGGGCCATGTCAAAACAGTCGGCCGGGCTCCGGGCGGCGATCACCGGCAGCGGGCACTCGCCGTTGCGGCCGAACAGGGCCTGGAACAGGTCGGCTTGCTCGGTCTTGGTCGGCAGGCCGGTGCTGGGGCCCCCGCGCTGGACATTCACGATCACCAGCGGCAGCTCGGTCATCACGGCCAGGCCGATGGCTTCGGTCTTCAGCGCGATGCCCGGCCCGCTCGAGGCCGTAACGCCCATCGCCCCGCCAAAGGCCGCGCCGATCGCCGAGGTGACGGCCGCGATTTCGTCCTCGGCCTGAAACGTGCGCACGCCGAAATTCTTGAACTTGACCAGCTCGTGCAGGATGTCGCTGGCCGGCGTGATCGGGTAACTGCCGTAAAAGATCTCGGTGTTGCTGCGGGAGGCGGCAGTCACCAGGCCCCAGGCCACGGCCTGGTTGCCGGTGATGTTGCGATATCTGCCCGGCGGCAGCTCCGCCTTCTGGACCGAGTAATGGCTGGCCATGGCGTCTGTCGTCTCGCCATAGTTGTAGCCGGCGTGCAAGGCCCTGCGGTTGGCCTCGGCCACGGCCGGGCTCTTGCCGAACTTGTCGTTGATGTAGCGGAGCGTCGGATCGAGCGAGCGATCGTACAGCCAGAACGACAACCCCATGGCGTAGAAGTTCCGGCAGCGATCGGCTTCCTTCTGGCTGAGTCCCTGTCCGGCCACGGCCAGCCGCGTCAGCCGGGTCATCTCGACCGGAAACAGCTGGTAGCCGTCCAGGCTGCCGTCTTCGAGCGGATTGCTCGTATAGCCGGCCTGGGCCATGCCTTTTTCGTCGAAGGAGTCCTTGTTGACGATCAGGATTCCGCCGGCCACAAGGTCGGGCAGGTTGGTGATCAGGGCGGCCGGATTCATCGCCACCAGGGCGTCGACCTGATCCCCCGGCGTGAAAATCTCGGTGCTGGAAAAGCGGATCTGGAATCCGCTCACCCCGGCCTTGGTGCCGCGCGGAGCGCGAATCTCGGCCGGAAAATCCGGAAACGTCGCCACGTCGTTGCCGGCCAAGGCCGACGTGTTCGTCAGCTGCGTTCCGGCCAGCTGCATGCCGTCTCCCGAGTCGCCGCAAAACCGGACAGTCGCTGACTCGACTTCATGCAGCGGTTTGCTGCTGGTAATCGTTGCCATGGAGGTCGTGGGGGTGTGGGGTGGGTGATGGTGGGTACGGGGAAAACACTCACAGGCTCAGGGCAGAGCCTGATCCGCGACGGAGGAATCGCGAATAGGCGCGCCATGCGCAACCGCGCCGCGCGCGGGACAGGGACGCAACTCAAAGGCAGGCGAGGCAGGGTGTGCGGCAGGATCGCTCGCGCTTGCGGCAGGCATGGCCGATCAATCAACTTTCCAGCGACGCGCTGACTCTGTCCATCCGGCGTCAGCTGTCTCCCAAGGGGAGCAAGCCTTCGAGCTGGTGCTCATTGCCGAGCGGGCATTGAGCGTCGAACAAGCGCCAAAATCTCGCGCTCGAAATCTGCAGCCAGCCGCTCCGCACGACGTCGGACTGCCAGGGCCTGACCGGCGTGCCCCGCGCAGCAGTGGGCCACTGCCGAATTATACGTTGTTCTCCGCAGCGTCGCCAGAATGATCGTTAGAACCCGCGCCCCCCGCAGCGACCGCCCGCCGACACGTCCGGCTGGATCGGTAACATCCGTGAGCAACGGGCGGCAAAACGGCCCGTTCCGCCGCCAGACCGGGCCGCAACCCGACGCATCCGCACCCACGCGCATCGCCGTGGCGGACCGATGCTGTCAGGTTCGTAAGCTTTCCGCCGGCCAACGGGCGCCGAACGGCCGTTCAGGCCCGTTTCGCTCGAAAGAGGCTCGACCGACCCGATGGGCCAGCCGGCGGCCGGGCATTCGACAAGGCGGCCAAACATCCCGCTCGCCCGCTGCTACTCGCCGGGGGGGCCGTAGAACTTCGTAATGTCGATCCCGCCGCGCTGTTCTTCCTCCAGCAGCTTGAATCGGGCCTCGATCCGCTCCAAGCGCCGCAGCAGTTGCGGAATCAGCTGGGGCGTTTGATCGACCGGTTTGCGTATCGGCACCTCGGGATAGCCCAGCTGGCGATGCAGCGCCGCGAACAACAGCAGCGGCTCTTTCTGCCGGTTGGCCAGGGCAATCCGCCCCTCGCGCTCGCCGAACAGCACGGCCCGCGGCGGATCCTCGGGATCGCGTCCCAGCCGGGCTTGCTGCTCGACATAATACTCGCTGCGCACGTAGATCAGGTCGGCGATGTCGACCAGGCCCACCTGCCGGCGGACCATCAAGATCCAATCGCGCCAGGCCGCGTCGTAGGCCGGATCGGCGGCGATCGACTCCAGTCCGCGATCGTAGCCCAGGCGATTGCGGCTGATCGATTCGAACTGAAACAAGAACAGGCCCTGGGGCGTGGCCCCCGAGGCGCGGTAGTTTGCCTCACGGGCCAGAATCTCCAAGGCCAAGGGCAGATCGAAGCGGCCGCGATCGTTCTCCGCCTCGCCCACCACAAAGGTTTGGAACGGGGCAAAATAATGGGCCAGCTTGGCCATGGCCGTGGCAAACACGCCGTGCAGACGCAGCTCGCCGGCCATGTAGTCGATGGCCATCGGCAGCTTGGCCGTGGCCAGAATCTCTTCGCGCACGCTGGCCAACAGATCCTGCGTGGGAATCCCCTCCTCGATGCGCAGCTTCAGCGAGCTGAAAAAGTGCGCCTGCTCGACATATTCTTCGCGGTCCAGCGGCATGGCAGGGGGGTGGGAAATAGGGGGTGGGGAGTAGGGGGTAGGAAATAGGGGGTAGAGAGTAGGGAGGAACGGAACACGTTTAAGGGCCGCCGGTCAGGGCGGGTCGGGCTGATCGAACGGCGGCCGGTCTGGGGGGTCCAGGACTTGGCGAACCAGAAATTCCGATTCTGGGAAAAGCGCTTTCAGTCTATTTAGCTCGGCCCGAGTAATTGCACGTGGTAGGCGAATCTCTGCATACGGCTGCTCTCCCACCAGCCATAAGGGCCACGGTGCGTGGCGAGGCCCTTCATAGTCTGTTAGCCAGATCCCGTCATGCGCTAAAAACTGATGGCGCCGGCGAATCCAGTTTAAATGGTAGCCAACCCACCCCAGCGGCGCGCTTAGGACCGTCACCACCACGAACAACGTCCGCAACGAGAACGACCGGCGGCGAAAAATCACGCTGTGTTCCTCTGATCGACGGGCAACATCGGCACGGCATGCTCGGATTTCCCTACCCCCTACTCCCTGCCCCCCACCCCCTTAAGATGCCGGTCCAGAAACTCAATCGCCGCCGCGATCGCGGCCGGATCGCGCACCGCTTCGACATGGCCTGCCTTGGGCACGGTGTATAGCTCGCAGGGCACGCCGGCGGTTTTCAACTCGGCCTGCATCGCCCGGGGGCTGTCGGGAGAGACCAGCGTGTCGCCTTCGCCGTGAAAAAAGAAGATCGGCGGATCGTCTTTCGTGACGAACTTCGAGGGCGAGGCCAGCTCGTAGGCCTGCGGCTTTTCGGCCCGGCTGCCCCCCAGCCAATACGCCAGCCGTTGATTGCCCGGCGGCATCGCGCGAAAATCGCACGGCGCACCGCCGGCCACCACGCCCTGAATCCGGGTGCTGGGTCCGTCGGCTGGGGCGTCGGCCCCTTCGAGCCCCGACGTGGCGTCGGTCGTGCCGAGCAGGGCCACCAGGTGCCCCCCGGCCGAATAGCCGAAACCGCCGATGCGCTCGGGGTCGACGTGATATTGCTCGGCATGGCTGCGCAAAAAGCGCACCGCCGCTTTGCAATCTTCGATCTGCGCGGGAAACACGTTCTTGGGCGCCAGCCGGTAGTTGATCGTGCAGGTCACGTAGCCGTGCTCGGCCAGCAGCCGGGCGATCGGCTCCATCCGCGACTTGTTGCCCGTCATCCAGGCGCCGCCGTGCACCATCAGCACCGCGGGAAACGGCCCGTCGCCGTCGGGCACGAGCACGTCGGCCAAAAGCGGCTGCCCGTCGCGCTCGACGTAGCTCACGTCGCGGAATTCGTGGAACTTGGGCGCGTCGGCCGCCGCCCCGATCTGGCCGCCGAGCGCCAGCAGCACGCCTGCCAGAACGGCCGGCACGACGGCCCGAAAGAATCTTGCGCGGGGCATTTTTTTCTCCGCCGGCAGTGAAGAACGCCGGGCGAGACGCGGTTATACCCGGGGAGCATTCGGCCGAAAGTGCCGCTCCTGGCGGCCCTTGGTCGCTCTCCTATAATAAATAGCAAATCGCCCGGCCGGTCAAAGCCAGACATCGCCGGGTGGGACCCATCCCGGAAACCCCTGCCGGGAACCCGTCCCAGCAATCCGCCTGCAGGGGCCCGACGCCAGAGTCTCGTCCCGACGGGCCCCCAAACCGCGTCCCTTTGGAAAACCGGAAAGTCGTGACTTGATGCCTGAATTCTCGACGATCGACGCCGCCGTCGAAGCGATCGCCCGCGGCGAAATCGTCATCGTGGTCGATGCCGAAGATCGGGAAAACGAGGGCGATTTCATCTGCGCGGCCGAGAAGGTCACGCCCGAAATCGTCAACTTCATGATTACCCACGGCCGCGGGCAGCTCTGCATGCCCTTGCTGCCCGACGTCTGCGAGCGGCTCAAGCTCAACCCCATGGTCGAGGCCAACACCGCCCCGCTGGGCACGTCGTTCACCGTGCCCATCGACCACCGCAAGTGCCGCACCGGCATCACCGCCCAGGAACGGGCGATGACGATCCAGGCAATCGTCGATCCGACCAGCAAGGCCTCCGACTTTGTCCGCCCCGGCCACCTGTTCCCCCTGCAAGCCAAGGAGGGGGGCGTGCTCCGCCGGGCCGGGCACACCGAAAGCGCCGTCGACCTGGCCCGGCTGGCCGGACTGGCGCCGGCCGGCGTGCTATGCGAAATCCTCGACGCCAGCGGCGATCGGGCCGACCGCGAGCTGCTGTTTTCGCTGGCCGCCGAGCATGGGCTCGAGATCATTTCGATCGACGAACTGATCCGCTATCGCCGGATCCGCGAGAAGCTCGTCTATCGCGTGGCCGAAGCCCGGCTGCCGACGCGGCACGGGCAGTTCCAGCTGATCTTTTACGGCGTGAAGTACGAAAGCCAGAACCCCTTCGTGCTGGTGATGGGGGACATCGAGAACGTGCCCGTGCCACTGGTCCGCGTGCATTCGGCCTGCTTCACCGGCGACGTGCTGGCATCGCTGCGCTGCGATTGCGGCGATCAACTGGACATGGCCCTGGAACTGATCGGCCGGGCCGGGGCCGGCGTGTTGGTTTACTTGCCGCAGGAGGGGCGCGGCATCGGCCTGATCGAAAAGATCAAGGCCTATGCCCTGCAGGACCAGGGGCTCGACACGGTCGAAGCCAATCTGGCCCTCGGCTATCAGGCGGACATCCGCGATTACGGCATCGGCATCCAACTGCTCAAAGACCTGGGGCTGTCCCGCATCCGGCTGCTCACCAACAACCCGAAGAAGATCCACGCTTTCACGGGCTTCGACCTGGAAGTGGTCGACCAGGTGCCGATCGTGCCGCCGGTCAACGAGCACAATGCCCGTTACATCGCCACCAAGCGCGAAAAGCTCGGCCACCGCGCCCCCGAGAATTAGTCGGCCGGCGGGGTTCCACAGCCGCCGGCGGCCCAGGCGGCGAATTGCGGCCGCGCGGGGGGCGGTTTTCTCACGGGTTTTGAGGGCGCCAGGCGGGCGTCAGGAACGGCTGGCTTGGTCGCCAGAACAAAATCTGCAAAATTTTCTCACTACCTATTGCATTCGGCAAACAGCCTGGATAGGGTAGTGGCAGTATCAAGGGGCGAAGTCGCTCCTTGTGTCTCAACCATGGCCGCATTTTCCGAGACTAGGGCCGCTACTGAATCTTTTCGTAGCTCGTGCGACCGATCAGCACGCTCAGGCCCTTTTTTAATGCGGACGCCCTGACGCTCTCTCAGCGCAGGTGGGGTCTTTTCGGCTGATTCTGGGATGCTCGCCCTTCGTGCGTTTTTACGCGCGCTTCTGGCCTGCTCCCGGTCGACCTTCCGCCGCCCGAGGTCTGCGAATCGATTCCCCACCAGATTGGACAGCCTGAGATTATGCCTCTGCAGATTTCCCAAAAACGCCGCTCGACAGCCGCCGCCCGGCGCCGGCTGGCCAGCCAGGTCTGTCGGCTAGGCTGCCTTTTGTTGGCAGCGCTGGCCGTTGCTGGCCTGACCAGCGTCAGCCAGGCGGATGTCTTTTTGAGCTATTCACCGGTGCCGCTGACGACGAGCCCCGCGTTTCCGGAGTTCGTCTGGGCCCCGTCCCCCACGATTCCGCAGCTCAACGTGGGTGCCGGCGCGCATGGCAACGGCGACGGGAATCTGCCCGTCAGCTCGCAAACCCCCGGCGGCCTGGAGCTCAACACCACGTTCGTGGTTCCGTTCGTGGCGGGCCAGGGCCAGGTCAACAACGTGGGTTCTTCGACTTTTTTTGACACGACGTTGGTTCTGAGCGGCTTGTCCGCCAGTGCCACTGCCACGGTTTCTGGCCCGTTCATCCAGCAGCCTCTGAACGGCGGCACCTTCGACCTGTATTCGACTGCCGCATATCCGACGCTGGGCAACCTGCTGCTGTCCGGCACGTTCGGCAATGCCGCGATCGATGCCATCGGCGGCTCGCCCACCGCATCGATCCTGAGCAATACGGTCACTTACACCGGCGGTTCGATCTACAACGCGCTCTTGGCCAACAATGGCACGAACATGGGCGGGTCGTCGTTCTCGCTCACGCTGATCGGCAACACGATGTTCTCGGTCAATCCCGCCACTCACTACCTGGCTAATTTCAACACGAGCTCGACCGGCCAATTCAGCGCTAGCTTCGTGCCCGAGCCGTCGGCCCTGGCTCTGTTGGCCCTGGGCGGTCTGGGCTTGATGGTCACTGCTTGCCGGCGCCGTGTGGCCGCTTAGGCCAGCGGAACGTTTCGGTCGCGAATAACGGACTTACCCCGCGAGTAGTTCATGGAACGAACGCCCCGCCTCGTGGCGATCCTGCTGGCCTGGATCGCCGGTTGCGTTGCCAGCCAGGCCGCAGCAGGCACGCTCGACACCGTCAACTGGGCTCCCGACAGCACCGTCGACGGAACTGGAACCGGAACCCTCGCCGGAACCATCGCAGTCACCTACACCACGGGTGTTGGTTTTGACGCGGGCGAAACATTTCCCCAGAATTGGGCCAACCCGGCCACCGACCAGGGCACGGCCGGTGCCACCGGAGGCGCCGTGACCTACCAATCGGGCGGCTCGCTCGGCGGCGGCGATCGGACGCTCCAGACGATCACGTTCAGCGCTCCCGTCGTCGAGCCCACCTTGCTCGTGAATTATCTCGGCGGACAGGCCACCTACGCTGCCGACGTGTTCAACTTCGGTCCCAATACCTTTTCCCTCTTGAGCGCCAACAACGCCGTGGTCGCGAGCAATACCGTTTCCGCCACCACCGCAACCACCGATTTGGCGAGCGATGGATTCGGCCTCAAATTCGACGGCACGTTCGGACCGGGCAACCCGCTGACGTTCATCTACAGCAGCAACGGGGCAGGGGGCAACGGCCTGCAAACCGTGCAGTTCACGGTCGGCATTCCGCTGGTGACTCCCGAGCCGTCCGGCCTCGGCCTGCTCGTCCTCGGCGCCTGCGGCCTGGCGGCGCTAGCCCGCCGGCGGCGCCAGCCGTAAAATCGGCGCGTGCCAATCCGCATTGCCAGCCTGATTGCCAGCGCGACCGAAATCCTCGCGGCGCTGGGCCTCGAATCGCGACTCGTCGCCATCAGTCACGAGTGCGATTATCCTCCGGCGCTGCGCTCGCTGCCCCGGGTCACCCGCTCGCACATCCGAGCGGACAACTCCAGCCGCGAGATCGATGAGCAGGTCCGCGCGCTGACCGCGAGCGCCGCTCCGCTGTACGAATTGGATGTCGAGCAATTGGCCGCGCTGCGGCCCGACCTGATCGTCACCCAGGCCCAGTGCGATGTTTGCGCCGTCCGTCATGCCGACGTCGTGGCGGCCGTCGCGAGCCGGCCGGAATTGCGCAGCTCGGGTTCTGGCGCTCAACCCGCAATCGCTGGCCGACGTGCTCGCCGACGTCGAGCGGCTGGGCGCTGCAGCCGGTGCAGAAGCCGCGGCGACCGCCCTTGGCGCTCGGCTCGCTGATCGCATCGAGCGCGTCCGCGCGCTCACGGCCGACATTCCGCCTGAGCACCGCCCGCGCGCGGCGCTGGTCGAGTGGCTCGAACCGCTGATGCTCTCGGGCAACTGGGTGCCCGAGCTGGTCGAACTGGCCGGCGGGCGGCACGACCTGACCCAGCCAGGGCGGCATAGCCCCTATGTCTCCTGGCAGGATCTGGCGGACTACGATCCGCAAATGGTGCTCCTGTTGCCGTGCGGTTTCGATCTGGAGCGCACGTTGGCCGAGTGGCGGCAAATGCGAACCCAGCCTCGCTGGGCCGCCCTGGGGGCCGTGGCCGGCGGCCGGGCGTTTGCCGTCGACGGCAATGCCTACTTCAACCGCTCCGGCCCGCGGCTGGTCGACAGCCTCGAGATTCTCGGCCATTTGCTCCATCCCGAGCGGATCGCTGCGCCCGGCCAGCTGGTGGCTGAGCACACCTGGCGACGCCTGGATTGACCGGGACCGGCACCTCGCGCGATTCGCCAGTGGCAAGCGGGCCCCGGGGGCGCTAGACTGAGTGTCCCCGCTCGGGCCAGCGCTCGAGCAAAAAAAATTTTCTCGGCCGCGCGCCCCGTCACTCTGCCGGCGCCGCCGGCTCGACCAACCACCGGGAGAATCCATCCATGTCACGAATCCTGCTGCTGGCGGCCGTTTGCGCTTGGGCCCTGGGCACGCTGGCCTCGGCCGAGCCCATCAAGGTGCTGATCGTCGACGGGCAAAACAATCACGACTGGCGGGCCACAACGCCGCTGATGAAGAAGGCTCTGGAAGAGACCGGCCTGTTCCAGGTGGACGTCGCCACCGCGCCGCCCCAGGACACGGCCGGGTTCAAGCCCGAGTTCGCCAAGTACCAGGTCGTGCTGTCGAACTACAACGGCGCCGATTGGCCCGCCGACACGCAGCAAGCCCTGGTCGATTTCGTCCAGGGGGGCGGCGGACTGGTGGTCGTGCACGCGGCCAACAACTCGTTTCCGAATTGGAAAGAGTACAACGAAATGATCGGCCTGGGCGGCTGGGGCGGGCGGAACGAGAAATGGGGCCCGTACATCCGCTTTCGCGACGGGCAGTTCGTCCGCGACACGCAGCCCGGCGGCGGCGGCAGCCACGGCGCCCAGCACGATTTCCAGATCGTCGTCCGCGATCCGAATCACCCGGTCACCGCCGGCTTGCCGCCGTTGTGGATGCACGCCAGCGACGAGCTGTACGACCGGCTGCGCGGCCCGGCCGAAAACATGAAGGTGCTGGCCACGGCCTATGCCGAAAAGAACCAGGGGGGCGATGGCGAGCACAACCCGATGATCATGGTGCTCGACTACGGCAAGGGGCGCGTCTTTCACACCCCGATGGGCCACAGCCCGCATGCCATGCAGTGCGTTGGCTTCATTACGGTTCTGCAGCGTGGCACCGAATGGGCAGCCACGGGCAAAGTGACGCAAACGAAAGTGCCCGACGATTTTCCCACCGCCGGCGCGCCCTCGCTGCGCAAGTAGGATCCATCGCGGCGCAGGCGCCGAACTGATCGGAACGCCCTATTTCGGAAATGTCGGAGGCGACTCCGATCGCCGACACGTCGCTTCATCCAGGTGCAGTCGGCGATCGGAGTCGCCTCCTACACGCGCTCGCGAAAACGTCCTTGGCCCAGGGGAACACTAGTCGTAGACCTGCGGTGCCATCAGTACGACGGCCGCGGGCCGGTCGCCCGCCGATTGCGGCATCGCGCGCCTGGCCGGAGCGAGTGAATTGCGCGCGGCCAGGGGCTGTTTTTCGTGCGGGATGTGCTGGTCGTCGCGCACCCGGCGCAGAACGCCCAGCAGCGGCTCGATCGACTCGTGGACCTCGAACGTCTGCGACACGACCAGCGCGCCCGACGCCCGGAATTCGTGAATCGCGCCTGGGCCGCCGACTTCGTCCCAGGTGGTCGGGGCAATCGTCGAGGTGATCAAGTCGATCAGGGGCTGATAGCCGCTGAATCTGCGATTCACCTGGCCGGGGGCCACCAGGTCATGCACCGGATAGACCTTGGTGATCAGCTCGTTGCCGGCCTTCTCGGGCGTGGTCACCAGGATCGCTTCGTTCTTGACGACGAAGATCAGGTCTAGCGGACCGAGCAACGATTTGAGCGCCGCTTTGAGCGTGGTTTTCTTGGCGTCGTACGTGACCGGCATGTCCGGCCCGATCGAGGCGTCTTCCAAGGCTTTGATGTCGAGCCGGATCGTGACATCGGCCGCCAGGGCGAGTTTCTCCATCGCGCTGGCCAGCGGCTGCTCGCGAAAATGCGCGTCGACCGGTTGCTTCAAGCGTTCGACGACCTTTTGTTCGGCTGCTTGCTCAGCGTCGGTTTGCAGGGTCCGGGGCCGCTGGGCCCAGGCCGAACTGCCCTGGAAAAACATCGCGGCGGCTAATGCCGCGCAACAGCACATCCTGCAGTGGCTGGACATTCTGCACCTCTTCTGTTGGGCTTGCCAGGGCCGAGCGGTCCGGCGCTCGAGGGACCCTGCCGCGCACCCCGTGGGCAGTTCCGGTGCCCCGAGGCGCCCCTATAGCCTACCGCTCCCCGCGCACCGACGCAAAGAATGGCCGCGACCAGAAACGATGTGCCGCCGAAGGAGGTTTGGTGCCGCGTCAAGAGAAAGGGCGAGTCGTGCCGAACTGCGCCTGGCGCAGCACCTATGCGTGCTTTCCGGCGCAATCTCTTCTGTGCTCATCCCGTTCATCTGCGTTCATCCCATTCATCCGCGTTCAGCAGCCGAACCTGGGCTCGCAGCGAGCGCCGGCGGTCTGGGTGCGGACGGCTTCATCCTGCTATCTGGCACGACTAGCGCCTGGACGCAGATAAACCGGATGAACGCAGATCCGCGCAGATGCGGTGGCGGAGAAATCACAATCGCGAGACGGGCCGAATTGCGCCTCGCGCAGCACCTATGCGTGCTTTCCGGGTGCAATCTCTTCTGTGCTCATCCCGTTCATCTGCGTTCATCCCATTCATCCGCGTTCAGCAGCCGAACCTGGGCTCGCAGCGAGCGCCGGCGGTCTGAGTGCGGACGGCTTCATCCTGCTATCTGGCACGACTAGCGCCTGGACGCAGATAAACCGGATGAACGCAGATCCGCGCAGATGCGGGAGAAGGAATGAGCGCCTCCGAACCGGCGGTGACCTAGAATCGCCGGTGGCGGTGGCTGCCGCCGACCGGAGCGACCGGCAGGCCGCCGTCGAGCATCCGCGAGGGGGGCTCGGTCCCGAGCAATTCGTCGACCATGCCCTGCGCGTCGCTGACGGCGTGCGTCAACCGCACCAGCCACAGGCCGTGCAGTTCGCCCGTGGCGCTGAACAGCTCGGCCGGAAAGCAAGCCAGGATGCTGCCGGCAATGTCCAGATTCGTGTCGGCGCCAGGACCCGCTTCGGCCGGCACCGCGCCGAACGCCATCCGCAGCGAGGCCAACGTCAGCCGCCAGGATTGGTCGCCGGCCGACTTGCGCTGTTGCTGCCGCAGATCGGCGGCAAACTCGCTCGAGCGGTCCGGATCGAAGGCCAGTTCGCGCACCGGATAGTGCTGGCCCAGGTAGCCCAAGAGCAGGTCGGTCCAGCGCTCTGCGCGGCGGCGCAGGCGGTTCAGCTCGACCGCTTCGGCCGCGGCGATGTGCGGGCAATGAATCAACAGCGCCAGGGCCCGCTGCCGCACGTCCAGATGCCCCAAGAGCACGCTGCGGGCGATCGGCTCGGCTTCGTCGGTCTTGCGTTGCCGGTCGTAAGCATAGAGCACGGCCGTCCAGACGCGCAGCGCTATCTCGGCCAGCAAAATTTCTTCCAGCACTGAATGGATCTCGGCCGCCAGGCCGGCGGCATCTTCGGCCGGTTGATGCTCCAGGGCCGCGAATCCCTTGAGCGAGCGCAGCCAGCGGTCGAGCCGGCACTTGGACGCGGCCCAATACTGGTGCAAAGCAGACGAGGAAATCCGGCCAGGCCCTTCGACCAACACCGGGCCATGCGCCGCGACCAGGGCGGCGACTTCAATCAATTCGCGACAGTGCATGCGAGCTCGAACGAGGGGTGAAGAGGTGGTGCGAGACGAACGCATCTCCGCCCGAAGGCAGAGAATCGAGAGGTGCCGCCGCCGAGCCCGGAGAGCCTGAGGGGACAAAGGCTCTCCGGCCGGCGGTGCCGATCGGCAAGCGCCGGGCACAGTCCAGATGGCCAGCCGAAGGGAAGCAAAGCCGGTGCCAGGAGGGTCCGGCGCTACCCGGTCGGGATGCCGCAAACGGGCTCAACTCCCGTCGCGGCAATCGTTTGACGAGAGAATCCGCGGGCGAGCGGCGGCTTCAGCAGGGGGGCCAAAATGCCACGCCGGGCCGGCCACGCCGGTTGCCAAAAAACAACCGGCGCGCGTCATTTCCCGCAAATCTGCGCGTATCTGCGTTCATCCGGTTCATCTGCGACGATTAGCCGGCCAGGCCACGAAACAGCACGAGGCCGTCCGCTCCCGGACCGCCGGAAACTTGTGCGAAGCAACGTCAGACCGCTAAACGCAGATGAACGGGATGAACGCAGATGTAAGGGATGAGCCAGAATTAGCCGGAAATGCTACGCGGCTATTGCTTCGCCCGGCGCAGCTCGGTCAACGCGCATTCGAAACTTCCCTGCCGTCCCATCTGCGCGTATCTGCGTTCATCCGGTTCATCTGCGTCCATGAGCCGGCCAGGCCACAAAACAGCACGTTGCCGTCCGCGCGCAGAACGCACGCGCCATGACGGCGTTGCTTCGCCAGGCGCACAGCAACCGGCCGCCAGCCGAACTCAGCGGCCGCGGTCGCTCACCGGCATGATCAGCGGGTGGGCGGCGCTCGGGGCGATCACCGCGTCGTCGCGATGCATGCCCGGAGCCAGGCGCCCCTGATCGTTGAGGAAGATGTTGTCCTTGCAGCCGTCGGCGTTGCAGGTCTTCAGATAGTCGACGTGACCGTCCTCGAACAACACGTTATGCCCCCAGCCGCCGTGATTCAGGCTGTAGGGCTTGGCGCCGTCGACCGGCGCCGGAGCGTCGGCCAGGAGGGCGAAATTCTTGCGATGCAGGTTCTTGGTCGGGTGGTATTTGCGGTCTTCGCCGATGTAGCCCAGGTTGTAGCCGTAGCTGCCGCCCATCGATCGCTCGAGCTCGTCCAGCTTCTCGCGCGGCACGCTCTCGAGGTCCGCCAGCGAAGGAATGCGGAACTGGTCGATCTTCTCGGCCAGCGGCGACGAAGGACAAACGAACCACTGCGGCTCATCGACCAGCCCGTCGTCCATCAGCTTGACCGCATAGACGCCGGCGGCCGACTGCGGGCCGGCGGTCGACAAGCCGGGGAACTCGCCGTTGTGCAGCCCGCTGTACTGAGCCAGGGCCTGGCCGATGCGGCGGAGGTTGTTTTCGCAATTGGCGATCTGCGACGAGTAGCGGCTGTGGTAAATAGCCGGAAAGAACAGCATCGACGCGGCGATGAAGATTCCGGCCGCCACCACCAGATCCGCCATGCGCCAGCGGCTGCTCGGCCGCCGCGGGGCCAGCGTGGCATTGGCCTGCATCGCCACGAACTGGCAGGTGCGGGCGGCCAAGCCGCCGGGCGGCTCGTGCTGGTCGCCATTGCACTCGAGGACGGACAGGCTGCGGCGCAGCACTTCCAAATCGCGGCGCAATGCTTCGTCGTGGACCAACTGCGCTTCGACGGCCGCGGATTCATGCGGCTCAAGAGCGCCGATCAGATAACCTACGAGGTCTTCTCGCATGGCTTACGCTTCGCTGTGGTGCAGCTTGGGGGGCGGGGCTTCGACTCAGGCTAACGCTCGGAGGGTTCGTCTTCGTTCCAGGCTTCGTTCAACTTCAGGATGGCCGCGTGCAGCCGGCTCTTGATCGTGCCGACCGGAATCTGCAGGATGTCCGCCGCCTCGCGGTACTTCAGGCCCTGATAGTAAACCAGTTCCACCGCGCCGCGGAGCTGCTCCGGCAGGTTGTCCACCGCGTCGCGAACCCAATCGCGCCGCTGGGCGGAATCCAGCCGCAACTCCGGATTCGGTTCCTTGCTGACCAACAGGTCGATCAGCGAACCGACATCGTCCTGTCCTTCGGATTTCGTATTGCGATCCAGGCTGACGTTGCGGTGCCGCTTGTTGCGGCGCTGCGCGTCGATGGCCTGGTTCGTGGCGATGGTATAGACCCAGGGGCGGAACTTCCGGCCTTCTTCGAACTGGTCGCACTTCAGGTGGACTTGCAGGAAAGTCGCCTGAAACGCGTCCTCGGCCAGAGTCGCGTCCCCCAGATACCGCCTCAGGTAGCTGAACAGTTCCCTCTCGTACCGGTGAACCAAAACCGCAAACGCCTGACGGTCTCCCTGCTTGCGGTAACGGCCGAGCAACTCCTCGTCCGACAAGCTGCTCAGCTCGCCGACTGGGACTGTCTCAGACCGCGGGTTATCGATTGCCTTACCCATCACTTGCTACGTTCAATTCCGCAGAGTAGTTCTACCGGCACTCGAAATATTCCCTGCAAAACCGGTCGAATTGTGCTAAACCGTTCCGCGGGAGGATTATAGCACACGCAAATCCGTCCCGCCGCACCCCCCAAAAAGCCCCGAATTTTCCCGCCCCAAGCGGCCCGGGGTCGCCGGCTGAGCCCCCAGCCCAGGGGCCGCCATCCCTTGGACGCCCGGCGGCGGCCATTCGCTCCCTCGCAGCGTCCCCCCGTTTATGCCCGGCAACCGGCCGGTCGCTGGCCGCCCGGCCGGCCCTCGGCTGCGCGTTCGTCGCGGGCGCGCCCGGCAATTGGTGCCCCGCAACGACCGGGGCCCGAGACCCTCCGCTCGCGGGCCAACTCCTTCCCGGCAGCGACTGCCGGCGGCTATCATCGCGGCACCGCTTCAACCGCCTGGCCGTCCGCCCCGCTCCGGCGATCCGAGACCACGATGTCCGCACCTGCGCCGCCCACCACTGCCCCCCGTTATGACTGGGCCACGCGGGGGGATATCAATGCCTTCTTCGGACTGATGCTGGATAATATTGCCGCGCTGGTGCTGTTGGTTTCGCTGCTCACACTGGCCGGCCTGCCAACCGATTTCTCGCTCCGCTACATGATTCCCGGCACGGCCATCGGCGTGCTGCTGGGCGACCTGCTCTACACGCTGATGGCGTTTCGCCTGGCCCGGCGGAGCGGGCGGACCGACGTCACGGCCATGCCGCTGGGGCTCGATACGCCGGGCACGTTCGGCATCGCGCTGTTCGTGCTTGGGCCGGCCTACCAGCAAGCCCTGCGCAGCGGACTCGATCCGGCCGCCGCGGCCCACCTCACCTGGCAGATCGGCATTTGCACGTTGCTGGCCAGCGGGCTGTTCAAACTCGTTTGCGCATGCGGGGCGGGCTGGGTGCGCCGCTTGTTTCCGCGCCGGACTGCTCGGCTCGCTCGCCGCCGTGGCCCTGGTGCTGATCAGCTTCATTCCGCTCTTGGATATCCTGCACGATCCGATCGTGGGCCTCGTGGCCCTGGCGATCATCCTGACCACGCTGGTGGCCCGGGTCGAGATGCCGCTGCGCATTCCCGGCGCGCTCGGCGCCCTGGCCGTGGGCAGCCTGATGTATTACCTGCTGCACCGCTTGGGGCATGCGCCGCAATCCGAGCCGGTCGCGGCGGTCTGGTTTCCGACCGAGTGGCTCACGGCGCTGGGCGGCGGCTGGGCCTCGGCCTTTGGCGCCGCGCTGGGCTACCTGCCCGTGGCGATCCCTTTTGCCCTGGGCACGGTCGTCGGCGGGATCGATTGCAGCGAGAGCGCCGCCGCTGCCGGCGACGAATACAACACCGGCCAGGTGATCGCGGTCGAAGGACTCGCCACGCTGGTGGCCGCGCTGTGCGGCGGCGTGATCCAGACGACTCCCTACATCGGGCATCCGGCGTACAAGGCCATGGGCGGACGCGCGGCCTACACTCTGGCCACGGCGCTGTTCGTCGGCGCGGCCGGCATTGTCGGCTACTTTTCCACGATCTATGCCCTGCTGCCCCTGGCGGCCGTGTACCCGGTGCTGGTCTTCATCGGCCTGGAAATCACGGCCCAAAGCTTCGCCGCCACGCCCCAGCGGCATTATCCGGCCGTGGCCCTGGCCTGTGTGCCGGCGATGGCGTACCTGATCATGATCTTCCTCGACAACTTGCTGGTCGAAGCCCACCAGGACCTGGACGCGCTCAGCCCGCACCTGGCCGAGCGCATCGTCACGCTGCGCCTGCTGGGAGGCGGATTCATCATCACCAGCCTGCTTTGGGGATCGACGCTGACCGCTCTGGTCGATCGCCGCCTGGCCAGCGCGGCAGGTTTCTTGCTGCTGGCCGGCCTCGCCAGTTTCTTCGGCGTGATCCACAGCGTGCAGCCGGGCACGCCGATCGGGCTGCCCTGGAATTTGCCTCCCGAGAGCTACGGCCCTTCGGCCTACACAATGGCGATCGCCTACGCGGCAGCCGCCGCGGTGCTGCTGGCCTGGAGCGCCTGGGCCCGAGGCAACCCGGAATCGGAAATGCAGACATCGGACGCTTAGCCATGCTCCAGCGCGTGCTCGAACCCGAGGTCATGGATTCCGCCGACGAGGCCCGCGATTACGACGCGATGGACCACGCCGAAGTGAACCGGCGGTTCGTCACCGATCTGCTGGCCGCGGGATCGCTGGCCGGTGAAATCCTCGACCTGGGCACCGGCACGGCCCAGATTCCGCTCGAGCTGTGCCGCCAGGCGCCGGCCGCGCACGTGCTGGCCATCGACCTGGCCCGGCACATGCTCGCCCTGGCCGAGGAAAACATTCGCCGCGCGGGCCTGACCGCCCAGATCCGCACCGAGCTGGTCGACGGCAAACGGCTCCCCTATGCCGACGGCGCGTTTGCGGTGGTCATGTCCAACAGCATCGTGCATCACATTCCGGAGCCTCGGCATGTGTTGGCCGAAGCGGTCCGCGTGACCCAGCCCGGCGGGCGCTTGTTCTTCCGCGATTTGCTCCGCCCGCCGGACAGCCAGGCGCTGGCTCGGCTCGTCGACACCTACGCCGGCAGCGCCAATCGCCACCAGCGGCAAATGTTCGACGATTCGCTGCACGCCGCCCTCGACCTGGGCGAAATCCGCACGCTGGTCGCGGGGCTGGGCTTCGCGGCCCAAACCGTGCAGCAAACCAGCGATCGCCACTGGACCTGGTCGGCCGTTCGAGCGAAATAACGGGCGGGCGAAGTAACGGGCTGGGCAAAACAGCAACGCGGGCGAAATAACTGCCCCGGCCGTCACAGTCGGAACGTATTGGCCGCGTGGTTGGCCTGGGGCGGCCGTTCCCAGGCTCTGTCTCGGCGTTCAGAGCACCCGACGGGCCCGGTGTTTTTGACAAATTTCGCCGGTTGCAACATACTGACCATATTGCCTCAGGCCCCCAAATTAAAAGGCAGCAGGCAAAAAAAAGGCAGAAGGCCGCAATGACAAAGAAAACACTCCGCCCCGCGCCCGCGCTGCTCGTCGGCTCCGCCTTGGTTTGTGCTCTGGCCCTGCAATGGCCGGCGCGGCCCGCCGCGGCCCAGGCTCCGGCGCCCGTCAGGCCCGGTGCCCCTGCCCAGCCCAATGCGCCGGCCCAGCCCAGCGCGGCGGCCGACAAGATGGCCGACGACGAGGTCGAAGTGGTCGATCTGGAGCTGGCCGAATCGCAAGCCA
This sequence comes from uncultured Planctomycetaceae bacterium, assembly GCA_963715755.1. Classification (GTDB taxonomy): domain Bacteria; phylum Planctomycetota; class Planctomycetia; order Pirellulales; family PALSA-1355; genus CAWCAX01. The sequence continues at coordinate 5,628,979 of OY970273.1, forward strand.
TTGCCGACTCGGCCAAGACCGATCCAAACGGCAAGACCACGGCCCGGCTCAAATCGGCCACGCAGAAGGTCGTCCGCGACCCGGCGCTCGGCTACACCGATCCGCGCACGTACCGCGTAAAGGTCGGGTTTCGCGTCGAGGCCTCGGGGGGCAAGCTGGCCAACGTGACGGCCATCGGCCCGATTCCGATGGACTGGCCCGAACAGGAAGTCCGGCTGCTCAGCGAGAAGGTCAGTCCCGGCGCAAAGATCAGCCAGAGCGTGTTTCCCGGCCAGCGGGCGATGCTCAAGCTGCAAACCGCGGCGATCGCCCAGGGCGAATCGGCGTTCGTCGAGCGGCTGTATGAAGTGACGCGTTACCGGATGCAGTTCCTGCTGCCGCCGGACGAGCTGAGCCTGCCCAAGCAGGCCCCGCCGGAAATCCGCGACCAGATCAGCGGCTCGACACCGGGCCTGGAGACCAAGCATCCCAAGATCGTCTCGCTGGCCGAAACCCTGCGCAAGCAAACGGCCGAGGACGGGGCCTGGGAGGAAGTCCGCTCGTTCTGGCAGTGGACGCGCGACAACGTGAAGTTCGAGCGGGGCGATTTCCGCGGCGCCCTGTTCGCCGTCGAAAACCGCACCGGCGACTGCGAAGAGCTGAGCGCCCTGTTCGTCAGCATGTGCCGAATCACCAACATCGGCGCCCGCACCGTCTGGGTCGACGGCACCGCCGCCGGCCACAACTATCCCGAGTTCTACCTGGTCGACAAGAAGGGCAACGGGCATTGGATTCCGGCCCAGGTGGTCGGCCCAGCCTGGTTCGGCGAGATGGCCGAGTACCGGCCCATCTTCCAGAAAGGGGATCGCTTCTACGATCCCTTCCACAAAGAGTACGTGCGCTATTCACCGCACACGCTGCGCGTCGGCAACGGCGTGCCGGGCAAGCTGGCCGTGATCTTCGAAATCCTGGCCGACTCCGACATCAACGGTCCGTCGTACAATTCGACGAAGTGACGCTCGAAACAGCGCCGGGGGTGCGTTCGGCACTCAGGGGGCTTGCCGCACGTCTGGCCGCGCCGGCGGCGGTCGGCCGGAGCCGCTGGCCGGCATTCGACACGAGACATCTCTTCTTGCGCCTGGAATCATGAGTCGACAGAAGCCCGCTAATTGGTCCGCGCTGCTCGCCGCCCTGCTGGCGCTGGCCGCCGTTTGGCCGGCCCGGGCTGCCGAGCGCGCCGCCAAGGCGCAGCCCACGGCCACTGGCGCCGCCGCCGCGGCGCCCGACCGCGCGGCCCGGCCCAACAGCGAGTCGCAGCTCATCGAGCGCCGCTCCGAACGGCTCCAGATCCTGCCCCCCGTCGCCCAACCGCCCGAGGTCGCCGGACCGGCCACCAATCCGATCGATCGGTTCATCGAGTCGAGCTGGTCGAAATTCCCGCCCCAGGACCGCCCGAGCGACGTCTGCGACCAGGCCACCTTCGCCCGCCGGGTGTATCTCGACCTGACGGGCGTGATTCCCTCGCTGGCCGAGTTGAACCACTACCTGGTCGACTCATCGCCTGAGAAGCGCGACAAGCTGGTCGATCAGCTGCTGGCGCGCAAAGCCGATTATGCGGCCCACTGGACGCCGTTCTGGGAGGACGCGCTGGCCAGCCAGACAGTCCTGGCCCAAGGGGGAATTCCCACGCACGGCAACTATCGCCAATGGCTCTTCGACAGCTTCGCGGCCAACAAGCCGTACGACGTGCTGGTGGCCGAGCTGTTGGACCCCACGATGCCCGGCCACAAGCCGGCCGACGTCGAAGATATTTTCGGCACTCGCTACCAGGTCTCCTACGTTCGCAACGAAGACCACACCGTCACGCTGCAAACGGCCGCCAACGTGGGGCAGGTGTTTCTCTCGGCCTCGATGAAATGCGCCAGCTGCCACGACCACTTCGAGAATCCCGAGTGGACCCAGGAGCGCTTCCTGGGCTTTGCCGGTCTGTTTGCCCCGCAGGACCTGGAGCGGATCCGCTGCGACGTGCACAGCGGCCAGACCGTGGCGGCCCGCTTTCCCTTCGAGCTGCCCGGCGCCGACGGCCGTGCCGACCCGGATCACCGGCCGGTTGCATCTGGCGGCGCGGCTGGTCACCGATCCGGCCAACGAACGTTTCGCCCGTTCGATCGTCAATCGGCTTTGGAAGCGCTACCTGGGCGTGGGGTTGTTCGAGCCGGCCGACGACTATCGCCCCGACCGGGGCGTCTCGCAGCCCGAGCTGCTGGACTGGCTGGCCCGGGATTTCGTGGCCCACGGCTGCGACCTGAAACACACGATCCGCTTGATCCTCACCAGCCGCACGTACCAGCTGCCCTACGATGCCCGGCTGGCCGATCGCTTCGATCCGGCAAATCCCGGCGAGCCGCGTTATTTTCGCTCCCCGGCCCTGCGCCGCTTGTCGGCCGAGCAGGTGCTCGACAGCGCGCGGATGGCCACCCTGGGCGAAGTGCCCCCCGGCCAGCGGGCGTATCTCGATTCGCGGATCACGGCCCTGGCCCAGGCGCTGGGCAAGCCGGCGTCGCGCGGCGAGATCACCACGGCCCGGGGCGATGACGTGGCCGTGGTCCAGGCGCTCGAGCTGCTCAACGGCGCCGAGATCCACGAGCTGATCGCCGCCAGCCCGACCATTGCCAAACCGCCGCGGCAACCCGATCTCAAGCGGCTGACCGACCAGCTTTATCGCCGCGTGCTCAGCCGGCCGGCCAGCAACGAGGAAAAGCGGCTCGGCCAGGCCTTGCTCGCCGGGGGCGATTTGCCGGACGGACTGGGCGACATGTACTGGGCGCTCTTGGTCAGCCCCGAATTCCAGTTCATCAAGTAACCGCCGGCAACACGCTCTTCAGACCGCGCACCGCCAAGAAAACTCACGCAGCCACCCAGCATGTCCAGCCAGATCCACCGCCGCCAGTTCGTCCGCCAGGCCCTGACGTCGGGCGCTGCGCTCGCCTGCGCCGGCGCGATCGACGGCCTTACTCCCCGCGCAGGCTGCCGAAGCCGCGGCGAAGCTCCGGGCCACGGCCGACGCCGTGATCTTCATCTGGCTTCCCGGCGGCGTGTCGCAAAACGAAACCTGGGACACGAAACGCCACACGCCGTTTACGCCCGGCATGAAGGGGAGCGAGCTGCTAGGCACCTGCCCGCTGATTCCCACGTCGGTCGACGGACTGCAGTTCGGCGAAGGGCTGGAGCAGATCGCCTCGGTGATGAAGCACGGCACGCTCGTGCGCAGCCTGACCAGCCAGACCAAGTTCGGCGCCGTGCATCTGAAGGCCCAGTACTACATGATGACCGGCTATTTGTTTCCGGTCGGGGTGAAGGCCCCCAGCATCGGAGCGGCGGTCGCCCGGACGCTCGGGCCCCGGGCCGCCAACGTGCCGCCGTACATCTACATCGGCCGCGACATCGACACGAGCGACACCGAGAAGCAGTTCATTCACGAATACATCGGGCCGGGCTTCTACGGCGTGCAGCACGCGCCGTTCCTGATTCCCGACCCGACCGCCGGCCTGGCCACGCTGCACGCCGCGGGGGGTATCGACAATGCCCGGCTCGATCGGCGGATCAAGTACCTCCAAGGCGTGCACCATCTCTCGGCCGAGAGTCTGCGCGAGCGAGAAGACGGCCGGCTACATGAACATGATTGGCCAGGCCCGGGCGATGATGGATTCGCCCGTCAAGCGGGCATTCGACTACGCTCGCGACGAAAAGCCCGAGACAATTGCCGCCTACCAGCCCCAGATCGCCGCGGCCGACCTCTTGGACAAGAACTATTATTTCGGCCAGCGATTCGGACACGGTCTGCTGCTGGCCCGGCGGCTGGTCGAGACCGGCGCGCGGTTCGTGCAGGTCGAATACCAGTACGGCGCGTTCCGCGGTTTCGACACGCACGAGAACGGCCGCGTCCGCCTGGCCGAAATGAAGAAACAAATCGACGGCCCGATCGCCCAGCTGATTCGCGATTTGCACGAGCGCGGCCTGCTCAAGCGAACGCTGGTCGTCGTGGCCAGCGAATTCGGCCGCACGATCGCCAATCAACCCAAGGCCGGCGTCGAGCCGATCGGTTTTGCCGAGCAGCAATCGGGCGCCGACCTGACGCTGGCCAGCGAAAGCATGTACGGCTTTCACGGCCATTTCAGCAGCGCCAACAGCGCCTTGCTGTTCGGCGGCGGGTTCAAGCCCGGGCTGGTCTACGGCCGCACCGCCGACGAGCACCCGATGGTGCCGATCGAAAATCCGGTCAGCGTGACCGACTTTCACGCCACGCTCTATCGGGCCCTGGGCATTCCGGCCGATCAGGCCTACACGACCGAATCGCGCCCGTTCTACGTCACCAAAGACGGCAAGGGCCGGGCCGTCGACGCGCTGTTCGCCTGAGCTTGTTCAGAAAAACTTCTCCCCCCGGGGGGCGGCGAACGGCCCGGGCACATGAGTGAAAGATAATCGGGCATATGAGTGACACGTGTTCGGGGACATGGGTGAAATGTGTTCGGAGACGCCGTTGACACATTGCACAGCAAGGTTGCAGGAGGCCACGGGGTGCCACTGCTGGCTTGCCCAGCAGTGATCCTCGCCGCCAACGATTTGCCGCGAGAGCGGGACCGGACGACACACGCTGCTGGACAAGCCAGCAGCGGCACCCGCTGTGTTTGAGATGCGTGCTCCAGCGGCGGCGTGAGCTGTATGCGCCTGGCGCATCGCTGCTCGATGCTCCCGCCCCCCGTCACTCCGCCAGTTCGCCGTCCAACTCTTCGATCGGACCGCGGGCCAAGCGCTTTTTCACTTGCTCGCGCAGCTCGGTGAACTCGGCCACGAGCGGGCCGGCCGCGGGCTTGCCTTTCGGCCACAAGCGCCGCTCTTCGATGTCGATCTCGGCGACCAGCCGCTCTTCCGTGGGAAGCGATTTCAACTCGGCCAGTAGCTTGCGCGCTTTGACGGCTTCGTCGCGATCGATGTGATTGCGGATGCGGCCGATCAGCAGCTCGCGCCGCGCCGCCGCGTCGATCAGCACGTCGCGCGTGGCCCGCAGAAATCGCTCGGCCGCCAGGCGCCCTGGATCCGCAGACAGGTTCACGGTCATTTCCCGCTCCAGCCCGGTCACCAGCGGCAAGCGGGCCAGGAGATTCTCGCCCTGCTTGACGTGCAGAACTCGCAGCGGCTTGTCCGCCGGCGGAATCCGGACCTGGCCCTGGCGGTCGGTGCGGCCGAGAAATTGTTCGGCGCCCTCGGCGGGCACGGCGTAGATGTCGAGCCCGCTTTGCCCGACTGGCGGCGTGGCCGGAGAAACGATCGAGAGCCGCACTTCCTCGGGCACGGCGGTCACGCCCAATGCCAACCGCTCGCGGAGCGGATGATAGTCGGGAATGGCGGGCGGCCGGAGCCCCGACTCCAATTGGCATTCGACGAGCGGCCCATCGATCTTGCCCGGCGCGAGCCAGGTCCAGGCGATCGGCGTAATGTCGCGGGGCGTCGGACCAGCCACCAGCAGCGGACGAAACACGGTGCCGCTGGGCACAAGCGGCAACGTCGCGTCGCGCCGCGGGATGGAGCCGGCCCGCAGGCGGATCATCACGGTGCCCCCCTCGACGCGCTCGATGCGTGCCAGCGGTGCGAATGCAGCCAGCAGAGTGCCGAAGGCCACGTGTTCGAGCGCGGCGGGCTGCTCGCAGCGGCGCCGCAGCGTGGAGTTCCAGGCTTGCGTGGCGACATCGAATTCGCGCGCCACAAGTTCGGTCCGCCCGGCGCCGGCCGTCACGGCCAGCAGCATGACTTTGTCCAGCTTCAGCGCGTCGGCCGGCAGCTCGGCCGCCGTGACGCTCGCGATGTCGGCGAGCATCTGGGTCGCCAGTTCCGGCGGAGCCGCTGCGGCTTGGAGATGCCAGCTGCCGCCCACGACCGTGCGCACCCGGGCAGCCAGGGACTGGCCCAGCGCCTCGGCCCGGCCCGGCGCCGGCGCGGCGCCGTCGGCAGCGGCAACCAGCAACTGAATCTGGTACGGCCGCAATTCCCAGGCGACCGGCTCGTCGGCCCGCGCGACTGAGACACATGCCAGGGCCACGACCCAGACGGCGGCCGCCGACGGCAAAACTCGGAGTACAGTGGTCCGAATGCGAACGATCATTGGCTGGGGGCCTTGAGCTCCAGTTGCCATTTCTCGACGTGGTCGTAGAGCGTGACTGGCCGCTCGCCGATGCCCGCGACCGACGACGAATGGGCCAGGTGCTCGACCAGTTGCCACAGCGGGATCACGTCGACTTCTTCGTGAACCAGGCGGTGGATCGCCTTGAGCCGCGCAGGCCTGCGGCCAATCGCCGGCCGCCAGCAGCTCGGCCAGGGCTTGTTGCAGGTAGGGGCTGGGCGTGCCGCCGAGCGCGCCCGGTCCCAGCAAGCGCCAAACATCGACGCAGGGTTCCTGCATCGCCAGTTCGAGATAGGCCAGATCGAAGTCCCCCAGCGGGTCGTTCGGCCCGGCCTCGCGCAGCGTCACGTCGATGCCGGCCGCTTGCAGCTGACGCCGGATCGACAGGCAGGCCACCTCGGCCGCCGGGTCGGGCGGATGCACCAGCGTGAGCGGGCCGACCAGGTAGCCGGCCGGATGCCGGGCCGCTTTCGCGCCCGTTTCCGCCAGCGCCGTGGAGACGAGCAATCGGGCCAGGCTCGGTTCGTAAGGACGGACGGCGACCTTGGCATCGTAGCCGTAGCCGTGCGGATCGTTGTCGGCCCCTTGCGGAAAAGGCCCGCTAATGACTTGCGAGCCGGCCACCGCCCGGCCGGCCAACAAAGCCCGATTCAAAATGCCCGCGCGATCGATGGCGTACTCCACCGCCCGGCGAAACGTGCGATTGGCCAGGAGCGGCTTGCGCCGGTTGGGCACCAGCACGTGAACCGTGGGAAAAGCGTACGCTTCGACCGACAGATCTTCGGCCGCCCGGGCGACCGGCGCGTCCCAGGGGCTCAGCCGGCCGATGACCGAGATTTGCCCGCTGCGCAGGGCCACCAGCGCCGCCGTGCTGTCGGGATAAGCGCGTTCGACGATTTCGCGGGCCGCCCGGTTCGACGAGGACGTACTTGGGATTGGCGACGTACCGGGCCTCGGACGCCGATTGGGCCGCCACCGTGAAGGGGGCCGACGCCACGACCGGATCGCCGAACTGGCCCGCATCGAGCGCCCCGAGCAGCCAACCCTCGGCCGCTTGCGAGCTGCGCAGCTCGATTGCCAGCGTGTCGATCCCTTCGATCTTGGCGCCGACGAACACTTCGGCAAAGGCCGGATCGAAAGCCGGCGAATACGGATCGGCAAGCCGCACCAGGCAATCGGCCACGTCCGGAGCCGTCAGGCTGCGCACGCCCGGCGTGACGCTGCGCAGCCGCAGGGCCAACTGCGGGCGGCGCTCAATCGTCGCCAGCGGCGCGAGGTACGTGGCCCCGGTCGGGCCCGGGCCGACCACTTCGACCAGCTGGCGCCGCAGCAGTCGGCTCACCCGGCGCTGGGGCCAATCGTCGAGCACACCGGCGCTCGGCCCTCCGCCGCCGGCAGCGGGGGCGGAGTCTGCGCTGCCGGGGTCCGGCTCTGCGCCGGGCAAGCCGACGACCCCCACCACGACCGTGGGATGTTCGGCCTGGATTTCTTTGGCCAGTTCGAGTCCGCCCGGGATCGCGGGCCAGACGTCGAGCATGGCCGCGGCCGAGCGCCAAGCCTGGGCCGTTTGCCGGGACTTCCACTGCGACTGGGCTTTGGCCTGCAGCGCCTTGGCCCGTTCGATCAATTGCGCTTCGTACCGCTTGACCGTCGTGTTGACAGCGGCGGCCGAGTCATCGGGAAACCGCTGCGCCAGGCTCTTCAGCCAGCCCCGGGCCGCGCGGTAATTCTTTTGCTTGATCGACTGCTCGACGAGCCGGCCGGTGGTTTTGGCAAACGTTTCGGCCAGGCCCGGCCGCTTCGCGTCGCGGCGCTCGAGCTCGATCAACATCGCCAGGGCCTGTTCGTACTGATCCTGGTTGATGGCGTCGAGCGCATCGGTCCACAAATAGTCTTCCACGGCCTGCTTGACGCCAGCCGTCTTGGGATACTTCTGCTCGAGCAACTCGTAATACTGGTAGGCCTCGTCGAACTGGCCGCCGGCCGTCAGGTCTGCCGCCTGGTCCATCAGCATCTGCTCGAACAGCTTGACCCGTTTGACCGATTTCCAGGCCAGCTCGAACGTCTGGTCCGGGTGATCCCGGAGCCGGACTTCGAACGTGTCGGTGGGCTGGGGAGCCTTGGGCACGCGGCGATTGGGAAACTCGATCGGAAACACCTTGAGCACGGCGCCGCTGTTGTCGGCGTCGAGCGTCACCTCGTCGAACGGCTCGACGTAGAGCAGCGACTGCGGTTCGGCCGGGGCGGCTTTCTCGCCCGCCCCCGCGGCGCCGGCGGCCTTGCCCCCCGCGCCCTTGCGGGCCGGGGCTTTCTCGGCGGCCGGTTTTTCTTCGCCGGTGCCGCTATCCGGCTCGTCGGCCCGGCAGATTCCGCCTCCGCCGAGCACGAGGCCGACCACCAGCGCGCAGAGAACTTCTCCGCGCCTCCAGGCGCGCCGCGCGCGGCGAATACGAACGTGAAGGTTCATGTCAGGGAATCGCGATTTCCAGCAAACATCCGTCGGCGGTCCGCACCGTGCAGGCGCCCTCTCCAGCCGGTAGCGGACCGGCCACCAGCGGCTGATCGACGTCGGCCTTGCCCAGCAGCTTGCCCGTGGCCGCATCCAACCGCATCACCCGTCCACCGCTCGACGCCACGACGATGCCTTTGTCGGTCGCCAGCGGCGCTCCGCAGGGAGGCCCCGCTTCGAGCGGAACCGACCAGGGCGGTTTCTTCCCAGACGCCGTGCCCAGCAGCTGGCTGCCGCTGGCCACCAGGGCCGTGTCACCGGCGGCGCCCATCCAGCTCACCAGCCGGCTGGGCAGCTTGTGCTCTCCGGCCGGCTTCAGGCCGCCAAGGTCGTAAGCCCGTAGCATGCCGTCGCGCGTGGCCAGATAGACGCTCGTTCCGGCCACGACCGGTCCGGCCGCGACCGGCGCTTCGAGCCCGGTGCCGATCACCTTGAACAGCTGCGGCTGCGGGTCTTTCTTCAGGCCGACCAGATAGAGCGTCGGATGATCGTCGGCGATGATCGCTTCGGTTCCTTTGGGGCTCAACACCGGGGCAGTCCAGCGGACCGTCTGTCCGCCAACCACGTTGGGCCGTAGCGCCGTGGCCAGCGGCTTGCCCGTGGCCGGATCGAGCAGCATTCAGGGCGCCGTCGCTCACCGGCATCAGCAGTCCGCCCCCCAGGGCCACCGGCAGGGTCGCGGCGCCTGCAGGCAATTGCACCGGCAGCGGGCCCTGTTTGGAACCCAGCAACACCGAACTCTCCACGGCCGCACCAACAGCCGCCGAACCAACAGCCGCCGAGCCGCGCCACCACAGCCAGCGGCCGCCCGACAAGCGGACGCCCGGGACAAAGCGTTCCAGAGTCTTCTGGGCCGAGGCCTGTTTCCAATCGAGCGGCGTTTGCCCGCCCGACGACGATACGCTGGCCAGATGCAAAGCGACCGGCCAGTCGGCCGCATCGGCCGCGGCGACCCGATCCGGCAGTCCGCCCAGCGCGATTTCCCACAAGCGCGCGCCTGTCGGCGAAAAGGCCGCAGCCAGCCCGTAGTCGGCACCCGCCGGCCGGCAGATTCCTACGATGTTGCCCTCGAGCGCGACCGGCGGCGTGTCGAAGATCGCCTCGGCCGCGGGTTTGCGGCGCGCGGACAATCGCCCTTTCTTCAGCTCGAACGCCCGCAGTCCGGCGCCGGCCACCCAGAACTGCGTGCCGGCTTCGACCACGAACCACTCGGCAGCCGCCGCCGCGCCGGGCACCTGCGAAGAGATTTTCAGCGGCGCATCGCGCTGGCCGGTAATCTCGAGCGCGGAGACGGCTCCGCGCTCGCTGACGACGACCAAATGATTGCCGATCATCGCCGGCTGGGCCGCGATGCGTCCGGCGACCGGCACCACGCCGGCAACTTCGCTCGGCAGCCCTTGGGCGTCGAGGCCGACGACGCGCAGCGACGACTCGTCCAGGGCCTGATTGTCGACAACGACCACATAGCGCCCGGCCAGGCACGGCGCGTACGCCAGCCCGCCGCTCTCGCCTCCCAAGTACAGCGCGGCAGCGCCGGCCAGATCGGCGGCGGCCAGCGCGAACAATTCTCCCTGGGCTGTCAGCTGAAACAGGTGCCGGCCGTCGCTCGATGCCAGCGGCGCGCCGACGGCGGGCGACGGCAGCCGGACGGCATGCGTCCTTTGACCGGTGGCCAGATCGATCCGCTGGACCGAACCCGCCTGAGTGCTCACATACGCCGCCGCTCCGCTGACAGTCGGCGGCCCGGTGAGCGGTTCTTCGATCGCTTGCCGCCACTGCAGCTTGCCGCTATCGGCGGCGATGCGCACGAGATCGTGATACCGGGCGTCGACCAGCAACATGCCGGGTCCTTGGGCGGCTTCGCCAGGGAGCGTGCGAACCTGTGCGGTGGCCGGCCCCCGGCCCACGTACCGCCGCCAGAGCACTTTGCCGCTGGCGCTATCCAGTCCGTAGCGGGCGCCGTCCCCATAGACGCTCACCGGCGCACCCGGCCTGGCCGCCGCCGGGCGCGTGACTTCGGCAACCAGCAACGTCCAGGCGCGAATCGAACTGGACCGCTCTTCGCGTACGGCCGGGCGCGGCTTGTCGCCGCTCGCCTTGTCGCCGCTCGCCGTGATCAGCGCCAGCTCGGCCGCGACGAGCGCCGCGAGCTTTTCCCGCAACTGCTCATTGGCTGCCAGATCCGGAAAACGCTCGACCAGTTTGTCGCGGGCGGCCATTCCCGCCGCCGGGTCCGGCCGAGCGGTCGCCTGCTGGATCTCGTCCAGCGCCTTGGATAGCGATGAGGGACGCTCGACGTCGCGGGCGAGCACCGCCAGCCGATCGTCGATCTCCTGCAGCCGCTGCCAGGGACGGTCGGCGGGCGGAACGATTTTCGCATCGGTCGCCAGCGCGAGCGCACGGCGCCCCTGTCCGACGCGGCGTTCGACCTCGGCCAGATCGTCCGTTTCGTCGGCACTGCGCCAGCGCGTCGGCAGTGTCGGTCAAGATCGTTGCCAGTTCCGAGCGCAGCTCATTGAACTCCGGCTCAGGCGCGATCGAGGGCAAGACCCGCTCGGCCACCTCCAGCACCTTCGGCCACTGCGTGCGCTCGCCCAACTCGCTGCGAATCTGCGCCAAGCCGCGATGCACCCGGGCAGCGCTGGCATGCACCTGACCGGGATAATTGCGCAGCAGGTCGTCGTATTTCGTCACGGCCGCGGGCCACGCGCCGGCCCGATAGTCCGCTTCGGCCAGCTGAAATTCCGGGTCGCCCGTGCCGCGCAGCAGCACGGCGGCGGCGATGCCCGCCACCAACAATAGCGCGCCCAGCGCCGGCGACGACCCCCAGCGCTTTTTTCCAGCGGCCGGGCGCGCGCCTGCGCGGCGCTGCCGGCGCCACGGCAGTCAGGGCCGTAGGAGTCGCGGCCAAGGAGGCACTCAGCGGATTTCCGGCCGGGGCGCCAAACGGTTCGCCAGGCAGTTCCTCGGCAGCGGCGCCCAACAGCCCCTCGTCGAACAGCCCGCCCCCGCCTCCATCCTCGGAAAGCAGATCGTCCAGGCCCAAGTCCGATGCCGCCGAACTCGCCGCGGGCTGGACCGCGGCGGCGGGTTTTACTGTGACGGGTTTTACTGTGACGGGTTTTGCTGTGGCGGGTTTTGCTGTGGCGGGTTTTGCCGGCGTCGCTTTGGCCACGGCAGGTTGCGCCGCAGCGGGCTTGACCGTGGCCATGCCCGACGCGCTCGACTTGCTCGGCGCCAGGCCCAGTTCCTCCTCCAATGACGAACTGGACTTCGACGGCGCCGCTACTACCCTCGCAGGCTGCGCCGCCACGGGTTTGACCGTGGCGACGCCCGACGAGCTCGACTTGCTCGGCGCCAGGCCCAGCTCTTCTTCCAGCGACGAACTGGATGGCGACGGCGACACTACCTTCACGGGCTGCGCCACAGCGGGCTTGTACACGGGCACGCCCGACGAGCTCGACTTGCTCGGCGCCAGGCCCAGTTCCTCCTCCAATGACGAACTCGAATTCGACGGCGACACTACCTTCACGGGCTGCGCCACAGCGGGCTTGTACACGGGCACGCCCGACGAGCTCGACTTGCTCGGCGCCAGGCCCAGCTCTTCTTCCAGCGACGAACTGGATGGCGACGGCGACACTACCTTCACGGGCTGCGCCACAGCGGGCTTGTACACGGGCACGCCCGACGAGCTCGACTTGCTCGGCGCCAGGCCCAACTCCTCTTCCAGCGACGAACTCGACTTCGACGGCGCCGCTACCTTCACGGGCTGCGCCACAGCGGGCTTGTACACGGGCACGCCCGACGAGCTCGACTTGCTCGGCGCCAGGCCCAACTCCTCTTCCAGCGACGAACTGGATGGCGCGGGCGCCGCTGGCCTGGCCGGTTGGGCGGCCGGTTTTGCGCTGCTGGATGCGCCGGGGGCGGCCGATTGAAGCAGCTGCTCGCCCTGGCGCGGCGTCAGCTCTTGCTTGTCGATCAGCACCTTGACGATGCTTGCCGGCGCGATCGGCCGGCCGGCGGCCGCGACCTGCTTGCGCAGCGTGGCGATCACGCCCGACGCGACGAGATCGCGCTTCTCCAGGATGTTCAGCAAGTCGTCGGCTGTCATTGCCGGTCTCGTGGCGCTCGCTGCGACCGCCCGGCGTCCCGCCGGCACGTGCTGCCGCACTCAGGGATTGTTTGCGGCTTCTCCGCCGGCTTGCTGCTGGATGACGTAGAATTTGAACCCTTGGCCGTCGGGCAGGATGCCGAAAACGGTCCGCTGCACGACGTCGATCTTCTTGGCTTTGGCGGCCGCGCGTTCCAGTTCGGCCAGTTCCTTTTCGACCCGCGGCGGACAGAACATCGCGATCAGCTTGCCCCGGGTATCGATCTTGGCGTGCGCGGCGATCTTGCGGTCGGCCTCGGCCAGGCCCCCGCGCTGCCATGTCATGTACAACCGCGCCTCGCGGCCGGCCGCGGCTGTGCGCACCTTGGGCTGCGGATCCGCCAGATGCGCCAGGTACGTCACTTCGTCGGTGCCGCCCAGGATGCCCAGCTCGATGCCAAAAAAGTCCAGCTGCCGGGCGTAGCTTTCCAGCGTCACGTCCGGGGGCAGGCGGATTTCCCAGCGCTCGTGGCGCACGTCGCTGTCAGCCTGCGACTTGGCCTGCCGGCCCGGCAGCACGATCAGGTTGTCGGCTTGCCGGGCCGCCTCGGACGCCAACTCCGCGGCCAGGCCCGACACGCGGTCCAACTGCTCGCCCAACCCCACGCCGCCGGGCGCTCGCGCCGCGGCGTCGTCGGCCAGCGGCGTCAGCAGCGCAAACTCGACCGGCGGCGCCGGCGGAATCGGCGCTATGACCGCGCCCAGGTCGGCCCGCCGGGCCTGGCTCGTGAACCGCCCACCGAAGGCAAACCAGCCGCCGCCAGCCGCGGCTGCCACCAGCAGCAGCCCCAGCGCCGCCAGAAGCCCGCGCTGCCCGCGGCGTGATTTGCCCGCCGCCGGCCGGCCCACTGCCACGGCTGCCGGAGACCCAGCTGCCGGAGAGCCAGCTGCCGGAGACCCAGCCGCCAGAGACGCACCTCCCGACAACGCTGTCTGGGGATCGAGACCCGGCTCGGCGGCCGACAATGCGTGCGGATCGGGCGAATGGGGCTCGAGGGGGGAACTCATGGCAGGTGGGATCAATTCTTGAATTCGGCGTCCGGTCGCACCGCCAGATACCACTGCTTCCAGCGGTCGACGGCGGCCGCTCGGGCGGCCCGGCTGGGCGAGTCCGGCAAGCGCTCGCCGGCCAGGCGGCGGCTGACGAGCGCGCAGCGCCCCGTCGGCCTCGCGAACCACGCGCGGATCGGGATCGTCCAAGGCGTAGATCAAGGTGGTTGCACTGTCCAGATCCCGCAGCCGGCCCAGCACGTGCACCGCCGCGGCCCGGGCCTCCGGCTCGCCGCCGGCCGCCAGCGCCCGCAATCGCGAAAGCGGCTCCGCCCGCGCGCCTTTGTCGATCGCTTGCAGCGCGGTCACCAACTCGTCGGGGTTGGCCGCCAAGGCGGCGTAGCCCGGATCGCCGGACTGTTCCAGGATCCGCAGCATTTCGTCGGCCAGCATGCCGCGCAGGCGGCCGACGATCTGCGCACCGCGGAGCTGCACTTCTTGCACGTTCGAGGGCAAACCGCGGCCGACGGCCAGCGTGCCGTCGCCGTAGGTCTTGGCGCACTCGATGCTCTTTTTCATCGAGCGCAGCAGGAACAGAATGCCGAAGGCCGTGTCGGGGACTTCGCCCGCGGCGCTTTTCCAGCTGCCGTCCTTGGCTTGTGTCTTGCGCAGATAGGCGAAGCCGTCGTTGTACCACTTGGGCTCCTTGACGACTTTGCCTTCGACGCTTTCCAGAATGCTTTCGTATCGCTCCAGGGCGTAGAGATAGTAATGCGTGAAGCCGTCGGGATCGATCTTGTAGTTCTTGCGCATCCAGGAATTGCCGCGCTCCAGGGCCCGGCGCATGGCTTTCGCATCGACCTTATTGCTCAGCGGCTTGACCTTGCCGGCCCGGCGCACCGGCTTCAGCGCGGCCGGCAAGTTCGGATCCAGCTCGGGTCCGGCTTCGATCAGGTGCAGCATGTCCGCGCACAGATACAGGCTGCCCATCCCGGCGGCGCTCAAGCCGTTGCGGGCGGAATCCTGTTTGACGAGTTTTCCGCCTTCGCCTTCCTTCCCTTGGTAGCCGAAGTTGCCGTCGGGATCCTGGGTGCGCAGCAGCCAGTTGGTGACTTGTTCGACCGAATCGAGCGACGTGCGCAAGCCCAGCTTCGAGACTTCCCAATTGCTCAGCACGCCGTATTGGGTCATCGACGTGTCGCCGGTCTTGCCGAAATCCTTGTTGTCGAGCGGATAGCCCCACCCCCCGGCGGCCTTCTGCCGCAAATCGAGCGAATCCATCAGCTTGCGAATCTCGGCCTGGTACTTGCTCGGATTCAGGTTGCAGAGAAAGATGATCGCGATGCCGGTGCTGTAGATGCTGTCGCGGATCGATTTGGCATCGCCGGCGGTGACTTGCTTGCAATGGGCGACCGCCGCCTTGATTTGCGCGTGCTCTTCGTCCTCGCCGGCCTTCAGGAAGGCCAGCCCGACCAGGCATTTGCCGCCCAGCTCGCCATGCGCTGGCGCCGTTTCGAGATACTTCAGCCCCTTTTTGACCACCGCCTTCACTTCCGGACTGTCCGGCGTGACGGCCGACAGCGGGCCGGCCGCGGCCCCCAACCAGATCGCCCCGGCCACGCTCAGGCAGATCGGCAGCCGGCGCGGCGAGCGGCAGGAGCAAGAGCGGTCGGTGGCACTGCGAAGTGCGAACATCGAGGTGCGATCCCTCGGAGAACGAACCGATCCGACGACAGGCGACGAGCCGAAGAGAAATGCGGCGCCGGGGCGGCCACAAGCGGCCGAAACCGCCTTCGGCATGCTAACTTGCCGCGACGACGACTGTCAACAAATTCGGCGGACTTCTGGCGCATCCGCGGTTTGATTTGTCTGCCCGCGGGGTGCTCCGCCGCCTGGCAACCCAATCGAAAACCGCCGGGCAACGGACCAAGCGTGACGCAAGGCGTTTGCAGAACCCCGGGGGCCCGGCGGCCGAATGCAGTTCGCCGGCGGCAGCCAGGGCAGCGCTCGTCGCGAAACCGCACCGCAGCCGCTGCGACGGCCAGAACTCGCCGGCGCTACGGACGGGAAGGCGCCATCACGGCTCGACTGGTCCCCGGCGAGGCGGCGATTGACGGTCAAGGTTGATAGCAGCGATCGGGCAGGGCCATTTCGCCGTGCGGCGGCCTTCGAGCAGCGTGGCCAGGGGGTTCATTGCGAATTTGTGCCCGGCAGGAGACAATGCCAGGCGCCGGCCAAAATCGGCCGCCCAGGTGCATCGATCGCCCCTTTGCCACGGAAGCCATTTCATGCTCAGCCAAGTCGTCCAGGATGCACTCAACCAACAGATCAACAGCGAGCTCAGCGCCTCGTACACGTACCTGGCGATGTCCGCCTATTGCGACGAGCAAAACTTTCGCGGCTCTTCCCGCTGGCTGCGGCTGCAAAGTGCGGAAGAATACGGCCACGCGATGAAGCTGCTCGACTTCGTCCTGGCCCGGGCGGGCAAAGTTCGGCTCAAATCGATCCCCGAGCCTGCGACGGAGTTTCGCAGCGTTACCAGCGTCTTCGAGCAAGCGCTGAAGGAAGAAGCCACCGTGAGCACGCAGATCGACGCGCTCTACGAACTCGCCTTCAAGGAAAAGGCCTTTGCAGCCCTGGTCGAGTTGCAGTGGTTCTTGACGGAGCAAGTGGAAGAAGAAAGAACGGCCCGAGAGATCGTGGCCAAATTCCACCTTTGCGACAGCGATCCGTCGTCTTTGTTGGATCTCGATCGCGAACTGGGAGCCAGGGCCACGGCGATCTGAACGGCTGAAGGCCGAAGGAAGACGCGGCCGATTGGCTTAAGCAGTTCCAAAATCGGCTGCCGGTCGACAGCGCTGGACTCGGCCCCCCAGGCCGTCAATCACCGATCGCGACGATCTCGCCGCCGGCCCGCGTCGACATGGCCTGCCAAAGCGTCAGGTCGACGTCGTTGTTCAACATCCGCACCGATCCATCCATGAGCGTAACGTTGACGCCGCCGGGATGGTAACTGCGGGAGGTCACGGCCGCATAGCTGTAGGAGTTCGGCGTGCCGGCGGCGACGGCCCCTTCGTTCTGGTTGACATAATCCATGTCGCCGATGCTGCCGTCGGAGAGGGTATAGCTCACCAGCGTGTTGGGCGTGAAGGTCGTGGTAAAGCCGGTTTGCTTGCACTTGCCATCGCCCCATTCCGTGTGGATCGTCTTGGTGGTGATGGCCGAGGTCGCCGTGGTCGTGCCGCCAAGACCCGCCAGGGCGCTGACGCTGGCGGGGGGCGTGGCCGTCGCCGTGCCGCCCGAAAGGCCGGCCGTCCAACCTTTCACCTCCGCCGCCATCAATGTCTTGCTCAGACCGTCGGTGAAGTTCTTGGTTTTCAGACAGCTATTCGTAAAAAACGCGCCCCCGGGCAGGATCTGGTTGCTGGGATCGAGAATCATCCAGATGCCTTGATTCACGCCATAATTCGTCAGATATCCGTTGGGCAGTCCCGTGGCAGCGTTAACTTTCAGCATGTCGTTCGCCTCCGACGGGCAAACATAGGGCGCAATGCGAATCGACATGATCGGCGTTCCACCGGAAATTCCGCCGATCGTCTGATCCTCTCCCAGCGTGCTGCTGGTCGTAAACGAAGAGTATAAAACGCCCTCTTCGACATAAGGCAGGATCCGCATCTGCGCCGACATGTCGTTCGTCTTGTCGTTGGCGATCCCGTTCCAATAACGGCTCGGGGGCAGCGACTTCTTCGCCGACTCAAAATTCATCATCGCCAACCCGAACTGCTTCATGTTGTTCGTGCACTGAGCCCGGCGGGCGGCCTCCCGGGCAGCCTGGATCGCCGGGAGCAACAGGGCGACCAAGACGCCAATGATGGCGATCACCACGAGCAGCTCGATCAGGGTAAAGGCCGGCCGGCGGCAAAGGGGGGGACGCATAGCGTGACTCCTGGGCGGGAAATTTGGAGGTTGGTTTAGCGGGCAGAGCCTTTTGTAACTGAGACTCAATCTCAATAGATCGGATTGTAGCGACTCTTTTCCGCCCGTCAATCGCGGCCCGAAAGAAAAATCTCCGGCACCGCAGCACGCCATTCTGGCTCCGTTTTCGGCCTGACTTGCTGCCCGCGGGGGCGCCAGCCACCGCGCCCGCCCCGCCAGACCTGGGCCGGATCGATTGGCCCGGGCGCGGCCGCCCAATCCCGGTGCCCTGACCGTGGGTGGCAGCATCTTCTCGGCACCGTATCCTCACGGCGCAGCACCCTCGCGGCACCGTACCCTCGCGGCACCGGTCTCCTCGCGGCACCGGTCTCCTCGCGGCACCGGGCGGTCACGCGGCACAGTTGCGGCCCGAATCGGCCTGAACCGGTGGAACTGCCGGAGCCTGCCGAGGCTTTCGTTCGAATTCGACTAAGGCGCTTGAAAGCGCGTCGAGCCGCCCCGTATAGTGACGAGCTTGACTCTCGGCGGCGGATGCCGGGGTGAGCATTTTTGTCGCTCCTTGTCGAACTCCGGCGCAGGTCGCAACGTAAGCAATGTCGAATCGCCGCGCTAGGCGTATCGACCGAGTTTTCCGCTCTGGCACCGCCCTGGCCGCGGGGCTTCCGGCGGGGCCTCGCTCAGCGGTTGCTGCCTGGTACGCCCAAAACCCAGTTGCCAGAGCCCAGTTGCCTAGGCCGAATTGACGGGGCCCAACTAAAGGGGGCCCAATTAAAGGGGCCCAATTAAAGGGGCTCAGTTGCCCGAACCGGCCATGGCTTTAAATCGGACGGAGGCCGCATGTCGTCGGACGTAGTGATCGAAACGCGTAACCTGTCGAAGGTCTATCGCGACTTCTGGGGCCGACAAAAGGTCCGGGCGCTGAAGGCCCTGGACCTGGAAATCCGCCGCGGCGAAATCTTCGGCCTGCTCGGACCGAACGGCTCGGGCAAGACGACGACCATCAAGCTGCTCTTGGGCCTGCTCTTCCCCACCAGCGGACAAGCGCTGGTTTTCGGCCGCGATGCCACCGACGTCTCGAAAAACGAGCGCCTGGGCTACCTGCCCGAAGAGTCGTACCTCTACCGCTTTCTCAACGCCGAGGAAACCCTCGACTTCTACGGCCGGCTGTTCGAAATGCCGGCCTCGGTTCGCCGGCAGCGCACGGCCGAATTGATCGACATGGTCGAATTGAACCAGGCCAAGCGGCGGCAACTGCGCGAATACTCCAAAGGCATGACGCGCCGCATCGGTCTGGCCCAGGCGCTGATCAACGATCCCGAGCTGATCCTGCTCGACGAGCCCACCAGCGGGCTCGATCCGATCGGCACCCGCAAGATGAAGGACCTAATCCTCAAGCTCAAGAGCCAGGGCAAGACCGTGGTCATGAGCAGCCACTTGCTGGCCGACGTGCAGGACGTGTGCGATCGGATCGCGATCCTGCATCAGGGCGAATTGAAAGAACTGGGCCGCGTCGATGCGCTGCTCACGGTGCGCGACGTCACCCAGATCCGGGCTTCCGGCCTGAACGACGCCGCCAAGGCCGAGATTCGGCAGGTCATCGAGCGGCACAACGGCGACTTCAAGGGCATGGAGAATCCCACGACCACGCTCGAAGAACTATTCCTGTCGATCGTGCGCGACAGCGAGGCCCGGCCCGGCCGCCGCGCAAAGACGGATGGCGACGCGCACACCCCGGACGGCCGGACGAGCGAAAAGCCGTAGCGTAGCGGCAGCCGGTTTGCGGCTGCGGCGGTCTGGCGGCCAAGGCTGCCGGACGACGCCCGGCAGAGCCAGTTTCCTTACCCGACAACCACAGAAACGCGACGAACGCCCTGGTATGGTTCAGACCGAGTTTTACAACTTTGCCGAGTGGTTGCCGGGCGCGGCGTTCCATTTCGTCCTGATGGCCGTCCTGCTGACGGTCGCGGCGGTGGTCATCAGTTTCCTGGTGATGGCGTTCCGCTACGGTCCGTCGAACGGCGGCGACATGACGTTTCGCGTGGCCATGACCGCGCTGGCGGAATTGGCCCACACGTCGCCGCGGCGCGTTTGGGCCCTAGCCCGGCTGGCTATCCAGGAATCGCTGCGGCGAAACGTGCTGGTGGCCCTGGGCGTGTTCGCGCTGCTGCTGCTGTTCGGCGGCTGGTTCCTGGACACGACCTCGAACGACCCCAGCGTGCTGCTGTTGTCGTTCGTGCTGACCGGCATTACCTGGCTTTCCTGGGCCCTGGCCGTTTTTCTGAGCGCCTTCAGCCTGCCCACCGACTTCAAGACGCACACCATCTATACGGTGGTCACCAAGCCGGTCCGCTCGGGCGAGATCGTGCTGGGCCGGATCCTGGGATTCACGATCATCGGCACCGTGATCCTGGCGCTGATGGGCGTGGCCAGCTATATCTTCGCCCTGCACTTGCTCAGCCATTCGCACGAAGTGGATGTCACCACGCTGCAGACCACCAGCCAGGGCTCGGGAGCCGAAACGACCGCCCGCACCACGATGGCCCACGGCCACCGGCATACGGTCACGTTTCGCGACGGGCGAACGACGACCGACCTGCGCAACAGCCACTGGCATGAGTTGTCGGTCGACGGCGTGGTCCGCCCCGGCGACGCGCTGGTGATAACCCCCAAGAGCCGCAGCGCCCGGCTGTCGTTCCTGCCGCCGCCGGCGAAGGAAAACGAAGCAGAGCCTCAGCCCGAGAAAAACCAGCCGCAACCCGAGAAAAACCAGCCCCAGCCCGAGAAAAAAGAGCCGGCCGAGGCGAAGCCCGCTGGCGATGCCCAACCGGCGGCGGAACCGGCGGCAGCCGGCGAGGCGAAACCGGCAGAACCGGCGCAGGATCAGGCCGATCCCCAGCCCGAGAAAAAAGAGCCCGCCGAGTCCAACGCCCAGCCCGCTGACGCCGCCCCGGCCACGGAAAAGAAACCCGCCCAAGAAACCCCGCCCGACACTGCGGCGCAACCCGACACTGCGGCGCAACCCGGCGCCGCCAAGAAACCCGAGCCGCCCAAGAAGGTCGGGCCTCAAAAGAAGCCCGAGCCCGTCTTTCCGCCGGCGCAGCCCGAGCGCAAGGTGGCCGAAGACGGGACGCTGGACCTGGGCGTGTTTGGCCAATTGCAGGTCGGCGGCAAGGCGGTCGACGAGGTGAAGCAAATGATCCGCGAGCGGGTCAAAGCCGATCCGCCCGAAGCGGGCCTGTCGATCGACTTCGTCCCGCACCGGGCCGAAGCGTTTTCGCTCTCCGGCCCCGAGGGGGCCCTGATGGCCCGCGTGCCCGTCTGGGGCGAGCTGGCCTTCAAGGACCGCACGGGCAAGGGCGCGCTGCGTGGGATCAGCGTGGGCAAGGAGTGGACCTACCGGAGCTTCGTCGAAGGCGGAACGCCGGCCGCGGCCGTCTGGACGTTTCACAACGTCACGCCCGAGCGCTTTCCCGACGGCCTGCCGGTCGAAATGACCATTCGCGTGTTCCGCAGCCACAAGGGGACCATCACGCGCGGGATCACCGGCAGCCTGGTGGTCAAGAACCCGCAGACGGGCCGCAGCTCGCGCGAGCAGACTTTTCCGGCCAAAGACGCGATCATCGACCGGCACGACATCCCCGAACAGCTGACCGACAGCCAGGGAGAATCGCTCAACCTGTTCAAGGACCTGGTCGCCGACGGCGACGTGCAGATCGAAGTCCGCTGCCTCGAGCCGGCGCAGTATTTCGGCATGGCGATGCCCGACCTGTACCTGCGGGCCAAGGACGCCTCGTTCGAGCTGAACCTGCTCAAATCGTTCTTCGGCATCTGGCTGACGATGGTCTTCGTGATCAGCTTCAGCGTGATGTTCAGCACGTTCCTCAGCGGGCCGGTGGCGATGATGTCGACCGTGGCGGTGCTGATCATCGGGCTGTTCACGCAAAATATTCTCGACCTGGCCAACGGCATCACGCAGGGGGGCGGGCTGTTCGAATCGATCATCCGCATCGCCAAGCAGCAGAACATGACCCTGGAAATGGACGAGGGGCTCACCCGCACGGTCGTCCAATCGGTCGACCAGGTGCTGCTGTTCATCATGAAAGGCATCGCCCTGATGCTGCCGGACCTGAGCAAGTTCAACGAGGCGTTCATTACGCCGGTGGCCAAGGGGTTCGACATCTCGAACGACGCGGTCGGGGTCTGGGCCGTGCGCGGGCTGGCCTATCTGTGCGTCGTGTTCGTGGTGGGTTACTTCTTCCTGAAAACGCGTGAGGTGGCCAAATGAATCAGCGCCGCGCCGTTTGGCACAAAGTGGGATATGCCTCGGCGATCCTGTTTCTGCTGCTGCCACTGTCCTACTTGAGCCAGCCGGCCACTCGGGACAAGGAAGGGGGCAAAGGCTCGCCCGGCGGAAAGCTCGCCCAGCTGCGCGAACAGTACAAGCTCAGCCAGGCCGACCTGGGAGAAATCGATCCGACCAGCGAAGCGATCAAGCTGGCCACGCTGGGCATGCGCGGAATCGCGGCCGACATCATGTGGATGCAGGCCAACGAATACAAGAAAACCGAAAACTGGACCGCCTTTTCCGCCGCCCTGGAACAAATCATTCGCCTCCAGCCCAACTTCATCGCCGTCTGGCGGTTCCAGGGCTGGAACCTGGCCTACAACATTTCCGTCGAGTTCGACGACTACCGCGACCGCTACTACTGGGTGATCAAGGGCATCAACTTCATCATCACCGGCACCAAGGTCAACGTAAACGAACCCCGCCTGCTGTACGACGTGGGCTGGGACATCTCGCAGAAAATCGGCCGCGCCGACGAGCACGTCCAATACCGCAAGCTCTTCAAGCAGGACAACGACTTCTTCGACGAGCACGTCCGCAACAAGGACATGGAAAACATCCCCTTGAGCGAGCGCGACAACTGGCTCGTCGGCCGCCGCTGGTATCAGACGGCCCAGAACGTGGTCGACAAACTGGGCATCCCGGTCAAGGGCACCAGCCCGCTGGTCTTTCACTCGTATCCCTCGATGGGGTTGATCAACTACGCCGAAGCCATCGAAGAGGAAGGCGTGTTTGGCGAAGTGGCCAAGAATGCCTGGCGCAAGGCCCGCGAAAGCTGGCAGGAATTCGGCGACCGCGACATGCCCACCACCTTCAACGTCACCATCCACCTGAATGATCAGGAACGTTTCGAGGAAAAGGCCAACGCCGCCGCCGAGGAGCTGACCAAACTCGTGCCCGGCGTGGCCGAAGAGCTCCGGGCCAAGAACCTCCCCAACCTGAACGAGGGCGAACGGGCCGTGCTCGACATCCCGCCCGACCAGCGCAACATGACGGAAAACATGCGCGCCGCCGCTGCCGAAGGGAAGATCAAGCCGTCGTTCTACGACGTCGCCGCGCGGGCCGACTCGGCCCACCGCGTCGAAGCGCTGCGGCTGGCCGAGGCTGCCGCCGTGGCCGCCAACCAGGCCCAGATCATCGACCGCTATCGCGACATCGTCAATTTCGTCTATTGGCGCAGCCGCTGCGAGCTGGAGCAGACGCCCGACGCGCTCGACGCCCGACGCCTGACGTACGAAGCGGACGCAGCCTTCCGAATGTCCGATCTGCCGCAGGCCAAGGAAAAGTACGACCAGGCCTTCGGGAAATGGGCAGCCCTGCTCGAAGCCTATCCGACGTTCAAGGACGAGAGCACGTACGTCGGCGACATCAAAGACATCGTCGACCGCTACCGCAAGCTGCTCGATCAGCTCGATCTGAAACTGCCCGACGATTTCATCCTCAAGCAGCTGATCGAGCAACCGCAAATTCCGCAGGCCCCGGCCGAGGGCGAGTCGAAAGACGTCACCAGTGACCCTTCGCAGCCCGAGGGCGCGAAGAAGCCCGGCGGCGGCGACGAATCCGGTCCGCCCGAGTAGCGATGCGCTAGGCGCATACAGGGCCCATCCGGGGCCCGCCGCTGCCGTAGGGTGCCACGGCAGGCTTGTCCAGCCGTTGCTGCCCGGCGCCGCAGCCCCGCCCCGACTTCCCGCTTGGCCCGTGGTATCATGGAAGGGGCCGGTTTCGGCTCTGCGCCTGGCGTGTGCCCCACCGCCTGCCAGCGATGGGCTTAAACGCGAAGTTCCGCGTGCGGCCCGCCAGCGCCCAGTCTCCAGACCCTGGTCCCGCGCTTCCCGCCTCCACTTACCACCGGCCCGCGATGTCCTCGCTGTTATCCGGCATCAGCATCACCTGCTTCGCCGCAAGCTATGCGATTGCCTGGCTGCTCGAAGGCTCGCGGCTGTGGTTTCGCAGCGGCGTGCGCGGGGCGGTCATGGTGGGTTTCGCGGCCGCCGGCTTTCTGGCCCAGACGCTGTACCTGGGCTGCCGCGCCGCCAGCGACACCGGCTCTCCGCTGGCCAGCAGTTTCGATTGGTGCTTGCTGGCCGCCTGGCTGCTGGTGGCCGGCTATTTGTACGCCACGTATTACCATCCCCGGGCAGCCATCGGGCTGTTCGTTTTGCCCCTGGCACTGCTCTTGATCGGCGCGGCCGCCGGACTGGCCGACCGAGAGCCGCTCACCCGGGCCGGCGCCTCGCACTTGTGGGGCGCCATCCACGGGATCTTTTTGCTCCTGGGCACCGTGGCGGTGATGATCGGGTTTGCCGCCGGCGTGATGTATCTGGTGCAGGCGGCCCGGCTCAAGCGCAAGCTGCCGCCGCCGGCCGGGCTGAAATTTCCCAGCCTGGAATGGCTCGAACGCACCAGCGCCCGGTCGCTGATCGTCTCGACGATCTTCGTGGCGATCGGCTTCCTGGCCGGAGTCGTGCTGAACCTGTCGCTCCGCGGCGAGGGAGAGCTTTCCTGGAACGACCCGGTGATCTGGAGCTCGGCCGTCATGCTCTCCTGGCTCGTGGCCGCGTCGCTGTTCAACGCGGTTTACAAGCCCGCCCGCCACGGCCGCAAAGTGGCCTACCTGACGATCGCCAGCTTCGGCTTTCTGGCCCTGGCCCTGGCCACGCTGCTGTTGGTCGACACGGGCCACGGCGGTCACGCGGCGACCCACCCGGCGCGCGGTGCGTGGGGAGGCCGGGCATGAAACTGCTCATGGTCGGCTGCAGCCACCATCGGTCGGGGGTCGAGGTCCGCGAGCGGCTGGCATTCAGCTCGGCGCAGGCCGGCGAGGCCCTGGATCACCTGCGCAAGCGGTTTCCCGGGGCCGAAGCCGTGCTGCTCTCGACCTGCAATCGCGTCGAGCTGTACACCGCGGCGGAAGATCCGACCGGGGTGCCCAGCCACCAGGACGTGGCCCAGTTCATGGCCGAGTTTCACGGCCTGCCGATCTACGAGATCTTCGACGACCTGTTCGAGCGCTCCGGCGAGGACGCCGTGCGGCACTTGTTCACCGTGGCGGCCAGCCTGGACAGCATGGTGGTGGGCGAACCGCAGATCCTGGCCCAGGTCAAGGCGGCCTACGAGCTGGCCAATTCCTGCCAAAGCACCGGCCCCCTGACGCACAGCGTCTTCCAGGCGGCCGTGCGCGTGGCTCGGCGCGTAACCGACGAAACCACGATCCATCGCCGCCGGATCAGCATCGCCAGCGTGGCCGTGGGCGAATTGGCCGGCGAATTGTTCGAGAGCCTCGCCGACAAGCAAATCGTGGTCATCGGCGCCGGCGAAATGGCCGACGAAACCCTCCGCTACCTGAAGGACGAGGGCGCCCACCAGCTGACGATCGTCAACCGCGACCCGCGCCGGGCGGCAGAGCTGGCCGAGCGCTGGCAGGGCCGGGCCGAGCCCTGGGAGCGGCTCCCGTCCGTGCTGGCCCAAGCCGACCTGGTCGTCAGCGCCACCGGCTCGCAGGAGCCGATCGTCAGCCGCGAGGATTTCCGCGCCGTCGAAGCGCTCCGGGATCAGCGCCCGATGATGATCCTGGACCTGGCGATCCCGCGCGATTTCGACCCGGCCATCAACGATTGCCTGGGCGTCTACCTGTATTCGATCGACGACCTGGAGAAAGTTTGCCGGCAAAACCGCCAGCAGCGCGACAAGGAACTGCCGGCCGCGATCGCCATCATCGAGCAGGAAACTACCCGCTTCATTGCCGATCTGCACCATCGGGCCACGGCCCCGATCATCAAGCGGCTGCGCGAAGGCTGGCATCAGCCCAAAGAGGACGAGCTGCGCCGCCTGTTCAACAAGCTGCCCGAGTTGACCGAGCGCCAGCAGGACGAGATTCGCCAGTCGTTCGACCGCCTGGTCAACAAGCTGCTGCATCCGCCCCTGGAATCGCTGCGCAACGAAGCCCAGCTGGGCACCCCGCACGGCCTGCTCGACGCGCTCAAGCGGCTGTTCCAGCTGAAAGACTGAACGCACGTTCGTCAAAATCGGCACCGCCCGCACGCGGCGGGGCCGCGGCGCGGCGTGTCGTGCGGCCGCGGTCCGGTGGGCAGGGCTGTGCCGTCCAGCGCGATTGGCAGCGGAGTGTCGAGGGCGGCAGTTTGCTTTGCCCCGGCGCTAAGTCCGGCCGATACCAGAGATTGCCCTGCCGCGGCGGGGCCCGATGTCTCGTCCTCCCGCAGACACCACGAGGTTCGATAGAGATGGCAAAAGACACGTTTCGCGTCGTTACCCGGGGCACCGACGGCATGCTGCACATCCGCGACTACAACAAGCCCGAAGCGCTGCAGAAACAACACACGCAGATCGGCATCGATGATTGCAGCACCGACTTGGGCCTGCGCGGCCAGCCGGTTTTTCGCGGCCTGATCGGCCCCATGCCCGAAGGCAAAAACATCATCCGCTACGAATCGCCCGACGTTTTCGAGTCGCTCACCAAGGAATGGAGCGTGGCCAAAGGGGTCCGCAGCCGCAAGCAGGCGTTCAGCGAGCCGGCCGCCGAATAATCTCCCCGGCCAACCGATTCACCCAGGCGGACGGACAAGCTTGTCCGTCCGCTTTCGTTTTGGCCCGGTCCCCGTGGCGCCAGATTCGCCTCAACGCCGACGCGCGGCCGGTCCGGCTCCGCCCGGTCGGGCAAGTGCCTGCTACTCGCCGGGGGCCGCACCCGGGTTGTAGAGCAGCAGGTCGTCGACCGTCAGTTCGGCGCCAGGCGAAAGCACGAAGCGAATCTCGTCCGCTTTGGCCGGCCGGTCCGATTGTGCCGGCTCGGCAAATTCGAGCGTCGCCGTCGACCAGCGCCCACCCGCGGCCGGCGCCAGCTGGGCAGTCGCGATGGCCTGCCCGGCCAGGGTCAATTCCACTCCACAGCGATCAGCCCCGCGCAGCCGATAGCGCAGGTCCAGCCGCACCGGCCCCGTCCCAGGCCCATTCCTCAGCACCCGCTCGCCGCGCAGGCCGACCTGCAAGCGCGGCGGGCCGCCGGCCGGATCCACAAGGCTCTGGGCCGCCTTCCAGGCGTCCGGCGGGTCGTGCGGCACGATTTCGAACTGTCCCGGCCACTCGACCCCTTGCTTGCCGGTGTCGAACCAGCCGCTGAACAGCACCCGCGCCGGAAAGGGCCGCGTTTCGTCCGCGGCCGCCGCGTCGTAGAGCAGAATGTCGTCGATGATCAACTCGGCCTGGGGATCGGCATAGAACTGGATGTCGTCGATCCGCTCGTCCTTGGCCAAGGGGCCGCCGCTGCCGTCGGGCCGGCGCATCTCGGTCATGTCGACCGTGGCCTCGCGCCAACTGCCCTGTGCCAGCCCGGCGAGAGTCAAGCAGCGGTGATAACCGTTCGTGAGGCTATAGAGCTGCACCCGCAGCCGGTCGGTGCCCTGGAGCCAATAGCGAAAAGTCAGCCGCGTGGCCGATCCCACTGGCGGACCGGGCACGGGATTGAAAATCACGGCCCGGTACATCGCGCGGCGATTGCCCTGCAGATCGTCGAAATCGTGCGTCAACACGCCACGGCAGGCCCGGCGGCTGGCCGGCGGGATGTTTTCGCTCTCCGGGCGCCCGACCATCCACCAGCGGCGCTCGATGTCGGTTTCGTAGTCTTCGCCGGCGTGGACGTGGCTTGGAAAACGGCCTCGCGCAATGGGCTGCCGCACCACCGCGGGCTCTTTGTCGGCCGGGGTGCGCGGGGCCGCCGCGTCGCGGAAGCGGTCGACCAGCTCGGCACGAAACTTTTCCGCCTGAGACGTCACGGCCACCCGGGCGTTCGTTTCTCCCGGAATCGAACGCAGCATCCCGCGATCCGTTACTTCCAGCCGGTGCTCTTCGAAATCCGCAAACCCATCGGGCGCATACGCGACGGCCACCACCAGCGCATCCGCAAAACTCACGTCCGGCCGGTCGGCCAGCTCCCAAAGCGTGCGCACCTGATTGGAGACCAGGCCGCCGGCCGAGAGCAGCCTTTGCGCTTCGGCCCGGCCGGCCTTCAGCCCGACCGTGGCATCGAGCGGCACGACCACCAGCGGCACGCCGGACGCAAACACCGCCTGCGCGGCTTTGACGTCGGAGCGCAGATTCAGCTCGGGCTCGGTCGGCGGCTGGCCGTCCGCGCCCCGCCGCAGCGTGCCCCCCTTGAGCACGATCTGCTTGATCCAGCGTTTTGCCTCCGGGTGTTTTTCGAGCAACTCGGCCAGATTCGTGAGCGGGCCGAGTGCCACGAGCGTGATCTCGCCCGGGTGCGCCTGAAGCTGGTCGAACATCAACTCTGCCGCGGCGACTTTCTGGGGCTTCGCGGTGCGGTTGAAGATCACGTCCGGATGGTAGCGATATTGGAATTGCCCTTCGATCGGCCGCTTGGGCTGCGGATCGGCGCCGGCCGCCACGGGAATCGAATCGTGATTGGTCATCGTGAGCAGCCGGCAGACCATCAGGGCCCGGGTTTGCGGATCGCTGCCGCAGGTCGTTATGCCCAGGATTTGCAGCGGCGCGTAGCGCACGCCGTCCGCTGGGCTCAGCAAGGCCAGGCCCAGGGCCAGGGCATCGTCCACGTCGCTGCCGACGTCGGTGTCGATGATGACCGGCACCGGCACTTGGGGTGCCGCCCGGGCCGCGTTGCCAGCCGCAATCAAACAGCCGGCAACCAACAGAGCGCCGTTCCAAATCCCTCGGTGCATGGCCATTCTCCTTTGCCGCCCAGGTCGCCGCGCCGCCGTCCTTCGGCAACAAAACCGCTTCAGCCCTAGTGTTTGCCGCTGGTCTCGCGGCGTGCCGAGGCTCACGAATTTGTAACCTGCCGCGCCTGGTGATTTGCCCAGGCGCGTTAGAATAGCGCTGCCACCCGACATTTTCTGCGAAGGAGTGCCCAATGCAACTGCGACCTCTCAGCCTGATCCTGGTCTTGCTGCTGATCGGTTTGCTGCCCGGCGCGGCGCATGCACATGGGGGCGGACATGGCGGTGGCGGACATGGGGGCGGCGGATTTCATGGCGGTGGCTTCCATGGCGGCGGCTTCCACGGGGGCGGCTTTCACGGGGGATTCGGAGGCCTGTACGGCGGCGGCTACCGAGGATTCTACGGCGGCTTCCGGCCCTACGGCGTCGGCTTTGGTGGTTACCGGCCCTACGGTTGGGGCTACGGCGGATACGGTTTCGGGCGCCGATTCTATGGCCCTGGCTTCGGCTACGGTGGCTACTGGCCCTACGGTCTGGGCCTTGCCGCTTACCGGCCCTACGGTTGGGGCTATGGCGGATATGGTTTCGCGCGGCGCTTCTACGGCCCCGGTTACGGCTTTGGCGGATATGGTCCCTACGGCTATGGCGGGTACGGGCTGGGCTACGGCGGATACGGTTATTATCCGTGCTTCGGCTTCGGCTTGGGTTATGGATTGCTGGGTGGATATGGTGGCTATGGCGGATACGGCGGCTACTACCCCAGCTACGGCTGGTACGGTTACAACAGCGGTCCATCGTACAGCTTCGCAGGCACGGACGACTCGGCGCCGGTTATCGCCACTAAGTCGGCCACCTATCTGACGGCAAACTCCCCTTCACGCCCCGCGCCCGGTCCGCCGGCGCCGGGCGAATCAGACAATCGGACCCGGCCGACGATCGAGTCCGCAATCGCGCAGGCCGGCGGCCCAGCGCGTCCTGCTCCCGGTCCACCGGTCCCTGGCGAAGCGCTCAGCCCCGCACGCGACACTCCACTTGCAGCGGTGCGAGTCGCCGCCGCGCTAGGCCCTGCTCCGGGTCCACCTGCTCCGGGTCCGCCTGCTCTGGGCGAAGGACCCAGCTTGGGAGCCGGCGCTCTGGCTCGCTCGGCGGGCGCCGCCGGTGGTCCGCCGCGTCTGGCGGGGACAAGCGCCGCGCAGCGCCCGATTCCTGGTCCACCGGCCCCCGGCGAAACAGACCGCCCGGTGGGCGTGCTCCTGGCCTGGTAGCCGGGTTCGGTCGACTCTGACGGACCGAGAGGGGGACGTGGGGCGGCCGGCGATACCGGCAGTCGACCATCGTGGGCCCGTTCACGGCGAAGATCGATCTGCCGCGGCCGCTCGCGCACAAAAAAAGCTCGCTCAGCGGCCGGAGCGATCCGGCCACGGAGCGAGCGAGTTTAAAGGCCCACGCGAGGCAGCGCCGCGCATCAGGACGGCGGCTTGTGCTCTTTGTGGCAGTTGCCGCAGTTGGCGGCTTTTTCCAGGCCGGCTTTCGAGCCCTCTTTATCGGCCACGACATCCTTGGCGGCCTGCAGCAGCGCGCTGGTCTTTTCCTGCCAGCTGCCCGGCTCGCCCTTGGGCGGCTTGTTCTGGCCCAGCGCCGTGTACAGCTCGACCAGTTGCTCGGCGTCTTCCTTGGTGCCATTGCCCGAAACGATCTTCTTCAGCAGCCCGCCGTCTGGCGTGTGGGCTTTCTTCATCACTTCTTTGATGGTGTGCTTGGGCTTGTCTTCGTCCGCGGCCCGGGCCACGGCAAAGCCCACGCCCAGAGCCGCCAGCATCGCAAGCGCAACGACCCGTCTCATGCTGTGTGTCTCCTCGTCTGATTGTTGCCAAGAGCGTGACCGATCCGACTTGCCGCACGCCATCTCAACGCGGCCGTGCGGCGCCGCATTATCGGCCATGCGCGGGCAATTGCAACGTTTTACACCGGATTCTCACGCCTGGCGTTTTCAGCCCCCTGAGCTTGAGCCGCCGGGCCCTCGAGCCGCTGGGCAATCCACTGGCTGGAAACGAACGGCAGCACCAGGCTGCGCAGGTTCTTGGCGAGCCAGGGCCGGATTTCCTCGGGAATGGATCCGCTCTGGCCGCTATTCGGCAGATGAAGGCCGGCCCAGGTCCAGCGAAATTCCCGGTGGTCGTGTGCCGCCAGGGCACTGAGCCGCTCGGCCACTCGCAAGGCCCACACCGTGCCGAACAAGTTGCAGAAATCCCGCCACAGGCGCAGCAGCGGTTCGGTATCCCGAGCCGGCCGCCCCGAAAGCCAGGTCGCCGCCGCCAATGCCGCTGCAATCAGCGCCAGCGGCAAGTGGGCAGGCAGCGGCGTGAGGCCCGCGCCGCCGGGCAGGAATCGCGCGACCAGCGCCACTTCGGCCGCGCCGTAGAGCAAGCTCGCCAGCCAGAACCGCGTGGGCAGATAGTTGATCGTGCCGATGGCGATCAGGATCACCAGGAACCAGCTCCGGGCGGCATGAATCCCGCCGCCGCGATGAAACAGCAGCCATTCGACGCTGGGCAGCGCGAGCACCAGCCACAGCGCCACGACGATCCATTGCCAGGCGCGGTGCTGGGGCCGCTTGGCGCCCAAGAGCGCCATCAACGGACAAAACGAGGTCATCGCCGCCGCGAAGTACATGGCACGCTGCGCCTTGCCCTGAGGATCGTCGACCCAAAGCGGCAGCCCGGCGCTCGTAAGCGTGAGCAGACTGAGCGAAAGCAACGCCCACCACCAGGCCGCCAGCAGCGTCGTGCCCGCGAGCCGGCCGCGCCCGCGGACGAGCATCGCCAGACCCAGCCCTCCGCAAACCAAGGCGGGCAGGGCCCGGGCCAGCTCGGCGTATGTCACGACAGACAGAATCGACAAACTCGGCAAGATCGGCTCAGCGGCCAGCGGCGTTGGGGAGAAAAAGCAACATCTTTCGTGCGGCTGCAATTGTAACCTCAAGGCGAGCGGCTCACACGCTTTAGCGGTCGCTGCCGGCCGCCGGCGACGGTCCCCCCGTGCTGGAAACGTGCACAAAACGTAACGGTTGCATTTGCTCAACGGCAAACCGCGAGGCATGTTTCCTATGAAGTGGCGCTTCGCCGGTACCCGCCGTGGTATCCAGTCCACGTGCAATGTGATCGGGTTTTCACTTTCAGGGTTACAACCGGCGGCGCCGCGAATATGTCCAGCGCGACGGCGTGCGACAGGACAACAGGAGAAGGAGATACGGATGATGCAAAAAGTTTGGCTCGTGGTTTGTCTGGCTGCGCTGGCGCTCGTGTCGAGCGTTCAGGCCGCCGAAGTCGATCCAGCCCAAGGTCAGGGCGCATCGACCCGATTTGCCAGCCTGCGGAACCTTTGGGGTCAGCCGGCCGGCACCATGTCCAGTCTGGGTGGTTATATTCCGGCTAGCGGCTGCGGCTGCTACGGCGCGGGCGGCGCGCAAGTCGATTCGCCCACCGGTTGCACCGGCGTTTGGAACGGTTACCAAGCCCGCCCTTGCGGCCTGCATCGCCACTATGCCGACGGCGGCAACGGCGGCGGCTGCAATACGTGCGGCACCGGCAGCGCGTGCGGAAGTGATGGCGCGTGCGGCGGTGGCGGTTGCGGGAACACGAGTTGGGGCGGTTGCGGTTGCGGGCGCGGCTGGGGCGGATACGGCGGCGGTTGGGGTGGCGGTCCGATCGTGACCGGTGCCCTGGGCTGCGGCTGCGGTTGTGCTCCGGCGCCGACCTGCAACTCTTGCAAGCGGCATCACTGCCCGCTGTTCGGACATCATTGCCGGCGCCAGTCGGCTTGCGATTGCCAGACGGCAGCTTGCGGCGACGCGGTCGACAGCACGCCGGCGAGCACGGGCCCGTCCTTTGCTCCCACGCCGGCCCCGGAACAAATCCAGCCGCAAATCGAGCAACCCGGCCCCTCGGCCGAGCGCGCTCCGCGGCGGTTCCGGCCGTTCACGGCCCTCAAGAGCCTGGACAAGGAAAAGGGCTAAGCCGTCAATCGAACGACTCGCTTTCCGGCGGCCTGCTTTCGGGGAGTCAGCAGGTTGCGGGGGCGAGTGCTGTGTGAACGGGCGGGTCCTTCGCCGGACCCGCCCGTTTTTTTTCTGCCCGGGGCTCGCCGGGTTCTGAATGCCCGCCGCGACACTAGGCGGAAGTCGCCCGCCGCCCGCCCAAACCATTGACTCGCCGCCGCGGCTCGCCGACGATTGAGGCTCCGCGCTGCGCCGCACTCGCGCGCTCGCGCGGCGAGCGGGCCGCAAGCCACTTCCGCGACCAAGGACTGCCCATGACCGACACCCCAGTCCCCTCCGATTCGACCGGCGATCTGCAGTTCCAGACCTCCGAGCCGAGCGATGCCCCGGGCTCGGCGCCCGCTCACGCGTGCGCGCTCTGCCATCAGCAGGTCGACGGCGAATACTACGCGCTCGGCGACAACCTGGTTTGCCCGGCCTGCGCCGCCCAAGTCCAGGCGCCCCTCACGGGCAGCCGAGCGGTGCGGCTCGCCAAGGCGACGCTGTACGGAGCCGGCGCCGGACTGCTGGGGGCGATCATCTGGTACGCCATCCGCCGGGTCACGAACCTGGAAATCGGCCTGGTGGCCATCGTTGTCGGCATCATGGTCGGCACCGCGGTGCGCAAGGGATCGGCCGGCCTGGGCGGCCGAGGCTATCAACTGCTGGCCGTGGCGATCACGTACTGCTCGATCGCGGCCAATTACATGCCCGACATCTTTGAAGCCCTCATGGCCAATGCCCACGCCCAGCGCGCCGCCATCGCCCGGGATGCCGACCAGCCGGCGGCTGGCGCCGGGATCGGCGAATCGCCGGACGCGACGGTGGCGATGTTGGTCGAGGCCTTTGTCTTAGCAATGACGTATCCGTTTCTCGACGCAGCGGGAAACCTGATCGGACTATTGATCATCGGCTTCGCTTTGTGGGAGGCCTGGAAGTTCAACGCCCACCGCCCGCTGCCGATCAGCGGCCCCTATCAATTGGGCGCCGGCCCCGAGCCGCAACCCGCGGCCTGAGGCGAATGCCCGCCGCCCGCCGCGGTGGCCCCTCCGGACTTTTCTGATCGACCGCCACGCAGTGCCGAGTTGAAGCCGACGGCAGGCAATTATTGTGTCGACCCAATCACCGACATTCTGTCCGCAGTGCGGCACGCAATGGGCCCCGTCGCTGCTGGCCTGTCCGCAGTGCGCCCGGCTCGTCCATGCCGACCGCTTAACCGCGCTGGCTCAAACGGCGAGCGCCGAGGAAGCCCGGGGCGACATTTCGGCTGCGCTGGCCTCGTGGCGCAAAGCGCTCGTGTTGCTGCCGGCCCGCTCCAAGCAGCACGCGGCGGTGACCGCCAGGATCACCGAATTGGGCAGCAAGATCCCGGCGGCCGCGCCGGGCCCTGCGCCGGCCGGCGGCAAGAAATCTCCCGCTGCGGTGGTGGCCGGCAGCGTGGGGGCCCTGGGCCTTTTGCTGTGGAAGCTCAAGGCGCTGCTGTTGGGCCTGACCAAGGGCACGACGCTGCTCTCGATGCTGCTGTCGCTGGGCGTCTACTGGACGGTCTGGGGCTGGAAGTTCGCCCTCGGCCTGGTCCTGTCGATTTACGTCCACGAGATGGGGCACGTCTTCATGCTGCGGCGGTACGGATTCAAAGCCACGGCGCCGATGTTCATCCCCGGCCTGGGCGCCCTGATCCGCTTGCAACAGCGCGTGGTCAATCCGCGCGAGGACGCCGAGATCGGGCTCGCCGGCCCGGTCTACGGCCTGGTGGCCGCGCTCGCTGCGCTCGGCCTGTGGCTGGCCACCGGCCAGGCCATCTTTGCCGCGATCGCCAGCGTGGGCGCCTGGCTGAACCTCTTCAACCTGCTGCCCATCGCCACGCTCGACGGCGGCCGCGGTTTTCACGCCATGTCGCGCGGCCAGAAATTTCTCGCCGCCCTCACCGTGGGCGCGGCTGCAACTGCCCTGGCCTGGCTTCAATACGACTACGGGCTCTGGATCCTGGTCGGACTGGTCGGCTTCGGCCGCGCGCTGGCGGACCGCTCCGACCAGCCGGGCTACGCCAAAGCCACGCTCGTCTACTGTCTGCTCGTCGTGGCGCTGACGGCGATCACCACCATCCGGCCCACCACCGCCCTCGGGCAATAGCCAGCCCGCTAACTCACCGCGACGTCGGCGAACTCGCTGTGATAGCGCACGCCGAGCGCGTTGTTGAAGCGGTTGAGCATCGTGATGAAGCCGACGAGAAACGTCAGCTCGACGATTTCCGCCGCGGTGAATCGCTGCTTCAGCCGGTCGAACAGGCTGTCGGCAACGCGGTTCGCGTCGGCCGTCATCGCCTCGGCATATTCGACGGCCAGCCGTTCCCGCTCGCTATGGCCGGCAGGCGACGCGAGATCGGTCTGCAGCTGCAAATGCTGCATGATTTCGGTGTGCGAGGCGGTGCAGAACTGGCACTCGTGCAGGCGCGAAACACGGAGAATCACTTTCTCCAGCACGCCTCGCTCCAGGTTGCCGTGCGGATAGATCGACTCGAAAGCGGCAAAGGCCCGCAGCACGCTGCCGCTCATCGACATCGCGCGAATCATCTCGACCACCGGCAGCCCCCGGGCAAAAAGCTGGGCACTCTCGGCCAACGACGGATTGTCCTTCACCCGCTCAAAATTGGCCGCGACCACAGCCGGATCGATCTCGATGCGCATTTGCGAGTTCTCCCCTAACGAGTACGTTGGCCGCCGGTCGGAAGCCTCTCCCGCGCAAATAAGCTGCCCGGCGCCAGAATTTCATCCGCCCCGCGCCGCTTCATCCTTCATCCTTCATCCTTCATCCTTCATCCTTCTGCCTTCTGCCTTCTGCCTTCTGCCTTACTTGATCTCCTTCACCCGCACTTTGCGGTAGCGGACGAACTGCTTCGTGAAGTCGCCGCCGCCGTGCACCTGCAGGGCGATGCCGCCGGTGTCGCCCAGCCGCTTTTCTTTGTCCTCGAACTCCATAAACCGCACGCCGTTGATCCAGGTGGTAAGCTTCGGCGGGTTGGCCGTGATCCGGGCTCGCAGCTCGTTCCATTGGCCGGCCTTCCAGAGCTTGGGCCAGTCTTCCACCTTGATCGGCAGCGGGAACGGCGCGTCCTGCTTTTGGATCTTCTCCACCGAGTCCAGGAAGTTGAAGTTCCGCACGTGGATGCCGCCCGAGAGGCCTTCGCCGTAAATGCCGGCCAGATTGCCGTTCGAGTGGTAATCGACCATGTACTGATAGGCGTTGCCTTGCTCGGTGCTGCGCAGGAACAGGCCGCTGTCGGGCCCGAAGTCGTTGTTCATTTCCAGCGCGACTTCGAAATCGCCGTAGGCCTTGTCGGTGATGATCAGCCCGCCGTTGCCGGGAATGTCCTGGCTGCCGGTGATGGCTCCGTCCTCGACGACCCAGCGGCCGCCCGTCTTGTTGCCGCTGGCGCCGCTGTGGCCGGTCTTGGCACTGGTGTGCCAGCCGTCGAGCGACTGGCCGTCGAAGATCAGCACGAAGCCCGACTCGTCGAATTTGTCGCGCGGGAAATCATCGTCGGCCAGGGCCGCGCGACCGGCGAACGAGCACATAACCAGCAGCAAACCGGAAACAGTCAGCGTGCGGCGCATCGGGGTGGTCCTTCGGTGAGAGGCTGAGGAAGCGGAACGGAACGGAGGGAGAGGGTCCACAGATTTCACAGATTACACGGATTCTCGCAGCAGGCAAAAAGATCGGCCCGAATCGGCCGCTCTGGATGCAGAACGGGTGGAGTCATCGCATCGCGACGCGAGATTTCCCGCAAAGCAATCTGCGTCCTCTGCGGAATCTGTGGACCGCCAGTTCCGCGTCTTAATGATCCACAGATTACACGGATTCTCGCAGCAGGCAAAAAGATCGGCCCGAATCGGCCGCTCTGGACTTAGAACGGGTGGAGTCATCGCATCGCGACGCGAGATTTACCGCAAATCAATCTGCGTCCTCGGCGGAATCTGTGGACCGCCAGTTCCGCGTAACAGACGCGGCCATGGCGACAAACCCGCTCACGAATCGAGAAAATGATCGATGCCGTCGGCCTTGGCGATCACGACGATGCCGTTTTCGCTGACGGTGAAGCCGCGCGCGCGGTCGTGCTCCAGGTCGTAGCCCACCTCGGTGCCGGCCGGGATGCGGACTCCCTTGTCGATGATCGCCCGGCGAATCCGGGCCCGGCGTCCGATATCGACCCGTTCCAGCAGAATCGAATCCTGCACATGGGCGTAGCTGTTGATCCGCACGCCGGGTCCCAGGATCGAGCGTTCGACCTGTCCGCCCGAGACGATCGAGCCGGTGCAGACGATGCTGTCGACGGCTTCCCCGCGGCGGCCGCCGGGCGCATCTTCGGCAAACACGAATTTGGGGGGCGGATAGTTCGGGTGATACGTGCGGATCGGCCAGCGGTCGTCGTACATGTTCAAGAGCGGGTCGACCGCCACGAGGTCCATGTTGGCCTCGTAATAGGCGTCGAGCGTGCCGACATCCCGCCAGTAGGCGTCTTGCTTGCGGTTTTCGTCGTGGAAGGGGAACGCGAACACGCGGTGCGTGTGGATGATCGAGGGGATGATGTCGCGGCCGAAATCGTGGACGCTGCCCGGCCGCGTGGCGTCGATGCACAACTGCTCGAACAGGAACCGGGCCGTGAACACGTACACGCCCATCGAGGCAAAGATGTGCTCCGGATCGCCGGGAATGGTCTTGCCCACGGCCGGCTTTTCCTCGAAGCCGACGATCCGCTGGTCGTCGGCCGTTTCGACCACGCCGAAGTGCTTGGATTCGCTGGCCGACACCCGCAGGGCCGCGACCGTCAGGTCGGCCCGGTTGTTTTTGTGGTACTCGACCAGGTTGAAGTAATCCATCTTGTAGATGTGATCGCCGGCCAGGATCACAACGTACTCGGGCCGCTCCTTCTCCAGCGTGTAGATGTTCTGATACACCGCGTCGGCGGTGCCCTGATACCAATGCTCGTCGATCCGCTGCTGGGGGGGCACCACGTCGATGAATTCGCCCAGCTCGCGGCAGAGAAACCGCCGCCAGCCCAGGTTGATGTGGCGATCCAGGCTCATCGCCTTGTACTGCGTGAGCACCAGCATCTTGCGGATGCCGCTGTTCAGGCAATTCGAAAGGGCGAAGTCGATGATCCGGTACAGGCCGCCGAACGGGACAGCCGGCTTGGCCCGGTCGCGCGTCAAGGGCTCCAAACGCGAGCCTTTGCCGCCGGCCAGGACTACCGCCAGAACACTGTTCATACCTTCGCTCCCTCACGAACTACGCCGCCTTTGGACTTTCCCTCGGGCGGCAGTTTGGCGAGCGCACGACCCGTGGTCGCATCTTATCGCCTAACCACGGTCAACTAAAGGGGCCCTGTCAGCCACGGCCGGGGGGCCAGCGTCAGCGATCGACCCACTCGCGGTGCCACCACTCGAGCACCAAGAGCGCCCACAGCCGATGGCTATGATCGAACCGCCGGCTCTCGTGCTGGTCCAACAGCCGCTCGATCGCGGCGGGGCGAAAATAACCCCGGTCCAGCGTCCGGCGGTCCAGCAGCAACTCGCGCGCCCGCGGGCCGAGCGCCCGCGCAGCCAATGGTCCAGCGGCACGCCGAAACCCATCTTCGGCCGCTCCGGCGGCATCAGCTCGCCAAACGCCGTCCGCAAAATGCGCTTGCCGCGGCACCAGCCAAACTTATGCCCAACTGGCAGCCGGGCAGCCAATTCGACCACTCGATAGTCCAAAAACGGCTGCCGGCACTCCAGGCTCACCGCCATCGAGGTCATGTCCACTTTCGTCATCAGGTCGCACGGCAAGTAGGTTTCCAGGTCGGCCAGGCTGGCCCGGGTGATCGGATCGCGGCCCGCCGAGTGGGCGAAAGCCGCGGCGACGAAATCGACCGGATCGGCGTCGGGCAATGCGGCCAGGAAGTCGTCGCTGTAGAGTGCCGCCCGCCGGGCTTCGCCAAAGATCGCAATCCACTCGGCGTGCCGCCGCGGCGGAGCCAGGGAGAGCGACTGGCTGAACCGCACCGCGCGGCGCAGCGTCGACCGCTGCGGCCGGTTCCGCTCCAAGCGCTGCCAGAATCCCGCGCCCGCCAGCCGCCGCAGCCCGCGCGGCAAGCCGTCCAGCCAGCCCGCCAGCCGGTTGGCCCCATAGCGCGGGTAACCGGCAAATAGCTCGTCGCCGCCGTCGCCGGTGAGCGCAACTTTGACGTGCTCGCGGGCCAACTTGGCCACGCAGTAGGTCGCCACGGCCGAGCTGTCGGCCAGCGGCTCGTCGAACTGCCGGATGAGCTGCGGCAGGATGTCGAGCTGGGCCAGATCGACCTGCAGCTCGTGATGCTCGGTGCCGAAGCGCTCGGCCATCTGCCGGGCGAAGCGGCTTTCGTCGTACTCGGGCTGGGCAAAGCCGATCGAAAACGTCTTGACCGGCGCCGCCGACATCCGCTGCATCAGGCCCACGACCAGCGACGAGTCGACGCCGCCGGACAAAAACGCGCCCCAGGGCACGTCGCTTTGCATTCGCAGCCGCACCGCGTCGGCCAGCAGCTCGCGCAGCTCGGCGGCGTCTTCGGCCAGCGGGCGGACCACTTCGGTCCGGGCGTCCAGCGACCAGTAGCGCCGGACCGTAAGCTTCTCGTCCTCGAACACCGCGTAGTGCGCCGGCGGCAGCTTGGCAAAGCCGCGCAGGATGCTGTGCGGATGCGGCACGTATTGATACGTCAGATATTCGTCGAGCGCTTGCCGGTCGACCTCGCGCGGCACGCCGGGCACGGTGAGCAGGCTTTTCAACTCGCTGGCGAACATCAAGCGGCCCGGCTCGTGCCGATAGACCAGCGGTTTCTTGCCCATTCGATCGCGGGCCAGAATCAGCCGGGCCCTGGGCTGGTCCCAAATCGCCAGGGCGAACATGCCGTTCAGATGCGCGAGAAAATCGAGCCCTTCATCCTCGTACAAGTGGACCAGCACTTCGGTGTCGCTGGCCGAGCGAAACTGGTGGCCGGCTCCGTCCAAGCGGCGCCGCAGGTCGCGGTAGTTGTAAATCTCGCCGTTGAAAACGAGCCAGACCGAGCCGTCTTCGTTCGACATCGGCTGATGGCCGCCGGCCAGGTCGATGATCGCCAGCCGCCGCTGGGCCAGGGCCACCGCCGGTTGATCGCAGCGTCCCGGCCGCGCGCACATGCCGGTCTGGTACGTGCCGCTGTCGTCGGGCCCGCGATGCCGCAGCGCTTCGGCCATGGCGGTGAGCGCCTGGGCGTCGATCGCCAAGCGCGGATCCGACCAGACTGCACCAGTGATGCCGCACATAGGGGGCAGAAAGGGGATGGAGGATAGGGAGTGGGGAGGAACGACACTAACTTCCGGAAGGGCTGAGGGGCGACCGGCCAACCCGGAACCCGCGGCAGGGAGTCATGGCCGCGGGTCTTCGGGCCGCTGTGCATGGCGGACTAAGAGCCAAATTACAAGTGCCACGAAAGCGGCGAGGTCGGCGAGAGCAACGTAACCTGTAAGGACCCCCCATGTCTTTGAAGCATCGTGCCACTCTCCATCGCCGCCCCTGAAGCCGCTGGGCACCGTCGACAGGTATTGCGAGAGAAGAACCGCGCAGGCGGTCGTGATTCCGAGCAATTCTTTTATGCTGGTCCGCATGCCCCCCATGATACCCGCGCGGGGAGGCAGGGCTGAGTGGGGCAGCATTGCGGGGCGGTTGGTTAGCGAGCACCGCTTGGTTCCCCAAGGAACTCATCTGCCGCTTTTCGTGCCTTTTCGTGGCTATCTGCCCTCTGGCGTTCTTATTGCAGTATCTCACGGTACAGCGCCGCGTGCGCCGCGACCATCCGCTCGACCGTGAACGTGGCGATCCGCTGCTGGGCGGCCCGGCCCAGCCGCTCGCGCAAGGCGGGGTCTTCGAGCAGTTTGTAGCCCCAGCGGGCCAGCGCCGCCCGATCGCCCAGCGGCACCAGGTAACCCGTCTCGCCGCTGACGACCAGGTCGCGATTGCCCGAAATGTCGGTCGCCACGACCGGAATGCCGGCAGCCATGGCCTCCATGACGGCGTTGGGCAAGCCTTCGTATCCGCTGGCATGCCAGACCAGGTCCAAGTGCGGCAACAACCGCGGCACGTCGTGCCGCAGGCCCAGAAAGTGGACGTGCTCGTGGCAGGTGATCAAGCGGGCAAACCGCTCGAGCTGGGCCCGCTGCGGGCCGTCGCCGATCACCAGCAAGTGCATGTCCTTGCGCAGCACCCGGATCAGATCCAGGGCGAAAATCACGTCCTGCAGCCGCTTCTGCGGCCAGAGCCGGCCGATCGCGCCGATCAACCGGCTGGCCGGCGGCAGCCCCAGCTCGGCCAGCATTTGCTCCCGGCTGATGGTGCTGGCCGGGGCCGGGCGGATGCCGTTGGGAATGACGACGAACTTTTCCGCCGCGATGCCGTGGTTGACGCCAAATTCGCGCACGCCGCTCGAATTGACCACGATCGCCCGAGTCCGCCGCGCCAAATAGCGGTCGATCTGAAACTGCTGCCAGCTTTTCCACGGATCGACCGAGCGCTCGCCCGCCACCAGGTGCGCAACCCCGCGCGCAGGGCCGCCACCCGGCCGTAGGCGTTGCCGGCAAACAGCCAGGTGTGGACCAGGTCGGGCTGCAAGCGGCGGAGCTCGCCCTCCAGGCGGCCATAGGCCATCGGGTCGAGCCGCCAGCGCTTGCCGATCACCATGGTGGGAATCTGCTCTCGGCGCAAGTCGGCTTCCAGCGGACCGCCGCGCGTCAGGGCCAGAACGCGGACGTCGAATTCGTCGCGCGGCAGCCCAGCGGCCAGCAGCACGAGCTGTTTCTCGGCGCCGGAGCGGTCGAGCGACGGAATGACGTGGACGATGCGTTTGGTCATCGCAGAGCAAACGGCCAGACCTGAAACAAAACAAAACGCGCCGCGCGTCGACTCCCCGCCCGGCCTTTAGTGCCGATCCGAGAACCGTCTCGCAGAGGGGGACAGTCCCGTTTTGCTCCAAGGACTGCGCAAAACTGGGACGGCCCCCGCCGGCTCTCGGATCGGCTCTTGGTCGCCCGGGCCCAGCGACCGAGGCCGCCGCGGGGCACAGGGCTCATCGGGCTTCCCCCAGGTCGTGCTCTTCGAGCTCGGCCACGTAGGGCAGGTGCCGGTACGAGTCCTGATAGTCGAGACCGTAACCGACCACGAACACGTTGGGAATGTCGAACACGAAATAATCGGGCTCGATCGCCACTTCCTGCCGCCCACGCTTGCGCAGCAGCACCGCCGAGCGCAGCGACCGCGGCTCGAGCTGGCCGATCTGCCGCAGCAGCGCGGCCAGGGTCTGGCCGGTGTCGAAAATGTCGTCCACCAGCAGCACGTCCCGGCCCCGGACCTCGGGCAGCAGCTCGGCATGGATGTCCAGCTCGCCGGGCCTGGTCGAGGCTCCGCGATAGCTCCGGGCTTGGACCAGACCGACTTCGAGCGGCAAATCCAGCTGCCGGATCAAATCGGCCAACAGCACTATGCTGCCGGTGAGCACCCCGATCACGACCGGCGCACGGCCGCGGAAGTCGTCGGCGATCCGCGCGGCCAGCCGTCCCACGCCGGCGCGAATCTGTTCGGTGGTAAGCAGAGTTTTCAAGCGCGCAACCGAGGTTCAAAGCAGGAGCCGCATTCCGCGGCCAGGCGTGCCCGCGGCGCCGACCGCCACAGGGGATTCAACAGGTGGATTCAAGCGGCGGGTTCGAAATACCGGGCCAGGTCCGGGCTGCTCACGTCGAGCTGGGTGATCGCCGTGCCGGCCAGGTCCGCCGGCGAGGCGCCCGCTGCCTGGCAGACGGCGTCCAGATCGAGCGGCCGCGTGCCGATCACGACCGCGGTCAGCGGCGGCCGGATGGCGGCCAGGCGGCGGCAAAAATCGGCCGGCAATCGCACGTCGGCGCAGCTCGGGCCACGGCCAGGGCGTCGAGCATTTCGGTCATCAGGGCTTGCGACGCCCAGCCCTGGGCCACGAATGTCTCGGCGCCGGAGACGTGCAGGGCCAGCCGGCGTCCGCCGCGCCGACAGGCTTCGGCCAGGATGCTCGCCGCCAGGCTGATCGCGGTTTCGACCCGCTCGCCGGCGGCGCTGCCGGACCCGGTCCACAAGTCGACCAGGATCGCCAGGTCCTGGCTGCGCGGCTCGTCGAACTGCCGCACCACGACTTGTCCGCGCCGGGCCGTCGAGCGCCAATGGATCCAGCGCCGGCTATCGCCGCTGCGCCATTCGCGCAGGCCGTAAAAATCGGCTTCCAGGCGGGCCTTGCGGCGCTCGGCCCGGTGCAATCCGAGCTCGCCCCGCTCGTCGAGCTTCAGCCCCCCGGGAATCAGCCGCCCCAGCCGCGGCCAAACCGTCAGCACGGCGTAGTCGTCGAATATCTTTTCATAGCGCAGCAGGCCCAGCGGATAGCGCGTCACCAGCTTCAGCGGGCCAAAGCGGTATTGCCCGCGCAGCGGCGGAACGCCTTCGTACGTCGTCCGGCTCGTCGCGCCGGGAGGCAAATACGGGAACAGCACCCGGGCCGGAACCGGCCGGCGCAGGGCCAGCGGCCCCAGGTACGTAAAGGCGTCTTCCACCATCAAGGCCCAGCTCGTCAGCCGCCGGCGACGATTCGTGCACTGGACGTCGACGACCAACCGGTCCCCAGCGCAAATGCCGCCGGGCAACTCGCGGACCAGCTCGAGCCGCCGCAGCCCGCGCAGCACGAACCACAAGCTGACGACCAGTGGGCCGGTCAACATGCCGGCCAAGAGCAGCATCGGGTTCGAGTCGCGAACCACCACGCCGGTAAACACGCACAGCACGATGAAGGCGTAGTACAGGCCCACGCGGCTGAGCGTCAGACGGCGCGAAAAGCGGACCAGCCGCATCGCCTGC
Source organism: uncultured Planctomycetaceae bacterium (assembly GCA_963715755.1). Classification (GTDB taxonomy): domain Bacteria; phylum Planctomycetota; class Planctomycetia; order Pirellulales; family PALSA-1355; genus CAWCAX01. Next base: position 5,672,729 of record OY970273.1, read on the forward strand.
CGCGACACCAGCGCCATCAATCGTGCCAGCATGGCGAGTCCGTGATCGAGCCGGTGGTTGAAAATGGATCGGACGAAAAGCGGAAATTCAATCCACAGCTTGCGCAGATTTCACGGATTTGAAAAGCGGGGAGCAGCGCGTTGCGGCAGGCGTTGGATCACTTCGCGGACTTCGTCTCGGCGGGCGAGTCGCTCTTCTCGTCGGCCAGCGGGTCGGCCAGTTTGGCCAAATCTTCTTTCTTGGTGAACGTGAGCGATTCGGAGTTCAAACAGTAGCGCAGGTTCGTTGGCGCCGGCCCGTCGTCGAACACGTGCCCCAGGTGCCCGCCGCAGCGGACGCAGAGGATTTCCGTGCGCAACATACCGTGGGTGCGATCGGCGTGCTCGGCGACGTTTTCCTTGGCAATCGGCTGGAAGAAGCTGGGCCAGCCGGTGCCGGAATGGAACTTGGCGTCGGACGTAAACAGCGGCAGGCCGCAGCCGACGCAGGTATAGACCCCCTCCAGTTTGTTGTCCAGCAGGGTGCCGCAAAACGCCCGTTCGGTCCCTTTGGCCCGCACGATCTTGTACTGCTCGGGTGTCAGTCGCTTTTTCCATTCTGCGTCGCTCAGGACCAGCTTGGGCGCATCCAGCGGACCCACCAGTTTGCCCTCGGCGTCGAACACTTTGACGGGAACCATTTTCTTGTCCTTGGCTTTACGGGTGGTCTTGGGATGCTCGGGCTTGCCCGGCTCTTGGGCCCAGGTGTCGACCAGGGCCCAGGTCGCGGCCAGGCAGCCGATGAGCAAGCCGCTCGTAAGCAGCGATTTCATGACAGACCTCATTTTCAGGCGGGATCAAAGCGGCGGTATTAGCAGACTAAACGTCCTCCCATTCTAAACTCTTATCCTACCCGATTTCAGCTGGTCCGGCCCGAACTGCCCGGCGGCCGGAGGGCAGGGGGGACGGCCCGGGATGCGATTCCCCCCCGCGCAAAATGTACGGGCGTCGAGCTTGCCGGAGCCTGCGCCCGGTGGTCTACTGGTGCGGTCCAGGCGGCCGCCTGCGCAGGCCCGTCGCACCGCTCTGGATTTGTTCTCCAGGAATTTCCCCCATGACGTCGTACGTCCGCTCGGAATCCAACGGCGAGATTCTCAGCATTCATTTGACTGAGGCCAAAATCCTCGACGAGACCGTGATCCAGCAGATTTCCACGGCCCTGCTGGACTTGATCAGCAAGACGTCGGAACCGAACGTCGTCATCGACTTCAGCCAGGTGCGGTTTCTCTCGTCGTCGGCCCTGGGCATGCTGGTCAAAGTCAACAAGAAGTGCAAAGAGTTCAAAATCAACTTGAAGCTTTGCAGCATCCACCGCGACATCATGGAAGTCTTCAAGATCACCCGACTGGACAAAGTCCTGGCGATCTACCCCGACCCGGCCGCGGCCTACGAGGCGTTCAAGAAGTCGGGGCTGTTTTTCCGTAAGTGACGCCGTTTTCCGCAAGTGACGCCGTTTCCCGCGGGCGACGTAGCTTTGCGCAAGCGACCGCCGGCCGATTGGCGGGCATTTCTCGGGAAAAAACGGATCCGTTGGGCGGACTTTGGCCCGAGTGGGCCCCACGCGCGAGCTGCATTTGCCGCGCCCCTGCGCGGAGGGAAGTCCGCGGTCCCTGTGGCGCTAAGGGTGCTAGGTAATTCGCCTAACGTTGCCCTTACTTTGCGCACTCTTTGAGGCTTGCCACGTGCGCGACGCGTCTTCGGCCATTGGCCGTAATGCGCAACTTGCTCTGAAAGAGCGACTTGCGCGTCGCATCAATTTTTTATCAAGATCGGGGCACGGACTTTGCTGTCGGGCGTAGACGCGCTTTTTGCAAGAAGGTGGGTGTGCCACCATTGCATTTTGCGCCGTGCCGCAACGATGCGGTGGTAACAAGTCCTTCTAGTAAGCGGAGAGCCACGATGAACTGTCTGTGTAGGAGTGCGCACAGCGCTGGCCCTGGCAACGATCGAGTTGCCAACTGGGCCTCTGGGCCGGAGCTCTGGCCATCGCCTTGAGCCTGAGCTGGGTCAATCTTCTGGCGGCCCAAGACGAGAAGCCGGCGGACGAGCCCGCCGCCACCGAGCCCGCGGCCACGGAACCGGCAGCCGGCGAAGCAGCCGCTCCGGAAGCCCCGGCCGGCGAAGCCCCGCCGAACCCCGTTCCCTTGACGCTGCAAGGCGTCGACGACAAGGGTGCCCCCGTCCAGGATCCCACGGGCGGAAACATGGGCGCCGCCGTGACACCGGCTCCCGACGGCAAGGGGGACGATCCGGCCAAGATGACGATTCCCGATCTCTGGCTCCGGGTCACGCACAACTACTTCTCGATCAACTTCGTCTGGACTCTGATTACCGGCTTTTTGGTCATGTTCATGCAGGCCGGTTTTGCCTGCGTCGAAACGGGTTTGTGCCGCGCCAAGAACTCATCGCACACGTTCGCGATGAACCTGATGGTCTATCCGCTCGGTTGCTTTGCGTTCTACGCTTATGGTTTCGCGATCGGCTGGGGCAATTGGTGGGCCGGTCCGGTGCCGGACGGCTATGTTGCCGCGCTGGGCGCCGGCTTGCAGAATCTCAACGGCGGAATCACCATTCCCGGCAAGAATCTGGCCGGAGCGGATGCGGCTTGGGGCCTGCTGGGCACCAAGGGCTTTTTCCTGCAGGGCGTCAACGACGTCAGCTGCATGGCCCTGTTCTTCTTCATGATGGTGTTCTTCGATACCACGGCCACGATTCCGACCGGCACCATGGCTGAGCGCTGGAGCTGGAAGAATTTCTGCATCTACGGGCTCTGGATCGCCCTGCCTTATTGCATCTACGCCAACTGGCTCTGGGGCGGCGGCTGGCTCGCTCAGCTCGGCGTGATGAAGGGCTTGGGACACGGGGCCGTCGACTTCGCCGGCTCCGGCGTCGTGCACGCCATGGGCGGCATCATCGCCTTGATCGGCGGCATCATTGTCGGGCCGCGGATCGGCAAGTATGTCAACGGCAAGCCCCGCGCGATCCCCGGCCACAGCGTGCCGATGGTTTGCGTGGGCACGTTCATCCTGGCCTTCGGTTGGTTCGGGTTCAATCCGGGCTCGACCCTGGCCGGCACCGACCTGCGGATTTCGTTCGTCGTGGTCAACACGATGCTGGCCGGCACGACCGCGTCGCTGGCCTGTATGTTCTGGCTGATGTTCATCCGGGGCCTGAAGCCGGATCCGACGATGATGTGCAACGGCATGTTGGCCGGCCTGGTCGCCATCACGGCTCCCTGTGCCTTCGTCAACACGACCGGTGCCGCCATCATCGGCGCGGTCGCCGGCGTGCTGGTGGTCGAAGCCGTGTTCTTCTTCGACAAAGCCGGCGTCGACGACGTCGTGGGTGCCATCTCGGTGCACGGCGTGAACGGCCTGTGGGGCGTGATCTCGCTGGGCTTGTTCGCCACCGGCGAATATGGCGCTGGCTGGAATGGCGTCGCTCCGCGGGAAGACTTCATGACGAAGTACGGTTCCGACGGCGTCCGCGGTCTCTTCTTCGGCGACTCCGGGCAGCTGGTCGCACAGCTGATCAGTTGCGCGTCGGTGATCGCCGTGGGCGTGGTGGTCTCGTTCGTCTGCTTCAAGCTCAGCGCGATCATCGCCCCGATTCGGGTGAGCCGCGAAATCGAGCTCGAAGGCCTCGACGGACCCGAAATGGGTGCCCTGGGTTACCCGGACTTCGAGCTCAAGGGAACGTCCCTCGACGCTTGATCCGGATCGACCGATGGCATTCGCAGGCGGGTATTAACCAATGGATTTTGAGCAGCAACCCTTTCCGGTGGCCGACCGCCACCGGAAAGGGCCTGCTTTCCAGGGGGGCCTCGCGAACGAGTGATCCTGAGGTAACCAGGCAAGCTGCCACCAGCACGGCCTGACCGGCGGACAACGAACCGCCCGCCGGGAATGCACGCCCGGCAGCTTGTTGACCCGCGGCAAATCCGTACCGCCCGGCCTTCCCAGGCCGGGACCGTTTCAACCAATCCGGCGAGTCTCGCAATATGCGCGATTCGCCTACAAATCTGGCTTCCGCAAGCCAGAAGGACGCCTCCGGCTTGGGCGGGGCTCGTCTCTGCTCAAGTCGGAGGTTTTACTTCGGCGGACTTGCGGTCGCAGGCCGGCGCGGCGCGAGGCCCTCGGGGCGGCGCCGCAAATAGGTCGGCAGCACGCGACCTGCAGCCGGCGGAGTGCAAGGCGGCGCATTTCTCTTACAATCGTGAGTCGGCCAAGCGTCCGTCGACCTGTTGGCCGGACCGGCTCGCGCACGGCACGAGGCTTCCATGGATCATGCCCATTCCGACAAGCCGGTGATCATCGCCTTGGCGGTGCTCATCGCGGCCTACGTGCTGGCCCTGGCCTGCGGCTGGCTGCACGTGCTGGAATTGGCCGAGGCCGAAACGGGCGAGACTCCGCACGTCTGGGCGGTGCTCCCGTTCACGGTGCTCTTGGGCTCGATCGCCGTGCTCCCGCTCCTGGAAGGGGCGGCGCATTGGTGGGAGCGCAACCTGAACAAGTTCTACGTGGCCGCCAACCTGGCCTTGATCACGCTCGTCTACCTGGCGTTCCTGCATCCCTCGGGCAGCCTGGGACTGGCCACGCACACGCTGCTGCACACGATCATCGCCGAATACATCCCGTTCATCATCCTGCTGTTCAGCCTGTACACGATCTCGGGCGGCATCCGCATCGCCGGCGACTTGCCGGCGCATCCGCTGACGAATCTGGCCTTTCTGACGGTCGGGGCCCTGCTGGCCAGCTTCATCGGCACGACCGGCGCCGCCATGCTGCTGGTGCGCCCGCTGCTGGAAACCAATCGCGAGCGCAAGCACGTCTCGCACACGATGGTGTTTTTCATTTTCGTCGTTTGTAATTGCGGCGGCCTGCTGCTGCCGCTGGGCGATCCGCCGCTGTTTCTGGGCTATCTGAACGGAGTCGATTTTCTCTGGACGCTGAACCTGTGGAAAAGCTGGCTGCTGGTCAACGGCTTGCTGCTGGCTGTGTATTTCGTCTGGGACACGTTCTACGCCTATCCCCGCGAAACGAAGCGCGACGTGCAAAAAGACGAAACCCGGGTCCACGCCCTGCGCTTCGCCGGCGTCTGGCCGAATGCCCCGCTCCTGATCGGCGTGATCCTGGCGGTGGCCCTGTTGGATCCGGCCCAGGCCTTTCCGGGCACATCGTGGCATCCTCCGTTCTACCTGCGCGAAGTGGCCATGCTGGCCCTCTCGCTGGCTTCGCTGACGATCGGACCGCATCACGTTCGCCGGGCCAATTCGTTCGACTATCTGGCGATCACCGAAGTGGCGATCCTGTTCGTCGGCATTTTCATCAGCATGCGGCCGGCGCTCGAACTGCTCAAATTGCGCGGGGCCGAGTTCGGGCTCGACTCCCCGGCCAAGTATTTCTGGGCTTCCGGCTCGCTGTCGTCGGTGCTGGACAACGCCCCCACGTATTTGGTGTTTTTTCAGGCTGCGCAGGCCGAAACCGTCAAAAACTGGGGCGGCGTCGACCGGATGGCCGGCGTGGCCGTGCCGCTCTTGATCGGCGTCAGCCTGGGCTCGGTCTGCATGGGTGCGATGACGTATATCGGCAACGGGCCGAACTTCATGGTCAAAAGCATCGCGGAAAAATCCGGCGTCAAGATGCCCAGCTTCTTCGCCTACATGATCTACAGCTTCGCCGTGCTGCTGCCGATCCTGGCCTTGAACCTGTGGCTGTTTATGTGAGGCCCGCGCGCCGCTGACAGGAGCTCCGGGGGGTGCGAGCGCACCGAAGCCGAACTGCGCCTCAAGCGCCGTTCTGCCGTGAGCGCCGCTCTGCCGTGAGCGCCACTTCGCTGCACACTCTGCGGCGGCGTGCTGTGTCTGCGCGCTGCAACGCACAGCCCGCGGCTGTGCGGACAGTCTACCGGCGCTCAGCGGGCGTCATCCTCGCGGGCACGTCCGGCAGAGCGGCCCGCGCAATCGCCATTGGATTTCTTGCCGATGTGTTTCTGGTGAATGTCTTCTCGTCGATGTCGACTGCGCCGGCGAATGGTTTGCATCAGTTCTGCAAATGCGCAGGCTCGGCGCTGCGCGCGCAGAAATATTCGCCGCGGATACTTTACGAATCTGGCGGCGGTGGTTAGGCTGACGTGCTGAAGTACTCGTAAGGCTGTCCTATGCCCGGAGTGGTTCGAACCGGATCTCGGCGAAATTCTCCAGACGGATTTCCCCCGGTTCGACAGCGGCGCTCCTGAGCTTCTTTCAGCCTCCAGGCAATTCGGTGCTTCGCTCGTTTGCCTTCGTTCATTTGCTCGTCGTGAGCAGACGCGCGCATTGTTCCGAAACCGCTGGATGGGAGTTCCTTTCGATGGCCGCCTGGAAACTGTGTGTCTGGTTGTTATTGGCCCTGCCACTAGTTGTGTCCGTTTCGCCGGCCCACGGGGCGGAGGAGTCGCCGGGCAATCTGGCCGCGGCCGAGAGTCATGCGCCGCCGCCGGGTCCGGCGCTCGACAAGGGCGATCAGGCCTGGATGCTGGTCTCGTCGGCGCTCGTGCTGATGATGACCGCGCCGGGACTGGCGCTCTTCTACTGCGGACTGGTGCGGAAGAAAAACGTGCTCAGCGTGATGATGCAATGCATGGCCCTGATGGGCCTGATGACCGTCGTCTGGGCATTGTACGGCTATTCGCTCTCGTTCGGGGGCAGCCCGGACGAGCCGGCCAGTTTCAGCCCCTGGATCGGCAACGCCGACTACCTGTTCATGCGAAACGTGGAATCGAAATTCGAAAACGGCGATGTCGTTTACCCGCTCGAAGGCACGATCTCGCGCCTCACGCACATGCTGTTTCAGGGCATGTTCTTCATCATCACGCCGGGGCTGATCTGCGGCGCGTTTGCCGAACGGATGAAGTTCAGCGCCATGCTCTTGTTCTCGCTGCTCTGGGGCACGATCGTCTATTGTCCGCTCTGCCATTGGGTCTGGGATGCCGGCATTTTGGCCTACGGCGCGCCGGGAGCCTGGATGGGCGGAGCCCTCGATTTCGCCGGCGGCACCGTGGTGCACATCAGCTCGGGCGTGTCGGCCCTGGTGTGTGCGATCGTGCTCGGACAGCGCCGCGGCTACGGGCATGAGCCAATGCCGCCACATAATCTGACCTACACGGTGATCGGCGCCGCGCTGCTCTGGGTGGGTTGGTTCGGTTTCAATGCCGGCAGTGCCTTGAACGCCTCGGGCCTGGCCGCCAGCGCCTTCTGCGCCACGCATTTCGCCGCCGCCGCCGGCGCCCTCACCTGGCCGGCCGTCGAATGGTTCACCAAGGGCAAGCCGACCATGCTGGGCGCCGCCTCGGGCGCCGTGGCCGGCCTGGTCTGCATCACGCCCGCCTCGGGATTCGTCGGACCCATGGCCGCCCTGGCCATGGGCGCCGTGGCCGGCGTGGTCTGCTTCTGGACCGCCACGGAAATGAAGCGCCGCTTCGGCTACGACGATTCGCTCGACGCCTTCGGCGTGCACGGCGTCGGCGGCACGCTGGGGGCCATCCTCACCGGCGTCTTCGCCACCCGCGCGGTGGCTGACATCGCCGTGTCCAAGGGGGAAGCGCTCGGCCTGCTGGAAGGTGGCCGCTTGCTCATGCCCCAGATCCTGGCCGCCGCCGTCACCTGGATCTACGCCGGCGTCCTGACCGTCGTGCTGCTCAAGATCGTCGATGCCGTCGTCGGCCTGCGCGTCAGTCCCGAGGAGGAATTCCAAGGACTCGACTACACGCAACACGGCGAAGAGGGCTACCTGTTCCTGGAGACGGGCTGATCACCGTCGCTGTCGCGTGGCGCACCGCAATCGCTTCGTGGTCGAACGATTGCGGCGCGCGCCCGACGGCACGCTACCCCAGCGGCGTGCTTTTCGCTGGGCGGGCTTTTCGCTGAGACTTGCTCTTCGACGGGCGCTGCCCGCGGGGCGAACTACCTGACGGGCGCGCCGCCAGACCACGCGCATTCCCAAAACCTGACGCACCGCCAGCGCCGACCTGTAGATTGCCACCGCTGCCATGCAAGGCTCGCTCAAAACCATCCTTCGCGGCCTGACGTTCTTCTGCCTCACCTGGGCCGTGGCCATCACCGGCTACTGGTGGGCCGGCTGGGGACTGCTCGACGCCGTCTACATGACCACGATCACCATCTTCGGGGTCGGCTACGGTGAAGTCCGCCCCATGGAAGACCCCAGGCTGCGGGTCTTTACCATGGTCGTCATTGTCGCGGGCTGCTCGTCGACGGCCTACGTCATCGGCGGGTTCGTGCAAATGCTGGCCGAGGGACAGATCAACCGCGTGCTGGGCGCGCGGCGCATGACCAAGGGCATCGGCCAGCTCAGCAACCACACCTTGCTTTGCGGCTACGGCCGCGTCGGCCAGCAACTGGCCAAGGAACTCCAAGCCGCGAAGCAGCGGTTCGTGATCATCGATTCCAATCTGGATCGCCTGCGCGAGGCCGAACTGGCCGGCTGCCTCGTGCTGGTCGGCGATTGCACCGAGGAAGACGTCCTGCGCACCGGCGGGATCGATCGGGCCGGCGCCGTGGCCAGCGTGCTCTCGAACGACGCGGCCAATGTGTTTCTCACGCTCTCGGCCCGCGAGCTGAACCCCACGGTTCGCATCATCGCGCGGGCCGAATCGCCGGCCACGGAAAAAAAACTGCTCCGTTCCGGCGCCAACCGCGTTGTCCTGCCGACCGCGATCGGGGCCACGAAAATCGCCAACCTGATCGCCCGGCCGGCCGCCGAAAACCTGATCGCCGACGAGGCCGGACGCCAACGCCTGGACCTAAAGCTGGAACTGATCGGCCTGAAAATCCAGGAGATCAACGTGCCCGCCGGCAGCCCGATCGTCGGCCAGCTGTTGTCCCGGGTCGAGAATTCCGGGCCCTGCGGCTTCGTCGTCATCGGCATCCAGCGCGGCGGCGCCACGCTGCAGCATCGCCAGGAAGACGAAATGACGATCGAGGCCGGCGACACGATCCTGCTGCTGGCCCACGCCGACCAGCTGGAAGCGATCGCGCTGCGCTCCGGCAATCGCGCCGAGCAGAGCTACCGCGGCCGCAAAGTCTGACCCGGCCGGCCGGCACGCCGGGCTGCCCTCGTCAGGGCTATTGGGACCGCAAGGCGATTATTTCTGTCGCTTGTCGTCGGCCGGCACGCCGGCCAGGGCGGTCTCGAACTTCGACCAGCCGGACGCCAGAAATTGCTCGGGCGAAAAGCGCAAATGGTCGCGGCGCTTGTCGATCGAAGCGTTGGCTTTGGCCACGATCTTGGGTTCGCGCCGCTGGAGCTCGTGGGCGATGGTCGGCCGCAGCGCGCTGCCCAGCTCGCGCGACACGTCATGCCCGAGCTTGCCCACGCGGCGCAAATCCAGGTCGACCAGTTCCAGCTGAATCGCCGTGACCACCGGATCGAGCACGATGTCGTCGATCAGCGTGCCCGGCTCGCGGCGGATGCCCAGCTCGCACTCGACCCGGGCCAGGACCGTCGATTCGGACTCGGCGCTGACGTCGAAGAGCTTGACGCCCCGCCGCCAGCGCTCGAACTGCCCCTTGCCGCTGAGCCGCGCCTGGACCGACAGCGACAGGGCCACGCGCCCGTCGGCCGCGGCGCGGACCTGCTCGACGCGCATCTGCAGATTCTCGTCCGGCTCGACCAGCGTGACCACGAACCGCTGCCAGAGGCCGTCGTTTTCGGTCTTTTTGCTCTTTTCCAACCGCGGCGCAAACCATTTGCCGCGGAGCTTCACGCCGCTGGTCACCTCGGTCTGCCGGCCCCAGTCGTGCTGGCTGGTGTACTCGGGCTTGAGCTCCTCGAGCACCACTTGCCGGATCAGCTCCTGGAAGCCGTCCAGGTCGAGCAGATCCTGAGCCAGCGCCACCTGGCCGGCCGTATCGCCGGGCACGACGACCTGCTCGACGCGCCTTGGCCCCGACATAGAAAATCGCCCCGAACGAGCCGAAGGCAATGACTCTCCGCCATACTTTCATGCGCGCTGGACTCCTCCGGCGATCGACGGTACCCAGGAGGGGCGAATTGTGCGCGGCTGCCGCCGTCGCGCCAATGCCGGTTGCCGCCAACCGCACGATCGTCCAGCCGCGTGCTTGCTGCTTGCGCAAGGTGGGATGGCTGGCCGGTTGGGGAAGCCGCTCGGGGGGCCGGGGCGCCTGCGCCGCGGCGCAATAGCTCTAACGGCAGCGAATCGATAGGATTGGTTCTTGGGCTCGGGCCCAGCAAGCATTCCCAGGCTGGCGGCAAGACCAGGCGACCCATGTTCGAGCGGATCGGAAAATTCATCGCCCGGCATTGGCTGGCCGTGATCGTCGGCTGGCTCGTCCTGGCCGCGGCGCTCCACGTGGTCGCGCCCCGCTGGCAGGACGTGGCCCACGACGGCGATCTGGCCTATCTGCCCGAGCTGATGCCCAGCGTCCAGGGGGAGCGGCTGCTGGCCCGGGCATTTCCCGACACGAAAGAGAAAAGCCAGCTGGCCGTTGTCCTCGAGCGCACCGCGGGCCCGCTCGAACCCGGTGATTTGCGCGTGGCCGCCGGGCTGGCCGAGCGATTCAACGAGCTGGCCGCCGAGCTGCCGATCACCGACGTCTGGAGCCGCAAGACGGAGATCGTGGGCGACAAGCTGACCAGCCGGGTCACCGGCGCAGGCCAGGCCACGCTGGTCGTGCTGCGACTGTCGAACGAATTCATGGCCACCGACAACATGCGGATTTTGAACCGCGTGCTGGCCGAACTCGACGATGTCCGCCGCCAGGCCGATTTTCCGCCGGGTCTGGAACTGGGCGTGACCGGCTCGGCTGCGCTTGGCGGCGATATGCTGCGCTCGGCGGCCGAAAGCATCCGCAACACCGAATGGGCCACCATCGGACTGGTGATCCTGATTCTGCTGTTGGTCTATCGAGCCCCGGTGCTGGTGCTCATCCCGCTGATCTCGATCGGCGTGTCGTTCGTGATCTCGATCGACCTGCTGGCCCTGCTGACGCAGGTCAAGCGGATCGAAGGCTTCGAGTGGTGGAACTTCAAGGTCTTCACCACCACCAAGATCTTCATCGTGGTGATCCTGTTCGGCGCCGGAACCGACTTTTGCCTGTTCCTGATTTCGCGCTTCCGCGAAGAGCTGGAGCAAGGACTCGAGACCGCCGCAGCCCTGGCCACCGCCGTCGGCTCGGTCGGCCACGCCCTGGTCGGCAGCGCCATGACGACCGTGTGCGGGCTGGGCATGATGTACTTCGCCGATTTCGGCAAGTTCCGCAACAGCGGGCCGGCGATCGCCCTGTGCCTGCTGGTTACGCTCGCGGCCTGTGTCACGTTCGCCCCCGCCTTGCTCCGGGCCTGCGGCGACAAGGTCTTCTGGCCGCGGCAGATCGCGCTGGCGGCTGCGGCGCGGCGGCCGGAAAGCCGGCTGGCCGGTTTTTGGGATTGGGCCAGCCGCGTGATTGTCGCCCGGCCGGGTTGGATCCTGGCGATCAGCCTGCTGGTGCTCGCGCCTTTGGCCTATGCCGGGCTGGAGGTCGGCGTGACGTACGATCTGCTCAGCGAGCTGCGGGCCGATCGGCCCAGCGTCGTGGGCACGCACATGGCCGGCCGGCATTTCTCGGCCGGCGACTTGAGCCCCGTCACCATCCTGGCCGAAAACGACGCGGGGCAATTCGACCAGCCCGAGGGGGCCAAGCGCGTCGCCCGGCTGACCAAGTGGCTTTACGGCGTCGAGGGCGTGGCCGGGGTGCGCAGCATGGCCGAACCGCTCGGCGACCGGCCCGGACTGTTCAACCCCTTCAGCGGCGAAGGCCGCCGCAAGCTGGCCGCCCAGCGGCACAAGCGCACCAAGGCCAATTATCTGACCCAGCAGCCCGACCTGGTCGGCAAGGTCGCCCGCTTCGATGTCCTGCTCAAGAGCCAGCCCTTTTCGCTCGAAGCAGTGCGCAGCGTCGACCGGCTCGATCGCGAGCTGAAACAGTTGGCCGACGATCGCCACGGCGACTGGTATCTGAGCCGGTTCGAGCTGGCCGGGCCCACGGTCGGCATCCGCGACCTCAAGCAAGTCACCGAGAGCGATCAACGCCTGATCCAGCAACTGACCGTGCTGGCCGTGCTGGCCGTGCTGATCGTCATCCTGCGGCGGCCGGTGATTTGCCTGTATCTGATCGTCTCGGTGCTCTTGAGCTATTACGTCACGATCGGCGGCACCGAGTTGCTCTTCCAGTGGCTGTACGGCGACAGCTACGACGGGCTGGATTGGAAGGTGCCCCTGTTTCTGTTCGTGATCCTGATCGCCGTGGGCGAGGATTACAACATTTACCTCGTCACCCGGGTGACCGAAGAACAGCGCCGTCACGGGCCGATTCCCGGCTTGCGGATCGCGGTGGCCCGCACCGGCGGCATCATCACCAGCTGCGGCGTGATCATGGCCGGCACGTTCATCTCGATGAGCACCGGCAGCCTGCGGGCGATGCACGAACTGGGATTCGCCTTGTCGGCCGGCGTGATGTTCGACACCTGCGTGGTGCGGCCGATCCTGGTGCCGGCCTTCATCGCGCTGGTCGACCGGCCGCGCGGGCGGCAAACGCCCGTCGCCGGCGCCCCGCCGCCGGCGGACCAATCGGCCTGGATGGCCGTTCAGCCGTAGGGCGCGGGCGCGGCGCCAGTCCCGGGCAGCGCCAGCCCCGGGCAGCAATCCATCGACATCGGCGGCGGCCCGCCCTCAGGTCGGATCTTGGCCGTAGTTGTTCGGCCCGACGGTTCCGCGCAGGCAGCCTTGTTCGACAAAGGACCAGATCCCGCCAATGATCGGGATAAGATTGATCAGCACCCACCAGCCTGACTTATCACGGTCGTGCCAGCGCTTGATGCCCACGGCCAGCAGGATCCAGAGCAGCGGGATGTAGAGAGCGAGAACCCACAAGCGAACCAGCAGCGACCCCTGTCCCAGGATTAAGACGCCCACGAATACCGCTGCGTAGAACACGACGAGCCCGAGGATCGAGACCCCCCAGTAAACGCGCCGCGGCACGCGCCCGTCGAAACGAAACAAGAGCGTTGCCAAATCCTTCGGCGGGGGTGCGGTATCGCGCAGCTGGGTGGTCGGCGAGGTGTACGGATTGTCAGACGACATGGAGCTATCCCTTCTAGCGAGTGCCGCGAACGGACGGGAACGAGCCGATTCCAATCGGCCGCACGCTGCAAACCCGAGCCCCGGCGGACAGCAGCAGACGGCGGCTCATCATAACGCACCTCGCGGCTGGCACAATCCTGGGGCCGGCCCGGAGTCGGGGGCCGCGGGTGCTCGATCGTGGGGCCCGCCGCCCAACCTGCAGCCCCGCGAGCGGGCGCCCGCCGGGCCTGCGCGTGGCAGGGGACTACCGCGTGCCCCCCGGGACGTTACATTAAATCCCGCTTGCTCAAACGCTGAGCGAAGTTCGCGGCGGCCTGCCCTGACAATCGGCAGCGGCGGCGCGAACGAACCGGCGCGGTGCGGATTACGTTTCCACGCAAATCGTTGTCAAGACTGATTTTGAACCGGGCCGGCCGAGCGGCGCGCGAGCGCCGCGCCGAACTCGGGCATACGATTTGCGTCCGCGGGAACGTTCCGCACTTTGATTGGGGAGTAAGAGTGCGGGCGATTCACCATTTTTTCACAGGAGTTCAGACCTTGAGTAGCGCACGTCAGGCGGCGATTGCGGCGGCGACCAACTATAAGTCAAACGGGGCGGCGTTGACCAAAGGCTTGCCGGCAGGCGAGATGTTCGGCGACCAGGTCTTCACCGACACGGTGATGCGGGATCGGCTGGCCAAACCGGTCTACAAGGCCCTGCAGAAAACGATCAAATTCGGCGAAAAGCTCGATCCGGCCATCGCCGACGCCGTTGCCACGGCCATGAAGGACTGGGCCATTGAAAAAGGGGCCACCCACTACGCACACATCTTCCACCCCTTGACCGGCGTCACCGCCGAAAAGCACGACAGCTTCCTGACTCCGACGGGCGACGGCCGGGCCATCGCCGAGTTCGGCGGCAAGGAGCTGATCCAGGGCGAGCCCGACGCTTCGAGCTTTCCCTCGGGGGGTATCCGGTCGACGTTCGAAGCCCGGGGCTATACCGCCTGGGACCCGAGCAGCCCGGCCTACGTGCTCGAGATCGCCAACGGCTGCACGCTGTGTATCCCGACCGCTTATTGTTCGTGGACCGGCGAAGCGCTGGACAAGAAGACCCCGCTGCTGCGTTCGATGCAGGCCCTGAGCAAGCAGGCGCACCGGATTCTGAAATTGATGGGGCACGACGTTCCGGACCCGGTCGTGGCCTCGTGCGGTCCCGAGCAGGAGTACTTCCTGATTGACCGCAATTTCTACTTCGCCCGCCCCGACCTCGTGGCTTGCGGCCGCACGCTCTACGGGGCCAAGCCTCCCAAGGGCCAGGAATTCGAGGACCACTACTTCGGCGTGATCCCGGACCGGGTGCTCAATTTCATGCTCGATTCGGAGCGGGAACTGTTCAAGCTGGGCGTGCCCGCCAAGACCCGGCACAACGAAGTGGCCCCCTCGCAGCACGAATTGGCTCCGCTGTTCGAAAACGCCAACCTGGCCACCGATCATCAGCAGACGGCGATGCTGCTGCTGCAAAAGACGGCCCAGAAGTACGGCATGGCCTGCCTGCTGCACGAAAAGCCCTTTGCCGGCGTCAACGGCTCGGGCAAGCACGTCAACTGGTCGTTCGGCTGCAGCCTGGGCAACCTGCTCGATCCCGGCGAAAGCCCGCAGGACAATGCCCAGTTCCTGATCTTCTGCGCCGCGGTGATTCGGGCCGTGCACCTGCACGGCGACTTGCTGCGGGCCGTGGTGGCCTTCGCCCCGAATGACCACCGCCTGGGAGCCAACGAGGCGCCCCCGGCGATCATTTCGATCTTCCTGGGCGATCAGCTGGCCGACATCTTCGACACGATCAGCGGCGGCGGCGAACACCCGCCGAAGAAGACCAGTGCGATGAGCATCGGCGTCGATCTGCTGCCCAAGATCTCCAAGCACACGACCGACCGCAACCGCACCAGCCCGTTCGCCTTCACCGGCAACCGGTTCGAGTTCCGCGCGGTCGGCTCCAGCCAGTCGGTGGCCGGGGCCCTGGTCGCGCTGAACACGATCATGTCGGAAAGCTGCGACTACGTCGCCACCGAGCTGGAGAAGCTCGTCGGCAACGACCCGTCCAAGCTGCCGATGGCCATCCAGAAAGTGGTCGGCCAGGTTTGGAAGGAGCACAAGGCGATCGTGTTCAACGGCGACGGCTATTCCGAAGCCTGGCACATCGAGGCCGAAAAACGCGGCCTGCCCAATGCCAAGAACACGGTGGCCGCGCTGCCGGCGTTGGTCACCAAGGCCAACATCGACATGTTCGAGAAGTACGGCGTGCTCACCGCTCGCGAAATGCACAGCCGCTACGACATCTACCTCGAACGCTATTGCAAGGACGTCAACACCGAAAGCCTCTGCGCCCTGAGCATGGCCAAGACCATGATCCTGCCCGCCGCCTTCCGGTACGAACGCGAGCTGGCCGAGATCGCCGCCTCGCTCAAGGCCGTGGGCAAGGACCCGCATCTGGATACGCTCGACAAGTTGACCGTCCTGGTCAGCAAGTTCGAGGGCGAGATCGAGAAGCTGGAAAAAGCCATCGAGCACGAAGCCACCGGCGACCTGCTCTCGCACGCCAAGCACTTCTGCAACGAAGTCTTGCCGGCGATGAAGGCCGTCCGCGACGTCGCCGACGAGCTGGAAACCATCGTCGCCGACGACATGTGGCCGCTGCCGACGTATCGCGAAATGTTGTTCATCAAATAGCGCGGTGTCTCCGGCAGCAAAAGACTCGCCCCTAGAGTCTCTGCTTCCAGGACGTTCGCCGAGTGAAAACCAGCGCCCTGCCGACGACCATTCGTCGGCAGGGCGTTTTGCTGCGCGGTGCCGGCGCACGCGCTGCCCGGCGCGCCGGCCCATCGTCCGCACTCGGCGCCGCGTGATTTTCGCAGCGCCTGGATTTGCAATTGCCCGCCCTTGGGGCGAGCAGATCGCTGGCGTTCAACGCTCAAACAGCGCGCGGTCCGCCGGGCGATCGGCCGCCGGCAGCCTGCGGGCCGCGTCGGCCAAGCCCTTATTCACGGCAAAAACACGACTTTCTTGCATTCGACCGTGCTGCCGAGCGAAGATGAGGTGCCGAGGCACGCACTTTGCATCACGAGCGTTCTTGCGCGTCCGGCCGATTCAACGGGCGATTGGCCGCTCGCCGCTGGCAACCCCCGCACAAAGAGATTCGCGTCATGAAAACCGAAGCCGAAAAGAAGAAGAAAAAGAAGCACCGCAATCGAGAGTGGGACGACGTGCCGACCTCCGTCGAAGTCGAAGACGGCGACCAGTCGAACGGCTTTCACCACGGCGACGTCACCGCCAAACGCCACAAGATCGACGACAAGGTCTACGTCGAGGAACTGGCCCGGCTGCAGATCGAACTGGTCAAGCTGCAGGAATGGGTCAAGCACGAGGGACTGAAAGTCGTCGTGCTGTTCGAAGGCCGCGACGCCGCCGGCAAGGGGGGCGTGATCAAACGCATCACCGAGAGCCTCAATCCGCGCATCTGCCGGGTCGTGGCCTTGGGCACCCCGACCGAGCGGGAAAAGAAAGCCTGGTATTTCCAGCGCTATGTCGCCCATCTGCCCACCGCGGGCGAAATCGTGCTCTTCGACCGCAGCTGGTACAACCGCGCGGGCGTGGAACGGGTGATGGGGTTCTGCACCGACCACGAATACCACGAATTTCTCCGCAGCTGTCCCGAATTCGAGCAGATGCTGATCCGCTCCGGGACGATCCTGATCAAGTATTGGTTCTCGGTCAGCGATTCCGAGCAGGAGCGGCGGTTCCAGAAGCGGATGGACGATCCGACGCGCAGCTGGAAGCTCAGCCCGATGGACATCGAGTCCCGCTCGCGCTGGGTCGAATACTCGCACGCCAAGGACATGATGTTCGCCCATTGCGACACCAAGCAGGCTCCCTGGCGGGTCGTCAAGGCCGACAACAAGAAGTGCGCCCGCTTGAACTGCATCGCGCACTTCCTCAGCATGATTCCCTACAAGGACCTCACGCCCACGCCTCCGGATCTGCCGCCGCGGCCGAAAATGCCGGACGATTACGTGCGGCCGCCCCTCGAAAACCAGACTTTCGTGCACGAAGTCTGGTAGCGGCCGGCAGGAGCTGGAAGAAACATCCGGGCCTGAAGAACCAGCCAGACGTCCACAGACGGCCGATCGCCCGGCGGGGCCAATCCGCCGCGGCGAGCCGGCAACACACACTCAGGCGAAGCCAAGAGAAACTAGGGTACCGATGCGCAAGTACATCATCATGGGCGTCCAGGGCTGCGGCAAAGGCACGCAGGCCAAGCTGCTGGCCAAGGACTTCGACCTGGTCCACATCTGCGTGGGCGACATTTTTCGCTGGCACATCCAAAGCCACACCAAGCTGGCGGCCCGCATTGCCCGGCTGACCGCCGCCGGCGAGCTGGTTCCCGACGACATCGTCGAAGAAATCGTCCGCGGCCGCCTGGACCAGCACGACTGGAACTTCGGTTTCATTCTCGACGGCTTTCCGCGCAACCGGCGCCAGGCCGAGTTCTTTCTGGAAAGCTACGACATCAACGCCGTGATCCAGATCGACGTGCCCGACGAAGTCGTCATGCAGCGCGTGCTCAACCGCCGGCTGTGCGGGAAGTGCGGCCTGGATTACAACCTGATCTTCCATCGGCCCCGCTCGGCCGATACCTGCGACGTCTGCGGCGGGCAGCTGGTCGCCCGGGGAGACGACACGCCCAGCGCCCTGCAATCCCGCCTGCGGGATTATCACGCCAAGACCGCTCCGATCCTGGAACTGTTCAGCCGCAAGGAGCTGATCGTCTCGGTCGACGGCACGCAGCCGACGGCCGACGTCCAGGAAGAGATCCGGGCCAAGCTCGATCTGGACGGCGCGATCTGCCACGCCCCCCGCGAAGCGGCGCTCAAGACGTAGCGCCGGCGCGGCGCCAGCCGGCCTTCCGGGCATGTAACCGGCCGCGGCGGGGGGAGCCGTCCACACGTGTCAGGCCAGGGGGCATTTTTTGGGCGCGGCCGGGCCCGCCGGTAGAATTGGCCACATGGCCGAGAATCCCTATAAAGCCCCGGTGAGCGTGGATGCGGTGGCCAGTGCAGGCGGACCACCAAAGCCACGATGGGGATTTCGTAAGCGCAAGCCGCTCTGGCGGCTGCTTCTGGCAGTCCCCGTTGGAGCCTTCCTTGGGGGCATTCTTTTGATCGGCCCCCTAGCCGCCGTCGATGATTCCGGCGGCATCCAAATGCTCATCGGCGCGATCATGGGGCCAGTTCTCTACCAGCTTCTCGCGTAGACGTCCCCGTACACCCGGGGCATAGATTTAGGAGGCTACCCGTTTTCGCCGCTACTTTCTTGGTGCCCGCGGAAAGCCTATGATGCTTGGCGAGTTCATTTCTCCTGCGTGCAAGCCGCGGCGGCGGCCTGTTCCGCCGCCAGCGGCCGTATTCAATGGGCCACCCGTCATCTCCAACCTGGTAACGAGGAGCGTGCACAATGGCTGCGGACAAGGTGAGTAAGGTCACGCCCAAGGAAGTGCTGGCGCTGTGCCGCGAAAAGGAAGTCAAGGCGGTCGATCTGCGGTTCATGGACTTTCCCGGCCTCTGGCAACACTTCACCATCCCGGTCAATAAGCTGACCGAAGACGTCTTCGAAGACGGGCTGGGCTTCGACGGCTCGAGCATCCGCGGCTGGCAGGCCATCAACGAGAGCGACATGCTGGTCGTCCCGCAGCCGGCCACCGCCTTTCTCGATCCTTTCACCACGCTCCCCACGCTGGTGATGATCTGCAACATCCAGGATCCGATCACTCGCGAGGATTACTCCCGCGATCCGCGCAACGTCGCCCGGAAGGCCGTCAACTACCTCAAGAGCACGGCCGTGGCCGACACCTGCTACGTCGGGCCCGAGGCCGAGTTCTTCATCTTCGACGACGTCCGCTTCGACCAGAACACGCACGAAGGCTATTACCACCTGGACAGCATCGAGGGCGAGTGGAACCGGGGCCGCGACGAGAAGCCCAACCTGGGCTACAAGCTCCGCTACAAGGAGGGCTACTTCCCCGTGCCCCCCGCCGACCAGATGATGAACATCCGCAACGAGATGATGCAGACGATGATCGATTGCGGGCTGGACGTCGAAGCCCAGCATCACGAAGTGGCCACCGCCGGCCAGAGCGAAATCGACCTGCGGTTCGATGACCTCGTGCGCATGGCCGACAAGATGATGATCTACAAGTACATCATCAAGAACGTCGCCCTCAAGCACGGCAAGACGGTCACCTTCATGCCCAAGCCGCTCTTCGGCGACAACGGCTCAGGCATGCACACCCACATCTCGCTCTGGAAGGGGGGCAATCCCCTGTTCGCCGGCAGCGGCTATGCGGGCCTTTCGGAAATGGCCATGTACGCCATCGGCGGCCTCTTGCGGCATGCCCCCTCGATCCTGGCCTTTTCCAATCCCACGACCAACAGCTACAAGCGGCTGGTGCCGGGCTACGAGGCGCCGGTCAACCTGGCCTATTCGCAGCGCAATCGTTCGGCCAGCTGCCGCATCCCCATGTACAGTCCCAGCCCGAAGGCCAAGCGGGTCGAGTTCCGCTGTCCCGATCCGAGCTGCAATCCCTACCTGGCCTTTTCGGCCATGCTGATGGCCGTGATCGACGGCATTCAGAACAAGCTGCACCCGGGCGACCCGTTGGACAAGGACATTTACGATCTGGCGCCCGAGGAGCTGGCCGCGGTGCCCAAGACCCCCGGCTCGCTCGAAGAGGCGCTAGCCGCCCTGCGCAAGGATCACGAGTTCCTGCTCCGGGGCGACGTCTTCACGCCCGACGTGATCGACACCTGGATCTGGTACAAGCAGGAGAAAGAAGTCGACGCCCTGCGCCTGCGGCCGCATCCGTACGAGTTCTGCTTGTACTACGACATCTAAACGAACCGACGACGCCACGCGCCGGACGCATGTGGGATCAACATCGGGCCGGCGCGCCCATGATCTTTTTTTGAGCGGGGATAGGGGGATACGGAAGGGGATACGGGGGATGACGAAGAGCATCGCAATTTGCTCCTTGAGAAACCCCGTTCTGCCTTCCGTGTCCCGTTTTCATCGTTCATCGTTCATCTTTCTGCCTACTATATGAAAATCACCGCCGACACGCT
This sequence comes from uncultured Planctomycetaceae bacterium, assembly GCA_963715755.1. Classification (GTDB taxonomy): domain Bacteria; phylum Planctomycetota; class Planctomycetia; order Pirellulales; family PALSA-1355; genus CAWCAX01. The sequence continues at coordinate 5,693,058 of OY970273.1, forward strand.
CAAGCGACTGGCCCATTTCGATTCGCCCACGATCTGCAACGTGATCGAGTTGTTTTACGTGCGGCCGCGGGACCAGGGCTTCATGGATCACCGCATCGTCGCCGGCTTTCCCGAGCTGGCTCCGATGGTCGGCTTCGCCACGACCGCCGCCTTCCGCTCCGGCGCGCCGCCGACCAAGGGGGACGCCTACGGCAGTATGGAGCGGCAGGTCGAAATGTTCGCCGAACTGCCCGGCCCGGCCGTCGTCGTGTTTCAGGATCTCGACGATCCGGCAGTCGGGGCCACGTTCGGCGAGGTGATGTGCAGCACGTACAAGGGCTTCGGTTCGGTCGGGCTGATCACTTCGGGCGGCGGCCGCGACCTGGAGCAAGTCAAAATGCTCGACTACCCGGTCTTCACCGGCTCGACCATCGTCTCGCACGCCTATTGTCACATCCTGCACCTGGGCCTGCCGGTCCGCGTGGGCGGGCTGGTCGTCCACGAGGGAGATCTGCTCCACGGCGACGCCAACGGCGTGACGAACATCCCGCTGGACATCGCCGTGGAAGTCGCCGAGGTGTCGCCGGAGTTCGTCGCCGCCGAGAAGATCGTGCTCGACTACGTGAACGGCTCGGGCTCCAAAACGCCGGCCGGCCTCACTGCGGCCCGCAAGGAATACTCGGCCGTCGTCGACAAACTGATCGCCCGAGTGCGGCGGAAATAGGGCGGAGGGGAAAGACGGTAGGCGTGACGTTCAAGCTGGCGAGCGCCGCCGCCGCCCACCGGACGCTGCCGGTGGGCTTAACGGGCAAGTGGAATTGCGCCCCCGCCGTGATCTTCCTCCGTCATCCCCCGTATCCCCTGCCGGATCCCCCCATCCCCTTCCGCAAACCGTCTCGATCACTGCAGGACCGCCGCGATGCGCTCGCGCGTCACCGGCCGGATCACGCCCCGTTCGCACACGATCGCGGCGATCAGCTCGGCCGGCGTGACGTCGAAGGCCGGATTGTAAACGCCGATCCCCTCGGGCGCCACCGAACTGCCGAAGGGATGCGTAATCTCGCGCGGATCGCGCTGTTCGATCGGAATGCCCCCGCCCGTAGCCAGCGACAAGTCGAACGTGGTGCTGGGCGCCGCCACATAAAACGGAATGTCGTGCGCCCGGGCCAGCACGGCCAGGCCATAAGTGCCGATCTTGTTGGCCGTGTCGCCGTTGGCGGCGATCCGATCGGCGCCGGTCACCACTGCCTGCACCCGGCCTTCGCGCATCACCTGGGCCGCCATCGAGTCGCAGATCAGCGTGGCATCGATTCCGCGCTGGGCCAGCTCCCACGCCGTAAGCCGGGCTCCCTGCCACAGCGGCCGGGTTTCGTCCACGTAGACATGCAGCCGCTTGCCCGACTCCTGGGCGGAAAAAAACAGGGCCAGCGCCGTGCCGTATTCGCTGGTCGCCAGTCCGCCGGCATTGCAATGCGTGAGCACGCCTTGTCCGTCGGCCAGCAGCTCTGCGCCGAGAGCCCCGATCTGGCGGCAGTGGTGGCGGTCTTCGTCGTGAATCGCCCGGGCTTCGGCCAGCAGCGCCGCGCACAAGGCCGCGCCCTCTTCGCTCGGGCTGGCGGCGGCCAGCCGCCACTGCATCCGCTCCAGGGCCCAGAACAGATTGACGGCCGTGGGCCGGCTGGTGGCCAGATAGTCGGCCGCCCGGCGGACATTCTGCCGGATGGCCAGAGCGTCGCGCGGCGCGGCGGCAGCGGCGGCCAGGCACAATCCGTAGGCGGCGGTCACTCCGATGGCCGGCGCCCCGCGGACGCGCAAATGCTTGATCGCTTCCCAAACCGTGTCCACATCGCGGCACTCGATCTCGCGCATCTCGCGCGGCAGCTGCGTCTGGTCGAGCAGCACCAGGTGCCCGTCGACGTCGCCCACCCAGCGCAGCGGCACGGGTGCGGCCGGCCTGACGTTGCTGGAATGGAATTCGCTCATGCGGATTTCGCTGGTTGGGTTATCGCGCCCCGCCCGCCGGCTGCAGCCGGCACTCTTAACCGGCACCGCGCTACTCGGCAAACCGGCGGCTGTAGGGCAAGGCAAACGTGCGGGCGACGGCCTCGTTGGTCACTTCGCCGGCCATGATGTTGATGCTCCGGGCCACCGGCTTCAGCTCGGCCGCTGCCCGTTCGATCCCGCGGTTGGCAATGGCCAGGGCCCAGGGCAACGTCACATTGCACAGCGCATACGTGCTGGTCCGGCCGACGGCCCCGGGCATGTTGGTCACGCAGTAGTGCAGGACCTCGTCGACGATGAACGTCGGCTCGCTGTGCGTCGTCGGTCGGCTGGTCTCGACGCAGCCGCCCTGGTCGATGGCCACGTCGATGATCACGCTGCCGGGCTTCATCACGCCCAGGTCCTCGCGCTGGATCAACCGCGGCGCTTTCGCGCCGGGGATCAACACGGCGCCGATCACCAGGTCGGCCCGGGAAAGCTGCTCGCGAATGATGTGCCGGTCGCTGAACAGAACGTCGACGTTGGCCGGCATGATGTCGTCGAGGTATCGCAGCCGGTCCATGTTGATGTCCAAGAGCACGATGTCGGCGCCGAAGCCGGCCGCGACCTTGGCCGCGTTGGCGCCCACGATGCCGCCCCCCAGGATCGTGATGTGGGCCGGGGCCACGCCCGGCACGCCCCCCAGCAGAATGCCGCGCCCCATTTGCGGGCGCTCCAGATACTTGGCCCCCTCCTGGATGCTCATGCGGCCGGCCACTTCGCTCATCGGCGTCAAGAGCGGCAGGCGGCCCTGGTCGTCGCGCAGGGTCTCGTAGGCGGCGGCTGTGGCGCCGCTGGCCAACACCGCCTCGGTCAAAGCCCGGTCCGCGGCGAAATGAAAATACGTGAACACGATCTGCCCGGAGCGCAAGAGCGGCCATTCGACCGGCAGTGGCTCCTTGACCTTCAAGATCAAGTCGGCCCGGCCGAACACGTCGGCGTGGCCCGCCACCAGCTCGGCGCCGGCCTTGCGATAGGCGTCGTCGGGCAAGCCGGAGCCCAGCCCTGCACCTTCCTCGACCAGCACCCGATGGCCGGCCCGGGTCAGCTCCTCGACGCCAACCGGCAGGATGGCAACGCGGTATTCGTCTCGCTTGATTTCCTTCGGCACGCCGACGATCAACTGAGCACCTCCGTTCCTCACGAAACCGCCGCGGCGGCAGCTGGGCGCGTCGGTGCCCGGCGGTTTGCCGCTGCCGCACCGACCGTTCACATTGTTGCGTCTGGTCCGGCCTGGGCCAAGTCGTGCCGGGCGCTCAGCCAGCGCGCCAGTTCGCGCCGGGCCAGGACCAGGTAAATCGCCACGCCCAGGGCGACCTTGCTCGCCAGCCGCACGATCGGCGGCAGCGCCGGCTCGCTGCCCAGCGCCCGATCGACCAGCGCAACGATAGCTCCCATGACGAGCGCCGCCAGCAGGGCGCCCGGAGCGCGGCCAGCACCGCGCCAAATCGCAATCCCAAGGCCCGCGCGCAATACCACAGGCAGGGCAAGAACAGCACGCCGACCGACGCGAGCGAATAGCTCCAGGCCACACCCAGCGCCGCGCCGCCTGCGGCCGGCCCGAACTGTTCGCCCAGCAGGCGGCCAAAGATAAACGCCTGGCACAGCACCAACGCGATCACCAGCGTGCCGAAGAAAAGCTCCCGGGCCCGGCCCGCCGAGGCAAAGATGCTGCCCAGCAGATTGAGAAAGCCCTGCACCAGCATCGAAGGAGCCAGGATCGTGAGCAGCGTGCCGGCCGGCCGCCAGGCGCTGCCGCCCAGCACCGCCACCAGATCGCTGCCGACCAGGAACATGCCGATACCGGCCGGAAACAACAACCAGCCCACGAGGCGCAAGAATTCCAGCAGCAACCGCCGATACTCGGCCGGATCGCGGTTCGCCCGGGCCAGCACGGCCAGCATCACCCCGGCCAAGGGCGTGGTGACCACATAGACCGGGCGCATCATCAGGCTAAATGCTTGCGTGTAGAAACCCAGCTCGCGCTCGCCGGCCGCGCCCAGTCGGGCCAACACGATCTTGTCGGCCGTGGTGGCCAGGTACGTCATGAATCCGCTGGCCGTGTAGTAGCCGCCGAACCGCACCAGTTCGCCGGTCAGGGCATTGCGCCGCGGCCAGCCGGGGCGCCAGGGCTCGGCCAGCCAGCAGAAACCGGCCAGCGAGCCCCACTCGGCGTATTGCTGCACGACGAGCGACCAGACTCCCCAGCCGGCCAGCGCCGCAAAAATCGCCGCACTGCCGCCGACGATCTGCGCGGCCACACGCAGCGCTGCCAGCCGGGTCAGCCGCAGCCGGCGCTCGAGCAGCGCTTGATGCATGGTGCCCAGGGCAGCTACGCCCGCCGTGCCGGCCAACACCGCGGCCACGCTGGTCAGCTCCGGCACGCCATAGAACAGGGCCACCAGCGGCGCCAGCCCGGCGCCCGCCAACACGGCGGCGCCGGCAACGGCCAGGTTGACCCAGAACAAGGCCGAAAGCTCGGCATCGTCCAGCCTGTGGCGCTGCACCGCCGCCACGCCCAACCCGAGCGCGCCGAACAGTCGCACCAGCGCCACCCAGGTCAGCGCCATGCCCAACAGCCCGAAGTCGGCCGGGGCGATCCAGCGGTAGAGCACGCCCAGCACGCCCAGCGAGATCAGTTGCGAGGCGATTTGCCCCGCCGCCGCGCTCCACGCCCCGCGCCGCATTACCGGGGTCAGCCGCGGCGCGCGGGCAAATCCCGGCCGGAATCAGCGGTCGGGCTGTCAGGGGGAGGGTCCATGCGCGACGGGATTCTACGGGGCGCCGGCCGTCTCCGGCTCCGCGGCCGAGCGGCGGCCGACAAAAGAGGGCGGTTTATCGACCAAGGCCGGCCAATCCAAGCAGTGTACCGCCCGACGCGACCCCTGGGCTACCGCCGCCACGGCTGCCGAGGGCAGTCGATTCTGCGCGGCCACTCGGGCGGGGGAACAGGCCAGCGGACTGGGGCGCGCCGATCGCGCCCGGCGGCGCGTGCCGATCACGCGGCCGGAAAGATTCGGTTCCGAACGATTCGGCGGAGCTTGCTAGCAGCTTGACGGGCGTGGCGCGGCGCCGCGCCACGTTGTGCACGACGGCGCCGCCGCAGCGTGACGGCGACCTGCGACCGTCCGCGAATGCCGCGCTTTCCCGACAGAAATCGGCAAATTCGTATACGGCCAAAGTATACAATAGGCCGGCGGAGAGCAGCGGCGCGGGCGACCCGGAACCAAGGCCGCGGAAAATTTCAAGAGGCGCGCGGCGCAACAAAATTTCCTGGCCGAATTGATGCTTGACAATTCGCACTCGTTTCGCAAAATGTCGTCGTGACGTGCACTGCGAGTCGCAATTGCGATCGCAGCGACCAAAGGACTGCGGGCACGCCGACGGATGGCCGAACAATGGAATCGGCCCAGCGGTCGAAGTGGCCGGGTGTGAGTTGGAAGCGCCGGTTTGAGTTGGAAGCCCCGGCGTGAGTTGGATACGGTTGAGTAGGAGACAGCTGCGCGGGAAACTGCTGTGTCGGAGACGAGGGGGTTCGCTGCGGCGGTGACCTGTCGTAACACCGCTCGGCGGCGAACTGCGAGAAGTGGGGAGTTGCGGCAGGGCGCACGAGTGCCCGTTCGGAACAGGGAAAGATTGGACCAGTAACTTTCGGATCTGGGTTTTTTCGGTCTGTGAGTTTTGGAACTGCCACCGAGTTCTCGGTGTTCTAGCGGCCCAGCGGCTTAAGCCGGGCCATACGCCACGGGCGGAGCGTGTGAGGTTGCACAGCGGTCGCGCATGCGCGATTCCCTGCGCAGACCTCGCGAACATTGAGTTGCCCCAACATCGAGTTGCCCGAACATTGAGCTGCAAGGAACAGTAATCGTGCGGCGGTTCGACTTCGCCCCGCGCCTGGCGTCCGGCCTTTTAGCCTGGCATTCGGGCAGCTGAGTTTGTCACCGCCCAAGAGGGCACTCGTTCACGCCGACCACCACGCAAGGCCTGCGCACCAAGGCGCGCTCGACTGTCACAAAAAACGGCCTGCCGCGAAATATTGGCCTGCCACGAAAAATCGCTCGGCCGCAAAAAAACCGGAGGAGTTTTTCAATCGCTAGATGCAGCTTGGGGGGCGGCGACTGTAGGATGCTGATGTCGACGGCCACGGTCGGGGCTCGGATGCCCCCCCTAGGTTTTTTAGCGATCCACCGGTGATTCCAGCAGGTTCAAGCGGCGTGCGCCGGGCGCACGACCGTTCGTCCTGGCCGGATCGGTCGCGCCCGACGAATCGTTCGTCCGGGCGCTGGCCAGCGGCTGGCAGCCAAACTGGCCAGCCGGGAGCTGAATTGGCTCGCCCGTGATCGTCGCTCCGCCGCGCGCATGATGCCTGTCCGTCGCCTGGGCTAAAAAGCCGTTTGGGTAACTGACATGGCATACGCTCTGGTCGCGGTGGGCTGCAATTTGGGCGATCGACGCGGGCAACTTGCCGCCGCTCTCGAACGGCTCGCTGCCAACAGCGGCGTCCGCGTGCTGAGCGTGAGCCGCTGGCACGAGACGGCGCCCGTGGGCGGACCGGCCGGGCAGGGGGCCTTTCTCAATGGTGCGCTGCTACTGGAAACTTCGCTGGCACCGGAAACTCTCCGTACGCTGCTCGCGCAGATCGAGTCGCAGCTGGGCCGCGACCGCGCCGGCGGCACGTCGGCTGTGCGCTGGCAAGCCCGACCGATCGATCTCGACCTGCTGCTCTACGACCAGGTTGTGCTCGCCACCCCGGCCCTGACGGTGCCGCACCCGCGGATGGCGTTTCGCCGCTTCGTCCTCGATCCGGCGGCCGAAGTGGCGCCGGACATGGTGCATCCGCTGTTGGGTTGGCGGATCGACCGGCTGGCGCGGCATTTGTACGACAGCCGGCCGTACGTGGCCCTGGTCGGAGTACCGGGCGTCGGCAAAACCCGCCTGGCCTGCGAGCTGGCCGCCCGCTGCGGCGGCCGGGCGATCCTGTTGCGGCCGGCTTCCCAATCGCCTGGCACTCCGGCCCCTGGCACCCCGCTGGCTCGCGAAATAGAATTCCTCGGCAGCATGGCGCAGCAGCTTTGGTCCAGGGGCGAAACGGCCGACGATTTGGCAATCAGCGATTTCTGGCTCGCCCAGACGCTGGCCTATGCCGAGCTGAACCTCGCGGCCGGCGGTCTGGCAGAATTTCGCCAGGCCGAAAGCCGCCTATCCGAGTCGCTCGCCGCTCCCCGGCTGCGCGTGCTGCTGACCCGCCGCAGGCCGCAGGCCGCCACGACGAGCACTGCGGCGACCGGTCCGGGCGCGCTCGACCCCGAGCGGTTGCAGAGCAAGCTTTGCGATCTGGTCCGCCGCGAGCAGATCGGGCCCGTCCTGCAGCTTTCGGCCGACGACGAGCAAAACGTGCTCGAGGAAGTGCAAGCCGCGATCAAAGCCATGCGCTGAACGAGCCCCGACGAGCAAACCGCGAACCGCCTGTCAACATGCCGCCCACCGTCGTCACCACGCGCAGCGAACTTGGCCAATGCCTGGCGGCTGCGCAGCGCCGGCCAGTCGATCGGCCTGGTGCCCACGATGGGTGCGCTGCACGCCGGACACCTGAGCCTGGTGGACGCGGCCGCCCAGGAGTGCGAATCCACCGTGGTGTCGATCTTCGTCAATCCGACGCAGTTCGGGCCGGACGAAGATTTTGGCCGCTATCCGCGCACGCTGGCCGCCGATCTGGCGCTGATGGCCGATCACCGCGTCGACTGCGTCTTTGCCCCCTCGACCGCGGAAATGTATCCGGCCGGCGCGACCACCTTCGTCGAAGTGCCGGCCGCCGCCGAGCCGCTGGAGGGCAAATTCCGGCCGGGGCACTTCCGCGGCGTGGCCACCGTCGTGCTCAAGTTGTTCAACCTGGTCCGGCCCGACGTCGCCTACTTCGGCCGCAAAGACTATCAGCAATCGCTGGTCGTGCGGCGGATGGCGGCCGAACTCGACCTGCCCGTGCGGGTGCGCGTCTGCCCGACAATCCGCGAACCGGATGGGCTGGCCCTGAGTTCGCGCAATCGCTACCTTTCGCCCCCGGAGCGCAAGCGGGCCCTGGCGATTTCGCGCAGCTTGCAGCTGGCCGCCGATCTGGTCCGCTCCGGCGCGCGCGACGGAAAGGGCATCGTGGACCGAATGCGGGCCGAACTCGACGCCCAGCAGCTGGAGATCGACTACGTGGCCCTGGCCGATCCCGAAACGCTAGCTGCCATCGACCTGATCGACCGGCCGGTCGTGGCCCTGATCGCGGCCCGGGTGGGCACGACTCGTCTGATCGATAACGAGCTGATCGGGTAGACTGACAGCTGGGCCGCAGCGTTTCGCGCGCCGCGGCGGCCACTCGAACAACACGACGTCACACACCCCGAACTCACACAGTCTGCCAACCGAGTAAATCCGGCCGCCACCCAGCGCCGACGCCTGCCATGTGCCAAACGCTCTTCACGATACCGGGCGAACTCTGGGGCATCCCCGTCTTTGGCGTGGGCTGGCTGCTCGGGCTGTGGGCGATCGGCGGATTGCTGACGCTCGGCTGGCAGATCTCGCGGCACGGCTGGGGGCCCGAGGCCCGGGGCTCATTGCCGGTTCTGGTGCTGAGCGGCGCGGCCATCGTCTTCTTGCTCCCGCGGCTGGTCGAGGAGCCGAGTTCGCTGGGCGCCGGGCCGCCGGGCTGGGGAGCCGGAAGCGAAGCTCGACCCGGCGACGCCTCCACAGCGGGTGAAACGGGCGCCGAAACCACGGGCGCCGGGGCTCGGGCGCCGGTCGGGGGTCTGCCGATTCGCGGCTACGGCGTGATGCTGCTGGTGGCCGTGGCGTCGGCCGTGGGCCTGTCGGTGTATCGGGCCGAGCGCGAGGGGCTCGATCCCGAAATGATCCTGTCGCTGGCCTTCTGGCTGTTTGTCGCCGGCATCCTGGGCGCGCGGCTGTTCTACATCATCGAGTATTGGGACAAGTTCATGCAGCCCACCTGGGGCGCGACGCTGGCCATGATGGCCAACGTGGCTCAGGGCGGCCTGGTGGTTTACGGATCGCTGCTGGCCGGCGGATTGGCGCTGGTCGTTTTTGTGTTCAAGTATCGCCTGCCCGGGCTGGCCCTGGCCGACTTGATCGCGCCCAGCGTCGTGCTGGGGATGGCCCTGGGTCGCCTGGGCTGTTTCTTGAACGGTTGCTGTTACGGCGGAATTTCGTCGGTCCCTTGGAGCGTCACGTTTCCTTGGCACAGTCCGCCGCACCAACAGCAAGTCTTCGGCGGCGACCTGTACGTCCATGGGCTGCTGTTCGAAGGCAGCGGCGAGGCCGCGCCGGTGATCGCCCGGGTCGAACCCGATTCGGCCGCCGCCCTGGCGGGGCTCGAAGCCGGTCAGCGCGTGGTCGGCATCAACGGGCGCGCGGTCGACTCGGTCGAGCGGGCGCAGCTCGTGCTGCTCGAGCTGGGAACCGAGGGGCAGCGGATTGCCATCCGCGTGGCCGGCGACCCGCAAGCCAAAAGCTGGCTCATCCAGGGGCCTTTGCCGCGGAGCCGGCCGGTGCATCCGGCGCAGCTCTACAGCTTTGTCGATGCGCTGCTGCTCTGCTTGTTCCTGTTGGCCTATTATCCCTACCGCACGCGCGACGGCGAGCTGACGGCCCTGACGCTCACGCTGCATCCGATCTCGCGGTTCCTGCTCGAGATCATCCGGATCGACGAATCGGCCGTGTTCTCCACGCCCTGGAGCATCTCGCAGAACATCAGCCTGGCGCTCTTGGCCGGCGCGGTGGTGCTGTGGTTCTATCTCGCACGGCAGCCGCGCTACACGGCCTTTCCCAAAGCGGCGGTGGCGGGGTGACGGCGACCGGGTGCGCGCCGCGGTGCGTGCTTTCCGCGCTGTCCTGGTGTAGATTCAGGGTGCCGGCAAGAGCCGGCGTCACTTCGCGCACGTCTCTTCAAACCACTCCGCTCTTCCGGAGCGCACCGTCATGGCGAGCGACCGGCTACGGCGAGTATTCACACTCAGAGACATGTTCGCGCTGGTGACGGTCATCGGCCTGCTGCTGGCCGTCCTGGTGCCGATGATCAGCAGCGCGCAAGCCCGGGCCCGCCGCAACATGTGCACGAACAAACTCAAGGGGATCGGCCTGGCGGTGCAGTGTCACAGCGACGTCTTCAATCGACTTCCCGCGGTGGCGTATTGCCAATACCCAGGATCGACGAACGTGTGGAATACGGCGCCCGGCGCAACTTTTTCGCCTGGCTGCCCGATGCCCAACGGCTATGCCGGGTTGCCCGCTCAAGCGGCCGGCTACAGCTGGATCGTCAGGATACTGCCGTACCTGGAACAGAACCCCCTCTACAACGCGGTGGGTGTTGCGTCGGGGAAATACTCGTACGAGGCGTTCTCCACAACGGGCGCTGGCGGTGCGCCGTTTACGATGACGATCGGCGGCACGGCGCGGCACTTTGCCACGATCCGGCTCGATGAAGTCATTTGTCCAGACTACAGGGGCGACTGGATATCGACTGCCTCCAATGGCACCGCGAGCCGCCCGTAACCATTGCCGCATATGTTGCGCTCTACGCGACGTCGCCGCCTCCCCGGGCTGGGGTGGCGATCACCAATTATGTCGCTCTGTCGGCAACCCACCTGGCGTGTATGGCGCTCCGCCCGGAAGTTTCACCCGGCCAGGAACCACCAGCAACGACTGACGATGCCGAGCCGCCAAACGGGGCGATCGTGCCGGGATATGGGAAGAATCCTAACCACACGATAACGGACGGCAGGTCGAAAACCCTGATTGTCTGCGAGACGAAGGAGCCGGCCGTCAATTCCTGGTACGACGGCACCGTTTGCTGGACTGTCGGTGCGAATCCCAGCGCCAGCCATCAGCCGACCCGCAGCACCGCCGCCCTCGGCCTGAACGGGATCGCGAACGAGAGCGGGCGCTGGGTCTTTCCGCAGGGCACGACCGGCGCCGGCGGTTTGAATTACGGCCCTGGCGCGAGCAAGCTCACGCTATTCGCGCCCAGTGGCACGACACCGGCGCAAACGCAGCCCGTCTCCTGGGGACCCAGCAGCGATCATCCGGGAGGTGTGGTGATGCACCTGGCCTGCGATGGGTCCGTTCATGCCCTGACCGAGGACATCGATCCGGAACTCTATCTGAGCCTGATCACTCGGGCCGGCGGCGAATCGACGTTGATTCCCGGTGCCGACTGATCGGCTGCGAACGCGGCAACGCCCGAGCCGGCGCGCTTTCGCCCCGAGCACAGCCAATCCGGTCACCCGCCACCTTGCTCATCCAATCCGCGCCATTCGATAACACTCGGCTCGCAGAACTCTGGTAGCCTCCGGGGCTGGAATGCGGGCGGCAAGTCAGGGCGCACCGCCGAGGGTGCGCGGCCGCGCGCTCGGAAAGCCTGGGGTCTGCGTCAGACGAGGGAATCTCTCGATGGGACTCGCCTGTCCCCATTGCCGCCACGCGCTTTCGCTCAAGGCCCCCAAGCCCGGCCGTTACACGCCCAAGTGCCCCAAGTGCGCCCGCGGCATGCTGATCACGGTGCCGGCCGGCGCGGGCCAAGAGCCCAGTGTCCAGCCGCTCCCCAGCGCGCCGGCCGAGACACAGGTCCTTGTCGCCCCGACACCGCCCGCCGTCGCCTCGAGCGCCGACATCACGGCCGAGTTCAAAGTGGCCGCGCCGGCGCCGGCAGCCAAGCCGAGTGCCAAACCGGCCGCGGCCAAACCGAGCGCCAAGCCTGCCGCGGCCAAACCCCCGGCGGCCAAAGCGACCGCCGTAAAAACTCCCGCAGCCAAACCCCCGGCCGCTCGCAGCGCCCAGCTTGCCACCGCCGAGTTCGTAAGCCACCCGGCTGCCGGTGCCACCGCTGAGTTTGTCCCGCGAGCAGCGGTCGACGGCACCGCCGAATTCGTCAACCGTTCGGGCGGCGACATCGCGACGGCCAGCCGTTCGGCTGCCGGGCCGGCGGCAACCGCAGCGCAGATTCCATCCGCCAGCGGCGGGCCAGGACGACGATCGGCCGGCGCGCCGACCGCGGCTCCGGTCGGCGCGCACGACACGGCCGATTTCTCGCTCGGCTCCGGCGCTGCGCTGGCCCCCTCGGCGGTGCGGGCCCGGGGCGCCGCCAGTCAGGGCGCGGCGGCGCTCGCGCTGCCGGCGCGCCTGGGGGGATACGAACTGTTCAAGCAGCTCGGCCGCGGCGGCATGGGCGAAGTCTACCTGGCCCGGCAGGTCTCGCTCGATCGGAACGTCGCGGTCAAGACGATGCGGCCAGAGTGGGCCGTCGATCCGGTATACGTGGCCCGGTTTACGCGCGAAGCGTTCTCGGCCGCCCAGTTGGTGCACCACAACGTCGTGCAAATCCACGATCTGGGCGCCGACCGCGACACGAACTACTTCAGCATGGAGTTCGTCGACGGCCTGTCGCTGGCCCAACTCGTGCAGGACACCGGCAAGCTGCCGGCGGAAGTCGCGGCCGGCTACATCTTGCAGGCGGCCCGTGGGCTGACCGTGGCCCACGAAAAAGGGATGATCCACCGCGACATCAAGCCCGACAACTTGCTGCTCAATAGCCAGGGCATCGTCAAGATTGCCGACCTGGGCATCGTGAAGCGCTCGGACCCTGCTACCAGCGGAACGTCGGCTACCAGCGGGACGTCCGGCACCGGTGCGAAAGCGGCCGCCAATTCTGGCGCCGCGGCCCCGGCAGCCAAATCCGGTGCCGCCACCGGCGCCGCGGCCGTCGACGCCACGCAGGCCGGCGTCGGGCTGGGAACGCCGGCCTTCATGTCCCCCGAGCAGGCCCGGGATGCGGCCGGCGTCGACCCCCGGGCCGACATCTACTCGCTCGGCTGCACGCTCTACGCGCTGGTCACCGGCCGCCCGCCGTTCGAAGGCAAGACGGTGCTGGAGGTCATCACCAAGCACGCCACCGAGCCGGTCGTGCCGCCCGACGCGGTGGTCAAGGGCGTGCCCAAGACGCTGAGCGACATCATCCTGCGGATGGTGGCCAAGAAACCCGAGGCCCGTTTCCAGACGATGACCGAAGTGATCCGGGCGCTGGAACACTTCCTGGGCACCGACAGCACGCGGCCCTTCTCGCCGCGCGAGGAGCACGTCGAGCGACTGGAACAGGCGGCCGGGACGTTTCAGACCGCCGGCCTGGCCCGGCTGCGGCCGCTGCTGATCCTGGCTTTCGCAATCGGCTGCTTGCTCGGCGCGCTCGTCGCGCTGGCGATGGGCAGCTGGGCTTGGGCCGCCGGCGCCGTGGGCATCGGTCTGCTGGCGCCGCTCGAGTATCTGACGCTCTCCGGGCTGCTCGAAGCGACGCCGCTGGTGGTGCGCATCCGGGCGCTGCTCGCCGGCGGCGCTGGAAGGACTGGCTCAGCTGGGCCTCGGCCGGCTTGATCGGCGTGGCGATGGCCTATTTCCTGGGGCTGTCGCTGGTGGCGATCGTCGTCGTCGTAGTGTCGTCGCTGCTGGCGGCAGGATTCTATTTTGGCCTCGATCGCCCGACCGCCCGGGCCCGGCGCGTCCCGTTGAGCGAAATCGAGCTGCTGCTGCGGAGTCTGCGGCTGCAGAATCTGGAAGAGAACTCGCTGCGGCAATTCGTCTCGAAGTACAGCGGCCCGCGCTGGGAACAACTGTACGAGGCGCTGTTCGGCTACGAGGCCAAGCTGCAAGCCCGCACGCTCTGGGGCAAGGGGGAGAACGGCCAGCCGCGACCGAAATACGCCGCCTGGCGGGATCCGCTCATCCGCTCGTGCGATGCCCGGTTGCAGGCCCGCAGCGCCTGCGAGCAGCGCGACCACCTGGTCAAGGTCGAGCAGAGCGGCCTGGAGGCCTCCGGCCTCAGCGCGCAGGAGGCGCAGAAGAAGGCGCTCGAAACCGCCGCCGCCCTGATGCTCAAAGCCAACAAGAAAATCGACCACTCGGCCGTGCGCTACGACGACTCGAACGGCTGGGCGCCGATCCGGCTGTTCGCCGGCGGGGTCCTGCTGCTGCTGTGCCTCGTGTGGATGCATCAAAACAACTTGCTCCCCTATCAGCAGCTCCAGAAGTGGACCGACAAGGTGCAGTCCGTGGCCGGCGTGCCGGGGAGCGCCGCCGGCGCGTCGGCCAATGACGCCGCGAGGACCAGTGATGCCGCGACGGGTGCCGACGCCGCCGCAAGCTCCGACGCCGCCAGCCTGGCCACGAAGGCGGCCTACGGCCGGATGCGCATGCCGCTGCGACTGCCGCTGCTGGGCGAGCGGTTCAGCGGGCCGCTGGGCAATTATTTTGCCGGCGCGGCCGGACTGGTGCTGGTGTTCTCATCGTTTCTGCGGCGCTGGCTGGCGCTGGGCTTTTCGCTGCTGGCCGCCGGCGTGTTTGCCGGCCAGTTTCTGGTGGCCGCCGACGCCCGGCCGCAAATCTCGACCGCCGACGCCCAGGCCATCGTGGCGGCCGAAGAACTGGCGCTCGACAGCTTGGCCGGCGAGCGGCGCAACGTGACGCAGCATGCCGAGGCGACGCAGAATCCCTTCAAGCATTCGATCGAGCAGTTGGAAACCCAGGCCGCCAATAACACGCTCGAAGACGAAGCCCGGCGGATCCGCCGGCAGATCGGCAAATTCCAGCGCGAGCTGGAAGCCAGCCAGCAGGAGACAGCCGACAAGCTGCAGGCGCTCGACGACGAGATCGCCACGCACAAAGCCCGGCTGGCCGCCGCCAAAGCGGCCCTCGATCCGGCCGCGGGCAAATCCGGGTCCTGATCCTGCCGGTTCGAAGATCAATCCTGCGGCCGGCGGAATTCTCTGCCCTGTTGGCCTCAATCGGCCGGCGAGCCAACTCGGCGCACCCGTCGCGCGGCCGGTTTGCCGCGTGCAGTTTCCTGGGGGCCCAGCAGCGATCACCTGGGGGGCGTGGTCATGCATCTGACAGCCGACGGCGCGGCACACGCAATCACGCCCGGCATCGATCCGCAGCTCTATTTGCAGCTAATCACTCGGGCGGGCACCGAAACCGTTCAGTTGCCGGCCGAAGCCCCTTAGTGGTCCGGGGTCACCAGCGTGCGGGTTCGCACGCGCCGCCATTCGGACCGCTAGCATGGTTGCTCTGGCCCGCGGCGTGGACATTATTTATAGTCTGGCCGCAATTTTCCCCGGCCACGCAGCCTGCCCTCACGCGGCGCCAACCCGTGGCCATCTCCGCCCGCCGGCCGGTTTGCCGGGGGCGGCCATGCCGAGTGCGAGTCGATCGACAAGGAAGTCGAATGATGCGGATGCCCTCCTGGCTTGCCGATCGGCGGCGGGCCCTGCTGCTGGTGGCGCTGGCCTGGGTGATTTCGCGCGCCGCGATCTTTATCTGCGAAGGCCCGGCCCGCTCCGACATCGAACTCTACTTCCGCTACGCGGTCCAAGGCGTCGACGAGCACAAGGTGGCGTACCGCGATTTCGACGTCGAGTATCCGCCGGCGGCATATTGGTTCATGACGCTGCCGCGGCTGGTCGATCCGCATCCGGTGCCCGAGGGCACCTTCGACGGCGTGCTGGGCAAGTCGCCCGCGTTCATGCGGTACGGCCACTTGTATGAGCTGCTGGCGCTGGCTTGCGATCTGGCGGCCTTCGTCCTGCTGGTGGACATGGCCCGGCGGCATTGGCCGGCGCACCTGGTGCCGCTGGCGGCCGGCTACGTCGCGGCCACGGCGGTGCTCTGGCCAGTGCTGCTGCAACGCCTGGACATCGCGCTGACGGCGATTCTGCTGGCCTGGGCCTGGCTGTGGCTGCGGGCGGGGGACGGCGGAGGCGCGGCCGGCCGCTACCGGAACGCCGCGCATGCAATGCTTGGGCTGGGCGTCAGCTTCAAGCTGGTGCCGGTGCTGATGGTCCCGTTCGTGCTGTTGGCCGAACTGCGCTCCAGCCGGCCCTGGCGGCAAACGGCCCAGGCGCTGCTGGCTCTGGCCGTGAGCGCCGGACTCCCCTTCGCCATCCACCTGGCCAGCGCGGGTTCGAGCGTGGGCCGGATGTTCGCCTATCATGGCCAGCGGGGCATCCAGATCGAATCGCTGTACGCCTCGGTCCTCGCGCTGGTGACGAGCGAGCCGCTGGACTTCGAAGTGTCGTTCGGCTCGGTGAATGTGGCCACCGAGTGGACCGCCGCGCTCAAGTCCTGCTCGACGCTGTTGCTCCTGGCGCTGCTGGCCGGGCTGGGCTTATGGTGCCTGCTGCAGGGCGCGCGGTACACGCGCAGCCAGGCGCTGAGCGCCGCCTGCCTGGCTTTGTGCGGAGCGACGATCCTGGCCAAGGTCCTTTCGCCGCAGTACTTCCTTTGGGCGTTGCCGGTGGCGATGCTGCTGGGCGCGCAAACCTTGCCCCCCAAGTGGCAATATTCGTGGCTCCTGGCCGCGGTCCTGGTGGGGCTGGCGCGGACGACGACCTGGATCTTTCCGGATCACTATCGCGAGCTGGTCGACGCCCAGCTGGGGCACACAGCCTGGATGGTGCTGGCGGCGCGCAATCTCGCCTACCTGGTTCTGGTGGCCGGCTTGGGGACGCGGTTGCTTCTGGTCCGCCAGGTGGAACCGGCCCTGAACCTGCCGCCCCACTGGCTGCCCGACGCGGCAAACCGGCCGGCTCCGCACGGCGGCCAATCGGGCCGCGCCGCGGCGTAGCCGGGCCCACGGGCCGCTGCCCATCGCCAGCCGGCGGCGGCATTTCCGGCCGATCCTCCGCAGCGGGGGCATTCGGGCGGCGCCGGAAAGGCCGGGTCCTGGCCTTTTCGCATTGGACCGGCCGATGCCTATAATGAGGAAAGCGGCCGCTCGTTTCCCAGCTCGCCTCCCGGCAAGAACGGATTATGAAAAATCTCTCGCCCCCGCTGATGACCTTCCTGGTGCTCGCGCTGGGAATCGTGCTGTTCGTGGTGACCTTCAACATGGTGCGGTCGAACTCCGACGCCAGCCCGCCGACAACGGCTCGCCCGGCCGTCGCCGCCGCCAGCGCCGACGATGAAGAAGACGCGGAGGACGAGGACTCCAGCTCGACGGATTCCGGTTCGGACGAAGCGCCGGCCGGCTCGCGGGGCGGATTCACCGGCGGGCGCAAGAACTGGGGCAATCCGCCCAAGCGCGGGTTCACCACGATGCGCGAGTACGACGCGGGCGAGATGCCGCGCGACGTGCCCTCGGCCGGCCCGGCGCACGCGGCCCCCTCGGGGCGCAATCCGTTCGCCCGCTCCGGCGCGCACGATCACTGGACCAGCTTCGAAGACGCGACGGATTACGTCGCCTCGGAGATCTACGACGCGCTGGAAGACCGCCCGACGCTGGTCGTGTGGCTGTTCGACCGGACGGCCAGCGCCGCCGATCAGCGCGAAAAGGTGATCCGGCGGTTTGAGTCGATCTACGAGAAATTCGAAAAACTGCACAACGATGGCAATCCGAACCTGGCTGCCGGCAAGACGCCCCGGCTGATGTCGGTCGTGGGCTCGTTCGGCAAGACGGTCGAACTGAACACGCTCGAGCCGACCGACAGCCCGAGCACGCTGATCCAGGCCGCTTCGGGCATTCGCGACGACGGCAGCGACGAAGAGCATCCGTTTGAGGCCATCGACGTGGCGGTCAAGCAATACGAGAAATTCTGCCGAAGCGACAACCGGTTGATGATGCTGGTCGTGGTTTCGGACGAGGCCGGCGACGACGAAGCGATGGTCGATCAGCTCGTGCCGCGGTTGCGCAAAGCCGCCGTCCCGGTCTACGTGATCGGCGTGCCCGCTCCGCTGGGGCTGAAAACCGTGCTTTCCGGCGCGCTCAAGACCGAATCGGGCAAACCGGTGCGGCAGGGTCCCGAGTCGTGGGAGTGCGAAGGCATCGACATGGGCGGCTGGATGGGGCCGGAGAACCCGATCGACTCGGGCTTCGGTCCGTTCGCCCTCTCGCGGCTGGCCATCGAGACCGGCGGCCGGTATATGCCCGTGCGGATGTTCAACAGCTACGACCCCAAGCAGATGGCCCAGCTGGCTCCCGACTACGTCTCGCGCGAGGCCTACGACAAACTGCTGGCCGCGAATGCGGCTCGCCGGGCGCTGGTCGAGGCGGGCAAGGTGCCGCACGCCGACCTGACGCACAGCTTCGACCAGCGGTTCTTCAAGCAAAAAGACGAAGCCGCGTTGAAGCGGTCGTTGGACAAGTCGCAGCAGGCCTCGGCGCGCCTGGAGCCGAAGGTCTCGCCGTTCTACAAGGCGCTGTCGGCCGGCGAGTCCGAGCGGGCCAAGCTGACCGGCGCCCGCTGGCAGGTGGAATACGACCTGGCGATGGGCCGGGCGGCGGCCATGCGGTCGCGGATCGAAGGGTACAATTCGGCCCTGGCCCAGCTCAAGGCCGGCAAGAGCTTCCCCGACCCCAACCACACGACCTGGATCTTGCGCCCCACGAACGACGTCAAAGGGGACTCGGCCCTGGAGAAACTCGCCGGGCAGGCGAAGAAGTATCTGACCCGGGTCGTGACCGAGCACCCGAGCACGCCCTGGGCCCAGGTTGCCAATCGGGAGCTGGCCTCGCCGATGGGCTGGGAATGGATTTCCCAGTAACCGTTTTCCCAGTCGGCGTTTTCCCAGTCGCCTGGGGGCAGTAGCCCTGGGGCAGCGACTGGCCCCGCTGCAGCGAGGAGCCCTGCAGGAGCAAACCCGGCTGCAGCGGTAGCCGGTTGGCGGGCATCTTGCGCACCGATTGCTATGTGGCTCTTGCCGCGGCGCGCGGCCTGCTGCGCACCTCCGCGCCCGGCGAATAATCAGGTTTCGTCGCCCTCTTCCCAGTCGTCCTCATCGTCGTCGTCGTCATCGTCCTCGTCGTCTTCTTCGTCCTCATCCCAGTCGTCGTCTTCGTCGTCCCAGTCGTCGTCCTCATCTTCCTCTTCTTCTTCGTCGTCGTCGTCGTCGACCTCTTCCCACTCGTCGTCTTCGAGGTCTTCTTCCTCGTCGTCGTCGTCGTCATCGTCCTCGTCGTCTTCATCGTCGTCGGCGAGATCGTCGTCGGCGTCCTCCTCGTCCTTGGAACGAGCCGCGGCGAAGATCGATGCCAGGGATCCCTGGGCAAATCGGCTGGCAGCCCACTTCTCGGCGAGATCGGATGCGCTCGGAGCGGTGATGGTCACGTCGAAATCCTCCTGGTCTTCACGAAGATTGATAAGTTGTTGGCGGTCGTCTGGGTAAGGCCGTCTGGACGAGGGGACGAGTGCCGTTGGGGTTCGTTTCGTCTGGGATTCGGGCCGTCTGGATCCCGGGGGCGCCGGCGGGGTCATTCGTGGCCGCCGCAAAGTCCCGGGCGCTTGAAGAGGCTACTGGCTGGGTCGAAAACGTCGTGGCTGGCAAATTCCCGTTTCAGGCTTGCGAATCCCAGAGTTCGTGGTGAATTCTCACTGCTTGAAATCTCACTGCTTGCTGTTCGCGGCTGGTTCGCCTAGGGCCCGGCCTTCGCTCGGGCAGCCGCCGACCTGCCACCCACTGCCGGTGGTCCGCCAGCCGGTGGTCCGCCAGCCGGGAGTCCGCCAGCCGGGGGTCCGCCAGCGGGAGGTCCGACGGCCGGTTCGCCCGCCGCGCACCGCAACTCGGCGGCCCGGGGCAAATCTTCCAGACTCCGCAATCCGAACACCTGCAGGAAACGCTTTGTGGTCCCGTAGTAATAGGGCCGCCCCAACTCGGGCGACCGACCGCTGATCCGCACCAGGTTGCGCTCCATCAATTGCCGCAATATCTCGCTGCAGTCGACGCCGCGCAGGGCGTCCACTTCCGCCCGCAATACCGGTTGACGATACGCGACAATGGCCAAACTTTCCAGGGCCGGACCCGACATTCGGCTCTCGATCGGCGACTGGTACAGCCGCCGCAGCCAGGAGCCAAACTGGGCCCGCGTCATCAGTTGGAATCCGCCCCCGATCTCCTCCGCCCGAAATGCGCTGGAAGAGAGGTCGTAGAGCCGATTCAACCGGCGAATCAATGTACGCGCTTCGGTGCCGTCCGCCAAGCCGGCAAGTTGGGCTAACTTGCGAGTTGTCAGGGGCTCGCGGGCCAGAAGCAGGATGGCCTCGACCTTGGCCAGCGTGGCATCGCGGCAGAACTCGTTGGCGGGCGCGAGCTTAGCATCCCGCGGCCGGCCCTGCCTGAAGCGGCGATTTCGCCGCTGGAGCTGGCCGGAACGGCCTGGCGACGTGGTCGCCGGATGTCGAAAGCCGGACTTCTGCCGGCCGGCAAAAAGTCGCCTGCTTGGCACTGCTCGACCAAAATTGCGAGGAAGCGAAAAAGCCCAGACGTACCTGTGACCCAGGATCGCCCGAGGACACACGGCAGACGCCCGGCTTCGGCCGGAGCCTCCGAACCTCGCCGCCGGCCCGAGGGCAATCCGGAAATCAACAGTCTCCGCAATCTACCAAGTCGACGCAGGTTGAGCGAGACGGAAGCAGCGGCGGAGGGCCGCGGGCGGAGCTTGCGGGCGCGCTCTACGGCAGCCCGGTTTACTGCAGCCGGCCAGCCCGCCAGGCTTCGACCTGTTCGACCACCCGATTCATCGCCCGCAAGGGGTCGATGTCCGTGGCCTCGAAGTTCCGGGTCGGGCCCGGATTGCCGGCCAGCGGCAACTGGCAGAAGAAGCGGTACCGGTCACCGCCATTGGCCAGCCGCTCCAGCAGATAATAGGTCGCGCCGAAATCGCGCAGCCGGCCTTCCATGTAGGTGAACCGGTCCGTCTGCCCGGCAGCGGGCATGGCCGCGGCGCCGGCTCCGCCGGGCAGAATGCCGGGCTGGCCGAAATCGCTCCGCGGGGGGCCGGCGGCCGGGGGCAGGGCGCCCGGCGCTTCGTGCAGGGCGTGCCGGACGGAGCCGTCCGCAGCTCCCCAAGCGGCGGTCGGTTCGATGGCGGCCTGCGGACCGGCGAGGGGCCGACCGGCCGGGGGCGCATAGCCGGGCGCAAGCGCGGCGGGAGCCGGATCGGCGTGCCAACTGGGCGCCGGGCCGGGCGCAAACGGCGGTGCATCGTTGTGGTGGAAGGGATCGGCGGCGGGAGTTTTTTCGCCGGCGGGCCAGAAGCGGTCGACCAGCACTGCCTTGACGACGTCGGGGAATTGGCTGCCGAAAATCGCCGCCATGGGCACGATGATCAAACAGGCCAGCATCACCAGCGCGCGGAAGGCGATGACCGTCGAGGATTCCATGCCGTGGGTCGCTCCATCCCTGCTTTACGCGCACTGCCGGCTCTGGTGCCGGCCGCGAGCCCCCGGATGGCCTCTCCAAAGCGGCTTTTCAGCCGGCGCATCCTGGGCGGGGCGACATATTAGCGGCGGATCACAAAACGGGGCAATGGCAAAACGGCGCGGCCGATTCGCGGCGAAAACCGGCCCCTTTCCGCCCCCCTGGCAGCAGCCAGCACTCCGCCGGGCCTGCGGCCCCGTCTCAGGCCGCCGCCGGCCCTTCCTCCTGGATGTACGTCTGCTCGCGATAACCCAGCGCCACGAAGATGAACACCACGGCCGTGGCCGCCATCAGGCCGGCAAAGAACCAGTAGTAGCTGGCGCCCGAGAGCTTGCTGGTGCCGTCCGGATTCTGAATGACCTGATTCACCAGGGCCGTAAACGCATTGCCCAGCGACACGCTGAACAAGTACATGGCCATGATGATCGATTTCATTTTGCGCGGGGCTTGCGTGTAGGAGAACTCCAGCCCCGTGATCGAGACCAGCACCTCCCCGGCCGTCAGGATCGCATAGGCCAGCAATTGCCATTCGATTCCAGGAGTCTGGCCCGCGCTGATCCACGCCTCGATGCGGGCCGTGACGACAAACGAGAGCGCCGCCAGGAAAAGTCCGATCCCGATCTTGCGCAGCGGCGTCAGCGGAAACACCCGGTCGATCGCCGGGTAGATCACGTAAGCAAACAGCGGGATGTAGAGCAGGATCAGGATCGGGTTGATGGCTTGCACCTGGGACGTGTCCCAGTCGCGTCCCAGCCAATGGCGGTCCATATGGTCGGCTTGCAGCACCCAGGCGGAGCCCGTCTGGTCGAACAGCGACATGAACATGGCGACGAACACATAGATGGAAATGAGCTTGAGCACGGCCCGGATGCCCTCGCCGCTGAAAGCCTCGCGAAGAAATCCCAGTCCGCCGGCGGGCACGTGCACGAACTTGTTGCGTCCCATCCAGAAGGCGAAGGTGGCCAAGAGCATCAGCACCCCCGGCACGCCGAAGGCCCAATGCGGGCCGAATCGCTTCATGAGTTCCGGGGTGAGCAGGGTGGAAATGAACGCGCCGAAATTGATCGCGAAGTAAAACCAGCCGAACACTTTGGCGATCAGGTGACTGTTCCGCTGACCGAATTGGTCTCCCACGTGCGCCGACACGCAAGGCTTGATGCCGCCCGATCCGATCGCGATCAGCCCCAGCCCGACGAACAACCCCATGCGCGTGTCGTCGAGCGCCAGTGCCAGGTGCCCCAGGCAATAGACGACCGAGAGGCTCAAGATCGTGCGATACTTGCCCAGCACGCCGTCCGAAAGCAGCGCGCCGGCGATCGGAAAAAAGTACACCGCCGACACGAACGCGTGGAAGCAAGTCTTGGCCTCGCCCTCGCTCATGGGCGCTGGCAGGCCGCTGCGATCGGCCAGATACTTGACCATGAAGATCGTCAGGATCGTCCGCATCCCGTAAAAGCTGAACCGCTCGGCCGCTTCGTTGGCCACGATGTAGGGAATGCCGGCCGGCATCGTGGTCGACGGCACCGGCGCGGTCAGATATTTGTGGGGGGCGGTCATCGGTCTGGCACGTAACTCCGCGGCGCTAATTTGGGCGAATCCAAGTCGGCCGCCAGATTGTCGCAGACCGCGGCGCCCTACGCCAAGGGCGCGCGGACTGCACTGGCGACGAATGTCTGGCGTTTCCGCTCGCGCTCGGCCCACTGCCTGGACCCAAATCGCGGCCTCGCCGAGCGATTGCCGGAGGGCGGTGGCTTGCCGGACGCGCACGCGGCACGTTACAGTTGGCGTAGGTCCGAAAGTCCCGTACCCCAGAGGGCCACGACCATGGATCGCCGCACGTTCATTGGCACCGGCACCGCCGGAATGGCGCTCACCGCGCTGGGCGGCTATCACGCTGCCGCGGCCGACAAGAAACCGCCGCGCGTCGGCCTGATCGGCTGCGGCTGGTACGGCAAGTGCGACCTGATCCGGCTGCTGCAGGTGGCGCCGGTCGAGGTGGTGTCGCTTTGCGACGTCGATCGGCAAATGCTGGCCGAAGCGGCCGACATCATCGGCCAGCGCCAGGCCTCGAAGCAAAAACCCCGCACCTATTCCGATTACCGCAAGCTGCTGGCCGAGAAGGATCTGGACATCGTGCTGGTCGGCACGCCCGACCATTGGCACGCCCTGCCGATGATCGCCGCGGTCGAGGCCGGGGCTGACGTCTACGTGCAAAAACCGATCAGCGTCGACGTGGCCGAAGGCCAGGCCATGCTGGCCGCGGCCCGCAAGCACAATCGCGTGGTCCAGGTGGGCACCCAGCGCCGCAGCACGCCCCATCTGGCCGAAGCCCGGGACCGGTTCCTCCGCGAAGGCAAGCTTGGCAAGATCGGCCTGGTCGAGATTTACTGCTATTACCACATGCGGGCCCGGGAGAATCCGCCCGACACGGCCCCGCCGGAATACCTCGACTACGAAATGTGGACCGGTCCGGCCCCCCTGCGCCCGTTCAATAAGCTGGTGCATCCGCGCGGTTGGCGGGCGTTCATGGAATACGGCAACGGCATCGTCGGCGACATGTGCATCCACATGTTCGACATGGTCCGCTGGATGATGGAGCTGGGCTGGCCGCGGCGGATCTCGTCGGCCGGCGGCATCCTGATCGACAAGGCCAGCAAGGCCAACATTTCCGACACGCAGGGGGCCACGTTCGACTACGGCGATCTACAGGTCGTCTGGCAGCACCGCACCTGGGGCGAAGCGCCCGACCCCAAGTATCCCTGGGGCGCCACGTTCTACGGCGACAAGGGCACGCTCAAAGCCAGCGTGATGGGCTACGATTTCATTCCCTGGGGCGGCGGCCAGCCGGTCCACAAGGACGTCGCCTACGAGCTGGATGAATATCCCGAGGACAAAACCGAGAAAGACCTGGAGAAACACGTGGCTCCGGCGCTGCGGCGTCACATGCAGGACTTTCTGGCCGCGATCGCCTCCCGCGGCAAGCCGGTGGCCGACATCGGCGAGGGGTACATCTCGACCGCCAGCTGCATCCTGGCCAATCTGTCCCTGCAGCTGGGCCGTTCGCTTGCCTGGGATCCGGCCGACGGCCGGGTGGTGGGCGACGACGAGGCGAACCAGCTCCTGCGCCGCCCCTATCGCCAGCCCTGGGTGCACCCGGCGGACAAAAAGGCAGAAGGATGAAGGCAGAAGGCAGAATAACAAGGGCAGAAATATAGGACGGGCGCGGCGAGTTTCTTACTCTGCCTTCATCCTTCTGCCTTCTGCCTTCGCCTAGATCAGCTCCGGCATCGGCTCGACACCCGAGTCGACCGGGTAGCGCGGCACGCCGGCCCCGTCGAAGACGCGATCGCGATGGGCGTCGAGCCCCATGTTGCGATACAGCGTGGCGAACACTTCCTGGAATTGCACCGGCCGCTTGTGGGGCACTTCGCCGTAGCGGTTGGTCGAGCCGATCACCTGGCCGGTCCGCATGCCGCCGCCGGCCATCACGCAGGCGTTGGCCGCGGGCCAGTGGTCGCGGCTGTTGTCCTTGTTGAGCCGCGGCGTGCGGCCGAACTCGCCCCAAACGACGACCGACACGTGCTTGTCCAGGCCCCGTTCGTGCAAGTCGGTGACCAGGGCCGATAGTCCGTTGTCGAGCAGCGGGAAGTCGGTCCGCGACTGCACGTAGTTCATGCCGTCCGGCCCGTGCCAGTCCCAGCGGCTGAAGTTCATCGACACGTACCGGGCGCCCGCCTCGACCAGCCGCCGGGCAATGCAGAAGTTCTCGACCATTCGGGGCGAGCCGTCGCGCTGGAAGGCCTCGTCGTTCTGACCGTAGCGCTCGACGATGCGCGGATCTTCCTTCGACAGGTCCAGGGCGTCGCCCAGCTTCGAATCGGTAAGAATGTCGAGCGCCTGGCCCATGTAGGCGTCGATGCTCGACATCCGGGCGGCCACGTCGGCCTCGCGGCGAAAACGGTCGAACGAGTGCCGCAGCGCCTCGCGATCGCGCAGCCGCTCGAGCGTGATGCCGTGCAGCACCATGTTGTCCGATTTCTCGCGGGCCTTCTTACCCACCAGGTTGAACGGATCGTGGATCGGTCCCAGGAAGCCCCCCGTGCCGGGCTCGCCCCAGGTGCGATTGCCGGTGGCGTACATCAGGGCCAGGTTGGGCGGGATGGCCGGATCGACCGGGCCGGCCAGGCGCGAAACCCAGGAGCCGCCCGAAGGAAAGCCGCCGCCGGGCGCGCGATCGCCCCGCTTGTGACCGGTCATGCACTGATAGCCGTCGTGCCCGCCGTCCGAATCGCTCAGCGAGCGGACGATGACGAACTTGTCCATCATCGCCGCGATCTTGGGAAACAGCTCGCAGATTTCTATGCCGGGCACGTTCGTCTTGATCGGCTTGAATTCGCCGCGGATTTCCATGGGGGCCTCGGGCTTGAGGTCCCACATGTCGATGTGCGGCGGTCCGCCGGGCAGATAGACGTTGATGATCGCCTTGTGCGAACTGCCCACGCCGGCCTGGGCTTCCAGGGCCAATATCTGGTTCAGCGCCAGCCCGCCCAGCGCCTGCGCCGCCGATCTGCAGAAAGCTGCGGCGGCTGAAGCGATCGCAAAACGGCGCGGCTTTATCGGGACGCCCCAGGATGCTGAGCATGGCGACATCTCCTACCAACCAGGCGGTGGGCTATTCAGGAAGGATCGACGAACCGGCGGCAAACTATTGACACTAATAAGCGCCAGTTTATACGTTTTGGGTTCCGGGAGCAAACTTGTTTCAAAAATCATTTCAGACCCGCTGGCAGGGGCCGCCCTCGGCGCGCGAAAATCGTTCCTGTCGAATGATTTACGAGCATGACCAGCATAACGATTGATCGCCGGCGTTCGAATGCCCTGCTGTTCGGCGGGGTGATCGTCGCTTGGACCGCGGTCGCGGCGGCGGCCGAGGCGGCATTCTGGCACGACCTGAATCGAGAACCTTCCTGGCAAGGGTGGCTGACGCTATTCGTGGCCGGCGCCTTTTTCGTGGGCGTGCTGCTGTGGCTGATCGGCTACCCGGCCACGCGCTTGGCAGGCCGTGCGGAGTTTGGGGCGGACGTCAATTTCTCCACCTGGCTGGTCGAACGCCGGCTGGCCTGGAACGAAATCGGGCGCGTGGTGTTCAAGGCCGAGGGTACGCCCATCGCCAACAAGTTCACGATTAAATTGGCAGCCGTCGACGGCACGTGCTTCGATGTCTACGCCAACCGGGCCCAGGCCGACGCGCTCGTCGCGCTCGTTCGGCAGCAGACGCTCGCGACGGGTTGGCCCGGCCTGCCCCTGGCGCTGGCCACGTGCTGGGCCCTGCTGGGGCTCGGCACAATCGCCGTGCTCGTCGGGGTGGGATTCGCCATCGGCCTCTGGCTCGAGCTGCAAAATGCCGCGATCCTGCCGGCGGGAATCGTCAAAGGTCTGCTGCTCGGCGGCGGAATCTTGCTCGCGGGCCTGGCCGGCATCGGCTTGGGCGGCTTCCACCTCGTGCGCCGTCCGATCGTGCTGCGGGCAGGCGTCTATGAGATCAAAGCCGGCGACGCGACCAACACCCGTGAATTCATCAGCGGCCTGTTCGGGCGGTTCGACTAGCGGCGGGGGCGGCGGCGCAAAATCGTTTCGCGCTGGGCGAACGACAATCAACCCAATAGCGCAAGGTGAGACCCGATGCGATGCCCAGGCGATGGTGCAGCGGCTTTCGTTCGTGCTGCGAGAGCGTCCGGAGTGATTCGCCGGCGAGCTGTGTGCCGCTGGACACTGCTTGCGGCGCTACTCTGGGCGGCACCTGGCTGGGCGAATCCCGCCCGCTCGGGCGAGCCGGCTGCCGACGAGCGCCTGCAGCCAATTCGCGCCGCGCTGGCCGACCTCGACGCGCACGCGCTGCCGGCCGAGGAGCGGACCGCCGCCCGCCAAGCGCTCGAAACCAACATCAGCCGGAAAATTCGCCAGGCCAACCTGAGCTCGACCGCCCGGTGGCGGGCGATGCTCGCGGGCGAAGGCCGGCGGCTCAGCGACGATTGGCAATCGCACCGCGACGACTGCCTGCACGCCTTGCGCCGCTCGCTCGGCCGCTGGCCCGATCGGCCCGTGCCGCTTGACGTGCATTCGAGCGGCACGATCGGGGGAGACGGCTTCGTGATCGACAAGCTGGTCTATCAAACACGCCCCGGACTCTGGGCCAGCGCCAACCTGTATCGCCCCGCGCCGGCCGCCGCGTCCTGGGCCGACAAATCGTGCCCCGGCATCCTGCTCTCGCACAGCCATCACAATCCCAAGACCGAAGGCGAGCTGCAGACGATGGGCATGAGCTGGGCCCGAATGGGGGCGATCGTGCTCGTGCCCGATCACCTGGGGCACGGCGAGCGCCGGCAGCATCCCTTTCGCACGGACGCAGATTGGCCGACCCCATTCAAACGCAGCCGGCAGGATTATTACTTTCGCTACGATGTCGACGCGCATCTGGAACTGGTGGGCGAAAGCCTGATGGGCTGGCTGGCCTGGGATCTGTCGCGCGGGCTCGATCTGCTGCTCACCTATCCTGAGGTTGATCCCGAGCGCACGATCGTGCTGGGCGCCGTGGCCGGCGGCGGCGACGTGGCGGCCGTGGCCGCGGCGCTCGACCCGCGGTTTGCCGCCGCCTGTGTGTTCAACTTCGGCGGGCCGCAGCCGGAGACCCGCTTTCCGCTGCCGGAAAACCCCGAGGACCGTTTCGGCTACGCCGGCAGCGGCGGCTGGGAATCGACGCGCAACCTGCGCGACTCGGCGCGCGGCGGCTTTTTGCCCTGGGCGATCGTGGGCAGCATTGCCCCGCGGCGACTGATCTACGCCCACGAGTTCAGCTGGGACCAGGAGCACGATCCAGTCTGGCGGCGGCTGCGAATCATTTACGCCATGTTCGGAGCCGACGATCGCCTGGCCTTTACGCACGGCTCGGGCTCGGTCAAAGGCCAGCCCCCCGAGGCCACGCACTGCAACAACATCGGCAGCGTGCACCGGCGGATGATCTATCCGGCCCTGGCCCGCTGGTTCGGAATGCCGGACAAAGTCGAGGAGTACTCCCAGACACGCCCGGCCGCCGAGCTGCAATGCTGGACCGACGAGCTGCGCGCCGAGCTGAAACCTAAGCTCGTCCGCGAGCTGGCGGCGGAGATGGCCAAAGAGCAAATCGCCCAGGCCGCCAACCGCGACGACTCCGACACGCCCGCCGACTTGCTCTATTTTGGCCAATCGGAGTTCCCCTTCGACGACCAGCCGGCGGAGGAAGCGGAAGCTGCCGCCAAAACCCGCTGGGCTGGCACAGAAACGGCCGGCCCGATCCGCATCGAACGGGCCACGGTGCGCCGCGGCGAGGGCGTGCCCGTGCCGCTCGTCCTGCTGCTGCCGTCCGCGGACAAACCCCTGCCGCTCGTGATCGGCGTGGCCCAGCAGGGCAAAGAGCGGCTGCTGGCCCAGCGGCGCGAGCTGGTCGCGCGATTGCTCGCTGGCGGCGTGGCGGTGTGCCTGGTCGATGTGCGCGGAACCGGCGAGACGGCGGCCGACAGCGCTCGCGATCGCACCAGCCAGGCCACGTCGCTTTCTTCCAGCGAGCAGATGCTGGGGAGATTGTTCATCGCCGGGCAGATCGAGGATCTGCTCGCGACAACCGGGACCCTTGCCCAGCGAAAAGAAATCGACCCGAGCCGGATCGCGCTCTGGGGCGACTCGCTGGCCAAAGTGAACCCGGCCGGCGCGAACCTCGCCGTGCCCCATGCCGTGGACGATCAACCCCGGCAAGCCGAGCCATTGGGCCAGCTGCTGGCGCTCTTTGCCGCCGGACTCAGCCAAATTCCGGACATCCGAGAGGATCTGGGCCTGGGCGGCCCGCTGCGGGCGATCTATGTGCACCGCGGCCTGGCCGCGTACGCCGGGGCATTCGAGCTGCCGCGGATTTATCTGCCGCACGACGCGATCATTCTCGACGTGATGCGCTCCGGGGATCTGCCGCTGCTGGCAGCCGGGCTGGCGCCGCTTCCCTTGCGCATGGAGGGCGCGATCGACGCGGGCAACCGAGTCATCACTGCTCCGGCCCTGGAAGCGATCTGCGCGGCATCGCGAGCGGCCTATCGGGCCAAAGGCGCCGACGCCGCGCTCGTCCTGGCGGCCGATGACGACGCGCCCGACGGCGAAGCTGCCGCCGCCGCGTGGCTGATCAGGCAGTTGGCCCCGTCGCAGGATCGAGGCAAGTGATCGCGCGGCGGGGCAGGGGTCTTCATCCAGCGCACGCTCGATGTCGCCGCAGGCCGGGTAAGCGTACAATCGACGTTGCCGCGACAAAGTCAAGACACCGTCGCAAGACAGGGCCGGCGGCGACGGGTCGTCCTTTGATTCGAAGTTCTGGGGAGATTGACCGTGAATCGAGCCACAGGCCGCTGCGATCGATGGCGGAGCAATTGGCTGCGCGCTGCATTGCTCGCAGGGGCTGCCGCTGCGCTCGATGCCGTCGCGACGTGCCGCGCTGTGGCCGACGAACCGGCCGCCAATTCACCGGCACGGCCCAACATCGTGCTGATTCTGGCCGACGATTTGGGCATCGACGACCTGTCGTGCTACGGACGCCGCGATCAGCCCACGCCGCGGCTCGATCGGCTGGCGGCCGAGGGCATGCGTTTCACTTCGGCCTATTGCGCTCAGCCGATCTGCTCGCCCACGCGCACGGCGCTATTGACCGGCAAGTCGCCGGCCCGGCTGCACCTGACGACCTTTCTGCCCGGCCGGCCGGACACCAGCGCGCAGCTCCTTTTGCATCCGGAGATTCAGCAGCAATTGCCGCTCGCCGAAGTTACTATCGCCGAGCGTCTCAAATCGGCCGGCTATACGAGCACCTGTCTCGGCAAGTGGCACCTCGGCGACAAGGGCTTCTTGCCCACCGATCAAGGCTTCGACAGCTATTATTCCGGTCAGATGAACACCAAACCTTCCGACAGCGAAGGGGGCAAAGGCGAGTTCGATCTCGCTGCCCACGCTGCAGAGTTCATCACCGCCAACCGCGAGCGGCCGTTCTTTCTGTACCTGGCGCACAATAATCCGCACATTCCGCTGGCCGCCCGCAGCGACCTGATCGAAAAGCACAAGGACGCCTTCAACCCAATCTATGCGGCGATGATCGAATCGCTCGACCAGTCGGTGGGCCGCGTAGTCGACAAGCTCGACGAGCTGGGTCTGGCCGAGCGCACGCTCGTCATCTTCACCAGCGACAACGGCGGCCTGCACGTGCCCGAAGGGCCGAACACGCCAGCCACACACAATCGGCCCTTCCGCGCCGGCAAGGGTTTTTGTTACGAGGGGGGGCTGCGCATACCGCTCATCGTCCACTGGAAGGGGCAGGTGCCCGCCGGCACGACGGTCGATACGCCGGTGATCAGCACCGACTGGACGCCAACGCTCTCTGCGCTGGCCGGCGGCGCTCTGCCCGCCGGGCTGGACGGGGTCGATCTGTCCGGTCTGATCCGCGGGCGTGAGCCTCTCGCCGCCCGGCCGCTGTGCTGGCATTTTCCGCATTACACGAATCAGGGCAGCCGGCCCGCCGGCGCCATCCGCGACGGAGATTGGAAGCTCGTCGAGCAATACGAGGACGGCAGCCTGGAGCTTTACGACCTGGCGGCCGATCCGGGCGAAACGACCGAAGTGGCCGCCAAACAGCCGGGCCGCGTGGCCGAGCTGCGCGGCAAGCTCGAAGCCTGGCGCCGCGCGGCAGACGCTCAGACGAACGCGGCCAATCCACGCTTCGACGGCGCGCTCTGCGCAAGCTGTATCGCGATGTCGACGCATCGCGCTTGCCGCCCGAAGACTGGGCCAGCACCGTGGCCCGCGAACTGGCCGACTGGCGCGCCCTGATGAATCGCGTCCTGCCGGGCAGCAAGGACGCGCCCGCCGCATCGCCAGCCGGGGCAGGGGCCGTGATCCTGCACGCCCGGGATGCCCGGGTGCATGGCGGCGCGCAGGAGCCCAAACTTCGCTACGAGCCGGAGCCGCACAAGGACACGCTGGGCTATTGGGTTCAGCTCGACGACTGGGCCGAGTGGCAGTTCGACGCGCCCGGCCCGGGCACGTTCGACGTCGAAATCCTGCAGGGCTGCGGCGGCGGCTCGGGAGGTGCGGAGTTCGAAATCCTGCTCGGCACGCAATCGCTCTCGTCCAAAGTCGAAGAGACGGGGCACTTTCAGCGCTTCGTGCCGCGACGCGTCGGCACGGTCCGGCTCGAAGGGGGCGGCCGGCAAACCCTCGAACTGCACGCCCGCTCGAAACCCGGCCCGGCGGTGATGGACGTGCGCCGGATCACGCTGCGGGCGGCGGCCCAGCCGTGAGATTTAGGGCGAAGGTTTGGAGAAGGGGATCAGAGGGATGATGGGGATACGGGGGATGGAAGAAAAAGAGCGCGAGCGGCAACGCTGGGCGGGCCAGCCGGTAGCCACGATCGCGACGTGTTATGATTTGTCGCCGAGCCCGATTCACCTCTTCGGGACATCGAGTTTCAGGAGAATGGGGTTCAGAAGACCGAGCCTTAGGAGAACCTGTGATGCGACATGCGGCTTTGCTCGTTTTGCTGGCGGTAGTCTTTGCGGCTGGCTGCGGCGAAATCAAGAAAGAGATCGACAAGCCCGGTCCCGCGCCGCCGTACAATCCCAAAGGTGCGGCACTGCCGCCGGCAGCCATGCCCAAAGAGCCGGCTGCGGCAGGCGACGAAGCGCCTAAAGATGAGGCCGAAGAGCCGGCCGACGACCAGCCCGTCGAGAAAGCGAAGTAGCAGCCGGCGGCGAGGCTTTTACTTGCGCGGTGGCTTTTGCTTGCGCGGGGGAATGGCCCATCGAGCGGCGGGCTGACGCTCGCCGTCAGAACAGCTCGCGGATCACTTCGCCTTGCGGCACCGCGGCGATCGGGCGGCCGGAGCGGTCGATGTTCGTCGTCTGCGGATCGACTCCCAGCACGTGAAACACCGTGGCGTGCAGATCGCCGGGCGTGAGCGGCCGATCCTTGGGCACTTCGCCCCGTGGGTTGGTCGAGCCGACGATCCGGCCGCCGCGCACCCCGCCGCCGCCGACGAGGCAGCACAAGGCATTGCCCCAGTGGTCGCGGCCGGGCGTCCCCTTGCTGCCGGCGGGCCCGCCGTTGCCGCCGTCGTTCATCTTGGGCGTGCGGCCAAACTCGCCGCAGACCATGACCATCACCCGGTCGAGCAGCCCACGATCGTGCAGGTCCTCGAACAGGGCCGAGACCAGGCGATCGACGTCGGGCAGGTAGCGTTCCATCCCGGCTTGCAGGTCCCAGTGATGGTCCCAGCCGCCGCAGTGCACGGTGACGAGCGTGGAGCCGGCCTCGACCAGCCGTCGGGCCAGCAGGGTGCTTTGGCCCCAGGACGTGCGGCCATAGCGTTCGCGGAGTTTTTCGTCTTCGCGCGTCAGGTCGAACACGGTGGCCGCCCGGCTGCCGGCGACCAGTTCATAGGCCTGGGCCTGGAAGCGGTCCATGGCGTCGAAGGCGCGGCTGGTATCCAGGTCGCGCCGGAGGCGGTCGAAATGCTCGACCAGTCCGCGGCGGTCTTGCAGGCGGTCGAGCGTCAGGCCACTGGGCAGACGGAGGTTGTTGACGCTGAAGCCGGCGTTGTTCGGATCGCCGTCGGTCTCGAACGGATTGTGCTCGTTGCCCAGATAATGCGCGCCGAAATAGCCCGGCCGCAGCCCAATGCTCGAAGCGTACGGCACCGCCACGTGGGCCGGCATTCCCGGCCGCCGGGGTCCGGTGACTTTGGTGGCCAGGGCGCCGAAGAACGGGGCCTTGCCGGCCGTGTTCAACCCGTTGGGGCCGCCATAGCCGGTGAGCATCCAGTGGCCGGCCGTGAAATGGTCGCCGTTGTCGTGGTGCAGCGATCGAATGAGCGAGAACTTATCGGCCGAGCGGGCCTGCCGCGGGAACATCTCGCTGATCTCGATGCCCGGCACGTTGGTGCGGATCGGCGACCAGATGCCGCGATACTCGACCGGGGCCTCGGGCTTCAGGTCGTAGAGATCGATGTGGCTGGGCCCGCCGTCGAGCCAGATCAGGATCAGCGAGGTGTCTTTACCGCCAGCTGCGGGGGCGGCACCGGCCGCGTCGCCGGCAGTGGTTGCGGCCCGGGCCTCGCGGGCGCGCCACAGATCGGCCAGGCCCCAAGAGCCCAGCCCGGCCAGCCCGAGTTGCACGAAGCTGCGGCGGCTTACGCCGTCGCAATACCGGGGCGAGTGCCCCGCCTCGACTCGCAGCATGGCAACGAACCTCCCTGACGGCCGACGCATCGGACGCTCTTGATGGGATTTGAGCATACGCCTTCGACCGCCGGGCGTCAAATAGCAGCCGCGGCCTGCCGGTCTGCAAGCGTTCTTTGCACTCGGGCGGCGAATGCTAGATTGATCGGGCTGCACTAACCGCGAAGTTTCCCGGACACCAGGGGTGCATTCATGCGAGACGCCAGGCGCGTGTGGTCGCGGCGGGAGGTGCTGGCAGCCTTGGTCGCGGGCGGGCTTGCGCCGGGACTTCTGCGCGCGGCCGATGCGCCGGCGGCCGCTGGCGATGTCCCCTGGCTGGCCGATGCGCAGCAGGCGCCGAGCGAACCGGCGGCCGACACGCCCGAGTTGCGGCCGCTGCTGGTTGATGCCCAGGGGCAGCCGATTACCTCGCTCGACGGCTGGCTCAAGCGGCGGGCGGAGATTCGCCGCTGGTGGCTGGATTTTCTCGGGCCCGTGGCCAGCGAGCGCCCCGAACGTCCCAAATACGAAGTGCCGAAATTCGAAGTGCTGGAGCAGGAGCGCCTGGAAGGCGTCATCCGCGAGCGGATCCGCTACGAGGTCGAGCCCGGCCGGCCGACCGAAGCCTATATGCTGCGGCCCGCCGCGCAAGCGTCCGACAAGCCGATGCGGCGGCCGGGCGTCGTCGTTTTTCATCCCACGGTCGACCGCTCGATCCGCGAGCCGGCCGGACTCGAAGCGCGGCCCGAGCGCTCGTTTGGCCTGGAGTTGGCGCGCCGCGGCTGCGTGGCGCTTTGTCCGCGCAATTATCTCTGGCCCGAAACCGACAAGCTCGCGGCCGAGGCCGAGGCGCGGAGTTTTGCCGAGCGGCATCCCGACTCGAAGGGCATGGCCCGAATGTTGCTCGACGGCATCGTGGCGCTCGACATCCTGGCCGGGCTCGACGACGTCGATGGTGGCCGGTTGGGCACGATCGGTCATTCGCTGGGCGCCAAAGAGGCGCTGTACCTGGCGGCGTTCGACGGGCGCGTCCGGGCCGCCGTCAGTTCGGAAGGGGGC
Source organism: uncultured Planctomycetaceae bacterium (assembly GCA_963715755.1). GTDB lineage: Bacteria > Planctomycetota > Planctomycetia > Pirellulales > PALSA-1355 > CAWCAX01. Next base: position 5,727,641 of record OY970273.1, read on the forward strand.
ATCGGCACAGGCTACTCGAACTGGGACGCCCCCTGGTATCTGGGCCCCAAGATTCGCGACCCGGCCTTTGGGCACGAACACCACGAGCTGCTGGCGCTGGCCGCGCCGTGCCCCTTCTTGCTGGTCGGCGGCGATTCGGCCGACGGCGTGCGGAGCTGGCCCTTCATTGCCGCGGCCATGCCCGTGTACGAGCTGTATGCGGGCCGTGATCCGGGCGGCCGAGCCCGGCTTGGGCTATGGAATCATCACGCCGGACATGCCGTCACGCCCGAGGGTTCCGAGCGGATGATCCAGTGGCTGCTCACGTATCTGGCGCCTGGCCGCGCCTGAAGCGGGCCAATTACGTCGGATGATTGCGTCAGCCAAACGGCTGTAGGACTGTCAGCTCGGCCGATCAGCTCGGCACGGGCACTTGCTCGACCAGCCGGCGGACGATCGCTTCGACCGCGGCCCGCTGCGCGCCGTGCATGTAACCCTTGGAAATGACGCGGTGCCCCAGCACCGGCACGGCGAGCCGCTTGACGTCGTCGGGCACGACGAACTCGCGGTTTTCGATCAAGGCCAGGGCCTGGCTGGCGCGGTACAGGCAGAGCGCGCCGCGCGTGCTGACGCCCACGTGCAGGTCGCTCGATTGCCGGGTCGCCGCGACGATGTCGAGCAGATATTCGTTGATCGATTCGTCGACGGTCACTTGCCGCACGGCTTGCTGCAGCGAGACCACCTGCTCGGGATCGAGCACCGGTTCGAGCCGATCGACCGGCTCGCCCGAGCGATGGCTGGTCAGCACTTGCAGCTCTTCCTCGCGATCGGGATAGCCCACCGAGATACGCAACAGGAAGCGGTCGAGTTGGCTTTCGGGCAGGGGATACGTCCCCTCGAACTCGAATGGATTCTGCGTCGCGATGACCATGAACGGTTGCGGCAACCGATAGGTGTGGCCGTCGGCCGACACCTGGGCGTCGCTCATCGCCTCGAGCAGGGCGCTTTGCGTGCGCGGCGGAGTGCGGTTGATTTCGTCGGCCAGCACGATGTTGCCGAAGATCGGTCCCCGGCTGTAAATGAACTCGCCGGTCTGCGGATTGAAGACGTTGCTGCCGGTGATGTCGCTGGGCAGCAAGTCGGCGGTGAACTGGATCCGCGAGAAATGACCGCTAACGCTCCTGGCCAGGGCCTTGCCGATGAGCGTCTTTCCCACGCCGGGCACGTCTTCGAGCAAGACATGTTCGTTGGCCAACAGGGCCAGAACACAGTAGCGCACCACCTCGGGCTTGCCCAGCACGACCTGGCCGATGTTGTTTTCCAGGTCCGAGACCAGGTTGTGCAAGTCGATCGCCATGCATGTTCCCTTGAGCGCCACCGCCGGCCCCGACCGGAATGCCAGACCGGAATGCCAGAGCGCTGGCGATTTTTATCCTAACGTTCGCCGCTCCCGAGGGTCCAGAGCGACGCCGGTTAGGAGTTGGTTTGATTGCCGCATTTTGACCCGCTAAAGTAAGGGCCAACCAGCCGGCGGCATAATTTTTGTGCACGTGCGGCTGGCCGCCGCAGCGGCCCTGGGCCGGCGGGCAGTCCGAAACGGCCAAACCGGTGCGGTTTCCCGCGGCCGACAATGTCGGGGCCGCGCGAGGACGACTCGGCTGCCCGGCGTCCGCAGGTCCCGCTGAAGCTGGCAGGGGGCGTGGCGGACGCGACTTTTGCACACCCCCCGTTTGTTTTCACACGCTCCGCCGGAGTCCTTGCCCATGCGCCGCCCTGCTTTGGCCCTGGTGATGTTGCTCGTGACGCTGCTCGTGGGCTGCACCAAATCGAAGGTCGATATCGTGCCCGTGCGGGGGCGCGTCACCTACGGCGGGGGCGACTGGCCGGCGGCCGGGACGATTTACTTCCAGCCCAAGACGGCGGCTGCCGGGCTGCCATTGCTGGCGGCCGTGGCCTCGTTCGGCACGGACGGCAAGTTCGCCGCCAAGACGGCCCAGCGCACCGGGCTGGTGCCCGGCATCTACACCGTGCGGATCGAATGTTGGGAAGAGGCGCCGAAGATGTCCGCCCCCAACTCGGGCAAGAGCTGGGTCGACAAACAGTACGAGCACGGCCCGACGGCCGACTATGAAATCAACGTGCCGGCCGACTCCTCCGGACTCGATTTGAATTTCGATATTCCCAAGCGCCCGTAAAGGGGCCGAACCGACAGGACGGATCCCAGAGTTTTTGCTGCGGAGCGGCTATGCCTTATCTCATCGGCACGGACGAAGCCGGCTACGGACCGAACCTGGGTCCGCTGTTGATCACCGCCACGGTTTGGCGTGTCGAGGCCGAGGCCTTCGACGTGGACTCGCCGCTGGCCGATCTGTATCGCCGGCTGAAGCGCGTGGTTTGCCGCAAGCCGCCGGCGGACCGCCGCGGCCCGCGGCTGGCAATTGCCGATTCGAAGCAGCTTTACAATCCGGCGCAGGGGATCGAGCACCTCGAGCGCGGCGTGCTCGCGACGCTGTCGCTTTTGGATTGTCACCCGACCGATTGGCAAGAGATCTGGCACCTGGTCGACCGCGACGCCCCTTCCTACCTGGACGAGCTGCCCTGGCATGTCGACTTCGCTTCGCCCATCCCTTGGGCGGCCGATCGCGAGGACCTTGTACAGATTGGCGCGCGGTTGCGGCGCGGACTTGCGCAGGCCGGCGTGGAGCTGGTGGCCATCCGCAGCACGGCCGTCTTTCCCGCACGGTTCAACGCCTGCACGGCGGCGGCCGGCAACAAGGCCGAAGCGCTGTCGCAATGGACGCTCGAACTGGTGGCCGACGTGTTGTCCCATTGCCCGGCCGAGCCCGTGTTGATCGTCTGCGACAAGCACGGCGGGCGAAATCGCTACGGCCGGCTGCTGCAGCAGCAATTTCCCGATCCGCTGGTCGAAGTGCGCTGCGAAGGCACGCCGGTGAGCATTTATCGCTGGGGACCGGAGTCCGAACGGGTCGAGATCCAGTTTCGCGCCGGCGGCGAGGATTTTCTGCCGGCCGCGCTGGCTTCGATGGTGTCGAAATACTTGCGCGAGCTGGCGATGCGGGCGTTCAACGACTTCTGGTGCCGCCGCGTGCCCGACTTGAAACCCACGGCCGGCTATCCGGGCGATGCGCGGCGGTTCAAACAGGCCATCGCGGTCCGGCAGAGCGAATTGGCGATCGACGACGCCATTCTCTGGCGGGATCGATAGCCGCGAGAAATACGAATGCGGAGAAATAGCCAAAAGAAACACGAAAAGCGGCGCGATATCGTGGATCGAGGGGATGCCCCTGAGTACAACTGCTGGCTCGCCGCGCAGTGTTTGCCGGGTGCCACTGCGGGCTCGTTCAGCAGTGTTCGCCGGGTGCCACTGCTGGCTCGTTCAGCAGTGTTCGACTGCCCGCCGTGGCAGCCAGCGGTGCGAGTTGTTCCGTGTAGCGCACGGCTGGACCAGCCCGCAGTGGCACCCGGCGATCGCGACAATCGGGAAGAACGATAGCCATCTAAGCCCGGGTAATTCATGCTGCTCTACATCATTCGACATGCCGAGGCCGGTCAACACGGCGATCCGCGCTGGCCCGACGACTCGCTGCGTCCGCTGACGCGCAAAGGGCGCAAGCGGTTCGACCGCCTGGTCAAGAAGCTTGCCCGTAATGGCTTTACTCCCACGCTGGTCGCCACCAGCCCGCTGGTCCGCTGCCGGCAAACGGCACAGACGCTGGTGGATCGGCTCGACGGCGAGCCGAAACTTCTGGAGCTGGCCGAGCTGGCGCCGGGCGGGGAGCTGGCCAGCCTGGTCGCCTGGACGCAGCTGCAAAACGAAGCCGACGTGGCCTGGGTCGGACATGCCCCCGACGTCGACCGTTTGACGTCGGGCTTGATCGGCTCGGGGTTCAGCAATCTGCGGTTCAGCAAGGGAGCGATCGCGGCCATCGAGTTCGAAGGCCAGATCGCCGCCGGTCAGGGAGAACTGCTCTGGCTGGCCACGCCCACGATGTTCTGAACTTACTGCGCGCCGCCGCCCTGCGCTGCAAGGGTTTGCCCCGGGGGACTGGAATCGATAATAATTATCGATATAGTGGCGAGGGCGCGGCAGGCCCCTGGCGATTGCCAGTTGAGCCGGCCGCGACATCACCAAACCGAAATCGCGACCATACCAAATGAAAAACCGGCGGGGAGACTCGGCCATGCTGCGACATCTGGAACAAAACGGACTCACGATCGGCCTGACCCTGGCCGCGGCCCTGTGGCTGGGCGGCTGCGAACGCCCCAAACTGCCCGCCCGCGCTACCGCCGACAAGCAGCCTGCTGCTGAGGGCGAAACCGGCCAGCCGGCCGCAGCCGAAACGTCGCCCGATGCCGCCGAGACCGTGGCCGACGCGGAAAAGCCGGTCGACGACGCGGCCGACACAACGCCGGCCGAAGTCGCCAAGCCGGCTGACGACACCGCGAAGCCGGCCGTTGCGAAGACAGACGACACGGCGAATCCGGACACCGCCAAGCCTGACACGGCCAAGCCGGACGACACGGCAAAGCCCGACGCCGCCAAGCCGGACAAGGTTCTGCTCGGCACGTCGGCCCTGTTTGCCGGCATTCCCGGTGAAGGCCCGCTGAAGCTCGAAGACATTCAGGCCTGGTACTCCGACCCGGCCAATACCGAAGTGCTGGATTTCGATCTGCCCTTGGGCCTGGCGGCCGGCCGAGGACAAGTCGTGGGCATCGACAAGAACCCGCTCACCCGGGCCAAGATCGAACTGGGCCGGCAGTTGTATTTCGACCCCCGGCTCTCGGCCGACGAGTCGATCTCGTGCGCGAGCTGCCACGACCCGAACGAAGATTTTGCCAGGCACACCACTTTCGGGCTGGGCATCCGCGGGCAGTTGGGCGGCCGCAACTCGCCGGTCAGCTACAACCGGATTCTCAGCGGTCCGCAGTTCTGGGACGGCCGGGCCCCGTCGCTCGAAGCGCAGGCCATCGGGCCGATCGCCAACCCGATCGAGATGGGACACACGCACGAAGCCTGCGTTGCTTGCCTCAAAGGGATCCCGGGCTACAAGCTGCAGTTCGAAAACATCTTCGGCGATCTGACGATCGATTCCGTGGGCCAGGCCATTGCCAGCTTCGAGCGAGCCGTGGTGACGGGCCCTTCGCCGTTCGACTATGCCGAGCAGTTCCGGCCGTTGAGCAAGGTCAACCCGGACGACATCAAGGACGACGATCCGGACTTGTACGCCAAGTACGTCGCGGCCAAAGCGGCTGTCGATGAGCTTCCGATGTCGGAAAGCGCCAGCGCGGCCGCGAGATTTTCTTCAGCGACAAGGGCAGCTGCACGGCCTGCCACGTGGGCCCGAACCTGAGCGACGAAAAATTCCACAACCTGGGCGTCGGCATGGACAAGCCCGAGGACCAGATCGACCGCGGCCGGGCCGTTTTCAGCCTCGACGACAAAGACACCGGCGCCTTCAAGACGCCGACGATCCGCAACGTGGCCCTGTCGGCCCCGTACATGCACGACGGCAGCCAGCGCACGCTGGAAGAAGTGGTCGAGTGGTACGCCAAGGGGGGGCATCCCAATCCGCACCTGGATCCCAAAATCAAGAAGCTCGACCTGACAGATCAGGACAAACAGGACCTGGTCGAGTTCATGAAAGCCTGCACCGGCGAATTCCCCCAGATCGAGCGGAATCGACTGCCGGAATAATCGCCAGCTGCCCGGGGCCCATCCTGCCGACGATGAACGTGCGCCGGCGGAGTGGATTGCGCGGCGCCGCGCTCCGGCCGAGGGTGCGACCGTTCGCCGCGATCGGGCGTCCTTGTCTCGCCGGCGCTACGCCCCTAGACTGAATCGGTGAGGGACTGCGTACCGCTCCCTCCGTACCTGGCCCGCCTTTTCTTGCTGCGCTTTGTACCCGGCCCATGCCGCTCGACGACGAACTGTATCAACAGCGGATCCTGGAACACTTCGAGGAACCGTTTCACCGCGGCCGCTGCCCGCGCCCGACGCACCAGCATGAGGACGACAACCCGCTGTGCGGCGACGTGGTCCGGGTGGAATTGGCAGTGGATCCCGACGGAACCGTGGCCGAGGCCTGGTTCGACGGCGACGGTTGTTGCATCAGTCAGGCGGCGGCTTCGATCTTGATGGAGCGCATCCAGGGCCACTCGCTCGAGGAGCTGAAAAGCATGTCGGCCCAGCAGATGCTGGAACTGTTCGGAGCCAAGCTGACCCCCAATCGGCAGAAGTGCTGCCTGCTCTGTTGGCGCGTGCTGCAGTCGGCGATTTATTCGCCGCTGGGAGCGTAGCAGGGGGGGCTGGGTGCTAGAGACGAATGGCACTAACTTAGGGTCGAATCGGACCGGTAGGAGGCGACTCCGATCGCCGACGGCCCCGGGACGAGTGCAACGAATGGGCGATCGGAGTCGCCTCCTGCATTTCTTAAGTTAGGACCATTCGGGGCGAGAGACTGGGGGGTAGAGACTGGGGGGCTAGAGCGTCGGAAGCGCGAACGCACGGGCTCAAAGTCTCGGGACTTTTTTGGGGAGCATGCTCCCGCTTTGGGGACCTGAAATCTTGACTGCCGCGTCTGCTAGCGCCGCCGCCGACCAGATTGCCGAGCGCATGCGCGCCGATTTTCCAATCCTCTCGACGCTGCTGCACGGCAACGTGCCACTGGTCTATTTCGACAATGCCGCCACGACGCAGCGTCCGCGGCAAGTGATCCAGGCGCTGGTCGACGTCTACGAGCGGCAATACGCCAACGTCCACCGCGGCATCCACTGGTTGAGCGATCAGAGCACCGACCTGTTCGAGGACGCCCGGGCCAAGGTGCAGCGCTTCATCGGCGCCGCAGCGCCCGAAGAAGTCATCTTCACCCATGGCGCGACCGAGGGCATCAACCTCGTGGCCCGCAGCTGGGGCGACGCCAACGTCCGGGCCGGCGACGAAATCCTGCTCACCGAGATGGAGCATCACGCCAACATCGTGCCCTGGCAGCAACTGGCCGAGCGCACCGGGGCCGTGCTCCGCTGGGCGCCCGTCACCGACCAGGGAGAGCTCGCCCTGGAGCAGCTCGCGGCCCTGCTTTCGCCGCGCACGCGGCTGGTTGCCGTGGGGGCGGTTTCCAACGTGCTGGGCACGATCAATCCCGTGGCCGAAATCGTGCGACTGGCGCACGATGCCGGCGCGCTGGTGCTGGTCGACGCCGCCCAAAGCGTGCCCCATCAAGCCACCGACGTGCAGGCGCTCGGAGCCGATTTCCTGGCTTTCAGCGGCCACAAAATGCTCGGGCCCTCGGGCGTGGGCATCCTCTGGGGCCGGCGCGAACTGCTCGAGGCCATGCCTCCGTTCCTGGGCGGCGGCAGCATGATCCGCCGCGTGCGGACCGACGGCTTCGAGCCGGCCGAGCTGCCCGCCAAGTTCGAAGCCGGCACGCCGCCGATCGTGCCGGCCATCGGCCTGGGCGCGGCGATCGACTACCTGAATGCGATCGGCATGCCGGCGATCCACGCCCACGAGCAGGCCCTGACCGTGCGGGCCCATGAAGTGCTCGCTACGGTCGGCGGGGTGCGCCTGCTGGGTCCGGCGCCTCAGCGGAAATCGGGCATCGTCAGCTTCATGCTCGATCGGATCCACGCCCACGACATTGCCCAGCTGCTCGATCGCCAGGGCATCGCGGTCCGCGCCGGACATCACTGCGCGATGCCGCTGCACAAGCGGCTGGGGCTTTCGGCCAGCGCCCGGGCCAGCTTCTACTTTTACAACACGCTGGCCGAAGTCGATCAGCTCGGCACGGCGCTGGAGGAGATCAAACGGATCTTCCGCCGCAAATGAGGGCGGGATCAACGTGACGGGCGGCACGAAGCGGCCGCTGCTCGGCGCGGCGATTGCGTGGGTCCGGCCGGGGGTCGTTGAACCCCGGCTACGATCGCGAGAGCGCACGCGGCGGCCGCTGTTCCTCGCCATTTCATCTTCATTCTGCCTTCTGCCTTCATCCTTCTGCCTTCATCCTTCATCCTTCCCCCAGCCCCTCTGCCGCAGCGCTTCGTAGAACAGCACCGCGGCGGTGGCCGAGACATTCAGGCTGTCGGCCACGCCCAGCATCGGCAGTTTGACGGCCTGAATATCGGCGCCGCGCCAGGCGTCCGACAGGCCCACCGCTTCGCTGCCCAGCACGATGGCCGCGCGCGGAGCGAACTGCACCTGCCGATAGTCGATCGCCGTGTCGTCCAGCCGGGCGGCGTAGATCGCCAGCCGCTCGCGGCGCAAGTAGGCCAGTGTTTCGACTTCGCTCGCGGCGCAGACCGGCAACGTGAACACCGTGCCCAGGCTGGCCCGAATGCAATTCGGATTGTACAGGTCGGTGCCCGCGTCGGCGGCGATCACCGCGCTGGCGCCGGCCGCATCCGCGCTGCGCAGCACTGCGCCGACATTGCCCGGTTTCTCCACGCCGGCCAGGACGGCCACCAGGGCCGAATCGGGGAGTTTCAAATCCGCCAGCGCCGCGCACGGGCGGCTCGGCCACAGCCACGATTCCCTCTCCGCGGTCGCCGTAGGCCAGTCGCTCGAACACGGCCGGGGAAACATCCACCCGCGGCACGCGCCGCCCGGCGAGCTCGGCGAGCAGCGCGCGGGCCGAATCCGACGCGCACAACTCGGCCGCCACAAACACTTCGACCAGCGTCACGCTGCCGGTCAGGGCCCGGCCGATCTCGCGCACCCCGTCGATGACGATCCGCAGCTGCCGGTCGCGGCTGCGGCGGTCGCGCAAGCGGGCCGCGGCCTTGACGCGCGGGTTTTGCAGGCTGGTGATCGGTTCCATGGATGGCGACATTATAACCAGCCCCAGTTCGGCGCGTTGCGATCCGGCCGCGCGCCCCCCTAGAATTGACGGCCAGGCACCGCGGCACATTCCGGAGACCCCACGATGCAAAACTCCACGGGACGTCGCCTGTTCGCCGCCCTAGCCCTGCTGGTCGGCTGCGCCGCGCGGGCGGCGGCCGACGAACCGGCGCTCGCAGTCGGCTCGACGTTCAACGCCGGCGGCCAAACGGCAACGGTGCGCAAGCTGGATTTCCTGCCGCTGGTCGAAAACGATTATTCCCGGCGATTCAAATTCGATGCGGCCGACAATCCCAAGCTGAAGCAGCTGCGCGAGGCCAACAAGCTGGACGAAGTCGTCGCACCGGGCAAGGACGAGTTCGACCGCCAGGTGCTGCTGTTGGACTGGGTCAATCGGCGGTTCAAGAAGTTCGGCTCGCCCAGCGCCCAGCCCAAGGGCGCGCTCGAGATCCTGCGCGACGTCGACGCCGGGCACACCTTCTTCTGCGCCCATTATGCCGACGTGCTGGCCTCGGCCGCGGCCAGCCTGGGCTGGATCGACCGCACGCTGGCCCTGCGCCGCCCGGCCAGCACCGGCAGCGGCGAGCATTCGTCGACCGAGATCTGGTCGAACCAGTACGGCAAGTGGATTATGTTCGATCCCACCTTCGGCATGTACGTCGAGAAAGACGGCCAGCCGCTGAATGCCTACGAGCTGCGGCAGGAGTGGTTCTACAAGGACGGCCAGAATCTGACCTTCGTCCTGGGCAAGGACCGCGAGCGGTTCAAGAAGTCAGACCTGCCGCTATTCCGCCAGCGGTTTGCCGGCTTTGGCGATCTGTCGCTCGACGCCGGCGCGCTCGACGTCTACGCCTTTATCGGCTACGTGCCGAACACCGACCTGATGGACTCGGGGCCCGACTACGGCAAGATGTTCATCACGCAAGACAAGCTGTGCGAGGGGACCAGCTGGCACAAGCGAGTGGGTCCGGCCAGGCCGGCCGAGGAGCCCTACTTCCCGCTCGGGCAGGCCGCGCTCACGCTGACCGCCGAGAACGACCACGTGCGGGTGGGCCTGAAAACGCTGACGCCCAATTTCAAGAACTTCGAAATTCGCTTCGGCGGCGGCGAGTGGCGGGCCAGCGGCGATGCGGCCCAGTGGCCGCTCCACGCGGGCGCGAACCGCCTGGAAGCCCGGACGGTCAATGCGTTTGGCGTCGTCGGGCCGGTTTCCACGGCCGAGATCGAAGTCGGGCCCAGTGCGCCCGGTGCGCTGCCGGCTCAGCGCTCGGGAAACAACTCGCCATGAATCCGGCCGTCGTCGAGCAGGCCATCACCCAGCTACGGATGATTTCTTGGGGCGGGTTGCTCTTGATCCTCGACATCGACCTCACCCTGGATGTCGACGGACAAGAGCTCAAAATCGACATGCTCAACGACGTGCTCGGGGCGATCCTGGTCGCCTGGGGTGTTTTCCGGCTCCGCGAGGCGCCGGTGCACCATCGCTACCGGGCCGTAATGAACTTCGTGGCCGTCGCGGCGGCGCTGAGCGTGCTCGACGCCATCCGCGCCGTGTTCAGCGTGCCGCTCGCGCCGGCCGTCAGCTTCGTGCTCAACGTGTTCGGCCTGGTCGCGCTGGCGGCCATCGTGGCCTTTTGCGTGGCGATGCGCTGGTTTTGCGAAGCCGGGCAATTGGCTGCCGCCGCCCGCAGCTGGTCGGTGACAACCGGCCTGTTCGTCGCGATCTACCTCGTTCCGCTGGGGCTGTTCTACAACGCTTGCATCCTGGCGATTGTGGCGGGCAAGTCGTTCAACATCAACCTGGGCCTGGCCGGCCTGCCGCTCGTGGCCGTATTCGCGCTTCCGATCATTCACTTGTTCATCAGCACGTCGCGAATGAAGCGCGCGGCCGAAGAAATGTAAGCCGGCCCGCTCAACCGGGCTGCACTACCCACCGCGCTTCGATGCCGCAGGCCAGGTGCCCGCCGGCGGCCGAGACCAGCTCCAAAGGCTCGATCGCCACTTGCCCGGCGGCTGCCGCGCCGGCCGCGGCCAGCAGCGCTTCGATCTCCTCCGAACCCACGCCGGGCGTGTGGCAGGTGAGCAGCACGAATCGGGCATCCGCGCCGGGGGCAGCGCCATCCGGTCCACGGCGCGTCAGAGCCACGCAGTCGGCCAAGAGCGGGCCGGTGTCGGTCGAGAATTTCCAGCTCTGCCCCTGTGGGCCATGGCCGTAAGTCGGCGGATCGAGGACGACGCCGTCGTACGTGTTGCCGCGCTTCAGCTCCCGAGCGACAAATCGCCGCGCATCTTCGACGATCCAGCGGATCGGGGCGCCGCCGAGACCCGATAGCTCGGCATTGCGCCGGGCCCAGGCCACTGCCGGACGTGCCGCATCGACGTGAACCACCTCGGCACCGGCGGCCGCCAGCGCCAAGGTGGCGGCGCCCGTGTAACCGAACAGGTTGAGCACCTTCGGCGGCCGGGCGGCGGCACGCGCACGCTCGGCGAGCCACTGCCAACTCCGGGCATGTTCGGGAAACAGGCCCAGGTGGCCGAAATCCGTGGGCTTGAGCTCCAGCACGATCTGCTGCCAACGCACCGGCCAGCTCTCGGCCAGCCGCACCCTGCCGCTCCAGACGCCCTGTTCGCCCGTCGTGCGCTCGTCGCGCGAAGCGGCGCTCTGCCAGAGCGGGGGTTCGCGCCACGGGGCGCTGGCGGCTGGTGCCGGCCGGTCGAGCACGTACGAGCCGAAGCGCTCCAGCTTGCGGCCGGCGCCAAAGTCGAGCAGTTGATACTGGTCGGGAGAAAACATGTGTTACATTATGAGCCCATCCGAGACCCGACGGGGACTGTCCCGGTTTTGCACAATCCTCGGAGCAAAACGGGACTGTCCCCCTCTCCGAGGCGGTTCTCGGATAGGCGCTACGTACGACTCGCCTGGGGCTGGCCCGGCGTGCGTGTGCGCGGTTCCGACCGTCATTGAATCAGAAGCCGACGAATGGACAAGGACACTTCGATCGACGAATTGCGGCAACTGGTGGCCCGGTTTGTCGGCGAGCGCCAATGGGAGCCGTTTCACACGCCCAAGAATCTGTCCATGGCGCTGGCCATCGAAGCGGCCGAGCTGATGGAACATTTCCAATGGCTGACGCCCGACGAATCGGCGGCGCTGGCGGCCCAGCCCGACAAACTGGCCGAAGTGGCCGACGAGTTGGCCGATGTGACTTGTTACGTCCTGGCGCTGTGCAACGCGCTGGCGATCGACCTGGCCGGCGCGGTGCAGGGCAAGATGGTCAAGAACGCCGAGAAATACCCGGCTGCCCAGTTTCGCGGCCGCTGGGGCCACGGCGACACGCGCGGGGCCCAGGAGCGCGATGCGCCGCCCGCCCGGTTGTCACCTCGCCCGGCTGTCACCTCGCCCGGCGATTACCCCGGCCGGCAGTTAGCCGGAGGGCTGTCACCTGGTGCGATTGGCCACCGGCAGCGGCGCCCGCCGCGCGGCATAGGCGATGCCGATCCAGCCCTTGTCGACTTCGAATTGCGTGATTTCGAGATCGGCGGCACGCGGATCGGCGGCGAACTTGGGATCGATCAAGCCCCAGTTGCGATTGGGAGACAGGATCTTGCTGAACACGCTGCGCAGCGCGAATTGCGTCTTGCCCTTGAGACTTTCGCCTTCCAGGAAGATGCCGCCGGTGCGGACGAACCGCGTCTCCAGCGAGCTGTTGTCGGGGCGGTAATAGGTCCGCACGACGAAATTCTTCCAGTGCCGGTGTCGCTCCGTCAGATCGGCCAGCGAGATCCGCACTTCGATTTGTCCGTCGTCGCAGTTCAGCCGCACGGCGTCGTGCTGGGCAAAGGTCACGCTGACGTTCTTGGGCAGGTCGTCGGGCAGTTCCGCCTGGGGGCGTCCCAGCTTCGGGCCCAGGTGCGCGAACAATTCGTCGAGCGTGAATGTTCGGCCGTCGAGATCCAGTTTCTCCAGCGCGTTGTCGAGCGCCGACTGGTGAACCTGCAGGCTGACCAGGCTGTCGGAAGGGGCTCGCGGGCGCGGCGTGTAGGCGGCCAGTTGGTCCTGACCCGCCAGGCGCAGCCGCAGCACGGCCCGATCATCGCTGCTCGAAGCCGCCAAGGTCTGCGGCTCCAGACCCAGCCGGTCGAGCGGGGCCCGCACGCGCTCGTTGAACCGCTCGAGCGACTTCTGGAGTTTGGGATCGAATTCGCTGTCGAACTGGACGCGGGCCCGGGCGGCGATCTTCTGCTCGACCTCGCTGACCGCCGCGCCCTGGCTGGCATCGTGCTCGCTACGGGCGATGTTCCGCACGACGCTGTTGAGCAGCGGCACGCGGTCGAAATTCGTCTCCACCGAGACCAGCTGCTGCCGCTTGCTCTCGGCCTCGGACATGGCCGGAAACACGGTCATGCCTTGGGGTCCCAGGAGCAGCAGCTTGCGAGCGACGAACTGCGACTCGCCCGTGCTGTGGAACGTGGCCGGTCCGCTGGTCGCGGCGGTGTTCGACTGCACGGTGCCGTGAGCCTCGATACCCATCCGCAGGCGATTGCGGTCCGGAATCAGCAGCAGGGCCAGCCTGGTGTAGGTGGTGCTTTGACCCTCGACTTCGGCCCCCGCGATCGTATCGCGCACGGGTGCGACGGTTGCGCCGGGCTGCGGCAGAAAGCGGTTGAGAAACGATTGCGACACGGCCAGCCGGATGTTCGCGTTGCGATAATGCTCTTCCAGTCGGGTGCCCAGCTGCTGTGAATCGGCGTCCGGCGACCAGCACAGCCAGCGGCAATTCGCAGCCAGGCGGTGCGCGTCGATGCGCCGTGCCCGTGCGCTCGTAGCGCTCCAGGTCGATCAGCAATTCCTGGTGGTCGACCGGCTCGGCGGCCCAGTGCTGCAGCTCGCCGCGGAAGTCGGCCATGGCCTTTTCGTCGATAAACCGCCGCTGTTCGGCCGACAGGCGGACATTGCTCAACCGGGTGAGCACGTGACGGGCGATCTTCCGCCGATCGTCGGGCGACGTGCCGTTGTCGCGGCCCACGAGCCGCCGCAAACGCGGCAGGAGCAGGTAGTCGCGCCAGGCGGTGCCGCCCTGTTGGGCCCGGGTCAGCGATTCCACGGCCTCCAGTGCTACCGGCATCCGCTGCGCGACCAGTGCATCGGCGTCGACCGGAGTGCGGACCGACAATGCAACCACGCGATCCCAGACCTCGACTCGCCGGGCCAGCGAGTATTGCGCCCGGAGCATCTGGCTGGACACGCGCGGATCGGCAATCGAGGCGGCCAGCTGTTCGCCTTGCTGACTCTGGCGGCGCAGTTCGCCCAGGACTTCCGGAGCGGCGCGGCCGCCGCCCTGGGCGTCGCACAGCTCGTGCAGCAGCCGCTGGGTGGCCAGGGCCCAGTCGCTCGTGCCGGGCACGCCGGCCAGAGCCTGAAGTTCGGCCAGGAGCGCCTCGGGCAGCGGAAAGCGGAGCGCCTCGTAGCCATGCTGGGAGATTTTGTCCCGCAGCGTCTGCGCCGGCGAATGCTCGACCGCCGTGCGGGTTTCAGCCGGCGGGGGCGACACCGCAGGCGACTCGGCGGCCGCCGCAACCGGAGGCGTGACTTGCGAAACGGTGCGCGTCGGCGAGCCGGCCGTACGAGTTGCAGCGGTGCGGAACAGCGACCAGGGGTTCTTGCCCGAGCGATCGTCGCCGGGCGCGGGACCGGGCTGGCGCGGGACCGTTCGCTTGGGCCACCGGCTGGGCGGCGGCATCCGTACGCGCCGTCGTGGCTGAGAAAGTGTTTCCGCCGTGCGCGTCGATCCAGGCCGGCTCGTTGCTGGCCGCGGCGCCGCGGATCGGTTCGCTGGCCAGGGCCGGTTCGGCTGCCGGCTGGGCAACGGTCTCGCTGGCGGCCAACATCTGGCGGCGCGGCGTCTGCCACCGCCGCGTGCGCTCGGAGATGTGTGGAGCGTGCGCATCCAGGTGCGCGTCGATCGATTCGGTGCGGGCCAGCTGTTGCCAGCCCCGGGGAGCCAGAACACAGACCGCAAACAGACAAGCCAGAACGGCCAAATAAGGCCAAATCGGGCTCTTGTGATTCGATTTCATAGACTGGCCGCCTCCTTGCGCCCGACAGGACGCACGCTCCCTCTTCTGGTCAAAATCGGCCGCGGCGGGCGGGTGAATCGAGCCTGATTTCGACATCGGCGCAAACCCTTGCTAGCATGGCTTTAACAGGAACCGCAGCCACGCCCGGCCGGCCGAATTCGCAGAGAAAATGTGTGGCGGGGACGGCCCACGGGGGGATTCTGCTCTCAAACGCCAGGGGAGACGACGTCCGATGCAGGCATGGCAGCAATTGCTCGACGCCGTCGGTCTTACGACCACTCAAGTGCTGGCGATCGCGCTGGGGCTGGTCGGGCTGCTGGCGGCGGGTCGCTGGCTCGTCGGCCGGCGGCGGCGGCAAGCGCCGGGCGCCCGCAGGTCGAGCTGGCGATCGACATCGCCGAGTTGGGCGAAATCGGCCCGAGCGCGACGGGTCCGGCGGTCGAGCTTTACCACATGCCGATGCGACTGGCGGCGCTGGTCATCTCGCCGGCGGGGCGCGGCAGTGATCCGCCGGACGAAGACCGCCTGCCGGCGATCGTCGATCAACTGGTGCCCGGCCTGGGGGCCGTGCTGCTTGCCCACGATCCGCTGGTGCGCATCTGGCCCGCGCAGCTCAGTTCGCAAGGATTCGCCAATGCCTTTTTTTCCCGCGCCCGCTTGCCGGGAAACGACGGCAAGGGAACATGCTGGTGCACGATGGCCGGACGGTTCGAGGCCGACGGGCAGAAGTATCAGGCCGGGCTGGTGCTCCGCGCGGCGGCGGTGAACAATCTGGGGCGCGTGCTCGTCGAGCGCGACAGCCAGTGGCTGGATTTGCTCCGCGTTCGTCTGAAGAGGGATTCGTGAAACGCTCCGCCGCCCAGCTGCGCCGCGATGTCTTGCAGATCTGGCGGGCCGGCCTCGACGCCGTGCGCTCCGACGTGCTGGTCGAACAGGTGCTGCGCGCCGAGGGCAGCACTCTTTGGATCGACGACGAGCCGCTCGACCTGGCACGCTGCGGCCGGATCGCGGTGGTCGGGGCGGGCAAAGCCGGCGCCGGCATGGCCGCCGGATTCGAGCGCGCGCTGGGGCCCCACTGGCTCGCCGCCAAACAGGTGACGGGCTGGATCAACGTCCCGGCCGACTGCCTGCGCCGCTCGCGCGGATCCATTTGCACCCGGCTCGGCCGGCCGGGGTGAACGAACCGACGCCCGAGGGCGTGGCCGGCACGGCCGAAATCCTGCGGCGAGTCGAGTCGCTCTCAGCCGACGACGTTTGCTTCGTGCTGCTCTCGGGCGGCGGCTCGGCCTTGCTGCCCGCGCCGGTGGACGGGATTTCCCTGGCCGACAAGCTCGCCGTCACCCGGCAGTTGAGCGCGGCCGGAGCCAACATCGCCGAGCTGAACACGGTCCGGAAACAACTCAGCCGGACCAAAGGGGGAGGGCTGGCCCGGGCGTGCCGCGCCGGCCGGATGTACACGCTGGTGATTTCCGACGTGCCGGGGGATCCGCTGGACACGATCGCTTCGGGCCCGACCGTGCCCGATGGGGCCAACGCCGACGACGCGCTCGCGGTGCTGGCTCGATTCGGCGAGCGCGGCGCGTGGCCGGCGGCCGTGCTCGCCCATTTGGAGCGCCGGCTCCCCCGGCCGGCGGCGCCGACGTGCCGAGTCGAGAATCTGATCATCGGCAACAACGCCTTGGCCGTCGATGCCGCCGGGGCCGAGGCGGAGCGGTTGGGCTACTCGCACGCCATGCAATCCGCGCCGGGGCCGGAGGGCGCGGCCGAAGACGTGGGGCGCCATCTCGCCCGGCTGGGACTCGGCATGCTGGCCGGCCCCGGCCCGGACTGCTTGATCAGCGGCGGGGAGCCGGTGGTCACGCTGGCCCCTCTCGAGCGCCGCGGCAAAGGAGGCCGCAATCAGCAGCTGGTTCTGGCCGCGGCCGAAATGCTGCTCGCCCAGGGCCGCGCCGGCGGGGTCGCGCTGGTTTCGGGGGGCACCGACGGCGAAGACGGACCGACCGATGCGGCCGGCGCGGTCGTGGACGGCGACGTGCTGGCTCGAGCCGCCGCCGCGGGGCTCGACGCGAGCGACTTCCTGGCCCGCAACGACGCCTATCACTATTTCTCGGCGACCGGCGGACTGCTCCAGACCGGCCCGACCGACACGAACGTCTGCGACGTGCGAGTGGTGGCCGTCGAGCGGATCGAGCTGGCCGCAAGACGCTAACGAGCCGGCGCCGCAGCGGCGGCTCAGATTCCCAGGTTGCCCAGCGCGTCGATGAGGCCGCTGACGGTCACGGCCAGCGTGGGGTGGGAGGCTTCGAAGCCGACGGCCGATTCGCCAAGCCGCGCGGCCAGCGATTCGGACTTCGGGCCGCGGGGCGAGTGGCCGCCCAGCACGCGCTCGACGTCGTCGATCGTGGTTTCCAGCCGGCGCCGGGTGGTAGCGTCGATTGACTTGCTTTGGGCCAGCTGGGCCCGCAGCTCGGCGACCAGTTGCGGCAATCGATCTTGGTCTTCGGCCATGGCAGCGGGAATTGTTTGCGGTCGATGAGCTGGGATGGGTTTGCCGTGCGGGCGCTCGGCTGGCGTCTGGGCCGCCGCGGTGTCTTTGGCGGGGCAGGGGGCGAGCGCCCGGCCGAGGCCGCTTGCGGGGGCCCTAGTCGCTCGCCAGCGCCGCCAGTATAATCCGCAGCTTACGAAACTCCAAAGAATTGGGGCATTTTTCCGGCCCCAAAGCGCCTCAGGCATCGGAGCGCCCGCGTTGTTCGGGGGGCTTCGAGGTGCCGCAGTTTCGCCGGTTTGAAGGAGACGTCCCGTGGCAATTCGCGTCGCGATCAACGGTTTCGGCCGCATCGGCCGATTGGTATTCCGCAACTTGGTGGCCCGCAGCAAAGAGTTCGAGGTCGTCGCCATCAACGACCTGACCGACAACGAAACGCTGGCCACGCTGCTCAAGTACGACAGCACCCACCGTCGTTACCCGGGCAAGGTCACGTTCGACGCCGAATACCTGTACGTCGACGACAAGAAGGTCCGGGCCCTGGCCGAACGCGACCCCACCAAGCTCCCCTGGGGCGAACTGAAAGCCGACGTGGTTGTCGAGTGCACGGGCATCTTCACCGCTCGCGAAGGGGAAAAAGACGGCAAGTTCAAGGCCGGCTACGACACGCACTTGCGGGCCGGCGCCAAGCGGGTGGTGCTCAGCGCCCCGGCCAAGGACGGGGCCGATCTGACCTGCGTGCTGGGTGTCAACGACGACAAGCTCACCGCCGCCCAAAAGTGCATCTCGAACGCCAGCTGCACGACCAACTGCCTGGCGCCCCTGGCCAAGGTGCTGCACGAGAAGTTCGGCATCGTCAAAGGTCTGATGACCACCGTCCACGCCTATACCAACGATCAGCGCGTGCAGGACATGCCGCACGACGACTTGTATCGGGCCCGCTCGGCGGCCCAGAACATCATTCCCACGACCACCGGCGCCGCCAAAGCCGTGGGACTGGTCATTCCGGAGCTGAAGGGCAAGCTGACCGGCATTTCACTCCGCGTGCCCGTGCCGACCGGCAGCGTGGTCGACTTGACCACGCTCATGACTCGCAGCGTGACCAAGGAAGAGGTCAATGCGGCGCTCAAGGCCGCGGCCGAGGGGCCGCTCAAGGGGATCCTCGAATACACCGAAGACCCGCTGGTCTCGAGCGACATCATCGACAATCCGCACAGCTCGATCTTCGCCGCCGACTTCACCGACGTGATGGACGGCAACATGCTGAAAACCCTGGCGTGGTATGATAACGAGTGGGGTTACAGCTGCCGCACCGTCGACCTGGTGGCCAAAGTCGGCAAGCTGGGATGAGCATGCCCGGGGGGACCGGGCCCATGACGCCGGCAGCCCCTGGGGAGAACTCTTGATGCGCATGCGCTGGTTGCTGGCCGGATGGTTGTGCCCCGCCTGCGGGCTGGGCTTGTTCATCGCCGCGGGGCTGCTATCGGCCGATGAGCCGGGCGGCCAGCCGCCCGCAGTCCAAAACGCTGCGGCCGATGACGCCGCGACGAAGGGCGCGGCGGACAAGAGCACTGCGGCCGAAGATGCCGCGACGAAGAGCACTGCGGCCGAAGATGCCGCGGCGAAGAGCACTGCGGCCGAAGATGCCGCGGCGAAAGCGCCTGGGGAAAAACCGCAGGACAAGCCGTCGGCGGCCACAGCGGCGGCCAATTTCCAAGCGGCCTTCGACGAATTCAAGGGCTATCTGTCCAGGTTGCGCAGCCTGCAATCGCAGTTCCAGGTAGCGGAGCCGGAGGCTCGGCAGAAGATCGTCGACGAGTTCAAGGACTACGTCGCGCGGTGCAACCAGGTCGTGCCGCGGCTGCAGACGTCGGCCGTGCAGGCCTTCGAGGCGGATCCGGCAAACCGCAAGGCCGGCGATTTCCTGATGGCCAATCTCGTCGACGCGGTCGAATCCGACCGGCATTGGGACGGCGCCCGGCTAGCCAAGATCCTGGCCGACGGCGGCTATCCGGAAAAGGCCTTTTTCAACTACGCGGGCATCGCCGAATACGGCAACCAGGACTTCACCCAGGCGAAAGCCGATTTCGAAAAAGCCCAGCGGGTGAACATCATCAACAAAGTGGCCAAAGAGAAATGCCTGCCATTTGTCGAGGAGTGCATCCCGCTTTGGGAGGCCGAGAAAGTCATTCGCGCGGCCGAAGAAGAGGCCGACGACCTGCCCCGGGTGCGGCTCACGACCACCAAGGGCGACATCGTCGTCGAACTATTCGAGAACGAAGCGCCCAACAGCACGGCCAACTTCATCAGCCTGGTCGAGCGGCACTTTTACGACGGCACCAGGTTCCACCGCGTGCTTACCAACTTCATGGCCCAGGGCGGCGACCCGAACGGCAACGGCAGCGGCGGGCCGGACTACACCATCGCCTGCGAGTGTTATGAGCCGAACCGGCGCAACCACTTTGCCGGCAGCCTGAGCATGGCCCACGCCGGCCGCGATTCGGGCGGCTCGCAGTTCTTTCTCAACTTCATGCCCACCCCCGGCCTCAACGGCAAGCACACGGTCTTCGGCCGGGTGATCGAAGGCATGGGAACGCTGGCCAGCCTGCAGCGGATGGATCCCGACCATCCGGACCCTAGCGCCACGCCCGACGAAATCGTCAAGGCCACGGTGATTCGCAAGCGCAATCACGCCTACGAGCCGGTCACAGTGGCCAAGCCGCAGCCGGGCAAATGACCTGCGCCCCGAGCCGGCGACAGGGTGACGACGATCTGGTCCCGCGGCCCGCCCCGCTTGGTGGACAGTCGGCGCTGCTAACTCAGCTCAGCCCGTACAGCGCCACGACCTCGCGCCAGCCGGGCGGCCAGCTCGGAAAACTCGTCGGCATGGGCCGGCGCTGCTCCGAAGGGCGGCTGCCGGGGCAAACTGCCGACGGGGCAATTCTCGGGCACGGCGTGCACTCGCAGCGTTTCCAGGTCGTAGACGGCAAACATCACGCGCAAATCGGCGTTGTCCAGGCTGGCCAGCTCCCGGCGCAGGTCATAGGCCGTCACCGCGGCGTTCAGATAGACCGCCAGTTCGACCAGCGCCGCCCGATAGTTGGCATGCCCGGCGACCAGCGGACCGGCCGCCGCGGCCAGGGCCTTGGCCGCGCCGCGCACGGCGATCATGATGCGATCGAGCAGCGAGCGCAGCGCGTGCGTGCAGGCGATGTCCGAAAAGTCCGCCGGATTCAAGTAAGTGTTCACGGCCGCCGTCACCGCGCCGCAGCCGCTATGGCCCAGGACGAGCACCAGCCGCAGGGTTTTCAGGTTTCGGGCTGCGTAGTCGATGCTGCCCAGGCATTCGGTCCCCAGCACGTTGCCGGCGATCCGGATCACGAACAGGCTGTTGAACGCCTGATCGAAGATCTGCTCGACCGGCACCCGGGCGTCGCTGCAGCCCACGACCAGGGCGAAGGCCGCCTGATCCGGCGCGCCGTCGGCCCAGAGCGGCAAGCCCAACGAAGTGGGACTGACCGGAATCACTTCAGGGCTCTTGACCTGCTCGCCCATGGTCACGCGATGCATGCAGTCGACGATGTGGGCAAACCGCTGGTTGCCGGCCAGCAGTGCCGCCAGGGCCTCGTCGGCATCGGCCGGAATGCTGACTTCGACCGGTTGATAAGGATCGTATTCGTAAATCAGTTTCATCGCGGCAAGTTTCTGAGTAATCGGTAGCGCCGGGAAGACACGTCATTCTGCGGATCGATACTGGCTGGATCGATATTGGCTGGATCGATCACTATACCGCGAAGCGGTGCTCGGTCGAAACGAGGGCGCGGCCGGGTTCAATCCACAATCATCATCGGCCTGGCGCCGGGCAGCTGGCCGGCCAGCAGATCGCCGAGCGGCCGCGTGGTGTCGAAGCGGCTGAGCACGATCCGCAGAATGGCGGCGATCGGCACCGCCAGCACCATGCCCACCACGCCCCAGAGCAAGCCGAAGAATGCCAGGGCCAAGAGCACGGTCACCGGATGCAGCTCCAAGCCGCGCCCCATCAGCTTCGGCTCGATCACGTTGCCGATCGTCAGGTGCACGGTCCCCGGCAAGGCGACGACCGCGATCACCATGGCCGCACTCTCGAATTGCGTGATCGCGATCGGGATCGGCAGCAACATGGCGATGATCGAGCCGACGCTGGGAATGTAATTGAGCAGAAAGGCCAACAGCCCGAACAGCGGCGCCATCCGCAGCCCCAGCAGCCACAGGATCAGCCCGACCAGCAGTCCCGTGATGGCCGAGATGATCGACTTGGTCACGATATAGCTGCGGATCGTTCCGACCATGTCGGCGTAGATTCCCGTGGCGGCGTGGTGCGAGTTCCGCCCGGCCAGCAGAAAGACCACGAAGATTGCGATCAGGAAGCACTTGGACAGCAGGGACGTGGCCGTGCCGGCGGCCTGGGTGATCGCGCCGGGCATTTGAGCTTCGAGCTCGGCGATCACCCGTTTCTGATCGACGTGAACATTGTGCTCGGCGAGCTGCGCCAAGATGCGCTCGGCCACGTCGGCCACTTTGTCGGTGTAATCATCGGCCGTGCGGACGATGGCCTGCACCGCCGACATCAGCGCCAAACCCATCAGCGCGAGCACGGCCAGCACCAATAGCAGCGCGAGCAGGATGGCCAGCCAACCGGGCACCCGCCAGCGCAAGACCAGAAAATCGACCAGCGGCGAGACCAGCGTGGTGACGAAGATCGCCAGCACGAACGGAATCATCACGTCGCGGGTGTAATACAAGGCGCCGGCCAAGGCCACCGTGGCCAGGATCATGAGCGAGCCCAGGGCGAGCCAAATCTGCTCGTTTCGCAGGCTGTGGTTCGCCGGACCAGTGGTCAAAATCGCGCTCCCGCCGCGGACGCCTGTGCGCAAAACAACGGAGAGCCTGGGGACAAAACGGTCTGGGGCAAGGGGGACGGTCCCAGTTTGCTCCGCAGACTCCGCAAACTTGGGACAGTCGCCGCCCGTTTTGCCCCCAGGCTCTCACTACGACAGGCCCTATCCTAACGCAAACAGGGCCAGGCGCGATGGCCTGGCCCTGCTCGTAGGTTCGACTTTTGCCCGCCGGGCGACTGACTACAGCGCCGTGCGATAGCGGCGGCGCGGCTTGCGGGCGGCACTGGCGGGCGCACCCGAGGCGCTACCCGCCGCGGGCCCCTGGGATTCGCTGCGCCGGCCCTGCTGGGCAGTCGGTTCCGTCGAGTTGCCGTCCGGCGCCGGCCCGGCCGACCGGGGCGGCCGCCGCGCTTGCCACCCTGGCCGCCGCCCGCTGACGGGCGGCCCTGCGAGGGGCGACCCTGACCGGTGCGGCCCGAGCGACTTTGCCCGCCGGGGCCCTGCGGCCCACGGCTGCGGCCGGCTGGCCCGCGCGCATGGCCCGACCGGGGCCGATCGGATTCTGCTCGCCCTTCGTGCGCTGGGGCCTCCGGCAGATTGGCCGGCTTTTGACCGACCGCGATCTTCTGCCGCGTGAGCCGCTGGATGGCCTGCAGCTGATCCCGCTCGTCGGAAGCGCAAAACGAAATGGCCGTACCCGTGGCGCCGGCCCGGCCTGTGCGGCCGATCCGGTGGACGTAGCCTTCGGCGTCGTTGGGCAGATCGAAATTCACGACGTGCGAGATCTGGTCGATGTCCAGTCCCCGGGCCGCGATGTCGGTGGCCACCAGGACCAGCGGCTTGGGCTGCTTGAACCGGGCCAGCGCCCGCTGCCGGGCCGTCTGCGTCTTGTTGCCGTGAATGGCGTCGGCGGCGATGCCGGCCTTGGCCAGGCCGCGGGCCACCTTGTCGGCCCCGTGCTTGGTGCGCGTGAAGACCAGCGCGCGCGTCCAGGGAGTTTCGTTCAGCCAGTGGGTCAACAGCGCCAGCTTTTGCCGCTTCTCGACGAACACGACCGACTGCTCGATCGCCTCGACGGTGCTGGCCACGGGAGTGACTTCGACGTTGACCGGGTCTTTGAGCCAGGCGTCGGCCACTTTGCGAATCTCGGGCGCCATGGTGGCCGAGAAAAACAGCGTCTGCCGCTGCTTGGGCACTTTGTCGACGATGCGCCGCAGGTCGGGCAGAAAGCCCATGTCGAGCATCCGGTCGGCTTCGTCCAGGATCAGCACTTCGACCTTCGCCAGATCGATGAAGCCTTGCTGCATCAGGTCGACCAGCCGGCCCGGCGTGGCCACCAGGATGTCGACGCCGGCATTGAGCGCCCGGGTTTGCGGATTCTGGTTCACGCCGCCGTAAACCACGGTGTGCCGCAGGCCGGTGTGCCGGCCGTAGACCTGGAAGCTTTCGAGGATTTGCAGGGCCAGCTCGCGCGTGGGCGAGAGCACGAGCGCGCGGATCTTGCGGCCGCGGCCGTTCACTTTGCACTCCACCTGGCTCAGGCGGTGCAGCGTGGGCAGCGCAAAGGCGGCCGTCTTGCCGGTGCCGGTCTGGGCGCAGCCCAGCACGTCGCGACCGGCCAGCACGGGGCCGATGGCTGCGGCTTGAATTTTGGTGGGTGTGTGGTAGCCCTGGGCGTGAACGGCACGCACGAGCCCCTCGGCCAGGCCGAGATTTTCGAACTTCATCAAACAGTTTCCTTCATTCGGTCGCTGACTCTCGATACTTCGGACCGCCCTGGCGGCGGAGCAACCGTGCCCGGCCAGTGCGGCGTGTGATCAGGCGCTCTTGGGCGGGCTGGACGCGTTTGGGGTCCGGCCACGACTGTCGGCCGCCGGCCGCCCCGCTAAAGGGGCAGCGCACGCGCGGACAGATTCCAACGGCACCTGAGCCTCATCAGGATCCAAGGCGCAATCGCGCGGATCCCTGGCCGGCGCGATCTACAGGATGGCGCCGACCTTGAGGGGCAAGCAAGTCAAAGGCGGCCGTGGGCAGAAGACTTTGCCGAGCCGCCGAAGTTTCGGCTGGCTTTTACCGCCCATCCGTCGGGCGGGCGAGCCCATCAGGCTCCAGGCAAAGATACCGCTTACAAGGAAGCTCATGAACAGCGTCGCCGGCCAATCAGGGGCCACGTTGGCGTCGCTCTCGCACCTCGCTGATACTTCAAGGGTAGCATGTGGGGAACGTGCGTCAATCGCAGTTTGCGGCCGGAAGGGGGGCCGGGAAGGAGGAAAGGGCTGCGAGAGGCGAGGCTAGAGGGTAGGGAAAAGCCGGAAAATCGCAGCGACACGCGCTGATAGCCGGCGGTCAACGACCGCCGGCCGCACGCCCGGCGCCCAGCGCCGATTGCCCGGGATAGGATGTACGTATGGCAGCTCCAGAAACGCCCGATCACTCATCGTTCGCCTTGTTCGGCGCGCTGGCCGCAAGAATAACTCACCGCGCAGCACGAGCGGGGGCGGGATAGAATCGTTGAGTGCATTCGCTCGCTACTCAGCGGCGCCACACTGTGGATTCGACCCCAACTCTCACTCTGCGTGCCCCCATGCTTCGATGCTTCGCCATTGGAATGTGTTTGGCTCTGGCCCTGCTTCACTCGGCCCGGGCCGACGATCCGCTCGACAAGCTGATTTATCCGCTGGCTAGACCGGCGGGCGGACGAGCGCCCAAATTCGAGCTCGATCTGGCCGAAGTCGCCGACGAGGCCCGGGTGCGCGATTGGGCAGAGCACTCGCAGGCCATGTGCGCAGCCTGGTATCCGATCGTCTGCCGGCTGCTGGCCACCGACGATTGGACGCCGCCGGAAACGATTCGACTGGTGATGAAAAAGGAGCTGGGCGCGCCCGGCGTCACCTCGGGCGCCACCATCCAGGTCAGCGCCCGCTGGGTCAGCGAGCATCCCGACGATTTTGGCCTCGTGATCCACGAGCTGACGCACGTCGTGCAGGCCTATCCCAACGCTGGCGACAAGCCGGGCTGGCTCGTCGAGGGCATTGCCGACTATATCCGCTACTGGCGGTTCGAGCCTGAGAAGCCGCACGCCCCGCCGGGCCCCAAGTCGAGCTATCGCGACGGCTACGGCACCACGGCCGCCTTCCTGGCCTGGCTGGTGCACAAGCACGATCACCGCATCGTGCATCGCCTGGACGAGGCCCTGCGCAAGGGGCAGTACCGCGATGCGATCTTTCGCGACGCCACGGGCAAGGATCTCGACGCGCTGTGGCAGGAGTTCGTGGCGGAGAATAAGAGAGGCTAGGAAGCTGAGAGGCTAGGAAGCTGAGGGGCTGGAGATTGGGGGTTGGAGACTGGGGAAGAACAGCCCCCGCCCGGCCCAGCCTCGAATGATGACGCCGGCGCCCGAGCGTTGCTCTCCGGCCTGCGTGTGCCTCCGAAGACCCTTGTCGCCAGTCTCCAGTCCGCGAGTCCCCGGCGCCTCTCTTGCCCCGCGTCATGCTAAACTGAAAATATGCACTCCCACCGGCTACCGCTCGCTGCGATTCTGCTCGCGCTCGCCGTTTGGCCCGGTCGCTCGTGCCGGGCGGCGGAGGCCGATTCGCTGACTGCCGAGCGCGCGGCGCTGTATGCCGACTATCGGCAAAAGCTCGCCGTGCTGGCCGACTGGGGCAAGGAAAAGAAACTGGCCGACGAGGCCCGGCAACTCAAGGCCTGGCTGCCGGGCCGGTCGCCCGACAAGACGTACCTGTTTCTGCTCGACGCGGTCCGCTATGCGAAACCTGCGCCGGCGCTGCAAGGGGACAACCTGCGCGAGCTGCGGGCCCGCTGGCAGGCGCTGCGGGCCGAGCAGGCCCAGAAACTCTTCGAGCTCGCCCAGCGGGCGGCCGCCGAGCATCAGCCGGCCGCGGCGATCGAACTGGCCACCGAAGCGGCCCGCGAGGACCTGGACTTCAAACCGGCCTGGCGCGTGCTGGGCTATCTCAAAAACGCCGGCGCCTGGCGGACTCCGTTCGAGATCAAGCAGCTCGGCGAGGAGCGGATCTGGCACGAGCGCTTCGGCTGGATTCTGCAGGCGCACGTCGCTCGCTACGAAGAAGGCCAGCGGTTCTACCGCAATCGTTGGATGCCGGCCGCGGAAGAAGCCCGGCGGCGGGCCCACATCCGCGACGGCTGGCAAGTGGAAACCGACCATTACCTGGTCACGACCAACCACAGCCTGGAGGAAGGGGTTCGGCTGGCTGGCCAGCTCGAACAGCTGTACGCCGTCTGGCAGCAGGTCTTTGCCGGCTACGTGACCAGCGACGCCGAGCTCGCGCGGCGGCTGGCCAAGGGGGAGCCCTCGCGCAGCGCGACGCCCAAAAACACAAAGTGGTCTACTATCGCTCGCGAGACGAATACATCGAGGCCCTGCGCCCGGCCCAGCCGCAGATCGCGATGACGCTCGGCATCTACTTCGACACGGCCCGCACCGCTTATTTCTTTGCCGACGAAGACCAGGAACCCAGCACGCTGTTTCACGAAGCGACGCACCAGTTGTTTCAGGAGACGCGCAGCGTGGCCAAGGACGTGGGCGAGGGGGACAATTTCTGGATCATCGAGGCGGTGGCCTGCTACCTGGAATCGCTGCAAATCAGAAACGGCTACGCCACGCTGGGCGGGGCCGACGAAGGACGCCTGCCCGCGGCCCGGCACCGGCTGCTCAAGGACAATTTCTACTGCCCCTTGGCAGAGCTGGTGGCGCTGGGCAAGCAAGACCTGCAGCATCACACGGACATCGCCCGGCTGTACAGCGAGTCGGCCGGGCTGGCCACATTCCTGCTCAGCCGGCACGGGGCGGCCACGGTCCAATACCTCGAGTCCGTTTATACCGGCAATGCCGATCGCGACACGCTCGCCCGGCTGACCGGGTGCTCGTACAGCGAGCTGGACTCGGGCTATCGGGCGTTCTTGCAGGGCGAAACCGGCCGCCCGGGCGCCCAGCCCGGTAAGGCCGATTGAAGCGGCTCGGCGGTTGCGCAACCGGCCCCATCCTGCGCTGTGCTCCGCCGGCACGGGCGTCCATGGCGGCGTTTCCTCGCTCCCGGCGCGTAACCTATCTTTTTCGAGCAGCGCTCTGGCGCCCGTGACGCCCGGGCTGCGCCCATTTTTTGGGCTGTTTTTCAGGCTTCGCCCTCGAGAAAGTTCCCGCCGTGAAACCCGCGCCCAAGCAAATCCATCAGCACACGTCGCTGGTCGTGGTGCTGCATCGCCTGCTCGACGCGCTGGCGCTCGTCTGGGCGCTGATCGTGGTCAGCCGGCTGGCGCCGGCCGGCGACGGCCTGCCCAAGATGCTCTCGGGCACAGCGGCCGTGATTATCTACTGGCTGGTGTCCGAGTTCACCGGCATGTACCGCAACTGGCGCGGCGTGTCGAGCATGCGCGAGATCATGTGCGCGCTGGGCACCTGGACCTTGACGCTGCCGGCGGTGGTCTCGCTCCGCTGGCTGCGCGACCATTTTGGCGAACCGCATGCCCAGTTCGATCCGCTGGTGCTGGCGGCCTGGTACGTGCTGGCCTTTGTGCTGCTGGCCTCCCTGCGGCTAACCACGCGCGGCTTGCAGCGGCTGCTGCACTCCAAGGGTCTCAACACCAAGCGCTTCGCCATCGTGGGAATCAACGATCTGGCGTTCCAGCTGGCCCGGAATATCGACGAGATGCCGCAGCTGGGCCTGAAGCTGGCCGGATTTTTCGATGACCGGCCGGCCCACCGCATTCCGAAGGTGCCGGCCGAGATCGGCGAGAATCTGGGCACCATCGCCGAGCTGGTCGAGCTGGCCCGCAGCGGCCAGATCGAAATGATCTATATCACGTTCCCCATGCGGGCCGAGGAGCGGATCAAACGCTTGCTCGCCCAGCTGGCCGACACCACGTCGTCGGTCCACATCGTGCCCGACTTCTTCGTCTTCGAGCTACTGCATTCGCGCTGGACGGACATCGGCGGGCTGCCGGCCGTGAGCGTGTTCGAGCATCCGTTCTACGGCGCCGACGGATTGCTCAAGCGCTCGATGGACCTGGTGCTGGCCAGCCTGCTGCTGGTGCTGCTGGCCGTGCCGATGGCCTTGGTCGCCCTGGCGGTGAAGCTGACTTCACCCGGCCCGGTGTTTTTCCGCCAGCGGCGTTACGGCATGGACGGGCGCGAGATCAAGGTCTGGAAGTTCCGCAGCATGCGCGTGGCCGAAGATGGGCCCCAGGTGCGACAGGCCACGCGCAACGATTCGCGGCTCACGCCGATCGGCGGGTTTCTGCGCCGCTCTTCGCTCGACGAGCTGCCGCAACTGTTCAACGTGCTGGGGGGCAGCATGAGCCTGGTCGGGCCGCGCCCGCACGCCACGGCCCACAACGAGGAATATCGCAGCCGCATCCAGGGCTACATGCTCCGCCACAAGGTCAAGCCGGGCATCACCGGCCTGGCACAGGTCAACGGCTGGCGGGGCGAGACCGACACGCTGTTCAAGATGGAAAAGCGGATCGAGCACGACCACCAATACATCCGCGAATGGAGCCTGCTGGGCGACCTGAAGATCCTGGTGCTGACGATCTTCACCGTGCTGCGGCGGGAAAACGCGTATTGAGCCGGGCCGCTTGAGCCGCGGTCGCATTCTCGCCCCGCTCCGCGCCGATATTCTCTCCGGCTCTCCGAGCCACTCTGGCTCCCGCGACCCTTTGCCATTCTGCGCTCCGCGTCCTGAGCCTGCCGAAGGGCGGCTTTGCGGTTTGAATCCCCTTCCTCCGCTGGCTTCCTCAAATAAACGGCGGCGTCGGCGGATACGTGCCGATCTCGACGTGGTGTCCGTCCGGATCACGGAAGAACAGCTGCTGGATCCCGCGGTCGACGATCACGTTCTTGCGATAGGCAATCCCATGGGCCTGCAGCAAGCGCTCGACGGCCGCCAAATCGTCGGCGTGCAGGGCCAGGTGGTTGTACCGGGTTTGAATTTCGCCGTCGGGATCGCCGGCCGCGTCGTTGTAGATCAGGTGAATCATCAGGCCGTAGTTGAACAGCCAGGCCCCGTCGAAGTCGAAATTCGGCCGCGACACTTCGCGAAAGCCGAGCACCTCGCGATAGAACCGCCGGCTCTCGGCCACGCGCCGAGTCATCAGGCCAATGTGGTTGACCGCGCCGATCGGCAGCGGCTCGGCCGCCGGGATGGCGCCGCCAGCCGGGGTTGATTGCGTCGGGGCTGATAGCGGCTCGTTCATCGGTGCTCCTGGGTAGCGAGGTCCCGGCCTCGGCCAAGCCACTTGGGTCTCGGGCGGAAAGTGGGTGATCTGGACGATCGGGCCCGGCGGCGGCCGGTTTGCCGAATTTCTGGATTGTAGCGGTTGTGCCGGCCGATACAGCTGCTATCCGTCGGCAGAGGGCCGGCTGAAAACCGGTCCGCGCCCTGTTCGGCCCGGAAAAAATCGCGGACTGGGCTCGGCCCAACGCCGCCCGAAAACCAACCACCGACAAAACTTGCTAGCGCCGCGAGCGGCACCGCCGATGCCAAGGTGCCCCCGGCAGCGTTTCGCCTCGTGCAGGATTGAATTTATGCCCACGCGTCTCGTATCCGTCGCCCTGCTGGCCTTGATCACCGCCGGAAGCAGTGGCTGCACGTTCATCTACTGCCTGCACGACAACCTGATCGGCGCGTACAAATCGCGCCGCTGGGCCGATTGCGGCTGCGGCGAGGTCTACTACGGACCCTGGATCGACACGCCCCCGGCCTGCTGCGATCCGTGCGACAACTGCGGCAGCTTTCATGGCAAGCGCTATTGGACCAGTGCCAACAGCTGGCTGAACGATTCGCGGCAGAGCTATAACCCCTGGCCGTGGGGCAACGCCAAGCCGAACAATGCCGGCGCGCCGACCGATGCTCCCGTGATGGACGCCCCCGCGATGGGCGCTCCGGTGTTCGACGACAGCCTGGACGGCGTGCCGCTGCAGGGAGAATCCATCGGGCCGGGTCGTCAGGGATCCATGCAACCCTCGCCCGCCCCGATGAATCAGCAGAACCCGATGAATCGGATGAACCAGCCGTACCCGGCCGGGCCGCAAATGAACTCGCCGCAGCAGGGTCCGCCGCCGTCGTACTATCCCTCGCCGCGCACCGGCCGGCGCCAGCGCGGTCTGGCTCAATACCCCAATCCGTATAGCAACAATCAGGTCGCGCCGGCGAGCTACAACTACTAGCCGGCTCGTCGGATGTCGCCCGGACAGGGCGGTCCCACCGGTTCTGCGGCTGCAAAACGCCACTGCCCCCCGCAGTTCGAACCTGGCCTGATCGTTGGCTGCGGCTCCCCAGTCTGCCCTAGAATTGGCTGGCAAAGTGGGCATTTCGGGCGGGCGGCGGCTCTGGCCCCCCCGCGAGCGAAACTTTTCTCCCGCCGCGGTGATCAATCCTTGGCGTGATAAACTGGAGAGGTGGGGAGTTGCTGCGCGCCGGGCCCCGCCCGCCGGCTCGCCACGGGGTCCGCTTGTTTCGACCCGCCGGCCAGCAAGAATCGCCGCCGGCGTGGATGAGGTACGCTTTTTGGCAGTCAGCGAATCATCGGCCCGGCGTTACGAGCTGCAAGATCCTGACGTGCGGCTGATGCTGGCGGTGCGCGACGACAACGCGGCCGCCTTCGACCAGTTGATGGTCCGCTACCAGGACCGGCTGGTGACGATCCTCGAACATCTGACCGGCCGCCGCCACCTGGCCGAGGACCTGGCCCAGGAAGTCTTTTTGCGCGTCTATCGGGCCCGCAAGCGGTACGTGCCCGGCGCCAAGTTTTCCACCTGGCTGTACACCATTGCCAACAACGTCGCCTCGAACGCCTTGCGCTCGCTGGCCCGCCGGCCGGAGGTGCACGTGCAGGCCCGGGGCAGCGGATCGTATGGCGCCGCGGGGCTCGACCATCTGGCCAAGGCGGCCAGCGGCCAGATGCCCACCCGGCAGCTCGACAAGGCCGAGCTGCGCGACGTGGTGCACTCGGCCCTCTCGGCGCTCAACGAGCGCCAGCGCATGGCCGTGCTGCTCTGCAAGTTCGAGGAAATGAGCTACACCGACATTGCCGAAACCATGCAAATGAGCCCGCAGGCCGTTAAGTCGCTCCTGGCCCGGGCCCGCGACAACCTGCGCGAAGCGCTCGAACCTTACCTGGCCGCCGGCCAGCGCCCGGGTGCAGTTGGCCGCAGCGACGAATAGTCCCGAGTCAGACCCCAATTCGAGAATCCGCCGCGACGAATTCTACGCACGGAAAGGTCCACAGATTTCACGGATGTCGCAGATGAGGAAAAGCCAAAAGTTCGCCGAGCGCGTGGCAGTTCCACTGCTTTGCCGGAGCGGGATTCCAAGCTGTGAAATCTGCGCAATCCGTGGATAAATTCTCGTTCGAATTCCGCCGCCCCTGAAAATCGCAAACGCCACTCCTCCCATGACCGAAAACGTCCAGGAAGAACTGACCGCCTATCTCGACGGCGAGCTCGATCCGGCGGGCAGTCACCGGGTCGAAGAGCGGCTCAAGCACGACCCGGCCTACCGGGCCGAGTTGCAGCGGCTGGAGCAGGCCTGGCGCATGCTCGACCAGCTCGATCGGGCCGTCGTGAGCGAGAATTTCACCCGCACCACGATGGAGATGGCGGCCACTGCCGCCGCCGACGATACCGAGCGCGGCTGGCGCGGCTGGTCGAAGCCGGCGATCTTCGGCGCCGCCGTGTTGCTCTCGGTGTGCGCACTCTTGGGCGTGGCCTGCGGCACCTGGGTCTGGCCCGATCCGAATCAGCAGTTGCTCCACGAGCTGCCGGTGTTGGAAAGCATCGATCTGTACGACCAGGGGAATTCGATCGAGTTCCTCCGCAAGCTGGAGCGGGCCGGCGTTTTCGACCAGGAGCCCGACGGTGCCGAGGCGGTCTCCACGCCCGACACCAGCGCCGACGACGAGCTCGACGAGCGCCGGGCCGAGATCGAGCGGATGACCCCGCTCGAGCGGCAGCACCTGCGTCACAACCAGGAGCGGTTTGCCAAATACTCGACGGCCGATCGCCAGCGGATGCTGCGCTTGCTCGACGACCTGGACAACGACCCGCACGAAGACGAGTTGCGGCGGGTGATGATCCGCTATCACGAATGGCTCGACACGCTCGCGCTGAGCGCTCGCAGCGAGCTGGCCGACCTTTCGCCCGACCAGCGGATCGACAAGATCACCGCGCTCAAGCGGCAGCAGCTGGCCGACCGGGCCAACGAGCTGCAGGAAGCCCCGTCGCAGAAGGATCTGCAGCTGATCGTCCGCCGGATCGAGGACTTCGCCTGGCAGAATCGCCAGGCGCTGCTCGCCACACTGTCGCCGGCCCGGCAGCAATATCTGGCAGGGCTCGACGAGGCCAACGAGCGCCGGGCACTGCTCTGGCTGGCCGTGCATCAGTGGCAGCCCGGCGGCAAGGCCAAGGCCCCGCAATGGGAGGCGGGCGCCCAGGGCGAACTGCTCGGGCAATTGTCGCTGGGGGCCCAGCGCCGGCTCGGCACGCTCGGCGGCGACAAAGAAAAACAGAAGCTGATCGGCAGCTGGATCCAGACGGCGCTGCGCCACCGGGTCGAATCGGGGGGCATTCGCCAGGCCCTGCCTCCCATCGACGCGGCGGAGCTGCAGCGATTCTTTCGC
Organism: uncultured Planctomycetaceae bacterium; assembly: GCA_963715755.1. Classification (GTDB taxonomy): domain Bacteria; phylum Planctomycetota; class Planctomycetia; order Pirellulales; family PALSA-1355; genus CAWCAX01. The sequence goes on from OY970273.1 coordinate 5,760,570, forward strand.
GACGAGCTGACCAGCCAGCAGCGCGAGCGGATGCTGCTGTTGGCTCGCGATCAGCGGCACCGCTTGCTGCTGCGGATGTACTTCCTGCCCCCCGAGCGGCTGGCGCAGCTCGAACCGGGACACTGGCCCGGCTGGCCGCAGGCTGCCCCCAACAAGGCCCGGCCCGAGGGCAAGCGTCCCAAGGCCGGCAGCAAGCAGCCCCAGGGCGACGCCTGACCCGCGGCAAACGCGTCGCGCGGATAGCGGGTCAGCTTGATGCGCGACTCGACACGCGGCGTCACGCCAGGGGGTCAGGTCCATGTTTTCGGTCTGCGCCGCGTGGCGTGTGCCGCTGCCGAAAAATGGACCAGACCCCGGTCAAGCTGACCCGCCACCCTTGCGCTCGGATTGCCACCGGCCCGCGCCGGTCTGCTAAGATCAGGGGGCCGCTCGGCTCGAGCGGTGCGGCCACTCGTCCACGCCCTTACCCCGGGGGCCAAACGCATGCCACGCCTCGCCGCTCGCGTCAGCCCGTTCACGGCGCTCGTGCTGCGCCTTGTGCTGGCCGCGGCTATGCCAGCAGTGGCCCTGGCCGGCGAAACCGAGCTCGGCGGCCACACCTTCACGCTGCCCGAGGGGTTCACGCTCGAGCTGGCCGCCGAGCCGCCCCTGGTCGAGCGGCCGATCGTCGCCGAGTTCGACGATCGCGGCCGGCTGTACGTGGCCGAGGCTTCCGGCACGAACGATCCGGTGGCCAAGCAGCTCGCCGACAAGCCGCACCGCATTGTCCGGCTCGAAGACACCGACGACGACGGCGTGTTCGACAAGCGCACGGTCTATGCCGAGCGGTTCATGCTGCCCGAGGGGCTGATGTGGCTCGACGGCTCGCTCTATGTCGGCGCGCCTCCCAGCATCTGGAAGCTCACCGATGCCGACGACGACGGCGTGGCCGAGAAGCGCGAAGAGTGGTTCAAGGGCCAGACGCTGACCGGCTGCGCCAACGATATCCACGGTCCGTTCCGCGGCCTCGACGGCTGGATCTACTGGTGCAAAGGGGCCTTCGCCGAGCAAACCTACGAGCGCCCGGGCAAGCCGCCGCTGGTCACCCGGGCCGCCCACATCTTTCGCGCCCGGCCCGACGGCACGGGCATCGAGCCAGTGATGACCGGCGGGATGGACAATCCGGTCGAGCTGGTGTTCACGCCCGGCGGCGAGCGGATTTTCACGACCACGTTTTTCCAGCATCCCGGCGGCGGCCAGCGCGACGGGCTGATCCACGCCATCTATGGCGGCGTGTACGGCAAGCAGCACGACGTGCTGGCTGGACACGTTCGCACGGGCCCCGACCTGATGCCGGTTCTGACGCAGCTCGGCCCGGCGGCGCCGTGCGGGCTGGTGCGATACGAGTCGACCGTGTTCGGCGGCAAGTACCGCGACAATCTGTTTGCCGCGCTGTTCAACTTACACAAAGTCACCCGGCACCGGCTGTACGAGAGCGGCTCGACATTCACGACCGAGGACAGCGATTTCCTATCTGCGGCCGATTTTGATTTTCATCCCACCGACGTGCTGGAGGACGCCGACGGCAGCTTGCTGGTCGTCGACACCGGCGGCTGGTACAAGCTCTGTTGTCCCACGTCGCAATTGGTCAAGCCCGACGTGCTGGGCGGAATTTATCGCGTGCGGCGGGAAATCGGCGAACGCAAATATTCGGCGGCCGCCAGGCAGAAGGTCAATGACTCCGGGGATCCTTGGGGCAAGAAGATCGATTGGCCGGCGCTCGACGTCAACGATCTCCAGCGCCGTTTGAACAGTGATCGCCCGGCCGTGGCTCGCCGAGCAGCCGATGAAATGGTTCGTCGCCCAGCCGACGCCCCGGCGGTGCTGACGACAGGCCTCCTGACAGTGCAGAGCGTCTGGATTCTTACCCGCATCGATCAACCCGCCGCGCGACAATTGGTCCGCTCGGTGCTCGCGGAAACAGGAAGAACGTACACCCATGCCCGCCACGCGGCGATTCTCTCGGCCGGACTTTGGCGCGACGCCCAGGCAGCACCGCTATTGATCGACTTGCTGGCCACCGGGTCACCGGCCAACCGCCGGGCTGCGGCCGAGGCGCTGGGCCGGATCGGCGATCGGGCGGCGGTGCCGGCGCTGCTGGCCGCCGTGGCCAAGGCGGAAGGCGACCGGGTGCTCGAACACTCGCTGATCTATGCTCTGATCGAAATCGGCGACCCCGAAGGTGTGCGCCGTGGCCTGGCCAAGCAAGATGTCCCCACGCGCCGCGCGGCCCTGATCGCGCTCGACCAGATGCCCGGAGACCGCCTGGCGCCCGACGCGCTGGCAGAATTTCTCACCTCCGACGACCTCGATCTATCGGACGCGGCCACCTGGATCGCGGGGCTGCATCCCGATTGGGCCGACAAGCTGGCCGGTTTTTATCGCCGGCAGCTCGAGACCGACGACGTCGAAGGCGTGCGGTTCGTGGCCCTGGAGCGGCAGTTGGCGGCCTACGCCGGCGCAGAATCGATTCAGGACCTGCTGGCCGAGCGGCTCGAAGATGTGACGGCGAGCGATGTGATGTGCCGGTTCGTGCTGCAAACCATGGCCCAGGCCCGCCTCAAGACGGCGCCGGCGAGCTGGATCGGCCCTGTGCGCCGGGCCCTGGCCAGCCGTCATCCGGCCGTGGCGGCCGAAGCGGTGCGCACCGCCCGGGCGCTCAAGGTCCCCGCCGACGAGGCCGGCTCGCTCGGCGCGGCGCTGGTCAAGATTGCCTGCGACGAGGGGCACGACTTGGATCTGCGGCTCGACGCCCTCGCGGCGGTGCCGGGCGGATTGCCCACGGTCGAGGCCGACACGCTGGCCCTGCTCCGGGCCCAGCTGGCCGACAGCCAGCCCGTCGGCCGGCGGCTGGCGGCCGCCGACATCCTGGCCAAGGCCACTCTCAGCGCCGACCAGCTGATCGAACTGGCCGACGATCTGTCCGCTGCCGGCCCGCTGGAGATCGACAAGCTGCTGGCCGCCTTTGCCCGGTCGCAGGAGCCGCGCGTGGGAACGAAGCTGGTCGGCGCGCTGGAAAAATCCCGGCGCGCTCGGCGCTCCACGCCGAGACGCTCAAGCCGCTGCTGGAAAAATTCGGCCCAACGGTGCGCGCGCCCGCCGCTACGCTGCTCGCCAGCCTGGCAGCCGACGCCGAGCGCCAGCGGACCGGGCTCGATACGCTCTTGGCCGAGCTGACGGGCGGCGACGTGCGGCGTGGGCAGCAGATTTTCAACAGCTCGAAAGCGGCTTGTGCCGCGTGTCACGCCATCGGCTATGTCGGCGGCAACATCGGACCCGACCTGACGCGCATCGGCCAGATCCGCACGGAGCGCGACCTGGTCGAGTCGATCGTGTACCCCAGCGCCAGCTTCGTCCGCAGCTACGAGCCGGTGCAGGTGCAAACCACCGGCGGCAAGGTCTACAGCGGGCTGGTGCGGGGCGACGCGGCGGGCACGTTGACTCTGGCGACCGGCGCCAAGGACCTGATCCAGATCCCGCGCGACGAAATCGAGCAGATCCTGCCCGGCAAAGTCTCGCTGATGCCCGACGGCCTCGATAAACAGTTGAGCCGTCAGGACTTGGCCGATCTGGTGGCGTTTCTCAAGGCGTGCCGCTAAAAAGCGGGTAAAATGTCGGCCAGCCGGAGGCGAATAAGAGCCTGACCACTTGTCCCACGGTTCTTCGCACGCGGCGCCCCAAAGGAGCAAATTCAGATGGCCACAGGCGGACCGGCGGCTACCGACGCGCATGACCCCAAGGGGGACGGATCGCCGCCGCGCTCGGGGCGCTTTGTGCCGGCCCTGGTGGCGATCGGCCAGTTCGTGCGCGGCACGGTCACGCTGCCGGTGTGGATCTTTCGCCGCCGCCGCAAGCCGATCGACCAGCTCACGGTGTACTCGGCGCATCCCAGCTTTTTTCTCTGGCTGCTGATTGCCACCGGTTTCAGCTCGGCCGCGATCGTGCGCTACGACGCCAACATGGCCGTGCCGATGGGTTGGGTGTTTATCTTCGTGCTGATTTACTTCCTGGTCTCGCTGCTGTACGACCTGAGCACCCGGGCGCTCGTGCTCTGGACCGGCATTTTTCTGCTCGTCTGGCTGGCCTCGAAGTACTTCGAGCATTTGAAGAACATCGCCATCTTGGGTTATTTCTTCGAGTATCTGCACGAGCTGGAGCCGCGGCTCGATCCGGGCCTGGCTTCGGTGATGAGCTGGCTGCTGCTGCCCCCCTGGGTCGGCTCGGTGTTCCACATGGTGCTCAACGGCCGCAAGCGGTTTTCGCCCAACGAAATCGGCGAGTTCCACTTTGGCGAAGGGAGCGAACTGACCGACCGCACCGGGTTGCGATTCCGCACGCGCTATCGCGACGTGCTGGAAACCATCCTCACTTTCGGCGGCGGCGACCTCTTGGCCGTGGACAACCAGCACAACGTGATCAAGCAGTGGGACAATATCATCGGGTTGTTCTTCGTCTGGAACGACCTGGATCGCATCCTGCATCAGCGGGCCGCGCTGATCGAAACAGACGAAGAGCCCGACGAGCGGCACGCGCTGAATTAAATGACCTCACCCCGTCGTGGGGCCACGATCGAGCGCCTCGAGCCCCTGGCCGCTCGTGCTCGCGCTGGTCGGCCTCGATTATTTCAGCACGCTGGCGTACCTGCCCTCGATCGCGGTCGAGGCGGCCGGCCCGCTCGCGCCCATGGCGGTGCTGCTGGTCGTGGTCGTCACGTTCCTGCTGGCCCTGCCGGTCTATTGCTACGTCATCGGCCGCTCGCCCCACGGACATGGAGCCACGGCGCTGGTCGAGCAAACCTGCCCCGGCTGGCGCGGCAAGATCCTGGTCCTGACGTTGCTGGGCTTTGCCGCCGCCGACTTCGTGATCACCCGCAGCTTGAGCGTGGCCGACGCCGCCACGCATTTGATCCACAATCCGCACGGCCAGGCGCTGCTCGCGCGGGCGCGTCCCTGGTCCGATTGGCTGCTGGGCGGGCTGAGCGCGTCGGCGGCCGAGCGGGCCGCGGCCTGGGTGACGCCGCAGATGGTCATCACGCTGGGGCTGTCGATCCTGACGTTCGCCTTCTGGTGGCAACTGCGGGCCGGCATCACACACCGGATGCTCGTGGTGGCCACGCTCGTGGTGCTGGCGTATCTGGCGCTGTCGGGCCTGCTGATCTGCGGCGCGCTGGCCCACGTCGCGCGCCACCCGGCCGTCTGGCAGGCTTGGCGCGACCAGGTGCTGGTCTCGTCGGCGCCGGGCGAAACGCCCTGGTACCTGGTGGCCGGCCGCTGGCTGGGGATGGCGCTCTGGTGCTTTCCGCAAATGGCCCTGGGACTGAGCGGCTTCGAGCTGGTGATGACCGTCGCGCCCCGGGTGCGCGGTCTGGGACCATCGGGCGAGCCTTCGCTCGCGGCCCGGGTGCGCAGCACGCGCAAGCTGATGTTTGTCGCCGCGGGAGTGATGGCCGTCTATCTGCTCTCGGCCGTGCTGGTCACGACGCTGCTGGTGCCCAGCCGGGCACTGGAGCCGGGCGGACCGGCACAGCATCGGGCCCTGGCCTACGTGGCCCACGGCGGCGATCTGATTACCGGCCCGGCCAGCGCGATGGAGCCCTGGTTGGGAGATCATTTCGGCGACGTGTACGATCTGGCCACGATTACGATCCTGTGCCTGGCCGGCGCCAGCGTGATGATGGGCCTGCGCGGTTTGCTGCCGCATTATCTGCATCGCCTGGGCATGGAGCTTAGTTGGGCCGGCCGGGTGAGCGTGATCTTGCACGTGCTCAACGGCATCATCCTGCTCGTGACCGTGGTGTTTCATGCCAGTCTGTCGGCCCAGCAATGGGCCTACGCCACCAGTGTGCTCGTGCTCATGGGCGGCGCCGGACTCGCGGCCACCTGGGACCTGGACCAGCGGCTCGCCGGCTCCCGCTACCGCTTGCTGGCCGTGGCGCCGTTCGCCTTGGCCTGCGGTTTCTTCCTGGCGATGACGGCGCTGACGATGTTCATCAACCGCTCGGGCCTGGTGATTGCCCTGGCTTTCGTGCTGACGATTTTGGTCACGTCGTTTTTTTCGCGCTGGATGCGGAGCACCGAGCTGCGGTTCGAGGGCTTCGAGTTCGACGACGACGCCTCGCTCGAGCGCTGGCAGAAAATCTGCCGCCTGCCGGCCAAGATTCTGGTGCCGCACCGGCCGGGCCTGGTCTCGCTGACGGAAAAAAGCGCCGCGGTCCGCCGAGAGTTCCACCTCGATCCCCAGACGCCGATCATCTTCGTCCAGGCCGAACTCGACGATCCCAGCGACTTCTACCAGAAGCCGCTCTTGAAGATCGAAACCGACGAGTCGCTGGAAGTGATCCGGCTGTCGAAGTGCGTCTCGGTGTCGCACGTGCTGGCCGCCGTGTGCCTGGAAATCAGCCGCCTCGGGCCGCCGCCGGAGATGGTCTTTGGCTGGTCGGTCGAGCCGCCGCTGGCGGCCAACCTGAACTTCCTGCTCCTGGGCGAGGGCAACATCCCCTGGATGGTCAAAGAGCTCGTGCGCCGGGCCCTGCCCGAGCCGGCGCGGCAGCCGCGGATCCTGATTGGTTGAATCGCCGGGGAAACCTCCCTTCGGCGGGCTCAGGGCGCAGAGTCGGGGCGAAGGAACCCGGGAATCACCGAGCATACTGCGCACTGTGTCGATCAACTCTAAATTTGGCGGGGCGGCGCCCCTAGCGTCGTCGGGAGGCAGAGGGTATAGGATAACTATCCCTCCTATTTACCCCAGCCCCCGCGGTGCCGACCCGTGCGCCGATTCCTCCCCACGTTCTGTCTGGCGATTGTTGTCGCCTGGACCGCCGCGCGACCGGCGCGATCCGCCGCGCTGGAGGATGCGGTTGCGCGTTTCGAGGCCTTGCGCCCGCCTTCGGCCGAAGCGCTCGCGGCGCTCGATCTGAAGCCGCTGGGGCCGGCGGCCGCAGCGATCGATCAGGCGGCTGCCGAGTTGGTCAACGACCCGGATTCTCGCCCCGACATGCTGCTCTGGAAGGCCGAACGGATCCTGGCCGCCAAGGCCCGGCTCGACACGGGCTTGGAGGAACTGTTGGCCCTGCATCGGCCCTGGGCCGGTTCGAGCCGGCCGAAAGCCAGCGTCCCGCGATCCGCCACTGGCTCGCGGCCGTGTCGCGCTGGATCGACGTCGGAGGCCGGCTGCGGTACATGCAATTCGACGTGTTCAACACGGCGGCCGGTCAACTGGCCGCCCAGGCCGACCGGCGCGAACGGTTCGTCGATCTGTTGATCAAATATCGCTCGTCGGTCGGGGCGATCGTGATGTCCGATGCCCTGTTCGATGCGACGTCGGCCGGCGGGATCAACGGCCGCCCGGGGCTGCGGGCCAAACTGCTCGAGCTGGCCGCGGTGACTCACGAGACGGAGGTTCTGCCCAAGCTGGCCCAGTTCGTGGCCACGCCGGGCTTGTCGGCCGAACTGGTCCTGCGCACGGCCGAGACGATCCGCAGCGTCGGCCTGGCGCAGCCGCCGCGGCCGGGCCAGGATCCGACGCTCCCCAAGCCCGACATCCTGCCGGCCACGCTGCGCAAGATCGTGGCCGGCGTGCGGTTGCCGGCCACTGCCGCCGACCTGATCAGCCGCCGCGATGCTCTGATTGTCTGGCTGGACGAGCGAATCAGGCATGGCGCGGCGGCCGAGGGCTATCGCTGGGGAGCCGACGAGCTCAAGCCGGGCGACTGGCTGCTGATGCGCAATCCTTCGCCGTATAACCTGTTCACCGACTTGTCGCCGGGGTTGTTCACCCACGTGGGCGTGGTGGCGCTGGAGAAAGGGAGCGACGGACTCGAGCGGATGGTGCTGGTCGATCTGCCCGAGCGCGGCGACCACATGCCGGCCACCAACGTCGACGTGTTCGTGCAGCGCTCGCGGCATTATTTGTTTCTGCGGCATGCCGATCCCGAGGTCGCCCGCAAGATGGGCGAGGCCGCGGCCTCGCTGATCGGCAACGAGACGCAGTTCGACTTGAATTTCCGCACCGATCGGGTGCTGGAGCTGGCGGGGCAGCCACTGGCCAAAAAGAAAATCGTCACCTACTGCGCGGGACTGCTCTTGCTTTGCGCTTTGCAGACCGACCGGCCCCGGGAAGAATTCTTTCCCGTGACCGAGTTGCCGGCCGGCGGCCAGGCCACCGCCAACATGGCCCAGCTGGGCCTGTCGATCGGCCAGGACTTCATTTCGCCGACCGGGGGGCTGTACTCGCCGCAGCTGACGATCGTCGGGCGGCGCGAACCGACGTACGATCCGCGGCGCGAGGTGGAAGAAGCAATCTACGATCATTTCGCCCAGCAACTGGTCGCCCGCAAGCTGCACACGTCGCCCGATTTGTACCAGACGCTGCGGCAGAAGATGGCCGAAGCCGCGCGGCACGATCCGCTCTTGGCTCAGGCGATTGCCAAGGCGGCGAACGTCAACGCCGGCACGGACCTGGTCTCGGCGGCCAAAGCGGCGGCGGTGGTCGAGGCGCTGGACGACATCGCCTACGGCGCCAGCGGCGAATTCCTCAAGGCGCTGGATGCGGTCCGCAATCCGACGCTCGAGCGTTCGGCCGGCGCCGCCCAGCGCTCGCAGCAGCAAATGTATCGCCAGCGGCACGCCCGGCAGTACCAGCTCTGGCAGCGGGGGCAGATCTCGCGGCGGCAGCTGCGCATCGAGCTGGTGCAATACTACGAGAACCAGGGGCGCCAGCAGCTCGACCGGCGGTTCTTTGCGCAGTAACCGGGAATTCGAATGCCGCGGCGAGGCGAAAAGGCCGGCCGCGACACGCCGACCGTCGGTCGGACGCGGCTCCGTCCAGCTCAAGGTGCGGAGCGAATTCAGCCTTGCTATCCATAGAGCTACTCCCGAAGCGTCAACGCGCCGGAGATTGCTCGGAACGAGGTTCAGGCCACCGCGACTGCTCCAGCGTTCTCTACGGACCGAGGAGAAAATAGGTTGATCCCTCAGTTTACTCGAATCATACTGCGGCGGAGCCGGCGCATTCCCTGTCAATATCATGCCCGAGGTGCTTCGATGAGTCGAATCGTTCGCGTTCTTATTCTGACCGCTGCCGCATTTTTGTTGTCACGGTGCGCCAATGCTGGCGACGCTTGGACCGGCCAGCAAGTCCTGCCACGGGAGAGCACGTTCGAGCTGATGGCGGGTTCTACGGTTACAGCCCGCATTGACCAGATTGAATGGCCAGCAACGGTCAGCAAAGTCGAGGGGCAGTGGGTTTGGATCGAGGACGGTGGTGGCTATGGGAATCCGCCCGTCAAAGGTTGGGTGCGCAGCGCGACGTTATCAAGGTGGCGGACGCCCACGACAAGTACAACGAGAAGCTGCAGACCCGGCAAGCGGACTGGCTCTATTGGCTGCGCGGGATCTACTGGGAATCGAACAAGAATTCCCCCGCGGCCCGGCGCGACTATGAGGCGGCCATCGAGCTGGCATCGCAGCAACCGTTGCCGCCTATCTGGCTGGCCGACACGTACATGCGGCTGGCGCGCCTGATGGCTGCGGGCGATTGTGCCAGTTGCGAGCCGTGGGACGAGCAATTTGCCACTGCGGCCGCGCTGAGTCCGCAGAGGCCGCAGATCTGGTACGAGTGGGGCGTGGCCTGGTCGGCGCGCTATGAATCGTTGGCGCAGTGCGCCGCGCCGCAGTCGGACGATAAAGCGACAGAAACGTGTCCGCCGAGCGGGGTCACCCTTGTAGCGCCCTTTGGGGACGCTCCGCCCGCCTGCAAGGCACCGTCTTGTCTTGATTGTCCCAAGCCCGCAAATGAAAACTGTGCCTACCACATTGCGCTGCAGAACTTTGGCGCCGCCAGCAAGCTGAACGTGTCTTTCACGAGCCCGTATCTGGCGACGGCACAACTTTATCTTACGGCCGCAAAGGCTAATATGCACAAGCTGGACCCCCCGGATTCGCCCAGCGTGTTGTGCGAGAATCCGTCAGTCAATCTTACTTGGCCGAGCCTGACGAGCTCGCCGACCTGCGCCCCGCCGGACGACTCGTGTACCTTGCTTCGCTGCGCCCTGACCAATTTCGATCAGGTCATCCGGCTCGACCAAAAATCGTCGGACGCGTATCGCGATCGCGCGAAAGCCTTGCTGCTCCTAGCCGGGGCGGGCGACCCGACCGACGACTTCATTCATCAATGGGATGCACTTTCCCGCATGTTGTTCGAGAAGCAGTTCGTGCTGGCATGCGCGACCGAACGTGTGCGGACGGCGCAATGCACTAGCTGCAGCGGGACAGTGGCCGCATCGCCATGTGATTCGGAAAAACATAACCCACCGACAGCCAAACCGGCCGACGAAAAAACGGATGTCTCGCCGTCGCAGAATGGGATCAAAGGCACGTCCGCGGCGCCCCCATGTGAGCCCAACTATTGTGCCAACGCCTTGGAGGCCGCGAGTCAAAATCAGCGCGCCGCGATCGCGGCGTGGATGGCAGTGCGCCAGGACGTGGAATGTGCCAGGCTAGCGTTAGCCAAATTGCAAGAGAATGCCCGCAAGAACGCTCTGATCAAGCTCGCCCGCAAGTCGGCTGATAATGCGGCGGCCCTGAAATACTATGCAAATTCCGACTGCCTCCAAGTTTTGGCGCAAACCTACGCGGCGGAGCTCGATTTTGACAATGCCTACAACTTACAGTCGAAGGCGATCGGGTACACGGACGACCCCGAAGACGGGGCCGCGCTGCGCGATACGGCGCTCAAATTCTTCAACCGCATCCCCCCTGAGGCTATGCCGGCTCCGTGGCCCGTCTACGTGGCGGTCCAGCCGGCTACTGAGGCATACGGGGGCCCGCTGTATGGAGCTGCGGGCGGTACTGCGCCGCCTCCCGCGTCGAGTCCGAGAGTTGTCTATCCCCCACGACTCCCGTCTGTAGGACTCTATAAGTCGTCTGCCTTTTAGGCGAATTGCCTCCTGCGGCGGCGAGGCACCGCACCGGACCTGGACGCATGCGGACGACGAAATTGCAGGCTCATGCGGTGGCTCGACGCTAAGTTCCGGTGCCCAAGGGCGCTCCTCCAAGCGTGTTGATCGCCTGATTGAGCAGCAACGCGGGAGACGTCGGCAAGCCTACCGATGGTACCGAGCTAGTCGTTTGCTTCAGACCGCCGGCTTTAATCTGGTCAATCAAGTAATCCCGCTTGTTGTTTAGGGTCTGCAGCTCTTGCAGAAGTTCTTTCTGCTCGGCCTCGCCGATCGTCGGAACTTGCAGGCGATTCTGGAGGTCCTTGATTTGCGCTTCGATGCTGGCAAGGAGCGTGGCCTCCTGGTCGGTGGTGGTATTCAGCAAGCTGATCGGATCTTCCTTGATGCCGATGTTGGCCGTGATCGTGCCCACGGCCAGCTTGCTGGTCGTCGGTATGCCCCGCTCGTCGATGTAGTACACGACCTGCTTCGTCAGCCCGGTCGGCGGGCTATTGCTGGCGTAGTCCAGGATCGCCAGAGTCAACTTGGAAAGCTCGTTTCTTCCCTCCGGCAGCACCCAGACGTACGTCCCGCAATAACTGCCGACATACGTGCACGGACAGTGCTTGGGCACGTCCTTCTTGCAGCCCGTTTGGAACCAGCATTTCCCTTTGAGGCATTCGGAGGTCACTTTGCCGTTGGCTTGGGCGCGGATGTCGCCGTCCGGATCGCCGGTGTAGAAGTTGTTCTGTAGCGACTTGCAATCCGGGCAATATTGCGAAGGCTCGCCGCCAAGGCAGTTAGCTACGGCCTGCTGATACGCGCAGCGCATCAGCTCCAATTTTCGCGGATCGTTAATCGGCGTCGTCGTGTACGATTCCGAGGCCTGTCGCTGTGCCCCAAAAGAAAAGCCCAGCGCGTTGAACAGAAACGGACCGCTGCCGCTCCTTCCGAATCCCGGCGTCGCCGAAACATTTCCTTGATCGTTGACGCCCGACGCACCCTGATTCGGCACCAGGAAGTAAGGCATCGAACTCGGCTCGAATACGAACATCGCCAGATTGTTGAGCACCTGCTGTTGCTGAATGTCGCCGACCGTCCAGGCTTGATTGACGGTGTTGTTGCGGAGTTGGATATGGGTACAACCTGCGATGCTCAAGCACAGGCCGGCGAATACAAGTCTGATGCGCATGGGCGTACCGCACAATAAATGGGGACGGGGCGGGAATTGCCGCGTAGGCGAACCTTGCGGACTGCGTGAGGTGGGACGGAAGCTACGATGCTCAAAGATGTGGACGGACAGGCGAAATGGTCGTCCGCCGCGCTCGGGTGGGCTTGTGAAGTCCATCGGCGAGTAAGTATCGGCACTTTAGGCGTATCCGTCTCATTCGACAAAAACGGCATGTAACGCCCAACGGGTTGCGCAGGAAAGGACGAGCAGCTCGGATTCGTCAGGGCCGATGCAATCATCGGCGACTCCCGTTGCCCCGAGGTTGCTGGCAGGCGGCACAATTCCGAGCGCCTCCGTCCCACCCGAGAAAATCCGCTGCGCGCTAGCGACGAACCCGCCCACGCTTCGGACGCGAGCCACACGGCTTCTACGAGCGACCGGCCCTCAATTGCGAGAACAAGCCTGGGTCGGCCGGTCGCATCGAGCTGCAGCTGCGTCGACGGAAGGCTCCCGCCGGGGCGCTTTACATCTCGGCTAGCGGACCACCCGCTTGCTCTAGGTCGGGGGTGCCGGCGGCGATACAATCTCGCCATCTCGCGGGGATTGGGGCGCGCGGGGATTGGGGCGCGCGGAGATTGGGGCGCGCAGGGTTTGGGATCCATTGCCACGGAGCCGTAGGCCATGGTGGGCCGCGTCGAAGTTTGCGCTGCACTGGTGCTCGCGCTGGGCGCTTGGGCGTGCAGCACGGCCGCCGCGCAGCCCCCGCGCGACCTCGCCCCAAGCAATCCAGCCCCAAGCAACCCAGCGCCGCGCGACCCAGCCCCGCGCACCTCGGCACTGCGCGACCCAGCGCCGCGCGACCCAGCGTTCGAAGACGCCCGGCTGTGCGACGTGGCCTTCGTCGATTTGCAAAACGGCTGGGCCGTCGGCGATCGGGGCGTGATCTGGCACACCGCCGACGGCGGACGCCGCTGGGAACTGCAGGCGTCGGGCGTCGATTGCCAGTTGTCGGCCGTCCGCTTTCTCGATGCCCGGCATGGCTGGGCCGTGGGCGGCCGGGTCAAGCCTTACGCCGAGACCACGGCCGGCGTACTCCTGGAAACCCGGGATGGCGGCGCCACCTGGCAGCAAGATCGCAAGCTGCTGTTGCCGGCCTTGCGCGACGTGAAATTTTTCGACGCGCGGCGCGGCTGCGCCGTGGGCGACCGCTCGGCCCTGTTTCCGCTCGGCGTGTTCGGCACCGAAGACGGCGGCCGCAGCTGGAGCGCGCTGGGCGCCGACGAGGGAGCATGCTGGCTGGCGGGCGACTTTTCCGCGCCGGGTCGCGGCATCATCGTCGGCCGCTCAGGCGCGATCGGATCGGTCCGCGGGCGATCAGTCGAGTCCCGGGCAACCGATGCGGGTCTGCCGGCGCTCCAGCGCGTGCGGCTGGCCAGTCCCGACGAGGCCTGGATCGTGGGCGACGGCGGCCTCGTCCGCCACTCGACCGACGGCGGCCAGGCCTGGCAGCCCGCGGCCGGCGAGCTGCCGCCGCAAGCCGGGCTGTTCGATTTTCAGGCGCTCGCCGTTCTGCGTGAGCACTGCTGGGTGGCCGGCACACCCGGCACGCAAGTGCTGCGCACGGCCGACGCCGGGCACACCTGGCAATCCGGACCGACCGGCCAGAATCTGCCGATTCGCTCCCTGGCGTTTGTCGACGAGCGGCACGGTTGGGCGGTCGGCGAGTTGGGATTGATCCTGGCCACGAGCGACGGCGGGCAAACCTGGCAGCGGCAGCGCAGCGGCGGCAGCCGCGCGGCGCTGCTCGACTTTTGCAGCCGGGCCCGCGACGTGCCGCTGGAAATGCTGGCTCGGCTGGCGAACGAAGAAGGTTACTTGAGCGTGGTCGAGGTGCTCAACCGGCAGGATCTCGACGCGCGGCGGGGCACAGGGCTCGACCTGGCCTCGGCCGTGCACGAGGCCGTCGTGCGCTGCGGGGGGAGTTCGGCCAGCTGCGCCTGGCAGTTTCCGGTCCGAGAGCCGCTGTTGAAACTGTCGGCCCGGCAGCTTGTCGCCCCTTGGGAGACCGCGGGCGCCGGCCCGGCCCTGACCGCGCTCGACGCGCACCTGGTGCGGCAGATTCGCACCTGGCGGCCGAGCGTGGTGGTGGTGCCCGACTCGGGGCCGCAGGCCGATCCGGCCGCGCTGCTGGTGGCTCAGGCGGTGCTGCAAGCGGTCGATCGGGCCGGCCAGAGCGAGCACTGGCCCGAGCAAATCGAGCAGGCCGGCTTGCAGGCCTGGAAGGTGGAAAAGGTTATTAGCGCGCTGCCGCCCGGCAGCAGCGGGGCAGTGAGCCTGGGCACGGCGCAGCTGTCGCCGCGCTCCGGCCGATCGCTGGCCGAACTGGCCGCCGCCGCGCGGGGATTGATGAGCGCCGAATTTGAGCCGCCGCCAACGGCGCTGGGCTTTCGCCTGCTGATCGACCGCCTGCCGCAGGAGCGTGGGGCGCGCGACTTTTTCGCCGGCATCGTGATCGGGCCGCGGAGCGACGCCCGGCGCGCGCTGGTCTCTGTGTCGGACGCCAGCCTGGATCGGGTGCGGCAATCCACACAAACCCGGCGCAATCTGCAGGCCATCCTGGGGCAAGCCAACCGCTCCGATGCCGAAGCCGGGCGCTGGCTGGCCGAAGTCGGCCAGTTCACCCAGGGGCTCGACGAAACCAGCGCCAGCGAGCTGCTCTTCCAGCTGGCCTGGCGCTACTATCGCAGCGGCCGCTGGGACCTGGCTGCCGAAACCTTCGAAATGATTACGGTCCGTTATCCGGAAAACCCGCTTTCCGCCGCGTCGCTGGTCTGGCTGGTGCAGTACTATTCCAGCGGCGAAGCGGCCTGGCGGATGACGAAAACCCAGCAGATCGGCGTCCAGCAAGTGACCGCCCTCGAGCCGGCCGCCGGGCTGGGCCGCCGGGCCCAACCGATCCCGACCCGGCCGCCGGGACAGGTCGTCTCGGCCGCGGCCGGGCTGATTGCCGGACCGGACGGTGCGCAGACCTGGCCGGCCCGGGCCGCGGCGCTGGGCAAGAAACTAGAACAAACCGATCCGGCGCTGCTGGCCGAGCCGCGCGTGCGCTTCCCGCTGGCTGTGGCCGAAACACGCAGCGGCCACGCGCGCCAGGCCGAGCGATTTTACGCCGCCCGGCGCCGGGCCGCGGCCGACGATCCCTGGTCGCGCGCGGCCGCCGTCGAACAGTGGCTCACCACGCACCATGGCACGGCGCCCAAGGAGGTGATCACGTGCGTGCGCGCCAAGAGCAAGCCCAAGCTCGATGGCCGGCTCGACGATCCGCTTTGGCAGCAGGTTGCGCCGCGCGAGCTGCACGGCGCGGGGGGCGACGACGTGGACCGCTCGGCCGCCGCGCTGCTGGCCTACGACGACGAATATCTCTATTGGGCCGCCAGCTGTCGCCGCGCGGTCGCCGCGCCCGAGCCCGAAGCCGCCAAATCCCGACAGCGCGACTCCGACCTGACCGGCTCCGACCGCGTCGAGCTGTGCCTGGACCTGGATCGCGACTGGACGACGTTTTATCGCTTGAGCGTCGACGCCCGGGGCCGGACGCACGACGAGTGCTGGCACGACGCGAGCTGGAATCCGCAGTGGTTCGTGGCCGCCCAGGCGACCGACGACGCCTGGACGATCGAAGCGGCCATTCCGCTTGCGGAGCTGGCCCGGGAGCGGCCCGCGGCCGGCGGAGCCTGGGCGATCGGCCTTTCGCGAATCACGCCGGGCGTGGGGCTGCAAAGCTTCAGCCAGCCGGCCGCCGCGGAACCGATCGGGGCGGGCTTCGGGCTGCTCGTGTTCGAATAGCCAGTGCGCTTGGCGACGCACGCCCTGAACCGCCGCTGGCCGCGCCAAGTTCGCTGCCAGGCTGGAATTCACTCGCTGCGTTGCGGACTCTTGAGCGCCGCCATCGACGCGGCGGTGATCCGATCGACCAGCCAGGGAAACAGCTGCTTGCCCCAGCCCAGCGTTTTCGACCGGGCCGACATCAACACCAGCCGCTCGCGGCGGGCGATCGCCCGCTTGATCCGCTCGGCCGCCCGGTCGGTCCGCATCATCGACTTCTGTTCGAGCGGGCTGTGCCCGAGCGGACGCCCCTGGGCATCGAGCGAGCGGTCGAGGATCTCCGACTGCACCCAGTCGGGCGCGACGATCGTGACGCTGACTCCGCTTGCCGCAAGTTCGATCCGGAGCGACTCGAAGAACCCGATCACGGCGTGCTTGCTGGCCGAGTAGCCGGAAAGCTGCGGCACGCCGGTCAAGCCGGCCACACTGGCCATCGCCACGAGCCGGCCGCGCAGGTGCGCAGATGCGGCAGGGCGTAAAACGTCGGGTAGACGCTGCCCAGGTAGTTGAGCCGCATCACTTCTTCCAGTGGCCCGGCGTCGGCCAGCTCGTCGAACCGCGACCACATCGCCCGGCCTGCGTTGTTGACCAGCACGTCCAGCCGGCCGAACCGAGCCACGGTTTGTTCGACCAGAGCGCGGCATTGGTCGGAGTCGGTCACGTCGGTCGGCACGACCAGGGTTTCCGCCCCCAGCGCCGTGCAGCGCTCGGCCACATCGGATAAGCGATCGGCATTGCGGGCGGCCAGCACCAGTCGCGGCCGATCGGGGGCCAGCGCCAGAGCGAGCGCTTCGCCGATGCCGGCCGAGGCTCCGGTGATGACGATCGACTGCGAGGCAAAACTGTGCACGGGAGACCTTTGCCGAAGGATACAGCGTTCTGCTATTTGCTCGTGTCAATCTCTCAGCGAACAACCACGGGCGGCCGGTCGCGGGTGCCGCTGCCGGCTCGTCCGGCAGTTGTTTCAACCGAGCCGCTCGCAATTCGAAACTGGTACTCACGACGCGGTATCACTGCTGGCAAGCCAGCAGTGGCACCCCTCAAACCCGCAGCGGCACCCGGCGAACAACCTCGGGCGGCCGATTGCGGGTGCCGCTGCCGGCTCGTCCCAATCTTGTTCGGCAGTGCTTTCAACCAATCAGCTCGCAATTCGAAATTGATAATTGCGACGCGGTTTCACTGCTGGCAAGCCAGCAGTGGCACCCCTCAAACCCGCGAACCAGCTGCGGCACCCAGCGAACAACCTCGGGCGGCCGTCGAATCTGCACAGCAGTCAGGCGGGCTCGCTGGGCTCCGGATATCAAGGGCCGTGGCGCGCGGCACCCTGTTAAACGCGTTTGCCCAGCCGCTCGGCCAGGCGCACCAGGGCGGTGCTGCAATCGTTCTGGTCGATGTGCACCTGGATCAGGCTCATGCCGGACCTGTCGGCCCAGGCTTTCTCGAGCGCCTGGTCGAACTCGCCTTCGGTGCTGACTTCGTAACCGGTGCCGCCGCGGAGCACCAGCGGCAACTTGCTGTAATCCCAGGGATGGATGTCGTTGAACGAATTGCCCGGGTGCAGGAAACGCTCGGTGCCGTAGCCTTTGTTGTCGAGCAGGATCACGATCGTGGGCAGGCCGCGGGCGACAATCGTGGACAGCTCCATGCCGGTCATCTGGAACGCGCCGTCGCCGACGATGACCACGGCCCGGAGCCCCGGCGCTGCGACCTGGGCCCCCAAGGCGGCCGGCACGGAAAAACCCATCGAGGTGTAATAGGCCGGGCTGATGAACTCGGTCCGGCCGCGGATCACCAGCTCGGTGGCGGCAAACAGCGAATCGCCGATGTCGGCAATCACGATCGTTTCGTCGTCCAGCGATTCGTTGAGCCGGGCGATCAGCCGGCGAATCGACATCTTCCGCTCGGGCTCGATCCGGTACGGTTCGTCGCCCGCGCGCACCTTCGGAATCGCCCGCCGGGGCGGCTTGGGTCGGCGGGCGGCCAGGCCGCGAATGAAGTCGGCCAGCTGCACGCCATGATAATGGTGATGGCGGATCCGCAGTTGCTCGCTGGTGGCGTAGATGCAGCGGCCGGGATCGAGATTGGCGGTGTAGATGCCCAGGTTGATGTCGGTCATGAACGTGCCGAGCAGGATCACGCAGTCGCTTTCTTCGACGAAGCGGGTGACGGCCGTGTTGCCCATGGCCCCTTCGTACAAACCGACGAACAGCGGATGCACTTCCGGAATCACGCTCTTGCCGAGCATGGTCGTGGTGATGGCGATCTCGGAGCCTTCGGCCAGGGCCAGCAGCTCGTCTTCCAGGCCGAAGCGGTGCACCTCCACGCCGGCGATGATCACGGCCCGCTCAGAGGCCGAGATCCAGCGTTCGGCCTCGGCCAGAGCCTCGGCCAGCACGTCGGGGTCGCTCGTGGCCGGCGAATCCTGGAACTGGTGCGGCAGCTCGGGAACGACGCCGACCATGTCGCGCGGAATCTCGATGTACACCGGCCGCTTGTAGCTGGCGGCCGCGTGCAGCACGCGATCGATTTCGTGGAAGGCCACGAGCGGATCGTTCAGCTCGGTGCCGGCGATGCAGAGTTTTTCGAACACGTCGTACTGCGTGCGAAAATCGCGCACCCGGTGGTGCAAGAGCGGGTTGTTCACGCGCTCCCGCAGCCCCGGCGCGCCGGTAATCACCACGACCGGCGACTTTTCGGCATAGGCCCCGGCGACGGAGTTGCACAGGCTTAAGCCGCCCACGCAGTAGGTGACGCACACCGCGCCCATGCCGTGCACCCGGGCATAAGCGTCGGCGGCGAAGCCGGCGCAATCCTCGCGCGTGCAGCCGACGATGTCGAGGGGGCTTTTTTCCAACAGCGCGTAGAAGCCCAGGATGTAATCCCCCGGGATGCCGAACACGTGGCCGATGCCGTAATCCTGCAAGCGGCGAATCAGGTACTCGCCGATCGACAGGCCGGACACGCTTTCGGCCGAAGGGGGCCGGCGGCGCTGCTCGGGCCCCAGCGGAATGGATTGGCTCATCAAGGTTTCTCCCGGCGACCCCCCGCCTCGTCACGGATGGTGAGCATCAACCACCAGAACCCGATGAAGCCGATCGAACACGTCAGCACGACCACCGCCCGCCAGGGGTTGCCGTTGAGCTGCATCGCTCCCAGGGCATGAAACACGCCCCAGGCCAGCACGGCCAGCATGATGCCGATCAGGGCGTGGCGGGTCGTAAGGCGTTTGCTGGGCATAGTTTGAACCTGGCGAGGTCCGCCAAGCCGCCGGCCATCTGCCGTGAGCCACTGGGGCGGATTCCTAAAGAACGATACCCGGTGCCGCCGCCCGCGGCCAGGGGGCAAAGCGGACGGGGGCGCTGCGCCACGGGCGATCTGGCCGCCTGGTACTTCGGCCGCCCGGTGATTGGGGGGCGCAGCGTTCGGCGCGCCGGATCACTCGGCGCGGGCCAGCCGCGTCAGTGCCGGGCCGCTCAGTTCGTAAACGGCCCAGTCGTTGACCGGTTCGGCGCCCAGCTGGCGATAAAACTCGATCGCCGCGCGGTTCCAGGTGAGCACGCTCCACTCCAGACGCCCGCAACCGCGCTCCACCGCAATCCGGGCCAGCTGGCGAAGCATGGCCTGCCCGACTCCGGCACGGCGAAACTGCGGCCGCACGAACAGATCTTCGATATACAAGTTCGTCCGGCCGCGAAACGTGGAAAACGTGTACAGATACAGGGCGAAACCGGCCGGCTCGGCGCCCTGCCAGGCCACCACCGCTTCGACGCGCCGCTGAGGCCCGAACAGCGCCGCGTGCAAGCCGCCGGTCTCGAGCACCACCTCGTCCAAGCGGTGCTCGAAATCCGCCAACTCGCGGATCAACTGCAGCACCAGCGGCACGTCGGATTCGACGGCCGCGCGCACCGAAATCGGATCGGCTGGTTCGCTCATGGAGCCGCTGCGGCAAAACAGTACAAATGCCCCGCCGTGCGCAGGAAGATCCGGCCGCCGACCAGAGCCGGCGTGGCATGCACCGGCTCCTCGAACCGGGCGGTCGACAACACCTGCCACTGGCCCTGGGCCGAGACGACGGTCAACACGCCCTCCTGGCTGACCAGATACACCTTGCCGTCGGCGCCGACCGGCGAGGCGTAGTAGTCGCCGTTGCCGGCGGCCCGCCCTTGCTTGATCGGCTGCCCGCTGCCCACGTCGAGCGTCGAAAGGATGCCGCCGTCTTTGACCAGAAACAGCACGTCGCGATAGTACAAGGGCGAGGGGATATAGGGCAGGAACTTATGCTGCTTCCAGAGCACGTGCGTGCTGGTGATGTTGTCCTGGCCGCCGGGACGAATCGCCACAATGGCGTTTTGCGCCCGATCGAAGATCGAACGCATGGTCTCCCATTCCTGCTCCGTAACATGGCCATTCTTGTCGCGATCGATCTGGGGGAAGCGCGACTGGAACGGACCCTCGGGAATCTCGGCAAACTCGATCGTGCCGTTGTGGTCGGCGTCCTGCCGGGCAGCCAGCTCGGCAAACGGCTCGGGGCGGATGCGGTCTTCGGCGTCGCCGCCGGCGGCCCAGCCCGCGACGTAAAGCGTGTTGTCCTTACCCACCACGGGCGTCATGTTCACCAGCCGCGACAGGCCGGCCACGGTCCATAGCTCGTGCCCCGATTCCAGATCGTAACCCGCGACGCGGAGTGTGCCGGGCACGACGATCTGCGCGTGGCCCTCAACCCGCCAGATGATCGGCGTGGCGTAGCTGCGCGGAAACTCGGAGCGATCGGCCTTCCACAGCAATCGGCCGTCGTGCTTGTCGAAGCACATCAGGGCCGAATCGGTGTCGTGATCCTGATTCAAGATCAGCCGGTCGCCCACCAGCGTCGGGCTGCTGCCGGCGCCGAAATCGTTCTTGAAGGGGCCCATCGCCACGTGCCACAGCGGCTTGCCCTGGGCATCGTAAGCAAACAGCCCGCAGGAGCCGAAAAAGCTGATCACCAATTCACCATCCGTCACCGGGCTGGGCTGGGCTCGGTTGCCGATCTGGTGCACGTCCTCCAGCCGCTCGTAGGGCGCAGGGCGCTCCCAGAGCACGCGGCCATCGGCGGCATCGAGCGCGATGGTCAATAGCTCGCGGTCGCGGACCGCGGTGACGAAGACGCGCCCGCCGCAAACCACGGGCGATGAATGCCCCGGCGGCAGGGCCGTGCGCCAGAGCACGTTCTGGTCCGGTCCGATCTCGGCCGGGTACTTCGTGTCTCCCGCGGCCACGCCGGCCGCGTTGGGGCCGCGAAATTGCGGCCAGCATTCTTCGCCCCGGGCGATCGGAGCGACAAGCAATGCGAGGCCCAGGGCGACGCCGAGCGCGCGCCTCAAAGGTTGGCGATTTTCGCAGCCCGGGACAGCAGTCGTTGACCGCCGGCTAGCGGGGGAGCAGTGCGTCGCATCGGCCGCTGTCATGGGTCGCTCCCCTTTTTTGTCTTATTGATGCAGCGAATATAGCAGAACATTAATGCCGATGCGGGCCGCGTCCTGCCGGATGTAGCCTTCGCACTCGAGCGATTCGTGGCTCTCCAGCGCGCAGCTGATGTCATAGGGCGAAAAGATCACGGCCAGGCGGTCGCCCACCTGCAGGCCCTCGAGATAGGGCTCGGTCTTGCGAACGGCCGATTTGAGCGGCTCGGAAGCCCGGCCGGTCTCGGGCTGCCGGCGAGAAACAGTCGACAAGTCGCTGCCCCCCAGTTCGGTGGTGAACAGCGGATGCTTGATGCTGATTCGTTCCAGCGCCTGGTCGGGAAAGACGGCTTTCATTTCCCGCCGGAACGATTCGGTGAAGGCCTTGCTCGAACAGATGGCGTCGGCAAAGACCATGCCGCCCCGGTCGATGTAGGAGCGCAGTTGCTTGCGCTCGGCGGGGGTCAGGTGGAAGCTGGTGCGGCCGTGGAAAAATACCAGGTGATACTGGAACAACTGCGGATCGGTGAGCCGGACCTCGCGCGATTCGACGCTCGCCCGGATGTCCATCTTCTCGGCGGCCACGCGCATCAGGTTGCCCAGCGCCGGGGGCCGCATCGCAACCGCCGGGATGCTTGACGTTGGCCACGTACAGCGTGCCGCGCTCGAGCGGGTCTTTCTTTTGCGCCGCCTCGGGCGTGTGGAATTGCGGGTCCTTCGGCGCCACCTCGCGGTTGGTGGCGTAGGCCAGCACGTTGATGCCCACGCTCCGGGCCGCCCGCATCTGGGCCTGGGCGACGTCGGTGAACTGCGCCTCGCGCCCCAGCCGGGCCAGCTCCCAGCGGCAGGACAGATCGTAGTTGCTGTAGACCACGCTGGTGCGGCAGCCCACGTCGATGCCGTACAGCTCGGGCATGTGGTTCGCGTCGATCCGCTCTTCGGCATACCAGATCGGGTGCTCGATCGGCAGCGGGTGCAGGCTGAGCTCGGGCTCGGGAAAGACTTCCTTCATCAGCTTGCGGAATCCGGCGTCGAAGCCGCCCCCGCCGCAACACTGCTCGGCGAAGATGAACCCGCCCCGATCGACGTACTGCCGCAGATGCAGTTTCTCTTCGGCCGAGAAGCGCGGAGCGTCGCGCCCGCTGATGAACAGCACGGGCGTCTCGAGCAGGTCTTCGACCGTGGCCTTGCTGGGATCGATCACCTGGTAGGTCAGATCTTTTCGCCACACCCGTTCGACGTAGCTGACCAGATTGAACAGCGCGCCGCGATGATGATTCCAATCGTCCTCGGGCTCATGCCGCAAATGGGCCAGGACGACCGGCCGCTGCCCCTTGGCCAGGAACAGCAGGGCGAAGCTGGTCGAGAGCAGCGGATCGGACTCTCCCTTGCTCTCCGGCCAGGCGCCGGTGAGCATCTGCTCTTTGACCAGCATCTTGGCCCCCTCGCGGTACCAGTCGTGCTGGCCGATGAAGCGCCGCGCGGTCATGCGCCCGGTGCGCTCCAGGCCGTAGAGGTAATAGAACAGCCAGACGTTGCCCGGCCCGGGATTGCGATAGACCGAAAAATTGCGCGAGAGCCAGGCCAGGCCGTCTTCGATCGGCTGGTTCGATTGCTGCTGGCCGCAGCAGAGCAGCTGGTCTCCCTGGGCCCGGGCGTCGCCGGCGTTGACCTCGGCAAGCGCGATGATCATTGACGCGATGCCGGCATTGGTCATGCTGCCGGTTCCCTGGTAGCCGGATTCATAGCCCCAAGAGCCGTCGGGATTCTGCTGCGATTTCCAGTGCTCCAGGGCCCGGGCCCAGACCGCGTCGTTTACCGGCACGCCGACGCGCTCTGCCTCGTACAGGGCGAGCATGGCGAACTGGGTGTTCGAGTTGTCGCCGCGGTTGGTGCCCGGGTTGGGATAGGACCAAGAGCCTTTGCGATCGCCGTCCTTGACCTGGGTGCTTTCCAGCCACTCGACGTTCTTGCGGATCAGCAGGTTGCTGCCCTTGGGATCGGCGGCGCAGAACACCATGGTCTGCAGCGAGACGGCATAGGTCGTCGTGGCGCGGAATCGGCGCAAAAAGTTCAGCGACCGCTTGACTGTCTCGTCGTCCGGCCCGCAACCGCTGCTCAGCAGGGCCAGCGTGCACAGCGGCGTGAGGCCGCCATGATAAAGCGTCGGATTGTCGGCCCAGCTGCCGCTGTCGCGACCCGACTTCGACTGTTTGTCCTTGAGAAACTTGACCCCCCGCTCGATCGCCTTGGCCACCTGGTCGGCGGTGATCCCTTCGGGCTCGTCGGCCCGCAGCGGGCGCAAGAGCAAGGCCAAGGCACAGAGCGCGACCAGGCAGCGGATCGAATGACGGGACATGTGGGCCCTCCGCGAACGGGGGAGTCGTGATCGGCCAATCCTGGCCACGCGAGGCACCTGTATCTTAGGCACTCTCGGGCAAACCCGGCAATCAAGGCCCCCAGCCGGGCGTGCATCCGGCCAGTTCCAGGGGCACGCGACCCGGCGGCGGCTTGCCAGCGGCAGAGTGTCCAGCGGCCCGCAGCCAGGATGGGCCGGCGCGGACCCCGGCGTTTGTTCGTTACGACCGGCACAAACCGAGAGCGCACCGGCGAGACGGCGGGGCAAGCCGCCCGGCGCCGCCAGGGCGGGGCCCTGCGCTCACCGCAAGATCCGCGTTTTCAGCCGTTTGCGCAGTCTGGGCCGCAGCCCGGTCATTTGGTGTTCCCGGGGCCCGAGGGGTAAAATGAGGGTTTCGAGGTGCGCGCAAACCGCAATTCCGAGCAAGGACACCCGCGTTGACGACCAAACCCCGCAGCCTCGGCGACATTCTTCAGGAATTCAGCCAGCACCGGCAGCTCATGCAGGAAGAGTTGCAAAAGGTGATCGTCGGCCAGAGCGACGTGATCGAGCAGATCTTCGCCGCCATCTTTACGCGCGGACATTGCCTGCTGGTGGGCGTGCCGGGACTGGCCAAAACGCTGATGGTCAGCACGCTGGCCCGGATCCTGGACATCGAGTTCAAGCGGATCCAGTTCACGCCGGACCTGATGCCCTCGGACATCACGGGCACGAACGTGCTGGACGAAGACGAGAACGGCCGCCGGCAATTCCGTTTTGTCGAGGGGCCGATTTTCACCAACATCCTGCTGGCCGACGAAATCAACCGCACGCCGCCCAAGACCCAGGCCGCCCTGCTGCAAGCCATGCAGGAGCGCGAAGTGACGGTCGGCCAGACGACGTACAACCTGCCGGAGCCGTTCTTCACGATCGCCACGCAAAACCCGATCGAGCAGGAAGGCACCTACCCGTTGCCCGAGGCCCAGCTCGACCGCTTCATGTTCAACATCAAGGTCGATTATCCCACCGCGGCCGAAGAGGAGCGGATCCTGGCTTCGACCACGCGCAACGAGAAGCCCGAGGTGCGCAAGGTGCTGTCCGGCCGCGCGATCCTGAACCTGCAAAGCCTGGTGGGCAAGGTGGCGGTGAGCGAGTACATCGTCAAGTACGTCGCGACCCTGGTTCGTTCGACGCGTCCCAAGGACGCCGCGGCGCCGGCCTTCGTCAAGGAACTGGTCGACTGGGGGGCCGGGCCCCGGGCCGGACAGTTCTTGATTCACGGCGGCAAGGCCCTGGCCGCGATGGACGGGCGGTTCTCGGTGGCGATCGACGACATTCGCAAAGTGGCCGTGCCGGTGCTGCGGCACCGCGTGAGCACGAACTTCCAGGCTCAGGCCGAAGGCCTGACGACCGAGGACGTCATCGAGCGCCTGATGCGCGAGCTGCCCACGCCCGAGATCCCGAAGTTCTCCGGCTAGGGAAGCGGGGAAGGAAAACCGCGAAGGCGCAGAGACACAGAGAAGCGGACAAGGGAGAAAAGGGGAACGGAAGAACCCAGGAGAGAAGGCAAAGAAGCAAGCAGGCAAGGAAGCGGTCAGACTTGGCGGGATTGTTGGAAACACCGGATCCACGGAAAGCTATGACGTGAGCGTCCCAGAGCGGGTTCGTCGTGCGGAGTTGGGTTCGGCGCCGGCGCCGACGGCGCAAAACTGCACCCTCGGCGAGAGCGAGCTGAGCCATGCGATCCTCGGCGCGGCCATCGAAGTACACCGCGAGCTCGGCCCGGGTTTGCTCGAATCGGCCTACGAGCGGGCCCTGTGTCATGAGCTGGCCCAACTAGCGATCCCGTTTCGCCGGCAGGTGGCCCTGCCACTCCGGTACAAGAACGTGCTGCTCGACTGCGATTACAAGATCAACTTGCTCGTCGCGAACCGCGTGATCGTGGAGCTGGAAACCGTCGACCAGTTGGCCCCGGTCCACGAAGCCCAGCTGCTCACCTACTTGAAGCTGTCGGGTTGCAAACTGGGCCTGCTCGTCAACTTTAACGTCTCGGTTCTGAAAGAAGGTATTAGGCGCGTCATTCTCGATTTGCCCTGAGAAGCTCCCTTCTCTTTTTTCCTCTCTGTGTCTCCGTGCCTCTGTGGTTCGCTTCCCTCCCGCTTAATTCGCTCGTCCAATGCCCGCAGTGGAACAATATCTCCGGCCGGAAGTCATTCGCCAGATCAGCCGGCTCGACCTGCGCGCCCAGTTCATCGTCAAAGGATTCTTGCAGGGGTTGCACGCCAGCCCGTTCCATGGGTTCTCGGTCGAGTTCAGCGAGCATCGCAAGTACACCCATGGCGACGATCCGCAGGACATCGATTGGCTGGTCTATGCCAAGACCGACAAGTACTACATCAAGAAATTCGAGGCCGAAACCAACATCACCGGCTACCTGGTGATGGATCTGAGCCGGTCGATGGGCTATACCTACCGCCAGAACCTGACCAAGTTCGAATACTCGATCTGCCTGGCTGCGGCTCTCTGCTACCTGATGATCCACCAGCAGGACCCCGTGGGCCTGATCGCTTTCGACGAGCGGGTGCGCCATAGCCTGCCGCCGCGCTCCAAGCGCACGCAGCTGGGCCGGGTGCTGTCGCTCTTGGCCAATCTGCGCCCGGCGGCCGAACGGACATCGCCAAGAGCCTCACCCAGATCGCCGCCATGCTCCGCCACCGCAGCCTGGTGATGGTGTTTAGCGATCTGCTGGTCGACGCCGAACCGGTGATTCAGGCCTTGCACCGCCTGCGCCATCGCGGGCACGACGTGATCCTGTTTCACGTGCTGGACGAGGCCGAGGTGCACTTTCCCTTCGACGGCATGTGCGAGTTCGAAGATCCCGAGACGCAGGACAAGCTGCAAATCGACGCCAGCGGCTTCCGGCCCGACTACATGGCCGAGGTCCAGGCGTTTTGCGAGCGCTACCGGCGCGAATGTTTTCAGAGCGGAATCGATTACGTGGGCCTGGACACCAGCATGCAATTTGATCGGGCCTTGACCGGCTACCTGGCCAGTCGGCGCGGCAGATACTGATCGCCATGTGGCAGCTATCCTTGTTGAACGGCGCGTTCTTGTGGGGAGCGCTCGCGGTGGGCGTGCCGCTGGCTCTGCATCTGATGATGCGCCGCCAGCCCCGGCACCTGGAGTTTCCCGCGCTGCGGTTCATCAAGCAGCGCGAAAGCGCCAATCGCCGCCAGCTCAAGCTGCGGTATCTGCTGCTGCTGGCTCTGCGGATGGCGTTCATCCTGCTCCT
Organism: uncultured Planctomycetaceae bacterium; assembly: GCA_963715755.1. GTDB lineage: Bacteria > Planctomycetota > Planctomycetia > Pirellulales > PALSA-1355 > CAWCAX01. The sequence continues at coordinate 5,787,666 of OY970273.1, forward strand.
GGCGGCGGCCCTGGCGCGGCCCAGCCTGCAGGGCTCCGGCTGGCTGGGCGACCAGGAAGCGCCGGTCGCCGCGGCGCTGGTGTTCGACACCAATCCGCGGATGGAATACCGCAATCACAACGAGACCCGGCTCGAAGCGGCCCGCGATACCGGACTGTGGCTGCTGCCGCAATTGCCCCGCGACAGCGAGGTGGCCGTGCTCGACTCGCGCTACGGGTCCGAGGCCCGGGCTTTCGACCTGCTGGCTGCCAAGAGCCGGATCGAAAAGCTCAAGTCCAGTCCGGCCGGCTCGCCGCTGCCGTCGATCGTCTGCAATGCGCTCGACCTGCTGCGCGAGTCGGGCAAGCCGCGCAAGGAAGTCTACATCTTCACCGATCTGGCCCGGGCCAACTGGGCGCCCGAGGTGACCGAAACCTTGCGCAGCCGGCTCGCCGAGCAAACCGGAATCGGTTTGTACGTGATCGACGTCGGCGTCGAGAGCCCGCAGAACTTCGGCATCGTCAACTTGCATCTGTCGAGCGAATCGGTATCCAAGGGCGTGCCGCTGGTGATCCAGGCCGATTTGGTCCACGCCGGGCCCGCCGGCGAGCGCTCCGTCGAGCTGTACATGCTCGACGAGGCCCGCGCGCCAGCAAGCGCAGCGAAATGACGGTCCAGTTCGACGCCGACGGCACCGGCCGGGCCGAGTTTCGCCTGGGTGGGCTGGAAACCGGCATCCACCAGGGCTGCGTCAAGATTGCCGGCGAAGACGCCCTGGCGGTCGACGACACGCGCTGGTTCACCGTCGACGTGCAGCCTGCCCGGAAAGTGCTGTTGGCCGCCCCCGAGCCGGCTGCCGACTATGCGTTGTTCCTGTCCGAGGCGATCGCGCCGCATGCGCTGCGGCTCAAGGGCACGGCGGCGTTCCAATGCGAAACGATTCCGTTGCCGAGCCTGCTGAAAAAAACGCTGGCCGAGTACGCCGCAGTCTGCCTGCTGGATCCGGGTCCGCTGGCCGAGGACGTCTGGCGCCAACTGGCCGAATACGCCTCGGCCGGAGGCGGCGTGGCGGTGTTCCTCGGGCGCAACGCCCAGCCGGTCGACTCGTTCAACCAGCCGGCGGCGCAGCGCGTGTTGCCGGGCAAGCTGCTGCGCGAATCGCGGGCCGAGGCGTACCTGGCGCCCGAGCATCTGGAGCACGCGCTTTTGGCCAGGTTCCGCCCGCTGGAAAGCTCGATCCCCTGGGACGTGTTTCCGGTTTACAAGCATTGGATCCTCGGTCCCCTGGCCGATGGCGCGAACGTGGTGATTCCCTATGCCAATCGCGACCCGGCGCTGGTCGACCGGCCGATCGCTCGCGGCCGCGCGGTGGTGCTGACCACGCCCGTGTCCGATGCCGCCAGCCAGCGCGACCCCTGGAACATGCTGCCGACCGGCGAAGAGCCTTGGCCGTTCGTCATGCTGGCCAATGAAATGCTGCATTATCTGGCCGGCAGCTCGCGGATGAACTATCTGGCCGGCGAGACGGCGCTCGTGCGCATGCCGGCCGACCAGCATCACACGATCTTTTCGCTGCTGCCGCCGGTTGGCGACCCGATCCGGCAAGCCGTCGACGAGCGCGAGAATGTGATCCTGGTCACCGGGACCGACGAAGTGGGGCACTATCGGCTTAGCGCCGGCGGCGCGGCCGAGGGAACGCACCTGGGCTTCAGCGTCAACCTGCCCGCAGACGTCAGCCGGCTCCAGCGCGCCGATGCCGACGAGATCAAAGCCGTGTTCGGCAACACGCCGTACCGGGTGGCCCGGAGCCGGGAAGAGATCGTGCGGGACGTGAATTTCGGCCGCGTGGGACGCGAGCTCTATCCGACGCTGATCGTGCTCTTGGTGATCGTGCTGGCGGCCGAGCAATTGCTGGCCAATCGGTTCTATCGGCCCGGCAGCCAGCGCAGCGTGTCGGCCGCAGCCGAGTTCACCCGCGAGCGCGAAGGGGTGCGCCAAGCGGCGAGCGCCGCCAGCCGCGCCCCGTCGGACAGCGCGGCGGCGACCGAATTCGACACTCCACTGTCTACGGGCGAGACTGCTGCGCCCGCCGGCGATAGGGCGGTGCTGCCATGAGCCACGAGTGGCAAGTCGATCCGGTGGGCGGGCCCGTTTGGGCGGCCGTGTTGGCCCTGGGCCTGCTGGTGCTGGTCAGTCTGGCCGGCATTCCCCGCGATCGGCTCAGCGGCCCCCGGCGGCTGGCGCTCACCGCCTTGCGCTTGCTCGCGGCGGTGCTGGCGATTCTGGCGCTTTGGCGGCCGACGCTGATCCATAGCGAAAGCCGCCGCCAGCCGGCCACCCTGGTGCTGCTGGTGGATCAATCGCGCAGCATGGGCGTGGCCGACGCCTTCGGCGGCAAGACCCGCTGGCAAGCCCTGCGCGAAACCCTCACCGAAGCATTGCCGGCGCTCGACGCGCTGCGGGCCGAAGAGATCGAAATCCAGCTCTACACGTTCGACGCCGACACGCATGCCCTGGCCTGGCAGGACGGCAAGGTCGAATTGCCCGAGCACCCCGGCGGCGAGCAAACCGCCATCGGGGCCGCGCTCGAAGACGTTTTGCGGCGCGAGGCGGGCAAACGGCTGATGGGCGTGATCCTGCTCTCGGACGGAGCCCAAAGGGCCTACGCCCCGCGCGACCTGGCCCCGCAGAATCCGGCCCGGCGCTTGGCCGATCTGGGGTTTCCGCTCTATGCGTTCGCCTTCGGCCAGGGGCGCGGGCTGGGGCAGTCCCGCGACGTCGCGGTCAAGGACCTGCTCGTCAATCCCACCGTGTTCGTCAAGAACGAACTGGCCATCGAAACCAACGTCCGCGTCGACGGGCTGGTCAATCAGGACATTCCGGTGCAGCTGCTGTTCGAATCGCCCACCGGCAAAATGAGCGTCGTGGCGACCCAGGAGCTGCATTCCGCCCAGGACGGCGCCACCCTGCCCATCGAAATGAGTTACGTCCCAGAAACCCCGGGCGAGTACAAGCTGACCGTGCGGGCCGAAAAGCAGCCGGGCGAGGTCGTCACGACCAACAACGAGCTGAGCACGTTCGTCACCGTGCTCAAAGGCGGGCTGAACGTCCTGTACATCGAGGGAGCCCTGCGCGTGGAGCAGAAATTCCTCCGCCGCTCGCTCGACGCCTCGGCCGACATCAAGGTGGACTACGTCCGCCTGACCGCGCCCGACAAGGCCCGGCCGCGCACGCTCGATCTCAAGCCGCTCTTGGCCCGGGGCAAGTACGACGTCTACGTCGTGGGCGACGTCGACAGCGAATGGTTTCGGCCCGACGAACTGGCGGCGCTGGCCGACGTGGTTCAGCAAGGCGCGGGCCTGATGATGCTGGGCGGGCTGCACACCTTCGCCCCCGGCGGATACTTCAACACGCCGCTGGCCGACCTGCTGCCGATCGTGATGAACCAGTGGGATCGCCAGCAGCCGGGCGAACCGATTCTGCCGCAGTTGCACTTGCCCGGGCCGATTCGCATGGTGCCCAGCAAGCGCTTGGGCACGCGGCACTTTGCCCTGCAATTGGCGCCCGCCGATGCCAACCGGTCGGTCTGGGAACGGCTGCCGCCGCTCGACGGCGCGAACAAGTTCGATCGGCTCAAGCCCAGCGCGCAATTGCTGGCCGAAACGACGGACGGCAAGCCGCTGCTGGTGGCCGGCGAGGCCGGGGGCCGGGTGATGGCCTTGGCCGTCGATTCCACCTGGCGCTGGTGGCTGGCCGGGTTCGAGACCGAACACAAGCGTTTTTGGCGGCAGGCCGTGTTGTGGCTGGCCCGCAAGGACGAGCAGACCGAAGGCAACGTCTGGATCAAGCTGGCCCAGCGCCGCTACGCGCCGGGCGGCCGGGTCGAGCTGGCCGCCGGCGCCAAGTCGCCCCAGGGAGACATCTATACCGACGCCGAGCTGACGGCCGAAGTCATCCAGCCCGACGGCAAACACCGGACCGTCCACCTGCTCCGTGCCGGCGAAGAATTCTCCGGCGTGTTCGCCGAAACCCAGCAGGCCGGCGATTACACGGTCGTGGTCAGCGCCACGCGAGCGGGCGAAGACCTGGGCACGGCCAAGGCACGCTTCTTGATTTATGAGCAAGACCTGGAGCTGGACAACGCGGCCGCCGATCCCAGCCTGCTGGCCAGCCTGGCGAAGGTCAGCGAGCAGTCGGGGGGCCGGCTGCTTCAGCCCGAGGATTTGCCCGGCCTTGTCGACGAGATCAAAGACCGGCCGCTGGAGCGCGAGGTGAGCCGCGAGGTGAAAGAGACGCCCTGGGACACCTGGCCGTTTTTCGCGCTGTTCGTCAGCGTGCTCTCGCTCGACTGGCTGCTACGAAAGAAGTGGGGGCTGGTGTAGGCGTCAGGGCATAATAATGTCGCAGCCCGGCAGTGCGTTCGTTAATCGAGCCTTTCCGGCACCCGTCAAGTTCGGTGATCCCCAATTGCATAAGTGGAGCGATTTCAGTCGAGTCAGCCCCATGAACGGCTCCAGGCCCGCATCGCCAACGTTGTCGCATTCAATCGTCAAGTCGGTCAGCGCCGGCAGGTCTTTCAGGTATTTGAGTCCCGGGCCGGCGAAGCCTGGCCCGTCGAGGGTGAGCGAGCGCAGCTGCGGGCAGGTCCGCAAGTGCTTGACAACACCACCCGTCAGACTGGCGTTCTCCCAGAGGTAGATCACTTCCAACCTCGGCATCCCCGCCAGTACTTCAAGGCCCGCATCCGTAACCTGCGTGTCTCTGAGTCCTACAAATGTAAGCTGTGATAGGACTTTGAAGTGCGCAACCGCGCCGTCCGTGAATTCGTGGCCTTCAAAATCGAGCCGTTCGAGATGGCGGAGTCTTTCGATTCCTGCCAGGCCGGTCTCCGTCGCCGCGCAGCCGTAGATGGACAGCCCAGTAAGGCAGGGCAGATCACCGAGGCTCGCCAAGCCAGATCCGGTGATCTGATTGCCGCTGAGCGACAATTCTTTCAACTCGCGCATGGTCGTTAAATTCGCCAGAGCGCCGTCTGTCATGTTACGGCACCCGAGGTGCAGCTTCTTGAGATGCTTTAGCGCCCGCAAGTGCTCGAGTCCGGCGTCCGTGATATTCGCGTTGTAAAGTTCTAACTCTTCGAGCCCGCTCAGGCACGCGAGGTGCGCGAGTCCAGCGTTTGTGATGTCCCCGAGGCCGATGTTCAGCTGCTTAAGCCGGGTTAACCGCCTGAGGTGCGCAAAGCCATCATCGCTGAACTCAAGCTTTTTGCCGCCGGGGGGCGTGGGGAGACCGATCGAAAGTTTTTCGAGCTGAATCAAATCGCCAACATGCGCCAGTCCGGCATCTGTGAGCGGCGCGCCGACAATAGTCAGCTCTTTCAAATTGGTCAGCCGGCGCAAGTGTCTAAGCCCCGCGTCGGTGACCTCGTGGCTCCCAATAGTCAGCGCACGCAAGCCTGTTACCCGACCGACGTAAACGAGCCCGGCGTCCGTAATTTCGGGTCCGGAGGGCGGAGGGACGCTGCCACACCCGCCGAAGTTGACCCGGCCTGGGATCGATAACGCCGGGATGTGTTCGAGACCGGCTAATCCTTTGAGGTCGTCGTCGGCGACGTGCGAAAGGTGCAAGCTCTCGATGTCGTTGAAAAAGTCTTCTCCGAGCAGTTTTCGCAGCCATTCGGGGCCGGACGGCTCGTACGTGAAGGCCGATGGGCCACGCGGTACCTTCTCGTAATTCATGCGCGCGGCGGCCTTGCCGCCGAAGCTCTTGATCGCCGCTTCCTCCTGACGCTTGCGCCAGGCGGCTCGTCGCCAGGGCGCAGGCCACCGCAGACAACAATACGACCAGCAGCATTGCCCGGAGGCTGAACCGCAGCCAGCGGCGCATGCCTCGCGCCGACCACTTGCTGGGCAATGCCTCTTTGGGTGAGCTGGCAGCAACTGGATTGGCCATTTGTCCTCCGCCTTGGGGACGTCCGTGCGCGGCCATCATCCGCTTACGCGGCCACCTTAAGAGTCGGCGGACGACAGCCCGTTTATTCCCGCACGATCGACCAGCAGCGGTGCGGGGGCCGGGCCTGGAAGTCGGGGGGCACGCTGCGGCGGGTCAGATCCCGGATCGTTGTGCCTGGCAGGTCGCCGGCTTCCAGCTTGAAGCGCCGGGCAGGGGTGACAAAATAAATCTTGCCGCCGGACACGACCAGGGGCAGGATTGCCCGCAGCAGGGTCAGGAGCTCCGGTTTGGGATCCCAGCCGGCATGCTCGGAGCGGCGATGGTAGCCGGCCGGCGGCGCGGCAAGCACCAGGTCGAACGGCGGGGCGCCCGCGGTCACGAACTGCGCGGCCAGCTCGACCACGTCGCCCGCCACCACGACATGCTGGGCCGGATCGCAGCCGGCCAGGGTCAGATTCTCGCGCGACCAGTCGGCCAGGCCCGGCATGCCCTCGATCGTCAGGCTGGCGGCGGCGCCCGCGGCGGCGGCGAACACGGTGGCGGCTCCGCCCCGGCCAAACACGTTCCAGAACAGCTTGCCCGCTGCTTCGGCCGCAATCCAGCGCTGCAGCTCGCGTTCGGCCAGCGGCAGGCCGGTCTCGCCGCGATTGGCCAGGTTGATTTGCACCGGCCGGCCGGCCTCGCTGACGATCTGCCGGCCCCGCGCGCGGTCGGGCCGCTCGGCCGGCTCGCGCGGATGGGCAAAAATGTCTTCCGCCGGCACGCCCAACTCTTCGCCGGCGGCGGCGACGAGCCGCTCGAAGAACTGTCGCTGCTCGATGGGCGTCCGGCCGTGCGGCCGGGCATGCTCGACCACATGCAGCCAGCGGCCGTAACGATCGATCACCAGCGGCACGTCCGGAATGTCGCGATCGTAAACGCGGTAGCACTCGATCCCTTGCCGCCGGGCCCAGCGGCTCCAGTGCTTGCCCATCCGCTTGAGGCGGTTGCGAAACTCGGCCAACGTCTGGTCGACGGCAGGCGCAGGTCGGCTGGGCCTCTTCGACTCGTGCGCCGGCACCTCCGCGGCGTCGGCCGATTGCAAAACGTCGTCGCCAATCGGCAGCTCGGCCGCACGCGGCGTTTCGGGCGACGCTCCGCCCGTGCCGGCAAACAGCGGAAACTTGAGCAGCCGGCATTCGATCGGGCCGTTGTTCAACGGGATCCGGGCGGCGGTGCGCAGTCCGATTTGCTTGGCCGCCACGAGGTTGCCGGTGAACATCCAGGCGGTGTAGCCGGACCAGCCGCGCTTCAGCACGTCGCCGATGCGGCGGTAGAGCGCGGCAACCCGCTCGACCTTGAGCCGCTCGTCATAAGGCGGATTGAAGACCAGCATGCCCGACGGGGCAGGGGGTACGATCGCCTCGAAATTGCCCACGGAAAATTGAATTGCCCCGCCCACGCCGGCCCGCGCGGCGCCGGCGGTCGCCGCGGCGATCGCCCGCTCGTCGATGTCCGAGCCGAAGATCAGGCCGGGCTCGATGCCGCGCCGCGCCCGCGGGCTTCGTCGAGCAAGCGCTCGTGCAGGCGGCCGTCGAAGTCGGGCCAGCGCATGTAGCCGAACTGCTTGCGCACCAGGCCCGGCGCGATGTTGGCCGCGATGAGCGCGGCCTCGATCGGCAGCGTGCCCGAGCCGCACATGAAATCCACCAGCGGTGCCGTGTCGCCCGCGGTTCCGCTGCCATCCCAGCCGGCCAGCCGCAGGATCCCGGCGGCCAGCACTTCGTTCAGCGGGGCCTCGCCCGCCGCGCCGCGATAGCCGCGCTTGTGCAGCGATTGGTCGGACGCGTCGAGATAGACGGTCACCCGGCGGGCGTCGATGTGCAGATTGATCCGCAAATCGGGCTCGTGCCGCTCGACGCTGGGCCGGCGGTCGTAGCGCGTGCGAAACCAGTCGACGATCGCGTCCTTGGCCACCTGGGCCACGTACAGCGAGTTGGCCAGCGGCGAGTTGTGCACCACCGGATCGATGGTCAAGGTGCCGCTTGCGTCGAGCCAGCGCGACCAGTCGAACTGCTCGAGGCCGGCGTAGAGCGCTCGGGCCGCGTCCTGGGCCGGATCCAGCTCGAACGTTCCCAACGGCCTCAAGATCCGCACCGCCGTCCGGCAGCAGAGGTTTGCCCGGTAGAGCAGCTCCTGGTCGCCGCTGAAGGCCACCATCCGGCGGCCGGGTGTCACGTCGCGGGCGCCCAGGCCGGCGAGCTCCTCGGCCAGCACGGATTCCAGCCCGGTAAACGTCTTGGCCAGAAGCGGAAACGGCTCGCTGGAACTCATGGCGGGACAGGACGAGTGGGAGGGCGCGGCCGAACCAGAACGGATGCCGACGCCGCAAGCCTAATCGTGCGCCGCGTGAAATGCGAGCCCAACGCCGGCCTTGCGCATTTCCCGTCTGCGCGTATCCGCGTTCATCCGGTTCGTCTGCGTGCACTTGCCGGGGCGGACGTCAAGCAAGCCGAGGCGGTCGGAATTCGGACGGCAAGCTCAAGAGCAATAGCCAAATCGATTCAGGGAACGCGGATGTACGCAGATGAACGCCGATCCAGGAAGGTTGGAAGAGGAAGGCCTTCGGCGAAGTCTGTGGATGAATCTTCCTCTTTTGCCGCGCGGGTCGCTTTCAGACCCGGACAGCCGCCAGCTCGTTGGCGCGGCTGACTTGTCCGTTCAGCGTCCAGAAATCGTAGAGAATGCCCAGCCACAGCAGGGCGCCGCAGATCGCCGGCAGAATCAGCGTGTGAAAGCCCAGCGCCGCCAGGCAGCCGCACGCCAGGTACAAGAGCCCGCTGGGAATCTTGCCCAGGTAAAAGCGATGCGCACCCAGCCAGCCCAGAAAGGCCAGGAAGATCCAGGCCAGCGTGTAGTCGTAGGGTCCCGGCGCGTAGCGCACGTCGGCTCGTCGGGCCATACCCGGGATCAGGAACACGTCGATGAGCCAGCCGATGCCCAAGAGCCCGAAGGTAAAAAACCAGAGCGTGCCGCTGATCGGCTTGCCGAAGTAGAAGCGGTGGCTGCCGGTGAACCCGAAAATCCAGAGCACATAACCGATCACGACGGAATGGGTCGGAGGCGACAGAGGTACGGTCGACATCGAAGCAGAGTCCCGCGGGGTTGGGCTGGCGAGCCGACGAGCCGCCAGGCGGCGCCGGCTAGGGTTTAATTCGTCGCCGCCCGGCGATTCTTGGCGGCTGATCCCAGTATAGCGGCGAGCCATGCGCCGCCGGGAGCCGCGACCAGGCTGGCAATGCAGGCGCTTTCCGTTTCTCCGCGGCCCGGTCAGGGCAAATCGCCGAGCACCAGCACGTGCGGCAGCTGCTCGACGTTGCCGGCCGCGTCGCTGCCCCGGGCTTCCAGCCGCAGGGCGCCCGGCTTCACGCCGGCGAGCACGATTTCCCACTGGGCAAAGTTGTCGGCCAGCGGCCGGGCGGCCTGGCCGTTCACCTGCACGCCGCGGATTGTGCCGTTGTCGCTGGCCGTGCCGCGGACCTGCAGCCGGTCTCCTTCCAGGCGGGCCACATGCGTGATCACGCTGGCCGGCGGCAGATCGTCGACCGGATCGAGCAGGGCCGGAAACACCACGTCGTGCACTTCCGCCACCCGCGATTCGTCGCCGGTCAAGAGCGGCTCCTGGCGATATTCCAGTCCGTCGGCGGAGAAGTCGGGAGCCTTGGTGCTGACGACCTTGGCGGTGCGGCCGGGTCCGAACCAATCGTGCAAGTAGACCGGCACGCCCTTGGCGGTCTTGGGCGTGGGCCGTGGGCCGCCGCCGCGATTGACCAGGGCCCGGTGCGCGTCGCCGGTCCAGTTGACCAGCTGCACGTTGCGAAAGTGCGATTCGGCGGTGCCCGACATGTTGTCGTCGCTGATCTGGATCAGCGGCATGCCGGAGCGGCAGTCGGCAAAGGTCAGCCCGTCGACCGTGAGCGAGCCGTACTGGGCGCTCAGGTCGTCGTGGCCGCGATTGAACGGCTCGGTATTGGTGTTGCGGATCGTGACGTTGCGATACACGTGGTTGTCGAAATTCGGGTGATAGACGCCGTACTCCGACTGGATCCGCAGATTCTCGACCAGCAGCGAGGGCACCTGCGGGCGGAAGCCGTAGTGCACGTTCCAGATGTTCAGGTTCCGCACGACGAACGGATGCCGGCGGTCGGGCCCGACCCGGTCGACCCCTTCGCCCAGGTTGACGCCGTACAGCCCGGTCGAGCTGTGGACCTCGTTGTCGTCGAAGCGCACGAACGGCAGCGTGCGGATGTCGACGGCCTGATGGCTGCCGTCGGGTTGCAGGATCGGGAACTTGACGGCGAACGACGAGCCGCTGGTGGCCTCGAAGCGGAAGCCGTAGGCATCGTTCTCGGCGGCCACATTGCGGGTGAACGTGTTCAGGCTGTTGGCCCACCAGAAGCCGGCCCCCTCGTTGCCGTCGAAGGGAAGCACCTGGCGGGGCAGCGGCCTGGCGTGCCGGGCGCCGATGGCCAGGTTGCGATCGAGCACGTTGAACACCTCGGTGCCGTCTTCCAGGAAGAATCCGTGTCCCAGGCTGCGAAAGCCGACGCAATCGCGCACGACGAGGTAATTCGTGCCGTGAATCGTCAGCCAGCGGTTGCCGCTATCCCAGATCGACGCCCCGACGACGTAGCTGCCGCGCATCGAGCTGCCGACCAGGTGAAAGTGCAGGCTGTAGCGTCCCAGAACGCCGGGCTTGCCCAGGTGGCGAAACTCGGCGTAGCTGATCGCGCCGGCCGAATCGCGGTGATACATGGTGTGGCCGCGCTCGCCGGCCGGATCGGCCGATTCGACGATCACGTTGCGGCTCAGGTTGGCCACCTCGCCCCGATATTCGCCCGCCCCCAAATGCTCGAACTCCAGCGGTTCGTCGAACGTGAGGCGCGCGCCGTCGATGGCCCGAATGTGCCGCTCTTCGCTGTACGTGGCCTTGTGGTCGCGCCGGGTGGCGGTCACCACGACGTGGTCTCCTACGCGCCAGCCCTCGAGCGGCTGCTCGACCACGACCTGCTCAGCGCCGTGCGCGGCGGTCTCGGCCAGCTTCAGCCAGGTGCGCGTCAGCGGCGCGCCGTGGAAGTCCATTCGCCCTGTGCAATTGACGATCGCCGGGCAGGACTGCTTGTCCAGGCCGTCGACATACGTCAAACGAATCAGGGCGGTGTGAGCCGCATCGATCGGCCGCGCCGGCGTGCCCACCTCGAGCGCGGGCCGAACAGCGCCTGCGGCCAGCGGCTCCAGATGCGCTTCGCAGTCGAAGCCGTTTTCGCTCGGGTCGTCGCCGGGTTGAATCTTGATCAGGCCCACGTCCAGTCGGGTGTCTTTGTCTTCGGCGAAGTGGAGCGTGCCGCCGACTTGCAGCGAGCGGATCACCTGGTCCGACTGGATGTCGTAGACCACGCGGTGCCCGGGCAGGATCTGCACGCGCTCGCCGCCCCGCGGCACGTGGCCGCCTTCCCAGGTGGCCCCGGCCGACCAAGACCCGCTGGCCGCCGAACGGACCAGCGGCGGCAGAGCCGGCGCGGCATCGTCGGCCGCCGCCAGGCTGCAGCAGGCTGCGCCCGAAATCAACAGTGCGGCCGCCAGGTGCCGCGCGACGGATTGCAGCGAGAATTGACTTTTCATGGCAGTGGCTCCTCGCGGGTCTGATTGTCGGGCGATATTCCCAGCGGCTGTCGCCGGGCACACATTCCATGGCCCGCGACAGATCAGCGCCAGTTTATGTGTCCGCCGCGCCGTCCGCAACTCACTGGGGCGCGATAGGATGGCCCTAAGGAGCGACGAGCGGCCTCGCCGGGATGACGGTCAGAGCCTGCGGGGGACATCCGGTGCAATTCAGTTTTGTGGCGGTTATTGGCTTGGGTGACGCTGCTCGCGGTCATCGCCGCGCTCGCGCGGCTGGGACCGGGTCGGACCTTGGCGGCCGTTCTTTGGGTCTTGTCGGTTAGCCTGTGGGCCGAGATCTCGCAGCGCAATGCGAAGCGGGCGAGCGGGCACGAGGATGGGGTCCATGACGTATTGCGCGGCGCGGCGCAGGCGACGCTGATGCTGCTGGCGGTGATTTCAATTTTGGGCTTTCTGGTCGTGTGTGCGCTGCTCGCCATACCAGACGCTGGCGCCCCGTTTTGGACCATGCGCCATTAGCCCGCGCGTCGGCAGCCCAATCGTCAGCCGATTGTGCTGCCGATCGCCCCCCTAGGTCCCAACGAAAGCCGGCCTGTTCGCGACATTATTCTTAACGCGGCGCGCGTGCGGACCCGCTCACTCGTCGGCCGCCTGGGCCAAAAACTCGCTTGCGCAGCCGTGATTCCAACGCCTTGGCATCGCGCCGAGCCCCCAATGCGTGGGGCCATAGCGCCAGCGCTCAACGCTCGATGGGGCAAATGCTTGACACGCGCACCGGGCGGGTACATGATTGCCGCGGCACTGGAGTCGCGTTTGTCCGGCGGATACGAACTCACCCAGGTTCAGCGGCAGAGGCGGAGCTAATGAAAGTCGTTCACAAGCTGGCAATGGCCGTGGCTTCCTGCTGCCTGGCGCTGGTCGCGTCCGCGCAGGCCGGCACGATCGACTACACGTTTACGTACACTGATATCTACGGCGTCACCGCCCACGGCACGCTGCAATCGAGCAGCACCCCGGCCGACATCCCGGGCAATCCCGGCGGGGCGGGTTACCTGGTCACCGCGGGCAGCATCACGGTGACGACGGCCAATCCCCTGTATAGCGTGGCCGACGGCACCTATCCCTTGGCGCTCGCGGGCCCCGCGCCGACGTTCGTCGTCGGCGACACGATCGACAACCTGGTTTACCCGGGCAACAACGCCGGCTCAGGGACGTACGGCGGAGTTCCCAGCCCGGCGTATATCGACACCAACGGCCTCGAATTCGGCTACACGCCGGGCGACCCGTCGAATCCGAACGCCGAAGTCTTCATCGGCATCTTCGCGCTGGGTGGCAGCAATTACGCGCTGGGCTGGTCGCCCGACGGCACCCATCCGCATTTCGACAGCCCGAGCGTCAACCGCAACGGCGACTACGGACAGACGCTTTTTCCCGGCGGCGGGAGCTTCGTGCTCTTAGTCGTGCCCGAGCCGTCGAGCCTGGCGATGCTCTCGCTCGCCGGAATTCTGGCCGCGGCCTGGGGTCTGCGGCATCGGCGAGCTTAGAGTTTTGCTGCTGCGCGAGCTGGCCGCCGTCCCAGCCGCCCGGCATTTCCCGCGCGGCTAGATGAGCAACTAGCCCATGCGTCGCTGGCAATCGCTGTCGGTTCTCTACTGCTGGTTTGCCGGTTGCGTTGCGGCTTCCGGCGAGGAAATCCGGCACTCGTTCTTCGTGGCCGGTCCGACCTTCACCGGCATCATCGACGAAGCGGGGCACGAAGCCTGGGACGCCGGACGCGCCGGCGCGGGATGGGTTCGTGCTGCCCGATGGCAACGTGCTGATTGCCTGGGACAACGAAGTGAAAGAATTCACGCCCGACAAGAAGGTCGTCTTTCACTACGCCAAGAGCGCCGACAATGCCGAGATCGGCTGCGTCGAGCGGTTGGCCGACGGCAACACGCTGGTGTCGGAACTGGGCGGCAAGCCGCGGCTCCTGGAACTGAACGCCGCGGGCAAGGTGGTGGCCGAGGTGCCGCTAGCGCCCGAGACCGACAACGCGCACATGCAAACCCGGATGGCCCGCAAGTTGCCCAGCGGCAATTACCTGGCGCCGCACCTCTTGGCCTTCAAGGTGAAGGAGTACACGCCGGCCGGCAAAGTGGCCAAGGAATTTGCCACCGACCTGGCCGAGCTGGGGGGCCGGGCGGCCGAGAACTGGCCGTTCACCGCCATTCGCCTGGCCGACGGCAACACGCTGGTTGACCTGACGCACGGCAACAAGGTGGTCGAGCTGGATGCCGACGGCAAAGTCGTCTGGCAGGTGACGAACGACGATCTGCCGGAAAAGCCGTTCGTCGATCCGTGTGGTTGCCAGCGGTTGCCGGGCGGCAACACCGTGATCGCCAGCTACGGGGCCACACAGGGGATCAAGGCCTTCGAGGTCACCCGGGATAAGAAGCTGGTCTGGAAGTACGACGGCCCGCACCGGGTGCACGGCATCCAGGTCCTGACGACAAATGGCCAGCCGATCGCGGGCAAGCCCTTGAAGTAGGCTCGGATTCGCCGCAGCCTCAGCCCGCCTTGCGCGTATCACGCCCCTCGGACGCTTTTTCCGGCATCCGCACCGACGCTGCCGCAGGAACCAGGTCGAAGTGCGGCGGCGGCACTGCTGCCGGCGAAACCGTTGCCGGCGACACGGCGGCCGGCGTCACAGTTGCCGGCGACACGATGGCCGGCGACACCGCAGCCGGCGTTGTCGGGCTGGTCGTCACCACGTCGGACTCGCAGAGCACATTGCTCACGGCCTGCCGCACGTCGCTTTCCACGATCCGGCAATCCATCAGGTCGCTCATCTTCAGCCAGAAGTGCAGCTCGAACGAAAACTCGGTCTTGCTGAAGGTGATCAGCAGGGCCTCGGGCTTGGGATCCGCGAGCACCTTGTCGTGCGAAAACGCGGCCTGCAGCAGCCGCCAGCGGACCTCCTCGACCGTGAGCGTGCGAGCCATCGTCACCGCGATCACGGTCCGCACGAGATTGTCGGAAAGAGTCAGGTTCGTGACTTTGTCCTCCAGCAGCTTGCTGTTGGGCACGATCATCTCATGGTTGGCGATCGTCTTGACCCGGGTGCTGCGGGCGCCGATGGCTTCGACCATGCCGCGGGTGCCGTCGATCTCGACGTGATCGCCGACGCGGATTGGCTGCTCGGCGAGCAGGATCAGCCCGCTGATGAAGTTATTGAGAATGTTCTGGCAGCCGAAGCCCACGGCAATGGCCACGGCCCCGCCGAGGAAGGTGAACGAGGCAAAGGGCACGTGGATCAGCTTCAGGATCTCGAAGCTGAACAGCACGCAAAGCGAGTAGAACGTGATGGCCTGGATCGCGTGGACGGCCCCTTCGTTGAGGCCGAACCGGGTCAGCACGCGGCGGCCGACCACTCCGCTAATCAGCCGGGCCAGCACGACGCCGACGAGCAGATAGAAAACCCCGCTGACGATCTTGCCCAGCGTGATCGGGTCGTCGCCGACGTTGGCCAGCTCGTAGTTCCAGGCGCCGGCCAGCGACTGGCTCATTGCGGCCAGCGGATGCGAGGCGGCGGGAATCGTCGTGGCGGCCTGCAGTTCTTCGTGAAAGCGCTGGAGCGAGCGGCGGCGGGCCTTCAGGTGCAACAGCCCCGACTCGCAGCGCTCGGCCAGGTGATGCAGCTCGTCGAGCTGCAAATCGACATACGGTTTGACGGCCGGATCGCGCGTCGTCGCGTCGTCGGCATGTTCCAGGAGCGTGGCCTGGTCCACTCGGATCTCGTCGATCCGCAGGGCCAGCGAATGCTCGGTGGCTTCGAGCCGCCCGAGCAACTCTGCCAGTTCGGTGTCCCAATCGCCCAGGTCGGTGCCGCTGGCCCGATGGTTCATCACCTCGTAGCGGCAGGTGATGAAATGCTTGAAGTGCACCAGCTCGTCGAGCCGCTGGTTGATCATGGTGATCTCTTCGCAATCGACGTGCCGGGCCAGCTGGTAGGCCTCGGTGGCGGCCGTCACGGTCGCCGCGTCCGCATGATCCTGGTTGAGTTTGGCCAGCACGCTGGCCTGCTCGGCTTCGTGCTGGTGCAGCCGCTGCTGGGCCGCGAGCAGCCCCTGGCGCAGACGGTCGCCGCGCTTCGTCACTTCGGTCAGCCGGGCCTGGTAGTCGTGTTCGCTGTAGTGGACTTCCTTGCCGATTCGCTCGACTTTCTCGCGCAGGTACGATTGACGGCCGGTGGCCAGATCGTGGCGGGCCGTTTTCACGTCGATTTCCAATCGCCGCAGGTCGACGGTTTCCTGGGCGATCGTGCCATCGAGCTCGGCCAGCCGCAGTTCGCCGTCGAGGGCGCTTTGCCGGGCCGGGTCCTTGTTCTCGCCGGCTGCCTCGTGGGCTTTGCGCCGCTGCTGTTCGCATTCGACCAGGTTCTGTCGTTCGGCTCCCAGCATCTGTTTGGCGGCCGCCAGATCGCTGGCCAGCGCGGCGATGCGCTCCTCCTCGCCGCTGAGCTGATCGCGCAGATCTTCCCAGAGCAGGAACGAATAAGGCTTGGGTTCCGCGGGGCCAAAGTTGTGCAGCGCCTCGACTTCGTCCTGCAAGCGTTTTTTCTCTTGCTCGACCAGGGCTTGTTCGGCGATCGCGGCCTGGTGCTGCAAATAGACCAGATCCAGCGCGTGCAGCAGGTCCAGCTCGTCGGCCGCTTCGCTGGCAGCGGGGGCTTTGGCGTCGGCGCTCTCGGCGGCGGCATCGGCCGGCGTGAGCTTGGCGATCCGCTCGGCCAGCCCGGCCCGCTTGGCCGTAAGTTCGTCGGTAGCGCCCGTCGCGGCGGCGCCCGGCGAAGTGGCGCTGCTCGAGGCGGCCGGCGCACCGGCCCAGAGCGGTCCGCCAGCTTGCAAGCTGGCCCCAGCGACGAGGGCCGCGAGCACCATCGCCCGCGCGGCCCGCGGGCCGGTGAAAGAAAAACGCACCACGGCAGGAAGCGGCTGATTCATGATTTCGTGCTCGCCGGTTGAGGCTGCCTTTTGAGGGGGGAAGGAGCGGATCGGGGGGTCGAAACCGTATCGCGATCGAGCGAATCGAACAAGGTCAACCTGGGCTGGCAAGCAGCCCCGAGCGCCCTGCTATCAGCGCCGCCGGGCTGGAAAGCGGCGACCGCGCCGGTCTTGCCGAGGGAAGCAAAAACTGGCGGCGGAGGCCCGGCTGTGTTCTGCTATAGAAACAGCGCCCGGAGGACCAGCCCGCGGGCAACCCAACACCAACCCCCAACACCGAACCTGCGGCCGCGAGCTTGCGAGCGATGTCCGGCACCCACCCCCACCGCAGCGGCGCGAAAGCGCTCTTGTTGATCGGCGCCTTTAAGCTGCTGAAAGCCACGCTGCTGGTCACGGTAGGCGTGGGTGCCCTGCGGCTCTTGCATCGCGATGTGGCCGAGCAAGTCTCCGCCTGGATCTCCGACTTCCGGATCGATCCGCACAGCCGGCTGCTGTATGCCGTGATCCAGAAACTGGGCGTGCTCGACGACCACAAACTGCGCGAAATCGGCTTCGGCTCGTTCTTCTACGCCGGACTGCTGACGATCGAGGGCGTGGGCTTGTGCTTGCGCAAGCGCTGGGCCGAATTTTTTACCGTGGGCATGACGGCCTCGCTCATTCCACTCGAGGTTTACGAACTGTGCCAAAGAACCACGCCGACGCGGGGCGTGCTCTTGCTCGTGAACCTGGTGATCGTGGCCTACCTGATCGTGCTTCTGCGCCGTCAGGCGCGGGCTGAGCTAGCCGGCGACCAGGAATCCGGCGGACAGGAAACCGCCGCCCAGAGCAAGCCGACCCTCGGCGCCGCGGCCGATCGGCCGGCCAAACCGCGGGGACCGCACGTTCAGGCTTCTTCCCACACGGTGCGGTAGCTGCCAAACGCTTCGCAGTACTCCAGCCAGCGGCGATAGAACGCGTGGCCGCCGATCGTGGCGCTGTCGCCAATGACCAGCAGCTTCCGCCGGGCGCGAGTCAGCGCCACGTTCATCCGCCGCGTATCGGCCAGGAACCCGATCTCGCCGTCGCGATTCGAGCGAACCAGCGAGATGATGACGGCTTCTTTTTCGCGCCCCTGGAAACCGTCGACCGAGTCGACTTCCACGGTGCCTGGCGACGCAGCGTCGCCGGGCGCTTCGCCCGCTGCCCCCAGGCACTCGCGAATCAGCCGCACCTGGGCCGAGTAGGGGGCAATCACCGCGATGTCGCCGGGCGCTACGCCCGCCTCGAGCAGTTCCTGCACCTTGCGGGCCACTAGCGCCGCCTCCTGCGGGTTGCGGCGGCTTTCGCCGTCGGGCTCGAGCTCTTCGTCGAAGCCGCCGCCGGCCGTGTCGATGAACTCCAGCGGCACCTCCGTCAGCGCCGTGGCCGCCACGCCCGGCAAATCCGTCAATCGGTGCCCGGCCACGCGCGGATCGGCCGTGAGCGAGGACTCGTAAAACTCGGCCGAGGAAAAACCCATGATCGACTCGTGCATCCGGTACTGCACCGAAAGCCGCCGGGAAATGGCCGGGCCACGCAACGAAAGCAGCCGCTCCGGCATGCTTTGGGCCAGTCCCCCGCGGGCCGCGCTGGGCGAAACGATCGTCGGCGGCAACTGGCAATGATCGCCGGCCAGCACCAGCCGGCCGCTGCGCAAGAGCGGAATCCAGCAGGCCGGCTCGATCGCCTGGGCCGCTTCGTCGATCACGGCCAGGTCGAACGTGCGCTCGCCGAGCACTTGCGCGTCCAACCCCGTCAGCGTCGCGCACAACACTTCGGCGTCGTCGAGCAAACCCTCGACGATCTGTTCTTCCAGCCGCCGGGCATCCGCCACAAGCTCTCGGGCTTCTTGCCGCATTTCCTGCCTGGCGCCCGGCTTGGGTTTGGCCCGAGTGAAGCGCGCCGCCTGGCGGCGCAGAATTTCCGCGTCACGCTCCAATTGCCGGGCCACGCGCAAGTCCGGATGCGCCGCGACGAGCAAATCGAGCGTGTGGGCCCGCAGCTCCGGCAGCACCCGCGCCGGATGCCCCAGCCGCACCGCGCGCACGCCCGCGGCCAGCAGCCGCTCCAGCAGGTTGTCGACCCCCAAGTTGCTCGGCGCGGTCGCCAGCACTTTTTGGCCCCGGGCCACCGCCTGGCGCACCAGCTCGACCACCGTCGTCGTCTTGCCGGTGCCGGGAGGACCGTGAATGATAGCCACGTCGCGGGCCGAAAGGGCAAATTCGACCGCCGCCTGCTGCGACGCGTTGAGTGTGGCCCGCGGCTCGGCCAGCGCGCGGGGCGGGTCGAACGCCGGCTCGATCTCGCCCAGGAGCACGTCGCGCAGCTGTGCCAGCCGGCCGCGCTCGACTTTTTGGGCCTCGTCCAGCGCCGCGCGCTGCCGCTGGCGCGAAACTTCGTCGCTGGCCAGGTCCAGCCGCCACGTCGGCCGGTCCGCCACCGGCTCGGGCGACTGGCTGCAAGCGACTTCGATTTCCGCCTGGCTGCGGCCGATCACCACTCCGCGCCAGCCCGGCGCGTCGCTGCCTTCTTCCGAGAGCAGCACCGGGCTGCCGCTGCGCAGGCGATGCCAGGGGAGCGCTTGGGCCTGGTTGCGCTTGGCCAGCCGGACCAGCGCGCGGCCGCCGAGCCCCATCGACTCGTCGCGCACGACCAGCCCAATCAGGGCAATGCCCGACTGCTCGGCGGCCGCCGCCGACAAGCGGCGCGAGCGGGCGAGCAGCGCTTCGGCCTCGGCCTGGGCTTCGATGTCGAGCAGCCGCTTGAGGTCGGCGAAATGCCGCCTCATTCGTCGGCCCAGAAATCGAACACGACGACTTTTTCGCGGCGATCTTTGACCAGGTTGACGTACTCCTGGTGGGCCGGATGCTTGATGTAGGCGTCGCGCCCGGCGGCGTCGCGGAACGTCACCAGGAAGCAGTGTGTCAGCCCCTCGGACTTGTTCTCTTCGCTCACGTTGGTGCCGTATTGCAGGCCGGCCACCGTGTCGATCTTGCCCGGCAAAGCGGCAAAGGCGTCGACCACTTCCTGGATCTGCGCGGGGGACTGGCTGTCCTTGAACTTGTACAGCACGATGTGCTTGAGCACCTGCGGCTTCTTGCCGACGGACTTGCCGGCGCTCGGCTTATCGGCGGCACCGACATCGGATCGATGGCTGACGGTCATGGCGACTCCCAGAGCGAGAAACAAGACGACTAGACTCACTGGACGCGCCGGCATGAGCGGTCTCCTTGATGGTTGCCTGGAGAGAACGTAACACCCGCCGACGAGCGAGCAACCCCCAGGCTAACGCTCGGAGCGGCCGGGCTGCAAGGGCCGGGCATCGGTCCGAGCCCCTTATTTCCTCCCGCTCGATCAGCGCCGACTTTTTGTGGAGAAGTGCGCTTCGTGAACCAGAATCGTCCTGATTCATTCGCATCTGCGTTCATCCCGTTCATCTGCGTTCCATTGCCGGCTTTCGCTTCGGACAGGGTTCAGGCGGTCCGAGCGTGGACGGCTTCGCCACGCTTAATCGCCCGGCCAGCGGAAAGACGCAGATGAACGGGATGAACGCAGATGTTCGCAGATTTGAGGGGGGTGAAAACTCGACCGCTAACCGACTCGGATTCGCTCCGAGTATTTACCAGCCATTATCTCCCGGTTCATCTGCGTTCATCCCATTCATCTGCGTTCCATTGCCGGCCTTGGCTTCGGGTTGGGTTCAGGCGGTCCGAGCGTGGACGGCTTCGCCACGCTTAATCGCCCGGCCAGCGGAAAGACGCAGATGAACCGGATGAACGCAGATGCTCGCAGATTTGAGGGGGGTGAAAACTCGACCGCCAGCCGACTCGGATTCGCTCCGAGTATTTACCAGCCATTATCTCCCGGTTCATCTGCGTTCATCCCATTCATCTGCGCTGCATTGCCAGCTTTCGCTTCGGATAAGGTTCAGGCGGTCCGAGCGTGGACGGCTTCGCCACGCTTAATCGCCCGGCCAGCGGAAAGACGCAGATGAACCGGATGAACGCAGATGGCCGCAGATTCGAAGAAGAAAGGGGGTGAAAACTTCAAGCGCCACAGCGCTCCGGTCGCGCTCTCCAGCGGAGATCCGCGGCGCGTGGGTGTCCAGACCGCGCAGGACCGTGGACGCGCCCTAACGCTCCGCCCGGCGGGGCAGCAAGAGCTTGGCCACGAGCGCGGTCCAGCCGGTCTGATGTTCGGCCCCCAGGCCGCGGCCCGTGTCGCCGTGAAAAAACTCATAGAACAGCACATGGTCGCGAAAGTGCGGGTCGTGCAGCTGCTTGTCCGAGCTGGCCAGCGCCGGCCGCACGCCCGCCGCGTTGCGCAGGAAGAGCGACGCCAGCCGGCGACCCAACTCGTCGGCCACCTGGGCGATCGTCAGCTGCTTGCTCGATCCGACCGGGCATTCCACCTTGAAATCGTCGCCGTAGTAATGATGGAATTTTTGCAGCGACTCGATCAGCAGGTAATTGATCGGAAACCAGACCGGGCCCCGCCAGTTCGAATTGCCGCCGAACATGCTGGTGCGCGGCTCACCCGGTTCGTACTGGGCCGTGAGCGTCCTCCCGTTGCAGTTCAGCACGAACGGATGCTCGAGGTGATAGCGCGACAGGGAGCGGATGCCGAAGTCGGACAGAAACTCCGCCGGATCGAGCGCCCGGCGCAGCAGACACTTCATGCGGTGGCCCCGCAGCAGCGAAAGCAGCCGCCGCGAGCCGCGGCCGGGATCCTCCCAGTGCGACACCAGGCCCGCCAGGTCGGGCCGGTATTTCAGAAACCATTTCAGCCGGCGGTTGAAGTCGGGCACACGGGCCAGGAGCTCGGGCTCGAGCGTTTCCACGGCGAACAGCGGAATCAGCCCGACGATGGAGCGGATCCGCATCACGTTCGAGCGGCCGTCGGGCAAGTGGACCTTGTCGTAGTAGAATTCGTCCTCGGGGTCCCACAGGCCCCGGCCGTCGCCGTGCAAGTCGTTGATGGCGCCGGCAATTTGCAGGAAATGCTCGAAGAACTTGGTGGCAATGTCTTCGTACACGTGATTGTGCTGGGCCAGCTCCAGCGAGATCCGCATCAGGTTGAGCGAATACATCGCCATCCAGCTGGTAGCGTCGGCCTGGCTCAGGTATCCGCCGCCGGGCAACGGATGGCTGCGGTCGAAGACGCCGATGTTGTCCAGCCCGAGAAAGCCCCCTTCGAACACGTCGTTGCCGCGCACGTCCTTGCGATTGACCCACCAGGTAAAGTTGAGCAGCAGCTTGTGCAGCATCCGTTCCAGGAAGGCCAGGTCGCCGGCGTCGCCGCGCCGCTTGCGGTCGATCTGGAACACGCGCCACGCGGCCCAGGCTTGCACCGGCGGATTCACGTCGCCGAATGCCCATTCATAGGCCGGCAACTGCCCGCTGGGACGCATGTACCACTCGCGCGTGAGCAGCACCAGCTGCTCCTTGGCGAACTCCGGATCGATCGCCGCCAGCGCCAGGCAATGAAAGGCCAGATCCCAGGCCGCGAACCAGGGGTATTCCCACTTGTCGGGCATCGAGATCACGTCGGCCGTGTTCACGTGCGTCCACTGGCTGTTCCGCCCTTCGCGTCGGTCCGGCGGCGGCGTCGGTTCGGCCGAGTCTCCCTTGAGCCATTCCGGCACGTCGTAGTAATAGAACTGCTTGCTCCAGATCAGGCCGGCCGCGGCCTGCCGCTGGACGGCGCGGGCGTCGGGGTCGGCAACTTCGGCCTGAAGCTGGGCGTAAAAGGCGTCCGCCTCGCGGCGGCGATCGCCGAGAATCTGGTCGAAATCGCCAAACGGCTTTTCCACCAGCGGGCGGCTCAACCGCAGTCGGATCGTTTGCACTCCGCCCGGCGGCACTTTGAGCACATAGTGGGCGGCCGCCTTCGTGCCCTCGCGCCGCGGGTTGACCGCGGCGGTCTGGCCGCCGACCAGATAATCGTGAAAAGCGTCTTTGAAGTGGCCCGGCTGGCCGGTGCCGAACACGCGCGGGTTGTTGGTTTCGTTCTCGCAAAAGATCAACTCGCGCGGCGCCTCGGCTTGCCAGCGGTACTGGCCCAGCCGGGAGTGCTCGGCCAGGACGAGCTGATTGTCGGCGGCGCGCAGGCTGGGCTTGTTCGCCAGGCCGCGCCAGCTCCAGGTATTGCTGAACCAGAGCTGCGGCAGCACGTGCAGCAGGGCCGCTTCGGGCCCGCGGTTGTGCACGGAGACCAGCATCAGGATGTCGTCGAAGGCCGCCTTGGCGTACTCGACCCCGACGTCGAAGTAGCGGTCGTCGTCGAAAATGCCGGTGTCGATCAGCTCGAATTCGCGATCCTCCTTGCCGCGGCGGCGGTTCTCGTCGACCAGCCGGGCGTAAGGGAATTCGCCCTGCGGATACTTGTAAAGCATCTTCAGGTAGCTGTGGGTCGGCGTGGCGTCGAGGTAGTAGTAACACTCCTTGACGTCTTCGCCGTGATTGCCCTCGGAATTCGTCAGGCCGAACAGCCGCTCCTTGAGGATCGGGTCGCGGCCGTTCCACAGCGCCAAGGCCAGGCACATGCGGCAGTGCTCGTCGCAGATGCCGGCCAGTCCGTCTTCGCCCCAGCGATAGGCCCGGCTGCGGGCCTGGTCGTGCGGCAGATAGGCCCAGGCGTCGCCGTCGGCGCTGTAGTCCTCGCGCACGGTCCCCCACTGGCGCTCGGACAGGTACGGCCCCCACAAGCGCCAGTGCGCCTGCCGCGAATCGGTGGTCCGTAACCGGTTGGCTTCGACGTTAGGCTGCGACTCCGCGGGCATCGGCTTTTTTTGCACGGGGGGTGTAGACGAAAGCAATCGCCAAACGGCGCAGGCTGGCGCGGCGGCGTCCAGCGAAATTCTAGCATGGCCGGGCCGCCGCCGCCGCGAGCCGTCCGCAGCCTGGCGGCATTGCCGGAATAACCGGGCGGCGCCCGGGCGGGACGAGGGTTTCGCCCGGCGCTGGTAGCCCGCCGGGAGGGGGAAAGCCGGCCAGCCAGCTTCCGCACGGCTGCAGCGCGTCAATTCGGATAGGTCCCGTCGGTGGTCAGCACGACATGGTCGGGAAACATGTCCGGCGCTGCGTCGGCCCAGGCCAGCGAATCGACGTGCGTGTCCAGGAACAGATAATTGGCCGAGCCGGCATGCCGCTCGCTGGCGATCCAGGGGCCGAAGATCCCGGTGCCTAGCCAGATGTCATAATCGTCCTGCCGCGGATCGTTGCCGGAAGTGGCCGTGAAGGCGCTTGGGTCGCGCTCCGAAAAGCTGATGAACTTCGACGTGCCGACTTCCTGATCAAAACGGCGCTGGGTCCACAGTCCGTAGCGGCGCGTCATATGGCTGAGCTGCGAATTCATCAAATAGCTGGTCCGGTTGGCGATGCCATCTAGCTGCCCGGTGCTGTCCAGAAAGGCCGTTCGCTCGGACGTGTCGCTGGGACAGCGGTAGATCAAATCGACCAGGATGCCGGCCTTGGCGTTGACTTCTTCCTGCTTTTCGTCATCGCCGCCGACAAAGGGCGTGAGCTTGTCCTCCCAGTAGATTTCGGCGAACGAATCGGCGGCCGCGGCTTGCGCGGCCACGTCGGCCAGAAACGGGTGGTGCAGGAAAAAATGCCCGTGGTTGACCGTGTAATACTGCATCACGGCCAGGCCGATCTGCTTAAGGTTCGACCGGCATTGCGCGCTCCGGGCCGCTTCGCGCACGGCCTGCACGGCCGGCATCAACAGGGCCACGAGCACGCCGATGATGGCGACGACGACCAGCACTTCGATCAGCGTCAGCGCACGGCGCATCCTGCTCGGCAGCCGCGGCGCGCAATTCGACAGGCAGCATGTCATGACAAATCTCCGGGCCACTGGACTTACTGGTCCGTATTATCGTTCGGCTCAGGATGGCGTCAAATTCGTGCCGCAGCGACCAGAAATTGGCCCGGGCCCCGCGAAAAAACGAGCGGAGCTACGGCATCACCGGAACACAAACAGGAAGCGGAATCCCATGGCTGCTAAAATGCGAGCACTGCCGACCGGCCGCGCCGCGTTCTCAGAGCGAGAGGGGGCGATGCGTCCTGGGGGCTTATCACCGAACATTCCGTGTCTCTGCATTCCGGTGGTCTAATTCGTTTTTTCCGCCACGCAATTACCACAGGCCCAGCAGCCAGCAACAGGAGCCCAAGAGTATGTC
Organism: uncultured Planctomycetaceae bacterium; assembly: GCA_963715755.1. Taxonomy (GTDB): domain Bacteria; phylum Planctomycetota; class Planctomycetia; order Pirellulales; family PALSA-1355; genus CAWCAX01. Next base: position 5,812,443 of record OY970273.1, read on the forward strand.
CGCCGCAGTCAAGCCGATTCCCGCTGGCTACCACGCGATCACGCCGTACCTGATCGTCGACGGCGCCGCCGCCGCGATCGAGTTCTACCGGCAGGCCTTCGGCGCCAGCGAGCTGTTCCGAATGCCGGGCCCCGACGGCACGCTGGGGCACGCCGAAATCCGCATCGGCGATTCGCCAGTGATGTTGGCCGACGAGCATCCGCAAGTCGGCGCCCGCGGGCCGAAGGCGCTGGGCGGTTCGCCGGTCAGCATCCTGCTCTATGTCGAAGATTGCGACGCCACGGTCGCCCGGGCCGTGGCCGCCGGTGCCAAGATCACCCGGCCGCTGGCCGACCAGTTCTACGGCGATCGGATGGGAAGCCTGGAAGATCCGTTCGGCCACATCTGGCACGTGGCCACGCACAAAGAAGACGTGTCGCCGGAAGAAATGCAGCGGCGCTCGGCCGCGCTCCACGGCAAGTAGCGCGAGGGCCAGGCGAACGCGCGGCGATGCCTGACCCCCCAAGCGCAACTCCGCGTCCGGAGGACTGGCTGCCCATCCAGCCGCCGGACGTCGGACGGAGATCGGTGGTGGTTGAATCCTGTGCCCGGCTCTCGTACCTTTGCGTCTGGGCCGCGTTGCGGTTCCCCTAAACCTTTTCTGCCGGCCGGGCCCTGCGAAGGATCTTGCGTTTGAACGACATCGAGAACGACACCCTGGCAGCCGCTCTCGCGCACCATGGCATTCAGCTGCCCGAGGAGCAGATCGCGGGGCTCGCCCGCTACTGCCGGCTGCTCTGGGACTGGAACGAGAAGCTCAACCTGACCCGGCATACCGACTACGAGCGGTTCGTCACGCGCGACGTGGTCGACAGCCAGGCGCTGGAGCAGTTTCTCGATGCCGGCGAGCGGGTGCTGGATGTCGGCACCGGCGGCGGCGTGCCGGGCATCGTGCTGGCGATCTTGCGGCCCGACCTGACGGTCGACTTGTCGGAGTCGATGGCCAAGAAAGCCCGGGCGACGGCGGCAATCGTCGACGCCTTGAAGCTGCCCTTGGCGGTCCACCACGCCCGGGCAGAGCAGGTGCTGGCCCAGAAATCGTTCGACACGCTGGTGGTGCGGGCCGTGGCGCCCTTGGCGAAGCTGATCGGTTGGTTCGGGCCGCATTGGGATTCGTTCAACCGCCTGCTGGTGATCAAGGGTCCGGCCTGGGTCGAAGAACGCAAGGACGCCCGGGAGCGCGGCCTGATGCGGCACTTGGAGCTGCGCAAATTGTCCTCGTATCCGCTGCCGGGGAGCGACAACGAAAGCGTGGTGCTCTCGATTATGCCCAAAGAACAGGCCTGAGCAGGCCGGCAGCCACGCCGCCGCCGCGCCGGTTACCAGCGGCTCACGGCGCGCTCGATCAGCCGGCGGCGCTCGGCTTGAAGCGAGGCACGTTCCGCGGCGACTGCTTCGACCAGTTGGCTGGCGGCGGTGGCCGGCGAGCCGCAATCGAACGGCGGCTGGGGATCGTACTGCAGCATCAACTGGATCTGCCGGGCCACGGCTTCGCCGTGCAGCAGTGCGGCGAGCGAGAGGGCAAAATCGATCCCGGCCGTAATCCCGCCCCCCGTGATCCGGTTGCGGTCGACCACCACGCGGTCTGCCACCGGCTCGGCTCCCATCAGGGGGAGCAAATCCAGGCTCAGCCAATGCGTCGTCGCGCGGTAGCCGCGCAGCAGGCCGGCCGCCCCCAGCACCAGTGAACCGGTGCAGACCGAAGTGACCAGCCGCGCCTCGTCCCCCTGGCGGCGGACAAAGTCCAGCCAGCGGTCGTCGGCGAGCAAGTCGTTGATCCCGTTGCCGCCGGGCACGAGCAGCACGTCCAGCTGCGGCGCCTCGGCCAACGCCGTGTCGGCCGCGATCGCCAGACCGTGCTCGGTGACGACCGGGCCCGCCGCGGCGCCCACCAGGTGGATGTGCGTGTCCGGCATCCGGGCCAGCACTTCGTACGGCCCGACCAGGTCGAGCACCGTCAGCCGCGGAAAAACAAGCATGCCGATCGTCGTGCTGGCCGACATTTTTCCGTCTCGCTCTGCAGGTTCTGGCTGCGCCGTCCACGGCACCCGCGTGCCGAACGACTATTGATACCGAGATTTCGAATGGGCCGTCGGGCTACATCAAACGTCCGCGTTTCCGGGGCTTCCGGTGGTCGCCCCTGGCCAATTGGCCGGCTAGGACTCCAAAGAGCCTATCCGAGAACCGGCGGGGACTGTCCCAGTTTTGCGCAGTCCGCGGAGCAAAACGGGACTGTCCCCCTCTCCGAGGCGGTCCTCGGATAGGCTCTAACTACCGTGTCCAGCGACCGCCGCGATTAAATAGCAGGCGGCCGTTTCGATGCGCAGGATCCGTGGCCCCAGGTCGACAATCTGCCAGCCCGCCGACTGGGCCGCTGCGACTTCGGCCGGCGCGAATCCTCCTTCCGGCCCGACCGCCAGCAGCACCTGCCCGCCCGAGACCAGCGACGGCAAAGCGTCCAAGGCGGCGCGCAGCCGGGTGCCACCGGGATGGGCCAGCAGCCGCGCGACGCACCCGTCCGGGATGCCGGCCTCCGAAGGACCACCGTCTGTGGGACCGGCGCCCGAGGCCAGATATTTTTTTAACGGCACGCCGGGAGCGATTTCCAGCAACCGGTTGCGGCCGCACTGCTTGGCCGCTTCGATCACCGAACGGCGCAGCCGAGCGGGCGGATCGGCCGCGGCCGTCGCCACGGCGCGCTCGGTGCCCAGCGGCACCAGCCGCGTGGCGCCCAGCTCGACCGCCTTTTCCACCAACCAGCGCTGCCGATCCCCTTTCGGCAGGGCCACGCCAAGCGTCAAGCGAAACGGCAGCTCGCGATCGACCTCGCGACGGGCAAGCACTGCCAGCGAGGCCTCGGAACGCGAGACCCGCTCCACCCGGGCGGCAAATTCGCACCCGCTGCCGTCGAACAGCACGACTTCGGCGCCCACTTGAGCCCGCATGACGTGCAGCAAGTGGTGCGCTTCGGGGCCCGACAGCACGGCACTGTCGGCCGCGATCGGCCGCTCGACGAAATAGCGCTCGGTCATGGGGATGCCAGCATGGGGGCGTCGTCACAGCGTCTGGGCGGCACTGGTAGATAGCGGAACAGGAGGATCGCGGCCGGTTGGGGGCAAAAACAGGCCGTCGAATTCAAGTCGACAGGCCGATTCTACCGATGACGCACTAGATACGGAATTCTCTCGCCACGCGGCGCGGCACAAGCCTGCCGCGCGAGAGTCGATTTTCCGCTAGCTAGGAGCCTGCGGACAAAGCGGGCGGGGACTGTCCCAATTTGCGCAGCCTGCGGAGCAAAATGGGACAGTCCCCCTTGCTCCAGACCGCTATGTCCCAGGCTCTAAGCGTCGACGCAGACCGCTTTGGTGGCAGGAAGCAACCGCTGCGAGGTTCTGGCAATGTATCAGCAATATTGGGGTCTGGACGAATCTCCGTTCCGCGGCGGATTGGACGTGCCGCGGTTCTACGCCACGGCCGGCCACGACGAGGCCCTGGCCCGACTGCACTTCCTGGTCGACCAGCGGCGCCGCCTGGGATTGCTCACCGGCCCGGCCGGGATCGGCAAGTCGCTCTTGCTGGAAGTCTTCGCCCAGGAAATTCGCGAAGCCGGCGGCCAGGTTGCCCGGACGAGCCTGATCGGGGCCGACGCCCACGAACTGCTCTGGACGCTGGCGGCCCAGTTCGGGCTGAATCCGGCGCTGGCGGCCACCCCGTTCACGCTCTGGCGACGCCTGGCCGACCGGCTGATCGAAGGCCGCTACGAGCGCACGCAAATGCTCGTCTTGCTGGACGATGCAGACGAAGCCGACTCGGCCGTTTGCGAACTCGTGCTGCGGCTGGTGCAGCTCGATCCGCACCCGGACAGCCGGCTGACGTTCGTGCTGGTCGGCGGCGGGCAGGGGCGCAGCCGGCTCGAACCGCGGATCCTGGAACAGGCCGAACTGGCCATCCGGCTGGAGCCCTGGACGCTGGACGAGACGCGCGGCTATGTCGAGTTCGCCCTGCGCGAAGCGGCCCGGCAGAAGCCGATCTTCAGCCCGGTTGCCGTCGAGCGACTGCATCAACTGTCGCGCGGGATTCCGCTGGCGATCAAGCAGCTGGCCGACTTGTCGCTGCTGGCCGGCGCCGGACTCGACCAGCCGCAAATCGACGCCGACACGGTCGATGGCGCCTTCGCCGAGCTGGGCGTCGTGGTTGCGGCGGCGAGCTACGCGCGGCGCCGCGGGCATTGCCGAGCACTGCCTCCAAGCGGGGGACGGCCCCGCCGGCTCCGTTCGGGACCAAACGGGCCAGCGCCGGCGGGTCGCGAACCGTCTCTAAGTCGTTAAGCTGAATCGCTTTTGCCACGACAATTGATCTGGCATTGGCGGGCCTCCGGCGTAGAATAGCGAGTGGACGCCCTGATCCCCACTCGCCTGCTCGCCCCCAGAGGCCGCGCCCATGGCAACGACTTCCGCTGCCGCACACCACTCGCCAGAAATCGAAGTCGACTTGCGCAATCCGGCCCTGGCCGCTTTCCTGGGTTGGCTGGTGCCCGGCGCCGGCCACTTGTACCAGGGCCGCACCGGCAAGGGATTGCTGTACCTGATCTGCATCCTGGGCACGTTCTTCTACGGGCTGTACCTGGGAGACGGCAAGGTCGTGTATTTCTCCTGGCGGCCGAACGACACCCGTTGGGCTTACTTTTGCCAGGTGGGCGTGGGGCTGGCCGCGCTCCCCGCGTTGGTGCAGGCCGATCGGGTGCGCAACGGCCGCGGCCCGCTGTTTGGCCTGGACTTCATGGCTCCGCCGCAAAGCCCCGACGCCTGGAAAAAGAGCGAATACCAAGATTCGCTCCGGCTGCGCGATGAGCCGGACGCCCGGATCGATCTGAAAAAGTACGAAAGCCCCGACGAGCTGGCCTGGTGGAACAAGAGCCTGTATCGCTACTTCGAGCTGGGCACGGTCTACACCATGATCGCCGGGCTGCTCAACGTGCTGGCCATGTACGATGCTTTTGCCGGCCCAGTGCCGGCCGAATCGGGCGGGGATGAAGACGAAGACAAGCGGAAGAGCTCGCCCGAAGGCGTGAAATCAACGCTGGCAGCCGCCCGATAAAATTGCTTACGGCCGGCGGCGAAACCGCTGGGGTTCATCGCGATGTTGGGAATGGTCAATCAGCTTTGGTTCAGCCTGCCGCTGATCGTGGTGATCAGCCTGGTCTATTCCGCCACGCGCCACGAAGCCCGGGGCCCGATTCTGCACCACGCTGTGCGGCTTGGAGGCTGGATCTTCAGCTTCATGGCCTGCATCTTTTTCGTGCTTCTGGCCATCTCCTGGTGGCTGTAGAGCGGGGCGGGGCGCCCGCGTTCGGACGCCCGCGCCTCCAGTCGGCTAGGGCGGGCGGAATGGAAGTAGTCGAGACTGACTCCCAGTTTGACGACGCAATCAGGTCCGAGAGCGTCGTCCTGTTTCTGTGGGTCAGCTGGGCCATTCATTCCAGACACTCCGAAGCCATTTTGCGGTCGGCAATCGACGCCCTCCCCAACGGTCCTCCACTCCGCTTTCTGAAAGCGGACGTTAGCGAACAGACGGGCGGCCTCTGGGACCACCTGCGCGAGTGGCTCCGAGCGTCGGACCTGGAAAGACTAATCTGGTCCGGGGCGGGATCTCTCGTATTCGTCAAAGGGTCCAGAATTGTTCGTTCGGTTGCCTGCCCAGCATCCGGACTTCCAGGTGGCGTGGCCAAGGGCGATCTACTGGCAGCGTTCGCTCAACTTCGCACGCCCCTTTCCGGCGGATTTTGAGTTCGAGACTGGCGCACTAGCCCGCCAGCGGCATGCGTGCCCGGGCGCCGGGGGCCTGCTATAGTGACGGTTCTCGTCCAACCCGGTCAAAAGCCCTGTCCCTGGGAGCCGTCGTTAGCACCATGAGTCTTGCCGAATCCATGCAGAAGCGCGCCGAGCTGTTCATCCAGCGCTACGGTGCGGTGCGCGAACAACTCAGCCGCGTGATCGTCGGTCATCACGACATCATCCACGGCATCCTCACCTGCCTGTTCGTGGGCGGACACGCGCTGCTCGAGGGCGTGCCCGGGCTGGGCAAAACGCTGCTCGTGCGCACGCTGGCCAAAACCCTGGACCTGGACTTCTCGCGCATCCAGTTCACGCCCGACCTGATGCCGGCCGACATCCTGGGCACGAACATGGTGATGGAGTCCCCCGACGGGCGCCGGTTCTTCGAATTCCAGAAGGGCCCGATCTTCACCCAGATCTGTCTGGCCGACGAAATCAACCGGGCCACGCCCAAGACTCAATCGGCCATGCTCGAGACGATGCAAGAGGGCTCGATCAGCGTCGCAGGCCAGGTGTACCAGCTCAAGCGGCCGTTCTTCGTGATGGCGACGCAAAACCCGATCGAGCAGGAAGGCACCTATCCGCTGCCCGAGGCCCAGCTCGACCGTTTCATGTTCAAGCTGGTGGTCGGCTATTCGACGCGCGAGGAACTGGCCACGGTGATCGATCGCACCACGCGGGGCGAAAAGATCGAACCGGTCAAGGTGATGGACGGAGCCGAGATCGTCGAGTGGCAGAACCTGATTCGCGAGGTGATCCTGGCGCCGCACGTGCAGGACTATGTCGTGCGGCTGGCCCTGGCCACGCATCCCGAGGGGCCATTTGCCCTGCCGATCACGAATCAGTATTTGCGCTGGGGCTCCAGCCCGCGCAGCGCGCAAACGATGGCCCTGGCCGCCAAGGTCCGAGCGCTGCTCGAGGGGCGCTACAACGTCAGCTTCGAGGACGTGCGGCGTGTCTATCTGCCCTCGCTCCGGCACCGCGTGATCCTGAACTTCGAAGCCCAGGCCGAAGGCCTCGACACCGACCGCGTGCTGCTCGACATCCTGGAGAAGCTGCCCGAAAAGGCGGAAAAGTAGAGGAAAGGCAGAATACAAAAGAAGAAACCTCGCAGCTCCTTTCCCTAATCTCTACCATCTACTCTCCCATCCCTGGCCCCTCCCCCATGATCGTCGACACCAAAGCCAATCCGCTCCTCAGCCCCGAGCTGCTGGCCCAACTCGAACGGCTGGAGCTGGTCAGCCGCAAGGTGTTTCGCGGGCGGATGAAGGGCGAACGGCGCAGCAAGCGCAAGGGGCAGAGCGTCGAGTTCGCCGACTTCCGCAATTACGTGGCCGGCGACGACCTGCGGTTCATCGACTGGAACACCTACGCCCGGCTCGACCGGTTGTTCCTGAAGATGTTCCTGGAAGAAGAGGATTTGCACTTCTACGCCCTGGTCGACGCCAGCCGCTCGATGAGCTTCGGCACGCCCAGCAAGCTGCAATATGCCAAGCAGTTGGCGGCGGCCCTGGGGTTCATCGGCCTGTGCCGGGCCGATCGGGTGAAGATCGAGACGCTCGGCCAGCCGCCCAATCAGCCCGGTCCGGTTCTGCGCGGACGCAGCAGCCTGTGGCGCATGGTGGCCGCGCTCGAGGCGATCGAGCCCGACCAGCCCGGCTCGCTGGCCGCGGGAGTGAAGAATTTCTGCATTCGCAACTCGGGCAAGGGGATTCTGGTCCTGATCAGCGACCTGATGGACAAGCAGGGCTACGATGCGGCTTTCCGCTACCTGGTCTCGCAGCAGATGGATGTGTACGTGATCCAGGTGCTGTCGGCCGAGGAGATCGACCCGGACGTCAAGGGGGACCTGAAGCTGGTCGATTGCGAGGATCAGGACGTGGCCGAGATCACGGCCAGCGCCCCGCTCTTGAACCGCTACAAAAAGACCTTGGCCGCGTTCGTCGACGGCGCGCGGACGTTTTGCACCCGCCGCGGTATGGGCTACTTGCTGGCCAACAACCAACTGCCCGTCGACCAACTGGTCGGCAGCTACCTGCGCGCCCGGGGCCTCGTGCGGTAATTCTTTTTTCCTGCTTCCGGTTTCATCCTTCATCCTTCATCCTTCTGCCTTTTCCCGCCATGTCCTTCATTCCGATGCTCGACGGGTGGCAGTGGGCGGTGCTGGCGGCGATTCCGCCGGCCATCGTGCTGTTGTACTTTCTCAAGCTCAAGCGGCAGCCGCTCGAGGTGCCCAGCACGTTCTTGTGGCGGCGGTCGATCGAAGACTTGCACGTCAACAGCATCTGGCAGCGGCTGCGGCAGAATTTGCTCCTGCTGCTGCAATTGCTGATCGTGGCGCTGGCGATCCTGGCGCTGCTGCGGCCGGGCTGGCGCGGAACCAAGCTGCTCGACACGCGGCTGATCTTCCTGGTCGACAACTCGGCCAGCATGAACGCGACCGACATCGATCCCACCCGGCTGGCCGAAGCCAAGCGCCGCGTCAGCGAGTTGATCGACCAGATGGCCACGGGCACGGTGGCCATGATCATCAGCTTTTCCGACAGCGCCCGGGTCGAGCAGCCCTTTACCGACAATCGCCGGCTGCTGCGGCGGCAGCTGGACGCGGTCGCGCCAACCAATCGCACGACCCGGCTGGGCGAAGCGCTGCGCGTGGCGGCGGGGCTGGCGAATCCGAACCGGGCCTTCGAGTCGGCCGGCCAGCAGGTGGGCGAAGCGCTGCCGGCCACGCTGTACATTTTCAGCGACGGCAAGTTTCCCGACGTCGAAGGCTTTTCGCTCGGCAATCTCAAGCCGGTGTTCGTGCCGATCGGCGCCGAGGCCTGCCGCAACGTGGCCATCACCGCCTTCAGCACCAAAACGGTCGAGGGCAAGACGGACCGGCGGCAAGTCTTTGCCCGGCTGGAAAATTTCGGCCCGGCCGAAGTCGCGACCGACGTCGAACTGTATCTCGACGACTCGCTCAAAGAGGCCGAAGCGGTCCACATCAAGCCGGGCGAAGCCGCCGGCGTGGTGTTCGATTTGCAAGACATCCATTCGGGCGTGCTGCGGCTGAAGACGGGCGCGGGAGGCGATCTGGCGCTCGACGACCAGGCCTGGGCCACCGTCAATCCGCCCCAGCGCGGCAAGACCCTGCTCGTGACCCCCGGCAACGACGCCCTGCGGCTGGCCATCGAAACCGAAGCTGCCCGCGAGCTGGCCGACGTGGCGATCGCCGGTCCCGAGGTGCTCGACTCGAAACAGTATCAGCAGGCGGCCGCCGGCGGCGCGTATCAACTGGTGATCTACGACCAGTGCCAGCCCCAGGAAATGCCCCGGGCCAACACGTTGTTCATCGGCCGGATTCCGCCGACGGGCGGCTGGTCGGCGGGCGAAAAAATTCCCGGCCCGCAGATCATCGACGTCGACGGCGCGCACCCCTTGATGCAGTTGATCGAGCTGGGCAACGTCAAGTTTGCCGAAGGCGCGTCGCTCAAAGTGCCGCCGGGGGGCACCGTGCTGGTCGACTCGAGCGTGGGTCCGCTCGTGGCCATCGCCCCGCGCGAAGGCTTCGAGGACGCGGTCTTGGGCGTCGAAATCGTCAGCACCGACGACAAGGGAGACCGCTACGCGAATACCGATTGGCCGCTGCGCTTGAGCTTTCCCGTGTTCGTGCTGAACGCGCTGGAGTATCTGGCCGCCGGCCGCGAAGTGGCCGGGCGCTCGCCCGTGCAGCCGGGCCAGAGCGTCACCCTGCGCGGCGACATCAAGGGCAATCAGCTCGGCGTGGTGCTGCCGGACGGCAAGTCGCAGGACATCGAGCGCGGCAAACTCAACGCGTTCGTCTTTGGCGGCACGGACGAGTTGGGGGTCTATAACGTCCTGGCCGAGGGGCAACCGCTGGAACGGTTCGCCGTAAACCTGTTCGATTCGGCCGAGAGCGACATTCGCCCCCGAGCGCAAAACGCCGTGAAGATTGGCTTTGTCGAGGTCGAAGGGCAATCGACCCGCGAGGCGGCCCGACAGGAGTCCTGGCGCTGGCTGCTGCTCGCGGCTCTAGCCGTTTTGCTGCTGGAGTGGTATATCTACAATCGCCGAGTTTACCTGTAGTGCCCAGTTGCCCGCCGAATTGGCCCGCCTTGCGCGGGTGGAGCGCCGCGGGCCTCGTCATCATCGAAAGCACATAATTCCAGCCACGCCTCAGGCATCGCAACAGGGGCAGGGCCAGCATCGGGCGCACTAGCCGCTCGCAGGAAACCTTAATGATTCGCAAAGTGGTCCTCCCGCGCCGCAAGAAGCGCCGCCACGAGGCGGCGCCGCAGCCCAAGCGGAAAATCATTCAGCGCCTGGTCGAGAACCAGTTGATCCGCCAGCTCAGCTACGAAGAGTATCGCGACAAGGTCCGCGACGTGTATGGCGGCCGCCAGGGCGCGCTGCTGGCCACGGCCAGCCTGCTCTCGCTGCACATCCCGCTGGGAGACCGGCTACTCCGCGAACGCAAGTTCGATTTGCGCGGGGCCCGGCACATCCTGGACGTGGGCAGCGGCGCCGGCCAGATTGCCAAGCACCTGCTGAAATATGCCGACCCGGGCGCGAGCATCACCTGCTGCGACCTGTCGCCCGAGATGCTCTGCCGGGCCCGCACGCGGCTAAAGAGCTCGATCCCCGACCACGTGGCGGCCGATCTGACGCGGCTTCCGTTTGCCGACGGCAGCTTCGACTGCATCACCTGCGGCTACGTGCTCGAGCACTTACCCGACGCGCGGCTCGGCCTGGCCGAGATCGCCCGGGTGCTGGTGCCGGGCGGACGGATGCTGCTGCTTACGACGGAAGACAGTTTCTCGGGCGCCTGGACAAGCCGGCTCTGGTTTTGCCGGACCTACAATCGCCACGAGCTGTATCGCACCTGCCGCGACCTGGGCCTCGAGTGGCGCAAGGAGCTGTGGTTCACGCGGATGCACAAGCTGCTGCGCAGGGGGCATCTGCGTCGAAATCCAGAAGGTCGCCTCGTAGCCGGCGCACGTAGCGGCGCGATGGTAGCCAGCCGCTCCGGCATTTCGCAGCAGGGCGTCAGAACGGCAAGTTGCCGGTGAAGCCGCTCGATTGGGCGTGCGGCTTCTCGGGCGGGCCTTCCAGCCATTCGATCGCGATGATCCGCTCCGGCGCGATCGTGAACTTGCGACTTCCCACGGTCTTTTGGTGGGCCACGCGCGCTTCGTCGGTCAAGACCCGAATCGATCCGGGCGCCGGGCCGATGACGGCCGGCTCGTCGCTGGCTTCGATCAAAGTCAGTCCGGCCGGAGACGGGCGGTCCAGGGCGCCCCACAGGTCGCGATAACCGGCCGGATCGTGCGGGTTGTCGGTATTACAGGTGCGGATGTTGCACCGCGTGCGCAGCGGATAGCTGGTCATCACTTGCTTCAGCCGGCTCGGGTCGAGCACCTCGACCGACAGAATCTGGTCGCGCCGGATCGTATGGCGCTCCTTGCCGTGCTGGCGCAGACGCCGGACCCAGATCGCCGGCGGCAGCAGCTTGGGATCCTCCAACAGCGGCTTGCCGGCGACCGCCTCGCTGGCAGCGTCCACGAGCACGATCTTGTCTGGTCCGGAAGAGGCCACGGTCCCCCAGTAGTCCATGCGCTTCGACGCATCCTCGGGATTGGCCGGATCCCACACGCGAATCGTGCAGTGGGCGCCGTCGACCAGTTCGTTGGGAGGTGGTGCCGGGGTGAGCAGGGCGCAGCCCGCCAGCACGGCTGATCCCAGAATCGCGCAGCCAACCAGAATACGGGCGCCCATCACGTCACTCCTGGAGAACAACGGCCTTCACACTGCTTCCTAGCGATTCGCCCGCGGACCCTTGCGCGTCGTCAACTCGGTCGACGGCACCTGGGTCAAAAAGGCGAACAAGTCTCCCACCTCGTCGAGCGTCAGCGCATTGAGCAAGCCCTCGGGCATGGCCGACGTCTTGCTGCGGGTCAGCTCTTCGATGTCGTCCTTGGTGATCTTCACTTTCTCGCCGCTGGCCTGCAGCACGATCACCGAGCCGTCGCCGACGGGCGAAACCATGCCCGTGACCGTGCGGCCATGCGCGGTCAGAATCGTCTGCGAAGCATACTGATCGGAAATGACCTGCGACGGATAGAGGATCGACTCCAGGATCTCCTTGCGCTGGAAGCGCCGCGCGACGGTGGTCAGATCGGGCCCGACCGTGTCTCCCTGCTCGCCGAAGCGGTGGCACTTGCTGCAGTTCGCTTTGATGAACATGGCGGCTCCCCGGGTAGCATTGCCATGCGATTGCTGCGGACCGGTCAGGTAGCTGAGCAGCTCCTGGAAGGTCCAGTGGCTTTGCACCACTTCCTGGGGCAGCTGGGGTTCGGGCAAATCCGGATACGTCTCGACGAACCAGCGCTGCCAGGCAGCCAGCGCGTCGGACCAGCGCTCGCCCGGTTCGCTCAACCGCTGGTCGGTCCATTTTTCCAACAGCGCAATCGCGTGCTGGCTGCCATTTTCGCGGAGCATCAACCCGCGGATGATCGCCTGCCGATAGGCTTCCGGCGATTCGGGCGCCTGGTCGACCTGGGCCAGCTTGATGAGGATTTCCTGCGCGGCGGCCCCTTCGACGATCGACAGCGAGCGCACCAGGAGCGGCCAGTTTTCCCCCTCGGGCTGCTGGGCCAGCGCCATCGCCAGCATCACGCGTCGGTCGGGCTCGTTCTCGAACACTTCGCGCAGGTACGCCATGCCGGCCGGTTCGTGGCTGCCCCCGAGCACCGCGGCAATGCCGATGCGCAATTTGCGGGCCGCCTCGGTGTCCGTGCGGCGCAAATCGCGATCGAGCTTGATAATCTGCAGGATCGTGTCTTCGCTCGGGCGCTCCGGCAGCCGGGCCAGCACCGACAGCGCGGACGTCGGCCACTTGGCACCGTCCAACAACACGGCCCGACGCTGCTCCTCGGTCAGTCCGGCAAAGAAATCTCGCGACACGTTTTCGACGTAGCCGGCAAAACTATGCCCGCCGGGCATGCCCCGGGCTTCTTCGAAAAACTTGAGCATGGCCAGCTTGCGCTCCGTGTTCCAGCCGGTGGTCAGAAACCGGGCGCAGAGCGCCGCCTGCATCCGATCCAGCTGCGGTGCGTCGCTTTCCAGCACGCCGATCACGCGCTGGGCCGTCGTCGGTTCTTGCAGGTAGGCCAGGATCTTGACCAGCTCGCGGTTCATCCGCGGTTCTTGCGATGGATATTCCTCGGCCAGCTGGCTGCGCAGCTCCGGCACGTTCTTGCCCGTCAGCTTGCCGGCAACCAGCGCCAACTCGATCACGCGCAGCGTGTCGATGAAGGCCAGATCGCTGAGGTAGTTTTTCATCATGTCGCTCGAACGGGCCAGGATCGGGTCGATCGAGCGATCGTCGGGATACATGGCCAGCAGCGCGACCGAGCCGACGAGAAACGAACGGATGTTTTCCGCTTCCAGCACCTGGTCCTGCCACTGGCTGCGGTCCATCCGCTCGATGGCCCGGCGGGCGGCCCAGCCGACGTGCCGGTCGGGGCTGCCCAACAGCTTGACCAGTCGGGCCGGGGGTCCGGCCAGGCTGGAGCGGGCCAGCGATTCGCAGGCCAGCCGCTGGACGAGCTGGTCGCCGTCGTCCAGCATTTCGCCCAGCCGGGCGGTGGCTTCTTCACCGGTATGGATGCCCAGCAGGTACGCCGCCTTGGCCCGCACCGTGGCCTCGCGGTCGCGCGAAGCCTTGACGAGCAAGGCCTGGGTCGGATGCGGGCCGAACAATTGCAACAGCTCGAGCGCCCGAACCCGTTCGGCGGCGGCCGACTGCGGATTTTCGACCAGCGCCGTCAACTCGCGCTGCCAGGAGGCGCCCATTTGCTTCTTGATGATCGCCACTTGCTGCCGGGACCAGGCGCTGAGCAGCTGCGGCTGCTTGAGCGCGGCGGCCAGGCCCTTGTGGGTTTTCTTGAGTTCGGCCGGGACTTGTCCCTCCCAGACCACGCGATAGATCCCGCCCTCGGTGTCGCGGCCGCCGGTGCAGAAGTAGAGCCAGCCGTCGGGCCCCACCGAAATGTCGGTCACGTTGAGCGGCTGGCCTTCGAGGAAGACTTCGCTGGTGGCTTTATAGGTGGCGCCGTGCGGCTTCATCTTCACGGCCAGGATGCGTCCGCGCGACCAGTCGCAAACGAACAGGGCATTGTGGTACCGCTTCGGAAACATGTAGTGGCTGTAGAACTCGACTCCGGTCGGCGAACCGCGGCCCATCTCGACCGCCGGCGGCAGGCTGTCCAGATAATAGTCGGGCCATTTGGCCCAGCCGCTGCGCCAGCCGAACTCGGCGCCGGGCACGACGTGGTTGACCCGCGTCGGCCGATACCAGGGCATGCCCAGGTCCCATTCCATGTCGCTGTCGGCGGTGAACAGCTCGCCGTCGGCGTTGAAGGCCAGATCGTATGGATTCTGCAGACCGCCGGCCACGATCTCGACCGCGGTGCCGCTGGTGTCGGTGCGCAGGATCGAGCCGCCCGGCGCCTTGATGCCCACGGCGTGGCCGCTGGCGTCCTCGTAGCGCGGCTGGAGCATGTCCCCTTCGTAATAGTGGTGGTACGGGCTCGACGACTCGTAGCCTTTCTCGGCGCGGGTGAAATTGCCGACGATGATGTAGAGCAAGCCGTCGGGGCCGAGCACGAGCGAGTGGGGCCCGTGCTCGCCCATGTCGCCGGTGAACTTGATCAGGGCATCGATCTTGTCGGCCCGCCCGTCATGGTCCTGGTCGCTCAGCCGATACAGGGCCGTGCCGTCGGGTCCCTGGCCGATGGCGTATACATTGCCGCTGACGGTCAGCAGCCCTTGGCAGCCTTTGACCTCGTCGCAGTAGGTCGAGACGGTGTCGAGCACGCCGTCGCGGTCGTCGTCGCGGATCAGGATCAAGGGGCCGTTTTCGCGCGCGGCGACGATCTGGCCGAACTCGTCGAACGTCATGGCGATCAGCGATCCGGTTTGCTTGGGATCGATGACCCACTCCACGCCGAATTGCGGCAGTAGCTTGAAGCGGCCTTTCTCGCCGGTGACCGTGACCTCGTTGCCCCAGGGGAGCGTGGCGCCCATCTTGCCGAAAGTGCGCGCGGCCAGCCACTGTGTGTCGTTGAAGCGCGACTTCTGCCAGCCGACGAATTCCTTCAGCACGGCCTTCCAGGTGGCATCGGTCGAGTAGGTGACTTGCGTGCCCCCTTGCTGCTTGACGAGCACCCGGGCCACGAGTCCGGCCGAGCCCTGCTCGCGGTTGGTGGCTTTGACGGCGACGACGTTGCTGCCCTGGACCAGGTGTTCGGTGACGTCGTAGACGTCGAGCACCTTCCAATTGTTGCCGGTGCCGACCTGGTGCCCGTTGACGTACAGCTCGTAACTGTCGTCGGCGCCGATCTGGATTTCGCCCTGTTCGGGCGTGCCCAAGTTGAAGGTCTTGCGGAAGTAACAGTCGCCCGGCGGCGCCAATTCTTTTTCATAGGCGGGGGACCAGATCCATTCGGCCTCGGCCGCCTGAACCAATCGACCCGCGGCCCACGTAGAAAGGACGAGCACGGCCACACAGAGCCGGCGGACGCAATATGGCCACTGGCCTGTGGCCCCCAAGACGCATCGCATAGCGGACCTCGCTAGACTTCGGAGGGAAGCTGCCGCCTTCGAGCAGCCATGATTCCAGACACGAGCGGAACACGATTCGGCCGTTGCCGGCCAACACGGGGTGCATAGGGTAGCGAGCGTCGATAAACCGGGCAACAGAGGTTTGTTGCGCCGAGCGCAGGTAATCTGCCGACCCGAACTGATTGCATGGCGGCACAGCGCAAGTTCCACGTCCGCCAGCGTGTGTGCGTCGCTGGGCCGGAAGCATGCCGGGTCGGCCGATGTGCCGCCCGGCGCGTGGAGAGCGGCCGCAGCAACCAGGCTCCCCTCGGACGCTGTCGCCCAACCTTGACCGTTCACAAAGCAAGGGGTAGCATCCGGTTACTGCGACTTAGGTTCCCGCCCGAGTTGGCGCGTTTTCGGGCCGAAGCGCGGCTTGAACGGCCCTGCTATCAAGCGCTCTTGCCGGCATTTGATGGGGTCAGGGATCATTTTTTGGCCGGCTAATACTCGATCAAGCCGGCCGCCCCGCGCCGCCCAATCCGAGACCACGAAAGGTAACTCCATGATGCGACGGCCCCGGCAGTATTGGACGGCGCTGCTAGTAGCCGTCTCCATCGGCCTGGTAGCAGGCTGCACGTCGAGCCCCGAGAAGGAAACCAACGCCGGCGGGCCTCAAGCGGGCAGCTCGAGCGCCTCGAGTGGTGACAAAGCCGAAACGGCCAAGACCGAAAAACCGGAATCTGCCGGTCAGGAGAAGCCCGAAGTCCTGCTCGAACCGTTCGACGCCCCCAGCCTCGCGGAACTGGACGCCAAAGCCGAATGGGAAGACCAACCGGTGCTGGACGGAACCGTTCTGTTGCGGGCAAAGCAAGCGGGGGAAACGCCGCTGGCCACGGTGCAAGAAGCCCTGGCGATGAAGAACACTTCGCCGGAGTCAAACGCAAAAATCCTCAGTGCGATGGGACGGCTGCCGGCGACCGATGCGGACGCGAACTGGGAAGCGACGATCAACCGGCACATGGGCGCCGACGTCAAAAGCACCAACCCCATCATGTTCAGCGCCGCGGTCGAGGGCGATGTCAACGGCCTGACGGGATACGGCTTGTTCAGTTTCGATTGGAACATGAAACCGTTCGCCGCCAAAGAGACGGTCGTTTCCTGGCAGACGAGCAAGGATCGGCTGTACGACAAGGTCGTGCTGCGCGACGATTGCACCTGGTCCGACGGCAAGCCGATCACGGCCCAGGACGTGGTGTTCAGCTTCAAGACGATCATGGATCCGCGGGTGCCGATCCCCGCCGTCCGTTCGGGCACGGACAAGTTGCGCTGGGTCGAGGCCTATGGCGATTACACGGTCGTCTTTTTTCACAAAGAGGCCTTGGCGACCAACGTCTGGAACATCAACTTTCCCGTGATCCCCAAGCACATTTACGAGAAGACGATCGAGAAGGATCCCACGCTGCAGGACAGTCCGGAGAATGTCCAGTACGAGAACAAGCCGATCTCCGGCGGGCCTTACGTGCTGACCAACCGCAAGCGCGGCCAGGAGATCGTCGTCGAGCGGCGCGAAGACTGGTACATGGTCAAAGGGAAGCAGGTCCGCGATAAGCCGTTCTTCAAGACGATCCGCTTTCGGATCATCGAGGATTCGAATACGGCGCTGCTGGCCATAAAGGCCGGCGAGATCGACGAGATGATGCTCACCCCCGAGCAATGGACCACCCGCACCGACAGCCAGGATTTTTACGACCGCAATACCAAGGGCTCCGGCGTCGAATGGGTGTTCGCCTATTTCGCCTGGAACCAGCAGGACAATCCGTTCTTCGCCGACATCCGCGTCCGCAAGGCGATGAGCTACGCCTTCGATTATCAGGAAATGCTGGACAAGCTGTTCTACGGCGTGTATCAGCCGTGCAACGGCATTTTCTATCCCACCGCCTGGATGGCCCCGAAAAAGCCGCTGCCCTACTATCACCAGGATTTGTCAAAGGCCGAGGCGCTGCTGGACGAGGCCGGCTGGGAAGACCACGATGGCGACGGAATTCGCGACAAAACGATCGACGGCAAATCGGTCAACTTCGAATTCAGCCTGCTCTGCGCCAACATTCCCGACCGCATCAAGTTGTGCACCTTGATGAAAGAAAATCTCGACAAGATCGGCATCGTCTGCAACATCCGGCCGTTGGAATTCACGGTGCTGATGGAACGGACGCAGAAAAAGAAATTCGAGGCTTTCCACGGTTT
This sequence comes from uncultured Planctomycetaceae bacterium, assembly GCA_963715755.1. Classification (GTDB taxonomy): domain Bacteria; phylum Planctomycetota; class Planctomycetia; order Pirellulales; family PALSA-1355; genus CAWCAX01. Next base: position 5,830,169 of record OY970273.1, read on the forward strand.
ATGGGGTACCGGCACGGATCCCGACACCTCCGACAACATCTGGTATACCGGCGAAGCCCGCAATTACGTCCACTACTCGAACTCCGAAGTCGACAAGCTGTACGTCGAAGGGCGCAAGGAGTTCGATCGCGACAAACGGGCCGCGATCTACGCCAAGATCGACGAGCTGATCTACGCCGACCAGCCGTACACGTTCCTGTACGTCCGAAATTCGTTCTACGGGTTCGACAAGAACTTGCGGGGATACAACTTCAGCCCCCGCGGTCCATTCCACTACAGCCCGGGCTTCAGCAGCATCTGGCAGGCGGCACCGTGATGAGCGCCCGCCGGCCCCAGGATTCCGTGGGAACCCAAGCGAACCCCCGATGACAAGCTACCTCATCCGACGGCTGCTGCTGGGCGTCGTTACGCTGATGCTGATCACGTTCGTCGTGTTCGGGCTGATCCGCAACATGCCCGGCACGCCGTTGACCGTCGAATTGGGTGAATCGGACCCCAGCCGGAAGATCAATCCCGAAGACCTCCAGCGGATGATGAAGACCTATGGTCTGGACAAGCCCTGGTATACGGCCTACTTCCAGTGGATCGGCAACGTAGCCCAGGGCGATCTGGGCGCTCGATCTCGCGCAAGCATCAGGTCACGCGACTGATTGCCGAGCGCATCGGCCCGACACTGATGCTGTCGGTCAGTTCTCTGGTGCTCATCTACCTGCTCTCGATTCCCCTGGGACTTGCCGCCAGCGCCCGCAGCGGCAGCCTGGACGAACGGGTCATGAGCACCGGACTCTACATGCTGTATTCGTTTCCCTCGTTTGTCGCCGCGCTGTTCCTGCAGATCGCACTGGCCGTGCACTTCGGCTGGCTGCCGCTGATGGGCATGACCAGCGACGGATACTCCGAATTGTCGACGATGGGAAAGCTCTGGGACGTCTTCAAGCACGCGCTGATGCCGATCGCTTGCGAAACGTATGGCAGCCTGGCCTATTACAGCCGATTCATCCACGCCAACATGGAGGAAGTGGTCCGCCAGGACTACATCCGCACGGCTCGGGCCAAGGGCCTGGATCCGTACCGCGTGCTGGTTCATCACGGGTTTCGCAACACGCTGATTCCCCTGGTCACGATGGTGGGCCTGACGCTCCCCGGCTTGCTCGGCGGAGCGGTCATCCTGGAGCAGATTTTCAGCTGGCCTGGCATGGGTCGATTGTTTTTCGAGTCGATTCGCGAGCGCGACTATCCGACGATCATGGGGCTGACACTGATGTTTTCGGTCCTGACGCTGGTCGGACAATTGGTGGCGGACTTTCTCTACGCGGTCGTTGACCCCCGCGTCAGCTATTCTTAAACCACCGGTGCCGCCCGGCCCGCATGCTGCATGTCGCTGCCAGAATTTCCGCAAACTTCCGAGTTGGAGAGCGCGCCCCCGATCGGCTACTGGGGCGAGGCCTGGCGGCGATTCCGGCGGCGCAAGCTGTCGATGGCGGCCTTGGGCTTCGTCGGGTTTCTGGTGCTCGTGGCGCTGTTTGCCCCGGCCATCGCAGGCACCAAGCCAATCGTCTGCCGCTACAAAGGGCAGCTTTATTTTCCGGCGCTCGGCTACTTCAGCACGCGCTGGGAGAACCCGATTTTCTACAAGGACAAATTCCGCCGGATCTATCCGGAGAACCTGAAGAAGAATGATCCCGACAGCTGGGCCCTCTGGCCGCTCGTCTATCAAGATCCGTACCGGCGCGTGCGCGACGGCGAGTGGCCCGGCCAACCCGGCAATCCAAGCGGAGACCAGGGAGTGCCGAGCCGCTACAACTGGTTCGGGACGACGCAGGAGGGAATCGACGTATTTGCCGAAATGGTCCACGGCACGACGATCGCGCTGCTGGTGGGCTTCGTCTCGATGGGCATCGCGGGGCTGATCGGCATCGTCATCGGGGCACTGGCCGGTTTTTTCGGCGGCTGGCTCGATATGCTGCTGAGCCGGTTCATCGAAGTGGTCATGTGCATCCCAACTTTGGTGCTGATCCTGGCGCTGATCGCCATCCTGGAAAAGCCGACGATCTGGCACATGATGGTCATTCTGGGATGCACCGGCTGGACCTCGATTGCTCGACTCGCGCGCGGTGAATTCATGAAGCTGCGCAACAGCGAATTCGTCACCGCTGCCCGGGCGCTGGGGGTGCGCGACGGCCGCATCATCTTCCGGCACATCCTGCCCAACTCCCTGGCGCCCGTGCTGGTGCCGATCACCTTCGGCATTGCTTCGGCGATTCTGATCGAAAGCGGCCTGAGCTTTCTCGGCTTCGGCTCGCCCCCGCCGAACCCGAGTTGGGGAACCCTGCTCAACGCGGGGCGCACGAATCTGAATCTATGGTGGCTCGTGTTTTTTCCCGGGGCAGCCATCTTTGCCACGGTCTTGACGTACAATCTGATCGGCGAAGGCCTGCAAGAAGCCACCGACCCGCGCTCGCGCCGGCAAACACTGACGGGCCAGGCATGCTCCCCAAAACGCATTCAGATCACTCGCGGTCGGCAAGCCCCATGCCCGAACCTCTCATCACCGTCGAAAACCTCAAGACCTACTTCTACACCGATGCCGGTGTGGTCAAGGCCGTTGACGATGTCTCGTTCAACATCCCCAAAGGCAAAACCCTGGGCCTCGTCGGCGAGTCGGGGTCGGGCAAGAGCGTCACGGCCATGTCGATCATCCGCCTGATCTCCCCCCCGGGACGCATCGCCGGCGGCCGGATCGTCATGCACGGCGGACAAAATGCCCAATCCGGCAACGGCCAGCTCGTGCTTTCCGAACTGTCCGAGCGCGACATGCGGGCGGTGCGCGGGGCCCGGATTTCGATGATCTTCCAGGAGCCGATGACCTCGCTCAATCCGGTGTTCACCATCGGATCGCAAATTACCGAAGCGATCATCCTGCACCAGCAAGTCGGCAAGCAGGAAGCCCGCAATCGCGCGATCGAAATGCTCCGCAAAGTCAAAATTCCCGATCCGGAGCGGCGGATCAACGACTATCCGCACCAGTTTTCCGGCGGCATGCGGCAGCGGGCGATGATCGCCATGGCGCTTAGCTGCACGCCCGAGTTGCTGATTGCCGACGAGCCGACCACGGCGCTCGACGTGACGATTCAGGCCCAGATCCTGGAGCTGCTCCGCGAGCTGCAGGCCGAGGTGGGCATGTCGATCCTGATGATCACGCATGACTTGGGCATCGTGGCCGAAATGGCCGACGACGTGGCCGTGATGTACGCCTCGAAGGTCGTCGAGTACGCCCCCGTGGCCGAGCTGTTTGCCAACCCGCTGCATCCGTACACGGCCGGCTTGTTCAATTCGCGTCCCGAGCCGGGCAAGCCGAAGGACCAGCGGCTGACCACGATCCCCGGCATGGTGCCCAGCCCGTTGCGCTTTCCGCCGGGCTGCAAGTTTCATCCGCGCTGCGGCTACTGCCAGGATGTCTGCCGCAGCGACGAGCCGCAGCTGCGCGAGATCCGGCCGGGACATTGGGCCCGGTGCCATTTCGCCGGCGAGCTGGAGCTTGCGCAGTCAGCGGTAATCGCGGAAAATAAAGCCCCAAAGGCGCCCTTCGACAGGCTCAGGGCGATGTGCAGGTCGCGAAGCAGGAACAGGGAAGGGAAAGAGAACCACAGAGACACAGAGGCACGGAGAGGCAGAACAAAAGGGAAACACAGGCCGGAATGCAGAGTAACGAATTCGGCGAACATCACACGATCGCAATGAGACCACCAGGGCAGATGGCCGGGAAAATCAAAACAATCAAACGCTCGGCGACGCGGGGCCCAGGGCGCTATTGTTCCCCGGGCGGAATTGCTCCTTTTTGTGTTTTTCGTGGCTATCGTTCCTCGTTCTCCGTTCCTCGTTCTCCGTTCCTCGTTCTCCGTTCCTCATTTTCCCGTTCCTCATTTTCCCGTTCCTCGTTCGCCAGTTCACTGCTTCGCCCGTTGAGTCCGCTATTCCGATGTTCCCACTTCGATCTCACCGTTCCGAGTCGCGATTAAATTGAACGAGCCCCTCCTCGACGTTCAGCATCTGAAGAAGTACTTTCCCGTGCGCCGCGGCGTGCTGGCCCGCACCGTCGCCCACGTCAAGGCGGTCGACGACGTCTCGCTGCGGATCGCCGAGGGAGAGACGCTGGGGCTGGTCGGCGAGTCGGGCTGCGGCAAGACGACCGTCGGCCGCACGCTGCTGCGGCTGATCGAGCCCTCGGACGGAAAAATCCTGTTCGCCGGCCAGGACCTCACGCTCACGCAGGGCCCCGCGCTGCGGGCGCTGCGGCGCAACCTGCAGATCGTGTTCCAGGATCCGTTCAGCTCGCTCAATCCGCGGATGACGATTCGCGGCATCGTCGAAGAAGGACTGATCGTCCACCGGATGGGCAATCGGCAGGAGCGGCTCGACAAGGTTAAGCAGACGCTCGAACAGGTCGGTCTCGACCCCAGTTATATCAATCGCTATCCGCATGAGTTTTCCGGCGGTCAGCGGCAGCGGGTGAGCATCGCCCGGGCGCTGGCCATCGATCCGCGGTTCATCGTGCTCGACGAGCCGATTTCGGCGCTCGATGTTTCGATCCAGTCGCAGATCGTCAACTTGCTGGTCGATCTGAAGCAACAGCGCAAGCTGACCTACCTGTTCATTTCGCACGACTTGTCGGTGGTGGAGTACATCTCCGACCGTGTGGCCGTGATGTACCTGGGCGAGATCGTGGAAACGGCCGCCAGCCGCGAGCTGTATCGGCATCCGCTGCATCCCTACACGCTGGCGCTGCTGTCCTCGATCCCCACGCTCGAGGCGACGAAGAAGAAGGTGCGGATCGTCCTGCCCGGCGACGTGCCCAGCCCGCTCAATCCGCCGCCGGGCTGCCGCTTTCATCCGCGCTGTCCCCTGGCGATGGACGTTTGCCGGACGCATGTTCCGCGCGAGCTGGCGCTGGCCGGGCATGCCGTGCGCTGCCACGCGGTGGAGCAGGAGCTGGCCACGCTGGGCGAGGACACGGCCGCGCTGGGGGACTCGATCGCGCGGCAGATCGCGGCCAAAGCGCCCGCGGGTGCGGTTTCTGCGTAAGCGGCGCGGCAGCTGCGTCATTAGCGCTGCACGGTTAACCCCACCGGCGGCGGCCCCCACGTCCTCAGCACCCGTTAAGCCCGGCGGCCGGTGGGCCGGCGCGGCGGAGCGATCCCGCGCCCCGCGCACGCCAGCCCAGGGGAAGCGTCCCCTGGGCTTAACGGTGAGCCGGCGCCGGTTTGAACGTCAACGCGGGGTTTTTCCGCCTACTCGCGGCGCACGGCGGCCTGTTGTACGATAGCTGCGGCCCCCCAAGCACGCGCCAGCGGCTGGCGCCCTTCCCACGGCCCGCGGACTCCCTTCCAGCATTCAAGGCGGCTTTCGATGAGCACCCCCGGCACGCGCTGGTATCACGAGCTGAACCGCTATCACTGGTTCGTTTTGTTTGTGGCCGCGCTGGGCTGGCTGTTCGACTGCCTCGATCAGCAGCTGTTCAATCTGGCCCGTGTGCCGGCCATGCGCGATTTGCTGGCCCCTTCGCCGGGCGTCAAACCGCCCCAAGAGGCGATGGATTTCTACGGTCCGTTGGCAACGTCGATTTTCCTGATCGGCTGGGCGACGGGCGGGTTATTTTTTGGCGTCCTGGGAGACCGCATCGGCCGCGCGCGCACCATGGTCTGGACGATCTTGCTGTATTCGGCCTTCACCGGACTGAGCGCCGTGTCGTTCGGATTTTGGGATTTTGCCTTCTATCGATTTCTGACCGGCCTGGGAGTCGGAGGAGAGTTTGCCGTCGGCGTGGCGCTGGTCGCCGAAGTCATGCCCGACCGGGCCCGGCCATTTGCCCTGGGTTTGCTGCAAGCGCTCTCGGCACTGGGCAATATTTCGGCTGGCCTGATCAGCATCGGACTGGGGGGGCTCGAAGCGCGGGCGCGTTCGAGAACTGGAGTTGGCAAGGCCAGCAATTTCACGTCTGGCGAATCATGTTCGTCGTCGGCATCGCCCCGGCGTTGCTGGCCATCGTGATCCGGCGCAAGTTGAAGGAGCCCGAACGCTGGCAGGCCGCTGCCGCCGCGAGCGGCGCCCAGCGCAAGCTGGGCTCGTACGGGGCCTTGTTTAGCGACCGCCGCTGGGCCAGAAATGCCGTAGTCGGAATGTTGCTCGCCTTCTCCGGCGTCGTCGGGCTGTGGGGAATCGGGTTCTTTACTCCGGACCTGCTCTCGTCGGTCTTCCGCAAGGCGTTCGAGGCGCAAGGCATGCCCGAGGCCCAGATCTCGGGCGACCTGAAGATTTGGACCGGTTGTGCTTTTATCGTGCTGAACCTGGGCGCGTTCTTCGGCATGAACGCCTTCAGTTACCTGACGCAATACCTCGGGCGCCGACCCACGTTCGCGCTGGCCTTTATCGCGGCGATGTTCAGCACCGCCGCCGTGTTTCTCTACCTCGACGCGGGCGGCGGACTGGTCGGAATGATCAAGATGTTCTCCATGATCTTCGTCATGGGTTTTTGCCAACTCGCCCTGTTTGGCGGGTACGCGATCTACTTCCCCGAGCTGTTTCCGACGTATCTCCGCAGCACGGGAACAAGCTTCTGCTACAACGTCGGCCGGTTTGTCGCCGCGATCGGCCCCTGGACGCTCGGCTACCTCACCAGCAACGTCTTCCACCACGACCTGGAGCCGATGCGCAACGCCGGCGTCGCCATGTGCAGCGTCTTTCTGATCGGACTGGCAGTGCTCCCCTTCGCGCCCGAGACCAAGGGCAGACCCCTGCCGGAGTGAGGGGTCCGCGCCGCTTGCGACGTCCCGCATCGGCAGCTGTCGCGGCGGAGCGCGGTCTGGGTCAACTGCGGGGGAACAGCGGCTCCCAGAATTTCGAGGCGCTGTGAAGAATCGAGATGGAATTATTCGGGCACTGGTGGGACAGAACTATTATCAGTCCACATTCACTGAATCCCCACGGTTTCTCCGGCGATGCGATTTTGCAGTAATGCAAGATTCGCTTCTTCTCCTGCGTCGAAAAATGCGCGCAGTCGTCCATCGGGACACTGTCGCGCGTGCCCAAATGCCGGTGCGTGACAAGTTCGATCCGCGTCTGCTCTTTGATGCGGTGGGCACCCGTCGCGAACGCAGCGATCGTGAATAGGTAGACATTTCCGATGCCTGCGGTGAGTTCCTGGAACATCCTAGACCACGCTCCGACGGCTTGCTTGCCCGAGCCAACGAAGTCGTCCAAGAACACGATCGTATCGTCGCCCCCAAAGCGCCCACGAGCGATCTCGCTGCGCCCAATAAACAGCGGGTCGTAGTACCGCTGTGTCAAATTGTTCGCGAGCCTGAATTGGTGCAGCATCGAATCCCCGCTTTCGCCCGCGGTCTGTGAGAACGCGACGAATGCAAATCTGCCGGCGCGCTTCGTCTTTCGCAAATGCCAGCCAGGAAGCTTCCGAAGCAGAGAGCGGAACGCGGCATGGATTTCTTCGTTCGAAATGAACTCCACGGCGTCCAGTATTCTCGCCGCAGTGTCTCTGTCCGCTTGGCCAAACTGCTCAAGCCACTCGGTGAGTCGGGCGTCGGTGATCCCGTACCTGTAGCCCTCGAACCGAGACCGCCATAATGAGCGCCGACGGAAATCGACGGGCGTTCCCAACGGGCGCGGCGTCTTCATGGACGCAGTCTCCGGTCCGCCTTTAGCAAAAGCGACCGCAGTTGCCGCATCAGTTCCTCCATAGAATCCCACATGTCCGTTTCACCGAACATTTGATCGACATCTATATCGTCGAGTTGCTCCATGAGTCTTCGAACGTCTTTGGTCAGGGACTTTGCGAGCGCATACGTCTGCGCAGTCTGTAACTCGAGGATTTCAACCCTCGCAGTTGGGCTCTCAGCAAACTGCCTCAGGCGTTTTGAGATCGCCTGGATCCGATCAGCCTTTACGGCATTGTTGATGTGCTGCTTGACGATCCGGAAGTCGGTGACCGATCGTAGGCTTTTTGCTTCAACTTTGTCTATCATCTGGTCCGTAAACCGCACGGGCCTGAACCACTCGAATTTGCGAACATTCCGGTCGTGGCGGACCGGATAGAGCTCGATAAAGAAGTCAGCCTTCGTACGTTGCTCGGGGTTTGGATCGAGCATCATTTCGTGATACTTCTTCTCATATGAAAGCAGCTTCTTGCAGCGCACGACCACGGCCTCATCTAGGCCAGTGAGCGTGGCGACACGCTTGTTGTTGAAGTCCTTTGTTTCGAGCATCAGGACCTCGAGCTTGAGCGCCGTGGGCATCAGCTCCCAATCCTCGCGGAGCTTGTGTATTTGAAACATCGTGACGATGTTTTGCACAAGCGTTGGCTCTGCGACTTCGTTGACAGGTACTTTCCTGAGGCCGATTTCGGAGGCGCATATCCACCGGCGCTGGCCGTCGAGAATCACGTAATGACCTCGCCTCGGATCACGGTAGACCGTCAGGGGCACGAGAATTCCTACCCGAGCGATCGATTCCCGCAGGGTATCGATGGGCAGCTTGTCGAATAAGAGGCGCGGGTTGTGCGGATTCGGCTTGAGTTCATCGACCCGGACCTGCTTCACACCAAGGGTGCGGGCACCTAATTCAGCCATAGCCCCTCCGGAATCGGCATGTTTGTAATCAGCAGTTCGCCTGCCATCTTGCGCTTGGTTGTAAACCCCGCAATATGCCGTCTGACCTGAATCGCCGTAAAGTTCCAGTGTTTCGCGATCGAACGCGCCCTCGGACAGTCGGCGTAGGACACCAGAAACGACGCACCGCGACTGTCGATACGATCGAGGTGGCGTGAAAGTCGTTCGAGGTCGCCCTCGCCAAATGACCTCTTTCCGTATTCCACGAAGGTCCGAGAACCCGTTGCCGCGAATGGCGGGTCCAGATACACGAAGTCGTTTTTCCTGACCTGACAAAGTGTCGTGCCAAAATCGCAGGACAACAAGTCCGCCTTTTTGAGGAGCCTTGCGACGGTTTCAAAATCGCAAATGCGAGGGTACTGCCCTTGGTATGAGCCGAAAGGAACATTGAAATGGCCCGCTCGATTGGTGCGGTAAATGCCATTGAAGCAATTGCGGTTTAGGTAGACGAAAAACGTCGCGCGCTCCACCGCGCTACGCGCGGTCATAATTCGCCTGCGAATCTCGTAGTATGTCTTTGCATCCCGCGGCATTGCGTAGAGCGCGGTCGCTACAGTGGCCGCCCTGCGTCGAATCGTTCGATAGGTCTCGATCAAAGATGAGTTTAGGTCGGCCAGGATCGCGTTGCGCGGTTTTGTCTTCAAAAACAGGCAAGCGGAGCCGACAAATGGCTCGACGTATCGCTCAAACCCATCGTGCCAAAATGCGGCGAGGGGCTGAAGTGTTTTTCGCTTGCTGCCGGCCCACCGGAAAATGGGAACGATTTCGCCGTATACCAGGCGACGCGCTGTAGGTTGCGTATTCGGGGTGCTGCGTGGAATAATCTTTGAGGGCTTCATTTGGGCGTAAGGCCTTTGCCAGCCGCATCTTCGTTTCAATGCGGGCGAGTGCGCGCCACTGCGCCACTTTGGTAGCTTAGTTGATAGAATCTTTGCCCGCGAGGGCCGCGTTCACGCCAATTCCTGCGCCGAGTCGCAGGTTTTTCCCATGGAAAGGTCGCCCGCGGATCTGTCGGGCACGTCTTGGTGCAATTTGGGTGTTTCGACGAGCTCGCCCAATCGAGCAAGTTTCCGGTCGGCGCTGGCTTTCGCGACACGGCGCGGGCGAAATGTCGTTTTCCGCGACACTTGCGGAACGGACCGACGATTCTGAGGGCGATCGCTTTACTCCGACCCGGGCCTGCGCGGAAAGCGCCTCACGCCGCCCGGGCCAAGGGGGTCGCTTCGACCGCCGGCGGCTCATACGCCGGGGCGTCGTCGGACTGGGTGTCAGGCATTCCGGCCGGCTGCCGGTTGCGCGTGATCCAGGTCAGCAGGGCCGGCAGCATGACGAGCGAGCTGAACATGCAGCAGGTCACCGCGATCGTCAGCACGCGTCCCAGGCTTTGCAGGCCTTGATGGCTGGCGATCATCAGCGAACCGAAGCCCACGATCGTCGTCAGCCCGTCGACCAGCACCGCCACGGCCGTGCCGGGAGACATCTTGTACGGCCCCGACTGTTCGCGGAATTCGTGCACGATGTGCACGCCGTAATCCACGCCGATGCCCAGGATCAAGGGCAGGGCGATCAGGTTGGCCGGGTTCAAGGGCACATCCAGATAGCCCAACAGTCCGTAGGTCTGGAACATCCCGACGGCCAGCGGCATCGCTGCCACCAGCGAGTAGCGCAGGCTGCGGAAGTCGAGCACCAAAACGCCGATGATCACCAACAGCGAGTAGATCGCCGCTTCCTGGTAGCTGCGCTTCATTTCGAACGAGGCTTCATGGGCCTGCAGCGGATTGCCCGTCACGTGTGGATCGACGCTGCGCACGTCCTTGACGAACTGGCCCAAGGCCGCGGCGTCCCAGATGTTGCCCTTGCCGTAGATTTTGAGCAGATAGCGGCCGTTCTGGCCGACGAAGCGGTGGACCAGGCTGTCGGGCAAGTCGCTCAATTGCGGCGGATTGGGATTGGCGATCGACCGCAGCACGTGCAGGCGGCTGAGCAGGTCGCCGGCCATTTGCTGCTGGAACAGCGAGACCAGGCGGTAGCAGTCGTACAGCGGCATGCTCCGCATCAGTTGCCGCACCTGGTCGAGTTGCCGGGCGCACTTTTCCGCCCGGCCGCTGCCGGCGATCATGGCTTGCATCCGTCCCAGCACTTCGCCGAGCTTTTCGGGCCGGTCGATCGGAATCAAGGGGGGCCGCTCGGGCAGCGCGGCCAGACGCTGGCCGATGCGTTCGATGATCGGCCGCTTCAGCTCGTCGTCGACCGGCAGGAACGACACGATCTCTTCGGTCTTTTCCACCGTCGGCAGGGCGTTGAACCGGGCCTTGCGGGCGAGCAGGTCGTCGCGGTTGTCGGCGATCGACAGGGCGTACCAGACGCTCTGGTTGCACTCCGAGAGCAGCTTACGCTCCAGCTCGACGCTCTCCAGCCCCACTGCCTGCATGTTCAGCAGGTTGTTGTCGAACCACAGGTGCCGCAGGCCGACGGCCATGACCACCGTGGCCACCAGCGTCAGGCCCAGGGTCAGTCGGGGCACGCGCATGAAGGGTTCGATCCACTTGTGGACCGCCAGGGGCCGGGGCATCCGCACTCCCCAGCCGCTGCCGTCCATCAGCGCGAGCGCGGCCGGCAGCAAGGTCAGCTCGGCCACGGCACAGAGCAGGATCCCGCCGCCGGCAATGATGCCCAGCTCGGCCACGCCGGTGAAGCTGGTCAGCCCGGCGCAGAAGAACGAAACCGCGGTGGTCAGAGCGCCGGCCGTGATCGCGGGCCCGGCGCCGCGCGAGGTTTCCATGATCGCCGCTTCGCAGCCCAGCGACTCGCCGCGCAGCTGCAGATAGCGGGCGACGTAATAAACGCCGTAGTCGATGCCGATGCCGATCAACGTCACGGTGAACGTGACGCTGAGGATGTTCAAGTGGCCGATGCTCAGCGTGGCATAGCCGAAGGCCCAGGCCATGCCCACCAGCAGGATCACGTTGGCCACGAGAGCGTGCCGGATGCCGCCGAACCCGGCGATGAATAGCAGGCCCACGCCGATCAACGAGATGAAGCTCGACCAGAACATCGACGACTGGCTAGTGCGCATTTCGTCGGATTCCATGATCGGCAATCCGGTCAGGCCGATCTTGGTGTTGCGGTGCCGGGCTTGCACTTGAACGATCAGGGCTCGCAGCGCGTCGGTCGCTTCGCTGCCGCCGGTCATCGCATTGTCGTTGGCCCCGGCGGCCAGGCGCAGCAGCACGAAGCCCAGCTGACCGTCCTTGGCCAACAGATAATCCGAATTCAGCTCGCTCAGCGTGGCGAACTGCTGCGGCATTTCCGGAAACGGCGACTGATAGCCGCCGCGCTGGCTGAGCGTGGCCAGCAGGCTGCCGGTCAGGCGTTCCAGATCTTCGGCCGAACCGGCTTGCGGCATCGCCCCGCCGGCGGGCATGGCGCCGCCGGCGGGCATGGCGCCGCCGGCAGATACTGCTCCGTCCGGAGAAATTGCTCCGCCCGAGGGTACTGCCCCGCCAGCCGTGGCTGCGCCGCTCGGGGGCGCAGTGCCTGCTGGCATTGTGGCGCCCGCTGGCATCGTGGCGCCTGCTGGAAAGTTGGCACCGGCCTGCATCGCGGCGCCGGGGGGCAGCACCGCGCCCGGCGGCATACCGGCCCCGGCCTGCATCGCCGCTTGCATCCGCAGCATCATGCCGGTGGCCATCTTGCCGATGCTCAGCCGCGACCAGTCGCCGGAGACGATCGGTTGGGCCTCGGCCAGAAATCCGTCGATGGCAGTGAGCTCGTCCGGGCTCAGATAATGCAGGCCCTTGGCGCGGATCTTGCTGAGATCCACTTCGTGCAGCACGGCGTGAAACAGCCGGTCTTCGCGCGCCAGCGCCGTCGACAGCTCTTCCAGTACCGGCACGACTTGCTCGCGGCCGGCACCTTCGACCACGATGACCGCGTCGTCGGCCTCGCCGAATTCCTTGATGTACTCAAGCCAAAGGCGGTTGTAATCGCTCTTCGGATTGACCAGGTCGAGGCGGCTGGTGCGATACCCGAGCCGGGTCCAGCTCAGCGCCAGCGCCACCAGGGAAAAACCGATCGCCAGCGCGATGGTCGCCACCGGATAGGCCAAAATCAGCCGCGTGCCCCAAATGAAGGGCCGGGCCAAAAATGAATGATCGGCCGGAGTTTGTCCGTCCATGGACATCGAGTGCCTCCCTGACTCGCCGCACGCCACTCGTCGAGCATCCAGATGCTCGATGGGTGGGGGATTCTAGCCAGACTGGATGAGATCCACAAGGCGAATCCGCGGCCGCCGCCCGCCGCGCAAAGCTATGCCCAAGATGCGATTCGACGTGCTAGCAGGCCCATCGCGCGCCTGGCGGGTGGATCATTCCCGCTCGCGCCGCCGCCTGCATCACTCGGGCAAGGGGCGCCCTTTGGTTTCCGGGCAAAACCAGATCAGCACCAGACCCGCCAGATAAACCAGGCTGGTGACCGCCCCGGTGCGGGCGTAATCCTCGCCGAAGTGATTCAGCAATTGTCCGCTGGCCAGCGTGCCCAGGGCCGCCAGCACCCGGCCAAAATTGTAGGCAAATCCCTGGCCGGTCGCGCGGATGCGCGTCGGAAACAACTCGGGCAGATACAAGGGCAGCCAGCCGTAAAAACTGGCCGTCACGCAACCGGTGAGCAGAACCAGCAGCAGGTACTGATTGCCGAACTCCTGCGGAGCGCGAAACAAGTATGCGCACACCCCCAGCGAGGCCAAGGCCAGGCCAAAGTAGGTCAGCCGGCGATTCGTCCACTGCGCGAGATACGCCGCGGCGACCGAGCCGATGGTCGCGCCCAGCGCCGAACAAATCTGCGTCCACGCGCTGGCCCCCGCCTGCCCGCCGCTGAGCTTGTTGGCCCAAGCCGGCAGCCACTGCACCGATCCCCAGGTGCCCAGCAGCGCCACCGCGCCCAGGCACGTGGCCAGGATCGTGGTCCGGGCAACGCCCGGGGCGAAGATGTCTTTGACCCGGGCGGCCGGAGCCTGTTGGATCGCATGCTTCCAGCGCGGCGACTCGGGCACGAAGACGCGGATGAAAAACGTCAAGAGCGCGGGCGCGGCTCCCAGCAGCATCAGCAGTCGCCAGAAAGAGTGATCCTGTCCCATCAGGGCGTCGGCCATATCAGCAGGCAAAACGCCGTGCAACAAGTCGGAGAGTCCGGCGGCGTTCATCGAGGTGCCCAGCCCGGCCAGGGCGATGAGCAAGAAGCCGATGTTCGACGCCGCTCCGATCAAGGCCGCCATCGTGGGGCGCGAGCGGGAGGGCCAGACTTCCATCACCAGGGCCACGCCCAGCGCCCATTCGCCCCCCATGCCCAACGAGCCGATGAAACGCAGGACGGCCAGTTGCCAGGGCGCCTGGGCAACCGCGCAAAGACCCGAAAACAGCGAATACACCAGCACGCTCCAGGCCATCGCCCGGACCCGGCCGATCCGGTCTCCCAGCCAGCCGAACGCCAGCCCGCCGATGGCGGCCCCCACCAGAAACGCCGCCGTGATCGCGGAGAGCCAGGTGCCCATGTGCTCCGTGGCCGCGGGGCCCATCAGCTCCTTCAGCGCCGGCCGGGCCACGAGCGGAAACAATCCCAGCTCGACGCCGTCGAACATCCAGCCCAGAAAAGCGGCCAACAGCGCCAGCCACTGCGCGCGGCCGATCGCAGCCGGCGGCTTGAGGTCGCTCGTTCCGCCGGAAGGGGCCGGATGATTCATGCTCGTCGCTTTCCAATCCGCGGTGTTTCGATCGGCCCATTCAACCCGTGGACTTGCCGGCCGCCGGCAGAGCATCGAACAGCCGCGCCACGACGGCGGCTGGCGGCGGCGGCGAGAGCAAACTCACGACGATCCCGGCCACGATCGAGGCCGGCAGGGCGAACATCACCGGATGATAGCCCCACAGATAGTACGAATGAAAGGCAGTTTCCTGGTCGAAGCCTTGATCCTGGAGCAGGATGCCGGCCGCGAGCAGGGCCATGGTCGTCGCGGCGCCGGCAATCATCGCCGCGCCGGCCCCGGCGGCGGTCGCCCGGCGCCAGTAGGCCAGCATCAGGGCCGGCATGGCGAACGTCGCGGCGCACCCCGTGGCGCTGAACACCACCAGCGCCTGCAGAAAGCGCACCGGCTGCACGTTGGCGGCCACGGCAATCACGCCGAGCAGGATCATCGAGGCGTGCAGCGCGCGGCGCAGTTCGGCGTCGCTGGCCTGCGGGCGGAAGAAATGTTGATACACGTCGCGAACCATGCCCGAGGCGATCACCACCAGGTACGAGCTGACCGTCGACATCACCGCGCCGAAGGGGGCCGCCAGGATGATTCCGCCGATGAACGAGCCGCCCGTCAATCCGCGCGAAGCATGCAGCGCCAGCCGCGGAATCACCTCCTCGCTGCTGGGAAGCGTAGGAAAAATCGAGCGCGCCGAAATACAAATCACCAACAGCGGCAGGTAAATCAACAGGTTGTAAAAACTCAACAGCACGATCGAGCGCCGCAGCGTGCGCGAATCCTTGGTGGCCATCACCCGGACCATGCCGGCCGGCATGCCGATATTGCCGAACACCCAGACCACGAAATACGACAGGGCCAACGACACCGGCAGGAACTGCCGCCCCGAGCTGGCCGAGAAACCGGGCCCCGCGGCGAAACCCGGCCCCGTCGCCGTCACGGCCCGCTCCGTGGCCCGGCCCCAATCGACGGCCGTGCGGCCCACCTGGCCCTCGTCGTTTCGGCTGGCGCCGGGCACGACCAGGCAAAACAGAATCACCACGCCGACGGCCATCAGCACGCTTTGAAACATGTCGGTCCAGACCGAAGCCAGGAAGCCGCCGATCATCGTATAGCCCACCACGGTGAGCGTGAAAATCGCCAGGCCCACCAGGTATTGCGGGTCGGCACTGCAGGCTTTGAACCAGGCGGCGAGCCAGCCTTGGGGCTCGCCGGCATCCGCTGCCGATTCGGAGTCGGCCGCCTGCGATGCGGCGACAGGGGGCAAATCCTCGGCCAGGGCCAGCGAACCGGAGTTGGGCCAGGCCAGCTTCATCACGATGGCGCCGGCTTTGAACTGGGCGATCATCAAGAACGACATCAGCACGATGATCAGCAGCGACGCCACCAGCCCCAAGCGTGGGCTGGCAAATCGGGCCCGGAACAAGTCGGGCACGGTGATCGCGCCGGTGCGGTGCGAAAGCTGGGCAAAACGCTTGCCCAGCACGGCAAAACCCGCCAGCGGCACCAGCATGTAACTGGCAATCCACAGGCCCACGACCCAGCCGTGCGAATAGACCAGCGACGGGTAGCCCATGAACGTGCCGCCGCTTTGCACGGTGGCCGTCAGCGCCAGGGCCCAAGCCCCCAGTCCGCGATTGCCCAGAAAAAAACCGGTCAAGAACGAGCCGCGGGCGACCGCCTTCTGGGCTTGCGTGCCGATCCATACCGAAACCGCGATCACCAGCAGCAGCGCCACCAGCGCGCCATAACCCGGCGAAGCGGCCGCGTCGTTCATGGCTGGCCTCCCGACCGCCGCGGCGCGTGTGGCGGGCCGGTGAGCAATTCGTCCTCCGTGAGCGGGTCGTCCGGCGGTGCGTCCTCGGCGCTGGCCAGCGGCGCATCCTGCATGACGCACAGGGCGAACCAGGTGGAAATCACCGCGCACGCCAGCCAGGGAACCACGATCCCCCAGAACACCCAGTCGGGAAACCAGAGCACGAAATGCGCGGCGTCGGGCGTGCGGCCGTAGCCATGCAGCCCGCAGTAGCTGACCGTGTAGATCGCCGCCGCCAGCCACAAGCCGAGCGTGAAGATCGCCTCGCGCCGGCCGGACGTAACGACAGGATCTTCAGGCATGGTGGTCATTGGCCGGGTTTTCCAGCACTGCGGTCCGGTCGGCGCTTCGCCAGCGCTGCAGCGCCGAGAGCAAGATCGGCAGCACGCTGACCAGCACGATGCCGAGAACGACCAGCTCGAAATTGTGTTGCACCCAGGAAATGCGGCCCAGGAAGTATCCGGCCGTCGTCATCGACAGGACCCAGCCGATCCCGCCAACGATGTTGTAGGCCGCGAATCTTCGGTATTCCATCCGCGCCACGCCGGCCACGAACGGGGTGAACGTGCGCACCAACGGCACGAACCGGGCCAGCACGATCGCCTTGCCGCCGTGCCGCTCGTAAAACGCCTTGGCGGCCAGCAAATGGCTGTGCTTGATAAAGCGCAGCCGCCCGCGCTCGAACACGTGCTCGCCCATCTGCAGCCCGACGTAGTAATTCAGCGCGTCGCCGACGACCGCCGCCACGCTGAGCGCGCCGGCCAGGTAGCCGAAATCGAAGACTCCGCCGCTGGCCAGAAAGCCGGCCGCGAACAGCATCGAGTCACCGGGCAGGAAGAATCCGACGAGCAGTCCGGTCTCGCTGAACACGACGGCGCTCAGGATCGCATAGCTGACCCAGCCGGGCCCACCCAGGTTGACCAGGTCCTTGAGGTTCTCCGGCCTGGCCAGCCCGATCAGCCATTTGAACCAATCCAGCAGTTCGCTCATCAGGGTCGTCTTTGCCGCGCGCGAGGGGGTGGGTGCCGTCGTGAGGTGCGCCGATTATAGTTGGCCCTGCAGGCCGGCGGAATTCAAAATCGAGCCGATGCTGAGTCCGCCGAGCGGCCCTGGTATGATAGGACCGCCCGTGGGGCCTGAGGACGAACGTGGAAAAAGTTTTTACCGCCGTGGCGTGCACCGTTTGTGGCTGCGTGTGCGATGACCTGCGCATCACGGTCAGCGGCAAGCGCATCGTCAAAGCGGAAGGAGCCTGCGAGCTGGCCGAGCCCTGGCTCCTGGCGCAAGACTCGCGCCAGCCGCCCGAGGCCCAAATCGACGGCCGCCCCGCCACGGTCGACGAGGCTGTCCGCCGTGCCGCAGAAATCCTCGGCGGCAGCCGCGCTCCGCTCGTCTACGGGCTGTCGCGCTCCAGCACCGACGGCCAAAGGGCCGCCTGCCACCTGGCCGACGTGCTCGGCGGAGCGATCGACACGACGGCCTCGATGTGCCACGCGCCATCGATCCTGGCCGTGCAAGCGGTGGGCGAATCCACCTGCTCGCTGGGCGAAGTCAAGAACCGCTGCGACCTGGTCGTGTTCTGGGGCTCGAACCCGGCGGTCAGCCATCCGCGACACCTGGAGCGCTATTCGGCCGAGCCGCGGGGAATGTTTCTGCCCGGCGGCCGCGCCGACCGCCGCCTGGTCGTCGTCGACGTGCAGCCCACGGCCACCAGCGCCCTGGTCGACGATTTCATCCAGGTCGAGCCGGGGCGCGACTTCGAAGCCCTCTGGACCTTGCGGGCGTTGATCGGCGGAATCGCGCTCGAGAAACACGCGGTGCTCGGCGCGCCGCTGGATCAGCTGCAAGCCCTGGCCCAGCGGATGAAGAGCTGCCGCAGCGGCGTCGTCTTCTTCGGGCTGGGGCTGTCCCAATCGGGCCTGGGACACGCCAATGTCGAGGCGCTGTTGCGGCTGGTGACCGAATTGAACGCCCACACCCGGTTCTACGCCCGGCGGATGCGCGTGCCCGGCGACGTCGCCGGCGCCGACAGCGTGCTCTGCTGGCAGACCGGCTATCCCTTCAGCGTCAACCTGAACCGCGGCTATCCGCGCTACAACCCGGGCGAGTATTCGGCGAACGAGCTGCTCGCGCGGGGCGAGGTCGACGCCTGCCTGCTGGTCGGAAGCGAAGGCGTTCGGGCGCTTTCTCCCGCTGCGCAAGACCGGCTGCGGCACATCCCGCTGATCGCCCTCGACTATCCCACGGTCGAGACCTCGCCGCCGCCGACCGTGCGTTTCACCACCGCCGTTTACGGAGTGCATCGGCCGGGCACGGCGTACCGCATGGACGAAGTCCCGATTCCGCTGCGTCCGGTGCTGACCAGCCATTACGCGTCAGACGGGGAAATCTTGCGGGCCATCCTGGCGACGCTCGCTGAGCCGGCGGGAGATTAGACCGCAAAGGCGCCCATCCTTCCCCTTTCGACGGACCATCACGGCGGCAAGGGCCGCTCGCTGAGTAAATACGCCAACAGGTCCGCCAGTTCTGGCCGAGTTTTCACCAGGCCCGTGGGCATGGGCGACAGCTCGGACCCGCTGCGCTCGTCGATCTCGGCCACGGCGATCTTGCGCCGCGAGGCATCGGGGAGCAGCAGTTCGATTTCTGCCGCCGATTCGGCCACGATGAGCCCGCTGAGCACGACGCCGCCCGCGGTCGCAATGCGGGTGGCGCGAAACGGTTCGGCCACTTGCTTGCTGGGCAGGAGGATCGATTCGACCAGGTGCGCCAGCGTCAAGCGCCGGGACGCCTGATACAGGCTCGGCCCGCCGCCGGCCTCTCCGTCGGGGGCGATGCTGTGGCACTTCACGCACCCCAACGTGCCGAACAGCCGGCGGCCGGAGTCGGCATTGCCGCTTTTGGCGGCGGCCGGCCAGTCGACGCCCAGCAGCTCGGCCGGGATTTCCGCTCCCGGGCGATTGCCCGCCGCGGCCAACCGCTGGGCCAGCTCGGCGTTGTCCAGCCGCTCGGGCAAGTTGAAAGACGCCGGCGCCGCGGCGCGCAGGACGATGCCAAGCGAGGCCTGCTGCGTCGGGCTGGCCAGCTCGAGCAGAAAATCATTTCCCCCCGGCCGCAGCTGCACCAGAAACTTGTGCGCATGCGCATCTGCATCCGATTCGGCGGTCAGGCGGCGATCTCCCTGCAACAGGCGGACTTCGCCGGGCCACGCCACGGTGAGCAAGGCCTGCTGCCGGGTACCGCTCTGCACCGAGAAGTAGCCGAAACTTCGCGCCGGCGGTCCGCCCGCGGCCGACACGGGGGCGCTGCCGGTCGGCGCGATTTGCCAGGTGCGCTCGCCAGCGGCCGTGTCGTAACGGGCGTCCAGGTCGATGGGCGGCTGCTCCGGGTTGGGTTGCAGCACAGCGTCGGCGGGCAGCGGACCGAGCAGCCACAGCCGCTCGAGCGCAGTGCGCAGTCGCAGCTGCCAGTCGATGCGTGGCGAGCTCGCGCCGGGTCCGCTCGATCAGCGGCTCGCAGGCCGGATCGCGCAGCAAGCCGAGCCACCACGCCGCCTGCAATTGCACCCGCTCGTCGGAATCCTGGAGGGCGGCGGTCAGCAGCTCAACGCGCCGCAGGTCGTCCGGCCGATGCGCCGTCCGGGCCCAGCGCTCGGCAGTGGTATAACTGCCGATTCGCCCCAATGCGGCCAGCTCGACCGCTGGAATGTTGCCGAGAAAGTTCAAGCGGGTCTTGAAGAACGCATTCCCGGCCGGCAGGAACAGGGGCAGCTCGGCGGGCGGCTCGTCATCCGCCGCGGGCGTGGTCAGCCGCATTCCCAGCGCCAGCACGGCCGCAAGTCGCCCGTGGGCGTCGCTCGATGTGGACAGAGCCGCCAACCGCTCGAGCGTGCCGTGTGCCGCCAGATGCCGACAGGCCGTTTGCCGCAAGTATGGATCCGGCGAACACGCCAGCCGCTGCACATCGTCGAGCGCCAGGGGAGCCGCGGCATTGCCCAGCGCCGCCAGGGCGGCCAGTTGTACCCGCGGATCGGCGTCGCGCAAAGCGGCCAGGTGAGCGGGCGAGGCCGGCGCGATCTCGGCCAGTGCGGCCAAGGCCTGGCAGCGCAGCGCGCCCAGCTCGGATCCGGCGAGCTCCGCGAGACGATTTGCGGCACGTTCCCGCTGGGCCCCGGCGAGCAGCCAGGGTCCGTGAATGCTGGCCGGGGCAGGGGCCCGCTCGGCGGTAGCGCGACGGGCGGCCGTCGCCAGATCGTCGCCGCCACGGCGGAGCAGTTCCAGATGGGCCCGGTAGCGCCGCTGCCAGGACGGACCGCCCAGATCGTCGCTCAGCCGGTCGACAGGCGCCTGTATGATGTCATCAGGGGCGGGCAACTGGTCTCCGCGGGCGCCGTCACGCGTCACCAGTAGCAGGTCGCTCGCGCAGTAGGGCGAAGCCGTGTTGCCCGTCATGTACAAAGCGGTGACGAACACCTGGCCGCAGGGCCCGACGGCGATGCCCACGGGCCGGGCATCGTGACTTCCGCGGAGCAGCGTTTCTTCGTCGGCGGCCAACGAGGCCCCGCGCGGCCGCAAGCGGTAGCCGGTCACCGAGTGCGCGTCCCAGCGGCACATGAGCATCCGGTCGCCGAAGGCATCGGCCAGCAGCGGTTCGTGGTAATAGGCCAGGTCGCAGGGGACGCCGCGACCCAGCTCGCTGCAGACCGGCTCGACCAGCTCGGCGCGCTCGGGATTTTTGGAAGCCATCCAGCCCCGCGGCCAGCCGAAGTCGATCTGCGGCGTCACGTGCAGCAGGCGGCTGGGAGCATACAACTCGGCCCGGCTCTCGTGGTCGTTGTCGTTCGTGAGCAGGTTCCAGGAGTCGTCGAAGGCCAGGCCGACCGGCCCGCGCAGTCCGCCGGCGACGACGCGCGGCCGGCTCCCGTCCGGAGCGACGCGGAGCACGCAGCCTTGTCCCGTGTACGGCACGCGCGTGCCCTGCGGGCCGGCGAACAGCGACCAATGCCCGAAATGGTCGGGCCGCGACCAATCGCCATAGTTCAAGAGCGGGTCGCCATGATTCAGGTACAGGTCGCCCTGCGGCCCCCAGGCCAGGCAATGAAAACTGACGTGCAGGTCAAGCGGCAGGCCCCACAAAATGCGCTCAGGCCGGAGGTCCGCGTGCCGCACCCGGCCGCCCGGCACGCGATACAGTGCATTGGCTGCCAGCACGTACAAATCGTCGCCGCGAAACTCCAGGCCGATGATGATCGAGTCCGGCGGAAACTCGAGCAAGCGGCGCCGCGGCAGGTACCCGCCCTGGCCGTCGGGCACGAAAACGAAAACGGCTTCCCGGCTGCCGACAAAAACCTGTCCCGCGCTGTCAACGCGCACTCCCAGGTAGGCGTCGCTCGGCGAACGGTCGATGAGCCGCACCTTCAAACCCGGCGCAACGGGCTCGAGATGCACGCCCTCTGGAGGCAACTGCGCGGCAGCCTCCCCCGCCCGGCACGACGGGCCGGATTCCTGGATTTCGACAGGTCCTCGCTGCGGTCGGCCGCGGCGCCGTCAAACCGCCAATAGCCGAGCGTGGCGTCGTCTGCCAGGGGAAACGCCGGCGGCGCAACCGGCGCCGGCGGCTCGGCTGCGCCGCGCGACGAGCGCAGATAATCCAATTGTCCGTCGCAGCCCAAGCCTCCTTCGACCAGCTGTCCGACGGCCAGCGACCCGGCCGCGGTCGGCGCGTTTTTCGAGCGGATCGCCGCGTCGCCGGCCAGATTGCCGTCGACGTACAACCGCACGCGCTGGGGTTCGTAGAGCATGACGACGTCGTGCGGCCGGTTGTCGCACAGGTTAATGTTCGTGCGGACATGGTCGGGCTCGGCGCCGGGCAAATAGGCCGCGAGCAGGCCGGTGCCGCCGGCGGTGAATAATTCCCAATGGGCGCCCGACTGTTTCGTGTCGCTGGCCACGAGGATGTTGTAGCCCGTCTGACTGCGGAGCGTCGCCCGCAGCTCGACCGTCAGCGGCGCGGCACGATACTCGGGCCGACCCTCGATCAAGTACGCCGTGGCCGGCGGGGCGGCGGCCGCTTGCGCTCGGGCCCCGGCGGTGCGCGGTTTGGGGGCCGGTCCGGCGGGATGGCCTTCGAGTTGTGGGACGAGCCAGGCGAGCCCGTCGAGATTGTCCCGCAGGCGATCTTCCGCATCGTCGTCGGTATGGCCCAGAATGCCGATGCGGCCGCGGTAGCCGCTCGCGCGAATGGCGCGGAGCACTTCCAGATCGAGCGTCCCTTGCCCCAGCGGCAGGATCTTCTGGCCGGCCGCATCGCCATCCTTCACCATTCCGTTCAGGTTGACGGCCCACAGGCGGGGGAGCATTTTTTCGAGCAGTGCCGGCAGCCGATCGAGATGCTGGTGGCCGTGATGCAGGTTGTAGATCAGCCCGACGTTGTCCAGCTTCAGCTCATCGATGATTGCCAGCTGATTCTCGGGTTCGCCGAACCAGCCGCCGTGGTTGTAGAGCCCGACCTGGCAGCCGAGCCTGGCGGCCGCCTCGGCGATCGGCCGGATGCGGTTGGCCTCGGCGGTGACGCGCTCGCGCTGCTCGCCTGCGCCGGCCGTGGGTCCGCCGCCCCCCGTGACCCACAGCTGAGTATGCAGTCCGCGCTTGGCAACCAGGTCCAGAATGCGCCGGCCGTCGGCATCGAGGGCCGGAAACCAGACGGCCGTGAGTTCGATGCCGCGGCGGTCGAGCTCGTCGAGCTCGGTTTCCAGCGTCGGCAGATGTTCGGCCCGCCAGTCGTAGGCGAAATGCTTGAACCCCAGCCGCTGGAGCATGTCGGCTCGCTCGGCCGGCGTGCGCTTTTTGGCATCGAACGGCACGATGCACCAGGCCACCAGATTGTCGGGGGCGAACAGCCGGCCCGCTTCGGCGGCTGGCGGCGGCGCCGCGGCGGCCGGCGCCTGGGCAGGGCAGGGGGATGCCGCTGCAACCAGCGCACCGCCGAGAATCCAGACGGCCAGCAACCGACAGAGTTTCAGCATGGGTCCGGGCCTCAGGAAGAAAAGTCGTCTCAGCTGCCTGCCGGCTGTTTGCGGAGCGCCGGGCGCAGTCTTATGATTCTGCGCTAGGGCCCCGGCCGATCTCAAGCTTCCGCGCACAATCCGGGGCTCATTTCTCGCCTTTGTCCGATGAAGATCTCCTCCGACACCACCGTCATTCGCGGCGGCCAACTGGTCGACGGCAACGGCGGTCCGCCAGTGGCCGACGCCGTGGTCGTCGTCGAGCAAGGCCGCATCGGGTATGCCGGCCCCGCCGCCGGCGCTCCGCCCGTCGCGCCGCGGCGCGGCAGATCGACGCCCGGGGCGGCACGATCCTGCCGGGCCTGGTCGAGGCCCACTTCCATGCCACGTATTTCAACGTCGCCGAGCTGACCGATCTGGACATCAAGTATCCGGTGGAATACGTCTCGATCCTGGCGGCGACCAATTGCCGGCTGGCGCTCGAGTGCGGTTACACGGCGGCCCGCAGCGGCGGCAGCTTGTTCAACGTCGACCATTGGCTCAAGCGGGCGATCGAGGAAGACTTGATTACCGGCCCGCGCCTGGCTTCCAGCGGGCGCGAGATCTGCAGCGTCGGCGGGCTGATGGATTGGAATCCCGAATTCCGCAAGATCGGCATGGAGGGGCTGGCGCTGATCATCAATGGGCCGGACGAAGCCCGCAATGCGGTGCGGCGCCTGGTCAAGGACATGGTCGAATGGATCAAGACGTACCCGACAGGAGACGCGGCCTCGCCCGACACCAACGATCACCACACGCTCTGCATGACGGCGGAGGAAATGAACGCCGTGGTGGCGACGGCGCACAACCACAAGCTGAAAGTCACCGGCCACTGCCGGGCCACGGCCGGGATCAAGAACGCCCTGCGGGCCGGGTACGATACGATCGAGCACGGCACGTTCATGGACGACGAAGCGCTCGACCTGCTCTTCGCGCGCAACACGCCGGTCGTGCCGGCGCTGTATTTCGAATTGGCCAGCGTCGAGCGCGGCCGCGAGTTCGGCCTGTCGCAGCGGGTGATCGACGGTCATCAGGAAACGCTCGAAGGGGGCGCCGAAAGCGCGCGACGAATTCTCCGCGCTGGAGGCCGGTTGGGCATGGGCGGAGACTACGGCTTCGCCTGGAATCCCCACGGCGACTACGCCAAAGAGCTCGCGTTTTTCGTCGACTACGTCGGATTCACTCCGCTGGAAACGATTACTTGTGCCACCCGCACCGGGGCCGAGATCATGGGCCGGGGCGCTGAATTCGGCACGGTCGAAGCCGGCAAGCTGGCGGACCTGCTCGTCGTCGACGGCGACGTGCTAGCCGATATCCGGCTGCTTTTGGATCGCTCGCGCTTCTGGGCGGTGATGCAAGGCGGGATCGTCAAAGCCGGCCGCCTGGCCGAGCGTCGCGATTGACGGGCGCAAGCAAGCATCACGGAAAGATCACGGTCTCGCCGCCGGCGCGGGTGCCGAGATTGTTGTACAGCTGGTAGTCCATATCTTCCGCCAGGAACTGCACGCTGCCGTCTCCCATGGCGAACGTCGCGCCGCCGGGATGCCGGCTCTTGAAGCCGCAATCGATAAACCAGTTTTGCGCCGTGCCGTCGTCGGATTGCAGGGTGTTGATCGGAATGCCGGTGCCCGAGACGGGAAAATTCGGATTGTAGGCGCCGTTCCAGGTGCAATGGCTGGGAATCGTTTCGCCGGCCATCAGCGTTTTCGAAAGTCCATCGGTGACGTTGGCAAAGCGCACCCTCGGCAGCCAGAAGCGGCCGAACATGCCCACCGAGCTGCCGGCCGGCCAGGCCGGCGTGACGCCCGACGACGGATCCGTGCCGAAATTCCAACCCTGGCAGCAGTAGTTGCTGGTCGTGGAGTTCTGGTTGGGGCAGAAGGGGCAGGAGTCCATCATCGTCGGCCCGATCGAAACCGGATACCACAGGCCGATGCTTACCGCCGGATTCAGCTGCAGGTTGTGAGTCGTGAAGATCGCTTCGCTGGGCGACGCGTCGCTGGGGCAGATGTAGGTCGAGACGATCGACTGCACGGCCACGGCGTTGGCCGGGTCGTTCATCGCCCGCTGAAAATTGAACAGCCCGTAGATCGTCTGCTCTTCGATGAACGGCAGGATGAACGCGGCCCAGGTGCCGGTCTGCGGCAGCGAGTCGGCATGCCCGCAGCCGAACGGCAAGCAGACATGCGCGTCGTGATAGTTGTGCAGGGCAATGCCGATTTGCTTGAGGTTGTTCGCGCATTGCGAGCGGCGGCCCGCCTCGCGCGCAGCCTGCACGGCGGGCAGCAGCAGCGCGATCAAGATGCCGATGATCGCGATCACGACCAGTAGCTCCACGAGCGTGAAAGCCGGTCGACGGCAAGCAGGCTGCCAGGAGCGCGACATCGATTCACCTGAGTTGAGCGAACGATCGCTGTAACCGCTGCGCGGGCCGGAAGAGCGGAATCGCTCGCCCCCGAAGCACCGCCGAACGCAGGCGCCCGCTCGGTCGATCATATCCGCCCGGCCGGGCGTTGGGAATCAAGCGGGCCCAAACGGCAGGCGCCTGGAGTGCATACCCCGGCGGGCCGCAGCGCCGGCTTTCGCTCGGCGGCATCCGATCGCTTGCAACCGCCGTGCGCCGGGAGACAATGGGCGCTGCTGGATCCCGGCCCAAACGCGCGGCGGCACCCCCGGACGATGAAATCCACCCGCTCACCCTATTGGCCGCTCGTCTCGCTTGTGGCGGCCCTGCTCGGCGCCCCCTTGGCGAACCCCGGGCTCGCGGCGGCCGAGATTATGAAGCAAACCTTTACGTACAAGCGAGTCGGCGCGCTCGAGATCAAGGCCGACGTGCTGCGCCCCGACACCGGTTCGCCGCGGCCGGTGCTGGTCTGGATCCACGGCGGGGCGCTGATTAACGGCAACCGCGAAGGAATCGACACCCGGCTCAAGGATGCCATGCTTGCGGCCGGATATGTCGTCGTTTCGCTGGACTATCGCCTGGCGCCCGAGACCCAATTGCCCGAGATCATCGTCGATGTCGAAGACGGACTGCGCTGGATTCACGATCGGGGACCGGAGCTGTTTGGGGCCCGGGCCGACCGGGTCGCGGTTGCCGGCGGATCGGCCGGCGGCTACTTGACGCTCACGGCCGGCTTTCGGGCCCAGCCTCGGCCGGTGGCACTGGTGGCGTTTTGGGGCTACGGCGAGCTCGTCGGGCCCTGGTACAGCGAGCCCAGTCCGCACGCCCGGCACAATGGCGAAAAAATCACTCGCGAGCAGGCCTACGAGCAGGTTCGCGGCCCGGCGATCGCCGACAATCGCGACCGCAAAGGGGACGGCGGCAAGTTCTACAATTACTGCCGACAGACGGGCAGCTGGCCGCAGGCCGTCTCGGGCTGGGATCCCCAGCGCGAGCCCGACAAGTTTGCTCCCTACATGCCGCTGGCGAATGTGACCAAGGATTACCCGCCCACGCTTTTGATCCATGGTCAAAGCGATACGGACGTGCCCTACGACGAATCGGTGCAGATGGCCGAGGAACTGGAGCGCAAAGGGGTGCCGCACCGCCTGATCGGGCTGGCCGGGGCCGAACATGGCCTGCAGGGCGGAAACCGGCAGGAAATCGACGCCGCTTACGAAGCCGCTTTTGCGTTCCTCCGCGGGCACCTCGATCGGCCGTGACGGCGCACCATGCAATCGCCCATCGCCGCTACCGAACTGGTTAATCCTTGCCGATTGGGGCCCGACCAACTGCGCCGCTACCGCGAGGACGGCTATCTGGTGCTGCCGTCGGTTCTCACGCCGCGCGGTTTGGACGTGATCCGCGACGAGTGCATGCAGGCCTGGCGGACCGCCAAGCAGCCGTTCGACCCCGCGCAAACCTGGTTGCAAAATTCGCTCCTGCACAATGTCCATCACCACTCGCCGGCCGTGCGGTGGTATTACTTCGCCGGCCCGCTGGTCGACGTGGCCGAGCAGCTGATCGGCCCCAACGTCAAGGCCGCGTCGTCCCAGCTGACGTTCAAGCTGGCCGGCAACACGCTCCCCTTCGGCTGGCATCAGGACAATGGCTACGGGCAGCTCGATCCGCCCACGGCGCTAACCACCTTGACCGCGCTCGACGATGCCGACGAGCAGAACGGCTGCCTGTGGCTGATTCCCGGCAGCCAGCGGGACGGCCAGGTCGAAATCCAGATCACGCCCGAGCAGAAAGCGGCGGGGGCAGACCTGTCGCTCAAGGTCGACGACCACCGGGCAGTGCCGTTGCCGCTGCGGGCTGGCGACGCGCTGATCTTTCACGCCTGGATGCTGCATAAGTCCGAGGGCAACCGCTCGGCCGAGCGGGACCGGCGGATCATCTTTCTCCGCTATGCCGACGCCGACGCGGTCGAAGTCTACAACCAGCACCGGCCCCGGCTGGGCCGGCTGCTCCGCGGCAGCACCCGCTTTGCCGAGGTGCGGGCTTTCGAGGCCGAGCTGGGTTTCTGAGACACGGCGCCCGTGCAGCAGCCAGCGGGCTCGAAATTGGGCCAATTCGGCCGCAAAACGCCGGGAAAACCGCCGTAGGGCGGCGCCGCCCCGCTTGCTACAATTTGCCCCCGAATCTCGGTAGCACATAGATCCAGGAGAACCGAACCATGGACGCCCGGCGAATCTGGCCAGCGCTGCTCACGGCCTGCGTGCTGGCGGGGGCGAACGCTCGCGCGCAAGCGGCCGACACGCGGGTCGTGTTCGACATTCCCGATCGGATCGAATGCCGCGACGTCACGCCGGAAAAATGCGCCGCCGCCCATCCGACCCTGAAAGTGATCGAAGCCAAGTTCCGCATCTCGGCCAGCTTCATCGAGGGGACCGAGGAATCGATCGTCGACTTCGCCTATATCATCACCAGTCCCGGCATGCGGATGAGGATCCAGGACTACCTGCCCAACACCACCCTGGAAAGCTCGCTCGCCGACGACAATATCGAGGTGGCCGACACCACCGAGAACAGCACGACGGGCACCGAGGATGCGAAGGTGGCCTATCGCGTCCTCACGCTGGGCGCTTCGAAGAGCCAAACGTCCAAGAAGACCGAATCCGACAAGTACAAACGCATCGTCGCCAAAACGCTGGTGCTGGCCAGCGGCACGACCAACCGCGAGCACGGCGTGTTCTTCAAGCTGCACCCGTCCAAGGGGGCCTCGCTCGAAGGCGGTAAGGAGTTCACCTTCCTGGCCATCGTGCCCAAGACCTGGCGGGGCGACTGGTGCAGCGTCGTTTGCGCGGCCCGGACCTCGAAGAAGTCGTTCTACTCCACCAAGGTGACGCTCGCCGGCGTGGATCAAGCCCACGTCGGGTTGTATATGACGGGCGATCACGAGGCCAGCGAACTGGCCGCGGCGCTGTGCCGGATTCAGGAAGCCAACGGGGGCGCGCTCTCCAAAGCCATGGCCAAGGAAGCAACCCGGCTGGTCGAATCGATGCATGCCGTCGAGGCGCCGCATCACTCGCTGGTCCACTACGACGAGTGGCTGCACCACATGACCCACCTGACGCTCGATTCGGCAACCAGCGACCACGCGCTGGACGAGGCCCGCAAGTCGATCGAACAGACGCAGTCGCGCCTGGCGGAGCTGTCCGGCGTCGACATCACACTGCGCTAGCGCAGCGGGCGGGGAGCTTGCCGCTCGTCGGTGTCCTGAGTTGCACGTTCGTTGCAACGCAGGACACGACGGTCAAACACGCAAGTGGTTTGACCGCAATGACAACTGGTGTGCTGAACGTGGCCTTGCCGCTTCAGGAACTTCTGACTCAGCACACTAAAACTTGCTCTGATCGAGCGGCAGCCCGTCCATCCGGTTGCCCAAGCGGCGATGAATCTCGGGATCGATCGAGTACGAAATCGAGTGCACCGAGCCGTCGCAAAAGGCCATGCCGAGCGTGCCCGAATGCGCGCTGCCGAAATTCTGCATGCAGCCGCCGAGACCGGGCGTGTCTTGCAGCGGGGGCATGACTCCGTTGTTCGGGTCGTTGGCGGTCCAACGATTCACGTCGTAGTCGTAGCCTTCGGACCAGGTCTGATCGTTGTCGCACTCGGTGGCTTCGTAAATGTCGGGGTTCAGATAGCGCTCGCCCACCAGGTAGGTGTTGCTCGTGCCGTCCTTGATGTGGGCCACCTTGCATTCGCTGCGGCGAAAGATCACGCCGGTGTCGTTGTTGTAGGTGCCGGTCTGGGCGTCCCAGTCCGACTGGCTCATGCCGTCGCCGGTCGCCAGGTCGGGCGGACCCGAGTAAAACGTGTTGCCCGGCATGTCGCCGCCGTTGGCCGCATAATCGCTGCGGTGGATCGTGGCCGGGGCGGTGATGTTGTAGAAGCCGGAGCTGACCGGATAGAGCTCCAGCCGGTGCCGCGTCGGGCAGACGAACGCGGCCACCACCGTCGTGCAAGTGATCAGCCGGCCGTTGGCGTTGGCATTCAGCCCCTGGTCGTGCAGGGCCTGCAGTTCGAGGTAGGGAAGAATGTTGAAATGCCAACCGCCGGGCTGCGCGGGTGAACCCTCGATCGGGATCTCCCACCCACATCCAGCCCCAGCCGCTAGTCGGAAAGATCTGCTGGGCCCCTTCGTGCTGCAGACTGGCGGCCGCCATCTGCTTCAGGTTGTTGGTGCACTGCGTGCGCCGGGCGGACTCGCGCGCGGCTTGCACCGCGGGCAAGAGCAGCGCCACCAGAATGCCGATGATCGCAATCACGACCAGCAGCTCGACAAGCGTAAACCCGCGCCGACCCCTGCAGCCCATGGCATCGCACCTCTCGTCTCGGTTCCCGACCTTCCCGGCAGCGGCGTTAATTATGGCCCTGATTTTGGCCTCTGACAATCAGCGCCGGGCCGCCACCCGGCTCCAGCCGGGCCAGCTGCCCCGAAAATCCGGGCCGCCCGCTTGGGCCCCCGTACGCTCGCGGCGCACATATATCATATATATCGCCCGGGAAAACTCCCAAACGCCAGCCGTACCCTGCGCTATTGCTGGTCGAGCGGGCGGCCGGGGGGCGGAGCCGGGGGCTCCTGCCAGCGCCAGTCGCTGCGATAATCGATGTCCAGCTGCGGGGTTTCGACGCGGCGGCCCCCTTCCTGGCGCGAGGTCATCAGGGCGTCGAGGATGCCGCTGACCAGCAGCGTCCGCTCGACCGGCCAGGGGGCCTTGCCAGTATTCACGAACGTCTCGATGCCCTCGACCAGGCGGGAGAAGTGGTATAGCGGCCGGGCCTCCTGCGTCCAAAACACGGTCGAGTCGATCGTGCCGTCGGCCAGCTGCCAGGCGGTCGTCCATTCGGAAATTGCGTCATTGGCCGTCAGGATTTGCGACTTCAGCCCGTCGCGGTACTCGATCTCGAACAGCACCGGCTCGCGGACCAGTTCGGCCAGCGTCTTGCCGGGCGGGATCGGCCGCTCCTGAAGCCGCGCCAGCAGCGCGTCGAGCAGCCGCTTGTCGACATCGGGCGAATCCCAGACCGCCTTGCCCGACGTGCAGCGAACGCTCTTCACTCCCTGCGTCCCGGCCGTGCGCCGCTCGACCAGGCACTGCACCATCTCCAAGGCGTGATAGCCGTAGCCTTCGAGCGGTCCGAAGTTCAGGGCCATGATGCCCGACAGTTTGGCTCCCGCGGGCACCTCGGCCGGCGGATGCCGCCAGGTGAGCGGCAGCGTGGAGCCGGCCAGGAGCGGAATCTTCAGCTCGGCCGCGCGATCGTAAATCCACTTCGCTTCGTCCCAACTGGCGCCGAGGTGTTTGTCGCTGAACACGGGAATCGGCCGGCCGCTGCGCTCGATCACGGCGGCAATCTCGGCGAAGAAGCGCCGCTTGGGATATAGAATCTGCCCTTTGGCCGACAGCGGATACTTGCCGTGCTCGGCGATCAACAGCACGCCGTCGACGGCCAGCTCGCCGGTTCCCTGGCAGAGCGCGCCGCCGATCGTGTCGTAGATCGGGAAGCCGTATTTTTCGGCCAGGGGGCGGCTGACGTCATTCTCGGGCACCTGGTCGGTGTAGAGCGAGACCAGCTTCAGCCGCGGCGCGCGGCCCCGGCCGTCGAGCGTGTCGGTTTCAAACAACCGGCTGACGATCACATCGGCATGCGAATTGTGGTAATAGCTGGTGACAATCGCCGCGACGCGGGGAACCTGAGCTTCGTCAGCGGCCGCGGGGCGCGTGGTGCGGGCCTGAAAGACCGCGAATAAGAGCAGAGCCGCCCAGACCGTCGGCTGACAGGTGCGGCGGTTCCCGGCGGCCGTCATCGGTCTACGCCCTATTTCTACGTGCACCCGGAGCCGGTACGTATCGTCGCAATGTTCGGTCATTTGCGCTGTGGCCGCAGCGCGTGCAGCGTGAAGGGATAGAGCGTGGTCACGTAGACCACGCCGTCGCTGGCGGCGCAGATGCCCATGATGACGTAGCGCGGGGCCAGCGTGCCGCCCGCCAGCTTCTCCACGCCGTGGTGATACTTGAGCGGCTGGCCGTCCGGGCCGGTGAACTGCGTGTAGTCGGGATTGCGGATCGCGATCGGCCCGTGATCGTAGGGCGCCGCGTCGCCCGCGCGATAGCTGATCAGGTGCAGCCGGTCGTGCATGCCGGTCCGGGCGACGTTGATGCCCGCCCAGACGGTGCCGTCCGGCCCGACGCACAGGGCCCGGCAGTCGGTCGCCTTGGCACCGGCCGCCAGCGGGCCGAGATTGCGCCCGGCGAGCACTGGGCCCTCGGCCGCCAGATCGTAGGCATAGAGCGAATTGCCGCTCATCGCCACGGCATACAGCGTGCGGCAGTCGGGCGAAACTTCCCAATTGATCGGATGGGTCTCGGGATCGGCCAGCAGCGACTCCTTGGTGGGCGGGGCGCCGTCGATCGAGTGCTTCAGCCGCTCCAGCCGATCGGTGCGGGGATCGTAGCGGGCAATGTCGCCGCCGGCGATCGGATGATACGCCCGGCCCAAATGGTCGAGCACGATGAACGCGTACATGTGCTGGCAATCGAGCAAGTCGCGGTACTTGCCGCTGGCCAGGTCCAGAATCAGGAAGTGCGTGCTGTCCAGCGGACGCGAATCGGACGTGGTGGAAACATAGGCCACGCCGCGCGACTCGTCGGGCGTGACGCTGATGATCCCCTGTTCGGCCACCGGAATGTCGTACACCCGGGTTTTGCCGCTGGCCGGGTCGAACACCATCGGATAGCCGCCGCGGTAGTCGCTGCGCGATTCGCCCTCGGCCGGATAGCCCTGCTTGGTGCCGAAGTAGATCTTGCCGCTCGGGCCGACATTGTTGCGGGTGTGGATCTTGGCCTGGGCGGCAAACCCGGTGGCCTGGGTGCCGATCTCCTTCTGGGCGTCGACCACCACTTGCATGCCGTGCGTGGCCGGGTCGAACTCGACCAGGTAGGCGTTGTGGCGATACTTGGCCGTGCCGACGTAGAGCCGGTGGTTCAATCCCTCGACGATCGAAAAGTAGCCGCTCTGCTCGCTCGTCGTCTCCTCGGGAATCAGATAGGCCGTCGACCACAGCCAGCTGTCGGCCGGCGGATCCTCCTGAGCCCACACCCCACGCGGGCAGACGGCGCTGAACAGCAGGACGGCGCCGAGCCGCGCGCAACGCCGAGCGCCGCTCGACCAACCCGCCCCCGCGCGATCATCTTTCCGCGTTCATCCTTCATCCTTCATCCTTCATCCTTCATCCTTCATCCTTCTGCCTTCTGCCTTCATCCTTCTGCCTTTCACTTCCGCCCTTCGGTGACCAGTTTCCAATCATCGGTCCGGAACGGCGAAGCCGGCAGTCCGGCTTTGTTGACCAGGTTCGGCTCGGCCGTCTCGTTCCAGCCGAACCGCACGGCGACCGGCTTGGCGACGCCGTCGGAGTGGACGACCACCGTATCGCCGTCGATCACGGCCGTGGCCGGCACGAACCGCTGGTCGGCGCCGGCGATGGTGAAACTGGTCAGCGGCTTGCCGTCGCGGCTGGCCAGTCCGCCACCGAGCGAGTCGAACGAGATGCGGATCTTGTCGGCATCGACCTGCACCTCGGGCTTGGCCTCTTTGTAGATCGGGCCGGAGTAGACAACGTCGGACTTGCCGTAGGTCTTGGCCAATGCCCAAAGCGCGAGCCGCTGGCCGCAGATGCGTTTGTTGCGCGGATGGATGTCGTCGACGCTGGCCGAGTCGGTGATCACGGCCATGCCGGTGTGGGGCACGGTTTGCATGGTCTGGAACTGGGCCGCCCAGAGCTCGGCACAGGCGGCGCCGCCGTCGGCGTTGTAGCGGAAGGGCGCGATCTGGACGAAGTAGAACGGCAACTGCGGCTTGTGCCAAGCTTCGCGCCAGGCCTCGATCATGACGGGAAACAACTTGTGATACTGGGCCGCGGCCCACGTTGGCCTCGCCCTGGTACCAGATGGCTCCGGCGATCGGCAGGCGGATGAGCGGATGGATCATGCCGTTGTAGAGCTGCGAGCCGCCGGCGGACATGTGCTTGAGCGTGGGCTGGGCGTCGAGTGCCTGCCGGGGTGTCCAGCTTTCGGCCGGCGTGCCGCCCCAGGACGTGTGGATCAGGCCGACCGGCACACCGAGCGCCTTTTGCACGTCGACGCCAAAGAAGTACGCCGTGGCGCTGAAACCGCCGGCCGTCTGCGGGGAGCAGCGCGTCCAGCGGCCCTGGCAGTCCTCTTGCGGGCCTTCCGCCCGGATGTGCGGGATGGTGAACAGGCGGATCTGCGGATGGTCGGCGGCCGAGATGTCCTCCTGGGCATGATCGGTCGAACCCAGGTTCATTTCCATGTTCGACTGGCCCGAGCAGACCCAGAGCTCGCCGAACAGCACGTCGGCCAGCGTGATCCGGTTCTGGCCGGCGGCATCTTCGATCACGATCTGGTGGGGTCCACCGGCGGCGGTGGCCGGAAGCCGGGTTTCCCAGCGGCCGTCGGGGCCGGCCTGGACGGCGAGGGCTTTGTCGTCGAGCTTGACGGAAAGTTTTTCTCCCGGCTCGGCGGTGCCCCAGAGCGGGTTTTCCACGTCGCGCTGGAGCAGCAAGTGGCTGGAAAAGATCGCCGGGACGCGCAGGTCGGCCCGGGCGGCAGCGGCGCTGAGCGACAGCCAGCAGATCGAGACAACGAGGCACGCGAGATGGGGCCGGAATCGGTTGAGCATTGCAGACTCTCTGGGGGGTGGGATGCGTAAGGCAGCAGCGCGGGGGGCTCGGCGGACGCACCATCAGCGTAGCTGTTGCCCGGGCGCGAATCCAGCGCGGGCGTACACGAACATGCCCGGCTGCGGAGCCGGGAAATCCGCCGAGCGGAGGGACGAGAGTCGTTCGCCGCATGCGGCAGCCGGGAAGAATGACTTGCCGCGCTAGGTGGCAGGCGCCGGGCGGGCCTGCTATTTTTTCCGCTTTGGCTTCTTACTGGGCACGCGGCGGCTATTGGTCGCGGTCTTGCGCTTGCGGACGGGAGCGGGCCGCTTTTTCTGCGGCGCCCGGCGGCGCTTGATTGGCTGCTTGGGCGTGGCCGGGGCGCTCATCGTGGGCTCAGGCGCGCCTACGAGCGGGTCGCCGACCCCGATCGACCCCAAGCGCGCGTTGCCCTGCGCCACGTACTCCGGCGAAAGGTCGAACGCCAAATGCCGCCGGCCCAGCTTCTTGGCCACCGCCACCGTGGTAGCGCTGCCGCTGAAGGGGTCGACCACCAACTCTCCTTCGTGCGTGCAGCTGCGGATGATCCGGCCCAGCAGCTGCTCGGGCATCTGGCAACCGTGGAAGCCGGCTCGCTCCTTGAACGTGCCCGCCACGCGAGGGAAGTACCAGGTGTCTTCCTCGGCCGTGAAGCAGTCGGCCAGATCTTGCGGCCGCAGGACCCAGGTGTCGTCGGGCAGCCGGCCGTCGGGGTTCGCCCGCGAGTCGGCATAGACCAGCTGCCGGGCCGAGGGAATCCGGTTCTCAAGCTCATTCTCGCGAAAGGTGAAGGTGTTCGCGTCTTTGACGAAATAGAACAGATGCACGTGCGAGCGGGTGAACTTGCGTTTGCAGTTCACGCCGAACGTGTAATACCAGATCACCCAGCTCCGCGGATGAAAACCGATCTCCTGGCTGAGCATTTTCAGCTCGGCCGCATAGTCGTCGCCGATGGCCAGCCAGAACGTGCCATCGGACTTGAGCACCCGGTGCACGGCCGTGATCCAGGCCCTGGACCAGTCGAGATACTGGGAGCGGTCCTTCTTGTCTTTGTAGACGTCGTAATCGTAGCCGATATTGAACGGCGGATCGGCAAAGACCAGATCGACCGAGCCGGCCGGCAGCGCCGACATCTCTTTGACGCAATCGCCGTGGCGAACGGTGTTCAACGGGGAAATCGTTTTCACGCCGCTATCCTCCTGGGCAGTGACAAGCAGCCGGGCGCATGGAGCGCAGGTGCGCAATCAGGTGCCGAGCGCGGCGTCATCTTCAGCGCATGACGGCCGACCGGCGCAAGTAGTGGACATCCGATCATCGCGCACCTGGCCGCAGGCTGCAAGCACGCCGATTGGGCGGACGCGCCGGCCAGCGCGCGCCGCTGCGTCTGTGGGCGGCAAGCGACATTGCGCTTTGCAGCGCCGCGCGCCCGTGCGTTAAGCTGGCGGAACCATTCGCTCGGGCCTTGTGACACGATTCAGGCGGACGAAACATGCGCGCGATCCTCTTGCTCTCTGCCGCTTGCGCTTTGCTCGCCGGCTGCAATCGCCCGTCGGTACCGCCGCAGGCCGCGGCGCCTGGGGGAACGCCGGCCGAAGGGACGCTGCCGCCCGAGATCGAGCGGGCGATGCGCGACGTGGCCGAGCGGCAAAGCCAGGCCCTCCGGGGCGCGACGGTCCGGGTCCACCGGGCGTTCTGGTTCCGGCAGCTGGAGTACAAGCGGACGTCGGACACGGAGCCCGCGCTGGCGGTCGACGTCGAATTTCGCGGCTACTCGGGCGATCTCGACCTGGACGACGTCGATCTGGTGGATGCCACGAGCGGCGAAAACTTCGGCAGCGATCCGGACATCAAAACGCTCCGCGCCGATGGCGTGCTGGATACCAACGCCGCGCACGACGATCCGCAGGGCAAGCCGCTACGCGTGCTGCTCGTCTACAACCTGCCGCACAAGATCGAGCAGATCCACCTCGACTATTGGGGCTCGCGGCTGACCGACGCCGCCGTGCCGGTCGGCGAGGGCACGCTCGAGATCGACGCCAGCCGGCTGCTGGCGGGAGTGGAGTTCTGGCCCTATCCGAAATTCCGCCATTACACGCCCGACTGGCTGCGCGGACGCTGGTTGATCCTGGCCTGTTCGATCGGCGACGGCGTGGCGCTGGTCGATTGCAAAATGTGGCCGCCGACGTTCGAGCGCTGGCCGTGCAACCTGCTGGAAGCCATCGAGCCGGCGCCGCAAGGGGGCTGGGTCGTCATTACGCGCACCGGCCGGACCCGCGAGGACATCCGGTTTCCGATCTGGCTGCACTCGGATGAATTGCCGGGTGCGTCGGCGCCGGCTGCCGACGCCGCGGCAACCGATCCGCGCTTGCAAGGGATCGTGGTCGTGGGCGAGGAGATTTGGACGTACAGCGACCGCACGATCTTCCGCTTTGCCGAGGGCAGCCTGAAGCGCGTGCCGGAACTGCCCGAGGCCCAGGGCGTGTCCGGCCGCCACGGTCCGCGCTACACGCACGGGCACGTGCGCCTGGCAGACGGCCGCACGCTGCTCGTCTGGGACGGCAAGGGCTACGAGCTGACCGACGGCCACTGGACGCCCTCTTGGCCCGAGCGGATCGACGAGCCGCACGAATTCTGCACGGTGCCCTGGGAGAGCGACGGCTTTTATTATCTCGCCCAGCGCCGCGTCTGGCGAACGCGGCCCGGCGTGCCCCCGCAGCGCGTGATGGCGGCGCTGGACAGCGTGATGGGGATCCGGCCAGGACCCGAGGGGAGCCTGGCATTCCGCCTGGGCAACAACCCGGCCGGATACATCGGCGGGCTGTGGTTTCCCGACGACGACGCGTACATTCCGCTGGAGAGCGGCGAGCTCAGCGCCGAGGTCTCGTCCAGCGCGTTCGCCGGACTGGCCTGGCCCGAGGCGAGCGAGCGGGTGTACGTCATCGCCGCGCACGGCCTGTTCACGCTGCCGGTCGAAGGGCTGCTGGCCCGGCCGCGGCTGAAACTGCCGCCCATCCCGGAGAAACCCGCCGAATGAGCACCGCAGCCAGCGCGGGCACCGCGCGCTTATCCATCGCGATTGAGCAAATCGCCACGGCCCGCAAATACACCGAGCGGCTGATCGACGATTTCAACGGGGCCGATTGGTTTCGCATGCCGGCCGAGGGCGTCACGCACGTCGCCTGGCAAGTTGGCCATCTGGCCATGGCCGAATACCGGCTGACGCTGGAGCGGCTGCGCGGCGAGCGGCCGGCGGACGAGCAGCTCATCTCGCGCGAGTTTCTGGCCCTGTTCGGCAAAGGCTCGAATCCCGCGGCCGACGCAACCCGGTACTCGTCGCCGGCCGAGATCCGCGCCGTTTTCGATCGCGTGCATGCGCAGGCGCTGGCGGAGCTGCCCGGCTACACCGACGCGGAATTGCTGGTTCCGCCGCTCAAGCCGCACGGCCTGTTCAATCGCAAGATCGACTCGCTCTACTGGTGCGTCCGCCACGAGATGCTGCACGCCGGCCAGATCGGGCTCGTGCGCCGGCTGCTGGGCTACGCGCCGCAGTGGTGAGCGGGCAGCAGATGCGCCGGCTGCTGACGGTTGGCGCGCCAGCCGACGGGCTGCGCCGCGATCTCCGGCCGCGCTAGGCTAGCAGCTCGTCGATCGCTTTGCCCGGCCGGACGAATTGCGGCCGACCCAAGGCGTCGGGCAGCACTTGCCCCTCGGGCACGCCCAGCAGGTGGTAGACCGTGGCGATCAAGTCGGTCGGGGCCACCGGGTTTTCCGCCGGGAAGGCGGCAATGTTGTCGCTGCGGCCGTAGACAAAGCCTCCCTTCACGCCGCCGCCGGCCAGCACGCTGGTAAAGCAGCCGGGCCAATGATCGCGACCGTCGGCTGCGGCGCCGGCATCGCTGTT
Source organism: uncultured Planctomycetaceae bacterium (assembly GCA_963715755.1). GTDB lineage: Bacteria > Planctomycetota > Planctomycetia > Pirellulales > PALSA-1355 > CAWCAX01. The sequence goes on from OY970273.1 coordinate 5,868,520, forward strand.
GCGCTGGCCCACGCGGGGCGTGCGGCCGAATTCGCCGGTCCACAGGACCAGCGTCTCGTCGAGCAGGCCGCGCTCGGCCAGATCGTCGAGCAGGGCCGAAAAGGCCTGGTCGGCCACCGGCATCAGCCGCTCTTTCAGGTCGACGAAATTCCGCGAATGCGTATCCCAATAAACGCTGACGTTTTTGATCCCGTCGTTCGGCCAGAACACGGTGACCAGCGGCACGCCGCGCTCCACGAGCCGCCGCGCCTGCAGCACCGACTGCCCGTGCGGGTTCAATCCGTACCGCTCGCGCAGGGCCCGCGGTTCCTGCGACAGGTCGAACGCGCTGCGCTCGGCGGAAGCGGTGGCCAGCAACCGGAACGCCCGGCGATGGTTGGCGTCGTGAGCCTGGACGGGCGGCGACGTGGGATCCAGCCCGCGATCGAGCTGTTCGAGGAGCACCCGCCGCTCGGCGATGCGCGCGGCCGGCAGGTCGGGGCGCTCGGCCAGTTCGGCCACCTGGTAATCGTCGCGGTTGGGATCGGCGTCGATGGTCAGGGGATCGTAGACCGGGCCGAGCCAGCCGGCGAATTGCCCCTGGCTTTCTTCGACGAAGCGTGGCACGTCCCCCGGCACTTCGGGCCGCATCGAGACGAAGGGAGGCAGCGCGCCACGGCCGCGCCCGAGCCGGGCCAGCACCGCGCCCATGTGGGGCCACTGGGCCCGGCGGTCGACGCTGCGCGGCGGCTCCTGGCCGGTGAGCAGAAAATGGGTCGAGGTGGTGTGGTCGGCGTTGCCGTGCGTCATCGAGCGGACGAGGCAGAGCCGGTCGGTCCGCTGGGCCAGCTGGGGAAAGTGCTCTGCGATGTGGATGCCCGGTGTACGGGTGGCAATGGAGCGGAATTCGCCGCGCACTTCGGCCGGCGCGTCGGGCTTGGGGTCCCAAGTATCCTGATGCGCGGGTCCGCCCCACATGAAGAGCAAGATGCAGGACTTCGCCCGGCCAAAACTAGGGACCCGGGGCACGTCGTCGGCACAGGCCCGGCCGCGGATCAAGTCGGCTAGCGACAGCCCGGCCAGGCCCAGGGTGCCGGCCTGCAGACAGCGCCGGCGGCTGAGCCGCCGCGTGGCTTGGGCGAGGGTGCCGCCGGGAGTGTTCATGCCGTTGTGTCTAACACTCCCGGCGGCGGATTGCAAGAAAAGCTAGCGGTTATAGGGGCCGCGGGTGTTCGGCACGCTATAGCCGGGCGCCCGCTGCGGGACGGTTGGCGGCAGGGGAGCCGAATACGATCGCTGGCGGACGTTGCCCGGATACTCGCTGATCTCGCCGGCCGACGGCCGCGCGTATTCCGAACCCAGGGCCGCGGTCAGCATGCCCGGCCGGCCGTTGCGACGGATGTACACGGCCACGTCGTCGGAGGCGCCCTTTTGATTGATGTAGCGGATCACGTCCAGATAGGTGTTGATCTTCACGTCGTCGATCGCGACGATCTGATCGTTCGGCCGCAGCCCGGCTTCGTCCGCGCCGCTGTCGGGTTCGACGCTCTTGATCCAGACCTTGCCCTGCGAATTGTCGCTGAGCGCCACGCCCAGGCGCGCGTGTTCCTGGCGCGAGCTGACGATGGGATCGGCCAGATTCGTTACGGGCGCCGGTCCGACAAAGCGAGTATCGACTTGCCCCTGTGCGCTGGCCGGCCACTGCGAAACGATTGCCGCGCTGAGACTCAACGCCAGCGCGCCGACGGACTGGCTCATCGAAGAGTGGCTCATGATGCGTTCTCCCCTCAAAAAAAGTTGGCTAAACTCCGCATCCGGCTCGAGCGCGCAGGTCGTAGACCTTGCACGCCTGAGCGCGGATGGACCAGATCGGCCGCAGTGCGGCCAGCCGAGCGTCGCCCCAAAAGGCGACGGGGCCGGCTCCGTGCCACGCCAATTGAAAACTCGCAACTCGCGTACCGTCGGCCGCCGCGACCGGTTGCTTCGCCCTGGCCGTGTGAGCGCAACGTTCAAGATCGCACCGCCAGGCGGGGCGGGTGCGCTGGGCAGGACTCTGCCGACCGCGGAATCCGGGGTTCTGCTGTTGCAGGGTCCGGACGCGTGGTAGAATATTAAGATTGGATTTTCTTGACACTCCAGGCACGGAGACGTTCCATCGTGCACCGCATACGTTTGATCCTGCTGGCGGCGATCGTCGGCACGGCCATGACCGGTCTGGCCCTATCGCAAGCCCCCGAGCGGCGCGAATCAGCTCCGCCGGGCGACGGCCCCGGCGCCGGTCCGCAATTTCGCGTACTGCCGCCGTTTGCCCAGCGCGAGCTGCAATTGACGCCCGAGCAGCAGAAGCAAGTCGAAGCGCTCGAGGCCGACATCCAGGCCAAGATGCAGAAGATCCTCACGCCCGAGCAGCTCAAACAGTGGAGCGAGCGACGCGGGCCACGCGGGCCGCGGCCGGATCAGCCCGGCGCCGGTCCCAATCCACCGCGGCGCGAGCCGGACGACGACAATCGCCCGCCGCGCACGCGCGACGCCGATGCCGGCGAGCCTGCAGGGAGCGGCCGCGACGCGGGAGGCGACAATCCGCGGCGTGGTGGTCCAGGCCGCCGGGGCGGAGATGCGGGCGCGAAGAACGACCCCGCGACGGCCAACCCCGTGACGGCCAATCACGTGACGGCCAACCCCGCGATGGCCAACCCCGCGATGGGCAATCGTCGACATCGCGCCGTCCGCGCTGGCCGATGGAGCGCGTGGTTCAGCAGCTCCAATTGACCAGCGAGCAGCAAGCCAAGGTGGACAAGGTGCTCGAAGCGCATCATGAGAAGACCCGAGCTTTGTTCCGCCAGGCCCAGGCCGACTTGCTGGCGCAGATGAAGGCCGTGCTGACCGACGAACAATTCAAGCAGTTCACCAAGGCGCTGGAAGAAGGTCCGCCGGGTTTTCGCCGGCCCGACCGCTCCGACGGCCCCGACCGCCGAAACAGCGTCGACCGCCCGGGCGGCCCCAATCGTAAAGAAAGTGCCGCGGACGAGCCGCGGGCCGACGCCAAGAAGTAGTCCGCCCGCCGCTCAAAAACCGACGCCAATCTCGAAATCGATCGGCACGACGATCGTCTCGAGCTTCTCGTAGGCCACGATCCGCACCGTGGCTTTCTCGACGTCCGCGGCCAGGCCGATCGTCCGGCTATGGTGCTCCATGGGCGAGCCGCCGCCGGGGGCCAGCGACGTCGAATTGCTCGAGCCCAGTTGGCGCTGGCCGATTTCCTTGCCGTCGGCGGTCAGAAAGACGATCTTCTTGATCGCGTCCGTGTTCTTGCGGCTGGTCAGCGTGACGGTCACCTTGGGCTGGCTTTCTTCCGCATTGCCGGCCGGTTGAAGACCGAAAAAGTCGATCTGCAGGCCCTCGTCTTTCTTGGCGGGGCCGATCTCCAGCGGAACCGGGCCGGCCGTGATCTTGCCCGCCGACTTGAGCGGAACGTCGGCCTGTTCGGACGCCGCTTCGCCCGTCCCGCAGCGAATTGCCAGTTCGCCCCGCAGGCGGATTTTCGCGGCGCCTGCGGCGGGTAGCAGCGGCAGATCGATCTCGGTCAGGGCCAGATGCCGCCCCTTGCGGACCATGAGCGGCATCCGCGAAAAGCTGACACGTCCGCCAAAACTGCCTTCGGTCAGGTCGTTGCCCAGGTCGTCGGTGCAGGCCGTGACCTTCGCTCGTTCGTCGTCGAGGGTAATGATCTCGCGCTCGGGATCGGACAGCATGACGGCCAACAATGTGCCCGGACGTCCCTGGCCGACCGACATCATGAAGGGGGACGCTTGTTCGTCGTCTTCCTCGCGCGTGGGCAAGGGCTTGGCCAGCGAAATGCCCAGGATCTCGACCGTCACGCCCTCGGCGGTCGTCCGCGCAGCCTTGCCAGACTCGCCGCTACGGGCCGGCACGGCCGGGAGGCTCGGGGCAGTATCATCGCTGGCGGGTTTCTTCTTCAGGGCCTTCTTGGCCGGTGGTTTTTTGGCGCAGGCTCAAACTCGGCGGGCATCTGGGCCGCTTGCTTGAGGAACTCCTGGTCCTCATCGCTGAGCGCCGCAACCGGCTTCTTGATCGACTTGCCGTTGGCCAACTTGAACTGGGCGCTCGTGCCGTTGACCTCGACCAGCTCGGCCTCGAACTGCTTGCCTTTCTTGTCGGTCCAAGTCCGGGCCAGCACCAGGCGAGATGTGCCCGCCGCGGCGAGCGCGCCGAGCAGCACCACGAACGCAACGCGCGGGCATCTGCAGCACATCAGCAAGTCTCCGCTGCGAACCGTAGGGATATTCACTTACCACCTGAGGGCTCCACCAGGCTCTGTGTAACAGCAGGCACCGGGCATTGCAACCAGATCCGGAAGGCAGGGCACCCTGCGATTGATTGTCCGGCAATCCTTCCGGCGCTCTGCAGCGGGCCGGCAGCTTGTTGCAGCCAAGGCGATCGACAGATACAGTGCGCCAACTGGCCCCGGCGAACGGCAAAATACCGGAGTTCCCGATGCAACTCACGTCTCGATACTTAGAGCCTGGGGACAGAACGGGCGGGGACTGTCCCAATTTTGCGCAGCCTGCGGAGCAAAATGGGACTGTCCCCCTTGCCCCAGACCGTGTTGTCCCCAGGTTCTTAATCAGCCTGGCCGTCGTGTTTGCGCTTTGCAGCCTGGCCTGCGCCGCGCCGGCGCGGGCCGCGGTGGCCGGCAAGAGCGGCGCGGCCAACTTGCGGATTGCTGCCGACGGCCGGTCTGCCGCCACCGTGGCAGTGGCGGCCGATGCGGGCGTTTGGGAGCGCCGCGCGGCGCGGGATCTGGTCGATTACATCGGCCGGATGAGCGGCGCCGCGCCGAAGCTGGCCGACTCGCCCGAGAGCCTGGCCGCAGCGGCAGGGGCCGACGCGCCGCTCCTGCTGGTCGGCCGCGTAGCGCTCGAGGCGCTGCCCGAGCTGCGCGGCCTGCTGGTCAAGACCGCCAGGCACGACCCGGTTTTGCGGGCCGACGCGATCGTCCTCGTTCGCCGGGGCAATCGCGTCTACCTGGCCGGCACGAACGACGACAGCCATTACTACGCCGTGGCCGAATTGCTCGGCCGCTGGGGCTGCCGCTGGTATCTGCCCGGCCCGCTGGGCGAATGCATTCCCCGGCAGGCCGCGCTCGACGTCGGGGAACTGAACGTGGCCTACGCGCCGCCGTTTGAAGTGCGGCGTTATTGGCTGAGCTGGAACGGCGACACCAGCGGCAAGGACGAATTCATGCGGCGCAACTTCTTCAACGACGTCGCGGTGCCCAACGGCCACAACCTGGGCAACTACACCAAGGACCTGATCCCGCCGGGCAAGACGATGTTCAACGTGCCCATCTCCGAAGACCGGACCGCCGAACACGTGGTCAAGCAGGTGCTGCCGCAGTTCGCCGCGGGGAACGACGTGATGCTGGGCATGGAAGACGGGATCTACGAGTCGGACTCGGCCCAGGACCGCGAGCTCGTCGCACTGCAGTATGACAAGTATTTTCTCACCCAGTCGTACACCGACGCGTTCATGGTGCTCTACAACAAGGTCGCCGCCAGCCTGCTCAAGCAGGCACCCGAGAGCCGGGCCCGAATCGGGTTTTTGATCTATGCGAATATCACTCTGCCGCCGGTGCGCGACGTGACGGCGGCCCGGCCGCTGGTGGGCTACCTGGCGCCGATCGACATCGACCCGATCCACGACATGGACGATCCTCGCTCCGGGCCCCGCCGCGAGTACAAAGACATTCTCGACCGCTGGGCCAAGGTCATGCAGGGCCGGCTGGTCATCTACGACTACGACCAGAACATGCTCGTCTGGCGCGATCTGCCCGACCCCTCGCAGCAGGCCTTTCGCCGCGACATCCAGCATTACCGCCGGGCCGGCATCCTGGGCATCGACACCGAAAGCCGCGGGGCGATGGCCACGATCTGGACCAACCTGTTCTTCCGCGGCCAACTGCAATGGAATCCCGACGCTGACGTCGACGCCCTGCTGGCCGAGTTCTACGAAAAATTCTACGGCCCGGCCGCAGGGCCGATGGCCGAATACTGGAACGCGATCTTTCGGGCCTGGCAGGACACGATCGTGACCGAGCACGAGTATTTCGTGGCCCCGGCCATCTACACCCCCGCGCTGGTCGAACGATTGCGCGCCAGCCTGGCCGCGGCCACCGCGGCGCTGCAAGCGGCTGCGCCCGACGCGGGCCCGAATCGGCAGCTGGAACGCGAACGGCTCGAAGTCACGCGGCTCGGCTTCGAAGTGCTCGAGGCCTATCAGGCGATGGTGAGCGCGGCGGCCCGCGACGTGGACTACCGGGCGGCCGTCGCAGCGGGCGAGCGCGGGCTGGCCGCCCGCGAGCGATTGACCGCCAAGGACGGCACGCTGACGACTTATAAGGTCATCGGCGAGAACGGCTACGCCTGGTGGCCGGGCGAGGTGCAGCAATATCGCGAGCTGTTGCCGCTGGTCGACGGCAGCCGCGGCACGCTCGTGGCCCGGCTGCCGCTGGTGTGGAACTTTCGCCGCGACCCGCAGGACCAGGGAGTGCGCGAGAGCTGGTTTCGCCAGCCGGTCGACCTGGCCTGGTGGAACCAGCTGGCCAGGCCGGTGACGCTGGCCGATCGGCAAAACAATCCCGGCCACTGGGAACAACTCAGCACCGACGTGTACGCCCAGGCGCAGGGGATCGTCACGCCCGATTTTCAAAGCTACACCGGCCATCTCTGGTATCAGACCGATCTCGGGCTCGATGCCGAGCAAACGGCCGGCGAATTGCATCTCCACTTTCCGGGCTTGTTCAACGAAGCCTGGCTGTACGTCGGCGGCCAAGAGGTGGCCCACCGTCCGTTCAAGGGCGTTTGGTGGCTGAACGATTACCGCTTCGAGTGGGATGTCGACCTGACCGGCCGGCTCAAGCCGGGCGACAACGCCCTCTTTCTACGGCTCGACAACCCGCATCATCTGGGCGGAATGTTTCGCCGGCCGTTCTTGTATCGCGCTGCGGCGAAGTGACTGCCGCGAAGTGGCTGCCGCGAAGCAACTGCCGCGGCGGAAATTGGCGCTGCGCAAACCCGCGGCGCAGAGTTGTGAATCCCTGCGGGTTGCAGCGGCGGAGCCCTCGTCGAGGGCGGAAAAAAAGTCTTCAGAGTCGCTAACCGGCGCTCCGATAAAGCTGATACAAACCTATCGGGAGGGCGGAACACACGTGGGTTCCGCTTCAGGATAGAGGTCATGGCAAAGCGACGGATCGATTTGCCATGACCTTTTTTTATTTCCCGCGGTCGCGGCGCTAAACTGCGCTCGGCCCAGCCCGGCGGGAACAAGTCCGCGCACACGGCAATAAACTCGTCCGGCGGGAAGAAAACTCCGCCCGGCGGGCATTTCTAGCGCGGGCGATCTCGCCCGCGGGCAAACCCTGACTACCTGGCTGCTGGCATTTCCGCGCCCGCTGGCGGCCGACGTCATCCGGTTCCCGATGCCGTATGGGTCGCGGCCCGCTGCCGAGCCCGTGGGCTCGCGGGAATCTACGCACGAGTGGGGCACGTCCGGCCGCCATGCCGGGCCGGCGCCCCCCTTCGAGAAATGCCCTTGGATCCGTGCATTCCGAGGGGCAGCTGGCAGGCCGGTTATGCCGTTTTTTTCGCGATTTACGATCATCCGTTGTGGCGCGACGGGGGTCCAATTACGATGAAGACGCATAATACGGTCAATGGGGGGGCGATTGTGCGGCTGGCGGCTGATCGATTGCCGGTCGCCATGGCCGACTTCCGCCCAGCAGTACCCGGGACGACCGTCGCGCATGCTTGGCCGGCGGGCGGACCGCAGCCGCTGCGCAGCCGGCGATCAGAGCCTGCATTCCTAGAACAGACGATTGGCAGCCATGTCTCGACGCACCCCTCGCTTGAGCCGCTTTGCGCCACGGATCGATGCCCCCTGGCGGCGGGTCCCGCGCCTGCGCTTTCGCCCTCAGATCGAGGCGCTCGAGCAGCGAGCGATGCTGGCTGCGACCGCCGGCACGTGGCAAACCGTGGCCGCGACGATTCCGGATCCTAACGGTGCCCAGACCCTGCTCCAGCTGAGCGACGGCACGGTCATGGTCCAAGGGGGCGCCAATAGCGCCTCGAACAACTGGTACCAGCTCACTCCGAATGCCACGGGCAGCTACACCTCGGGGACGTGGAGCACTCTGACTTCGTCGAATGTGCCGCGCTTGTTTGCGCCCATGGCAATGCTCCCCGACGGCAAGGCGTTTATCATCGGCGGCGAGTACGCGATGCCGTTCGATTTCACCGGCTCGTCGGAGATCTTCGACCCCACGGCGGGCACGGGCGGCGCGTGGACCAACACGTCCACCATTCCCACGCCACCGACCGACGTGGGAGACAACCCGCCGCCGAACCCGGTATCGCAATTCGGCGACGATCCGATCGAAACGTTGCCCAACGGCAACATCCTGGCCGGGTACTTCAACGGCCCCCAAACGTACGTCTACAGTCCTTCGACCGACACGTGGTCGCAGACCGGCGACAAGCTGCGCAGCGAAGCCAGCGACGAAGAATCCTGGGTCAAGCTGCCCGACGGCAGCATCCTGTCGTACGACATCTTCGCCAGTTCGAACGACAACAAATTCGAAGCCCAGCGTTATATTCCGGCGACGGGCACCTGGGTCGATGCCAGCACGGTGAATGCGGCAAATCCGCCGAGCATTCTTTCCGATGGACCGACGGCCACGAGCGGTGGCGTGGGCGCCCAAGGATACGAATTGGGACCCGGCTTCCTGCTGCCCAATGGCACGGTGATGTTTTTCGGCACCAATGGCAACACTGCGATCTACACCCCCTCGGCCAGCGGCGGCAGCTGGTCGGCGGGCCCGCAAGAGCCCCAACAGGCCGTGACCATTACCGACGACGCCTTCGGACAAGGCATGGTCACGCCAGGCGGCCCGCTGACCTACATGGTGGCGGCCGACTCGCCGGGAGCAATGCTGCCCAACGGCAATGTTTTGATCGCGCTTTCGCCGGAGGGGAGCATCAGCGCCGTTTCCGGTGCGTACGACTTCCCGGCTGCAACCACGATCTACGAATACGATCCGAACGATCAAACGTTTACCGACGTTACGCCCTCGAATATCGACTTGACGAGCACGTCGAGTTTTGCGCTGAACATGCTCGACCTGGCCAGCGGCCAAGTCATGCTGACCCAGGAGAATCAGACGATCGACGTGTACACGCCGGTCGGGTCGCCGCGGGCCGCCTGGCAACCCACGATCACCAACATCCAGAACGCCGGGAACGCCACTTTCGTGCTGACCGGCACCCAGCTCACGGGCATCTCGGAAGGAGCCCTCTACGGCGACGACAACCAGATGGCCAGCAATTATCCGATCGTTCAACTGACGGATGCCGGCGGTAATATTACCTATGCCCGCAGCTACGACTGGAGCAGCACCGGCGTGGCCCAGGGCAACACCGTGCAGACCACGGATTTCGTGTTGCCCGCGAACTTCGTGCCGGGGACCTACAGCATCCGGGTGATTGCCAACGGCATTGCCTCGGCGGCGGTGGTGAGGGATTTGGGGCCGCCGACGGCGGTCGACGATTCGGCCGCGACCGCGGAGAACACGCCGGTGGCGATCGACGTGCTGGCCAACGACGTGGCCAATCTGTACCCCATCGATCCGACCTCGGTGAAGATCGTCACGCAGCCGGCGGACGGCAGCGTCGCGGTCAATGCGGCGACCGGCGTCGTGACCTACACGCCCGCCACGGGCTTTTTCGGCAACGACACGTTTCAATACACGGTAGCCGACACGCACGGCTTCGTGTCGAACGTGGCGACGGTGACGATCACGGTCCATCGGCCGCCCACGGCCGAGAACGATCTGGCCTCGACCCAGCCCGGCGTGCCGGTCACGATCAACGTGCTGGCGAACGATTTCACCGACAATTCCACGCTTGTCCCCTCGACGCTGAAAATCGTCACCCAGCCGCTCGACGGCACGGTGAAGATCGTCAACAACGAGGCCGTTTACACGCCGAACGCCGGCTACATCGGCGGCGACAGCTTCCAATACACGGTAGCCGACAACAACGGCAACGTTTCCAACGTGGCCACCGTGGCCATTCGCATGGGAGGCGCCGTCGAGGTCTCGGGCTTTGCCTACGTGGACACCAACGGCGACGGGCAGAAAGAGTCCGGCGAAGTCGGCATTCCCGGCGTCACCGTCGAACTGACCAAGACCGACGGCAACTACACCTTCACGACGTTTGCCCTGACCGGCGCCGACGGAGCCTACCACTTCGTCGAAGGCGCGAACTACATCATGCCGGCCGGCACGTACACGGTGAAAGAGATCCAGCCGGGCTTCTTCGTGCCGGGCCTGGCCAGCAACGGCACGCCGGCCGCGGCCGGACCCAACAGCAACAGCCAGTTCAGCAATATCACGCTGGCCGTGGGCCAGCAGGGGACCGGCTACGATTTTGGCGCACAAGGGCTTTCGGCCGAGTTTGCCGCGGCCTATTACAATCGCCGCGCGTTCCTGGCTTCGACCGGACCCACGTTCACGGCCCTCGATCTGCAAAACGGGGCAACCTGGATTTCGTTCGACGCCGGAATTCAAGGCACGCTCACGGCCGTGGCCCAGTTCAACCCTGCGCTGGGCAGCGTCAACCTGACGCTGCTCGACAGCGCCATGAACGCCGTGGCGACCTCCACCTCGAGCGGCGGCCAGGCGGAGCTCAGTTTCAGCGGCCAGTCGAACGGACCCTATTTCCTGGAGCTGACCGGGACTAATCCGAACGTGTCGCTGCACACCTACACGCCCTCGCCGCAGGTTTCGTCGCCGCCCCCCGTCCAGCCGCAGCTGCACAACGTCTCCAATCCGCTCGACGTCAACGGAGACGGCATCGTCTCGGCGCTCGATGCCCTGGCGATCATCAACGATTTGAACGCCGGTGAATTCGGCCCGCTGTCCGGGCTCAATCTGTCCAGCTCCGACATGGTCGACGTCAACGGCGACGGCCAGCTCACGGCCCTCGACGCGCTGCAGGTCATCAACGACTTGAACTCCGCCAGCGCCGCTGCCGTCGCCAGCGCCGTTGCGTCGGCGACATTGACGCCAGCGGCGGTCGACAGCGTCTTGTCGGCACCGGCTGCGGCGACGCCCGCGCTGGCCGCTCCGAGCGTGACAATCTCCGGCCGGACGCCGGCGGCCGCGTCCAGCGCCGGAGCCAACGTCGGTTCGGTGGCCTTTGCCCTGGCTGCGGCCCAGTCGTTGGCTCAAGCCGCGCCGGCCGCTTGCCCCGCGAGCACGTCGACTGGCAGCGGTTCACCCGGCGGCACCCAGAACGGGGCCGGCCTGGTCAGCTCGGCTGCGTTGCCCAGCGCGACTTCTGGCCTGGGCGGCAGCGTTCATCGTTCGAGCCCGCGCTCAGGCAACTTGCCTGCGGCCGGATCGCTCTGGTCCGACGAGCAAAGCTGAATGAGCGCCGCCGGCAGGCCGCGCCGACGTTGCCCCAGCCACCGCCGCGGTTCGACCGAATCGCGTCCACCGGCTAACGCATCGGCGAATTCGTCTCGGCACCACTCCCAGACGTTGCCGTGCATATCCAGTTGGCCCCAGGCGTTCGGGCGGTTGGTGCCGACTGGAACGATCGACCCGCAGTTGGGGCCATACGGCGCACCGTTGTACGGACTGTCTCCGGCGAAAGATGTCATTGCGCGGTACCAGCGCGCTCCCCTCACCTGCCAGTAGTCGCCTGGCTTGGAGCTCCGTCCAATTCCGGCGCACGACAAGCTGTCGGGCAAGTTGCTCCGCATCGGCCCATGCGGACCGATACGGCTGAAGGTCCGTCGCAGAAACATCGCGCTGCCTTCGAGCGCGCTGTCTTCGAGCTGCTTGATGGATTGTTCGAAGGCGACCGACATGGGCGTTGACAATAGCCCGCTCAGAGCATCGGGAAGCATTGTTCAAGCGAAGTGGTCAGGCCAATCAAAGCCGCTTTTGGATTAGGGCTCGATTAGGCGAACATTTGACCACGGTGAATTTCGTTCTGCGGAGGGAAAACACGCCACCGTCACCGTCGCAAACCTGACGAGGGGGAGTTATTTTTCAGGCTCCCGCTTGGGACCCACTCTTCCGGCCGGCCCCTATCCCCCCACTCAGGTCTCCGCAATGCATAGCCGCTCTCGACGCGCCTTGGCCATGGAATCGCTGGAGCCTCGCTGGGTCTTGTCGGGCGGTCAGCCGGACACCAATTTCAACGGCACGGGCGTGGAACAGATCCATTTCGGCGCGGCCGGTCAGAATAATTCCGACTACCACATCGTTGCCCAGCCCGACGGCAAGGTGGTCATCGCCGGCACGTTCAACGACCTGGGCTCCGTATTCGTGGTCCGGCTGAACCCCGACGGCACGCTGGACAACTCGTTCGGCACTAATGGCGAAGTGGACGTTACGATGACAAACACCAACTGGAGCATCGTGGGACTGGTGGTCGAGCCGTCGGGGCAGATCACCGTCGGCGGCTGGGGCGACACGGGCGGCACCGACCAAACCACGCTGATCCGGCTCAACAGCGACGGCTCGCTGGACAAGACGTTCGGCACTGCGGGGATCGATGAAATCTCGAAGCTGGATGTGCAAATCACGGGCCTGGCCTTGCAATCCGACGGCAGCTATGTGGTCAGCCAATCGCTCTTCTTCCATGCGTATCGGATTAATCACGACGGCACCTACGACAACACATTCAATACCGGCCCCGCCGCCGTAGCCCTTATCAGTCTGCTCTTCCCCACGACTAGCGCCCTCGACGTGAGTGCCTTGACCGAGGGCGTCTTCGTCGAGAGCGATCAAAAGATCCTGACCTACGGCTTTTCCGGATACGAGCCGGCGACCGGGGACGTGCCGGAATTCACGCTGGTGCGGTACAACAGCGATGGAACGCTGGACACGACGTTCGGTAACGGCGGTGCCGTGCAAACCCCGATTACGGCCGAGCCCAACGGCGAAATCAGCGCCACGCAGGTGATCCAACAGCCCGACGGCAAATTTCTCGTAACCGGTAACCCCACTCTCGGCCTGGGCGCGTCGAATCAAGGCTTCGTGTTGGCCCGCTACAACGAAAACGGCACCCGGGATACGACGTTCAACGGTGGCCAGCCGATCGTGACCAGCGTGCCAGGCTTCGTGGAATCGCAATCGGACCAGGTCGCGCTCGAACCCGACGGCGGGATCCTGGTCGCTGGTATTGTCCAGGCGGGGCCTCCCACCGGGGCGATCAATTTCGCCATCCTGCGTTTCAACAGCGACGGCTCGCCCGACACGACGTTCGGGACCAACGGCGCCGCGGTCACGACCAATGCCAACCTCGACGGCAACGGATCGACGAACGGACTGGATAATCACCTCGGCCTGGCAGTATCGCCCAACGACACGGTTTTCGTCGTGAGCACCAGCCTGGCCACCGCCTCCAGCGTCGTGGTGGCCGCGGTCACAGGGGGCAGCGGATCAGTCAGCACCACCGGCCCTACCGCCGTCGCGGACAGCGCCCAAACCATCGAAAACGTGCCCGTGGCGATCAATGTGCTGGCCAACGACACGCCCGGCACCGGCGGCGCCATCGCTCCCTCGACCGTGACGATCGTCGGGCAGCCGGCCAGCGGCACGGTGCAAGTTAGTCCCCTGACCGGCGTCGTGACGTACAGCCCGGCGACCAGCTACGTCGGCAGTGACAGCTTCACCTACACCGTCAAGGACGTAAACGGAGACGTGTCGAACGTGGCGACCGTGTCGGTCACGGTGAACCCGACGCCCGTGGCGCCGACCGCTGTCAACGACAGCGCGCAAACCAATAAGAACGTTCCCGTGGCGATTAACGTGCTGGCCAACGACGTTCCCGGCAGCGGGGGCGCGATCGCTCCGTCGACCGTGACCATCGCCGGGCAGCCGGCCCACGGGACGGTGCAAGTCAATTCGCAATCCGGCCTGGTGACGTACACCCCGGCGGCCGGTTTCGCCGGCAACGACAGCTTCACCTACACCGTCAAGGATGTGAAGGGCGACGTCTCGAACGTCGCAACCGTGTCGATCGTTGTCGCAGCCGTTGCCACGACGCCGCCGCATGCCAACAGCGACGCGGCCGCCACGGGCGAGCACACGCCCGTCGCGATCAACGTGCTGGCCAACGACACTGCCGGCACCAATCCGATCGATCCGACGACCGTCGCGATCGTCCAGCAGCCGGCCGACGGCACGGTGCAGATCAATCCGGCGACAGGCACCGTGACCTATTCCCCCAGTGGCGGTTTTATCGGGGTGGATTCGTTTACCTACACCGTCAGCGACACCAAAGGCAACGTCTCGAACGTGGCCAGCGTATCGATCACCGTCAATGCGCCGCCGGTGGCCAATAACGACCTGGCGTCCACAGCGGCGAACACGCCAGTGACGATCAACGTGCTGGCCAACGACCATCCGTCTCAATCGCAGGCGGCGCTGGTGCCCGGCTCGCTCAAGATCGTCCAGCAACCACAGAACGGCACGGCCCAGATGGTCGGCGGCCAGATCGTGTACACGCCGGCAGCCGGCTTCGTCGGTGGCAACACCCTGCAGTACACGGTTACCGACGCTAACGGGCTGACGTCCAACGTCGCCACGGTGGCAATTCGAGTGGGAGCGGCGGTGGAAATCTCCGGCTACGCGTACGTCGACGGCAACGGCAACGGCGAGATCGATCCAGGCGAGGCCGGCATACCGGGCGTCACGATCGAATTGAGCAAGACCGATGGCGGCTACACATTCACCACCTATACGACGACGCGTTCCGACGGATCGTATCACTTTGCCGAAGGCTCGAACTACCTGCTGCCTCAGGGCACCTATAGCGTGAAGGAAATCCAGCCGGGCTTCTTCGTGCCCGGCCTCGCCGCCAATGGCACGCCCGCCGCCGCCGGCCCGAACACCAATAGCCAATTCACGGGCCTCGCGCTGGCCGCCGGACAGCAAGGCTCCGGCTACGACTTCGGCGCGCAAGGCCCGGCGGCCCAGTTCGCTTCCGCGTATTCCAATGGACGGGTGTTCCTGGCCTCGAACGGCCCGAGCTTCCCGGGCCTGAATCTGGCCAACGGCACGTACTGGTTCTCGTTCGATGCAGGCGTTGACGGCACGCTGACCGCTTTGGCTCAGTTCAGTCCGGCGCTGGGCAGCGTCAACCTGACGCTTCTCAACGGCGCGATGAACGTCATCGCCACGTCCACCACCGGCAGCGGACAGGCTCAGCTGTCGTACACCGGACTGGCGGCCGGCCCGCTCTTCTTGGAAGTCAGCGGCACCAACACCAACGTGTCGCTGAACGCCACTGCACCCAGTCCGCAGGTGTCCTTGCCCCCTCCGGTGCAGCTGCAGTATCACAACGCCGTCAACCCGCTCGACGTCAACGGCGACGGCATCGTCTCGGCGCTCGATGCGCTGGCGGTCATCAACGATCTGAACGCCGGCGACGGCGGCCCGCTTTCGACGCTCAGCGGGTCAGGCAATGAATTGGTCGACGTCAACGACGACGGCCAGCTCACCGCGATCGATGCGCTCGACATCATCAACGAGTTAAACGCGGCTGCGGCGGCAGGCACTGTGGCGGCAGGCGCGGCGCCCGGGCTCGCCCGCGCCGCAGTTGCCAGCGCGCTGGCGACAGAGGCAGCGAGCGGGACGACCTGGACGAGCACGGCGCCGGCCGATGACTCGGCCGACGTTGGTTCGGTGGCCTTTGCCCTGGCGGCGGCCCAGTCGTTGGCTCAAGCCGCGCCGGCCGCTTGCCCCGCGAGCACGTCGACCGGCAGCGGTTCACCCGGGGGCACCCAGAATGGGGCCGGCCTGGTCGGCTCGGCTGCGGTGCCCAGCGCGACTTCGGGCCTGGGCGGCAGCGCTCATCGTTCGAGCCCGCGCACGGCCGCAGGCAACGTGCCGGCGACCAGTCGGCTCTGGTCCGATCAGGAAATCTGATCGAGCGCCGTCGGGCCGGGGCCCACCTCCGGTTGCTCCACAGCCGGCGCTTTTTGTCCCGAGGGACTTTCGACCTTGGCCCTGCCCGCGCGTAGGCTAGATTCGTGGAATGCGACAAATCGGCACGATAGCCAGCCCGGACGACGCCCAGCGCTTTTGCGATTACCTGCTCACGCTGGGTGTGACGGCCCGGATCGACGGCGGCGACACCCATTCGGTTTGGGTCTTCGAAGAAAACGACGTCGAGCGCGCCCGGGCTGCCTTCGAGGAATTCAACCGCGATCCGCGGGAGGCGAAGTTCGCGGCCGCCGGCCCGGCTGCCGCCAAGATCCGGCAGGATAAGATCGACGGCCGTCGCAAGGCCCAATCGAACGTGATCGAGCTGGGCGACCGCTGGCAACGCCCCACGCGCAGCCGGCAGCCGCTGACGGCACTGTTGATCGCGCTCTCCGTGACGGCGAGCGTCATGACCGGCGAGTTGGGGTTGGGCGAACCGCGGCCCGAGCTGCTGCAACTGCTGCAAATCTCGGCCGGGGGTTCGCCGCTGCATGAGGTGCTGGCCGGGCAGGTGTGGCGGCTGATCACGCCGATTTTCCTGCATTTCAACCTGATGCACCTGCTGTTCGACATGTACATGCTGTACCTGCTCGGTTCGCTGATCGAGCTGCGCCGCGGCACGCTGCTGTTGGCCGTGCTGGTTTTGACGAGCGCCGTGGCCTCGAACGTCGGACAATATCTCGACACCGGCCCGCGCTTCGGCGGCATGTCGGGCGTCGACTACGCGCTGTTCGGCTACGCCTGGATGCAAAGCCGCTTCAGTCCGCGCGGCGACATCTACATCGGGCAAAACACCGTCGTGCTGATGATCGTCTGGCTGCTGGTCTGCATGTTCTCGAAAATGGCCGGCGACGTGGCCAACACGGCGCACCTGGTGGGACTGGCGGTCGGCATGATCGCCGGCTACCTGCCCACGGTGCTCAGGCGCTGACGCGCAGGCGGCCCGCGCGCCCGCCGCGAGCACAGCCCCAACCGAGCACAGCCCCAACCGAGCACAGCCCGTACCAAACACAGCCTGCCGCTGCGGAATTTTCGCGGCCGGCGTGTTGCTTGATCGCCGGACACAGGCTAGCGTAAGCGGTAACGCGCACGCCGACCGGCCGCCGCGAGCTCCGGCCGGCGGCCCGCCTGCTCACACCCCCCCGTGCAGTCCCTAGCTGGCAGGAAAAGATCATGACGCTCTGTTGGTTTCATCTGACGCTCTGGGCAAGTCTGGGCGTGCTGGCCTGCGCCACCGTGCGCTCGGCCGCGGCGATCGACAAAGCCGTGCCCAACTATCCGACGCTGGGCACCATCGACCGCAAGGATCCGCGGTTCGACAAGCTGATTCCCCACGACGCCAAGATCGAAGTCCTGGCCTCCGGCTTCAAATGGTGCGAAGGACCGCTCTGGATGAAGGACGGCGGCTATCTGGTCTTCTCCGACATTCCGCGCAACAGCGTCATGCGCTGGTCGGAAGACGACGGCGTGAGCCTGCTCCTGAAACCGTCGGGCTACACCGGCATCGTCGATTATGGCAACGAGCCCGGCAGCAACGGACTGACGGCCGACCCGCAGGGCCGGATCCACTTTTGCGAGCATGGCGATCGCCGCGTCTCGCGCTTGGAGAAGGAGGGGGGCAAGAAAACGCTCGTCGACAGCTATCAGGGCAAGCGGCTCAACAGCCCCAACGACCTGGTCTTCAAGTCGAACGGCGACTTGTACTTCACCGATCCGCCCTACGGCCTGCCCAAGCAGTTTGACGATCCGCGGCGCGAGCTCGACTTCTGCGGCGTGTATCGCCTGGCGCCCGACGGCAAGCTGACACTGCTGACACCGGACATGACGCGTCCGAACGGCATCGCCTTTTCGCCCGACGAGAAAACGCTGTACGTCGCCCAATCCGATCCGGAAAAGGCGATCTGGATGGCGTTCGACGTCAAACCCGACGGCACGCTCGGCAAGGGACGGATTTTCTTCGACGCCACCAGCTGGGCCAAGGAAGGCCGGCCTGGCTTGCCCGACGGGCTGAAAATCGATCGCCAGGGCAACTTGTTCGCCACCGGGCCCGGCGGCGTGCACGTGTTCGCGCCGGACGGCACGCACCTGGGCACGCTGAATACCGGCGGCCGCACGTCCAATTGCGCTTGGGGCGGCGATGGCAGCGTGCTTTACATCACGGCCGACATGCACCTGGTTCGCGTGCAAACCAGCACCAAGGGCAATGGATTCTAGCGAATGCCTGCATCCGGCCGCCGGGCGGCAACGCCGGACTTGGGACGCCGGACTTGGGGGTCGGTCTTGCGGCAACGTGGAGAATGCATAAAATTTTGGTGTCCACGCCCATCGCCAGTCAGAACAGGTCGATGTGCGGCTGGTCACCCGGGAGAGGTGGCTGAGTGGTCGAAAGCGCCGGTTTGCTAAATCGGTGATGGGGTAACCCATCCGCAGGTTCGAATCCTGTCCTCTCCGTTTTTTTGAATCCCGCCCGTCGCAAAAGCTTTTACGGAAGCATCTTGCGACGGGCGGTTTTCATTTGTCCCAGTCACTGGGACAAATCCGCCTTTTGAGCCCGTCCACTGGCCTCGTTTGGGCTGCCGTCCCAGGCTTCTCATTTGCATGACCTCCTATCAGACGCCAGTTAGGGAAACAGAAACCGAGACCAGAACTAGGCGGGCACAGCGGCCCCACTATCTTCGTCTTCGCCATCGTCAGCATCGTGGCCCAGGAAATCGATCTCGCTGAATCGCCGCTGGGAGTACCGAGGCTGAACTGACTGCCGTTCATACTGCCGAAGAAGCGCCGGCCACACTCCGCGACTTGCTACCTCGCTACGCGGCAGAACGCGGGATACGGGCACGGTCGGCGGCTTCGATGCACCATCGCCAGACAAATTTTGAACGAGTGCTCGGCCGACCAGCAACGCTCACCGAACTGAACGACGCCACAATAAACCTTTGGACGGCGCGGCTTTTCGAGGCCAACTTGAGTCCCATCACCGTTCGGGGCTACCGAGGTGCCGTTTTGGCCCTCTGGAGAGCAGCTTACGACTTGCATTACTTGGAAACTCGGCCAGGTCGGATTCGCAAGATCCGGGTTAAACCGTCGCTGCCGGAATGCTGGACGGTGCAGCAACTAACCGAAGTCTTCCAAGCGTTCGCTCGACTGCGTGGATCGATGCACAATGATCCACTGATTCGACGAGCTTCGTTTTGGTCGGCATTTGTCTTAGTCGGGTAGTATTCGGCCCTGCGCTTTGGCGATCTGGCCTCGGTCCGCTGGGACCAGATTCAGAATGGAATGATCGTCGTCACAATGAGCAAGACTGGTGACGCCATCGCGTGTCCGTTGCCGGATGACGCGCTCGCGATGCTGGACAAGATTCGCGGCAGTGGTCGGACGCTGGTATTTGGCCAACTCATGAACGGGAAGAACTCGCGCGAGTTCTTCCGGCGTGTCCTGAAAGAATACGGTTTGCCAGGATCGATTAAGTGACTGAGAAGGACGTCTGCGGCGCTACTCGAACGGTCTCATCCGGGAGCCGCGAAGGCCCATTTGGGGCACCGAACCCACGGCCTAGCCTACACCCATTACGTCGATCCGCGGCTTTTGCAGCAAAGCAAGCCCATGCCGCCCTCGATCCTGCGACTGATGGCGGCGTAGACGTCACCTCGTCCGTGGTCGCCTGCCTCGACTGAATCATTGCGGCCATCAACTCGATCTCACGGACCGATTCTCTGGAGAGATTCGGAATAAATGAATCGCTGACGGCATCTAACCCGTTGCTGGCATCGCGTGCAAAAATCTCCGTGAACTTTTGCCCGGGACCGGCGTCTAAGAGGGTGTACACCCGCGGGCAAGTGGTCCCCGGGCGAATCTTGACGGTCCTTCGGATTTTGCAGGAAACGTGACTTCAATGTTGTTTTTGCGACCGAGTTCGATCCAAGAACGCATAGGGACGGGATACTCCGCGCCACGAGATACCATGCTCCGCGCGAATAGCTCCGCCCATCCTCTGCGATTGTGACGCTCGGCCGTAAAACGGTCTGAAAGCCCTAAAGGCTCGGTGTCACAAGGACACCGGGCCTTTTTTATTGGCCCTGCGGTCAGCAGGTGGTGGCGGAATACCAAAGCAAGCAGCAGGGGTCGGTAGCTGAGACGGTTTAGCGCTTGGCTGAAAACGAGGAGACGAGGATTCGAGCGCCTCCCGACCCACTGAATCGAGCGGAATGAAAACCGACGTTGGTCGCGCACGCCTGCGGTGCGCAGTCTGCAAGGCAAACATGGCTCGTTCGTCTATCGGTGCAGGATACTGGCCTTTCAAGCCAGAGAGATGGGTTCGATTCCCATACGAGCTACTGACCGAGAACTGAGCAAGCCACCGGGATGTTGGGTAACGGTGAGCCCGCGTGCCTTGGGAGCACGAGCGTGTCGGTTCGAGTCCGACCATCCCGACTGACAACGAGATTGATGCCGGTAGTCGAGGGCTGGTTGCCCATATCCGGCTGATAACCGGGTCGCGCTGAGTTCGATTCTCAGGGCTACCACTAATGACTGATTGATGGGCACTGGAGAACCACATGGCGATTCGCCCACGGCTCAAACGCATACGCCTCATTCGACACTTGGGGTCGTGGCGTAACGGTAGCGCTTCCGCCTTTTAAGCGGAATGGTAAGGGTTCGACTCCCTTCGACCCCACTGGCGCGTAGCTCAGTGGTCAAGAGCAGGTCTCTTATAAGGACCAGGTCGAGGGTTCGATTCCCTCCGCGCCGACTGTGGGCACAAGTGGACAAAGAACAAACGACGGGATCAAGGTGTTAGCGGCAGCATGCCTGGTTCTTACCCAGGTCGGTGAGGGTTCGAGCCCCTCTGATCCCACTGACAGAAAGCACCGGTCGTCCAGCGGCGAGGACTCCGCACCCGTAATGCGGCGACGTGGGTTCGAGTCCCACCTGGTGCTCTCGATCTTTGACAATCCGACCAAGACTTTTTGCGCCCATGATGTAGCGGTAGCCTGCTGCCTTGCCATGGCGGAAGCGCGGGTTCGATTCCCGCTGGGCGCTTTTGATTGAAGACATCAGGGTGTGGGAAAGCCTGGGATTCCGCCTGCCTCGGACGCAGGAGATCGCTGGTTCAAATCCAGCCACCCTGACTCTCATTGCGGTGGGGCCTGTGCTGGTACGGGCAGGCGCCTGTTAAGCGCCCTGACGCGGGTTCGATTCCTGCCGCCGCAGCTTCGATGGGGGGACAAGCCGATTGGCGACGGCAGCTGTCTTGAAAACAGTCGAGCGAAAGCCTTGGGGGTTCAACTCCCTCTCCCTCCGCTCACGTGCCCTTGGCCGAGCGGCAAAGGTGCCAGCCTTCCAAGCTGGCGAGGTGGGTTCAACTCCCGCAGGGCACTCTGAATTCGGAAAACATGATCGGGGATCGGCTAACGGTAGGCTGCCTGGCTTTGAACCAGGTGGTGGAGGTTCGAGTCCTTCTCCCCGAATTGAGAAGGCGGGGTCAACTCCCACTACCGCCCTGCGCTCAGCACACGCCCGTGTGCCGTGCTCGGTTGCTGGTTCAAATCCTTCTCCCCGAACTCGGGCACGCCAGCGCGTGTCCGCCGTGACAAACCGATCCGGGGTAGTTGCTGTTGGTAGTGATGCCTGGCTCTGAACCAGGAGGTCGTTGGTTCGATTCCAACCCCCGGAACTTTTTTTAGCTATCCAACAACGGAAGTGATCCGGCTGGATGAGGAGCCTGTCTCGAAAACAGGTGGCGGCTCTGGCTCTGTTGCTGGCAGCTACCGCCCTGCGCTCGGCGCACGCCCGTGTGCCGTGCTCGGTTGCTAGTTCGAGTCTCACCGCTTCCGCTTTCGATCCCTTCGGGCTCATCGTCCAACAGGAGGACGCCGGCTCCGCAAGCCGAAGATCCGGGTGCGAATCCCGGTGGGTCCACTCCGCAAGACACACGGTCCCGTCGCCTATTGGGAAAGGCAGCGCTCCTACAAAGCGCCCACCGGTGGTTCGAGTCCACCCGGGACTACTGTTGGTTCCTCAGAGCTCTGGAGCTACTCGTCGTACGAAAAGACCAGACGGTTGGGCTTCGAGGGACCAGTCATCCGAGCGTCTCCACTGGGAGACATGGAGTTTTTGCAATGAGGAGCAAACCTCACCTGAACGTCGGCACGATCGGTCACATCGACCACGGCAAGACCACCCTGACGGCTGCCATCCTGGCCGTGCAAGCCCACAAGGGCCTGGCCAAGGTGAAAGCCTACGGCGACATCGCCAAGGGCGGCACCGTGCGCGACGCGACCAAAGTTGTGACGATCACGACCAGCCACGTCGAGTACGAGACCGAGTCGCGGCACTACGCCCACATCGATTGCCCGGGTCACGCCGACTACATCAAGAACATGATTACCGGCGCGGCCCAGATGGACGGCGCGGTACTATTGATCTCGGCCGCCGATGGCCCGATGCCGCAGACGCGGGAACACATCCTCCTGGCTCGCCAGGTTGGTGTGCCGCACCTGGTAGCGTTCGTCAACAAGGTCGACCTGGTCGACGATCCGGAGTTGGTCGAGCTGATCGAGCTGGAAACGCGCGAGCTACTGACCAAATACGGTTTCGACGGCGACAGCACCGTATTCGTGCGCGGATGTGCCCGTGCGGCTTTGGCCGCGCCGGCCGACCAAGCGGCCCGTGCGTGCATCGCCGACCTGCTCGCGGCTTTGGACACCATTCCCGAGCCGCGGCGAGCGCTCGACCGGCCGTTCCTGATGGCGATCGAAGATGTGTTCACCATCGAGGGGCGCGGCACGGTGGCCACCGGCAAGATCGAGCAAGGCGTGGTCACACCGGGCGACCGGGTCGAGATCGTGGGTTTGGGTGGTTCGCTCGAAAGCGTGGTGACCAGCATCGAGGCTTTCAAGCAGATCCAAGCCAAGGCGTCGGCAGGCGAAAACGTCGGCGTTCTGCTCCGCGGCGTCAAAGCCACGGAGATCGAACGCGGACAGGTCGTGGCGGCTCCGCGGTCGATCAAGCCCCAAACGAAGTTCCGGGGCAAGGTCTACGTGCTGAGCAAGGAAGAGGGTGGGCGGCATACGCCGTTTTTCAACGGTTACCAGCCGCAGTTCTTCTTCCGCACCACCGACGTCACCGGCGAGGCCAACCTGGTCGAAGGCATCGAGATGGCCATGCCCGGAGACAACGTGAGCCTGATTGTCGAGCTTGGCAAGCCGGTCGCTATCGAGGCGGGCAGCCACTTCGCCATCCGCGAGGGGGGCCGGACGGTCGGCTCGGGAATCGTCACGGAGATTTTGGGCTGAGTGTGTTAGAGCGCCGCTGGCGGCCCAGTGTTCTTTGCATCACGGGCCGCCGGCGGTTTTTGCCCGAGTACGCCAACGGCAGAGCGGTTCGGCTTAAACCCGAATGTTTGCAGGTTCGAGTCCTGCCTTGGGCACTGCAATGGAACGGCGACATGGCTCGGTAGGCAATTGGCAGACCACCTTGGCTTAGAACCAGGGATGCTGTGGGTCCGAATCCCACCCGAGCTACTCAGAATTCGTCCTCATGGAGCAGCCTGGAGTGCTCGCCTGCCTGTCACGCAGGAGATCGCGGGTTCAAATCCCGCTGGGGACGCTTTGCAGCGACGGCACGGTACGCAAACCGGTAAAGCGGCCAAGCTCAAACCTTGGTGATCTGTCTGTCGGTTCGACTCCGACCCGTGCCACTGAAACATTCGCGTCGGTTGGGCATTGGCAAGCCTCCGTGGCCGTAACCCACTCGCCTTCGGGCTTTGCAGGTTCGACTCCTGCCCGACGCACTGACGGCCCGTTCGTCTATCGGTTCAGGACGCCAGCCTCTCACGCTGGAAGGTGACCAGCCTTCGGCCGGTGCCCATTCGATTCCCGCACGGGTCATTCAAAGACATGGCCAAGTGGTGAAACTGGCAGACACGCGACGTTCAGAACGTCGTGCCGCAAGGCATGGGAGTTCGACTCTCCCCTTGGTCACTGAATTACGTGCAGGCGAGAACCTGTTCAACCGACGCAGGCGGACCAGTGTCCAGCGGAGCCTCATAAGCTCTGACCGCCGGGTGCGACTCCCGGGCCTGCCATTTGGACCGGATCGACTCCGCCGATCAGCCGTTGGTTGGATCAACGGCGCGCTGAAATGCACGGAGCGTAGCTTGACTTGGTGAATTATCCAGCACGGAGAAAACGATCCGCTCAAAGCGGCTTGACCAATTGGCGTGCCGCAAATGTCGCATGAAGACGCCCGCCACTTCGGTTGGGTCATTGCGAAAAACACCGCAGCCCCACGCACCCAAGACTAGATGTTTGTATCCAGCCGATGCCGCCAGTGCCAGCACGAACTCTGATCGCCGCATCAATGTAGCGGGAAGCTGCGACAGTTCCTCCGGCCGGTTCGTTGTGATCGCTCCGGCATTCGGCGCGGCGCTCGTAATGAACGTGACTGCTTGCGGAACCTCCAGCAACGTCCCATCGTCATCGCGGATTACCGGGCAATCAGGAGACAAAATCATGGCATCCGAGTAAAGCAAGGAGGGCGAGGCACGATGGCGCTCGTAGAAGTCCCACGCTCGAATCAGTGAGGCGTGGAGAGCAGAGTTTCGCGCCAGGGACTCTTCCTGTGCTTCGCTCCCGTTGAGGAATCCGCCACCAGGATTCTTGGCAGAGGCGAAATTCAGGGCCGCGACAGGTTGGCACCCACTGGACCGGAGACGTCGAATCCCGCCGAGCGTCGTCTCATTGGCGACCTCAATCGACGCCGGACGGCCATTCGTGGGTTCGTCGACTACTCGCTGGCGAATAGCTTCGAGCTGGTCATGTGACAGAGAGCGGGTAGCACTCAGGCACGATTTCGTCAAAGCGGCAAAGTTGACCATCTTGCCGGACGGAGCAATGTAGGAGCCATTTTCGACGAGGTCTAGTGTTTCTTTTGCCAGAGCTTTTCGAGTCGAGCGTTTCATGGGAGAGCAGGAATCGCCAGGGTGCTCAGTCGGTCGAGCATGCAGGCTAGCGAATCGACAGAGCGGAATCCAGACAATGATCGGCCGGGTACGCAAACAGGCAAAGCGGCGAGGTCGAGAGCCTCGTGATTTTGTGGGTTCGACGCCCTCCCCGGCCACTCAAGCGATCCTGTGGTCCAGTGGCTAAGACGCCTGGTCGACATCCAGGAAATCGACGGTTCGATCCCGTCCAGGATCATTTGGTCTTTAGGTGTTTCTGGCCGCACGCCTCCAGCAAGCGAGCACGGCAGACGGGCGTCTGCCGAGCGCAGTGCGGTACTCGCCGAAGACAAGGAGGAAGGCCGGGTTCAAGTCCCGGACGGACCTTCAACTGGAGCACGGCTGCCAGGGCGGCAGCCGAGCGCAAGGCGAAAGCGATGGACAAAAACGAACCGACAACTCGGGCTGCTGGTCCAATGGTACGACGCCTGGCTTGCAACCAGGCAATCGCGGTTCAACTCCGCGGCGGTCCACTGCAAGAAAACGAAGGGCTCATGGTCTAACGGGATGACCCCAGTCCGGCAGACTGGAAGTCCGGGTTCGATTCCCGGTGAGTCCACTGAAAACTTGGAAGGTAGCCGAATACGGTTGGTCGGGCCGGTTTGCTAAACCGTGCGACTCGCAAGGGTCATGTGGGTTCAAATCCCATGCCTTCCGCTTGGGGCCTCGATGGTGAAATGGATCATCACATCTCGCTTCTAACGAGAGATTCCGGGTTCGAGTCCTGGTCGGGGCGCTGACAACTATATGGTGTCTGTGGTGTAGCGGTTTCTGCACATCTGGCTGTGAACCAGAAGGTGGCGGTTCAACTCCGCTCAGATACCCCTTTTTCGTGGAATGGAGAACGTCATGGTAGCCAAGATTCTGGAACGGCCGACGCTGGTGCTGAATCGCAACTGGCAGCCGGTCAACGTGGCCACGGTGGAGCGCGCGCTGGCGATGCTCTGGAACGAGTCGGCCCGCGTGGTCGACCCGGCCGACTACCGGCTGTACGACTGGGCCGACTGGTCGCAACTGCGCCCGACCGACGGGGAGCTGTTCATCCAGGCGGTTCGGCTGCGGCTGCGCGTGCCCGAGGTGATCACGCTGACCAGTTACGACCGGCTGCCGACCGCGGCCGTGACGTTCAGTCGGCGCAACGTGTTCAAGCGTGACCACTACACTTGCCAGTATTGCAGTGTTCAGCCGGGAACCGAGGAGCTGTCGATCGACCACGTGCTTCCGCGGTCGCAAGGCGGCACCTCGACCTGGGAGAACTGCGTCTTGGCGTGCGTGGCGTGCAACAAGCGCAAGGCCGACCGCACGCCGCAGCAGGCTGGTATGAAGCTCCGCCGGCCGCCGGTCCGCCCGACGTGGAAGCCGATCTATGCGGCCCACCGAGTGCGGATCGCCAGTTGGGCCAAGTTTATCAGCGAAGCCTACTGGAACGTGGAGCTGGAAGGTTGATGCGACCGGTCCCGGGCCTTCACAGGCCCGGGGCCGTTAAGCAAAATGCGTGGCAATGCCACGCGACCGTCAGCCGACGGGTAAACCAGGCGTTGCAACCAATCCAATCAGGGCAAGCTCCATGAAGAAGATCATTTCGCTGTTTCAGCGCAACTACGAGACTGACAAGCTCGTGCGCAACGAGGTGGTGCCGGGTGCCGAGTGGGTGCTGGCTGGCGAGGGCGTGGCGACACGCAAGTTCGAAGGCACTTGCTGCATGGTACGCGATGGCAAACTGTTCAAACGGTACGAGGTAAAGCCCGGTGGCAAGCCGCCGGTCAACTTCGAGCCGGCGACCGACGTCGACGAGAACACTGGCAAACAGCAGGGCTGGGTGCCGGTTGGCGACGGCCCGGAGGATTGCTGGCATCGTGCAGCGATGGAAAAACTCGTGGCCGGCGAGTCCGCCCCGACTGACGGCTTCTACGAATTGTGCGGGCCAAAGGTGCAAGGCAACCGGGAGAACTACAGCCACCACAAGTTAGTTGGCTTCTGGGTACGTGGTCATTCAGCCGCTCAGGAGATCAACGCGCCCCGTGACTTCGATGGAATCAAAGCGTTCCTGGCAGCGCACGAAATCGAGGGCATCGTCTGGCACCATTCTGATGGCCGAATGGTGAAGATCAAAGCGAAGGACTTCGGCATCAAACGAGGTGTCTGAGTCATTCAGCTGGGTCGTATGGCCAAGGTACAACTGGTTGGCTGGGCGTAAACCAAATGGGGTTCGTGGTGGATCGCCAGTTGGGCCAAGTTCATCAGCGAAGCCTACTGGAACGTGGAGTTGGAAGATTGATGCGATCGGCCCCGGGCCTTTACACCGGCCCGGGGCCTTTACACGAGTGTGCTCCTGGGAGAGCAAGCGGCCTCCAAAGCCGCCCAACGGGGTTCGACTCCTCGCGCTCGTGCTGATTGATATTGCCGACGTGGCTCGACTGAGAAAGGCAGCGGTCTTGTAAACCGCTTGATGCTGGTGCGAATCCAGTCGTCGGCTCTGTCCACATAGTCCGTGAGTGTGCCGGATCCGCACAGCAGCCTCCGAAGCTGCAAGACCAAGTTCGATCCTTGGACGGACTACTTGTTTGGGTCGCTACCGCCCTGCGCTCGGCACATGCCCACGTGCCGTGCTCGGTTGCTGGTTCGATCCCTGGACGGGCTACTGACTGGGTGATTGAAATACCTTGCGAGTGTGCCGGACGAGCACGGCAGTCCTCGAAACTGCAAGACGAGGTTCGATTCCTCGGCGCGGCGCTGGGATGTTGACAGTATTACTGAGAGCTACCGCCCTGCGCTCGGGCCACGCCCGTGGCCCGTGCTCGGTTGCTTGTCCTCGGAGTGTGGCGGATTCGCACACGACTCTGCGAAGGTCGAGGGCCAGGTTCAACTCCTGGCGAGGACACTTAGATTTCATGACGCTGGAGCCAGACGGCACGGCAACTGCCTGCAAAGCAGTTTCGAGTGGGTTCGACTCCCACCGGCGTCTTCTCTACTACGGCCGGGGCCGCACAACTTGAATGCTGATTTGCGCTTATGCAGCTAAGGCCTTCTCGGTGCATGTGTTGCCGCAATCGTCCGATCGCATCCTGTCCGCTCCGCTTTGCTTGCTGCCCGCGTGCCGTAACCCTACGGCATGTGGGCAGTTCTGTTTTTTGGCCTCTCGCACTCGCTCGACTGAGCAGGGAACCTCGCTCCGAATAGCTCTCCCTACTTCGGCAGCAACGATGATGCAATTGGTGCCGGGCTTTCACTGACCCGGGGCGTCTGCTCGCGGCTATGCCCGCGTTGTTGTGACTTGTAGAAAGTCATCGAACGACCCGCACTCGCGCTTCCTGGACGCTACGGCAGCAATGCCAGCGGACGCAAGTCCTGGCAACTTCAGCCGCGTCGCATTGCCTACGATGTCGGACCGACACCGGCCGACGACGTGGTCGGTGCCGCCCGATCCGACAAGAGCAGATAGCCCACCGGAATCAGCAGCCGGGTGAGCAGCATGTTGGCCACCAGGCCGCCGATCACGGCCACGGCCAGCGGCTGCTGCATCTGTGCGCCAGGGCCCAAGCCCAGGGCCAACGGCACCAGGCCGAAAATCGTGGTCAGGCTGGTCATCAGGATCGGGCGGAAGCGGGCGCGCCCGGCCCGGACCAGGGCATCGGCCAGCGGCGTGCCGCGAGAGCGCAACTGGCCGATGTACTCGATCAGGATGATGCCGTTCTTGACGTCCAGCCCGATCAGCAAAATCGCGCCCATGAACGAAGAGACATTCAGCGGCGTGCCGGTAATCCAGAGGGCAAACATCGCACTGGCCAGCGAGACCGGCTGGGCCAGAAAGATCAACAGCGGCAGCGTCAGGCTGTGAAACTGAAAGCCCAGGAGCAGAAACACCAAGGCCGCCGCCAACAGCATCACCCCCAGCAGGCTGCGAAACGACTCTTGCTGGGCCCGGTGCTCGCCGGCCAGCTCCCAGCGATAGCCGGGCGGAAAATGCAGTTCGCCGAGCCGGGTTTCCAACTCGCGATTGACCGAGCCCAAGTCGCTGCCGCCGAGTTCGGCGCTGACCGTGATCACGGGCTGCTGATTCTCGCGCCAGAGTTCGTTCGGGCTGCGCACCAGTTCGATCGCGGCCAACTGCTCGAGCGGCACGAACCCGATGCTTGCCGCGGCGCTGCCCGCCGCGCCGGGCGCGGGGGCCGCATGCGCGCCGGCGCCGCACCGGCCAGGCTGATGGGCAGCTGGCCCAGGCGCTCTTTGTCGAATCGCACGCGATCGGGATAGCGGACGCGGATCTTGGTCATGCGGTCCTGCTCGGGCAGCGTGCTGGCCACCTGGCCGTAGAGCGCGGCGCCCAGTTGCGTCTCGATATCCATTTCGGTCAGGCCGACGCGCCCGGTCTGCACGCTGTCCGGTCGGATCACGATGTCCGGATTGCCCAAGAGCACGTGCGTGTTCACGTCCTGGGCGCCCGGCACCTCTTCGACCACTTTGCCCACCTCCTCCGCCAGGCTGCGGAGCACGGCCGGGTCGGGGCCAAAAATATTCACTTCGATCGGCGCGTCGACGCCGGCCAGGTCGCGGATCTGGTCCTGGACGAGCGGAATCAGCTCGACCTCCAGCTCCGGCACCTCGTGCTGCAAGCGTTCGCGCAGCGACTCGGAGATTTCGCTGGCCTCGCGCCGCTGGCCGGCCGGCTTCAGGCTCACGAGGATGTCGCCGGTATAGGGCTCCGTGGCGAACAGCCCCAGTTCGGCCCCCGTGCGGCGGATGTAGCCGGAAATGTCGTCGGTTTCCAGCAGGATCGACTCGACGCGGCGGAGCACCTTGTCGGTCTGGGCCAGCGACGTGCCCACGGGCATGTTGTAATCGATGACGATCGCGCCTTCGTCCATCTCGGGCATGAAGCCCAGCTCGAGCCGCTGGAACAACAGCCACCCGGGCACAACCGTCAGCAGCGCGGCCAACACGGTGAAGCGCGGCCAGCGCAGACCCAGCCGCAGCAGTCCCTCGTAGCGGTTGGCCAGCAGGTTGTAGAGCGGGCCCGTCGTGGGCATGGGGCGCTGGCTGAGGTAACGCGCCGCCAGCACGGGAATGATCGTCAGGCTGACGACCATCGATACCAACAGGGCCAGCGTCAGCGCGACGCTCAGCGACTGGAAAAACTGCCCCACCACGCCGCGCACCAGGGCCAGCGGCAAGAACACCAGGACGGTGGTGAGCGTCGAGCCGACGACGGCACCGCTGATTTCTCGGCTGGCCGCATCGACCGCCGCGTCGCCGGATTGCCCTTCGGCCAGATGCCGCGAGATGTTTTCGATCACCACCACGGTGTCGTCGATGATCAGGCCGATCGCCACGGCGAGTCCGCCGAGCGACATCAGGTTGAGCGTGTCGCCGGTCAAGTAGAGCAGCCCGAAGGTGATCACCAGGCTCAGCGGAATCGCCAACGACGCGACCAGCGTGGCCCGAATGCTCTTGAGAAATGCCAAGAGCACCAGCACGCTCAGGCAGCCGCCGATGACGATCGCATCGCGGACGTTGGCGATCGCGGTGCGCACGAGCACGCCCTGGTCGTAGACGGGATGGATGTCGACTCCCGGCGGCGCGCGACGGGCCGCGTCGGCCAGCACTTTTTCGAGCTCGCGCGAGACGGCCAGGGCGTTGCCGCCCAGGCGGCGAAACACCGTCAGGGCCACGGCATTTTCCCCGCCCGAGCGAATGGCCATCGTGCGGTCCTCGTGCCCGATCGTCACACGGCCGATGTCGGCCAGGCGGATGGGCTGGCCGTTTTTTTGCGAGATCACGCGGTATTCGAGCTCGGCCGGCTGGATGGCCTGGCTGTCGACGAGAACCTGATACTGCAGCGTGTCGCGATCGATGCGGCCGACCGCCTTCAGCCGGTGCTCCTTGCCCAACCGGTCGGCCACGTCCGCGATCGACAGACCGGCCGCGACCAGCGCCGCCGGCTCGACCTCGACGATGATTTCCCGCACGTCGCCCCCCTGCACCGTGACGAACGACACGTCGCGGATCCGGCTGATCCGCGGCCGCAGGTCGTAGTAGGCATAATCGCGCAAGGCGGCGGCATCGTGTCCGCCGGTCACCACGAAGGAGATGATCGGAAACACCGAGGGCGTTTGCCGCTCGATGATCGTGCTGGTGCCCGGAGGCAGCTGCGAGCCGACTTCGGCCATTCGGGCCCGGACGTCGTTGAGCGCCTGGATCATGTCGGTGGCCGGATCGAAGTCGACCGAGATTTGCGCGGCGCCGCGGACCGACTTGCTACGCACGCGCAAGGTGCCCAGCACGATGCTGACCGCTTCCTCGATCGGCCGGGTAACGGCCGTCTCCACGTCTTTGACCGCCAGGCCCGGCGTTTGGACGATGACCACGATCCGGGGGAACGCCACTTCCGGATAGATGCCGCTGGGCATCCGCCACATGGCCACCAGTCCGCCCAGGGTCAGAAACGCGCAGCTCAGCACGATCAGGCCGAAATACGGCCGGGCCCAGGTCACCAGGTTGCGCCCCCCGCCGATTGCCGCTGTATTGGCGGTCGCCGCCGCGCTCGTGCTCATCGTCGGCTTTCGGCGGGGGATGCTTGTTCGGCCGTCTCGATCAGGACCGGCGTCTCGTCGGGCAAGTTGAAGCCGCCGTCGATGACGACCGGCTCGCCGCTTTGCAAATCCGTGCCCGAGATGATCGTCCACGCGCCGTGCAGGGACACGGCCGCGGGATGCAACTGAATGGCCTTGCCCTCGCGCACCACGACCACCACCGGGCCGTCGCCCAGGTCGATCAGCGCCGCCGACGGCACGACGAGCGCTTTCGTATGCTCGGCGACCACGATCGACACGCTCACCGTCTGGCCGATGGCCAGACGCTGGTCGGCGTTTTCGAGCAGCATCCGGACCGGCAGGTTGCCGGTGAGGGAATCCACAATCCGGCCGACCGACACCACTTTGCCGGTTGCCTGGCGGGATGGGCCTGTTGCCTCGTGGGGCTCGGTTGCCTCGCTGGACGGCGACTCGCTTTCCGCGTGTTCGGCAGCGCCGGTCGCTGCGTCGCTCGCAGTTTCTGCCGACGGCTCCGTCGCCGCGGAGGCCGTCTGCTCCGGATCGTTGTCGGCTGGCTCGGCTGCCTGGCTGACGGGCACGTCGGGAAGCTCGACGCGGACGGTTTGTCCCGGCTTCACCCGCCCGGCCGATGCCGGCGGCAACCAGGCGACGACGTTCAGCCGCCGCGCGTCGACGACTTCGCCGATGATCGTTCCGGCGGCCAGCGCCTGGCCCGGATGACAAGACAGACTGTCGAGCACGCCGTCGATCGGCGAGCGCAGCGACAGCAGATCCAAGTGAGCGTGGGCCAGCCCCACGGCCTGTTCCGCCGCGGCGAGTCGTGCGACGGCTTCGGCGACCGCTTCGGCGCGCGGCCCGACCAGCAGCAATTCCAACTGCGCTTCGGCCGATTGGAGCTGCAGCTGCGCCTGAACGAGCAGCTGCTCGGTGTCGTACAGTTGGGCCTCGGAGACTTCTTTGCGCCCGCAGCGGCCGCAAGCGATCGACTGCCGCTTGCGCAGGCCGACGGCCGCCTTGGCCTGCTCGACGGCGATCTCCAGGCCTTTGCGGTCTTCGGCCCGGGGCGGCGCCTCGAGCAGCTCAAGCGCTGCCCGGAGCGTGTCGCGGTTCGCCCGGGCGGCCGCCAGATCGGCCTCGGCCACGGTAGCATCGAGCTGGACGATCACGTCCCCCTGATGCACAAGGTCCCCCAGGTTTGCCTGAATTTCGTGCACATGACCGGCCAGCGCAGGCGTCAAAGTCACCAGTCGATCGGGCAAGGCTTCCGTGCGACCGATGCCGGCAATCGCCACTTCGATAGTTTCGGTGGCGGCCGGCGCTGTGCGCACCGTGACCACCGCCTCGGCCGGGTCGTGTTCGTCGGCTGGGTCCTTGCTGCCGTGCTGGCACGCCGGACCGCAGAGCGCCGTCAGCAGCGCGACCAGAACGAGGGGGCGCGGGACCTGGGAATGGGCTGCTGACATTGCCGGTTGTCGACGACTCTGCGGTTTCGGATTTCCAGGCTGTCGCGCTGCCCTACAGCGCGTTGCCGTACAGATAGGATAAACGGAAAAGCTTCCGCACGCTGCAACCAGGCCTGCGTTTATTTTTTTCCTGGACGAGTCGTAGCGATTCTTCTGCCGATTCTATGCCTAAGGGTAGTGCCGAAAAGTCCGGCCAAACACGTCGCCTGACGACGCACGCCGGGCAGCGCCCGGGCGGACTCTGCCCGGAAGCAGCTCTGCCCGAAGGCAGCTTTGCCCCGAGACAAAGCCACTCGCAGTCCAGGAATCCAGGAATGCTCGACGCGGCACGAACGAAGAGCGGTGGTTGGATCGCGCTGGCGATTCTGGCGGCCGCGTGCGGCTGTCGGGCCGGCGCGCGGTCCACACCGCCCTGCTGCTGCCCGAGCACCTGTGCGCTGGCCGCCCCGCCAGCCGGCGGCAGCCCCGCGGCCCTCGCGCGATCGGCTGGCGCCGACGCGGCGCAGGGCAGCGCCCCAGCGAGCAACATTCGCCTGGCCGCCGCCCAGTCGCCGGACGAAGACGCAGCGCCCGCCGGGAGCGCAATCCCCGAATCCGTCCCGCTGCCGGCTGCGGCAGCCGTTCCCGCCCCGACGTGCACGATGGCGCTGGGCGATGCCTTGGCGCTGGGCCTGGCGCAGAACCCGGACTTGCTGACGATTCGCGGCACCGCCACGGTCAGCGCGGCGGTCGCCGAAGTGGCCGGCGTCTATCCCTGGAACCCGTTCGTGCAGGCCGAGTATTTTCCGCAGGGCCACCCGTTCTCTGCGGCCTCGTCGCCGGGCGGGCTGGCGGGCAGTTCGAACTACTATGTTTGGCTCATGCAGCGCTTCGAACTGGGTCATCAGCGCCGCTACCGCGAGCAAAGCGCGAGCGCGGCGTTCGGACAAGTCCGCTGGAATATCCGCCAGGCGGAGCTGCTGAATCTGGCCCAGACCGAACGGCTGTTCTTCACGGCTTTGTACCTGCGGCAACTGGCCGACCTGGCCGCCGACGGCGAATCGCTGGCCGGCCGGCTGGTCGAAATCGTCGAGCGCCGACTGCAGGCCGCCTTGGCCACCAACCTGGAGCTGGTCAACGCCCGGGTGGCCGCCCGGCAGGCGCGGCGGCAATTTCGCCTGGCCGAAGCAAACTACCAGACCGCTCGCTTGGCGCTTGCGCAGCAGTTGGGCTTGCCGAGCGACGCCCCGCTCAACCTGCAGGGAGACCTGACGCGCTTCGCGTGGCTGAGCGTGGCGGACGCGTTCTGCCAGGTCGCGCAGAACGGCTCGATCGACCCGCAGCGACTGGCCGCCGAAATGGCCGAAGCCCGGCCGGACGTGATGGCGGCCCGATCCGCGGCAGGCGTGGCCCGGGCCAACGCCGATCTGGCCCGAGCCGCCCGGATTCAAGACGTTCAGGCCGGCCCGATCTATCAAACGGCGGACGACGGCACGCACTATCTCGGCCTGCGCTTACAGCGCGATTTCGGCGTGTTCAACAACGGCTCGGCCCTGCAAAACCAGCGGCTGACCGAAGTGCGGCAGCTGCTGCTGGCCCACGACCAGCTCCGCCGCCGGGCCAGCGGAGAAGCGGCCGCGGCCATCGATCGCTACGAACGCGCCAGGCGCTACGTTGCCGAGTCCGCCGGCGAAAATGCCCCTACCCCGCGCCAAGAGCTGGACGAAATCGTCGCCCAGTTCGAATCGGGCCGGGCCGACGTGGTCAATGTGCTGGCGATTCAAAACAATCTGCTCCAAGACCTGCGGGCCGAGCTAGACCTGATCAACGAAGTGGCCCAGGCCGCGGCCCAGGTGACGCAGACCACCGGCTTGCCTCCGGAGCGGTTGATCGCGCCGCCGCCGCCCGAGCTGCTGCCGCCGGTCGAGCCCCGCGCCGCGGCGCCGTAGCGTGCCCGGCTCGCCGCCGGCGAGCAGACGGCCACGTGCGGAAATCGCTATAATTCGGCGGCGATATCCATTTGCCGGGTATTATGTCCTGCGGCCGTTGGCAAGATCAGCCTGACGGCGGTACCGAGTGTCGCACCATGCAGGTCCTCGTACGCCAGTTTGTTGTCATGTCGGCCGTTGCGCTTTGGCTCGGCGGATTTACGTTCTACGCCCTGGTCGTGGTTCCGACCGGAACCGAAGTCCTGGGCGGCAGCGTCGAACAGGGGTTCGTAACTCAGGCCGTCACGCGTCAACTGAACTGGATCGGCCTGGGGACCTTGCTGATCCTGCTCTGGAACCTGTCGAGGGAGAAGAGCAAAGCCCTGCTAGGAACCTGGCTGGGCATGCTGCTTGCACAAGTCGTGCTGTTTTGGATGCATCCGCGTCTGGATGCCTTGCTGGACGGGACGTCGCACGACGTGCTTGACGGGTTTCATTACTTACACGAAACCTACCTGTGGGTGACGGCCGCGCAATGGCTGCTGGGCTTGGCGCACGTCTGGTGCGTCTTGGCGTGTTGGCAGGCCTCGGCCGGCAAGCGAGTTCCATCCGGCCCGGCCCAAAATGGCGAAGCTACGGCCGCTACTGCGAAAACCGCTGTGCTTCGAAGCTAGGAAGTGCCGCCGGTTCGATGGCAAACGCCATCAGGCGCGTGGGTTCGTCGGGCATGAAGTCGTTATCGCTGGTGACGATGAGCATGTGCCGTCCATCGGGCAGGTCTGGTCCGAACGTCAGCCCTTCGATCTTGGGCGGCAGTCCCCACTGCGCCAGTCCGAATTCCGGATCGAGTAGATCGATCAGCGGCGTCTTGGTTACCGGCCTGACGCCCGGCGGCACTTCGAGGCAGGGCAGACTGGAAATATCGCTGATGTCCGTGGCCCCGCGCAACTCCGTGAGGAAGATCGTCTTGAACCCGGCCGTCGCATTCGCCTCTGAATTGCGCTCGAGAACCAGGAACTGGTGCTTATTTACTGCCAGGATTTCACTGATGCCGTTTTTCTTGCCGTCCGACAGCTGATACAGAAACTCCTTGGTGCGCCCGCTGGACATTTGGATTGCCAGCAGCCGGACGTTTATGCCACCGCGGCTGTCCTTCGCGAGGGCGCCGTCCTGCAAGAGCGGACTTTGCAGCGCGGCGACCAGAGTTTTGCCGTCGGAAGTAATCGCCAAGCCTTCCAGGCCTCGATTGGCCTGCCGGCCGGTGGTGTTATTCGCCAGCTCGTCGATCGCCCTGGCGGCCGGTCGTTCGATGGCAAATTTGCGCGGCAGATCGAACGCTCGCGTGCGTTTGCCCGTGCGGGCCTCGAATTCATAAATCGCCGGACCGTATTCGTCAGAGACGAAATAGTGGTCGCCATCATTGGCGACGCGCACGCCCTCGGGATCGAATCGCCGATTGCGTCGACAATCGCTCGACTGGCCGGCGACGAATTCCGTCGACAGTCCGGTAAGCGGCGCGCCGTGCTCGTCGGTGAAGAGACGCGTCCCAACCAGCCTGGCCTTAACTTGGCCAGCCTTCAGATCCACCACGATTTCGAACAACTCCGCTCGCGATCGATAGCGGGTCGAATTGTCGACGGATGGATTGAATTGCGACGCATTAGGGCCCCGGTCGGGAACCATCACGTACAAGTTTCTCTTGCCCGTATATGCGATCGCCGAACCGATCGCGCCCACGCGGTTGGCGGGTGTCCCGTCGTCGAGTTGGCCCTTCAAGCCGGAAAAATCGCTCCGGTCGCCGGGAATGGTCCCCCGGCCGACCAACTCGATTGGCGGACCGGCGACAACCGCGGCGGGGGGCAGGATCGCCAGCAGAATCAAACGGATCAAGAGCGTGGGCAGGGCGCGGATCGTCCAATCGCAACAAACCCGCGTGTACGCCCCTTGGGCAACGTCACACGACCTTGTCGACATCTCGGCACAACGACGGGGCATTCTTTGGGGCCAGTTCGCGTGGTTTTTCGATCCAGTCGATCGCCCGCCTGAGGTTGCCGCAGAATCCACGGGCTGTCGGTGTCGACGAGTGGCGCCGATGATCGACCGCGGCAACGATACTTGTCTTTGTGGCAGCCGCCCGCGCACGGCCTGAAACATGCAGCCCCAACCACGCCGCGCTCACCACGGCTGTGAGCGGGGTTCTACCCCGGTTCTCATCCGGGCGCCCGAAGCCGCACCTGAGTTACTCGACCTCGAGCACCTGGCCGGCGTCAGACACTTCGACTTCGCGAACTTTTCCGTTCGGCTGCTTGCCGCGGATTTCGTAGACGTCCTCGCCCTTAACCTTGATCTTGCGCGCGCTTTCGAACTTCACGTTCGGCAACTTATCTTGGGCAACCTTCACGAGTTCGGGCGCAACTTCGGCGATCGGCATCCATTTACTGGCGGCCGGTTTTTCGGATCCGCAGCCCACCGCTATTGAGAGCACGAACAAGGAAACAAGACGGCGCATTTACGCGACACTCCTATTGACTGTCCAGGACTTCGCCACCCGCACGAGTGGAAAGCGCTTCAAAAATTTTCGCGTCCATATCCGTGTTCAAGAAATCGACGTGTGCATCGGCGAACACGAAGTTCACGCCGCCGGGATGACGGCTATAAAACATGTCGGTCTCGCCGTTGGGGTCGCCGGGGCTGATGTGTTCGCCGGATTGCCCCAGAACCATCGTTGAGCCGTGTTCGATTTCGAAGGTGCCCACGCCGTCGTTGTCGTCCGGGCCCGGCGCCAGCAGGGCACCGGTCACCGAACCCACCCAGGTCGCTTCGCCCAACAAGTGCGATCGCTCGCCGGCAGCGATGGTCTGTGAAGTGCCATCGGTGATTTCGCGGAACTGGACATGGCTGTTGCGAAAGAATAGCCCCGTACCGTCGATCCCCGGTTCGGAGTTCCCGAACATGGCCACATAATTCGCCGAGGCCACGTCGCAAATCTTGAGACTCGGGTTGACGGTGCCGACATCTTTGTAGGTGCTCCAAACGGGCACCACGGTGTCGGACGGGCACAAGTAGGCCGCGACGAGTTGCGTCCGACCGGTCAAGTTGGCTGGATCCTCGATCGGGAGATCGAAATGCAGTTGCGCCGAAAGGGCTGACTCCTCGATGTTGCCAAGCAGCAGCGCAGCCCAACCCCAGCCCGGGCCCGTATCGGTTCCGTCCGCAGCGAACGCGGACACGTAACCCGCGGGAAGCCCGCGCTTCGCCGATTCGAAATTCTGCAGGCCGATCCCGATCTGCCGGAGGTTGTTGCTGCACTGCGACCGACGCGCCGACTCACGGGCCGCTTGGACGGCCGGCAACAAGAGTGCCACGAGGATGCCAAGGATCGCGATGACCACGAGCACTTCAACGATCGTGAACCCTTCGGGGCCGACTCGATTACGGACGGATCGTCGCATGTGCTATCCCACCGCGTTTGCCAGCATGTAAAGGTCCCTAACATAACCTAAACCACCGCGCGGACAAAACACCCTAACAATTGTTTTGCCCGACTTGGCTGTGATGCGTGGGTGAAACCGAGGCGGACCGGGCATCGTTGCGGCGTCGCGGCCGCCGCAATCGCCTGCATTGCCGAAGCATTTCGGCGTCGCCCACGGTCGGATGGCCGCCGCCGTGCGTCACCGGTTTCGCGCTCCTGAGGCACGAGGACGACGACTGCGGACGGGCCGGCCGCTCGGAGTGATTTGAGCGCAATGGAGGCCTCGGGGGCACCCCTGCGGCCGCTTCTGAAATGCCTGGCCCAATGCAATAGCGAGCAAATGTTGCCCCCCAGATTGGGCAGCAAGGGACGTTCCCGCCAATAGCCACTTCACTTGAATCTAGTCGTTCGCTCATGAAAACCAAACACTCGACAGCTAGCGTTAGCGGCTCACGCCGACATGGAACAGTTGGCGTTCCTTCCGTGATGTCGTGTTTTTTGCCCGGTGCTCGTCGAAGCGGCGCGGCGATTTATCGCCGACCGCAAGAAATGACACGACAACAAATTCTCGCCGGCGCCTCATTCGAACTTAACGAGCTCCAACTAGATTTTTGCTACCTGTTGCGAATCTGATCGTCGGCCGTCTGTGTTGCATGTGGCCATGTTGAATGAGGCCACATCGATCGCGGCCACCCAGCGGCGACTCTGAGACCTCATCGTCAATCGCGGCCCTTGGGCCCCTCACAAGGTTAGGAACATCCAAATGCGTTTTGGGCGGAAAGCGAAGACTCGCAAGGGCGGCAAGAATCAGGTCGCCAAATCGCGCGGACGCGTCAAGTCGACGCTCGAGTTGCTGGAAGAACGCCAGATGCTCACCTCGTCGCCGTTTGTCGGCGGTGACCTGGTGGTGCTGCGGATGGGCGAGGGCAACGTCGGATTGTCGAACTCCGGCAACGTCATTTTCCTGGATGAGTACACGCCCACCGGCACGCTCGTCAGTTCGACGGAGATGCCGTTCAATAACACCCAATCGCCGTTGTTCAACGGCGGCACTCCGTCGCCAGCGGTCGGGGGCATAGCCCCCAACCCGCTCGTGGGCAGCGGCTCGGCGGCGCCGACCGGCTACATCAGTCTTTCGTCCAACGGACAGTATTTGACCTTCGACGGCTATGACGTGAACTTGCCCTTCAACGGCAGCACCAGCCTGAAGAGTCAATCGGCCAGTACGGAGCCGCGCACGGTAGGCGTCATCAACATCAATAAGAGCCTGGACGATACCACCGCTCTGACGGATCTGGCTGCGGGCTCGGCCGGCAGTTCCAACACTCCCACCGCGGCGGTCTCTCCGGACGGCGTCCACTTGTATGCGGGCAGCAGCCAGGAGGGCGACCTGCGCTATGCGACGGTCAACGACGCCAATCCGACCACGAACTCGACGGAAGTCAATTCGGCCTCCGGCGACCCGCTGTTGGCGGCCAATGCGGCCGGCACCGAATCGATTTACAACGGCGTCTTGTACGTCAACAACGCGACCTCGATCTATCAAATCACCAAGGCGGCCGGAGATCCCGGTGTGCCGGGATATCCGGCTCTGCCGACGATGGCCGGCGCCCTCGCCGTGAAACTGCCGGGGATCAACACGCCGACGGACAGCAAAACGCACCTGGGCGACTTTTTCTTCGTGACCCTGAATCCCACGGCACATCCCGGCGTTGGCGGCGTCGGGCTCTCGCAGCCGGATACGCTCTACGTTGCCAACAGCGCGCCCTCGGCACCGGATACGACCTCTGGCGAAATCGACAAATTCACCGCCACGGCCTTCGACCCGAACACCGGGGCACCCACTCAATGGGCCTTTAGCGGTTACGTTCAAGCGAACCAGCCCGGCGTCGGCGGCGTGACCGGCCTGACCGGCTATTCGACCGGTTCATCGGTCATCATGTTTGCCCAAGCCGGCAACGCCGGCTCGAAGAACCAGGGTGGCGGCGGCGCGCTGTTCACGTTCACCGACAACAGCGGCTACAACGCCACGGGATCCACGATCACCAGCTACATGACGGGCTACGATCCCAACGGCGGCGGGACCGGAATTCCCTCGTACGCCACCGCGAATACGATCGCCAGCGTGGCCACGAATTCGAACGAGGGATTCCGCGGCATCGCCTTCGCCCCCAACCAGGCGCCTGCGTTGTCCGCGCCCGTGCCGGTGAGTTTCGCCAGCAGCATTCCGGAAAACGTGGCGAACAGCAGCAACCCGGGAGAGTTGGTTTCGCAATTGATCGCGGCGGGCGGCGGCATCACCGATACGGTCGGCTCTCATCAGGGCATTGCCATCACGGCCGCCGACCAGACCAACGGCACGTGGCAGTTCAGCCTGAACGGCGGAACGACCTGGACCTCGTTCCCGGCCGTTTCCAGCACGACGGCCCTGACTTTGGCCTCCGACGCGTCAACGACGGTGCGGTTCGTGCCGAATGCCAATTACAACGGCTCGGCGAGCCTGACGTTCAGTGCCTGGGATCAGTCCCGGGGTGTCAATGGCGGCACGTTCGTGATCACGGCCACCGGCGGCGGCTCCCCGTTCAGCTCGAATTCCGTGACGGCCACGCAAACGGTCAGTTACGTCAATCAGGCGCCGTCATTCCTCCGCGGCCTGAGTCAATCGATCCTCAATACTGCCGGTGCGCAGACGGTTAACACTTGGGCGACCCAGATCAGCCCCGGGGGCTCGAATCCGAACAGCCTGGTGCAAGAGACGGGCCAGACCGTCAACTTCATCGTCAACAACAACAACAACGCTCTGTTCACCGTGCAGCCGAGCATTTCGGCCAACGGCACGCTGAGCTACACGCCCAGTGCGACCGCCAACGGCGCGGCCACGGTCACCGTCCAGTTGCACGACAACGGCGGAACTCTCAACGGCGGCCAAGACACTTCGGCAAGCCAGACGTTTCAGATTTCGGTGACGCCGGTCGGCAGCGCGCAGCCCCCGGTCAATACGATTCCATTCAGCACGCAAAGCGTGCTGGAAAATGGCGCCGTGCCGACGACCCTGGTCTTCAACAGCACCAACCAGAACCTGATTTCCTTCGTTGATCCCAACCCGGGTTCCAGTTCGGCCACCGATCAGATCGCCTTGACCGTTAGTGGTGGCGTGGTGGCCCTGAGCACCTTCGCCGGTCTGACCGGCACAGGCAGCGGCACCAGCAGCCTGAGCTATTCGGGCACGGTCGCCGCCTTGAACCTGGCCTTGAACGGATTGGTCTTCACTCCGACCGCCGACAGCATCAGCCCGGCCACCATTACACTGGCCACGACTGCCGTGACGGGCAGCGGCAGCCCGACCGCGACGGACACGATCAACATTAGCGTCGTCCCGGTGAATCAGCCCCCCTCCTTCACGCCGGGCAACAATGTGACCGTTTCGGAGAACTCGCCCGGCAGCATTTCTTCCTACAGTGCCGCCTGGGCGACAGGTATTACCGCAGGACCGAACGAGTCGGGTCAATCCGTCGCGTTCAGCGTCAGCGTCAACAATCCGGCCCTGTTCTCGGTGCAGCCGAGCATCTCGGCCAATGGCACGCTGACCTTCACGCCGGCGCTCTATCAGTTCGGCACGGCGGTCGTAACCGTGACCATGCAGGACAGCGGCGGCACGGCCAACGGCGGCATCAATACCTATGTCGATCCTAATCCGCTGTTGATCAACATCGCCCAAGTCAACCAGCCGCCGGTGAACACCCTGCCGGGGCCGCAGCACCTGATCGAGAACACGCCCCTGGTGCTGTCGGCGGCCGA
This sequence comes from uncultured Planctomycetaceae bacterium, assembly GCA_963715755.1. GTDB lineage: Bacteria > Planctomycetota > Planctomycetia > Pirellulales > PALSA-1355 > CAWCAX01. The sequence continues at coordinate 5,910,772 of OY970273.1, forward strand.
GTTCAACGCGATCACGGTTTCCGACATCGACGGGTTCAACAACAACGAGCAGGTCACGCTCACCGCCACCGGCGGAACGCTGACGCTGCCGGCCGGCACCTTCAGCGCGACCGGCCTTATCGGTACCACCCCAGTGGCCAAGTTGACTCAAGGCACCGGAACCAACGACACGACGTTCACCCTGACGGGCACCTTGAGCCCCGCAGGCGGGACGTTCGCTTACGGCCTGTTGAATACGGCCCTTAATGGGCTGATCTTCACGCCGACCAACGGCTTTACGGGAGCCGCCAGCATTACGGTCGCCACGAACGATTTGAGCACCGTCGCCCCCACGAACCAGATTGCGACGAGCGTCCTGCCGATCAACGTCGTCACCGCGCCGCCGCTGGTGATCAGTCAGATACTGGAAAACCCGCCGGGCGGAATCGATTCGCCGAATCAGTACCTGGAAATCCAAGGCGCGCCGAACTATACGATTCCCAACGGGACGTACATCGTCAGCGTTTCGGGTTCCTACCAGTCGTTTACGGCCGGAAATCAGATCAAGAATTATCCGACCGGCACCGTATTCGACACCTTCAATCTCAGCGGCGTCGTCACCGGCAGCGACGGCGTGGTCGTCATCCTGCAGAACGGCAACACCTATACCAACACCTCGCTCTACGGGATCCCCAACGGTTACGGCGTGATCGACAATCGCGCGACGGTGCTCGACAACACCAGCACGCTCGGCGCGGGGGCCGGGTTCGGCAACAACACCGCGGCGCCTGGCAGCAGTGGCGTGGGGCACAGCGCGATCTTCCGCGCGAACGGCGATATCGACCTCTTCAAGCCGTCGGCCACGTACATGCTCATCAATTCGCCCAACCCGGCCTACGACCCGCAGCCGGGCGACGAGCTGGATGAGCCGCTGAATGTGACTCCCAGCGGTGCCCTGCACGGCACCGAGTACAGCAGTTGGGACGTGTACGACTCGGTGGGCATTACCCAGGCCCAGGTCGTCTTGCCGGGCGACGTGTCGTACGGTTACATCAATTTCGTCGACACTTCGAAGCCCAGTTATACCAATCACGCCGGCACGCAGTCGTCGACCACCATCCCGGTATCGTTCACGCCGGATTTCGTCGCCCGCACCAACACCGACCTGGGCTCGATCGCCAGCGACTGGGTGACCACCAGCGGCCTCAAGGGCCAGCCTCCCTATTACGGCCTGGGCAGCGTCGCCAACACGCAGCCGTCCTCCTTTGCCGGCTTGGCGATCAACAACATCGGCGGGCCCAACTTCGACGAAGTGCCCGCCAATGTCGTGACCACAACGACCGGCACCACGACTTTCGCGCTCTCCGGCACGCCGCCGACCTCGGTCGTGATTGATTCGGGCGTGGTCGTGAGCAACCCGCAACAAAACACCGCGACCGGCACCAACGCCAATCCCAACGCCTACTTCTTGGGATCGGCCACGGTGACGATTTCCACGAACTTCAACACCACGACCGACAGCCTGACTTTCAACAATACCCCGACGATCAGCGGCAATTTCAATTCGACCACGGGCGTATTGACGCTGACTGGTTTCGATTCGATGTCCGACTGGAACGCGGCCTTGCAGTCGGTTTCGTTTACGTATAGCGGCTCGGTGGTCACGAATGCTTCGCGGACGATTACCTTCGCGGCCAACGACGGAGTCGTAGCGAGCAACCTGGCTACCAAGCAAATCACGATCCTGGCCGCCACGGTCTCGCCGCCAATCGTCACCGGCACCTCGACGACGCCGCTGCAGTGGACCGAGGCTCTGCCCCCGGCTGCGGCTCAGGTCCTGACCGTCGCCCCGGCCTTGGCCATTGCGGACACGTCGACCGGGCAGCTGACCAGTGCCACGGTCCAGATCAGCTCGAACTTCTCGTCCGGCGAGGATGTGCTCGGGTGGAGCGCCACGGCGGCCACCGCCAACGGGATCACGGTTACCGCTTCGGCGCACTTCAATCATTTGACGCTGACTCCGACGTCACCGGCTACGACGGCCAGCCTGGCCGCGTTCCAGGCGGTGCTGCAAACCGTGACGTACTCGGACTCGAGTGAAAACCCGAGCACTGCGGCCCGCACGATTTCCTTTACGGTCGTCGACAGCAACAGCATCACTTCGAGCACGACCACGAGTTCGCAGCAAGTGATCAACTTGGCGGCGGTCAACAATCCGCCCACGACCACCACGACTTCCGGCCCCGACAGCTATACGGCCGGCGATCCGGCCATCCTGGTTGACGGCGGGGTGACCGTAACCGATCCGGATAGCCCGCTGCTGGGCCCCAATGCTCTGCCCGGAGCCATCGTCAGCATCACCGGCGGCTTCCAGCCCGGCGACACGCTGGGATTCCTCAACCAGAACGGTATTACCGGGTCGTACAATGCCTCGACCGGCGTGCTCACGCTGAGCGGCGCAGAGCCGGCCTTGAACTACGAATTGGCCCTGCAAGTCGTCACGTTCTCCACCTCGGTGGGCGCTGCTGGAGGCACGCGGACCATTTCCTTCCAGGCCGACGACGGTGTCACCGATCCGACGGTCGACGGCAACATTGCCACGAAACAAATTACCGTCGTGGGGTCTTTGGCCACGCCCGTGGTCACGACGACCAACGGCAGCGACAGTTACGCGATCGACGCCGCGGCGATTCCGGTCGATGCGGGCGTAACCGTCGCCGATCCCAATCCGGCGCCCAGCCTGAGCGCCACGGTGAGCATCACCGGAGGATTCCTGAGCGGCGACACGCTCAACTTCACCAATCAAAACGGCATCACCGGAACCTACACGCCGGGCACCGGGGTGCTCACGCTGACTGGCGGCGGCTCGTCGCTGGCCAACTACCAGACGGCCCTGCAATCCATCACGTTCTCCAGCACCAGCGTGGTCGCCGGCGCGCGGACGATTTCCTTCACCGTCACCGACGGTGCAACGACCAGCGCCGCCGCCACGAAGACGGTCAACGTGATGCCCTTCGAGGTGACGTCGTTCACGCCCAACTCGACTGGATTCGTGATCGGGCTGGACGCGGCTCCGAACCTGAGCGTGCTCAACCTGTACACCGGATCCGGCGCCGCCCCGTTGGGCGCTTCGGACCTGACCGTGATGAGTGGCTCCACGGCCATCCAAGGCTCGCTGGTCTGGGATCCCACCAGTATGACCGCCACATTCGTGCAGACGCGCGGCATCCTGGCCCCGGGCACGTACAACGTGACGATGGTCAGTGGGTCCAGCGCTTGGGTCGACACGCACGGCAACCTTCTGGACGGGGGCGTCAATTACACCACCAGCTTCCCGGTCACTGCCCCCACGGCTGCGATCCTGACTTTGCCCGATTTCGCTCGTGGGCCGGGTCAGCCCGTCAACGTGAGTGACGCGCCATCCGGCTACGACAATGCTTCGACCACGCTGTTGCCGGTCGCCCTGAGCAACACTACGGGCGTCACCAGCGTCAGCTTCGAGCTGGATTACAACTCGAGCTATCTGACGATCAGCAACGTGGCGTTGGCCGCGGGAATCAGCGGCACGCTGTCGGTCACCAACACCACGCCGGGAGTGCTGCTGGTCAGCATCACCGGTTTCAGCTCCACAGCCAGTGCCACGGCGATCGGCGGCACGAACATCCTCAATATCACGGCTACGGTTCCGTCGGCGGCCATTTCGAGCTACGGCGCCTCGGCGCTATTGAAGGTCGTCAACCCGCTGATCAACGGCGCAGCGGTGCCCACGTCCGACTCGGTGGAAAAAGTCGCCTACTTCGGCGACGCCAGCGGCGACGGCAAGCTGGGTGGGGCCGACGCCAGCCTGGTTGCCCGCAATCGCGTTCACTTGGACAGTGGATTCAACGCCTATCCCTTAACCGATCCGCGGTTGGTGGCGGACATCGCCGGCACTGGCACCTTCACCAGCCTCGACGCCTCGCAGATTGCCCAGGCCGGGGTGCACCTTACCGTGGCGAACATTCCCACGATTCCCTCGCACGGCGCGATCACGCTGGCGGGCGCGGATCCGACTGTCGGCATCCCCAGCAACATTGCGGCGACCGCCGGTCAGACGGTCAATGTGCCGGTCAGCATCACAGACAACGCCAACAGCGTGGCCTCGGCCGACTTCGCCTTCGATTTCGATCCCACGATGCTTCAGAACACCAACGTCACGCTGGGCAGCACCTTGGCCAGCGCGGGTTGGGGCATATCGTTTAATGCCGATAACGTTGACGGGGTCCTTTATGTAAGCATTTACGGCACGGCTGGCTTGCCGACCGGCACGCCACAGCTGCTCACCCTGACGTTCACCGTGGCCAGCAATGCTCCGACGGGTTCCACGCCGATTACGATCGACACCACTCAAAGCGACATTAACACTGTCTCCGCTCCGCTGAATTTGACAGTCGTCAACGGCAGTCTCAGCGTCACCGGGTCCCAAACCGCGCCGACGGTGACGGTCAGCGACCTGGGCGGCCCGTACACGGGAAGTCCCTATCCGGCGATGGCGCAAGTCAACGGCGGAACCAGCCTGGAAGGGGTCACGCCGACCTTGGCCTACTACGTCGGCAGCACCGCCACCGGTACGCCCACGGCGACGCCGCCAACGACCGTCGGCACGTACACCGTGGTGGCCAACTTCGCCGGCAGCACAGACTATTCGCCCGCTTCCAGCAATCCCTTGACGTTCAATATCACCCAGGCCACGCCCTCGGTGACCGTCAGCGACCTGGGCGGCCCGTACACGGGAAGTTCCTATCCGGCGACGGCCCACGTCAACGGCGGCACCAGCCTGGAAGGGGTCACGCCGACCTTGGCCTACTACGTCGGCAGCACCGCCACCGGCACGCCCAGCGCCACGCCGCCGACCACGGCCGGCACGTACACCGTGGTGGCCAACTTCGCCGGCAGCACCGACTACGCTCCGGCTTCCAGCAGCCCGGTGACGTTCAACATCACCCAGGCCACGCCTTCGGTGACCGTCAGCGACCTGGGCGGGCCGTACACGGGAAGTTCCTATCCGGCGACGGCCCACGTCAACGGCGGCACCAGCCTGGAAGGGGTCACGCCGACCTTGGCCTACTACGTCGGCAGCACCGCCACCGGCACGCCCAGCGCAACTCCGCCGACTACGGCCGGCACGTACACCGTGGTGGCCAACTTCGCCGGCAGCACCGACTACGCTCCGGCTTCCAGCAGCCCGGTGACGTTCAACATCACGCAGGCCACGCCTTCGGTGACCGTCAGCGATTTGGGCGGGCCGTACACGGGAAGTTCCTATCCGGCGACGGCCCATGTCAACGGCGGCACCAGCCTGGAAGGGGTCACGCCGACCTTGGCCTACTACGTCGGCAGCACCGCCACCGGCACGCCCAGCGCAACTCCGCCGACCACGGCCGGCACGTACACCGTGGTGGCCAACTTCGCCGGCAGCACCGACTACGCTCCGGCTTCCAGCAGCCCGGTGACGTTCAACATCACGCAGGCCACGCCTTCGGTGACCGTCAGCGATTTGGGTGGCACGTACACGGGGAACCCGTACCCCGCCACAGCGATGGTCAACGGCATGGCCAGCCTGGAAGGGATCACGCCGACCTTGGCCTACTACGTCGGCAGCACGGCCACAGGCACGCCCAGCGCGACGGCACCCAGCGCAGCCGGCACGTACACCGTAGTCGCCAACTTCGCCGGGAGCACCGATTATGCACCCGCTTCCAGCAGCCCGGTGACGTTCGGTATCGGCGATAACGTTCCTGCAGTCACCGTGAGCGACGCGGGTGGCCCATACACGGGCAGCCCGTATCCAGCCACTGCGATGGTCGACGGTTTGGCCAGCCTCGAGGGAGTCACGCCGACCTTGGCTTACTACGTCGGCAGCACCGCCACCGGCACGCCCAGCGCGACGGCACCCAGCGCAGCCGGCACGTACACGGTGGTAGCACACTTCGGCGGCAGCGCGGACTACTCGGCCGCATCCAGCAGCCCGGTGACGTTCAACATCACCCAGCTCACACCGTCGGTGACCGTCGGCGATCTGGGCGGCCCGTACACGGGAAGTCCGTATCCGGCGACGGCCCAAGTCAACGGCGGCACCAGCCTGGAAGGAGTCACGCCGACCTTGGCCTACTACGTCGGCAGCACCGCCACCGGCACGCCCAGCGCGACGCCGCCGACCACGGCCGGCACGTACACCGTGGTGGCCAACTTCGCCGGCAGCACCGACTACGCTCCGGCTTCCAGCAGCCCGGTGACGTTCAACATCACCCAGGCCACGCCCTCGGTGACCGTCATCGATTTGGGCGGCCCGTACACGGGAAGTCCGTATCCGGCGACGGCCCAAGTCAACGGCGGAGCCAGCCTGGAAGGGACCACGCCGACTCTGGCCTACTACGTCGGCAGCACCGCCACCGGCACGCCCAGCGCGACGCCGCCGACGACCGTCGGCACGTACACCGTGGTGGCCAACTTCGCCGGCAGCACCGACTACGCGCCCGCTTCCAGCAGCCCGGTGACGTTCAACATCACTCAGGCCACGCCCTCGGTGACCGTCAGCGATTTGGGCGGGCCGTACACGGGAAGTCCGTATCCGGCGACGGCCCACGTCAACGGCGGCGCCAGCCTGGAAGGGATCACGCCAACCTTGGCCTACTACGTCGGCAGCACCGCCACCGGCACACCCAGCGCGACGCCGCCGACGACCGTCGGCACGTACACCGTGGTGGCCAACTTCGCTGGCAGCACCGACTACGCCTCCGCTTCCAGCAGCCCGGTGACGTTCAACATCACGCAGGCCACGCCTTCGGTGACCGTCAGCGACGCCGGCGGAACCTACACCGGCAGTGCGTTCCCAGCCACGGCGCACGTCAACGGCGGCGCCAGCCTGGAAGGGATCGCGCCGACCCTGGCCTACTACGTCGGCGGCACCGCGACGGGCACGCCCAGCGCGACGCCGCCCAGCGCAGTTGGCACGTACACTGTCGTGGCCAACTTCGCCGGCAGCACCGACTACGCACCGGCTTCCAGCAGCCCGGTGACGTTCATCATCAACCCCACGGTCAACCCGTTCACGCCGGGCGATATTGTGGTTGTTCAGGTGGGAGCCAGCGGTGCAACGGCCGCGTTGGGCGACACGGGCAACGCCGTGTTCCTCGACGAGTACACTCCGAGCGGAGTCTTGGTCCAGCAGATTCCCCTGCCCACAGTCCAAACACCTGGCGGTAACCAATCGCTGGTATTGGGCAACGGGTCAAGCGAAGGTTTGCTCAGCCTTTCCACCGATGGCAAAGATCTGTTGCTAGCCGGTTTCGATGAAGCAACGCTAGGCACCTTGCCGGCCGGCGGCGCATCGACGACGAAGATCGAGAACACGATCCCCACCGGAACGGGCGCAATGCTGCGTACGATCGGTGAAGTTACCGCGACCGGGAGCGTGAACACGACAACGGTCCTGAACAATTTCGCCGGAGCCGGTGATCCTCGCGGTGTCGTCGGAAGTGACGCGACGGGGTTCTGGCTCGGCGGACAGGACTCGACGTCGGGCGTGGGGTACATCGCAAGCTTGGGCTCCGGCACGACGGCGATGACTGACCTGTCTAGCACGATTGCAAATGCGCGCGGCGTCGAGATCTGGAATGGGCAGTTGTACCTGGCGCAAAACAAGAGCGCGACGAGCAGTCCGATCATTGCGGCGCTCGACGCCACCTCCGGGTCGCTGCAGACGTCTTCGACCGGAACCACCGTCAATTTCCTCCCCGGCTCGGGCGTGGCAAATTTGACCTCGCCCGGGACCAGCTCGAAGACCAGCAACTTCTTCTTCGCCAAGGTCGGTTCGAGTCCGGACTTCCAAATCAACGGCACGGACAGCGGGTACAACACGCTCTATGTCGCTGACGAAAACACCACGGCTACCAACTCCACCCCGGGAATCACGAAATACTCCTGGACCGGCTCCAATTGGGCCAGCAACGGCACGATCGGCAGCTCCGCGTTGTCGTTCGCGGGCTTGACCGGCACGGTGAGCGGCACGACCGTGACGTTGTACGCCACGGTGGTCAATCCGACGGCGGGCAACTATGTGGTGTCGATCACCGACAACTCCGGCTTCAACGCGGCGATCACCAACAACGGATCCACCACGCCGACCACGTTGAACACGACCGCCAGCGTCACGACCAGCACGATCCCGGCGGCCGATCTCGGCGAGGCCTACCGCGGTATCGCCTTCGCCCCCGACGACGGCGCCCAGCCGATCACCGGCCTGGGCGGCACGACCAACTACACCGTCGGCGGCGCGGCCACGGTCGTCGGCGGTGCGGCTGCGTTCAGCGATACGTCGAGCTTCAACGGCGGCTCGCTGGTCGTCTCCGGCGGCCAGACCGGCGACGTCTTGGCGGTCAACAGCGCCGGTCAAATCAGTGTCAGCAGCGGCATCGTCAGCTACGCCGGCACGCAGATCGGCACGCTCAGCGGCGGCACCGGCACCACGCCGTTGACGATCGCCTTCGACAGCGTGGTCAACACCAACGGCGCCGGTGGCACCGAATACGCCGTGACCAGCGCCGCGATTCAGGCCTTGATGAACCAGGTCACCTTCAGCAGTTCCGGTGCCGGCGGCAGCCGCACCGTGACCTTCACGGTCAACAAGAACAGCGCCACGAACATCGCCGGCGCCTACGGAACGCTCAACACTCCGGCGTCCGACGCCACGAGCACTACGCAAACGGTCCAGGTCGAGGGCACGACGCCGACGGTCACCGTCAGCGATCTGGGCGGCCCGTACACGGGAAGTCCGTATCCGGCCACAGCGATGGTCAACGGCGGAGCCAGTTTGGAAGGAATCTCTCCGACCCTGGCCTACTACGTCGGCAACACCGCCACCGGCACGCCCAGTGCGACGCCGCCCAGCGCGGTCGGAACCTACACGGTCGTGGCCAACTTCGCCGGCAGCACCGACTATCCGGCGGCTTCCAGCAGTCCGGTGACGTTCAGCATCACCCAGGCCACGCCCGCGGTCACCGTCAGCGACGCCGGTGGCCCGTTCACGGGCAATCCGTATCCAGCCACAGCAATGGTCAACGGTGCGGCCAGCCTGGAAGGGGTCACGCCGACCTTGGCCTACTACGTCGGCAGCACCGCCACTGGCACGCCCAGCGCGACGCCGCCCAGCGCCGCCGGCACCTATACGGTGGTCGCCAACTTCGCCGGCAGCACCGATTATGCACCTGCTTCCAGCAGCCCGGTGACGTTTGGCATCGGCCTGACGGTTCCTTCGGTCACGGTCATTGATTTGGGCGGTCCATACACGGGCAGTCCGTATCCGGCCACGGCGCAGGTTAATGGCGGAGCCAGTTTGGAAGGGGTCGCACCGACCTTGGCTTACTACGTCGGCAGCACCGCCACCGGCACGCCCAGCGCGACGCCGCCGACCACGGCCGGCACCTACACCGTCGTGGCCAACTTCGCCGGCACCAGCGACTACGCCCCCGCGTCCAGCAGCCCGGTGACGTTCAGCATCACCCAGCTCACGCCCTCGGTGACCGTCAGCGATCTGGGCGGCCCGTACACGGGGAGTCCGTATCCGGCGACGGCCCACGTCAACGGCGGAGCCAGCCTGGAGGGAGTCGCACCGACCCTGGCCTACTACGTCGGCAGCACCGCCACCGGCACGCCCAGCGCCACGCCGCCGACGACCGTCGGCACGTACACCGTGGTGGCCAACTTCGCCGGCAGCACCGACTACGCACCGGCTTCCAGTAGCCCGGTGACGTTCAGCATCACCCAGGTCGCGCCCTCGGTCACCGTCAGCGATCTGGGCGGCCCGTACACGGGAAGTCCGTATCCGGCGACGGCCCACGTCAACGGCGGAGCCAGCCTGGAAGGGATCACGCCGACCCTGGCCTACTACGTCGGCAGCACCGCCACCGGCACGCCCAGCGCAACTCCGCCGAGCACGGCCGGCACGTACACCGTGGTGGCCAACTTCGCCGGCAGCACCGACTACGCGGCCGCGTCGAGCAGCCCGGTGACGTTCAACATCACCCAGGTCGCCCCGACTGTGACCGTCAGCGATGCCGGCGGCACCTTCACGGGCAATCCATTCCCGGCGACGGGCCTGGTCAACGGCGGCGCCAGCCTGGAAGGGATCGCAGTGACCCTGGCCTACTACGTTGGCAGCACCGCGACGGGTACGCCCAGCGCAACGGCGCCCGGCGCAGCCGGCACATACACCGTCGTGGCGAACTTCGCCGGCAGCACCGACTACTCGGCCGCCTCCAGCAGTCCGGTGACGTTCACCATCAACCCGGCCTCGACCATCAATCCGTTCACGCCGGGCGACATCGTGGTGGTGCAGGTCGGAGTGAACGGTGCGACTGGCACCCTGAGCGACACGGGAACTGCCGTCTTCCTCGACGAATACACTCCGAGCGGCGTGTTGGTCCAGCAGATTCCCATGCCGACGACCGCCAGCGGCGGCAACAATCCGTTCGTGCTCGGCAATAACAACAGCGAAGGTCTGCTGAATCTGTCGACCGACGGCCAGGAACTGCTGCTCGCGGGCTACGACACGACCGTCGGCGGCGTCTCGGCCGGCGTCGACAATGGCACCGGCTCGACCGATCCACGCGAAGTCGGCGTGGTCTACGGCTCGGGAACAATTAATACGACCACCGTGCTGACCAGCGGCGACGGTATCCTGGGTGCGAACGTGCGCGAGGCTGTGGGTAGCGCGGCCAACGGCTTCTATATCGCCGGACAGTCGAAGACCCCCGCCGCGGGCGGTGTGGCTTATGTCCCGCTTGGCGGCAACACGGGAACCGATCTGATCGGAGCAGGGGCCACCTACGGCGGCCAGGTCCTGACCAACGCCCGCGGTGTGGAAATCTTCAACGGCCAGCTCTACCTGGTGCAAAACAAGAACACGGCCGAGCCGCTGATCCTGGCCCTGGACGGCACCACCTCCGGGACGCTCCAGGAACCGACCAACGCTTACAACGCGGGCACGAACCCCACCGGCGCCCTGCCATTGCCCGGCTCGGGCACGACGAATTTGAGCACGCCCGGCAGCAGTTCGAAGACCGGCAACTTCTTCTTCGCCAAGGTCGGCTCCAGTCCCGACTTCCAAATCAACGGCACCGACAGCGGGTACAACACGCTCTACGTCGCCGACGCCAACAACTCGGCTTCCAACTCCAGCCCCGGGATCACGAAATACTCGTGGACCGGTTCGTCGTGGGCCAGCAACGGCACGATCGGCAGCTCCACGTTGTCGTTCGAGGGCTTGACCGGCATCGTCAGCGGCACGACGGTGACGCTGTACGCCACGGTCGTCAATCCGACGGCCGGCAACTACGTGGTGTCGATCACCGACAACTCCGGCTTCAACGCGGCGATCACCAACAACGGTTCCACCACGCCCACCACGCTCAATAGCACGGCCAGCCTCACGACCAGCTCGATCCCGGCGGCCGACATCGGCGAGGTCTACCGCGGCCTCGCCTTCGCGCCGGACGACGGCGCCCAGCCGATCACCGGTCTGGGCGGCACGACTCATTACACTCCCGGTGGCGGTGCGGTGGCCGTCGGTGGACCGGTCGCGTTCAGCGATACGTCGAGCTTCAACGGCGGCTCGCTGGTCGTCTCGGGCGGCCAGGCCGGCGACGTGCTGGCGGTCAACAGCGTCGGGACCGGGGCCGGGCAAATCAGTGTCAATAGCGGCATCGTCAGCTACGGCGGCACGCAGATCGGCACGCTCAGCGGCGGCACCGGCACCACGCCGCTGACGATCGCCTTCGACAGCGTGGTCAACACCAACGGCGCCGGCGGCACCGAATACGCCGTGACCAGCGCCGCCATTCAGGCCTTGATGAACCAGGTCACCTTCAGCAGCACGGGCGGTGGCAGCAGCCGGACCGTGACCTTCACGGTCAACAAGAACAGCGCCACGAACATCGCCGGCGCCTACGGAACGCTCAACACTCCGGCCTCCGACGCCACCAGCGCCTCGCAAACGATCAGCCTGCAGGCCACGCCGACGGTGACGGTCTCCGATGCCGGTGGCAGGTACACCGGTAATCCCTTCCCCGCCACGGCGCTCGTCAACGGCGCGGCGAGCCTGGAAGGAATCACGCCGACCCTGGCCTACTATGTCGGCAGCACTGCCACGGGCACGCCCAGCTCGATTGCCCCCAGCGCGGCCGGCACGTACACGGTAGTCGCCAACTTCGCCGGGAGCGCCGACTACTCGGCCGCCTCCAGCAGCCCGGTGACGTTCACCATCACGCCAGCCACGCCGGCAGGCAACCCGTTCACGCCGGGCGACATCGTGGTAGTCCAGGTGGGAGCGAACGGTGCGACCGGCACGCTGAACGACACGGGCACGAACGTGTACCTCGACGAGTACACACCGAACGGCGTCCTGGTCCAGCAGATCCCCATGCCGACGGCCACCAGCGGCGGCAACAATCCGTTCGTGCTCGGCAACAACAACAGTGAAGGCTTGCTGAATCTGTCGACCGACGGCCAGGAACTGCTGCTCGCGGGCTACGACACGACTGTCGGCGGTGTCTCGGCCGGCGTCGACAATGGCACCGGCTCGACCGACCCACGCGAAGTCGGCGTGGTTTACACTTCGGGCATCATCAATACGACCACCGTGCTGACCAGCGGCGACGGCATTGAAGGCGCGAACGTGCGCGAGGTCGTGGGCAGTGCAGCCACGGGCTTCTATGTCGCCGGACAATCGAAGACGCCTGCCGCGGGCGGTGTGGCTTACGTGCCGCTTGGCGGCAACACGGGAACCGATCTGCTGGGATCTGCTGCCAGCTACGGCGGCGGCGTGCTGACCAATGGCCGCGGCGTGGAAATCTTCAATGGCCAGCTCTACATGGTGCAAAACAAGGATGTCGGCGAGCCATTTATCCTGGCCCTGGATGGCACGTCCACAGGTCTCCAGCTGCCGACCGCCGCGTACAACGCCGCGACGAACCCCACCACAGCTCTGCCCTTGCCCGGCATCAGCTCAGGAAGCACCTTGTGGGCGGGCACCGAAACCGGCGCCAAGACCGGCAACTTCTACTTTGCCAAGGTCGGCTCGTCGGCGGACTTCCCGATCAACGGAGTCGACAGCGGTTACAACACCCTCTACGTTGCGGACTCCGGCAGCACCACCACGCTCACAGCGCCGGGGATCACGAAGTACTCGTGGAACAACACGACGAGCAGTTGGACCCAAAATGGCACGATCGGCGGTGCAAGCCTGTCGTTCGAGGGAATTGCCGGCTCCGTCAGCGGCACAACCGTGACGTTGTACGCCACGGTGGTCAACCCGACGGCGGGCAACTACGTGGTGTCGATCACCGACAACTCCGGCTTTGGCGCCCCGATCACCAACAACGGTTCCACCACGCCCACCACGCTCAATAGCACGGCCAGCCTCACGACCAGCACGATTCCGGCGGCCGACATCGGCGAGGTCTACCGCGGCCTCGCCTTCGCGCCGGACGACGGTGCCCAGCCGATCGGCGGCCTCGGCGGCACCACGAACTACAGCACGGGCAATCCCGCTACTGTGATCGGCGGATCGGTCGCGTACAGCGATGCTTCGAGCTTCAACGGCGGCTCGCTGGTCGTCTCGGGCGGCCAGACCGGCGACGTGCTGGCGGTCAACAGCGTCGGGACCGGGGCCGGTCAAATCAGCGTCAGCAGCGGCATCGTCAGCTACGGCGGCACGCAGATCGGCACGCTCAGCGGCGGCACCGGCACGACGCCGCTAACGATCACCTTCGACAGCGTGGTCAACACCAACGGCGCCGGTGGCACCGAATACGCCGTGACCAGCGCCGCAATTCAGGCCTTGATGAACCAGGTGACCTTCAGCAGTGCCGGTGCTGGCGGCAACCGGACCGTGACCTTCACGGTCAACAAGAACAGCGCCACGAACATTGCCGGCGCCTATGGAACGCTGAACACTCCGGCTTCGGATGCCACCAGCGCCTCGCAAACGATCAACGTCGCTGGCGGCCATATCCCGCCGCAGCAAACCAACGACACCGGCCTGACGGTTGCCCAGAGCAGCACGACCGTCATCACCAGCAGCGACTTGTTGTACTCCTCGACGGATTCTCCCACGACGTTGACGTACAACGTGACTTCCGGTCCGACCAACGGCGCGATCCAGGTCGGCGGCGTGGCCGTGACCAGCTTCACGCAGGCCCAGATCAACGGCGGCCTCGTGAGCTACGTGCAGAACGGCAGCGATACGACCAGCGACAGTTTCAGCTTCACGGTGACCGACGCCGAGTCGGCATCGTCCGCTCCGGCCACGTTTAGCATCGCGATCACCGCTCCGGTTCTGGTGCACAACACCGGAGCCACCGTGAATCCCAACGCTGCCGTCGTGCTGACCACGGCCATGCTCGATACGACCGAATCCGGCGTGGCCAGCAGCGGCCTGACTTACACCATCGGTGCCACAACGCCGGCCAACGGCACGCTGACCAATACGCATACCAGCACCACGCTCACCAGTGGTTCGACCTTCACCCAGGCCGACATCGACAACGGTTACATCAAGTACACCAACACTGTCGACACGGCCTCGAGCGACAGCTTTACCTTTACCGTGACCGATGGCTCGACCGGCTCGACCGGCTTGAAGACATTCGCGCTCACCATCAACCAGGCTCCGCAGCCGGCGGTGAACACCGGCGCCACGGTCGCCCAAAGCAGCACGACGATCATCACCAGCGGCATGTTGTCGTACACGTCGGTGGTTGCCAGCCCGGCCCAGTTGACGTACACGATCAGCACGGCGCCCGTCAACGGTTCGATCCAGATTGGCGGCTCGACCGTGACCAGTTTCACGCAGGCCCAGATCAATGCCGGCAGCGTCAGTTACGTCCAGAACGGCAGCGACACGACCAGCGACAGCTTCACGTTTAAGGTTTCCGACAACCTGAGCAACTCCGCAGCACCAGCGGCGTTCAACATCGTGATCACCGCACCGGTGCTCGTGAATAACACGGGCACCACCGTGCAGTCCGGCTCTGCGGTGGTCTTGACGACGGCCATGCTCGACACGACCGAATCCGGTGTGGCGAGCAGCGGCCTGACTTACACGATTGGCGCCACGGCACCGGCCAACGGCACGCTGACCAACACCCATACCAGCACTACGCTCAGCAGTGGTTCGAGCTTCACCCAGGCCGACATCGACAGCGGTTACATCAAGTACACCAACACCAACGCCTCGGCGTCGAGCGACAGTTTCGCCTTCACCGTCACCGACGGGGCCACCGGCTCGACGGGGACCCACACCTTCGCACTGACGGTCAACCATCCGCCGACCATCGCGGTCAATACCGGGCTGAACGTCAACCCGGGCCAAAGCGCGACGATCAGCTCGGCCTTGCTCAGCGCAACCGACCCCGACGCCGGCCAAACGTTGACCTACACGGTCACCACGCTCCCGACCGCCGGCACGATCTACAAGACCACAGCGGTCGGCACGGCGGGAACGGCCCTGGCCATCAACGGTACGTTTACGCAGGCCCAGCTCAACAGCGGACTGGTTTACTACCTGAGCACGGGATCGACGCCCACGGCGGATAGCTTCGCGTTCACCGTCAGCGACGGCGCAGGCGGTTCGGTCAGCGGAACGTTTGCCGCGAATGTCGTAGCTCTGTCGACGGTTTCCTACACCGGCGGCACCTACAGCCAGAACTTCGACGGCCTGCCGTCGAGTGGCACTTACGATCAGACCACGACGTCCGGCCTCACGGCGCCGCTGGGGCCCCTGGGGATCTTCGGACTGTATACGACTGGGCCAGTCGCACTCGATAGCAGTTCGGTCCCCACGACCGGACTGGCCGGATGGTCGATGGCCGTTCCCGCCGCGGATACGCAGTTGAAGTTCGAGACCAGTGACGGGCCCGCGGGTCAAACCACGGGGGCCGTCTATAGCTACGGTTCGGGCCCCGATACTCCGGGCACGCCCGTTGATCCGAGCACCGACCGCGCACTGGGCCTGGTCGGCACCAGTTCGAACGCAGCCACCGTGGGCCTGACGCTGGTCAACAACTCCGGCAGCACGCTGAACCAGCTGAATATCGCCTACGACGGCCAGCTCTGGCACGAAGGCACGGCATCGTTCACGCAACAGTTGGTGTTCAACTATTCGCTCGCCGCAACCAACATCATCGGCGCCAGTTCGAACCCGGCCAACAACACCAACGGGTTCACGAATGTTCCCGGCCTGAGCTACTCGGTCACCAGCACGGGGACAGGCGGCGCCTTCGACGGCAACGCACCGGCGAACAACACTCCTGTCAGCGGTACGATCACCGGATTGACTTGGGCCCCCGGTCAGACCCTGGTCCTGACGTGGACGATCATCGGCAATGCCCAATCGCCAGGCCTGGCGATCGACAACTTCAGTTTCTCGGCCGTGACCAATTCGACGCCGACCGTGACGGTCAGCGATCCGGGCGGCACGTACGACGGAACGACCTCGTTCCCAGCCACGGCTCTGGTCAACGGCTCGCCGACGCTGGAAGGGGTTGCACCGACGTTGGCCTACTACGTCGGCAGCACGGCCACGGGCACGCCCAGTTCGACGGCCCCCGTCGCCGCGGGCACGTACACCGTGGTGGCCAATTTCCCCGGCAGCGCCGATTATGAGGCCGCGTCCAGCGCTCCGGTCACGTTCACGGTTGCCCAGGCCACGCCGACCGTCACGGTCAGCGATCCAGGCGGCACGTACGACGGAACGACCTCGTTCCCGGCTACGGGGCTAGTCAACGGTACAGCGAGCCTGGAAGGGGTCAGTCCAACTTTCGCCTATTACGTCGGCAGCACGGCCACGGGCACGCCCAGCTCGGTCGCTCCGGTGGCGGCCGGCACCTATACGGTGGTGGCGAATTTCGGCGGCAGCACCAACTATGCGGCGGCCTCCAGCACTCCATTGACGTTCCATGTGATCGGAGCCACGCCGACCGTCACGGTCAGCGATGCCGGCGGCACGTACGACGGAACCACCTCGTTCCCGGCCATGGGGCTGGTCAACGGCTCACCGACGTTGGAAGGCGTTGCACCGGCCTACGCCTACTACGTGGGCAGCACGGCCACGGGAACACCCAGCTCGACCGCGCCGAAAAACGCCGGAACCTATACGGTCGTGGCCAACTTCCCCGGCAGCACGGACTACGTTGCCGCCTCCAGCAGCCCCGTGACCTTCAGCATTGGCCAGGCGACGCCCACGGTAACGGTGAGCGATGCGGGTGGCCCCTTTACCAACAACCTGTTCCCGGCCACGGCGCTCATCAACGGCGCCGCCAGTCTGGAGGGGGTCTCCGCGACCTTGGCCTACTACGTGGGCAGCACGGCCACGGGGACGCCCAGTGCGACGCCCCCCAGCGCGGTCGGCACGTACACGGTCGTGGCTAGTTTTGCCGGTAGCACCGACTACGGGCCGGCGTCCAGCAGCCCGGTAACCTTCACGATCTCCCAGGCCACGCCGATCGTGACGGTCAACCCGCCGACCAGCGGTGTCTACACCGGCAATCCATTCGTCGCCACAGCCACGGTGACCGGCGTGGGTGGCGCACAGCTCGCCGTGGCGACGACGATCACGTACACGAATCTGGCCGACGACGCGATGTCGACGACGGCACCCACCGCTCCGGGCAGCTACAGCGTTGTGGCCAGCTATGCAGGCAGTACGGACTACCTTGCCGCTTCGAGCAGCCCGGCGACGTTTACGATCACTCCGCCGGTGCCGACGGTCAGCGTCAGCGATCTCGGCGGTCCCTACACGGGCAGCCCATACCCGGCCACGGCACTGGTTAACGGCGCTGCCAGCCTGGAAGGCGTCGCCCCGACCCTGGCTTACTACGTGGGGAGCACAGCGACCGGTACCCCCACTTCGACGCCGCCCAGCGCCGCGGGCACCTACACCGTCGTGGCCAATTTCGCCGGCAGTACCGACTACGCACCGTCGTCCAGCAGTCCTGTGACATTCATGGTCGACCGCGCCACGCCCTCGGTGACGGTCAGCGACGCGGGCGGCCCGTCCACGGGCAATCCGTATCCGGGCACGGCAATGGTCAACGGCGCTGCCAGCCTGGAAGGCGTGACCCCGACGCTGGCCTACTATGTGGGGAGCACAGCGACCGGTACGCCCAGTTCGACGCCGCCCAGTGCGGCGGGCACGTATACGGTGGTGGCCAACTTTGGCGGTAGCGCTGACTACGCCCCGGCCTCTAGCAGCCCCGCGACGTTCGTTATCACGCCGGTGTCCACCAGCGTCAACGTCGGCATTCCGCTGGGAATTGCGGCCACGGCCGGGCAGGTGGTAAACGTCCCGGTTAGCATCACCAACAATGCCAACGGAGTGGCCTCGGCCGACTTCGCGTTCGATTACGATCCCACGAAACTCTCGATCACCACGGCCGACATTACGCTGGGCAGCACCTTGACCAGCGCGGGTTGGGGCCTGTCGGCAAATGTGGATAGCGCTGACGGAATCGTTTATGTGACCATCTACGGCACCGCTGGCTTGCCGACCGGCATGCCACAATTGCTCAACCTGGCGTTCACCGTGGCCGGCAATGCTCCGACGGGCACCACGCCGATCAACATCGATCCGGCCAATAGCGACGTGAGCGACGCGTCGTCCCACGCCTTGAATCTCACCGTCTCCGACGGCAGTGTGGCGATTACCGCCCTCCTGACCCCCTCGGTCACCGTCAGCGATGCCGGCGGTCCGTACACGGGCAATCCGTATCCGGCCACGGCACAGGTCAACGGCGCAGCCAGCCTGGAGGGGGTCGCGCCGACCTTGGCTTACTACGTCGGCAACACCGCCACCGGCACGCCCAGCGCGACGGCGCCGAGCGCGGTCGGCACGTATACCGTGGTGGCCAACTTCGCCGGCAGCACCGATTACGCACCCGCTTCCAGCAACCCGGTCACATTCACGATCAGCACGCCGCAGGTTACGTTGAGCGTGGAAAAGGGTCTTTCCGAGCGTTCCTACATCCGCTACGTGGATCTGACGTTCAATACGCCCATCACCGGCCTGGGCCTCAATTCCGCCAGCATCACGCTCACGCACTACAATCTCGACGGCACGCTAAACGCGGGGAACGGTGTCACAAATCTGGGCGTGGAGAGCTTGAGCGGCGCCACCTTCAGCCAGTTGACCGATCACGTGATGGAGCTCGACTTCGGAGCGGGCGGCATCGGTGGAAATGAGAACCTGGCCAACACGATTGGAAACTGGGCCGCTCTGACCTCGGCCGACGGCATCTACAAGCTGACGATCGATCCGGACGGAACGGGTCAGCACGACATTACGGAAACGTTCTACCGGATGTTCGGCGACGTCGCCGGCAATACGACGGGGGGAGCCACGGTAACCGGCGGCGCTACGGGCATCGGTGCCGTAACCACCGCCGATGTGACGGCGATCACCAACGCCCTGGGTCAGACCTCCTCAGGCGTGCCGGTCAACGCGGATGTCAACGGGGCCGGCTCCGTCACCGCCAACGACCGGGCGCTGGTCGCCAAATCGGCCGGACGCCACCTGGCCGCCGGAATTCACATCGATGACTGAGTTTGGAGGCCGGTAGCAGGGAAGCAGTGATGGCGATATGAAGACTGTTAGGATTTGGTTAGGGATTCGGGTGTCGATTTTGGCGGGGAATGTTTGACGCTCGCCAGAGCGACAATTAGAGTACTTCTGTATTGATTGGTGGCATCGGATGTCTTTGTTTCGGATTCGAGTTGCTAATGCCATCGGGCCAGTTCCGCGAGCGCCGCGCATTCCGCTGAATGCGCGACGTGCTGGTTTGTGGCTGGCTGCTTCACTGGACTCTGGCCTATCCGGGCCGCCGGCGTGCTTGCTTTCGCTTTGCAAGCGGGGCCAAGCGTCAGGGTCGACGTGAATTAAGACAATACATTCTGAGCGCACTTTGAAGCGTGATCCGCGTCCTTCGAATTCGATCGACTTGAATGCCAACCGGACTTTCGACGACTACCGCGTCCCTTGCCTCGCCGCCTGACACTCGGGCTATGCCTGTGATTTTGACAACTGGAGCAACGATAGCGCCATGCGAACTCTTCTAGCCTTTCTCACTATCTGGCTGGCTGCTGCCAACGCAAGCAGCGCCGATATTAGCGTCACCGTGCAGCCGTTGACTTTGGCTCCCGGACAGTCGGGACTGCTTGAGGTCGACTTCAGCACGACGGGTTCACCCGCCGTGGCGCAGGATGAATTTGGATTTTCGATCACCGCGAACAACAGTCCCGGCTTGCACTTCAACAGTTCTCCCGATCCTTCGATCGATCCGACCTTCGCGAATCCGGCGTACATCTTTGCCGGCAACAGTCTGGATCAGATTCTGGGAACCGGTTTCAATCTCGCCACTGCGGCACCGAGCCCTGGCCAGACCATCGTCGGCGGCGACTCGACGTTTGACGGCAGCAACGCAACGCTCACCAGCGGACTGTTGGCCTATTTGCCGGTTACCGCCGATCCTTCGGCCCACAGCGGCGATACTTTTTCCATTAACCTGATGCCGGCCTTTACCCAGTTCAACGACAACGGGGATCCGGCCAACTTGTTCAGCTTCGCCGGCACTCCGGGCCTGGTCACCATCAGTGGTACCGTCCTGACCCCCGAGCCATCGTCTATCGTCGCGTGGTCGTTCTTTGTTGCGGCGGGATCGATTGCCACGGCCTGGCGACGGCGTAAACGCGCCGTGTAGGACGTTGAATCCTGTTGGGCACCGTTCCGAATCGGGGCGTCATGCAGACGCCCCATTTTTTTTGGCCCGCGAGGCGGCCGCGAACGTACGCCGTCTTTTGCCAAGCTGCGGCGGCATGGGTGAGCGGCTCTTCTGACCGGGATCTCGCGCCGGCATACGTCCGGATGAATCCTCGGTGACCCGCTGTGGCGGCCGCGTTTGCCCAGCCCGCCAATGGCGCTAGGGTTTTAGCGGAACGCGCTTTGACACCGATTCGGACGAGCGCGCCGTGCCCCCAAAAGGCACGTAACGGTAACTCAGGACCGTCACGCTGCTCCCCAGGTGCCCGTTGCCCAGGATGTCCGTCGGCTGGAATCCAGAGAGCAAGCCGACGTTGCCGCGTGCCGTCGAATCGACGGCCAAAGAATGTTGCCGATCGCCCCAGCGCCGCGCGGCCTTGGCGTCGCGCGCGTCAGGTACTCGGAGAATCGACGGCCGGCGCAGGTTTCACGCGCAGGACCTTCCGCAGTCGCGGATCGAAGAAGTCATCGATCGTGCGGACAAACTCAAAGTCGTTTTTGTAGTCGATCGGGAAGAAACGCATCGGGATGCCGTCCGATTCGTCCGTGGCGCCACCTTCGTTCTTGAAGCTCAGCGTGGCGGTCGTAATCTGGGCGGCCAACTCGGGCTTAAGATTGTACACATACCCGATGGTCAGCCGCGGGATCACATGCGACTGGTAAATGACGCGGTAATCGTCGGCTTTGATATTGCCGGATTTGAGCATGCTGCGGACCTTGTCATCGGAAAGCGCGGCGGCGAGAGAATCGCCGGCAATCACCCCGAGCACCGACCGACGTTGGCCGTGCGAGAATGCGATCGAGTAGTCTCTGTCGGGCACCAGGCCGGCCTCCTGCAAGAGCACGACGACGGCAGCGCGATAACCGGTCACCGAATCGGGCGCCGTGCAGGTCAGCGTGTGGCCGCGGAGGTCGGCCAGTGTCTGGATGTTGCTGTTCGCCGGGACGGCAATGTCCAGCCGATTGCCCGTGGCCCCGGCCTCCGTTCCCAGCACAGCCACGGGAATGAAGCCGGCATTATTCACCAGGTACGGGGCGTCGGCGGCATGCATAGCCACTAGCTGAATCTGCCCAGCCTTGATCGCCGCGACTTCGTCGGGACTGTTCCAAAACTCCTGGCGGACAACCTGCTTGCCAGTCGCTTTGGCCAACTGATCTTGCAAGGAACCCCAGTCCACGAGCTGCACGTCTTCTTCGGCATCGACGTAATGGGCCAGGACCAGAGTCTCCGGGTCGAGCAATCGCTCCGGATCGCTGGGTGGATCCGCCAACAGTCGATCCGCCTTGTCCGTGTACTCCGGCAGCAGGTGTTTTTGGGGCTTCTGCGAGCGCTGTTGGATCACGCCGCGCGCATAATTCAGGCGCTCGCCCAACGCGCGCATTGCGGCCACTTCACTGCGCTCGAGCACGACCCGATCGACCACCAGGCCCAACACGATCGCCAGGACGAGATACAGGGCAATTCGAACAATCCAATGATTCTTGCTGTTCGCTTCGGCCGGCGACGGGTCGGGCAGCGACCCGGACGTGTCACTCATAGAGCGATCCCTCGAGCGTGGATTCAAAAAAGTGAAGTGCGCAGCACTCTGGCGAAAATGGGAAGCGCCAACAGTTGGGGCCAGAACGACCGCGTAGAAACTTGCCCCGTAATGTAGTTCGCTTTTGTTTGGATTTGATGAGCGATAGCCTCTCGCCGTCGACTAGCGCCGGCCGCGCCCAGCTTCTCAAGGGTCGTTTCGCCATCGACATTTGTCGAGCTTTGCCAAGTATTGGTCGCTGGAATCTGGAGCAAATAGGGGAACTTTTCCATGCGGTTGGACGCGTTGCAGTTCCAGGGGGTATGCGCTCATTATGCCCTAACATTCGCTGGGTAGATTGTCAGCGTTTCTAGCCGAGCCGATGCGCGCCGTCAGCAGTACGGTCAGAGCTTGTTTCGTGACGTGCGCACCTGGCCCGGCTTCGCTCGAATGGGTACGAGATAGGAGTCTAGTTCTTGAATCACGACAGGAAAGCGAAGTTGACCGGTCGACTTTCTCGACGGCGCGCGTATGCACGCGGGTTCACGCTGGTCGAATTGTTGGTGGTGATTGCGATCATCGGCCTTCTGATTGCGTTGCTACTGCCGGCCATCCAGGCCGCCCGCGAAGCAGCTCGGCGCTCGCAATGTTCGAACAACTTGAAGCAAATCGGCCTGGGGCTCCAGAATTTCGTGTCGGTGAAGAAAACTTTTCCTCCCGGCGTGCAGCAGTTTTGTTACCAATGCGAACCCTGGTCCTGGCAAGCCTTGATTCTGGGTTACATGGAAGAGCAAACGATTCACGATCAGTTGGTCTTTTTGAATCAGCCAAATTATCCGCCCAACGCGAACCTGCTATCGTCGGGAGCGACGCAGAAAGTGATTGCCACCTTCCTGTGCCCCAGCACGGTCCGGGTTAACACTGCAGGGACGGGAAGCATTCCGCCGACGCCGAGCGGCACGCGCATGCGAAACCAGGCCTTTCAAATCGCCGATTGGATAAACATCGGCACCTGGGACAAGCAGTACGGCGAGGGAATGGGCGTCACCGACTACGGCGGCGTCCAGGGGCCGTCGAAGAACGTGAACAATCCCATAACGACGCTGCCTTACGGTTACAACGACGGTATTCTTCTCAACATCGGCGATCAGGTGAACAATCCCGGTATCCACTGCGCTCAACCGGTTTCGCCTCGGATGATCACTGATGGACTTTCGAAAACCATGGTCGCGGCGGAGTGCACCGGGCGAGCATACAATCAAAACAAGGCGGAGATTCGCGGCGCCTGGGCCGACGGCAACAACGTCTTCGCCGTCGACCATCAGATTAATTCGGATCCGTACTCAGTCGCCTGGTGGAGTGACGAAATCTATTCCGACCATCCCGGCGGATCCCAAGTCGTGATGGCCGACGGCTCGGTGCAGTTTCTCGAGGAGACGATGGATCTTCAGTTGCTTTGCTCAATCACCACCCGAGCCGGCAATGAGATCATCCCATCCGACTTGCTCGGCAAATGACCCACCTGTCTTAGTGGTTTTCCCGGCCCCCGGCGGTCCCGCTTTTTGCCGACGTCATTGCCGCTTGCCATACTGGTGCGCTCTGCGCATGCGCCGGTTGAGTGATCGGTTTTCCAGTTTGCGAGTGGCTTTCGATGTGCCAGCAACGTGCGATGCAACCATGGGCGGCTTAAGAGATCGTCGACGTTCTGGCGACCCGGCCTTCCGCCCACGCATCGAAGTGCTCGAGCCCCGCGTCCTGTTGGTGGCCAATCCGCTGACGCCCGGGGATCTTGTCGTCTATCGCGTCGGTGATGCAACCGTGCCGGCTGGGACCAGCAGCGCGACCCCGGTCTATCTCGACGAGTACACGCCCTCGGGCGCGCTTGTTCAGTCGATCTCAATGAATGGCAATGTCGCGAGCGGGCTCGCGTTGACCGACAGCGGCAAGGCCAGTTCCGCCGGCCAGATTTCGCTGGCCGCCGACGGTTCATCGGTTGATCTGTTCGGCTATGACGTAAATGTCGGGACTGGCGGCGCGACCTCCTCACCGACCGAGACGGCCGGGCTGCTCGGTGCCAATGGCGCCGTCCAACTAGAGGCATTCACCGACCAGGCAAACAACAACGCCCGCTCCGCCGTCAACGATCCGTCGACCGGCAAGTTGTACACTTCCGGCGGCAGCGGACTGTTCGAGTCGACATTCGCCGCAGGCGGCACGCCGGCGACCAGCCAGATCGTCAGTGGAAGCACGGCCAACGTCCAAATCGTCAACGGAGTCGTCTTTTACTCCAGTGGATCGTCGATTTATTCGCTCGGCGGGGAGCCGACGGCCGCCACCGCGGGAATCTCCGTAGTGGGCGACGGTGGGGGGCCAACCCAGTTCTTCTTCACGCGCTTGGGCACCGGTTCAACCTATGGAACGACCGGCGATGACACGCTGTACGTAGCCGACGACTCGGTGTCGGGCAACAGCGGCACCTTATACAAGTTTTCTTGGAACGGGACGAGCTGGGTCGCCGCCGGAAGCATTTCCGGGCCGGACACGGCAAAAAGCGGGAATCAAATCGTCGGCGTGACCGGATCGGTCTCCAACGGGACGGCCACGATCTTCTTTACCGAGGGCAACACGGGCTCGGCGACGGACGGCGACATTTACAAATTCACGGATTCCTCCTCGAGCGGCACAATCTCGAACGCCATTTCGGCCCCGACGCAGATTGTCAGCGTCCTCGCCAACGAGAATTTTCGCGGCATCGTGGTCGCGCCGGATGACGGCGTGGGCGCGATCGGCGGACTCGGGGGCACGACCAACTACGCCGTCGGATCCCCGGCCGTTGCGATCGGCGGCTCTGCTTCGTTTCAAGATTCGTCGAGCTTTGATGGTGGCGCGCTTGTCGTCGCCGGCGGCCAAAGCGGCGATGTCCTTTCGGTCAACAATCAAGGCTCCGGCGCCGGACAAATCGGCGTCAGCGGCAACGTCATCAGCTTTGGCGGGACCCAGATCGCCACCTTCGCGGGGGGCGCCGGAACGACGCCGTTGACGATCAGCTTCGACAGCGTCGTCAACGCCTTCGGGGCCGCTGGCAGCGAGTACGCGGTAACCAGCTCGGCCGTGCAGGCACTGATCGATCAGGTCTCCTTCAGCAGTTCCGGGTCCAGCGGCACTCGGACCGTGTCGTTCCAAGTGGCCGAAAACGGCGGCGCCACGAATCAGCCCGCGACTCAAGCGATCAATGTGCAGCCGGCAAATGCACCCTCCATCGGCGCGCTAGGCACGCTGGCCATCAACCAGAACTCCGGTCAGCAGACGATCCAACTCTCCGGCATCAGCAACAACGGCACTGACCAGGCACTCACCGTCACTGCGAGCTCCGACAATCCGGCGGTCGTTCCCAATAGCGGAATCGGTGCGCTGGCCGTCTCTTACAGCAGCCCCGCCGGCACGGGTTCGTTCTCCTTTACGCCCGTGGCCGGCGCCGCCGGCACCGCCCACATCACGGTTACCGTGGCAGATGCTGCCGGTAGCGCGATTGCCACCGAGACCGTAACGGTCGTCGGAGCGCCGATCGACAATGTGCCCGCCGCGCAAAACGTGATCCAGAATGTCACGCATACATTTGCCGCCGCCAACGGCGATGCCATCTCGATCTCCGACACGGCTGTCGGCTCAGGTTCGGTGCAACTCGCGCTCTCCGTGAGCAACGGCACGCTCACCCTGGCCAGCGTCACCGGCCTCAACTTCATCAGCGGCGCCAACGGCCTTTCCAGCATCACGGTGACCGGCAGTGTCGCCAACATCAATGCTGCACTCAATGGATTGAGCTATACGCCGACCAGCGGCTACAGCGGTGCGGACACTCTGCAACTCGTCACGAGCGACTTGGGCAACACGCCGACCGGCATCGCTCAAAGCTCGCAGGCCACCGTCGCCTTGACGGTGCTCGCCCCACCGTCGGTCTTGCTCAACGAGATCGACGCCAATCCACCCGGAACTCAGGATAATCGTTACGAGTATATCGAGCTCCGTGGAACTCCCGGAGCGAGTTTGAACAACGTCGAGCTCGTGGTCTTCAACGGGATTTATGCCAGCAACCCCGGCGTGGCCCTGCTGACGCTCAATCTTTCGGGACGCGTGCTCGGGACCAACGGACTGCTGGTCATCAAGAGCTCAATCGGCTCGGGCTTTCAGGTACCGGCGGGAACGACGGTGGTCAGCGATCCAACTTACTTCACCGCGACCGGTGGATTGCCGGATGGCACGCTGTCGTTCTATTTGTTCTACACGACCGGCACGTTCACCAGCACAACCGATTACGACAAGAACAATGACGGCGTCCTCGACTCCTTGCCGGCCGATAACCGGGTTCTCGACGACGTCGCCCTGCTCGACAACAACGCCGACGGGTCGAACGACAAGACCTACGGCAGCGCCGTTGTCTTCGAAGCCAACGCCACCGGCACGCCCGACGCCGTGACCAGGTTCAACACCAACAATGCCATCAGTTCCGCGGCCTGGTACGGCGGCGACCTGGTCGACACGGGAAATGTCGATTCGCAAACGAATTACGATCCCGCGCGGGCAAGCGGAAACGAACCCGCCAGTGCCTACATCACGCCGGGCGACGTCAACTATCCCCATCGCACTCCCACCTTGGTGGCAAACAACGCCTTGAGCATCGATCAAGGTGCGGCGGGCCACATCGGCACGGCGCAGTTGCAGGTAACCGATCCCGACGATACTTCTGCCCAACTGGCCTACCGAATCGTCGCCACTCCGACTCAGGGTGCGTTGGAGAGGTATGGGGTGGCGTTGATCGTTGGCAACTCTTTTACTCAAGCCGACATTGACAATGGTGCGATCAGCTACGTAAACACCAACGCCAGCGCCAGCAGCGACAATTTCATCTTTACGGTCAGCGATGGGGCCGGGGGCACGATCGGCTCGTCGACGTTCAACATCATCCTGACGCCAGACGTCGCTGCTTACGGGATGGTGGGCGCCACCTATTCGCAGAACTTTACCGGCCTGCCAACCGGCACTCTGCCAAATGGAACGGACGCTGTTGCGCTCGGCACCCCGGGTCCCTACAACCTCGACAATGCGCAAATCGGCGCTTCGGGAGTCCAGGGCTGGGCCTTTGGAAGCATCGGCGGAAGCAATGGCGCCGACGCCCAGTTCTTCGTCGACAACGGTGCAACGCCGACTGGCGGCGCTCGCAGTTACTCGGGTTCAGCCTCGAATGAAAAAGCCCTGGGACTGGTCAGCACCACAGCGCTGCAATCCGCCTTCGGCTTGACGTTAGTCAATGACACGAACGACACGTTGACGCAATTCACGCTCGGATACGCCGGGCAGGAGTGGCGCATTGGCGCCGACAATGCCCTCGACTTCAGCTATAAAGTCGGGGGGACGAGCGTGCTTGACGCGACGGGCTTCAACTCGGTCGCAGCGCTCGGCTTTGACGGCGCTACGATCGATAATAATGCGGCCGGCGCCAATCCGACGGTGACGGATACCGACATCTCGGGCACCGTCACCGGCCTCAATTGGGGTGCCGGCCAAACCCTCGTCATCCGCTGGACGCAAGCCGGTGGCACCGACAACGCCGAGGGCTTGGGAATCACCGCAGTGAGTTTCGCGGCACTGTCCTCGGTCGTCACGGTGACCGATGCCGGTGGCACGTACACCGGCAATCCGTTCCCGGCCACGGCGCTGGTCAATGGACAGGCTAGCCTGGAAGGCGCCAGTCCGACCTTGGCTTACTACGTGGGCAGTACGGCCACCGGCACGCCCAGCAGCACGCCGCCGTCCGCGGTCGGCACGTACACGGTGGTGGCCACTTTCCCCGGCAGTCCCGATTACCTGGCCGCTTCCAGCAACCCGGTCACGTTCTCCATCGTGCCCTTTGCCGTCACGTCGTTCGCGCAGAACTCGACCGGGTTTGCGATCGGGCTGAATGCGGCTCCGAATCTGAGCGTGCTCAACCTGTACTCCGGCTCCGGCAGCGCTTCGTTGGGCGCTCCGGACTTGACCCTGCTTAACGGCTCGACCCCGGTGCAAGGCTCGCTCGTCTGGGATCCCAGCACCCTGACCGCCACCTTCGTGCAGACGCGCGGCATTCTGGCCCCGGGCAACTACAGCGTGACGTTGGTCAGCGGAACCAGCGCCTGGGTCGACAATTACGGCAACCCCTTGAACGGCGGCAGCAACTATACAAACACCTTTACCGTCGCCGCCCCCGCCGCTCCCATTTTGACCTTGCCCGATTTTGCCCGCGGGCCGGGCCAGGCAGTCAACGTGGACGACGCGCCCACCGGCTACGGCACCGCCCTGACCACGTCGTTGCCGGTCGCGCTGAGCAACACCACGGGCGTCACCAGCGTCAGCTTCGAGTTGGACTACAACGCCAGCTATCTGAACATCAGCAACGTGGCATTGGCCGCCGGCATCAGCGGCACGCTGTCGTTCACCAATACGACGCCGGGAGTCCTCTTGGTCAGCATCACTGGCTTCAGCTCGACCGCCACGGCCGGGGCCATCGGCGGGACGGATATCGTGGACATCACCGCCAGCGTGCCGGCGGCGGCCATTGCGACTTACGGCGCGTCGGCACTGCTCGCGGTCGTCAACCCGCTGGTCAACGGCGCGGCGGTGGCGACGTCCGACGCGGTGGAGAAGGTGGCTTACTTTGGCGACGCCAACGGGGACGGCAAGCTGGGCGGGGCCGATGCCAGCCTGGTTGCCCGCAACAAGGTGCATTTGGACAGCGGATTCAACGCCTATCCGTTGACCGATCCACGGTTGGTGGCGGACATCGCCGGCACCGGCAACTTCACCAGTCTCGACGCCTCGCAGATTGCCCAGGCCGCCGTGCATCTCCCCGTGGCGAACATTCCTACAATTCCCTCACACGGCGCGATCACTCTGGCCAGTGCCGACCCGACGGTCGGCATTCCCAGCGGCATTGCGGCGACTGCCGGCCAGACGGTCGACGTGCCGGTCAGCATCCTGGACAACGCCGCCGGCCTGGCCTCGGCCGACCTGGCGATCGATTACAATCCGGCTCTCCTCTCGCTGACCAACGCGGACATCACGCTGAGTAGTACTTTGAGTGGCCTGGGCTGGAGTCTGGCTACCAACGTGATGAATGCCGACGGGGTTGCTTATGTGAGCATCTCCTCGATCCGTGGGCTGCCGGCTGGCACGCCGCAATTGCTCAATCTGGCGTTCAGCGTGGCCGACCGTGCGCCGTCCGGATCTACGGCGATCGCCATCGATCGCACCCAAAGCGATCTGGGCGACGCCAGCGGCGATCCTCTGACACTCTCGACCAGCAGCGGCAGCGTGGTCATTACGGGCGTGCCGAGAACGCCTGGCATTGCCCTGGGACCCTGGGCCGTAGGCCTTACAACAGCGACATCGGGAGTGCACAGCACTGCGGTTGGCACGACGACCAGCAGCACGTCGAGCGAGCTGGTTTCCGGCTTGAACGACACTCCGTCCGTCCGCTCCGCAAACATCGCTGCGCCGGTCGCCGCCTTGCCAGTCGGCAACTCGCTGGCGATGGGCGTTTCGCTCGCTGCCAGCCCACGACCGGCTGTGCTGGGCGGCACCGCAGCCGCCAGTCTTGCCGTTGCCGGCCCGTCCGACGGCCTGGTCTCCGACTCAGCGGTCAGCAGCGGGCTGAACCAGGCCGCGGTCGATTGGCTGCTGACGGGAAATCGGCGCAAGTCGAGTGCGTCGACTCAGTCCGATGCGGTTGATTCGGTGCTCAGCGAACCCCTGTTTGAGTGGTGAATGCTTGCCTGCCGCTCAGGTCGACCGGCCGGGCCGGGCCACCATCCCTGGTGGTGATGCACTTTGGTTTCGACGCCTGGCGGCTCGAATGACAGGATTCGAAGCACGTCGCATTCTCTGCCCAAGGCCATCAGGCACGGCCTGGCGGCCCCGCGGGGCCCGCTCAGCTCTCGCCCCCGGATCGGGTAAGTTGACGGAATGGAAGGCCAGCCAAATACCCCTAAGCGTTCGAGTGCCAGAAGCCGAATTGCAATCGTCCTGGCCTGGTTTGCGTTGACGTTGGCGCTGGGTATCGCGAATATCGCGATCTGGGAGTATTTCGCGTTCGGACCGCACGGCCATCGGCGAGGAATGGTTGTGGAGTTGGTTGGCAACCCTCTCGTCGGAGCGGCTTTCGGGGCTGGCATCGGGGCGATTGGCAACAAAGCAGCTTTAGGTGCCGTCGTTGGATTCTTGCTCGCCCTCGCGATATTCGTTGGCGTCCATTGTTGATATATGCCCGCTCCCGGCCGGCGCTGGTTCCGACTCTCCCGACGGACGCTGTTGGTGGTGGTCACCGTGTCGGCGTGCCTGGCAGGACTCGGCATTTGAGAAGTTCTGCGACGCCGCGATGAGAATGCTTACAACAAGCTAATCGAGAAGTCCAAGAAAGAGGCCTGGCAGCACAATATTTCAGAGCCGCTCGAAGCGTGGCCGGAATTGCGTGACCCAACCGTCGTGGCCAAAGATTCGGCCGCCAATCTTGCTGACCGGCCCCGAATCAAGTTCCGATTCAACCCGCTCAGGGCTCTTGCGCAATCGTACCACTTCCCGACGATGACGCGATTGGCAACCGGCCTCGCAATCAGGTATTCTGCCGGGGATCTCGGCTTTCGCCACCAGGGAAAGGAACTGCCCCATGCGATCCGTCATTCTGACGGCCACCATTCTGCTCGCGATCGCAACTCCTGGAATCGCCGCCGAGCCAGCTAAATTCGGCAACGGCACGCTCGTTATGCCGACCTGGGAAGCGGTCACGAAGATGGGCGACGTAACGGTCGACGAGGCGAATACCGGCTTCGTCCATTGGATCGTTCAGGAGGTCAAGGGCGATTTGCTGTTGGTTGGCCAGCAGAAAAAAGGCTGGGTCCAACAGAGCCAGGTCATGGCGTTGGCCGATGCCGCCGACTATTACTCCGTCCTCATCAAAGCTAATGACGAGTTTATCAAGGCAAACGAACAACTCATCGATCCCGACAGACCGCCATCAAATGCCAGCCGTCAAAGGGCGTGGGCGTACCGATTGCGCAGAAACGTATTATCGTACGAAACAATTTGATTTGGCGATCGCCGACTACGATGAGCTGCTCCGCCTCAGGCCCACATCAGCGAGCTACCTCAACCGTGGCAATGCTTGGAAGAAGAAGAAAAACTTCGACCAGGCGCTGGCCGATTTCAACGACGCCATTCGCCTCAATCCGGAGAATTGGGTGGCTTTCGACGGCCGCGGACTCGTGTGGCGAAAGAAGAAAGAATACGCCAGAGCGGCAGCCGATTTCGCGGAGTGTATGCGCCTCAGGCCAGAGTATTTTTCGGTCTACAACAATGCCGCCTGGATGAAGGCAACCTGCGTTGATGAAAATTACCGCAACGGCAGAGAGGCCGTGGAACTGGCCAAAAAGGCTTGCGAATTGACCGGCTGGACGGATTTTCAGTCGCTGGACACGCTGGCCGCCGCCTATGCCGAAGCGGGGGAATTCGATTCGGCAATCACCTATCAGAACAAAGCGCTCGAATTGAAGCCGAACGATCCCAAGTTTGTCAGCGGCGCCAAGGAGCGCATCGCACTTTACAAAGACCACACGGCGCATCGAGACGAGTAATTACCGTGGCTGCGGGGGGCGCACCGGCATCAATCAGGTTAACCAAATGGGGCGTAGTGATGGACTTTGACTTTTTTTCTGCCCCCAGGATTTAAGCAGCACTCCTGACCTGACCGCCGAAATCGGATCCGGCTCGAATGTCGGAATTCGCGGAGTTGGTGAGTCAGCGGCCTTGCGCCGTTTCCCGGAAGGCGCGTGGGCGCAGGCGACTCTCCTGGCGACACGGCGCAGCGGATTCCCCCCGGCATCCGGGAGCGGTCTTTCCCGATCGAGCTTTGGGGCTTTTTTGGGAGGGTCCGAATCCCAGAAACCACGTTGTTAGCATGCTATTCATTGCCTCCGACGCGCCGGACTGCAACCCGGCTTATATCAGCTGTTAACGCGAATCTGGCTGTTTTCGTTGTTCACAACAGGTTTTAATGGTGCGTCCATTCGGATTGCATCTGACTGCAGTGGATCGCCCGCTATTTTCCAGGCGGGGTGTGGGCGATCCAACACGTCAAACGGCGCCCGCCCCCTGGATTATGCCGCCATTGAGGGCCAGCGAATGTCCAAGTCACGCCCCCGTCGCAGGATGCCTCGATGTTTTGCGCGCGTCCTTCTCTTATCCTCGGGCAATCTTGGCGCGTTCGAACGGCGACTGGGGTACGAACCGCTGGAAGAGCGGCGATTGCTCTCGGCGACACCGACCCAGACCTCGCTGGCCTCATCGGCGCTTATGGTCGCCTCCGGCACACCGATCAGCCTGACAGCCACGGTGCAGTCGGTGCCGACGAACTTGACGCCGCCCTCCGTCGGTACCGTGACTTTCTACGATGGCAATACTGCGCTGGGATCCGCGCCCGTCAGTGGCGGCACAGCCGTCTTAAACAACGTGCTGCTGCCGATCGGCGTGCAGTCGCTGGGCGCGAGCTACAGCGGCTATTCGACTGGCCCGACCACGTTTGGGCCCAGCGTCACCCTCGTAAGCGCCGCCTCCACGATCAACACGATTGCCGGCGGCCCGCAGTATGTCGGCGACGGCGGGCCGGCCACGAGCGCGCAATTATCCCTTTTCGATCTCCAGAATCAAACCGCGAACGGCCGTGCCGACGTGGTCCTCAACGCCGCCGGCGACTTGTTCATTGCCGACACGGGGCATAATGTCGTCCGTGAAGTCAATCATTCGACCGGCATCATCACCACCGTGGCCGGCAACGGCACGCCCGGCTACAACGGCGATGGCGGATTCGCCACGTCCGCCGACATCGATCAGCCCGCCGGCCTGGCGCTCGACCCGACCGGAAACTTCCTCTACATTTCCCAGCCCCACGAAGGCGTGATCCGCAGAGTCAATCTGAGCACGGGCATCATCGCGACGTACGCGGGCACGGGCGTCAACGGCTTTAGCGGCGACGGCAGCGCGGCGACAAGCGCTCAACTTTCCGATCCGCTTGGGCTGGCCGTCGATTCGGCGGGCAATTTGTTCATTGCCGACGCTCAGAACAATCGCGTGCGCGAGGTGGCCCAGGGGAGCGGCGTGATCACCACGGTGGCCGGAAATGGCACCGGCGGTTACAACTCCGACGGCATCCCGGCCACTCAGCGCAGAACTCCAGTTCCCCACTTCCGTGGCGCTGGATGCCAGTGGCAATCTCTACATTGCCGACACGAGCAATTATCGCGTGCGCGAGGTCAATGCTGCGACGAAGTTCATTTCCACGTTCGCAGGAAATGGCATGTACGATTCCAGCGGCGATGGCGGCGGAGCCCTAGGCGCCTCGTTCTTCGCGCCCTCTGGAATCAGCGTCGATTCCGCGGGCGACGTATTTATTTGCGATGGTGGCGAGGTTCGAGAGGTCAATGCGTCGACCCACATCATCAACCGGTTTGCCGGCGGCGGCTATTTTTTCAGCGATGGCGGTCCAGCCTCGAACGCCTTCGTGTCCTTCGCGTCCGGCACCGCAATCGACGCCGCGGGCAACGTGTACATCGCCGACGCAGGAGATGCTCGCGTTCGCGTGGTCAACCACGCCACGCAAATCATCACGACCTACGCCGGCAACGGTATCTTCAACTACGGTGGCGACGGAGGGCCCGCCACGAGCGCCGGACTCTTCGATCCGATGGCGACCGCCGTCGACGCTGCGGGGGACGTTTTCATCGTCGACACGCCTAATAACGTCGTCCGCGAGATGGTTCACGCCACCGGCCAGATGGTGACCGTTGCGGGCAGCGGCGTCCTGGGCTACTCCGGCGACGGCGGGTCCGCGACCGCTGCAAAACTGCAGTTCGTCACGGGTATTGCGGTCGACGCCAGCGGCAATCTGTACATCGCTGACACGAATAACAATCGAATTCGAGAAGTCAATCATTCGACCGGGATCATCACCACCATCGCGGGCGGCCCCATCGAAGACTTTGGCGGCGACGGCGGACCGGCCTCGTCGGCTTATATCGACGGTCCAGAGGAGATCGCCATTGATCCGGCCGGCAACATCTTCTTTTACGACTCCGCCAACGGCCGCATCCGGGAGATCAATCATGCCACCAATATCATCACCACTGTCGCGGGGGGCGCCGGCCAAGGCTTCAGCGGGGATGGCGGGCTCGCTACCAACGCCTCGCTGTTTGCACCCGGCGGCCTGGCGGTCGATGCAGCCGATGACATCTTCATTGCCGACACCCAGAATCAGCGCGTCCGCGAAGTCAACGGTGCTACTCACATCATTTCGACCATCGCTGGCAACGGCAACACCGGCTTTAGCGGCGATGGCCCCGCCACTTCGGTGTCGCTTGATCTTCCCGGCGGAGTCGCGGTGGACGGCGCCGGCAACGTGTTCATTGCCGATACGTACGACAACCGCATCCGCGAACTGAATCACAACACCGGCGTTTTGACCACGATCGCCGGCAGTTCGGCATCGAGCTATTCCGGCGACGGCGGGCCCGCAGGCAGCGCAACGTTCAATCTTGCCGCTGCAGGTGAGCCCACTACGCCCCAGGGAATTGCCGTGGACAGCGCTGGAAATGTTTATGTTAGCGATCGCTTCAATTCCCGCGTTCGCGAAATCTCCGGCTTGCAGGTGACCGTCACCGGTCCGCTCGTCGCAGTGACGGGAGCGAGCCAACCGATCGCCGACGGCGCTGCGACGACCAGTACGGCCAACGCCACGGCTTTTGGCTCCGCCAACGTCGGCGCAACGCTCTCGGTAACCTACACGATCACCAATAGCGGGATTGCGCCCCTGAGCCTCGGCAACGTCTCGATCGGCGGCACGGACCCGAGCGATTTCTCCGTCACGGGTCAGCCCGCCAGTTCGGTAGCGGCCGGGGGTAGCACCAGCTTTACGATTCAATTCCAGCCGACTGCATTGGGCACTCGGCCGGCCACCGTGAAGTTCACGGAAAACGATCCATCGCAACCCAGTCCCTTCATCTTCGCGGTCAGCGGAATTGGTCTGGCCCCGCAAATTGCGGTGACCGGCAACAGCCAGGCCATCGCCGACGGGGCCAGCACGACGAGCGCCACCAACGACACGACGTTCGGCTCGACGCCGCTGGGCGGAGCCTCGCTGAGCGAGACCTACACGATCACCAACAGCGGAACCGCGCCCTTGACGGTCGGCACGGTCACGATCGGCGGCACGAACTCCGGCGACTTTACGGTCACCAGCCCGCCGGCCGCTTCGGTGGCAGTCGGCGGTAGCACCACGTTCACCGTCCAGTTCACGCCCACCGCAGGCGGCACGCGGAACGCCACGGTCAACTTCGCCGAGAACGATCCCACGGCGGCCAGCCCGTTCACGTTCGCCGTCAGCGGCGTGGCCACCACCACGGCCCACATCGGCGTGACCGGCAACAGCCAGGCCATCGCCGACGGGGCCAGTACGACGAGCGCCACCAACGACACGGCGTTTGGCAGCACGCCGCTGGGCGGAGCCTCGCTGAGCGAGACCTACACGATCACCAACAGCGGAACCGCCCCGCTGACGGTCGGCACGGTCACGATCGGCGGCACGAACTCCGGCGACTTTACGGTCACCAGCCCGCCGGCCGGTTCGGTGGCAGTCGGCGGTAGCACCACGTTCACCGTCCAGTTCACGCCCACCGCAGGCGGCACCCGGACCGCCACGGTCAACTTCGCCGAGAACGATCCCACGGCGGCCAGCCCGTTCACGTTCGCGGTCAGCGGCGTGGCCACCACCACGGCCCACATCGGCGTGACCGGCAACAGCCAGGCGATTGCCGACGGGGCCAGCACCACGAGCGCCACCAACGACACGGCGTTTGGCAGCACGCCGCTTGGCGGAGCCTCGCTGAGCGAGACCTACACGATCACCAACAGCGGAACCGCGCCGCTGACGGTCGGCACCGTCACGATCGGCGGCACGAACTCCGGCGACTTTACGGTCACCAGCCCGCCGGCCGGTTCGGTGGCAGTCGGCGGCAGCACTACGTTCACCATCCGGTTCACGCCCACCGCGGGAGGCACGCGCACCGCCACGGTCGGCTTCGCCGAGAACGATCCGACGGCGCCCAGCCCGTTCACGTTCGCGATCAGCGGTATTGCCACGACCACGGCCCACATCGGGGTCACCGGCAACAGCCAGGCAATCGCCGACGGGGCCAGTACGACGAGCGCCACCAACGACACGGCGTTCGGCTCGACGCCGCTGGGCGGCGCCTCGTTGAGCGAGACCTACACGATCACCAACAGCGGAACCGCCCCGCTGACGGTCGGCACCGTCACGATCGGCGGCACGAACTCCGGCGACTTTACGGTCACCAGCCCACCGGCCGGTTCAGTGGCGGTCGGCGGCAGCACCACGTTCACGGTGCAGTTCACGCCCACCGCCGGCGGCACGCGCACGGCCACGGTCAGCTTCGCCGAGAACGACCCCAGCGCGGCCAGCCCGTTCACGTTCGCCATCAGCGGCATTGCCACGACCACGTCTCACATCGGCGTGACCGGCAACAGCCAGCCGATCGCCGACGGCGCGACCACGACCAGCGCCGCCAACGACACGAACTTTGGCTCGGCCATCGTCGGATCGACTCCGATGATTACCGAGACCTATACGATCAGCAACAGTGGCGCCGGCAACCTGACGCTCGGGACCGTCACGATCGGCGGGACCAATTCGCTCGACTTTTCCATCGCGACTCAGCCGGCGTCTACGGTGGCGGCGGGGGGCAATACGACGTTTACGGTCCAGTGGCTGCCGGAGGCGGTCGGTGCGCGGTCCGCGACAGTCAACTTCACCGACAACGACAACTCCCAAGCCAGCCCGTTCACATTTGCGATTGGCGGCGTGGCCACGCCCCAGCCCTACTCGGCAACCGGCCTGGGCCAACCGATCGCCAATTACGCCTTCACGGCCAGCGCGACCAATGGCACGAACTTTGGCACGATTGCCCCGAGCGGTCAGGTCTCCGAAACGTATACCGTCATCAATTCCGGTAGCAGCCCACTGACGTTGGGCAATGTGATCATCACCGGCGCCAATCCGAACGACTTTACGGTCACTTCCGAGCCGGCAACGTCGGTCGCAGCCGGTTCGAGCACGACGTTCACGGTCCAATTCTCACCCACTGCGACGGGGGTCCGCAACGCGCTGGTGATCTTCTTCGGCACGGAGTCTGCACAAGAGAGCGAATTCGCGTTTTCAATCGCGGGAACGGACTCGCTCGGCACCTGGCAGACTCTGACGAATTCGGTCCCCGGCGGTCAGGGCATCCAACTGCCGATTCTGCTCAGCGATGGCACCGTGATGTCGCAACTCGGCGTGAACAACGCATCGAGAACCTGGGATCGGTTAACTCCCGATTCGACCGGTAGCTATGCGAACGGCACCTGGAGCGCGCTGGCCTCATCGAACCAGTACCGATTGTTCGCGCCTTCGGTGGTCTTGCCGGACGGCCGGGTGTTTTGGGTGGGGGGCGAATACAGCGGCTCCGGCACGACGGCGTCGGATACCAATTCTGCCGAGATCTATAACCCCCTCACCAATGTCTGGACGACCGTGGCCTCGTTCCCGCAGTCGAATTTTGGCGACGATCCTTTGGAGGTCCTGCCCAACGGCACCGTATTGGCCGGATATCTCCTCGGCGCGCAAACGTATATTTACAACCCGGCCACGAATGTCTGGAGTCAGACCGGCACGAAGTTGTATGGCGACCGCAGCGACGAAGAGACCTGGATCAAACTTCCCGATGGCAGCATCCTGTCGTACGATGTGTTTACGACGTCCGGAGGCAAGGGGCAAGCCCAGCGCTACATTCCCTCGACCGGCCAATGGGTCGACGCCAGCGGCGGAAATCTGCCGATACTGACTAGCTCCACCTACGGATATGAGCTGGGGCCAGGCATGCTACTGCCCGATGGCCGCGTATTCCTCCTGGGCGCCAACGGGCTCACGGCATTCTACAATCCCTCGACCAATCTCTGGTCACAGGGGCCCACTCTGCCCACCTATAACGGACAGCAGTTGGGAGCCGACGACGACCCCGCCGCCATGCTGCCCGGCGGTGACGTGTTGTTGGCCGTGTCGCCCGTCGAAACGAACGACAACTTCGTGGCGCCCACCCGGATCTACGATTTCAATCCTACAACCAACGTCTACACCGACGTCACGCCCAACGACCCGACTTTGTCGTTCAATAATGCGTTCATCGCAGAGATGCTGGTCTTGCCCAGTGGGCAGGTGATGCTCACCAACGAAGCTGGTGGCGTGGACATTTACACCCCTTTCTCCGGACCGCAAAACTCCTGGCGGCCGGCAATCACCAGCCTAGTCAATAACGGCAACGCGACCTTTACGCTTACCGGTACGCAGTTGAACGGCCTTTCCGAGGGATCGAGCTTCGGCGACGACTGGTCCAACGCCAGCAACTACCCGATCGTGCAATTGACCAGCGCCGGCGGCGCAATCTATTACGCCCGCACGTCCAATTGGAGCAGCACCGGCGTCGCCACTGGTTCCCTGAGCGAAACCGTGCAATTCACCGTGCCCTCGGGCGTGCCGTATGGAACGTATAGCGTGACCGCCATCGCCAACGGCATTCCTTCCACGACACCCCAGTCGATCCTGGTCGGCCCCGCGATCGCGGTCACCGGCAGCGGCCAGGCAATCGCCGACGGCGCCGCGACCACCAGTTCCGCCAATGCCACCGCATTTGGATCGACCGCCGTCGGCGCGACCATCTTGCAAACCTTCACCATCACCAACAGCGGAACCGCCGCACTGAGCGTGGGCTCCGTCTCGATCACCGGCGCGAACCCGGGCGACTTCACCGTCATCGCTCAGCCCGCGACTTCGGTGCCCGTGGGTGGCAGCACGACGTTTACCGTCCAATTCGATCCGCCGACGCCGGGAAGTCGAGTGGCAACCGTCAATTTCACCGAAAACGACGCGTCGCAAACCAGCCCCTTCACGTTTGCGATCGGCGGTGTGGGTCTCCAGCCCAGCATTGCCGTTGCTGGCGGCGGCCAGGCGATCGCCGACGGCGCCACGACGACCAGCACCGCCAACGGAACGGACTTCGGCAGCATGACGTTGGCCGGCAGTCCGCTCAGCGAAACCTACACCGTCACGAACAATGGCAATGCGCCTTTGAACCTGGGTACGGTCACGCTCAGCGGCACCAGCGCGGCCGATTTCTTGGTCACCGGCCAGCCGTCCACCACGGTTGCCCCGGGCACCAGCACGACGTTCACGGTCCAGTTCAATGCCTTGGGCACAGGAACTCGCAGCGCCATCGTCAGCTTCACGCAAACCGACCCGACCCAGGCCAGCCCGTTCACGTTTGCCATCAGCGGCGTGGGCAATGGACCGCTCATCGCGATGACCGGTAACGGCTACCCGATTGCCGACGGTGCGACAACCACGAGCGCTACGAATAACACGGCCTTCGGCAATGTTACGGTAAGCAGCTCTACATTGCAGATTTTCCAGATCGTCAACAGCGGGAATCAAACACTCAATTTGGGCACGATCGGTTTCGGCGGAGCGGACCCAGGCGATTTCTTCCTTTGGAGCACGCCAGGCACCACGATCGCGCCCGGAACCGCGTCGTTTTTCGCGATTGCGTTCCAACCGGTCCTGGGTGGCACACGCACCGCCACGGTGAGTTTCACCGATAGCGATCCGACGCAACCCAGTCCGTTCACATTCGCGATCAGCGGCGGCGGATTGGCGCCGACGATCGGCGTCACCGGTCTCGGCCAGCCGATCGCCGACGGTGCCGCCACCATCAGCACCGCGGATGCGACCGACTTCGGCGATCCGCTCGTGGGCAGCCCGATCGCCGAGACATACACCATCACCAATTCAGGAACCGCCCCTCTCACATTGGGCAGTGCTTCGATCAGCGGCGGTAATGCGGTTGATTTTTCCGTCGTCCAGCAACCCGCCAGTTCCGTCGCGGCCGGATCGAGCACGAGCTTCACGGTGCAATTCACGCCCTCGGCAGCCGGCAACGAAACAACGACGGTTTCGTTTTCCGAAAACGACCCCGCGCAAATGAACCCCTTCGATTTCACGATCGGCGGCCAAGGCATTGGAACGCCCACCGTCACGGTCAGCGATGCGGGAGGTCCCTACACCGGCAACCCCTATCCAGCCACGGCCCTGGTCAACGGCGCCGCGACATTGGAGGGCATCGCTCCAACGCTGGCCTACTACGTGGGCAGCGCGGCTACGGGCACGCCCAGCTCCACGG
Organism: uncultured Planctomycetaceae bacterium; assembly: GCA_963715755.1. Classification (GTDB taxonomy): domain Bacteria; phylum Planctomycetota; class Planctomycetia; order Pirellulales; family PALSA-1355; genus CAWCAX01. The sequence goes on from OY970273.1 coordinate 5,951,478, forward strand.
CTCCGACCGCGGCCGGCACGTATACCGTAGTGGCTAATTTCGGGGGCAGTCCTGACTACGCTGTCGCTTCGAGCGCCCCGCTGACGTTCACCATCTATCCCGTGCCGACCAGCGCGACCGTCGGAATCCCGCTGGGGGTCCTCGGCAATGCGGGGCAAACGGTGAACTTGCCGGTCGGCATTACCGACAACGCGTTCGGCGTGGCTTCGGCCGATCTGGTCTTCGACTACAATCCGGACCTGCTGACTCTGACCAATTCAAACGTCAGCCTGAGCAATTATTTGACCGGAGTTGGGGGCTGGAGCCTGGCCGTCAACGTGAATAATGCCCAGGGCGTTGCCTTCATCAGCATTTTTTCGACGACCGGGCTGCCGGCTGGCACTCCGCAGCTGCTCAATCTGGCGTTCACCGTGGCCAGCGATGCGCCATTCGGATCCACGCCGATCACGATCGACCCCAGCAACAGCGATGTTAACAATTCGGACGGCGCCGCGCTGACGCTTTCGATTAGTAATGGCAGCGTGGCTGTGAAGGCCACCCCCTCGGTCACGGTGACCGATGCGGGCGGCACGTACACCGGCAATCCGTTCCCGGCCACGGCGCTGGTCAATGGACAGGCTAGCCTGGAAGGTGCCAGTCCGACCTTGGCTTACTACGTGGGCAGTACGGCCACCGGCACGCCCAGCAGCACGCCGCCGTCCGCGGTCGGCACGTACACGGTGGTGGCCACTTTCCCCGGCAGTCCCGATTACCTGGCCGCTTCCAGCAACCCGGTCACGTTCTCCATCGTGCCCTTTGCCGTCACGTCGTTCGCGCAGAACTCGACCGGGTTTGCGATCGGGCTGAATGCGGCTCCGAATCTGAGCGTGCTCAACCTGTACTCCGGCTCCGGCAGCGCTTCGTTGGGCGCTCCGGACTTGACCCTGCTTAACGGCTCGACCCCGGTGCAAGGCTCGCTCGTCTGGGATCCCAGCACCCTGACCGCCACCTTCGTGCAGACGCGCGGCATTCTGGCCCCGGGCAACTACAGCGTGACGTTGGTCAGCGGAACCAGCGCCTGGGTCGACAATTACGGCAACCCCTTGAACGGCGGCAGCAACTATACAAACACCTTCACCGTCGCCGCCCCCGCGGCACCCATTCTGACCTTGCCCGATTTTGCCCGCGGGCCGGGGCAGGCAGTCAACGTGGACGACGCGCCCACCGGCTACGGCACCGCCCTGACCACGTCGTTGCCGGTCGCGCTGAGCAACACCACGGGCGTCACCAGCGTCAGCTTCGAGTTGGACTACAACGCCAGCTATCTGAACATCAGCAACGTGGCATTGGCCGCCGGCATCAGCGGTACGCTGTCGTTCACCAATACGACGCCGGGAGTCCTCTTGGTCGGCATCACCGGTTTCAGCTCGACCGCCACGGCCGGGGCGATCGGCGGGACGGATATCGTGGACATCACGGCCAGCGTGCCGGCGGCGGCCATTTCGACCTACGGCGCGTCGGCACTGCTCGCGGTCGTCAACCCGCTGGTCAACGGCGCGGCGGTGGCGACGTCCGACGCGGTGGAGAAGGTGGCCTACTTTGGCGACGCCAACGGGGACGGCAAGCTCGGCGGGGCCGATGCCAGCCTGGTTGCCCGCAACAAGGTGCATTTGGACAGCGGATTCAACGCCTATCCGTTGACCGATCCACGGTTGGTGGCGGACATCGCCGGCACCGGCAACTTCACCAGTCTCGACGCCTCGCAGATTGCCCAGGCCGCCGTGCATCTCCCCGTGGCGAACATTCCTACAATTCCCTCGCACGGCGCGATCACTCTGGCCAGTGCCGACCCGACGGTCGGCATTCCCAGCGGCATTGCGGCGACCGCCGGCCAGATGGTCGACGTGCCGGTCAGCATCCTGGACAACGCCGCCGGCCTGGCCTCGGCCGACCTGGCGATCGATTACAATCCGGCGATCCTCTCGCTGACCGCGGCCGACATCACGCTGAGTAGCACTTTGAGTGGCCTGGGCTGGAGTCTGGCTACCAACGTGATGAATGCCGACGGGGTTGCTTATGTGAGCATCTCCTCGATCCGTGGGCTGCCGGCTGGCACGCCGCAATTGCTCAACCTGGCGTTCAGCGTGGCCGACCATGCGCCGTCCGGATCCACGGCGATCGCCATCGATCCCACCCAAAGCGGTCTGGGCGACGCCAGCGGCGATCCTCTGACACTCTCGACCAGCAGCGGCAGCGTGGTCATCACGGGCGTGCCGAGAACGCCTGGCATTGCCCTGGGACCCTGGGCCGTGGGCCTTACAACAGCGACATCGGGAGTGCACAGCACCGCGGGTGGCACGACGACCAGCACTACGTCGAGCGAGCTGATTTCCGGCTCGAACGACACTCCGTCCGTCCGCTCCGCAAACATCGCTGCGCCGGTCGCCGCCTTGCCAGTCGGCAACTCGCTGGCGATGGGCGTTTCGCTCGCTGCCAGCCCACGACCGGCTGTGCTGGGCGGCACCGCAGCCGCCAGTCTTGCCGTTGTCGGCCCGTCCGACGGTCTGGTCTCCGACTCAGCGGTCAATAGTGGGCTGAACCAGGCCGCGGTCGATTGGCTGCTGACGGGCAGCCGGCGCAAATCGAGTGCGTCGACTCAGTCCGATGCGGTTGATTCGGTGCTCAGCGAACCCCTGTTTGAGTGGTGAATGCTTGCCTGCCGCTCAGGTCGACCGGCCGGGCCGGGCCACCATCCCTGGTGGTGATGCACTTTGGTTTCGACGCCTGGCGGCTCGAATGACAGGATTCGAAGCACGTCGCAAAGGACACAGCCATGAATCTGCTGCTGACAATCGCGTCGGGTCGCCGCATGCGCGCCCGGTTCGTCCTGGCCATGGGCCTGATTCTGGCCGGCGCGGCGCACTCGACCGCGGAAGAACAGGCTGCCGACGACGGCCTCGGGAAGCACGCGCGGCACATCTTTGCCCCGCTGCCGGACAATTTTGCGACCCAGAGCCGGCCGGTCAAGCCGGAGCAGGCAGAGCTGGGCCGGATGTTGTTTTACGAGCCCCGGGCGTCCGTCGACGGCACGACAAGTTGTTCGCGCTGCCACCTGGCGGCGCAGTACGGGACCGACGGATTGCCGAAGTCCCACGGCGCCCGCGACAAGATCCTGAAGCGCAACGCGCCGACGGTCTTCAATGCCGCCATCCAATTCAAGGCCCACTGGGATGGCGTGAACGACGACGTCGAAATGCAGGCCCACCGATCCCTCACCGGGCCGGGTTTTGGCAATCCGGACAGCCAGTCGGGCCTGGCCCGGCTGCGGGCGATCACCGGCTACACGGAGCTGTTTCAGCGCGCCTTTCCCGGCGACAAGGAGCTGGTGACGCTCGCGCAATGGGAAACGGCCATCGGCGCCTATGAGCGAACGCTGGTCAGCCCGTCGCGGTTCGACGACTACTTGCGCGGCAAGTCGGAGGCCCTTTCCCCGGCCGAGCGCCAGGGCCTGCAGAAGTTCATCAGCGTCGGCTGCGCCGAATGCCACCTGGGGGCCGGCGTCGGTGGGACGAAGTTCGAGAAGTTTGGAGTCGTCAGCGATTACTGGACCGAGACGAAAAGCCGCGACTTGGACGAGGGCCGCTTCGACGTCACCCACGACGCCAACGACAAGTACGTCTTCAAAGTGCCAGGACTGCGCAACGTGGCTCGGACGCCGCCCTATTTTCACGATGGGTCGGTGGAGCGGCTGGAGGACGCCGTGCAGATCATGGCCAAAGTCCAGATCGGCGAGACGCTCAGCGAGCCGGATTTGCGGAGCATCGTGACATTCCTGGAATGTCTGACCGGACCGATACCGGCGAACTTTCGCCAGGCCCCGATTCTGCCTCCGGGCGGATTTGTCGCGCCGGGGACGCCTGCTGCCGGGCAGACGGCCCCATGACCGTCGAGCGTCCAGGCGGAACCGATAACGCCCGATCTTTCGTTCCAGCTTCAGGAGACATTGCGATTTCCAACTTTGAGCGTCGAAAGTTTCTCTCGGGCGCGGCCACCTTCGCGGCCGGCGTGGCCTCGCTCGGCGCGGCCCGGCAAGCCGTCTCGGCCGAGGCCCAGCCGTCGATCCGCGGCGATCGGGGCGGGCCGATCCTGGGACCGCGCAACGTGCCGCTGGAGGGTGAAAACCCGGACATGCTGGCTTCGCCCGAAACGGACAGCGGCAAGACCTGGTGGCCTTCTTGCGTCAGTTATGAGTATGTTGACGGAGCGAGAACCCCACACCACCGGCCACCACCGATGGTCGACAATCCGACAGCTGAGATTATTTCACGTTGCCTGACCCCTTCTGAGGCCGCTCGCCTGCGACCAGAAAGGACCACCATTATGGCCACCCAATTGCACACTGCGGCGCCGAAAACAGTCATTGCCCCACCCTTTACGCTGGAGACGGCACTGCAAAAGGTGCGCGCCGCCGAGGACATCTGGAACTCGCGCGACCCGGGACGAGTCGCCCTCGCCTACTCGGAAGACTCGGTGTGGCGGAATCGCAGCGAATTTGTCACGGGCCGCGAGGCCATCGGTCGCTTCTTGGCGGCCAAATGGTCGCGCGAACTCGACTACCGTCTCATCAAAGCGCTGTGGGCGTTCACGGCGGACCGGATCAGCGTGCGGTTCCAATACGAGTGGCACGATGCCACCGGCAGCTGGTTCCGCAGCTATGGTAATGAACTGTGGGAGTTTGACGATCGCGGCCTGACGCGGCGACGCGAGGCCAGCATCAACGACGTTGCCATTCCCGAAGCAGAGCGCCGATTCTTCTGGCCGGCTCCTGGCATCAGACCCGCCGATCATCCGGGCATCCCGGAAGTCCGGTGACAAGCTCCACGGAAGTTTCCGAAATAGCTTTTCGCCCAATCGCCGCTCGCGCCACATCTCGGAGCACTACGCGACTCGCTTGCCGCGCAGCTTGACTGCAGCGAGCAAGCGTGGCGTCCGCCTTGTGGCGATCCACGATGCCGGACGCCGACGACGAGCTTGATCGCGTTCGCGCAATTCTTTCCGCGGCGAGAAGCGATTTGCTAACAAATGCGACGCCCAACCTACTTCGCTTGGGCCGATCGCGTTGCCGTAACATCCTGGCACAAAATCTCTTACGACCTTTTCCGCCGCTCGGCAGCGCTTGCCATCCGGCGGCTTCCAGCGCGCGATACCTTCGCGGAAGAAAGCTAAAAGTTCTCAAGCGCTTCGCTCCGTGCCGGCGGCGCCTCGCGCCCGACTGACGACGGGCAGAGACCCTGCGGCCAACCTCGCGCCGGGCGAGCGGGCGGCTCCTCATCGAGATCAACGCCGCATTCGCGCTTGACGGCGGTTCGTTCAACTTCGATCGGATCTCGATCCCGGATTTGCGGCCGTTCTCGCGCGACATGCGAAAGCACTTCCAACGGCCGGCTACGCCGACGTTCGAGCGCCATGGTCCGCTCGCTTCGATCCCCAAAACAGCTGGGGTCGCAGGCCCCGATGGCCCGCACGCGCTATCTGCGGAACATCGGACTGAGGTCCATTCTCGTGACTCGTCTGGTCTCTTGGCGACCGAGTCGCGGTCGCGGATTCGATTTGGCGCGCGCGTTCGCAAGAGATTTTGCTCAACGTCTTCATCATTTGTAGAGAATCCACGGTGCCGGTTGCCAGACATGGATGCACCCCTGCTCGGGTTATAGGCAGGCCAACAAACGGGAGGGTTTTTCAGCTTGCCGGGTTCTCGCATCGACAGATCGACCTAAGTTGACCCAGACGCAAGAAATGCGCTTTCCCGGGCCGGGCACAGCGAAACGTGCGGTACGGCATTTGCTTTTGCGTCGGCGGCACCACAGCGCTGGCGACACCGCAGCGTTTGCCCGCCGGGCGAATCGGCACGCAGCCCGCTGCACGCCGATCGAATACGACCTACCGCCGCAGGAGCCACGCACGCGGTAATGCACTCGACTTCGTTGAGGTAGTGGTTGCCGCTTGGAGCCTGCGGTCGATCAACAATCAATTTTTTCTTCGGGGAATATGGCGGTCGCGATTTTTTTTGGCGATTTAACATCTACTCATCAGGTAGACGACTAGTGCGGATAATCAGGCGGTTCTCGGCGGCAATCGACGTGTTCAGGTTGTTCCGGCTCAGAGGGCTGCTGTCATGGGTTCCGATCTGCTTTCTCCTCACACCGCCGTCCCGGCTCTTGCCGACGGCATCACGCTCCGTTCCGACGCGGCCGCGCACGAATTCAAGCCCGGTGCGCGTGCGCTCAAGCGGGCCTTGCTCACCAGCGTTCCCTTGGCGGCCGCCGATCTGCTGGCCGTATTGCTCGCCGTAGCCGTGGCGACGGGCATCGTTTACGGGCGCAGCGTACCGCAGGGGAGCGAATTGCTCGCCCTGCTGTCGGCTCTGGGCGGTTCGTTGCTGATTACCTACTGCCTGTTTGGTTTGTATCCCGGCGCGGGCCTGAATCCGGTTGTCGAGTTGCGGCAAACCCTGACCGGCGCCCTGCTTGTGTTCAGCGTGTTTTTCGCCGCGACGCGCTTGCAGTCCGCATTCGCGCCGCAAACGGCGCAGTTGCTCTTGTGGGCGTGCCCATTGGCCTTGGCGGGCATTCCGCTGAGTCGCGCGGCTGCACGCGTCGTTTGCTCGCGGTTCGAGTGGTGGGGCCAACGGGTTTTGATCTTCGGCGGCCAGCGCACGGGCTGGCCGTGTACCGTCATTTGCGCTCGAGTCCTTGGCTGGGCTTGCGGCCGGTAGGGATTGTCGATGATCTGCCGGCCGGTGACGAAGTGCGCCGCGAGACTTTTTTCCGCGGCCTGCCGTCGGCTGCGACGGGCATCGCCGAGCGCGAAGACGTGACTTGGGCGATTGTCGCCATGCCCGAGCGGCCACGCGAAAAGATGCTGCGAATGGTGGAGCGCCACTTGCGTGGATTTCCGCACATCCTGGTCGTCCCGGACATGGAGGGACTGCCCAGCCTGTGGACTTGTGCGCACGAATGCGGCGGAGTGCCGGGCTTGCGCGTCAACGAGGGCTTGCTCCAGCCGTTGCCGCGGGCCATCAAGCGTTGTTCCGACCTGGCCCTGATCCTGTTGGCGCTGCCGCTACTGCTTCCCGTGATGGGCCTGGTGGCCTTGGCGATCAAGCTCAGCGCGCCCGGGCCGGTCTTCTATTGCCAGCAGCGCATCGGCCTGAACGGCCGGCGGTTCTTTGCCTGGAAATTCCGCTCGATGGTCGTCGACGCCGATCGCGTGCTGCAATCGTACCTGGCAAGCAACCCCGTCTATCGAGCCGAGTGGGAGCAAGACCACAAGCTGCGCAACGATCCGCGGATCACGCGCGTGGGAAGATTCATCCGCAAGACCAGCCTCGACGAGTTGCCGCAGCTCTGGAATGTGGTCCGGGGTGAGATGAGCCTAGTGGGACCGCGGCCCATCGTCGAGGCCGAGATCAGCAAGTACTCCGACCGATTCGTGCTCTACGCCAAAGTCACCCCGGGTATCACCGGCATGTGGCAGGTGTCGGGCCGCAACGACACGACCTACGGCGAGCGGGTGGAGCTCGACGCGTTCTACGCACGAAACTGGTCGCCCTGGCTGGATCTGTACATCCTGGCCTGCACGATCAAAGTGGTGCTGTTGGGCAGCGGGGCCTATTGATGGTCGCGCCGCCCAACGGTCACTCCGTCGCCGAATTGCCGCCGACGCGCCCTGAGCCTCGCGGCGAGGGGGGCGCCGTGCCCGATCGGTCGCCCGGAACCCCTTCGGAAGTCGTGGGGCGGGTGAAGGCCGGTGCGACCTGGGTCGTCGGTTCGCGCATGGTGGGCATCGGCCTTACGCTGCTCGCGAATGCCGGCTTGGCGCACGCGCTGCCGCCCGCCGACTTTGGCCAGTTTACGCTGCTGGCCAGCGTGATCGCGTTTGGCGGCGGTCTGGCCGCGTTCGGCCTGAACGGGGCGGTAGTGCGCTTTCTGCCCGAAAGCATCGGCACGCGCAACGCGCGCGCGGCCCGCGATACTCTGCGGCTCGGCTATTCGGTCGTAGCGGTGGCCTGCCTGGTCGTTGGCACGGCGACGATCGCCTGCTGGCCCTGGCTGTCCGAGTGGCTGGAGCTGCCCGCCGATCGCACGCTGGCCTGTGTGGTGGCCGCCAGCCTGGTCGGACTGGCGCTGTTGCAAGTCACGTCGGAATCGCTGCGCGGGTTTCACGATCTGCGCTGGGCCAGTTTGTTGTCCGGCGGCCAGACCGGCGGTCTGTCGAGCAATCTGCTCTTTCTCGTATTTCTGGGCGGGCTGTGGTCACTTGCCCCCGCTCGGTTTTCGCTTTCAGCGGCTTTGCTGCTCAATCTGGCCTCGATGGTCCTGGTGTTGCCGTGGGGATTGATCGCCTTGTCGGCCGTCAGCCGGCGGCGTTTGCAGGAATTCGCCGCCGAGCCGCGCGGCCCGGGCCTGGCTTTGCCGGTCTTGCTCGGAACTTGCTTGCCGCTGATGTTGATTCAGGCCGGGATGTTCGCTTCGACTCAGGCCGATCTCTGGATCGCCGGCGCCTACTGCCCGCACGATCAACTGGCGCTCTATGGAGCAGCCCGGCGGCTGATGCTGCTGATCGTGATCCCGATGCAGATGGCCAATTTTCTGGTCATCGGCTCGATTTCCGAGTTGTACGCGCAAGGCCGCCTGGCGGCGCTGGCCCGGCTGGTGCGACGCACCGCCGGCCTGGCGGCGATTCCCTCGGCCGTCGCGCTCGTGTGCCTGATGGTCCTGGGCGGGCCCATCCTGACGACGCTCTTCGGCTCGTTCTACCGCAACGCGACCTGGCCGCTGGTCGTGCTGAGCATCGGCCAATTGGCGCTGAGCTGGTCGGGCTCCAGCCATTGCACGCTTTTGATGACCGGTCACCAGAACGAAGCCTTGGCGGTCAACACGTTTTTTGCCTTGGCCCTGATCGTGGCGGGCCGATTTGCGGCGCAGCACTTCGGCATCCTGGGGCTGGCGACAACGGCTTCGGCGATCATGGCGCTGGAACAGTTGACGCTGGTGTTGCTCGCGCCGGCTCGTCGGGATTTGGACGCACATCGAGCTGCCGATTCGTCCGCAGGACATCCGGTCCCTGGTCGGGTTCTGGCGAAAGGCACGCTCCGCCGGTCAACCGTTGGCAACCGCGGAGGGCGAGTTTGCGGCCGAGGGGGCCTTCGACGTTGACTGAAACGAACGCCCCGCTGCAACTCGACGACCTGACCTTGGGCAATGTGCCGCCGGATATTTGGCTGGCCTGGGGGCTGCTCACCTGCGCCATGTTGGGCTACTGGTACGTTCGCTACCGGCAGTCGGGCGTATTGACGCTCGATGTTTTCTTCATCGGCTTGTACTTGTATGTGCCGATCGTTTTCATGTCGATCTTCGCCTTTTCGCCGCTCAACGCCGCGGTGGCCACGGGCGAATGGCACTGGCTCTACGTGCCTAAGATCCGCGAGGCGTTTTACGTCTCGCTGCTGGGCTCGGCCGTCTTCCTGCTGGCCGCGGCGCTGACCTCGCGCCGCGACTCGGCACCGGCCGGCTATCGCTGGATCTACCAGTCGATCGACGGCTTCTGGTGCACGCGCCACGGATTGCTGGTGCTGTGCGGGGCGCTCGGCATCCTGGGTCTGCTGGTCGTGGCCACCATGGGTGTCACGACCGCGCGTGTCGAAGCTGCCGAACACACCGAATTCCGCCCGCTCGCCCATTTGTTCTCCTGTTTCGCGGTCATCGGGATCTACGTCGCACTCGTCGAGGGCTATCGCCGCCATTCGTGGCGGCTGACGGCGCTGGGCGCCCTGATCACGCTGGTCATGCTCAGCTTCGGCACGCGCAAGGTCACGGTCGGCACGCTGCTCTATTACGCGGCCATCCGGCTGATCACTAGCCGCAGCCGCAAAGTGGGCCGCGCGGCCGCGCTGTCCGGCGCCTTGGTTTTGGTGCTGGTGCTGCTGGCGACCGGCATCGAAGGATTGCGCGAACAGGATCTTTCCGTCGCGCGCGTGGTCGATACGCCCGTGCGGGTGCTGTTCGGCAACAACTTGTCCGAGCTGCGCGACTTTTCCTGGATTCTGGCCGGCTGGGACGGCGAGCTGCTGCTGGGCAGGACCTATGTCTCGGGGGCCCTGTCGTGGATTCCGTCGTTCTTGCTTCCCGACCGCAAGGAGTGGGGCTGGGGACAGTTCTCGACCCGCACCACGGCGCTCGACGGCGGCGCGCATCCTGGCCTGCGCCCGACGGTTTTTGCCGAGGCGTATTTCAACTTCGACCTCGTCGGCGTGGTCGTGTTCGGGACGCTGCTGGGGGCCTTGTTCGGCCGGGTGGCCGCGTTCGCGAATCGGGTGTTAAGCGAGCCGGATCGCGGCGAGCGCGCATTCTTGCTGCTTTGCGCCTTTCTGTATTTCGAATTCTTCCTGAGATTCCAACAAACGGCCGGCTATTTCCAGTCCTACGTCGAATTGTCGCTGCTGGGCGCCGGGCTGGTCGGCCCGGCCGTGCTGCGGTGCTACGGCTGGCTGCCGCGTGGAGCCAGTCCGCTGGAAATGAGGCTCGGGACCTGCAGCACACCATGATTGCTTCACTCCTCACAAGCGCACCCTCGCCGCTTCCGCAGCCGCCGGCCGTCGCGAGCCGACCTGCCGTCAAGATCAATGCGCGCTTCCTGAACCAACAAGTGACCGGCGTCCAGCGCTACGCGCGCGAGGTGCTGGAGCGCTTGCCTTGGCTGTCTGGCGTCGCGCCGGCAAATGGCTGGCAGGGCGCGCGGGCGCACTTGTGGGAGCAGTTTGTCCTGCCGCGGCAAGTGGGCGGCGAATTGCTTTGGTCGCCCTGCAACACGGGCCCCTTGGGCGTCCGCAAGCAAGTGGTGACGATTCACGATTGCGCGTTTCGGGACTGTCCCGGGGCCTTTTCGCGGGCGTTTACGGCCTGGTACGGCTGGCTGTTGCCGCGCTTGGCGAACCGCGTGCGGCGGATCATCACGGTTTCGGAGTTTTCGCGCCAGCGCATTGTCGAGTGTCTGCAAGTTGCACCGGAGCGAGTCTGCGTGGTGCCCAACGGGGTCGACCGCCGCTTTCATCCAGCCGATCCGCCGCAGCGAGCGGCGGTAGCCGGGCGGCTGAAATTGCCGGGCCGCTACGTGCTCTCGATTGGTTCCTTGGAGCCGCGAAAGAACTTGCGGGGCTTGCTGCGCGCTTGGGAATTGCTGGGCAGTGCGCGCGCGGGATGTTCCCTGGTGCTCTGCGGCGCGCAGCCACGTGTTTCGCGACGCGGGCCTGACCGGGCTGCCCGACGACGTGATCCTGCCCGGCTACGTGGCCGACGAGCACCTGCCGGCGCTTTACAGCGGGGCCGAGATGTTCGTCTATCCCTCGCTGTATGAAGGGTTCGGCTTGACCGTGCTCGAGGCGATGGCCTGCGGCACTCCGGTGGTCTGCTCGTCCACGACTTCGCTCCCCGAGGTCGCGGGGGACGCCGCGGTCACCGTCGAGCCGACGGACGGCGCGGCCCTTTCGGCCGCGATCGGGCGGGTGCTGGGAGATCGGCGGCTGCGCGCCGAGCTGGGCGAGCGCGGATTGGCGCGGGCGGCACAATTCAGTTGGGAACATACGGCGGCGGAAATCTGGCGCGTGCTGGCGGCCGCCGCAGCGGAGGATTGAGGTTCGCAATGAAAGTCGGCATCGTTCACGAATGGCTGGCCAGTTACGCAGGCTCCGAACGGGTCGTCGAGCAAATGCTCGAGGTGTATCCGCAGGCCAGCTTGTATACGCTGGTCGATTTTCTGCCCGAGTCGGAGCGCAGCTGGCTCGACGAGCGGCTCGTGACCACGTCCTTCTTGCAGCGTCTGCCGCTGGCCCGGCGGCGGTTTCGCGGCTACCTGCCGCTGATGCCGCTGGCGATCGAGCAGTTCGATCTGTCGGGTCACGACGTGGTGATCAGCTCGAACCACGCCGTGGCCAAAGGCGTGCTGACCCGGGCCGACCAGTTGCATGTTTCGTACGTGCACACGCCGATTCGCTACGCCTGGGATCTGCAGCACCAATATCTGCGCGAAACCGGGCTGGATCGCAAGCTGCGCGGCCTGCTGGTGCGGATCATTTTGCATTACTTGCGGCTCTGGGACCGCGCCAGCGCCGACCGGGTCGACGTGTTTGTGGCCAACTCGCACTACGTGGCGCGGCGGATCTGGAAAACGTATCGCCGACCGGCGCATGTGGTCTATCCGCCGGTCGACGTCGACCGGTTCGCATTCTGCGAACACAAGGAGGATTTCTACGTCACCGCCTCGCGGCTGGTTCCTTACAAGAAAGTCGACCTGGTCGTCGAGGCTTTCAACCGCCTGGGTCGGCCGCTGGTCGTGATCGGCGACGGGCCGGACTTTCAGAAGATCGCCGCCGGCGCCGCAAGCAACGTGCAAATGCTGGGATATCAATCGCAGCCGCAAATGGAGTCGTACCTGCGGCGGGCCAAGGCGTTTGTGTTTGCCGCCGACGAGGACTTCGGCATTACGCCGGTCGAGGCCCAGGCTTGCGGCACTCCGGTGATCGCGCTGGCGAAGGGGGGTGCCCTGGAGACAGTGGTCGACGGCGTCAGCGGCCTGTTCTTCGCCGAGCAGACGCCCGCCAGCCTGGTGGCCGCGGTCGAGCAGTTCGAGGCTCGTCAGCGCGAGTTCGAACCGGAATCGATCCGAGCGCACGCCGAACAGTTCCGGCCCGAACGCTTCCGACAGGAATTCGCGGAAATCATCGAACGTGAATGGGAGTCTGCGTGCCATGAATCCATCCGACCGCCAACCCGAGCCGTCTGCAATGACTATCGCTAAGTCGCCCGAATCGTCCGCTGCCGCAAAGGTCCTGCCCCTCGAGCCGGCGCTGGCGGACGCTGCCGCGCTGAACAAATGCCTGCACGAGTCTTTCGTCGAACTGGCCGCCGGCAACCCGGACGAGCTGGCGCTGCTCTGCGGCGATCGGGCCATGACGTACGGCGAGCTGGCCGAGCAGGCAGAGGCGCTCGCCCGCGAGCTATGCCTGCGCGGCATCGGCGCCGGCGACAAAATCGGCGTGTGCCTGGAGCGTTCGCCGGAAATGGTCGTCGCCGTGCTGGGAATCTTGTGGGCCGGCGGCGCCTACGTGCCGCTCGACCCGGGCTGCCCGGTCGGACGCATGCTGTACGTCGTCGACGACGCGCGGTTAAGCCTGCTGATTACGCAGCGCAAGCTGCTCGACTCGCAATTGGCGGCCGCGGTACCGTCATTCTGCATCGACGAACCGGGCCGCAGCCAGGCCGGAGCGTCGGCGAGCAGCGCGAAGCTGCCGCAGGTCTTGCCGGAGCAACTGGCCTACGTCATTTACACCTCCGGTTCGACCGGACATCCGAAAGGGGTCATGATCGACCATGCCGGAGCCGTCAACACCGTAGCCGACATCAATGCGCGTTTTGGCATCGGGCCGGGCGACCGGGTGCTCGCGCTTTCCTCGCTGTGTTTCGACTTGTCGGTTTACGATATTTTCGGCTTGCTGTCGGTGGGCGGGACGGTGGTCATTCCCGAACCCGATCGCCTGCGCGATCCCGCCTATTGGGTCGAGCTGATTCAACGCCACGGGGTGACGGTCTGGAACACGGTGCCGGCCCACATGGAGATGCTCGTCACCCACGCTCAGGGAAAGTCGGCAATCGATTTTCAATCGCTGCGCCGGGTGCTGTTGAGCGGCGACTGGATCCCGGTTTCGCTGCCCGATCGGGTGCGCGGCGTGGCTCCGCAGGCCGAAGTCATCAGCCTGGGAGGCGCGACGGAGGTGTCGATCTGGTCGATCTATTTCCGGATCGGCCAGGTCGATCCCGGTTGGAAGAGCATTCCCTACGGTCGGCCGCTGGGCCGGCAATCGGTGTACGTCCTGGACGACCAGATGCGGCAATGTGGCCTGGGCGAGTGGGGGCAGATCCACATCGGCGGCGTCGGTGTCGCGCTCGGTTACTTGAACCGCGACGACCTGACGGGCCAGCGGTTCGTGCCGGACTGCTTCAGCGACGTGCCGGGCGCCCGACTCTACCGCACCGGCGACTTGGGCAGCTATCGCGACGACGGCAACATCGAATTCCTGGGCCGCCAGGACAATCAGGTCAAGATTCATGGTTATCGCATCGAGCTCGGCGAAGTCGAGTCGACTCTGGTCCGCCACGCCGCCGTGGCTGCGGCGGCCGTGGTAGCGCGCCAGGATGCCTCGGGCGGGAAATACCTGGCGGCATGCATCGTGCCGCGGCGGGGGAGCACGGTCGACGACGCGGACCTGATCGCATACCTGCAGGCCAGCCTGCCCGACTACATGGTGCCGAGCCGGTTCATCCGCCTGGAACAACTTCCGCTCAACGGCAACGGCAAGGTCGATCGAGCGGCCGCGGCGCTGTTGGCCGATTCCCGGTCCGCCGCGGGGGGCCAATCGGTGCCGCCGCGCGACGACATCGAGCAAAGCCTGACCCGAATCTGGGAGTTCGTGCTGGCCCTCGAGCCGATCGGCATTCGCGACGACTTCTTCGAACTGGGCGGCGACTCGCTGCTGGCCACGGCGCTGTTCGCCGAGATCGAGTCGGTGTTTGGCTGCACTTTGCCCTATTCGGCGCTGTTCGACCGGCCCACGATCGAACGGCTGGCCGAGCTGCTCCGCGGCGCGGCGCTCGCACCGGCAAACTCCAGGGTGCTATTGCAAGAGGGAGCGGGGCTGACTCCGCTGTTCTGCGTGCCGGGCATTCACGGCAGCCTGTGGGAATTTCGCCGGCTGGCCCAATTGATCCACCGGGACCTGCCTGTCTACGGCTTCGAGCCGGTCGGCCTCGATGGCCTGGAGCCACCGCATCAGCGCATCGGCGACATGGCTGCACACTACCTGGCCGGCCTGCGCGAAATACAGCCCCAAGGTCCGTACCACTTGTTGGGATACTCCCTGGGGGGAGCGGTCGCGTACGAGATGGCCCAGCGTTTGACCGCCGCCGGCGAAACGGTTGAATGCCTGGGCCTTCTCGACACGCCGATCCTGGCATCGTCGCGCTTGATGCGCGGGCTGTGGACGCTGATTCGCGAATCGCGCCGGGTGTGGCTGAATTGGCAAGGTCGGCGGTTTTCGGGCCAGCGCAACCGCGACTTTCGCAACGCCGCGGAGCGGCGCTACTACGGCGTCGACTCGTTCCTGCGCAACGGCGCGCTGCCGCCCAGCCGGTTCGCCGTGCTGGACACGCACATGCGCGCCTTGGATGCCTATGCGCCTCAGCCGTACGCCGGCCCGGTCACGATTGTCCGCGCCGCGGTCCCACCGCCCTGGCCCAAGCGATGGTTTTTCGACACCAGCGCGCACTGGATGTCGCTCGCCGGCGATCGCCCGGACGTCCACGTTCTGCCGGGCGACCATTCGCAACTCTTCGAAAACGGAAACATCGAGAAACTCGCCGACGTGCTGAAATGCGTGCTGCTGCCAGAGCTGCAGGACTCGTCCGACTACCTGCCCGTCGCGCCGCGTCACGCCGGCGCGTCTGCGCTGCGGGCCGAAATGGCGACGCAGCGCCGTTGATTTGCCATTCCAATCGTCAGGAGTCTTCGCATGTTACCTGAAAGCTACTTCGATCGGTCGCTCTCGCCGCTGACGGTTTTGCGTCGTCACCGTTTCGCCATGGCGCTGACTTTCCTGGCCGTGGTGGTGTTGACGCTGTTGTACACGGCCGTCTCTCCGACGCTCTACACTTCCGAAGCCAAGGTGTTCGTCCGGCTCGGCCACGAAAGCGTTTCGCTCGATCCGACGGCCACCACCGGCCAAACCATTGCTCTGCAAGATTCGCGAGAGAACGAGATCAACACGGTTTACGAGTTGTTCAAGAGCCGGGCCGTCATCGAAGACGTGGTCGATGCCCTGGGCACGAACGTAATCCTGGGCAAAGCCGGGGCCGAGACGCAGGATCAGCCAATCGAGCGCCCCAGCATCTGGATGCAACTGAATCCGCTGGCGACCTACAGCCTGCGCGACAACGCGATCCGGAGCCTCTCGAAACGTCTGCACGTCGACCTGGTCCGCAAAACGAGCATCATCAATCTGTCCTGCGACGCCCCCAGCCCCGAGCTGGCCCGGCAAGTCGTGCAAAAGGCCATCGAGTGCGCCCGGGACATGCAATTGCGGGTCAACCGCACCGACGGCTCGTTCGACTTTTTCGCCTCCCAACTCAAGCAGCAGGAGGGTGCGCTGACCCAAAGCGAGGACGAATTGCGGGATTTGAAATCCAGCTCCGGCGTCGCCGCCGTGTCGACGCAACGCGAAGTCTTCATCCGTCGTGTCGCCGGCCTGGAGGACGACCGGCTGAAGTCTTTGTCCGAGATCGAAGCCCTGCGGGCGGAAATGGCCGCGCGGCGGCGCGTCCTGCAATCGACTCCCGCCACGCAAATCAGCGAGGAGACCAAGGGCATGCCGCAAACGGCCGCTGCCCGGATGCGTGAACAACTCTACGCCCTGGAGCTGCGCGACGCCGACCTGAGCTCACGCTTCCAGGAACAGTCGTCCGTGGTGCAGGAAGTCCGGGAACAAATCGTCAAGGCCCGGGCCCTGCTGGCCCAGGAACACGACCCGACCCAAACGACGACGAGCAAGAGCGCGACCTATCAGCAGACCGAATTGGCCCTGCTCGACGAAGAGGCCCGGGTCACTTCGCTCGAGGCTCAGGTCCACTCGCTCGATCAGCAACTGGCCGATGCCCGGGAGACGATGCGAAGCTTCAACGACGACGAGCTCAGAATCGCGCGCCTGGAGCGGCAGATCGAGCTGGGCAACGTCAATTTCCGCAAGTACGCCGAGAATCTGGAATCGGCCAGAATCGATCAGGCGTTGCAGGATCAAAGCATTTCGAACCTGAACGTGCTGCAGGCCCCCACGCATTCGTTCACGCCCTCCCGGCCGCGGGTCATCCTGAACCTGAGCCTGGGCCTCGTGCTGGCGGTGTTCAGCGCCGTCGCCGTCGCCGGCATGTCGGAAATTCGCCACGGCGGCCGGGAAGTGCTGGCGGGCCGGGCTGCCCAACGCATCCCTCCGGCCGAGATGTTCCGGGCCGATTCGGCGCTCGGCCGTCACGACCTTGCCGGCACGGCGGCAAGCAACGGCAACGGCCACGGCCAGCACCTGAATGGCCACGGATCTTGAGCCCTTGGCCATACCTTCGAACCTCCGCCCGCTGCGCGCCTGCCAAGCGACGGTCCTCCGTTCGATCGGCGGGCGGGGCGATTGCCTCGTGAACCGGCGTCAAGTCGCACACTGCCTGGCGGTGCCGCTGGATTCCCTACCTTTCTAACCTCGCAACTCCGACGCATTCATGCCCAGAAAACAGGTCCAGCCTGATCGGCCACACGGCCGCCGACGTATCGGACACTCCTTCCGTCGATTGTCGCTCGAGGCGCTGGAGCCCCGGCTGACGCTGGCGGCGAACGTGCTGTCATATCACTACGACAGTTCGAGCACGGGCCAGGACCTGACGGAAACCGCGCTCACGCCCGGCAACGTCAACGTCACCACCTTCGGCAAGTTGTTTGCGTCAAATACCGACGGCCAGATCTTCTCACAGCCGCTGTACATGAATGGCCTGACGATCGGCGGCCAAGTGCACAACGTCGTGTTCGTCACGACCGAGCACGACGACGTCTACGCCTTCGACGCCGACACGGGCGCCCAGCTGTGGTACACCACATTTCTGACGTCGAGCAACGTGACCTCCGTGCCCAGCACCGACGTCGACAGCCAGGACATCACGCCCGAGATCGGCATCACGGGCACACCGGTCATCGACGGCACCACCCGCACGCTGTACGTGGTCGCCGCGACGAAGGAGATCGTCGGCGGCGTGACGCACTACGTGCAGCGGCTGCATGCGCTGGACGTCACCACCGGCAAAGAGAAGCTGGGCGGGCCCGTCGTGATCGGCGATACCACCTACGACGGCACCAACTACGGCTACGTCAGCGGGCCGTCCGTCCAGGGCACCGGCGACGGCAGCGTGAACGGAGTGGTCACGTTCAACGCCCTGCGCGAATTCCAGCGTCCCGCGCTCACGCTGTCCAACGGCGTGGTCTACATGGAGTTCGCCTCGCACAGCGACAACGGTCCCTATCACGGCTGGATCCTCGGTTACAACGCCACGAGCCTGGCGCTGACCGCGGCGTTCAACCTCACGCCCAACGGCGGGCTGGGCGGAGTCTGGGAGGCCGGCGGCCAAATGGTCGTCGATAGCTCAGGCTACATGTACGTATCCACCGGAAACGGCACGTTCGACACCACGCTCAATGCCCAGGGTTTCCCCATCGATGGCGATTACGGCGACTCGTTCGTCAAGCTGGCCGTCGATCCGACGACCAGCGCCACGAACCAGAATATTAACGGCTGGGGCCTGAAAGTCGTCGACTACTTCACGCCGTTCAACGAGGCCTCGCTCAACAGCGTGGACAAGGACTTGGGCTCGGGCGGATTGCTGCTGCTGCCTGCCTCGGCCGGGAGCGCCGCCCATCCGAACTTGCTGGTCGGGGCGGGCAAAGAAGGCCGGATCTACCTGGTCGACACCAGCAACATGGGCCATTACAACGCCACTACAGACAACATCGTGCAAGAGCTGCCGGGCGCGCTCGTCGGCTCGTTCGACACCCCGGCCTATTACAACGGCAGCATCTATTACGTCGGCCCGTTCGGCGACTATGCCAAGGCGTTTTCCATCTCCAACGGCGTGATCACGGCGACGCCCAGCTCCGAGTCGGCCGACACCTTCGGCTATCCGGGATCGACGCCCGTCGTTTCGGCCAACGGCACGACGAATGCCGTCGTGTGGACCGTGGACAAGGTGACGAGCGAACTGCGGGCCTACAGCGCCAGCACCCTGGCCACCGAGCTTTACAACAGCGCAACGGCTCCGAACTTGCGCGATTCGCTCGGCAGCAGTCCCTCTAAGTTCGTGCCGCTGCTGGTCGCCAACGGAAAGGTCTACGTCAGCACGGCGGCGGGGATCGTGGCCTATGGCCTGCTGCCGCCTTCGATTGCCGGCACGCCCATCGCCCCCAGCAACCTGGTCGCCACGCCGCTGACCGGTTCGACGATCGGCCTGGGCTGGTCCGACAATTCCACCAACGAGGTCGGCTTCTACGTGGAGGAATCGACCGACGGCGTGAACTTCAACCAGATCGGCATTGCGCCCGCGGGCTCGACAAGCTATTGGGTGGGCAACCTGCAGGCGTCGACGAACTACAGCTTTCGGGTGCGCGCCTTCAATGTGGCCGGCACCTCCGGCTATACGAACGTGGCATCCGCCCCGACCACTTCAAGCGCGGCCGGCACTCTCGATTACTCGGCCGGCTTCGCCGGCGCGAGCAGCTTGAAGCTCAACGGCACGGCCAGCATTCAAGGCACCGCGCTGCAGTTGACCGATGGCGGCACGAACGAGGCCGCCAGCGTCTTCTCGACCACGGCCCTCGATATCACGCATTTTGCCACGCAATTCAGCTTCCAGCTCACCAACGCCACTGCCGATGGCTTCACGTTTACGCTGCAGAACGTGGCGCCGACGGCCCTGGGCCCGACGGGCGGCGCGCTGGGTTACAGCAACGGCACGATTTCCACGGGCATCAACAACAGCGCCGCGATCAAGTTCGACATCTTCAGCAATCAAACGGAAACGAACGACTCGACCGGCCTGTATACCAACGCCGCCGCGCCCTTCGCCACCGGCTCGATCGATTTGACGAATACGGGGATCAATTTTCATAACGGCGACGTGTTTCGCGTCAACCTGACTTACGACGGCAGCACGCTACTGGAAAAGATCACCGACCTGACGATCAGCACGTCCGTCACCGAGACGTACTCGGGCGTCAATCTGCCCTCGATCATCGGCGCCAACACGGCCTATGTCGGTTTCACCGCGGGCACCGGCGGACTGACGGCCGTTCAGGATATCCAGAATTGGATCTACACGCCGACGGCCGCGGCAGCGCCCACCGCACCGAGCGGCTTGAGCGCGGCAGCCGTCTCCGGCACGCAGGTCACGCTCAGTTGGACGAACAACGCCACGAACGCAACGGGCATCTACATCGAGCGCCAGGTCGGGGCCAGCGGCAGCTTCGTGCCGCTGACCAACACGCTCGCCAGCAACGCGATCAGCTTCACGGACTCGGGCTTGAACGGCGGCACCCAATACTCCTACCGAATCCGCGCCGTCAACAGTGCCGGCACGTCGACCTACTCCAACGTGACCAGCCTCACCGTGCCGCTGCCACCCCTGGCGCCGACCGGCATCACCGCCACTTACGGCACGACGCAAGCCACGGTCACGTTCAACGAAAGCTCGACCAACGCCACAGGGTTCAATGTCTGGAGAAAGACCGGGGCCAGCGGCACCCTGGCCGTGATCGCCGTCGTGCCGGCCAGCGGAGCCGGCACGTACAGCTACTCCGACAGCACCTTGTCGGCCGGAACCTACTACGAATATCACATCCAGGCCTACAACATTGCCGGGTATTCGGATTTCGCCGGACTCGACCTGACCACGATTCCCACGCCGCCCCCCCAGATCGAAGGGCAATCCGGCGACTTCGTCGGACTCGAGGTCGCCGGCGGCGCCAATAGCACGACGCTGTACTGGAATCCCTCGAACGGCGCCACCAGCTACAGCATCTATCGTGGGACCACCAGCGGCGGCGAAGGCGCCACACCCGTGGCCACCGGCATCGCCGGAACCACCTTCACCGACACCGGTCTGGCGGCCGGCACTGTCTATTACTACCAGGTCACCGCTGTCGACGCCGGCGGAGAGAGCGCCGGAGCGCTGAAAACTCGGGCATCACGTTCGCGGCCGTGCCGGCCGGCCTCACCGGGCAAGCCGGCAACACGCAAGCCGCGCTCAGCTGGACGGCCTCGCCCGCGGCCACCAGCTACAACGTCTACCGTGGCACGGCGGCCGGGGGCGAGGCCACCACGCCGCTGGCCACCGGGATCACCGGCACCAGCTTCACCGACACGGGGCTGACCAACGGCACCGCCTATTACTACAAGGTCACGGCCGTCAACGCCGCCGGAGAAAGCGCCAAGTCCGCCGAAGTCTCGGCCACGCCGCTGGGAATCAATTTTGCCGCCGGATTCAGCGGGGCCACGGGGCTGGCCTTCAACGGCAGCGCAGCCAAGATCGTCGGAACCCAACTGCAACTGACCGACGGCGGCGCCAACGAAGCCTCCAGCGTCTACTACAACCAGAAGGTCGACGTCACCAAATTCTCCAACCAATTCAGCTTCCAGCTCCTCAGCCCCAGCGCCGACGGATTCACCTTCATCATTCAAAACAACAGCACCACCGCCCTGGGACCCAGCGGCGGAGCGCTGGGCTACAGCAACGGCACCATCGCCAGCAGCATCAATCACAGCGTGGCGATCAAATTCGACCTGTACGCCAACCAGACCGAAACCAACGACTCGACCGGCCTCTATACCAACGCGGCCGCGCCCTTTTCCGTCGGCTCGATCGATCTGACGAACACCGGCATCAACCTGCACAGCGGAGACGTGTTCCAGGTCAATATGACCTACAGCGGCACCACGCTCGCCGTCACGATCACCGACACCGTGACCAAAGCCTCGGCCACGCAAACTTACACGGTCAACATCCCCAGCGTGATCGGCAACGCCAACACGGCTTACGTCGGCTTCACCGCCGGCACCGGCGGACTCACCGCCAAGCAATACATCAATAACTGGATCTACACGCCGGGCGGCGCGCTGCCTGCTGCGCCAACGGTGACCGCCGCGGGCGGCACCGCCCAGGCCACGTTGACCTGGCCCGCCGTCACGGGCGCCACCAGCTACAACGTGTATCGCGGCACCACGGCCGGGGGCGAGGCCGCCACGCCGCTGGCCACGGGCGTCACCAGCACCAGCTTCACCAACACCGGCTTGGCGGCCGGCACGACGTATTACTACAAGGTCAGTGCCGTCAATGCTGGGGGCGAGGGACTCAAATCGAGCGAGGTCTCGGCCACAACGCAGGCCGTGCCCATGGCCCCCACCAGCCCGGCCATCGTCGTGGGCAATAGCCAACTGGTCGTTAGCTGGACGGCCTCGTCGGCGGCCACCAGCTACAACGTCTACCGCGGCACGACCGCCGGGGGCGAGGCCACCACGCCGCTGGCCACCGGGATCACCGGCACCAGCTTCACCGATACGGGGCTGGCCAACGGCACCACCTATTACTACAAGGTCACGGCCGTCAACGCCGCCGGAGAAAGCGCCAAGTCCGCCGAAGTCTCGGCCACGCCGCTGGGAATCAATTTTGCCGCCGGATTCAGCGGGGCCACGGGGCTGGCCTTCAACGGCAGCGCAGCCAAGATCGTCGGAACCCAACTGCAACTGACCGACGGCGGCGCCAACGAAGCCTCCAGCGTCTACTACAACCAGAAGGTCGACGTCACCAAATTCTCCAACCAATTCAGCTTCCAGCTCCTCAGCCCCAGCGCCGACGGATTCACCTTCATCATTCAAAACAACAGCACCACTGCCCTGGGACCCAGCGGCGGAGCGCTGGGCTACAGCAACGGCACCATCGCCAGCAGCATCAATCACAGCGTGGCGATCAAATTCGACCTGTACGCCAACCAGACCGAAACCAACGACTCGACCGGCCTCTATACCAACGCGGCCGCGCCCTTTGCCGTCGGCTCGATCGATCTGACGAACACCGGCATCAACCTGCACAGCGGAGACGTGTTCCAGGTCAATATGACCTACAGCGGCACCACGCTCGCCGTCACGATCACCGACACCGTGACCAAAGCCTCGGCCACGCAAACTTACACGGTCAACATCCCCAGCGTGATCGGCAACGCCAACACGGCTTACGTCGGCTTCACCGCCGGCACCGGCGGACTCACCGCCAAGCAATACATCAATAACTGGATCTACACGCCGTCGGCGGCCTTGGCGGGCGGCTCGCCTGCGCTCGGTGCGGCG
Organism: uncultured Planctomycetaceae bacterium; assembly: GCA_963715755.1. GTDB lineage: Bacteria > Planctomycetota > Planctomycetia > Pirellulales > PALSA-1355 > CAWCAX01. The sequence continues at coordinate 5,974,489 of OY970273.1, forward strand.
GCGGCAGCCGTCAAGACCGCGGCCAAAACCACCACGGTCTCATCCACCGCGGCCACCACCTCGACCGCCGCCGTCAACAACAGCGCGCCCAGCAGCGCCTCGGCAACTCCGGTCGCCACGGTCACCAAGACCACGACGAGCAAGGTCGTGCCGGTGAGCGCGAAGACCGCCACTCGACCGACCCTGGGCAAGAGCGTGCAGCCCAGCGCCGTCGCTTCGCCGACCGTCGTTTCGAGCGTCAAGAAGTAGTGCGCCGTGGCGACCTGCTTTCCATCATGGGGTCAGTTCCTGGCCTGGAAACAGCACTTCCAGAACCACCCCGCGGATTGACGGCCGCTCGGGCTGGCGTGCGATTGCCACGGGCCCAACGTTGCCTCGGCGCGCGCCGCCATTGGCACGCCATGTGCAACAGCTTGAGGCTCTGGAGGCAGTTGCTCGCAATCTCTCACCGGCGTGTGTCCGGCACGGGCAAGCGGCCGCACAGGTTTTTTGGGGAGGTAGGAATATGCGCGCGCTTCAAGGGTTTTCCGCACTCACGCTGTTGGTCACGTCGGTCTTTCAACTGGCGGCCGCAGACCCGGCGCCGAACGTCAAGCCCGTGACGGAGACGGCACGCGAGGTCGGCACCCCGACCACGCATCAACACTTCCGCGTCAGCAAGCTGGAAAGCATGCGGGTTTACAACACCGCGGGCGACGAGTTGGGCAAGGTCAAGGACATCGTGCTGGACATCGGCAGCGGCAAGGTCGGCTACGTAGCCCTGGAATACGGCGGCTTTCTGGGCATTGGCGACAAACTGTTCGCGGTGCCCTGGCACGCATTCAAGGTCGTCACGCACGACAAGGAGCACCGCCTGGTGCTCGATATGCCGAAAGATCGCCTGAAGAACGCGCCGGGCTTCGACAAGGAGCATTGGCCCGACATGGCCGATCCGAACTGGTCGGCACCGGTCGATCAGTATTACGGTGCGCCGAAGACCACCAGCCTGCGCTAGCATGCCCGGCGGCAGAGACGCGATAAATTGCGAGGGTCCGGCTCCGTGCCGGGCTCTCGCTTTTTTTGTTTCCCCCGCCGGATGGGGCACCGACAAGAGACGAGCGCCAACAGCAAGCTGGAACCGGCAGGATTCAAACCGCGCAGCCCCCGGGTTGGCAACCGGCCAACTTGATACGACGCTGACCAGAGCGCCGACTGCGCGATGGACGCCGCGGCGCGGGTCCGTGAGCGTCAATTGACGTTCGACAAAACAAAGGGTGCCTGGCCGACCAGAACATCTTGCAATTGCTGCATGCTCACCGGCTTGACCAGATGCCCGTCGAACCCGGCTGCGCTTGAACGGCGGCGATCTTCCTGCTGACCGTAGCCGGTCAGAGCAATGAGCCGGGACCGTTCGAGCGCCGGGATTTGCCGCAAACGGCGGGCGACTTCGTAACCGTCGAGCCCCGGGAGGCCGATGTCGACGAACACCGTGTCGGCAGCGATGTGGGCCGCCAGCTCGACGGCTTCGAGGCCGCTGCTGGCAGTCCAGACTTCATGGCCGATGGCCCGGAGCAGGGCGGCGGCGGTGTTGGCCAGATCCGCGTTGTCGTCCACGACCAGGATGCGCCGCGCGCTGGCCGAAGCGGCCAGCGGCACCTCCGGCGTTTGAGCGGGGACCGGCAGAGGACTGGGTGCGAGGGGCAAGCGCACGACGAATTCGCTGCCCCGGGCGACGCCCTGGCTGAAGACCGTCACCTGGCCGCCGTGCAACTCCACCAGGCTGCGCACCAGCGTCAGGCCGATGCCCAGTCCGCCCTGCGAGCGGTCGAGCGACCGCTCACCCTGGACGAACAGTTCGAACAGCACGGGGAGCAGGTCGGGCCCGATGCCGACTCCGTCGTCTTTGACGTGGATGGCGATCCAATCGCCTTCGATCTCGGCCTTGAGCGAGATGTGGCCGCGGGGCGGCGTGTACTTGACCGCGTTGTGCAACAGGTTGGCCAGGATCTGCTCCAAGCGGGCCGGATCGGCCGAAACGAAGACCGGCCGCACGGGAAGCGCGATGGCGAACTCGTGATGCTTGGTCTGCATGGCGGGAGCTATCGTGGCCACGGCCCCGCGCACGGCCGGCGACAACTCGACGAGCTCTTTCCGCAGGGCCACCTTGCCGCGCGTGATCCGCGAGACGTCGAGCAGATCGTCGACCAGCCGCGTCATTTGCCGCAGTTGCCGGCCCAGCACGTCCTGCGATTCCTCGACCACTTCGGCGTTATCGTCCAAGAGCCGCAGGCATTCGAGCGCGTTGGACATGGCGGCGAGCGGATTTCGCAATTCGTGCCCCAGCATCGCCAGGAATTCGTCCTTGCGGCGATCGCTGTCCTGGATGTCGCGATACAGCCGGGCATTGTCGAGCGCGATGGCCGCCCGGCTGGCGATATCGCGCAGCAGCGTCAGTTCGCGCTCTGCCGGGGACTCGGCGGCGCGGCCGACGGTGAGCACCCCCAGCGTGCTTCCGCGCGCGACCAGCGGAATGCAGTCGATCTGCCAGGCCGCTCCGCTGGCCACGGCTCGCGCCGGCGAATCGTCGAGCGCGGCGAAGATGGCTGCCGCCTGGGCGCCGGCGGCCGACACTTCGGAGCCGCTGGCCGCGGCCGATTCGACCAGTCTCAGGAGCGCCCGGGGCAGGTCGGCGCCAGCGATGAATTGCCGCCGCGTCTCGGCGGCTGCGGCATCCTGCCGGGCCAAGGCGTGCACCAGCGGCTGTCCGCGCCGATCGAGCGTAGTGACCAGGGCCAGCTGCGCCACCGCGGGCACCATGACCCGGGCCAGGTCGCCGATCGTCGCTTCCGAGTGCAGCGACGCCGAGAGGATGCGGCTGGCCTCGGCCAGAAACTCCGACTGCCGGCGCGAATCCTCGGCGGCCGCCCGGGCCGTCTGTTCGCGGACCAGGGCCACGCTCTGATGCATCTGCTCCTTGATTTGCTGCGTCTTGCGGTACAAGTCGACAAACACGGCCACTTTGGCCCGCAGCACTTCCGGAATCACCGGCGCCAGGATGTAATCAACCGCTCCCAGCGAGTAACCCTGGCCGGCGTGCGTTTCGTCGTAGTCGGCCGTGATGAAGATGATCGGGGTGCTCTGCGTGCTTGCCCGCTGGCGGATCAAGGCGGCCGTTTCGAAGCCGTCGATGTCCGGCATGTTGACGTCGAGCAGAATCACGGCGAAGTCGTCCTGGAGCAACCGGCGCAGCGCTTCGCGGCCCGAGAGGGCCCCGACCACGATCCGGCCGGGTTCCTCGAGCAAGGCCGTCAGGGCCACGAGCTTGGCAGGCTTGTCGTCGACGACAAGTATCCGCACCGCGTCAGGAGACATATCCGGGCACAATCCTCCAGCAAGACATCGTGTCAGGCCGCCGGCTGCGGGGGGTTCAACGATAGAGCCAGGCCCGCAAGACCGACAACATCTGTTCCGAATCGATCGGCTTGGACAGGTAGTCCCAGGCGCCGGCTTCGATGCACTTTTCCCGATCTCCCTTCATGGCCTTGGCCGTCACGGCCACCATCGGCAGCGACTTGAATTTCGGGAAGCGGCGGATCTCCTGCATCGTGGCCACGCCGTCCATCTCGGGCATCATGATGTCCATGAGCACGATGTCGATATCGGGCTCCGACTGCAGGATGCGGATTGCGTCGCGCCCCGTCTCGGCCGATAGGATCACCATATTGTGCCGCTCCAGCACGCTGGTCAAGGCGAAGATGTTGCGAATGTCGTCGTCGACCAACAGCACCTTCTTGCCGGCCAGCACCTTGTCGCTCGAATGCAGATCGTCGAGCCGCTGCCGCTGCTCGGCAGACAAGCGGGCAATCGGCCGCCCCAACCGCAGCACCACCTGATCCAACAGCCGCTCGGCGGACCAGGCTTCGGCAACCGGCCGCCGCCGGGCCAGCGCAGCCAGCAGTTCTCGATCTTCCTCGGTCAAGGGCGCGCTCGCGTAGACCAGCAGCGGAACTTCTTCCAAGAGCGGGCTGCGATTCAGCTGCTCGGCCAGCCGGGCAATGCCCAAGCCGGGCGAACCGGGATTGTAGATGATGCAGTCCCACTCGCCCGAGGCCAGCGCGGCCTCTACTTCGCCGGGCGTGCCGACGGTGAGCAGCTCCAGCGCGTTGCCCCCCACGACATCGGCAATTTGCCTTGCCCGGGCCGCGTCGGGTTCGATGGCCAGCACCCGGTGATTGGTGCGTGAGGTGAGGCGGTGAATGCGCCTGACCGTGGCTTCCAAGGTTTCCTTGGTGGTGATCGGCTTGAGCACGGTCGAGACCGCGCCGAGCTGCGGCCCGCGCTGGATTTCCTCCTCGGTGGAGATCACGCACACCGGCACGTGGCGCGTTTCCAGGTCGTTCTTGAGCCGGTTGAGCACGCTCCAGCCGTCGATGTCCGGCAGGCAGATATCGAGCGTGATGGCGGCCGGATTGTATTCCTTGGTCAGAGCCAGAGCCGCTGCGCCCAGGCTGGTGGCCACCGCTTTGAATCCCTGGTCGCGCGCCACGTCGACCAGCAGCCGGGCGAAGTTCAGATCGTTGTCGACGATCAGCAGCACCCGATCGCTCGGCCGGATGTCGTCCCGGTCGTCGCCCAGTTCGTTGAGCAGGAGCGAGCTTTCGTTGACCGCGGGCTCCTCGCGGAATACCGGCTGCTCGGCCGAAACCGTCTGTGGGCGGGCGGACAGATCCGGCAGGAGCTGGGTCTTGCGCGATGTCTTGAGCGGGGCGAAGGTTTGCGGCAGGTAGAGCGTGAACGAGCTGCCCTTGCCCGGCGTGCTTTGCAGGCGGATTTCGCCCCCTAGCAGGCGGGCGATCTCGCGGCTGATGGCCAGGCCCAGCCCTGTGCCGCCGTACTTGCGGCTGGTGCTGCCGTCGGCCTGCTGAAAGGCCTCGAAGATGATCTGCTGCTTGTCGGCCGAGATGCCGATGCCGGTGTCGGACACCGAAACCGCGATGACCGAGGCGGCCCGGCTGAGGCTTTCGTTGTCCTCGCCCCAGCCGCCTTGCGAAGGCTGGATGGCCAGCGACACGTGCCCCTGATGGGTGAACTTGAAAGCGTTGGAGAGCAGATTCTTGATCACCTGCTGCAGGCGCTTCGAGTCGGTGAGCAGGGTCTTGGGCAATTGCGAATCGAGGTGGATGAAGAAGTCGACCGCTTTGCTCTCGGCCACGTGCCGGAAGGTGCGCTCGACGTAATCGCGCAGATCCTCGAACTGCAAGTCGCCGACGTCCAGCACGACCGTGCCGGACTCGATCTTCGACAGGTCGAGAATGTCGTTGATCAGCATGAGCAGATCGTTGCCCGACGAATGGATGGTCTTGGCAAAGTCGGTTTGCTTGGCCGTCAGGTTGCCGTCGGGATTCTTCGACAACTGGTCCGAGAGGATCAACAGGCTGTTGAGCGGCGTGCGCAACTCGTGCGACATGTTGGCCAGGAACTCGGACTTGTACTTCGACGTCAGGGCCAGCTGTGTGGCTTTTTCCTCGAGCGCCTGCCGGGCCTGCTCGACTTCGAAGTTCTTGCGTTCGACTTCGGCATTCTGGTGGGCCAGGAGCTGGGCCTTTTCCTGCAGCTCCTGGTTGGTGTTTTGCAACTCCTCTTGCCGGCTCTGCAACTCGGCCGCAAGCGATTGCGATTGCTTGAGCAGGCCTTCGGTGAGCATGTTGGCTTCGATCGTATTGAGCACGATGCCGATGCTCTCGGTCAATTGCTCGAGGAACGCCTGGTGCGTGGCGCTGAAGATCTCGAACGACGCCAGCTCCAGCACGGCCTTGACCTGTCCCTCGAAGATCACCGGCAGCACCAGCAGGTTGCGCGGCGCGGCGCCGCCCAGCCCGGACGAAATCCGGATGTAATCGTCCGGCACGTTGGTGAGCACGATCTTCTGTTTTTCGAAAGCGCACTGGCCGACCAGCGATTCACCCAGGCGGAAGTTCGTGGCGCCGGCGCTTTCTTCGGCGTCGGCATAGGCCGCCAGCAGATTGAGCTGCGGCCGGTCGTGGCTGACGTCCATGATGTAGAACACCGCGTGCTGGGCGCTGACCACCGGCGCCAGCTCGGACAGGATCATGCGGCCGACGGTGATCAGGTCGCGCTGGCCTTGCAGCATGCGGCTGAACTTGGCCAGGTTGGTCTTGAGCCAGTCCTGTTCGCTGTTCTTGAGCGTGGTGTCCTTGAGATTGCGGATCATCTCGTTGATGTTGTCTTTGAGCGCGGCCACCTCGCCCTGGGCTTCGACCTTGATCGAACGGGTGAGATCCCCCTTGGTCACGGCCGTGGCCACTTCGGCGATCGCCCGGACCTGGGTCGTGAGGTTCGCGGCCAGACGGTTCACGTTGTCGGTCAGGTCCTTCCAAGTGCCGGCGGCGCCGGGCACGCTGGCCTGGCCGCCCAGCTTGCCTTCGACGCCGACCTCGCGGGCAACCGTGGTCACCTGGTCGGCGAAGGTGGCCAGGGTGTTGATCATGCCGTTGATCGTGTCGGCCAGGGCGGCGATTTCGCCCTTGGCTTCGACGGTCAGTTTCTGCTTCAAATCGCCGGTGGCCACGGCGGTGACGACCTTGGCGATGCCACGGACCTGGCTGGTCAGGTTGCCGGCCATGAAATTGACGTTGTCGGTCAGGTCTTTCCAGGTGCCCGATACGCCTTTCACCTGGGCCTGGCCGCCGAGCTTGCCTTCGGTGCCCACCTCGCGGGCCACGCGCGTCACTTCCGAGGCGAACGAGCTGAGCTGGTCGACCATGATGTTGACCGTGTTCTTCAGCTCCAGGATTTCGCCTTTCACGTCGACCGTGATCTTCTTCGACAAGTCGCCGCGGGCGAGCGCCTTGGTCACGTCGGCGATATTGCGCACCTGGCCCGTCAGGTTGCCGGCCATGAAGTTCACGCTGTCGGTCAGGTCGCGCCAGGTGCCGGCGGCCCCGGGCACGCTGGCCTGACCGCCGAGCTTGCCTTCGGTGCCCACCTCGCGGGCCACGCGCGTCACTTCCGAGGCGAACGAGCGGAGCTGATCGACCATGCGGTTGATCATGTCCTTGAGTTCGAGGATCTCGCCGCGCACGTCGACCGTGATCTTCTTCGACAAGTCGCCATTGGCCACGGCCATGGTCACTTCGGCGATGTTGCGGACCTGGCCCGTCAGGTTGCCGGCCATCGAATTGACGCTGTCGGTCAGGTCTTTCCAGGTGCCGGCCACGCCCTTCACGTCGGCCTGGCCGCCCAGCTTGCCCTCGGTGCCCACTTCGCGGGCCACGCGCGTCACCTCCGAGGCGAACGAGCGGAGCTGATCGACCATCGTATTGATGGTGTTTTTGAGCTCCAGGATTTCGCCGCGCACGTCGACCGTGATCTTCTTCGACAAGTCGCCGTTGGCCACCGCCGTGGTCACTTCGGCGATGTTGCGCACCTGGCCCGTCAGGTTGCTGGCCATGAAATTTACGCTGTCGGTCAGGTCCTTCCAGGTGCCGGCCACGCCGCGGACGTCGGCCTGGCCGCCCAGCTTGCCCTCGGTGCCCACCTCGCGAGCCACGCGTGTGACTTCGGCGGCAAACGAGCGGAGCTGATCGACCATCGTGTTGATCGTGATCTTGAGCTCCAGGATTTCGCCGCGCACGTCGACGGCGATCTTCTTCGACAAGTCGCCGCGGGCCACGGCCGTGGTCACTTCGGCGATGTTGCGGACCTGGCCGGTCAGGTTGCCGGCCATGGAGTTCACGCTGTCGGTCAGGTCTTTCCAGGTGCCGGCCACGCCCTTCACGTCGGCCTGGCCGCCCAGCTTGCCCTCGGTGCCCACCTCGCGGGCCACGCGCGTCACTTCCGAGGCGAACGAGCTGAGCTGGTCGACCATCGTGTTGACGGTGTTCTTGAGTTCGAGGATTTCGCCTTTCACGTCGACCGTGATTTTCTTCGACAAGTCGCCGTTGGCCACGGCCTTGGTCACTTCGGCAATATTGCGCACCTGGCCAGTCAGGTTGCCGGCCATGAAGTTCACGCTGTCAGTCAGGTCCTTCCAGGTGCCGGCCACGCCGCGGACGTCGGCCTGGCCGCCCAGCTTGCCTTCGGTGCCCACCTCGCGAGCCACGCGCGTCACTTCCGAGGCGAACGAGCGGAGCTGATCGACCATCGTGTTGATCGTGTCTTTGAGCTCCAGGATTTCGCCCTGGACATCGACCGTGATCTTCTTCGACAAGTCGCCGTTGGCCACGGCCGTCGTGACGTCAGCGATGTTGCGCACCTGGCCGGTCAGGTTGCCGGCCATCGAGTTCACGCTGTCGGTCAGGTCTTTCCAGGTGCCGGCCACGCCCTTCACATCGGCCTGGCCGCCCAGCTTGCCTTCGGTGCCCACCTCGCGGGCCACGCGCGTCACCTCAGCCGCGAACGAGCTGAGCTGATCGACCATCGTGTTGACGGTGTTCTTCAGTTCGAGAATTTCGCCTTTCACGTCGACCGTGATCTTTTTCGACAGGTCGCCCGTGGCCACGGCCGTGGTCACCGCGGCGATGTTGCGCACCTGGGCCGTCAGGTTGCCGGCCATCGAGTTCACGCTGTCGGTCAGATCTTTCCAGGTGCCGGCCACGCCTTTGACATTCGCTTGTCCGCCGAGGATGCCTTCGGTGCCCACCTCGCGGGCCACGCGCGTCACTTCGGCCGCAAATGAGCTGAGCTGATCGACCATCGTGTTGATCGTGTTCTTGAGCTCGGAGATTTCGCCCTTCACGTCGACAGTGATTTTCTTCGACAGGTCGCCCGTGGCCACGGCCGTGGTCACCGCGGCGATGTTGCGCACCTGGGCCGTCAGGTTGCGGGCCATCGAGTTCACGCTATCGGTCAGGTCTTTCCAGGTGCCGGAGACGCCTTCGACGCGGGCCTGGCCGCCCAGCTTGCCTTCGGTGCCCACCTCGCGGGCCACGCGCGTCACTTCCGAGGCGAACGAGCGGAGCTGATCGACCATCGTGTTGATTGTGTCTTTGAGCTCGAGGAACTCGCCCTTGACGTCGACGGTGATTTTCTTGGTCAAGTCGCCGTTGGCCACGGCCGTGGTCACCGTGGCGATGTTGCGCACCTGGCCGGTCAGGTTGCCGGCCATCAGGTTTACGCTGTCGGTCAGGTCTTTCCAGGTGCCGGCCAGGCCTTTGACTTTGGCCTGCCCGCCGAGCTTGCCTTCGGTGCCCACCTCGCGGGCGACGCGCGTCACTTCCGAGGCAAACGAGCTGAGCTGATCGACCATGCGATTGACGATCTTGCCGGTGCGCAAGAACTCGCCCTGCAGCGGCCGGTCGTCGATCTCGAGCGCCATGAGCTGCGAAAGATCTCCTTTGGCGACGGCGCCGATGACGCGGGCCGTCTCGCTGATCGGATGCACGAGGTCGCTCACCAGGACATTGATGGCGTCGATCGAATCGGCCCACGATCCGCTCACATCGCCCAGGCTGGCGCGCTGATTGATCCGCCCTTCGCGACCGACGACTTTGCCCAGCCGGGCCAGCTCGCTCGCCATCCGCTCGTTGAGCTCGATCACCTCGTTGAAGGCATCGGCCACTTTGCCGGCCAGTCCGTCCCAGGAGACCGGCAAGCGGACCGAAAAATCGCCCTTCTTCAGCGCGGTGAGCGCCGACAGAAGTTGCACCGTATCCAAATTGCGATCCGCAGACTCGAACGGGGCAACCGTTTCGGCAATCGACATGTGTTGAACTCCATGTTCACAACCAGGTGAGCTGCGCACGGACCGGCAGCGGGGCAAGCGTCCACGTCGTTGGCCCCATGGCCAAAAAAAATGCCTCAGCGCATCTTCCCCGGCGGGAAAACACGCGCTGAGGCAGTCATTACCCCGGCGCGGGCGAGCCGTCGGCGAACACCGACCGGTCGCGCATCGATTCAACAAGATATCGATCTGGCCGCGAGAACGCCAATAACTGCTAGCAATTACCGTTCGGACGAGCGTCCGGCGACCCGCCAGAAGGGGGGCGTAATCGATGCGCCCAGGGGCCGGGCGCCTCCGGCCGGCCGGAGCGAGCAGAGGGGGACCGCATCAGCCCCGGCGGCTGAGAATCTGCTCCAGCTCGTCGATCAGCGGCGCTTGGGCGGGCTTGATTTTTTTCCGCGCTCGGCGGGGGCCGAAGAATTCCGCCCGGTCGACTTCCGGAAAGTCGACGAATCGGCCGGAGTGGGGCGGCCACTCGAGCGAGAACGTATTGCTCGCGATCGTTGCAGTGTCGCAGCGGCCTTCGCAGGCCCAGGCATGGACGATCTTGCCTCCTTTCTGCTGCACGGGCGTCAGCGGGATGAACGGCCCGGCAGCCTGCGATCCGATCTCCTCGGCAAATTCGCGCTGCGCGGCGACCAGCAGATCCTCGTCCGGTTCCGGCTCCCCTTTAGGGATCGTCCAGGCTTCCTCGTCCTTGTGCGCAAAGAACGGCCCGCCGGGATGGGCCAGCAGCACGCGCAGCTTTTCCCCGTCGAAGTGGTACATCAGCAATCCGGCGCTCAGTCGGGGCATGTTCGACGATCAACTAGAAAGGGGCAAGCCAATGCGGTGGCAAGCGATTTGCTCACCACGTGGGGTCAGCCGCCGGCCTGACCGGCGTGCTGCAACACAGGGCTGTTTTATCATAACTTCCCCCGTGCCAGCGGGCGCAAGCATCGGCGCGACCTGGCGGTCCGGCGATCAATCGGGCTGCCCAGCGCTCAGTGCTGGCTCTATCCAGGAAGACATTTTGCTGAAAGGAACCGAACCATGTTTCGTTCCGCTGCATGGCTAGCTGCAAGTTTTCTTCTGAGCGCCGTTACGTTTTCGCCGGCCCAAGACGCCGCCGATCCTTTGACCGGCCGTCAGCCGGCGCGCCGTGCCGCGCCGCGAACGGCAGGCGAACCCAGCAAGCCCGCGACGGCCCGCGAAAGCACTCCCCACGAAAGCACGTTTTTGGACGAGGATATTCCGGCTGCGGACGACGCGGCCCTCGGGAGCCTGGGCACCGATACTCCTGACCGATCGGACATGGATTTGAACGCGGTCGGCAGCTCAGGCGCGGGCAAGGCGGACAAAGCCGTGGGCGGAGCAACCGACCCGACCGCCGCCGCCAAGGCTAGCGCCGCCCCACCCGAAGCCTGGCGCTTCGTTTGGCACCTGAACCATTTGTGGTACTACCATCCGAGCCGGCAGTGGTCCTATTGGGACAACGACCACTGGAGAACTTTTCGCCCAGGCATGACTGCCGCGGCGGCGCTGCCGCGAAATGATTCGGCGGCGCCGGGCTATCAAAGCGGCTACCGCGGGCTGGACCATGCCGGAGCTGCTGCAGCCGACATCGGCCGGATGCGCACTGCGCCCGGCATTCCAGCTACCGGCGCCCTGCCTGGGCGGGCGGCGGCCGCGGGCGGCGTGAATGAATATCCGTTAAATGATTCACTCCCGGGCCTCGACCCCAGCTTGAGCGGGACGACACCACCGACCACTAATAGAACCACTTCACCGGGCCGCGCCGTCGTTCCGCCGGGAAGCAGCCCCTTGATCCCCGGGGCAAACACAGGCGGCTCGGGCCTGGGCGGAGCGGGCACAGCCGCCGCGACACCCCGCGGCGTCGGCAGCACCAATTCTGGGACAACCGGTCTCGGCGGTCTCGGCAAGACCGGCGGCGCAGCGACCGCCGGGAGTGCGGCAGGCGGCGGGGCAGGGGCCGGCACTGGCGCGAATGGTGGCGGCAATAGCGGAGCGGGTTCCTGAGAGCGGATCGATCCAGGTGAGTGTGGCCGCTGGATCGCAGCTCCCCACGAAAGAAAGACTCTATCATGACCAAGCGCAAGTCCGACACTGGCCGGGGCCGACGCCGCGGCCCTTTTCCGGCAGACGCAGCTCCTGATCATCCGCTCGAAAAAGACCCTGCGGTCGAATGGGGCGAGGGCCTGCATAACGGCAAAATCATCGCCCGCAGCGGCAAGCAGGCGGGCCACGTTCCCGGCGCGAGCGCCGTTCCGCCCGACGACGCCAGGTAGCCGTACTGCACAAGCGTGCGTCTCCGAGCGCCGTCCGGGGGGCCACGCTATTTCTTCGGCCTGGGCTGAACGTTGTTTTCGGCAGCGGCGAGTTGGCGAACGATCGCCTCCGGCTCCGTCGGCTCGGACAGGGCGTCCGTCGGGCCGCTGGGACGGACACCCATCTTTTCGCACAGCAGGCGGAGCAGGCGCAGCTGCTCGGTGTTTTCCTGCTCGGCCAGCAAGTTGATTTGCAGATCGAGGTGGTTGCGGCGCTCGCTGCGGCGCGTCTCGCGGTTCTGGCTCATCAAAATGATGGGCGTGGCAAACGCCGCCTGAAAGGACAACACCAGGTTCAGCAGGATGAACGGATACGGATCCCAGTGGTAGCGCCAACCGACCACGTTGGCTGCCATCCAGGCCGCCATGATGGCCGACTGCACGATCAAGAACGGCCAGCTACCGACCCAATGGGCCAGCAAATCGGCCAATCGGTCGGCGCGTCCGCCGCTCGTCGAAGGCGGCCTCCATCTTGGCGATCAACTCAACATTTCGGCGCGTGATGCCGCGCAAGTCATCGCTCGCAGGCGTTTTCATGGACCCTCTCTTCGCGAGACCTGTTGGCTGACGGCAAATCGGCGAGCGCGCCCCGATCCACCGTCGACGATACCCCTGGCCGGCTGATCGGGCAAGCGATTGCGCACCCAGCGAACGGGGCTGCAGGCCACTCAGGTCGGCCAGGAGCGGCGTGAGGCCAGCAGGGGGCAATGGGCTCGCTGCGGCCGGGCCGGTATGATAATGGCGAATTGCCTTCCGCCGGCCCAGCCCCACCGCAGCCCCAACCGAGCCTGATGGCCCGCACGCCGAACCCCCGCCCAGCCCGCAACGCCGACGGTTTCGTCCGCGTGCGGGGCGCCCGGGAGCACAACCTCAAGAACATCGACGTCGACATTCCGCGCGACGCCCTGGTCGTGTTTACCGGCGTGTCGGGCTCGGGCAAATCGAGCCTGGCTTTCGGCACGCTGTACGCCGAGGCCCAGCGGCGGTACCTCGAATCGGTCTCGCCTTACGCCCGGCGGCTGTTTCATCAAATGGCCGTGCCGGAAGTCCGCTCGATCGACGGGCTGCCGCCGGCCGTGGCCCTGCAGCAGCAACGCGGCACGCCGACCGCCCGCTCTTCGGTCGGCAGTGTCACCACGCTGTCGAACCTGCTGCGCATGCTGTACTCCCGGGCCGGCCATTACCCGGCCGGCCAGGACATCATCTACGCCGAGGGTTTTTCGCCCAATACGCCCGAAGGCGCTTGCCCCACGTGCCACGGCCTGGGCCGGATTTACGACGTGACCGAGCGCACCGCGGTGCCGGACGATTCGCTCACCATTCGCGAGCGCGCGATCCAGGCCTGGCCGCCGGCTTGGGGAGGCCAGAACCAGCGCGACATCCTGGTCACACTGGGCTTCAACGTCGACAAGCCCTGGCGCGAACTGTCGAAAAAAGACCGCGATTGGATCCTATTTACCGACGAACAGCCCGTCGTGCCGGTCTACGCCGGCTTCACGCCCGCCGAAACGCGCGCGGCGCTGCGGCGCAAGCTGGAACCGAGCTACATGGGTACGTTCACCGGCGTGCGGCGCCATGTGCTGCACACGTTCGCCACCACGCACAGCCCGCTGATGAAGAAACGGGCCCTGCGCTACATGCTGGCCAGCGACTGCCGCATGTGCCGGGGAAAACGGCTGCGGCCCGAATCGCTCGCGGTGACGTTTGCCGGGCTCGATATCGCCGCCCTGTCGCAGTTGCCGCTGAAGCGCGTCCGGCAAATGCTCCAGCCCTATGCCGACGGACTGGCGCCGGATTTCCAGCGGCAGCAGGCCAAACATCCGGAACAGGCGATCGTCAGCCGGCGGATTGCCGGCGACCTGGTCGCCCGGCTCGACGCCATTTTGAACCTGGGTTTGGGCTACCTGTCGCTCGAACGCAGCACGCCCACGCTTTCGCCCGGCGAATTGCAGCGCCTGCGGCTGGCCACCCAGCTGTACTCGAACTTGTTCGGCGTGGTCTACGTGCTCGACGAGCCGTCCGCCGGATTGCATCCGGCCGATACCGAGGCGCTGCTCGCCGCGCTCGACGACCTGCAGCGGGCCGGCAACTCGTTGTTCGTCGTCGAGCACGATCTGGACGTGATGCGGCACGCCGATTGGATCGTCGACGTCGGGCCCGCCGCGGGAACCCACGGCGGCGAGATTCTGTACAGCGGTCCGCCCGCCGGGCTGCGCAAAATTGCCGCTTCGCAGACGGCTCGCTACTTGTTCGCCGACACGGGGCTGCCGGCGCACTCGCCCCGCTCGCCCGCGGGCTGGCTGCGGCTCGCCGGCGTCCGGCGCAACAACCTGCACGACGTCGAGGTCGGGTTTCCGCTCGGCGTGCTGACGACCGTGACTGGCGTGTCGGGCTCGGGCAAGTCGAGCCTGGTGAGCCAGGTGCTCGTGGAGCTGGTCGCCGAATCGCTCGGGCACACGCTGCAGGCCGAGGACGAGGAACTCGACCCTTTGGAGCGCGCCGGCCCGCAGGAAATGGGCGGACACATCAGCGCCGGGCGCGAGCTGATTACCCGCCTGTTGCGCGTCGACCAGAAACCGATCGGCCGCAGCCCGCGCTCGAACATGGCCACGTACACCGGCATGTTCGATCACATCCGCAAGCTGTTCGCGGCCACGAAGATGGCCCGGGCCCGGCATTACAGCGCCAGCCGTTTTTCGTTCAACGTCGGCAAGGGGCGCTGCGAGCACTGCCAGGGGGAAGGCTTCGTGATGGTCGAGCTGCTCTTCCTGCCCAGCGTGTATGCCCCTTGTCCCACTTGCCAAGGCACGCGCTACAACGCCAAAACGCTCGAAGTGAAGTACCGCGACAAGAGCGTCGCCGACGTGCTCGGCCTGACGGTCGACGCGGCCTGGGCATTTTTCGCCGACGAACCGGCCGTCGAGCGCCCGCTCGGCGTGCTGCGCGAAGTGGGCTTGGGTTACTTGCGGCTGGGGCAGCCGGCCACCGAACTATCGGGCGGCGAAGCCCAGCGGATCAAGCTGGCCACCGAACTGCAGCGCACCCAGCGCGGCAGTTCGCTCTACGTGCTCGACGAGCCCACGACCGGCCTGCACCCCGCCGACGTCGAAAAACTGCTCGCGCAGCTGGCCGGCCTCGTGCAAAGCGGCAACACCGTGATCCTGGTCGAGCACGACCTGCAAGTCATCGCCCGTAGTGATTGGGTGATCGACATCGGCCCCGGCGCGGGGGACGAGGGGGGGCGGATCGTCGCGGCGGGCACGCCGGCCGAAATTGCCCGCTCGCCGCAGAGCCGGACGGCGCCGTATCTGGGCCGTTTTCTGGCCGCTCGCTGAACCGGCGCGGCGGCCCGTTCAAATAAGAAAGCACTGATTTCTCGCCTGCGGCAGATTGCGATAGAATGTGCCGGCGGACGACATGCAAACGGCCCCCGACGAAAGGAAACAAACCATGACGACTGCCCAATCCACTGCCCGCAAGGCGCGCGTGAATCCGGCCTTGGCCACCCCCACCGACCTCGCCGCCTCGGGCGTGGCCGCCGTGTCCAGCGAACTGCGCCAATTACTGGCCGACGTGTTCGCGCTGTATGTAAAAACCAAGAACTTCCACTGGCACATGAGCGGCCGGCATTTTCGCGATTATCACCTGCTGCTCGATGAGCAGTCGGACCAGATCTTCGCCATGACCGACGATCTGGCCGAGCGGGCTCGCAAAATCGGCGGCACGAGCCTGCATTCGATCGGCGACATCACCCGGCACCAGCGGCTCAAGGACAACGACGAGGATTTCGTCGCGCCCGGCGACATGCTGGCCGAGCTCACCGCCGACAATCAGCAGCTCACGCATTTCCTCCGCGAAGCGCACAAGGTGTGCGACGAGGCCAACGACGTGGCCACGGCCAGCCTGATCGAAAACTGGATCGACGAGACCGAGCGCCGCACCTGGTTCTTGTTCGAGGCCAGCGGCTCGCGCGAATAACCGCGCGGCTCGGCTAACCGGCTGTCCAATTCGTCTCGCAGCAGCGCCCCGGCGCGCGCCGATCGTGGCCCGCGCCGGCGCTGCAATTCAGGGAAAGGGACTTCGATGGCCCGGACCGTCAGCGACGTCTTCGTCGAGACCCTGGTGGCCGCCGGCGTGCGGCGGATCTACGGAGTCGTGGGCGACTCCCTCAACGGCCTGACCGAAGTCATCCGCCGCAGCGAGAAGCTCGATTGGCTGCACGTGCGGCACGAAGAGGTAGCCGCCTTTGCCGCCGGCGCCGAAGCCCATCTGACCGGCGAACTGGCCGTCTGCGCGGGCAGTTGCGGGCCGGGCAATCTGCATTTGATCAACGGGCTTTACGATTGCCATCGCAATCGGGTGCCGGTGCTCGCCATCGCCGCGCAGATTCCCAGCTCCGAGCTGGGGAGCGGCTACTTCCAGGAAACGAGCCCGGAACACCTGTTCAAGGATTGCAGCGATTACTGCGAGCTGGTCTCGCAGCCCGAGCAGATGCCGCGCGTGTTGGCGATCGCCATGCGCACGGCACTGAGCAAACGGGGCGTGGCCGTCGTCATTCTGCCGGGCGACGTGGCGCTGCGCGATTGCCCGGCCCCGGCGGTCCGGCTGGGGATCGACGGCCGGGGCACCACGGTCGTGCCCGCGCAAGAGACCCTGTCCGCGGCGGCGGCGCTGCTGAACTCGGCGGGCAAGGTCACGATTCTGGGCGGCGCGGGCTGCGCCGGTGCCCACGCCGAGCTGATCGAGATTGCCCGGCGCCTGCAAGCCCCCATCGTGCACGCCATGCGCGGCAAGGAGCATATCGAATACGACAACCCCAACGACGTCGGGATGACCGGCCTGTTGGGGTTTTCGTCGGGCTATTACGCCATGATGCAGTGCGACGCACTCCTGATGCTGGGCACCGACTTTCCCTATCGGCAGTTCTATCCGAAAGATGCCAAGATCCTGCAGGTCGACCTGCGCGGAGAGCAGATCGGCCGCCGTACGCACGTCGACCTGGGACTGGTCGGCGGCGTAAAAGAAACGCTCCAGGCGCTCGCTCCGCTGGTAGAAGGAAAGCGGGACCGCAGCTTTCTGGATGCCTGCCTGAAGCACTACGCCAAAACCCGCCGCGGGCTCGATGAGCTGGCGGTCGGCGAGCCGGGCCGCAAGCCGATCCACCCGCAGTTCGTCGCCCGCACGCTCGACGAACTGGCCGACGCCCGGGCCGTGTTCACCTGCGACGTCGGCACGCCCACGATCTGGGCCGCCCGCTACCTGCGCATGAACGGCCAGCGCCGGCTGCTGGGCTCGTTCACGCACGGATCGATGGCCAATGCTCTGCCGCAAGCGATCGGCGCGCAGGCGGCTCTACCGGATCGGCAGGTGATCAGCCTGTCGGGCGACGGCGGGTTGGCCATGCTGCTGGGCGACTTGCTGACGCTCCGGCAAGCCAGCCTGCCGGTCAAAGTCGTCGTCCTCAACAACGGTTCGCTGGGCTTCATCGAGCTGGAAATGAAGGCCGCCGGCCGGATTCCGTACGGCACGGACCTCGTCAACCCGAACTTCGCCCAACTCGCCGAGTCGGCCCAGGTGCTGGGGATTCGCGTCGAAGATCCCGCCGAGGTTCGCCCGGCGCTCGAGCGGGCGCTGGCGCACGACGGACCCGCGCTGGTCGACGTGGTGGTCAACCGGCACGAGCTGGCGATGCCCCCCACGATCACGGCCGAGCAGGCCTGGGGCTTCAGCCTGTATCTGCTGCGGGCCGTGCTGAGCGGACGCGGAGACGAAGTGATCGACCTGGCAAAGACGAATTTCCTGTCCCGCTGACGGACTGCTGCAAACGGGAATCGGCCATGCAACCCGACCGCGAATACACGGGCTACGACCTGCTGCACAACCCGCGCTTGAACAAAGGCTCGGCGTTCAGTGCCGCCGAGCGCCGGGCGCACGGCCTCGAAGGGCTCCTGCCGCCGACGGTCACCACCATCGAGCTGCAGACGGCCCGCATTCACGTGCAGTTGGAAAAACTCGACAACGACTTGCAGAAATACCTGCTGCTTTCCGATCTGCAATCGCGCAACGAGACGCTGTTCTACGCGGTGCTGATGTCGGACCCCGAGACGTTCATGCCCCTGGTCTACACGCCGACCGTCGGAGAAGCCTGTCAAAAGTTCGGCCATATTTTCCACGCGGCCCGTGGAATGTATCTGCCGATCACCGCGCGCGGCCGGGTCAAACAGCTCCTGGACAACTGCCCGCAGCCGGACGTGCGGTTCATCGTGGTCACCGACGGCGAGCGAATCCTGGGCCTGGGGGATCAGGGCATCGGCGGCATGGGCATTCCGATCGGCAAGCTGGCGCTGTACACGGCCTGCGCCGGCGTGCCGCCGCAGTTCAACCTGCCGATCACGCTGGACGTGGGCACCGACAATCCGCAGCTCCTGCACGACCCGCTGTACCTGGGGCTGCGTCAGCATCGCGTGCGGGGGGACGAGTATCACGCCTTCATCGACGAATTCGTCCAGGCCGTGGAGGCCTGCTTCCCGCGCTGCTGCCTGCAGTGGGAAGACTTCGCCAACACCAACGCGGTGCCGATCCTGGAGCGCTACCGCGACAAAATCTGCACGTTCAACGACGACATCCAAGGCACCGCGGCGGTGGCCCTGGCCGGAATCTTCGGCGCGCTAAGGATCTCCGGCCAGAAGCTCAGCCAGCAGCGGTTCCTGTTTCTGGGGGCCGGGTCGGCCGGAACCGGCATCGCCGAATTGATCAGCCAGGCCATGATCCGAGACGGCCTGAGTCTGGCCGAAGCCCGGTCGCGGAATATCCTGTTCGACGTCCAGGGAC
This sequence comes from uncultured Planctomycetaceae bacterium, assembly GCA_963715755.1. Taxonomy (GTDB): domain Bacteria; phylum Planctomycetota; class Planctomycetia; order Pirellulales; family PALSA-1355; genus CAWCAX01. The sequence goes on from OY970273.1 coordinate 5,993,368, forward strand.
TGCTGGTCGACTCGCGCACCGACCTGGCCGACTTCCAAAAACCGTTCGCCCTGCGCCACGCGCCGATTGCGACCTTCGTCGAGGCGGTCCGGCAACTGCGGCCCACGGGCATCATCGGCGTGAGCGCGGTGCCCAAGCTGTTCAACCAGCCGGTCGTCGAAGCGCTGGCCGAAATCAATCCCCGCCCGATCGTGTTTCCCTACTCGAACCCGACGTCGCGTTCCGAGTGCACGGCCGAGGAGGCCTATCGCTGGTCGGACGGGCGGGCGATCTTCGCCAGCGGCAGCCCGTTTCCGCCGGTGCAATGGGGCGGCCGCACGTTCATTCCGGGGCAGGGGAACAACGTGTACGTCTTTCCGGCCGTGGGCATGGCCGTGCTGGCGACGGCCGCCAAGCGCGTGACGCAGGAGATGTTCATCGTGGCCGCCGAGGCGATCGCGGCCGAAGTCACGCCGGAGAACCTGGACGCAGGCTTGATCTATCCGCCGCAGAGCAAGATCTTCGAGGCCTCGCTGCGCGTCGCGGCCAAGGTGGCCCAGTACGTCTTCGACCACGACCTGGCCCGGGCCGAGCGCCCCACCGACATCGCCGCCCACATCCACGCGCTGGCCTACCGGCCGGTGTATCCCGCAAGCGACGCGTGAGCGGTACTGATCCAGTAATCGCTCGCGCCGACCCGGCGGGCCTCTGCTGCAATCGGCGCAGTAGACGGCGTGAAAACGGGCGGGAGTCGCCAGTACAATCCCGTCCCCCATAAATCCAGCCGGGCGTAAAGCGAACCGTAATTGCCCGTGCTTGGCTGCTTTTCAGGCTGTGCCCGGCCCGCGATCGACGCCCGAGGCAGTCGCCGCTGTCCCCCGACCTTGCAGCCCGATGTGACGTGGCAAGACAAAGACGATGGCGATCTTCGCCGGGGCTCGCGGCAGAAATGCTGGCGTCCTTGACGCAGACGAGTGTTTCGCCAATCGCTTCGTCGGCAGCGCACCGGCATGGTCGCCCGGCGACCCGAGCGGTTGCCGGACGGTCAATCGCGGCGATGGCATGACTTGTTCTCAACGCAGTCCGAAGCGCGAAATAACGTGCGCGTCAATCGATGCGTCGCACGATTAGCGAGCGGCGCCGGTCCGTCATCTCGCGGGGCGGAATCGGAGGATTCCCGGTCGCCCGCCCCCGGGAAGCATTGCGGGCCGGTGCGGCTCTCCTGGTCCAGTAGAAGTTTTTTTATCGCCGCCGAAGGAACTGCTAAACTTTCAGGGATGTCGCAAGCCATGCTCTTGCTTCCGGTTCGGAGACCGGCGACGCTCTAGAAAGAATGAACTCCATGAACATCGACTCGCGCCCTGCGGGTACCGTCGCCCAGACCCGCGCTAAGACGGGCATCGATGGGCTGGACGACATCATGCAGGGGGGGCTGACACCGAATCGACTCTACTTGATCGAAGGCGTGCCTGGTTCGGGAAAAACAACTCTGTCGCTGCAATTCTTGCTGGAGGGGGCGCAGTGCGGTGAGCCGGTCCTGTATGTGACCCTCTCGGAAAACGAGGAGGAGCTTCGCGAAGTGACCGCCTCGCACGGCTGGTCACTGGACAGGATTACGGTCCGGGAATTGGTTCCCTCGGAAAACAGTCTCCGACCGGATGAGCAATACACCATGTTCCATCCATCGGAAGTGGAGCTAAGCGAGACGACGAAGACGATCCTGGCGGACGTCGAACGGATCAAACCGAAACGCGTCGTTTTTGACTCGCTGTCGGAATTACGCCTGCTTGCCGCTAATCCCCTGCGTTACCGGCGCCAGATCCTCGCCCTGAAGCAATTCTTCGTCGGCCGACATTGCACCGTTCTGCTCTTGGACGACCTGACCAGCACCGATCGCGACCTCCAGGTCCAGAGCATCGCGCATGGAGTGGTGCGCTTGGAACAGGTAAATCCGGAGTACGGGGCAGAGCGACGGCGGCTCCTAGTCGTCAAATACCGGGGCGTGCAATTTCGGGGCGGCTATCACGACTACATCATCAAGCGCGGGGGTCTCGAAGTTTTCCCCCGCCTGATCGCGAGCGAGCATCGTTCGCCCCTGAAGATCGACAAGCTGAAGACCGGCATCGCCGAACTAGACACCCTGCTCGGCGGGGGCATCGAGTGCGGGACCAGCACTTTGATCGTCGGCGCACCTGGGTCCGGAAAATCGTCGCTTGCCGCACAGTTTGTCTCGTCGGCGGCCGGCCTGGGTCAAAATGCGGCCCTCTTCATCTTTGACGAGAGCACAAATACGTTGTTGACCAGAACGGCAGGCCTGGGAATCGACCTGCGGAAATACCAACAAGATGGTCGGGTGACGATTCAACAAGTGGACCCAGCCGAGTTGTCGCCGGGCGAGTTTGCCCACACGATCCGCCGCGCGGTCGAGCAGCAGCAGGCATCCGTGGTCGTGATCGACAGCTTGAATGGTTATCTGAACGCAATGCCCGAGGAGCGATTCCTCACGATTCAGCTTCATGAACTGTTGACGTATCTGGGCCAGAAAGGAGTCGCAACGATCCTCATCGGCGCTGATCAGGGACTCATCGGCGGACCCATGGTGGCGCCGGTCGACGCGAGTTATCTTGCCGACGCCGTGATTTTGCTGCGCTACTTCGAGGCCAAGGGAGAAGTCCGGCAAGCCATCTCGATCGTCAAGAAGCGCGGGGAGCGCACGAACGAACGATTCGGGAATTCCGCATGGAAGCAGGCCGGATTAGCGTCGGACCGCCCCTGCGCGACTTTCGCGGGGTGCTCACGGGGGTGCCGGTCATTGAGGCGGACTCCGCGTCAGCGAAGGAAGGACACCCCGCGTGACTAATGGCAACCCACAAGCACTGGAACAGCGCGTGGTCCTCTTGGCGCCGACGAATAAGGACGCGGCGCTGACTGAGTCCATTTTCGAGCAGGCGGGCCTGGTGTACGTATCCTGCACCAGCCTGGAGCAGGTCTGCCAACAAATGGACGCCGGCGCAGGGGCCGTGTTGCTCGCGGAGGAGTTGATCAAGGAAGTTCAAAGCGGCTGCCTGATCGAATGGCTGCGACATCAACCGCAATGGTCCGACTTGCCTGTTCTCGTCGTTGCCCGGCCGGGGGCCGACTCCGCCGCGGTGGCCCAGGCCGTAGACCGCTTGGGTAACGTCACGGTCCTGGAGCGGCCGATCCGGGTGGCGACGTTCGTGAGCTCAATTCGCACAGCGATCCGGGCGCGGCAGCGGCAATACCAAATTCGCGATCAAATTGCCCAGCGGGAAAGCGACCTCGAATCGCAAGCTCGCCTCGGTGCCATTGTCGCGTCGTCGGATGACGCCATTATCAGCAAAACTTTGCAGGGAATCATCCAATCCTGGAACGCGGGCGCGGAGCGACTGTTCGGGTATTCAGCGGCCGAAGCGATCGGTCGCCCGATCACCATGCTGATCCCGCCGGAGCGGTATGGCGAAGAAGTTGACCTGCTGAAGCGTCTCAGCCGCGGTGAGCGCATCGATCATCTCGAAACCGTTCGTGTGGCGAAGGATGGCCGGCGAATTGATATTTCCTTGACGGTCTCGCCGGTCCTGAGCGTGGACGGCACGATTATCGGCGCGTCCAAAGTTGCTCGCGATATTACTCAGCGCAAGCAGTCGGACGCCGCGCTGCGGGACGCCGACCGTCGCAAGGATGAGTTTCTGGCCACGCTGGCGCACGAACTGCGCAATCCCCTGGCTCCGATTCGCAACTCGCTGCACATTTTGCGGATGACGGCCTGCAACGATCCGACGGCCGACCGCGTCTGCGAAATGATGGAACGACAAGTCAACCACATGGTCCGCCTGGTGGATGACCTGATGGAAGTGTCGCGTATCACGCGGGGAACGATTGAACTGCGGAAAGAAGAAACCGACCTGGCGACGACCCTGCTCAGCGCACTGGAAACAAGCAGGCCGCTCATTGCCGCTGCCGACCATCAACTGGCCATTACCATTCCGCAGGAGCCGATTCCGCTCTTTGGCGATGCGGTACGGCTCAGTCAATTATTCGCAAACCTATTGAACAATGCCGCCAAGTATACCGACCACGGCGGACAGATTTGGCTCACCGCCCGACAGGAAGGAGACGAAGTCGTCGTCTCCGTGCGCGACAATGGCGTCGGCATCGCCGCACCCATGCTGCCGAAGGTCTTTGAAATGTTCGTGCAGGCAGATCGGTCGGCCAATCGCTCGCAGGGCGGATTGGGGATCGGCCTGACCCTCGTCAAGCGCTTGGCTGAGCTGCACGAGGGCACAGTCTCGGTGCGCAGCGAAGGCCCAGGCCAAGGCAGCGAGTTTGTCGTTCGCCTGCCGGTCGCCCATGTTCGGGAACGCGACGCCGGACAGTCGTCGGTGAGGCAGGCCGTCACGGCTGCACTCCAGCGCCGAGTGCTTGTCGTCGATGACAACAAAGATGCCGCCACCAGCTTAGGCATGCTCCTGCGATTCCTGGGCACGGACGTACAGGTAGCGCATGATGGAGCGACTGCCCTGGCGCTGATTGAGAATTATCGTCCCGACGTCGTCTTACTCGACATCGGGATGCCAGGAATGGACGGCTTTGAAGTGGCTCGACGAGTTCGGGAGCGAGCTGACTTCAACAATATCATGTTGATTGCCTTGACCGGTTGGGGGCAGGCGCACGATCGGGATCGAACGAGGTCGTCAGGCTTTGACCATCACCTGGTGAAACCGGCCGATATCACCGTGCTGCAATCTCTATTGGCCTCGAAAGGCGAATGAGGCTGCTTGAAGCTGGCCCTTGCACTCGGAGGGCCGATTCTCAGCAAGATGCAGCGATTCGCGCGAACGCCTCGGAAAATAAGGTCTCTTCTTTTTCGCCAGCACTGGCGATGGGTGCCAGCGCTACCCAGAGAACGCAGGGCAGGCAGGCATGTGGGCCGCGCATGGTGATGCTCCGCTCCCATAAGGCCGCGGGCGGTCGTTGTTATCTGCTCGCTATAGCCATTTCGCGACCAATAATTTGGCGACGTAGCACAGAACAAATCATCTCGGGCGGAGCGTCAACCGGGCTGGCTCAGTAACCTCCCGCGCCGATCCGGCCGGCGGTGGCCTGGCTGGTCTCGGTCGAGCCGGCCGCTTCGCGGCGGCGGAATTCGTCGAGCATGGCAGCGGTGGCCGTGGCGCCGCAGCGCGTGGCGCCCAACCCGCGCACCCGAATGAGTCCGTCCAGATCGCGGACGCCCCCCGCCGCCTTGACCTGGACGCGCTCGGAGCAGCTTGCCCGCATCAGCGCCAGGTCGTGCTCGGTGGCTCCCTGATAGTTGTAGCTGCCGTCGGGCTGCTTGACGAAGCCGTAGCCGGTCGAGGTTTTCACCCAATCGGCGCCGGCCCGCTCGCAGAGCTGGCAGAGTTTGACCTTCAGCTCGTCGCTCGACAGGCCGGCCCCGCCCTTGGCCAGGTAATCGTTCTCGAAGATCACCTTGACCTTGGCCCCGGCCCGATGGGCCGCTTCGCAGACGGCCCGGACGTCCGCCTCGACGTACTCCCAATCGCCGCCCAGCGCCTTGCCGACGTTGATCACCATGTCGATTTCCGTGGCCCCCTCACGGCAAGCTTGTTCGGTCTCGAAGCGTTTGACTTCGGTCGTGTTGCCGCCGTGCGGAAAGCCGACGACGCAGCCCACCTGCACGCCGCTATCGGCCAACAGTTCGACCGCACGGCGAACGGCATAGGGCTTGATGCAGACCGAGGCCACGCGATACTTGGCCGCCAGCCGGCAACCGGCTTCGAGCTCGGCGTCGGTCATGGTGGGGTGGAGCAGCGAGTGATCGATCATGCCGGCCAGGTCTTCGTACGTGTATTGCATCGGCGGAAATCTCACGGGTTTGGGGAAAAAGCGAACAGGGCGAGGGGCAGAATTCTCGTCAACTGGCGTTCCTGTCAACTGGCATTCCTGTCGACTGGCGTTCTCATCAACTGGCCGAGAGCGGGGCGAAAGTCTTGCGGGCGACCGGCGCGCTCGGCGCGTGCGCAGCCTGGGCCGACAGGGTCTTGGGTGTCTTGGCTTCGACCGCCTGCTCGAGCACGACGTGGGGCTTGAGCCCCCGCTCGGCCAGCCGCCGGGCCAGCGCCGAATAGTCGATGTCGCCGGGTCCGAACACTTCGGTCCAGACTCCCTCGGCCGATTGGCGGATGTGCAGCTCCACGATCCGCGGCGCGTAATGCTCGACCGCGTCGTCGAGCGCCACCTGCGAGTTGCCGCAACCGCGATAGACCCAGTGCGCATCCAGGCAGAAGGCAACGTGCTCGGGATCGGTCGCCGTGAGCATGTGGTGGAACTCGCGGGCGCCTTGCCGCAGTTCGGCATCGTGATTGTGGTAGGCGAGCCGGATGCCCAGCGCCCGCAGGTCGGCTCCCAAGGCATCGAGCGATTTGGCCTGGGTGATCAGCTGCGCGTCGGTTTTGTCTTCGGCTCCGCCCCAGCGGAGCGGGCTGGGATTGGTCACCACGATCTTCAGCCCGTGCGGCGCGCCATGGCGAGCAACTTCCAGCACCGTGGCGCACGAGTCGCGCACGCGATCGGGATCGTGCAGCAGGCTGTTGACGTATAGCGAACGCATTTCCAATCCATTCTGGACCAACAGCGGCACGAGCGCGTCCAGTTCGGCTGCCGACTCCACGGCCGGCTCAAAGCCGTCGAAACCCGCGGACTTCACTTCCGCGACCAGTGCGCTTAGCTCCTGCCGCGGATCGCGGCCGTCGCGCTGATAGAACGTCTTCCAGGGATAAACGTTCGTCGAGAGGTGCAGGCCGGCCGATTTCCTGTCGTCGGCCGCGCGCACCGCACTGGCAGCCGTCGCGGCGGCCGCGGCCAGCAAGAACGATCTGCGGTCCATAGGGATGCTCCTCGATGTGAACAAAGTTTCGGGCGAGATTTACAGGTTCTCGTGCCCGCGCATGGCGAGGGCCACCGCCCCCAGCGGGCCGGCCGACGTGCCCAAGAGCGAACGTTCGACGCGCACGTCGTCGGGCGGGAACATGCCCACCCGCTGCTTCACGCTGCGCCGCACGGGCACGAGCAGCAGGTCCCCCAGTTCGGCCACGCCGCCGCCCAGCACGATCAATTGCGGATGCAAACAGGTCACGACGTTGGCCACGCCGATGCCCAGGCATTCGGCCGCCCGGTCGATGGCTTCCTGGGCGCCGGCGTCCCCATCGCGCGCGGCCTGGGCCACGGTTTGCGGCGAAACGCGGGCCGGATTTCCCGCAGCCAGCTCGAACAACTTGGGCGCCTGGCCGGCCAGCATCAGCCGGACCGCCTCGGCGGTGATAGCCGGTCCGCTGGCCAAAGCTTCCAGGCAGCCGCGGTTGCCGCAGCCGCACAACGGCCCCCCTGGCACGATTGTCTGGTGACCCAATTCGCCGGCCGCGCCGAGCGGTCCCAAGCGCAGCTTGCCGTCGATCACCAGCCCGCCGCCGACGCCGGTGCCCAGCGAAAAGAAGGCCATCGTCTGCACATCGCGGCCGTGGCCGAAAACCAGTTCGCCCAGCGTGGCCGTGCGCACGTCGTTGAGCAGCGAGACCGGACAGCCCAGCTTCGACCGCAGCACGTCGCCCGCCGGCACGTCGCGCCACTGCGTGGGCAGGTTCGGAAAGAAACGCGTCACGCCGCGGGCCACGTCGACCAGGCCCGGGCAGCCGATCCCGACGGCCGCCGGCCGGCGCCCGGCCGCGGTCGCCAATTGCTCGACCAGCCCGACGATGCGGTCCAGCACGGCCGGCGGCCCGGCATACGACTCGGTCGCGATGCTGGCTTGCTGGACAATCTGCCCGCCGGCGTCGGCCAGCACGCCGCCGATGGTCGTGCCGCCCAGATCGATTCCCGCGTACAGCTCGCTCATGCCAGGCTCCCCCGATCGGGCAGGAAATTGCGCAGGTAGCGGAGCGATTGAGTGAGCGAGGCCTTGCGGGCGGCGAGCGATCCTTCGTAGGTGCGGTCCTCGACCTCGACGCAAACCGGCCCGCGATAGCCGATCTCGCCCAGCACGGCGAAAAACGCGCCCCAGTTGATGTCGCCCAGCCCGGGGAGCGTGGGCCGATGATAGGCCAGCGGATCGGCCATGATGCCCACGTCGTCCAGCCGCGCGCGGTCGACGTAGACGTCCTTGATGTGCACGTGCTGGATCCGTTCGGCAAATTCCCGCAGCGGGCGCAGATAATCTATCTGCTGCCAGACCAGGTGCGAAGGATCGTAGTTCAGGCCGATGGCCGGGCTGGCCAGATCGGCGAACATCCGCCGCCAGATGGCCGGCGACGTGGCCAGGTTCTTGCCGCCGGGCCATTCGTCGCGCGAGAACAGCATCGGGCAATTTTCGATGCCGATGGTCACTTTCCACGTCTCGGCCAATTGCACGAGCGGCCGCCACACCTCCAGGAAGCGCGGCCAGTTATCGTCGACCGAGCGCGTCCAATCGCGCCCAATGAACGTGTTCACGCGCCGCACGTCGAGCAGGGCCGCGGCGCGAATGACCGACTCCAAGTGCTGCCGCGTGGCCTGCCTTTCGTCTTCGTGTGGCGAAAGCAGGTTCGGATAATAACCCAACCCGCTGATCGTGACGTCGTGCGCCCGGCACAGCGCGCGCACGTCTTCGGCCTGGGCATCGTCGAACTGCGAGGTGTCGATGTGCGTGACGCCGGCATAGCGGCGATCGGCCTTGCCCGGCGGCCAGCACATGATCTCGACGCACTCGTAACCGGCGGTGCCGGCGAATTCGATCACCTCGCCGAGCGAGAGATCACCCAGGATGGCGCTGACGAAGCCCGCTTTCACGGCACGATCTCCTCGATGTTGATCCAACGCCGCTCGCGCGCGCTCTCCAGGATCGCCGCGCAGACGAGCACCTCGTGATGCCCGTCGGCAAACGTGGGGAAGGGCGGCGGCAAACTGAAATCGCCGGCGGCAATGTAACCGTAAAAGCTGCGGAACAGCTGCTTGAACGTGTCGGGAAAGCCCTCGTTGTGCCCGCCCGGGTAATGGGCAATCGCCCGGGCGCTGGGGCCCAAGAGCGCCGGATCGCGCAGGAGCAGCTCGTTGGGCTGGTCGCGCCGGCCGATCCACAGCTCGTTCGGTCGCTCGCTGTTCCAGGCCAGGGCTTGCCGCGTGCCGGCAATCTCGAACCGCAGGCAATTTTTTCGCCCGGCCGTTACTTGCGAGACCGACATCGCGCCGCGGCCGCCCCCGGCAAAGCGCAAGAGCACGCTGCCGGCATCGTCGGTGGCCACGGCAACCGGCTCGGTCGTGCGGGCAGGCTGTCCCTGGCCGCTGAACGTTTCGACGCTGCCGGCGGGGCGCTGCCGCACCGGGTGCACGGTTTGCAGATCGGCGCAGACGGCCGTTACCTGCCGGCCGGTGACGAACTGCACGAGGTCGAGCCAGTGGGTGCCGATGTCGGCCACGGCCCGCAGCTGGCCTGCCTCGCCGGCTTCGACCCGCCAGTTGTAATCGGTCACTTGGAGCAGCCAGTCCTGCACGTAGCTGCCGCTGGCGTGGAGCAGTTCGCCCACCTCGCCGGAGCGCACCCGCTCGGCCGCTTCGTGACAAAGCGGATAGAAACGGATGTTATAGGCCACGCCCGCGGCCAGACCCGACCGCCGAGCCAGCGCCACCAGCTGGGCCGATTCGGCCGGCGTGGTGGCCAGAGGCTTTTCGCACAGCACGTGCCGGCCGGCCTGCAGGCAGCGGGTCACTTGCTCGTAATGCCAGCGATTCGGAGTGGTTATGTGCACCGATTGCACCCGCCGGTCGGCGAGCAGCTGATCGAGGCTGTCGTAGGCCGACTCAATGCCCAGGGCGTCGGCAGCGGCGCACGAACGGGCGGGCGACGAACCCAGAACGCCCACGACCTGCTGGCCGGCGCGGCGCAAGGCTTCGACATGCACGGGGCCGATGAACCCTGTGCCGACGACGGCCACCCCCAGCCCGCTCATAGCGAATCTCCCGCGGCCGCCAGCAGGGCACCCATCGCCGGCCGGGCCGGCAAATCGCTCCCCAGCTGATTATGAAATTCGTAGGCGTCGCCGCGATACAGGGTCTGCTCCCACCACAGCGGCTGCCGGTCGGCCAGATAACCCACGCGCGAAACCAGCAAGCCGGCGGCGCCGCGGGCCACCTGCAGCACTCGCGCGTCGCTGGCCGAAAGCACGACCGCCCGGATCACCTCGTCGGCGCCGGCCACTTGCAGTCCGCAGACGTCGGCGAAGAACTGATACAGCGAGCCGGCGGCGGCGCTTTTCTTCAACCGCGGACAGAGCCGGGCCGAAACATAGCGGCGCTCCAGGATCACCGGCACCCGGGCCGCCAGGCGCAGCCGCTGCATGTAGACGACTTCGTCCCGCTCGGCGAGCGCAAGCCGCTGGCGCACGCCAATATCCACCTCGCTGCAGCCCAGCCGGCGGAACTCGATCAGCCGGGTCTCGGGCGTCTTGCCGGCCGCGCGGGCCTTTTGCGTGAAGCTGACCAGCGAGCGCAGGTCGTAGCCGAGCGAGTCGCCGCGGACAAACGTGCCCAGCCCTTTGCGCAGCTCCAGCCAGCCTTCGGCCACAAGGCTGGAGATGGCCTTGTTGGCCGTGGGACGACTCACGCCGAACCGCTCGGAGATCTGCCGTTCGGTCAGGAACTGCTGCCCGGCGCTAAACTCGCCGCCGCGGGCCAGGTCGCGCAGCGCGCCGGTCAGCTGCTGATAGATCGGGCTGCGAACGATAAGTGCCATGCGCGGGCAGCTCGATTTGCGGGGCGCTGGGGAGCGAGCCTGCTGGTCCGGGCAGGACTGGCTCGGGCACCACAGGCCGGGGGACAACCGGTGGCTAAGCCACTATACCCGCGCACTCGGCGCGCACAAGCCCCCCGACACCGTTCTCCGCGCGGCGAAGATTCTGGGCAAGCAAGACGCCGCGCGAGCGGCCGCCGTCAGCTGAATTCGCCGCGGATGTATTCCTGCGTGTGCTTTTCTTGCGGCTCTTCGAAGATTTGCCGCGTGTCGCCGAACTCGACCAGGTAGCCGGTGCGGCCCCCTTGCGTGGTGTCGACGTACAAGAAGCCGGTCTTGTCCGCCACCCGCTGGGCTTGCTGCAGGTTGTGCGTCACGATGGCGATCGTGAACCGCTTCTTCAGCTCGTTCATCAGTTCTTCGATCTTCCGCGTGGCGATCGGATCGAGAGCCGAGCAAGGTTCGTCCATCAGCAGCACGCTGGGCTCGGTGGCGATGGCCCGGGCAATGCACAGCCGCTGCTGCTGCCCGCCGGACAGGGCCAGGGCGCTCTTGTGGAGCTTGTCTTTGACTTCGTCCCACAGTGCGGCGCCGCGCAGGGCTTGCTCGACCTTTTCCGCCTTGTCGCCGCGAAAACCGTTCAGCCGCAGCCCGAACGTCACGTTGCGGTAAATGCTCATGGCGAAGGGATTCGGCTGCTGAAACACCATGCCGATGTGGCGGCGGACGGCCACCGGATCGATGCTGGGATGGTAGATGTCCTGGCCGCGGAAGTGCACGTGCCCCTTGAAGCGGAAGTCGCGCACGAGGTCGTTCATGCGGTTGAGGCAGCGGAGCACCGTGCTCTTGCCGCAGCCCGAGGGGCCGATGAAGGCCGTGATCGTGCCGCGCTGGATCGGAATCTTGGTATCCCGGACCGCCTTGAACGAGCCGTAATACAGCTCCAAGATATTGACATCGACCAGCACATCCGCGGCGGCGGTATTGCCACCTGCGGCCGCAGCCGCGGCCGGACTGGGTGCGTGGATCATGACGATGCTCCTAAACGACGTTTCGCCTGGATAGACTCTGCCCGATAAGATTCGTAGTCAGCACCAGGACCACCAGCACCAAGGCGGCGGCCCAGGCCATTTCTTTCTGGTTTTCGAACGGCATGCCGGAAAAGTTGTAGATCAGCACGGCCAGCGAGGCGGTCGGCTGCATCACGGCGGGATGCCCCTCGTGCACCGGCCAGTAATTGCTGAACAGCGCGGTAAACAGCAGCGGAGCGGTCTCGCCCGCAGCGCGGGCCACCGCCAGCATCACGCCGGTCAAAATGCCGGGCATGGCCGTGGGCACCATCACGCGCCAGATCACCTGGGTGGACGTGGCGCCCATGCCGATGGCCGCCTCGCGGATCTTGGCCGGCACCATGCGAATGGCCTCTTCGGCCGTAAGGATCACGGTCGGCACCATTAGCAGCGACAGCGCCACGCCGCCGGCCAGCGCCGAGAAACCGCCCAGCCGACCCTTGAGCATCACGACCGTGCCATAGGCAAACACGCCGGCCAGGACCGAGGGAAAACCGCTCAGCGTCTTGGCGCCGAAGCGCACGAGCGAAGCCAGCTTCGTCCCCGGCCCGACTTCGGCCAGGAAGATCGCGGCCAGCGTGCCGCTGGGCACGCTGATCAGCGCCGCGATGCCCACCATCATCAGCGTGCCCAGCAGGGCGTTGCCGAATCCGCCCCCTTCGTCGAACGGGGCCGGCGGCAGCGACTTGAACGACTCCAGGCTGATCTTGTGAAAACCCTTGACCACGAGCATGTAGACCACCGAGAACAGCGGCACCAGCGCGATCAGCGTGAGCCCCGCGGTGACGACGTTCATCGCATAGTTGAACAGCGCTCGCGGGCGGCGGAGCGATTTCTGCAGCATGGCGGCCGTGATCGTATCGCCGAGCCGGACGGCGTCGGCCATGCCCGCGTTGCGGACGACAATGTCTTCCATCAGCGGCCTCCGCGCGTGCGCCGATTGGCGCTTTGCAGCACCAGGGCGCCGATGATGTTGACCAGCAGCGTGATGCCCATCAGCACCAGCGCCGCGTACATCAGCACGCTGACCTGGTTGCGGCCGGCCTCGGGAAAACTGTTGGCCAGCAAGGCGGCCAGCGTGTTGGCGGGCGAAAACAGCGACCAGCTGATCACGTTGGCATTGCCCACCAGCATGGCCAGAGCCATCGTTTCTCCCAGGGCCCGGCCGAAGCCCAGCAGCACCGAACCCAATATGCCGGTCTGGGCCGTGGGAATGATCACGGCCAGGATGGCCTCCCACTTCGTGGCTCCCAGTCCATAGGCCGCTTCGCGCAATTTCGGCGGCACGCTCACCAGCGCGTCGCGGCTGATGGCCGAGATGGTCGGCAGGATCATGATCGCCAGCACCAGCGCCGCGGGCAGCATGCCCGGCCCGGAAAGCGAAGTGCCGAACAGCGGAATCCCGCCCAGATGGTCGTGCAGCCAATTGCACAGCGGCCGGATCAGGGGAATGATCACCACCAGGCCCCACAGGCCGTAGACCACGCTGGGAATCGCCGCCAGCAACTCGATCAGGTTCTTGAGCACGTTTTCCAGCTGGTCGGGCAGCCTGGACCAGTAGGGTTTCGATTGCAGGCCGAAGAATTTCAGAATCTGAAAAACGAAAGCCGAGAGAAACCGCTCGCTGAGAAACACGGCCACCGCCACGCCCAGAATGGTGGCGATCACCAGCGCCAGCGCCGAGCTGTAGAGCGTGCCCCAGATGTGAGGCCGGATCGCGTATTCTCCCTTGTTGACATCCCACGTGGTGCCGGTGAGAAAGCTCAGCCCGTGCTCGCGGATCGCCGGCAGGGCCGAGCCGCCGATCTCGCCGACGATCCAGAGGACCAGCAGCACGGTGGCCCAGGCAAACCCATAGGTCAGCGCCCGGAAGGTGCGATCGGTGAAAATCTCGCGCCGCGTGGGTGGACGTGAGATCGAGGTAGCTTCGCTCATCGGACTTTCCAGCCAATCAGGCGCCTGCCGAGCGCCAGGGGGAAGTCCCTTTCCCTGACCCGCCACATCAGTTCTGTTCACGCCGCCCGCAGAGTTCGCGTCACTTCTTGTCGGGACCGGTCGATTCGATGTTATCGAGCGCGGCCGTCGCCTTGGCTGCCACTTCCGGAGGGAGCGGCACGTAGCCCAACTTCTCGCTCTCTTTCTGCCCGTCGCTCAGACAGTATTTGAGCACGTCTTTGAGCGTATCGGCCTTGCCGGCCTCGGCGTATTTGCGGTAAGCGAGGATCCAGGTGAACGTAACGATCGGATACGAGGCGTCTCCCGCCGGATCGGGTAGCCAGGCCACCAGATCGTCGGGCATTTCGACCGACGCCAGCGCGGCTTGGGCCGAGGCGATCGTGGGCTCGATGAACTTGCCCGCCTGGTTTTCCAGCCGGGCCATCTTGAGCTTGGCGCCCACGGCATAGCCGTACTCCATGTAGCCGATCGCGCCGGGCGTCGTATTCAAACTCGCGGCCACGCCTTCGTTGCCTTTCGACTGCGTGCCGACCTTCCAGTTGGGATTCTTGCCCACGCCCGGGTCGGTGGCAAATTCTTCGCTGATTGCCGCCAGGTGCTTGGTGAATACGTAGGTCGTGCCGCTGCCGTCGGCCCGGACCACGACGTGGATCTCGCCGTCTGGCAGCTTGACGCCCGGGTTCGCCGAGACGATCAGCGGATCGTTCCACTTCTTGACCTTGCCCAGAAAGATGCCGGCGTACACGTCGCGCGGCAGGTTCAACGTGTCAACGTCGGGCAGGTTGTACGCCAGCACGATGCTGCCGGCGGTCATCGGCAACATTTGCACGCCGACGTCGACGTCCTTGATTTCGTCAGGCGTCATCGCGGCGTCGCTGGCGCCGAAGTCGATCGTCTTGTCGATCAACTTCTTCACACCGCTGCCGCTGCCGACCGATTGATAGTCGATCTGGCGCTGGGATGCGCGGCCGTGTACGTCTTGAACCACTTGTTATAGAGCGGGGCCGGAAAGCTCGCGCCGGCTCCTTGCAGCTTGATCATCGTGCCATGGCTGCCGCCGTCGGAACACCCGACCAGCGCCACGGACAATAATGTCAGCCCGCACGCCGACCTCCAAAGGGAACTCATTGGGCCTCGTTCTCGAACGCGCAAGGAAAGGGGACGTTTTCCGGTCCTCCCGTTATAAGGTGTGGACACGGGACCAAGAGCGTTTCTAACCAAGGCCTAACAATGTCAGCTTTTTGAATAATCAAAATCGAGTTTACCCGACCATTTCGGCATTTTATCGGGGGGGAAGTCGGGGCTGGCGAGCGCCCAGCCGCCCTCTGGCGACTTCGCTCAGCGGCTGGCAAGCCGCTGCTTGAGCGGCCGACGATCAGGTCGACGCAGGTCCCAGCGCACTGCGGTCACGGTCGGTTCGATGCTGATCCGCGAGACTAGGTCGTTCAGAAACCGCTCGTTGCGGCGCGACGAGAACACTTCGGCAATCACGTTGGCCCGACCGGGCTCGTCGATGTCGAGCGTCGAGATAGCCTGCACCGTCATGCTCGGTTCCGATTGGATGTGGCGCACCAGCACGTTGCGGATCACGCCCTCCTGCCGCTCGTCGCACACGACCGACACGGTGTAGACCGTGTCGACCTCGTCGAGCGCTTTGCTGCGGGCGTCGATCTGCCGCACCAGGGGGCGCAGGCCCAGATGCACGGCCAGAATCGCGGCCGTGCCGATGGCGGCCTCGGCCAGGAACCCCGCGCCCGAGAGCGTGCCCACGGCCCCGCTGCACCAGATCGTGGCGGCGGTGTTCATG
Organism: uncultured Planctomycetaceae bacterium; assembly: GCA_963715755.1. GTDB lineage: Bacteria > Planctomycetota > Planctomycetia > Pirellulales > PALSA-1355 > CAWCAX01. The sequence goes on from OY970273.1 coordinate 6,008,957, forward strand.
CCGCGGACGTTGAAGCCTTCGCGCAGGATCACGCCGCCGCCGAGAAAGCCGAGCCCGCTGACGACCTGGGCCGCGATGCGGGTGGGGCTCGATTCGCCGCCCCAGAGCGCGGAGAGCGAAACGAACAAAGCGGCTCCCAGGCAAACCAGGGCATTGGTCCGCAGCCCGGCCGGATGCCGGCGGAACTGACGCTCGACGCCGATGGCCATGCCCAGGGCCAGCGCTACAGTGATGTTCAGGGCGAAATGCCAGGCGTTCATCGGCGTTCGATCCGTTTCGCGCCGGCGCGCGCCGGCTGGCAGGGTGCTTCGCCAAAGCGGCCCCGGGCCGCGAGCAGGCTTGGATTTCTGCTGCGGCCCGGGGGAGGTAGCTCGTCGCCAGGGAATGGGACCTGGCCTGGTCCCCTGGCGTTATCCGCCTACCAGTTGAAGTCCATCCGGGCGCCCAACTGGTTGATCGTCGCGTCGCCGGTGAACAACGAGCCTTGCAGGAAGCCGACGTTGGCGTTGCCGGCATTGACCAGCGGCGAGGCGCTGTTGTTGACCCAAGTGCAGACGTAATTGATCTGGAACCGGGCATTGGAGTTGAGGAACCAGTTCAGGCCCACGGTGACGTCCTGGACGTTGCCGCCCTTGACGTTGCCCGAATTCAGGTCCACCCAGTCGAACCGCAAACACGCCTGCCAGGCACCCCAGCCACAGCAGCCGGCGCCGCGGGTGAGGCTCCAGTTTTCGAACGGCACGACGCGGTTGAACACGCCCGACTGCCGGTTGTACTGGCGGTTTTCGCCGGTCAGGAAGTACATGGCTTCGATATAACCGGCCTGTTGGAAAACCTGACCGAGCGCCACGCCGGTGTTCGAGATCGGCAAGCCGGTGGCCGGGTTGATCAGGACGTTTTGCGTCGTTTGGGCGTTGTTGAAGTACGAAGCGCACCATTCGCTCTGGATCAAGAGCGGACCCCAGAGGAAGGCAAATTCCGGGCAGACCACGCCCTGGCTCTTGGCGAAGAAGTTGCCGGTGTCGGCGTAGTTCGGGTCGAGCGTCGAGCTGGCATTTCGCAGCTGACCGCGGTCCCGCACGCGGACGTTGTCGCCGTTCGTGTACGAGGCTTCTTCCGTGTTCAGCGTGCGATACTCGCCGCCGCAACCCAGGTGCATCAAGTAGCGGCCGTCGCTCGGCTCGTCGTAAAAGGGCGTGCAGGTGACGCGGCCGTTGTAGGTCAGGGCGTTGGTGCCGATCGAGTAGGGGAAACCCGAATCGTAAACGTTGTTCTTATAGATACCCGCTTCCCAAGCCAGCCGCTTGTTCTGCGACATGTTGAAAATCGAGATGCCCGGCGTGTAACCGTTGTTGTTGGCGCCAGTGAAGCAGTCCATGATCGGCGCCCGTTCCATGAAGTCGAGGAACCGAGCGCTTTCGATGTGCTCCATGCTGAGCCAGTCTTGCTGATTACCGATACGCATGTTGCCGATCACCGGCAATTGCGTGAAGGTCAGGAAGACCGTGGTGGGCTGGATCACGTTGCCCGTGTTGCCGCCCTGATTCTGGGCCGCGGCGCCGGCGGCCGTGCTGCCACCGACGGTGCCCACGCTGCGCAAACCCGTGATCGGGGTAGCACCGACGGACGGGTCGTAGTTTTGCAGGGCCATCGCCAGGTCGGCTTCCCACACCCAGTCGATCGTTTCGTACATCGTGCCTTCGGCACCGATACGCATGCGGCGGAAGGTGGTCGAGTCTTGCGCCGGCACCACCCGGAATGCCCGGGTTCCCGACGCCGCCGCGACCCTCGCCATAGGGATTCTGGATGCCGACCGTATCGAGCTGGGCCACGATGCGCATCTTCCAGATGAAGTCGCCGTTCTTCGAGCGGAACGTGGGACCGTTCGGCGTCCACTTGCCCAACAGCGCCGTGTCGCTACCGACGACGTAGCCCTTGCTGGCCGGCGGATCCTTGAGGGCACTGTCCAGCTCGGCGATCTTCGCCTCGAGAGCCGCGATCCGGGCGTTGGGCGAACTCGATGAGGCCGGCATGTCGGCGCTGACGGGCGAAACGTCGCCGTCGTTGGTGCTCGGCAGTCGATATGCGTCGCCGGAAGAGTCACCGGAATCGGCACTGACGCCGCCGCCGGTATAGAATCCCGAAGCGTCCGCCTGGCCCCAGCTTGCAGCGGGCGCGGCGAGCAGGGCCGCCAGTCCGCCAGCGATGACTATTCCGAAAAACGTCGACTGTCGGCACATATGGGTCATCCTTGACGCAGGTGTCAAAGTCGAACGCCCTCCAAGGCGGACGACCATCATTGCTGCCATCCAGGCTAAGACCCCTAAATGCGCAGCATCTGATTCCACGTGCATCTAGCTTCGGAGCGGTGTCAATCCGATCTACAGGACTTGCAGCTTCGCTAGGCATCAGTGGTACCACCGTCAGGGTCATGGCCCCTGAAGGGAGGGGCTGGGCAAGAATTCCGGAGGAAAGCCGGCTCGCAGGCCCAAAGCTCACGATCCCGACCGGCTCGATCGGCCGACGCGCTGGCGCCGTATTTTATTACGGCTTCGTCAGCTTCGGTAGAAATCGATCCAATCCAGCTCGATCGAGCTCGGCTCGGCCGCAAAAAACGCGCGCGGCAACACAAGCTCGAAGTAGCCCGCGCACGCTTCGGCTTCCGGGGCATTGCGATCCGCCTTGACGTGTCGCACTTCGATCCACAGCGGGCTGTCATCGTCGAGCGGCTCAAGTTCGCGGTCGTCCTGCCACACGCGCAGCGCGCTCGCTGGCACCTTTGCACCCGGCAGTGCCGTCGCGCCCCACGGCGACCGACAACGTGCGTTTGCCCGCCCGCGCACGAAAGCTTTCCAATCCCGACAGATGCAAACGGAGCGTCATCGACCCGGACCAGCGATCGTCCGAGCGCTCGATGACCGCGCCGCCGATCCCGGTCGGGCTGGTGACGTCGACAATGGTTTTCTCGCCCTGGGTCGAGGCTTTCAGCGCGTCGCCCGCGCGGCGCGGGGTGATCTTCAGGGCCGGTCCCGGTTCGTCTGCGGCGCGCGAGAGCTGTCCACCGCAAACCAGCAGGAGCAGCATCGCCAGCCTCAATTCCTGCCTCTTCATGCTTTGTCTCCCGCCAGACCCGTGTGCAGGTTCAAGGGCCCTGCCGCGACGACTACTGATGGCGCAACAGGGCCAGCAGAATCTCCAGCCCGATCAGCCCGATGACGACCAGTTCCAGGACTTCGGTCCGCAGCATGGCCGCCTGGTCGGAAACGACCTGATAGGCCCCTTGCACCACTTCGAGCGCACGGCGATGTTGTCGGCCCAGGCCGGCAGGTGAAACCGCGCGGCCAGCAGCTGGTAGCAGCGGGCCAGGTACTGATCGCCCACGAGCTTCAGCACGTTGCCCGTCCGCTCGAACACGTCGTGCATTTCGATCCGCAGCTCGCCCAGGGCGCGCAGCTGCCGCCCATGCATGCGCCAAAACGGCAGCCAACCGCGGGCCAGGGGATGGATCAGCCGGTAGGCGCCGGCCAGGCGGTCGTCGAGGCGATCGTCGATGTGCCGGTATTCGAGCAGCTGCATGTTCGCGTATTCGACGATCTGCAGCGTGTCTTCGCAATCGCTGTCGACCAACAGCGCCGCCGACCACTCGGGCACGAACAGATCGCTGGGCGAGTAGCTGATCCGCAACCGCAAGGCCTCGCGCTGCTCATCCTCGGAGAGCGGGCCGGCCTCCAATTGCACGATGCCCGCGGTCCAGGCTCCCCACGGGCCAAGCAAGTTGGCCGGAGCCGTCGGGCTCGCGGAATCCGCCAGGGCCGGAAAGTGGAACACGAAGTACTCCTCGTCGAGCTGACTCCACTCGGGCTGCTCGATCGCCGGCAACAGCGCCTCGTAGAGCGGCTTGACGGCGGCTCGGGCAGCCTGGACGATCCGCGCCGAATCGGAGAGCGACCCGGCCAGCTGGGCCAGAGCCGACATCGACAGCGCGAGCGGCACGTGCAAGGCGACGCTGACCGCGCCAAAGTCGAACACCGTGGCCTCAGCCGACACGGCCACCTGGCCCAGCACCGCCAGGTCCAGCGGCACTTCGCCCAGCGGAAATTGCCAAGGAGTCGGCCGATAGGCCAGCGACGAGGGAGTGCGCGGCCGCCGGGCGAGCGTCAGCAGTTTGCCCCCCGCCAACCGGCCGGCGCGAGCCAGGTCGACCTCCTCGCCCCAATCGAACGCCACAAAGATGTGCAGCGTGCCCTGGAGGTGATGGTCGGCGGCGGGCATGATGCGTCACGACAGGGACGGTCGGCTTTGCAGGGCGATATCGCGGGCGGGCCTTGCGCGGCGCGGCCCTGCGGCCCATTGTTCCAGGTGCGCGACGCGTCGGCCACTGGTTTTTCTGCCGCGGGCCGGTCCTCTCACACGCCGGCCGAGACCACGCTGACGGCGGGGCGGACGCCCGGCTCGGCCAGGGCCAAGCGCCGGCGAAAGCGCAGATGCCGGCGCCGCGTCCATTCGACCAGCGGCCGCCAGACCACCCCGGTCAACTGATGGCGGATGAGCAAGTGCCAGAAGCGGTTCGACCGCTTGTAGAGATACGACATCGCCAGGTAGGGGAGGATCGCCCGCAGGTCCTGGGGCCGGCGGCGCCAGATCGAGCCGTGCGAGAACAACTGCTCGTAGCACCAGGCGTAACCCTCGGCCAGCTCGTCGACGGTCATCTGCCGCGGCCGGAAGACGACGTGCCCCGTGTCGTAGCGGGTCCAGTCGCGATGCAGGATCCGGCCTTCGGCCTGCATTTGCTCGAACAGCGGCGTGCCCGGGTACGGCGTGAGGACGTGAAACGTGGCGCACTCCAGCCGATTGCGCCTCGATCCAGTCGACGGTTTTGGCAAACACGCCGGGCCGGTCGTGGTCGAAACCGAGCACGAAACTGCCGTTCACCTGGATGCCGTTGTCGTGCAGGATCGCCACGCGCCGGGCGTAGTCGTCGGTCGTGGGACTGCGCTTGCCGGCCGCCACGATGTTCTTGTCCTCCAGCGACTCGAACCCGACGAACACTCCCGTGCAACCGGCCAGGGCCATTTGCCGCACCAGCCGCGGGTCGTCGGTCACGTCGATCGACACGGCCGCGCTCCAGATTTTTTCCAGCGGCGCAAGCGCCGTGCAAAGGCTGGCGAGATACTCGGGCCGCGAGCCCAGGTTGTTGTCGATGAACACCGCATACGGCTGCTCGTCGGCGGCGAATTCGGCGGCCACCTGCTCGACGTCGCGCGTCAGGTAGGGCATGTGCAGGCCGCGCGTCGACAGGTAGCAGAAGCCGCAGCGATTGTGGCAGCCGCGGGTGGCAATCAGGCTGGTCGTGGTCAGAAATCCGCGCCGCGGCAATAGGTCGCGCCGCGGCGCCGGGTCGTCGCGATACGGCCGGCGATAATCGCCGCGATAGACTCGCTGCAAACGGCCGGCGGCCACGTCCTCGAGAATCCGGCCCCAGAGCTGCACGCCTTCGCCGATGGCGATCGCGTCGGCATGCGGCGCGGCCTCGTCGGGACACGAGATGACGTGCAGCCCGCCAAACACCACCTTGGCCCCGCGCTGGCGATACCAGCGGGCCAGCTCGTACGCCCGCTGGGCGAAGGTCAGATGGACCGTGATTCCCACAACCTGCGGGAAGGGCTCGCAGGGCGGGGGGCCCAAGAGCAAGTTCTCGTCCCAGTAGCGCACTTCCCAATCGCCCGGCGTGCCGGCCGCGATGCTCGTCAGCGCCAGGCTCGGCGTGAGCACGTGCTTGCCAAAGCTGGCGTGCGGATCCTTGGGATAGAACGGATTGATCAATAGCGCCGTGCGGGGCGTCGGCGGCGCACAGTGCCGCGCGGCGTCGAGCGCGGGAGCAATCCGCAGAGCCCGTGGTACCCACTGCTTCATCCTGTCCTCCTGTCGTGTGGCCAGGCCCCGGCGCATGGCCCCGGCACCCGCGAAAAAGTCGGTTAGCTTGCCGCCGCAATCGCCAGCAGCCGCTCGTGCACTTGCTGCAAGGTCTCGGGCAAGGTCGACGTGCCGGCCGTCAGGCCGACCGTTGTCAGACCCACGAACCAGGCCGGGTCGACGTCTGCGGCCCCCTCCACCGCAAACACCGCTACGGGGCGCTGCCGGCAGGTTTCGACCAGCCGCCGCGTATTGTGCGAATGCGCGCCGCCGACCACGACCACCGCCTGCACGCGCGCGAGCAGATCCTGCAAGGCCTGCTGCCGATCCTTGGTGGGCTGGCAAATCGTGTCGACCCATTCGATCCGGGCAGAGGGATTCGCCCGGGCGATTTGCTGCCGGATCGCCGCCGCCTCGGCGCTGGGAAACGTCGTCTGCGCGACCACGCCGATCCGCGCCGCCTCATCAGCGCCCCACCGCGGCCAGCGAGGGCACCACGACAAACGATTCGAGATCCTCCGTCAGGCCCAGGACTTCGACGTGCTCGGGCCGGCCGATGATCACGACCAGGGCGCCATCCCGGGCGAGCTCGCGAACGGCACGCTGCAGCCGGGCCACGAGCGGACACGTGGTGTCGATCAGCGTCTTGCCCGCGGCCAGCAATTGATCGCGGCGGCGGCGGCTGATGCCGTGCGCCGTCACCACCACTTGCGCCGCGGCGGGCACGCTGGGGCGGTCGGTTTCGGCCAATTGCTCGAACCCCCGCGCGGCCAGACGATCGAGCACCAACGGATTGTGCACTAGCTGGCCGTCGATGGCCACTTGCCGCGCGTCGTCGAGCGCATCGATGGCCACCAGCGCGTCGCGGACGCCAAAACACATTCCCGCGGCCTCGGCCAGGATGATCTGCATGTTGCTGGGCTCCGTCGAAACAGGGCGCCGCCCCCGGCTGACCGGCGGCCGATTACTTTGTATTGCAAAGTGAAGGGGGAAATAAAAAACCGCTCGCCCTAGCCCGCGGCCCAGCCGGGAACCGGTCCGACCAGGCCGGGGGCCGGCTTGCGCGGCGCGGTCTGGGCGGCCCGGGCCGCATCGGCCACCACGCGCTCCAACTCGGCGATATAGACCAACAGCCGCTTCCGGCCCAGCTCGGTGAGCCGGCAGAGCGTTTGCGGGCGCCGGCCCGCGGTGCGCTGCGCACTTCGACCAGCCCCGCCTCTTCGAGGGTCTGCAGATGCCGGCTGAGATTGCCGTCGCTGAGCGAGCAGACGCTCTTGAGATCGTTGAACCATAGCCCGCCGGGATGTGCGGCCAGCGAAGTCAAAATGCCCAGCCGGGCTTTTTCGTGGATCGTGCGATCGAGCCCGTCGTAGGCGTAGCGCCCCGTTTGCGCCGCGGCCGGTTCGGCCAGTTCAGCCGGGGCCGCCGCCGGTTTGGATTTCTTGCGCGTCATGCGGCGCCTCCGGCCGGCTCGCGCTCCGCGAGCAACAACACCGCCGCGGTGAGCAACTGACCCGTGCCGAACAACAGCGGCATCGTCCAGGGCGACAGCGCTGCCGGACCGCCGCCCACGGAGAGGGCATACAAACCACCGGCCAGAAAATACGCCGCCACGCCAAAAATCGCCCGCGGCAACCAACGGGCGGAAGCAAACAGCCCCAAACCGAACAGGATCGCCCACAGCCCGGGCAGCATCCAGCCCGCCTCGGGCGCCGACCGGGCCACCACCGCGGTCAGCAATCCGCCGGCCACCAGGCAGGGAAAGAACTGCCCCAGGGCCAGCTGGGTGGTTTCCTGCTGCAGCAACCCGGTCGAACGGTGATAGCGCAGCCAGATGTCGGCCAGACAAATCACCAGGCTCAGCAAGGCCACCGACAGCCAAAGCGCCAGATAGCGGTCCAGTTCGGCCTGCGGATCCGGCAGCCAGAGCGCCTGCCCCGCGCCGGCGACAAATGCCGACACGCCCGACAGCGCCACCGGCGCCGCGCGATAGCCGCGAAAGCGCTCGCCGCGGGCCAGTTGCCGGCGAATGGCCGAAATCTCGCCCAGGGCTTCGTGCAGTTCCATGATTCGATCCCTTCACAGCGGGCAAAGAATCCCCGTCAGGCAAATCCCGTCGACCAAAACCCGTCACGTCGACCGGCCGCCACTCACTTTGCATTGCAAAGTATATTTACTCCGCCAGACGGGTAAAGCCCGGAGTGGAAATAAATCCTGTCCCCGCCGCCCAGGATTACCGGCACATGTCCCGGCGACGGTAGACTGTTTGCTTCCCTCCGGCCCTCCCTTCCCCCGAAATCGCGGAGCCGATCATGCCACGATCCACGGCGCTGCTGTTCGCGTGCGCAGTGTTTGTATTGCCGGCCCGGCCGGGCCGAGGCGACGAACCGGCCCCGCCGCTGGTGCTGTTCGATTTCGAGGATCCGGCCGAGGTTCAGGCCTTCAGCAACCTGGAGCTTCCCGATCCCGCCCCGCGCGAGCCGGCCGTCCAGATCGGGCAATCCACCGAGCACGCCAGCCGCGGCAAGCACAGCCTGAAGCTGACTTACGCCGGCGGCCACTGGCCCACGATCACCACCACCCGGGTCCCGGCAGACTGGATGAAGTACCAGACATTTCAGGCCGACGTCACCGTCAGCCGGCCTTGCGTGGTTGGCTTCACAGTCTTGCAAGAGCACAGCCAGCGCGACCAAAGCTGGAACGGGGGCATCAGCCGCTGGGTGCAAACCGAGCAGCTCCACGCCGGCCAGAACGTCGTCACCGGGCTGCTGCACGACTCGAACGACTACGCGATCAACGCGAAGGGCGGGCCGGTCGTGCGGTTCGAGATCTTCATGTACCAGCCGCACGAGGGCGAATCGATCTGGGTCGACCATATTCGTCTCTCGACGACAAAACAAATCGAGCCGCCGGCGGCCACCCGGTTCCAGGTGCTGGGCACCGACCTGGAGGTGAGCGGCGTGCGCGAGCTGGCGACCAAACTGCGCGACGACTGGAAACCGCCGGTGCCGCAAACTATCGGCCAGCTGGAAGCCGAGTTTCGCGCGCTTCGCCGAGCTGAAAAAAACGCATCCCGGCGCCGTGCTGGCCACGCTGCGCGACGGCGAGCGGGGCTACGACCCGCGCCACCCCGACGCCGTCTATGCCGGCTGGAAAGACGCCTACTGGAGCAGTCATGGACCGGATGGGTTAAACCTGGAACGGGCCCGCAACCTGGGCAGCTCCGCGAGCCATGAAATTTTCATGCGGCATCGCAGCCCGCTGATGCGGGTCGACCTGGCCAGCATTCCGCGGGGCGCCACGATTCTGTCCGCCGAGCTGGTGATCGTCAGCCGTCCCCGGCCTTCCGACAGCGACCGCACGCCCGAGAAGCCCAACGTCTGGGTCGCCGAGGCCTGCAATCGCGACTGGCAAGAGAACGAAGTGAACGCCTATCAATACGCCCAGGACAAATTCTGGCGGGCGATCGGCGGCATGGACTGGGGCGCCGACGCCGACTTTCTGCCGCTTTATCTGGCCTACGGCCCCAGCCAGGGCGCCGTCAACCACTGGGACTTCACCCAGGCGGTGCGCTACTGGACCGAAGGCCAGCCGAACTACGGCTTCATGCTCCACGGCGATAGCACCGACTGGATCGGCGGAGCCCATTCGCGCGAAGCGGAAAAAATCGAGGATCGCCCGGCACTGTGGGTGATCTACGATCCGCCGGCGCCGTGACCTAGCGCAGGAGAGCAATTACCCGCAGACAGCGGGGGACCAGCCAGGCGCCGGCGAGCGAAAAACGCCTCGCGTTTCTGGGGAGCCCGGCGAAAGCGCGCCGCTCACTTGCCGCGGAGCAATTGCCCCCGGCCTCTGACTTCCACGACTTCGACCGTGTCGAAGACCGTCGGATCGTCGCAGCCGACGATCAGCAGCCGCGGATCCTTGACCGTGTGCCAGGAATCGGTCTTCAGGTCGGAAAAATCCGTCGCGAGCGCGGCGATCTGCTTTCCATCGACCAGCGCCCGCACGCCGCCCCGGCGCACTTCGACGACGCACACGCAGCGCTGGTCGGGGCTGACGATGCCGGGAACGCGCGCAGCGGGCTCGAGTTTGCCAGGGGCCACTTCGTGTGAAAACACCGCCAGGCCCTGCGGACCGCCCAGCTGCCAATAAAAGCCGGTCCCCTGCGGAGTGGGCATTCCCTGGAACACCGGGTTCCGCAATTTCGACTGCGTGAAGGCGATTCGGTAGTCGTATTCCTCCGGCGGGATGTAGGGGATTTGCACCTTCGGCACGAAGCCCCCGGAGTCGCAATACAACTTGCCGTCCTGAACGTGCCATTTGCCGTGCAAGACATCCTGGGCAACGTCCACCAGTGGAATCAGGTTGACGGTCTTGGCGGCCTTGGTCGGCCGGCCCTCTTTGGCCTGCCGGGCCGCGGGCGCAACCCCGCCCCGTTGTTTGGCAGCCATGGCGCGCAGGCCCTTGAGCTCCGGCAAGGCCTGCCGATAGAAAGCGCCGGCGAAATCGCGCACGCTCGTTTTCTCGCCAGCGTCGAGCGATTCGGCCAGATTCCACCACTGGTCGGCCAGTTCGGCCAGCTGGGTGGCGTCGTCCGGGGGCGTTTGCGACCGCTGGGCCAGCTCGGCCAACGACTTGCTCTTGCCCTCGGCCAGATGCGGCAAGCCCTGGTCCCACTTGCCGCGGAGAAAACACAAGTACCGGCCCAGCTCTTCGTGCGCGACGGGATTGTCGGCGTCGCGCTCCAGGGTTTGCCGCGCATGTCTGGCGGCCTCGGAGCGCGGCCGCAGCGACTTGACCGCTTGCTGCCGGTCGGCGAGCCCCTTGCGCAGCGCCGCACTGCGGGCAGACGCCCCGGCGGTGCCGGCCGCCGCAATGATCCGCTCGGCCAGTTCGAAGCGGTCCTGCTCGATCGCATCGTCGACGAGCGGCAGCAAGCTGGCTTCGAAATCCTTGCGTTCGGTCGCTTCGCTCGGCGGCTTCTTGAGAAACTCGAGGCAAAGGTCGGTCTTGCTTTGCAGCGCGTCGACCTGGAAATCCTGCCCCCGCAGGTCCACGACCGATTCTGCCAGATTGAACCGACCGGCGGCAATCGCCAGGCTGAGCGCCTCTTCGAGCAGCGCATAGCGGGCGGCCAGATCGTCCGAGGTTTCCCGCGCGTTTTCGAACAGTAGGGCAGCCAAGGTGCCGCGCTCGGCCGGTTTCTTGGCGGCCGCGTATTCGCGCTTGTAGATCTCGCGAACCTCGCCAAGCGCCTTTTGTCGATCGGCCGCCGCCGGAACGGCGCTCCGCGCATCGTCCGCCGCTTCTCCGGCGGGCGCCGGCGCGGCGCCAGCAGGCGTCAATCCGACGGCCGCCAGGATCACGGCAACGGAGACCGTCAGTAGCCGCCAGCAGCAGCAGCGAAATCCCGGAATTTCGCGCACGGCACCCTCCGCCCTGGGCCGATCGTCTAAGGTTTCTTTTCGATCCGATACAAGTGCGAAGCGCTCCGCACGACGAGCGCCGAACCGGTCACGGCCGGGCTGGCGAACATCTCTTCGTCGGCCAGACGGTTCACGCTCAGGGCCTTGTACTCGCGGGCCGGCTCGAGCACGGTCGTCACCGAGCCCTCGTCGCACAAGTAGATGTGGCCGTCGACAAAAACCGGCGAGGCGGAAAAGTTGCCCCCCACCCGGTTCTTCCAGATCGTTTCGCCCGTCTTGGCCTCGACGCACGACGCCACGCCGTCCGAATTGACGATGAACAGCAAGTCGTCGATCAAGAGCGGCGAGGGCCGCGAGGGCATCGCCTTGGTGATCTTCCAGGCCACGCTGCTGTCCGACAGCTCGCCAGGCCCCTCGGGGCGCACGGCCACCAGTTCGGGCTTCTCGTAGTCGTTGATGAAATAGACCAGCCCATGCCCGAACAGCGGCCGCGGCGTGAGCGACCAGCCGTTGTAGCGAATCCGCCACAGCTCCTCGCCGGTATTCGGGTTGTAGGCCATCAGCCCCTTGGCGCCCGGGCTGATCAGCTGCAGCCCGGCGGCCGTTTCGATCACGATCGGCGTGCAGAAGGCTTTGCGGATGTTGCGGTCGAAGGGGCTGAAGTCGATCGAGCGGTCGGTTTTCCAGACCGTCTCGCCGGTCAGCTTGTCGAGCGCCACGACGTATTGCACGTCGCGTCCGTCGACGTGAAAGATCAGCAGCTTGCCGAACAGGATCGGCGACGAGCCGGCCCCCTCGTGATGATCGCACTTGAAATCGCGCCGCGACCAAAGCACGGCCCCGCTGGCCGTATCCAGGCAGGCCGTGCCGTAGCTTCCGTAGTGCACCCAAACCCGGCCTTCTTCGATCACCGAAGTGGGCGAAGCGTAGCTGGCCACGCTGGCGATGTGGTCGGGATTTTCGGTGTCGAAGACCTTCACGTCGTGCACGATCTTGCCGCTCTCGCGATCGACGCACACGGCAAACATCTGATGCCCGTCGGCCGTGGCCGTGGTCACCCAGACCTGGTTGCCCCAGACCACGGGCGAGGACCAGCCGCGATCGTGGATCGGGGTTTTCCAGACGACGTTCTCGGTATCGCTCCAGCTGACGGGCAGGCCTGTCGAGTCCGAATGTCCGTCGCCGCTGGGCCCGCGAAACTGGGGCCAGTTTTCGCCGGCATTCGCCAGCGGGGCAAGCAGCGCAAGAATCAACCAGGCCAAGAGGCGCATCGTGTGGCTTTCCAATTCAGGTGTGAGACCAGGCAGGAATCGTCCGCCGCAAGCTCTATTGAACGCCACGGGCAGCCCCGACGCAAGATTGCGGCCGGTCCGGCGGTTTGCCGCACTTTGTCCGCTCTCTCCCCCAGCGGCGGCCGATCGCTGGCCTGCCGGCATCCACAGTCCGCAGCAAAGGCCGCGACCACGCGGCAGCGTGCGCCACCCGGGCGGCGTCTTTGGGTGGCGTGTTTGACATGGGCTTCCGGTGAGCTGGACAATACCAGGCGGTGCGTGTGAACCACCACCGGCGAAAACAAACTCGTCGCGCTGACGAAACGGTCGTCGTATGCTGCCTGAAGACCCGTCGCTACCGGCCGAAGCCCCGCCGCCCGTTCTCGTCGGCGCGGACCCGGTTGGCGCAGAACCTGACGGCCAACAACCCCCTCACGCAGAACCTGTCGGCGGTGAGCCCGGAAGCTCAGCGGCTGTGAGCGCGGTCGCAATCTCGCGGCCGCGCGTCTGGCCGGTGTTCGTCGTCGTCCTGTTGGCGATGGTGATCGGACAGATCGGCTCGTCGATCGCCCTGGCCGTGGTCGCGGCGCTTTGGTACGGATTGCCCGCGCTCGCCGCGGATCCGCTGGAAGCGCTGAGCAACGCGATGAGCTCCGGCGTTGGAATGCTCGCCGCCATCATCGTCAGTCAGGCCGCTACGGGAGGAATTCCTCTGGCCGCGGCCCTGCTGTCACCCGTCGGGTGGCGCAAGCGCCTGCGCTGGGCACCCGGGCAGATCTCTTGGCCCACGCTGGCGGTCAGCGTGATCGGCGCGCTGGCGTTCAGCAATGTCTTCTCCGCCTTGGACGGCCTGGACACGATCCCCGAATCGCCGATGATGGAATTCCTCGGCAACTGGCTGACCGAGCTGGATGGCGTCGATCGTATCTTCGCGCTGTTGTGCATCGGTGTGCTCCCCGGCATTGCCGAAGAGCTGTTGTTCCGCGGCTATGTCCAAACCCGGCTCAGTCAGCGCTGGGGCCCGTGGTGGGGCGTCGGCATTGCCGCGGCGCTGTTTGGCATCATGCACATCGACCCGGTGCACGGGACCTTTGCCGGCATCTTCGGGCTGTACCTGGGCTATTTGACCGAGCGCGCCGGCAGCATTCGTCCGGCCATGCTGTGCCATGCGATCAACAACACGCTGAGCGTCCTCATGGTATTCTTGGGCTGGGAGGTCGAAGGCGTGGCCCTGCACTGGATCTGGCTCGCCGCGAGCGGCACGATTCTGATCGCAGCCCTCTGTTGGTTGATTCGCAAGGTGCCCGCCGCACCGCCACCGGCAGACGCCCCCGCCGCGTTGGTCGAGACTCCTGCGGCACTTTGACCTCGGCCAGCAGCACCGCCGTACGGCGCCGTGCCATGCTTGCTGGTCCCGGAGCGCAGGCTGGCTCGAATACGCGCCTGGACCCGCGGCGCAAATCGATCAGAATGCCCAATGCCGCATTATTTTTCCGCCAGCCCGGGCGGGTCGGGTGCGGGGTTTATTTTCAACGTATTTATTCGTCGTGCGTTCCTGTTTATTCTTCGTGCCTTTTTGTGTTTTTCGTGGCCAATCCTGTGTTCCCTTTGCATCCATTCCGCTCGCCGACACCGATCCGGCGAAGCAATTGCCAAACAACCCCGCTTTGGCGGGCCTGTCCTGGGCAAAATGCAATTCATGGATGCGCCGCATCCGGCGGCGCCGCCCCCAGAATCAGGGCCGGCTCGCTGCCCACCCGTCCAACAATCGAACCATTGTTGAACGAAACCCCCGGAAGGCTTTGCCTGCGCCGTCCAAATATCGGAAAATACGGCTCCCACCGCGGCCGCTGCAGCCCGCCGCCCGTGACCGACTCGTATTCCTGCACCTACCGCTAAATCCAACCGGGAACCACACCTTGAGCACGAAATCGCGACTCCTATTCGTCCTGCTGGCCGTCCTGTCGAGCGCCGCCCGGGCAACCGAGACCGAGCACCTGGGCATGCAAGTGCTGCCGGCACCCGGAAAGGTGAACGTCGACGGCCGCACGGACGATTGGGACCTGACCGGCGGGATTCTGGTTTGCGGCGACGTCGAGTCGGCCCGCGACACGGTCAGCGTCTGGTTCCATGCCATGTACGACGCCGACAATCTGTATCTGCTCGCCCGCTGGAACGATCCGGCCCCGCTCAATAACCCGGGCGTGACGTCCGGCGACATGGGCTTTCAGGGCGACTGTCTGCAAGTGCGCGTGATCACCGCTCCCGACACGCCGCAGGAGCGCACGGCCCACCTGACCGCTTGGCGCGGTCGTGACGGCAAGGACCTGATCGACCTGGTCTGGGGCCGGCAATTCGACAAAGGCGCGCTCAAAGACGCCAAGGCCAAGGGCGCCCAGCAGGCCTTCAGCGTCCATGCCGATGGCAAGGGCTACGATCAGGAGCTGGCCATTCCCTGGTCGCTGCTGACCAGCGATGGCGCCGCTCCGGCAGCCGGGGCCGGACTGCGGATGGCTGTCGAACCGAATTTCACGATCGGAGCGAATGGTCGGCTGAGCTACAAGGACATCTTTCAGCCCGGCATGACGCTCGATCGCGTGTTCACGTTCATGACCTCGAACCAATGGGGCACCGCCACGCTCGAAAAGCAGGGCCGGCTGCGTCCGCGCCCGGTGCGGCTGGCCGACGGGCGCGAGTTCGCCGTCCGCATGGCCGACGGCGTGCCGGTGGTCGATTGGACGGGCCTCGTGCGCAAGCACGAGCCGATCGGTTTCAAGCCGCTGCGCCTGACCATGCCCGCCGTCGGATACGCTTCGCTGGTCATTCGCGATGCCGGCGGCACCGTGGTGCGGCAATTGCTCGCCTGCGAACCGCTGGCCAAAGGGGATCACGAGCTGAAGTGGGACGGGCTGACCACGCCCAACTGGCGCGTGCCGGGCGAGCCGGTGCCGCCGGGCAAATATTCCTGGTCGGCCATCGCTCACACGGGCATCGGGCTGCGCCTGGTCGGCTGGGCCGACAATGCCGGTCAGACTCCCTGGGACTTTCCGGCCGGCACCGGCAACTGGGGCGGCGACCACGGCGCGCCGACCGCCGCCGCCGCCGATGCCGACCACGTGTACCTGGCCTGGGGAGCCGCTGAAGCCGGCAAAGCCCTTTTGGCCTGCGACACCAAGGGCAACGTCGAGTGGGGCAATACCCACGGCGGCATCGCCGGCGCCCAACTGGTCGCGGCCGACGGCGGCACCGTCTACGTGCTCCGCGATTCCGAGCCGAACAGCGACAAGCGGGTCGTGCTCTATCGGCTGAGCGCGAAAGACGGCGCCTACACCAGCTGGCAGGGATCCGATTCGACCGATCTGGAAATCCTCACCCCCGACGGACTGGCGGCCCAGGGCGGCAAACTCTTCCTGTCGTACAACAAGGCCGGCGCGATCAAAGTGCTCGACGGCGCCACGGGGCGCGAGGAGGCCAGCCTGGAAGTGCCGGCCCCCACCTCGCTCAAAGTCGTCAGTCCGCACAGCGCCTACGTAATCTCCGGCGGCAACAAGGTCGTGAACCTGGTCTTCGGCACCGGTCGCAACAATCCCCGGCCGCCCATCGAGGGACTCTCGGCTGCCCGCGGACTGGCCGTCGCGGCGGACGGCAAGATCTACGTCGGCGACAACGGTCCGGATCATCAGGTCAAAGTCTTCGCCGCCGACGGCAAGCCGCTCGCACCGATCGGGCGCAAAGGAGGCCGCGCGGCGACGGGTCCGTGGGTGGCCGACGCGCTGGGCAACATCGCCGATCTGACGATCGACGCCCGGGGCCAGCTCTGGATCGTGGAAAGCGACATGACTCCCAAGCGCATCAGCACCTGGGATCCGGCCAGCGGCAAATTGCTGGCCGAGTTCTTCGGCCCCTCCGGCTACGGGGCCCTGGGCGGAGCCATCGACCCGGCCGATCCCCACGTGATGGTGGGGCAGGGCTGCGCGTGGCGGCTCGATCCGCAAACCGGCCGGGCCCGCTGCACCGCCGTCATCACCCGCGACGGCATGGAAGTTTCACGCTTCGCCAGCGGGCCGGACGGACGCGTGTACCTGGCCGTGGCCGCGAACTGGGCCTTCAACGTCGGACCGCTGAAGATCTACGAGCGCGTAGCCGAAGCCGATTACAAGCTGCGCACCGTTATCTTCTACGCCGACCAGGACGGCCACGAATTGCCCGCCGCCGGGCACGGACAGCCCTCGGGCGCCAAGCAAACCATGGTCTGGGCCGACGCCAACGGCGACGGCCAGCGCCAGGCCGACGAGATTCGCGGCACTGGCATGCCCGACGGCAAGCCGGTCGAGCTGCGGTTCAGCGGCTGGTACATGGGCCTGACGCCCGACCTGACGCTCTACAGCGGCGATAAGCAATTCAAGCCCAGCGGCTTCAGCCCCTGCGGTGCTCCGCAGTACGACCTGACCCGGCCGGTGACGATGCCGGCCGCCGGGCTGGGTTCGGCCGATGGCCGGCTGGTGCTGCAAAGCGGCGAGTACGGCGTCGATCACGGTTGGACGAATTGCTACGACATCGCGTCCGGCCAGCTGAAGTGGCGTTATCCCGACACGTTTGTCGGCGTCCACGGCTCGCACAACGCTCCGCCGGCCGAGACCGGTTTGGTCCGGGGCTCGTTTCCGCCCTGCGGCGCGGTCCAGCTGCCGCCGCCGGTCGGCAACGTGTGGGCGATTCCGACCAATGTCGGCGAGTGGCACCTGCTCACCGGCGAGGGCTATTACCTGACGCGATTGTTTCAGCCCGACCCGCTGCGCATCGAGTGGCCCGCGGCCGCCGTGCCGGGGGCCAATCTGGACAACGCGCCGCCGGGCATGGGCGGCGAAGATTTCGGCGGCTCGATCACTTTGGCCCGCGACGGCAAGCTTTACCTGCAAGCCGGCAAGACGGCCTTCTGGAATATCGAGGTGGTGGGCCTGGACAGCGTGCGCGAGCTGGCCCGCGGCGAGCTGACGATCGCCCAGGCGGACATTCCGCTGGCCGAGAAGCTGCGCGAAGACCAGTTGCAGCAAACCGCCGCGCGGCAACAACTGGTCGTCAAGCGGCTCACGCCCAAGTTCACCGGCCACCTGGAAGAAGATTTCCGCGGCGCCACGCTGGTTCGCTTCCAGAAGCAGCCCGACGCCGCCGTCCGCTCGGCCATCGCCTGGGATGCCGACAATCTGTACCTGGGCTGGGAAGTCGGCGACGCCACGCCCTGGATCAACGGCGCCACGGATGCCGAGATGCTGTACCTGGGCGGCGACACGGTCGACTTTCAGCTCGGCGTCGACCCGCAGGCGGACAAGGACCGCAGCGAGGCCGCTCTGGGCGACCTGCGGCTCTCGATCGGCAATTTCCAAGGCACGCCGCAAGCGGTGATCTATCGCCGCCTGGCCCAGAAGAAGCATCCGCGCACATTCAGCTCGGGCGTCGTCAAGCAGTATGCGATGGAGAGCGTGGAGCTGGCCGCCGACGTCAAAATCGAAGTCCACAAGACGGACAAGCAATACATCGTCGAGGCCGCGGTGCCGCTGGCGCTGTTGGAACTGAAACCGGCCGACGGCTTGCTGCTGCGCGGCGATTTCGGCGTGACGCACGGCGATCCGGCCGGACGCCGCACCCGGCTGCGCACGTACTGGACCAACCAGCACACCGGCATCGTCGACGACGCCGTGTTCGAGTTGCAGATGGAACCGAAGAACTGGGGGCAGCTGCTGTTCCAGTGAGCGCCGGCAGGGGAACCCGCGCATTCGGTGCCTGGCCCGGAACTGACAGAGGCCCGCTGAGAGCGAAGATTCTTCGCTTTTTCGCACGCCTTTAGTCCAGCAGGCGGCCGAGTTTGCGCCGCCGCCTCGGCCCCTGCGGCTATTGGCCGGCGGCGGCGGGGCGCGATATCCTGCAGCATGGCGTGATTGGTCGGCAGCTGGACGAGAAAGTCCGGAGAGTCGAGTCCCCTCGTGGATACTCCCAAACCCAAGACCGATCTCGGAGCGCCGCCGGCCGCAGCGGTCCGCACCAGCCGCCGGCGGTGGCTGAAGCGCGCGGCGCAGGGCACGGCCGCCGCGCTGGCCGGCTGCACGATCGATGCGCTATGGATCGAGCCCTACTGGCTGGAGCTGGTGCGGCGCGATCTGCCCATCGCCGCGCTCCCGCCCCGGTGGCACGGCAAGACCCTCGTCCAGATCAGCGACATACACGTCGGCTACCGGGTCAGCGACGCGTTTCTGCTCGACGCGTTCGCCCGCGTGGCCGAGTTCAAGCCCGACCTTGTCGCCGTGACGGGCGATTTTCTCACGCTCGATCCCGGCGGCCGGGCGCCGCTCGAACAGGTGGAGCGCGTCTGTCGCCATTTGCCCCGCGGCACGGCGGGCACGCTGGCCATCCTGGGCAACCACGACTATGGCGTGCACTGGGCCCAGCCGGCGGTGGCCGATCAGGTCGTCGACATCGCGCGCAACTGTGGAATGCAGATGCTGCGCAATGAAACGGCCGAGTTCGACGGGCTGCAAATCGTCGGCCTGGACGACCTGTGGTCGGGCCGCTGCAACATCGCCGGCGGATTGGCCACGTCGAATCCGCGCGCGGCGCGGCTGCTCTTGGTCCACAACCCCGACGCGGTCGACCTGACCGGTTGGGGCGACTACCGGGGTTGGATTCTCTGCGGGCACACGCACGGCGGCCAGTGCAAGCCGCCGTTTCTGCCGCCGCCGTTCGTCTCGGTGCAGAATCGCCGCTACATCGCCGGACACGTCGACCTGTACGACGGCCGGCAGTTGTACATCAACCGGGCCCTGGGGCACTCGCTCCGCGCCCGGTTCAACGTCCGCCCCGAGATCACGCTGCTGCGGCTGGTGCCGGCCTGACGTGCTTCACGCCGGCTGCGGCGTCAAAGTCGCGACAAAACGGGCGTACGAAGAACCCTCACCCGGCCTCTCCCTGAAAGGGAGAGGGGTCGCCGCGCAAATCCCCCTCGGCGGGCCGCGCACAAATTCGTCCGGCGGACTGCGCAAATCCCTCTCGGCGGACCGCGCAAATCCCTCTCGGCGGACCGTACGGAATCCCTCTCGGCGGACGGCGCAAATCCCGTTCGGCGGGTTGCGCAAATCGCGCCGGCGGGTCGCGTGCAATTCCTCTCAGCGGGTCGCCGCGCGGAACCCCTCTCCCTTCCAGGGAGAGGGTAGGGTGAGGGTCCGCCGACTCTGCTGCCGCGTCTCACGCCGGAAACTGGTACGGCTTGCGATACTCGTAGCGCAGCAGCTTGTTCGCCGCCGCGTTGCCGCTGAACTGCTCGGACTTTTCGTCCCAGTCCAAGAGCGACCGGGTGCGATGGGCGATGTTGCCGATCTGCGCCGCCGAGGTGCAGCGGTGGGCAAATTCGATCTCGCAGTTGGGAGTCTGCCGGCTGCGGACGCAGTCGAGGAAGTTCCGGGCGTGGTCGGCGTCGCGAATGTCGCCCGAGGCTTTGCGCGGCTCGATCAGGGCTTTTTCCCCGCTCCGCCAGCCGCGCTCGCGAGCCCGGTCAACCGGCGAGCGGGCCGAGAATTCGTTGGCCGTGACCAGGTCGGGCACCACCTCGTAGCCGCTGGTGCTGAAATACAGCGTCCCCTTGGTGCCGCGGAACTCGATCTCGCAAGGCCGGGCAGCGCCGGGCGCCGCCGTGGCGTTCAGCTGCGAGAACGTCACCAGCGTGTCGCCCGGATAATGCCACATGACCTCCAGCGTGTCGGGCACTTCGCGATTGTCGTAATCGGCAAACTTGCCGCCGATCGCCGCCACGCACTTGGGGGCCGAGACGCCCAGCGAGCGGTGGATCTGGGCCAGATAGTGCACGCCAAAGTTCGTCAGCTGGCCGCCCGAATAATCGTAGAACCAGCGGAAGCGGTAGAAGGCGCGGTTCTTGTTGTAGCGGCGCTGGGGGGCCGGGCCGAGCCAGGCGTCCCAGTCGAAATCGGCCGGCGGGTCTTCGTCGGGCGGATTGCCGATGCCCTTGGGCCATTCGTTCTGCACGTGGAACGCCCGGACGGCCGTGACTTTGCCGATGCCGCCGGAGCGGACGATCTCGGCGGCTTCGGCGCAGAACGGGCTGGAGAGCCGCTGGATGCCGACCTGGACGACCCGGTTGTGGTCGTGGGCGGCCTTGACCATCGCCCGGCCTTCGGCCACGCACAGCGAGAGCGGCTTTTCCACATACACGTCCTTGCCCGCCTGGCAGGCCTCGATCATTTGCAGGCAGTGCCAATGGTCGGGCGTGACAATCGCCACGGCGTCCAGATCCTTGCGCTCGAGCAGCTGGCGATAGTCTTTGCATTGATCGGGGCTGCCGCCGATCTTTTTGGCGGCGAAGTCGCGATAGGGCTCATACAGATCGCAAACGGCCGCGACTTGCGCATCCTTGTGCTCCAGAAAGGCGCCGAGCACCTGGTCGCCGCGATTGCCCAGGCCGATGAACCCGACGCGCACGCGGTCGTTCGCGCCGTACACGCGGCTGGCGCTCAGGGCGGTGACGACTCCGGCCGCAGCGGTGGCCTTTGTGAAGTTTCTGCGAGTGAGTTGCGTCACGTGAACCTCCTGCTGAGTGCCCAAATGGGGTCGGTGAGGACGCGGTTCTCGACGTGGTTGCCCGGCCGCCTGAACCGGCCGCGCTTCATTATCTTGCTTCCGCAGCGACACGCCAGAAAATACGGTTCGTCACGCAGTCCAATCCGCCGGGCCCGAAAAGCTTCACGCCCGGCGCCCTCTGCTTCCTCTGCGATCTTTCCTCGTCCGCCGTTCTCTTCCTCGTTCCTCTCTGCGTCTTTGCGACTCTGCGGTTAACTTGTCCCCTACCCGTCGTAGGCCCGCTCTTCGCGCGGCAAGTCGTCGACCGACCAGCCGCCGGAAAAGATTCGCAAGAGCAGCTTCGGCCGGTGCCCTTCCAATAGCTCCGAGGGCTGAAAGCGAATGCGAATGCCACTGTCGCCAGGAACGGCGGGCACGTCGAACATTTCGACGATCGGGCCCCGGCTGGAGTCGTTCGTCTGGTCGTGGGTGCGCAAGGTTTCGAAGGCCACGGCGGCTGCGATGTAATCTTTGACGTGAAAAGCGTTCTTCAAGTCCGGGTCGAAGCCGTCGAACAGCGTCACCGTGACGATTCGCCGCTGGTTGTCCACCTCGTCCACCCGGGCTGCGAGGCCGTGCTCCTGGACGTATTGCCGGTGGATGGCCAGCTGCTGGGCGGTGGCGGTGGTGCGGCTTTCGGGATCGAGCCAGATGTCGATCACGCGGCCGGGTCCCTTCATCGTGCAGGCCGTCAGGTTGACCAGCACCTCCTGCCCGACGGCGATGTCGGCCAGGCTGCCGACGCTACGCCCTTTCCACACCCGGGTGGCCGGCGTGATGCGGAACGCGGTCGGCTTGGCGTCGGTCTGGCCCTGGCCGGGGCCGAGGCCGGTGAGCGTGATGGTTCCCTTGTCGAGCGCCAGGGTCTCGACGCGCCACTGGCGCCCCCGGGCGGCGAAGTGGCTGAAATCGTCTTCCAGCCGCAGAACCTTGCTGAAGACCTGCTTGCCGGCTTTGTCTTCGACGTAGAACTGGCCGTGCAGGTGCGTGCCCAGCGGCACGTCGTGCAGGTCGGCCGGCGCGCCGTGATAGGCGACCGAGCCGTAAGGCAACAGCGCAAAGGGCAGGGGCGCGTCGTATTCGTCGCTGCGCTGGGCGTCGGACCGGTCGACGCGCAGCACGCCGGCCCGATTCACGTGGTCAACCGAAATCAGCTCGCCGCTAATGGCATGCGCCGAGCCGGCCGGCGGAAACTCTCCCGGCACCAGCTGAAACCAAGGCAGCTTCTCATCGCCGCCGTCGGTGCGGTAGGCCGGCTCCGCCGCAGCGAGTCGGGAAGTAAGAACTAGGGGAAGGAAACCACAGAGGCTCAGAGACACAGACAGGACAGGACACAGGCAAGGTAAGCAAAGAGAGAGTCGGGGCCGCCGAACACCGGGACTCACTCGGAAGCGTACGGGCTTTGAGACTGCGCGCCCCGATTCTTCCCTGCTGCTGCGTCTCTCTGTGCCTCTGTGGTTCATCTCCGCCCGTCGCTCTTCTTTGCGTCTTTGCGTCTTTGCGTCGTTGTGGCCCTGGAACTGGGCGGCAAACACCTACGCCAGCAGCTCCGAGATCGGATTCAAGCTGTCGACGAAGCGCTCGGTGTCGACTTCCATTTTCTGCATCATGGTCAGCAGCAGGTTGGTCAGCCGTGCGTTGCCGTCGAGCGGCGAATGGCAAATATGGTAATGCCCGCCGACGTTGGCCAGGTCGTACTTGCCGATCTTGGGCAGGTTGTAGTCGATGTGCTGGCCGTGTCGCAGGCCCAGGGCCCGGCCGCCGGCCAGGATGGTCGGCAGGTTGGCGTTGCCGTGGCTGTGGCCGTAGCTCATGCCCGAGCCGAACAGCACCAGGGTGCGGTCGAGCAGCGGTTCGCCGCCATCGGCGGTGGATTGGAGTTGATCGAGGAAGTAGGCGAACTGCTGGGCGATGAAGGCATCGCTGCGGCTCAGCCGGGCCATGATTTCCGGATCGCCGCTGTGGTGCGACAGCTCGTGCCGGCTCTGGCTGATGCCGATTTCGGGCAGCGGCAGGCCGTTGCCTTCGCTGCCGCTCATGTACGAGACCACTCGGGTCATGTCGGTCCGCAGGGCCAGCACGATCAGATCGTACATGGTGCGGTAGTATTCGCCCGCCTGCGTGCGGGGCACGTCGCGCTGCAGGCGCTGGCCGAGCGCCGGATCGACCTCGGGCTTGGGGATTGTGAGCCAGGCGTCGAGCCGTTCGGTGCGGATTTCGACTTCGCGCACGGCACCCAGATATTCGTCCAGCTTGCCGCGATCCTCGTTGCCCAGATTTGCCTTCAGCGACTTGGCGCTGTCCAGCACGGCGTCGAGCACGCTGTGCCGGCGATCGAGCCGCCGCCGCCGGGCCTCGATGCCGCCCGGCTCCTCGCCGAACAGCCGATTGAACACGGTGCGCGGATTGTCCTCGGCCGGCAGCGGCACGCCGTCGGGCGACCAGGCCAGGGTGGTCGAATTGTTGGGTTGCCCGACGCCGGCCGAAATCGAGAGTTCCAGCGAGGCAAAGCGGGTCTTGGGCGAGGTGACCTCGGCGATCAACTGGTCGCAGGAGACCGTATTCTTGTACGCGCCCCCCTCCTGGTTTATCTTGGCGGCCGTCAGCCAGGTGTCGGCGCAGACGTGGGCCTGGCCGATGCCGTTGGGGTGGTGCAGTCCGCTGATCGGCGTGATGTTCTCGCGATGCCGGGCGAGCGGCTTCATCGGCTCGCTGAACTGATAGTCGCGCCCGGCCGAAGTGATCTGCCAGGAGAGCACATTCACGCCGTTGGGAATATAGACGAACACGCTGCGCCGCGGCGCGGCCGCCGCTTCGCCGGCGACGGCCCGCAGGGGCTGCATGCAATTGAGCAGGGGTAGCGCCACGCTGGCCCCCACGCCGCGCAAGAAATGCCGTCGGTCCAGCAGCCAGCGTTGCGAGAGATAGGTGCTCATCGAATTCGGCTCGGTTGACAGGTTGCTTGGAAAACGGGCGTTCACCGCGTGCGGATGAAGAACTGATTTAAGTCGATCCGGGCTGCTTCAAGTCTATCTGCCCTGAAACAAGTCCGACAGCACCAACAGCTTGACGATTTCGGCCAGGCGATAATCGGCCGCCTTGCTTTGCTGGGCCAGGACCGCCAACTGGCTGCGATCGTCGACCGTCATCGCCCGGCGCAGGGCGTACGTGGCCAGCTTCTCGACCAGGGCCGCGTTGAACTGATCCAGATCGGCCAGGAGCAGCTGCTTCAGCCCGGCCGCGTCGGCAAATTTGCGCCCGTCGGGCAGCTCGCCGCTGGCGTCCACGGGCGGGTTGTCTCCGGCGCCGTCGGCCACCACTTCAACCGTTCGCCAACGGCCGATCGCATCGTAATGATCGAAGGCGAAACCCAACGGATCGATCTTGCGGTGGCAGGCCGCGCAGTTGGCGTCGCTCTTGTGGGCGGCCAGCTTCATGCGCAGCGTGGCCTTCGGCTGGGTGGCCGGCGTCGGCTCGACGGGCTTGACGTTGGCCGGTGGCGGCGGCGGCGAGCGGCCGATGATCGACTCCAGCAGCCACTTGCCCCGATGCACCGGCCGATGCCGCGTGCCGTCGGACGTCAGGCTGAGCACGGCCGCCTGGGTGAGCAGGCCGCCGCGATGATCCTCGGGTCGGAGCGCCACCCGGACCAGCCGGTCTTCGCCCACGCCCGCGACGCCGTAATGAATGGCCAGTCGGGCATTGAGCATGGTCCAGTCCGAATCCAGAAACTCCCGCAGGCTCAAATTCTGCGTGAGCACCTGTCGGAAAAATCCGGTCGACTCGGCAATCATGCTGGTTTGCAGATAATCGTCGTAGTCGGGATACAGTTTCTTGTCGGGCGGAAACTTGCCGACCATGCGCAATTGCAGCCACTGCCGGGCGAACGAATCGGCAAACCGGCCACTGCGCTCGTCGTGAAGCATCCGCTCGACCTGGGCCTCGAGCACGCCGCGCGTGTGCAGCGTGCCGCTGCGGGCCGCGTCGGCCAGGGCGGCATCGGGCATCGTGCTCCAAAGGAAATACGACAGCCGCGAGGCCAGCTCCCAATCGTCGACCTGCCGGACCGCTTCGTCGCTGCGGCCTTCGACCAGGTAGATGAAATCCTTCGAGCAAAGCACCGCCAGCAGAGCGGTCCGCAGCGCGGACGCCGGACTCTCGCCGGCGGCCAGCTCGCGATCCATCAATTGGCCATAGCCTTCGACTTCGCCCGGCCGGGCCGGACGCCGCAGCGCCCGCTCGACAAACCGGGCCAGCACCTGGCGCGCCTCGGCCGGGCCGGCCCCGGGGGCCAGGCCGTATTGCTGCTGGGCCGCCGTGGGCGAGCTGTCGAACACCGGGCCCTCGAACTCGACCCAGTCGACGATCAAGAACGGCTCGATCGCCGCTCCGTCTTCATCGGTCAATTTGCGCTGCCAGGGGAAGCGGCCCTGCTTGATGCTGAAAAACGGCTTGCCGCCGCTGCGCCCGCGCGCCCCAGGTTCGAGGGGCCGGGAATCTCGTTGCCGAACCGCAGCACGTGTGTGCCGGGAGTGAAATGCGTGCGAAATTCGAGCGTCACCGGCTGATCTTCCGGCGCGATCACGTCCTGCTCGAACAACATCCGGTCGACGTCGGCCGCATAAATGGCCAGGTGCGGGGCGCGCCCCTGGGGCGGCTTGAGCCCGCTGAGCTTCACCCGGATCTTGTAATCCCCCGCGCTCGGCACGCGCAGATGCTGCACCGAGCCGGGATGCCCGCTGAACGTGCTGCCGGCCCAGACGTCGATCCGGGCTTTTTGCAGCAACCCCTCGCGCTCGAGTTTTTCGCGGTCGCGGATGCCGCGGAAATCGGTCAGCGTCCAGCGCAGCTGGAGCTTTTCCGGCTCTTTGTCGGGCAAGGCTTCGGCCAGCACCGCTTCGGCCGCGGCAAAGTACTTCTCCACGTGGGCCGGTGACAACGAAAGCACCGAGCCGATCCGTTCGAACCCGCGCCAGTTCGGGTCCTCGGGCAAGCCGGACGGATCAGTAGCGTCGTAGTGCACGCCCAGGAGATCGAAAATCGTGTTGGCGTATTCCTCGCGCGTCAGCTTGTGGAACGACACCCGCTCGCGCCGGGCCAGCCGGGCGGTCTCTCCCTCTTTGAGCCGGGCGTTGAGCCATTCGGCCACGCGGGCCGCTTCGTCGGCCGTGGGTTGGGGTTCGTCGTCGGGGGGCATCTCGCCGGCGCTGATCCGGTACATCACGTCGCCCCAGTGCGCGGCCGAATTGCCCAGGGCCACGTCGCGCGACAGCTGATCGATCCGCAGCTCCCCCTTTTGCTCCTTCTCGCCATGACAGCGGAAGCAATGCGCCTGCAGAAACGGCAACGCGGCCTCGTCGAACGTGCCCGCGTCGGCCGGGGCTGGGTTCGTGGGGGCAGGGTTCGCGGGGGCACCGCTCGCAGGCGCGGCGCTCGACGGGGCAGCGGCCGCGGGATTGCTGTCCGCCGGCTCGGCGCGGCCCTGGGCCGCGGGGCCGCAGGCCAGCAGCAACACGATGCCGATTTTTGCCAGGCGCCCGATCACGGCGGTGCTCGTTGAACAAGAAACGGGGCGGGGTGACGGCCGCGGGCCGATCCGGATGCAAACGATGTTTCGGAGCCGCGCGGGGCCGGCTCGGGGGAAGCAGGGGGGGCCGAGTTTTTGGCGGGATCGACTGCCGGGGGAAGGTTTCTCCAGCCCCTTAATTCTACCCTCTAACTGCGGCAGGCGTCACTATGCCGGGCGGCGGGTGGTGGGGCAGTTTGATTCGCGACTCGAGGGGGTCAGGTCCATGTTTTCGGCCTGCGCCGCGCGGCATGGCATGTCCTGTTGCCGAAAAATGGACCAGACCCCGATCAAACTGACCCACTATGCCCGCAGGGTCCGCGCGGGAAACGCAAACCTGGCCGATTCCGGCGACTTTGCCGACGACCGGGCCGGCCGCCGGTTCGTTTTCCCCTGGGGCGGTTTGCCGTTATGATTCGCCCATCCCAGGCCCGAAAGGCCATTCTTGCCGCGTCCGGCCGCGGCGCAAAAAAATCGGATCCTGCTCGTTGTCCACCGCTTCATCACAGCCGAACTTGCCCAGTAACCAGCCCGGCACCGGGCATCCGGCCGCGTTCTGGCTGGCCGTGATTCTGGTCGGGCTGGGGGCCGGGCTGGCCGGCGGAGTCCTGATGCAGCTGCTGCACGCCGTCGAGCATCTGGCCTGGGGCTACGACTGTGGCGATCTGCTCAAAGGCGCCGAGCGGGCGTCCGGGGCGCGGCACGTCGCGATGCTGCTCGTGGCCGCGATCGTCGTCGGACCGGGCGGCTGGCTGCTGGGGCGCACCCTCGGGCAGGGGGCCGACGTGAATGCCGCCATCTGGAGGCATTCGGGCGACGTGCCGATCCTGGCGACGCTCGGCCGCGCCGTGCAATCGATCGTGGCCGTCGGTTTCGGCACGTCGCTGGGACGCGAAGCCCCCATCAAGCAAGCCGGCGGCACCATCGCCTCGGGCGTCGCCCGCTGGTGCAAATTCTCGCCCGAGCGGCGCCGCGTGCTGGTGGCCTGCGGCGTGGGAGCGGGCATGGCCGCGGCCTACAACGTGCCGCTAGGTGGGGCGCTGTTCGCCGTCGAAGTTCTGCTGGGCGTCACGACGCTGGAGCTGGTCTTGCCGGCGCTGGCGGCCTCGGCCATCGCGACCCTGGCCTCCTGGACGCTGTTGCCTGCCGAACCGATATACGATGTGCCCGAGTTTCCACTCTCGGCGTCGCTCGTCGTCTGGTCGATCCTGACCGGCCCGTTGTATGGATTGGCAGCGGTGGTGCTGATCCGCCTCATCGGCTGGACCGGCCGGCGGAAAAAGCCCACCGGCTGGCGCGGGCTCACCGCCCCCTTCGCGGTGCTGGGCCTGCTGGGGCTGGCCTCGATCCCGTTTCCGGAACTTCTGGGCAACGGCAAAGACTCCGTCCAATTGGCCTTCAGCGACCAGGTGAGCACCGCGCAGCTGTGGCTGTTGCCCGGGCTGAAACTGACCGCCATCATCGCCTGCCTGGCCTGCGGCGCGCGGGGCGGATTGTTCACGCCCACGATGATGATCGGCGCGCTCGCAGGCTCGCTCTTGGGGCACTGCTGGGAGCACGTCATGCCCGGCGCTTCGCTCGGCTGTTCGGCGGTCGTGGGGGCCTGCGCCCTGCTAGCCGCATCGTCGCAAGGTCCGACCTCGGCGGTGGTGATGACGCTGGAGCTGACGCGGCACGTCGATCCGACGATGGTGCCGATCCTGCTGGCCGTCAGCGGCGCGATGTTGACAGTCCGGCGGATCGAGCCGCACTCGGTTTATTCGATCCGCGTCGATTAGCGCGGTTTTCTCGGCCGCGGCCCTCCCAGCGGGATGCGAGAGCGCCCACAACCGATCGACATTCGCGACCGGGCGCACGGCGCGGGATGGCACGCATTCACTCCGCCGGTCAGTCTGTTTATCGCCGACTTGCAGAGTATGATGCGGTACCCCGACTTCGCCCGAACACTGATCCGGAGTCCAGCCCAGGAGAACGGCCATGTCGCTTTCAGTCGGCAACTCGCTCGGTATGCTCGTCGGGTTTCTTGCCCTCGCCGGGATGATCGGCCGGGGAGCCGCCGGCCGGGCCGAAGAAACGCGCGTGGCGGTCACGTTTTCGGGCGGGCATGAGATTGGCCCCGACGACTTCGGCCGGCCCGTGCCGC
Organism: uncultured Planctomycetaceae bacterium; assembly: GCA_963715755.1. Lineage (GTDB taxonomy): Bacteria > Planctomycetota > Planctomycetia > Pirellulales > PALSA-1355 > CAWCAX01. Next base: position 6,037,898 of record OY970273.1, read on the forward strand.
TGATTGCCGCGGCGCTGGGCGTCAAGCCCGAGGTATTTCGCGAGGCGTTCAGCGGAGTGACTCCGGCCCGGGGCCGCGGACCCACGCGCGACGAAGCCCGGCAGAACAAAGCGGCCCTGCTGAAAGTCTTGGGGCCGGAGGGAGTGACCAACGAGCGGCTGGACGAAGTGTCGGATTATTACCGCTTCCGCCCCCAGCGCGGCGAGCTCTGGCCGACCACGCCGGCCAAGGCACAGGCGATCGTCGAGGGGGGCAAGATCCAGCGGATCGTCGTGACGCAGGCCGGGTCGGGCTATTCGTCGCCGCCGGTAGTCAAGGTGGCCGGCTTTCCCGAACTCAAGTTGCGGGCCACGCTCGGCTTCAGCAAAGACCTGAAGAAGAACGGCACGCTCGACGCGGTCGAAATCGTGCCCGCCGAATCAGAAGATCCCTAGAGATCGGCCCGCGCGGCGACAGTCAGCCGGCGTCCCGGGAAGTCGCCAGCGGTAGAAAAAAGCCTTGGGCGCTCCACTCCTGAAACCAGCGTTGCAGGTCGGCGGCAAACTGGTCGACATCGGCCGGCAAGTCGCAACAGCCGATTGCGTCGCCGACGCTCTCACCATCCAGCAGGGCCTGCAAAATGGCGGCTTCCGGGGGTGTCAGCTCCTGATGTCGCACGACGTAGTTCCGCCGCCAGATCGCGAGGCAGGTCGGCGCGCGATCCGGCGGAACCGCCTCTCCGCAGTCTCGAATCGCACGATAATAACCCTGGACAGGAAAATCGAGTCTCAGGATTCTCAGGCACGGAGCCGGCGTCAGCCGAGCCGCCGCCCAGGATTCGGCCGAGACGCCGTGCAATTGCTCCGGTGCTAACAGTGGGTGGCCTTCGGCACCCGGCCCGTCGAAGACCTCGGCAAACGACCACTCGAGCCTGGCCAGGTCGGCCAGGAAATCGAGCCAGGAATTGTCGCCTACGGCCGACTCCGGGCGCGTCTGGGCCAGGAAGGCCGCAAAACTGGCGCCCAGGTCGTTCAGCGTGTAGCTGTGCGGCGGAAATCGTTGCAGGTATTGCACGGCGAACTCGTCGAACAGCTCGGCGCCCATGGCCTGGGTCATGACCGGATATTCGGCCCGCAGGCATTCCAGCAAGCGGGCGTAATAAGCCCCGCAGTAGATCTGCAGTCGTTCGATGCTGGACTGCTGGTGGGACGGTTCGATCACAGATTCGATTTCCGCGGCGCTCACATCGATATGGGATCGCGCCGCGCTGGATTCAATGCCGCGCGCCACACCCGCGGGATGCATGATGACCGACTGCATCCAGGCTTGGATTTGGGCCAGTTCCAGGGTCGACGAAGCCATGCCATTTAACCTTTCTGCGGTGCCGGCCCGAACTTCCGCTGCTGGGCGGCCATGAGCTGTTCGAACTTGGCCCGGGCTTTTTGCCAGGTATTGTCTTTCAGAACGACGGCGCAGGCGCCCTGGCCCTTGCACTGGTTTTGGCCAGGATGCTCGCCGCAGCCACCTTGCCCTTTGCATACGTTCAGTCCGTCGCAGGCGTGTTTCTCCGCCGTGGCGCAGGCTCCTTGGCCGGCGCAATCGTTCATCCTGGTTTTGCCTTGATCCTTACACTGATTGAGTCCGCGGCAGACGTGCGGATCGCCGACCAGGAGCAGTTTTTCGTCGTAGTTGCCGGCAGCCGCAGCGGATGCCGGCGACCCTTCGGCCGGCGCAGCCGCATTTTTCGCCGGCTTGTCGGAGACTTCGCGCGAACAGCCCAGGACCGAGCCGGCCAGCGTGCCGCTGAGGGCGGCCAGCGTAAGTTCATGGAATTGACGACGGGACACTGGACTCATGTCGATCTCTCTTTCCAAAGTCAGGTGGTGCGAGGCACGGACCCCTGGGTTGTCGACGCACATTGTTCGACGGTGCCCGCTCGAGAACCGCAGTGCGAACCCAGGACGAATCTGCTGATGAGATAGTCGGCCGAAAAGCTTCCCGGCCCGAATACCAGTACCAGCAGGCAGGTGAACAGGTGCAGGAATGGGGGTGCGGTGACAAACGTGTAAAGGTCCGTGACTTCGTCGACGTGGGCCGTCAGGTAGGCGACCACCATCGTTCCGATCAGCGGCACGGCAGCAACGCGCGACGCGGCGCCCAGGACCAGCAGACTGCCGCAAACCAATTCCGTCAGGCCGGCTGCGACGGCGTTGGGGTAGGGCGCCGGAACGTGCCAGCCGGCAAATTTCTCCGCCGTGAGCGCCAGATGGGTGAGCTTGTTGAAACCCGTGGAGACGAAGAGCCCTCCCCAATACAAGCGGCAGGCCAAGAGCAGCGGATGCTGCATGAGCGACGCGGCAACGACGTAGCGTGCATACCATCGCCGCGCTTTGTGCAGTGTCGAGTTCATCGGCCGGCCCTTTGTCGGTTTCAAGCAGGAGACATCAAGCTTTTCGTCCGCCCAGACATGACTGCGCTTCTGGAGCGGAGAATCCCGCGACGAATGTCAGCCGGCCACCTCGACCACCGAGTGCGCCAAGGGATGAAACACCGTGGAACTTCCGGCCAGGGGAGCGTCGCCGCGGGGCGCAAACGGAACGGGGGACAGCTGGCGGCCCATGAAGTTTTTGGCCTTCAGCACTTCTGCGTGCACGACTTCGAACGGGGGGATCTTGGCGTCCCATTCGAGCAGGGTGGATACGCCGCCGGTCAGATCATGCGCCAGGCGGTAGAGTTCCCAGACCGGGTGGATGACTTCGCCGTCGTGCGTGTCGATGCGGTGCGTGCCGCAATCGGTGTGCCCGGCCAAATGGCACTGCACGATGCGCCGGTGGGGGACGGAACGAACATATTCAAAGGGGTCGAATCCATGATTCACGCTCGAGACGAAGACGTTGTTGACGTCGAGCAGCAAGCCGCAATCGGCCTCTTCGGCCATGCGGCTGATGAATTCCCACTCGGGCATGGTCGACGCGGCAAACGTCACATAACTGCTCGGATTCTCCAGCACGAAGGGGCGTTCCAGGATGTCTTGCACGATCCGGATTCGCTCGACGACGTGGCGCAGCGTTTGCTCGTTGAGAGGCACCGGCAGCAGATCGTGAGTGTTCTGGCTCAGCACTCCGGTCCAGCACAGATGGTCCGACACCCAATGGGCTTTGACGTCTGTAGCCAAGCGCTTGAGCTTGCGGAGATATTCGAAATTCAAAGGGTCCGTGCTGCCAATGGAGAGCGACACGCCGTGCATGACGATCGGGTAGCGCTCGGCGATCTGATCGAGCACATGGCGCGGCCTGCCGCCTGAATCCAGGAAATTTTCCGAGATGATTTCGAACCAATCGACGGCCGGCTGCTGGGAGAGAATGTGCGGGAAATGAACGCTGCGCAACCCGACCCCCAGGCCCAGGTTGGCGTTGCCCATGCGCGGCGGTCGGTGAGCGGCGGTGTTCATGTCTCTACCCCTGAAAAAAGCCTCGTGGCATGGAGTGTTGCCGGACGCCCGGCAAAGGCCGCAAGAAAAGCGCGCCGTCCCTGGCGCGCTGCTGGGTGCCTGGCCGGCTGCGCTACGACTTGGCCGGTGCGGGTCCGAACTTCTTGCCGGCCTTTTTCATGGCCGCTTCGAAGTTAGCCCGGGCCTTTTCCCAGGTCTTGTCCGACAGCGGTACGGCGCAGGCCCCCTTGCCTTTGCACGTGTTTTCGCCCGGGTGTTCGCCGCAGCCGCCTTGCCCTTTGCAGGTGTTGTCCTCCTTGCAATCATGCTTCATGGCCGTGGCGCAGCCGCCTTGGCCGGCGCACTCGTTCTTGCCTTTTTTGGCGCCGCAGCCGCTTTTGCCCTTGCAGGTATTCAACCCGCGACAGACGTGCGGTTCTTCCAAGAGCGATTTCGGTTTTTCGTCGGCGGCGACGGCGTGACGCAGCACGAGGCTGCCGCCGACGACGCCTCCCAGGGCCGCGGCAGTCAGTCGCTGAAAATCTCGCCGATTGATCTGAGAGCCGTCCATCTTCGAATTCCTCCGGTTCAACAGGAACGAACAGAAACGTCAACACAGGTGGGCCGACTGAAGACGTCCGGCGCGGCAGCGACCGTCGAGGCGAGCGCGGCGTCACTTGTCTTCGGCCAGCAACTCCTTGATTTTGGCGCGCACGATCCGGTCGCCGCCGGCCTGCCGGTACTCCAACTCGCCTTCCCAGCGGTAGCGGATTCTCCCGCGCCGATCGATCACGTAGACAGTCGGCCAAAAGCGATTCTCGTAGGCCTTCCACGTGGCCGCCGAGCGATCGACCGCCACGGGATATGCAATCCGCCGTTTCCGGATTTGCGCCGCCAGCTTCTCGGAGTCCGCCTCGTCGGCGGTCTCCGGCGTGTGCACGCCGATAATCTGCACCTGGTCCTGGGCGAAGTCCTTCTGCCAGGCGTTGTAACGCGGCAAGTTGCGCTGGCAATTGATGCAGCCAAAGGCCCAGAAATGCAACACCACGACCTTGCCCTGCTGATCGGCGAGAGTGAGTCCGTCGGAATTGATCCAGTCGGCGATCTCCGTGAGCTGAGGCGCAGGAGGATACTTCGTCTCGGGCTCGTCGGCGGACAGCCGGATCCCACTCGCGGCCGAAACAATCGCCACGGCCACCACGCTGGCGACGGCGCCGACCCGAGTCCCCCGCCCAGCGCCTCGCGCTATCGCGGCAACCAATGGCTTCATGGCGCGTCCTCCCGGTGATCTGGCACGTACCGTGAACAGGGGCCACGCTGGCGAGCCGCAGTCAGACTGCAATGGTTTGGCCGGCGAGGCGCGAGCCCGGCCGGCATATCTGCCTGGCCAGCAAGACTCCCCCAGCTCCGTGCAACTTTGGATGCCGCTCGACCTGCGCGGTTACAGGCGTCGTGCGAAAAAAGTTCGCCTGCCGCATGCCTGCGACCGCCGGGCAGCGCCCGGCGAGCTGGATCGTCGCCCCAAACGGGTCCGGATCTGGAACTTCAGAACAACAGCCTGTAACCTGTAACGGTCGACGTGCATCGAAACTATGGGGACGGGCGGAATTCTATCGCGGTCGCGGCGCTCGCTAAAAGTCAAACTCGGCCCGAGGGTCGAGGCGAGCTCGCCCGGACGGAAACGACGCCTGAAAAGCGCCGTCAATGACGTGCCAGGAAGTCAACGAATTTCTCGCGGACTATCTCGAGGGCACGCTCCCCTGGCGCCAGCGGCTGTCGTTCAAGGTGCACCTGGTATTGTGCCGGCGTTGCCGCCAATACCTGGCCTCTTATGTCGAGACGATTCGGCTGACCCACCCGGGCGCCCAAGGCACTGCGGACGATGTTCCCGACGAACTCGTCCGCGCGATCCTCGCCATGCGGCGCAACGCAGCACCAACGGCCGAAACCCGGCCGGAAGATGGAGGTCGGCCAGCCGGCTGAATGGGCCGACATCCGGGCTACGCGCCCTGGAGAAATCAGTCGCCTAGGGCAGGATTGCCATCGACCAATTGGCGCAGCGCCAGAATGGCCTGAACCAATTCGTCCGGCACGCTCTGGGGAACCGGATCCGCCGGATCGCCGAGCAAGCCGCCTCCCAGGGCCACGGTCGCCCGATAGCTCGCCAGATAATTGACGCAGTCCGGGCAAATGGCGAGGTGCTCGTCGAAGCGTGCGCGGACCTCCGGGGGCAGAAGCCCTGCCTCATATTCCAACAGGAACTCGATGAACTCTGCGCACGTCACCTGGCGTCTCTCCGAAAGTGAGGGTCGAGCAGAGTGCGCAAGGCTTGCCGAGCACGGTGCAAGCGAGTCTTGACCGCTCCAGGTTCGATCGCCAAGAGCGCCGCGACCTCGGCTGCGTCGAGCTGCTCGATGTCGCGCAGGATCAGCACCACCCGGTAGCTGTCGGGGAGTTGATCGATCGAGCGGCGCACCAATTCTCGGGTTTCCGCCTGCTCCAAGGCCTCGTCGGCCGCCAGCGTCCAGGCCGGACCGGGGTTCTGGCGATGGCCGTCGGCATAGAACTTCGGCAGTAATTCGTCGATCGGGGTTTCCGGCTTCCGCTGCTGTCCGCGCAATTTCATGAGCGCGGCATTGACCGCGATCCGATGGAGCCAGGTGCCCAATCGACACTTGCCGTCGAAAGTGCGCAGTCCGCGAAAGGCCGACAGAAAGGTCTCTTGGAGCGCATCCTGGGCGTCTTCATCTCGGCGGAGCAGGCGGCGAATCACCGAGAGCAGGGGGCCCGAGTGCCGACGAACCAACTCGGCGAATGCTTCGTCTTGGCCCCGGCGCAGCGCATCGAGCAATTCGCCGTCGTTGGCCCAGGAGGATGTTGCAGATTCCGCATCCATGGCAGAAAGCTTAGCGAATTCCACAGGCGGCGGCAATTTTGCCGCCCAGCGCGGCTCAAGGTGGCCGGCTTTCCCAACGTGCAGTTGCGGGCCACGCTCGGCTTCAGCAAAGACCTGAAGAAGAACGGCACGCTCGACGCGGTCGAAATCGTGCCGGCCGATGAGCTAGAGCCGTAGCGGCCGTATTACCGAAACAGCGCGGCGCGCTCTCCGGTTAAGGCAGCGCGGCCAACCGGGCGACGATCGCGCGATATTTTTGCCGCACGTCCAGCGCCGTCGATTCGGCCAGTGGTCCCTGATTCAGATCATGATTGAGCATGTCTGCGTGGTCGCCGGGCCAGATGTCGATGAAGGTGCCCCATTTGGCCGACTCGACCGTGACCAGCCCGTCGTTGTCGTGGCCCGTCGCTTGCCGGATGAAGTAATAAAGCGGCAGCAGGGGAGCCGCCGTGATGGCAAGTGCCCCGCGCCCCCGGGCTGCATAGGAAAAGTACCCGACGCCGGGCACATCGGGATACTGCCGATTGAACTGATCGGTCGCAGTTGAGGTCAGCTCCAGGATGCCGCCGGCCAACAGGTTCAGATTGTCGAGCGCCTCGCGCAGCGGACCGGAGACGACGCGGTTGGCCCAGGCCACCGGATCGAACTGACCCTGAGCGGTCAGCAGATCGGCGACGGGCGACCCCCGATGCGGCGTGCCCAGCGTGGTGAGCGAAGCAATCCTGCCGGCGAGCTGGGGTTCGCACTGCGCGGCAATGCAGTACCGGGCATCCAAGCCGCCCATGCTGTGGGCGATGATGTGCACGGGCTCACCCGGGTCGAGCGTCCCGTTGCCGAGGCCCGTCGCGATCGAGCGCGCCAGCTGTCGTCCGCGGGCTTCGATCCGCCCGACCGGCGGCACCTCGGGCACGAGTACTCGGATCGGCAGTGCGGCGAAGCTGGCCTCCAAGTCGGCGGCGAGCTGGTTGAAATTCTCGATTCCCAGCAAGCGCCGAAATCCGAATAAGCCGTGGGCCAGGACCAGATTCACGATCTGTCGACTCCTGTCGATTTTCGGCGGACGGCCTTGAGTTTGCAGATTTGATCCGGGCAATTCCGGCGGCCGCGCGGGCGGCAACGGATCGCTATTTGCCCGCCGGCTGAAACTCCGCATCGCCGAACTGCCAGAGCAGAAACGACCAGACGTCGGCTTTCTCTTCGTGGCGCTGACGCCGGGTCGAGCCGATGCCGTGCCCCGAGTGATAGTCCACGCGCAGCAGCACCGGCTTGCCGCTGGCCGTGGCCGCCTGCAACCGGGCCGCGGTCTTGGCCGATTGCCAGGGCTCGACGCGCGGATCGTTGATGCCGTGCGTCAGGATCACGGCCGGATACTTGCCGCCGTCGACGACGTGGTGCAGCGTGCTCATTGCCAAGAGGCCGCGAAAGGCCTCCGGCTCGGTCACGGTGCCGAACTCGGGCACATTGGGCGGTCCGTTCATCGTGGTTTCGAACCTGAGCAAGTCGGTGCAGCCCACGGCGATTTGCGCCGCGGCGAACAGGTCGGGGCGTTCGGTGATCGCCCGGCCGATGAGAATCCCGCCCGCGCTGCCGCCTTTGCCCGCCAGCCGGGCGGGCCGGGTATAGCCGGATTTGACCAGGTACTCGGCGCAGGCGATGAAGTCTTTCCAGGTGTTCGGCTTGGTCGCGCGGCGGCCGGCATGATGCCAGGCCTTGCCAAACGCGCCGCCCCCGCGCACGTGGGCGATCGCAATCACCCCGCCGCGCTCAAGCCAGGCCAGATTGGTGGGGTCGAAGCCCATCGCCATCACGTGCCCGTAGGCCCCGTAACCCGACAGCAGCGTGGGATTGTTGCCGTCCAGTTTCAGATCGCTGCGGTGAATGATCGACAAGGGGATGCGCACGCCGTCGTGGCTGGTCACGAGCACTTCCTCGGCCGTCAGGCCCTCGGGCGCGTCGAACTTGCCCCGGGCCAAGAGATCGGTTTCGCGGCATGCGCCGCTGGCCGGATCGAACTCGTACAGCCGGCCTTCGTGCGTCCAGCTGCGCATGCGCACCAGCGCGCCGGCCATTTCGCCGTGCACCGCCTCGAAGTAGCCCGACGATTCGCCCGGTGGCAGCGTGATTGGCTCGGGCCGGGCGAGGGCCGGGCCGGCGGGTCCGGCGTCGTAGGCGACTCGCAGCAGTTTGTGCGGCACGCCTTCCAGAATGCCGACATACAGCGCATCAGCGGCCGCGGCCAACGCGTCGACCACGTACTCGCCTGGCGGCACCACGACCGCGGCCGTGGGCAGATCGGGCCGGGCCAGCGGCGTGCGCAGGACCTTGAACCGCGGAGCGTCGGCGGCGGTGAGCAAGAATAGGTCGTCGCCATGCACGGCGAAACCGGTGACCAGATCGGCGCGGCCACAAATCTTCGTCCAGGGTATCGGCGCTTTCGTCAATGCGTCCAAAGGCGCCGCATACAGGGTGATGTCGGTTTCGTCGCCGTGCTTGATCTGGCCGATGGCCCAAGGCGATCCGGCCGGCACGATCACGGCCGGAAAATCCATCTCGCCCAACTCGGGCGAGCCCGGTGCGCCCTGCCCCAGCAACAGCCGATCTTGATCCGGATCGTTGCCGAGCGTGTGCCAGAAGGCCTGCGTGAATTTGTAACCCTCGGTGGGCGGAGCGTCGGGAGCGATTTTTCGCCGCCGGCTGTAGGTAAACGAGCGGCTGTCGGGCAGCCAGCCGGGCAGGGCGTATTCGGCCTCGAGCCGGTCGATCACGTCGGGCAAGTCCTGGCCGGAGGCCACGTCGCGCACCCGGAGCGTGGTTTGCTCCGAGCCCGACGCGGCGTAGCCGTACAGCAGCCGGGTGCCGTCCGGCGAGACGCGATAGAAGCTGAGCGTGAAATGGTCCTGCGGATCGGCCTTGGGAAAAGTCTCGGGATCGATCAGCAGTCGCTCGCCGCCACCCGACTCGCGCAGGTAAATCTTGGCCACGTTTTCGCCGGCCAGCTGTTTGAAATAGAACCTTTCGCCGCCCGGCCGGCGCGTCACGCCGTAGAGCGACCAGGGAGCGCCGGCATCGAGCTCGTCGATCCGGGCCAGCAGTTTCTCGCGGCCCGGCAGACTGTGCAGCGTGCGATCGGCGAAGTCGGCCTGGGCCTTCACCCAGGCCTGCACGGCCGGATCCTTGAACTGTTCCATGTAGCGATACGGATCGGCCACCGCGGTGCCGTGATACGTATCGACCACCACTTTGACCGGCGCGATGGGCGGCGGATCGGCGGCGGCTGGCGACAAAAGTTGCGACATCATCAACCAGACGGCAAGGGAGAGTTTGGGTGGCATGCCGGATTTTCGCGGAAAGGCTGGGGTTCGGCTAGAGCCGTCGGGGTTGTTTGCCGCACTGCCGCATATGGCGTTTGAGTGTATTGGCGAGCCCGGCCCCGCGCTGGCCAACACGCCGTGTGGAAAGGCCGCAAAATTTCAGCGTAACAAATCCCGCCGGTCCACGCTGGGATATCCAGAGGCAAGCATGTAGCAGGCCTCAAAAAAGGACCCAAAAAACACGAAAGGATTGGTGGGTCATGCGAAGCGTACTGAAGTTTGCGGCGGCTCTGGCGGTGGTTTCGATGTTCTCGGTCAGCCAGGCTCAGGCTCACAGCCATGGGTCCAGCTGCGGTGGCAGCCGTGGTTCGAGCCACTGCGGCTCGCACCACGACGGTCACCACGGCAACTGCAACGGCGGCAACTGCAGCGGCAAAGGCAGCTCGAATCCGGGCGGCTGGAACACGATCCACCCGATCCCGGCTCCCAAGCAGGGCGGCGGCATCGTCAATCGGTTCCCGACGTACCCGCCGGTCGCCTTCGGCAACCTCGGCGGCAAGGCAATGGGTCACGGCCCGTACACGGGAAATCTGAATCAGTGGGGCCTGGGTGGGCCGGCCGGCCGTCCGGTGACGACCAACAACGGGCAGATCCCCAACCTCGGAACCGGCTTTGCCGGGTTCTCCGGAGCGGTGGGCAAGGATGTCGGCGGGGCGGTCACCAGTGTCCTGAACGCCGGTGGGTCTGTGGTCGGCGGCGTGGCCAAGGGAGTTGGCTCGGTGCTGGGCGGAGTGGCCAACGGCGTTGGAGACGCCCTGAGCGGCATCGGCTCGGCCATCGGCGACCTGCTGTAAATCGAATCGGGTCCCGGGCTGGCAAGCCCGCCCCCAATATCGACCAGGCCGCGGCGATCCCCCTCGATCGCCGCGGCCTGGTTTTTTCGCGCGCCGCCACGAACCCGCCCCGTACGCGGGTGCCAGCGGCCGCGGCTTCCAGGGCCGAAAAACCCGCTCCCCAGGTAACTGGAAAATCGCTTGTAACAAATCCGGCCGGTCCACGCTGGGATATCCAGAGGCAAGCATGTAGCGGGCCTCAAAAAATGGTCGCGAAATACTCGAAAGGATTGGTGGATCATGCGAAGCGTACTGAAGTTTGCGGCGGCTCTGGCGGTGGTTTCGATGTTCTCGGTGAGCCAGGCTCAGGCTCACAGCCATGGGTCCAGCTGCGGTGGCAGCCGTGGTTCGAGCCACTGCGGCTCGCACCACGACGGTCACCACGGCAACTGCAACGGCAAGGGCAATAGTGGCAAAGGTTGCCCGAATCCGGGCGGCTGGAACACGATCCACCCGATCCCGTCTCCCACGCAGCCGAGCGGCGGGAACTTGGGTGGCTTCCACCTGCCGGTTTACGGCCCGGTCGCCTTCGGCAACCTGAATAACAAGCCGGCCGCTCCAGGCCTGTACACCGGCGGGCTGCTGGGCGGGCACGGCGGCCGTCCGCCGATGACGCCAGGCAACGGACAGATCCCCACCCTGGGCACCGGCTTTAGCGGCCTGGCCGGAGCGGTGGGTCAGGATGTCGGCAAAGGGGTCACCGGTGTGCTGAATGCCGGCGGCGCGGTCGTGGGTGGCGTCGCCAAGGGGGTTGGCTCGGTCGTCAACGGGGTGGCCGACGGCGTGGGCGACGTGGCCAGCGGAATCGGATCGGCCCTCGGAGACATCTTCTAATGTGCGGCAACACGCGGCCGGGAGGAACAGCCGGGGTGATCTCGCTTTGAGATCGCCTCGGCTGTCTTTCGTTGCTCTCGCGACAGACCAACATACGGGCAAACGCCCACGGCTCAGGCGCACGGCAATGCTCGCGGCACGGTACTTCCGATTCGGCGCGGGCAATGCCGGCGCGAACAAGTTCGACAGATCAAAGCCGGCCTGACGCCAATCGGCGGTGATAGGCGGCGAGCGCTTCCAGGTGATCGCGATCGGCCCGCAGGCCGACGTGCCCGTCCGGCCGAACGATCAGCAGCGTGTGCCGCTCGATGCCCAATCGGTCGGCTGCGGCGGGCGCAAGCCGGGCGCAAGAAGGCTGCCGCTCGGGCCGGGCCGAGAGCGCGCAGCTGGCTTCGACGACCGGTTTGCCCAAATGGGTCCGAACGGAGCTGTCCAAGCGCGCGAGTTCGTCCTCTTGGGATTGCGGTCCGCCGATGACCAGCGCGGTGTGGCCGGCGCGGTGGGCCAGTTCGTGCAGCAGGCAGGTTTCGCCTCCGGCAAGGCAAACCTCGATCGTGTCGGGCAGCCGGTGGCCCGGCGCGAGCGCATCGTGGCGGTCTCCCATCACGATCGGCGAATCGCCGTAGTCGATGTCGAGCTCTGCCTCGGCGATGGCTTCGTGGTGCCGCGACGCCGGGTCGGCAAAGACCGCTCGCAACGACTCGTCGCGGGCGCGGCGGGCGGCGGGGTCGGTCAGCCCCTGGGCGTCTTCGAACGCGTCGCCCGAGCTGGTGATCATTTCCGCCACGGGGCGTCGTTCGGCCTCGTAGCTGTCCAGCAGCGCGGCCGCAGAGTGTCCGGCCGAGACGAGCGCCAGCTTCCAGGCCAGATTGAAGGCGTCCTGCAGGCCGCTGTTCATGCCGTGCCCCTGGGACGGCGAGCAGACGTGGGCCGCGTCTCCGGCCAACAGGATCCGGCCGCAGCGGTACTGCGACGCGATCTTGGTGTGGCAATGGAATCGCGTCGGGTTAGTGACAGCGTCGAAGCCGATGGTCGGCAGGTAGCGGCGCAGCGTGGACCGGGCGTCGGCGACCAGGTCGGAGTCCGGCGCTGGGCCGCAGGTACACGCGCCACCGCTCGCGCGGCAGCGCGGTCAAGATGACCGGGATCTCGTCGAGGTACGCGTAGTTTGCCTCGTACGATTCCGGCCAGCCCGGCACGGTCGCGTCGAACACCGCCCAGGGGTCCGCGAGGTCGTGCCCGACGAGCTCGATTCCGGTCAACTTCCGCGTGGCGCTGTGGACTCCGTCGCAGCCGACGACCCAGCCGGCGGTAAATCGCTCCGGCCGGCCGTCCCGCTCGACGCTCGCCAGCAGTCCGTCGTCGTGGTGTGCGAGCTCGACGAGGGGCGAGGCGCGCTGGACGTCGCCCCCTTGCCCGCGGAGGTAGTCGGTCAGAATCGATTCGGTTACTTCCTCCGAGACGCCGATGTTGAACCCGTAGCGGCTGCCGCAGAGCGCCAGGTCGATTTCGCCCAGCACGCTGCCGGCCGAGTGGAGCCGTGCCGTGCGCTGTTTGACGCCCGCGGCCAGCAGGGGCTCGATAATTCCCAGCGACTCGAAGACCTCGAGGGAGCGCGGGTGCACGACCGTCGCCCGGTCCCAGTGCAGCGGCGCCGGGTTGGCATCGATGACCCGGCAGTCGATCCCCCGGCGATAAAGCTCCGCCGCCAGGAGCAGACCGGTCGGGCCGGCACCCACGACGAGAACAGTCACATCGGTGGCCATGCTGAACCTGGTGGATGCTCCGGGTCAAATTCGGCGGCGACGCGAAAAGCGGCCCGGCGCCGAGCCAGCCGAGTTTGCTCGAATGCCGCCGGCGAGCCGCGATAGCGCGGGGCCACAGCTCGGCGGCAAACCTGGCTGCCATCATATCGACAATGCACCTGCCGTTCCCAGTGGGGACCCCGGGCCCGGCTAAGGCGCTTCCCGGGCGTCGTCGTTTTCGCGGCGCGAGCGCTCCGCCGGGATGTTAGACTTGCGCTTCCCCACGGCCGGCATGCAAGCGGCGATTTTTTTGAGCTTCCAGCGAACCAGTCTGCAAAGGCGGAATCCTGCCATGGACGAGCTGACCGAATATTTGACCGCCAGCGCCGAGGACGGATTCTGGGACCAGATCCATGCCGAGACGCGGCGCGAGACCGAGCGCGAGCCGGTGCTGGCCAGCTTCCTGTACGCCGCCGTGCTGGGGCATAAGAAGCTGGAAGAGGGCCTCAGCGTGATCCTGGCCAACAAGCTGCACACGCCCGAGCTGCCCGCCATCCTGCTGCGCGACTTGATCGCCGATGCGCTGACCGCCGACAGCTCGATCCGCGCGTCGATCCGGGCCGATCTGCTGGCCGCGCGGACGCGCGACCCGGCAGCCCGAGGTTACGCCCAGCCGTTCCTGTACTACAAGGGCTTTCACGCGCTGCAGGCCTATCGAGTGGCCCATTGGCTCTGGGAGCAGGAGCGGTTCGGGCTGGCCGCACACTTGCAGAATCGTATCTCCGAGGCCTTCGGCGTCGACGTGCATCCGGCCGCCCAGATCGGCTCGGGCGTGCTGATCGATCACGGCACCAGCGTGGTCATCGGCGAAACCGCGGTCGTCGAAGACAACGTGTCGATCCTGCACGAAGTCACGCTCGGCGGCACGGGCAAGGAGTCGGGCGACCGGCACCCGAAGGTGCGCCGCGGCGTGCTGATCGGCGCGGGGGCGAAGATCCTGGGCAACATCGAGATCGGCACCGGGGCCAAAGTGGCCGCCTGCAGCGTCGTGCTGCACGACGTGCCGCCGCATACGACCGTGGCCGGCATTCCGGCCCGCATCGTGGGCCGCTGCACGGTTGCCGAGCCGGCCCTGGAAATGGATTCGACCTTTCCCTGCGAGATGGAAGGGGGCGCCGGGATTTGAGCCGCCGTGGGCGGGTCAGGAAGCATCGCGCCTCCTGGGCAGGGGGCAAAAAACAAACCTCGGCCGGTTTCAGCGCGCCGGCGCTTGACCGCGTAGCCGTACGATATGGGCCACGACGGTTCGCTGCCCAGCTCTTGCTCGGCTTTGAGCGCCCAGTACGGCTCGCGGAGCAATTCTCGCGCGATGAACACCAGGTCGGCGTCGCCGCCGGTGACGATTTCGTTCGCGTGGGCCGCCTCGGTGATCAGCCCGACCGCGCCGGTCATCACCCCCGCCTCGCAGCGAATTCGGCGCGCAAACGGCACCTGGTAGCCCTTGCTCACCGGGATCCGGGCTTTCGGCACGAGCGCGCCGGAACTGACGTCGATCAAATCGATGCCCAACTCCTTCAGCCGCGCCGCCAGCACCACCGAATGCTCCACGTCCCAGCCGCCTTCGGCCCAGTCGGTTGCCGAGATGCGGACGAACACCGGCAGCTCGGCGGGCACTCGCTTGCGCACCCCTTCGGCCACGCGGAGCGTCAGGCGACAACGGTTCTCCAGGCTGCCGCCGTAACGGTCGGTACGGTGATTGCTGAGCGGAGAAAGGAATTCGTGCAGCAAGTAGCCGTGAGCGGCGTGTATCTCGATCAGCCGGAATCCCGCCGCCAGGGCGCGCATGGCGCCGGCCTCGAACGCGGCAACGATCTCGTCGATGCCGGCCTCGTCCAAAGCCCGGGGCACCGGATTGCCGGTGTCGAACGGCACCGCGCTGGGACCGACCACGTTCCAGCCGCCCGCGGCGGGCGTGAGTAGCCCGGCGCCGCCTTTCCAGGGCAGATCGCAGCTCGCCTTGCGCCCGGCGTGGGCCAGTTGGATGCCGGCCACCGCCCCTTGCGAGTGGACGAAGCGAGCGATCCTGGCCAGCGGCTCGATGTGCGCGTCGCTCCAGATCCCCAGGTCGCCGGGCGTGATCCGGCCATCCCGCGCAATCGACGTGGCCTCGACCATCACCAAGGCCACTCCGCCGACGGCCCGGCTGCCCAGGTGTACCAGGTGCCAATCGTCGGCCAGCCCCTCCTGGGCGATGTACTGGCACATGGGCGACATCACGATCCGGTTGCGCAGCGTGATCCCGCGGATCATGAGCGGGCTGACCAGGTCGATCTCGGGCACCTCGCGGTCGTGGTCGGCTCCCGACAGGCAGCCATGCGGCAGGGGTTTTTGCGAAGGATCGGTCATCGCTCGGCCTTTACAGAGTTCGTGCGTGCGGGGCCACGCCGGCGCATTTTCTACCCGGCGGGCAGCCCGTTGAAGTTGAATACGTCGACGCGCCCTGCTAGACCGCGCCGCTCGCCCGCCTGCGGCGACCGCTCAGCAGGTAGATGTCCGCGCGCACGTCGGTAAGCGGGTCGCCGGCCGAATCGATGCCGTCCACGCGGGGCAGCGGGTCGAAAATGATCTTGCGCTCTTCCGGGCCCAGCTCGTCCACGCGCTTTTCGATCTTCAGCGTGCCGAACGTCAGCTGCCGGCGGCTCTCGGGCCAGACCGACGTCGAATCGGCGACCTCATCGCCCGGCTCGGCCAATTGCACTCGGATGGTGAAC
Organism: uncultured Planctomycetaceae bacterium; assembly: GCA_963715755.1. GTDB lineage: Bacteria > Planctomycetota > Planctomycetia > Pirellulales > PALSA-1355 > CAWCAX01. The sequence continues at coordinate 6,053,757 of OY970273.1, forward strand.
TTCACCGGCCCGGCGGCCAAGCGCTCGGAAAATTCGGCGGCCAGGAAATCGGCCGGCTTGCGGGCGGCCTCCTCCGGCGTCAAAACGGCCACGGCCGCCTCGGGCACCATCTGAAAGCGGCCAAACTGGGTCTGGCCTGCGGCGCTCGTGAATTTGAACGCGGTGACGGCGAAATATTTTTGCGTGGCGAAGCTCCGCGGGATCGGCTTGGGCGCCTCGACAAACTTCTTGGCGGCTGGGTGCGTCGCCAGAAACGCGGCGATCGGCGGCGGCTGGGGGCTCTCCGGTCCGCTCGCGGCCACTGCCCGCAGAAAGGCCAGAAATTCCTCGCCCGTGCGAACGGCGAAACCATTGTGCGAATGCGCGACGATGTCGGTATGCACGTGTTCGGCCAGATGGAAGCGGATGGTCATTCCCTGTGGGCTGGATCCCGGCTCGGCATTGTCGGCAACCGTCGGAACCCCGGCCGAAACGGAAAAGCGCACCGAGACCGGCGTCGAGGAACGCGTAGCGTGCGGGGCCCGGGTTAATCCGGCCGCCTCGTGCGCCGGCGTGAAATGGCCCGAGTAAATGAAACCCCGGGCATGTGCCGGGCGAAAGCCCGCGTGGACCCCGCCGGCGAGTTGATCGAGAACCGCGAGCAGATCGGTGCTGAGTGCCGTAGGCATGTAAGAATCCTCCGCTAACGTGGGCGAATCCCGGGAACCTGGCCTGACCAGTCCGCCGGTTATTCTAGCGGCAAGGGCAAGGGGCTGCGGCAGGAGAGAAGAAACGTCCGGAGTTTTGATCCACCGCGGCAACGGCGGTGAACCGCGGCCGGAGACGGTAACGCTCATCTGCCGCGCAAAGCCGCTCACCATTTGCCGAAATGGGCCCCGCCGTCGACGTACAGAATGTGCCCGGTGACGGTCGCGGCGTCGGTCAGATACATCACCGCATCTGCGATGTCCTTGACGGTCGAGGGCTGGCCCATCGGCGACAGGCTTTCCAGCGCTGCTTGCGGAGTGCCGCGGTGCAGGGGCGTATAAACCACGCCGGGCGCGACGGCATTCACGCGGATGCCCTCTTTCGCATACTCCATGGCCAGATGCTGGGTGACCGTCTCCAGGCCGCCTTTGGTGATCATCGGCACGGCCGCCGTGATGCCCCGGATCGGGTTGCGGGCCAACGCCGCCGTGATCGTGACGATGCTCCCGCCGGTCTTCTGGGCCAGCATTTGCTTGATCGCAAGCTGGGTCACGTACAGGAAGCCGCCGACGTTCGTCGAGACGAGCGACTGGAAGTCCTCGGCCGTGTAGTCGGTGAAGGGCCTGGTGAAAAAGATGCCGGCGTTATTCACCAGGACGTCGATCGACTTGAACCGGGCCAGCGCCGTCTCGACGATCCGGGCGGCCGTGGCCGGCTCGCCGATGTTGCCATCCACCAGCGCAACCTGCTCCGAGGCGGCCACCTCGGTGGATTTGGTCATGTTTCGCGAACTGGCGACGACGTTGTAACCTCGCTCGACTAGCGCCTGCACGATTCCCGCGCCGATCCCCTGCGAGGCCCCGGTGACGATCGCTGTTTTGCGTGGGTCGTTCATAGCCGTTTGCCTCAAACGCGCCCTGTCACGTGAAGGGCCTGATTTTACCCGTCTTGCCCGCCATTTGCGCCGTTCGATGCCTCAACCGGCGGCACTTCGTGGCGGCTTCGAGCAAACCGGCCGGGCGTCAGGCGTTGGTGCCCCCGTCAACCGTCAGATTGGCGCCGGTAATGTACGAGGCGTGGGGACCGGCGACGAAAGCCACCAATTCGGCCACGTCGTCCACATGCCCGTAGCGCTTCAAGGCCGTGTTGGCGATCTGCGGCGTCGCCCAATCGCTGGCCGCGGGGTTCAGGTCCGTGTCGATCGGCCCGGGCTGGACGTTGTTGACCGTGATGCCCCGCTCGCCCACCTCTCGCGACAAGCCCTGGGTGAACAGTTTGACGGCGGCCTTCGTCGCCGCGTATGCCGCCAGGCCGGGCGTCATCGTACGTTCGCCGACACACGAGCCGATGGAGATGATGCGTCCTCCGTCTTTCAGGTGCTTGAGCGCCGCGTGCGTTGCGAAGAACACGCCCCGGACGTTGATATCGATTACCCGGTTGAGCTCGTCCAGCGTCGATTCTACGAAGGGCTTGGGGATCGCGGTGCCGGCGTTATTGACCAGTATGTCCAGTCGGCCAAAAGCGGCGACGGTTTTTTCGACCGCGGCGGCGACCGCGGCGGCATTGATCGCGTCGGCCTGAATCGCCAGCGCTTGGCCGCCGGACTTTTGGATCTCCTTGACGACGGCCTCGGCCGCGCCCGCCGCTTGGGCGTAGGTGAGCGCGACCGCAGCCCCATCTGCCGCCAGCCGCTTGGCAATCGCGGCCCCGATGCCTCTTGAGCCGCCAGTCACAATCGCCACTTTGCCAGTCAAATTTGCCATGATCTTTCCTCATTCCGGTTCGCGCGTGTCGAGTTGCGGTGAGCGTCCTGGGACGTAATCATACGCCGACTCGACGAGGTCGGGCAGCCGGGGCGACCTGCACGAGCATGAATTTCCGGCGCAGAGGTGGTCGCCAGGCCAAAGGGCCTGACCTGCTCGATTGAGCTCGGCCAGGCCCGCAAACCAGTCCCTTTGCCGCAAGGGCGCCCTCAACTATATTTCATTTCTCCACGGCGCTCGATGTTTTGGCCTGGCTGCCACCGGACCGGCGACCGCACGTCGGGCGTTTCGGGCGCGTCGGAGCGATGACGAGCGGCCGCCGGTTTGATGCGGATGCGCGGAACGTGGACGTGCCAAGTCCGGTCTGCGCTCGGATCCGCTGCCCTGCGCCAACCAATAGACACATCGCCTGCAAGCAGGCACAAAGGCAAAAGTCGATGGGAAGAATCTTCGAGAAGCGCAAAGAGTCGATCTTCAAGACGGCGGCGCAAAAGTCAAAGCTGTATGCCAGGCACGGCAAGCTGCTGTACATGGCCGCCAAGAACGGCCCGTCGGACCCGGACTCCAATCCGGCCTTGCGCAGCGTGATCGAAAAGGCCAAGCAGGCGCAGGTCCCGGCCCACGTGATCGAAAAAGCGATCCAGAAAGCCAGCGGCACGGGGACCGAGGATTTTCAACCGGCCCGTTACGAGGGCTTCGGGCCGGGCGGGGCGCTGGTCATCGTCGACTGTCTCACCGACAACCCGCAGCGCACGATCTCCGAAGTCCGCAGTTGCTTCACCAAGACCGGCTCCAAGTTTGCCGCCCAGGGCTCGGTGAGCTTGTCGTTCGACCACCTGGCGGTGCTGTCGTTCAAGGGAAGCGACGAGGAAAAAGTGCTCGAGGCGCTGTTCGCCGCGGACGTCGCGGTGGAAGAGGTCGAGTGCCGGGACGGCGACATCACGATCTTCGCCCAGCCCGGCGAGTTCTACAAAGCCAAGACCGCCGTGCTCGCGGCCTTTCCGGGCATCGAACTGGAAACCCAGGAGATCACCTTCCTGCCGCAGACGAGCAAGACGCTCAGCGCGGAGGATCTGGTTTTGTTCGACAAGTTCATCGACATGCTGAACAACAGCGACGATGTGCAGGAGATCTATCACAACGTCGTGCGGTCGAGCTAGGCTGCGTCGCGCGGCGTAGCGTCGCGCTGTTTGGCGTCGCACTGCGACAAGGCTTGGGGCTCGACTGACAACCTTCATGGCCACCACCAGCGACGCGGAGCGCCCCCAAGCGATTTTCCAAATCCCGCCGCCGCGCTGGCGCGGAGGTGACCCGGATGCGAGGACGGGCGCGATTCCGCTGCGAACGTTTGTTGTCACCTGTGAAGGTCAGTTGCGCGGGGCGCAGGTCATGTGCGTCATGTCCGCTCCTTAATCCGCTTTGAGCTTGGGCTGGCATCTGGACATAACGGGGCGGCGGTCTCGCGCGGGTCGTGCCCCGCGGCTGCGAGTCTGGGCTCCGCTCCATGAACGGCCTGGACGACAAAGGCGCCAATTCCTGCGCAGTTGCACGCGCGGGGTTATTGCTTTCCCGCCGCCGAGCGTCTCCAGATGATCTGCCTCCAGTGGGCTAGGCGCCCGCAAACGGCGCTGGGCCACGGCACATCGACCGGCCGCTTCGTAACCGAGGCCCCCGGCCTCTGCGGCACGCGGAAGGGAAAGTGAGTGGCGAGCGTGATCTTCCGCGGGACGGCGTCGATTATTTTGTAGTGGCGGCCGGAAAACGCGTTCATCGCCGGGTCAACCCTAGGTGCTAGCGCAGTGCGCTCCAGCGGACTACGCGTTCCCTCTTTTCCGGCGCTGCGGCTTCGCCGCGTGTTTTTTGCCGGCTTTCCGGGGTGTCCCGCCGCCAGCGGGCGAAGATTCAACGTCGCTCACGAAGAGTCGCAATAGCGCGCCCTGGTTAGCGAGTGGGTCGCGCTGAAGCCTGCCGATCATCTCGAACGCCTCGGGTGTCAGTTCAAGCTGATGCCCCTGTCGCGACGTGTCCTCATGTACAAGCCCAAGGCGCTTTAGTATAGGCAGAAGCCCAAGCAGCTCGGTTCGGCGCGTTCCGCGAGAGTAATTCGCCGACTTGACCTTCCCGTGTAGCCTGTGCGCTGCCTGCGCAAATAGCCCGAGCTGCGATCTGCCGAGCTTCCAATCTGTGTTGGCGACCTTGACAATTGCGCCGCGCTCCACAAGGGACGCGAGCTCCCAAACTCCGTCGGGAAGTTCAAGCGCAGCCTCGTCGGCATTGAGGGTCCTCGCGTGCGGCCCGTCATGCCCCGCCGGAAACGACTCACAAATAACCCGACAGTTCTCAAACGTGCATTCGTTGAAATGGAACTTCGCGTCTCCTTTAACTGTGAGCTCAAGCGACTGGAATTTGCACCCCACGAATGTGAGCGTCCCGCCGAAGCACTCCCAGCGCACTGATTCGAACGTTACGCCTTTCCACGACTGATCAGAACCGCTACGGGCGCAGTAAACACCGTTCAAGAGCAATGTTGACCCGGCCGGGACGTGTTGGGACGCGGCCGCAAGCATCGAGAGTTGCGCGTCGATTGCGTTCTCGCCGCGCGTAACTTCCCATGACGACGTCGGAAATGGGCACGCAATGTCCTGCGCCGACTCGCCGCGCATTGCAGTGTCAAGAACGTTCGAAACCCGTCGGTTGGAAAATGTCGCGGCCTGTCACCCTCCGCGAGGCGAGCCAGCTCCTGCGCGCAGCAAAGTACTCCATGATGCTCCGGTGGATGAAGCGATAACGGTCGTCGAGGTCCCTCACGAGGAAGCCTGAGTTTCGGATGTCAGTGTCCACCTCCTCTTCCGTCAGCGGCGCACTCGTCCATTCGGGGCTTTTCCGCAGCACTTCGCGCAAGTACGACCACGTTTCGCTGTCGACCTGCTGCCAGAGCATATGGTCGGCGAGCACGTGACTTAGCTGTCGTCGTTGGTCCTTGCTAAGTCTCGTACGTCCGACGTCGCGCTCCAGCCAGCGGTTTGTATACGCTTCGTAGAGGCGGAGCAGCGGGAACTCGCCATCGGCATCCGCCGTGATTAGGCCCTCTTCCGCCGTCGTCGCGATCATTGCGAGAAGGACCGGTGTTTGCGCCATGTCCGCAAACCCATAGAACTTTCCAAAGAGCTCGGAAACGGCGGCGGGGTCCATTTGACACCGCTTTTGGAGGTATTGTTCAATCCTCTCCCTGTCGAATGGCTTGATTGATGCGATATATGTCGTTGGATGGCTCCGTAATGCGCGTGCAAGCCCGGCCTGCAGGTCTCCAAGATGCTGCGCGGTGTACGGTCCAAAATAGGCGAGTTCGTCCTTTGTGCTCTCCAAGAACTGACGCCGACAAGTTATCACCGCTGCCGCCTTCTTGCCGAGAGCGCCGATGATCTTCGTGACGGTGTCCAAAACATCATCGCTATTTTGTATTGGGTGCACCTCATCCAGTCCGTCGAGCAGCAATATCACGCGACGCGTTTCGATGAAGTGACGAATAAGGCCGTATGGATACGTCGATTGGCCGACGGCGCGGAATTCACTCAGAAGCATCTGCTCGATGTCGCCGCTGTGCTGCTTATACTTCCCCAGGGGGACATAGAGCGGGACGGGAGACGTACTGGGCGCGCTCAGAAACTGCTTACATCCAATGTGTAGGACGTGCTGTAGCAAGGACGTCTTTCCGCTACCGAGGTTCCCGAGCAGCGCGCATACACCAGGCGTCGGCACACTTATGAGTTGGCGCGCCCACTCTTCCGCCCCCACCTGCTTCGTTTGCCCGACGCTCGGTTGGATCGAAAGCTCGGGCTCGATGAAGCTCGCATGTGCATACCCAATGTCCGGCGCCTTTTGGGTCTCCAGCTCGGCAAGTTTCGCTTCTGCGTACTGGCGGAGGTTAAGCTGCGAATCCTCGAAGTCGGCGTATGTCTTGGCGACCACACGGAGATCGCGCAGCGTGGCGAGTTGGTCCTCTGTGAATCCCGCTGTGCTTATGATCATCTTCCGCGTGCCCGGATGCCTTGTCTCGGCCAGCGCAAGTTTTTGGAAATCTTTTGAGCCTTTCGTCGCATCGACCCTCTCGAGAGTTATCTCAACTGCCCAGCGCTCCGGGTCGAGGCCAAACGAGTCGTGACGCGTTGCAATCATGTCAATCTGCCTGCCGGCGATCGAGACGGACTCGACGCTAAATCCATAGAGGCGGAAAAGCGCCTTTACCGCTCCCTCGGTTTCGAGCCATGCTGGAAATCCGGACATTACTTGTCTGCCCCCAAAAACAGTCGTGTCAAGCAGGACGTCGTCATTTCAGCACATGGAGTCACGCCTGTATACCGACGCACCTTGCCGCGACAGATCGTCCCGGTGCCGTCGCCGCTAGCGCGCTCCGGGCTACGAACCCTGGGCGTCATTTGATTCGCGGCAAGGGTCCGTCGGTCGACGTCCGGGGCATCGGGATTCCGGGGTCGCGGAGCCATTAGATCGCGCGGATGCGGGCGGTTTGACGCCAATACCCAGATTATACGCTGCCGCGACGGCAAGCGTCACACATCCAAATTCCGCACTTCCAGCGCGTGCTTCTCGATGAATTCGCGGCGGGGTTCGACCTTGTCCCCCATCAGGATCCGGAATAGCTCGTCGGCGCCGCCGGCGTCTTCCATCGTCACTTGCAGGAGCGTGCGGTTGGCCGGGTCGAGCGTCGTGTCGCGCAGCTCTTCGGCGTTCATTTCGCCCAGGCCCTTGAACCGGGTGATCGTCAGGCCCCGCTCGCCCGCGGCCCGGATGGCCGGCAGCAGGCCGCGGAGGTCTTCCAGGCCGGTGGCGTGGTCGCCGCGGCGCAGCACGAACCGCGGCTCCTCGGTGCCGGTGCGGTCCTCGGGAATCAGATCGCCGATCGAAAAGCCCAGCGATTTCAGGTCGGCCAGCATCGTGTTGACCGTGCGCACCTCGTGCAGCTCGACGATGTGCAGCTGCGAGACCGGCTTGCCGTTGGCCGCCGCGGCGCCGTCGGCGTGTTCGGCCGGCAGGGCAGGGTGGCCCGCGCCGGAATGCCCGGTGCCCACGTGGCTGTCGGCCACGGCCAGCTCGCCGCCGGCTTTTTCTTCCTGCTGGGCTTTCCAGGCATCGAGCTGTTCGCGGGTGGTGAACCAGAAGTCGTGGCTGCCCAGGAAGACGTGGTAGATCGGCAGCTTGAGCGTGACCGGGTCCTGCCGCAGGGCGTGGATCTTCAGGCTGACGCCCCGGCGCTCGAGCGCGAGGAGCGAATCTTCCATCGCGGCCAGCGTGCGGGCGAGTCTGCTCATCTGCTCCCCCTCGATCCGGCGTCCGTCGCCGGGCTCGAACACGGCCTCGGACAGGCCCAGGTCCAGGAGCTGGGCCTTCATTTCCTCTTCGGTCTGGACGTAGTAGGTGTCTTTCTTGTTCTTCACGCGGAACAACGGGGGCTGGGCCACGTAGACGAAGCCCTTGGAGACCAGCTCGTACATCTGGCGATAGAAGAAGGTGAGCAGTAGCGTGCGGATGTGCGAGCCGTCGACGTCGGCGTCGGTCATGATGACGATCTTGCCGTAGCGGCGCTTGGTCAGGTCGGTGTCCTCGCCGATGCCCGAGCCAATGGCCGAGATCATGCTGCGGACTTCCTCGTTGGCCAGCACTTTGTCTTCGCGCGACTTGTAGGCGTTGATGATCTTGCCCCGCAGCGGCAGGATGGCCTGATACTCGCGCAGGCGGCCCCCTTCGGCGCTGCCGCCGGCCGAATCACCCTCGACCAGGTACAGCTCGCATTTTTCGACGTCTTTGCTGGTGCAGTCGCGGAGTTTGCCGGGCAGGCCGCCGCCGGACAGGGCGCCCTTGCGCTCGCGGAGCAGGGCCTTGGCCTTGCGGGCGGCCTCGCGGGCTTCGGCGGCGATGACGGCCTTCTGGACGATGATCTTGGCCGTGCGCGGATTCTGCTCCAGGTAGTTGTTCAGATGCTCGCCCACCAGCGAGTTGACGATGCCCTCGACCTCGCCGTTGTTGAGCTTGACCTTGGTTTGCGATTCGAACTTGGGCTCGGGCACGCGGACCGAGACGATGGCGGTGAGCCCCTCGCGAAAATCCTCGCCGCTGGGGACCAAGTCTTTGAACAGGGCGTTTTTCTTGCCGTAGTTGCCCAGCGTGCGGGTCAGGGCAGTGCGGAAGCCCGACAGGTGCGTGCCGCCCATCACCGTGTTGATGTTGTTGACATAGGAGTGTTCGTTTTCGGTGTATTCGCCGGTGTATTGCAGGGCGACTTCTACGCCCACGCCTTCGGACTCGCGGGCGATGTAGATGATGTCGGTGTGGAGCACTTCGCTGGCCCGGTTGAGGTGCTCGATGAATTGCAGCAGGCCCCGCTCGTAGCAGAACACTTCGCTCTGTCCGGAGCGGAGGTCGCTGAAGGCGATCTTCACGCCCTTGTTGAGAAAGGCCAGCTCCTGCAAGCGGCGATGGAGCGTGTTGTAGTCGAACTTGAGCGAGCCGAAGAGCTGCGGGTCGGGCTTGAAGGTGGTCTTGGTGCCGGTCTTGTCGCTCTTGCCGACCCGGCGCACGTCGCCCACGGGAATGCCGCGCTCGTATTCCTGCTGGTAGAGGTGGCCGTCGCGGCGGACTTCGACCTCGCACCATTCGGAGAGAAAATTGACGGCCTTGACGCCGATGCCGTGCAGGCCGCCCGAGGTCTTGTAGGCCTGCTTGTCGAACTTGCCGCCCACCTTGAGCCGGGTCATCACGCCTTCGAGCGTGGAGATGCCCAGGTCCGGATGCACTTCGACCGGGATGCCGCGGCCGTCGTCGGCCACGGAGATCGAGCCGTCGACGTTGATCGTTACCGAGACTTCGTGGGCCTGGCCGGCCATGGCCTCGTCGATCGAGTTGTCGACCGCTTCGTAAACCAGGTGATGCAAGCCGTGCGAGCCGGTGTCGCCGATGTACATGCCCGGCCGCTGGCGGACGTGCTCGACGTCGCTGAGGGCCTTGATCTGGTCGACGCCGTATTCGCCTTCGACCTTGACCAGGTCGGGCATGTCGACCGACTCGTGGTCGGGCACGGGCGCTTCTTCGGGCGGGAGTGGAGCGGCCGGTTTGGGCCGCTTTTTATCGTCTGCCATTACGCGTTACCTGTCTGGTTGAAGCTTTGGCGATTGTGCTTTGGTGTAAGCGCTGCCTCAGAGAGGGGGACAGTCCCGTTTTGCTCCGCGGACTGCGCAAAACCGGGACAGTCCCCGCCGGTTCTCCGATAGGCTCTTAGTCGATGGTTCCGACGCGAAATTTCAAATCGCGAATCTTTTCCTCCGGCACCAGCTCGGCCAGCCGGGCCACGAGCCGGGTCTTTTCGAACGACAATTCCTGCATCACGGTCGAATTGGCCACCAGCACCTCGAGCACGCCGCGGCGCACCTGGCCGGCGCGCGAGCTGGCGGCGATCGCCGTTCCGGCCGCTTCGCTCCAGGCCGCGGCGCAGTTGCCCCCCGACTGCACCCGGGCATAGCCGCGGCGGGCGAGCAGTTCGGAGAGGATGTTGCCGATCGCTTTGGGTTTGGCCACGCTCGTTGGTTCGCCTCTCGGGATGTCGTGTTTCTCTGCGGCCGCCATCGCACTCGCTCGATCGCACCCGGCGACCGGGCCATTCGCGGCCGCCGGGCACTCCAGCGCCGCCGCGGGTCGCGGCTACCGGTCGCCGCTATGGGCCGGGGGCAGCCCGCTATCGTGCGGCGGCGGCCGCTCGGGCCCAAAATCTCGCCCGCGCCTAGCGATCGCGCGCCAGCGGCATGATCACGTAGCCGTATCCGTCGTCGGTCGTGCAAACGGCCGCGCTCTCGGAATCTTTCAGGTCCAGCGTGAAGGTCTTCTCCGGGTCGAGCACCTTGAGGAAATCGATCAGGTAGCGCGGATCGAGCGTGATGCCCAGCTTGTCGCCGTCGTAGGCCACCGGCACTTCGATCCGCGACTGGCCGACTTCGGCCGTGCGGCCGCTGAGCACGAGCGAGCCTTTCTCGAAGGTGAAATCGACGCCCCGGCTTTCCTCGCTAGTGACGATCGCGGCCTGCCGGACCGCCGAGTACAAGGGGCCCACGGTCAGCTCGATCTGCACGGCGCCGGAGCGCTGCGGAAACACGTCGCGCCATTTGGGAAACCGGCCTTCGACCAGGCGCGAGTAGATCGTGGTTCGCGGCGTCTTGACCAGCACTTCGTTCGCCCGGGCGGAGATCTGGATCGTGGCGTCCATGTCGGTCAGGGCTCGCTCGATCAGCGTCATGGCCTTCGTCATGACGATCGTCATGCTATCGCCCGACTGATGCCCGCCGACGCTCTGGGCCGGCACTTCCATCTTGGCCAGGCGGCGCCCGTCGGTGCCGACGCCGATGATCTTGTCGGCCGAGAATTCGAGCAGCACGCCGCCCAGGGCATAGCGGCTGCTTTCGTTGTCGGTGGCGAAGACCGTGCGGCGGATCAACTCCTTCAGCAGCCGGGCCGAGAGCTCGTGATATTTCGATTCGTTGAATTCGGCCACGGCCGGAAACTCGTGCGGGTTCTCGCCCGGCAGGCGGAATTCGCTCCGCTCGCCGCGGACGATCGTCCCCTGGCCGTCGGCTTCGATCCGCAATTGCTCGTCCGAGCTTTCACGCAGGATCGAACCGAAGCGGGCGACCGGAAAGATCACCGCGCCGGGCACCTGCACGTCGACGGCCGAAACCGTGGTGCGGACACCCACCTCCAGGTCGGTGGCCAGCACGATCGCCGACGACTCGCTGACTTCGAACTTGACGTTCTGCAGGATCGGCTTGGGGCTTCGGCTGGGGGCCACCGCCGCGGCCGTCTGAAACGCGGCCAGCAGGGCTTCTCGGTTGCAGGTGACTTTCATGTTTCGCTCTCGCGCCTTTCCTGGAGTTCGCTGATCCACAGGGCCGGCCTGGGCAACCCCAGCGGGCCTGGATCATGTTCCTTGTATTAAGTTTCTTGAAGGGATAGCAGTAGTAGTAATCCGCGGCCCGAACCTGTTCATAACCGATCCGGCCGCCGCGAGAACTCGTCCCTGAGTCGGCACTTAAATCCGCCGAGCGACTCCGTGCGGCCTCTGGAAAAGTTGTCGGCCGGGTGTCGTTCGAGCGTCGACGGCGTGTCGCCGGGCGACCCGTTTTTCGGGCCCGGACCCGGCCGCTGTTCATAGCCGCCGATTGCGGGGCAGCCGTCGACAGTCGGGCGACAGTTTTTCCCCAACGGTCATGCCACCAGGTTCTTTCTCAATTCGGACACCGCATGGCGGGTGGCCGGATCGCGTTTCATCAGTTTTTCGGTGCGTCGCTGGCCGTGCAGCACGGTGGTATGGTCGCGGCCGCCGAAGTAACGGCCGATCTGTTCCAGGCTGGCCGAAGTGAGCAGCCGGGCCAGGTAAATCGCCACGCCCCGGGCCGCCACCACCGCCTGCCGCCGCGACGGGCTCTTCATGTCGGCCAAGGTCAGGTTGAAATACCGGGCCGTCGCGCGGGCGATTTCGGCCAGGGTCAACCGCTCGGCAGAGGAATGCTCGCGAGCCAGGCGCTCCAGGGCGTCGCCGGCCAGTGCCCCCGAGTGCGTGGCCAGTTGCCAGCGGCGCAGGGCCCCGTCGAGCGCCGTGACCGGCACGCTCGGTCCGCTGGCCAGGGCCGCGAGGGCGCTCTTGGGCAGCGACAGTCCGCGCGTGCGGGCCAATTGATCGAGAATCATGCGCCGGGCGCCCGGACCCGGCAGCGCCAGCGGCACGCTCAAGCCGGCCGCCAACCGGCTGCGCAGACCGGCTGCCACCGACACGATCTGCTGCGGCAGCGAACGGGCCGTGGCCAACACCACGACGCCGCGATCGGCCAGGGTGTCGAGCAAGTGAAGCAGTTCTTGTTGGGCCGCTCCCTTGCCGGCCAACTGACCCAGATCCTCGATGACCAGCAGGTCGACCGAGCGAACCTGCTCGCGCCAGGCGGAGAGCTGCTGCCGCTCGAGCGCCTGGGCGAAGTCGCGGGCAAAGTCGGTGCCGGTGGTCAGAACCAGGCCGGCCGCCGGGTTGTCTCGCCGCCAGCGCTCGGCCAGGCCGCGCGCCAGGTGCGATTTGCCCGACCCCGACGGACCACAAATCACTACAGGGCTGAAACGACTGGCCTGATTTTCGAAGAACGCGGCGGCCATGACGGCCACCAGGCGGTTCTCGGGGCCGAAGACGAATCCGGGCGCAGCGGGGCCTTCGGCTCCCGAACTCGGCTCGGCGGGCGAGTCGGTTTGGGGCCGCGGCAGAGGGATGGTACTGACGCCATTTGCCACTGCGGGTCCGTCCAGACGGCAGAGTGTAACAGGGGCTAAAAATACGTGCCGGCGCGAACCGCAATTATAGCGGTTTGGGACCTGTTTGCAGAGGAGTGCCAGCGGGGGAAAGTGGCCCAATTTTTCGCGGCCAAAACCCCCGATTTTCCCGGTAAAAACGGCCCCCGCAGACCATCCTCCCGGCACAGGCCAGGTCGCTCGGCGGGGCTGCTCGGCGCGCCGTGCGCGGCAGGCCGAAAAAACGCCCCCGCGCGCGGCACGCCGAAGCTTGCTTCGCGGTCCGGTGCGGACTTCCCCTTGCCGGGCGCTTCGGCGATAGTACGACGGAAAGAAACGGCTGCGCCGGTCGTAGTTCCTGACGAGCATGAACTCGGGGGGCGACTCCGCGGATCCTGCCCAGGGTGGCCCGGGTCCGGCGCTCGAAATCGTCTCGCGAGACTTGCCTGCTGTGCGCATTCCCACGCTCCAAACCGACCGGCTGCTGCTGCGGCCTCCGCAGAGCGGCGACCTGGACGAGCTTGCGCGCCTGGGGGCCGACCCGGACGTCATGCGCTACATCGGGCCCGGCACAACGCACGATCGCGTGGTAGCCGGCGAATGGCTCGACCGGATGCTCGAAGAAGGCCACGTCGGCGTGCCGGGTCCGCCCGGCTTGCCTGGCTGGCTGGTGGTGATCGTCAAGCCAAAGGAAGTCTGGGCGGGCCTCGCGGCGCTCAAGATCCTGGCCGGGCAACATGCCGCGGCCATCGGCATCGAGCCGGCCGTCGAATTGGGCTATCGATTGCTCCCCGAATGCTGGGGACACGGCTACGCCACCGAGGCAGCCGGCGCGCTGTTGGGCTACGGCTTCGTCGAGCTGGGCATCCCGCTCATCACCGCGATCGCCGACGTCCGCAACGTGGCTTCGAACCACGTGCTGGTGAAAATCGGCCTCGAGTGCCGCAAGTGTTATCGGCTCGACGGTCGCGAGATCAACTTCTACAGCCTGACGCGCGACGAGTACCGGCAGAAGTTTCTGGCCGGCTAGGCCTGCTCGAGAAAGCCGCCGAAGCGAAGCGGACGTCGGCTGACCCGCCGCGCCTGCGGAAAATCAGGCATTCAATATGCCGCGCGATTTCCGGCCGGTCGGGCCCGGATCAGCTCGCCGCCGATTTTGGCTTGAGACCCAGCGCCAGTGCGGTCGGCACGGCCACGATGGCCGCCGCGGCGATCAACCACGGGCCCCGGCCCTTGAGCCAATCGCCCGTGAACGGACCGAAGGTGGCTTGCCCGCGGACGACTTCGCCGCCGGTCAGCACCAACGTCTGCCTGGCCGCCGGAGGAGCAGTGCCCGCGACCCACAGCCGGGCGACGCAGAGATTGCCATCGCACTGCAGTTCGTAGAGTCCGCCGGCCAGGTGATCGACGGTAAAGCAGCCGGTGGCGTTAGTGCCGCAGCTGGCCACCAGGCGGCCCTGCGAGGCGATATCGATCCGTCGTCCGGCAAGCGGCGCAGCCGAGCGATCGAGCACCTGACCGCTCATTCGGCCCCCGGGGGCCAGCGCCACGTCGATCACCGCAGGCGCGCTGGCAGCAGGCAAGGGCGTGCTGCCGGCCGACGCCAACGGCGGGGCGGCTTCCGAGTGCCGTGGAAGGAGCAGGCCGAGGCTGGCCACGAGCATGGAGGCGATTTTGAATCGCGGGGAACGTCGCATTTTGCGCAAGCTCCGAAATCGATCAAACGATTCGAGTCCATCGTGCGCATTTATCGGCAGTCCGCAAAGCGGAACTCCAGCCCGATCGTTACAGGGTCGCTTTTCGGCAAACTGACCGCGATGCACAAACTTGCCGCAGTCAGCCTAAGTTTTCGCGTCTGCGGTGCTGGCAAGCGCCAGCGGGGCACCAGCAAACGAAACCGGCACCGGCGCTTGTCAGCAGCGCCGGTGCCGGAGGGGATGTTGCTAGCAGACACGCGCTCGCTGAGCGAGCGATTTTGCGCTCGGGGTTAGCGCACGCGCTGGGGCCGCGGATTGCCGCCCCCTGGGGGCCCGAAGCCGCCTCCACCACCCACCGGGGCGTTGGGCGATTGCACTTTGGCGGCCACGCCGATCAGGTTCAGGACGGCTTCCTGAATCTCGAGGTGATAGGTCAGTCCGTTGTTGATCGGATTGATCGTCAACTGGATGTGATCCTTGCCGGGGGCCTTGGCCAGTTCGGCGGCCAGGGCCTGGTTGATCGGATTGGGCTCCATGGCGTTGGCGAATTCGACGATCGGCTGCGCCGAGACGATGGCAAAGCCCGGGGCAACCGGCTTGGTGGCGCCGGCCTTGGAGTTGTCGATCGCCTTCTTGGCGGCGCTGAGGGCGTCGTTGCCCAGGCCCACGTAGACGCTCTTGGGGCCGATGCCGACGGCCACGTCGAGCGTGCTGCCGACCACCTTGGCCAGGTCCTCATCGGCGGGGACGGGGAACTTGGCGGTGTGGAAGCGGACGTCGCCGTACTTGTCGGAATTGAACTTGATCTTGGGAATGTTGGGATCCTTGGCCGACAGCTCGGACAGTTTCTTCAGGGCGTTTTCCACGCGGGCGGGATCGGCCACGTAGAGTCCGGCGACGCCGGTGAGGGTTTTCGCTCCCAGGAGCAGCGAGATGCCGCCATCGATCTTGCCGCTGGCCAGCGTGCCTTTGATGGCTTCGCCCAGGTCGTCCAGCATGGCTTTGGCCGCTGTCTTGGTGGCGTCGTCCGGCAGGTCGTTGGACTTGTCGATTTCCCGGCCCATCGAGACCTTGAGGTTGTCAAGCGTGGCGCCGAGCTGGTCGGCGTCGTCCTTGGTGACGGCTTGCGAAACGCCCGCCGAGAAGGCCGCCTTGGTCGAGGTAAACCCGGCGAAACTCGAAGGGACCGCCTTGAGCGAGGCAAACTTCTTGGCCAGCTCAGTGCCGGGGCGCCCCGTCATGCTCACGTCGAGCGATGTGAGGCGAGCCGACGGATCGATCGCCCAGCCGAACGTGAACAGGTCGGCGTCGTTGACGACGTCCTCCATCGCTTGCATCTGGGTCTGCGTCAGTTTCTGGCGCAGTTCGAACGTGGAGTCATCTTCCCCGGGCTGCTGTTTGAGGTTGGCCCGGACCGCATCTTTCATCTGGTCGACGGCCATCGTGCGATAGACCTCGGGCACGTTGGCGACGTGAAACTGCACGGCCAGCTCGAACTTCTTGTCGAGCCCGTCCAGCCACTTGCTCGGATCTTTCGGCAAGTCGGCGAGCGAGTCGGACGTGTCGGAGATAAAGGCCCAGCCGTTTTGCTCCTTGATGTAGAGCTTGAGATTATTGGTCTCGAGCGAATAGACGCCGCCGCCGGCGTCGTCGGCCGGGCCAATCAGGCCCTGGAGCGAGGCGAGCAGTTGCTTGACGTTGGTGACCGGCAGGAAGCCGAGGCGGGGAAAGTTCGTGCCGTCGGTGCTGACGACAACGCCCCAGGGTCGGGTCTTGTCCAGGCCCTGGAGCCCCTGGGCGAAGACCATCAGCATGCCTTCGGCTTGCTTTTCGAGTCCCTGCCGCTGGGCGACCTGGCCGATAAACGCGATATCGCTCATCACGCGGTCATAGCCCGACAGCGAGATGATCGCCACGGGCTTCAAGGCGCCGTCGGCGCCGCCGATGGCGGGAGTGTCTTTGGCCAGGAGCCAGGGGGCCGAGCCCAGCAGGACGCCGACCAAGGCCAACGAGAGCAGGCACTTTTTCACGGTACGATTCTCCTCAAAAGGTCTTGATCTGGGGCCAACAAGCGGCTCCCTCGGCCGATGGCGCACCGCCGCCGCTTTCGATCCAAGGACGCTACGGGTCCCCGGCGTGCCGATAGATCGCGCGTCTTATACCCCCCGGGCCCGGCGAAAGTTTTAGCTATTTGAGCATTCGGCCCGGGCTGGGCTTTCTTGGCGCCCCCTCCAGGCGGCAAAAAATCGCGCCGGCGCAGCCAAAATACCCCCGCGCAAACGCGAAACAGCCGATTATCGTAGGCGATCCGCGCTAGGCCGTCCAGTTAGTGCATGCCCCGCTCCGGCTGCCTGCCGACCCCGTACCATGCGCTGCCAGCACCCGGCCGGGAGCTAGTGCTCTGTCCAATAGTCGACCACCAGCACCTTATCGAGGTGCGGGCCGACGATTTTTTTGAAGTCGTCGTGCGCCGGATGCGGCAGATACGCGTCGCGCCCCTTGGCGTCGCGAAACGTGACCAGGAAACAGTGCGTGAAGCCCTGGCTGAGATTCTCCACGCCCACGTCGGTCCCCCATTCGAAATCGGCAATCGCGTCGATCTTGCCCGGGAGGGCCGCAAACGCATCGACCACTTTCTGCACATCCTCGGGCTTGCTGGTGTCTTTGAACTTGAACAGCACCATATGTCGGAGCAGCTTTTCGGTCTTAGCGGGTTTGTCGGCGGCGACCAGCGACACTGCCACCGCGGCAACGACGAGCAGGCAGAGAAACGTTTTCATGGGAGTTACAGCCTTTCGGTTTCTGGGCAGGTTGTTTCTGAGCACGATGAGCGAGCGAAAAACGGAGTCTCAGGATACGCCTCGAAATTGCCGGAAGCAATCGGCCGTCGCGCTCTTGGCCGGCAGGACGTTGCCCGCTCGCGCGCGGTTATTCGTGGCTTTTTGTGTCTCTTGTGGCTATCCGTCCTCGTGGCGCGGGCCCAGCGGCTGGGGGCGAGCAACGCGCTCGCCGGCGTCGCTCTCGGCCGTCAGCCGGGCGATTTCGGCGAGCATCAGACCGACTGCCCGGGCGCGGTGGCTGAGAATCGATTTGGCCGCGGCGCCGAGCTCGGCAAACGTTCGCCGATACTCGACGATCTCGAACAGCGAGTCATAGCCGAACCCGCCAGGACCGACCTCGGCCAGGCCAATGCGGCCCCGACAATGCCCGACGCTGCTGGCGCGGATCGTGCCGGCCGGATCGGCCAGCGCCAATTGGCAAACGAACCGGGCCGAGCGGCGCTGGAGCGGCACGGCGGCCAATTCTGCCAGCAGGCGGCGGCGATTGTCGGCGGCGCTAGCCTGCGGACCGGCGTAGCGGGCGGTGTGGACGCCGGCGCGCCGCCCAAGGCGTCGACCTCCAGGGCCGTGTCGTCGGCCAGCGTCCAGAGCCCGAAATGCCGGGCATACGCGCTGGCTTTCAGGTTGGCGTTTTCGGCCAAAGTCGCGCCGGTCTCGGCCACGTCGGGCACCGCGTCGAACTCATCCAGCGAGCGGAGCGCCAGGCCGGCCCCGGCCAGCAGCAACCGCAGTTCGGCCGTCTTGCCCCGATTGGAAGTGCCGAGCAGGAGAAAGGCTAAAGGTGGAAGGCTGAAGGCGGAATCGGTCAGATCGCTGGTCGCGCCTTCTGCCCGCTTTATTCTGCCTTCTGCCTTCATCCTTCTGCCTTTGTCAGATGATCGCCAGCGGATTGCGGCGCTCTTCGAGCGTGCCGCGGGTCACGCCGACGCGGTTGGCGGCGTGCAGCCGGCTCCAGACCTGCTTGCCGCCCAGCGTGCCGGCCAAGAGCTGGCGATAGAGATCGATCGTTTCGGCAATTTGCTCGGCCGCTGTCTCGTCGAGCAGCTCCACGCGAAAGTGCCGCACGCCGCGCTCAAGCAGGGCCGGAATCGCTTCGGCCGCGCTTTGCGGCACGGCGTTGTAGAGCGTATTGCGGCAGCCGACGTCGGCCTTCAGCGGATGGGCCATGCCGATGCGGTCGCGCAGCTCGACCTGGTGGACATCGCAGGGGCGGCCGCAATTCGTCTTGTTCGTGCCCGGCGAAAGCACGGCGCAGAACACGCAATGCTCCATGTGGAACATCGGCATGTGCTGGTGCACGACCACTTCGAGCCATTCGGGCGGCACGGCCGCGGCCAGGTCCAACAGCTGCTGGCGGTTCGAGTCGTACGAGGCCGTCACGCGCTCGGCGCCGAGCGCGTGCAGAAACTCGGCTGTGAGCTCGTTGGTGACGTTGAGCGAAAAGTCGGCCACGACCGGCAAGCCCGCGCGGACGAAAAAGTCCAGAGCGGCCAGATTTCGCGCCAGGATTCCATCGCTCCCTTGCCGGGCGAGCAAGCGGAAGATGCCCAACTCGTCGGGCTTTTGAATGCGCGGCGTCGCCAGCAGAATCGCCGCGCCGGCCGCGTGGGCCATTTCGACGGCCTGGGCGTACTCGCGAATGTCCTGAAAATCGACGTCGACCCGCCGAGCTTCGCAGGCCAGCGCCGCTGCGAGCTGCTCGAGCGTGCGACACACGAGATGCAACTGAGCGGGTGCTTCCGGCGCGAGCCTGCGGCAGGCCGGCGCAGCCGGTCGAGCGCGCCGTCGGCCGCGCAAGCCAGGCGCGTCGAGGTGCCGAGCAATTGGTCGAGGCCGGCTACCAGCGCGTGGCGAAGCTTGCCCAGCACGCTCAAGGGGACCATCGGCTGCCCTTCGATCCGGGCCTCGAGGCCGGCGAGCTCGTAGCTCGTGCCCCCTAGCCGCCCGAATTGCTCGCGGAGCACTTCGGCCGTGAGTGGGTGGCGCAGGGCCTCGGCCAACGGCTCGGGGGATTCCAATTGCAAGCGGACGGCGCCGGCGCGGGCGACGATCGACAGCGTGCGTCCCACTCCGGCTTCGATTTCCAGCTCGACCGGCAAGCGCCGCTCGGCGGCCGGGTGGCTCCAGCTTTTGCGCAGCGTTTGGGTCAGCTCCGGCTCGTCGGTTTTCCACAGCCGTTGACCCGAATAGCAGCGGGCGGGGTCGATCGCGCCGCGGGCGAACGCCAGCTCGACGCAGCCCGCGGAGATGCGCTCGGTCAGCGAGCGCCGCGCCTGAAAGATCTCGTAAACCCGGCCGCCTTGTTCTTCGCCGGCGGCCCGGTCTCCTTCGAAGACGACTCCGTCGCCGCGGCGGAGCGATCCGCAGAGCTCGACTTCGATGCGCTCGGCGGCGCACGCAGCGCACGCGGCCGACCAGCACGCCGTGCTTGGCCGAGCTGATGCCCGGCACGAGCATCTTGTGGTCGCAGCCGCCCAGCCAGCCGGGCGAAAACCCGCGCGAGAACGACAACTCCATCTCTTCCACGTCGCGGGGCGAAAACCCGGCGGACTCGCCCGCCACGGCGGCGTCGATCGCCCGGCGATAATGCCGGGTGATGTTGGCCACGTACTCGGGCGTCTTGAGCCGGCCTTCGATTTTCAGGGCGCTGGCGCCCGCGGCGATCAGCTCCGGCACGAGCGCGTAGGCGGCCAGGTCTTGCGGGCTGAGCAGGTATTGCATCGCGCCCAGGTCGATCTCGCGGCCGTCGCAGATCAGCTCATAGGGCAAGCGGCAGGCCTGGGCGCACTGGCCGCGATTGGCGCTGCGGCCGCCGAGCGATTCGCTGGTCAGGCACTGGCCCGAATAGGCGACGCACAGCGCGCCGTGAACGAACACCTCCAGCGGCATCGCGGTCTGGCGGTGGATGTGGGCGATTTCGTCGATCGACAGTTCCCGGGCCAGGACCACCCGTTCGACCCCCAGCCGCGCGACCAGCTCGATCGACTCGGCGCTGGTGAGCGTCATTTGCGTGGAGGCGTGGACGGCGAGATCCGGCGCAACGGCTTTGATCAGCCGCACGGCGCCCAGGTCCTGGACCAAGACGGCGTCGACCCCGGCCGCCGCGACCTGGCGGACGGTTTGTTCGAACTCGGCCAGTTCGCTGGGAAACACCAGCGTGTTGAGCGTCACGTATCCCCGCACTCCGCGGCGGTGGACGAACGCCATCACGTCGGCGAGCTCGTCGGGGCCCAGATTGGCGGCCCGGGCGCGGGCGTTGAAGCCCGAGTTGAGGCCGAAATACACGGCGTCGGCGCCGTTTTCGACCGCCGCGCGGACGCAGTCGAAATCGCCTGCCGGAGACAATAACTCGGGGGGCGCGGCGGCCGGCGGCGTGTGCTGGGGGGCATTCATCCTGCTTAGATTACCACAATCGACCCGTCCGCGGCGGCAAGACTAAATCGGAGCCGCTTTGGGAACGCCATTCGCTTCTAGAAAGACTTCACAAGGGATCTGGGAAAGGCCAGGGGCCGGGTTGCCGCGCCCGCGCAGCGAGCGGGCACGCCGCGGCCGAAATTATTTTGGAATTCGGTGGTTTTGGGCAATCCGGCCTCCACCCTCCAGCGTACAGAGTTTAGTAGCAATCGACCCTAGTGACGCAGGGCCGTTGGTAAAGAGCGTGACAGCCAACAGTGGAGGGCTCCGCCGAGGCCGTCAAGGAGGAAGAGCGATGTCACTCCAACACCTGCTGCGGGCATTACGGCCGACAGCCAAGCAAGCGTCGGTCGAACCTGCTGTTCCCCAGACGGCCGCCGACTCAATGGCCGCCAGTCTGGCTGACGTGCAACCAGCGCACTGCCAGACTCGCCGCCACAAAGGCAGCCTGCGGCCGCGGGGCAAATGAGCGTCGGGCACCCAGCGAGTCGCTGGCCCGATTTGCCGTGCCGCGCGAGATAGCAGCGAAAAAAGCCGCCCGGCACAGATCGCTGTGCCGGGCGGCATTTCGTTTTTTTGATCGAGCAGCGTCCGCTTCAGGCCGCTTCGCGGCGGCGAGCGGCAATCAGCAAGCCGATCGCGGCGCAGCCCAGCAGGGCCAGGGAACTTGGCTCGGGGGTGTAAATTACGCTCACCGAGTCGAGTCCGTTGTAGAACGAGTTGTTGCCGCTGGTGAAGAGAATCTGCGTCGAGCTGCTCGTCGCGACGACCGAGTACGATACCTCGGCCCATTGGTTTGTGGGACCGAATGCCGGCGCGGTAACATCGCTAACATTGAGCACCTGGTCGCTGCCGAATGAAGCGGTGAACTGCGCGCCGTTGCTGCCCGGGTAGACGAAATAAGCAAAGCTGAACGTGTAATCCCCGCCCGCAATGGTGGTGATGTTTTGCGAAACCGACCCGCTGGTCGGCGGCTCACCGATCAGCGCATAGAAATTGCCGGTGTCGGCGTTCACTGGGTAAGGTCCCGGTGCTGCACCAAGACTGCCCGAAAGAAAGCCGTTGGTCCCCGATGGCACGACGCCGGTGTAGTCCGGGTACGAAGGCGCTGCCACGGTCCAGCCCGTGAAGTCGCCCGTTTCAAAACTACCATTGGCGACCAGGTTGTTGGCCAGCGCCAGCGGGCCACCGCCCATCACAATGCCCAGCGCGACTATCGCGATTTTCATCACCCGACCCGCGCACAGTTCCATAGCAATCGTGTTCAGCCGCGCCGCGCCGGTCCGCCTGTTCAGTGTCATTAGTCCATCTCCCAGATTGTCAGGAACGGATAAACAATCGTTTACGTATTTTGGATAATAACTGGCGGCCGGCGCGGTTGCACGTGAATATTTGATGAGCGGTGCGGGCACGCTCGACTCCGGCGCGCAGCCGCGCCCGAGCAGTGGCTACCAGCCACGTTTTGGCTTGCTCCGCCTCGATTTGGAGCGGGCGTGCTGCCCGGTCCTCTACGCCTGGCGGGCCCAGGCGCGGGCCAGCTCGACCAGCGTGCGCACGTAGGTGCCGCTGGCGCCGGCTTCGCTCCAGGGCTTGGGCTTGTCGCGGAAAGCCGGCCCGGCGATGTCGATGTGCGTCCAGGGCGTGTCGCCGACGAACCGCTCCAGAAACTTGGCGGCGCTGATCGCCCCGCCCCAGCGCCCGTCGCCGACGTTCTTGATGTCGGCCACTTCGCCCTTGATGTTGTCGTCGTAAATTTCCGGATACATCGGCAACTGCCAGACCGGCTCGCCGCACTTGCGGGCCGCGGCCGCGACGCGGTCGCACCAGGCCTGATCGTTGGACATCAGGCCGGCCACTTCGGTGCCCAGCGCCACGACGCACGCGCCGGTGAGCGTGGCCAGGTCGACGATCCGGGCGACCTTCTCGTCCAGCGCCACGTTGAGCACGTCGGCCAGCACCAGCCGACCCTCGGCGTCGGTGTTGTGCACTTCGATCGTGGTGCCGCTGCGCGCGGTGAGCACGTCTCCCAGCTTCATCGCCGCCGGGCCTGTCATGTTCTCGACCAAGCCGGCCAGGCCGACGACGTTCACGGGCAGTTTCAAGAGGGCAATGGCCCGCATCGCGGCGAGCATCGTGGCCGCGCCGGCCATGTCGCACTTCATTGTCAGCATGCCCTCGGAGGGCTTGAGCGACAGGCCGCCGGAATCGAACGTCACGCCCTTGCCGACGATGCCCAGGCGCGGCTCCTGCGCCGGCTCCCAGGTAGCGCACGATGACCAGCCGCGCCGGCCGGTTGGAGCCTTTGGCCACGGCCAGCAGCGAGCCGCAGCGCTCGGCCTCGAGCCGTTTTTCGTCCCAGACTTCGAGCGCTAGCCCGCACTCGCTGGCCACGCGGCCGGCGGCCGCGGCGAACGACTCGGGATACATGTCCTGGGGCGGCTGGTTGACCAGCTGGCGGGCAAGGTTGACGCTTTCGCCCAGGATTTGTCCCTGGGCGAGGGTGGTCTGATCGGCGCCGGCCCACAAGAGTGTCTCGAACGGATGTCGATTTTTTTCGGCCCGGAACAGATCCTGTCCCTGGCAGCCGACGATCGCGCCGGCCAGACCGCTTTCGACCTGGTCGGCCGGCCAATGATCTCCCAGGGCAAACGCCACGCGTGGGCGCGGCTTGCCGGCCAGTTGCCGGGCCGCCGCCGCGGCCGCGCGAAAGGCCATGCCGGCGTCGAACTTGTCGCGTGGGCCGAGCCCCACCAGCAGCACCAGCGGAGCCTGGAAGCCGGCCGGCGACACGATCGTGAGCAGCTCGTACGGTTTGCCGCTGAACTCTTTGCGCTCGCGGAGTGCGGCGATCCGGACGCCGCTGGCCGCTTCGAAAGCGTCGGCCGCGGTCGAGAGGGGACCGTCGGCATAGATGCCCAGGGCGACGGCGTCGACGTCGGCCCGGGTGATGTTTTCGTCCAAGGGTGCAATGTGCATGGATGACTCCGGGCGAGGGACAGACTTTCGGCAAGCCCGGATTGTAGCCCCGGCGACGGCCGCGGCACAGAATGTCGCCCGCTAATCCGGTTCAGTCGCAGAGGATGGCATGGGTGGCGGCGGCGATTGGTCATCGGGGTCGGCCACCACGACATCGATCTGGTCGTCCGGAAAAGCGGCGCGAATACGCGATATTTCCGACCGCGAAAATGCGTCTGCGCGGAGCAGGATTTGTAGCGTTTCGGTGCGGGTCCAGTTGCCTGGATGGCCCGACAGGTGAATTTCCTGCCCCACGGATCCGCCACAACGATCGTGGATCAGCGTCAGCACCTTTGCTTTCTCGTGCGCGGCGCTGGCCTGCCACGCTAGCCAGAGGCAGCCAACCGATGTCGCGACCAGCAGCGCTCGCAGCGAAAACGTGAACCCGCGGCGGCGAGATTTGGGGGCTGGTTCCATGCCCCTTGAACTTAACCGCCCTGCATGCCGGGGAGCCAGAGCAACCGTTAGCCCCTCGTTTGGGCGGGCGCCGGGTGCGTTGACGCCCTCCGGCGGCCCCCCTAAACTCAAGCGCATTGACCAGGATTTCGACCCGGCTCGCCGGCGGCGCGGGCCCCTAAAACCCCAAGCGACAGACGGTATACGGATGCAGAAAGAACCACCGGCCGCACCGGCCACTGCCAAGAAACAAGACATCGATCAACTCTCGATCAACACCATCCGCACCCTCTCGATGGATGCGGTCCAGCAGGCCAACAGCGGCCACCCGGGCACGCCCATGGCCCTGGCGCCGGTGGCCTACACGCTCTGGAACGAAGTGCTGCGCTACGATCCGGCCGATCCCACCTGGCCCGACCGCGACCGCTTCGTGCTGTCCTGCGGACACGCCTCGATGCTGCTCTACTCGACGCTGCACCTGGCGGGGGTCAAGCAGGTAGAGCATGGCCGCGTGACCGACGAGCTGGCCGTGCCGCTCGAGGAAATCAAGAAGTTTCGCCAGCTCGGTTCGCGCACGCCGGGGCATCCCGAGAGCCTGGACACCAGCGGCGTGGAGACGACCACCGGCCCGTTGGGGCAGGGGGTGGGCAACAGCGTCGGCATGGCCATCGCCCAGCGCTGGCTGGCGGCCCATTTCAACCAGCCGGGGTTCGACGTCTTCGATTACAACGTCTATGCCCTGTGCAGCGACGGCGACCTGATGGAAGGCGTGTCCAACGAAGCGGCTTCGATCGCCGGCCATTTGCAGCTGGCCAACCTGTGCTGGATCTACGACGACAACCATATCACGATCGAAGGCAACACCGAGCTGGCCTACACGGACGACGTCGGCACGCGGTTCAAGGGGCTCGGCTGGCACGTGATCAAAGTGGCCGACGCCAACGACCTGGCGGCGCTGCGCAGCGCCTACGCGGAATTCCAGCGGACCAAGGACCGGCCCACCCTGATCATCGTCCGCAGCCACATCGGCTACGGCGCGCCGAAAAAGCACGACACCAAAGAAGCCCACGGCGAGCCCCTGGGCGAGGAAGAAATCCGCGGCGCCAAGGCCTTCTACGGCTGGCCGGTCGACGCGAAATTCCTGGTCCCCCCGGAAGTCACGGCCCACTGGGCCGCCGGCATCGGCGCGCGGGGCCGCAAGCTCCACGCCGAGTGGCAGAAGAAATACGACGACTTCGCCGGCAAACATCCAGAGCTGGCCGCCCAGTGGCGGCAAATGGCCACAGGCCAGCTGCCGGCCGGCTGGGACAAGGACATTCCGACCTATCCGGCCGACGCCAAGGGGGCGGCCACGCGCGTCTCGTCCGGGCAAGTCATCAACGCGGTGGCCAAGAACGTGCCCTGGCTGATCGGCGGCTCGGCCGACCTGTCCCCCTCGACGCGGACCAACCTGACGTTCGACGGCGCGGGCTCGTTCGAGCCGAACAACTACGGCGGGCGCAATTTCCATTTCGGCATTCGCGAACACGGCATGGCGGCGGCCGTCAACGGCATGGCCCTGAGCCACGTGCGGCCCTATGGCTCGACGTTTTTCGTGTTCAGCGATTACTGCAAGCCGTCGATCCGCTTAAGCGCGATCATGGACTTGCCCTGCATCTGGATCTTCACGCACGACTCGATCGGCGTGGGCGAAGACGGCCCGACCCACGAGCCGATCGAGCACCTGGCCGCCGTGCGCGGCATTCCCAACTTGATCACGATCCGCCCCGGCGACTCGAACGAAGTGGCCGCAGCCTGGCGCACGATCATGCCGCTGGTGGACCGGCCGGTGTGCCTGGTGCTGACACGGCAAAACCTGCCCACGCTCGATCGGGCCAGGTATGCTCCGGCCGCCGGACTGGCCCGCGGCGCGTACGTGCTGGCCGATGCCGCCGGGGGCTCGCCCGATTTGATTCTGATCGGCACCGGCAGCGAACTGTCGCTCTGCGTCGATGCCTACGAGCAGCTTACCGCCAAGGGAGTCAAGGCCCGGGTGGTGAGCATGCCGTCGTGGGAATTGTTCGAGGCCCAGGACGAGGCCTATCGCCAGCAAGTGCTGCCTCCCGGCGTCACGCGTCGGCTGGCGGTGGAAGCCGGCATCCAGCAGGGCTGGGATAAGTACATCGGCCCGGCCGGCCGGTTCATCGGCATGAAGTCGTACGGCGCGTCGGCGCCGGGCAGCGCGCTGGCCAAGCACTTCGGCTTCACGGTCGACAACGTGCTCAAGGTGGCCGGCGAACTGCTGGCCGGCAAGTAGCGCATGGCGCAAAACAAAACCGGCGGTCAGATGGCTGACCGCCGGTTTCGTTGATGGCTGGTTGCCGGACCGCCCGTTGCCGATCAGGCGCCGCGATTGATCTCGTCATCCTCATCGACCGGGCCGGGCATCGGCACCTTGTCGCTGGGCTTGATCGCCGGCTTCTGGTCGCCCGAGCCCGACTTGCTCTTGCTGCCGTTGCCGTTCGTGCCCTTGGCGGGAGCAGGAGCGGGGGTGGGGGCAAAGGTTTTGCCGTTTGAGGGCGCCGCGTTGGTCGGCGCCATGTTCATCGAGGCGGCCGGAGCCGGGTAGGTGGTCAGCGGGGCGCTCGCCACGCCGCCGCCGCAGCACGCCGGCGCCGCGACTTCCACGCCGCAGGGCGTGATCGGCACCCGCATCTCGACGACCCGGGGAACGCGATAGGTGTAAGTCACCGGCACGCGCTTCTCAACCACGCGGGCGACCTGGATGGTTTCCTGTTCGGTCACCATGCGGCAAACCTGCACCGGATTCTGCTCGACTTTTTCTTCGTAGACCATCTTGCACGTGGTCACCGGCACGCGGCGGACGACTTCCTCCTCGACCATGCGGCAAACCTGCACCGGGGTCGACTGCTGGACCCGCTCGACGACCTGCCGGGTGGTGGTCACCGGGATCTTGCGGACCTGCTCTTCCTGCACCATCCGCTGGACCTGCACGGGAATCTTGCGGACGACTTCTTCGTTGACGTACTTCATCACCTGCACGGGCACGCGCTGGGTGACGACTTTCTGCACGTAGGTGGTTTGCGGAGTCTGCTGGGCCACGACGTTCGGCTGCCAGACGCGCGAAACTTCGGTCCGATCGGGACCCTGGAACGGAACCCAAGCCAGACCGCCG
Organism: uncultured Planctomycetaceae bacterium; assembly: GCA_963715755.1. Lineage (GTDB taxonomy): Bacteria > Planctomycetota > Planctomycetia > Pirellulales > PALSA-1355 > CAWCAX01. The sequence continues at coordinate 6,081,073 of OY970273.1, forward strand.
CGCTGATAGAGCTGCGCGCCGGTTGCCGGATCGCAGGCGTACGTGCCGGGCACCCAGCGCAGAGCGGTGTAGGTGCGGCCGGGAATGACCGTGGCCTGGTCGACGAAGCCGCCCTGGTCGACGTAGTCGGTGCGGAGGGTGGTCACCGGTTCGACGACCGTCGAGCACTGTTCGCGCTCTTGAGTTTCAACGACCGGGCGCTGGACGATGTAGCGTTCTTCGCGTTCCGAGGTTTCGCACACCGGGCGCTGAACGATGTAGCGTTCTTCGCGTTCCGAGGTTTCGCAGACGTTGCGAACCTGGTCGTAGCTGGTGTCGCGCATTTCGGTTTCCCAGACCGGCCGCATCACCTTGTAGCGTTCTTCGCGCTCCGCGGTTTCGGTCACCGGCCGGGCGACGGTGTACCGCCGCTCGCGCATTTCGGTCTCGTACACGGGCCGATAGCGCGTCACTTGCTGCGGCTCGTAAACGGTTTCATTCTCGATGCGGAAGGCGTTCACCTGCCGCTCGTCGTAGACGGTTTGATACACGAGTCGATACGTCTGGCAGCTCTGGCAACAATCTTGTGCCGCCAGCGGCGCAGAGCTCAGCCAACCGGCCGAAAGCGAGCCGCAGGATAGTGCCATCAAGAAGAAGCGTTTCATTTCATTCCCCCGCTGGAACGTGCTTGCCATGCTGCTATTTTACGCCCCGAGGGCGCGGCCGCGCGTGAGCGCCTGCCCTTAAACTTTAGATTACGATTGTGTGCCGGCACCGCTCGGCATGCGCGTCATAACCGGTACGACGGATCCGAGTGTGCAAATCCTCGGCCAACGGCGAGCGCAGGCTCTGATATTCGTTATACACAGAGTGTTGCGGACGAATACCAACGGGGCAAATAATTTTTTTCGTCCGGCACCGCGCAAGCAGAAGAACGTGCGATGCGACAAGCAGTTAGCAGCGCAGAAAATTCTTGAAGTTCGCCGCCCGCGGTGCCGACAGGCCGCCGCCGAGAGATACCGTTAATTGCTCGCCATGTTGCGACTTAGCTGGGCGAGCTTGCGCAGGCGTTAAGATTTAACATTCTGCGGTCGCCGCGCGGCGCCGAAAGCCGCCGGCCGGCGCCCGGGCGGATTGTAAATCTTACAAACCAGCGGCAGGGCGGTGCGCAGGATTTGGGGGCGGCGGCCCCTACGCGACAAAAAAGCGCGCGAAGAATGCGGCGCGTCAGATAGCCCTGCGCAACAAAACGACCGGAGCTCCACGGGGCATTTGGGTGCCGCTCGTGGGAGCTCCGGTTCGCCTGTGCGCCCGCCTGCGCTAAACACTGCCTGGGCCAAAATCGGCCGCGCCAAAGCTGTGCCGTTGTCCGGCTCACGCTCGGCAGCGTGCCGCTCGCCGCGCCGGCCACGTCGCGGCGAGCACTGCCCCTCGGAATACTGCCCCTCGGAATACTGCCCCTCGGAATACTGCCCCTCGGAACATCGTCCCTCCGAGCGCGGCGAGTTAGATCGCGACTTCTTCGGTCTCGCCGGTGCGGATCCGAATCACGTTCGCCAGTTCGGTGACGAAAATCTTGCCGTCGCCGACCTGACCCGTCCGGCGCTCTTCAGAATCGCTTCGATCACGCCGGCCGAATCCTTAGCGGCCACGACGACCTCGAGCTTGACCTTGGGCAGGAAGTCGACCGCGTACTCGGCACCGCGGTAGGTCTCGGTGTGACCCTTCTGCCGGCCGAAGCCACGCACTTCGGTCACGGTCATGCCTTGCACGCCTTTGGCGTTCAGGGCGTCTTTCACTTCTTCCAACTTGAAGTGGCGGATGATGGCTTCGATCTTCTTCATGATAGGTCTCCTTGTGCTGCGTGCGGCCTTTGAGTCGCACTCTTGTTTTCAACCGGCTGACATCAGCCGGATTAGGCTTCCGCTGATCCCTTAATGCATGCCGCGTGCCAACCGCTGTGCCGGGTGCGGCCGGGGCACTGATTGCGCACTCTAACTTGCTATGGCGAGAATGGTTTAGCGATGCGAAGCAAATTCTTTTTGGGGCCCATGCACGCGGCCTGGCGGTCGCGCCGCTGCGACGCGCCGGGCCGACCGGAACGGGCGGTGCCGCACGGCGCTGTCCGGCCAACGGGCCAAAAGGCCGCGAATTTCGGGATTCGCGCCTGCGGCAACGCCATTCACAAACTTGTGACAATTCCGCCGCTTTTTCGCGCGAAGTTGGGCAATTCGCTATCCGGCCCGGGCCAGCGGGCCTTTTGGCCCGGCCCGCCGCGGCCACGCGGAACCCGCCCCGCGGCAGGGGAGCGAGCACTATTTGGCCGCCGGCATCTGGGCCAGCCCGGCGACGACGTATTCGAGATACTCCCGGGCCCGGCGGGCCAGCTGGTCGACCCCTTCGGGCTTGTCGGGGGGCGGCACGAGCGGGGCCGAGATGTTCTCGCAGCACAGCGGCAGCTTGCGGCCGCTATTCGCCACGGTGGCCAGCAGCTTGTAGTGATCGATTTCGCCGAAGCCGGGGCCGCAATCCTCGTCGCGGGGGAAATCGCGATGGTCTTTGATGCAGAAGCCGCGGATCTCGTCCGCGCAGGTCTTGATGTCGGCCAGCGGGTCCAGATTCAGATAGTCCATCACGTTGCCGGCATCGTAGTTCACCTTGATCGCTTCGTCGTCGACAGCCCGGGTGATCTCGGCGCAGGCCGCGCCAGTGCCGGTTGCGCCGCCATGCTGCTTGACGACGATTTGCACGTGCTGGTCGCGGGCCAGTGGAGCCAGCTGCTTGAAACGCTCGATCCAGAGCGCGCGATTTCCCCCTTCGGTGTGGCCAAAGGTCAGCACCTGCGGGATCCCGGCGGCGGCAGCCTGGCGGATGCGCTGCGAGAGCACCGCCACGGCCCCGTCCTGCTCGGGATAGATGGTCGAGAACATCATCAAGGGCTCCAGGCCCAGGTCGCGGCAGCGGCGGCCCAGTTCGGCGGCCTTCTCCGGCGGCGCGTCGGGAGCCATGACCGGCACGTTCTTGCCGTCGGCCTCGCGATGACTGGTGCCCCAGGCCACGTAGCGGTAGCCGGCGCCCTGGATTCCCTCGAGCGCCCGGGCCAGCGGAAAGCGGCTGTAGGGGAGCGTCATGCAGGCGATCTGGAACTCGGCGCACCGCGGGGCATCGTCGGCACGGGCGCTGGGGGCGTAGGCAGCGGCCAGCGCCGCGCCGCCCAGACAAGTCAGGCCCTGACGCAGAAACGTGCGGCGGTCGGCCATCACGGGCAGGGGGGCGGGAAATTTCATCGACGGGTTTCTCGCTGGCAGGGGGAAATTGCGGTGCCGGCAGCGCGCGGGGGCTTCAGCGCTCGAACTCCAGCACCAGCTTGGGCGTGACGGCCGGATGGTTGTACTCGGAAGCGTAGATCTGAAAACGGCTGAACAGCCCGTCGTCGGTGGGTCGATCGACGACGGGCAAGATCGCCAGCCCGAAGTTCGGCGCCGAGCCGTCGAGCCACGCCTTGGCCAGCAGCGTGACGTCGAGCTGGTATTCGAGCGGTGGCTCGGCAGTGTCGGAACCTTGTTCGGGCTTGACCACCGTGCCGGGCGTGGCGTCTGCGGTATCGGCGGCCGGATCGAAGTCGCCGGTTTGCCAGGTTTGATCCTTGCCGGGCCGCTGCCAGGTGGCAGACTTGTCATCCCATGCGCGCTTGAGCCGGGCGGCGACGACCTTGGTATTGCCGCGGCTGCTGGGATCCCAGACGTAGAAGCTGAGCGTGGCCCGCTTGAGCCGGGCACCCGAAGGCGGCTGAACCTGATCGAGCCCGAACCGCACGAGAAACGCGTTACCGCGCTCGGCCCGACGGAGGGCATTGCCGCGGGACTCGGCCCCCTGATTCGCAGCGGGTGTGGCAAAATCGATCAGGGCGTCGCGCACCTGCTGCGCGCCTTGAAGTACGATCGTTCCGGCGGATGGGGCGGCAGGCGCCGGACTGGTGGGCGCGACTGCGGTCGCTATCGCGGGTGCAGTTCCGCTCACGTAACCCGGCGAAGTTTGCCGGCCGTCGCGCGCCGGGGTGCGAAATTCGACCAGCCGCGTTTGGGCGCGCGGATGGGCTTTCGAGAGTACGGGTCCGAGTCGGTCGCGCAGGGCCGCGGCTTGCTGCGGCAGCAGGCCGGCAAACGTGATCACGCCCGCGTCCTCGCCGTCGGCGAAGTCCGTGCCTTCGCGCTGGCCGGCCAGGTGCAACACTTCGCGCAAGCGCTGGCCGAGGGCCCAGCGCGGCTGGCCCGCGTGGTGTTCCCAGAGCGTCAAGTACTCGACGTCCTGCTGCCCGCGGCGATAGGCCTTCAGGCGGATGGAGGGGATTGGCTCGCCGCCGGGGGTGCGGGGTGGATAGAACAGGCACTCGGCGTCGGCTTTGGTCCATGAGCCCGCATTGCCGATCGTCTGCCAGGGCACTATGCCGTCGCTTTCGAGCGACCAGCTATCCAGGGCCCAGCCCACGGGCTGCATATTGCTCTGCTCGATCGCGTTCGAGCTACCGTAGTCAACGACGATCTGGCTACAGGCCCGCTTTCGCGTCAAGACCAGATCGTGATATTGGCGAAAGGCTCCGCCCCCGACCACGTTGTAGTCGAGCACCGCGTCGAGCGCATCGCGCTGCCACTGGGGGCGCGAGATGTCGGCACGAAAGAGCAGTTTGGCCTGCCGGGCAGTTTGCCCGTCGCTGGCATTGCCCTCGCCGGCGAGCTTCACCCCTTCATGAAAGGCCGATCCGAACCAGCGCAGGGCCCAGTAATCCTGAAAGTTGGCCGGTTCATCGAGCAGCCAGGGGGACGAGCCGCGCGACCAGCCCTCCGTCTTGAAGTTGTTTTTCCCGTTGAGGAAGAACTGGAACAGCGTCTTTTGCCAGCCGCGCTCGCTAAAATGTTGGGCCATCTGGCGCGAGACTTCGACCAGCGCCTGGCGGTACGACGCCCCAAAGGCCGCGTCGGCCCAGTAGCTGCCGTTGTAGTTGCCGGCCATTGGCGTGGGCCAGTTCTCGTGGATCGGCAGGTAGAAGCATTCGACCGGCACGGCGCCGCGCGGCAAATCGGCAAAGGCCGAGCCGTCCAGCAATGGCCCGAAGCGCTTGTCCCACTCGGTCCAGTCCAGCGTGCGGCCGTCCCACTGGGGAGCGCAGCCCGGCTCGACCGAGCCGCTTTGATGGTAGGGCACCCGGTTGAGCACGGTGCGGTGCAGCTGCGCCAGCCGGTAGTAGGCCCGTTCGTTGTCGGGCAGGCCGTAGCAGTTCATCTCGGGCAGGAAGCTCAAGTGGTCGGGAAGCGTGAAATCCCAGACCGTTAGCTGAACCGGCAGCTCGAGCACGCCGCTCGCCGATTCCAGCCTCAACTTCGCCGTTTGCTTGCCGGCGGGCACGTCGTGCGGGATGTAAATCTCGCACAGAATGCTGCCGCTCTGCTGCCCTGCGATCTGATCGTCGGGCGTCGGCACGGCCAACGGGCCGTCGAGCGGCACGATCGGGTCGGGCAGCGGACCTTTGGGCGATGCGACGTGGGCATAGCGGCCGAACGTGACCTGCGGAGTGTTTGTCACTTCTTCGCCAGCGAACTCGAGCCGCGGCCGTAGCCCGGAGGTCTGGCCGCTGATCAGGATTTGAAAGCCGACGAACTCGTTTTTCGCCGCGCACACGCGAATTTCCTTCCGCCGGGCATTCCACAGTGAATTGACGACCAGATAGCCCTCCGACTGCGGCGGAATCATTTCCCCGGTGACCGGCTGTACCTTGTCGAGCGCGTCAAGGATCGCGACCTGGCATTCGCCCAGTTTCGGCAACTCGTTTCGCTGTGCACCGGCGGGGACCGTGAAAGGAATGCTGACCCCTGGCAGCTTCTGCGCCGGAATAATTGCGACGCCGGTCGAAAAGCTTGACGCTGAACCTATGTTGCCGGCGGCGTCGACCGCAGCGACCGTCAGAGAGCAAGTGGTCTTTCGTCGTCTTTCCAGGTCCTGCGCATCGGCCGTCGACAACGAAGGTCGCAGGTGTATCGTGACGCGCTCGCCCGGCTTACCGGCGGGGGGAACCAGGTCCTGTCGAACCTTGTTGCCGTCGTCCGTGACGACGAATCCGAGCGTGCCAGCGCGTCCGACATCGGCTGGCGTCACCCACGAGACGCGGAATTCGCCCGTCGGAAGTCCGGCAAAGTCGAGCTTGAAGCCATCCGGCCCGCCAGGGGGCTCGTGATCCTCTTCACCAAGCACCGCGGTCACGTAGGGCGCCGTCTCCGGGCCGCTCTCGCGGCTGTCGAAAAACCGATTCGGAAACATATCGAACGAGAACTTCTCCCCGTCGCGGGTCCACTCGCTCCCCGTATCGTCGAAAACCAACAGGCCCTTGCTCAATCCAGCCACGCGGGCCGCCAACACGGCCGGATCGATCGGCACGTGCTGCCAACCAGCCGCGTCGACCGGCGTGGCGTCGGCCATCCGCCAGATCGTGCCACCCTGGCCGAGCATCACCGCGCACAAATCGCCGCCGGCTTTGGTCCAGGGCTTATCCGGATACGCAGCCCAGCGAAACGAGCTGCTGCCGTTCTGCGGCTTGTAGCCGGTTGAAGTGCCCTCGTGCCAGTCTGCAGCGAACGAGCCGACCGTCACCCGGCGCAAATCCTTGCCGTGGACGTGGAGCGTCGCCGACCGGATCACCTGGCCGGCGAGCGGCGCGGGATCGACATCGAGCAGCGTCATTTCCTGGATCGATTTGACTTTCAGCCGCGTCGCGCCGCCCATATTCCCATCCGTTTCCGGGCCGACGTTGGAGAAATACGTGTCCCGGGTGACCGGCAGCTTGACGGTTTCTTCCGGGGCGGCTGGCGGTTCCTTTGCCGGAGCGGCCTCGGCCTTGGCTGGATCGGGTTTGCCGGCCTGCGGCTGAGGCTGGCCGTCGAGCACCACGCGCTTCACTTCGCCGATCTTCTTGACCGACAACCAGCCGCGCAGCAGATAGCCGCTATTGCGCAGGTTTTCGGCCGTGGGCTCGGAGGCCGGGTTGGCTCCGCCCTGGTTGGCCGTCGGGTGGACGTCTCCCTTGCCCAGCAGCGTGCCGTCCCAGTCGTTGGGCCGGCGCTTGAGAATCTCGGCCTCGAAGTCGACGAGCGGCACCGATTTGGCTTTGGCCAACGCCCGCAGGGCCTCGTTGAACGACCGGGCCAGCTCGGGCCGGCCGACGTGAGGCGGGATCGTGGAGACAATCGGGATGATCCCGCGCTCGAGGATCAAATCGACCGCTTTGGTCATGTCGGCGCGAAACTCTTCCGGCTTGCGGCCGGCCGAGACGTCGTTGGTGCCCAGCATCAGTACGGCCATTTGCGGCTGGTACTTGTCGAGCAGCTCGGCCAACGGCGGCAGATTGGATTTGCCGCCCGCCAGCATTTCGTCGCTGCGGATGCCGCTGCAAGCGGTGTGGGACCGGCCCCCGGGCAGATCGACGCGGGCCAGCCACCAGCCGTCGGTGTCGTTATCGTCGCCGGCGTGCATCCAGCGGAGCAGAGCCACGTCGTCGGGCGTGCGGCCGGCGCCGTAGCGGGCCCAGGCGCCGTAAGGATTGGCGTAGGTGATCGAGTCGCCCAGGTGCAGCACGACCCCGGCGCGGCCTTTCGAGCGCGCGGACGCGGCCTTCATCGCGGCCGCATAATCCCAGGGCTGCGGTTGCGGAGTTTCCTCGGCGGCCAGACGGGCAGCGGCGGCCAGTGCTGCGAGAACGAGCGCGGCAACTCGGCAAGTGGGCATGGGGGGTGCTCCTTGCCGGTCATTCTAAGTCATGCCGGAGGCCGCCGAAACGATACGCCGTGGTTTTCGCCGACGGGCGGTTTTCGCCACCGCGGCGACTAGCCCACGATCACCTCGGGGCGGCGGGCCGGGTCGGCCTCGGCCTTGCGGAGCAATTCGCGCACGCGCCAGGGGACGTTGCCTTCGCCGAACAGGAAAAAGCCGATCGCGGCCGAGAGCGGGTTTTCGTCCGACCAGCCGAAGTGAATCTCGGGGGGGCTGCCGACCTGCGAAATCTCGAGCGCGATCGTGGCAATCGCGTGCGCTACCGACGCGCAGCGCTTCACGCTGATGATGAACCGGCCTTCGTCGTCGACGATTTCCAACAGCGGACTGTGCTGGAACTCGCTGGGGTCGCCCAGTTCGGCCTCGATGAACACCACCGGCACTTCCGCACCCAGGCGGTGCCGGGCCCGGATGCTGGCCTCTTTTTCGACCAGCGCCGGCGGCCCGGCCGATGCGGCACTAAAACCGGAAACTCGAAATGCTTCAGGCTGTCCCAAAGGAACTTCGATTCCAGGTTCGCGAACTCGAACGACTTGAACCGCAGCTCGGTGCTGCGGCGCACCCGGGACCAGAACGACGAGCCCACGATGGCGATGATGAAGAAGCTGGCGATCCGCAGGCCGTCGGGCCGCTCGATCATGTTGGCCGCCGTCGTATAAAAGAAGATCGCCGTAATGACCAGATAGCGCCAGGGCATGCGCCGCTGCCAGCTGCCCGTCGCCTCGCGCCAATGATCGATCACCGTGGCCACGCAAGCGCTCGAGATCAGCACCAGGACCCCGGTGGCGTAGGCGCCCCCTTGCTTTTCCACGTCGGCGTCGAAGATCCAGGTGACCAGCAGGTTGGCCGCGGTAAACAGCAGCACCAGCGGCCGCACCGCCCGGGCCCATTCCGGCGCCATGCCGTAGCGCGGCAGGTATTGCGGCACCAGGTTCAGCAGGCCGGCCAGCGCGCTGCGCCCGCGAAACCCAGGATCACGATCGTGCTGATGTCGTAGATCGTGCCGAAGACTTCGCCGAACATCGGATTGACGTCGTGCGGCGACTGCCCGTGAGCCAGATAGGCCAAAGCCCGATCGGCCGCGGGGCCGGGCTCCTTGAGCGCGTCGGGCGGAATCAACGTGGCCACCACGAAGGCCGAGCCGAGCAAATAGGCCGACATCACCAGGGCCGCGGTGACCAGCAGCCTGCGGGTATTGCGGATCCGCCCCCGGGGATGATGCGGATCGTCGCCCGGGTCCCCCTGGATCAGGGGCATCACGGCCACGCCGGTTTCGAAACCGCTCAGACCCAGGGCCAGCTTGGGGAAATAGAGCATGCTCAGCGCCACGATGACGCCCCAGCCATGCCCGGCCAGCGGCGGATCGTCGATGTGCCAGTTGCCGCTCGTCAGGTTGTGCTGCCAGTCGTAAAACCGCTCGGGGTGGGCCACGAGATAGACCAGCCCGCTGCCGATGACTAGCAGGTTCAGCGCCAGGTACACCGCGACGATGCCGACCGCCAGGCCGATCACCTCCTTGAATCCGCGCATGAAGCACGCGCCCAGCAGCACCAGCATGCAGACCGTCACGCCGATGCGCTGCTGGGCGTCGCTGGGCGAGCCGTGGATCCAGTCGGGCGTGAGTTTCCAGAGCGGGTTCTCGATCAGGTGCACGGCCGCGTCGGCGGAGGAGAGCGTCATCGTGATGACGAAGTCGGTGGCGGCGAAGCCCAACAGGGCCAGCACGACCGTTTTGCCCGTCCAACCCCGCATCAGGCGCTCGAGCATGGCGATCGAGCCCTGCCCATTGGGCGACGCGCTGGCCACGTGCGCATAGACCGGCAGTGCACCCAGCAGCGTCACCAGCACCAGGACCACCGTCGCCAGCGGGGCCAGCACGCCGGCCGAGGCGAAGGCGATCGACGGCTGGTAGCCGAGCGTGCTGAAATAATCGACGCCCGTCAGGCACATCACCCATAGCCAGAAGCTGCGATGATGCGTGGCGTGCTCGGCGGCCTCGTGCGGCGCCGGGGAATGGACCCCGCTCGTGCTCAGGGCGGCCAGGGTCTTGGCGCTGGGCGTGGGGAGCCGGGGACGCGGGGCTTCGCCCGCCGGCGCCGGGGGCTCGGCACCGCTTGTGGCCCGCTGCACGGGCTCCTCGCCCGCGGAGGGTGACTGATTCACGGCGGTCCTGCAGGAATCATGCGTCTACGTCGGTCAAGCTGCGTCCAGCCGCACGCTGCGCTGGACCCGACCTGGGCGGGGTAGCAAGTTCACCGCACGCGGGTCGGCAGAATCACCATCGGCACGCCGTCCCACTGCAGCCGCCGCTGCAGCGAGTAGGCCGTTTCGTTGTGCAGCAGCCGTTGATACCAGGTATCGCGCTGAAACACCAATCGGCCCGCGAAAAAGATCGCCCGCGGAAAACGCTTCTGCACCTCGACGCACAGCCGTTCCAACTCTTCCACCGGATCGGTGCCGATGGCCATGAAGCCGACTGCCGGCATGCCCAGCCGGCGGGCATGGTCGACATAGCGATTGAGGGCTTCCTCGGTGTGCGTCCGCAGGTCGTCGACGGCGTCGGCTCCCTTGAAATTGCCCGAGTCCACAATGCCGACGCTCAGAAACACCATGTTCGTAAACCGGCCCGGGCCGAAACGCAGCGCGTTGAGCATGGTGTGGATGCCCAGGCCGCTGTATCCGCCCACCAGCACGGCGGCGGTGGGCTGGGCCGGGTCGGGCTCGCCGGCCACCGGCGCGCCGGGAGGCGCGACCACGCTGAGCAGGCTGTTCAGCCGGGTCAGTTTCTCGACCACCGTGTCGTAATAGCGGTGAATCAGGATCGCGATGATCACCAGCGTGCCGGTAACGGCCATCGTGACCCAGCCGCCAGTCCAGAATTTTTCATAGACGTTGGCCACCAGGATGCCGAAGCACATCAGTCCGCCGAACAGAAACAGGGCGAACCGCCGGCGCCAGATCGGATTCTCCTCGCGCACCTCGTACCAGTGGCGGCACATGCCCAGCATCGAGAGCGAGAAGGTCACGAACACGTTGATCGAGTACATCACGACCAGCATCGTCACTTGTCCGCCGGTGAACCACAGGGCCGCCAGCCCGGCAAATCCCATGATCAGGATGCCGTTGTGCACGCTGAGCCGTTCCGACAGGTTGCCGAACCAGTGCGGCATCCACGAATCGCGGGCCATGTTGGCCAACACGCGCGGGCCGTCGATGAACCCCGCTTGGGCCGCCACCAAGAGCAGCAGACCTTCGGAAACGATCGTCACCAGCACGAACGACGAGCCGGCCCAGCCGGGCAGCCAGGCGATTTCACCCACGAACATCTCGGCCAGAACCGTGTTCATGGTTTTGTCGGCGTCGGGTTTGATGTGCAACAGCAGGTACGCCACCATCAGGCCGCCGGCGGTCAAAGCCAGCGAAATGGCCATGTACCGCATCGTGCGCTTGCCGGTCAGGACGCGCGGCTCGCGCATCACGGGCATGCTGTTCGAGACGGCTTCGATGCCCGTGTACGTACCGGCGCCCATCGAATAGGCGTGCAAGAATACGGCCATCAGCCCGAACAGTCCGATGTTCGGGCTGGCGATGTGCGTGGCCAGGCCGTCGCGCACGCTTTCGACCACGGCGCCGGTCTCGCCGACGTTCATCGTCAGCGCGCCGACGATCAGGATCGTGTGCATGATCAGGAACACGAGAAAAATCGGCAGCAGAAACGTCACCGACTCTTTGATTCCGCGCAGATTGAGCACGATCAGCCCGACCAGCGCAAAACACTCGAAAGCCATCTTGAGCTGCAAATGGCCCAGATGGCCCCAGTGCAGGTCCGCGGGCAGCAGGCCGAACAGGGCGTCGCCGGCGGCGGCGATCGAGGTGGTGATCGTCAGGGCATAGTCGACCAGCAAGGCGCAGCCCGAGACCACGCCGACCTTCGGGCCCAGCAGCTTCGAGGCCACCAGGTAGCCGCCGCCGCCGCTGGGAAATTCTTCCAGGATGTGGCTGTAGCAGGCCGAGATCACGAACACGGTCAGGGCGGTGGCCAGCGCCAGCCCGATCGCCAGGTAGCGGAAGTCTTCGCCCCCCTCGGTCAGCATGGCGAAGGCTTCGGCGGGGCCGTAGCAGGAGGACGACAAGCCGTCGGCCCCCAGGCCCACCCAGGCCAGGAACGCCACGAGCGACAAGCTGTGAAAGATCGAATGGTCGGCCAGGTCCCGGGGCTTGCCCACCAGGATCGTCTTCACGCGGCCCGTCAGGGTCGGCGTTTTGTCGAGCTGGGGAGTGGTGTCGAGGCCGAACTCATCGACGGTCGAGTCGCTGATCGACGGAGCCGGTTGAGGCGTCGCGGCGGACGAGGGTTCGTGCGCAGGCGGCGTGGCCAATCGGGGGCCCAGCGGAGATCCTGCGGCGGGCGCGCCGCCGACCGGATCGGAAGAAGCACTCATAAACGCTTTGATCCCAGATCAAACGGCCCGGCCGGCGAAAGTCCGCTGCCGGCGCCACGATGCGCGAGCACGCGGCGGCTGGCCTCGGGCGGTCGACTTCTGTCTTAGGAGGCCCTGCGGTGGGCCGAAAACTAACGAGCAAATCACAGAACGTACGTCACAAGCCGCTCGCCTGGGGTGGGGCAAGAACTCGCTATCGTAGATTCGCGACTTCTCGGCTGTCAACGGCCCGCCCACCCGTGCTGCGCCGGCCCGGCAACGCAACCTGCTCGCTGGCAGCGGTTTGCGAGGGCGCTGGGCAGTTGCCCTGTTGCCCCGGCGGACCGTGGGCCCTGGCGCCCCGTGGGCGCTGGCGGAATGCGAGGCGCTCGGCCGCTGGCGCAGTTGCCGCTTTTCGCCAACCGTCCCAAGCGCGCCCGTCTCCGGTCATCCGCATTGCGGCCGCCGCGCGGCAAAGTTATCATTCGCGGCCCAAAAACATTCGCGTCAGCAATGTGCCGGGATGAGCGTGCCAGCATGCAGCGTGCTAGCGACCCGGCCGGCTTGAACTTAGCGCCCGGCACGCCAGCCCAATTTGCATTCCCGGAACGCACCTGGAGTTGGCCGCTGCGACAAACCGATCTAGCGCAAATGACGCCTGGACAGGCTGCCCCGCGCCGAATCGCCAAGAGGAAATAACATCCGGTCCAGCGACGGGCAAACCACCCGGCGCCTGGACCGACAGCCGGACAGCAGCTCGCACCGCTTGCCGCTTCCGATCGCACGAACCACCAAGGAAGGGATTCCGATGGACCGCCGTCAGTTCTTGCATGCTTCGTGGTCCGGGCTCGCGATTGTGGGAGCCGCCGGCTGCCGCAGCAATCAGTTTGCCCGGGTCAAGAAGCCGGGCGAAGGAGACATGGTCGGCAGCCACACGGCCGGCGCCGAAACGTTCAAGCCGCTGGTCGAAGGCGCGGTGAGCAAACTGCTGGCCCGGCATTGCCAGGGCCCGCCCGTCCAGCAAGTCAGCACCGGCGGACCGGAAGCGGTGCAGCCCGGCAAACTCCGGGTTTGCTTCCTGGGAGTCGAAAACCAGAGCGCCGAAGAGATCGGCGATTTCAAGGAGCAGCTGTTCGAGATCATCGATCAGCGGATTTCCGAGGCGGGCACGTTTCACTCGGTCAGCAAGCGGTTCATCGACGCCGGGTTGATGGAGACCCGGCTGCGTCCCGACCAGTTGTTGATCCCGCAGAATCAGCGGATCTTTGCCGCCGCCATGGAACAGGCCAGCCAGCCGTTCGACTACCTGCTGTACGCCAAGCTGACGTCCGGCACGACCCGGAGCAACAAGGATTATCAGCGCGACTACCTGCTGACGCTCGAACTGCTCAACGTCCACACCGGCGTTTACGACAAAGAGTCGGAAACGATCAGCAAGGGCTATCACCACTCGCGTTTGAGCCGCGCGCTGAGCGCCGGATCGGGCAGCTGACAAACCGCGGCCACTCGATCGCGCCGCCGGGGGGCCGGGCGATCGCTGGTCGACTGACGGAGACGAACCATCTTGCACCCCACCGGCGCGTCGGGGCACCCCATGTGCCCTCCGAACATCGCGCGCACGCTGGCGCCGCCCCACCCGCTGCGCGCCCTGCGGCTGGCCTGCGCGCTGGCCCTGATCGCCGCGGCCACGTGCGGCTGCACGACCCACGAACAGCGGCTGATCGCCGTGCGCGACCAGTTCTACACCGGCAACCTGGAGCTGGCGCGGCAGACGATCGACAAGGAGCGCAAGCGCTACCGCAAAGAGTCGGACGTCCTGCTCCTGGAAAAATCGATCATCGAGCTGGCCGACGGACATCCCAAGCAAGCCGAGCGAATGCTCCGCGAAGTCCGCGACAACTTCGATCACCTCGAACAGTTCAGCGCCGGCGAGGCGGCCGCCTCGATGCTCACCGACGACAATGCCCACAGCTACGCCGGCGAGGACTACGAAAAAGTCCTCGTCCGGGCGATGCTGGCGGTGACCAACCTGCTCGAAGACGGGCAAGATGCCGGCGCCTACGCCCTGCAGGTGTCGGACAAGCAGCAGCAGATCATCGAAGCCGGCGCCGACAAGAGCGGCGACAACCCCAAGCTCTCCTACCAGCATGTGGCCGTCGGCGCTTATATCCAGGGCATGCTCCGCGAGGCCACGCATGCCAACTACGACGACGCGGCCCGGGCCAGCGCCATGGTCTGCAGCTGGCAACCCGACTTTCCCTACGCCCAGCAAGACCTGGAACGGGCGACGCATGGCCGGCATTCGGCCCCCGGCAACGGCGTGCTGTACGTTTTCACGTTCGTCGGCCGCGGACCGCTGAAGGCCGAAAAAGTCGAAGTGCCCAGCACCGCCGCCCTGGCCATCGCCGGCGCCGTGCTCAGCGCCACCAGCAAGTACGGTTTGCCGCCGAACATCGCCCCGGTCAAAGTGCCGATCGTGATCGTCCCGCCCAGCCAGCTCACCGAAGTCCGCGTGGCCGTCGACCAGCAGCCCGTCGGCGCGACCGCCACGATTACCGACGTTGGCCGCATGGCGGTCCAGCAATACGAAGCGATCTATCCCCGCGTGTTAGCCCGGGCGATCGTCCGCCGGGTGGTCAAGAACGGGATCATCCTGGGCGCGGAAGAGGCCGCCGGCAAGCAAGGCGGCTCGCCGCTGAATCTCGGCCTGGAAGTGCTGGGCCTGGTCTGGATGGCGTCCGAAGCGGCCGATACCCGCTGCTGGGGGTTGCTGCCCGACAAGATCCAGGTGCTGCGCGTCGAGCTGCCGGCCGGCGATCACCAGGTCACGCTGCAGCCATCCGCGGTGGGCAACCCGGTGGGGAGCCAGGAGCATCAGCTGGTCACGATCGCCAACGGCCGCAACACCTACATGCTGGCCAACTTCCCCGATCCGCACCTGGTCGGGAAGATTCTCGTCAGTCAGCCCTGACGAGAGGGGGTAGAGGGGAGGGGTTGACGAGAGGGGGTAGAGGGTAGGGGTTAGGGTGCAGGGGACGAAGGGTGCAATGGTGCAATCAGGACATGGGTGGCGCTTGTGGTTCAGGACATAGGTGGCGCGCTAAGGTTAAGGGTAACAGTTAAGGTTGGCTCTGTGACCTTCCCCACGTTTTGTGGGCACTCCAGACAGACGGCATAATACAGACGGCATAATGCTGTCCCTGCCCCCATACCTCCGGCCCCATAGCTTTGGCGCTCGCCCCGCTCGCTGCTTAAGTTAGTGCCATTCGAGATCAGGGGGTGGGGACGAAGAAAGATGTTTCCGTCCCTAGCCCCTACGCTCTGTCCTCTATCCCCTTCCAGCCCTACTTCTTCTTTTCGTCGAGCGAATCGAGGATGTCGTCGACGTCGGCCTTCACGGCCTTGTCCTTGCCGGTCGACTTGCCCGCGACTTCGTCGGCTTCGAAGCGGTCTTCGGTCGACGGGCGTCGGTCGTCGTGGAAACGGACGAAGCCCCACAGCTCGGGATGCAGCCGGGCTTCGCTGGGCGCGTCGGCCGTGATGCTGGTGGCCCGGTTGGCCCAGCAGATCCGCTGCAGCACTTCATGGCCGTCGGGCCCGGTGCGGAGCACGCCCCAATCCATCTTCAAACGCAGGCCGTCGGCCGGTTTCAGGCCCAGCTCGGCCAGCGGAATGGCCGCTTCGACCGTGTAACCGCTGGCAAAGCCCGCGGCGCTGGGCAGGTGCGCCATCCGCACGCCGGCGAGCGGGCGCACGTCGTCGAAGGCCGCCTCGCCCACTGGCGAGACCACCCGCCACGGCTTGCCCTGGCCGCCGGCCAGCACCGGGCGATACACGACGGCGGTCGGCTTGCCACCCTGATAGGCCAGCAGCAGCCGCAGGTCGCCGGCCGCCGGGCCCACGCGATCGGCAGGCGCCGTGGGATCGACGCCCAGCTGCAGGTCGGCGCAGGCGCCGGTCTTGAAGAGCCGGTCCCATTGCTCGCCGCTGTTCTGAAACGGCCCGATGTCGGCCGCCTGCCAGGCGACGAACAGCTGCGTGTCGTCGAAGCCCAGGTACAGGCGGATGTTGTCGCCGATCGTGGCGCTGGGGGCCGGCCAATCCTCGAGCCGGCCGTCCAGTTGCGGCGGCTTTTCCAGGCGGTAGCAATCGGCCACCGGCGCGGAGATAGACGTTGGACTTTTCCTGCTGCTCATCCCATTGCTGCGAGCGCTCGACGTCGCGGGCACTGACTTCGATCGTGCCGCTGTAGCGCCGGGCCTGGTCCAGGCCCAGGATCTCGACCACGCTCGCGTGGTTGTGGCCGGCCACGGCGTAATACTTGCCGTCGGCCTGCGAGCGGCAAAAGTAGCCCTGGAAATGTTCCTGGGCCAGGCTGATGTCGGTGAGCATCATCCCGCGCTGGTGCTCGCTCATACTCCAGGGTTTGGCCTGCGGGTCGCGCATGTCGCGAAACACCGAAGCCACGAGAAGTCCGTCGCCGGTCATCACGTTCCAGCCGCCGGCATTCGTGTGAAAGACGCAGAACTCGCCCAGCTGGCCGCCCGGCGCTTCGTGCCCGACGTAGCCTCCTTGCGCGACAATCTGCGCCGGGAACCAGGGCTTGGCCGAGTACAGGGCGTGGCCGCCGGCCCCTTCGTTGGGATAGGTCCAGCGGATGTCCCCCGCGGCCGTGATGCCGGCCTCGGGCTTGCCGTCGGTTCCCAGGCGGTAGAAGTCGCCGCTGGCCAGGTGCGTCAGACCGAAGCTGTCGAACACCGGCGGAAAGGTCGACTCCTGGTACACCGGCACGCCGCTGGGCAGGAACTCTTTCACTTCGTAGCGGATCTGGCCGGCCTGAGCGCTGAGGTCCCGTTCGAAACGCGTCAGGCCGCGGAAATCTTTGGGTTTGGGCGAAAGCTGCACTTCGTCGGCATCGACCTGCCCGTTGCCGTTGAGGTCGGACCAGATGAATTTCATCCGGTCGAGCTGCGGGCCGCCGAGCCGGGCGATCAGCTCCGGCGATTTGAGCGGTTCGAAATTCATCGCCGCGCCCATGGCCGCTGCCAACTCCAGATGATCGTCGACGTAGCGATAGACGATGCCGCAGGGCATCGAGAGCCCGGCCAGCCAGGTGGTGACGTAGATCCGGTCGTCGACGTGGATCGGCAGTTCACCGGCGGGCGTGCTGCCGGCCCAGCTCAGATTCTTCAGCCGCGAGTGGCCCGTTTTCCAATCCAATTCGAATTCCAACGGGCCGACGAACATCCGCCGCTTGTCGAACGGATCGAGCACTCCCGCGCCGCCGTAGGGCGTGTTGCCGAGGAATTCCCGCTCGAAGGATCCGTCGGCCGCGAACAGGGCCACGCGCTTGGGCCAGTACTCGTCTTCGACGACCCAGAGCTTGCCCTCGCGATCGACGTCGATGTCGATGATCCGGCCGAACACCTCGGGGTCCCAGCGGCCGGCCTTGCGCGGGCCGGCATGCCCGACGGTGCGCAGCAGCTTGCCCTGCGGGTCGAACACGCGGATCCGATAGCCGTACGATCCGTGCTCGACGACGTACAGATTGCCGGCCGCGTCAAAGGCAATGTCGCCGGGCGCGTCGAGGTGTTCGAGCACGACCCGGTGCTTGCCGGCCGCGCGGTCGACTTGGACCACGTTGTCGGCCGAAACGGCGTGCAGCTTGCCCTGGGGGTCGTAGGTCAGCCGGCCGGGCTGGTCGAGCTCGATCTCGCTCTTGAGCTGGCCCGACGTGGAGTCGAAGGCTTCGAGCCGCTCGCCGATCTTCTTGTCGAGGGGCGCTTCGCCGCCGGCAGAGCCGACCACGGCCAGGCCGTAAATCCGGCAGCGGCGCGGGTCGAGTTCCAGCCCGCCGCGATCGTTGCGCACGCCGTACAGCGAGCGGTCGCCGGCGTCGGCCCATTGTTCGACGATGCGCAGCCGCACGGCCCGGGTTCCCACGTCGCGGCCGAAGTCGACATAGCCATCCATGTATCGGGCGTCGTGGTTCTGATTGGCGTCGGGATGATAGTAGTAGCGGCGCGGCTGCTCGTACTGGGCGACTTCCTGCCAGTCGTCGGCCGCGGCGATGTCGATCGGCCCGGTCGCCGGTCCGGTGTAGACGTCGATCTTCGTCAGCCGGCCGTCGATTTCCTTGATTGCCAGTCCGCGGACCTTCTGCGGTTTGGTCCAGTGCTGCACGTAGATGCCCGGGTCGGCGGCGGTGATCGGTTTTTCGCGTGCGGCGTCCCAAGTGCCGTCGTCGGCCACGCGTCCCGAATTGACTTCCACGGCGGCCGCGGGGGACAGGTTCGTGAAGCGGCGGCGGAGGATCTTGAGCCCTTCGAGCTGGGCCTGCCAGCGATCCTGCGCCGTGCCGAAATCGCCGGCTGTGGCCGGCTGCGAGTCCTTTTTGCGCAGTTCGAAGCCGTCGTCAGCCGGCCCAGCGCCGCCGGCCGCGGTCAGCAGGTCGTCCTGGTCGACCGGCGCGCCTTTGCGGAACGACAGCCGCAGGGCCCGGGTCTTGGCTCCCGGCGGCGCGGCCACCACGTCCCACACGGCGCTCGGCTGCTGGGGAAAATCGATCCAGTCGCGGTCGTTGCCGGCTTGCGGCGGATAGCTGGCCGTGGGTTTGAGCATGCTGATCTTGAGCCGCACGCCATTGCCGTCGGAACGCTGGCCTTCGGGACGCGGCAGCGCGATCGATCCGATGGGCACTTCGCGACGAAAGGCCACGACGATATGTTGCCGCGGCGCCGCGTCGCGCATCGATTGCAGATAAACCAGCGAACCGGTGGCCGAAGAGCCGGACGGCGTGTCGACCAGGCGCAGCAGCCGCAGGAAATCACTCTGCTGGTTGGGAATCGGTTCGTAGGCGGCCTTCGGCTTGCGCGGCGGCGGATACAGCGGATAGCAGGCCGCCAGGTCCACGTCGTCGGCCGCGGCGGCGCCGGCCAGCCAGCTGCCGGGCGCGCTTACCGACAGGATCACTTCACCGTCGCGGGCCGCGATGCCGCGAAAGCCGCGGTTGCGCTGCGAGGTGGGCTGCAGCGACATGAGCGGTCGGATCTGCTTGGTCTCGATGTCGATGGCCCAGACGTTTTCGGTCTGGCGGCCGTTGATCTGAGCGGCATTGAACAGCGTCTTGCCATCGCTGGCCAGTTGGCCCACGCCGGTCCAGTCGGCAAAGCCGGGGTGCCCCCAGCGCTTGTGGCCGGCCAGATTGCACTCGATCAGGGCCACGCCGCTCTCGGCCATGTAGGCCGCCAGGAACACGCGGTCTCCGACCACGCAGACGGCGCTGTTGTTGCAGTGGTCGGCCAGCCAGCCGCCGGGGCCGTTGGCGCCGGTGAACCAGGGCGGATTCTCCGGCGCGTTTTCCGACACGTTCGGATAAACCGTGAACTCGTAGCGTGGCTGCAGCGTGGGGCAGGTGATCGCCTGCCAGGTGTACTTGCCCGGAGCTACGTAGCCGGCCGCTTCGTCCTTCAGATCCCAGGGGACGGTTTGCTTGCCTTTGGCCGCCGGCACGCGGGCGACCAGGTTGCGCACGCGCTTGCCGGCCGCGTCGTTGACGACCAAGGTCAGGTTGTCTTCGCTGGCCAGGTCGAGCGGAATCGCGAACGGCGGGCGCTTGCCGCCGCCGGCCGAGCGCCAGGTCGCGCACCGGCTGAGCGCCAGATCCTCGAGCACGTGGAACCCGTCGATCCAGGCGATCTGGGCCTGCCCGTCGACCTTGGTGATATTCAGCCGCAGGCCGCGCGTGGTGAGCGGTTTGTCCAGCACGATCCAGCGGCCGCCCCCGGACTGTTCGCTGAAATCCTTCACCTTGCGCCATTCGCGCGGCGTGCCGACGCGCGGGTTGATCGAGTCGGGCCCGACGTACTGTTCGAGCGACCACTGCCGGGCGTTGCCGTGCACCCAGATCGAACGCACGGTGTGCGGCTCGTCCCAGACGAGCAAAAACCATTCGGGATAGACGTCCGAAATCGGCGGCGTGCTGATCCGGCCGTCCTTCCCCTTGCCCGAGCTGTACCAGGTCTCGGTGCCGCGCACGACGTGCTCGGCCGCATACAGGAACGGCGTCTGGAAATCGGCCGGCGGCCGGTAGTATTCGTGACTGGCGTAGGCCAAGGCCGCGGGCGCGACATTCTGCCAACGGGCCTTGAACAGCCGCACGGCTTCGATCTGCGAAGTGCCCTCGGTGCGCTCGTCGACGAGCCACACTGCCTGCGTCGTCTGGCCCGCGGCCAGCGGGGTGACCAGCGCCCCCGATTGGCTCGGCGGCGCGTCGACCGGCAGCCACTGCGGACCGGGCTGCGGATCGCTCGGCACCTGCGAACCGGGCTTGAGCAGGAAAACCTTGCCTGCCGTGCCGCGGACAAACAGCGAGCCGATGGCGACCGGCTTCTTGAGCACGATCAGGTAGTCGAACCGGGTCGACTTGCCGTCGGAACGTTTTTCGCCGGCCGACCAGCGGTGGTTGGGATTGGGGGGCACCAGGCCCAGAATCTCCCACAGCACCCCTTCGTCGATCGCCTGGCCGGCGCCGTCGTGCAGCGCACGGCAGACGGCCACGTTCAGATCGGCCTTGGCGACGGCCGACTCCTGGGCCCGGGCCGCCACGGGCAGCAGCACGCCCAGGCAAACCAGCGCGACGGCCGGCCAGCAACGCCGCCGGACAAGCGGACGATATTTCATGACAGCTTTCTCGTAGGGGAGGATTTCTCGATCGGCGGGGCGGGCTCGGCCCATCAGGCGGCTCGAGCCGTCAATTGGTTCGAATCGTCGGCTGGCGCGAACCGGCTTGGGGGTTCTCTGTCAGCTTAACGCGCCGAGATGGCCGGGAGGGAGCGGTCGATCACCCCCTTATTTGCCGAAAAGCGGCGAAAAGTTACGCCCCAGGCCGCCCGCTGGCACCCATTGGGCGAGCCCGGCCACCGCGACTCACAGCGACAAGTTCCAGTCCGGGCGGCTGTATTTGTCAGCTGCCAGTTGGCTGGTGGTCTCCTGGGGCCAGTCATCGCGCTGGCTGTCGGCCTGCCAGGCTTCGACCAATGCCGCCCGCAGCTCGGCCGCTCCGGCGGGCAAATTGGTCACAAAGGCCTCGTGCGGGCGGCCCTGGCGATACTCGGGCTGGCGCGGCGGCTGGGCCAGGTAGCGGCTGATTTGTGCGAGCGGAAAGTCGTACAGCAGCGTCCCGTGATACAGCAAATAATGCCGCTTGCAGCGCACGCTATTGCCCGAGACCTTGCGGTCCGCCAGCGCCAGGTCCGACGTGCCGCGCCGCGCGACGCCGGGGGCAAAGCGGCTGGCGGCCGCCGTCAGCGTGTCGAGCGCGAAACGGTGCGCCGCGTCGAGCGAGCGCAATTGCGGCCGCAACTCGTACGACAGCACGGCGGCGTACATCAGGCAGCCGCGGCCGGCCACGATTGCTGCCCCGCCGCTGGCGCGGCGCAAGATCGGCACCTGGTCGGCCTGGCAAGCCTCGACGTTCACTTCTCCGCGGACCTGCGAACTGCGCCCCACGACCACCAGCGTGCCGGCCGGCTCCCAGAGCCGCAGGGTCTCGAGCGGCTCGGCTGCCGACTCGGCTTGTTCCAGCAGCGCTTCGTCCAGGGCCAGGTTTTCTGCCGGCGTCGCCAGCGTCAGATCGAGGAGTTTCATGGAGTTTTTGGCCAGAAACGGCAAGCAGGGGTCCGGGGCCGGCGGGTTGACGCTTCGGGCCCCCACCCTACACTTTAGGAAGTTGACGGCGACTTTTCCCAGCTGCGGCGGCAGAATTGCCCGAGCGGGGAGCCGGCTTTTTTTATTTCTCCCCGCCCCCAGCCGGTCTGCCACCGGCCGCAACAGCCCGTCTCGATCATGTCCGATTATCCCCGCACCGATGACTCCCGCAGGAGCGACTCCCCGCCGGGCGAGCCCCTTTCGGCCGGCGACGCTTTGCCCCCGGTCGAGCCGCCCAGCGCCGGGTTCATCCTGCAGCTGTTCGTCGTGCCGGGCATCATCGTCGTGATCATCGTGATGGTCTGGCTGATGTTCAATTGGGTCGCCCGCACCGGCAACGACCCGGACGAGTACGTGCGGGCATTGCGGCGCAACAACGCCGGTCGCTGGCAGGCCGCCTTCGGCCTGGCCGGGGCCATCTCCAAGGGCAAGGAGCTGCGCCAGGACGCGCACCTGGCCGACGAGCTGGCCGCCATCCTGGAAGAAGAGATCAATCATAGCAGCACCAAGGACGAAGAGCAGATCGCGCTGCGGGCGTATCTGTGCCAGGCGCTCGGGCAGTTCGAAGTCGACAACGGCCTCGCCATGCTGCTCGTAGCCGCTTCGACCCAGCGGAGCGAGGAAGAAATCGAAGTCCGCCTGGCAGCCCTGCGGGCGATTGCCCTGTTGGACGAGAACCTGAAAGCCACCAGCGACGCGCCGCTGCGCGCGCCGAGACGACCGAAAAACTGCTGGCCGCCTCGCGCGATCCCGACCCCCGCGTGCGCTCGGTGGCCGCCTATGCCCTGGGCGTGATCGGCGGCGAGCAGCTCGACGCCCGGCTGGCGGCGATGCTTTCCGACGGCAATGCCGACGTGCGCTACAACTCGGCCACCTGGCTGGCCGCACAAGGCGACGAGCGGACGCTGCCGGTGCTGGCGGAAATGCTCGACCCCGACGAACTGGCCGGCATCGAGCTGGAACAAACCAAGGCCTTGCGCGAGGACAAGCGCCAGGCGATCGTTTCCAACGCCCTGCCTCGGCCCGGTTGCTGGCCGAGAAGAATCCCGCGGTCGACCTGGCGCCGCTCAAACCCGAGCTCGAGAAACTGCTCACCAGCTCGATCGACGAGCGGCTCAAGATCGAAGCCAAGACCGTGCTCGACGCACTGAACGCCCAGCACAAGCCAGCCGGCGCGGATGTGTTAAGGGATCCTTGAAGGAATACGCGCAGGCGTAGGGGGCGGTAGGCGATTGACGGCGCGACGAGCCGCCAGCGTGCGCAATGTTGCGAATCGATCCGCGGCCCCTCCCGCCGCTCCGACAGGCAAGTATGAATGACAGCCAGGCACGTTCAGCTTGCCGACGATGACCAGAAGGCCCGCACCTGGATTCGCGAGAATCTAGAGGTATGCGCCTTTAGCCGCCCATTGTCGAAAAAGTTGTTAGACCGCTTCTCGACGGACTCAGGGCCTGTGACGGCGATTATCCCCGATTGGGTTAATATCAGCCAGCTCGCGAAGTACAGCCATGGGTCGGTGCCGCCGGATCGTTCGCCCTACCGAAAGGGCGAAAGTCCTCGTGATGAGCTGGTCCAAGCCGTCTTGCGTTATCTCGAGACCGGAACCGGTAGGGTCGTTGTCTGCGAAGATTCAGGATCGGCGCGCAAGGCTCTCGAAATCTGGACATGGAGCCGGCCGCCGCGCTATTTTGAGTATGGGCGCGACAATGTGTATTACTTGCTCGAGCCATCGGATTTGGACGAGGAAATGATCGATGCCGCGCTCGGCGACGGGCTAGGCAGTCATTTCGCGATCGCGATTTGTTCTTCATGCTCGCAATTGCCTGCCCAAGTCATTGCGGACGACGCTCCCCTTGATGAACTCGTTCAGAACACCAGGCACATTCTGATGCCCGCGTTCGATGGCGACGGCTACATGATTTGGTCCCCTGCGGTATAGGCGTTCGGCGGACGAAAGAGAAAAAAGCAAACTCGCTTTCGCGCTCACCTTTCCCTGACCATGCAAACTTTTGACGTCATCGTGCTGGGCGTGGGGGGAGTGGGGAGCGCGGCGCTCGACCAGTTGGCCCAGCGCGGCGTCCGGGCGGTCGGGATCGATCGGTTCGCGCCGGGGCATGACCGGGGCAGCTCGCACGGCCAGTCGCGGATCATTCGCCAGGCCTACTTCGAACATTCCGACTATGTGCCGCTGCTTTTGGAAGCCTGGCGGCTCTGGCGCGAGCTGGAGGCGCGCCGCGGGGAAAAACTGCTGTTCGAAGTCGGCCTGATCCAGGTCGGACCTCCCCAGGGACAAGTCGTGCCGGGCGTGCTCGAAGCGGCCCGGCTGCACGGTCTGGCGGTCGAAACGCTCACTGGCCGCGAGGTCGAATCCCGGTTTCCTGGCTTTCGAGCTCCCGAGCCGCTGGTGGGCGTGTTCGAACAGCGGGCCGGCTATCTGCTGGTCGAGCAGGCTGTCCAGGCGCTGGCCGCCGAATCCCAGCGGCAGCGCCCTGCGGGGCAGGGGGCCCAGTTGCACGTCGGCCAGGCGGTGCGCTCCTGGCGGCCCGACGGAACGGGAGTGATGGTCGAGACCGATCGCGAGCGCGACTCGGCCGGGCGGTTGATCGTGGCCGCCGGCGCCTGGTCGGGCACGCTCCTGGACGGGCTCGCGTGCGATGCGGGCAAAGGAGAAGTAGCGAACTCGCGGGCAACACACCCTCACCCTACCCTCTCCCTTCAGGGAGAGGGGTCGGGGGGAGTCACGCGGTTTCGTTCGCGACTGCGCGTGGTCCGCAAGCAAGTGCAGTGGTACCCGGCGCCCGAGGTCACTTACGCGGCCGCTGCCGGCACGCCGACGTTCTTGTACGAATTGCCCGAGGGCGTGTTCTACGGCTTTCCGCAGCTCGACGCCTCGGGCGTCAAAGTGGCCGAGCATAGCGGCGGCCAGCCGGTGGCCGATCCATTGGAGCTCGATCGCAGCTTGAACCAGGCCGATGCTGCGCGCGTGGCCGCTTTCTGCCGCGTGCACATGCCCCGGCTGGGCAGCGAGCCAGTGAGCCACAGCGTCTGCATGTACACGCTCTCGCCGGACGAACATTTCATCGTCGACCGGCATCCCGAGCATCCGCAGGTGGCGTTTGCCGCCGGCCTGTCGGGGCACGGCTTCAAGTTCGTGCCGGTGCTGGGGCGGGTCCTGGCCGAGCTGGCACTCGATGGCCGCACGGAGCTGCCGATCGAGTTCCTCTCCTGTCGCCGGCCGGGGCTGCAGGCCCGGTGAACCGGCGGGCTGCCACGGCGCAGCGGGTGCCATGCGCAGGCGAAGAACCAGGCCCGCCCGCGTGGCTCGGCCGCCCGCGAAGGGGTAAACTGCCTCGATCATCCAACGTCGGGCGAAAGACTGTCACGGGTCATGCTGGAAGCCTACGGATTCTACTTTTTGATTCTGGGCGGACTGCTGATCGCGGCCGGCTTTGTCGGGTTGTTGATCCGCGCGGCGCGCACCCGCACGGCCTGGTTTCTGGCCTGCTTGTTGTTCCCTCCCTCGGCGGTGGCGTTCGCGGCGCTGCATTTTCGCCGCGTGCGGCGGCCGCTGGCCGTCATGGCGTTGGGCGCGGCGGTCATTGCCGGCACGTACGGCACCAACTATTACGTCTCGCACCATCTGGCGCTCGGCCCGCGCGAAAAACTGGTCGACGGCGACTTGCACATCACGCTCACCGGCTGGGACCGGGACGATTACGCGCTGCTGGAAACCAGGCCCCAAACGGTCGTGCTGCAAATGGCCAACCCCGACGTCGACGACCAGACGCTCGAACATCTGCGCGGTTTGAAGCGGCTGGCGGTCTTGGACCTGAGCAGCAGCCAGGTCAGCGACGCCGGGCTGCGGCTCCTGGGCGAATTGCCCGCGCTGCGCGTGCTGCGGCTGCGCGGCACGAAGATCACCGACGCAGGATTTCGCCAGTACCTGGCCGACATGCCGGCGCTGGAAGAGCTCGACGTGCGCGACACGGCGGTGGCCAAGAACAGCTTGCGGGCGTGGAAGTCTTCCGGCCAGCAGCAGCGGCGATTTTTGCGGTAATGGTTCCGAGCGGGACTGGTTGAGCGGTCGGGCCGATCGTGGGCGGACAGCTCACAAGGGGCCCTGGCGGGCAACTCACGGTGGGGAGCTTGGTGCGATGCGCTTTACGCTGCTCGAAGACGCCTACGGCGATCCGCAAAACGCGCTGGCCATGGCCTGGGCGTCGGAATGCGCTTATCTGGCGGAGCCCGAAGCCCAGGCGGCCTTTGCCGAAGGACTGGGCCTGACTGCGGCCCGGTTGACGAGCGTCGGCAACACGCAGGCTTACGTGGCCAGCAGCGACGAGCACATTGTCGTTGCCTTTCGCGGCACCGAATCGCCCACGTCGATCGAAGGCCTGAAAGACTGGCTGCTGACCGACGCAGTCAATCTGCTGATCGTGCCCGAGGGGCAGCTGGGCACCGACCTGGCAGCCGCGGGCGTGGGAGCCCGCTTTCACCAGGGCTTTGTCAATGCGCTGGCCAGCGTCTGGGACCCGGTCTATCGGGGCGTAGTGGCCGAGCTGGATCGGGCGGAGCGGCCGCTCTGGATTACCGGACACAGCCTGGGCGGAGCGCTGGCCCTGCTGGCCGGTTGGCTGTTTTCTCGGCGGACGATCGCGGTGCATCAGATCTACACCTATGGCGGCCCGATGATCGGCAACCGCGCGGCCATCGAGGCCTTCGACCGCGAGTTTTCCGGCAATGTGTTTCGCTACGTGAACCTGCCCGACCCCGTTCCCCGGCTGCCGGCCATGAGCCTGATCGCCAACCATTACGCGCATTGCCAGCGCGAAGTCACGCTGGGGCTGGTCGGCGCGGAGGATGCCGCGGCCAGCTACTTTCAAACGCTGGCGAAGCGCACGGCCGACGGACTGCTGAATGCCACGCTGATCGACGACGTCTGGAAGTATCTCCAGGCCCGGATCGGCGCTCATGGCTTGGACAAGTATCGCAGCCTGCTCGGACAGCGGCCCGACGCCAGCAAGCCGGATTGAGTCCGTTTCCGCTCCGCGGCGCAATCGGCCGGCGCTACCACAATCCCTTGGTCAGCACCTTGAAGACGATGCTCTTGTTGCGAAAGTCGAGGAACGTGGGCACGGGGTCGATGAAGCTGTCTTCGGCCCGCTGCATCAGGGCCGTGATGTGGGCCACGGGGTAGAGCAGGAAAATGTCGCTATAGACCACGGCTCCCAGCGGAATCGTGTTGTCTGCGTCGAGCGGGTGCCCGGATCGCCGGCTTCGTCTTGCCGCCGGACTTCGCGGTAGTGCCGTGCCACGATCCGCTCCAGGAACTCGCTGAAGTTGTGGATGCTCGACTGACCCGTGGGCGAGGGCGGAAACTCGACCAGGCGCATGTTCAAGAGCACGCAGGTGTCGGTCAGTCCGTCGTTCAGCCCGGCATTGTAATAGCCGGCGCAGCCGTAGCCGCCGCGGATCATGAAGGCCACGGGCAAATACTCGGCGCGCTCGATCGCGGCGCCGGAAAGCTTGAGAAAGTCTTGCTTATTCATCGGGAAGCTATCGCGAGGAAGGATGCGGCACGCGCGCTGAACGGCCGGATGCGCCAAACCGGCCCGATCTTACGCCCGGCGGGTTAAATCCGCGTGAGCGCCGGGCGAGTTTTTGCCGGGCCGTCATTCCACCGCGTGATGATCGGCAAAAAAGTGCCGGCTGCGGCGGGGAAAAATGTGCCGGCTGACCGGGGCGAAACCGCCGGTCTCGTGAAAGTGCATGTAGTGCGTGATCCGCACCACGTCGTCGCCGATCTTGATCAGGTTGAACGAATTTTTTTCCCGCTCCCGGGCCCGGCCGCGCTGCGAGGTCGACGTGCCGCACTGCACGATGATGATGCCGCTGGTCCGATCGCTGCTGGGATAGACGTCGAGCGAGTTGCCGATGTAGGCCCGGTGCAGGTGTCCGCCCAGCACGAGGTCGACCCCCAGCTCGGTAAAGCGGTCGAGCGCCGCCTTGGCCCCGGCCATCTTGTCTCCGGCGTGATCGTAATCCGGCGCCGGGGCGAAGTGGTGATGCGCCACCACGATCTTCACGGCCATCGCCGGCGCGTCGCGAAAGCCGGCCGTGCAGAAGTCGAGCTGCCAGGGCTTGATCCGGCCGTCGGTGATCGCCCGCAGCGGATCGGTGGTATTCAGGGCCACGATCACGGCGTCGTCGCGGCGGAGCACGCTATCGAGCTCCGCGCAAATGTGCTGGCGATACAGGGCATAGGGCGAAAACAGCCGCTCGCCCAGGCGGTAAAGCGGAATGTCGTGATTGCCCGGCACCACGATCAGGGGCAACCGGGGCAATTGATCGAGAAACTGCCGGGCCGCGGCAAACTGCTCGGGCCGGGCCCGTTGGGTGAAGTCGCCGCTGGCCACGACGATGTCGGCTTCCAGATGCGGCGCGATTTCCAACAGCGACCGGCCGATGTCCGCGCGGTACGGCGGCCCGAAATGCAGATCGGAAATGTGCAGCAGCGTGAGCATGAGGGAAAGGCAGAAGACAGAAGGATGAAGGCGGAAGGATGAAGGATGAAGGATGAAAAACGAAGCAGAGCGGCGGCGCGGATTCGTCTCTTCCCTACTCTCTACAATCCACCCTCTACCCCCTGGCTTTCAATCCAGCCGCCGCCGAGCACCCGATCGTCGGCGTAGCAGACCACGGCCTGACCCGGTGCCACGCCGTACTGGGGCTGATCGAAGCGGCAGCTCAGCCGCCGGCCGGGGAGCGCTTCGACCACGGCGGGCATGCGGCGGCTGTTGTAACGGATCTTGGCCTGGCAGCGCAGCGGGCCGGCCGGCGGCTCGACGAGCCAGTTCGCGCCGGCGGCCGTCAGCTCGCGCCGGGCCAGATCCTCGCGCGTGCCGATCACCACGCGGTGCGTGTCGGATTCCAGCCGCACGACGAACTGCGGCTCTCCCAGCGCCACGCCCAGCCCTTTGCGCTGGCCGATCGTGAACCGCTCCAGGCCGTCGTGCGCGCCGACCACGCGCCCGTCGGTCGTCACGATCTCGCCGGCCGAAGGCGAGGGGCCTTGGCGGCGGCGGATGAAGCCGGCATGATCGCCGTCGGGCAGGAAGCAGATCTCCTGGCTGTCTTTCTTCTCGGCCACGCGCAGACCAATCTCGCGGGCCAGGGCCCGGATTTCGTCCTTGCGAAAACCGCCCACGGGCAACAGCATCCGCTCGAGCAATTGCCGCTCGATGCCGAACAGCACGTAGGACTGGTCTTTGCCGTCGTCGACGCCGCGAAGCAGCGCCGGCCGGCCATCGGGGCCGGGCTCCAGCCGGGCGTAGTGCCCCGTGGCCACGAAGTCGGCTCCCACGCTGTCGGCATAGTCGAACAGCTTGCCGAACTTCAGCCAGTGGTTGCAGACCACGCAGGGGTTCGGCGTGCGCGCGGCCGTGTACTCGGCCACGAAGTAATCGATGATCCGGTTGAACTCGTGCTGAAAATCCAGGGCGTAAAACGGAATCCCCAGTCGGTCGGCAACGCGCCGGGCGTCGTGGGCGTCGGCCGCGGTGCAGCAGCCCTGCTTGTGGCCGGGACGCTCGACGACGGGAAGCAGCGAGCTGGCCAGGGCCGGCCGGGCCGGTGCGTCGGGGGCGGCCGCAGCGCGGCATTCGCCGGCCGGCATTTCGCCGTGCCGCATCAGCACGCCGATGACCTCATGGCCGGCCGCGCGCAGCAGGTGCGCCGCGACACTGCTGTCGACGCCCCCCGACATGGCCAAGACGATGCGTGACATCGGTTTGCAACTCTTTCCGGCGCGGCGCGGATGCAGGAATATGGACGGTTCGGGCCACCGAGCCGGCAGCGGCCTGAGCACCTGTGGGGGCCTTGCTGGCCCAAGTCTAGCGGTGTCCAGATTAGCAGACAATTGACCAGCCTGCTCACCGTACTCTAACATCCATCGCTTACGATGCCCCGGCTAAATTTGGCCGGAAAAACGACTCTCGAACGTGGGAAGAAGGAAGCTGGAATGAAACGCGCACTATCCATCCTCGCGGCGCTGGCGGGTCTGCTGGCCACGCTGTCGGCCGAGGCCAAAGATCCGGTCGCTCCGGTTGCCAAGCCGAATGTTGCCGTGGGCAAGGCCCCCGCGGCCGGAACCGCCCCTGCGACGGGCGCCCGGTGACGGGCGCCCCCGCTGTGACGAGCGCGGCTGCCGCCGAAAGCGGTGCCAAGGCTGAAAAGCCGGCCGTCGATCCGAAGCTGGCCGACTACAAGGCGGTGCAAGGCATCGAAGGGCGGCTCAAGTCGGTCGGTTCCGACACGATGAACAACCTGATGACTTACTGGAGCCAGGATTTCGAGGGGATGTATCCGGGCGTGCACGTCGAGAGCGAAGGGAAGGGGTCGGGCACGGCGATTCCGGCCATCATCCAGGGCACGGCCGACATCGGCCCGATGAGCCGCGACATCACCAAGCAGGAGAGCGCCGAGTTCAAGGCCAAGTTCGGCTACGATCCGAGCCAGGTCCGAGTGGCCATCGACATGGTGGCCGTCTTCGTCCACAAGGACAACCCGATCAAGGAGCTCACGTTCGAGCAGCTCGACGCGGTGTTTTCGGTCGCCCGCAAGCGGGGCTACGAAAGCGAGATCCGGACCTGGGGCGAGTTGGGGCTGAAAGGCGAGTGGGAGAACAAGCCCATCAGCCTGTACGGCCGCGATCCGACGTCCGGCACCTACGTCTATTTCAAGGAGCACGTGCTGGAGAAGGGGGACTACAAGCCCACGGTCAAGCTGCAGCCCGGCAGTTCGGCCGTCGTCTCCGGCGTGGCGGGAGACAAATATGCCATCGGCTATAGCGGGATTGGCTACAAGACGCTGAACGTCCGGGCCGTGCCGCTGGCCAAGAGCAGCAAAAGCCCGGCGGTGGCCGCCGAGCCGCAATATGCGTACGACGGCACGTACCCCCTGTCCCGGTTCCTGCTGGTCAGCTTAAACTATAAGCCGAACTCGGAGCTGTCCGGGCTGAACGCTCAATTCCTGAAATTCGTGTTCAGCAAGCAAGGCCAGGCCGACGTGATCAAGGCCGGGTTCTTGCCGCTGCCGGCTCGTGTGGCTGAGGGCGCGCTGAAATCGGTCGGACTCGGTAAATA
The DNA here is from genome assembly GCA_963715755.1 of uncultured Planctomycetaceae bacterium. GTDB lineage: Bacteria > Planctomycetota > Planctomycetia > Pirellulales > PALSA-1355 > CAWCAX01. The sequence goes on from OY970273.1 coordinate 6,112,142, forward strand.
AGCGGGGCGGCTGAAACGGTGTTAACCCTCGGCAGCAGGTCGCAAGCCATCGGGTGACCGGGTTCCGGTCACCCGTTTTTGTCGTGCCGGATTCTGGCGACCGTTGCGGAACAGGAGCTTCGAGGCCCACTGCGATCGGCGTCCGGCGGCAACCGATTTCGCCCCCGCGGACGCGCCCGTTATGAACGCTCCCAGCTTTACAGGCCGAACCCGCCGGCGAACCACGCGCTGGACCGTCCATTTGGCCGACCGGGCCGCCCGTTGGCTGATCGTGGCCGGCGGCATCGGCACGATTCTGGCCGTGTCGGTGGTTTGCATCTTTCTGGTCTGGGTCGTGCTCCCGCTGTTCCTGCCGGCCCGGGTCGAATCGCGGCAGGAGTCTCAGCCTGCCTGGTCGGCGGCTGCCGTGCGGCACGTGGCGATCGCGCCCGATCAGCTCCTGGGCTGGGCGCTCGAGGCTGATGGATCGCTCGTTTGTTTTCGGCCCGACACCGGCGCTCTGGTGGCGCGCGATCCGCTGCTGGTGGAAACGCCCCCCACGGCGGCGGCCTTCGGCACGAGCGGCGGCCGGGCCGCGTTCGGGCTGGCCGACGGGCGCGTGCGGTTGGCGGACCTGGAATTCGCGAACACGTTTTTGACCGACGAAAAGGCGCCCCCCGAATTGCGGCGCTTGGGGCAGGGGGAGCTGGCGGCGTACGACGACGGCGTGGCCACGCGCACCCCGGCCGGACAGCTGCGGCTTGAGAAATTGTCGGTCAAGCTGGAAGCGCCGATCGAGCTGACCGGTTCGCAGCCGATCCGGCTGATCGACTATTCGCCCCGCCCGACCGGCGAGATGTTTTGCGTCCTCTCGGACGACGGGCATCTGCAGCTGCACGCGACCGAAACCCGCGAGAACCTGCTGACCGGCGAAAACGTGGTCGAAGTGACCGGCACCGAGCTGCCGCTGGCCGCGCCGGTCGAGAAGGGTCCGCCCGACTATCTGCTGCTCTCGGCCTCGGGCGACCACGTGTACGTAGCCTGGCGCGACGGCACGCTGCTGCACTTCAGCACGCGCGACTTCGACCACCCCAAGCTGGTCGAGCAAGTGGACCTGGTGCCCGATCCGGCCGAATCGCTCACCGCGCTCGAATTCCTGCTGGGCAAGACGACGCTCCTGGCCGGCGACTCGACCGGGCAGGTGAAAGTCTGGTTTTGCGTCAAACCGCTGCTGGCCGGCGACGAACCGCCCCGGCTGGTGGCGGCCCACACGCTCGCCGGCTCGGGTTCGCCGGTCACGTGCCTGGCGGTGTCGGGCAATTCGCGGCTGTTGGCCGTGGGCTGCGCCGATCGCTCGGTGCGGCTGTATTACCCGACCAACCAGCGGCTCGTGTTGTCGACGACGGCGCCGGGCGAGGGTCCGCTGGCCCAATTGGCGCTTGCGGCGGATGACGACGGGATGATCGGCCTGGCCGGGCGGGAATTGATCCACTGGTCGATCGATCCGCGGCATCCGGAAACCAGTTTTCGCTCGCTCTTCCTGCCGATCTGGTACGAGGACAACCGCGGCCCGGCTTTCGTCTGGCAGTCGGGCAGCGGATCGACCGGCGCCGAGCCCAAGCTGAGCCTGGTGCCGCTGGTCTTCGGCACGCTCAAGGCGACGTTCTATTCGCTGCTGTTCGGCGTGCCCTTGGCGCTGTGCGCGGCGCTATACACCAGCGAGTTCATGCATCCGGCGCTGAAGGCCAAGATCAAGCCGGCGGTGGAAATGATGGCCAGCCTGCCCAGCGTCGTCTTGGGCTTCTTGGCCTTCGCCGTGGTGGCCCCGTTCGTCGAAGACTCGATCACGATGGTGATCTGCTGCTTTTTCACGATTCCATTCACGTTGCTGGCCGGCGCCTACGTCTGGCAGAGCCTGCCGCGGCGGCTGAGCCTGCTGGTGACGCGCTGGCGGCTGGTGCTGATCTTTGCCGCCTTGCCGCTGGGCGTGCTGTTGGCCAGGGCCATCGCCCCCTGGGTCGAACGGCGCTGGTTCGGCGGCGACGTGCGCTCCTGGCTCGACGGGCAAATCGGCTCGGGCGCCGGCGGCTGGACCCTGCTGCTGTTGCCCTTGAGCGCGCTGGCCGCGGGCTGGGTGGTGGCGCAGTGGATCAATCCCGCCCTGCGCCGGACCTTTCATCATTGGAACCGGCGCCGCTGGACGGCCGTCGACCTGTTGAACTTCCTGCTCGGCACGCTCGTGGCCGTGGCCGCCGCATGGCTGGCCGGGCTGCTGCTGGACGCCATGGGCTTCGACCCCCGCGGCCGCTTGCCGGTGGTCGATCTGAAGCATGGCAGCTCGGTCGCCCTGGGCGTTGTCGGCACGTACATCCAGCGCAATGCCCTGATCGTGAGCTTCGTGATGGGCTTCGCCGTCATTCCGATCATCTACACGATCGCCGACGATGCCCTGTCGATGGTGCCCGACCACCTGCGCTCGGCGTCGCTCGGGGCCGGCGCCACGCCCTGGCAGACCGCGATGCGGATCATCGTGCCCACGGCCATGAGCGGGTTGTTTTCCGCGGTGATGATCGGCGTGGGTCGCGTGGTGGGCGAAACCATGATCGTGCTGATGGCCGCCGGCAACACGCCGATCATGGAATGGAACATCTTCAACGGGTTCCAGACGCTGTCTTCGCTGATTGCCCAGGAAATGCCCGAATCCCCCCAGAACAGCACTCAATATCGCACGCTGTTCCTGGCGGCGCTCACGCTCTTTGCCCTGACGTTCGTGGTGAACACCGCGGCCGAGGTCATCCGATTGCGGTTCCGCCGGAGGGCCTATGAGCTCTAGTCCTGCCGTCTCGCCGGCAACCACGCAGGGAACCGGGCCGCAGGGCCCGGGGTCTCAAGGCACCGGTCCGCAGCCGCATGTGGACGAAGGCCTGGCCCCGCGCCAAGGCAAGCGCCACGTCCGGACCCGGCAGTCGGTCGCCGCGACCTCGCTTTCGGCGCAAGGCGAACCGATGATCTGGCTCACCGGCGGGGCCCTGGCGGTGGCCGTGCTGATGATCGTCGGCCTGCTGCTCCTGGTGCTGTATCAGGGCCTGTCGACGTTCTGGCCGCTGCCGGTCGAGCGCGTGGTGCTCGAAAGCGGCACGGTTTATCTGGGGGAAGTGGCCGGCGAGCAAAGCTACCAGCCCACCGAGGCGAAGCTGAGCGCGCTGTCCCCCGAGCTGGCCGAGAAAGCTCGGCGCGAGGTGGCTGCCGGCGGCACGCTCCGGCAACACAACTTGCGGATCGAAAACTTCGAGCTGACGAACGAGCATTTCGTCTGGGTCGATCAGCTGGCGATCGCCGAGGCCAAGTTTCCCCAGTGGGCGATCGTCATCGAGCGGCTGACCAACGGGCGTTTTTACGGCATCCCCACCGGCTTCCGGCTCGACGGCCAGCCGGTGGCCGAGACCGCGGCCGGCGCCTGGGCAAAGTTCGAAGAGTATCACGCGGCCGTCCGGGAGCAACCCGCCGAAGGCGCCCTGCGCGACGCGACGCCCAAGTATCAGCTCGAAATGCAAACCGCCGACGGCCAAACGGTGCTCCTGCCGCTGGAGAACATCGTCCGGGCGTATCCGGCGAACCAGCTGAGCCTGTGGGGCAAGCTGGGCGTTTATCTGTCGCGCTGGCGCGAGTTTCTCTGCGACGGTCCGCGGGAGGCCAACAGCGAGGGCGGGGTGTTTCCGGCCATCTTCGGCACGGTCGTGATGACCTTGCTGATGTCGGTCGCGGTGGTGCCCTTCGGCGTGCTGGCCGCCCTGTATTTGCGCGAATACGCCAAGGCGGGGCCGATCGTCAGCGCCGTGCGGATCGCGATCAACAATCTGGCCGGCGTGCCGAGCATCGTCTTCGGCGTGTTTGGCCTGGGATTCTTCTGCTATCTGGTCGGAGGGCAAATCGACCGCTGGTTCTTTCCCGCGCAGGGGGCGTCGGTCTTCGGCACTCCCGGCATTCTCTGGGCGTCGCTGACGCTGGCCCTGCTGACGCTGCCCGTGGTGATCGTGACCACCGAAGAAGCCCTGGCCGCGGTGCCCAGTTCGATGCGCGAGGGCTCGTATGCCTGCGGGGCTAGTAAATGGCAGACCATTCACCGCATCGTGCTGCCCCGGGCCATGCCGGGCATCATGACCGGCATGATCCTGGCGATGGCCCGCGGAGCCGGCGAAGTCGCCCCGCTGATGCTGGTGGGAGCGATGAAGACGGTCCCCGTTTTGCCGATCGACGGCACGTTTCCCTACATCCACGCCCAGCGGGCATTCATGCACCTGGGCTACCATATTTTCGACCTGGGTTTTCACAGCCAGAACAGCATGGCCGCCGCGCCCATGGTGTTTACCACCACGCTGCTCCTGGTTGTGATCGTCGGGGCGCTGAATATCGTGGCGATCTGGCTGCGGGCCCGGTTGCGACGCCGTTTCGTTTCCAGCCACTTTTAGCCGCTAGCTTTTGTCGACCGGGAGCTTTTTGCATCCCGTCATTGCCGGGGGTAAAGTCAAGGCATGACTCCGCTGATTCATAAGAAGCCGTCGCAGGGACCGGCCGCCTCAGCCAATCCGTCGGCCGAACCGACGGCGCCGGCCCACGCCGCCCCGCCCGGCGGCTCCGCTGCGCCCTCTTCCGGTGTACCGTCTTCCGCTGCGTCTGTTTCTGGCGCGCTGGCCGGCCCGGCCGGTGGTTCGACGACTGGTTCGACGGGGGCCGCGCCGCCTCCCATGACCCAGGGGCTCCTGGCCGCCATCGTGCGCGGGGAAAAGGTGCCCACCGAAATCCATCCGGCCGTCGCCAAGGAAGACGCCGTGCTGGAGGTGCAGGACTTCGACCTGTATTACGGGCACAAGCAGGCGCTGTTCAGCATCAACATGCGGATTCCGCGGGGCAAGGTGACGGCCCTGATCGGCCCGTCGGGCTGCGGCAAGTCGACCCTGTTGCGCTCGGTCAATCGGCTGAACGACCTGAACAGCGCGGTCCGGATTTCCGGCGACATCCGGCTCAACGGCGATTCGACCTACGCCCCGGACGTGGACGTGATCGAGCTGCGCAAGCGGATGGGCATGGTGTTTCAGAAGTCGAACCCGTTCCCGATGAGCATCTACGAAAACGTGGTGTATTCGCTGCGGATCGACGGCGAACGCAACCGGCAGGTGCTCGACAGCGTGTGCGAACACAGCCTCCGCGGGGCGGCCCTCTGGGACGAGGCCAAGGATCGCCTGCACGAAAGCGCCCTGTCGCTGTCCGGCGGCCAGCAGCAACGGTTGTGCATCGCCCGGGCGATCGCCGCCGAGCCCGAAGTGCTGCTGATGGACGAGCCCTGCTCGGCCCTGGATCCGATCGCCACCGGCAAGATCGAAGACCTGATCCAGGAGCTGCGAGGCTCGTACTCGGTGCTGATCGTGACGCATAACATGCAGCAGGCTTCGCGCACCAGCGACTTCACGGCGTTCATGTACTTGGGCCGGGTGCTCGAGTACGGTCCGACAAGTGACCTTTACACCAAGCCCATCCTGAAAGAAACTGAGGATTACATCACCGGACGCTTCGGCTGATCCTGCCCCGGCCGCACCGATGACGCTGCCCTCGATGACGTTGCCCTCGATGACGTTGCCCTCGATGACGTTGCCCTCGATGACGTTGCCCTCGAAGACGCTGCCCTGGCCAGGGTCGAGACCCATGACCGGCCTGCTAACGCGACCTGACGGATTCGACTGATGTCCATTCACGTCCAGCGCCAGATCAGCAACCTCAAGCAGAAGATTCTGTTTGTCGGCACGTTGGTCGAAGAGGCGACCGCCAAGTCGATTTCGGCTCTGATGAACCGCGATCGAAACCTGGCCCGGACGGTGATCGAGGAAGACGACGAGATCGACCGCATGGAGGTCGACGTCGAGGAAGAAGTGCTCAAGACGCTGGCCCTTTACCAGCCGGTGGCCGCGGATCTGCGGTTCGTCGTGGCGGTGCTCAAGATCAACAACGATCTGGAGCGGATGGGGGACCTGGCCAAGAACATCGCCAAGCGGGTGCTGTTCCTCACCCAGTGCGAGCGCGTGGACCTACCCGTCGAATTTCGCACGATGTCCACCAAGACTCAGTCGATGGTCAAGCGGTCGCTCGACGCGCTGGTCAACTCCGACACGGCCCTGGCCCGCAAGGTGCGCGAGGCGGACGACGAGGTCGACAGCCTGCGCCGCGAGATCCAGAAGCGGATCGAGCAGCAGATCATCGAGAATCCGCAGCAAACCGAGTGCTTGATGCGGCTGACCAGCGTCTCGCGGCATTTGGAGCGCTTGGCCGACATGGCCACGAACATCGCCGAAGACGTGGTCTACATGGTCGACGGCGAGATCGTGCGCCATCACCGGCCGACCGAGGCCATGTAGGGCGCGGCAGCCCTGTAGGGTACGGCCCGGGTCGGCCGCCTTGCTGCCCGGCGGACGCGACCGGCGAAGCCGCAACCGCCGCGGCCGCTCGACTCTGCGTGCTTACTGCAATCCGCGGGCCTGGCCCACGCTGGCCCCGATCAGCTCGAGCGCGGCCTTCGGCGCCGCGATGTCGAAATTCAAGCCGGCCGCCGAGATTTTGGCCGTGATGCCCACGGGGGGACCGCTCGGAGGTTGGGCCGTCGGCGGCGGACCGGCGCCGGCAAGCGCCCCGGCCAGGTCGTCGGCCGTGGGGGGCTGGATCAAGATCAGCCACTGGCCCCCTTTGGGCAGCAGGGCCGTGGTCTCGGCCACGCGTGCGTCGGCGGCCAGACCGGCCCCGGTCGCCTTGGCGTCGGCGATGGCCCGCTTGAGGTTCTCGAGCCCCACGTAGGCCAGCACGACGGTCTTGTCGTCGACGGCGGCCAGGTAGCAGTGGGCCTTGTCCCCCGGGCCGAACATCTTTTCGAAGGCCGGCTTGACTTCGGGAGCTCCGGGCGGGCTGAGCGCGCTCCAATCCGCCACGATGTCGAGCGCCGCGGTGCCGTCGACGTCGATCTTCTGTGCGGAATAAGCCGCGAGCGGGTTTTGGGGCGGCTTGAGCGCGCCGGCCAGCATCTCGACGGCGGCCGCGTAGCGGTCCAGGTATTTCGCCGCGTCGTCGACCTTGAGCACGGCCACATGAGCGGCGAACTGCGGCTCGCCGGCTTTCGGCGCAGCCAGCACCAGTGCCAGGCTATCCAAGGATGAGATCAATTCCCCGGCCGCCTCGGTCAGTTTTGTCTGCTGCTCGGCAGGCACTGCGGCCAGCACCGGGTTGGCTTTGAACACGTTTGGAATCTGACCGACAGCCAACTGCCGGATCCGCTCGGGCAAGGTCAGGCCGCAGGCCAGCTCGAAGGGCCCGGTCGGCAATCCGGCCAGCACGCCTTCCTTGGGAGCCTTGATCCCCTTTGCCGCCGTGGACCAGGCCTGGCCGGCGGCGAAGCGCGTGCGCGCGGAGATCCGCAGGTTCGTGTTTTCGTCGGCCTTGACCCCCAGGGCCACGTGGGTCACCTGGTCGCCGAAGACTTTCAGCCCCTCTTGGAGCGACTCGATCATCTCGCCGAAGGTTGCCGACTGCTGCGGAGCCGCCATTTGCGCGAGTCCGCGCAGCTGCATGAGCCAGGTCGGCGCTTGTTCGGCCGCGTACTTGATGCCGGGCGTAGTGGCCACCACGGCCGCGTCGACTTCTTCCAGCCAGGCCTTTTGCGAAGCGAGATCCGCGCCGGCGTCCTTGAGCGAGTTGAGCACGTCGTCCAGCGCCTGCTTGCCGTCGCTGGGGGCAATCGCCGCAAACTCGCCGTGCTGGGCGATCAGCACCGCGTTGCCGGCCATGCGCACCTCGGCGAATTTCTGCGTGGCGTCGGCCGGTTGCAGCTGGGTGAGAAAGCGGCGGTAGTCGGTCACCGGCAGCAGCACCACAACCTGTGGCTTGCCGCCGGCTTGCTGCGGCGGCAGCAGCACGATCGCGGCCGAACCCTTCTCGTCCAGCCCCTCGTGGATGCCCGTCTGCACGCGGAGCATGGTCAGCACCGATTGCTGCGGGGCATGCACCAGTCCGGCCAGTTTCTCGAGCTTCTCGCTGGACTCTTCCAGGCGGTTGATCACCACGATCACCAGCGCGCTATCCGGAATCGCCTGCAGCACGTCGGCCGCCCGGATGGCTCCGACCGCGCCGGCCAGCAGCCAACCGGCGAGCGCCAGTCTGGCCCAACTTAGCCGTCGGGCGAACAAATGTTTCGGCATCAAAGCCTCCGGGGAGTGCGATGGCGGGGAAGAGCCGGTTCGGGTCGCGGTGCGGCCGCCTGCGGCACTGCGATTCTGCCAGCTCAATCGAGATCCTCCAAGTGCATCTCGCTATGCACGACCAGCGCCTTGCCGTCGACGTACGTCACGCTGGCATAAGTGTGCCAGAACTTGAGCACCTTGAGACTGGCGCGAACGTTGTCCAGGACGAACAACGTCTGCGGATCCAGGCCGCCGCCGGGCGCTCTCGCCACGATTGCCCGCCGGGCTGTCGGCCACTTGCTGGCCGTAATCGATCCAGGGGAGCACGGCGTCGATGAGTCCCGCCCAGTCGAACCAGGCGGCTGCGGCCAGCGGCTGTTTGGCATCTCCCAAGGCCGCGGGCAGCGCGAGCGGCCGGTTTTCCAGCAGCGCCTGGGTCTGCTCCGGCGCCAGCGAAAACACCACCACGTCGCGGCTCAGGCCGGCGTTGGGCGCCAGTCGCGGATCGAGCCCGGCCTCGGCCGGCAGCGTGTAGGAATAATTGGCCCCGGATTTGGTATCGGTTTTTTCCGGCGGCGGCAGCTTGAAGTCGGCGGGAATTGCCTTGGGGTTGACCTTGCGGATTTCTTCCACCGCCCGGTTGGCGATCGCCAGGTATTCGCTCAGGCCCCGTTTGAGCAGCTGGGCATCGCTGACGCCCAGCACCAGGGCCGGCTCGAGGATCGGCAAAGGCGTGTTGGACTTGGGCATTTGGTTTTGCCACTGGCGGCTGGTGAGCTGGGCTTCCAGCACGAGCGCCGATTGGCTGTCGGCCAGGGCCGGGATCAGCAAGTCGCGCGTGGCGGCGCCGAAGCGTTCGATCAGCGGCAGGGCGATCTCGACGATCTGGTCGAACCGGGCGCGGTCGTCCGGCTCCATTTCCGGCAGGGCAAACTCGCGCAGGTAGCCGTAGCCGATGCCGACCCATTTGGCCAGCAGGTCCCACTGCTGCGGGTCGTACTTGCCGCGCACGACCAGCGCCGCGAGCGGCCGGCCTCCCAAGTGCTCCAGCAGCGAGAGCGGCTTCGAGCCGTCGAGCAGCAGGTTTTCGCTCCAATCGTAAGTGTAGGCTTCGATGCCGCGGTCGGTGAGCAGCGAAAAACCCAGCATCGCGCCGATGTCGGGCACGAACCGCTTGACGTCGGCAATCAGGCGCCGCAGGTCGGTGGTCACGCGCTCGGCGAGCGGCTTGGACAGTTTGAGCTCGGCGATCAGCTCGGCCGCCGCGTCGCTTATCTGGTCGAAATCCTTCTTGCTGGTTCCCACGGCGGTCCGCAGGCGGCTGTCGTAGAAGCCCACGCCCGCCAGCCGCGCGCCGGCGAACCTGGCCAGTGGCTTGAGCTCGGGCCTGTCGACCAGCAGGTCTCCCTTGCCCAGCCGGGCCAGGTGCTCGTTCGACGAGCCGATCGAGAGCAGCAGGTATTTGCCCCGCACGCCCAGCGTGACGTTCAGGGTCAGCGTCTTGAGCTTGGCCACGAGCGGAGCGAATTCCTCCGGCTGATCTTCGAGTCGCTGCCAAGAGATTTCCTGCCAGGGAACGAGGCCGCCGTCGAGCGCGAGCGTGAGGTAATCGGTATCGTCGATCTGGACGTGCTTGAGCCGCTCCGGCAATTGGGGATTCTGCACCAGCAGCCGGGCAATCGTTTCCAACCGCTTGAGCTGGGCCTGGGCCGGTTCGGTATCGGAAAGCTGAAATCCGACGACGACGTTCGGTATCGCCAGGTCGTCGACGTGCGCGGCCAGCTCGGTCAGAAAAGCCCGGGCTACTTCGCGACTGCGCTCGGCTTGCCGCTCGACCCGGGTTTCGCGGTCGGCCGCCGCGGCCGGGTTTGTCGCCTCCCGGATGACTTCGACCAGGTTCGAGGCCTGCACGCTGCCGTAGGCTTCGAGAAACACGGTGGCGAACTGGGCCAGACTGGCGTCGCCGTAGACGAACACTTCGCTGGACACCATGTCGCCCAGCAATTGCAAAAGCTGCTTGTTGTCGGGCACCTCGAAGAACCGCCGCACGGTCGCCAGCGGCCCGTTGGGGTCGTTCAGCTGCGGCTGGGCCACCTGCCAACCCATCTGCACGGCCGGAATCTCCGTGAAGCGCCGCCAGGCCTTGCTGCGGCGGGCAATGTCGAGCTGCTCTCGCAGGCGCAGCGACGACACGTACAGCGACGCATCGGCCGGGACCAAAGCCAGCGAGCCCGACGGTTTCGCCGGCGTGTCGGCAGCCCGAGCCTGCCCGCAGATCAAGACAACGAGCATCATCAGCGCCGAGCGGCTGCGGACCGAATGCCACGGGGACATCGAAGTGCCTCTTGAATGGAGGATGGGCGGCGGGCCACGCCGGCCGCACGAAAGATGAGGGGGCCACTGGCCGCCATTCTAAGAAAACCGCCGCGCGGTCAACAACCTGCGGCGGAAAAAGCGGCCAGGCCGCCACAACATCGGGCGGCTCCAAGCCGGCGAGGATCCCGCCGGGCGTGGAAACGTGACCCACAGAGGGGGCGCAACTGCCCGGCAGGAACGCAAGAATCCCCCGTTCCGGTATGGGGCAACCCGGCCCCGGGGCAGGGGCGGCGAGTCGGGCCGGCGCCGCTCGGGCTCAGCCGAGCCCTTTTTTCGGGGCCAGGCTGGTTTTCCGCAGATATACCGGCCGGCCCGGCACCTTGCTTTGGGCCACCTGGGCGGCCGTGTCGACGCGGCGGTTCGAGCCGGTTGGGACCGAGCCCGACCGCTGGAGAGCTTCGAGTTCGCGGCGGCGGATGATTTGGACGCCGCCGCCCGCCTGCTGGCGTCCGGGACTCCAGGCCAGGAGTTTCTCGAGCCAGGGGGCGCTGACTGGCTGCAGCCGGTCGCCGGGCCAGCACCAGGCCGCGCTGGCTGCGCAGCGGCCAGAGCTGCCGCAGGTCGTCCGGGTCGATGCCGCGATTCTCGTCGCCCACGATCAGGATTTCGCCGTCGGTCGCATCGAGGCCCGTTTGCACGACTTCGGCCAGGCCCAAGCGGAGCGGGTGCCGCACCGTGCGAACCTGCGGATAGAGCAGCGACATTTGCCGCGCCACGTCGGTCGTGTCGTCGGTCGAGCCGTCGTCGACGATCAGCAGTTCGAAGCGGTCGGCGAGCTCGGCCAGCAATTCGAGCAGCGCCGCGACGTCGTTTTCCAGGCGGAGTTGAGCATTGAAGACCGGCAGCAGTACGCTCACGGAAGGTTTCAAGCGGGATCCTCGCACGCGACAGAGCGCAGACAGAGCGGGAGAGCGAGAGGGTCAATCACCGGGCGAAAAATCGTTTCCCCGCGCTGGGCTGGAGCCGGCCCTGGGCAGGCGGGATCGGTCTTGCCTGGGACCTATTGATCGGACAAAGCCTGCCGCTCACTGGAGCGCGACCCAACCGAATACCACCTTTGCCCTTGGTAACGCCGACGACGATCGTGCGGCTGGCCCGGCGGCCCACCACTTTGGCTCGCCATGCCCGTGGCCATTCCTTGCACCGGGCCAACCGCGCTTGGAGCCCGGCATCGAAAGCCAGGGGGTGCCACGGCTGGGCTTGCGCGGCCGTAACGCAAGGCAACAAAACGCTGGGTGCCACGGCTGGTTCGTCCAACTGTAACGCAAGCCAACAAAACGCTGGGTGCCACGGCTGGCTTGCCCAGCCGTGTCACGCGCGACCGAACCCCGGGGTGCCACGGCTGGCTCGTCCAACTGTAACGCAAGCCAACGAAACGCTGGGTGCCACGGCTGGCTTGCCCAGCCGTGTCACGCGCGACCGAACCCCTGGGTGCCACGGCTGGCTTGCCCAGCCGTGCTAAGTGGACCATCAACATCGCGTCCGGCGAACCGCGCATCGGCCGGCATCCGCCCGAGCGTCCCCTCCCGGCTACTGGCCACGCCGCGCCAGCCGGATTATGCTGATAATCTTTACCATTTGCCCAAGATCTTCCGCTCCATTTGGCCGCCTTGTCCGCCGCGCTGCCTCAAGCTGCCGGATGAGCGCCTGGCCTCGCCTCAGAAGGAATCCCGCCGTTGTCCGCCGACCGTGCCGAAACCCCCGACTTTTCGAAATCCGACGGCCTCCTGCCGGCCATTGCCCAGGATGCCCAAACCGGCGAAGTCCTGATGCTGGCCTACATGAATCGGGAAAGCTACGACGAAACGCTGCGCACCGGCCGAGCCGTCTATTTCAGCCGCAGTCGTGGCAAGCTGTGGCGCAAGGGCGAAGAAAGCGGACACGTGCAGCAGGTCCGATCCGTGTTTGTCGATTGCGATGCCGATACCATCCTGCTCAAAGTCGAGCAGATCGGCGGCGCGGCCTGCCACACCGGCCATCGCAGTTGTTTCTTTCGCCAGGTCACGCCGGCCGGGCTGCAAGTCGTCGGCCAGCCGGTTTTCGACCCGGCCACCGTCTACAAAAAGTAATCCAACCCCGCTAAGCCCGCGCACGGCGGCCCGTGGCGAGCCTTGCCGCGGCTCGCTTCGCCGCCCTTCAGCCCCCTCAACGCCGCACCCGCCATGTCACACCTGCTCAAACTCGGTATTCCGGCCGGCAGCCTGCAAGAGGCCACGGGCGAATTGTTTCGCCGCGCGGGCTACAAGATCACCTTCAACTCGCGGAGTTACTTTCCCTCGATCGACGATGAGGAGATCGAGTGCCTGCTGATCCGGGCCCAGGAGATGGCCCGCTACGTGCAGGACGGAGCCCTGGATGCGGGTTTGACCGGCCATGACTGGATTGTCGAAAACGGCGCCGACGTGGTCGAAGTGGCCGAACTGGTGTTTTCCAAGGTCAGCCGCCGGCCGGTGCGCTGGGTGCTTTGCGTGCCCGAGACGTCCACGATCCGCACCGTGCAGGATTTGCAGGGCAAGCGGATCGCCACCGAGGCCGTGGGCCTGACCCAGCGCTATCTGGCCCGGCACGGCGTGCAGGCGAAGGTCGAATTCAGCTGGGGCGCCACCGAGGTCAAGCCGCCCAAGCTGGCCGACGCCATCGTCGAAGTCACTGAGACCGGCAGCTCGCTGCGGGCGAACCAGTTGCGGATTCTGGACGAGGTGCTCACCAGCACTCCGCGCTTCATCGCCAATCGCCAGGCGCTGGCCGATCCCTGGAAGAAACAAAAGATCGACGACATGGTGCTGATGCTCCGCGGCGCCATGGCGGCCGAAGGCAAAGTGGGCCTGATGATGAACGTGCCCCGCGACCGGCTGGCGCAGGTGCTCTCGCTGCTGCCGGCCCTGCAAAAACCGACGATCTCGAGCCTGGCCGACGACGCTTGGGTCGACGTCAACACCGTGCTGGACGAGGCGGTGGTGCGGCATATCGTGCCCCGTTTGAAGTCGGCCGGCGCACGCGGTATCGTCGAGTACCCACTGAACAAAGTCATTGATTGAGGCACGGCGGCCGAGCGCGCCTCAGGTCGCCCGGCGTGGCGGGCACCGACCCGCCGCGGGCCAGTGGAACTCGTTTCGAGGAGGAAACCAACGATGGGCGCCGATGCACGCCTGGCGGAACTGAAGCTGGAATTGCCCCCCGCGCCCAAGGCGATGGGGGTTTATAAGCCCGTCGTGGTGCTGGGTAGCGCCGCCTACGTGTCGGGGCACGGCCCGCTGAAGGCCGACAAGTCGCTGATCGTGGGCCGGGTGGGCGAAGACACCGACCTGGCCGGCGGCTATCAGGCGGCGCGGCAGACCGGTCTGGCGATTCTGGCCACGCTGCGCAGCCACTTCGGCACGCTCGATCGCGTGCGCCGGGTCGTCAAGACGCTGGGCATGGTCAATTGCACGGCCGACTTCAAGGATCATCCCGCCGTGATCAACGGTTGCAGCGAACTGTTTCGCGACATCTGGGGCGAGGAGCACGGCATCGGCGCCCGCAGCGCCGTGGGCATGGGCTCATTGCCCGGCAACATCACGACCGAGATCGAAGTCATCTTCGAGATCGACGGCTAGGCGGCCGCGACGGGTCCTGCGGGCTTCAGCCCTTTTGCCGCCGCCTAGGTCGCGCAGTGCCACTGCTGGCAAGTGCGCCCTGCTGGCAAGTGCGCCCCTGCCGGCCTGCCGGGCATTGCTCCCATGTTAGCCGAGTGTCGGCCCTGGCCCGGGTCGTCGCCGGGTCACGCCGTGACGTTGATCCGGATTTGCTCGATCGCCGCGTGACCCGATTTCTGGAACGGCCGAGGCAGGGGTTGCGCCTGACCTTTTTCATCGATCGTGCGGCAACGCAGCGTGTATTCCCCCGCCGGCACGCCGGGCAGCAGCACGGCCCAATGCACCTTGGCCAGCCGCAGCGGCCATGATTTCGGCTGTCCGGAGTCGTCGTCGAATCCCAGCGTGGAGCGCGGAATGACGCCCTCGGGAATGCCGCCGCCCCAGGCCCCCGGCGGCGGCAATACCTCTGCGTCGATCCACGGAGCCTGGCTGAAGAACTTGTCGTCGGCGGGGAAATCCGCGTCACTCTTGTGCATCCAAACCTGGACTTTCGTCAGCCCCGAGATGCCAATCTGCGCATGGCCCGTGATCGGGATCGACTGGCCGGCCTTCGCTTCGCGGGGTGCGCCCAGGGTTGCCGCAAACGTCTTGAGCGGACTGTCGATGTCGTTGTTGCCATCGGCATACGTGTCGTTGGCGTGAAACAGGTTCGACAGCACGACGGTCGTGAGCCATTTGATCGACTTGAATCCGTAGGCTTCGGGCACCACCACCCGCACCGGCCCGCCCCGCTCGGGCGACAGCCATTGGCCGTTCAGCTTGTAGCACAAGATCACGGGCGGCAGATCGAACGGGTCTTCCAGCACGCGGCTGGCCGGCAGCGAACTGCGGAAGAGCTGCTGCGAATCGTCGTTGTGGTAGCCGTAATAAAACACGCGCCGCAGGTTCTCCACCGGCTGCGTTTTCCACAGAACCTCGCGGAGCGGAACGCCTTCCCAGATTCCGTTGCCCAACGGGCAGCCGATGTTCAGGCAGGTCATGACCTTGGCGAATCGGACGGCATGCGTCTGGGCCAGCTGCATCAGGCCGGCGAAGTCGAGGGCCGTTTTGTCGGCCTTGGCTAGCGGCTTGCGGATTCTTGTCGGATGCTCGGAGTCGCTGACGACCTCGAGCTGCCAGGTCTCGCGCGTCAGTCCAACCTGCCGGCGCGTCTCCTCCGGCAGCGAATGCGGAAGCGGTTGGCCCCGGGACACGTCGCGAAACTCTTCCGGCCTGGTCAGCCACGTTTCGAGCTTGTCGATGCTCTCCTGCAAGCGGGGATCGCGCGCCGCCGGGCCGGCGGCGACGGCGACGGCCGAGTTCGACAGCGCGGCCGTTCCGGCGGCCCCCAGGCTCAAAAAGAATCGCCGTGTCAGGCGGCGATGCGCGGCAAGAAACTCAGGCAGAGTGGGCATCGCGACACCCTCGGAGCGGCCGGACCTTCGCATCCCGGGTGAAGTCTATCAGCTGCGCTCGGCCGGATGCCAGCGGATTGTGGCCCTTAGCGGCTGCCCGGTTTCCGGCAACGCTGCGACCGAATTTGCCAGGGCTGCCACGGGGGTGCCACGGCTGGCTTGTCCAGCCGTGCTTTCGACCGGACTGGTTGGACGAATGGGACATTCCGGTCGCCTGGCACGGCTGGACGAGCCGAGTGAGACGCCCGTTGCCGACTCGCACGGCTGGACTAGCCAGCCGTGGCACCCCGTTCGCCGCCGCTACAAGTCGCCGCCGCCACCCATGGCCCCGCGCAGGTGCTCGGTGTGGTTGAGCGTGACGAGCTTGACTTCCTTGTCCCAGGCGAGCTTGCTGATCGAGCCGTTATTCAGCTGGAACGGATTGCGCTCGGCGGCGACGCCGATCAGCACTTTGAAGGCGGCCGACAGCAAGCCGCCGTGCGCGATCACCGCCGCCTGGCGATGCCCGGCCTCGCGAATGTCGGCAAACGCCGCCGCGGCGCGGTGCATCACGTCGCGCCGCGATTCGCCGCCGGGGATGCGAAAATCGGGATCCTGCGTGCGCCAGCGCTCGGCTTCGGCCGGATACCGGACCTCGATGTCGTTCCAGGCCAGCTCTTGGAAGACGCCGGCATTGATCTCCATGAAACGCGGATCGACCCGGACTTCCAAGCCCAGGGCCTGGGCCAGCTGCTGGGCGCCCTCGAGCGCCCGCTTGAGCGGGCTGGAGTAGACGGCCTCGATCGGTTCGGCGGCCAGCGTCTGGGCGACGAGCTGGCACTGCCGTCGGCCCAGGTCCGACAGTTCGCTGTTGGTCTGGCCTTGGATCCGGCCGGCGGCATTGAAAACCGTTTCGCCGTGTCGGACGCAGTACAGGATCATCGCGGCTCGCGCTTTGCGGTTGCGGGGGCAGCTGGCCGGGCTGGCTGCGGTCGGGCACGCGCAGCGCGCGGCCGGATCATGATACACGATCGCGCCGACGGCGAGCAGGTCGCCGGCCGGGTTGCGATTGGCCGGCGCGGCCCGGGCGGCATTTCAGCGGCGCCCGAGCGCTGGCGCCCCCAGCTTCTGCGATCGATCGGCGGGCAAAAGCGGGAGAAAATTCGCCGTCAAACCTGGACACGGCCCGTGTACTGGCAGCCGATGAGAAATTTCCCGCCGTCTTCGGTTCGCCGGCAGTGCACGACGTGCGCCTTGAGATAGGTGTACGTGTTGCGGGTGCCAAAGGCCACGACCAGCGCGTCGGTCGGTGGCGGCTGGGGAGCGAAGAACGAAAACCCGCTGGCTGAGATGTCGTGGCAGAGCACTTCCGAAAAGGCCGAGCGGACGGGCAGCCGGTCGTCCTTCATCGGCGCGATCAGTTGAATATACGGATACGCGCGGCGCGGTTTCTGGCGGCGGTCGCTGCCGGGCGTCTCGCGCAGCTGCTGGAAAGGCCGGAGTCCGCCGCGGGCCTCGTCGCCGGCGGTCGAGAGCTGCGTGCGGACCTCTTCCAGCTGGCTCGAAAGTTCCTCGGTCTGCTGCTGGGCATGCGTGGCCGCGTCCCGGGCTTCGGCCAGCAGAGCCTCGGCCGCACACTTATCCGTCACGTCGACGCCGGTGGCGACAATCGCGCTGAGGCATCCTTTGGCGTCGCGCTGGACCGAAAAGCTCCAGGAGATATTCCGCCGCAGGCTCTGCTTGGTGAGGATCGAACTGTCGAAGGCCACCGGCGACTGCCCGTTGTGAAGTCTTTCCAGGGCGCCTTTGATCAGATCCACTTCCTCGGGCACGATCAGCACGTTGAACAGTGGGCGATCGAAGACTTCGTCGCTCTCGAAGCCGGTGATCTTTTCCGCCGCTCGATTCAGCTTGAGCAGCCGGCCGGCCGGGCTGAGCACCAGCACCAGGGCCTCGACCGTCTCCAGCACCGTCGCGGCAAACGTGCGCTCGGCCGCCAGGCGGCGCTCGGCATGCTCGCGGGCGATGGTCGTGGTGATCAGGTGCGAGATCGTCTCCACGAACAGCACGTCCGAGGGCGTGAACCGCCCGGGCGTCGACAGATACACGCCCAGCGCACCGAAGGCCTGATCGTCGAGCCGCAGCGGGCAAACGATCGCGCTGCGGACGCCCTGGCGCGAGAGCCGCGCATCGACGGCCCGGCCGTCGACGGCCAGGTCGGCGATCAGCACCGGGTGGCCGCTCCCCAGCGCGTAGCCCGCGAGCGATTCGGTCTCGCCGGTGCCCGACTGAAAGACCAGCGGCGCGCCCCCTTTGGCGTTGTTCAGCCGGACGTTGAAAGCGCTGCCGTCGGGCAGCAGCTCGGCCACGCTGCTCAGCTCGGCGTCGAGCGATTCAGCCACGAGCGAGGCGGCGTCCTGCAGCAGCAGCGTCGTGTCGGAAGTGGCCACCGCCCGGCGGCCCAAGGCCACGAGCGCCGACTGACGGCTCGACTCGGACCCGCCTGCGCCGGGGGCCGAATCGGCCGGCGGCACGACAGGTGCCCAGGTCGCGTCGATATCAGGCGTGCGCGAGCCCATGCGCTAGACCGTCAGGGTGCGGCGGACGACGGACAAAATCGGCGGCACGACAGGCGCCGGGAATTTGCCGTCATGGAGGAAAGTGCGGTTGCGGCCGTAGCGCTTGGCCTCTTGCAGCGTGGCTTCGGCACGCTCCAGCAGGGTCGGCAGCGTGTCCTCGGCGCCGGATTCGGCCACCGAGCAGCTCACGGTCACGGCGACGCTGCCGCCCGTGCACTCGAACCGCGTGGCCTCGACCTGCTGGCGGATCCGCTCCAGGTTGTTCGTGGCCTCGCGGGCCGACACGTTCGGAAGCATCAGCAGAAACTGCTGCGCGCTCATGCGGACGGCGCGCTGGTCGCCCTGCACCACGCTGCCGATCAGCTGAGCCACGGATTCCAATACCCGATCCCCCACCACCAGGCCGTGGGTTTCGTTCAGATCGCGGAAGCGGTCGAGATCGACCATTCCCACCGAGAGGGACAGCTGGCGGTCGGGATCGTGCTCCCACCAGCGGGCAACGGCCGCTTCCAGCTGCGCCCGGCTGAGCAGGTTGCACACCGGATCGGCCGGCGGATCGCTGGGCTCGTGGGCCAGGTTGCCCTGCCGTTCCAGCTGCAGTTCGACGTCTTCGAGCGTCTCGCGCATGGCGTGGTTGGCGTCCACGAGCGACGAGGTTTCAGCGATCAGCTGCTGGCAGCTCTTGAGCAGGTCTGTTTCCAGTTCGACCGCTTTGAGGTTTTCGTTGCTCGTTTTGACGCGTTCGGCCTGCAGATCGAGGGCCGCATCGAGCTGGCCTTTGATCGGTTCGAGCTCCGGCGTGTTGCAGCGGCTCTGGAACCGGCCCGAGGCGTCGGTCTGCTGTTCGAGGTATTGGTCGTTCGCCGTGCGCAAGTTGGACAGGCAATCCTTGATCGCCAGGGCGTCCTGCTGCTCGGCGCCGGTCCGCATCTGCTTGTCCAAGTTCGAAAGCTGGTCGCGATAGCGCATCAGCTCAGCCTTGAATTCGGCGATCGAGGCGCTGACGGCCTGTGTCGGAGCGGCCGCTTCCTCCGCGGTTGCGGCCGGCGGCTCGGGCGCGGCGACTTCCGGGGTGGCCGAGAGTTCTACCGGCGGCGTCTCCGGCGCGACCGGCGCCGCTGCCGGCGCAAGCGGCGCCGTTGTAATCGGTGCAGCTGTAATCGGCGCGGCTGTAATCGGCGCAGCTGTGGTCGGGGCCGCTATGATCGGGGCCGGGGGCGCCGCGAATTCAGGCCCGGGCTCGAGCGACAGGCGCTCGTACGAATCGCCGAAGTTTTGCGAGATGTAGAAACCCAGCGCAAAGCCCAGCGCGAGATTCAGCCCGGCGACAACCAGGAAGAAAATAGCCACGAGTCACCCGCCGCCTGCAAATCAGAATGTGGGAAGCCGTACCAAAGAATAGGCCACGGGGCCCCGCAGGCGCGCTGCCTGCCCGGATCTGGCCTGCCCGGCGTGCGGCTTATGTGGTTTATGCCGGGAGAAAGCCAGAATTGCCCCCAGTGCGGGGGCCGCGGGCCGAGGGCATCAGGCTGGGCCCTGCGACCGAACCTTACGGCGGGGCATTTCGGCGGGGTCCGGCGACGGTCGGTGCAGGGGCGGATCCTGCAGCGGCGGAGTGCAGATCGGGGGCCGTCGGCGGATCCTGGCCCTGATTGCCGCATCCAAGCGCGCGGCGGAGGCGCGTGCCCGGGCCGGGTTGGGTCAGTTCGTCAGGCCGCGCCAAACAGTGGCGGAACCGGCGCCCTGAGGGCTAGCACCGTTTCGAGACTTATTTGGCCACCGGTGCGCCGGTGTTGGCGGGCTGCGGGGCGCTGCGCCGCGAGACGTCGAGCGAGGTCAAGTGCCGCGCGCCTTGATTGCCTTGTTCGGCCGAGAGCCGCTCCATGAAAGCCGGGCTGGCCCGGTCGAGCACGATGATCTCGCTCTTGGCCTGCGGATCGGTGAGCGACCGCACGATGCAAATCACCTCGGCCCCTTGTACTTTGCTGCCTAGTGCGGCCAGCGTGGCCGTCTCGGCCGGAGTGAGTTGCTTCAAGGCGCCGCCTGCCGGCTGCGCGCCGCCGGCCGCCGGCCCGGCAGCTGCCAGTCCCTTCTCGGCTCCGGCCGTTTGATACAGGGCCGTCAGGCCGGCCCGATCGAGTTCTTCCTGAATCGTGGCGGCGGCGGCGAACAGGCCCTCGTTATCGGCCGGGTCGGCCGCGTTGCATACACCCACGACGTTGCCTTGCATGTCGAACAGTCCGCCGCCGCTGCGCCCCTGGACCGGCAATCCGGCGACTTGCACGTTGGCCGGCCCGAGAAATTTGTTCAGGCCGTTGACTTTGCTTTCCCGCACCGAAGCGTCGGCCCCGTGGTCGAAGCCCACGCTGATCACCTTATCGCCGGCCGCCAGCCGATTGCCGGCCGGCGCCACGTGCGCCACGCTGACCGGGGCTCCCGGGCGAATGCTGATCAGGCCCACGTCGCGCTTGATGTCGTAGCTGATCAGCCGGCCGGGGACCTTCTGGGCGGGATTGGGTCCGAAGACGTCGACGAAGATCTTGCCCTTGCCCTGCGAGTCGCGAAAGATGTGGCCGCACGTCAGCACGAGGGCCTCGCCCTGGCGCGAATCGATGATCGTGCCCGAGCCGTGCGATTCTCCGTCCCGATCGACGATCGTCAACCGCACGCTGGCGGCCAGCAGTTGGGCGGCCGACAGGCCGGTGCCGGGAGCGGCTGAATTGGCGGCGGGAAACGCTGAATTAACGGCGGGCAATCCGGCGGCCTGGCTGCCGGGCGTGGCCGGGGACTGGGGCGGGCTCAGGTTGCAGGCGGGCCAGCCGCCGTTGGGCATGGCGCCGGCCGAGGGCAGGGGGGGATCGGGGGATTGCGTGCGGGGCCCCTTGGCTTGGGTTTGTTCGAGCCGGGCCTTGGCAAACATGGCTTGCAGTTCGCCCGCGCCGCTCGCCCCGACCAGGCGGTCGACTTCCTTGCCGTCGACCAAGAGGACGTAGCAGGGAATGCTCGACACGTGATAGCGCGCGGCCAGTTCGCGTTCGCGATCGACGTTTACTTTGCGGATCGGATAGCCGGCCCCGATGAGCTGGCTGACGGCCGGCTCCATGTTGCGGCAGGGGCCGCACCAGTCGGCGTGAAAGTCCAATAGCACGGTCTCGCTGCCGCCCGATGCGGCCAAGAGCAGGGCCGCCACTTGAAACGAGAACATGGATCCCTCCTTGAGTTTCTCCCGTTCGGCCGATCATGACCGATCGTTCGATCGCCCGAATCGAAGGGGCGTCAGCGGCGAGAAGCGGGACTTGCCGCGAGGATCCGACCGGCCGGGGCGCAGTTCGACGCGCGGCTTCGAGTCGGTCACGCGAGCCCGGCAACTTCCCTGTTGCCCAAGCGATGCGGAGGATAGCGAGCAAGTCGCTCACCGTTTCAGGCTTCCTGCCTGGCTGCGGACAGTGCCGCAAAGGTGAGCGACGGCGGGATTAGGTGTCCTTACCTTTCTGGGGTCAAAGCGGCGACATGATTGCCACTTTGGCCAAAATTTACAATCGCAATATTCACCGCCCGCCGGGCATCCGGCCCGTTCGGGCGCTGCAAACTGCCCGCTTCAAACCGCTTAATGCGGCTAGCACGCGACGGGGCTTTCGAGTTTGCTGGCATGGGGAACCCTCGTAGTGCAGCTTACGTGCCAAATGGCCGCGACGGGCTCTGACGCCCGCGCCCAAGCTTGGATACAATGCCCCTTTTCGCCAGCAGCATCCAGCGCGAGCCGAACCCCAGCATGACCCGGAGGATCCTCGTCACCGCCGCGTTGCCGTACGCCAACGGGCATATCCACATCGGCCACCTGGTCGAGTATCTGCAAACCGACATCTGGGTCCGGTTTCAGAAGCTGCGCGGCGAGCGAGCCATCTACCTGTGCGCCGACGACACCCACGGCACGGCGATCATGATCCGGGCCCGGCAGGAGGGGCGCAGCGAATCGGCCCTGATCGCCGACATGCGCAAGGCGCATTTGGCCGACTTCACGGGCTTCGACATCGAGTTCGACAACTACGGCAGCACCAACAGCCCCGAGAATCGCCAGCTCTGCGGCGAGGTCTGGTCCGCGCTGCGCAAGGCCGGGCTGATCGTCGAGCGCGACGTGACGCAGCTTTACGATCCGGTTGCCGGCACGTTCCTGGCCGATCGCTTTGTCAAGGGAACGTGCCCCAAGTGCAAATCGCCAAATCAATACGGCGATAGCTGTGATAAGTGCAATTCGACCTACAACGCAACCGATCTGATCGATCCGATCAGCACGCTCTCGGGAGCCAAGCCCGAGCTGCGCAGCTCGCCCCATCTGTTCATCACGATCGAGCAACTGCACGATTTCTTGAACGAGTGGACGCAGACCGGCGACCATGTCGAAGCCGACATGGCCAATTACCTGCGAACCAACTTTCTGGCCGAGCCCCTGCGCAATTGGGATGTCTCGCGCCCGGCGCCGTATTTCGGCTTCGAGATTCCCGACAGCCCGGGCAATTATTGGTACGTCTGGTTCGACGCGCCGATCGGCTACATGGCCTCGACGCTCGAGTGGTGCCAGAGGCACGGCGAGAAGTTCGACGACTGGTGGCGCGGGGGGAACGCGGCCGGCGACGGCGTCGAGATCCACCATTTCATCGGCAAGGACATCACCTATTTCCACACGCTGTTCTGGCCGGCCATGCTCAAGGCAGCCGGGCTGCGCCTGCCGCGCAAGGTGCACATCCACGGCTTTCTCACCGTCGACGGCGAGAAGATGTCGAAAACCAAGGGCACGTTCGTCCGCGCGGCGACGTACTTGAAACATTTGAACCCGGCGTATCTGCGTTACTACTACGCCTCGAAACTCACGCCGGGTGTCGACAACCTGGACTTGAACCGCGACGAACTGGTCCACAAGGTCAACTCCGACCTGGTGGGCAAAGTCGTGAACCTGGCCAGCCGCTCGGCAAAGTTCGTCCGCGCGACCGGGCTGGCCAAGACGTATCCCGACGACGGCGGATTGTTCGCCGCCGCGGCCGCCGCGGGCGAGGAGATTGCCGCCGCGTACGAGGCCTGCGATTACAACCGGGCCATGCGCACGATCATGGCCCTGGCCGATCGGGCGAACCAGTATGTCGACGCCCAGGCGCCTTGGACATTGGGCAAACAGCCGGACCGCGCGTTCGAGCTGCAAGCCGTCTGCACCGTGGTGCTGAACTTGTTCCGGCAGTTGGTTGTCTATTTGTCGCCCGTGCTGCCGAGTCTGCGCAAGCAGACCGACGAGCTGCTGGGCACGCCGATCCGGCATTGGGACGACGCCCAGCGACCGCTGGTCGGCACGCCGGTGGCCGCGTTTACGCACATGATGAAACGGGTGGAGGCCGCCCAGGTCGAAGCCATGATCCAAGACAGTCGAGAGGAGGCTCCCGTGAGCGACGCGAATTCCCCCACCCCGGCCGCAACCCCCGCGGCATCTCCCGCAATCGACGGGCCCGAGCCGCTGGCGGCCGAGCCGCTGGTCGTCGAGCGGATTTCGATCGACGACTTTACCAAGGTCGATCTGCGCGTGGCCCGGGTCGTGGCGGCCGAAGAAGTGCCCAAGGCCAAGAAGCTGGTCAAGCTCACGCTGGGCTTGGGCGGCGACGAGCGGCGGCAAGTGTTCGCCGGCATCAAGAGCGCTTACGATCCGGCGCAGCTGGTCGGGCGGCTGGTCATTGTGGTGGCCAATCTCGAGCCGCGGCAGATGACGTTCGGCCTGAGCGAAGGCATGGTCGTAGCCGCGGGCGGCGGCGGCACCGAGATCTATCTGCTCAGCCCCGACTCGGGCGCCAAGCCCGGCCAGCGGGTGCATTGAGCGCGGTCGAGGCGCCGGGCCCCTGGTATGCCCGGCAGCCGGCATTTTCTTGCGCCGCGGGCGTCGCTCGGCCCCGGGGCTCGCGCTTGGGGGCGGAAGTTCGGCCGGGGTTCCCCGGTGCATCGGGCAGCGAACGTACCGATTTTTCCGGGAGAATTCGTGCGGGATGGCCGTCCTCGGTCCGCCGATCTCAGCCCCGTGCGCAGGGGCGCCCTAGATTCCAATAGCGAAAAAAGGGCGGCCAAACCGAGAGCGCGAGGGGAAAGATGGTCCAGACGGCTCGTAGTTGTCCGAAGTGCGGACAGCTGTTTTCCGAACAGCCCGTCAAGTGCGAGCACTGCGGGCATCGCTTCCGCCGCTTTGCCGATCGCGGCAGACTGTCCGACCTGGTGCCGGTCTTCCGCCTGCTCCCCTACCGGCTGCGCCAGGCGATCATGCTGTTCGCCGCGTTCTTGCTGTTTGCCTATGCGATCGATCTGGTCACGCGGCTGGACGAATTGCACACCTTCATGAACCGGCGCGGCCTGCCGCGCTGGGCCCGGCGCTAACGCGCCGCGAGGCCGATCCTAGCGGAACGGGCTCCACGAGGGCCGATTCGACGCCGAGTCCTTCCGCTTCTTGCGCGAGGCCGAGCGGCTGTCCCCGTCGGAGCTGTCGGGCGAGTCGTCGTCGCCGTCCGGCCGGGCGCCGGAAAGAGAGCTCGATTCGCTCTCAGGCACGATCTGAGGCGGATCGAGGAATTTGGCCGTGGGCGGCGCGGCCGATTCGTAGGGCGGCGCCACGCCGCGCTCGGCGCCCAGCGAGCGGCGCGAACCGGACGGCACGCTGCGCCAGCGCTTCGCCTCGCGGTCGGACGGCGGTGAGATGTCGAGCGGCATGTCGGCGATCAGCTTGCGGCCGTCGGGCGTGGCGTAGCGGACAAACAGCTGCAGCTTGCGATGCGTGGGCGGTTCGCCGGGCCAGGCGAGCTCGATGTGGTAGCCCCGGCCGAGGGCCGTCTTGCCGAAGAACTGCCGGGCCTCGTCGGCGCGAAAATCCCAACGGGCGATCCGGGCCTGCGGGCCCTGCAGCTGGGCATCGAGCACGGCGATCGAAATCTCGCCCGGCACGTCGAGCAACTGGCCGGCTTTGTTTCGCGGCTCGAACACCACCAGGATGCCCTTGTCGCCGCCGCGTCCGGTGTGATTTACGCCGCCGGTGAGCTGCTTGTTGAGCACAATGCGGTGGACGAAATGATCGGTGACGCGCTGGGAGTGTCCCGCGCCCGAGGCCGACGTGCCCGGATCGAATTCTTCGCCCGGATCGATTTCGACCCCCGGTTCGATCATCGGGCCCGCAGGGCTCGACGGCGCGCTGCGGCGGCTGGGCGCGGAACGGCTGGGGCTCGAGGGGCTGCCAGGCAGGTCGATGATCGGGGCCGAGGGCGAATCCAGGGCGCCGCGGTCGCCGGTGGCCAGTTGTTTCTTCAGGGCCGCATTCTCGTTCTGCACGCTCTCCAGCTGGCATTCAAAATCGTCCAGCTCGTCTTCCAGGGCGTAGATCTGGTCCTCTTGCAGCCGCAGCTCGCGTTCCAGCAGTTGCTGGTTGGAGTTGTTATTGCTGCGACAGCCCGTCAGCCAGATACCCGCCAATGCAAGCAGGGCGATGCGATGCGGTTTCATGTCAGCCTCATGCGACACGGGAACGTGCGTCTGCCGATCCTGGCAGGCGTCCGCCGCGCGGGCCATCCTGGCCGCGCCCGGCAGAGTGGTTGAGCTCTTATTTCGAGCGCTAAGCCCGAAAGCCAGCCGCATGAGGCCAGTTCGCCCGGAGGCCCGTCAGGGAGCCTCCCGAGAAACTCGACCGCCACACGAATCCTTTCGTGCCGCGCCGTGTTCGATGTTCTTGATTCAAGTTCGCTGACGTCGCGGCGGCCTGATGCGGGAAGTGAGGCCGCCGGTTTGTTGTCGTTCTTGTTTGGCGGGCGCCGGATGGCACCCAGGCCAACAACCCTTTTCTCGATTCCGCGGACCGGCCCTCCTGGCCGACCGGATCGATTGTCGTCTAGTCGTTCGCTTCGCCTCGTGCTTCACGGCAGGGTCCCCACCGGCCGCTGCCGGTGGGCTTAACCAGGGCCGTCGTGCGCTGCGGCGAAACCCTCCTCGTTCCCTACTCTCTACCCTCTACCCCCCACGCTCTACTCCCTAATTCCTACTCCCTTGCCTCGGCCCAGTTCATTCCTTCGGGGCGGGGGTGCCGGGCTTGGTTTCCATGTGTTCGATCACCTGGTCGATGAGCTTGTAGTGCATGGCCTCTTCGGCCGACATGAAGCGATCGCGGTCGGTGTCGCGCTCGACTTGTTCGAGCGGGTGCCCGGTGTGCTTGATCAGGATGTGATTCAGCTTCTGCTTGACCTTCTTGAATTCCTTGACGTGGATCATGATGTCTTCGGCCGTGCCTTCCATGCCGGCGAGCGGCTGATGGATCATGATTCGGGCGTTGGGCAGGGCATTGCGCTTTCCCTTGGCGCCGGCGGTCAGCAGCACCGCGCCCATCGAGGCCGCCTGGCCGATGCAGTATGTGGCCACGTCGCAGGTGACGAACTGCATGGTGTCGTAAATCGCCAGTCCGGCGCTGACGCTGCCGCCCGGCGAGTTGATGTACAGGTGGATGTCGGCCTTGGGATCGTCCGACTGCAGAAACAGCATCTGGGCCACGATCGAGTTGGCCACTTCGTCGTTGACACCCGAGCCGAGAAAGATGATGCGATCTTTCAAGAGCCGGCTGTAGATGTCCATCGCCCGCTCTTCGCGGCCGCTCTTTTCGATCACGTAGGGAATCAGTGGCATGGCTGGAAAACTCTCAGACAGGATGTGCTTTTCGTGCAATGGGCCCGATGGCGCTCCGCCAAGGCGGTGTTGCAATCCGCCAGGGGCGGTGTTGCAGTCCGCCAAGGCGGTGCCGCGCGGCGGTCCGCCGGCTCAGCTCTTTTCGTCTTCCTTTTCGGGATCGATCGGCGGCTTGGACAGGATATCGTCGACCACGCCGTAGGCCTTGGCTTCGTCGGCGTGCATGTAGTAGTCACGGTTGGTGTCTTTAGCGATCCGCTCCAAGGGCTGGCCGGTGTGCAGGGCCAGGATCTTGTTCAGGGTCTCGCGGGTCTTGAGGATTTCGTCGGCCTGGATCTCGATGTCCGAAACCTGGCCCCCCACCTGCCCGTAGGGCTGATGGATCATGACCTTGGCGTTGGGCAGGGCGAACCGCTTGCCCTTGGCTCCGCCGGCCAGCAACACGGCTCCGCCGCTGGCGGCCAGGCCCACGCAATAGGTGCAGACCGGGCAGCTCGAGATTTGCATCGTGTCGTAAATCGCCAAGGTGGCGCTGACGCTGCCGCCGGGAGAGTTGATGTAGAAGTGGATCGGCTTGCGGCGGTTTTCGCTCTGCAAGTAAAGCAACTTCATCACCAGTTCGTTGGCGTTGCCGTCGTGGATCTCGCCTTGCAGCAAGATGATCCGGTTCTCCAGCAACAGGTCTCCCAGGGTCATCTGCCGCTGACGCTGGTAGTCGCGATAAGACATAAGCAATTCTTTCCTCGCCGGCCCCTGGTCGAGGGCCGGGCCGTGTCGTCAAAGTTGTTCTGCCGGAATGTTTCGCCTGGATTATTCGACCGACTCGTTCGCTCTGAGGCGCCATTCGGCCGCCAGAAGTTCGAGTCCGGGTTCGGGCTGAATCGAGTTTTGCTTCAAGACAAGGAGCGGCCGACAGGATCCAGTTCACGCACCGCTGCCGGGCCCGCCGCTGCCCGGTCGGGCACTGCCGGTCCAGACACTGCCGGGCCAGGCGCCTCTATCTACTTACGATCGCGCGGGCTGGCCAAAGGTTCGGCCTCGCCCGGGTGTGTCGCTTCGGGAATATTCGAATCGTCCTCACCGCCGCCGGCAGCCTGGTCGACGGCTTCGGTATCAATGCCTTCGAGCTTGTAGGGCACATCCTTGAACGTGGCATGTTTGAGCACGAGGTCGATCACTTTGCGCTCGATGATCTGATTGCGCAGGGCGTCGGTCAGGCTCCCCTTGTCGATCCGGGCCTGCACCCGGCGCACACTTTCGCCGGTCTGATCGGCGATCTGCTGGATTTCGTGTTCGTAGTCGTCCGGCTCGGCGTCGATCTTCTCTTCTTCGGCGATCCGTTCCAGGATGAAGTGTTCTTTCAGGGCCTTGGCCGTGCTAGCGGCGCTGTTCTGCCGCAGATCGTTTTCGTGGGCCCGGATCTCAGACTCGCTGAAGCCGTTGCGCTGCAGTTCGAGCACGGCCCGTTCCAGTTCGCGGCCGCTCTGGCGGCGGAGCAGATCGGGGGGCAGTTCCCAGCTGGCCGAGGCGGTCAGCGCGGCGGTGATTTGCTTGCGGGCGGCCTGCTGTTGCTGGTAGTGCAGCTGGTTTTCGAGCCCCTTGCGGACCATGTCGCGCAGTTCTTCGACCGTGTCGAAGCCCAGCGAGCCGAGGAATTCGGCGTTCAGCTCGGGCACCTTGAGCTGCTTGACTTCCAGCACCTCGAACACGGCGGTCACGGTTTTGCCGCGGAGGGCCTCGTTCGGGGCGTCTTGCGTCAGCTTGGCGTCGAGCTGGCGAGTCTCGCCGGCCTTGACCCCCTTCATTTGCTTGTCGAATTTCTCGATTTTGCCGTCGCGGAAGCTGAGCACCGGCTTCAGCCGGATCACTTCTTCCTTGCTGCTGGAAATCGTTTCCTCGCCGTTCTTGAAAGTCAAGTTGCAGGAGACGTAGTCCCCCGGCGCGGCTGCGCCCTCGAAGGGCACCAGCTGGCCGCGATTGGCCAGGATGATCTCCAGCCGCTTGTCGACGTCGGCTTCGCTGAACTCGCGGATCGGCCGCTCGACGTTCAGGCCCTTCCACTGCGGCAGATCGAATTCGGGCCGGACTTCCAGATCGAACTCAAACGTCATCGGCCCTTCGTCCGGCAGCTCGACGGCCAGCGGATCGAACTCGGGCTCGCTGATCGCGGCGAACTTTTCGTCCTCGGTAATCTGGGCCATGCTGTCCATCAGCAGCGAGCCTTTGACCTGATCCGCCACGTCTTTGCGAAAGCGATGCTCGATCAGCTTGCGCAGCGCACGGCCGGGCCGGAATCCCGGCACCGCTGCCGAGCCCATCATCTCGCTGAACGCCTTGTCGTAGTAGCGCTCGATGTCCTCGCGCGGGATCTTGACGATCACATGCCGCTCGCAGGCCGAAGGCTTTTCCACTTCGATCTGCAGAGTGAGCTTCTGCGGCGTTTCGTCGGCCTGGCCATCCTCGGCGAGCGTTTCGTCCATGCGATCTTTCGATTGCTGAGCCATCGTGCGATTCTTTGTTTTCCTGAGTGAGCCGTGAGTCTGGGGGGACGTTATCTCTTGAAACGTTATGTCTTGAACGGTTGATCTCTTGGTCTATCGCCTGGCCTGCACTCAACCGGGGTATTCAACCGGGCATCCCCGCGGCACGTGTGGCCGCCGGTAAACGCATTCGATAGGCCGACCGCCGGGCAGTGTCGTGAAGCGGACAGTCGTGTGAAGCGGGCAGTGTCGTGAAGCGGGCAGTGTCGTGAAACAGGAGACAACGAGCCGCCTTGCCCGGGCCAAAAATGCGCCCGCGCAAAACGTGTCAGGCAAACACCTGAGCCTGGCCCAGGGAAGTGATGAAAGATAGAGCGGGTGATGGGATTCGAACCCACGACAACGACGTTGGCAACGTCGTGCTCTACCAACTGAGCTACACCCGCAGTACAAAAAACGCAAACACTGGCCCGGCCCCAGCATGCCTCGCGCACGCGTGCGGTCCGGGACACCGGATTATAGGGGTACTGCGCTGGCTGGCAAGGTCATTTGAGCACCCGCCGGCGCGGCCCACGGCGGTGCCTGCGGCAACGGAATCCGGCGGTTTAAAAAGCTGGGCAAACCGGGAAGGCCGGACCGTTCGCGCTCTCGCCCTTGCGGAGCGGCAAAACCGCCGGGCCCCTTTATTTACCCCCGGCTGGCCACTCGATGCCCGACAGGCTGGCGAGCGCCAGCTCCAGGGCGTGGGTGCCGTCGCGGCCGTGCCCTTGGGCCGCCAGCGCCAGGTACAACTGATGGGCCAGCGCCAGCCCCGGCATGGCCAGCCCCATTCGCTTGGACTCGGCCAGCGCGATGCCCATGTCTTTGACGAAATGCTCGACCAGGAAGCCCGGCGCGAAGTTGCCGGCAATGATCCGGGTGCCCAGGTTCGACAGCGACCAGCTGCCAGCGGCCCCGGAGGCGACCGACTGCATCACCGTATTCAGGTCCAGCCCGGCGCGATAGCCGTAGAGCAGCGCTTCGCAGACGCCGATCATGTTGGTTGCAATCAGGATCTGGTTGACCATCTTGGTGTGCTGGCCGGCGCCGGGGCCGCCTTGATGCACGATCGTCTTGCCGAGCGTTTGCCAGATTGGAGCCAGCCGGTCGACCGTCGACTTTTCGCCGCCGAGCATGATCGAGAGCCGCGCTTCGCGGGCCCCCACGTCGCCTCCTGATACCGGCGCGTCGACGCTTTCCACCCCTCGGGCCCGGGCCGCCTCGGCAATCTCGACCGCCAGCGACGGCTCGCTGGTCGTCATGTCGACCAGCACGTTGCCCGGTTTCGAGCCGGCCAGCGCACCGTCGGGGCCCAGCATCACGGCCCGCACGTCGGCGGGAAATCCGACGATCGCACAAACGACGTCCGAGGCCTGGGCCACAGCCCGCGGCGTATCGGCCCATTTGGCTCCCCGGGCCAGCAGCGGCTCGGCCCGGCCGCGCGTGCGGTTGAACACGGTCACCGCGTAGCCGGCTGCGAGCAAGTGGCCGCACATGCTCGAGCCCATCACCCCCGTGCCGATCCAACCGATGTTCGTCTTGCCCGGGGCGACTGCGGCGCTGGTCATGAAATATTTTCTCTCTGCTGCAGGAAACGGTGTGATCGATTGCAGGAGCCGGGAGGGATTGCTTGAGCACGCGGCCGGCGGCGGCCGGCGCGAACGCTACCAGCGGTCCTCGGGCCGGTTGAGAATCTCGTTGAGCACGATGGCCTGGCGCACGCTCTCGGGCTTGGCGAGCAGGTTGGCGATGGCGCTGGCGTTTGCCCCGGCGGGCTGGGCCTCGCCGGCCGCTGACGGCGAAGGTTCGCTCCGCGAGGTATCCGTCAGACTGCCGATCTGGCGGTCGAACGTCTTCTTGCGGTGCTCCTCTCGCTCGGCGTCGGCGCGCTCCATGTCCTCGGTCAGGCTGTTGGCCCGCAGGGCGAACCCGCCCGTGTCGAGATGTCGCTCGACCGAGTCCGAGACGGCTTCACCGGTGGGGGGGCTGAGCACCTCTGCCTCGGTCGCAAGTTGCGGCTGGGGCGCGGGAACCTGCATCACTTTGACGGGCGGGCGGCGTCCGCGGTCGCGTTTGCGCTGTGCCGCATCCTGCAGGAATTGCTCGATTTCCGAGGCCAGAGATTCTTGCGGCTTCGGACGCTTGGGAGCCGGAACGTCGGCCGGCCGATTGGCGACCGGCCGTCGCACGACCGGCGGCGTCTTCGCCGGCTGGCCCAAGCTGCGCAGATAGTTCACAAACCAATACCCGCCGAGCACGAGCGCCACGATGATTTTGATCGTGTCGACGTCGAAGGCCCAGAGCGGAGGAACGGGATTCATGGCGGTATGGTTTCGAGGCGTGCTGGCCGCCCCGTGGGGGGCGGCTGGGGGAGCCGCAGCGCGCTGGCCGCGCTATTTGCCTGGCGCGACGCCGGCGATCGATTTGCGCATGTCGGTGTCGGCCTGCACGTTCCGCAATTTGTAATAGTCCATGATCCCCAGCTTGCCGCTGCGAATCGCCTCGGCGAGGGCCATGGGCACCTCGGCCTCGGCCTCAACGACCTTGGCCCGGCTCTCTTCGATCTCGGCCACCTTTTCCTGCTCGAGGGCCACGGCCATGGCCCGGCGCTGTTCGGCCTTGGCCCGGGCGACGCGGGTGTCGGCTTCGGCCTGGTCGGCTTGCAGTCGGGCGCCGATGTTGTCCCCCACGTCGATGTCGGCAATGTCGATCGAAACGATCTCGAACGCGGTTTGCGAATCGAGCCGCCGGGCCAGCACCGCCTTGGAAATGCGGTCGGGATTCTCCAGGACCTGCGAATGCGTGTCGGCCGAGCCGATGGCGCTGACGATGCCTTCGCCGACGCGGGCGATGATCGTTTCCTCGGTGGCGCCGCCGATCAACTGGTTCAGGTTCGCCCGGACCGTGACCCGGGCTTTCACCTTCAGCTGAATCCCGTTCTTGGCCACGGCGTCGAGCGATTCGCGCCCCGAGCTGCGGCCGGGGCAGTCGATCACCTTGGGATATACGCTGGTCTGCACGGCCTCGAGCACGTTGCGGCCGGCCAGGTCGATGGTGGTGGCGAGCTTGTAATCGAGGTTGATCGTCTTGGCCTTGCGGGCGGCGATGATCGCCCGGATGACCAGCGGCACGTTGCCGCGGGCCAGGTAATGGGCTTCGAGCGCTTTGCTGGTGATGCCCATCTCGTCGGTCAAGCCGGCCTGCGTGGCCATGATCTTGCTGCGCACGATCACCTTGGGATCGACTTTGCGGAAGGTCATGCCCAACAGATCGAAGATGCCGATCCGGGCGCCGGTGGTCACACACTGGATCCAGAGCCGGAAGTAGCGGGCGAAGATCGCCAGCGCGATGACGCCGGCCACGAGCACGGCCAGCACGGCCGCGATGGTCAGGATTTGGCCGGTTTGTTGCTGGGCAAATAAGTTCATGGAGGTTTCCTGGTCGCAACGGTCGCCGGGCGCACCGGTTGGCCCCATTGTATCGGGCGGCGACGGCCTTCCGCCAGCAGATCTTGGGGGCTCAAACCGGGCCCTGGTCGTCGAACGGATCGATTCCCAGCGATTCGATCGGTGTGGAGAGGATGTCGCTGGCCGAGCGCTGCGCGTCGTCGTCGCTCACCGGGCGCACGACCACCCGATTGCCGCGCACGTCCATCACCCGGACGCGCTGGCCGGCCTCGATTGCCATCCCCTCGCTGACCGCGTCGATCGACAGGCCGCCGATCGTAACTCCGCCGCTGGGAAGCATCATGGTGTTGGCGGTGCCCACTTTGCCGACCAGTTCCCGGAGCGTGCGCCGCATGGGCGAGTCGGGGAGCACCTCGTCGCCGGTGCGGAGTTCGAGCAGCAGGCGTTTGCCCAGCGGAGTCTTGGGCCACCAACGGAAGGCCAAAGCCAGGGTGATCGGCACGGTAATCGCCGTGACCGCCAGAAAAACCAGTCCGGTTTCCAGGCCGCGATTGTAAAACGCGACCAGCACGCTGGACAAAACCGCTGCCACCGCCAGGAAGCCCAGCAGGCCGCCGGAGGGCACGAATACCTCTCCGACCACCAGCAGCAGCCCCACCAGGAGCAAGATCACCGACCAGAACAAAGGGTCCATGGCAAAAAAAGACCGGGGGCACCAACCGAGCGCAGCAAACCATTCATTTTAACGCATCGGTCGCTGCTCGATAGCCCAGGGGGCCCCGCCGCACGGCGCGCAATTTCCGCCGAGGCTTGAGGATACGTAGGCGCCAGGCTATTGGCCTACCGGCCGGCGGCCAGCAAAGATGCGCACTAGTTGGACGGTTTTGCCGCCCCGCCGGTTCGCGCCCATCCAGCGGGGACGATGCGTTTACGCCAGCGGGCGCACGACAACCCGGTTGCCGTGCACCTCGACCACCGTCACGCTCGTGCCGCGGTCGATGAATTCGCCGCGCGAGCTGACATCGACGAACTGCCCGTCGATGCGGGCCTTGCCGGCCGGCACCAGCTGCGTGGTCGTGACCCCCTGGCGACCCAGCAGGTGGGTGAAGTCCACCAGCGACTCGCGCTGGGCCAGGTGCTCCATCTCGTCGGTCGACGGGGGCTTGAGCACCATGTGATTGAGCAGCGGCGCATGCGGAAAGAATCGCCGCATGGCCACGGCCGCCAGCACCACGCCAAACACCACGGCCGACAGCCCCAGCAGCGTGTCGCGCAGCTGCTCGAACTGGTATTCGTTCCGCGGCAACACGAATGTCTGGCTGGCCAGCACCAGCGAAAGGATCAACAGCAGCCCGCCGCCCAGCCCGAAAATCGCAGTGCCGGGCAGGACGAAAATCTCGAGCAGGATGCACACCAGTCCGGCCAGAAACAGCAGTGCCTCGAGCCAGCCGGCGGTCCCTTCGAGGTACTTGCTCCAGAAAAACAGCAGGAAGCAGATGCCGGCCACGAATCCGCCGACGCCGATGCCCGGGCTGTGCAGCTCGGCATAGAGCGCCGCGACGCCGACGAACAGCAGGAGCCAGGCGACGCCGGGCGTGGCCAGGGCGTCGATCAGCGCGTCGGCCCAGCCCATCTCGACCAGCGAAACGTCGTCTTCCAGGTTGTAGAGTTGGCGGAACTCGGTGAAGTCGGCCACGGCGTGCCGGGCCAGGCCCAGTTCTTCGGCCCGGGCGCCGTGCACTTTGAGCGGTTCGCGCAGCGGGCGGACTTCAGGTCCCTGGATCCATTGATCGGGGTCGATCTGGCTGCGGACTTCTTCTTCGGAAAAATACTCGACCAGGCCGGTCGTGCGATGCGTGTAGCGATAGACGGCCAGGTCCGGATCCATGAGCGCCACGGTCAGCGACCAGGTGCGCGATTTCTTGGGCGCCAGGCTGTCGCGGACCATCCGGCGCACGTCGGCGATTTCTAGCGGCGTGAAGGCTTCGGCGCCAGAGCCCCCCAGCGTGGCATCGCGCTGCATGACCAGCTGGTCGCAGGCCAGGGCGATCAGGGCCGCGTCGCCGTAGGCTTCGCTGGGAATATAGGCCACGGTGCGCACCCGGGCCGGGTCGAGCCCGGCCAGGTAGCTGGCCAGGTTCATGCTGTCGAGCAGCGAGCCGCCGGGGCTGTCGATCCACAGGCAGACGAAATTCGCGTCTCCCTCTTCGACCTGCGTTTCGATCATTTTCTGGACGCGCCCGACCAGGTTGGCATTGATCGCGCCCTTGAGCGGCACGCGCACCGCGCGCCACCGGCCCCCCAGCGTCGGATCGTCTTCCAGCGCGGTGGCCGGCAGACCCAGGGCCTTGGCCAGCACGGTGCGGTCGGCCGCGAGATATTTCACGAAGCCCAGCTCGCGGGCGGTGCGGCCGCTGAAGATGCCCATTTGCCCGGCCGGAATGATGACCCGCTCGGCCTGGATCGTGTGTTTGCGCCGCAATTCGTCGAGTTCGCTGCGCAGGACGAACTCGGTGCTCCGCTCGGTCTCGACTTGCAGCACTTCGAGATTGCGGTCGAGCATGCCCAGGGCCACCTGGGCGGGGATCGTCTTGCGCCGCTCGGCGATCTGGTAATAGCCGCTGCGAACGGTCGGATCGATGGCCTCTTCCGGCCGCAAATCGATGCCCGCGTCGCCGATTTCGGCGTCCGGGGCCATCACGATTTCTTCGCAGGCGATGGCCGCCAGGACGCCGTGACCTTTGATCGTCTTGGGAATAAAGGCCACCGTCTTGGCGGCGCTCAGCTCGCGGCTGGAGAGGAAATTCGCCAGGTTCAGGGCCCGGCCGAAGTCGCTTCCCTCGCCGAATTTGTTTTGGGCCGGATAAAACTCGAAGACCAGCACCGGGCGGTTGCCCCCCTTGGGCAGTTCGGTCAATGCGCGCTCGACGGCCCGCTTGACTTGCGAATCGACGCTGCCGGTGATCGGCAGCGGCACGCGAATGAGCCGCCCGACGCGAGGATTCTCCGCGCCGGCGGCTGCGGCAACCGGTGCCTGGCCGGGCTCCGCCGCGGGAATTGCTTCCGGATCGCCGGGGTCGGGTTTCGCGAGTGGGGCTTTTGGGGGTGGGGCTTTCGCGGGTTGGGGTTTGGCCGGCTGGTCGCCCGCGGCCTGTGCTGCCGGGGGCAGGGGGCTCACTTCCGGTCCGTCGGCCGGTTCATCGCCGGCGCGCTCATTGCCGGCGCGCCCGTCTTCGGCCTGCGCGTCAGCCGGAGTTTCCGCGGCCGGTGCACCCGGGGCGGCCGGTTCGTCGGCGGCCAGGCTGCCGGCGAGACGCACGGCGAGCGCCAGGGCGACCAGCAGACGTAGTGCCCCGCCGCTCGTTTGGCAAACTGGAATGAGCCGAAGCGTCATGGACGAAATGCCCGTTCAGGTGCGCCCCGCCCAGGCGCGCACGTGGCGCCGCAGCGCGGCACCCATGTCGTTGGGAGCACTCAGATTATAGCGCGGCTCCGGGCAGCGTCAATTTTTTCGAGGCCGGGCGCGCTCGTTCGCCGCCGCCGGGCCCGGCGTGCGTCGCTACTGCCGGCTGGCAAACAGGATCGGCGCTGCCGCTAGCGGCGGGGCGGCGGAGCCGGATCGCGCCGGGCTTCGCGCTTGTCGGGGGCCGGCGCGCCGGGCTTGTTCGCGGTCGGCGCTTCGGGGGGCGGGTCGATCGTGCGCGTCCAGCCGCTCGGCGTTTCGGGCGGATCGAAATCCCCCTTGAAGTTGCTCAGCAAGTCGTTGATCTTCGTCCTGCCGAACGCGAATACCGAGCGCTGTTTGCCGCTGGGCAACTCGATCTTCAGCCCGACCAGCGAGTAGTCGCTCTTATTGAGCATCACCGTCACGTGCCGGAAGTTCGCGGCGTCGTGCTGGTATTTCGGATACACCTCGAGCCAGAGGTGCTTGTCCGCGTCGTCCGGGGGCGTTCCGTCGCGCAGCCAGTAGCGGGCTTTCAGCTTGTCCACCTTGGCGCCGAAGATGAACGGCACCGGCCCGTCGGCAATCGCTTCGCCGCGCATTTCTTTGGGAATGATGTGGATCAGATGCTCGCCCTTCTTGCCGTCGGGTTCCGGCTTGAACTCGTGGATGGCCTTGCCGTCGCAAACCCAGTGCTCGAGGTTGTCTTTGACTTCGGTGAGCAGGGGCTTCTTCGGGTCGCGCTTGATGTTCGGATCGTACTCGCGCATCTTAAGAACCCGAAACATGCCCTGGTCGGGCGGCTTGTACTTGATCACCCCGGTGGCGATCGAACGCAACCAGCTGCTCTCTTTCAGCAGTTCGCGGGTTTCGAGCTTGGCTTGCAGATCGGGATCATCCTTGGCCGGCAGAGGATCGGAGGCCAGCGTCAGATCGTATTCGCGGCGCTCGAACTCGCACTTGAAGGTCTTGATCTTGCTGTTGCGCTCTTCCCAGTGCTTGAGCGCTTCGTCGAGCGATTTCTGCTCGGCCGGCGTCAACTGAAACGGTGCGACCGGCGGCGCCTCTTTTGCCCCGGCCGCGGTCTGTCCCGGTCCTCCGGCTTGCGGTCCGCCAGCTTGCGGTGCGCCCGTTGGCTGACCGCCGATTTGCGGTGCGCCAGATTGCGGTCCGGCAGTGGGGGGCTGGCCCGGGGCCGCCGGCAGGGCTTTTGCGCCCACGCGAATGCCCGGGGGCGGAGCGCTTTGCGGCGGAGCGGCCGGATCGTTCGGCCGGCGCGCGGCGCTTGGGCCCGGAGTTCCGCGCCCGCCAGGGCCCCCAGGACCACGAGCAGTGCCACGAGGGGCCGGTATCCGAACGACGTTGGCATAGCATCTCCACTCGCAGGAGCGTGGCGGAAAGTCCGCTGCGATAGCAATGACCGAATGGCTACATCGCCAGCGGGGGCAAATTGGGGGGGAAGCTTAGCAAAAACATTTCCCCGCCCCTAGAGCGGTTTGCCCCGGCGATTTGCGAGCAGATTTGCCCGCCGGAAAAGAAGACTGGGCGCCCGGCCCGCGCCGCGCCGCCCTGCCGCGCGGTGCGACGACTAACCGATGAGCCCGGCGATCGGCGTGCCGCCGTCGACCAGCTTGATCGGCCGGCCGATGGTGCTCATGTTCGATTTTGACGGATCGATTTTCAGACTCTGGCAGAGCGACTGGAACAAGTCGGGCACCCGGACCGGGCGGTCCGTGACTTCCACTCCGCCGGCATCGGTCTGGCCGATGACCTGTCCGCCCCGCACGCCGCCGCCGGCCAGGGCCGCGTTGAACGCGCGGGGGAAATGGTCGCGTCCGGCGCGGGGATTGATCTTCGGCGTGCGGCCGAATTCCCCCATCCAGACGACCAGCGTGGTGTCGAGCAGCCCTCGCGCTTCGAGATCTGCCAGCAGGGCCGCAAACGGCTGATCGACGCCGGCGGCCAGGCGCTTGGTCGTGCCGAAATTGTCGGCGTGGGTGTCCCAGCCGTCGGAGACCACTTCGACGAACGTGACGCCCGATTCGACCAGCCGGCGTGCCAGCAGGCAGCCCGAGGCGAACTGGCTGCTGCCGTAGGCTGCCCGGGTGCTTTCGGGTTCCTCGGCCAGGTCGAAGGCTTTCATCCGCGGACTCTGGATCATCCGCGCCGCTTTGCGATACAGCTGTTGATGGTCGTCCACTTCGCCGGCGGCCGGTTGGGCGCCGTCCCGTTCGAGCCGGGCCAGCAAATCGAGCCGGCGCTCGAAGCGATCCTCGCGCGTGGTCAGCGTGGTGTTGGCCGGCAGTTTGCCCGCCACGGGCATGACAAACGGATCGAACCGCGCGCCCAGCAGCCCGCCGCCGCTGGCGTTTTGCACGTTGCCCACGCGCACGAAGGCCGGCAGTTCGAGCTGGGCCTGCTCGACGTCCGTGCCTGCCAGTTCGCTGGCCACGATCGAGCCCAGCGACGGATACTTGACGCTGGCCGTGGGGAGGTAGCCGGTGTGCAACAGGTACGTTGCCCGGGGATGGCTGCCCTCTTTGCTGGTCAGCGAACGGACGAGGGCCAGGTGCTTCATTTGGGCGGCGACTTTGGGGAAGTTCTCGCTTGTCTCGATCCCGGGCACCGAGGTGGCGATGGCCTTGGTCTCGCCGCCGTTGGCGTGGCCCGGCTTGGGGCTGAAGGTTTCGAACTGGCTGGGTCCGCCTTGCATCCAGAGCAGGATGCACGCCCGGCCCTGACGCCGCAGCGAGCCGGCTTCGACCGCCAGCAGTTCGCGCAGGCTGAGCGTGCCGCTGGCCAGGGCGGCCACCGAGACGCCGCGCAAGAAATCGCGCCGCGGGATGACCTGTCCGCCGCGAATCGAAACGTCCAGTTGACGGTGCAACAGAGTCATGTCGTACACCCGTAGTTGGTGGCCGTGATTGGTGTGTCGCGTGAGCTTTAGCGCCGCGAAAGGAACTCGGTCGAGTTGACCAGGGCCCAGAGAATATCCTCGAACGCGGCGACCCGATCGTTCGTTGCGGTGATGTATGCTCGGCAGATGTCGATTTCGCTCGGCTTCGGCTCGCGGGCGAGGCTGCGCAGATACAGCTCGACCAGCACGCTCCGATCGTCGCTCGACGCCCGGAGCAGGCGGCCGAGCATCGTATCGGGGTTCTGGCCGCGCAAGGCCCGGCTGAGCGGTCCGGCGTTCATCATCCACAAGGCCTGCGGGATCGAGCCGGCCACCTCGTCGCGGCGCACGCTGGGGTCATAGCCGAACGTGCGGAGCACCGCGCCGCGCGGTCCGGCCAGTCCCAGCCGGGCGGGGCCTTCGGGCTCGGGCCGTTGCAACGAGTTTTCGTCGATGTCCAGCGCGTCGCAAATCACATTGAACAGTTGATCCGCCCGCAGACGCTGCGGCCGATTGGCGGCCAGCGGCGCGCCGCCGTCGCCCTGCCGCGAACGGCTTTCGCGCTGGTAAGCGGCCGTGGCCGTGATCGTGCGGAGCAGCCACTTGATGTCGTAGCCGGTGGCGATGAAGCCGGAGGACAGGGCCTCGAACGTGTGCGGGGCGATCGGCTGGCGGTCGGGTCCCAGGTCGTCGACCGGCTCGAAGAACCCATGGCCCACCAGCTCCGACCAGAGCCGATTGACCAGCGCCTTGGCGAACCAGGGATTCGCCTCGCTGGTGATCCAGCCGGCCAGCTGCTCGCGCCGCGCGCGGTCGTCCAGCCCCGGGCTTTGGGCTTGCCCGGTGACGAAAAACACCGGCTTCATCTCTTGGCCCGGCGCCTCGGGATGATTGAGGTCCGGCATGAAGTGCTCGAGCGTTGCTTCTTCGGGCTGGCCGGCCACGCGCTTTTGCCGCGCTCGGTCGAGCGACACCACGGCCAGGCTGCGCGGATCGCCGGGGGTGCCGGGCCTCAGCCCGATGCGGGGAAAGAAGGCCGCCAGCTCGTGAAACTGCTCGCGCTTCCAGCGATCGGTCGGATGGTCGTGGCACTGAGCGCATTGGATCTGGATGCCGAGCAGAATCCGCGACATCTCGGCCGTCGTGTCCGACGGGTCGGCCATCTGCGCCAGGATGATCGCCGTGCTTCCCTCTTCGCTGACCGCGCCGCCGGCCGTGACGAACTTGCGCGATCTGGTCCCAGGGCACGTTGCGGTTGAACGAATCGGTCAGCCAGTTCGTCAGCGCCGGTGCGACGAGCAGCGCCCGGTCTTCCTTGCGGCGGGACAATATCACGTCGCGCCAATACCGGGCCCAGTTGTGCCCGTATTGTTCGTTGGCCAGGAGCCGGTCGACTTCGGCGCGGCGCTTGTCGGGCGACGGATCGAGCGCAAAGGCAATCACCCGCTCCGGCGGCGGCAACTCGCCCACCAGATCGAGCGACACGCGGCGCAAGAACGTGACATCGTCGACCACGGCTGCCGGCTCAGAGGCCGTGCTGGCGGGCGCCGCCGGATCGCCGCCGTAGGCTTCGGCCGCGAGCTGTGCGTCGATTTCGGCCGCGACGGCCGCCGGCTCCGGTGCGGCCACGGCCCGTCGCGCGCCGCCGCCGAGCGCAATGGCCAGTCCCAGTGAAAGTGCCAGGCTCCAGGCGACCAGCGCCCGGCAGCCCGGGCTTCGCCGAACGGAAGCGAATCGATTCGACATGGCCGGTCCGTTTTTCGTGGATGAGCAAGCTGCGTCTAGGAGCAGCTGCGAATTTTCAGTGGTCCAGCTGTCGGCAGGAATTCATTTCCTTTGGCCGCAGGCGACCCCGGCGCGGCTCGAGCCGCCGGCGCGATTATTGTAGCCGCCCATTGAACCCCTCGGCGCCCGCGGAGGTTTCGCGGCCGGGGGGCTTTTTTCCAGGTTCGGGGCCGACAAATGGCCCAGAAGGCGGGAAATCTCGCGGCAGCGGGACTGGGCGGACCCGCCGCGGGCCGGGGTTTGCCGGCCGCCGGCCACCCGGGCGGCAATTTCGTTAGCGGCCGAACAGGCGGCAAAGTCGCTCTGGGCGACGGGTGTTTTGGCCACTTTAGCGCCGTAAAGTCCGATTTCGCTCGACCCGGCCGGCCCGCTTGGCGCATCCTTGAGCAAAGGGGGCTGCCGGCCGGCTGCCCTCCTTTTCTTCTCTTATCCTGCCCACATCGAGCGGGCAACAGCCAGCCGGGGAAGCTGTCGGGGCGGCGCGGCGCGCCGGCCGCCGGTGGCGCACCTGGCCCGTAGCGATTCAAGCGGCATGACGCGCGTCGTCGAAATCAACGATCTCGAGACCTTGGGCAGCTATCGTCTGCTCTGGAACATGCTGCTCGCGCAAACGCCCGGCGCCAGCTTTTTCCATTCGCTCGATTGGCTCGAAGTCTATTGGCGGCACATGGCGGGCGATCAGCGTCTGCGCGTGCTGGTGATCCATGCGGCGGGCGAGCCCGTGGGCATTCTGCCGTTAGTGGTCCGGCGCGAGCCGATGCGGCTGGGCAGCGTGCGCGTGCTGACGTATCCGCTGCACGACTGGGGTTCGTTCTATGGGCCGATCGGGCCGAATCCCACCGCCACGCTGATCGCCGGACTCGGACACGTGCGCCGCACCCGAGCCGATTGGGATTTGATCGACTTGCGCTGGGTCGACGCCGCCCGCGACGCGGGGCGCACGCCCCGGGCGCTGGGCATGAAGCGCTTTACGGCCCAAGGCGCCCAGTGGGGCCAAAGCGCGCAAATCGAAATCCAGGGCGGCTGGGACGATTACCTCGCCGGCCGCAAGCGGAAGTTCCGCGAAAATCTGCGCCGCGCCGAGCGGCAACTGGCCGCCCGCGGTCAGGTCAGCTACGTGCGCTGGCGCCCCCAGGGAACCGCCTGGGGCGACGACGATCCGCGCTGGGACCTGTACGACGCGTGCGAGCGCCTGGCCGCCGACAGCTGGCAGGGGAGTTCGCAATCCGGCACCACGCTTTCGCACGAGTCGGTGCGCCAGATGCTGCGCGATGCCCACGTGGCGGCGGTGCGGGCCGGCTCGGCAGATGTCAATTTGCTGCTCGTCGACGGCGAGCCCGTGGCGTTCGCCTATGGCTATCAATACGCCGGGTACGTGTTCGGGCTGCGCACCGGATACGACGCCAGCCAGGCCAGCGAAGGTGCCGGGACGGTGCTGTTCGCCCGGCAGATTCGCGATTCGTTCGAGCGCGGCGACCGGATCTTCGATCTGGGTTCGGAGTACCTGGATTGCAAGCGGCACTGGGTCACGCGGCTCGCGCCGAGCAACCATTACACGTATTTTCGGCCCGGAACCATTCGGGGGCAGGTGCTGCGGCTCAAGCGCTGGCTGGCCGGCGTGCATCATCGCCGCACGGCGTGAGCGGAAGGCAGAAGGCGGAAGGCAGAAGGCAGAAGGATGAAGGCGGAAGGATGAAGGATGAAGGATGAAGGATGAAGGCAGAAGGATGAAGGCCGCCGAGCGTTCTTCTCTATCCTCTACTCTCTACCCTCTCAACCCCTCCCGCATCAGTCCTGCTCGACGCTCTTCGAGGATCGCGACTTTTTGGAAAAGTGCGGTCCGCTCAATTCGGCGCGCTGCGTCGGGCGGCCGTGTCCGCCGCCCAACAGCCGATAGAAGAACAGGATCAAGAAGGCGCCGGCCGTGCCGACGACGAAGCCCATCGGGCTCATCGGCGAGATCCGCTGTCCGCCGGTGCAGTACATCAGCACGCTGCAGCCCATGAACGTGCCGGCGATGCCCATCATCAAGGTGGCGATGGCGCCGCCGGGATCGCGTCCCGGCATGATGGCTTTGGCCAGCAGGCCCACGACGGTGCCGAAGCCGACCCAAGTCAGAAAGTGGTGCAGCCATTCTTGCACCGGAGCGGAAAAATTCACGTCGAGCATGTTCGCTCCTGCCGCGTATCTGGCTGGCGGACCGCTGCGCCGCGTGTGGCGATCGGGCCGGTTTCCTGGCCTTGTGATTCCCTTTAGCCGCTGACGTCCAAGGCGCACTGTTGCGCAACTTTGCGCTCCAGCGATCCTTAGACGTCAGCCGCTTTAGGGCGTCGTCCCCCCAGCGCCTCCCGTTCCCCCGGCAGCGGCCGCAAGCGGCTAGCGCTTCGGGTGCTTCGGGAGCGGCTCAAAGAGAGGCGCTCGACGAAACCGTGTCTCGGCAGTCATCCTTTCGCCCGGGGGCGCTCGGGTGGCTGCCGCTTCCTGAATCTGAGTTATTGCTCCTGCTGCTCGCGGTCGGCCGAGTAGGCCTTCTGAGCGGCCGCTTCACGCGAGACCTTCATCTCCGGACCCGGCGCGAAGTACTGCAGGTCGTCGGTCTGGTACCAGGGGCTGGGCAGCACCTGACCGCCAATCAGCGACTGACAGCCCGTCGACGCGGCCAGGCCGGAAAGCGCCAGAGTCAGGCTGGCCAATCTCCAGGAAAGCCGCGGTTTGCTGGGTTTCATTGCCATTTCTCCCTGGATTCATGCGCACCCGACTGGGGGTGCTGTCACGCGCAGTCGGCGTGCGGTGCCGGCAAGGTCCGGCGCAACCGGTGCAATTCGTACCACCGTTATCGTCCAGCGGTCGGCGAAACTTTGACTGCATCCGGCAGAAAATCCCGGTTAGGGAGAATTTTCCGTCGCTCCCGTTTGCTGGCATTAAACTGGGCAGGTTACCCCCCGCCCAGGTCCGCCCGGTTCGCCCAGCCTGGGAACTTTGGGTATGATGATATGCGTCCGACTACACGAGGGCTTGCGCACGCCCCAATCGCGGCGCGAGCGCGGGGCAAACTGCGGCCAGGTTCCGGCAACCGGGC
The DNA here is from genome assembly GCA_963715755.1 of uncultured Planctomycetaceae bacterium. Lineage (GTDB taxonomy): Bacteria > Planctomycetota > Planctomycetia > Pirellulales > PALSA-1355 > CAWCAX01. The sequence goes on from OY970273.1 coordinate 6,156,110, forward strand.
GGCAGTCTGTGGGCGTGTCCGAAGACCAGTCAGCGACAAGGGCGCCGCGGGCACAGCGGCGCGCTGAGTCTTCTTGCCGGCGGTCGTGAGGCGACTTGCGCTGGAGCTTGGGTTCTGTTCCGCACCGCCGGGGCAGATTGCCCGCCGCAGGCGGAGGCAGGACCGATGCAGCAACTCCGACTCTTCCGAACGGCTTTCGGCCGCCTGGCCTGCGGGCCGGTTGCTCTTGCGCTGGCGGTGACGCTGCTCTCGGCCGCGCCGGCCCGGGCTCAATTGGGCCTGAGCATTCCCTCGCCTGCGTATGCCAATTCGCTGCCGCTGCTCTACGACGGCGATTACGTTGCCGGCCTGTCGGCGTTCCAGGGAGACCTGCAAGGGGGCGTCAAGTCGGGCAATGCCGGGCGCTGGATCGATGCGATCATCTATTACACGATGTGCGGCGAGTGCTATTACCAGATGGGGCAGAACGCCCGCGCACTCGACCAGTACACCGCGGCCCTGAAACTCTACACCGCCTTCTACGACTGGATGCTCCGCGTGCAATTCCCGGCCACGATCGTGCCGGGGGGCGTGGGCTCGCGGGCCGTCGTGCCCTGGGGCAGTTCGCGGCGGCCGACGCGCGTGGGGCAATTTCCGGCGCAGTTCAACACCCTGCAGGGGCAGATCAACAACAACGCCGTGGTGCAGCAAGGGGGCGTGATCCAGGCCCCGATGCTGGTGCCGATCGGCGCCGCCGAGATCGTCCGCACCACCACGCTGGCCATGCGCCGGCGGCGCGAGCTGATGGGCCCGGTCTGCAAGTTCGATCCCCTGACCAACGATCTGGTGAAGGTTCTCAGCGCCCGGGCCGCTCCGCCCAACAACTGGTCGCAGGCCTGGATCGACGTGCAGTTGGGCTCCGCCTATGCGTCGACCGGCAACCTGGCCCAGGCGGCCTCGCTGCTCGAACGTTCGCTGATCGTGGTGGGCGAGCTGGATCACCCGCTCACGGCGACGGGCCTGCTGGAGCTGGGCCAGATCGCGCTGCAGGTCGGCGACTTGCCCCTGGCCAGCCGCTATTTCGAGGAAGCCACTTACGCGGCCGCCACGTTCCTTGATCCCGTGATCCTGGAAGAGGCGTTCCGCCTCGGCGCTTTGACCCATTTGCTGGCCAACCAGCCGGGCGTTTACCCGTCGCTGGGGCCCGCCACCGCCTGGGCCCAGGCCCACGGGCTGGCTGCGCTGCAAGCCTCGCTGCTGACGCTGGCGGCCGAGAACTTCGCCGTGCTGGGGCAGACGCCCCGGGCTGTGGCGTCGATCGCCGACGCGGCAAAGATCGTCAGCCGGCGCTCGATGGCCAATGGTGCGGCCGGCGCGCGGCTGAACCTGGTCAGCGCGCTTGCGCATTATCAGGCCGGACAGGTGCCTGCCGGCGACACGGCCCTGGCCGCCGCCATCACGTATCAGAAGCAGGGCTCGCTCTGGCTGTTTCACATCAGCCTGGTCGACGGCCTGTACATGAGCGGCGACATTCTCGACCGCGTGGCCATGCTGCTGTACGACCTGGTGCTGCGCGATCCGACGCCGGCCGACTGGGCGACCAGCCCCTTGGAATCGCTCTCGGTGTTGATGACGCCGCACCCGCTGCCCTACGAGCACTGGTTCGAAGCGGTATTGAAGCGCAACAAGGAGCCCGAGCTGGCGCTGGAGATTGCCGATCGCGTGCGCCGCCATCGCTTCTTCAGCACGCTGCCGATGGGAGGCCGGCTCTTGGCGCTGCGCTGGGTGCTCGAAGGACCCAAGGAACTGCTCAACGAGCAGGCCCTGCTCGAGAAGCAGGACCTGTTGGCCAAGTACACCCGCTACCAGGAACTGGACGTCGAAGCCAAGAAGCTCGAAGCCGGCCTGGCCCAAAAGCCGGCGGTGGAAGAAGCGGCCGACGCCCGGCGCGAGCAGTCGCGGCAGCTCAACCAGCTGGGCACGATCAGCCAGGCGCAGGAAGTCATCCTGCGCGAGATTGCGGTCCGGCGCGAGCCGGTGGAGATGATTTTTCCGCCCCTGCGCAAGACCAAGGACATCCAGCTGGCCTTGCCCGAGGGGCACGCCCTGTTGGCGTTTTTCGCCACCAGCAACGACAACCTGTACGGCTTCATGTTCTCGAAGCAGAAATATGCCATGTGGCGCGTGGGCGCCACGGCCCAGTTGCACCGGCAGTTGGTCTCGCTGCTCAAGGACATGGGCAATACCGACGGCAATCGCCAGCTGACGGTGCAAGATCTGAGCCGCGACTTGTGGAAGAAATCGGCCAGCAAGATAGTCGAGTTGCTGTTCGACAAATCGAACGTCGACCTGTCGGCCAAATTCGAAGAGCTGATCATCGTGCCCGACGGCCCGCTCTGGTACTTGCCGTTCGAGGCCCTGCCGGCCGGTCCGAAAGACGATCCTAAGCCGCTGATCACGCAAGTGCGCGTGCGCTATGCGCCGACCGTGGGCCTGGCGATTCCGTATCACAAGACCGAAAAGCCCAATGCGGGCCCGACCGGCGTGGTGCTCGGCAAGCTGCATCCGCACGACGACGAATCGATCTCGCACGACGCCTTCGAGACGCTCAGCCGGGCAGTGGACGGGGCCGTGGCGTTGCCCCGCTCGGCGACCGTTCCCTCGAACCTGTTTCGCACGCTGCTGGACGGCCTGATCGTGCTCGACGATATCAAGACCGGCGACGGGCCCTACAGCTGGTCGCCGGTGCAGCTCGAAGGAGGCAAGTCCGCCGGCGCGCTGGTCACCTGGCTCGCGCTTCCCTGGGGCGGCCCCATGCGCGTGATTCTGCCCGGCTTCCACACCGCGGCCGAGAGCGGGCTGAAAAAAGGGGAACAGCACGGCAACGATCTGTTCCTGGCCGTCTGCGGCCTGATGTCGACCGGCGCCCGGACCGTGCTGATCAGCCGCTGGCGCACCGCCGGACAAACCAGCTATGCGCTGGTGCGCGAGTTTGCGCAGGAGCTGCCGCACACCTCGGCGGCCGATGCCTGGCAGCGGGCCGTGCAGCTGGCCGGCGAAAGTCCGTTGGACGGCGATAGCGAACCGCGGGTCCGCAAGGCTTCGTCCAGCGGCGAAACGCCCAAGGCCGACCATCCGTTCTTCTGGGCCGCTTACCTGCTGGTCGATTCCGGCCGCCTGGCCGAAAACCAGGAACCGCCGCCGCCGCCGATGGTCAACGCGCCGAAGAAAGATCCCGCTGCCGCTCCCGGCGACGTCAAGCAACCGGGCAAGGGCGTGCCGCCCGTCGGCAACCAGGTGCCGGGCGCCGGATTGGGTCCCGGTGGCGGACAACTTCCCGGCGCCGGTGCCCAGGGTGGCATGCCAGGGGCCGGCGGCATGCCGGCCGATCCGAACGATCCGGCGGCCGGCAAAGGGCGCATGAAAAAGACCAAGGGCGCAAAGGATCCGCCCAAGGGCAAGACGCCGCCGCGCGCAAGAAGAACACCGATCCCGACGATCAATAAGCGGCGACCGGCAAAAGGCCGCAGTCGGCGACGCGGCTTCCCGTCGGCATTCCGCGGCGCGGCGCGCACGGCACGCGCGCTTTACTTCGGCCACTCGGCCTGCGGATCGAAGTTGATCACCTGGGCTTCCGGCGTCTGGGGGACTTGCGGGCGCAGATAGGGCTTGTCCGACGCCTTGTGACAGGTGTAGCAGCCCTGTTCGATCATCGCCCGATAGGCCTTCTCGAAGCCGCCGCGATCTTTCGCCGCCAGCGCTTCGCCCAAACGCTTGAGCGGCGTGGTCTCGACGGCCTGCAGGATGGCCACCAGGTCGATCTCGCGGTCCTGGCTGTCCTTGCGCTTGGGCTTGAGCCGCACGGCCCAGTTCAGATGCGATCGGGTCTCGCCGAAATAGAATTCCGCCAGCGGCCAGTTCTCGTGCTGGCCGGCGAACCACAGGTTCGTGAAATGATAGCCCACGTCCTGCATGGCATGGGCCTGGTCGGGCACGAGCTGCTTGAGTTTTTCGATTTCGTCGCGCAGGCTCGCCAGCGTCGGCTCCGGCGGCGCGGCATCCGCGCCGGCCAGGGCGGCCGACCCGCGTTCGTCGCGCTGCCCGAACCAGAATGCGCCCAGCGCAAGCGCCACAGACAAAGCAGCGATCATCGATCGGCGGAACATGGCCAGCGTCTCCCGGAGGTTGGTGTGTCGCTTTCGTCCGGCGCCATATCGTGCGCGCCGGAGTTTCAGCCAGACGGTCATTGTAAGGGTTCGGAATTCGCCGGGCGATGCACCGCGGCCAACAGCAGCGGCAAAACGACCAGGTTGCCGAACATGCCGCCCAGCATCGTCAGGCCCATCAGCGCGCCGAAGTAGATCGTGGGCACAAACTCGCTGAAACACAGGGCCGCGAAGCCCACGACCAGGGCCAAGGTGGAAAACACCATCGCCCGGCCGACGCTCTGATTCGCCGCGGCCAGGGCCTCGTGCACGCTCGCGCCGTGGGCGCGCAGCTCGCGATAGGCCGTGATGTAATGGGCCGAGGAATCGACCGACAGGCCCATCGACGCGGCCGCGATCATGGCCGAGCCCATGTTGATCTTCAGCCCCAGCCAACCCAACAGCCCGCTGACCATGAACACCGGCAGCGTATTGGGCACGATGGCCACCGCGGCCAGCACCGGGCTGCGAAACGCGCACAGCATCATCAGCAGGATGCCGCCGGTCGAGATGGCAAACGTCAGCCACTGATCGCGCGTGGTGCTTTGAATCAGGTTGGTCAGCAGGACGAAGAAGCCCGTCACCTGCGTCTCGCCGAAGGCGGCGCTCGTGGCCCGTTGGACCTCGGCGATCAACCGCCCCTTGGCCGCCGATTCCTGCCGCTCGCGCGAGCGGAGCATCACCCGCACCAGCAGGCGGCTCGGGTCGCGCGGGTCGCGCGTGACCAGCGAACGATAGAACTCGGGCATTTGTTTTTCGGCCGCAGCCAGGGCCTCGCCGAGGGCCCGCTCGCGCCAGGCCGGCAGCGGCACCAGGGCCAGATTGCCCAGCGTCGAAGCGTCGATCACGTCGTAAATGCTCAGCACCTTGGTCAGTCCCGGCGCGCCCTGGCCGGCTTCGCCAGCTGTGCGGATCGTGCGCAATTCGCCTTCGAGCCGGCCCAGCCGCTGGAGAAAATTCCAATCCAGTTCGCCGGGCGCGGGGATCAGGATGTCCCACACGCCGGCCCCGCCCAGGTGGTCTTCGACGAACTGGTAGGAGCGCACGACCTGGCTCGTGCTGCGGAAGTTCCTGGTGAAATCGGTCTCCACTTCCAGTCGGGTGCAGCCGATCGCGGCGGAAACCGTCAGCAGGCCCGTGGCCAGCCAGAGCCGCCGGGGATGCCGCTCGATCCAGTGACTGAGCCGGTCCAGCCCCAGGTCCAGGTGCCCCTCGCCCCAGGCCCGGCGCGGGTCGGTGTCGAATCGGCCGGCCAGCGCCAGGCCGGGCACTACGGCCAGCAATGCCGGCAGCACAACTAGCGAGCCGATCAGCATCATCCAGCCGAAGTCGTGCACCGGCTGCACTTGGGCGGCAATCAGCGAACCGAAGCCCGCCGCGTCGGTGGCGCAGGCCCAGAACACGGGCGCGGCCAGGTCGCTGCCGGTGCGGGTCAGCGCGGCGCGCGGATCGAGCCCCGTCCCCCGCAGCTCGCGATAGTGAATGATCAGGTGAATCACGGCCGCCACGGCAATGATCGTGACGATCGACGAGAGCATCGAGCTGACGATCGTCAGCCGCCATTGGCTGTGGGCGATGATCCCCTCGGTGACCACGATCGAGACCAGCACCACGGCCAAGGGCACCAGCACCCAGCGCAGCGAACGAAACGAATACACGATCACGGCCAGCAGCAGCACCAGCGAGACCCGGCCCAGCCGCCGTCCGTCGGCCTCCAGCAGGCGAAAGCCGTCGACCACCATCACGGGTTCGCCGACGATCGTGCCCGTGGGATCGTGCGCGACCGCGGCAGCGCGCAGCTGGTCGACGATCGTCGACTGGCTCACCGGCGACTGCGAGTCGAGCAGGCAGACGACGGCGGTGGTCTGGCGATCGGCGCCGATCGTATAGCCCTCGAACAGCGCGAGCAGCGAGCGCGAAAGCGGATTTTCCGGCTCGGCAATCCGGTCTCCGAGCGGCCCGCTGGTCAGGCTCAGCACCGCGGCCACGCCGGGCACGCGCTCGAGCGTGGCGGCCAGCCGGCCTACGCGCGCAAGTCCCGCCGGGCTCATCAATTGCGGGTCGACGTAGGCCACCAGCACGACCTCGTTAGCGCCGAACGCCTGCTTGAGCAAATGGTAAGGCTCGAGCAGCGGATCGCCGGGGGCAAACATGTTCTCGATCGTGCGATCGAACTCCAGTTGCCGCGATGGCGCATAGCAGGCCGCCGCCGTGGCCAGCGCCACGAGCAGCAGCGGCCAGCGCCAGGCAATCAGCCAGTGCACGAAGCGGTCGGTGCGGGTGTGATGATCGGGCATGGGGCCGGCAGGGCAGGGACGGAGATTACACCACGGAGGCACGGAGTCACAGAGCAGGGAAAATTAACGGCCCCGGGCGCCGCGCATCGCCACTGCCGGGCATTGCGCTTCCGAATCCGGACGCATTTCATCCCGGCATCCACGCTGCCTGGGCGATTGTTCCGGCACCGTTTTCATCCTTTTGCCTTTCCCTCCGTGTCTCTGTGGTCCATTTGCCAAATTGCGCGGTCCAGTGCCGCGCGCTGACTATCGGCGCAGCACCGGATCAGCCAGAATCGAGCGAGGAGCCCGTAGTATTCTTGCAGCGGACGAAAAGGCAAGGCGAGATCCGACGATGGAGGCCGCCGAACGCAAAAAATGGCCGCTCGCGCAGCTGCTGATCGTGCTGGTGCTTGCGCTGCTCGTGCGCAAGGCCGCGGCCGACTGGTTTCCGCTGGACTGGCAGGCCGATCCCGACGGCTACGTGCGACTGGGTGCGATCCTGCATGCGACGAATGAGTTTGGCGAGGCAATTGACTTTGGTCCAGGAGCGGCATGGGCGTTCGGTCATACCGCGTACCGCCCGCCACTCTATCCCCTGGTCGTGGCCGCGTGCTTTTTTTCTGAAGGCGCCGAACGGCAATTGCTGTCCGCCGTTCACGTTGTATGGGGAGCGGCCACCGTGGCGCTCGTGTTCCTGCTGGCCTGGCGCTGGGGCGTGTCGCGGCGCGGCGCCTGGCTGGCCGCGGCGCTGGTGGCAATCGATCCGATCCTGCTCAAGCAGGCCTCGCTGCCGATGACCGAAACGCTTGCGGCGCTGCTGGCGGCCACCGGCCTGCTCGCGCTGACCATCGCCGGCCAGCGACTCTCGGCCCCTGCATCGCTGCTGGCCGGAGGTATTCTGGCGCTAGCCGAGCTGTGCCGGCCGACGTTCCTGGTTTGGCTGGTGCTCTGCGGGCTGGGACTGGTTATCCTCGCGCCCGTCGGGCGGCGCCGCATAACGATCGGCTGCGCGTTCTTCCTGACGGCGGCAGTCGTGATCGCTCCCTGGGCGGTGCGCAACTACCTGGTATTTGGCCGCCCGATCATCACCACGACCCACGGCGGCTACACGTTGTACCTGGCGAACAATCGTATGTTCTACGATCACCTGGCCGAGGGTCGTTGGTTCACGCCCTGGGATGGCGAGAAGCTCAGCGAGCCGCGCCGCGTGGACGCTCAGCTGCGCCTCGTAGAACTGGAAAACGATCGCACTCTGTACCACGCAGCGCTGGACGCCATCCGCGCCCAGCCCGGCATGTTCTGCGTTGCGTCGGTCTATCGGCTCAGCCGGCTGTGGGGCATCTGCCCGCTGGCTACCGAGACGAATGAGTCGCTCAAGCATCGGGCGCTGCGCTACGCGGTCGCCGTGTTCTACGCGCTTGAGTTTGTCCTGGCCGGTTGGGGGGCCTGGCGGGTGGGTCGAAATTGGCTTCGTGCGCCTTGGCTGTGGGGGCTGCTGCTCGTGCTGTCAGTCACGGCCGTGCACGCCGTCTACTGGACCGACATGCGGATGCGCGCACCCCTGGTCTCTGTAATTGCGCTGGCCGCCGGCGCGGGGCTGTCGGGAAAAGGCTCGGGCCCGCGCGGCCAAGCCCTGAAGGCACAAGGCTTTGCGGCGAGCGATCCGGCCGCGAACCTGCCTTGACCCCAGCCGGCAGGGGCTCCTATAATCCCGCCCCGATCACGTCCCTAAGAAGTTTGGCCGCTTCCATTTAGGCTGTTCAGCCTGGCGGCCGGGAAAGATTCTTCCGCGCCCGAAAGGATACGCAGCTGCTCCGGCCCTGCGCGTTAGTGCCCGTGACTGGTTCACGCGGCGCGGCGACTCGTCCGCGCCTGGCGTGCGGCGCTGCGCTGGGCGCTGGCGATCCTCCTGGCGCTGGCCGGTGGTTGGACGAGCGCAGCGCGGGCCCAAGTCGAGCTGCCCTCCTCGAAGCTCGTCGATCCGATTTCGATCGAAGCCGATCAGTCCGAACATTGGACGCAAGGCGCGTACGAAGTCTGGACCTTGCACGGCAACTGCCTGATCAACCAGGGGCTGACCTACGCCCGGGCGAACGAGGGCGTGGTCTGGGTCGAACGCGGCGGCCCGCAGGGCGATCCGCCCCATAAGGTGATCGCCTATCTCGAAGGCAACGTGGCGATCGACTATCAGGAAGGCGAGAACGGGCTGGTCAAGGCGCCGACCGGCGCGCTCAAAGCCCGAGTGACCGACCAGACCTGGTTCGGGCGGTTCCACTCGTCTGCGCCGCTCAAGCTGCGCTTCGCCACGCCCTCTGGGCCCGAGCCCGCGGTCAAGCCGGCAGTGTACGAGCACGGCATGGAAGCCCGGGAGCCGAAGTTCCGCCCGCCGGTCAAACCGGTTCAATTTGCCCAGCCGAACACGGGCATCAACGGTCCCGGATCGCTCGAGACGTTGCCGCCGCCGGCCGCGGCGCCGGCCGAGACGGTGATCGCCGCGCCGCCGGCGGGCACGCGGCGGATTCGGGCCTTTCCGCGCAGCGACAGCCGGGTGCAGGTGCAGTCGTTTCCGAATCAGGCCGCCGGCGAGCAGATCATCGTGTTTTCGTCGGGCGTGCAGCTGGTCGTCGACGGCATGGACAATTTCGGCTCGATCGACGCCATGACCGACCGGATGGTCATCTGGACCAGCGACCCGCGCGAGCCGCTGATGGGTGGCGACGGCATGGTGCAGTCGGAGGACACGCCGCTGGAAATGTACCTGGAAGGGAACATCGTGTTCCGCCAGGGGGATCGCACGCTGTACGCCAACCGGATGTACTACGACGTCCGCCGGCAGGTAGGCCTGGTGCTCGATGCCGAGCTGTTGGGGCCGGTGCCGACCTATCAGGGGGCGATTCGCGTCAAGGCCAAGGTGCTTGAGCAGGTCGGGCCCGACCGTTTCACCGCCCAGGGCGCCTCGTTCACCTCCAGCCATCTGGCCGACCCCGGCTACCAGATGAAGTCACAGTCGATGACGCTCACCGATTCGCAGCAACCGGTCATCAACCCGCTGACGGGCCAGGCCGTGATCGATCCGAATACTGGCGCACCGGTGATCGCCCACAACCGCCGGGCCGAGATGAAGGGGAACACGGTGTTCGTCGGACCGGTGCCTGTGTTCTACTGGCCCACGATGGCGACGAACCTGGAGGAGCCCAAGTTCTACGTCGATAATTTCCAGTTCCGCCAGGACCGGATCTTCGGCACCCAGGTGTTCCTCGACGTGGACGCCTACCAGCTGTTGGGAATCAAGAACCGGATCGAAGGCACGACCTGGGACGTCAGCACCGACTATCTGAGCATGCGCGGCCCGGCCCTGGGCACCGCGTTCACGTTCGACGAGCCCAGCCTGTTTGGCATTCCCGGACATAGCTTCGGTTTCTTCGACGCGTGGGGAATCCACGACGACGGGCACGACAACCTGGGTTTGAACCGCCGCGACCTGATGCCGGAAAAAGGACCCTGGCGCGGACGCGTGGTCTCGCGCGATCGCTGGAACCTGCCCGACAACTTCCGCGTCACCGGCGAGTTGGGCCTGATCAGCGATTACAACTTCCAGGAGCAATACTTCGAGCAGGAGTGGGACCAGTTCAAGGACTACACCACCGACCTGGAACTCTACCAGATCCGCAATAACGGCTCCTGGAGCCTGTACGGCCAGGTGCGGCTCAACGACTTCTACACCGAAACGAACTGGCTGCCGCGGTTCGACCATTACCAGCTGGGCCAGTCGCTCTTGGGCGACCGGCTGACCTGGTACGAACACACGAACGTGGCCTACGCCCAAAACCTGCTGCAGCAGCCGCCGACCAATGCGGCCGACCTGGCCCAGTTCGGCTATCTGCCCTGGGAACCGCACCTCACGCCCACCGTGCCGGGGGCCAGCCCGCAAGGCGACCGCGAAGTGACCCGGCAGGAGCTCGATCTGCCGTTCGAGGTCGGCGGCGTGAAAGTTGTGCCGTACGTCCTGGGCGAACTGGCTCACTGGGGACAGGCGCTCGACTACAACGACTTGAGCCGGGCCTACGGGCAGGTCGGCGTCCGAGCCAGCGTGCCCTTTTCGAGCGTGAATCCCACGATCCAGAGCCAGCTGTTCAACCTGAACGGGCTGACGCACAAGATCACGTTCGACGTCGACGTCTCCGACACGCAGGCCACCTCCCCCGTGACGGATCTGCCGCTGTACGACATGATCGACGATCAGAACATCAACCGCTACCGGCAGATTTTCTCGTTCTACGATTTCGGCACGCCGGGCCTGACGCCGTACCGCTACGACGCGCGGCAATATGCCCTGCGCTACGGATTGGAGAACTACGTGGCCAGCCCGTCGTCGGAAATCGCCGGCGACATGCTGGCGGCCCGGCTGGGCGTGCGGCAGCGGTGGCAGACCAAGCGCGGCAAGCCGGGGGCCCAGCACGTGGTCGACTGGATGACGCTCGACATGCAGGGCGTGGTCTTCCCCGACGCCAACCGCGACAATTTCGGCACGTCGATCGGCATGGTGCAATACAACTACCGCTGGTTCCTCGGCGACCGCACCACGGTGGTGTCGGACGGATACTTCGATTTCTTCGGCGGCGGCTCGAAGTACATGAGCGTGGGCATGTACCTGAACCGTCCCCCGCGCGGCTCGCTCTACACCGGGCTGATCGTGCTCCAGGGCCCGATCTCGACCACCGTGCTCGCCACGTCCTATAACTACCGCATGAGCCCCAAGTGGCTCTCGACCCTGGGCTCGACGATCGCCCTGAGCAACAGCGGCAACATCGGCGAATTCTTCGGCCTGACCCGCATCGGCGAGTCGTTCCTGATGAACGTCAGCATCAACGTCGACGCCAGCAAGGGGAACGTCGGCGCGAATTTCTCGCTCGAACCGCGGTTCCTCAGCAAGTCGATCCTGAGCGCCAGCGGCGCGCAGATCCCGGCCGCCGGGGCGTATGGCTTGGAATAGCGTGAGCCGTGCCGCCGCCTGAGGGAAGTTCAACCCCAGAGGCGCAGAGACACAGAGAAGATCAGGGCAGGCAGGCGGAGAGTTACGAGGAGGGAAGCGCGCTCAGGACGAGGAGCGCGGCGCCGCTGCGATTTGTTAAGCCCGTCGGCGGGGTCCGGCGGGCCGGCGGCGCATTTGGCCCGGGCCCGCGCCGACCGCTTCGACACCGGCGCTCGCCGGAAGCTCTCCGGGCCGACCGGCGCAAACGTGGCGGCCGAACCTCGCGGCGTCAGCCCAGCTCCCAGCCTTTGCGATACTGCTTGTGGATGAAGCGGTCGGCGTCGGAAGCGTTCTTGGCCTTCAGGGCCACGGCGTCCCACTCCAGCTTCTGGCCGGTGCGAAAGGCCACGCCCCCCAGCAACACCGCCTCGGTCAAAGCGCCCGAGTAGTCGAAGTTGCACGTCGTCGGGCTGCCGGTCTTGCAGGCCGCAAACCATTCGGCGTGATGACCGATCGACTTCGGGATCGACGGCGCCGGGGGCTTGTAGCCGGCAAAGTCTGTCTCGGGCAGCAAGCGCCAGACGCCGTAGTCGGCCCAGAGCATTCCCTTGTCGCCGACAAACAGATTACCTCCGCCGCCGGTCCCCTGGCCGAAGATCGCTGGCGGAATCCGATCGCCGTCGTACCAGGTGAGCTTCACCGCCGGCTGCTCGCCGCGAGCCGGAAACTCGAACTTCACGACGAGGCCCGCCGGGCAACCTTCCGAATTCACCGGCGGGCCCTCGGCCGCCACGGTGGTCGGATGCCGCAGGCCCAGGGCCCAGAACGGCAGATCCATGTGATGGCAGGCCATGTCGGCCATGTTGCCGCCGCCGAAATCCCAATACTTGCGCCAGTTGGCCGGCACGTAGGCCGGGTTGTAGGGGCGCTCGGCGGCCGGGCCCAGCCACAGGTCCCAGTGCAAGTTGGCGGGCACCGGCGGGGTGCCTTGCGGCCGGCCGTCCGCCGACCAATTGCGGCCGGCCCAGGTGTGCACTTCGGCGACCTTGCCGATCGCGCCGGACTGGATGATTTCGACCACGCGGCGGTAGTTGTCTTCGGCGTGGATCTGAGTGCCCATCTGCGTGGCGACTTTCGCCTTGGCCGCTTCCTGGGCCACCAGCCGGGCCTCGGCCACGGTGTGGGTGAGCGGCTTTTCGCAGTAGACGTGCTTGCCCAGCCGCAGCGCGGCGAGCGTGGCCGGCGCGTGAATGTGGTCGGGCGTGGCCACGATCACCGCGTCCAGATCTTTCCGCTCGAGCAGCTTGCGAAAGTCGTTGTACTTCTCCGCCCCGGGAAAGTCCTTGGCCGCCTGGGCCAGATAGTTGTCGTCGATGTCGCAGATCGCGACCAGATGTTCGCTGCCGATGTTGCCCAGGCTGAAGCGGGCCTGATTGGCCGTGCCGACCGCGCCCAGGTGCAGCTTTTCGCTGGGGGACTTGCTTTGGGCCGCGGCCCGGCTGCTGAAATATCCCGATCCGGCCACGAGCATGCCGCCGGCCGCCGTTCGCTTCAGAAAATTACGTCGCGAAAGTTGCCGTGTCATCGGTCTCTCCTGGAGGGACGCGGGTCGGGCGGGAACAGCAGGCGGTACTACGGCAATCGTAACGCCGCCGCCGCCGCTAAGCAAACATTCAGCGCACCGTCACACGGCCACGCAGGGCGCGCGTCGGCGACGGGCTCGGCTTGCCAGAATCCGCGGGATGGGTGATATTGATTTCCGCTCCCAAGGTGCGGCCAGTTGCCCGGCAGACGGGCCAGCGCTGCGGCCCGGTGGAGTGGAGAGAATTTTTCAGACCGCCCCCAGCGCGGAAGGCATCTATGCATATCCCCAACGGTTATCTGAGCGATCCGATTTGTGCGGCCACCACGCTGGCTGCGGCCGCCGGTTACGGCGCCGGCCTGTGGCAGGCGCGCCGCGCGATCAGCACGGGCAGTTGCCGGTCGCTGGCCCTGGCGGGCGCGGCCATCTTCGCCGCCCAGATGATTAACTTTCCCGTCGACCACGGCACGTCGGGGCATCTGGTGGGCGCGGCGGCCGCGGCGATCCTGCTGGGGCCCTGGGCTGCGACGCTGGTGATGGGCGTGGTGCTGGCGGCACAGGCCGTGCTGTTTGGCGATGGCGCCTGCGCCACCTGGGGCGCGAACATGCTGACGATGGGCATCGCCGCCCCCTGGACCGCCTGGGCGGTCGCGAGCGCGCTGCAACGCTTGCGCCCGCGGCGCCGCAGTTCGCGCTGGCGGCGGTGGCCGGCTTCGTCTCGGTGCTGGCCGCGGCCAGCGTCTGCGCTCTCGAGCTGGCCGCCTCAGGCAGCGCCGCTCTGGGCGAAGTATTGCCGGCCATGCTCCGAGCGCACCTGCTGGTGGCTGCGAGCGAGGGGCTGTTGACGGCCGGCCTCGTGGCGCTGGTTGCGCGCCGCGCCCGCGGCGCGTCGCTCGCCGACTCGAGCCCGCGGCGGGCGTGGTTCGAATCGCTCGCCGCGTGCGCCGCGGCCGTGCTGCTCGTTGCCCCGTGGGCCTCCGCCGCGCCGGACGGACTGGAGAGCGTGGCGGGCCGTTTGGGATTTGCCGCTGCGGCTGCCGATGGACTTGCCGTGCTGGCCCCCGACTACCAATTGCCGTTCCTGGGCGGTTCGCCGCTGGCGATCGGGCTGGCTGGCCTGGTCGGCGTGGCCGTCGTATTGGCGGGCAGTTACGGCGTGGGGCGATTGGCCCTGAGCCGCTCGGCGGCGCGCTGATCCTCGTGCCGCGCCGCACGGTCGGTGGCGCCGGGCAGGCAACTGCAAACAGGGGCCGCCATGCCCCGCGCCCGCGGATCGTTCCGACCGCCGGCAGCCGGTTTGGCCCTGCGCCGGCCGGGTCATTGCGCTTCGCCGCGGCCTCTTACGTCCGCGGGCCGACTGATTTATACTGGCGGCACCTTTCGGCAAATGTGGCCCCGCCGCCCTCGCTATTTCACCGCGATTCGAGAAGTGCATGCCTACGATCAAGTTCGTCAAAGAGAAGAAGGAAATCCAGGTTCCCGAGGGTGCCAACCTGCGCCGCGAGGCCCGGGCCGCCGGCGTCGAGGTCTACAAGGGCCCCGACAAAATCCTGCATTGTCCCGGCCTGGGACTGTGCGGCACCTGCCGCGTGCTGATCACCAAGGGGAGCGAAAACGCCAGCCCCAAAGGCTGGTGGGAAACGATCAAGCTCAAGTACCTATCGCTGGCCGCGATCGGGCATGAAGACACGATGCGCCTCTCCTGCCAGACCGCGGTCGAAGGAGACATGGAAGTCGTCACCACCCCGGACATGAACCTGTTCGGCGAGAATTTCTTCAGCTAAACGGCCGCGGGCCCGCTCGGCCGGTCGCGACCCGCCGGCCCAATGCCGGCGACACCCTTCGCGGTGAAAGAGTCCCGTTGAAAGAAATCGTCGCGATCGTCAAGCCGTTCCTCGCCGAAAAGGTCCTCGACGGGCTCAAGCGGGCGCCGCTCGAGGCCTGCAGCGTCCGCGAGGTCAAGGGCTACGGCCGCCAGAAGAGCTATCTCGACCAATACGCCGAAAGCGAATACTCGTCGGCCTTCCTGCCCAAGGTCGAGATCACGCTCTGGGTCGACGACAGCCGGGTGGAAGAAATCGTCCGCAAGATCGTCGAAGTCGCCCGCACCGGCCGCATGGGCGACGGCAAGATCTTTGTCCTGCCCTCGGGCAGCAGCTCGCAGACGATCGATTTCTAGTGTGCTGGGTCAAAAGTTCCCGAAGTGGGAAGGCCGCGTACAGCACACCAGTTGCCGATGCGGTCAAACCACTTGCGTGTTTGACCGTCGTGTCCGGCGTTGCAACGAACTTGCAACTCAGGACACTAGCGCGGTTGAACCGCGCTAACTCGTCACCTGGTCGAACAGCCGTTCGAAGCGGCGGCGATTTTCGGCCGTGAAGTGCTGGCAGTCGGCCAGCAGTTTTTGCGGCGTCGCGTAGTGCAAAAGCCCGGCCAGCTTGGCCAGCTCGCGCGGCTCTTCCGGCAAATTGTCGCGGGCCGTGATGCTCAAGAGCCGCAGCCGGGATTGCAGCGTGCGCAGAAAGCGGTAGCTCTCGACGAAGAAGGCCGTGTCCTCGGCGCCCAGATAGCCGGCCCGGCCCAGGGCCACGAGCGCTTCGTGCGTGCCGGGGGGCCGCACGTTCGGGTTGTCGTGGCCGTGCTTGAGCTGCAGCATTTGGACCAGGAACTCGATGTCGACCAGTCCGCCGGGCCCGCGCTTGAGGTTGCCCTGCGCCGCGCCGGTCTCGACGCGCATGCGCATCTCGCGGACCGTGCGGCTATCCCCCTCTTGCCAGGGGGCTCCGTAGGCCGCTTCGGTCACCGCGGCCAAGGCGCTGGCCCACTTCGGGCGAGGCCAGCAGCACCCGGGCTTTGCACAGCGCCTGGCGTTCCCAGAGCTGCCCTTCGCGGGCGGCGAAGTAGCGGCTGAACTCGGGGAGCGAGACGGCCAGCGCGCCGCTCTTGCCGGTGGGGCGCAGACGCGGATCGATCTGATAGAGCCGGCCGTTGGGCCCCAGCTGCGTGGCCACCTTGATGATCCGCTGGCCGAGCTCGCCGAAAAAATGCTGGTTCGTGGTCGTGGTGTCGCGCTGGGCGCGGCGAAGGGGACCGTGGTGCCGTCGGCCTCGAACAGGAAAATCAGGTCCAGGTCGCTGTAGTAATTGAGCTCGCGGCCGCCGAATTTGCCCAAGGCCAGGATGATCAGCTCGCAGCGGCGCGTGCCCGCCTCGGGCTGGTCCGGCACGATTTCGATCGTCGGCTCGCCGAGCTTGGCGGCCAGCTTGTCGTATTCGGCCCGGGCAATCCGGTTCAGGCACACCTGGGCGATGTCCGACAGGGCGGTGCTGGTGGCCTCGATCCGCTGCTTGCCCAGGATGTCGAGCACGCCCACGCGGAGCTGCTGGGCATTCTTGAAGCTGTGCAGCATCGGCTCGATGTCTTCGGCCGCCCGGGTCAGCTCGGCCAGCGTGGCGTCGAGAAATTCAACGCTGGGCAGCTTATCCAGCAGCAGGCCGTCCATCAGCTCGTCGAGCATGCCAGGGTTGCTGATCAGGATGCCCGACAGGTATTCGCTCGAAGAACACAGCTCGACGTACAGGTGCAGCGTGGGCGGATGAAAGCTGAACAATTCCCAGAGCACGCCCTTGCCGCCGAGCGAGTCGCTGACCTTGCTCAGATTGATCAGCGTGAAGTCGGGGTCGGGCGTGGCGGCGATGGCCTGGAGCAGCTGCGGCGCGATCGCGGCCAGGAAGTGCCGGCAGCGGCGCGTCGAGAGAAAACGGATCTTCTCCGTCGCCAACTCCATCAAATGCTGGTAGGCCTGCTGCACGTTGCCAAAGTGGTAGCGGGCCAGCACCTCGGCCACGCGCTCCGGCGGCGGCTCGGGATCGAGCACCAGGTCGCTCTCGGGCTCGGTCTGCGTGTCGTCGCTGAAAGCGTCGTGCAGCAGATGATCGAGGATCTTGCGGTTCAGCTCGGTCTTGCTCTTGTAGTCGGACTCGAACGTGGCCAGGGCCGTCTGGCCCGGCGCGTCGCTGCAGCCCAACCGGATGGCCACCTTGCGCAGCTCGCCAGGCTCGGCGGGCAAGGTGTGCGTCTGCAGATCGAACATGATCTGCAGGCGATGCTCGATCTTGCGCAGGAAACTGTAACTGTCCTCGAGCAGCGTGCGCTCCTGGTGCGTCAGGCAGCCGCAATTCTCCAGCGCGGCGATCGCTTCGAGCGTGTTGCCGGTTCGCAGACTGGGCAGGTCGCCGCCGTTGAGCAGTTGCAGGAACTGGATCACGAACTCGATGTCGCGGATGCCGCCGTGGCCGGTCTTCACGTTGAGCGCGTCGGCCCCTTCGCGGCTGCTGCGTTGTTCGATCCGGCGTTTCAAGGCCTTGATGCCGGTGATGTCGGCCCGGCTCAGGTAGCGGCGATAGATCCAGGGTTCCAGCTGGGCCAGCAGCTCGCGCCCCAGTTCGAGGTCGCCGGCGATGGGCCGGGCCTTGACGAAGGCCTGCCGCTCCCAGGTGCGCCCCGAGACATCGTAGTAGTGCAGCGCGCCTTCGAAGCTGTTGGCGATCGGCCCGCTTTGGCCGGCGGGGCGCAGCGCAGGTCCACGCGATAGGCCGCGCCCATCTCGGTCGGCTCGGTCAGCAGCCGCAGGACGTGCCGGCTCAGCCGGTCGAAGTATTCGCCGGCTTGCTGCTGCTGAGCCAGCGGGATGCCCCGCCCGGCGTCGTAAATGAACACCAGGTCGATGTCGCTGGAGTAATTCAGCTCGACGCCGCCGAGTTTGCCCAGGGCCAGCACGACGAACCGGGCCGGCGCCCCCGAGGGCGTGAGCGGCGCCGTCCGCTTGCCGGCCAGCCGGGTTCGGGCCGCGAGCACGGCCGCTTCGACGATCGCGTCGGCCAGATGGGAAATCTGCCGGGTGATCGTATCGATGCTCTGGCCGCGAATAATGTCGCCGTAGCAGATCCGCAGCGTCTCGCGGCGCTTGAAGCGCCGCAGGGCCGCCATCACGGCCTGATCGTCGTCCCCCAGGGCCGCGATCTCGCCGGCAAATTCGGCCACCAGGGCCTCGCGCGGCACCGGCTGCCCTTCGGTCATCCGCAGCAAGTCGTAGCTCTCGCTGTCGTTGACCAGCAGATCGCTCAGATGCTGACTGGTGGCGAAGATTTGCAGCAGCACCGGCAGGGCGTCGCGATCGCGCTCGAACAGCGATCCCATCGAGAGCGGATTCCGGGCCGCGGCCACGAAGCGCTCGCAATTGTTCAGCGCCCGGTCCGGATCGCTGGACTGCGGCAGATGCTCGGCCAGTTGATCGCAAATCGTGGCCAGCAGGTCGAGCGTCAACCCGGCCGTGGCCATGTTCACCAGATTGGCATGCGCCCGCTGGACGTCGACAATGCCCAGCGACCGCAGCCAGGGAGCCGCGGCGGCCTCATCGTCGAGATAGCCGTACAGTTGTTCGATTTTCATCGATCGGAGCGAAACACGATGGAGCCAGCAAGTTCGAGGCAGCGGGTTCGCGGCGGCAAGTTCGCGGCAGGGACGCTGGGGATCGCTCGGCCGCCGGCCCGTCGGCGACGCTACCGAGCGGCCCGAACCGAAACGGCGCGCCGCTAGCCCAGTGAGTATACCTCCGGGCCGACGTGCTGGGTGACGACCGAGCCGAACAGGGTAAACGCGTTGGCGTCGTAGATCGTCACCTGCAAGAGCTGGCCGATCTGACGCGCATTGCCCTCGAAGACCACGATCCGGTCGCAGTGCGTCCGGCCGGTCAGTTGCACGAGCGGGCCGTCCGCGCCGTGCTTCAGGCTGTTCTTGCTCGGGCCTTCGACCAGGATTTCCACTTGCCGGCCGATCAGCGGCTGATGATCCTCTTCGCTGATCGCGTTCTGGATCGCCAGCAGCTCGTTGTTCCGCCGGCGTTTGACCTCTTCGGGCACGTCGTCGGGGAACAGCTGGGCCCCCTTGGTGCCGGGACGCTCGCTGTACTTGAAGATGAAGCTGTTCTTGAACCGCGACTCGCGGACCAGATCGCAGGTGGCGGCAAAGTCGGCGTCGGTCTCGCCGCAAAACCCGACGATGAAGTCGCTGGTCACCGCCGCGCCGTCGATCGTGGCGCGAATCCGGGCCAGCATCTCGCGATACTCCTCGACCGTATAGCCCCGCTTCATCCGCTCCAGGATCCGGTTCGACCCGCTCTGGGCGGGCACGTGCAGATAGGGCGAGCACTTGGGCAAGTCGCGCACCGCCTGGAGCAGATCGTCCGTCATGTCCTTGGGATAGTTGGTCACGAACTTGAGCCGGTCGATGCCGGCGATTTCGTGCAGCTCGGCCAGCAGATCCGCGAGCCGCGTCGTTCGCCCCGCCGAGCGGTACTTGTAGCTGTTCACGGTCTGACCCAGCAGCGTGATCTCGCGGCAGCCCTCGTCGGCCAGCCGCCGAGCTTCGGCCACGATGTGCTCGGGCGGGCGGCTTTGCTCGGGCCCGCGGACCATCGGCACGATGCAGTACGTGCAGAACTTGTCGCAGCCGATCATGATCCGCACGTAGGCCTGGTAGGGCGTGGGGCGCATCTCGGGATCGCGCAGCGGATCGTAGCTTTCGAAGCTGGCCGCGATTTCGGCCCGGCTGGCCGCGTTGCGCTCGAGGCTGACTTCGAGCTGCTGCCCGGCTCCGGCGGCGACCCGCTCCAGCAAGTCAGGAATCTGGTGCAGCTGGCCCGGGCCCACGACCAGGTCGACATACGGGGCCCGCTCGAAAATCAGCTTCTGATCCTTTTGGGCCATGCAGCCCAGCACGCCGATGATTTTGTCCGGATTGTCGCGCTTGGCGTGTTTCAGCCGGCCCAGCGCGCTGTAGATCTTGTCCTCGGCATGCTGGCGGACGCTGCAAGTATTGAACAGGATCGTGTCGGCTTTGGCCGGCGCGTCCACCAGCTCGTAGCCGGCCTTGCGCAGACTGGCCACCACTAGCTCGCTGTCGAGCAGGTTCATCTGGCAGCCGACGGTCTCTATATATAAGCGCTTGGCCATGGTCGTTTGCTGGATTCCAGTGCGCCGCAGCTTCAGGCCGCGTCGAGGGTGCAACGGCGGGGGACGTCAGACCGCCAAACCAGCTCCGGCGCTTGGTGCCGCGCTGGGGCGGCCGGCAAGTCCGCCAGGATCGCGGGGCGGTGGCCCGACGTCAGGCGGCCGGACGACCACCGCGGGCGGGCGGTTTGGCGACAGGGGTCTGGGATTGCTGTTTCTCTTGTTTGATCCGCTCCTGGCGCTTGCGCTCCTGCTCCATTTCGCTCCGCAGCTCGACGGCCAGGGTGTTTCGTTTCGCGATCATCAGCCGCACCAGCGACGAGACGGCAATGTACCCGGCCGCGGCAAAAAGTGCCAAGTCCCAACTGGTTACGGCATCCATGCCCATCACCGTGCCTCGTGGTGTGCGCCGCCCTCGAGAGGGCGATCCCGACCCGCTATCTTAACCGGCGAGGGCGGCCTGCGGCCAGCGAGAATTAACAGCCCCAAAGCGGGGCCGCGGCGGCTTTTTGCAGCCCGGGGGGCCAGTTCGCTCGCCGCGCCGCGGCCGGCCTTCAGGCCACCCGGCGGAATTCGGGCACCGCTTGTTCCCTCGCTGCCGCTCGGGTCGCTTGCGCCCGCTGCGCCGGGCCGGAGCATTGCCAGCTCGTCGCAGCGGAGCAGCCGCGCGGCCAAGAGAAAGGTGGCCGCGCCGGCCAGCACGCTGCCGCCGACCTGCAGCCAGTCGTGCCAGCGGCCGCCGCTCGATCCCAACACCCAGGGCACCGCCAGGACCACGCCGCTCATTAGCGCGCTGGCGCAAGCGGTCTTGAGCATGGTAATCCGTAGCGGGCTCTGGTCGAGCGCGCCGTGCCGCTGCGAGAACAGCCGCACCATGGCCCAGGTTTGCACGCTGGCCGAAACAGCCGTGGCCAGCGCCAGCCCGCATTCGCCCAGCGGCCAGACCAGCGTCAGGTCCAGGGCCACGTTGATGCTCATGCCCAGCAGGCTCGTGGCGAGCGGAGTGCGCATGTCTCCGGCGGCATAAAACCCGCGCGCCAGGACCGGCAGCATCGCGTATGCGCAAATGCCCAGCGCGTAGCCGGCGGTGGTTCGGGCCGTGCGGGCGGCATCGTCTGCCGTGAAGGCACCATGTTCGAAGAGCAGTGCCGTGAGCGGTTTGGCTAAGAGCATCAGCCCCACCGCGGCCGGCAGCGACGTGAAGCAAACCAGCCGCAAGCCGCCGACCAGATCGGTCCCTAATTGTTCGCGTCGGCCGTGCGCCGCATGCCGGCTGAGCAGCGGAAAAATCGCCGTCGCCACCGCGACGCCCAGCAGCCCCACCGGAAACTGGTAAAACCGTTCGGCGTAGTAGAGCGCGGCCGTCGCACCGGTCCGCAGCGGATACTCGATTCCGCCGGGCAGCCAGTCGACGGTTGCCGCGCCCGCGGCGGCAGCGACCGTGGCCGCGCGGGCTGGAGCCGTCAGTCCCAAGGCCACGAGGCTGTCGACGAGCGTGTTGATTTGTGTCACACCCAGCGCGATGGCCAACGGGCCCAGAGCCCGCAGCACGCGCAGGCCCGGCTCGGCGCTGGCCCGCCAATCGATTCGCCAGGCGAAGCCTGCGCGCCGCAGGGCCGCGAGTTGAACCGCCGCCTGTAGCGCTCCGGCAGCGACGACGCAGCCGGCCAGCGCGTAGGCTTGCGTAGTTTTGTCGGTCGACACGGCGGGCGCAATCCACCAGGCGCCGACCAGCCAGCCGATGTTCATCACGGCCGCGGCCAAGGCGGGCACGCTGAATCGCGAGAGCGCCTGCAGCGTGGCCGCCAGCTGCGCGGCCAGGCAAACGAACCACAAATAAGGGAGCATCGCGGCCGTCAATCCGACGAGCAGCCGCAGGGCCGGATCAGCGGACTGGATCCACACCAGCCCACACAGGCATTCGCCCGCCAGCAGCACGCCGGCCAGTGCCGCGGCCAGACCGGCGACGACGGCGGTCGCCAGAGCCTGGGCTCGTGCGCGGTCGCGTTCCAGCTCGGCCGCGAGAACGGGCAAATAGCTGGAGGCGAGCGCCTCCTTCCCCCAGCAAGCGGCGCAACAAGTTGGGCAGTCGAAAGGCCAGCACGAAGGCGTCGGTTACGCCGCCGGCCGCCAGCCCCAGCAGGCTCGCGGTGGCCACGTCGCGCAGCAGGCCCAGAACGCGGCTGGCTAGCGTTCCCAGGCTGGTGGCCCAGAAGCCGACGAGGTGCGGCGTTGGCAGTGGATCGCGCATGGGGGGCAATAGTAGACGGCCCCCGCGCGCCGGGTAAAGGCGAACTTCGCGCGCGGAGCAAAAGCCCCCAGCTCCGGCCGGCTTTTGGCGAGCTCCAGCGGTGTGCGGCGCGTTACGTGCGGCAGCTTGCGAGCCTTGTGTTTCGGTCCCCAGGTTCCCGGTTGCCAAACCGGGCGAATTTCGCCAAGATCATTGCTCCCCGCTCGGCCCCTCTGGCAGACGCGCTGCTGGCCGGGCAGGGACGAAAACGGATTTTCGCTCACGGAGAACAGGCGATGGCAGAACGATCGAAGTATCAGCAGAAAATCATCAAGAGCTACTACGACAACCGCGAGGCGATCTCGCTGCAGCGGTTGAGCGAACTGGTCACCGAGCTGTATCTGGCCGAAGGCAAGAAGCGGGCCAAGCAGTGGGAGTACATCGTCGGGGCGCTGGAAAAACTCAAAGTGCCCCAGGACCGCATCGATCACCTGGTGGCCAAGGACAATCCTGCGCTGGTCGCCAAATTGGTCGAAGAATTGCTGGCCAAGAAGTAAGGGATCCGATGCCGACCAACGCCGAGCAAGCCGGCACGCTGCGCTGGCAGAAATTTTCCGTGCTCGATGACGGATTCGTCTGCCTGGTGGACGTGATGGGCGACGATCAGGCCGTCGTCCAGGCCGCCCGCGTCAGCTACGGCGAGGGCACGCGCAAGGTTTCCGACGATCGCGGGCTGATCCGCTACCTGCTCCGGCACCGCCATACGACGCCGTTCGAGATGGTCGAGATCAAGTTTCTGGTCCGCGTGCCGATGGATTGCTGGCGACAATGGATTCGCCATCGCACGGCCAACGTCAACGAATACAGCACTCGCTATTCGCTGGCTATCGACGCCGCGCAGGCCACGGCGCCCGACGCCTGGCGCCAACAAGCGGAGCACAACCGCCAGGGCAGCGCCGGCCGCCTGGATGCCGAGGCCGGCGCGGCTGACCGCCGCCGAGGCTGCCTTCCAGGCCGAGGCCCGACGCCTGTACGAAGAGCGGATCGAACTGGGCGTGGCCCGCGAGCAAGCCCGCAAGGATCTGCCTCTCTCGACGTACACCGAAGCCTATTGGAAAGTCGATCTGCACAACCTGCTGCACTTTCTGGCGCTGCGGATGGACAGCCACGCGCAGGAAGAGATCCGGCTGTACGCCGCCACGATCGGCGAGCAAATCATTCGACCGCTGTTTCCGCTGGTCTGGGAGGCGTTCGTCGATTACCGCCTGGAGGGCATGTTTCTCTCGCGGCAGGATCGCGAAGTCGTCGCGCGGCTGATGGCCCGCCTGGCTGCGGCCGGCAAGTCGCAAGCCGGCGAAGAGGATTTTCTGGCCGTCCAGGACCCAGACTGGGCCCCGCTGGCTCGATCGCGCGAGCGCGACGAATGCCGGGCCAAGCTCGCCCGGCTGGGCATTCTGCCGCCGGCTGGCTAACCAAGGACGTGGCTGGCCCAGCGCACGACGGGCCCAGCTTCTGACGGGCCCAGGCGAGCGGGACCGTTCAGCTTGCCTCGGCGCTCGTGCCATCGAGCGAAAACTGGTGCCCCTGGATGCGCTGGCCGGGCTGGGCATCGCCTTGATAGAGCACCGAGACCGGCAGCGCCACGGCCCACAGGGGCCTGGCCTCGGTAAGCATCTGGCGATTGAAGCCTTCGAGGAACTGCCTGGCCTGGTCGGCCGCCAGACAGCCTTCTTCAGCCGGCTGCAAGGCCACCGCAGCCGGCGGCACTTCGTTCCACCGCTGGGGCAGCCAGTCGCGCGAGTCGGTGATCCATACCCGAAACAGCGGCTCGCGCTGCCGCTCGACGCCGGACGGGGCGTCTGGTTGCTGGTCGCTGCCCGCGGTAGTCATAACGCATCCCATGACAGAACGAAGAGCTGACTGAAACATGCGCTCGATGGTGGCAAGAGACTGTGGCAGGTGAGCTGGAACCTCGAAGGTGGACCACCGGTAATCGCCGACTTGCCGAACTCGGGCGACGAGTCGTTGCGCAACGAGCCGTTGCACAGCGAGTCGGCGCGCGGCCAATCATCGTGCTGCGAATCATCGTGCTACCCGTTGGCAAGCGGGAGCGTCCCCGGCCGACCGCCAGGCAGTTGCAGGGTCGACCTGGGCGACCCGGCCGTGCAGTTTCGACCGGGACAGTGCACCGCGGGCCATTGGGACAGCGCTTGACAAGGGCTGCGGCGATTAGTATACATATGTACATGTAGACGTCAACTGCCCTGCTGGGCCGCGCGGCCGAATCGCCTGGCAGTCGTCCAGCGCGGTCGCGTGTTTTGGGCCGTTGCGTGTTTTGGGCTGCTGCGTGTTTTGCGCCGCTCTACCGGGGACATCATGTACGACGTCGCCGCCAACTTACGCCGGCTGATGGCTCGCTTCGGGCTGACCTTGGAACAAGTGGTCGAGCAGACGGGTCTCGACGAGCGGACCATCAAGGGGATCTTGGCGCGCACCAACAAGCCTCACGCCCGCACGCTGCATCGATTGGCCGCCGGCCTGCAAGTCGCGAGCGACGAGCTGTTTCAGGATCCGTCGTTGCTGGCCCACCGCCTGTTCGACCGACAATCCAATCCGCTGGTCGAAGAGGTGGTGGCTGGTCAGCCGGAGCTGTTCGCCGGCTGGTCGGAACGGGACTTCGATGAACTGTATAGCCGTTTCGGTGTCGGCGGCAGCCTGACGGTGGAGGGGACGATCGAGGCGGTCCGCTCCATGAACCATAACCGCGAAGTGTGTCGCCAGGTCGCCCTGCTCTTGGAAAGCAGCGAGGCCGAACTCCTCTCGGCCATCGTGGCGTTACTTTATCAAAAGATCTTGGTGCGCTAATCCCGGTTTAACGGCCAGTGACAACAGGGTGTCACTCGTAGCAGCGGCCTTTTCACTTAACGACCCGGCACGCCGCGCGGCGCCGATTGCTCGTTTGATCAGCATGCGCGCGACAAACTCCGCGAACGGCAACCCGCGGCGGTCTGATTCCTCTTTCAGCCAGCCTAGAATCGTGTCGATGTTCTCCGCGCACCAGGGCACGCCGCGGCGGTCCATTTCGGCCGCCCGCGACAGGCAAGGGCAGCCCGGCTCCGGCTTGAGCCCCAGCTTCGCCAGCATTCGCTTGAGCTGTGTGCCCGGGCCCGCGTAGGGCTTCGGTCGGCCGCATTCGTGGTGGATCGTGGCGAGCGTTTGGGTCTGGGCGTTGAACGGCCGGCGCGCGCCGCACACCGTGCACTTCCAGCGCGTCTTCCAAAAGTTGAGCTTGGGCTGGCAGCGCGGCATCAAGGAATCCCTTGGACGGTGATCGCGGCCGGCGGCGCGAAGCCGTAGAGGCCGAGGTAGTTGATCCCGGTCGGATTATAGAGTGAGAGCGTGGTGACACCGGTGCAGTTGCCCCAGAAGTTGTTGAGATTGTACTGGACCGTGAAACCAAACGCGGGATTTCCCCCAGCCGCAGGAAACGCATAGGTCAGCGTCACGTTCCAGTTGCAATAAAACATCTGCACGCCGGCCACCGTGAACGACGCGTTCGTGCTCCCTGCGGTGAACGTGGCGTCTGTGCTTCCGTCGCCTTCCGACGGGTGGGACCAATCGAGCGTCGCGCTGATGCTGGTTGCGCCGGTGCTTCCCGGCTGCGTGCCGCCAGGGATGTAGATGTTGGCGATGGTGAGCTGCGCGTACGTTGCGGCAGACGATGCGGCGCCGGAGCACCAGTCCTGCGCCCGCCCGAAATTGTCCGTGGCGATGAATATCCCGTAGAGAAAGATCGCATCTTTCTGCGGGTAGAATGTCCCACCCAGGAAGCCGGCTGGAACAATCACTTCGAGCTGTGTCCAATCGTCATCATCGATGTCGCAGCAGGAGCAATAGCCCGGGCAGTTGTAGAGATCGCCGGCCCCCTCGAGGCCGGTTGCCGAGAGATAATAGACCCCGTAGTTTGACCACGAGACGGCGCCTGAATTCGTAGAACAAAACAAGCCGGGCGGAATGATTAAGGCGGTTGCCGCATCCCAGAACGAAGCGACGCAGGTTCCATCGTAATAAACCTGGGTCCACGCGTTGAAGTTTCCAACCTGATAACGTACTTCGATGGCGTGCGTAGACCCGACTGCCGCTGAAACGGGGATCGTTCCCATGCTCCCATTGATCGGTGCCCCGAGCCCATTCAGAGTCAACTGCGGCGTGCTGCCGAATTCGAGCGTGATGTTTGGCGCCGTCGATCCCGGACTGCCGCCGCCGCCCGCTCCATGACCGATGCCCAGGACGGCCCCGTCGTTGTCGGCGGTCATGGTGCACGTGATCCCGGTAATTCGCACGCCAGGGTCGACGATAGTTCCGACCGACGGAATGAAGTGCCCCGTGCCGCTTCCGCCAGCCAATGCCGTCCACCCCGTAGCCCCGCTCGACAGCGTGTGCCCCACGCCCTGGAAGGCATAACAGGTCGACGTGCAGATCGGGCAGCCGATCTTGTACCGCCAGGCTGCAAATGCCCCCACCGTGCCAAACGGATCCCCGGAGTCGTACTCGCCAAACAGGATGTAGTAACCGCTCGTCACGGCCCCTGAGCCGAGCGCCACATACGCGTTGCCGTTGTTGGAGCCGAACTGATAAGACAGGTAGTTAAAGGTCGGCGCCCCGTTCCCGCCCGCGGCCGTAAGATTGTTGTTCGCGTCGAAGCAGACCTGGGCCAAAAAGATATTCGTGCTCAGCGTGCCTTCGCCGGCCGGGCTCATCGCTAACGAACCGCCCTGGCCCTGGATGGCGATCGTTGCATGTACCGTGTCGGCGCCTGCCACGCGCTCGCCGATGTTGACTGTGCCACCGGTCCCGCTGCCATAGGCAACCCAAGCGTATTCGGCGTACTTGTAATTGTTCTGATCCTGGTAATCGACGCAGATCCGGTGGGCGTTTCCGGAGTGATTGCTGTCGATGCAGACGCTGACGGAGACCGGCACGCCGTCGGGGTTGGCAGTCAGGCACTGGAGCGCGGCGTAGGCGCTTCCAGTCGTGAGGTTGCCGCCGGGAAACGAAAGCGTCCACGTTCCGGCATCCTGGTTCCACTTGGACGAATTCGGCGGCTGGCCGGACCCGGTCGACGGAAAATTGTCGGTGGCGAATTGGCAGGTGCCGCAGCAGCTGCCGGCGGGATTGAGGTTGCCCAGGCCCATGTGCCGCCTCTTACGTGTAGCAGTCGTCGGTGTCGGCGACGAGCTGTCCGCCAATGTACTTGCCCTGGACGAATTTGTTGCTGCCGCTGTTGAGCTTCTGCTTGATGATGCCCGTGGCGTAGTTGTAAATGGTCGTGGTCCAGCCCGAGTTGGTGAGCGAGCCGCCACTGTTGTAGTAGAGGTTCAAGGTCTGAGAGCCCGGCGTGCTGCCGGAAAGGGCAGGCAAATCGCCGTAGAGCTGGCCGACCAGGGCCTGGATTCCCAGCCAGCGGCCGTACATGCGCTTGGTGCCGGTGTCGACGATGCCGTCGACCAGGAAATATCCCAGCCCGCCCTTGGTCAGCGAGAACTGGCCCGGCTTGATTCCCCAGATGTCGCCCGGCGCAGGAGTGCCGGTGTCCCAAAGGGTTTGACAGGCGTCGGAGCCGCGCGCGCAGATTCCATAGCCGCCCGGGGCAATGGAAATCGGACCGTTGAAGGCAATATTCAGATTGAAGCCCGGATGATACGAGCTGCCGATCTGGTCGCAGGTCAGGATCAGCTTGACGCCGTCCTGAATGGTCGTGCCGACCACCTGCAGCGGGGCGAATGCCGGAATCGTGAGCGAACTGCTCGCGCTGCGAAACGGCATCCAGTTGATCCCGGTCGATTGGTCGGGCACGTCACGATCCTTTGAGCAAGCGCTGCTGCTGCCGCAGCACGAGCCCGCGGCCGTTGTCGGCGATCTGGTTGATCTTGGCCGCGTTCTCGCGCAACCGCCGCTCTTGAAAACTGACGAAGCGGTGGGCCTGCTCGTCGTTGCGGCTGGCGGAGAGCGTGGTGCCTTGCCGGGAGATGGCGATTTCGATCTGCTGGATCGCCCCGTCGAGCTCGATATCGTCGCGCAGGCCGACGTACTTAATCGTCTGCGGATAGGTGGTCTGGTACTCCTGCTCGGCCGCGTCGAGGTAATAGTCGCATTCCTCGTCGACGTCGTGCTGGTTGGTTTCGGAGTCCAGGATCTCATAATCGGCGCCGTAGACCGGCACGTGGGTGCGCGTGATCTCATCGCGGCGGATATAGCGGGTCGGAGTGTCGAACTCGTCGCTCTCGTCGCGCTCGCGCGTGTAGCGAGTCGGCGCCAGGGTGTCTGCGTCGCGCACCGCGCAAGCCACGCGCAAATAGAGCGTCGGGGGGCCAGGCTGCAGGCCGGCCGGCGGAGCATCGCCGGTGTCGAGCGCGTTGGCATAGACGTAATCGCCAAAGATCACGAGCCCCCGAGCGCGGTCGATCCGGAACGGCCGCTTGTACTCCGTGGGCGTGTTCTCGAAACCGTCCGGCTCGATATCGGCAGGGTCGATGTTGTTGTGCAGGAGCGAACTGGTCTCCCAATCGAACCAGCTGCCATACACCGCGGCCGGCTTGTTGGCGGTCACCTGGTTGCCGAGCGCGTCGCTGACGGTCGAGGTGTCGACCTGTTCGCGTTCGAGCGGCAAAACCTGTTCGAGCGATTCCACTTCGTCGTCGACGTCGACAATTTCGTCGGGCACGACGAGCCGGAAAAATCGGTAGACGCTTGCGCGGGCCTTGGCGCGGAACTCGGGGGCCACTGAGAAAAACTCGGGGATGTCGCTGGCCGACCAGCCGCCGGCCGGCTTGTAGCTGACGCTGTCGACCGGCACCAGCGTGCCGTCGGTCTCCAGCGCAACCGGTTCGAGCAGCCAGTCGTTCTGATAGCGATCCGGGCCACAGACGATTGCCAGCGTGTCGGGCTGCTCGGGCGGGTCGATCGTCAGGCTGTTGTCCAGGACCATGTCGTCCTGGGGCAATTCCTCGCCCTGGCCGATCACGCGCAGCGCCACCCGATTGGTGAACAGTTCCAGCACGACCCGGCAGCCGAGCTGCGCGCACAAGTCGGACAAGTACTGGGCGGGCGTGAATCGGCCCAGCTCCCACTCGGTCGCCGGCCGTTGATCGTTCGGCAGATCGTCGACGTCGTAATCCTCTTCGCCCATTGCATCGAGCAGCAGCGCGGCCAGCTCTTGCGGGGTCTGCTCGCTGCCGTCCTTGATCGTGCCGTCGTCGTTGCGCTGGTTGTAAAAACCGGCGACGCCGCCGAAGGCCCACTTCCAGCGGCGGTCAAGGATCGTCAGCCGCCAGATCAGGCCGGCCGCATTGCGCTCCAGAGAGTGCCGATCGACCTTGCAGTCGGGCAAGTCGATTTCCACCGTGTCGTAGACCAACGACAGCGTGCCGCCGGCGCCGGCAAAATCCGCTTGCGGGGCCAAGGAGAGCAGAAACGTGCTGGGCGAAATGCCGTGGCCCAGCGCGCCGGACGCGGCGACGAGCTGGTTGACGCCCGGGAAGTAGGCCAGGCCCTGGGCCGGTCCGTTGCTCATGATTCCGCTGCTCATCGAGCACCTACGACCGCTGCAAGTTGAACGAAGCCCCCAGGTCGAGCGTCACGTCGGCCAGGCGGCAAGTGACGTCGATCGGGCCGGTGAACGTGATGCTCTGGCCCGGGTCGAGCAGCGTGCCGCCGGCGTTCAGCGTGGTGCTCGTGCCGGTGCGGGCCCGCGGATCCTGGCTGAAGTCGGCGGTGCCGCTGACGCCCACGGTCAGCGCGGTGTAATCGCCGGCCGTGCGGTAGATGAGCGACCCGCCGGTGATGGTCATCGTGCCCGGCGTTCCGGCGGTGATGGCGGTCGTGCCGGCCTTGCCGGGCCCCTGGCTGAGCGTGGTGAAGCTGCTGTTGATGGCCAGCGCCTCCGCCCGTCTTGTTGATCGTCGAGAGCGTGCAGCCGGGCCCCAGCAGGCAGTCGACGTCGCCATTCTGGTTGGTCTGGAAGCCCTGCCGCAGCGTGGCGATGGTGGCCGAGTCTCCCTCCAGGTAGCCGGCGGCGAAGCTGCCCTTGGAAATGTTGACGACATTCGCGGCGTGGGTCCCCTTCCAGAGGATTGTTTTGACGCCCGGGTCCGACGCCTGCCCCGAGTTGAACACGTTCACGGTCGTTTGGACCGCGAGGTTGTCGATCTTGATCCGGCCCGACCCGTTGCCCGGGCCGTTGCCGATCGTGATCGTCGTCGCGCCGACCTGCAGATACTGCGGGCGATATTCCACGTAGCCGGCCGGGTTGTTGCGGGCCAGTCCGATCTTTCCGGTGAAGCTCTGGTCGATCGACAGACTGTTGAGCGTGAGCGCCGAGAGTGCCGAAAGTCCGAACACGCAGCTGTTGGCGCTGGCCGAGAAAACCAGATCGTCGCCATTGCCGGGCAGGCCGCCGGTCGAATAGTTGGCGCCCACCGACGCGTCGGCCGGTCCACTGCTGGCCGTGCTGGGGGTCGAGCCAGTAAACGTCCCGGTGCTGGTGGCGGCTGCGGCCAGGGTGAAGGGCGTTCCCGGGTAGACGGCCGTGGCCACGAGCACACCCGCGCCTGGGTTGCTCCAAGTGATTTCCTTGAACTCGGGCGGGGCGCCCTGGGCAATCAGCAGCGCCAGTAGCGCCGCGGCGACCGTCGTCGCCGTATCGCCGCCGCCGGTCGTGTAACCGATCGACTTGCCGTTGATCGTGATCGTGTAGACGATGCCGCTCGAGACAGAGCCCACGGTCAGCGTGTTGACTTGGGCCACAGCCGGCGCGTCTCCCCGCCAGAGGACGGTACTCATATTTCAGGCCTCGTTAGTATGGAAAGGCAGAAGGATGAAGGATGAAGGATGAAGGAAGAAAACACGGCGACAGTCGGTAACGGCGGCTCGGAAAACTTCTTATTCTGCCTTCATCCTTTTGCCTTCTGCCTTTCCCTAGTCGTACCAGGGCCTCGGTGCGCCGCCGGTGAGCTGATAGCCCGACTCGAATTGGTAGGTCCAGGAGATTCTGTAATGCGAATAAAAGGCACTCGGGCCGCGCCCGTGCGCTGGGGCAGAGTTTGCGTCAGCCTGCGCCGCTCGACGTGCTCAGCTGCCGGCCAGATCGGTGCCGGCGGGATCGGATAGCTGTAGAGCCCCGTCGCGCTGCCCGTCTGGGTCGCTCGAAACGTCGTCTGCTCGTTGGCCAGTTGCTGCTGCGGCGGACCGTTCAGAGGCTCGAGCCAGATGCTCCGCGGGCCGCCTCCCTCCCAGGAGATCGTTTCGGTCCAGGCCACCAGGTCCAGGCTGGGATCGAAAAAATCTGCTTCGACCGAGACCGCCCAATTGCGAAACGTCGACAGCTCGGCCCCGCGGCCGATCGGATAAGCGACGAACCGTGCCGTGCGCACGCCCCCCTGCGTGTATGCCGCCACGATCTGGTGCGGACTCGTCGTGCCGTCCCCCAGGTAGAGCGTCAGGTTTTGATTCGGAATCTTGAAAGCCTGCTCGCGGGCGGCGATCGCCGCGGACAAACTGGCCGTCGAGTCGCGCTGGCAACGGGCCTGGATCTCCCAGCGCTCCGTGTAGCCGATCGACATCCCGTTTTCGACGAGCGCGGATCGCGAGATCGTGAACCCGGCTTCTCCCGGGTCCAGCGTCAGCGATCCGTATTGAAGATAAGGAATGCCCATCGGTCAGCGTGTCTTGGTGAGTTCGATCCGCAAAAAGGCCGCATTTCGAGGAGCGCCGGCGGGTCACGACCGAGGCCGCGCCCACCCATGCCGTGTCCGTCGTCGTGCGCCTCAGGTGGCTGTGACGACCAGTTCCGGGGTGCTGCCGGTGGCGAGCACGCGGTAGTCGAGCGTCAGCAGGTTTTCGCCGCGCCGGGCTGCCGTCGGGCTTTGGGCCGGCGCCTGCAGCTTGCCCAGCGCACACGACAGGCTGTGCCCGCCGGCCGAAAATGCGAGCGTCGCGCCGGTGTAGCCTGGCAGGCCCTGGTCGTAGAGGTCCGTATTGGTCGTGTTCCAGGGGAGCGCGCAGCGCAGGCTTACGGTCCGGTCTGCGCTCGGCGCGCTGACGATCGTGAGCGAGTTCAGAAACCGGTCGGCGATCAGGTGGTTGTCGACGACCAGTTCGAATTCGGCGATCGGCCGAGCCGCCGAGTTGATCGAGAGCAGTGTGTCTCCGCTGAAGATGTAAGGGCCGGTCACGTCGGCCGAGATGGCTGGCCAGGCGGGCGAGCCGGGCGCCGAGGTCGTTTCGCTCTGCCCCACGATGTCGAGCACGAGCTTGAGCATGCCCCCCTTGCTTCCGGAAATCACCGCCCGCGAGACCGAGCAGCCGGCATAGAGAAAGTTCTTCGCGCCGCGCGTGATCCCCAGGCTGAAGCTGGGCAGCGTCTCGGCCAGGGCATACGTCGTGCCCGAGGGAGCCGCCCCGAGGATATAGGGCAGCCACCAGAGAAAATCGACCGGGCTGGGCTCGAGCGCGAGTTGCCCGCCGACGCGGTAGGGCCCGACGCGCGAGTCGTCGCCGACGTGCGAGCGCGTGCCGCGCAGTCCGTCGCGCTGGATGATATTGCCGAGCTTCTTGATGCTCTCGCTCTCGAACACAAAGGCGCTGGTCAGCGCCGCCAGGGTGCCCGGCGATGGCGTGGTGCCGTAGGTCGCTTCGGGCACGGTGCCCAACAGCGCCTGATTCCCGAGGAAGGCGTTTGGTGCCGTCATGGTTTAGCTCCGCGGAGTCGAAGGCATAAGTCGGAGTGATGAAAAACGCTCAGGCATCCAGGCCGCGGGCTTCGCGGCTGAGGAAACGCAATTCGACCAGCGACACGTCGTAGTTGGCCGACCAGGCCGGCGCGTCGTACAAAGCCCGGGGTCGCACGGCCAGGCTGAACACCGACGCCGGCAGGCCGGCAAAAGTCTGATTGCGGAGCGAGCGGCTGATTTGCTGCCGCCAGAGCAGAAAGCTGGCCATCAGCGCCGCGACCGTCGGTTCTTGATTGTCGACGGCCACGATCAGGCACCCGATGCCATAATCGACGTCGTCGAGCGCGTTGACGCCCTGGGCCGGATTCTCCTCTTCGGCCAGCGGAAACAAGACGATCGCCGGCAGCGGCACGCCCAGGCCCCCCTGTTTGAGCGCGCCGAGGATCCGCTCCAGGGCCAGCTTCTTGACCACCACCGACGTATCGTTGTCGATGGCGGCGAGACTGAGGGCTTGGATCCGCGCCTGGGCGGCCAGCAGGCACTGCCAATGCACGCTGGCCAGGCCGTCGGTGACGTTCTGGTAGATGGGCGCGGTGTTTACCACGTCGACTCCCAGCGAGCTGGCCACGAGCCACCAGTAATAGCCTTGCGGTACCGAGGCCACGATCGTGCCGTCGCCGCCGCGCGATCCGGCCGTCGTCCAGCCGCCGCCGGCAACGATCTGTCCGACCGGTTCGAAATACAGCGTGTTTGTTGCGCCCGGCGTGCTGCCCGCGATCGTGGCCGTGGCGGTGCCGTTGCCACCATCGGCCAGGGCGAGGCTGGGCACGGCCAGCGCGGTGCCGCCGGAGGGGCCGAGTCCTTTGAGCAGAATTCCGCACAGGCTCATTGCTTGGCCTGCCCCACGACCGTGGTCGTCGTATTGAGTTTGTTGCCGGCAACGTCGAACAGCCGTTTGGTCATCAAGACCGTCGAACTGCCGGAGACGTAGAAGACCTCGTGGTATTGCGTCGGGTCGGTCGACGTGTCGATGACGCGGTCGGCGGCGAGGAGGTCGACGGCGGTGGCGAGCTGGGTGGAGTTATTGTCGATTTCTTGCCGGATTTGCGCGGCCGTCGGCGGCGTGCCGGTGTAGGGATTCGTGGGAATGGCATTGATGGCCGTCCGCAGTGCGGCATTGCCATAGGAGCCGCTGCTCAGCAGCGTGTAAGCGTCGCCGGTTTGCGGGGTGTTGCCCGTGTAGGTGGTGAGCGAGTCGACGAGCGCCACTTCGCTGATCTTGCCGCCGACGGTGATTCCCAGGGCCGCGAAGTTGGCCGGGAAGCCCTGCGTGAGGCTATAGCCGGTCTTGTCGTTGTTCGTCGAGACCGTGACGCCGGCGGTCACGCTCGCCACAACCTGGCCGGTGGCAATCGTGGTGCCGCTCAAACTCTGCGCGGACGTCGCCGAGTGAATTGCCGACCAGTCGATGCCGACGTAGCCTGCGGCGCCGGCGGAGGTGGTTCCCAGCAGTTGCGTCACGTTGGCCGCAATCACGCCGGACGATAACGACAGCTGGCCGGCGCCAGTTCCGCTGCTCACCTTGACATTGCCCAAGCCGTCCGGGTTGATTTGGCCGCTGCCGGTGCCGATCTCAATCAATCCGCCGCTTGCCCCGGCGTTCGCGCTGGGCAGCGCCGTCAGTCCCAGCCGGACAGAGTCGAACGGGTTGTAGCCCACGACCGTATACAGCGAGTCGGTCGGCGGTGTGACCCCGCTGGCCGCGACGTGAAGCACCAGCGGGCCGAGCGTGCCCGTGTCCGTCGAGTTGCCGGCCACCTGATACCAGCCGTTGCCGAACTCGCTTACGGCGCCTGCCGGACTGGCGAACGCGCCGCCATTTTTCGAGAGCGTGACCGTGGGTCCGTAACCGGTTCCGCCGGCGCTAATTGCCACATTCGTGACGACGTTGGAGGTTACCGTGATCGTGCCGATCGTCAGACCCGAGCCGCTGCCGAGCGTGGGCGAAGTGATCGTGAGCGTCGGCGTGCCGGTGTATCCGCTCCCGCCGCTCGTCAACACAAACGCATTGATGACCCCGGCGCCGTTCGTGGTGAAATAGCCCGCCGCGCCCGTGCCGCTGCCGCCCGAGAATGCCCCGGTCGGCAAGAGCCCGGCGGCGCCGGTGTTGTTGTCGCTCGACAGCACGAGCAGGAACGGCAGGGGATAGCTCGCTGAATTTTGCTGGCGCTCTTTCACTATGCCGCTCCCTGCAATCGCGACCGCGGAATAGCCCCAGTGAAGCCCAAAATCTCCAGCATCAGCCCCACGCCCTCCATCACCGCCTGGGTCGGCGTGGGATGGCCGCCGTTGTAGAGCTGGGCCTCGTCGGCCGTGACGTTCTGCGCGGCTTGGCCCAGGAATTGAATCGTGGTGCCGTTTGCCGCCGCCTGCATATTCGAGTTGTTCGTGACGATCTGAAAGTTGGTGTTGATCGGGTGGCCGTCGAGCTGGAACGGCCCGGCGCACAGGCCGACGTTCTTGACGGCCGCCGTGTAGTTATTCGTGATTCCGTTACCGCCTAGCACGGCATTGGCAATCGTGCTGTAATTGGCGGTGCTGGTCGTGGGCGTATTGCCGGCCAGCTGCAGCAGCACCCAATCGACATTGGCGCCGGTGGCCGCCTTCTCCGCGGCAGCCCGCGAGCAGAGGTAATCGAGCTGGGTCACGGTCCCGCTGATGGACGGATTCGGCGCGTAGTAACTCTTGGATCCGGCACCCGTGAGAAAATCCGCCGAGCCTGTTCCGTCAATGGCCATCGTCGTGATTGCCAGGTCAAATCCCTTGCGGCGCGCTTCCATGCCCATGCCGAGCAGGATGTAGTGGGCCGACCCCGTATCGCTGAAAATCGAGTTGCCGGCGAGCATGATGCGCAATCGCGCGCGACTCTTGAGCGCGGCTGGAATGACGTGATAGGTGTAAGTATTCGTCCCGTCCGTGGCCACGAGCTGGTAATAGCGGAGATTCGTGTCCGGGGGCGCGTAGGTGAGCGGTAGCGTGCTCTGGCTCAGCAGTTGGGTGCCGACTGCCGAGACGCTGGGCGGGCTGCCGGTCGGCGCCGTAGTGGCCAGGACGCCGTAGAGCTTGTAGTTGGTCATCGCAGCCTGGCCGATCGGCGGGCTGGCGTCAAAGATCAGCTTCGTGTTGTCGGAGAACGCCAGGCACCAGTCGGCCTTGGCGCAGAGAGGCAACCCCGTGTAGATCCCGGTCAGCGTGCTGCTGGCCACCCATTTGGTCTGATAGGCGAGCCCGACTTGCTTGCTGGAACCGTTATTGACGTTGGCGCCTGTCGTGTCGACGATTGCGGTATCGGTCGAGCCGCCGCTGGGGCGCGTGCCGGTCAGAATCACATACGGGTTGTTTTGAATGTAGGCCTGAATGTTGGCGAAGCCGCCGCCCGTGATCGCCGCTGGCGGGGTCGCGATCGTGGTCCCGCTGGTATCGTCCCAAAACTGGTTGTCGATCCCGCACATCCGCATCCGGAACACGCCATCCAGGCCACCGATTACATGGTCAGCCAGGCCGCCGGCGGTCGACGTGCTTTCCAGGTTGTTGGGATTCCAGTTGCTATAGCGCTGGTTGACGGTGCCCTCGTTGCCAGCCGTGGACACGTAGGTGAAATACTGGCCACCCGTGTTGCTGATTTGCGTCGCTGTCGTGAGGTTGTAGAGGTAGAACCGCATGTACGGCGTCGAGCCGCGCGAGATGGCGATCGTGGCGAAGTACAAGTCCCCGGCCAGGATGGGGCAGGAATAGCTGCTGTTGATCGAGCCGGCCGAGTTCACGCAGACGAGCGAGTTATTGAAGCTCCCGCCCTGGCCGGACTGGTTCATTGTCCAGGCCAGGTACGCCGACCCGGCGTTGAACACGACGCTCATGCCGTCGAACCAGTTGCCCAGGTTCCCGTTGTTGCCGTACCAGCTGCCGCATTGCCCATGCAGCATGACCGCGCGCGAGGCGTTGGCGCTCACATCGCACGCATCGACCGCGAAGAATGCAAAATAAGTCCGGTCGTACTTGCTGCCGCGGTACGTTCCGTTGGATACGCCGCCGTAGGGGTAGAACAGGCATTTGCTGTTCGGCGCCCAGCGCATCATCGGGCTGGCGGTGGCATCGGCCGTGAATTGGCTCGTCTGCCACAGTGCGTATTCGCCGACGTTCAGCCCAATCGGCGGCATGCTGGTGGGAATTGGCAACTGGAGCCCGCAGCCGTGGAACGTCCGCGGCATGGCGTTGTTGACCAGGTTGCGCGGCAAGCCGGCCGGGCTGGACGGTCCGCCGCTCGCCCCGTCGAACAAGACGAGCGACTGCAAGGTCTGCGCAAGCACGTTCGTCGTGTCGAGGTACGCCGGCGATGGAGGGTTGGTGTAGGACACGGGGACGTTCGCGGTCTGGAGACTCGGGGCTGGCCGGCAGGAAAGAAAGGTCGCGGTTGTCGCGGTTAGCGAAGCAGGTCGAAGTCGATCATCAGGCGGTCACGGCCTGGCGGCAGATCGTGCGGAAACGTCGAGTGCGCGGCGAGAACTCGCTGCTCTGAATCGTGTAGCTTTGGCCGGCCGCGTCGGTTAACCGGTCGCCCGGCGACGGCTTCGCGCTGCCCAGTTCCGGAGCCCAAAGATTGAGCACCAGATCGCCGGGCTGCACGTCCAGTCCCGCCGACGTGAGAAACTGCACGTCGCGCTGCGACAACGTCTCGCGCAGGCAGTTATTCACGGTGAGCGGGTCGAGATTTCCCTGCCCCAGCGCCAGCGGTTCGAGGCCGTCGAGCTGCAGGTAATCGTCGTCGATGTCGGGATCAAAACTCATTCCACGAAGCCTCGAGTCTCGATTTCGAACGGTCGCTCGGCGGCCAACGCCTGGTTGCACCAGTCGACGCGCCGTTGCAAATGTTCGAGATACTCGGTCCAGCTGAAGCTCTGCCCGCTTTCGGTGTAGGTGGGCTTGCGCTCCGTCGACACGTCGGCCATTTGGGCCAGCGTGTTGCTCTTGATCGCCTGAATCTGTTCGAGATCCGTCATGCTGCGGCTCCGAAAAAAGGCCCCCTGAAACGATCCGCGGGCCGGCGGTGCCCCTCAGCGCCGGCTGCCTGATCGTGCCGGCGCCGGAAAACCGCGCGGCCGGCTGCGCCGGGCGGCGCTTGCCCGGGCAGCTTGCCCCCGCGCCCATTCCAGTTCGCCGGCGCCGGTTGTTGCAGCAGTTCAGGCCGTGCTCATGACGATGTAGCGCGGGTTGAGCACCGCGGCGGCGCCGCGTTCGCTGGCCTTGAACCGCACGACCACGTCCTGCGTGAACTCGGCCTCGCTGTTCTGCACGGCCTGGGTGACCGTAATCGGCCAGTTTTCCATGTAGGCAAAGGCCTTCTTGAAGTCGCCCAGGAACCAGGTCTTCTCGGGCGAACTGACGCTGGCGGCCAGCAGCCGCCGGTACATCAGCCGGCTTTCTTCGACCTGGTAGGTGCGCTGACGAAGGATCGAGTGCGCGTCGACGCGGGTGCGGGACGGCCCGCCCGGCGTCGTATAGTCGATCAGCGCCGCATTGAACACCCGCATGGCGGCCGCGTGATACTGTGGACAAACGAGGATCTGGTTCGCGCTGACCAGCACCGGCTCGCCGGTATTCGGATCGAGAATGTTGGCGAACACCTGTTCCACGGCGTCGACGTTGGTCCAATCGACCAGCGTGTTGCTCGACAGCACGTTGACCCACGGGGCCGACGTCTGGTAGGTGTTGTACGTCGTGCCCTTCCAGTTGTAGGTGTTGGCCGCGCCGATGACCTGGTCGAGCAGCCGCTTTTCCTTGTTCAGACCCAGGATCTCGCCCACTTCGGCGGCCCGGCTGAGGATCTGGTGCGTGCGGTCGAAGAAGATGGCTTCCTTCGTGACGGGCACGATGAAGCCCCGCTTGGTCGTTGACGGGGTTTCGATGTAATCCTCGCCGAAGCCCAGCGCCGGATACGGCATGCCCGGCCGGATCTCCTGGATGTCGTCGGTGATGCCCGTGATGCCGGCGATCTTCTCGCCGTCGAAGCGGGTGGGAATGGTCTCGACCAGCCGCGACACGACGAACTCTTCGCGCTGGTAGGCCTCCATGATCTTGCTGTAGATGATCTGGCCGGTGATGTTGGAGAAGGCCGTCACGTCGACCGCGTCGCCGGCTTCCTGGATAAATCCGCCGCGACGCGGATCCATCGCGTCGAGCCACTCGCGGCCGTCCGGCACCAGGGCCTCGGCCAGGCTGCGAATGCTGAAATCCTCGGCCCGCATTTTCCGCGTCTGCAGCATCTCGTGGATGTGGTTGAGCGTGTGCTCCGCTCCTTCGAGCTCGTAGAGCCGCTTGATCTCTCGGACCTTCATTATTTCGATCTCCTCAAAAAGGGATTGGAGGGTTGCGTGTTGTTGCTCGAGCGCCGGCCGAGTGCCGTCTGCCTGCTGGGCCGGCCCCGGGCAGCGCCGAATCGACGGCCCGGCGGACGAGAAATCCGGCGCCGCGGCTGGCCTCTAGATCACGGCCTGAGTGCCGCCGAACTGCTTGGTGCTGACGATCGAGACCAACACTGCCGTGCCCGCCGGATTGACGTAGCCGGCGACGCGCCCGACGGATTTGGCTTCGTTGCCGCCGGCGCCGACCGCCACGACCTGCTGACTGAGGAGCAAGTTGCCCACGTTCTTGTCCGGACCGACCAGGTCGCCGATGTTGAATGTGGCCGAGGCACAGGCCATCTCGAACACGCCGCTCGTGGCCACGCGGATCGGGTCGGTGTCGGTCGAGCGCGACCGCTGCATGGCCACGCCCAGAAACGTGCCGTGAAACGCGGTTTGCGTGGTTGGCAGATCCGTGGTCCAGGCCAGCGCGGCGGCCGGCGTGATGTTGCCGCTGGAATCCTGCCCGACCAGGTCGCCGATCTCGATCGTCACGCCGGACGTGATCGGTTTGGTGACCACCGGATTCGTATCGCCGTAGCGCCAGCGCATCGTGTCAGCCATGGTTTCGTACTCCGCAGGGAAATGTGGGGAATGGATCGATTGTGAACCTGACGGGCGGGCCGGCCGCTAGCGGATCGCTTGGACGAACTCTTCCAGCGTGCTGAGCCGCCGCGGACTCGATTCGGTCAGCCCTTGCTCGCGCGAACGCGGCTTGGCGCCGGTCCGGCCCGCGTTCACGGGTGCCGCGGCTGCGCGCACCAGCCGCGCCCGCTGGGCCACCAGCGCGCGCATCGCAGTCTCGTCGGGCGCGGTGAGCAGAGCGGTCAGGAACGACTCGCTGACCACCTCGCCGCCGGCTCCCGGCTGGTCGGGATCGGGCAAATGAAACTCGGCCAGCAAGCGGCCGGCCGCCGCCCGCTTGTCGCCGAGCGCGGCTTGCAATTCCAGCTCTTCGACCCGGCGCCGCAGCCGGCCCAGTTCGGACTGGGATTGGGTTTCGATCTCGCCGACCAGGTCGGGCCGGGCGTGGCGCAGGTCTTCCAGCGTGCATGCGGCCAGGATTTGCGCGCCCGTCTCTTCCCGCTCGGGCCGGGCCGCTTCGAACAATCCCGAGGTCGTGGCCGGATCGGCCACCAGGTCGACACTGTGCACTTTGAGAATCGCCTCGACGACCGTTTGGTCTCCCTGGCGCACGGTGCGGCCTTGCACGTTGTGCGAGAAGCCCACGTTCTCGGGCGCGTGCTGCGCGTCCCAGAGCAGCTGTTCGGCCAAGGCATGCTTGGGATTGAAATGGAAATCGCCGAACAGCCCGGCCCCCGGCCGCAGGGCGATATTGCGCACCAGGCCCAGCCGGTCCTGGTAGTCGCGGCTGGCCAGAGGATGCGACTTGGGATGGTTGACGTTGACCCGCGCCTTCGTACAGGTTCTTGGCCGTTTCCAGCGCGGCGGGTGAGTACGTGCGGCCGTTGCGCGATTCGAGCCCCAGCAGCTTGACGCCGCGGAGCACGCCGGCCTCGCGATCGATGCGCAGGTCGAGTCCGCGCGAGTCGACGAATTCCTGCAAAAGCACTTCCATGGAATCTCCTTGTGGCAACGAAAAAAGCCCATCTGCAGGCCGCTTGTGGCCGGCAGATGGGCTCGCGGAAGGATACCTGCTCGTTGCAGCAGGCTCACCGAGATACCCGAAGGGATCGACGTCTTGACGGGGTGCCGGGCCGCCGCGGATACGGCTGGCCGGCCAAGCGCGGGCGGCTGCGCGTGGCGCCGCTGCCCGCGCGGGGGTTACTTCTCCACTTGCTCGACGCGGCGGCGGACGTGCTGGATGGTTCCGTCCTGGACGCTGATTTCGACCGAGACCGAGCCGTAGAAGCCGCGTCGCAAGGCGTCGCCCAGCGCCGTGCGCCAGGCATTCTCGGCTTGCGACATGCGAGCTTGATTCACCGGTGTCCGTTCCAGCGTTGTCATGGTCGGAATATTAACAGACGGGCGCTGAAATTCAACGAGAGTTTGTGAGCCACTCGGCAAGTTTTCTCAAGCGCCGCATCCCGCGCGCTGCGCGGACCACGCGCCACATCACGTCCAGGTCGTCGTTGACCAGGTCGGCCCTCACCAGGTCGGCCTGCAGTCGGGCGAACATCCGCATGGCCGGTCCTTCGGCCACCATGGTCGAGGCGTAGTTGGCGTTCGAGGCGTCGGACGTGAGCATGAACTCGGGCATCACCAGCCGGCTGGCGATCGCCCGCAGTTCGGCCTGCAGCACGGCCAGCGACGAGGTCCGCGGCGCGAACCAAGCATCATTCGCGGCGAACCGTGCTACCGTCACCGGATCAGTGGACGCGGAGTCTTGGCAGGGCGCGCTGCAGGGCGGCAACGCCGGGTGATTCGCCCCAGTCGAAGGGGACATCCAAATCGCGTAGGCTGTCCATGCCTGTCAGAACACGAATTCCCTCGTC
The DNA here is from genome assembly GCA_963715755.1 of uncultured Planctomycetaceae bacterium. Lineage (GTDB taxonomy): Bacteria > Planctomycetota > Planctomycetia > Pirellulales > PALSA-1355 > CAWCAX01. Next base: position 6,198,011 of record OY970273.1, read on the forward strand.
GGTCACCTGCGTGCGTTCGAGACTCAGTTTTGCCAGCCGCTGCAGTTTTGTCAGGTGTATGAGTCCGGCATCCGTTACGCGAGTGCCACTTAGGTCGAGCGCCTCGATTTGCGCGACGGCGGCCAGCTGCTCCACGCCGTCGTCGGTGATGTCCGCGTCCATCAACATGAGCTCCCGCAAATTTGGCAAGGGTGCCAACGCGGCAATTCCATGGCCGTTGATGCGGGTGTCGAACAACAGCAGCCGCTCCAGGTGCTTCAAGGGCAGGAGCCGTGCGAGCCCATCGTCGGTCACGCGCGTGCCCCCCAGGGTGAGCTCTTCCAGCAACGTGAGGGTTTCAAGATGTTCTAGTGCCGCGTCGGTGACCCGATTGTCGCCCAAGCCGAGTCGCTTGAGCCGCGTCAGAGTGGCAATTTTGGCGACGCCCGCATCGGTAATTTGCGTCAGTCCGACGAACAGTATCTCAAGATCGCGGTGAACGATGATCGAGTCCAGGCCCGCGTCCGTTATGGCGGTATCGCCGACGGACAGGCCGCGGAGCTTAGCCAGCGACGCGAGCGACCTGAGTCCGTTGTCGGTGATGGGGCATTTGCGCAAGTCGAGCATGGCCAACTCCGCAAGCCTTCCCACATGGATCATTCCCGCATCGGTGGCGCGGAGGCGTCCGATGTACAACCCATTCAGGCGCGGCAGGCGTTCCAGCAGTGCAAGATCGGCATCGGTCGCGGTGGTCTCGACAGGGAAGCCGAACTCCACCGATCGCACGTTGCCGGCCACGTCCCGGCCGAACCAGTGCAACAGGCATCCACGGAACCCGGTTGCGGAAGGCCGGATATCGTAATCCACCAACGTCCCGAGCCGCTCGAGCTGCTCCACCGCGGCCCGCTGCTCTTGGGCACGATGAGCAACGCGGCCAACCAACGCCAAAAGCGCGCATGAAGGAACGGCCGCGACAAGGGTGCCGCGCAGCGTAAGGACGAACCGCCGCTTGCCCCGCCCAATCATGGCCGTCACCGATTGGCTCATATTTGAACCCCGCGCCACGTCTCACGACGGGCGCCGTCGTCGGCCACCGCCGACCCGTCGCCCGCAACCGCCCTTCATTCTAACACTCCTAGGCATGGCCAACGGAGCCCTGGGCTGCGAGGCTCGGCTCAGCGCAACCGCGGTTATGGCAGATCCCGGTGCGGCACCAGCTTTTCGCCCGCGGGCAGTGCCCGGTTGTGCTCATCTCGGAGCCCGTTGTCGAATTCCGCGGCGGCGGTCTCCTCCCTCTGGGAATTGATGCTGGACGTGTTAAACAGCGCCTTCGCAGCCGTCGACAGTTCCTTGCCCAGCGCAATGTACGGCGGGCGAGTTCGGTCACCCTTGCCGCCGCCCACGATGTCGCCCTTGATGTCATGAGGGTCGTACTGGACCGTTACGTCCGAGCCGCGGTCCGAGAGCGGGCGGAACTCGGCGTGGTTGTCCTGGCCCGGATCTCTGGGAACGATCGTGACCGCGTGGCCGTTGTTGTGATCGCGAATTCCGTCCAGGACTTTCTTGCCTGATGGCAGCTCGCTAAGCCGGCCGATGTCGGCGATCACATCTTCGACCCACCCAGGCTGATTTGCTTTCTTCAAGCCTTCCGGATTCAGGCTTACGTTGGGCGGGAGCGCCTGAAGCCCCCGGATGAGCTGCTGGTCGCGCTTGCTGAGTTGGTCGATCCGCGCCGCCCGGGGTTTCTTGCCGTCTGCCGGAACTATTGTAACCGACTTCCCATCGTCCAACACACTGTCCAGAGTGCCTCGGAGCTCAGTTCCGCCGGTGCTTGTCCAGGTGCGCACGCCAAGCGGCTCGCCCAGCTTTCGTGCGGGCGTTTTGTCCGCCCCGCCGAGCCGCCGCGAGATGTCGTTGCCCTCATCCTTGATCGAAGGCTTTTCTTTCTGGGCCAAGTAGGTTGGATGCCGGGAACGGTCGCCGTCGACGCCCACCGGGGTCGCCTTGTCGGCATGCTTTCCCGCGGGCGTCGTTAGCCCCACCGTGCGTACGACGCCCGGGGTGCGCGCTGCGCTCGCTCCCCCGCCCCCGCTGGCGGTCGAGAATTCGCCGCGGTTCCGCGGATTTCCGCCGCGCGGATGCTTGGCGTCGTCCCACGTGGCTTCGTTGATCGTGGCGCCATCTTCATCGGCTAAGCTTTCGTCCAACGGCCCCGCCAGCGGCAGGCCAAAGGCCGGGCCGGCGAGTTCCGCGCCTTGAGGCTCCTGCGGGCGCTGGTTGTGGCGGGCCAGGTTGGCTTGCTCCTGCTCGTAGTCCAGTCCGCGCCGGCTGCTCCAGGTTTGCGGCGAGAGAATGCCGTTCTGATATTCGATCTGGTGGACTTCGGCTTCCTGCTTCTGGTCGCGCACGGCCAGCGACGGCGGCGAGACCTGAATCGCGATCTGGCCGAGCGCAGCGGCGGGCAAGCCCCCCGCGTCGACCGCCGCACGGACCACGCGCCACATTACGTCCAGGTCGTCGTTGACCAGGTCGGCCTGCAGTCGGGCGAACATCCGCATGGCCGGTCCTTCGGCCACCATCGTCGAGGCGTAGTTGGCGTTCGAGGCGTCGGACGTGAGCATGAACTCGGGCATCACCAGCCGGCTGGCGATTGCCCGCAGTTCGGCCTGCAGCACGGCCACGAAGTTGGCCGCGTCCAGCCCGGCGGCCGGGAAGTCGTATTCGATGCCGCCGGGCGCATCGAGAATCGTTCCCGGCCCGAAGCGGCGGAAGCTGGTGGTGCGGCCGGTCAGGGCCTGGGTGAGGGTGACGTCGGTTTGGCTGGCGGCGAATTGCTGGACTCCGCCGCGGACGCCCCCCTGATGTTTGCGGATCAGGGCGATGGCCGACTGGATTTCGGCCACTACGCTCATGTTGCGGAGCAGTTTTTCGGCCCGGCGGAGGTTCTTGCGGACGGGAAAGAACAGGGGCAGCCCGCGCTTGACGTTGCCGTCGACGTTGGCCTTGCGATGCTGGATTTCGTCGGCCTCGACGGCCGCGCCGTCGACATAGTAGGCCAGCACGGTCTCGACGTCCTGGTCATCGGTCAGAATGCCGAACGTGGCCGCGGGCTGGCCCGAGCGGTTGGTGGGCGTGACGATCTGGTCGGGCTCGACGAACCGCACTTGCGTGCAGCCCTGGCGGTCGACTCAATGCGTTGCGTGATGGCTATCGACGGTGCCATCTCTTGGCCAAGCGCAGCAGTTCGAGGTAGTCCTTGGTTTCCTCATCATTCAGCTGCTTGAGTTGCTCCGAATCCACAAACTTCAGACCACGGTATACAAGAGGAAACTCCGGCACCCTCTCAAGGGCAACGCAGGCGCGCTCCGTCGCGTGGATCCACATTTGAGGCACGTCAATTGCATACGGGTTGATGTGCTCGAAAACGAGAATGTGAAATGCGCCCTGGGCCTGGCAGCGTTCGAATGCCGCGTCCCCGGGGCCGGCGCAAGGGCTGGTCAGCGCTCGGCGGAACAGTCGAGCGCGATACCGGGCCGCGACAAACCAGAACACCGCCTCGTCGATATGACCCAGATCGTAGAGGCGGATCGCGGCGACGAACATCGCCTCGATCGGCAGAGTTCCCATCTGCTGCTCCATCAGTGCCGTGGCCGGAAGAATAGTCGTTTTGTCCGCGCGCAGAGGCGCCCGCTAAACTTCCCGACGGTGATCTCCGGGCGTCTCGAGTCGTAATACGGTGTCACGCAGATGTCCAACCGCGGGGCGACTGGGACTGGCGGGGGGGCGGGGCTTACTTGCGCCAGCGACTTGCCGGGCGGGCGACGGACCTCCAGCGCCCACCAATTCGTGTCGAGGGTGCCGTGCGACTTTGCACGTTCGGCCGCGACCGTGAGGTCGACACCGCGGGCCTTGAGGCGATCTAAGACACGTTCGCGAGCACGCCACTGGGCGTGGTCCGGGCCGATCCGGCTTCGAACCGTCGCGTAGGCAACGTCTAGATTATCGTCGTCGTGCGCCGAAAAATCCGCGCCGGCGTCCAAGAGCATCGCGACAACCTCGAATTGACCGATCATTGCCGCGTAAATTGCTGCCGTCTGACCCCATTTGGTATCGCGCGCGTTGAGGTCCGCGCCGCGGTCGATCAGCAGGCGCAACCAGCCGTCGTCCTCTCGTTCCGCCGCGTAAAGCAGGATCGGGACCGACCCACCCGGAATTCGCGAATTCGCATCGACTCCTGCGTCCAGCATGTGCTCAAGCCAGTAGTAGTCAGTGCGCTCTTTGACCGCGCGCACGAGCGCCGAATCCCAGCGGCTCCCCAAACGCCGTTTCGGGTCCGCCCCGGCTTTGAGCAGTCGGACGAACGCCGGTTTGTTCGTAACCGTCATGCACCAAGTCAAGAGGTTCACATCGTGGTGTCCCTCGGCATCGACACTTGCACCAGCGGCGATGAGGTCATCTAGGGCCGCCGCGTCGCCTTCGGTGATGACGCAGGCGACCGCCACTGCGTCGGGGTCAGTGAAGTAGCGCTCGGGATAATCGCCGAAATGGACGTGCTGGCCGCTGGCTGGGACGCACAAAACGGCAATAACCACAAAAACCAAAAATGCGCTCGCAAGCACAAGACCATGTTTGGCGTGCATCATTTTTCGACACGGACTCCGAGTTTGCGTCTTGGATCGAGCCCTTTAATCAAGTATTCGATTTTGTGCCGCTCGACCGAGCTCTTGTTCGTCCAGGGATCCACCTGACTTAGGAGTCGCCTAAATGGGTGCTGCTTGCTGTCAATGACGACTCTCTTGCCAACCGAGTCGGGCACCAGCAGACCCAGCACTGGCTTGTCCTGGAGGCCGAGGGCCTCACCGTTGTAGCGATAAGTGGTCACAGTGCGGTTCGCATCGTCGAATGCGGCCTTGGCGCGGGCATCGCCCAAGTGCCTTTGGACAGTTGCATCGTGAACCCCCGCGGGGTTGAAAACCGTCCCCCGTGCCCCAGTGATAAGCGCGCTCGTGGCGGCCAGGCCGCCTCCAAGCGAGTGCCCGACGAATTCGACTGTTTTCCCCTCGCCCTCCGCCCTGAGCCGCAACCGCTCCGCAAGTTTTACCGCATACTCATACTGTTCAGACCGCGCGCAGCGGCCTGCGCAGAGTTTGCCAGCCAATCTTTAGCATCATTTGTGCCCGCAAAGGCCACAACGTAATTTCCAGCGGTATCTTTGTAAACGGCAGCACGGAAACCTTTGGGGACTGTATTGTCCTGCGCATTGTCTATCGCCTCCACTTCGGTCCAGCCCGCTGGCGGTGCATGCGAGCCGGCGTCGCCGTACACGGTCGACGACAAGACGGCGCGTTCCCAAGCGGCTTTTTGCTCCGCTGGACTGATGTCGTGGTCGATTGTGTACGTTTCATGTTGCAGTGAATTGGCGCGTCGTGGCCTTTTCTTGCTCCTCTGGGGCGCCAGGGCCGATCGCTGCGGGGTCGCCGCAATCTGCGCAACTGAGGCGCCGGACGGGTATGCCGCCCCGCCGCGTTCGACTCCGTGGCCGCTCCGCAAGCCCCGCGATCCGCTTGGCCCGCCGGCGGTCGAGAACTCGCCGCGGTTTTTCGGGTTGCCGCCGCGCGGATGCTTGGCGTCGTCCCACGCGGCTTCGGCGAGCGCCGTCGAAGGGCCGCCATTGGCGCTCTCTGCGAACGGCCCCGCCAGCGGCAGGCCAAAACCCGGACCCGCGAGCTCCGCGCCTTGAAGCTCCTGCGGGCGCTGGTTGTGGCGGGCCAGGTTGGCTTGCTCCTGCTCGTAGTCCAGTCCGCGCCGGCTGCTCCAGGTTTGCGGCGAGAGAATGCCGTTCTGATATTCGATCTGGTGGACTTCGGCTTCCTGCTTCTGGTCGCGCACGGCCAGCGACGGCGGCGAGACCTGAATCGCGATTTGGCCGAGCGCAGCGGCGGGCAAGCCCCCCGCGTCGACCGCCGCGCGGACCACGCGCCACATCACCTCCAAGTCGTCGTTGACCAGGTCGGCCTGCAGGCGGGCGAACATCCGCATGGCCGGTCCTTCGGCCACCATGGTCGAGGCGTAGTTGGCGTTCGAGGCGTCGGACGTGAGCATGAACTCGGGCATCACCAGCCGGCTGGCGATCGCCCGCAGTTCGGCCTGCAGCACGGCCACGAAGTTGGCCGCGTCCAGCCCGGCGGCCGGGAAGTCGTATTCGATGCCGCCGGGCGCATCGAGAATCGTTCCCGGTCCGAAGCGGCGGAAGCTGGTGGTGCGGCCGGTCAGGGCCTGGGTGAGGGTGACGTCGGTCTGGCTGGCGGCGAATTGCTGCACGCCGCCGCGGACGCCCCCCTGATGTTTGCGGATCAGGGCGATGGCCGACTGGATTTCGGCGACCACGCTCATGTTGCGGAGCAGCTTTTCGGCCCGGCGGAGGTTCTTGCGGACGGGAAAGAACAGCGGCAGCCCGCGCTTGACGTTGCCGTCGACGTTGGCCTTGCGATGCTGGATTTCGTCGGCCTCGACGGCCGCACCGTCGACATAGTAGGCCAGCACGGTCTCGACGTCCTGGTCATCGGTCAGAATGCCGAACGTGGCCGCGGGCTGGCCCGAGCGGTTGGTGGGCGTGACGATCTGGTCGGGCTCGACGAACCGCACTTGCGTGCAGCCCTGGCGGTCGACGAAGAACCGCAAAAAGGCTTCGCCGTCGCGGTCGATCCGGCGGACGATCTCTTGCTGGCGGCGCTGCCATTTGTTGGCCCGGGTGAACGCGTCGAGCACGTCCTGCACCTGGGCAGCCAGGGAGGGGTCGGCCTTCGAGCCCTTGCGCACTTCGGCGCGGTACGTGTGCCCCGACCCGATCAGGTAGCTGATGCGGTTCTCCTGCCCGTTGATGGCAAACTCGTTCGTGGCGGCCAGCAGCCGGCACTCGGCCCGCAGCTCCCAGAGCTGCTGCTCGTTGACGATCGTCGGCCGGGCGAGTGGACCGGCCGCGGCTGACAAGCCCAGCGGGATCCAGCCGCCGTCGCCGTCGAAAAAAGCCTCGCGCGGGTCGACAAAGCTGTCCCAAAGTTCGTGATAGGCTTCTTCCAGCCGCTGTTCCAGCCGGGCGGTCGCCGGATCGCGGGGCGCAGCGGGGGCCGGCTGTCCGGCAGCGGACGCGGAGTTTCCGTTGGCGTGCATGGGGATCTCCTGTGTTTGTTTTTCGGGCGAGCGAAGAAATTCGAAATCACGGATCCGCCAGCGGCCGAGCGCCGCCAACTTGTCAGCCCACGGGCAAGCGGTCTCCCAAGCCGTCGTCGGCCGGGCCCTGGCAGAGCCGATCGGCCAGGCGAATGGCCATTTCCAGCGCATCGGGTCCGTCGTCGTGGGCCCCGACCGGAAACTCGCGCAGCTGCTCGACCAGCAAGGCCGTGGCTGGCGAGCCGGCTTTGAAGCGCAGCCGGCGCTGGGCCAGGTAGGGGCCCAGGCGGCGAATCCGGACTTGCTTGTTGACGCGGTTTTCGATGGTCCAGGGGGCCGCGTCCCACAGGCCCAGGCGGCGAAACTCGATCGCGAACTGTTCGCCCAGCAGTTCTTGGAACTGGTTGGCCTCGATGCCGAAGGCGTGCGGCCGGAACGTGCGCACCCACTCGGCGCCGTCGGCCACCATCTGGCTGATCGGCCGCCGGGCCAGATCGGCTTCGACGTGCAGGAGGCCGGCCGCGTCGATGCCCAGCAGCACAAAGGCCGAATAATCGCCCAGGCGGTCGTCGCGGCCTTTGCTCGGGTCGAGCGCCAGCGTCTTGATCCGCAAATCGGCCGGCCAAATGTCGAACCAGATCGGGCCGGCAAAATCGCCTTCGGGCCATTCGTACAAGTCGGGGTTGGCGGGGGAGCCCTGCATCTCGCGCTCGAAGGCCACCTTGCCCCCTTCGACGCGCATCCGCATCAGCGTGTACAGGTCTTCGCGGGCCGGCCAGAGCAACTCGGCGCCGGCGTCCATGGCGGCGCGGTTGCGGTCGTAGAACTCGCGGGCGGCAGCCGTGCGCTGGGGCTCGTCGGCCTGGCAATAGATCGCTTCCCACTGGTGCCAGAGCTGCATGTCGTGGGGCCAGCGCTCGATAGCCCGGAAGGTGCGCGAGGTCCAGCCCGGCGTGCGGGCCAGTTCCAAGGCCAGCGCGTCGCGGTGCAAGGCGGTGGCCAGGTTGACGACGTTGGTCAGCTTGGTGCCGGCCTTGAGCAGAGTGCCCTGGAACCAGCGGCGCGAATGTTCGCGCTGCCGGGCCGATTCCATGTGGCTGTCGTTTTGGGCGTCGTCGCAGACGATCAGGCTGGGCCGGTCGGCCCGGCGGCGCCGGCCGCGGACGCGCTGGCCGACGCCAAAGGCCTCGATCCGCACGCGGTTGGGCAACTGGATGGCCGCTGCCCGCCAGACGGGTCCGCGCCTCGCGTCCCGGCCATAGCACCGGGCCAGCCGCTCGTTGTCGGTCAGTTCGAGCTTGACGTTGTCGAGGTGGCTGCGAGCCTGGTTGCCCGTGTCGGAAACGATCCAGATGTACGGCTCGCGAGCTTCGAGCGCAACGCGCAGCACGTGGGCCAGCGTGACCAGGGTCGATTTGGCCCCGCCGCGCGGCCCGATCACGTTGAGTTTGAACCCGCGCGAGTCGGTCAGCCCGTCGAGCTGGTCGGCCAGCCAGACGTGCATCTGCGAAGGCGCGCCGCGAAAGTGCGCCGGCAGATACGCGCGGCCCCACTCGAGCAGCCCGCGCGGCCGGGCCGCGTCGAACTCCGCCAACCGGGCCAGCTTGTTGTGCGCTTCGCGGGCCCAGGCGGCCAGCCGGCGCCGGCCGTCGCGCGGCCAGGGATTGTCACGCGTCATCGGCGGCCTCGCTATCTTCGCGTTCGAGTTCGGCCGCCATCTCGTCCAGCCGCTTGAGGATCCGCTGCCGGGTCGGTGCTTCGCTCACTTCGTCGATCACCAGTTGGGCGAAATGCTCAAGCGCCTGCGCCACCTGCTGGGGCGACAGCACGTGCGCCCGGCGCGGACCCCAACGGTCGGGATACTTGCGCTCCAGGGCCCAGGCCGCGGCCCGCCAATAACGCGCGTCCTTGGCCGCCACGTCGATGTTCTTGAGGTGTTTCAGCTCCAGCAGCGATTCGGCCTGACGAACCTGCTGGGCAAATTCGGGGTCGCGGGCCGCCGTGCGGGTGATCGTCGACGCGTGGCAGCCGACGTACTGGGCGGCCGTCGTGCGGCTGCAGCCCACGCTCAAGATGGCCAGCACCTCGCGGCGCTTGCCGGTGTCGAGCGAGACTTTGGGCCGCGCTTCGGCCGCAGATTCGTGGTCCGGGGCTGCGGCCGCCGCTGCGGCAGGGGTCGGGTCGGCAGGGGTCGCCTCGGCAGCGGCCGGCGGGTCAGGGGAGGGGGCCGGGCGCCGCGGGGCAGCCGCGCGGCGCCAGCGTCGGCCCGCGCCGGAGTCGCGCGCGACTTTGCGGACGGCGACCCGGCCGGCTTCTTGCGGCCGGTTTTGGCTTTCGGTTTGCGCTCTGCCACGTTCTGAGCCGGTTCGCCTGAAGGAGAAGTTGCTGGCTGGGAGAGTTCCCCGTCGCGATGCGGGTTCTCAGCGTACGTTACTGGCTATGAGTTCTCTGGCGGGGCCGCGCCGACATACTCGAACGACACCACCGCCCGCCCCGTCGAGCCGCGATAGCCGGGAATGAAACGTTCGGTGCCGCGCGAGCCGGTTTTCATCATCCGCACGGTTCGCCAGTCGGGGGAGCGGCGCAGTGCGCGATCACCGCCGGGTGGCTGGCCGTGATGTTCATTCGCAGCCCTTCGGCGCGATACAGTCCGGCCACGGCCTCGGCCACGCGCATGCCGATGCCGATTCCCTGGTAGTCGGGCAGCGTAACCATTCGCGTGATTCGCCAGTGGCCGCGCTGGCCGATCAGCGGCAGCGTGGCACAGAACGAAACGGGCTGCCCGCGCCACCGCGCCGCGTAGCAGCGTGCGCCGACGCTCAAGCTGCCGCTCAGATAATGATGCGGTGCAAACATCGTCCACAACCCGCGATGGCAGCGGCAGATTTCCAGTTCGATGGCTGGTCGCCGAAGCCGCCTCCGCTCTAAATGCCGTGTCGCCATGTCGAGCACCCAGTCGGGCTCCAGCCAGGGAGCCACGTCGTGATGGCAGCTGACGGCCACGAACCGCACCCGGGCCAGGCCGCCGCGCACCGCCTTGGCGATGGCCGCCGAACCGACCTCGGCCACCTGCCGGTCGACCACGCTCGTGAATTCATCGAACACCACGAGCGGCGCGTCGGGCTGGGGATCGGCCGTGTCCACAGCCGTCGACATGGCCGTGGACAGCGCCCGGGCCAGATCGCAGCGAAAGCGCTCGCCGCCGCTGAGCACCCGGTACGGCTTGATCCAGGCCGGCGGCGAGCTGAAACCCACCGCGGTCAGCAGGCCGACAATCGTGCGCATCGGCAGCTCGCCAAAACCGTCGACCACGGCGCGGTCGGCCGGCCAGTCGGGCATGGCATACACGCGGTCGGCGAACGCCGCCCGGGCGATCGTGCTCTTGCCGCTGCCGCTGGGACCGACGATCAGCCCGATCTGCCAAGGCTCGGCCAGATCCGGCACCTCGGCCACGAAGCTGGCCGCCGCCCGCTCGGCCACAGGCACGTCGAACATCCCGGCAACCTGCTGGACTCGAAACGAGTCATGCACCGGGCAACTGACCTCGATCTGGACGTGCGGCATCGTTGTTCAGCCCGTGGGGTCTGCGAAGAGTTCGGCCGGCAGAGCGCAGTGGGGCGCCAGCGGCGGGCAGCGCCGCCGGCAGGAATCGGCCGGCGGATGCTTTACGGTCAGAGATTCAAGAGCCGGCACTTCAAGCCTTGCGAACTCATCTGCTCGAATACGCTGCGCTGCTCGGCCTCGTCCTGGCACTGGACGACAACCTGAAACAAGTTCAGTGTCAGCGGCGGCGCTTCGTGGGGCACGGCGGCCTCCGGCCCCTCGTCGACGCGCAGCGCCAGTTCGTCCAATAGCTGGCGGACTGCCTGGCTTTCGGTTTCGACCAGGGCCAGCACGTCGTCGAGAGCGTTCTGGTTCGTTTCCGCCAGGCTGCCGAGCGGATCGAAGGTGGCCAACAGCTTCAGGGCTTCGGCCTCGGTCACGTCCAGGACGAGCACGGGCACTTGCGCGTCGGGCGTAGTTTCGGCGCGCAAGTGCCCGTCGATCAGCTCCAGCGAGCCGTCGTCCAGTTCGCGGGCCAGCAAGGCGCCGGCGTAGCCGATCTCGTCCAGCACGCCGCGCAAGGCGGCCCGTTGCGACTCGGGATGCGTGCGCCAGTTGCGCCATGGGGCCGAAGTTGGGCCGCGGGCACCCGCCGCAGCTCCTTGATCCGATCGCGAAATTGCATGATTTCTCGCTTCCCTATCCCTCGGTGGCTGAAACCGGCGGAACCGCCAGGTCCGGATTGAGCCGCTTGAGCTCGAGCATCCAGGCTTTCATGTCCAGGCTGTCCCAAGGGTGGCGCTGGTTGAGTTCCAGGTCGCGCAGCCGGTCTTCGACGCCGCGCAGCGCCGTGGTGACTTCGCCGAAGCGGCGGTTGTTGTTCTGGTTCAGGCCGTCGAAGCGGGCGTCGAGCCACGAGTAGCAGCCCACCACCGCCAAGAGCAAACCGGCCACCATGCCCAGCGGCATCAGCGTGTCCTTGCCGATCCGCACCGGACCGAGGTGCACGGGATGGCGGCGGGGGTTCGGCTCGGCCGGCGAGTCGAAGGGCTTGAGCTTGACTCGGGGCAGTTTTGCCATGCGCCCTCCCAAGAGGCGAAAAAAAACAGCCCGCCGCGGCGGACCCAAAACGGGTCGACCGCGCCGGGCTGCGTGTGAAACCTGCGTGCGTCGCTTCTGTGTGCGTCGCGTTCAGGCTCGCTGCGATACCCCAATCAACTGGCGAAATCGTAGCGAACCTGCTGGCCTAGTTTCAAGGCAAATCCAGCTCCACCCAGCGCGAAACCGGCGCGCCGGCCGCGGGGGCCCGGACCACTCGTCAGCGGCCACAAGCCGCCCGTCAGCGATAATGCAGCCGCGTGAACATTGCCAGCACGAGCCGCGGCGGCAGCCAGACCAGCGCCCGCTCGGCCCACAGCCGGACCCGGGCCCGGGCATTCATCTGGCCGCTCCAATGCAGCAGCTTGATGTCGATCGTTCCCTGCAACGCATCGCGCAAGGCAGCGCTCTTCGAGCCGGCCGGATGGATCCGGTAGCGCAGCAGCGGCTGTTCGAGATTGGCAAACCGGACGTTCTGCTTGGCCATGCGGGACCACAACTCGTAGTCGCCCAGCAGCGGATGTTTCGTGTACTGGTATCCGCCGCAGGCTTCGACCAGGTGCTTGCGCAGCATCACGCTCGGCTGCGCGATCGGGTTGTACCGCGGCAGCGCGGCCACGATCTCGTCGTGCGCGAGCGGATAGCGGCGCACGCCGACCGGCTGTCCCTCGGCGTCGATCGCCAGGATCCGGCTGCCCAGCACGCCCACTTCGGGATGGGCCTGGAGGAACTCCCATTGCTGCTGCAGCCGGTCGGGCTCGCACACGTCGTCGGCGTCGAGCACGGCCACCAGGTCCGACTGGGCCAGTTGCAAACCGAAATTGCGCTGCTCGACCAGCGACGTGCGCTCGGGCCGCTGGATGTGCCGGATCCGCGGATCGGAGAGCGAGGCCAGAATCTCCGCGCCGCTGCTGGCGGACGGTTCTTCGGTGATGATCAGCTCGAAATCGGTGAACGACTGCGCGAGCACGCTGGCGACCGCCAGGCGTAAGTATTGCGGCTGGGGATTGAGCACCGCCATGACGACGGAAACTCGCGGTACGCTCGCCATCGTGTCGGATCCCCAAGTGCTGCGCAAGCTGCCGCGCGCGGCCGAGCTCGAGCGTCGGGCCCCGTGGCCGAAGCGCGGCGGGCGGTTCAATTCTGACAAGCCAGCCGGTCAGCGGCCAGCCGTGTTCGCGGTGGTGAAAAACCGGGCGTCGTACGCGGCAGGTCGATCGTGCCGGAGCGGGTGGCTCGGAATGGCCGCCGGTCGGTCCACGTTAAAAAGGAGTTAGCCGGGTGTCTTGGCTCGCCGGGATGAACTAAACTGAAGGTTCCGCTCCAGGCACGGCCTTGCGACGCCCCCACCCGATGACCGCGCCGTATTCCGATCTGCAGCCGCCCAGAATGTCCGGTGCCGAAGCTGCCGGCGGCGCTCCGCCGCTGCGACTGGTGCTGCGATCGCGGCGATTCGTGGAGGGCTACCTGACCCCCGCCGGCAAGCAGGCGGCCCGCAACCTGGCCGGGCTCGTCGGCTGCCAAATGGTGTCTCAATTGTGCGGGCTGGGGTCGCTGCTGGTGCTCTCGCGCGGTCTCGGAGCCGAAACGCTCGGCACCTACCTGTTCGAGGTGAATTTCGCACCCTATATCTTTTGCCTCGGTTCGCTTGCGGGTGGAGCGATCGTGTTGCGCCACGTGCGCATGCACCCCGAGCAAATCGACGAAGGCACGACATCGCACCTGGCGATCGTGAGCGGAGCATCCGTAGCGCTGGCCATCTTGCTCGTGTGCATTCCGTTGCCGATATCGGCAGACGAACGAGTCTTGCTGCTGCTGATCGCCGTGGGCAACATCGCGACCTGCGTCGGCCTGACGCCGCTGTTCGATGCGCAGCACCGGCAAGCTTTGTGCGCAATCACGGTGACGGCCTCGGACGTGGTCGCGCTCGGCGCGTTGTTTTGGCTGCAGCAGCAAGCGGCCTTGACGCTGCGCGCCGCCGGGTGGGTGCTGCTGCTGAAGTGGTGGGCCGCCACATTGGTCCAATGGGCCCTTTACCCCAGCCTGGTTCACCGGGTGAAGTTCCGCTATTCTGCCCGCCTGACCGCGCAGTTTGTGCGTGCTTCGGTGCCGCCGGTGCTTTCGATTCTGGTGATCAACCTGGCCACCAGCGCCGGACTGTTTTTCGTGCGATACGAGTTTGGCGACTCGGCGACCGCGATTTATGGCGTGGCGCTGCAGATCTCGCTGGCCTACGCAACCGCCGGATATCTGGCGATCCGGGTGATTACGCCGCATATCCTCGGCGAGTTCGGGCTCGTCCGCAGCTTCGTAAACAGAATGATCGCCTTCATGACCGCGTTGCTCGTGTCGCTGGGCCTGGCGGCATACGTGCTTGCGGTCCTCCTGATTCGGACCTGCATGCGGCCGGAATTCGCCCAGAGCCTTGGTCCGCTGCCATGGCTGTTGCTGGCCGGGGCGATGATGTGTTCCTGGTGCATCGTTTATTCTTATCTGCTGCGATTCGATCGCCAATGGATCGCACTGGTCATCACCGTTTGCACCACGTCGGCCGCGTGGCTGGCCTATTTGCCGCTGGCCCAGCGGTTGGGGCTCAATGGAGTCGCGCTGACGAATGTCGGCAGTTTTGGAGCGGCGACGCTGGCCGGCTTGTGGCTGACAAAACGCCTGGCGGCGGACCGAGGGCAGCAGCGATGAGCGACCCCTGCTGGCTGTTGCAACGACAAGGGAATGTTTACTCGCAGTCGGGCGAAGATGGAGTCATCCAGGCAATTCTCAAGAGGCTTCCCGACACCACCCGTTGGTGCGTGGAGTTCGGAGCCTGGGACGGCGAATACCTGAGCAATACCTGTCGACTGACTCGAGAAGCAGGCTACTCGGCGGTGCTGTTTGAAGCCGACGCCGAGAAATTCGCGACCCTGCAAAGCAATTGCGCCAAATATCCGGACACGCACCCGGTGCGCGCCCTGGTCGGCTTTGGCGCCGACGACAACCTCGACGTGCTCCTGGCCAAGACGCCGATTCCGCTCGACTATGACCTGCTCTCGATCGACGTCGACGGCAACGACTACCACATCTGGAAGGCCACGACGAAATACCGGCCCAGGGTGGTCTGCATCGAATTCAATCCGACCGTGCCGACGGAGGTCCGCTTCGTCCAGCCGGCGGACCCGGCGGTTCAGCAGGGCAGCAGCCTGGCCTCGATCGTCGACCTGGGAAAGGAAAAGGGCTATGAACTGGTTGCGGTGCTGTTGCACAATGCGATTTTCGTAAGAGCCGAGTATTACCCGCGGTTCGAGATTGAAGACAATCGGCCCGAGGTGCTGCGCACACGTCTCGAGCAGATCAGTTATTTGTTTCACGGATACGACGGCACTCTGTTTATCCGTGGCAATCGACAATTGGTTTGGCACGGCGTGGAACTGGACGAGTCGCGGTTGCAACCGTTGCCAAAATGTCTGCGCAAGCATCCGGCCCGGTTCGGCAAGCTCGATCGACTGCTGATGTACCTGCTCCGGTTGCGGAGATAGTCGCATGCCATCGCTCCGATTGCCGCCGGCGGATCGCACCGGGACGGCCCCGAGTCATTGCGTCGGCGTGCGTGTCGCGTGCCGCCGACGTGCGAAACCTGGCGACCGATTCATGGCCATCTGACCGGTTGGGGGATGCGGTGTTTTTCCCGGAGCGAATCACGGACATCAAGCCCGGCCAAAAGGTGCTGGAGGTGGGGCCGGGCGGAACGCCGCATCCTCGGTCCGACGTTTTTTTGGAGCGCACGTTCGACGACCCGCAAGTCGCCAAGGGCCAACGAGGCCATGCGCAGCCCCTAGCGACCACGAAGCCGGTCGTTCACTTCGACGGCGGGCGGTTTCCGTTCTCGGATCAGGAATTCGATTACGTCATCTGTTCGCACGTGCTGGAGCACGTGGACGATGTCGAGCAGTTCGTCGGCGAGGTGTGTCGCGTGGCCCGTAGAGGATATTTCGAATTTCCGACGGTCTACTATGACTACCTCTACGATTTCCCCGAACACGTCACGCTCTTGCTGTGGCAATCCGGCGAGCTACGCTGGCTGCCGAAATCCGAAACGCAGATCCCGGCCTTGCGTCCGATCACAGAGTTTTTTTACGCCTCTCTGGTGCACGGGTGCACGGCGATGATCGATGAATTAACACCGCTGCTCGTGCAAGGATTCGAGTGGCACGATCCGGTCGCCACGCGCCGTGTCCGGCGCATCGAGGACGTCGTGCAGGCGGCGTCGACCCTGACGCAGGCCGACTTTCGAGCGGCTCGAAACTATCGCCGCGGTCTGGTGCGTCGCTGGCTCCGGCGTTTGTGGTGAACGGTACCAGTTCCTTTTCTTCGCTGCAGCTAAGGTCGACAGATTTGACAATTCCGCAGTCGCTTAAACGATTCCAGCACGTGCCGGGGGCCCGCCGAGCCTGGCGGTTTGCCCGCTGGCTCCACGGTCAGTGGTGGTTTCGGGCGGATTATTCCCGCTTCCGCCGCCTCATGGCCGACGGCCCGCAGGCCGCGCGGTTTCCGCTGCGCTGGTCGCAGCGCGAGCCGCAGTTGTATGACCGCACCGCGACGACCGGGTTCGATCGGCATTATGTGTATCACACGGCGTGGGCGGCTCGAGTGCTGGCCCGGACCCGGCCTCGCCTGCACATCGACATTTCCTCGAGCCTGTACTTCGTCGGCATCGCCTCGGCATTCGTCCCGATGAAGTTTTACGACTACCGGCCGGCACGGCTGGGCTTGGGTAATCTCGAGGAAGGCGTCGGCGACCTGACGCGGCTGCCGTTTGCAGATCGTTCGGTCGAGTCGATCTCCTGCCTGCACGTGACCGAGCACGTTGGCTTGGGGCGCTACGGCGATCCGCTCGATCCGGAGGGCGATCTGAAGGCCATGCGCGAGCTGTCCCGGGTGGTCGCGCCCGGCGGTGTCTTGCTCTTCGCCGTGCCGATCGGCCGGCCCAGACTCGCCTTCAATGCCCATCGGATCTATTCGCACGCTCAGATCGTGGAACAATTCCGCGATTTGGAGCTGGCGGAGTTCGCTTTGATCCCCGACGACGACGCCGACGTCGGCTTGATTTGTCCGGCTGCGGCGGCTCAGGCCGACGCGCAGCGGTACGGCTGCGGTTGTTTCTGGTTCCGGAGGTCTGCATGAAGTTGCTCGGCACCAGCAACGAAGCCAACCGAGTGGCCTGGGTCCAGCAGGCGCTGGCCGGGTTGCCGGCGGGCAGCCGATTGCTCGATGCCGGCGCGGGCGAGCAGCCGTTTCGCAAGTTTTGCGCGCACTTGAACTACGTGTCGCAGGACTTTGCCGAGTACGATCCCCGCTCGGATCCGACCGGGCTGCAAATGTCCGGCTGGGATTACGGTCGGCTGGACATCGTGTCGGACCTGGCCCGGATACCGCAACCCGACGGTTCGTTCGACGCGATCTTGTGCACGGAAGTGCTCGAACACATTCCCGACCCGCTCGCCGCGCTCGGCGAGTTTGCCCGCTTGCTGCGACCGGGCGGGGAATTGATCCTCACGGCACCGTTTTGCAGCCTGACGCATTTTGCCCCCTATCATTATGCGTCGGGCTTCAATCGTTACTTTTACGAATACCATTTGCCGCGTCTGAAGTTCGAAGTGCGGGAAATCAGCGCAAACGGTTCGTTTTTCGAATACTTGGGACAAGAACTGCGGCGCGTACCCGGCGTGTGCGACCGCTATGCCCAGCGGAAAATGGGACTCGTCGGCAAGTTCATTCTCGGGCTCAATCTGATCCTGCTGACGACCTGGTCCCGCCGCGACCAGGGCTCTGCCGAGTTGCTGGCGTTCGGCTATCACGTTCGAGCCGTCAAAGTGTGATTGCATCGATGCGCATATTAGCGACGGTAATGAAGTCGTATTACGGGCAGCCCGACGCCATCGAACCGATGTTCCGGCAGTTCACCGAAGCGCCGCGCAGACTCGGCCACGAGGTCGATCATTTCGATCATGCCAGGACCCGCCGCGAGGTGGGATTCGACCTCTGCGGGGAGCGCTTCGTCGAGACCGTCCAGCAGGGCCGCTACGATATGGTCATCTTCCAGACCACCGGCCAGGACCAGATGCCGCTGACCGCGATCCAGCAGGCCGGGCGTTATGCGCCCGTCGTCGCCTGGAACAGCGACGACGACTGGCAGTGGGCGTCGCTGAGCCGCCCGCGAGCGCCCTACTTTACCTACATGGTTACGACGTATCCCGACGTCTACGAAGCCAACCGCTCCGCACATCCGAATCTGCTGCTCAGTCAATGGGCCTGCCTCGATCTGGGGGCCGACCCATCCCGGCCCAAGGATCTGGATTTCACCTTTGCCGGCCAACTCTACGGAGAGCGGATTTCCGAGTGCCGTCATTTGCGCAGGCACGCCGGGCTGCAAGTTTTTGGCCGCGGTGCCCGGCTCGTCGAACGGCCCTGGCTGGCCTGGCTGCCGCTGCGCGCGCCTCTGCACGTGCTCGGACTTTACGAGCGGCTGCGAGGGCCGGCGCTGTTGCTCACGGAAGTCTACGACGTCTGGAACCGCAGCAAGATTTCGTTCACTCCCATGGCGTCGAGCGCGGACCCGAAACTATTACAAATCAAAGGCAGAGCTTTCGAGCAGGGGCTTTCCGGAACGTTGATGCTCGCTCAAAACAGCCCGAACCTGGACCGCTATTACGAACCAGGCAAGGAGTTCGTCCCCTTTTCCGACATGGCCGATTGCACCGAGAAGGCCAGGTTCTACCTGACGCACGACGCCGAGCGCGAGCGGATCGTCGAGGCCTACCTGCGCCGCACGCGCGCTGAGCACATGTGGGAACACCGCTTCCAGGATCTGTTTCGACAGCTGGGCCTGCCACCGCTGAGCCGTCAGGCAGCCGGCGCTTGATCGGCGAAGGGCGAAACGACGTAAAAACGAGGCAAGAAAGTCCGATGCCAGCGCCGCTCGTGTCCATCGTCATTCCCTGCTTTCGTCAGGCGCATTTTCTGGCCGGCGCGATCGAGTCTGCCCTCGGACAATCCGCCGGCTCGATCGAAACGATCGTCGTCAACGACGGTTCCGATGACGACACCGAGAGCGTTGCCAAGCGCTTTGGCCAACGCATCCGCTATCTCTGGCAGCCCAACGCGGGGTTGCCCTGCGCCAGAAACGCCGGGATCCAGGCAGCTGCCGGAAAGTACCTGCTGGTGCTCGATGCCGACGACTTGCTGCACCCCGAAGCGGTCGAGCGGCTGCTCCGGACCATGGACGGCGCCGACCGGCGCCTGGTGGCGATGGGTCATGCTTGCTTTCGCTCCCACCCCGATCAGGATGCCGGCCCCGCCAGCCTGCCACCCGCTGGACCAGGCGTTTTTCCGTGGGTGATTGTCAGGCCCCGCCCGCCGCACGCGTTCCTCAGCCCGCGGGCAGCCGTGCTGGAAGTCGGTTTGTTCCGCAAAGGCGTCGACGCCGCCGCCGATTGGGATATGTGGTTGCGCCTGGGCCTGGCCGGTCTCGAATATGCGCCCTGCCCGTTCGTCGGCGCGTATTACCGTGTCACGGCCGGTTCGATGAGTCACCAAAACGAGCTCATGGCCACCGCCTCGGCTCGAGTATTGCTCAGCTTCCTGGAAGCCGTCCAGCACGATGAGGCCTTCTTGCGGGCCAACGGCGGTGCGCTTTTGCGATCGGCCTATGCCATTCGCCGGCGATTCCGCATCCACGGCCTGGCTTCGCCCTATGTCGACAAGCTGGACAGCATGATCCGCTGGCTGCATCTGTCGGGCGTCCGCGCGACCGAACCGCTGAACGTCCTGATTCAGGACCGATTGCCGTACCGCTGGGAGCAGCCGTTCGAACGGGCCTGCCTGGCCGTTTGCCGCATCGTCCGGCCCACGCTCTATGCCGAACTCACCGGCCGCGTGACCAGCGGCTCAGTCTCGCTCGTCCGCTGAAGCAGCGCCCGGGCTCGGCGCTGCGCCGTAGATGCGCTCGATCCACTCGTCCGGCGACGGGTCGAACTCGCCTGGCAGCAGGGGAGGGGGCTCGGGCCGGCCTGGGGCCAAAACCTGCGCAAGGGTCTCTTTGAGCGAGGGGGCGCCGTGATCGCAAAACGTCAACAGCGGCAGTCCGCGGTAAGGCTCGAAACCCGGTTCATAGGCCAGCACGGCGGGCAATCCGCAGGCCACCGCCTCGCGCACGACCAGCGGAAACCCCTCGCCGTGCGACGCCAAAACCAGCGCATCGGCCGCGTGGTACAACTCGACCAGTTCGCGCTGCGGCCGCGGCGGCAGATATTCGACGCCCGGCGCGCGGGGCCCAGGATGGCCCGATCGCCCGGTCCACAAAATACGATGTCATACGCCGGATCGACGGCCGCCAGTACGCTCGCGATCCCTTTCTCCGCCACCAGCCGGCCCACGAACAACACTTTGCGGCGATCGGGCGGCCAGCCGAGCCGGGCCCGGGCTTGTTGCCGTTCTCCCGGCGCCGGAGGGCGAAACAACTGCCGATCGATGGCGACCGGAACGAAATCGATCCGCTTGCCGGGCTGGGCCAGCCGGCGCAGGTCGTCGGCCACGCGCGCGCTGACGACCACGCAGCGCCCAGCCGCGCGGACGCTCATTCGCCCCAGAGTTTGATAGGCCAGCTGGGCAAGCCAATTGCCCACGCGCGCCTGGCGCCGTTGAATACCGGCGTGTTCGGTCAGGATGGACGGCCGCCGGCGCAGCCGCGCCAGCCTGAGGGCCAGCACGGAATTGAGGGCCAGAAACTCGTGCGCATGCAGCACGTCGCAGCGGCCCAGTTCGCGCCACAGCGCCGGAATCAACCGCCAGGAAAAAACCGGCCCGCCCAGCCCCAGGCGGCGCAAGACGGCGCTCGAACCGATCCGCACGATCCGCACCGAGTCGGGGTATTCGGGCGCGGCGCTGCTGCCCGCGTAGTGGCTGGTGACCAGCGTCACCTGGTGTCCGGCGGCGGCCAGGGCCCGAATCTCGCGATCGACGACCACGGCCACGCCGCCGACGTCGGGCAAAGCTTGCGAGCAGGTCAACAGCACGCGCCGCGGCTGCTGGTGCGCGAGATCGCCGCGCCGCGCGTCGCCAGGGTCCATAGCGGCTCCGTCAGGAATCGGCTCGCCCGATCTGGCCCGACTCGGCTTCCCGGATCGCCAGATGGCGGATCACTTCGGTCAGCGTGCTGCGCAGCTGCAAGTAGCGAGAATAGAAGTAGAGCGACGTGCCCAGGAAGGCGAAATGAAAGCCGTAGGCGATCAAATCCGCACCGCGGTCGATGCCCAGCGCGTGGGCGGCGCGCGATGTGAGCTCGGGCTGATAGACGCAGGCGATGGCCAGCCCCCAGAGCGCAATCCGCGCCAGGTGCAAGCGCGTCGGTCCCTGGGCCCGCACCAGCGCCCGCACGTCCCACAGCAACACGGCGCCCAACCCCGAGATCGCGAGCCATTGAAAATTGTTCATCGCACCACCTTTCCAAGCAAGAACTGGGCGGCAATCCGCAGGCTGTTCCAC
Organism: uncultured Planctomycetaceae bacterium; assembly: GCA_963715755.1. Lineage (GTDB taxonomy): Bacteria > Planctomycetota > Planctomycetia > Pirellulales > PALSA-1355 > CAWCAX01. The sequence continues at coordinate 6,219,335 of OY970273.1, forward strand.
GAGCTCTGCCCTTTGGCCAGGCTGGCCGGGCTGTAACGAATCGTCACCGGCACTTCGCAGTAGGAGATCCGGTGGCGGCGAATCTGTTCAAGAATTTGCGAAGCGTGAGCCATCCGATTCTCGGTGATCCGCAGCTGCGAGGCCGCGCCGCGCGAGAACGCCCGCAGCCCGTTGTGCGTGTCGGTGACCCGGATCCGCGACACGATGCGGGTAAACAACACGCCCAGCTTGAGCACCAGCCAGCGCGAGCGCGGCATGTCAGGCGCACGGCCGAGGAACCGCGAGCCGAGCACCGCCTCGACCCGGCCGGCCTGGATCGGCTCGATCAGCGCCGCCACGTCGTCGACCGAGTGCTGGCCGTCGGCGTCGAACGTGACTAGCGTCCGGGCTCCGCGAGCGAGTGCGTAATCGATCCCCGTCTGCAGCGCGGCCCCTTGTCCGCAGTTGACCAGATGTCGCAGCACCCAGACTCGATGGCGGCGGGCGACCTCGTGCGTCTCGTCGGTCGAGCCGTCGTCGACCACCACCACGTTCGGACAGACCGCGAGCAGCATGCGCAGCGTGGCGCCCAATCGGGCCGCTTCGTTGTAAGCGGCCACGACGATCCAGACGTCCGCGAATTCTCCCCGCGCCTCGCTCATCCAACCAATTCTAACCTTGCGCACCGGGCGGCGGAGGCGGCCGGGCGTCAGAAATGCGTTAGCAGCCTGCTGAAGGATTCAATGGGCTGCGCGATCGCATGGATGCGATCCCAAAATAACGACCCAAGTCGTGATTTTGCGATTTCGGGCGGAGCTTTTCTCCGACCTTGGCGAGGTTGAAAAATGCCGGGAGGGCGTTTTTCAACGGATTGCGGGCATGCACTCATTCGGGCAGGGTTTTCCCGGCCGGGGGGCCGGGGGCGTCGCTCGCCCGGCCCTGGGCCGACTGGACGGCCAGGGCCAGGTTCCGCGAGGCATCGGCGAAACCCGGGTCGATCGCCAGCGCCGCGCGAAAGCAAAGCGTGGCCCCGTCCCAACGCCCCAAGCGGGCCCAGCACAGGCCCAGCAGATTGCAAATGCCGGCGTCCTGCGGGGCCAAGGCGCGGGCCCGCTCGAGGCATTGGGCGGCGTCGTCGTAGCGGCCGCAATCGAACAGCGTCGCGGCGGCCCCCTTGTAGGCATCGACATGGCCCGGATCCAGCGCGAGCGCCGCGCCAAACTCGCGCAGCGCGCCCTGCGGATCCTTCCGCTCTGCGGCCAGCAAACGCGCGTACTGAAAATGGGCCTTGGCCAAAGCCGGATCGAGCGCCAAGGCGGCGACGTACTGCTCGGTCGCTTCCCCGGTGCGGCCCAGCCGCTCCAGCGCCATCGCCAGGTTGACGCGGGTCAGGGCGATGTCGGGTTCGATGGCCAGTGCCCGACGGAAGGAATCGACCGCCTCCTCGTCGCGCTCCGCCACAAACTGGGCCGTCCCCAGCGAAGTGAGGATCTCGGCCGAATCGGGTTTCAGGCGGTCGGCCGTTTGCAACTCGTCGATGGCCTGCTGGGCCATGCCCTGTTGGCACAGGACTTTTCCATATTCTTGCCGGGCGCGCCAGTTGGCGGGGGCCCGGTCGGCCGTGGCTTGCCAGATCGCCAGGTGGTCGCGGTAATCGCGGTTGCGCACGATCGTGCGCACGGCGAGCAAGCACACCAGGATCCCGATCACGGCGACGAACGACCAGCGGCCCAGCGCCGGCCCGCGCGCCGCCGCGAGAGCAGTTCCAGTCCTTCGTAAACCAGCAGAACGGCGGCCACGGCCAGCGCGGCCAGCGGCAGATACATCCGGTGCTCGAACGCCAGATCGACGATCGGCACCAGGCTCGACGTGGGCGCCAAACACAGGAAGAACCAACCGGCGAGCAAGCCGACCGGCGGGCAGCGCCGGATGCTCCACAACGTCAGGCCCGCCAGCGCCGCCAGCGCCAACAGTGGCCAGGCGATCGCCCCGGCTGACGCGGCCACGGGCCAGCCATAGTCCAGGCAGAGCGCATCGGGCCAGACCGCCAGCCGCAGGTAATGCAGCACCACGCCCGGCTGGCTGCGCAAGTACTCCCAGCGCGTGACGGCGGCTCCGGCCAGAAATCCGGATTTCGTGTACCCCGCCGGATTCAGCACGACCCCCAGCACGGGCACCATTCCGGCCGCGAACAAGAGAGCGTAAAACCCCTTGCGCTCGTGCCAGATGTCGCGCCAACTCGTGGCCACCAGGGCCCGGTCGTACCAGAGCACCACCAGCGGCGCCACGACGATCGTCTCCTTGCACAGCCCGCCGATCAGACAGCTCGCCACCGCCGCCGCCAACCAGCCGCGCGGGCGTGGCGAATCGGCTGCCCGGACGAACCCATACAAGACCAGCAAGAAGCACAACCCCATCAGCGATTCGAAGCGCTGAACCAGATAAGTGACGCTTTGCGTCTCGAGCGGATGCACGAGCCAAACCAGGGCCGCCGCCAAAGCGAGCACATCGGCCGCGCTGCCGTAGCGGGCCGCCAGGCTGGGCCGGAGCAGGCTGCGGCGGACGATTCCGAACAGGGCCAGGGCGGCCGCAATGTGGATGGCCAGATTTACCGCGTGATAGCCCCAGACCCGCGTCCCGTCCAGCAAGTAGTTGGCCTGGAACGTCAGCACCGCCACGCCGCGATTCACACCCCCCAGGGTGTACGGAAACAGCCGGCCGGTTGCCAGGCCCTCGGCCAGGGGATCGCCATCGAAGACAAACGGCGCGGCAAATCCGTTGCCAAAGGCAATGACTCCCGCCAGGGCGATCATTGCCCAACAGATCGGTGCGGCCGGTCCGCCGCCGGGAACCTTGGCTCGCTCGCCAACCACCCTCATCGTTGGTCGCTCCCCTGGCAACTGCCGAACATCGCACTTGCTGCCGAGGAAGGAAAGAAGTGTTCGGCCGCAGAGCGAAACATGCGCGCGCCGCGGTGCGCCGCGGCCGCCTGCCCGGCGTCCGCAGACCGCCGAAACCTCAGGAGTATAAGCGGCGGCTGCGCCGAAACCGGCGGAGCTAGCCGAAATCTAGCAATTCGCAAACGCCCGGCTAACTGCGCCTGCTGCCACCCCGGCGCTCGAAATCAGTCGTCGCTGGCGTCCTTGTCGAGCGCGGCAAACGGGTTCGGAGCGCCGGGGCGATAGGGATCGACCGGTTCGGCCCCGGGCAGCTCGGGGATCGGACGATCGTCGAACCATTCTTCCAGCGGGATGCGGCGCGGCTGCGGCAGCGCCAGATAGTCGTTCACCAGCACGGAGCCCATCCACAGATCGGCCGCGGGGGCCAAGTGCCCATCGAGCACTCCCAGCGCGTGCATGATCACATATTCGCATTGCGGCCAGCTCGACGTGCTGGCGGTCCAATTGACCGGGGCGCGATAGACGTACAGGCCGTCGCCGTTGAAGCCGTCCCGTTCGGATTGCGGGATGACCAGCGGATAGTTGGCCACCCAGCGTCGACCCTCCTCCAGCGGCGTGAAACGCACCAGGTCGGCTGGCAGCGGTTGCTGGGCGCCGGTCGTCAAATCCGCGGCGCTGACAAACCATTGCGACAGGATTGCATCGCCCAGCAGCGCGTCGGACGTATTGGCGGCGCGGACGACTTCCAAGCGAATCACCACGCTGCCGCTGGGAACCGGGCTGCCCACGGCTAGCTCGTGGCCCGCGGCATCGCACACCGACAGCAAAAGTGTGGCGGTGCGATAGTTGCCTCCGTTGAACAGCGCAGGATGCCGCTCCAGGTTGCCGCGGTAATAGGTGCCAGCCAGGCTTGTGGGCCGAAACGGCCGCGGCGGCCGGGGCGGCGAGCCGTACACGGCATGCACGTCGCGGGGCACGGTGCGCATCTTGTCGAGTGTGGATCGTAGTGATGCGAGCGCGTGCTGCCCGTCGCTGAATTCGCACCAGAGCCAATATACGCCGGTCGAACCAATCACCAACCCGGCGGCAACGCAACCATGCCACGGCCGCCAGCCGGCAGACCAATGACGCCATCCCGCCTGGGGCAGCGGGCCCGCGCCACGTCGCAGCCTGGCGGCCAGCAGCGTAGCGATCACGATGGCCAATAGCGCGCCCAGCGCAGCTTTGACGACTGGTATCTCGCTGGTCTGGCCCGAGAGGGTCCGGCCCAAGCGCACGGCAAATGTGCGCGAGAAGAACTCGCCCAGGTGCCGGGACCGTTCGATTTGTTCGTCGGGCCAGGGCGCGCCCTGGGCCAGCCAGTCACGCAGAACTTGCTGCTCGCCGGCCCCCAGCGGAGGGCGGCCCTTGGGCATGCGATATGCCGGATCGGTCGTGCTGACCCGGCGGCCCAATTCGTTTTCGTCCCACGGAACTGCGAGCGGCGACTGTCCGGAAAAGCCGCCGGCCTTCAGGCCGGCGAGGGATTCGAGATCGAGCCCGCCGGCACGCTGGACCGAATCGTGGCATTCCCAGCAGCGAGTGCTGAGCACCTGAAAGGCCGGCGCGCGCAGGTCGATGGTTTGCTCGCCGGCGCCGGCCGTGCGGCCGGTGGGTCCGCAGGCGGCCACCACGAGCGCGATCTGAGCGATGCGATACCGGCGGCGGCAGGACCTGGCGTGCATGGCAGGGGCCGAGCGTTGATTGAATGCGAGGCGAAAAAAAACATCCCGGAGCGGACCAGGATCAGGCCCGCTCCGGGATGAAGTACACACGCGGCCGGATCCGCTACGCCCGGATCAAACCGGGCGTGCGGACCAGCCTGGCAAAACCGTTACTGCCCCGAGGGGATGTACAGGTTTTCGTTCGCGATGGCAATCAGCTCGTTGGGCGAGCAGAAATACCGCATGGTGACCGGATCCACCGTGTTGGCCATGAAGTGCACGCTGCCGTCAGCGAACAGGATGTTCACGCCGCCGTTGTGGAAGCTCCACCATTCGTCGTTCGGACCGCAGTTGTTATAGAACCACTGGCAGTCCGTACCCGGGGGATTGAGGAGGCCACCGACATTGCTCGTGTAGGTCTGGTTGGCCGTGTTCGGACCACCGGTCGGGAACGCGTTGTTGTTGAGCACCGGCTGAGCGTAAGCGGTATAGATGCCGGTAATGGGAGCAGCCGTACCGATAGTCGCCTGGTTCGGAGGACCCGAGACACCCGAGCCCGAGTCGGGATCGGCCCAGCGGCCCAGCTGATGGTTGGAAGTGAGGGCACCGGCCGTGGTGGTCGTGGTGTCCGTGAAGCTGATGCCGTTCGCCAGCGTGATGGCGCTGGCAGCGGTGCCTGCGGTGCCGCCGTTGTACAACGCATTGATCAAGTTGGCGGGGTTGGACTGGAATGCGAAGCCGGAAATCGTGGCTGCGTAGAACGTGCAGCCTTTGGTGGCCAGCGTCTTTGCAACGTTGGCACCACCGTACACCGGGTCGGGGTACTTCGACAGGGTGTAGGGGAAGAGCGCGTCGAAGTTACGACCGGTGTCTTCGCCCAGGATCGCCGTGTGCGACGTGCCGTCGACGATGTTCGAAACCTTGCCACCGCCCAAGCAGAGCAGGCTCAGAGCACCGTTGAACGGGTTGCCACCGACACGCAAGCCCGGCGTGCCAGTACCGGCAGCCGGCGGGAAAATCGGGTCGTTGCCGGTCTGATAGTTCAGCCCCGGAGCGATGTCGCAGTAAGCCAGCGGCATGTAGTCCGTCAGACCGTAGCCGACCGGATCCGGCTGGCGGATACCGTTGCTCGGGCAGAGGAACGTCGGAACCTTGGTCTGGGCGGCCAGAATGTTGCCGTAACCGACCTGTCCGGCGTCGTTATAGACGTACAACGGGCTCATGCCCGCGGCCACGTCGCTGTGCTCGCTAAAGCCCAGGATTTGCGAAAAGAACGACTGGGTGTCGTAAATCGTCTTGGCGTAGCCGGTGTTGGAGGTCGGATTGCCGATGACGTTCTGCCCTTCGCCGGCCGACGGGAAAATGCCCTTGGCACTTTCGTGGTTGAGCGCGGCCAGGCCCATTTGCTTGACGTTGTTCGAGCAGCTCGTGCGGCGAGCGGCTTCGCGGGCGGATTGTACCGCCGGCAGCAGCAGACCGACCAGGATGGCGATGATTACCATCACCACCAGCAGTTCGATCAGCGTGAATCCTTTGAATTTCTTGGTCATTTTGGGTCTCTCTGGAATCGAAGAAAAAATAACAAACGCAACACTTCGAACCGGAACACGCAACACTACGTATGTCCGCAATAGCCAATGGCGATTTCAACAGGTCCCTGGCATGGCTCGAATTCGATCATAGCGCCGCCAGCACTTGGCAAACCTCCTTTCCCACTCAGCAACAACTCGGAGCCAGGCCCAACGGATCGAGAAAAAAGTCTCTGGCTCTGTCCTGTGTCGTTCGCCCCGATGCCTCGACTCGCCGAACGTGCTCTTTGCGGTCCAGCCGGACCGCCATATTGCATTGCAATACTCTGGGTCAAAGCACCCGGCGCCTCGAAGGCCGCAGTATCTTGCCAGTGGCCAATTAGCACCCCATAAGCCGATTGTGAGTTCTTGGTGAAGTTGTCCATCCCATGCGCAAGTCTTCTCCACCAAAGCACTTGCGAGCTTATCAAACTGCCCGCACAACCCCTTGTGCAGAGTTTTATGCGACTGCAACCGGGGCCTTGAGGGCGGCGCAAAGCAGGGCGCCGCGGAGCAGCGCGGTGTCGGCCGCAGAAGTTTCCAGAATGCCCGGCTGGCGCGTCGGCAGCAGCGCCTGAGGGTTCCCCGCTCGACCCACAGCCGGGCGCCGCGCCGTAGGCGCAGCCGAGTGGCAGTGGAGTGGCGCCGCGTCAGCCCTGGCCCAGCTGTTCGAGCCGCCGGACGGCGTCTTCCAGCTGACCGGCCAGGTCGGCCGGCACGTCTGCGCGAACCGCTTCCCAAGCGGCGCGATAGTACCAGAGGGTCCCTATTCGGCCGCCGCGGAAATGCGTCCACAGGGCCTCGCCGAGCCGGCGATATTCCTGCTCCAGCGAGCGGGCATTGTGTAGTTTGTCGGCCGCGATGACGAGTTTGACGTCCGCCGAGGCCACCGCCACACCGGCCAAATGGGCCTGTTTTCGCTCGCGCCAGGGAGGTTTGACCAGCTCGCTGGTGTCGCTGCAGGCGATCACGATGTCGGCCACTCGAGCGCCGAATTGGCGGCGGATTTCTTCCCCGATCGGCGCACCCCTTGATCCTCGATCGCATCATGCAGCAGCGCCGCGATCGCCTGGTCCTCGTCCCCGCCTTGCTCGATCACCACCGCCGCCACGGCCAGCAGATGCGCCACGTACGGAATCGAACTCGCCTTGCGCACTTGAGTTCGGTGCAGCGCTGCGGCATACGACAGGGCCGTTTCGAAGCGGGGCGTAAGTAATGACATCGCTGTGTCGCGCCGGTCGAAAGGTTATTGATATCGAGACGGTTCAATTGGACCGGCGGGGCCGCGTCGATCGTCCGTGTTTACAGGGTTTCCGCCGGTCGCCCCTGGCCCATGGTCTGCGGGAACCCGCAGGAACCGTCTGGGATAACAGTAATTCGAGCAGTTCTTGCCGGCGACCGCGAGGGCTTGTTTTTCAGGCGCCCCTGATAGACGAACGAGCGGCAAGTGCCCACAATGGCGGTTCCCCACGCGCCGCCTTGCGCGGCTCCCCCAGAACCCGTTGTCGCCTCATTCAACCTATGATGGTCCGTAAAGGCAAGTGGATCACCGACGCCACGCCCGACGAGCCGCTCGAGCGCGTGGCCCGGCGCGCACTGGACGCCCGGCTCGAGCTGGTCGGTTATTTCTTGCCACTGGCCGCCGACGAGGGGGAGGATCCGGAAAACGTTCATCAGCTGCGGGTCGCCACGCGCCGGGCGATGGCCGCGATGCAGATCTTCGACGCCTTGCTCGCGCCGCGCCGTGCCCTGTGGATGAACAAGCAGCTGAAGCGCATTCGGCAAGCGGCCGGCAACGCGCACGACCTGGACGTGCTGGCCGAGCGACTGCGCCGGCGCGAGGCCCCGGACCGGCCGGCGTCGAAGGATCTGCTCAAGCGCGTTGACCGCCTGCGGACCGAGGCGCAGTCGCCGATCGAAAAGATCCGCCGCAAGCTGGGGGGCAAGGACTTCGTCCGGCGTCAGGAAGCACTCGTGGACCGGGTGCGGCTGCGCGGCAAGGCCGACCGCTTGCTGCGGACCAGCTTTGGCCAGGCGGCGAGTCGGGCCCTGGGCCTGTTGGTCGAGGACTTCTTCGCCGCCGCGGCCGCGGATTTCAGCGACTATGCGGCCTTGCACGCCTTTCGCATCCAGGGCAAGCAGCTGCGCTACGCGATGGAGATTTTCGCCGGGGCCTTCGATCGCGCCTTTCGCACCGACCTCTACCCGCTGGTTGAGCAGCTCCAGGAAAAGCTCGGGGCGATCAACGATCACGCCACCGCCCGTGAGCTGTATTCCACCTGGCAATCCGAGCCGGATCTCGGTCCCGAGCAGCAGGAACTGGCCGAATTGATTGCCGCCGAAACTGCCGCCATGGACGATGCCCGGGGGCAGTTCTTCGCCTGGTGGACTCCGGAGCGGTCGAGCGACCTGCGGCGGCGTTTCCGCGAACTGCTGGGCACGCAGGGGCACGAGCGCACGGCCTGACGCGCCCGCCGTCCGCTGCTGCGACTCGCTCCCGGCCGCCGTCCGCGCTACGGAGACTCGAGTTCCACAAAGGCGTAGCGCTGCTGCAGCCAGGCCGGCTCCAATTCCACCCGCAACCGCAGCCGACCCGGAAAACTCGCGGGCTGCCGGTCCAGTCGAGCCGGACTTTTTGCACCGGCGTGACTGAGGAACACCAGGTACGAGTCGAGCTGAAAGCGTTTGACCGCGCCGCCGGCCGCCACGAGGTCGCCCCGCCGGGTGGCGGCCAAGGCCATCGCCGCATCGAGCGTGAGCGGCCCCTTACGATCGTCGCACAGCAGCGCCGCCCGCAGACGCTCATAATTCGCGGCCATCGGCTCAGCGGGCACACGGACCCGATAGGTGTCGGCCAGGTCGGGTGGACTCGTGGCCAGGCCTTGCCGCCGCGATCCGACGAGGTCGAGAGCCACGATGGTCTTGCCCTCGAACTCTTTCGACAACTTCGGGATGAGTTTGGGTAGCGGCTCGGCGATCGATCGTTTGAAACTGAACGTGGCCTCGCCGGCCGACTTTGCCCGGGCGGCTTCGGCAGAAGCCAGCCGGGCCCGCCAGCGCAGCAGCGGGCCGGTGGCCGAACGGTAGCTCGCAATCTGCACGACCAGCGGCGGCGAGATCGCGGCCGCGCGGTCGAGCGCCGCTTGCACTTGCTCGACGAGCGCCGGCTCGGCGGCCAAGGAGAGCGCCGGAGCGAGTGCATCGAGGTACGCCTGGTAGCGATCGGCCGCCGCCTCGGGCGAGAGCTGGGCTGCGTCGGCTTCGATCAATTTGACCAGCGCCCCGGTCGCGTCGCTGCAGAACTTCTTGAAGGCAACTTGCGAGCGAAGGTCGTCGGAGGGCTCTCCTGTATCCGCGCGGGTCCGTGTTGGTGATGGCCAGCGCATAATCCATGGCCCGCAGGCGCAATGTCTGGATGCCCAGCGCTTGCCATCGGGCCAGAAAATGGCCGGCCAGTGCGGGGCCTTCGAGCGCTTGGCCTGCGGCTTCCACCCTGGGCTGACCGGCGGCCAGGGCCGCCGCGGCGGCGTTGATTTCGGCCAGCAATTCGGCATACTTCGGAGTTTCTTGTCCGCGCCGCGGCAAGACCGCTTCCCGGCCTAGCTGCCGGCGCAGCGGCCACAGCGCGCGATCGATGGCCAGCCGCAAATGTTCCGCGGAGAACAGGGGGCCCAGGCCTTCGGGCTCTTGACACCAAAACGCCCCCGCGGCCAGTTCGTCGTAGAGCGGCAGCAGGCGCTGTTCGGCCTCGTCGAACTTGTGTGCCTCGTAAAGCTTGCGGATCGGGAGCAAGCTCTTGTCCAGGTTGCGGCAGCGATTGGCGACCTCTTCCTGGACGCTGAGGATCCATTCCCGATGGTTGGATGCCAGCTTGTTCTTGAGGACCCGATGCCAGTGCCGCAAGTGTTCGTCCCGCGCCCGCAGATCGTGCCCCGCCGGCTCGGCGAATAGCAACAAGCGTTCTGCCCGTCGCTCGAGTTGCAAGAGCAGCACGTGGGCCTGGCCCAATCGCAGGAGGTTGGCTTTCGACGGTGCGTCGGCTTTTGCTTCGACCTGGGCGATCAGTTGCTCCGCCCGGCTGCCGAGCAGATAGCCTTCGGCCCGCCACTCGACCGCCGGCCCATCGCTCCAGAGCGGTAGCACCCAGTTGGGGTTTTCGTTGCTGGGGCCCTGCGGACTGACGTCCGAAGTGTCGAGCCTGGCTTCGCGGGGGGGCGACTTGCTCTTCTTGCTCGCCGATTTCTTTTGGGCTTTTGCCGCGCCGTCGTCGGCGCCGCGGGCGTGGCTGCCGGTCGCGGCCACCAGAGCGCCGGCGATCGCCAGCGCCAGCCAGGGCCGTGCGCTCGGCGCGATTCGATGGCCGCGATGATGCATCAGAGATCCTCCGACGAACCGTTGCCAAAGCGTCGAGCGGGCAGGGCCCTGCGCTGCAGGGCCCAACACGGAAGGCCCCAGCGCGGTAGCCCCAGCGCAGTGGACCCCGCGTAGAGGTCGCACTCGGCGCGAGCCAAGAACGCGCCGTGCATTAGATCGCTGCGGAGCGCATTTTCAAGCAGCCGGCAGTGCGGATTGCCTGCTCGAAACGAAAGCCGAATCATCGGCTCATCGATTTCTAATTCGCTGCTTCGTGGCCGGCTTAGCGACCGGCCACCGGGATGAAAGCATGCGTCTGCTGATACCAGCGCGGTTCGAGCTCGATCCGCGCCTGCAACGTATCCGCCCGGCGCAGCTTGGGAGCGCTGCCCAGCCGCGCGAGCCCCCAGTGATCGGCATGGGCCGAGTCGGCGACGAAGCTCTCCAGCTGGATGCGTTTGACGGTGCCGCCGACGGCGGCCAGGTCACCCCGCTCGGCGCGCGCCAGTGCGATGGCCGCTTCCAGGCTGAGCGGTTCGGTCGAGCCGGTCGCGAGCAGCGCGGCGCGCAGCGCCCGTGCGGCCTGCTCAAGTCGTGCGTCGAGCGCGACGACAAAATACGTCTGGTCGTCGGCCAGGCCACTTTCTGCCAGGCCGGTGGCCGACGCGCCGATCAAGTCGGCGCCCACCGTGGCGCCGCCTTGCAATTTGGCGGCCAGGCCTTGCAGTGCCTCCGGAGCGGGCACGCTCAGCGGGCCCTGAAAACCGGTGACGACCGCGGCCCGCGGTTCGGCCCGGGCGCGCTGCGCTGCGGCTAGCCGCGCGCGCAGCGCAAGATATCGCTCGTCGCCCGGCGATAGCTTTCGACCTCGGCGGCGAGCGGCGGAGATTTGGCCGCCAGGCGGTCGAGTGCGGCCTGGAATTGCGGTGCCCAGGCGTCGTCGGCGGCCAGCGACAGGGTCGGCGCAGCGCGCGCAGGTAGGCCGCATGGCGCGTCGCGACCTGATCTCCCTGGGCGGGCTCGGCGTCGATCAGCTTGACCAGAGCTGCCGTCAGGTCCTGCGCAAACTTGCGATAGGACTGCGTCGCGGCGGATTCCGGCGGCAGGACTTTGAAATCGGCCAGCGCGCTTTCCATGGCGCCGACATGCAGCATGCGGAAATGCAGCTCGGGCCAGCGCGCCAAAAATGCTTCGACCGCCTGCGGACCGTCGAGCGTTTTGCCGCCGACCTTCACGGGCCGACCCGCCGCGATGTTGGCCGTCGCCGCGTCGACGTCCGCCAACAGCGCGGCATAGTCGGGCTTCTGCTCGTCGCGGTACTGCTGCATCGCGTCGTGGGCTGCGTGCTGACGCTCGGGCGCCAGGTCGTCGGTCAGACCCTGCCGCAGGACTTCGAAGGGATACAACGGGCTGCTGGATTCGTGCTGGGGATACCAGACGCCGTCGGGCGCCAGCTCGCCATAGAGCTTGAGCAGCCTGGTCTCGGCGACTTCTGATTTTCCGGCGTCGCGTAGTTTCTTGATCGCCGCGAGCTGCTTTTCGGCCTTCTGGCAGCGCTCGCGCAGGGCGAGCTGAACGTCGTGCATCAGTTGCGAGTTGTTGCTGCGGACGTCGTCGACGATCGGATTGAGCCGGGTGCGCAGCGCCTTGAGCCGCAGACCCAAATCCACCGCGGCCGGCTCGGTCCACATCCGCAGCCGAGCGACGTGCCGCTCCATCTCGATGAGCAGCACGTGCGCGCTGCCGATCGCGGCGACGCGCTTCTTGGCGGCGGTCTTGCCGGTCGCCTTTTCCAGCTGGGCCAGCAGCTTCTCGACTTGCTGCGCACAGCCGTACGCCTGGCTGCGCCAGGCCACCGCGGGCCCGTCGCTCCACAGGGTCAGCGGCCAGTCGGGGTGTTCGCTGCTGGTTCCCTCGGAAGCGGTCGTCGGGCCGGCGCCGCCGCCCTTGCGTGGTTCGGTCTTCTTGGCAGACGATTTGGCCGCGGGTTCCCGTTTCGGCGCGTCTTGCTGCGGCGCTTCCGCTTCGGTTGCTGCCTCGGCCTGCGCCGCTTTCTTCTTCCGCGTGGTCCGCTTCGGGGCCGGCATCTCGTCGTCGCCGTCGGCCTGCGCCAGTGCGGTCCCTGCCAGCAGCAAGATCAGCACCAGCCAGACGCCTGCACGGGCGAGCCCGGATAGCCGCCCGGCGCCGCGCGAAATCGAGCGTTGAAATTGCATGCGACGAACTCCTCCGATGTGGCCAGCCGGATGCGGCGGCGAAAGGCGATCCCGTCGAGCGACGGACTGAGCCTACTGCAGCTTTCCGCTGAGCTTGCCGGTCACGTTCTGGCTTTCCCCGGTCGCGCTGTTGACCAGCACGCCCTGCAGATCGGCGGCGAAGCCTTCGGCCGACGCCGAACGGATCACGATTTGTGCCGGCTGCTCGGCGGTGGTGTGCCAGATCGGGCCGTCGGCCTCGCGCTGCAAATAGGCTTCGACATCGAGGGCGGCTCCGATCAGCGCACTGGGCTCGGCCGAGTCGGTCTGGCCCCGCAGAAAGAAACTGGGAAAAGATTCGTTCGTCGGGTCGACGTAGCTGGCGACTTGTAGCACCGTCGGCCGCCCGTTGAAGCGCAGCCAGTTGGCATAGCAGCCCCGTGTGGCCACCGGCCCGCCTACGTCCAGCTCCACGCTGCCGGCGGTGCCCGTGGTTTGCTTGACGTCTTCGATGGTGTGAACCACCGTTTGCTGCACCTGCTGCTTGGCCTCGTCGCCCAATTTGGCAATGGCATCGCAACCGGCGGCTGCGGCCAACGCGGCCAAAAGCCCGATCGACAGGAGCAGTGCCGGCTGCCGCGGGAATGCAGATGAATGGCTGTGCACGTGGGAACCTATGGCCCAAAGGCAAGAGCGGGACCGGCCGAATGGGTGGACCCAGGCTCTTCGTGCATTAGACCCCGGCGACGTGGAAATGCAAGCGCCGCCCGGCGGCCCACGACGCCTTCGGGCGTGCGATTAGCGGACCATCGGCGGCGGGCTATCGGGCGCCAGCGTGGGCAACTCGACCGCCAGTTCCGGCGGCAACGCGACCCCGGCTGCGCGCCGACCTCCCAATCGCCGCGGGCGGTCGGATCGCGCTCGACGACCTGCAGCAGTCGGCCGCCGCTGTCGTACCAGCCGTATTGCGTGAACCGGCACCAATGGATGTCGATCAGGAATTCGACCCAACCGCCGCCGCGCGTCTCGATCGAAGCGATCATCCGCCGCTGGGCGAGCGGCTGGCGGTGAAAGAACCCCAGCCCGCGCTCCGACACGTCCTTGCCCACCACGACCACCGGTTCGGCCAGCGGCACGAGCCCCTCGCGTCCGACGGGCGTCAGGCGGATCAATCGGGCCAGCGGAAACCGCTGCTCGCGGCGGCGCTCGATGAACGTGCCGGTCGGGTACATGCCGGCCAACAGCGCCCAGACCTGCTGCCGGACTTTGTCGTCGGTGGATTCGTTGCTCTGGTCGGCAGAGCCATTTCGGGGCACAGGGCCGCGGGGCAGGGAAAGCAACGTGCTCATGGGGTCTCGCCTGGGCTGCTTGCGGTGCGCGCACGGGCACACACGCCAGGTTGCGTTTCGCGAAGGATGGGTTCGAACTTGCCCGAGGGGGCTGGAAACCGACGGGACTCTTGCGCGGGCGCTCCGGCTCGTTGGCGCGGAGCACTAAGCCGCCAACGGAATACCTAGGTCGAAAACCGCCTGCGGTCAAATCCGCTCCGCCCGAAACCCGATCGTGCCGATCGTAGGGCGCGATCGCGGGCAGATCTCGCGATCGCGGTGGGAAGCTTGCGGCCCAGGGGCCGGCTATTTCGCGGCCATCCGCAGCGCGCCGTCCAGCCGCAAGACCGTGCCGTTGAGCATGGGGTTCTCGATGATCTGGCGTACCAGCTGAGCGTATTCGCTGGGGCGGCCCAGGCGGGGCGGAAAGGGCACCTGGCTGGCAAGCGATTGCTGGGCCTCGTCGGCCAGGGCGCCCATCATCGGCGTTTCGAACACGCCCGGCGCAATCGCCACGATCCGAATGCCGAAGCGGGCCAACTCCCGGGCGACCGGCAGGGTCAGCGAAGCCACGCCCCCCTTCGAGGCCGAATAGGCCGCCTGGCCGATCTGGCCGTCGAAAGCGGCCACGCTCGACGTGTTGACGATCACGCCTCGCTCCCCCTCTTCGTTCGGTGCATTGCCGCTGGCGGCCGCGGCCACGAGTCGCAGGACATTGAAGGTGCCGATCAGGTTGACTTCGATGACGCGGCGAAACAGCGCCAGGTCGTGCGCACCGGTTTTGCCGACCACGCGCCCCGCACCGAGGATGCCGGCGCACTGCACTACTCCGTTGAGCGCGCCGTAATGACGCTGGGCCAGTTCGATCGCAGCCCGAACGGCCGACTCGTCGGTGACGTCCGTGCGGATGAAGCGCGCCGGCGGACCCAGCTCGGCCGCCAGGGCCTCGCCGGGGGGCGCATTCACGTCGGCCAGCACCGCGTTGCCGCCGGCGTCGACCAGCATCCGCGCCGTTGCCGCGCCGAGTCCCGAGCCGCCACCGGTGACCAGAAACGTTCGTCCTGCGATCTGCATCGACGGCTACTCCCGAGAGCGCGAAAAATGTCTTTGACCAGCGTGGACTGTAGAATACGACGCGCCGGTTCCTGTGGCCATGCGGCGGCAGTGGTCCCCCGGGTGCAAACGGCCGTCGAGCCCCCGCCTTGCCTTGGCTACCTATCTTTGTGTGGCAATTGCGGCCGCAGCCCGCTACAATGGATCGGCGATGATTGATTCGTTTGGCCAGGCGTCCTCGGGACTCCGCCGGCCGAAGCGCAATGGACCGCTGGCAAATGGCGCCAGTGGGAAATTGCGCCACGGGTAAATTGGACCGCGGGAAATTGCGCCACGGGAAATGCCAAAGGGGCTGCTGCCATGCTGACGATCCTGGGTCGCTCTCATCGTTATTGCAACGGCCTGTCGCGGCGCAACTTCCTCCGCATCGGCGGGCTGGCCTTGGGCGGGCTGACGCTGCCCGACCTCTTGCGGGCCGAGGCGCAGTCCGGCGGCCGGTCGCACAAAGCGATCATCATGATCTATCTGCCCGGCGGCCCGCCGCACCAGGACATGTTCGATCTGAAGATGGAGGCGCCCAGCGAGATTCGCGGCGAGTTCCGCCCCATCCGCACGAACGTGCCGGGCATTGAAATCTGCGAGCATTTCCCCCGCCTGGCCACGATGATGGACCGCGTGGCGGTGATCCGCTCGATGGTCGGTGCGATCCCCCAGCACGATGCGTTCCAGTGCCTGACGGGCCATACGCTGCAGAGCCAGCCGCAAGGGGGTTGGCCCAGCCTGGGTTCGGTGCTGTCGAAGCTCAAGGGGCCGGCCCATCCGGCGATGCCGCCGTTTGTCGGCCTGTCGCCAAAGATGGGGCACATGGAATGGGCCGACGCCGGCAAGTCCGGCTTCCTGGGCCTGTCGCATGCCCCGTTCCGGCCGTCGGCCGGCGAAGGGCAAGAGGACATGGTGCTCAATGGCATCACGCTCGACCGCCTGAACGATCGCCGGGCGCTGTTGGGCAGTTTCGATCGGCTGCGGCGCGAGTCGGACGCCGGCGGCCTGATGACCGGGCTCGACAATTTCAATCAGCAGGCTTTCGGCGTGCTCACGTCGAGTCGATTGATGGATGCCCTGGACATCGAGAAGGAAGTTCCGGCTATCCGCGAGCGCTATGGCCACGGCGATCCCAAGAACCGCGACGACGGCGGCCCGAAGCTGATGGAGCATTTCCTCATCGCGCGGCGGCTGGTCGAGGCGGGCGCGCGGTGCGTGACGCTGGCCTTCAGCCGCTGGGATTGGCACGGCCAGAATTTTGCCGCCGGGCGGCAAGACATGCCGATGCTCGACCAGGGCCTGGCGGCGCTCTTGTCCGACCTGCACGAGCGGGGCTTGGAAAAAGACGTGTCGGTCGTCGTCTGGGGCGAGTTCGGCCGCACGCCGCAAATCAACAAAGACGCCGGCCGCGATCACTGGCCCAACGTGAGCTGCGCGCTCGTGGCCGGCGGCGGACTGCGCACCGGCCAGGTGATCGGCTCGACCGACCGGATCGGCGGCGAAGCCAAAGACCGCCCCGTCCATTTCCCGGAAGTCTTTGCCACGCTCTATCACGCCCTGGGCATCGATCCGAATCGGACCACTGTGCCCGACCTGGGCGGCCGCCCGCAGTACCTGGTCGATCGCTATCAGCCGATGCCCGAGCTGGTGTAGAGCGCAGCCGGTTGTCGAGCGCTCTGTCATCGGGTCCCGTCCGAGTGGCGGGGCCTTTTTCATGCGCGGTCGGATCGGGCAATGAGAATCAATCGCGGTAGGCTTCGCTTAAGCCAGAGGGCCGCGGTGACGGTTCGCACATTGCTCACGCCAGTAGTTGGGCTTGCCGTGAGCGGTGGCTAAGCTGCCGGCCATTGCGCACCGTCCGCGGACTTGGCGCGCTTATTCGCCCTTCTCGCACTCGGCCAACACCGCTTCGTACTCGCGGCGCAGGGCCGGGCCGCCGAAGTCGGGATGCGTGGCCGCGACCAACTTGACGATCGCCCGGGCTTGCGCTCGCTTGCCCGAAGCCAGCTGCGCTTGGCCAGGCCCAGGTTGGCGTGCAACCAGCGCGGCGTGCCGCCGCGGCTGTGCTGGGCGATCTCGCTCCACTTATCGACTGCCCGGCGCAAGTCATCTGGCGAAGTGGACTGGCCCAGTATCCCGGCCAGTTCCTCCTGCAAATTGCCGTCCTTGGGAAAGCGCCGGGCCAGGTCGTCGAGCAGTTTGACCGCCGACGCGCGCTCGCCCGTTTCGGCCAGGGCCAGGGCGTGCAGGCGGTCGAATGCTTTGCGCTGGGCGGGGCTTAACTGCCCGGCCCGATCTCCCAGGGCCTCGATCGTGCGCAGTTCGAGCTCGGCCAGTTGGCGCTTCTTGGCCGCGTCCTGCAGCGTGCCGCCGGCTTTGGCCAAGGCGTCGAGCATCAGGGCCAGGTCGGCCGGCGCACCGCCGGCAGTTTTATCGGTCGCGGCGACTGCTTCATCCAAACGGCCTTGTGCCGCCAGCGCCGCCACGAGCAGGATCCGCGCGCTCGCTTGCCACGCGGCCGGCGCATCGTCGGCATGCTCCAAGGCGCCCTGGAGCAGCGTCTCGACCGGCTCGGCGCCGTCCGGCGTGTCGGCCAGCCGGATCCGTGCGGCCGCCAGCGCCGCCTCGCGCTCCAGATCGGTCCACGTTTTGGGCCCCTTGCCCGACGGGCCGGTCACGACCTGCTCGAACCAGTGGGCCACCTCCAGCGCCTCGGCCGGATCGGCCTTGCCGGCCGCGCGCTGAGCGGCCAGGAGCCGGTCGTAGGAGCGAGCCGCGCCCGAGAGCGCGGCGGCGAATTGGGCATGCTCGCGCGGCACACTGCGGTAGGCCCGGGCGGCTTGCTGCCAGGCTCGATCGTGCTCGCGCAGCTGACCCAGCCAGAAGGCGACTTGTCCGACCGAGGGAGCTTGCGGCCAGCCGGCCAGGTGGGCTTCGAGCAGCCGGGCGTATTCGTCGAGCGGCTTCTTGTCGGCCTGGGCCGCCTGAGCCGCGGCATAGATCGCGGCCAGATGCGCTTCGGCCGCTTTGGCCTGCGCGGGCATCGCCAGGGCCAGGGCTTCAAACCGCCGACTCGCGGCTTCGTAGTGCTTGCGCTGGTTCTCGATCGCGCCGGCCGTGAGCCGAATGTCAAAGGCCTGATCGGCTTGCCCCTTCTCGTCGGCCTGCCGGGCCGCTTCGTCGTAGGCGGCGAGCGCTTCGTCGACTTGTCCGCCGCGATAGTAACTGGCGGCAGCCCGGGTGAGGTTCTCCAGGCTGGCGGCCCGGGCGGCCTTGGCCAGGGTGCCGGCCAGCAGCGATTCGGCCCGGCGCATCCAGTACGGACCGTGCAGCGACTCGATGTGCGAGACCTCTTCACCGGCGCGCCGCTCCCAGGTCTCGGTGTCGGCATTGGCTTTGGCGGCTTTTTGCCACAGCGCCACGATGGCCTGGAGCCGGGCAAAGTCCAATTCGGCGGCTGCCGACCCGGTTTCGTCGGCCGCCGCGCCGGCAGCCTGATAGGCCTCGTTCAGCTTGCCGGCGGCGACGAGCAGCCGCACCGCTTCGGCCCGCAGGCGCGGCTGCAGGGCGTCGCTGGGATCCAGTTTCTGAAACTCGGCCAGTCGCCCCGCCGCTTGCGGAAGCTTGCCGGCCAGACGCAGGCAGACCAGTTCGTCGATGCGCGACGGCCAGACCAGGGGATCGTCGGCTGCGGCGCCGCTGAGCGGCGTGACGAGCTCGATGGCTTGCGCGAGGGCATTGGTGCGGTCGACGCTGTCGGCCGGATAACAAAGGGCCTGGTTGCGAAACGCCCGGGCCAGCTGGAAGCGGACATTCGCCCGGAGCGAGCTGAGTTCGCCGTCGGTCAATTGGCCCGCGGCCCGGCTGCGCCGCCGCAGCTCGACCGCGATGTCTTCGTCCAATTGCTTGAGCTGGGCGATGGCCGCGCGGATCTCGGCGCGAATCGGCTCGGCCGCTCCGCCCACCTGCGCCCCGATTTCGCTTTCCTGCCGGGCCAGTTCGCCGGCGGCCAAGGCGACCAGCGCCCCCTGCATCCGCACCAGCAGCAAGCGCGGGTTTTGGGCCTGCTGCCGGCTGAATGTGTCGATCGTTTCGGCCGCTTTGCGCCAGACCGGATCGCGCTCGTCCGGCCGCAGCACCAGGGCCTGCTCAGCCAGCGTGCGGGCAAGCTCGATCACGACCTCGGCCCGGGCCGCATCGGGCAGTTCCGGATCGTCCAACCGGTCGCGGCAATACTGCTCGCCCAGGGCGTACAGCCCGCGCCGTCGCAAGCCGGCCACGAAACGCTCATCGAGCGAGCCATGCTCGTCGGCAGCGGCGGGCGCCACGGCGCCGGCCGGGCCGCGCCCAGCCGCCGCCGGGCCTCGGCCGCTTCGGGCCGGTCGGGATAGGTGAGCCACAGCTCGCCGTAGAGGGTCTGCGCTTCTTTGGGCCGTTCGAGTTTTTCCAGCATCTGCCCGGCGGCCAACAGCGCGCTTGCCGCCAGCTGCCGCTGGTTGGGATACAGGATCGGCACTCGCAAGAGCAGCGTGACGGCCCGCTCTGCCTGCCGGGATGCCAGGGCCGAGCCGACGACGAAATCGGGACCGGCGCCGAGCGCGTCGGGAAACTTGTCCAGCGCGCGCCGCCAGGCGGCGAGTTGTTCGTCCTTGGCCGTGGGAATCTGCGTGCGCCAGATCTGCGCCTGGGCCAAGAGCGCGATCCGCACGTCGCGATCATTCGACAGCCGCGCCAGTGCCTCGAGCGCCGCGGGCCGGTTGGCCGTGGCCAGCAAATGGCTGGCGCCCAACAGCGTGGCGGCCGGCGTTTCCCCTTTGCCGAGCCAGTTCTTGGCCTTTTGCTCGAACGCGGGGGTCGGCTCGAACGCCGTCCAGGCCAGCGGAATGCAATCGAACAGCGGCGTCTTCGGATCGCGGGCCAAGAGCAGCAAAAACGATTCGCAGGCTTGTTCCCACTGGCCAAGCGCTTGCTGGCACCAGACGATCTGGGCCAGGATCTGCCGTCGCACCCAGTCGCGGCTTTCGTGTCCCGGGTCGAGCGCCGCGCGATCGCGCTCGATCGCCCGGCGGTAATCGGCCTTCGCGAACGCCTCGTCGGCGGACTGCTGATCGGCCGAGCGCTCGGTCGAGACACCCGTCACGCGGGCAACCGGAAAGACCTTTTCACGTCCCGTGGCCAGCCGCATCCGCAGTTCGCGGCCGGAGTAGTCCAAAACCTCGCCGGTCCAGCGGGTCGTGCCGCGTCCGTCGGAGCCGGTCACATAGACCACGTCCTCGGCGCGGGCCAGCGACGCCAGGAACGCAAGCGGAAATAGCAACGGGGCCGTGCAGCAAAGCGGGAAGATGCCACCACAGAGGCGCAGAGACACAGAGATCGGCGAGCGGCAGGACAACGGGAGTCGGCACAATCGAATCATGGCGCCTTGCCACTTCCACTTGGCTCTACGCTGGTTCTGCCTGCCGCGGCGCTGTTTGCGGTTCCCCCTGCGCAACGGCGTCACTGAGCGTCGGGGCGGGGCAGGGTCGAAACGTCGACGTAGGTGTGCTGGCCGCCGTTTTCGCGCGCAGCCGCACGAGGAAGTTTTCCACGTTCTCCTGCGCGCCGAAGCCGAACTCGATCGCGTTGATCTGCGTCCCCTTGTTGATCCGCGCGATGTGGGCCATTTGCCGCGAGTTCAGCCGCGGCTCGTCGGCGTCGGTGAGAAAAAAGATCACGTCGGGCGACATCCGCAGGGCCATCGCCAAGGCATCTTCGTGCTCGGTGGCTCCGTCGGCAATGATGCTCTGGACGAAACGCTCGGCCTGGTACTTGTTGTCGTCGGTGCCGAACACCAACCGGCCCGCCGCGCCCGCGGGACTGAAAACCTGCGGCCGTTCGTTGTAGAAAATAATCTGAAACTGGTGTGTCTGCCCCAGATCGTGCAAGCTCTTGATCAGCTGGGCCTGGGCCGCGGCCAGCGGCGCGCCGCCGTGACCCCCCATGCTCCCCGAGCGATCGAACACGTACACGAACTTGTAGCCCTGGGCCTGGATGCCGAACACCCCGGTGCGGGCATAGCCGCCCGGCGCGTTCTTCGAGCCTTGCGATCCGGTGGTGGCCGTTTTGGCCGTGCCCACCCCGCCTCCCTCGAGCGCACCGCCGCCGAGCGCGGGACCGGCTGCCGGCAAGATGCCGCCCAGGTTGACCGGCGGCACGCCGCTCAGCACTGAGTCGAGCGGACCTGCGCCGTGCCGCTGGCCCCGCCCGAACCCGCGTGGTCGGCCGCCGATTCGCTCGCCGAGCTGCCGTCGCCGGCGGCCGCTTCGGCCACTTGCGGCGGCAGGCTGGGATCGCCGTCGGGCGTGCCCAGGCTCGAGGCGTCGTCGTCGTAGTAGTCGGTCGAAATGTGCGAGGTGTAAACCGTGCTGGTCAGGTCATGTCCGCTGCCGCTGCCGGTGCTGAGGAAAGCGCCTTGCGCGACGAACAGTCCCAGCACGATCAAGATGCCGCAATGGACCGACGCACTCATCAGCCAGGGAATGGCATGCTCGCGCCATGCCGACGCAGCCTCCTGCCAAAGCGTGGTGGTGCCTGCGCGGCTCATGGAACGAAATGTCCGAAGGGCTTGCCATGCAAGCAGTTGGGAGGGAACAACCAATTCTACAATCGGCGGACGCACACGCGAAGCCACGGGGGCGACGCGAGCGGGGCAACAACACAATCGTACGCCGCACAAACGCGAATGCAACCGACACAACCCGCAGCATCGTCACCAGGACGGCCGCTGCCCGAGCCGACGGCGTGGCGGCTCGAACGCTGGTGCCAAAAGCATTGGCTCGACGCGAGACTGGCCGGCGACCGCCGAGCCGCCCTGGCCACGTCGCTCGGGCTGTACGGCTTACGCTGTGGCGAGGTCGCCGCTGCCCGCGTCGGGCAC
The DNA here is from genome assembly GCA_963715755.1 of uncultured Planctomycetaceae bacterium. Classification (GTDB taxonomy): domain Bacteria; phylum Planctomycetota; class Planctomycetia; order Pirellulales; family PALSA-1355; genus CAWCAX01. Next base: position 6,241,372 of record OY970273.1, read on the forward strand.
GTGCGGCACGGACTCCTGTACATCCGAACGCTCAAGCACGGCCGCCCACGCGAGCTGCCCATCGACGAAGGCCTACTCGACGCTCTCGCGGCATCCCCGCCGCTCCCACGCAGCATCAATTCGCCGCTGCTCCGGACGCGGACCGGCCGAGCGTTCACAGCGGGCAACGTGTCGCACCTGGCTGCCCGGGCCGCGGCGGCGATCGGCGAACTGTTCACGTTCCACAGTCTCCGCCACACGGCGGCGATGCGGCTCTATGCGGCGACGGGCGACGTGTACGCCGTGATGCATATGCTCGGACACAGCAGCCTCAGGCACACGGCGGCATACATCCGACGCCACACCCCCGCCGACACGCGGGGCTTCCCCGAATGGTCGGCAGACCTCACGCGGCCGCGACGCCTCGCAATCCACCGCGCGCCGCCGGCGACGGCGCCGCACGTGCCATGGTGGGAGCAACTCTACGCGACGAAAACACGTGCGGAGCTGCAACGCGAACACACGCCGAGCGACGGCGGCGAGTGACCGTCGCACGCATTCCACGACCGGAGTTCACAGATGGCAACCCCTGCACCAGGCGTCGACGCTGAGCCTGACGCCAACGCGAAGATCGCGGAGCTAATGAAGGAACTCATCTTGATGGACAGTCGCTTGTCCCACCGCAACCGGCAACTGCTCGCGGCGATCGCCAGGTGGGCGGCCGACTCGCCGGTCGACGCGGGGCGTGTTGCCCCGCCGCCGGCGAAGCCCCGCAAGCCGGGCGTCGACGCCCAACGCACGCTGCCCGAAAACGGAGCGGCAACATGAGCGTCGACGTCGACCCAACGCCTGCGATCGCGGAGCTGCAACGCATCGCGGCGATGCTCCACGACCTCAACGAATCGGAGCAGATGGTGGGCGAGGTCCTCGACCATTGGCCCGAGGCCGATCGGCACGCCGCCGCCAGGGCGATCGCGTGCATCACGAACGAAGTGGCGAACATGTTGTTCCAACTGGCGGGGTACATTCAGTGACGGCAACCAAGTCCCGGCGACGGATCGCCGGCACTTGGTTACAATCGCGGGATGCAGCAGCCGCTCACCCGACAACAGGACGTCGAACTCGAACGCCACCAGACGCTCGTCGTCTCGACGTCGGACGGCGACGTGGAATTCACGCTCCGCTTCAGCAGCAACACGCGGGCTGTTGTCATCGTTACCGCTCCGATCGCCGCCGCCGTCGTGCCTCCGCCGGTCCGGGCCACGCCTGGTCGACGCGGCCTGGGAGCTTGACCATGCCGACGTACAAGCTCGACGCGACGCCTGGCACACGCATTCAGCTCGGCGAGGAAATAACCCTGACGATCGGGCCCACGAAGGCAGGCCGGACGGTTGTCCACGTCGCCGCCCCGGCCTGGCTGAGTGTGGGCCGCGTGAAAGTCGTCAAACAGGCGAAGCGGTACGATCGCCTACGCTGACCCCAACGCGAGCGGCACAACGCGTGGTTGGTCGGCCGAGTCGACACAGCGGCAACGTCCACCCCCGTGAAGCGGTCCGGCTGCATCCTGCAGCCAGGCTCCGTAGCCAGGCGTGCGGGGATCGTCCCCTTCGCCTCGCCGGCCCAGCCGGCGTGCGGGCCTCGTGCCCGCCTCAGCAAGCGGCCGCTGCTTTCTCCACCGCAGCGGCCGCGTGCTTCGTGCCCCATGCTCACTTCGTGTTGTGCGTGGGGCGTGTTCAGCCCGGCGTCCATGGCCGGGCAGCCTGGTTCACACCTTGCCCCGCGTGTGCCGGCGGCACCGCATCGTGCGATGCATCTTGGGCCGCATCGTGCGGCCCGCGTCGAACCGCTCCGCCGGCCGCGGTTCAACACTCCAGGCCTCGCCTCTTCTGCTGTGGGTTGGTGTTTGACGACGCGGCACGACTTACGCCGATTTTGCTCACCCCGAGGATCCGGATCGGGGCCGACGAATGGCCCGCCGGCTATCGGACAGCAGAAGAGGCGAGGCGGGGTCGAGGGGCGGGCCGGCGGACGCCCATCGTCGTGGGCACGACGCCCACGAAATGCTCCGCGGGACGCGACTGCCCCGCGACGCGGCGTTGCACCAGGCGTGCGAAGCCACGGTGCAGCACGGACGCTGCACTGGGAATGCCCCACGCACAACACGAAGTGAGCATGGGGCGGGAGCGGCCAGGCCCACGCGACGCGTGGGGCGTGGGCCTGGCACGCGACGCCCGCACGGACGCGGGAGCGGGGCACCCGCCCGGGAACCGCACGAAGCGGGCACCCGATGGGACACGAGCGGCCGCAGGATGCGTGCCGCACACCCTCCGGGGTTGGGCGTGGCGGCTGTGTCGACGTCGCTGGCGAACTACGCGTCGCCCCGCGGTGACCAGGCCAACGCGTCGCGAACAAACTGGGGCACGTGAAAGCCGGCGGCGTGCGATCGATCCGCAAGCTCACAGCACACGTCGTGATCGAACCGGCCGAGTAAGAATTTCCAACCGTCGAACGCGTGGGCCAGCACGATCGCCTCGACGATCAGGTCGTCAGCTCCTTGTACCGGCGGACGCGTCGGGACGAGGCGTCGTCGACCAGGCCCGGGCGGACAGCCCTTCGCGAAGCGGCCGCGTTCTGTGCGAAAGTCGCGGTTTCCCACCGTTACCGACCGTTTGATTGTGGGCAAAACACGCACGTCTCGACGTGCCGGTCGACGTGTGAACAAAACCGCACACGTCGACGGACAAGTTATCCACACCGCCGGCGAGAGTGTGAGTGGCAGCGACGGCACGTACAATCACGGGCGTCGCCGGCGTCGGCCGACAAATGTTCCACCGCGTCCGCCATGCAAGCAGTTGGGAGGGAACAACCAATTCTAGGTCGCTCTCCGGGGGTGGTCAACGCGGCCGCCCCGCGGTCCGGGGGGCAATAAACGCCTTGCTATAACCTGATAGTAGATACGACCATGGACGCTGCCGGTTCTGAAAATGCCGGCGCGGCAAACAATGTCCGACTTGCCCATCGACGACCCCCGAGCCCTTGAACCCGCCCCGGCGCCGGCCGCCGCCGAGCTCGGGCAGGACGAGCTGGCAAGCGGTCCGTCACTCGTCCGAGAGCCAGAAACTGACGAGCCGGCCCGCGACTCGCTGGAAGTGGGCGTGTTCGAAAGCGGCGAGCCCGCTGCCGAGCCGTCCGATGTTGACGCCGTGCTGGCCGAACTGAATCCGCTGGGCGCACGGCTCAGGCAGGTCGGGCTGGGGCCGCGGACGCAGCAGCGGTTTCACGCCAGCCGCTACCAATACGACATCAAGTCGATCCTTTGGCTCTTTACGTTCTGCTCGCTCGTCTTCCTGGGCATCTCGGTGTTTTCGCCGGCCGAACGTCCCCTCATCGCGACGTTTGTCATTGTGTACGCGTGTCTGGCGTTTTACGGGTTCCTGCTGATTGGTTGGATCCCCGGCCGGGCGCTGGTGGTGTTCCTGTTCACATCGCCGCTTCTTCTGATCGCCCTGATGGTGATCTTGGAGATCCTGTCGGAGACGATCTTCCGGGCCAGGCGTTGAAAGAGCCGCGCCGCCGGACGGTCGCGCCCGGGGGGATGTCACGCCGGCACCCCTCGTCGCCCCCCGCCGGGTTCTGGTAAATTGAACTTACCGCAGGGTCCGGAGCCTGCGCGGCGGGTCGGCATTGGGGCCGCTTGCCCAGGCCGGGTCGGCGCCGCCAGGCGAGACCCGCTGCTGTTTGTTCGCCATCGGGAATTTGTGCTTGCGCATCATTCGCTATCCCCACCCTACGCTGCGGCGCGTGTCGAAGCCGCTCAAGCGCGTCGACGCCGAGTTGCACAAGATCGTGCGCGAGATGTTCGATCTGATGTACCAGGCCGAAGGGATCGGCTTGGCCGCTAACCAGGTCGATCTGCCTTACCGGATGTTCATCATCAACCTGGCCAGCGATCCGGCGGCGGCGGAAAAGGAATTCGTGTTCTTGAATCCGGTCTTGCGGTCTCCGAAAGGATCGACCGAAGCCGAAGAGGGCTGCCTGAGCCTGCCCGGCCTCTACGGCCAGGTGCGCCGGCCGGAACGCATCGTGCTGAACGCCTATGACCTTGCCGGCCAGGAGTTGACGCTGGAGCTGGACGGCCTGTTCTCCCGCGCGGTGCAGCACGAGGTCGACCACCTGGACGGCGTGCTGTTCACCGACCGGCTCAGCGCGACGGCGCTGGCCGACGCCCGCCCCGAACTCAAGCGGTTCGAGGACCAATTCGCGTCCGCGCGCGAGCGCGGCGAGATCCCCGACGATCGGGCGATCGCGGCCCGGCTGGCCGAGCTGGAAAAGCTGAGGACGTGAGAGGGGGAGGCGGAGGGCGGAAGGATGAAGGCAGAAGGCAGAAGGATGAAGGCAGAATAAAGCAGGCAGAGCGCCGGAGATCGGCGGCGCTTCAACGGCCTTGGTTCATCATTTCGCCTTCATCCTTCCGCCTTTGCATCCCACGTCAGCCGCGGAAGCTGGCGCTGTCGAGCCCGTGCTTTTTCAGCAGGCGATAGAGCGTGCCGCGGGGGAGCTTGGCCTCGGCGGCGGCGGTGCGCACGTCGCCGTCGTGGCGATTCAAGAGCTCGCGCAGATATTCCACCTCGAAGGCGGCCAGCCGCTTGTCGCGCAGCGCGAAGTAGCCGATGTCGCCGCTGGCCGTTGGACTTTCGCCGGCCGAGGTGACGACGTCGTCGGGCAAGTCGTCCAGGCCGATCATCTTGTCCTTGGCCAGGGCGATGCCGCGGCGGATCACGTTTTGCAGCTCGCGGACATTGCCCGGCCAGCGATACTGAGCCAGCACCTGGTAGGCTTCGGGCGTGATGCCGCGAATGTCGCGCCCCATCTCGCGGCTGTAGCGCACGGCGAGGTTTTCGGCCAACAGGCCGATGTCGTCGCCCCGGTCGCGCAAGGGAGGCAGATCGATCTCGACCACGTTGATGCGGTAATACAGATCCTGGCGAAACCGCTCTTGCCGGATCATTTCTTCCAGCGGCCGGGCCGTGGCGGCCACCACCCGGACGTCGATGGCAATCTCCTCGCGGCCGCCGACGCGGCGGATCTTGCGCTCTTGCAGCGTGCGGAGCAGCTTGGCCTGCAGCACCAGCGGGAGCTCGCCGAGTTCGTCGAGAAAGAACGTGCCCCGGTCGGCGAACTCGAGCAAGCCGATCCGCCGGCTCTCGGCGCCGGTGAAGGCTCCGCGCTCGTGGCCGAAGAATTCGCTTTCCAGCAGGCTCTCGGGAATCGCCCCGCAGTCGACCGGCACGAAGGGCCCCTCCGCGCGGCGGCTGCGGCGGTGAATGCTGCGGGCAATCAGTTCCTTGCCGGTGCCGGTTTCGCCGCGCACGAGCACGTCGACGTCGGAATCGGCGACCTGCTCGATCAGCTCGAACACCTTGCGCATCGCCGCGCAGCCGCCGACGATATTGTCGAAGCTGTAGGGCGCTCGACCTGCCGGCGCAAGAGATCGTATTCCGCCTCGATCCGGCGCTCGCCCAGCAGACGCCGGGCGCTGGCCGCCAGGTCGCTGGCGATCGCGTCGGCGGCCAGGTAGTCGCCGGCCCCCAGCCGCAGACCATGCGTGGCCTTTTCCAGCGTCGGCTCGCGATCGACCAGGATCACGGGCAGCCGGCTGTCGATCGCTCGGGCTTGGGCCAGCAGGTCCAAGCCGTCGACACTCGGGGGGGCAATCGTCGCGATCAACAGGTCGAAGGGCCGCTCGCCGAGCGCGGCCAGGGCCGCCGGGGCGTCGCCGAGGAAGATCAATTCGACGGGCCCGGCACCGGCGAGCGCCCGAGCGTAGAGATCGTCGGCGCCCGGTTCGCGATCGACGATCAGCACTCGGGCCTGTTTCATACGGTTTTGACGTTGGGCAATCGCTCGAACGGGCCGCGGCCGCCAGACGCCGGCGGTCCGAGGTCGAGCGCCGGCGGACGGCAGGTGTTAGCTTCGCTTGCGGCCGGGCGGCGCGTCAATTGGTTTGACCGACAAATTGACGCGTGGTAGTTTGCAGAGCGCTCGGTTTCACTTCGTTTTTTCGACTTATTTCCCGCGATTCCGGAAGACAATCGTCATGACATTCGCCCGCCGCACGTTGGTCGTCTCGCTCCCTTGGTGTTTGTTGCTGTCGGCCTGCACCAGTCAGCCGACGCGGGTGGTTCCGCCGGCAATCAATCCGCAGCAAGCGGCGCAGCAGGCCATGGCCGAGTACGACACCAACGGCGACGGCGTGCTCGACAGCGCCGAACTCGAAAAATCGCCGGCGCTCAAAGCGGCCTTGAAAGACATCGACAAGAACGGCGACGGCAAGATTTCGGGCGAAGAAATCGCCCAGCGCATCGAGTTCTGGCAGTCGACCAAGGTCGGGCTGATGCCGTTCTCCTGCCGCGTGACGCTCGACAAGGCGCCCCTGGCCGGCGCGACGGTCACGCTGGTGCCGGAAAAATTCCTCGGCCCCAACTTGCAGCCGGCCACCGGCACGACGGGCGAACAGGGCCTGGCCATGCTCAGCGTGGCCAAGGACAAGCTGCCCAATCCGAACTACAGCGGCGTTCACGTCGGCCTGTACCGGATCGAGGTCTCGAAGCAGAACGGCGGTTCGGAAACCATTCCCGCCCGCTACAACGTGAACACCCAGCTCGGCCAGGAGATCGCCCAGGGCGTGGCCGTGCTGCAAGGGCCGTTGCCGTTGGATCTGAAGAGCAAGTAAGCGGCCTGGGCCCCTCGGGCTACAGCAGCTCGCGCAAGTGGAAATGAAACTTGCCGAGCTTGCCGCCGTAGTTGCCGGCGGTGATGGCCAGCACGTCGGGGCCGGCGGCCGCCCGCAGCGCCGCCGACAGGGCCGCTGCCACATGCTGCTCGTCGATGCCGTCGACGACGATCTCGTAGGCGCAGTGGACGCCGGGGGCGAGCCGGGTCTCGACTCGGCCGCGGAGCGTCGGGCAATAGGCCTCCGCCGTCGAGGCTTTGAGGGCGCGGTAGCGCGAGCCGACCTTGCTGCCGCTGCGGGCCACGCCGCCGGGGAACGGCGTGATGACGCCCGGCAGCGGGGCGATCGCTTCGCTACCCCGGCGCGCGGCCGCCAATGCCGCCGGCAACGTGGCCGCCTGCAGGATGAGGTTTCCGCCCGCCACGCCTTTGCCGACGTGCAGGTGGTCTTCGACCAGGAATTCGCCGTCCATGACTGGAATCCGCCAGTAGCGGCGGCCGGCGATCTGCTTGCTCTTCTGATATCCGTCGCCGAAAAAGCGGAGATGCCGGCCCAGCGGAATCTGCTCTTCGCCGGCGGCGAGTCCGTCGAACACGGCGCTGGTCGGCGCGGTCATCAGGCACTGTCCGACGCGCTCGGGCACGGCGGACGCGAGGCCGGCGGTCGACAGGCCAAAGACCAGGATCGCCACGCCGGGGCGGCCGTCGGGAGTTTCGTCGGCCGAGAGTGGGCGCTCGACCCCGATCTCGGCATCGCAGGCGATGATCGACGTGCTGTTGCCGCAGAATTCCCGCGCTCCGGCCTCGAGCCAGTGCTGGTCGTGGGCCGTCAGCACCAGCCGCACATAGCGCATGCGGAAGGCTTCGGCGAACGTGTCTTCGATCTGAGTGCCGGCAAGTTCCAAGCGCTTACGAACTCTCGGGGGTTGAGCGACGCTGGCCGATCGGGTGACGACCGCGCCCCATGATGACCGACTGCCGGCCGCGCGTCGAGCGACGTGGTGGCGCCGGCAGGAGGACTGCAAAACTCGGGTGGGGGCGATGGGTGTAGGAGGCGACTCCGATCGCCGACAATCGGCTTCTCGCGGGAAAATCGGCGATCACCGAATCCCTCCTACAGTCGCAAATCCGGCGAAATGCCGAATTCGCAAACCCCTTTGTCGCACGGGGCCCCGGATCAATTCAGTTTTTTCCGCAGCGTGGCCCGGTGGATTCCCAGCAGATCGGCCGCCGCGGCACGGTTCTGCAGCGTGCTGTCGAGCACCGTCTCGAACAGGGGCGGCTCGGCCTGGGCCAGGAATTGCTGATACAGGCTGCCGGCGCTCCGCCCGGCGGCCAGCTCGGCGCTGGTCCAGTCGCGGACGGCCTGCTCCAGCTGGCTGCCGGCCGGCAGCGGTTCGGGCGAGTCGGGCGCCAGGGGGGGCGGCAAGTGCTCGGGCCCGATCGCTCCGCTGCGGGCCAGCAGCGCGCCGTGCTCGACGGCGTTGCGCAGCTCGCGGACGTTGCCCGGCCAGGAGCGCCGGCACAGCTCGTCCATCGCGGCGGCGGTGAAGCGGATGGCCGATTCGCCGGAGCCCGCCAGCCGGGCTAGGAACCGCTCGGCCAACAGCGGCACGTCCTCGAGCCGCTCGCGGAGCGGCGGCAAGTGGATCTCGAACACCGCCAGGCGGAAGTACAGGTCCTGGCGGAAATCTCCGCTGTGAAACTCGCGCCGCAGCTCGCGGTTGGTGGCGGCGATGGCCCGAAAGTCGCTCGGCCGCGGCGTCGTCTCGCCCACCGGCGTCACTTCGTGCTGCTCCAGCACGCGAAGCAGCTTGACCTGCACGCTGGGCGGAATGTCGCCGGCCTCGTCGAAAAAGGCCGTTGCTCCGTCGGCCAATTCCAACAGGCCGGGCCGGGCCGCGTCGGCGCCGGTAAAGGCTCCCTTGGCATGCCCAAACAGCTCGCTTTCGACCAGCGTCGGGCTGAGCGAAGCCAGGTTGATCGGAATGAACGGCTTGTCCGCCCGCAGCGAATGGCGGTGGATCGCGCGGGCCACCAGCTCCTTGCCGGTGCCGCTTTCGCCGGTGATCAGCACCGAGCAATCGCTGCCCGCGACCAGCGCGATGCGTTTGAAGACTTCCTGCATCGCGGGCCCGCTGCCCAGCAGCTCGTGCCCGGCGATCTCTTCGGCCGCGACGGTCTTGCGGCCGGGCGCGGGCTCGCGCGAGGCCAAGGCCCGGGCAACCACCGCCGCAGCCTGTTCCAGATCGAACGGCTTGGCCAGATAGTCGAAGGCGCCGTTGCGCACGGCGGTCACCGCGGTCTCCAGGTTGCCGAAGGCGGTGATCACAACGATCGGAATCGGCCCGGTAATGGCGGCCAGCGCTTTCATCGCCGACAGGCCGTCCATTCCCGGCAGGCGGACGTCCATCACGACCATGTCGGGGCGCTCGCTGCGCGCGGCGGACAGGCCCTCTTCGGCGCTCGAAGCCACGCGGACCTGGTGGCCGGATTCGCTGAGCAGGCGCTTGAGCCCCCAGCAAATGCTCTCTTCATCGTCGATGATCAGGACTCGACTCATAGTCGGATTGCCACCGGCGCGCCGTTAGCGTCCAAAGTGCCGGCCGTTGCGGACGCGGCTTCGAGCGACTCGGCGGCGCCCGCTGCTGCGGCGCGCGGCGGGCTCTCGTCGAGCGGCAGGGTCAGGCAAAAGCAGGTGCCGCCGTCCGACTTGAACGTCAGGCTGCCGCCATGCGCTTCGGCAATCTGCCGGGCCACGGTCAGCCCCAGGCCGATCCCCTCCGGCTTGCCGGTGGCGAACGGCTCGAACAGCCGATCGGCCACCTGCGGCGGCGGGCCCGGCCCGCTGTCGTAGATCCGCACGGTCGCCTGGCCGGCGGCGGCGCGCAGCTCGATGCGCACCCGGCCGCGCGGGCCGGCCGCTTCGACCGCGTTGAGCACCAGGTTCAACAGTGTTTGACGCAGCTGGCCGGCATCGGCCGACAGCCGCGTGTTCCAGCCGGCCGGGCAGTCGACCGCCAGTTCGACCTTGCGATGCTGGCAGGCCGGGCTCACCAGTTGCACCAGCTCGTCGACGACCGCGCGAAATCGCAATCGGTGCGGCAGGGGGGCTCCGGGCGGCCGGCCGCCAGAAAGCGCTTGAGATGCTCTTCGGTCAGGCTGAGCTGCCGCAGGGCGACGGCCAGGCTTTCCTGGTCGATGTCGTGGCAGTGGCGCTGATGCAGTTGAACGGCGATCCGGGCGCCGGTGACGTCGTTGCGCAGATGATGGGCCAGGCCGCCGCTTAGTTGTCCGAGCAGGGCCAGTCGCTCCGAACGCTTGATCACGCGCTGCATCTCGTCGAGCTGGCCGGCCAGCGCGTTGACCGAGCCGACCAGATCGCGCAGCTCATCGTTGCGCGGGGGCAGGGCCAGGGCCTCGAAGTCTCCCTGGGCGATCCGCCCCACCTGCCAGCGCAATTGCACGATCGGACGGCTGAGCCGCGAGGCGATGGCCAAGGCCAATAGCGCCACCACTCCAAGTGCGCCGGCTCCAATCACCAGCGGCGGATACGCAGCCTGCCACTGCGCCTCGCGCCAGATCTGCTGGGGATACAGGATGTGCAGCAGCGTCGGTCCGTCGGCGCCGGTCCGCTGCGGCAGCAGCAGCACGGCATGCATGTAGCGCTCGCGGCCCACGTCGAGCGGCCGCGCCAGGTCCAGCTGCTCCCAGCCGGCCGCCCCCGCCGCGGCAGAGGTGGAGAGCACCGCGCCGGGCAAGCTGGCGGCCATCACCCGGCCGTCGGGTCCGGCCAGCACGAAGTGGGCCCCGGACAGCCCGTGGGTCTGGGTCAGCACCGTGTCGGTCAGGGGAAAATTCGATTCGGCCAAGGTCCGGGCGACGTCGCGCAACTGCCGCACGGTTTGCTGTGAGGCATTGCGCGCCGCCAGATAGGCGTTCAGTAAGCTGACCGCCGCCAGCACCAGCAGCATCAGGCCGGCAAAGGGGACCAGGATTTGATAGCGCAGGGGCCAGCGCATGGCAGACTCGTCGATGGCGAAAAAATCACCGCTTCTGGTCATCTTATGTCCGGCTGCGCGCGGCTTCAATCGGAGCGGCCGGGCCGCCAGCACGGCGAAATGCCGGGAAAAACGCACTTTCCGGCTTCGACGACAGCTTCGGCACGACAAGTGCCATAAGACCGCCCCCGCCGGTCGTATTGCCGACGGCGGCACTTTGCGCGCAGAACATCTAAGGTCCTTCGTACGGGGAGCAAATCAGATGCGGAAAACGTGGAGAAAGTTGGTGGTCCGGGGGCCAGTGGCCGCTCGCCGGGGTTTCACGCTCGTCGAGATGCTGGTCGTGATTGCCATCGTCATCACTTTGGCCGCGTTGCTGCTGCCGGCCGTGCTCAAAGCGCGCGAAGCCGCCCGTTCGGCCACCTGCACCTCGAACCTGCGGCAGCTCCAGCTCGGCGGAGCGCAATTCCTTGATGCCAATCGAGCCTACTTGCCCTACCGCTACGAGGATTCCAACCACAACAATCGCTGGGGCGTCAATCGGCCCCGCTGGCAGTGGATCGTCGCCGATTACCTGGGCCGACCGGCCCAGAACCCGGACAAGCTCCGGGCGTATGACGCGGCCGTGACGGCCGGCGGGCCGGTGTTCGGCTATCCGCTGGGCACGCAGATCATTCCCGGCTATCCGGTCGGAGCCGACGCCTCGGTCGCCGCCGGCGGCGACGCCACCTACACGCTGATCCCGCTGGACAACGAAATCTTCCTCGATCCGTCGCTGCAAGATCCCAATCCGGATCCGACGTCGACCGGCGGGCTGGCCACCAACATCAACAGCATCCGCAACGGCGCCTACGGCTACAACTTCCAGTACCTGGGCAACAGCCGCACGATCGACGACCAGGGGGACTATCCCAACTCGCCGTATATCAACTATCCGGTCAATCCCGTGTCCGATCCGGCCCGCACGATCGCCTTTGCCGACAGCCGCGGCGGCAACGTTCCGCACGGCGGCCACTCGATGACGCTCGATCCGCCGCACCAGCGCGTGCATCCCAAGGACGCGTTTTCCAGCAGCACGACCGGCTGGGGCTCTCCCTCTCCGGCGCTGATGGCCGGCTACGATCCGAACGGCCCGGACGAAACCGGAACCGACATCGCGATCTATTTCTCGCCGGCCGAAGAGCGGCACAACGGCCGGGCCAACGTCGTGTTCCTCGACGGGCACGTCGAAAGCCACACGCTGCAGGAGCTGGGCTACGTCGTCTCCCCCTACACCTATTCCACCACCAACGCCGCCACCGGCAAGGTGACCACGATCACGACCAACGTGGCCTGGCCGGAGTATCTGTCCAATACGCTGGTGAATCCCACTCCGGGCACGCTGCCGTTCGGCAACACCTCGGGCTACACCTCCGCGTCGTCCTACATCAATAACGTAAGCGACAATCACCTCTGGACCGGCACGGGCCGCGATGAGGCCTTGTCGCAGTATTTCAACGTACAGTAGATCGCTACATCCCGTTCCGCTCCCGCGGCGCCGCCTGCAGCCGGGCGGCGCCGCGTCGCGCGCTCTCGGAAAGCGAGGCAGCCAGGCGTGAGCACATCCCACGACGCCGGTCGGTACGCCGGCCTCGAAATGAAGATGAATTGCCCGAACTGCGGCTCGGGCGGGATGATTCCCTGGAAACAGCTGGCGCACGTGCTGATCTGCCGCGGCTGCGATAAGCGCTTTCGCGTGTCCCGCACCGGGTTGGTCGAGCTGCCGGCAGCGCTGGAAGACCGCATCCGTCTGCAGGTCCGCACGAACTCGTCCGCCTGGCAGGACCATCGGGCAGTGCTGGTCCGGGCGCCGGCCTGGGGAGTGCGGCTGCGCGACGCGGCGCTGGCTTTGGCCACGCGCGGCCCGGCGCGCTGGGTGCTGCTGGTGACGGTTCTGAGCCTGGCGGGCGTGAGCGTCGCGATGGCGGGGCGCAAGCCGCCGCCGCCAGTGCCCTTGGAAATTCCCGACTCGCTCGAAGGCCGGGCCGCGATGTTCACCGCGGCCGTCGCCCGACGCGACATGCAGGTGATGATTCGCTTGACCGATCCGGCCCAATACCGGGCCCTGCGCACCTGGCTTGCGCACGGCCAGGGCCAGCCGGCCCAAACGCCGGATGCCGCCGCCGATTCCGACGCGGCGCTCAGCCCCAAAGCGTTGGGTTCGGCCGAACCCGGCCCCCCGGCCGAGATCCTCGCCACAACCCTGACCGATGCTGCCGGCGACGCGGCCCAGCTGCGCGTGCGGTTGCCGGCTAGCGCCCAGAACCCGGAACTGGTGCTCGACGAGCAGTGGGTGCGGCGGGGCGAATCCTGGTACTTCGAGCCCGAACGTTTGCGCTCCGCTGCCGCTGCGCAGTGGGCCGGTGCGAGCTTATGAAAAGCCCAAGCGGCACGGCAGCTAGGAAGAATTCAACGGACTGCGAGCCGCGGCGCGGCGAGTTTGTCTCGGGCGCGCCCCCGCTTGCCGCGGGTTGTGGTATAAGGAACCGGTCCGGCCCCGCTTTTCCACATTGACTCACGAGGAGCATTCCATGCACCGGCGATTTGTGTTCGTTCACGCGGCCGCGGCAATCATCGGCCTGGTCGGCGGCGGCGCGGCGCTGGTGCCGGCCCAGGCGAAGGATCTGGACGCGGCGGCCAAGAAGCAATACACGGCCAGCGTGCAGAAAGCCGTCGAGTACCTGCGCAGCAAGGGGCAAGCGGCGGACGGCAGCTTTAGCGCCCAGGCCGGTCCGGCCATCACCGCCGTCGTCACGACCGGAATGCTGGAAAACGGCCGCAAGCCCGACGACCCGACCGTGGCCAAGGCGCTCAAGTATCTGGAGGGCTTCGTGCAGTCCGACGGCGGCATCTACGCGCCCGGCTCGCGGATCAAGAACTACGAGACCTGCGTGAACCTGATCTGCTTCCAGGCTGCCAACGCCGACCATCGCTACGACAAGCAAATTGCCGCAGCCGACAAGTTCGTCCGCGGGCTGCAGGTCGACGGGGCCGACGGCCGCGACAAGTCGAACATCGAGTTTGGCGGCGTCGGCTACGGCAACGCCACCCGACCCGATTTGTCGAACACCGCGTTCCTGATCGACGCGCTGCAGGCCGTGGGCACTCCGGCCGACGACGAAGCGCTGCAGAAGGCCCTCACTTTCGTCTCGCGCTGCCAGAACCTGGAAACCGAGCACAACACCACGCCGTTTGCGGCCAAGAACCCCGACGGCGGTTTCTATTACACCCCGGCCGCCGGCGGACAGAATCCGGCCGAGCTCACGCCCAGCGGCGGCTTGCGGAGCTACGGCTCGATGACCTACGCGGGCCTCAAGAGCATGATCTTTGCCGGCGTGAGCCCCGACGACCCGCGCGTCAAAGCCGCCTATCAATGGATCCAGAAGAACTACGATCTGGACAGCAACCCCGGCCTGGGCTCGGCCGGCCTGTACTACTACTACCACTTGTTCGCCAAGTCGCTCGAAGCGGTTGGCGCCGATGAGCTGGCCGACGCGAAAGGCAAAAAGCACAACTGGCGCAAGGAGCTGATCACCACGTTGGCGGCCAAACAGCAGGACGACGGCTCGTGGGTGAACGACAACCGCCAGTGGCTCGAGGGAGACGCCAACCTGTGCACGGCGTTTGCCTTGCTGGCACTGGCACACACCCAGCCCAAGGCCGAGCCCGTCACGAAGCCGGCCACCAAACCGGCGACCAAACCCACCACGAAGCCCAAGAGCAAGTGACGCATTCGCGTGCTCAGGCTCTGCCCAGGGCCGGGCGTGGATTATTCGGGATTCAGCAGCTGGCCGCGCGCTTCATTCGTTCGGCTTCTGCTTTGAGTCGCGGTTGAGGGCGCGCCTGCCCCGTGGCTTTTCGCGGTTTTCGCGTTTCTCGCGAGTAGCGCGGCCACGCCTGCGCGGATCCGCGCGCCGGTCGATCCGCGCAGGGCCGGCATGAGGCTCGCGAGTGCTTGCCGGGCTTCGGTTTACGTTTGCTCTAGGCCAGATTCCGGCCACAAACGTATAATTCTTGCGGCTGCGAGCGACGATCCAGCCCCCCGCCCAATCATCCGTCGCCCGACGTGGCCGATCCCACTGGCCGCGTCCCCGCGTTTGTGAGGTATGTCTCGATGGACTCTTCGTTCGTGCTTGATGCTCCCGGATTGGCCGCCTGCCGCGCGCTGCGCAATCTGTCGCCGGCAGAACTGTATGAATTCGCCCTGGCCGAAGGGGACGTGCTGACCTCGACCGGGGCGCTGGCCGCGACGAGCGGCAAGTTCACCGGCCGCTGCCCCAAGGATAAGCGGATCGTCGACGAACCGGGTTCGACCGCCGACGTGAATTGGGGCGACGTGAACATCAAGCTCAGCAGCGGTTCGTTCCTGGCCCTGCGGGACCAGGCGACCGATTTTCTCGCCGCGCAGCCGCGCGTGTTCGTGGTCGACGGCTACGCCGGCTGGGACTCCGGGCGGCGGCTCAAAGTGCGCGTCGTTTGCGCCCGGGCGTATCATGCCCTGTTCATGCACAACATGCTGATCCGCCCCACGGCCCGGCAACTGGCGTCGTTCGGCCAGCCCGACTTTGTGATCTACAACGCCGGCCAATGCCGGGCGAACGCGCAAACGCCGGGCGTCAGCTCGCAGACGAGCGTGGCGCTGTCGTTCGAGCTGGGCGAAGTGGTGATCCTGGGCACCGAATACGCCGGCGAAATGAAAAAAGGCGTGTTCACGATCATGAACTACCTGATGCCCCGGCAGGACGTGCTCTCGATGCACTGCTCGGCCAACGAGGGGCCGGCCGGCGACGTTTCGCTGTTCTTCGGCCTGTCCGGCACCGGCAAGACCACGCTCTCGGCCGATCCCGAGCGCCGGTTGATCGGCGACGACGAACACTGCTGGAGCGCCGACGGCGTGTTCAACATCGAAGGAGGCTGCTACGCCAAGTGCATCCACCTCTCGGCCGAGAAAGAGCCCGAGATTTTTTCCGCCGTGCGCTACGGCACCGTGCTGGAAAACGTGGTCGTGGATCCGGCCAATCGCCAGGTCGACTACGACGACGCCCGGTTGACCGAGAACACCCGGGCCGCCTACCCCATCGAATACATTCCCAATGCCAAGATCCCCTGCGTGGCCGGGCATCCGCGCAATCTGATCCTGCTCACTTGCGACGCCTACGGCGTGCTGCCGCCGGTGAGCAAGTTGACCACGGCCCAGGCCATGTACCACTTTCTCAGCGGCTACACGGCCAAAGTGGCGGGCACGGAGATGGGCGTCACCGAGCCGCAGGTCACGTTCTCGGCCTGTTTCGGCGCGGCGTTTTTGGTTTGGCCCCCCACGAAGTATGCCGAGATGCTGGCCGCCAGACTGCAGGCCCACAGCGCGCAGGCCTGGCTGGTCAACACCGGCTGGACCGGCGGGCCCTACGGCACCGGCTCGCGGATTCCGCTCCCCTACACCCGGGCCATTCTCGACGCGATCCACCGCGGCACGTTGGCCGCCGGCCCGACGTGCGCCGAGCCGGTGTTCGGCCTGGCCGTGCCGACGGTGGTGCCGGGCGTGCCCGACGCCTTGCTGCTGCCCAAGGGCACCTGGTCCGATCCGGCGGCCTACGACCGGGCGGCCGAGCGGCTGGCCGTGCTCTTCGACCAGCACTTCCGCAAGTTTGCGGCCGACGCCAGCGAAGAGACGCGCAATGCCGGTCCGCGGCCGACTTTTGCTCGCCGGGCCTGAACCGGGTACAGTCAGCGCGTGTCAGCGTGCTGCGTGCAGAACCGCGCGGCTGGCACGCCTGCTGACGGCGCCGGCCGCGGCGAACGGCGCCCGCCCGGCGAACCTCCTCTCGGACAATCACGATGCTGCGGATCATCATGATGGGAACCGGCGGCTTCGCCGTGCCGACGTTGCGCTGCCTGCTCGCCGGGCCGCACCGCGTCGAGCTGCTGGCCACCCGCCCGCCGCGCACGCTGCACGGCAAGCAGCAGGCCGAAGCCAATCCGATGCGCGAGCTGGGCCGCGAGCGCGGGCTGCCGATCTTCGAGCCCGAGAGCATCAACACCGACGAAGCCCGGGCCGAGCTGGCCCGGCACACGCCCGATCTTTTTGTGGTCTGCGATTACGGGCAGATCCTGCAGCCCCAGACGCTGGCCGTGGCCCGGCTGGGCGGCATCAACCTGCACGCGTCGCTATTGCCCAAATATCGCGGCGCGGCGCCGATCAACTGGGCCGTGTATCACGGCGAGACAGTCACCGGCGACACGGTGATCCACATGACGCCGGCCATCGATGCCGGCCCGGCGATCTTGCAGGCGAGCCTGCCGATCGGAAGTGACGACACCGCCGCCGACCTGGAGCCCCGGCTGGCGGAGCTGGGCGCGCCGCTCGTGGCCCAGGCGATCGAGCAGCTCGTGGCCGGCACGGCCCGGCCGATCACCCAGGATCCGAGCCAGGCCACTCGCGCGCCGCGATTGAAAAAATCCGACGGCCAGGTCGACTGGTCCCGTCCGGCTGCAGCCATTTGCAATCAGGTCCGGGCGCTGGTTCCCTGGCCCGGAACGTTCAGCTTCTGGCAGCGGCCGGCCGGCGATCCCTTGCGGTTGATCCTGGACAAAGTCAGCCTGGCCGAGGGCGCGCCGGGTACGGGCGCACCGGAAACGGGCGCGCCGGGCACGGGCGCGCCGGGCACGGGCGCGCCGGAAACGGGCGCGCCGGGCACGGTGCTCGAGGCTGCCGGCGAGCGGCTGGTCATCGCGACGGGCGCAGGCGCGCTGGCGATCGAGCAAATCCAGCCGGCCGGCAAGCGCGTGCTCACGCCCGGCGAATTCTTGCGCGGCTATCCGGTCCGCGCCGGCCAGCTGTTCGGCTAATGCCGGTTTTTATCGACCTGATTTGCGCGCACGAGGCAGAACGCGACCGGCGATCGCCGACGCGCCGCTTCAAACCACCTTGCGGCCGGTGATCAGCGAAATGATGAATATGACCAGGAACACGAAGAACAGAATCCGAGCGGCTTCCATAGCCACGCCTTCCAGCTGAAACATGCCGAACGCGCTGGCGATCAGGGCGATGATAAGAAAGATCAAGGCGTAGCGGAGCATGCTGGAATTCCTGTGCGAAGGGCCCGTGCGGATCGAATTTGTCGCGGCGGAGTGCTTCCCTGGCGCAGGTTGGATCGCCCGCCGGCGGCTTTTCGATTGTACCATCGTCCGATGGCGGGAGTACGGCAACGCCGCCGGCTACTTGCCCGGATTCTTCTTGAGCGACGTGATCCGGTGCCGCTCGAAATCGGTGTAGTAGACGATCGTGACCGATTCGCCGGGCTTGAGCCCCTTGAGCGTATCCATGAAGGCCTTGTCGTTGTAGTTGGCCCCGGGGGCAAAGGCGTCGGCCAGGCCGCTCTTGGGTTTCACCTCGACCCAAAAGTCATTCCACACCTTCACCACGTCGCCGGTGATCGTGCCGTTCTGCTTGAGGATTTGCCGCTTGATGCCGGTCAACTGCCGCTTGTCGTTTTGCGTGCGGAAGGTCAGTTGCACGCGGCAAGCGCCGAACGTCGGTTTGAGCGACTCCGCCAGCGGTTTGTCCCCCTTGTCGACTTCGAGTCGGGTCGGCTCGTCGTCGCCGTCGAGCTTGACGGTGATCCAGTCGTCTTTGCGGTCGATGAGGATTCCCGCCGCCTTGCCGGCTTCGTGTCCTGGCTTGCCCTCCTTGCCGGCGCCTTCTTTGGCAGTGCCTTCTTTGGTTGAGCCGCCTTTGTGGCCCGGGGCGGTTGTCTTCCGCAGGGTCTGGATGCGATGCCGCTCGAAGTCGGTGGCGAAGCTGATCGTGACCCAGTCGCCCGGCTGGAGCTCTTTCATCTTGTCCATGGTGTCCTGGTGCTTGTCGAAGGGGAAGTTGCAGGCGTAGCCGTCGGCCAGGCCCTTGGCCGGCTTGACTTCGATCCACCAGCCATAGTTTTTCACGACTTCGCCGGTCACGGTGCCGGTCGCCTTGGGAACCTGCCGCTTGATCGACACCAGCTTGTGCGCGTCGCCGGCGTCGTCGTAAGAGAGCGTGACGCGGCTCACGCTGAACAGCGCTTTCAAAGACTCGGCCAGAGCGGCGTTGGCCGGATCGATCGCATACTTGACCGGCTCGTCCAGACCGTCGACTTTGACGCTGATCGAGCCGGCTTGTTTGTCGATCAGGATGCCGGCCGCTTTATGGCCGCCTTCGGCCTCGTGCCCCGCGGCCCGCGCTGCCGACGGCGCCAGGGATGCGGCCAGGGCGAGCGCTGCCGCAAGCCACGGCAAGAGAGTCGGGCGTTTTGGCATCGTGCAGCTCCGCGAGGTTCGAGGGGGGGAGGGAGCGAGCCGCGCTGGGGGGAGCGCGGCGGACGGCTGCAAGCACCGCGGGTTGACGCACGCACCCGCCATTCTAGCTCCGCCGCCGGGCGCCAGAAACTTCCCCCCAGAAACAAAAAACCCCCGCGCGCCCCGATTCGGGCGAGCGGGGGTCTGTGAAAACCGGGCGAACTTGTCGCATCCGGCCGCTGAGGCGCGGCTATTTCTGGCCCGGCTGGCTGGGGCTCTTGGCGCAGCAGGCCTTGGCCGCTTCGCAGCAGGCCGAACCTTCGACACAGCACTTCTGCGCCGCGTCGCAGCAGCCCTTGTCCTCGGCGCAGCACTTCATCCCTTTCTCGCAGCAGCCGAGCCGCTGGTCGGCCACGCAGCAGCCGCTGGTCGGGCTGCAGCAGGCCAGCCTGGCCGAGCAACAATCCTTTGCGTCCTTGGCCGCCCCGACCGACAGCACTCCGGCGGCAAGCAGGCTCAAACCAAAGAGCGAACCGAAAATCAATTTGGTAAACATGATCAGATTCTCCAGTAAAGCGTGTCCGTGAATCTGCTCGCCCAAAGTCGGGCGCAGCAGTCGGGCCATACCGGGCCCAGTGACAACTTGTGCGCAGGAAAAGAGTCAGGCCGGCGCGATCAGCACCGCCACACGCACTGGAGAATTCGTAGCGGAGGGCCGGCAAACAGGTCCGCCGTCGCGATAGCGTCGATCGACGGTCCACCTCTGCCCGCGGCCGGTTCGATCGGCAAAGCGATCAGGCACGCTCCGGCGTCCGGCAACGACTGCACGGACTGGGTCGGTTGGGCCGGCTCGCGCGAGCAGCAGCAATTGATCCCTGGCGCCTGCGCGCGCAGGGAGCCTGCGTTGGTCCGTCGGGCGCCGCCGTCGGGCAGCAGCTTGACGGCGCTTCGGCCTGCTGGGCCCGACAGTGCTCAGCCCCACTCCGATCGGCCAATGCAACCCGGCACCAACCCACCGGCAAAGCCAGCATCAGGGCCGATACGAGCGCAACCGATCGGTGGACGAAGCGGAGCATAATAGGATCATACGCAGCCCGCCCGGCGAGGGATCGGCCGGTTTTTTCGGATTTCCATAACGACTGGCCGGCTCCCGGCTTAGGACGAGGCAGCCAACCGCCCAACCGAGAACCGGCGGGGACTGTCCCTGTTTTGCGCAGCTTCTCGAAGGAAACCGGGACTGTCCCCCTCTCCGCCGCGGTCCTCGGATGGGGACCCAGCCGGGCTGCGGCCGGAGCCGGTTGCCACGCTGCCCGTCGTGTTGCGCCGGGCAAACTGCTACGATTGTGGCCACACGCCAGAAGGCCCCTTAAGAGCCGATCCGAGAAGCGGCGGGGACTGTCCCAGTTTTGCGCAGTCCTCGGAGCAAACCGGGACTGTCCCCTTCTCCGAGACGGTTCTCGGATAGGCTCTTGGGCGGCAATCCCCAGACTGTTCAACATCCAGCTCAAACGCATGCAGATCGCCAACCGGATGTGCCGGTTTTTCAACCGGGAACAAGTTTCCAATACGCGCGGCCGCGCTTACGGCTTCAATCGGAGGTGGACCGCCCGTCTGGCCCTCGTGGCCGGCTCGCTGCTGGCCTGCGGGGCCTGGGCAGCCGATAAGCATCCGCACGAAACGAGCGCCGCGGCCCCCGCGCCGGCCCCCACTGCGCCGGCGGCGCCCGTGGTCATTGCACCGGCGGAGATTGCCCGGCAGTCGGTGGAAGTCTCGAACCTGGCTCATTCGCTCTCGACCCCCTTGGCCGAGGAGGGCGAAGTCGAAGCCTTGCGGAGCTTGCTGCACGCGGCGGGCCCGCGGATCGAAGCCGAGCTCGCCGCGCTCAAATCCCTCAGCACGCGCGGGTCCGGCCTGACGGGGTTGCGCACGCAAGAGCAGCGCTGGGAGCGCTGGCGAGCCCGGGCAAATGCCTGGCTGCTGCGGCTGACGCATTTGACCGCGCGTCTGCAAAAGGGAATCGATCAGCTGGACGAGCTGCACAAGCGCTGGACGGCGACGCAGGGCGCGGCGGCAAAATCCGCAGCGCCGCCGGCGACGCTCGAACAAATCGACGAGACGCTCGCGGCGCTCGCTGCCGCCCAGTCGGCGCTCACCACCCGTCAATCCGGGCTGCTGGCCGATCAGGCCGCGGTGGCCACGGTCGTGGCCCGTTCGAATGCCGCGCTGGCCCTGATTGCCGAAAAGGCTCAGACCGAGCGGGCCGGGCTCTTCTCGCAGCAGGATCCGCCCGTCTGGAGCGGGATCGGCCAGGGCGCCTCGGCCGCCGACATGGCCGCCGCCATCGACCGCGCGGCGCACGCCTATGCCTCGGACGTCGTCGAGTACTGGAACGACCCCAGCTCCGATGCGTCGACGCTCGTGGCGATCTTCATCGTTATCTTCCTGGTCTTTCTGGCCGCTCGGCACTCGGTTCGCCAGTGGCGGTCCGGCGGGCAGGACGATTGGCCCACCGCCCGGGTGTTCGACCATCCGTATGCCGGCGCGCTGGCCGCTGCGCTCTTCGTGGCCACGGCCCCGGGCTCGAGCGTGCCGACCGAGCTCAAGCAGACGCTGGAGTTTCTGGCGATCCTGGCCATGATTCGGGTCACGCTGCCGGTCATTCGGCCGGTGCTGGTGCCGGCGCTCGGCATGCTCGTGCTTTTGTTCGGCATCGACACCGTGCGACAGGTGTTTGCCGGCACGCCGCCGGCCGAGCAAGTGATTCTGCTGGCCGAATCGCTGGCGGCCGCGGGGCTGTTGGGCTGGGCGTTCAAATTCGGCGCGCTGCAGCCGGCGAGCGAACGAGCCCGGGGTGTGCTGCACCCACGGCTGGTGCGCTGGCTGGCGATCGCGGCGCTGGCGGCCACGGCCGCGGGTTTTGTGGCCGCCGGCCTGGGCTTCGTGCGGCTGGCCCGGTTGCTAACGCCCGGCGCGATCGCGGCCGGAGCGCTGGCCTTCGAGCTGTACGCGACGGTCCAGGTGGCCGACGGGCTGGTCGGCTTTTTGCTGCGGGCCAGGCCCCTGGGCCTGACGCACATGGCGGTGCGGCACCGCGACCTGCTCCAGCGGCGCGCGCATACGCTGCTCACCTGGGGTGCGGTGTTCGCCTGGGGCAAACGCACCTTGGAGTATCTGGGTTTGCTCGAGCCGACCTCCGCCTGGCTCGGCGGCGTGCTCTCGGCACAGTTCGAGCGCGGAGCCGTCAGCATTTCGCTGGGTGCCGTGCTGGAGTTCGCAGCCGCGCTGGTCGGCGCGTACCTTCTGTCGCGCTTCATCCGCTTCGCGCTCGAGGAAGACGTGCATTCGCGGCTGCGCACGAACCCGGGCTTGTCGTTCGCCATCGGCGCGCTGCTGCATTACACCATCCTGACGCTGGGCTTCGTCTTCGGCTTGGGGCTCTTGGGCGTCGATCTGACGAAGGTCACGGTGCTGCTCAGCGCCGTGGGCGTGGGCTTGGGCTTCGGCTTGCAAAGCGTGGTGAATAATTTTGCCTCGGGCCTGATCCTGCTGTTCGAGCGGCCGATCCAGGTGGGGGACGTCGTCGACGTGGGCGACATCAAAGGGCAAGTTCGCCGCATCGGCATCCGGGCAACCACCGTCCGGACCGCCCTCGGCGCGGACACCATCCTGCCCAACTCGCTGCTCGTCGAAGGCAAGCTCACCAACTGGACATTCAGCGATCAGCATCGCCGCATCGATTTGCCGCTGGCCGTGAACTTCGGCGTCTCGCCGGCCACGGTCGTGGAATTGCTGCAGCGCATTGCCCGGGAGAATCCGGCCGTGCTCAAGCATCCGGCGCCCGAGGCGCTGCTGGTGGGCTACGGCTCGAGCACGCTCAACTTCGAGCTGCGGGCCTGGACCGACCGGTTCGACCAGTGGGCCCAGGTGCAAAGCGAACTTGCGATCGCCGTGTACGACGAAGCCCGGCGGCTGGGCAAATTGCCGCCCTTGTCGCCCCCCTGAAGCTGCGAAGCTGGGAAACATTTCGCGCTCGACTGGCCGAGAGGGAGTGCCCGCTCATGTTCGGCATCGGACCGCTGGAACTGCTGATCGTGGTCGTCATCCTGGGCGTGATAGGCGCGGCGATCGGCGGGATCGTGCTGGCGGTTGTCCTGCTGCTCGGCAAGCCGCCCGGGCCCGACGACTGACATCGCGCTGCAATTGTTTTTCCGGCCGCCGGCGGCTCTGTCGGCTTTGATTGCCGCTGCGGTTGATTCTCGCCCGATGAGCGGCGAAAATGAGCGGCGCTACCCGATCGGCGTGTGCGGCCCTGCGGTGTCCTTATCGCGATCAGGAGGCCTGGCGAATGTCGAATCCCAATCGCAGCGATCGCGCGGCAGCGCCGCGCGGCGTCACCCGCCGTCAGGCGTTGCGCTGCTGTGCATCCGGGCTGGTCGGGCTCGAGGCCACGGGGCTGGCTGCCGCCGCTCTGGCCGCCGGCGCCCAGCCACGCCCGGCCGGCAAGGCCGTGATCTATATCTTTCTGTCGGGCGGGCTGGCCCAGCACGAGAGCTTCGATCCCAAGCCCGAGGCGACCGTCGAGGTTCGCGGCGAGTTCGCCGCCAGCGCCACGCGCACGCCCGGCATTTTCATCAGCGAGCATTTGCCGCGCCTGGCCGCCCGCTCCGAGCGCTGGGCCCTGGTCCGGTCGCTTGGGCATCCGTACAACGAGCATTCCAACGGGCACACCGTGATGCTCACCGGCCGCACGCCCATGCCCGCCGGCTACGACCCCAGCAAGCCCAAGCCGACCGATTGGCCCAGCATCGCGGCGATTGCCGGGGCCCTGGTGGCCCCGCGCGAGGGCTTGCCGGCGGCGGTCGTGCTGCCCGACCGGATCGTGCACAACACCGGCCGCACCATTCCGGGGCAGTTCGCCGGGCTGATGGGCACCAGGCACGAGCCCTGGTTCGTCGAAGCTTCGCCCTATCATCCCAAGAGCTACGGCGCCTATCCCGATTATCTGTTCCATCACGCCACCGGCGCGGTCGAAGATCCGCAAGTGGTCTTCCAGCTGCCGCGATTCGCCCTGGCCGACGGCCTGACTGCCGAGCGGCTGGCCGAGCGCGTGGCCCTGCGCCGGGCGATCGAAGGGCAGCGGCCCCACTTCGACCGGCTGGCCGAGACCGAACAGTTGAGCACGTATCGCGACGCGGCCCTGTCGCTGCTGCTCAACGAGCGGGCGCACGACGCCTTCGACGTCGGCCGGGCCGATCCGCGCCGGCAGCAGGCCTATGGCCGGCACAGTTTCGGCAAGTCGCTGCTCTTGGCCGCGCAGCTGGTCGAGGCGGGCGTCGGCTTCGTGCAGGTCAACCTGGGCAACAACGAAACCTGGGACACGCACGAAGCGGCCTTCCCCAACCTGAAGAATTTCCTCCTGCCGCCGATGGACCAGTCCGTCAGCGCCTTGCTCGACGATCTGGCCGACCGCGGCTTGCTCGACAGCACGCTGGTGGTGATGGCCGGCGAATTCGGCCGCACGCCGAACATCTCGGCCGCCCCCGGCAAGCTGCCCGGCCGCAATCACTGGGGCGCGGTCCAATCGGTGCTGTTTGCCGGCGCCCGCGTGCAGGGGGGCGCGGTGATCGGGGCGTCGGACCGTCAGGGTGCTTATCCCGCGCAATCGCCGCACACGCCCGAGGAGCTGGCCGCGACGATCTATCATTCGCTCGGTCTGCCGCCGGCGAGCGCCTGGCACGATCTGCTCGGCCGGCCGCACTACATTTACGAAGCCGACCCGATCGCAGGGCTGGTCTGAAAACGGGTTTGGAACCGCAGAGGCGCCCTTCCCCGTAATGCTTCCAGGAGCACCGTTTGCAGATCTTCAAACCCGGCCAGCATCGCCTGTTCGATTCGGATCCCCAGACGGCACGCGTCGTAAGCTAGATGCTCGGCGCAACGCGAACTGAAGTGGCCTAATTTCTCGAGGCCACGGGGCGAATACTTTGCTAGAGTATTCGCCGCTCCCTGTTGGCGGCCGACCCGGCTGAGCGCTGGCCCATCGCGCCGCATGCGACGGGCCAGACGTGAGCCCCGACCTCAGGCGAGCTTCATATTTGCAGGGCGAGGAGGTCATTCATGCACGATGAAATGCGCCCACAGGCCCGCGACGGATCCGACGGATCGGCGCCAAGTGAATCGTGGTTGTTCGCGCAAGCGATTCAAGGCAAGCCCATTCCCGTCGTCATTAGTCCAGAGAAAAGGGCCAAAGCCGAGCGCGAGAAATTGGAACGATTGGCGGAAATCTCGTCCACACACGCGAAGGAACTTCGTAGGCTCCGAGCCGCCGAAGCGGAGGCCCGGCACGAGCGAGAATTGCTGGAATGGGCGGCACAAATTTCGCCTGAGGCCGAAACGAAGCTACGCAGGTTGGTGCGCCAGGAAGCCGAGGACCGCGATGCCTGGCGGCGCGCCGAGCGGTATTCCGAGTGGTTGCGAGAGGGTAGCTGGGATCCGAGCAAGCACCCGCGCGGGGCGTTCTCTCAAAACCGCGGATGGTGGTCGCCGACGAGCGGATCAGGCTCGGCGGTGCCGGCGACCCGCAAGCCCAATCCGGTTCGTGTCGCGGCCTGGCGCGGAGGACGCGCACCAGTGCGCCTGACCGCAACCGGCGCGAGCGCGTGGCCGGCCGCGAGCACGACAAACTTGCCGGTGCCCAACCTGGGCAGCGGGGCGATTGGCGGTGCGCGGGCGGCGGCGGGGGTCGCCGCCGGGGGCCTGTTGGCCGGCCTGAACAATGCCAGCATGGCCGCGTATTGGGCGCGCGTGCCTGCTGCCCAGGCGATGCCAAGTTTCTGGGTCTACGATCTGGACAAACGCGTGCAAGCGGGCAAGCTCTCGCACGAGGATGCCGCGGGTATCTTTTATACCGCGTTGCTAGGAGCGCAGGCGCAACAGTTCAAGCCGATAGGCGCCACGAACGAGGCACTTCGCCTATCGATGATCGGCTTTCTCGGCCAGGCCGAGGCGGTATACTTTGCTCGGAAAAAGAAAGCCGCAGCGGAGCGTGCCGCAGGCGCGGAGCGTGCCGAAGCGGCACCGGCAAGAGTGACGGGCGGTGAGCTCGACAACGCGCGAAGAGAATTCGAGCGAATGAAACCGCAACTGTGGAAGGAGGAGGCCGAAAAGAATCCTCAAAAGTATACGGCGGAGCAGCTCGCGTCGATGAGAAAAGGCAAGGCTCCCGTGGGGTCTGATGGTAAACCGATGGAAATCCACCACAAGAAACTGCTGAGTGAAGGCGGCACGAACACCCCTGGTAATTTCGAGTTCAAAACATACACAGAGCACCGCGTGGGACCGAATTTCAAGGTAAATCACCCGAACCTTCCACGAGGGAAACGTCCATGAGCATAAGCGAGATGTTCGAGCACATAGATGCACTCGTCGCAAAAGAATGCGGTAGCGGCGCGACGGACCGAGAGGTTGCTGATGCCGAACGCGCGCTCGCGGTTCGGTTTCCGCAGAGCTACAGGGCCTTTCTCCACAGGCTCGGCTGGGCGGAGATTTACTATGATGTGATTTTCGGGGTGGGCCCGAGCGTTCCCCCCGAATACGACCTGGTAAAAACCGCGATCTCCGAACGTTACGAGGCTGAGCCCCTGACTCCGCAATACCTCGTGCCGATCATGAACGACGGCGCCGGCAATAATTACTGCTTGGATACGTCAAGATTCCAGGATGGAGAATGTCCGGTCGTTTTTTGGGACCATGAGCATGAAGAGGGCTCTGATCAAACACCAACGCAGGTCTCACCGTCATTCGATCGATGGCTCATCAATCGCATCGTCCATAATCCGTGCCGGGACGAATGCTAAGCTAGCGGCCGCGGGCATCGAATCGGCCGGGCTGGCGGCACGCCGGCGGAAGAACCGAGCGGGAGTCGAGCCGGAACACCCCATGCGAATCGAAGATCTAAACCGCCCTGTACTGGCGCTTGATGACGCGCATCCAGCCAAGCGATTTCTGATCGCATTCATCGAGTGTTTGGAGAATTGCGTTGGCCAGGAACTCGGACTCGGCGAAGATCCGCCGATCGACCAGCAGTGGACTTCGGCAGTCGACGGCAGGACGTGGAAGTTCTCGGGATTTGCCTATATGTTTCTGGCGTTCGACATCGCTCTGGACGGCTTTCTCACGGATGCTCGGCACCTGACTGCATCCGAAATTGGCGCAGCCGAGGAGTTGCCCAAGCTCCGCACGATGATGCACGAATGCGCCGCTGCCGCACGGCGCGACGACAATCCCGAGGTCGTCGAGATGACCGACGAGGTTCTCCAAATGCTCGACCGCTGGGAGGAGTACCTGAATTACCGCAGGGCGGCAGTTGCGCATTCCTGAGGATTTTCTTCGGAATTGTCGGGCGGTCGCATCGGCCGACAAGGACAGTTCGGGGGTGCCGCATTCCGCTGCCGCCAGCGGGCCGTTCGTGGTCTCGGACCGCGCCATCCGTTAAAGTGTCCAGGATCGCAGTCCCCGCGCGACCAACACGACACCTCCCAGAACCACAAGCTTGCAGATCTTCAAACCCGGCCAGCATCGCCTGTTCGATTCGGATCCCCAGACGGCACGCGTCGTGAGCGAAATGCTCGGCGAGCTGGAGCGCGACGGGCTCGACGCGGTGCGCCGCTATAGCCGAAAATTCGACGACTGGTCGCCCGAGAGTTTCGAGCTCACGCCGCGCGAGATCGACGCGGCCATCGCCCAGGTGCCGCGGCAGACGATCGCAGACACCGAGTTTTGCCAGGGCAACGTCCGTGCGTTCGCCCAGGCCCAGCTGGCCACGCTGCTGCCCCTGGAGGTCGAGATCCAGCCGGGCGTCACGCTCGGCCACCGGCACATTCCGGTCGCCCGGGTCGGCAGCTACATCCCCGGCGGGCGCTATCCGATGTTCGGCTCGGCCCAGATGAGCATCATCCCGGCGAAGGTCGCGGGCGTCGGCCAGGTGGTGGCCTGCACGCCGCCGGTCAAAGGC
Source organism: uncultured Planctomycetaceae bacterium (assembly GCA_963715755.1). Classification (GTDB taxonomy): domain Bacteria; phylum Planctomycetota; class Planctomycetia; order Pirellulales; family PALSA-1355; genus CAWCAX01. Next base: position 6,269,407 of record OY970273.1, read on the forward strand.
AGCGGCCCCTATCCGGCCACGATCAACGCCATCGCCCGGGCCGGAGCCGATCGGATCTTCGTGCTGGGGGGCGTGCCGGCCCTGGCGCTGATGGCGCTGGGCCTGGCCGACGTCGAGCCGGTCGACATTCTCTGCGGGGCGGGCAACAAGTACGTGGCCGAGGCCAAGCGGCAACTGTTCGGCCGCTGCGGCATCGATCTGTTGGCCGGACCGACCGAGATCCTGGTCATTGCCGACGACTCGGCCGATCCGGCGCTTGTGGCCTGCGACCTGTTGGGGCAGGCCGAGCACGATCCGAACTGCGGGCTGTGCCTCGTTTGCCTGAGCGAGGATTTTGCCCGCCGGGCCTTGGCCGAAGTCGAGCGGCAGCTGGCCGTGCTGCCGACGCGCGACATCGCCGCCCAAAGCTGGGCCGCGGGCGGCATTATCTACGTGGCCGACGATCCGCAAGAAGCGATCCGCCTCTCGGACGAGTACGCCCCGGAGCACCTGGAGCTGCATGTTCGCGACCCGGACGCCTACACCGCCCGGCTGACGAACTTCGGCTCGCTGTTCATCGGCGAAGAAACGACCGTTGCCTACGGCGACAAATCGATCGGCACCAACCACATCCTGCCGACCAGCCGGGCCGCCCGCTACACGGGCGGCGTGTGGGTGGGCAAGTTTCTCAAGACCTGCACGTATCAGCGGATGACGCCCGAGGCCAGCCGTCGCGTGGGCCTGGTCACCGAGCGGCAGTGCGAAATGGAAGGCATGCTGGCCCACGCCATTACCGCCCGGGTGCGCGTGGAGCGGTACGGGGGCGAGCGGGACTGACGTCAACGGCGTGCTGCTGTCGGCGCTGGACGCGGAAGGGTCCCATTCCGCCAGGGCGGACTTCCGGGCGCAGCCCGCGGAACTGCGTCGCCGCGTCGCTCGGCTGACCGTGCCTGCCGCTAGATCCTGCGGCGCAGCGTCAGCTCGACGGTCCGCTCGCCTTTCGCGTCCTTCACGTGCAATTGAACGACTTTGCCGTCGCCGCTGCGCAGCAGTTTCCGAATGGCCCCTGGCCGCTCCGGCAATGGATTTCCGTTAATTGCCAAGAGCTCGTCCCCCGTATGCACTCCCGCTAGCGACGCCGGACTGTCGTTGTCAACGCTGTGCACCATGATTCGCTGGCCGCGCTGGACAATTCCCATTCCGCTCATGCCGTCTTCGTCATTGTATGGTTTCTTACGCCGCACAAAGGTCGCGCTGTCGTGAGGGAAATCGAAGACCACGCGGTACCGGGACAACAGGCCGATCCCGGCGCTGGTACTTGCGCGCTGCGTTCCCAACCTCGCACAGGACGTTGGTCGCAGTAAACTCGCCGAGATCCAAGCGAGGCATCCGCGTGGTGGCGGAGTGCCCATCGCCATGAATCGTCCCGAAATGACTCGGTACTGAGCGTCCAAGCCCATCGGGAAACACGCGCCTCTCATCGGCAGACGAAAGCACAAGGGCGCGGGTAGACCCGGTGTCGACGTTGATCGAAAGCAGGACGGTCTCGCCCGCCAGGCCAACCAAGACGGGGGCTTGGGTACGGCTGTATGCTAGGGGAAGTTCCACGCGGTCGTCGGGCAGATCGGGGGGCATTCGCGGAGTGAGTCGCACGGTGCCAGCCTCTGGATCGAAGTCAACGCAGTAGCGCCTGAGAAAGTCCATTCCAAGACAGCCGTCCACTCCCTCACCCGCGAGCAACTCTCCGAAATCCAGGCAAATAACCGACGGCAAATCGAGCGGAAGCTTCCCGACGCTGCCTCCTTTGCATGCGTAACGGATCACCTCGCTGGTCGCGATATTCGACGCCGCATCGACCTGTTCCAGCTGTTCCCCGAGCACCTTGCGGAAACGCCCATCGAGGGTAGACAAGGTGCATCCCGTATCCACCACGAGACGCATCGTTTGGCCGCCGAGCGTCAGTATCGCGCGCGGAGACTCGCCTTCTTCAAATGGAAATGCGGCGGAGCCGGAGTCTTGTGTCAACGCGACATCGAAAAGCGTCAGGCAGGCGAATGCCGAAAGCAAAAGGCGCGCGGCCAGCTTCTTTGTGAGCATGTTTTTTCACCTCCCTGTGGAAAAGAATCGGGCCGGCGTGTCGACGCCGCCAGCATCCCGCGTCGCTCCTACGCCAACAGATCGCTCACCACATTGCCGTGGACGTCGGTCAGGCGGAAGTCGCGCCCCTGAAAGCGATAGGTCAGCTTCGTGTGGTCGATGCCCAGGCAGCGCAGGATCGTGGCGTTGAAATCGTGGATGTGCACGGGCTTGTCCACGATGTTGTAGCAAAAATCGTCGGTCTGGCCGTAGCTGATGCCCGGCTTGATCCCGCCGCCGGCCAGCCACATGCTGAAGCAGCGGCCGTGATGGTCGCGGCCGTAATTGTCCTTCGTCAGGGCGCCCTGGCTGTACACGGTGCGGCCGAACTCGCCCCCCCAGATCACCAGCGTCTCGTCGAGCAAGCCGCGGTCTTTCAGATCCTTGACCAGCGCGGCCGAGGGCTGATCGACGTCCTTCGACTGCCCCCGGATCTGCCCGGGCAGGCCGCCGTGCTGGTCCCAGCCGCGGTGCATCAATTGAATGAATCGCACGCCGCGTTCGGCCATCCGCCGGGCCAGCAGGCAATTGCGGGCAAAGCCGCCGTCGACCCCCTTGTCGTCGATGCCGTACAGGTCGAGGGTCGATTGCGGCTCGCTCGACAGGTCCGTCAGCTCGGGCACGGAAGTCTGCATGCGGAAGGCCATCTCGTACTGGGCAATCCGGGTGTTGATCTCCGGATCGCCAAACGACTGGGCGGCCATCTGGTTGAGCTGGCCGACGCCGTCGAGCATCCGGCGGCGCGTGGCCGGATCGATGCCCGGCGGATTCGACAGATACAGCACCGGATCTTCGCCGCTGCGGAAGCGCACGCCCTGGTGCTCGGTGGGAATGAAGCCGGAGCCCCACAAGCGCGAGAAGATCGGCTGATCGGTCTTGTTGCCCGAGCCTTGCGAGATCATCACCACGAAGGTCGGCAGGTTCTCGTTGGCGGAGCCCAGCCCGTAGCTCAGCCAGGCGCCCAGGCTGGGCCGGCCGGGCTGCTGCGAGCCGGTCTGGATGAAGGTGATGGCCGGGTCGTGGTTGATGGCTTCGGTGTTGAGCGACTTGACCAGGCACAGGTCGTCGACCACGCCGGCCGTGTGCGGCAACAGCTCGCTCAGCCACGTGCCGCACTGCCCATGCTGGGAAAACTTGAACATCGGGGCGACGCAGGGAAACGACTTTTGCCCGGACGTCATGCCGGTGACCCGCTGTCCCATGCGAACCGAGGCGGGCAGTTCCTGGCCATGATGCTGGGCCAGGGCCGGCTTGTAATCGAACAGGTCGATGTGCGATGGGCCCCCGGACATGAACAGGTAGATCACCCGCTTGGCCTTGGGGGCAAAATGCGGCGCGGAGAGCACACCGGGATGGCCGCCGGGCACGGGCTGTGCCGCTTCGCCGGCCAGTGAACCGCCGCTCAACAGCCCCTCACCCAAGAGCGAGGCCAAAGCCGCGGTGCCGATTCCGCCCGCGGTTCGCGAGAACAACTGGCGCCGGGTGAGCAGCAATTCGAATTCGCGCTTCAGGTTCATGTTTGTGGCCGGGCAAAAAAGTGCGGGGAAGTTCGGGTTCAGTTCTTGTTGACCGCTTCGTCCAGATTCAAGATCACGCTCGACACGGTGGCCCAGGCGGCCAGCTCGGCCGGATCGAGCGCCGCATTGGCCGGCGATTCGCCCACGGCCAGCAGCCGCTTGACCGCGTCGGGCTGGCCGCGGAAGGCCGCCAGCTCGTCGGCCAATAGTTTGCCCAGCACGGCCAGCTCCCGGGCATTGGGCTCGCGGGCCGCGACCAGCCGAAACACGTGCGTCAGCCGGGGCTCGCTGGCCGGGCCGACTTCGGTCAAGGCCCGCTCGGCCAGCTTGCGGGCCGCCTCGACATACGTGGGATCGTTCAGCAGCACCAGGGCCTGCAGCGGCGTATTGGTCCGGGCGCGGCGGACGGTGCAGGTCTCGCGATCGGGTGCGTCGAAGGTGCTCAGCGTGGGGGGCGGACTGGTGCGCTTCCAGAAGGTGTACATCGTGCGGCGGTACAGGTCGGGCCCGTGGCTCTGCACGTAGGTCTGGGCCGACCAGTTGGCCCCGTCGGCCCGGGACATCAGTTCTTCCCACAAGCCCGGCGGCTGATACGGCGAAACGCTGGTCCCGCCGATCGCCGGATTCATCAGCCCGCTGACGGCCAGGGCCTGGTCGCGAATCAGCTCGGCTGGCAAGCGCATCCGCGCGCCCCGGGCCAGCAGGCGGTTTTCGGGATCCTGGGCGAGCAGCTCGGGCGTCACGCGCGACGCCTGCCGATAGGCGGCCGAGGTGACGATCAGGCGCTGCAGCGCCTTGACGTCCCAGCCGCTGGCGATGAACTGGGTCGCCAGCCAATCGAGCAGCTCGGGGTGCGTCGGGTATTCGCCTTGCGAGCCGAAATCCTCGCTCGTCTTGACGATGCCCGTGCCGAAGTACATCTGCCAGTAGCGGTTCACGATCACCCGGGCCGTCAGCGGCTGGGCCGGATCGACGATCCAGCGGGCCAGACCCAGCCGGTTGGCCGGAGCGCCGGAGGGCAGGGGAGGCAAGCTGGCCGGCACGCCCGCCGTGACGCGCTCGCCGTGCTTGTCGTACTGGCCGCGGACCAGCACGAAGGTCTCGCGCGGCGCGGCCAGCTCCTGCATCACCATGGCGGTCGGCAGCCGCTCGTTCAGCTGATTCAGCTGCGTGCGCAGTTTGCCCAGCAGGGCCGTGGCGTCGCGGGCGGCGGGCGAAATCGTCTGGCGGTAGAACGTGCGCAGCTCGCCGCGTTTTTCGTCGCTCCGCTGGTCCGCCGCTGTGGCCAGGATCTCGGCGATCTTGGCCGGCGGGCGCTGGGCGCCGCACGGATCGGCGGCGCCGGTGACCGACAGCCGGATCCGGCCGAACTGGTGCTGGGCAAACTGCGAATGGAATTCGATCTTCGCCCTGAGCAGCACTCCCTCGCCCGCGGCCAGCGGCTGCTCGAAGGCGAACGTGGCCGCGTGCGGCTTGCCCACTTCGGGATAGATGGCCCAACCGGTCTCGGACTTGCCGTCGATGGCCGAAGCGACGGGAAAATTCGTCTGGCTGAAATCGGCCACGGCCGCGGCGAGCTTGACCGGCCTGGCCGCCGCCGGGTCGAGCGCCGGCGCCGCCGTCAGGCTGAATTCCGTCAGCACGACGTTGCCGTTGGCCGAGCGCCCCGGCCCGTGCTCGGGCAGGCTGTCGTCGGCCAGGCCCTCAAGGCGAATGCCCGTGATCTGGGGCAGGTCGCTGGGGGCCACGATGGTGTACGTCTCGACGGCCGGGTTGGCGCCGGTGGCCAGGATCGAGCCGTCGTCCTGCTGCGCCAGGCTGGCGCCGCCTTGAGAGGTGAGCTGGCTCGGCCGCAGCACGGCCCAGTCGACCGGCTTCTGCTCGTTATGAGTAAGTTCCCAGGCGGCTTGGGCCGCATCGACTTCGGCCCAGGGCCCGGCCAGTTGCTGCTCCAGCTGGCCGATCTGGGCCGTCGTTTCCGCAATGGTCCGCTGCTCGTCAGGCGTGGGCAGCTTGACCAGCGGAGCCGCGTTGCCGCGGGAGCCGTCCAGTCCGCTCTCGGGCACGTTGTGGAAAAACGCGAACAGCCGGTAGAACTCTTTTTGCGTCAGCGGGTCGTACTTGTGGTCGTGGCACTGGGTGCAGGCGACCGTCAGGGCCAGCCAAACCGTGGCCGTGGTGTTGACTCGGTCGACGATGTAGGCGGTGTGATATTCCTCGGGAATCGCGCCGCCTTCGAAGTTGATCATGTGGTTGCGATTGAAGCCGCTGGCCACTTTCTGCTCGATCGTCGCGTCGGGGAGCAGGTCGCCGGCCAGTTGTTCGACGGTGAACCGGTCGAACGGCATGTTCTGGTTGAAGGCCGCGATCACCCACTCGCGCCAGCGCGACATGTCGCGTCCCGAGTCGATGTGGTAGCCGTGCGTGTCGGCAAAGCGGGCCGCATCGAGCCATTCGAGCGCCATTCGCTCGCCGTAGTGCGGCGACGCCAGCAGGCGATCGACCACCGTCTCGTAGGCTTTCGGGCTGTCGTCGGCGCGAAAGGCATCGACCTCGGCAATTGTCGGCGGCAGGCCGGTCAGGTCGAGCGTCAGGCGGCGGATAAGCGTCGTTTTGTCGGCCTCGGCCGTGGGGGTCAGCCCCTTGGCCGTGAGTTTTTCCAGGATAAAGGCGTCGATCGGCCCCCGGGCCCAATTGCCCGCGGCCGCCGGCACCGCCGGCCGCTCGGGCCGCACGAACGACCAGTGCTGCGTGTAATCGGCGCCGGCGGCGATCCAGCGCTTGAGCGTCAGTTGCTCGGCCGGGCTGAGCGTCTTGCCGCTGTCGGCGGGCGGCATCCGCTCGTCGGCGTCGGCCGAAAAGATGCGCCGCACCAGTTCGCTCTCGTCGGCCTGGCCCGGCACGATGGCCGTCTTGCCCGACTCGGCCGGCGCCGTGGCCGCATCGCGCACGTCGAGCCGCAGCTCGGCCTTGCGTTCGGCGGCGTCGGGCCCGTGGCACTTGTAGCAGTTGTTGGCCAGGATCGGCCGGATGGCCCGGTCGTAGTTGATGGCCGGATCGGCTGCCGCCGGCGGCGGGCCGGTCTCGGCGGCGCCCGCTGCCGCGACGAACAAACCAGCCAGCCAACCGCAAATTCCCACGGTGCGAAAATGTCTCATGGCGGGTCGCAGGAGTGATTTTTGGGCAGGAAATTTTTACCCGGCGTAGAGCAGCGCTGGAGCAGCAGCCTATCATAACCGCGGAAAAATCCGGGATACACCCGCCGCCGCGCCGACCGCCGCCAGGCAAAGGGCGAAAAAGCGCCATTTTTCGGTCGTCACCCGGCGAACCACGCTTGCCTATAATACGTCTGTAAACTTAGGGAGCAGGGCTGTGCGGCCGGCGAAGGCCGCCAGACCGCTCACCGCGAGCACCGCGTCGATCCGCCCCGCCACGAACCGCTGCGACCCCAAACGAGCGCGAGTCGATCCATGCTACGCACGCTGCTGGCAACTCTTCGCGGATTGGTCCTTGGCCGGCCGCAGGTTGCCGCGGCACCGCCGTCGAAAACCGGAACTGTCCAGCAACTGTCCGGCCCCCGCCGGGCTGTGTTGGCACGAGAGGTACCAGGGAGGCCGCCCATGAACGTCGCCTACGAGAAGCTGATCCAACATCTGGACGAGCACGAGATCAAGTACTTCACCAGCGTCGACCACCAGTCGATCTGCGCCGATTTCCGCGGCGAAGTCGGCATGTACCGGATCGTGGCCACGGTCGATCCGCAGGACGGCCTGTTCCAGGTGTTCGGCCATTCGCCGGTCCGCGTGCCGGAAGGCTGCCGCCCCGCCATCGCCGAGACGTTGGCCCGGGCGAACTACGGCCTGAAGGTGGGCAAGTTCGAGCTCGATTACGACGAAGGGGACTTGCGCTTCCAGGCGTCGCAGATCCTGATCGACGATCAGCTCGACGACGAAACGATCCGCCGGCTGATCGGCACCGCCATGGCGATGCTCAACTCCTATTTGCCGGCCGTGCTGTCGGTCATTTACGGCAACGAATTGCCCCAGGACGCGGTGCGCTGCGTCGAAAGCCGGCTCTCGAAACCCGACGAGACCGAAGAGAAGTAAGCCGGCGGTTTGCCGCCTGGCCCCGCCGGGCCAGTGCCTGCCGGCGAGACGACGTTGGCAAACGTTAAACGAACCGAACGGACCCCAAGGCCATGCCGCTGGGGTCCGTTTTGTTTTCCGCTGTCCCGGTCCCCCCTTGCGTCTTTGCACAGCCCCGGGCATGCCGCAGGGCGACTTCGTGGTTGCCTTCGATTGCCGCTTCATAGCCCCAAGAACGGCACCGGCAGCAGGAACGCATGCTGCTCGTACAGGCTGTAGATCCCGTGCCAGGACGTGAACTGCGTGAAGTACACGACGATTGCATAGATCGCCGCCACCGGCAGCATGGCCAGCCGCGAGATCAGCCGGAAGAACCAGTGGCGATTGCGCGGCCGGTGGGCGGCGTAGCCGCAGGCCCAGCCGGTGATCATTCGGGCCGGCAGTGTGAACACGACAAACACCAGGCTGGGCAGCCAGGCCGCTTCGCGGGGAATGATTTCGATCTTCAGCAGGTATAGCGGCACGGCAAAAGCCAGCGTCACGACCAGCGCCAGCCAAAAGGCCAGAGGCGCGCGGCGAAACAGCGCCCGCACGCCGCGCACTTCGAACAGCGCGGCAAAGCGATTCTCGGCGGCAAACCGCGTTTGCAAAAACGGCAAATAGACGAGCACCACGACCAGCAAGAGCCCGCCGAGGAAGCCCAAGGCGGGCGCCCGCCGGCCCGCCGCCAGCAGCGTGATCGGCACGACGAGCCAGACCAGGCCGCCGGCCAGTCCGCGCAGGCCCAGCCAGAAGTAGTAGGGCAGCCGGAGCCCGAGGAGAAAATCGCAGACCGCGTCGTGCGCCCGGCCGTAAGCGCCGCCGCGCCAGACTTCGCGCAGGAGCTTGAAGGGGGCCGGCCAGAAAAAATGCCGCAGCTTGCCGCCGCGCCAGCAGGCGCCCAGGATGTGCACCACCATCAGCACGCTCAGCACCACGAGCGCCGTCGACCAGCCGCGATCGGCCCGGCTGCCCGGTGCAATCAACCGGGCTGAAGCCGCCAGCGACGAAACCAGCCGCAGCGGCCAAAGGAGTAGCCACACGCCCAGGATCACGCTGCCCACCCGCGCGGCCTTGCGGTAGCCGATGAAGCCGTCGCCCAACCGCCCCGTTCGGGCGATCCGGCCGGCAACTTCCAGCAAATAGCCCAGGCTGAGCAGCTGCACGATCGGGTACGCGGCCAAGAGCGACAAGCCCAGCACCAGGGCGATCGCTCCGAGCAGCCATTCGAACCCCGAGCCGGCCGCTCGCCACGCCCGGCCAATCCGTCCCGGCCTTGCGCCGGCGGCTGGTGCGACGTCAGCGCTGGCCAGCCCGGCGGGAACGTGGGGGCTCGCCGCGCGGATATCGGCCGATTGCAGAGCCGCGTCTGTGGTGGCTGCCATCATCGAGCTGCCCTTCGGGGGCTGAGCTTTCGGGGACTGAGTCTTCGGCGGCTGGGCCTTCGGGGACTGAGCTTTCGGGGACTGAGCCTTCGGGGTCTGGCATTCTGGCAAACGAACCCGGGCCGGCCGCCAGGCATCCGCAAGCCTGTGCTGGGAGACCGCGATTCTATTCGTAACCGGCCGACCGATATTGTGCCAAGATGGATCGCTGCCCTACGAATTACCTTCTGGCCGGCGCCAAAGTGTCGCCCGAGAGCCTTTTTCGGGAAACTGGCCCGACGGGCAGGCGGTATTATTCAAGGAAAGGTCCATCCGGGGGCGAAGTGCCGGCAGGGGAGCAATTGCCCGCCGCGGGGAGCCAAACGAGCCGTGTGGATGCGGAATCTGTCGTTTATCGCTCTGTGTAGCCTGGGTCTGGCTGCTTTGGCCGCCAGCCTGGCTCCGCTGCCGCGGCCGGCCGCCCGCCGCGAGCTGCGCCAGGTCGAAGTGCCGGCGGACCTGGCCGATCTGGTCGGGCGGCTCAATGCAACCTTCCAGCAAAGCTGGTCGGCGGCGGGGCTGACGCCCAGCGCCCGGGCCGACGACCTGGCGATCGCCCGCCGGCTGTCGCTGGCTTTGGTCGGCACGATTCCGTCGCTGGAGGAAATCCGGCTCCTCGAAGCCCAGCCCCCCGAGCAGCGCACGGCGTGGCAGCTCGAAGGACTGCTGGCGGACCGCCGCACGCACGATTATCTGGCCGAGCGGTTGGCCCGCGCGCTGGTGGGCGTGCAGGACGGGCCCTTCATCATTTATCGCCGCCGCCGCTTCGTCAGTTGGCTGGCCGATGAGCTGAGCGCCAACCGCCCTTACGACCAGATCGCGCGGCAGATCCTGAGCACCGACGGACTGTGGACCGATCATCCGGCCACCAACTTCATAACCGTGACAATCAAGCCCGACCAGGACAAAGACCCCGACGCCAAAGAACTGGCCGGCCGCACGGCCCGGGCCCTGCTGGGCATCCGCATGGACTGCGCCGAGTGTCACGACCATCCGTTCGACTCCTGGAAGCAGACCGACTTCCAGCACTTGGCGGCGTTCTTCGGCCAGACCCGGCAGTCGTTTGCCGGAATCCAGGACGATCCAGGCCGCACGTTCCAGTTGGAAAATCGCACCAGCGGCGAAATGGAAACGATCACGCCCCAGGTGCCGTTCCAGGGCGAGCTGCTGCCCGCCGACGGAACCTTGCGCGAGCGCCTGGCCGTTTGGGTCACGCATCCGGCGAACAAGACGTTTGCCCGGGCCGCGGTCAATCGCGTCTGGGCTATTCTGTTCGGCCGTCCGCTGGTCGAACCGATCGACGGGCTGAACTCGTCCGGCGCGGTCCCGCCGGCCGTCGAATTGCTGGCCGATGACTTTGCCGCGCACGGCTACGATCTGCGGCGATTGATCCGCGCGATCGTGCTGTCGGATGTTTTCTCGCGGGCAAGTCGTGTCGACGCCGACAGGGCCGGCTCAGATATGGCCGGCGCCGAGCCCGCCGCCGAGCCTGGTCCGGCCAGCGCCGCGGCCTGGGCCGTCTTCCCGGTCACGCGCCTGCGCCCCGAGCAGGTCGTGGGCAGCCTGCTGCAATCGGCGTCGCTGACCACGATCGATTACCAGTCGCACATCCTGAAACGCGTAGTCAAGGCCGGCACGCAGAACGACTTCATCCGCAGTTACGGCGACGCCGGCGACGACGAGTTCGCCGCGGCCGGCGGCACGATTCCGCAGCGACTGCTGATGATGAACGGCAAGCAGGTCCTGGAGCGGACCAAAGAAGACCTGTTTTTCAACGCCTCGACGCAGATCGCGGCCTTCGCGCCGACCGATGAGCGGGCGGTCGAAACCGCGTATTTGGCCGTGCTCACGCGCCGCCCCAGTGCGGCCGAGGCCAGGCACTTTGTCGCCGCGCTGGCTCGGCGCACCGGCGAAGGGAACCCTTCGACGGACACGCCGTCGACCGACACCCGCAATCGCAATCAACGCCTGGAAGACCTTTACTGGACGCTGCTCAATTCGACGGAGTTCTCATGGAACCATTAAGCGCCTATCCGAGGACCGACGGGGACTGTCCCGGTTTTGCGCAGTCCTCGGAGCAAAACGGGACTGTCCGCCTCTCCGAATCGGTTCTCGGATGGGCACGAGGACCGTCTGCGCATCGCGCCGCTGGGGGTCGTCGGATGGGGCCGGCCGCGGATTGCCGGGGCGTCAGCCGCCGCGATCTGCTGGGACTGCTGGGCCTGGGCTGCGCGAGCTGGTTGACGCCGGTGGCCCAGCTGCTGGCTGACGAAGCCCAAGCGGCGCCGGCCCACGAGCCGGCCCAATCGCTGATCTTTCTCTGGCTGGCCGGTGGCCCCAGCCAGTTGGAAACCTTCGACCCGCACCCGGGCAAGGCGATTGCCGGCGACACGCGCGGGATCGAAACGCGGCAGAGCGGCGTGAAGCTGGCCGGCGGCTATGAGCGGCTGGCCGACCAGATGCACCAGGTGGCGCTGGTGCGCTCGGTGGTCAGTAAGGAAGGAGATCACGAGCGCGGCACGTACCTGCTCAAGACCGGCTATCGGCCGAACCCGGCCGTTGTGCACCCTTCGATCGGCGCGATCTGTTGTCATCAAATGCCCGGCGGCCGCGGAGATCCCCCGCCACATTTCGATCCTGCCCAACCAGTGGCCCGGCCAGGGCGGCCTCTTGGGCAACCAGTACGATGCCTTCAAGTCGGGCGATCCGCTGAATCCCGTGCCCGACGTGCGCTCGCCGGTGGGTCCGGAGCGCGCGGCGCGGCGGTTGGCCGACCTGGCAGTGGTGGAAGACAGCTTTGCCCAAGGCCGGCGGCAGCTGGCCGACGCCACGCTGCACCGCCGCCGCGTGGAAGACGCGGGGCGGATGATGACCTCCGAGCAGCTGGCGGCATTCCACGTGGCCGACGAGCCGCAGGCCTTGCGCGCGGCCTACGGCGACTCTGCGTTCGGCCGCGGCTGCCTGGCCGCGCGGCGGCTGATCGAAGTCGGCGTGCGCTGCGTCGAGGTGACGCTCGGCGGCTGGGACACCCATGTGAACAATCACCAGGGCCATCGCGAGCTGGCCGGCACGCTCGACCCGGCGCTGGCGGCGCTCTTGGCCGATCTGGCGGACCGGGACCTGCTGGACAAAACGATTGTGATGTGCGGCGGCGAATTCGGCCGCACGCCGCAGATCAATCGACTCGAGGGACGCGATCACTGGCCGCACGGCTTCAGCGTGCTGCTGGCCGGCGGCCGGATCCGGCGCGGCACGGTCCTGGGCGCCACCGATCCCGAGGGGAGTCGCACGGTCGAAGATCCGCAGTCCGTGCCCGATGTGCACGCCACCGTGCTCACGGCCCTGGGCATTGATCCTGCGCACGAGGAGATGGCCCCCGCCGGCCGGCCGATCAAGCTCAGCGAAGGCCAGCCGATTGAGCGGTTGCTCAGCTGACGGCGCGTCAACGGAGAAATCCCCGCCTTGCCAGCCGCACTCCTTGTGGCGAATCGGCAGTCGATATCGTGGCCGAAAAATTGGCATTTCGCCCGCCGCGCGGTTAGACTGCCGGGCGCGGGCGGTGACCCCTTTTCCGCGGACAATGGATAACGAAGGAGCCGATCATGCTGCGTCTGGCCAGAAACGTCTTGCTCGTGGCTGCCCTCGGTTTTGTTTCGCTCTCCGCCGGATTGCCTGCCCGGGCGGCCGACCAGGACGCGGACGCGAAACAGGCCGCTGCCGCCCGGCCGGCCGACGCCAAGAGCGTCGACGTCGGCACGCAGGCGCCCGAGTTCAAAATCAAGGACGCCGCGGGACACGAAATCGATCTGGCCGAGCTCACCGCCAAGGGGCCGGTGCTGGTCCGGCTGACCTGCGGCTGCGCGGGCTGCGACAAGGAATTGGCCTATTTCCAGGCCTTGCATGCGGCCTACAAGGACGCCGGGCTGACGTCGCTGGCCATCTTCAAGGAGCCCGACGCCAAGGTGGCCGACTACGTGAAAGGCAAGCAGCTCGACATGCTCTATGCGGTCGACCCGGCAGGCAAGTCCTGGGACGTGTTCCAGACCAAGACCATGCCGACCAATTTCCTGATCGACAAGGGGGGCAAGATCCTGTCGATCGCCGCGGGCTGCGATCCGAGCGGCCTGGTGGCCAAGAAGCTTTCCGACAAGGTGGCCAAGACGCTGACGGCCACAGCGGTCGATGTGCAAAAGAAAGTCGCCGAGTCGGCGCCGGCCAAGCCGTAAGCGACTCGCGCGGACGTCTTGGCAGCCCAGCCTGACGCGTAGCGGCGCGCCCGGCCATGCGGTTGCGGTCGGCGATGCTCCGCGCGAATTGATGGAATATCCTCCCTAGCCAGGGGGTTGTAAAAAATCAGAACATTTCACCGAAACTATTGCTTTTCGTTTTTTTCCTGGTTAGATTAGGCTCGGTTCTTTAGCGTTAGGGGGGTGCGCGGTTCTCGTCTTTTGGAATGCACTTCCCGGCAAGAATTTGTCGGTGTGGCAGCCGCTGACCGAGCGGCGAGTGTAGATGCCGGACACCTGATGGATTCCACAACGATTTTCATGCCGAGAGTGTTCGCAGGCAGACTGACAAAATTATAGTTATCAACGTAAAAGATTTGACATATTGTCCTCGTTTGCTGTTCCGTTCACTAACTCAAGCAATTGGCCTGCATTTTTCCAGGAGTTCTGAAATGATCCGCGCCACTTCGACGATTCTCACCGCCTGCCTGACGATGTTGGTCCTCACCTCGGTTGCCTCGGCCAGCCCGATCAATCTGCTGCTTTCCTCCAACGGCGGTGTCGCGGACATCAATGGCGCGTCCGCCGGCGGATATGGCACGGTGGCGGCGAACCTCATCGACGGCAATACCGACGGGAATTACGGGGACGGCTCGATTGGCCATTCCATCAGCGGGCAGGCCGGCAATTACATGGAGGTGAAGACGCCCGAGGTCGACAACTTCCTCAACATCCAGGTGTTTAACCGGACCGATTGCTGCAACACCCGAATCGATGGCAACGGCGCCGTTCCCTACACCGTCACGATCTTCAACGGCGTTACCCCGGTCTTCACCGAAAACCTGACGTTCGTCCCCACGCCGTCGCTCGTCGGACCGAACGAATCGGGCCAGCAGATCAACCTGCCCGCCGGCATCTACGGCAACCTCGTGCAGATCACGCAGAACAACAACGACTACATGAACCTGGCCGAAATTAAGGGTATCGGTTACGTCACTCCCGAGCCGTCGAGCATCGTGCTATGCACGCTGGGCGCCGTCGGCCTGTTGGTCGCCGCCCGCCGTCGCCGCATGGCTTGATAAGATCCCGCCACCTAGGACGGCGTGAAGGAAAATAAAACGTTGTCGCCCAGCCGCAAAGAGAGCACGAACATGCATTCGAGCCGCACACACGTCGCCGCCTTGGTTGTTTGCCTGGTCACGCTGGCCGCTTCGGCCCAGGCCAGCCCGATCCCGCTGCTGGTTAACAACGGGGTCGACGGCCCGCGGGATGGCTGGACGGGCAGCGGTTTGTACGCCGGCACGTTGGGCGAACAGTTCACCGTCGGCAGCCTGCCAATCACGGTCGGCTACCTGGGCTACTACGACGGTCCGAATTCGGCCAACGGCGCGGCCGGCGATGGCTTGCTCAACGCGCACGAAGTGGGCCTGTGGACCTCTACCGGGACGTTGATTTCCAGCCTTTCCGTCCCCGCCGGCACGGCCGACTTGCTGGTGGGCGATTTCCGCTACGTAGCCCTGTCCTCGCCGGTCACGCTGGCCGCGAACACCACCTATGTGCTGGGCGGCCAGGTGACGACGACCGACTTAACCTCGTCGGGCGACATCTTCATCAACAATACCGGCGGTACCCAAAGTCCGCTGGCCAGCGGCTACAGCGGCGTTTACACCGGCCCCGGCAATCCGTCGTTCAACGACGGGGTGTTCACGTTTCCGACCTTCTTCGGCGCGACCAACCTGTATGCCGGGCCGAACCTCTTGATCACCGCCACCCCCGAGCCGTCGAGCATGCTGCTTTGCGGTATGGGCGCTTTCGGCCTGCTGGTTGCCGCCCGCCGCCGCCGCGAGTAAGCGGGGCCCGCGGCAAATCGAAAACGAAAACAGCCCCCGCATTGAACCGGGGGCTTTTTCATGCGCCGCGAGCAAGGCGGAGTCGCTGCGTAACGGCCTGGGCGGACGACGTCAGACGGCAGGCCGTCTAAAGCTCCCAACCCGCGCGATACTCGCGGCGGATGAACCGGTCGGCCTCGGGCGCGCCCACGGCCTGCAGCGTGTCGGCGTTCCAGACGAGCTTCTTGCCGGTGCGATAGGCCACGTTGCCCAGGTGATTGGCCTCGGTGAGCCAGCCCGAGTAGTTGAAGTCGGCGCTGGTCGGACTGCCCGTCTTGCAGGCCGCGATCCATTCGGCATGGTGGCCGGGCGAACGCGCGATCGTGGGAGCGGGGCGCTGGTAGCCGGCAAAATCTTTTTCCGGCAGCAGGACGTGCCGGCCATAGTCCGAGAGCAGCATCCCCTTGTCGCCGATAAACAGGCAAGCGCTATCCCACTGCGGAATGCCCTGCGATTTCCAGATCTCGGGCCGCATCTCGCCCTGATACCAGGTGAGCCGCACGGCCGGCATGTCGCCGCGGGCTCCGTACTCGTAGGTGGCGCTCATCGTGGCCGGAGCGATTTCCGGATGCGCCGGCGGGCCGGCCGCTTCGACCGTGAGCGGCGCTTGCAGCCGCAGGGCCCAGAACGGCAGATCGTTCCAGTGGGAGCCCAGGTCGCTCATCGTGCCGTTGCCAAAATCCCACCAGCGATACCACTTCGGACCGGGAAAATAGGCCGAGTGAAACGGCCGGGCCGGCGCCGGGCCCAGCCACAGGTCCCAATCCAGCCCGTCGGGCACGGGCACGCTTTCAGTCGGGCGATCGGTCACGTAAACAATGTCCTGATTCCGCTGGGCGGCTTCCTGGCTTTGCAATCCCCAGGCCCGGGAAACCCAGACGTGGGCTTCGCGCACCAGGCCGATCGCGCCCGACTGCACCAGCTCGACCACCTGGCGATAGTTTTCGCCGGCATGAATCTGAATGCCCATCTGCGTGGCGACCTTGGCGCCGGCCGCGGCTTCGCGAATCTTCCGGGCTTCGTAGATATTGTGCGTCAGCGGCTTCTCGCAATAAACGTGCTTGCCGTGCTTCAGGGCCAGCATCGTGGCCATGGCATGCGTGTGTTCGCAGGTGCTGACGACCACGGCGTCGAAATCGGCCGCGTGGTCGAACAGCCGGCGAAAGTCGACGAACTTCTTGGCCTGCGGAAACCGCGCGGCGGCGGCGTCCAGGTTGCCCGCGTTTACGTCGCACAGGGCCACGATGTTTTCGTCGCGCACGCTGTCGGCGTTGGCCCCGCCCCGGCCGCCGGCCCCGATGACGGCGATGTTCAGCTTGTCGCCCAGGTTCTGGCCGCGCAAGAAGGCCGGCGCGCTGGCCACCGACACGGCCGCCGCGGCGGCGACCCGCTGGAACTGGCGACGGGTGATACGCTGGTTGCTCATGGCGTAGAGTCCTTTTGCGGGCCTGGGGAGCTGCGGCAAGATGCGCGCCTTCACGCTACCAGTTGACGACCAGGAAACAAGACCCGGGGCCGGTTTTATGCGGCGGCGGGACAGGAGGGCCGATTGTTGACGCTCCCTGGCGCCGGGCCTAGGCTACATTGCATGTCGCACTTTGCCGAGATTCGCCGCTCGCCCTTCGCTCTGCTGCTGGCCGCTGGCAGTCTGACGTGGGCCGCCCTCGCGCCGCTGGCGGCCGCCGAGCCGGCCGCGCGCGTGCGCTACAACGCCGACGTGCGGCCGATCCTGTCGCAGAACTGCTTCTTCTGTCATGGCCCCGACGAGAAGCATCGCGAGGCCGACTTGCGGCTCGACGACCGCGCCATCGCCACGGCCGATCTGGAGGGCCACTTCGCCATCGTGCCGGGCAAGGCCGAGGCCAGCGCGCTGGTCGAGCGGATCACGTCTACCGACGACGAGCGGGTGATGCCGCCCCCGGCGAGCAAAAAGCCGCGCCTCACGGCCGACGAAGTCGCCACGCTGCGGCGCTGGATCGACCAGGGGGCCGAATATGAAAACCACTGGTCGCTGCTGCCGATCGTGCGCCAGGAGCCCCCCGCGGCGAGCCGCCCCGATTGGGTCCGCAATCCAATCGACGGCTTCGTGCTGGCCCGGCTCGAAGCGGCGGGCCTGACCCCCGCTCCCGAAGCCGACCGCTGGACGCTCGTGCGCCGGGTCTGGCTCGATCTCGTCGGCCTCGTGCCGCCGCCGGACGAAGTCGAGCGGTTCGTTCGGGACGAGGATCCACGGGCCTACGAGGCGCTGGTCGAGCGGCTGTTGGCTTCGCCGCATTACGGCGAGCGCTGGGGCCGGCACTGGCTCGACCAGGCCCGCTACGCCGACTCGAACGGCTACACGATCGACGCCGAGCGCGAGGTCTGGCCCTATCGCGATTGGGTGATCCAGGCTCTGAACGAGGACCTGCCGTTCGACCGCTTCACCGTCGAGCAACTGGCCGGCGATCTGCTGCCTGGCGCCACCCGCGCAGCTCGTGGCCACCGGGTTTCACCGCAACACGCTGATCAACCAGGAGGGCGGCACCGATCCCGAGCAATTTCGCGTCGAATCGGCCATGGACCGGGCCAATACGACGGGGGCGGTGTGGCTGGGCCTCACCGTGGGCTGCGCTCAGTGCCACGCGCACAAGTTCGACCCGATCTCGCAGGCGGAGTATTACCGGCTGCTGGCCTTTTTCAATTCGACCGAGGACGTGAACGATCGCGGTCCGACCGTGCCGGTCGTGCGGGGCGAAATGTTCGGCCGACCGCAGACCGAGCCCGATGCTCCGCCGGCGCGATCGCCCGCCGAGCTAGCCGGGCGGCGCACTGCTTGGGAGCGCGAAGAGCTCGCCCGGCGCGAGGCTGCCGCGAGCGCCGAGCCGGCAGTCTGGACGAGTGTGCAGTACGTGAAGTTCACCACCGGCAGCGACGCGCCCTTGAAGCTGCTTGACGATAACTCGCTGATCGTCGACAAGCCGCCCGCTCCGCAGGAAATGTTCCAGACGATCGCGCTCACCACGCTGCCGCAGGTCGCGGCGGTGCGGCTGCGCGTGCTGGCCGATCCGGCGCTGCCCCACGGCGGGCCCGGCCGCGCGGAAGACGGCAGCTTCACGCTCACCGATTTCGAGTTCCAGGTCGACGGCGTGGAGCAGGGGTTTTCCTGGGTCCGGGCCGATCAGGCCCAAGCCGGCCATCCGGTAACCGCGGCCATCGACGACGACACGCACAGCGGCTGGGCGATTGGCGCCAACCCCGACTCACAGCCCGACGCGCCGCCCACGACCGGCGCCAACCACGAGGCGGTGCTGGTCTTCAGTCATCCGATCGCCCCGGTGGGCAAGACCTTGCAAGTGCGGCTGTATCACGATGGGCCGGCGAATCATTTGATCGGCCGCTTCGCGCTCGATTTTTCGCCCACGCTGCCGCCGCTCGCGCCTGACGCAACCGATCGGCAGCTGCTGGCCGCGCTGCAAAGCCCGGCGGCCGAGCGCACGCCGGAGCAAAACGAGTTGTTGGCGGCGGCTTTCCTGCGGGCCGAGCCGCGGGCCCGGACGCGGGACAAAAGGCCCCACCTCGTTTCGGCACTGCAGATGGTGATGCGCGAGCGGGCCGAGCCGCGGCCGACCTTCACGCTCACGCGCGGCGATTTCACCCGCCCCGAGACGGCGGCCGGCCCGCTGCAGCCCGGAGTGCCGCGGGCCGTGGCGCCGGCCTTTCAGCCCGCGGGCCAGCCGGCAACGCGGCTCGACCTGGCCCGCTGGCTGGTGCATCCCGACAACCCGCTCACGCCGCGGGTGGCGGTGAACCGGATCTGGATGCGTTACTTCGGCCGGGGCCTGGTGGAGACCGACGAGGATTTCGGCTCCCAGGGGGCGGCGCCCACGCATCCGGCACTGCTGGACTGGCTGGCCGGCGAACTGGTTCGCTCGGGCTGGAGCCAGAAGCACGTGCATCGGCTGATCGTCACCAGTGCCGTGTACCGGCAATCGTCGCGGCAGTCGGCCGAGGCGCTGGAGCGCGATCCGCGCAACCAGTGGCTGGGCCGGCAGAATCGGCTGCGGCTCGAGGCCGAGATCGTCCGCGACGCGGCCCTAAGCGCGAGCGGGCTGCTCGATGCCACGATCGGCGGACCGAGCGTGCATCCGCCGCAGCCGCCGGGCGTCTACGCGTTCACGCAGCTGGCCAAGCAGTGGACCACCGACACCGGGCCGGCCCGCTACCGCCGCGCGCTCTACACGTTCTTCTATCGCAGCGCGCCCTATCCGCTGTTTTCCACGTTCGACGCGCCCGATTTTCAGACCACGTGCACCCGGCGGCCGCGCTCGAACACGCCGCTCCAGGCCCTGACGATGGCCAACGACGAGGCGTTCTTCGAACTGGCCCAGGGACTGGCGCTGCGCGTCGCGCGCGAAGTGCCCGCCACGGCGGATGCCGACCGCAACGGGCTTTGGACGGGGCGCATTCGCCGGGCGTCGCTTCTGACCTTGTCCCGCGAGCCGTCGCCGGCCGAGCTCGAGCTGCTGCGGGCGTTCGTCGTCCGCGAGCGCGCCGCGCGGGCCGACCATCCCGAGGCCGCCCGCTTGCTGACGACTCCCGCCTTGGCCGAAGCCGCCGGTCCGGTGGACGGGGCGGCGCTGGTGGCGCTGGCCCGGGCCCTGCTGAACACCGACAATTTCATCAGCCGGGAATGAACCGGCCACCAGCACCGGCAAACACGACGGCGCTGGCCAACATGACGGGGCAGACGAACATGAGCGATTGCGATCGTACGAGCGAACCTGCCGCGGCCAGCCAGCGCGCGCTGGCCCGCAGGTGGTTCCTGTCGCAATGCGGCATCGGATTGGGCTCGATCGCGCTGGGCAGTTTGCTGGCCGACGACATGCCGGCTTACGGGCGCCGGCCGAACGGGTTTCGATCGATCCGTTGAATCCGCTGGCGCCGCGCGAACCGCATTTTGCGCCCGGGCGAAGCGCGTGATCTATCTGTTCATGGCCGGCGGCCCGTCGCAGTTGGAGCTGTTCGAGGACAAGCCCAAGCTGGGCCAGCTGCACGGACAAAAGCCGCCCGAGGGACTGTTGTCCGGGCGCCGCTTCGCCTTTCTCAAGGGCAACGAAACGCTGCTGGGCCCGACGCGCAAGTTCGGCCAGTTCGGCCAGAACGGCATGTCGCTCAGCGAGCTGATTCCGCACCACCGCACGATCGTCGACGACGTGTGTTGGCTGCGGGGCATGACGACCGACGTGTTCAATCACGGCCCGGCCAAGCTGTTCATGAACACCGGCTTTCAGGCGCCGGCCCGGCCCGCGCTGGGAGCCTGGGTCACGTACGGCTTGGGCAGCCCGGCTCGCGATCTGCCGGGCTTCGTCGTGCTGCAGAGCGGTCCGCGCGGGCCCCGGGCCGGAGCTTCGCTCTGGAGCAGCGGGTTCTTGCCGTCGTCGTTCCAGGGGGTGCCGCTGCGCAGCAAGGGGGATCCGATCCTGCACCTGCAGAGCCCGGCCGGGATCGATCGGGCCCGCGAGCGCGATTTTTACGACACCGTGGCCGGCCTGAACCGCGAGCGTCAGCAAGCCACCGGCGATCCGGAAATCCTCACCCGGCTGAGCGCCTACGAAATGGCTTTCCGCATGCAGGCCAGCGCCCCGAGCTGATGGATTTTTCCCAGGAGTCGGCCGCCGATCTCGAGGCCTACGGCGTGAAGCCGGGCGAGCCCTCGTTCGCGGCCAATTGCCTGCTGGCCCGGCGGCTGGTCGAAAGGGGCGTGCGCTTCGTGCAGCTCTATCACACCAATTGGGACAGCCACGGCGGACCGGGCCAGACGCTGGGAACCGATTTCGAAAAAGTCGTTCAGGATGTCGACCGGCCCAGCGCCGCGTTGGTGCTCGACCTGAAGCGGCGCGGGCTGCTCGAAGACACGCTCGTGATCTGGGGCGGCGAGTTCGGCCGCACGCCGATGGGCGAAGTCAACACGACGGTCGGCCGCGATCATCACATCGACGCGTTCACCATGTGGCTGGCCGGCGCCGGACTCAAGCGCGGCTTCGTGCACGGCCAGACCGACGAGCTGGGCTTCGGCGTGCAGGAGGGCAAAGTCCACGTCCACGATCTGCAAGCCACGATCCTGCACCTGTTGGGTTTCGACCACGAGCGGCTCACGTTCCGGCTGCAAGGCCGCGACTATCGGCTCACCGACGTGCGCGGCTCGGTCGTGAAAGAAATCCTGGCGTGATGGGTGGCGGGAGAAGGAGATAGGGGGATGCGGACAGGGGGTATGGGGGATGACAAGGACAGAAGGACGAAGAGAAGACGACGAACGCAGTGACCCTACCCTACCCGACCCTGCCCACGTTTGGTGGGCGCTCCGAACAAGACGAACCGGGCCGCACCGTGCCGGCCGATGCTGTGTCTGGCCTTGTCCTTGGTCCTATTCCATCTCCCGTATCCCCTGCCTGCATCCCCCGTATCCCCTCAAAAAAAGCGGTGTTCCCGGCCATGCGCACCATCCACGCCGGGCCGACCCCGAAATCAGCCCGCGACAGCCGGCGTGTCAAAGTGGAGGAAATGCTTGACTTGGGCGGGTTTCCGGCTCAAGATCGTTGGTTGGGAAGAGGCATCTACCGGTCGAGCCCGGCTGGAGCGTAGCCGTCGGGCTTGAGGAACAACCGGTCTAGTCGCATGCGCCGCTTTATGCCCGGCGCCCAGAAGAGGAGCATGTCATGGGATTTCCGCATCGGCAATCGACGAGCGCGCGTGGCATTCTGAAATGGGCGATCCTGGCGGCGCTCTTGGCCCTGGGGGTCCAGCAAACCGCAAACGCCGACGAGCCGGACGCCGCCGCCTTGCAGGCTCAACTGGCCGCCGGCGAATTTGGACCGGCGCTGCGCGATGCCGGCGCGATTGCCAATCCGCGCGTGCGCGATCAGTGGCTCGGCCAGATTGCCGGCGCCCAGGCCCAGGCCGGCGCGACGAACGCTTCGCTCAACACGATGCGCGACATCAGCAGCGACCAGGTGCGCGACGCGGCGATCAACGAAATGCTGCCGCCGGGCGGTCAGGGCGGCCAGCAGGTCAACTTCCAGCAACTCATCGACTTGATCACGGCGACCATCGCGCCGACGACGTGGGACGAAGTGGGTGGCCCCGGCGCGATCCACGAATTCCGCGGCGGCGTGTATGTCGATGCCCAGGGAGTGCTCCGCCGCAAGCTGCGTGAAGAGCGCGACGGCGGCCTGGCCGTCGAGCGGCTCAAGGCGCTCGAAGCCGGCGACAATGCCGACTCGCGCCAGGTTGCGCCGCTGCGCAAGGTGTCGCTCACCCGGCTCGAGAAGCAAGTGCAGCTGCGCATGGCCGCGGGCCGGCGCCCGACCGAAGAAATGCTGGCCCTGGCCGGGCTGGAAAAAATCAAGTACGTGTTCGTCTATCCGGAAACGGGCGACCTGGTGCTCGCCGGTCCGGCCGGCAGCTGGCAACCCGACGGCGAAGGCCGGCTCGTCAGCCAGGCCACGGGTCGGCCGGTGCTGCAGTTGGACGACGTGGTCGTGATCCTGCGTCACATGACCCGGGTGCGCGAGGCCAAGTTCGGCTGCTCGATCAATCCGCGCGAAGAGTCGCTGGCCAAGACCAAGGCCTTCCTGGAAGAATCGGCCAAGTCGCCGCTCAAGGAAGGCACCCGCGATCGCTGGCTCAAGCAGCTCCGCGACCGGATGGGACAACAGGACGTGGTGGTCGACGGGATCGATCCGCACACCCGCGTGGCCCAAGTGCTGGTCGAGGCCGATTACCGCATGAAACTGGTCGGCATGGGCCTGGAACCGGGCGTGGCCGGCGTGAAAAGCTACCTGAACCTGATCGAAGTTCCCCGCGGACAGGCTCCGCCGCCGCTCGACGTGCTCCGCTGGTGGTTCACGCTCAACTACGACGACATCCGCGCGAGCGAAGGCCACGACGTGTTCGAGCTGCGCGGGCCGGGCGTCCAAGTGCAGAGTGAAAACGAATTGCTCACGGCCCTGGGCAAGCGCGAGCACACGGGCAAGAGCGAACCTTTGAACCTGGAATTCGCCCAAAGCTTTACGCAGCACTTCGCGGCCCTGGCGGCCAAGTACCCGGTCTACGCCGATCTGCAGAACCTGTTCGATCTGGCCCTGGTCGGAGCGCTGGTCAAGTCGGAAGACCTGCCCAGTAAGCTCGACTGGCACATGACCTGCTTCGGCAAGACGTACCCGGTCTCGTTCAACCCGGCGCCGCAAACGGTCGAGACCGTCATCAATCACCGCGTCATCAACCAGAAGCACGTAGTGGCCGGCGTGAGCGGCGGCGTGCGGGTCGATCCCTGGTCGTACGTTCAGCCGGCGAGCATGCGGGTGGACAAGTACGGCACGCTCAAGGCCGAGCGCGGCGGGGCGGTGCCCAAGGAGCTGGCCCGCGACGCCTGGTGGTGGGACTAAGCCGCGAAAGCGAAATTCAAGCAACGCATTGAATAGCCGGGGTTCGTTGAACTCCGGCTATTTTTTTGTGCCGGCTCATTTCGGCGCGGCGCCGAAGTCAGGCCCGCTGTTTCAGCAGGTCGCGAATTTCAGTCAGCAGCACTTCCTGCCTGGGCGGCGGGGGCGCGTCGGCGGTGCCGGCCTCCTGCTTGCGCTTGAGCGTGTTCATCGCCTTGATGACCATGAAGATCGCCAGGGCCACGATCGTAAAATCGACAACCGTGTTGAGGAACGCCCCGTAGCGGATGTCGACCGGTCCCTTGGCCCCCTGGATCTCCAGCACGTGCTTGGAGAAGTCCAGCCCGCCGATGAGCAGCCCCAGGGGCGGCATGATCACGTCGCTGACCAGCGAGCCGACGATTTTGGTGAACGCCGCCCCGATGACGATGCCCACCGCCATGTCGACGACGTTGCCCTTCAGGGCAAATTCTTTGAATTCTTTGATCAGGCTCATGCCAAGATTCCTCCGAACGGGGGTTAGCGTGATTGCGTGAACGGTGCCCAACTTCCCGCGATTGTAAGCCGGCCGGCCGAAATCGGTTGACCCCAAGTTTTTCCGGCGACGATCAACCTCGGTCGCCCGCCAGGAATTCGGGCGCCCTCGATCGTTTGCACGCGGCTTGGGGCCGGCTATCCTGAGGGCAGCCGGATCGCCGGACTGCCTGCCCATCGGACCCACCTGCACGGAGAAACCGTCATGGCCAACGCTCGATCGCTCTCGCGTCGCCGTTTCCTGGCCGCTTCCGGCGCCGCGGTAGCTGGTGCCGGGTTGGCCCTCGAAGGCCGGCTGCGGGCCGACAGCCCCAGCGAGGCCGTCGTGCTGGCCGTGATCGGCACCGGCGGCCGGGGAGCCGGCGTGGCCGAGATGCTCGCCGGCATGCCGGGCGTGCGGGTCGCCGCGCTGTGCGACGTGGACGAGGCCCGGCTCGGCAAAGCTCAGACATCGCTGGCGGCCAAGGGCGGCTCGGGTCCAACCGCGGTCAAGGATCTGCGGCACGTCCTGGACGACAAGTCGATCGACGCCGTCATGATCGCCACGCCCGACCATTGGCACGGCCCAGCCACCATCCTGGCCTGTGCGGCGGGCAAGCACGTGTACGTGGAGAAGCCGGCGAGCCACAATCCGCGTGAAGGGGAGCTGATGGTCCAGGCGGCCCGCAAGCACAACCGCGTGGTCCAACTGGGCACCCAGCGCCGCAGCATGCCCGGCGTGATCGAGGGCATTGCCCGGCTCAAAGAGGGGGCGATCGGCCGGGTGCTGTTTGCCCGGGGCTGGTACAACAACGCCCGGCCTTCGATCGGCCACGGCAAGCCGGCGGCGGTGCCGGCCGGACTCGATTATGCCCTCTGGCAGGGGCCCGCCCCGCGGCGCGAGTATCGCGACAACGTGATCCACTACAACTGGCACTGGTTCTGGCACTGGGGCACCGGCGAGCTGGGCAACAACGGCATCCACTCGCTCGACGTTTGCCGCTGGGCCCTGGGGGTCGACCATCCCACGCGAATCACCAGCGGCGGCGGCAAGTACCACTACGACGACGATCAGGAAACGCCGGATACCCAAGTCGTGACGTTTGATTTCGGCACCAAGGGCATCACCTGGGAAGGCCGCAACTGGCATCGCCGCGGCTTCGAGAACTCCGATTTCGGCGTCGCCTGCTACGGCGACGAGGGCACGCTGCTGTTCGACGGCGGCGGCTACCGGGTGCTCGATCCGCATGGCAAGCAGACTGCCGAAGTCAAAGGGAGCGAAAGCCAGACCCCGCACTTCGAAAACTTCTTCGCCTGCATTCGTAGCGGCCAGCGGCCCAATGCCGACATCGAAATCGGCCACACCAGCACGATGCTCAGCCACCTGGGCAACATCGCCTATCGCAGCGGTCACACGCTGAATCTCGACTCCACGACCCATCAGATTGCCGGCGACCCGCAGGCTGCCGCGCTCTGGTCCAGGGCCTATGAACCGGGCTGGGAGCCGGTCGTGTAGCCGGCCGGGTAACCGGTCGATCGCCGCGCGGTCCGGCGTCCCGGCCGACTGCGCACGTGTCTTCTGGCCCGGCCGAATCGCC
The DNA here is from genome assembly GCA_963715755.1 of uncultured Planctomycetaceae bacterium. Classification (GTDB taxonomy): domain Bacteria; phylum Planctomycetota; class Planctomycetia; order Pirellulales; family PALSA-1355; genus CAWCAX01. The sequence goes on from OY970273.1 coordinate 6,295,233, forward strand.
GCGGCGGCGCCGGAGCAGCTTTGGCCCTTTCATCCAGCCATGAATAAAGCGTTCGTTCGCGAGCCTGACGACACCGGCGCGGCCCACTGTCCGAAGTGCGGCTCGCTCGGCAGCGACGTGATCCGCGAGACGATGGCCGCGCACGTCACCGCCGAAGCGGCGGGGCAGCTTTCCGAGGCGGCGTTCTTTTGCCCATTCCCGAGGTGCGAAGTGGTGTATTTTGACCGCTTCGATCGCACGGCAACCGTGGACGCGCTGGTGCAGCCGGTCTGGCCGAAGGATCCGTCGGCTCCGCTCTGCGGCTGTTTCGGGCTGACGGCCGAAGACATCGACGCCGACGTGCGCGAGGGCACGCCGCGCCGCGTGCGCGAGCTGTTGGCCAAGAGCAAGACAGACCAGGCCCGCTGCCGGATCCTTTCGGCCAGCGGCCAATGCTGCCTGACCGAAGTGCAGCGCTACTACATGAAGCAGCGCCAGGCGGGCAGCTAAGCTCAAACAGGCCGAGTCGCTCGACCGATGCGGCGCGGCAGAGGTGCGCCGGCCGGGTCACGCGTCTGGCTGCTCCGCCAGCAGGGCATCGAGCGCGGCAAGGGCAGCCGGCCAGCTGGGCCGGCTGGTTCGGTACGTCTGCCACCAATCGCCGAGCACTTCGGCCGCGCAAGGCCGGTTCAGCCAGGCATTCAATGCCAGTTGCAGGTGGGCAACGTCGAGCCGAGCCAGCTCGATGTCCTCGGCAGCGGCCAAAACCAGCGGCACCAGCGCCAGCGGGCCGACTCGATTCACCCGGTCGCGATCGAGCGGTTCGTAAACGACGGGCCGATCGAAATTCAACTGTGCTAATAGCCAGCCCAGGCGCAGCACTTCCGGCAATTGCGCCAGGGGATTGGCCAGCAGCCCCTCGAAAGTGACGCAATTGTGATCGGCGTGGGCGATGCCCGAGCCGCCCAGCACCGGATGCACCAGCACGACGCGGGCCGCCGGGACCAACAGCGCATCGCAGGTCGACAAGCGGCCGAGGCCCGCCAGCAAACCCGGTCCACGGGCTTCCCATTGGCTGCGCAAGGGTTCGATCCGCAGCGGCAATTCGTCGGCGGTGCGCGGCCTGGCCGCGACAAATGCTGCCATCAGCTGCTCGGCCGCCTCGGTCACTACCGCAGTCAATCGATCATCGCGGCGGCGGCCAACCTCCTTGTCGAGCGCGGTGGCGGCAATCAGCGCGGGGTCTGCACCGGGCACGGCCAAAGCGATCATCTCGCGCAGCACGGCCTCGGCCGGATGGCCGCAGTCGGCCAGCTCGGCTTGTAATCGAGCGGTGCTCGGCCCAAGCGCCGCGGCCACGGCCGGATCGACGAGCGTGCGCCCTTCGACGAGCGCGAGCGCCGCCGCCAACGCGCTGGCGGGCACACTGCTTTGCCACTCGATGTCCATCGGGGGGGGCGCGTTTGGGTGCTGCCCGCGCGGCGAAGCGCGCGGGCGGATTAAGATATGGAAAGTTTGCCCGGCGCCAGTTTGCCTGCCGCCGAAGCGAACCAGTATAATACCCCAGGGGCAGATCTGACTCACCTTCCCGCGCTTTCGGCGCGCGGTTCTTCGAACCTTTCGATGGAACGGTGAACATGCTTAGCGAGCACGATCTTGATGGCGCCGTGCGCCAGTGCGTCCGCTATTGTTCGCGGCGCAAGAAATGGTTTCTGTACATCATCGCCTACGTTCATCGGCTGGTGCGGCGTCGCTTGCTCAGCGAAATCGAAGCCGCCGAAGTGACCTATCGCGCACGCAAGGTGATTCGCAGCCGGCAGTACCCGGCCCGCTGAAGCGCCGGGCCCGGCGTCGGCGCGCAAGCCGCCAGAGCGCTCCCTCACGCCACAGGCGAGCGTGGGCCAAGGAAGTCCGTAGCGCCGGCCAGCCAAAATGCGTCTCGGGCAGCCGGCTGGCCGAAGGGCAGCGACCAGCGGCGCCCGTGCCTCAGATGCACGCTCGCGGCCGCAAATCCCGTCTTTTCGGGCGCCGCGGGGCACTCACCAGGGCCGTTTTTCCCGGGCGTTTTCGTAGCCAGCCGGCGAAGGCTCAAGTATCATGGAGGTGGCCCCGGGAAATCCCGCGCTCGCGGTGCAAGACGCGGGACGAGGCGGCAACCCTTCTCTGGAACGCTCGAGGAATCGCATGCTGCGGCAATCGCTGTTTCTGCTCGGTTTCTGTCTGGCGCTGGCGCCGCTGACGGCCGCACGGGCCGAGAACGTTTTGATCTCGCAATCGACGGCCCAGCGACACGGCCTGACCAAGGCCTGGTTCACGCAGATCGAACTCGACAAGTCGAGCGACTACGTCGCCTACATTACGCAGCAAGGCGGCATGCTCTATGTGCAAACCGGGCATGCCGTCGTGCATGCCCTGGATGCCGAAACCGGCCGCAGGATCTGGAATGTGCAGATCGGCCGCCGCAACCAAATGAGCTATGCGCCCGGCGTCAACGAGAGCCTGCTCGCCGTGATCAACGGCTCGACGTTGTACGTCGTCGAGCGCAAGACCGGCAAGCTGAAATGGGAGCGTCAGTTGGTCGGCGCTCCGGGGGCCGGGCCCGCGCTGAGCAAGAAGCGGCTGTACGTGGGCATGGTCGACGGCGAGATCAACGGCTTCAACCTCGAGGACACCAAAGAGCTGCCGTTTGTCTACAAGTCGGCCGGCCGAATCCTGATCCAGCCGGTGATGACCGAAGCCAGCCTGAGCTGGACGACCGACAAGGGCTACTTTTACGTGGCCGACGCCGACGCAGCCAAGGTCCGGTTTCGGATCGAGACCCAGGGCGAAATCAATTCGCCCCCCGGCCATTGGACCCCTTACCTGTACGCGTGCTCGCTCGACGGCTACGTCTATGCCGTCAACGAAGTCACCGGCCGCACCGTGTGGAAATTCTCGTCCGGCCAGCCGATCAACAAGGGGCCGGTCGCCATTGACGACCATGTGTACATCATGCCCGATCTGGGGGGCATGTTTTGTCTCGACGGCAAGACCGGCGCCGAGCTCTGGTTTGCCCCGGGCGTCACCGACTTTTGCAGCGCCAACGACACCAAGGTCTACGCCCTCGACCGCTTGAACCGGCTGACCACGCTCGACGTCAAGACCGGCAGCCGGCTCGACACGATGCCCCTGCCCGAGATCAAGACCAAGCTCATCAACCAGCAGACCGATCGCATTTACCTGGCCAGCGACAACGGCGTGATCCAGTGCCTGCACGAAATCGGCCTGGAAAAGCCGGTGACCCACACGCCGCCGCCGTTGGAGAAGAAGGGCGCCGCCAAGGAAACCAAGCAGAAGCCGCTGGACGACAATGGCGACGCCGGCGACGATGAAGCGCCCAAGGGCAAGAAGCCGGCCATGAAGCCCGACGAGGACGAAGAGGAAGACGGCATGAAAGCCGATGATCCGTTCGCGGACAAGGACGAATAAGCTGCCGCCGTGCCCGTCGTTTTGTCCCGGGTTGTCTGTTGCTGGCCAGGATCTCTTCATGACCGACGCATCCGCTGCTGCTTCGCCGGCGCCCGAGCCACCCTCGGCCGAGGTGCTCAAAGCGGCGTTGAAGGCTTTTCGCAAGCGGCTCAAGCTGACGCGATTGGACCACGATTCGCGCATCGGCCGCGGCCCGATGAGCTCCGGCCAGACGTCGATCATCGACGCCATCACCCCGCCCGACCAATATCCGCGCAGCGTTTGGGAAGAGCTTGTCAAACAGGGCAAGCTGAAGCATTCGACGCACGGCATGTACGCGCTGCCGTAAAGCGCGCCGGGCTCAGGCGCCCGCTGCACCCCTAATCGAGCCGCGCCGCCGATCGACCCGGTTGACGGACGGCGGCCGAGTCCGTAAACCTGAGGGACCTGAGGGGGGTCCGGGCACGCCCGCTGCGGCGGCACCACCCGTGCCCCGTCCAGGGCTTCCGGTTGCCTGTCCCCTTCCAGCGTCCCCAGATAGTCGAGAGACGGATGAACTCGCCGCGTATTCGCCGCGCGCTGATCAGCACCAGCGACAAGCTCGGTCTGGCCGATTTTGCCCGCGGCCTGGCCGCCGCCGGAGTGGAAATCTACAGCACCGGCGGCACCCGCAGCTACCTCGAGTCGCAGGGGCTGGCGGTGATCGACGTGGCCGCTTACACCGGCTTTCCGGAAATGCTCGACGGCCGGGTCAAGACGCTGCATCCGAAGGTCCATGGCGGCATCCTGGCCCGGCACGATCATCCCGAGGATCTGGCGGCGCTCGAGGCGCACGGCATCCGGACCTTCGAGCTGGTGGTCGTGAATCTCTACCCGTTCGAGACGACGGTGGCCCGGCCGGGCGTGACGTTTGACGAAGCCGTCGAGCAGATCGACATTGGCGGGCCGAGCCTGATCCGGGGCGCGTCGAAGAACCACGCTTTCGTCACGGTGGCCACCGCTCCGGAGCAATATGCCGAGATTCTGGAAGCGGTCACTGTGACCGGCTCGACCACGCCCGAGCTCCGCCGCCGGCTGGCGCAGGCGGCCTTTGCCTTGACCGCGGTCTACGACCAGGCCATCGCCACGTGGCTGGCGGGCACGTTGACCCCCGGCGGCGCGCCGGAGGCGTTTCCGGCCGAGCTGTCGCTGCGGCTGCGGCGGAAAGTGCTCCTCCGCTACGGCGAGAATCCGCACCAGCGCGGCGTTGTACGCCGAGGCCGGCAGCCAGGGGGCCAACCTGGTCAGCGCCCAGCAGCTGTCGGGCAAGGAACTGTCGTACAACAATCTGCTCGATCTGGACAGCGCGCTGGCCATCGTGCGGTCGCTGGCCGGTCCGTCGGCCGTCGTGATCAAGCACAACAATCCCTGCGGCGCAGCCACCGCGGCCGATTTGTCGGTGGCCGCGCGCAGCGCGCTCGATGGCGACGCGCTCAGCGCCTTTGGCTCGGTGCTGGGCTTCAATCGCCCGCTCGACGCGGCCACGGCCGAAGTGCTGGTCGAGCCGGGGCGGTTCATCGAGGCGATCGTGGCGCCGGGCTACAAGCCGGAAGCGGTCGAGATCCTGACCACGCGGCCAAAATGGAAAGACAACGTCCGGCTCTTGAAGACCGGCCCGCTCGACGAAGTGCCCTCGGCGCTGCAGCTGCGCGAGATCGAAGGGGGCCTGCTGGTGCAGGATGCCGACAACCAGGCGGATCCCGAGGACGTTTGGCACGTCGTCACCCAGCGGCAGCCGAGCGACGCCCAGTGGTCCGACCTGCGCTTCGCCTGGGCGGTGGTGCGGCACGTCAAGTCGAACGCCATCTGCGTGGCCCGGTCCAAGACGCTGCTGGGCGTGGGGGCCGGCCAGATGAGCCGCGTCGATTCGGTCGAGATCGCGCTGCGCAAAGCCGGCGACCGGGTGGCCGGCGCCGTGCTGGCTTCGGATGCTTTTTTCCCCTTCGCCGATTCGATCGAGCAGGCGGCCGCCGCCGGCATCACGGCGATCATCGAGCCGGGGGGCTCACGCCGCGACGACGAGGTGATCGCGGCCGCCGACCGGCACGGCATCGCGATGATCTTCAGCGCCCGCCGGCATTTCAAGCACTAACGCGGAGCAAACTCGGCAGCGCGAGACGCGCCCGCCGGCTGCCCCTGGCGGCCGGACGCGGGATTTTGTGTTGCCTGTTTCGGCCATGCCTACGATTCTCGACGAGATTGTCGCCACCAAACAGTGCGAGATTGCCGCCGCCCGGCAGGCGGTGCCGCTCGACGTGCTCCTGCGCAGGCCGAGCAGGCGCCGCCGCGCGCAACTTTTTTCAGGCCCTGGCCGCGCCCGGTCCGATCCGGCTGATTGCCGAGATCAAGCGGGCCAGCCCCTCGCGGGGTGTGATCCGGGCGGATTTCCGGCCGCTGGAAATTGCCGCCGAGTATGCCGCCCACGGGGCCAGCTGCTTGAGCATTTTGACCGACGAGCACTACTTTCAGGGTAGCCTGGCGATCCTGCGCGAGGTTCGCGCCGAGACCGCCCTGCCGGTGCTGCGCAAGGATTTCATCCTGGACGAGTACCAGCTCTTCGAAGCCCGGGCGGCCGGCGCCGACGCGGTGCTGCTGATCGCCGAGTGCCTGGACGATTGCCGCCTCCGGGCCCTGCACGACGGGGCGGTGCGGCTGGGCCTGGCGCCCCTGGTCGAACTGTACGAGCCGGAGAATCTGTCCCGGGTGCTCGACGCGGGCGCGACCCTGATCGGCGTCAACAATCGCGACTTGCGCAATTTTCAGGTCGATCTCGCGCACACGCTGCGGCTGCGCCAGCGGATTCCCGACGAGTGCGTGCTGGTCAGCGAAAGCGGCATTCGCAGCCGGGCCGACGTAGCGCTGCTGGAAGCGGCCGGCGTCGACGCGATCCTGGTGGGCGAGACGTTGATGGCCAGCCCCGATATCGGGGCGGCGGTAGATTCCCTCCTGGGCCGCGGCGGCTGAAGGCCCCGAGCGCCTGCGCCGGCGCGCTCCGAACCACTCTCCGCAGGCACTTCACCCCATCCGCCGTTCGTTCCGCAATGATCAACAACCAGCCGGTCAAGACCCTGATCCACAAGGAGCTCACGATCGAGGGCTACTCGCGCGCGGCGGTCCAGACCTATTGGCGCGTGCCGGAGCTGAAAATCGGCTTCGACTTGGGCGGGCAGCCCTGGGCGTTCATGGGCACGCAGACCTGGTTCGTCTCGCACGCCCATTTGGATCACATCGCGGCCCTGCCGGTCTACGTGGCCCGGCGGCGGATGATGAAGATGGAGCCGCCGGTCATTTACTTGCCCGAGGACACGATCGAGCACGTTGAGCGGATCCTGAAGCTGTTCACCCGGCTGGACCGCGGGCGGATGCCCTGCGATCTGCGGCCGGCTCGGCCCGGCGACGAGATCGAGCTGTCGCGCGAGCACGTGGTGACCGTCTCAGCCACGCGGCATACCGTGCCGTCGCTGGGTTTCGTGGTCTGGGAGCGGCGACGGAAACTCAAGCCCGAGTATCAGCAGCTGGCCGGTCACGAGATCCGCGATCTGCGGCTCTCGGGGACCGACGTCACCGAAGAGCGGCGGATTGCCCGCGTGGCCTACCTGGGCGACAGCGCGCCCGAGGGGCTCGACGCCTGCCCGGCCATGTACGAGGCCCAGGTGCTGATCCTGGAAATGACGTTCGTGGCCCCCTCGCACCGCAAGGACAAGATTCACAAGTTCGGGCACACGCACCTGGACGACCTGGTCGAGCGCCGCGCGCGGTTCCAGAACGAGGTGATCATCGCCTCGCACTTCAGCACCCGCTACTCGTCCAAGCGGATCAAGGACCTGGTAACCCGGGCCATGCCGGACCTGCTCGATGGCCGGCTGCACTTGTGGCTGTGACGTTCGTGCCAGGCAGCCGGCGGCCTACCGCCGCGACGTGATCGCCGTGATCCGGTAACGCAGCTGGCGGACTTCCTCGCGGAGCTGGTCCAGCTCGAGGTGCAGGTCGGTCAGCGGCGACTCCATCTGGGCCACGACCTTGGCCTTGTCCAGATCGACGCGGGCCGAATCGACCGCCACCTTCAGCCGCTCCATGTCGATCGGTCCATAGGCCGTGGCCAGCCGCTTGTTGGCGCTGACGGCCCGATCGTAGATCTGCTGGGCGCTTTTCAAGCGAATGGTGGCGATGCCGACCAGGCTGCTTTCCTTCTGGCCGTCCAGATCTTCCCGGGCCACGCGGACGCGCTCTTTGGCGATTTCGACGGCCGACTTGAGCAGGTCGACTTCCGAGCCGGAGTAGACCCCGCTCATCTTCTCGTTCATCTGCGTGATCTTTTGCAGATCCAGCTCGGTGAGCCGGACGTACGCCTGGGCCGATTGCACTTCGAGCCGCTGGAACGCCTTAAGAAGTTCGTCGGGGCTCATGTCGGCCTCGGCAGCGGTCGCCGGGCCGACGTCGCCCGGCGCAGCGGGGCCGGGCACCGGCTTGCGCGGCTGCTCGGCGGCCCAGACGCTCAATCCGGCGATCGGCACAAACGCACACCAGGCGGCAGTGATCCACAGCGAGGGACGGCGTTTCACGGCGGGTCTCCTTCAGGGCCAGGCGGGAAGGGCGAAACGGAAACTTCGCTCCTCTAGTTTACCTTACGATCCGCCTCTCACCGTCACGCCTTGGCGGCCCTGGCAGCCGGCAAACCGAGCCCAGGCATCCCGGTCGCGGCCAGCCGGTCGATTTTGCCGCGTCGCCCCAGGCGCTACAATGCACTCGTGCCCGCGACGACCTCTACCGCCGAGCTGAACGAAACCCCGCAACCGCGGGCCGCGTACGTCCACGTGCCGTTCTGTGCCCACCGCTGCGGCTACTGCAATTTCACGCTCGTGGCCGGCCGCGACGACCTGGTGGACCGCTACCTGGAGGCCATCGCCCTGGAGCTGGCGGCCCTGGGGCGGCCTCGCGAGGTGGACACGCTGTTTCTCGGCGGCGGCACGCCCACGCACCTGCCGCTCGACCGGCTGGCCCGGCTGATCGATACCGTGCTGCGCTGGTTTCCGCTGGCCCCGGGGCACGAATTCAGCATCGAGGCCAACCCGATCGATCTCGGTCCCGACCTGGTCGAATTGCTCGCCGAGCGGGGCGTGAACCGGATCAGCCTGGGGGGCCAGTCGTTCGATCCGGAAAAGCTCCGGCTGCTGGAACGGGACCATTCGCCGTCGCTGCTGCGCCGCGCGGTCGAGCTGGCCCGCGGGCGAATTCGCTCGGTCTCGGTCGACCTGATTTTCGGCACGCCCGGCGAAACCCTGGCCGGCTGGCAGCGCGATCTGGCCGTGGCGCTCGAGCTGCGCCCGGGGCACGTCTCGACCTACGGCCTGACGTTCGAGCGGGGAACGCAATTCTGGAACCGGCTGGCCCACGGCGAGCTGGCCCGGCTGGACGAGGAAACCGAGCGCGCCATGTATTGCACGGCGATCGACACGCTCACCGGCGCCGGGCTGGAACACTACGAAGTTTCGAATTTCGCCCGCCCGGGCGAGCGCTGCCGGCACAACGAAGCCTATTGGTCGGGAGCCGGGTACTACGCGGCCGGGCCGGGCGCGGCGCGGTATGTCGACGGCCGGCGCGAGATCAACCACCGCAGCACAACCACCTGGCTCCGCCGCGTCCTGGCGGGCGAGTCCCCCGTGGCCGAAAGCGAATGCCTGGCCCCTGAAGATCGGGCCCGCGAACGGTTGGTCTTCGGCCTGCGCCGGCTGGCGGGGGTCGAGCGCGGATCGTTTCGCCGGACGACCGGCTATGAGGTCGATGCGCTGGTGGGCACGCAGCTGGCCGATCTGGTCGAGCGCGGCTTCTTGACCGACGACGCCCAGGTGGTGCGCCTGGCCCGGGCGGGGCTATTGGTCAGCGATTCGATCTGGCCGCTGTTTCTGCGCCGCTGAGATGAGGTCGAAGGGGCGTTTGAAGGGCACTCGTCCAGGCGGGCGCTCCGGCGGCCACCCGCTATGATTCCTCCCCGTCTCTCACGTCTGCCTTTCCTCGTATCCCCCGTATCGCGTCGTATTCCCCCCATCCCCTTCTTCATCTTCCCCCGCCTCACGATCCGGCCGTGAACGTCTGCCTTAGGTCGGCCATGCTTTCGCGCAGCGTCTCGACCTGGCGTTCGAGCGAGGCCCGGCTTTTGCGCACGCGTTCGACGATCTTTTCGTTTTGCGAGCGGATGGTTTCGGTGGCCTTGGTGATTTCGCCCAGGAAATTGGCCTGTTTTTCGACTTCCAGGATCGCTTCGGTGATGGCCTCGAAATCGGCGGCCTGGGCCTCGCTCTGGCGTTCGGCCCGGATGCACAGCGCGCGGGCGATCGTCAGCCCGGCCTTGAGGTGCACGTTGCTCTGCGCGTCGTCGGGGTCCCAGAGCACGAACACGTCTTCGCCGTAGCGCTGCACTTCTTCGGTCCCCTCGGGGGCACAGCGGCGCGAGAGCACGAACAGGCCGACCTGGGCATCGCGGTTCTTGCGGGCTTGCTCGATTTCTTCCCGGGCCTTGGCCAGCGTGCAGGCCGCGTCTTCCTTGGCTTCGATGGCGATGCGGGCCCCCGGGGCCGCGCTTTCCGGGCCCAGTTCGACGACCACGTCGCCGACCTTGCAGTTCTTGATCAGTCCGGTGTGCGTGCCGGTGCGCTCGGCCACGTCGCCGGCGCGCTGAGTATGGAACTCGACGAACGAGCAAACGGCCTCTTCGAAATCCAGGCCGTGCCGGGTGCTCTTGGCCGCCTCTTCGCGGCGGGCCGCCATCTTGGCCAGCGTGACTTTGACTTCTTCCTGGAAGTCGCCGTTGTTCTTGGCGTGCGTGTCCAGAATGGTCAATAGCTCGCGCCGCAGCCGGGCCAGGGCCGAGCTTTCGCCGTCGAGCGTCAATTGGCCGTCGATGGCTTTCTTGGTCGAATCCAGGATACCGGCCAGCCGCGAGAGGGCCGAGTTCTCGTTGTCGAGCGAGAACTCGAGCGAGATGGTTCGCTGGGCCCGGTCGACGTTGCGCACCAGCCGGCTGAGGGCCGAATTCTCTTCATCCAGCGAAAACTCGCGGACGACGTGGTCCACTTTCTCGCCCAGCGCCTTGGCGATCTGTCCGTGATTGGCCGACAACTCGCCGACCAGCCGGGCCAAAGCCCCCTCTTTGTTGTCGAGCGAGAACTCCTTGAGCACGTGCGTGCGCTGGGCCGTCAGCTGGGCCTCGACCGTTTCCCGCAGGGCCTGCAGCAGCCCCCGCGATTGGTTGGGGTCCAACAGCTTGATGAGCGGGCTCTCCTGCCCGACGTGGGCTACCAGCGTGCGGGCCAGTTCCGAGTCGGTGCCGCCGATCTGCCGGCGCAGGACTTGTTCCAGCTCGCCGTCCTGCTTGACCAGTTGCTGCACGCGCTCCTGGAACCGGCCGCTCTGGGGATCGAAATACTCCTTCAGCGAGCCGGCCAGCTTACCCTGCATGTCCGCAGAGTGCGCATTCAACTGGTTCTGCAGGCCCGCGAGCATCCGCTGCGTTTCGCGCTGGATCAGGTCGACGTCCAGCCGGCCCCGGGCTTGCCGCAGCGCCAGCACGCCGATCCGTAGGGCGTGGATGGCAAAGGCCTCGCGCTCCGGCCCGGCGGGATACGAGCACAGCTCGTCCACCGTGTCGCGGTCGTCGACCGCGAGCTCGATGACCAGGCAGTTGGGCTGCACGTTGTCGAACAGGCCGCGGGTGCGGTGCGATTGATCGACGGCTCCGGCCATGGCTGCAACTCCGTTCGTGCCCTGAGGGTTTGGCGGCCCGACTTTGAGCCTATCCGAGAACCGTCTCGGAGAGGGGGACAGTCCCGTTTTGCTCCGAGGACTGCGCAAAACCGCTCGCAGTCCCCGCCGGTTCTCGGATAGGCTCCTAGTAGATGCCCACCTTAGTAGATGGATGTACAGCCCAATATGGCGGTCTGGCGGCGCCGAATCAAGCCGAGTTGCTAGCGTGCCCATGGCCGACTCGCGCAGCAGTCCGGGCCCTGACGCTCGCGCGCAGGCCTTAAAGCTTGCCTCTCTTGACGCGCTCCACTCCCGATTACGACACTCGGGAACAAGAGGCACGGCGGCCGTCGCCGCAGCTACGCGAAAACCGTTCGAGAGAACTCGATGACTCCCGTCGCGGACGATCGTCACTGGCTGCTCCGCGCTTTGGGGGGCAAATACGGCTACTTGCTCAGTGCCTTGATCGCACTTTTGGTTTGTTCGCCGTTGATCACGATCAATCGGGCTTGGAGCGTGGCCATCGGCATCCTGACCAGCGGCGTGCTGGTGGCCTGCATCTATGCGGCCAGCCCCCACCGCCGTTCGCTCGTTTTCGGCCTGGTGTTGGCAGTGGCGGACCTGGTGATCGGGCAAGTTGCCGCCGTCAAAGGTTACCCCGTTTTGCACGGCTTGCGGTTTGCCATTGGCGCTCTGGTCATGCTGTATGTGGCCGGCGTGCTCTTGGAGGCGATCCTCGGCGGCGGGCGCGTGACGGTCGACACGCTGCAAGCCGCGCTCTGCGTTTACCTGCTCTTGGGCATGATCTGGAGCCATTTCTATTCGCTGATCGTGCTGATTTGGCCGGACGCGATCAGCGTCGCGATCGACGCGGGAATGACCGCCACCGGCTATAAGCTGCTCAAGGCGCAGTTCCTGCACCTGCTGTATTTCAGCTTTGCCACGCTGACGACCGTGGGCATGGACGGAGTCGCGCCGACTTCGAATACGGCTCGAATGCTGGTCTGCTGCGAAGCGATGACCGGCCAGATCTATCTGACCATGCTGATCGCCCGGCTCGTGGGCATGCATATCGCCGAAGGGCGGGCAGCCCGATCGGTCGAAAGCCTGGAGTGAGCGCGCCGGGGGCGTGCGGGCCGGCGCCCCTAGAACGGAAACCGCTCGTCGAGCTTGGCGTCCGACAGCTCGACCAGGAATTTCGAAATTCGTTCGACGATCACGTCCATCATCTGCCGGGCCTTGTCGGCGCTGGCGCCGAACGGGTTGCCGGCCCCGCTGTTGGTGGTGAGCAGGTGCCAGGGGCGGGTAATCGAGATCCAGCCCTTGTCGATCGCCTCGAACCGGGTGGGCGCGATCTTGCCCGCGTCGGCCGCCAGGCTGCCGTCGGCGTTGTGGGCCACCAGGTGCGGAAAGTAGGCCAGGCCGAACGAAGTTTCCATTTCGCCGGCATGGTCGTCGCGCTCGCTGAAGATTTCCAGCTCCTTGTCCCCCAGCACCTTGAACCAATTGAGCAGGAACAAATGGGCGGGGGTCTTGCCCTCCAGCTCGCGCAAAAGCGGCTTCATCTCGTTGCCGCCGTGGCTGTTGAGCAGCACGATCTTGTGCACGCCATGCTCGGCCAGCGAGTCGACCAGATCGGTGACGAAGGCGAACAGCGTCGACGGGTTGACGTTCATGGCCAGGGGAAAGGCCATCTGATTGGTTTCGGTGCCGTAGGGGATCGTCGGCAGCAGCACGACTTTCGCCCCCCGGGCGTGGGCCGCTTCGCAGATTTTTTCGCCCACCGTCTCGGCCTCGTAACAATCCGTGCCGTAAGGCAAGTGCAGATTGTGGGGCTCGGTGGCGCCCAGCGGCAACACGGCCACCTGAAACGGATTCGCTTTGACGTAGGCGTAGTTGGTCTCGGAAAGCTTCCAGGGGCGCATCGAGGGTCTCGCTGGTGGGAGGATGAATCGCCACAGGGGCAGAGCGACTATTCTGGCCTGCGGCGCAGGGCGTTGTAAATTCACGATTTTTTCGCCGCCCGGCCGCAATCCACCGCCCAAGTTTTTTGCTGCCGGGCCGGTAACCTCCGCGACAGGGGCAAAAAACCAGTCCCCCGTGGCACCCTGCCGGCTTAGAATGGTCGTTCAGCGCCTCAACGTTCAAGAACTGTGAGCTTCCATGCCCAAACGCTCGACCGCCCGACGCGGCGGCCCGCCCGCTGCCGAGATCGCCGCTGCGGCGCCCCCGCGGATCATCGGCGGCCTGCTGCGCGGCGCAAGTTGCTCTACAGCGGCGATCCGTTGACCCGGCCGATGAAGGATCGGGTGCGCGAGGCGGTCTTCAACCTGGTCGGCGTGGACGTGAAGGGCAAGCACGCCCTCGACCTGTTCGCCGGCACCGGGGCGCTGGGCTTCGAAGCCCTCAGCCGGGGAGCGGCCCGGGCGACTTTCCTGGAACGGCACTTTCCCACGGCCGACCTGGTGCGGCAAACGGCGCTCGAACTGGGCGTGGCGGCCCAGTGCCAGGTGATCGCGGCCAACACGCTGATCTGGGTCCAGCGCGACCTGACGCCCGGCCCGCTCCCTTGGGTGGCGTTCGTCTCGCCCCCCTGGAGCCTGTTTCACGAACAGGCCGAGTCCATGATCGAGCTGGTGGCCACGCTTTGCGAGCGCTCGCCGGCCGGCAGCGTGATCGTGGTCGAGGCGGATCGAGAGTTCGACATGGCCCGATTGCCGCGCGCGGCCGAGTGGGATGTGCGCGAATACTTTCCGGCCGTGGTCGGGGTTTTGCGTTTGCCAGGAGATGAGGGGCCTGGAGGCTAGAGATTAGGTGTGCCAGGGGAGAAGTCAGAACATATATCACGCCCTTGGTTCAGGACATGGGTGGCGCGCCGGGCCGAGTGATTTTTTCCGGGACGCGAGGTTCTGATGGACGTGCACAATATCGCCGCGGTGCCGGCGTTCACCACGAAAGACGGCTCGGAGATCCGCGAGCTGTTGGCGCATCGCAATTCGTCGATCCGCAAACAGAGCCTGGCCGAAGCCCGGTTGCCCGTCGGCGCGCGCACGGCACCCCACTATCATCCCCAGACCGAGGAGATTTATTACATCCTCTCGGGCACCGCCGAGATGACGATCGACGGCCACGAGCGCGGCGTGGGCCCGGGGGACGCGATTGCGATTCCGCCGGGCGCGGTGCACACGATTTGCAACACGGGCGGCGAGCAGCTGGTATTTCTCTGCTGCTGCGCTCCGCCCTACGAGCATAGCGACACCGTGCTGGTCGAAAATTCGTGATCGGCAGCCGTAAGCGTTGCTGCGCCGGCCGCCCGCCGGCGCGCTCTTCTGGGCGGGTTCGGGACCAGGCTCGCCCCCCATTTCGGCGGACCGGCCACCTGCGGCGTCCATTCTCGCAAAGGGCTAAACGGCCGCTAATGGCCGGCTCACCGCCCGGTGATAGCATCACCGCTGAGCGTGCAGGAGCGAGGGCGCTCCCGGCGGCCAATGGAATAGGCCGGCCGAAACGACAAGGCTGCCCAGGGGCGGCGCGCAGGAGAAAGCCGTGCCGCCCGGACGTTGCCAGGAAAGGAAACAGTCGTGCTCATACTTTCACGCAAGCCGGGCGAGTCGATCGTGATCGCCGGCGAAATCGTGGTGACCGTGGTCGAATTGGGCCGCGGCCGGGTGCAGATCGGCATCGACGCGCCGACGCACATCCCGGTCTACCGCAACGAGATTTTCGAGCGGATGCTGGCCGATAGCGAGCTCGACGCGGTTGCCGCCGCCCCGCACTGAGTCCCGGCGGATCGCCCAGCACTGGGTCCCGGCGGATCGCGCAGCATTGGGCCATCGAGTCCGCGCAGCGACAGAGTTTGCCCGGCCGGGCCCGGCCGCTTCGCGCCGACGAGCCGCTCTCAGCAATGCGAGCGGTGGAAGTGGACGTGCCGCCAACGGCCGCCCTGGTTCTGCCAGACGCGCGTCTCTTCGCACGAGCTGGTTTGCGGACTGCCCGCGTCGTCGAGCGATTGCACCAGCCGCACGTAGGCCACGACGGCCACGTCTCCCATCAGCCGCACTTTGGGGGAGGCCATCGTCGTGTTGCGCGGCCCGGCATCGGCTCCCAGGTCGAAATAGAACTTGTGGAAGTCGAGCCCCCGGACCAGGTGCCCCCGAGCTTCCGGCTCGAAGCAGGAAAGCGTCGGATCGCAGAGCTGCTGATACGTTTCCCAATCGCCCCGGCCGATGGCTTCGAGCAATTGCCGGTTCAGATCGAGCAGTTCGTTGATGGCCGGGTCGGGCATCGGAGTCTTCCTGGATGGCGCGTGGCGGGAGCCCCGATAATAGCAAGCCGCCGCGCGGTCGGGCTAGAGGCGCCCCCGCCGAGAGCAGACTTGGGAGGAAGAGCACGTCTCGTCCGCCGCCGGTCGCTGCGCTCGCTGCACAGATTGGCTCCGCCGAACTATTGCGGTAGGAGCTTCCGGACCGAACTACTTCGGCACGAGCTTCCCTACCGAACTACTTCGGTACGAGCTTCCCTACCGAACTACTTCGGTACGAGCTTCCCTACCGAACTACTTCGGTACCAAGATGCAAACGATCCGCTTGCCCTGGTGCGCCGGCGCGGACTCGACCTTGCCGATGTCTTCCAGGTCTTTGATGACGTGGTCGATCACCTTGCGGCCTTCTTCGACGTGGGCCAATTCGCGGCCGCGGAAGATGACCGACACGATGACTTTGTCTTTGTGGGTCAGGAACTGCCGGGCCTGGTTCAGTTTGACCTGGATGTCGTGCTCGCCGGTTTTCGGCCGCACGCGGATTTCCTTCAGCTTGCTCTGATGCGTGTGCGTGCGGTTCAGTTTCTTCTTTTGCTGATATTTGAACTTGCCGTAATCCATGATGCGGCAGACCGGCGGCCGCTCATTGGGGGCAACTTCCACCAGATCCAAATCGGCTTCGCGCTCGATTGAGTGCTTCGTCGGTGTTCAGGATTCCCAACAACTGTCCATCGGCCGCCACCACTCGGACGGGAGAGATCCGGATCTGTTCGTTGATCCTTTGCTGCTTGTTTTCGATTGCCAAGATCCTTTTCGTAAGACAATGGGACAACTACGAGCCTATCCGAGAACCATCTCAGAGAGGGGGACAGTCCCGTTTTGCTCCGCGGACTGCGCAAAACTGCTCGCAGTCCCCGTCGCTTCTCGGATAGGCCCTGAGCACGCTGTCAATTTTGGGCACACGACTGCCCAAGGTCAAAAGTTTGCACCCGGCAATTCTAGCATAATCGGATCACCTTGCGGCACCCGCCAGGAGTCCGCAAAAAGAATTACCCACCCCCAGGGCTGCCACCCGCTGCCAGCGGGCGGGGCGGCAGCGAATTGCCGCGGCGGTCGGGCTCAATACTCGTTCGCCTCGCCGGCCGGCTCGGCCGCGGCCGGCTGCATGGGGGCGGCCACCTGGCGCACGCTGCGGGCGGCCACTTCAGCCTGGAGCTTGGCAATGGCCTCGTCCAGGGGCAGGCTGCCCAGGTCGCCTTCGATCCGGTCGCGGACGGCCACGGCCCTGGCTTCCATCTCGCGGCCGCCGATCACGAACATATAGGGAATCAGCTCCAGCTGGGCATCGCGGATCTTCGAGCCGATCTTTTCCGGCCGGTAATCCCCCGTCACGCGGAAGCCCGCGGCCCGGAGCCGCTCTTCGACCTCACGGGCGTACGATTCGAACTTCTGGCTGACGACCAGCACCCGGACCTGCTCCGGGGCCAGCCAGAGCGGAAACGCGCCGGCGAAGTGCTCGATCAGCACGCCCACGAATCGCTCCAGCGAGCCCAAGGGCGCACGATGGATCATCACCGGTTGATGCGGCTGGTTGTCGGCGCCGATGTACTCCAGGCCGAAGCGTTCCTTGCTGGGCAGGTTGTAGTCGAGCTGCACGGTGCCCAGTTGCCACTCGCGGCCGATGCAGTCGGAGACCAGGAAGTCGGCCTTGGGGCCATAGAAGGCGGCCTCGCCGCGGCTGATCGTGAAGTTGGGGATGACCGTGCGGGTGACTTCTTCCAGGGCCTTCTCGGCTTTGTCCCAGGTTTCGGCGCTGCCCACGTACTTGTCGCTGGCCGGATCGCGAAAGCCCAGCCGCACGCGATAGTTGGTCATGCCCAGCGCGCTGAGCACCGTTTGCGTCATTTCCAGGCAGCCGCGAAATTCGTCGGCCACTTGCTCCTCGGTGCAGAACAAGTGGGCGTCGTCCTGCGTGAAGCCGCGCACCCGGGTCATGCCTCCCAGCTCGCCCGACTGCTCGTAGCGGTACACCGTGCCGAACTCGGCCAGGCGGACCGGCAAGTCGCGATAGCTGCGCGGCTTCGACTTGTAGACCATGATGTGGTGCGGACAGTTCATCGGCTTGAGCAGATACTTTTCGTCCTCGCTCATCACCACCGGCTTGAACTGGCTGTCCGCATAGTAGGGATAGTGGCCGGAAATCTGGTACAGCTCGACCCGGCCGATGTTGGGCGTGTAGACCGGCTGATAACCCCGCCGGGACAGTTCCTCTTTGAGATAATTTTCCAGCAAGCCGCGGATGACGGCTCCCTTGGGCAGCCACAAGATCAAGCCCGCTCCGACCAGCGGATTGGTGGTGAACAGCTCCAGCTGCTTGCCGAGCACGCGGTGATCGCGGCGCTTGGCCTCTTCGACCATCTTCAGGTGGGCTTCGAGATCTTCCTTGCTGAACCAGGCCGTGGCGTACAGCCGCTGCAATTGCTGGCGCGAGGCATCCCCTTTCCAATAGGCTCCGGCAACACTCAGTAGCTTGCAGGCCCCGATGGCGCCGGCGGCCGGCACGTGCGGCCCGCGGCACAGGTCGATGAATTCCCCCTGGCGGTAGAACGACACCGTGGGATGGTCGGCCAGTCCCTGCTCGATGTGCTCGACCTTGAGCGTCTGGCCCAGGTCGCGGCAGATTTCGATGGCTTTGTCGCGCGGCTCTTCGATCCGCTCGAAGGGCTCGTTGAGCTTCACGAGCCGGGCCATCTCGGCCTCGATGGCGGGGAAGTCCTCCTCGGTCAATTTGTGCTTGAGGTCGAAGTCGTAATAAAAGCCCGCATCGACCGTGGGTCCAAAGGCCAGCTGCACGCCGTCGAACAGTCGCATCACGGCCCGGGCCATGATGTGAGCGGCCGAATGCCGCATCACGGCCAGGGCGGCGGGGTCTTTCTTGGTCAGCAAGCGCAGCTCGACCGTGCCTTCGGCCGGGAGCAAGACATTGGCGCCGACCACGCGTCCGTCGACCTGGGCGGCCAGGGTGGCCTTGGCCAGGCCGGGGCCGATTTCGGCCGCGATCTCGATGGGCCGCACCGGCCGCGAATACTCGCGCACCGATCCGTCGGGAAGTTTGACTTGGAGCATGATCCGGGGATTTTCTGGGATGTCGACGAGCCGCGCTTGCGGCATCGCTACAAAAGACGCCGCCGCGGCCGCCCAAGGTTCAGGCCGTCAGCCGCAAATGTATAGAGCGATATGGCTTGGGGCAAGGGAAGTCGGCGGCCGCCGCGAGTGCCCCTGGCCCGGCGCGGCAGCCGGCGCGTGGGCCTGGTTCAGTCGCCCAGAAAAATGCCGCTCAGCCAGAGGATCATCCAGACCGCAAGGATCACCGCCGCCAGCAACAGGCCGTGGACGACGCGCTGCCGGCGGCTCATCGCCGCCACGTCGCGGCCCAGCGCGAACAGCGCCACTGCAAGGATCACGAGCGAAGGCAGCATCAGCACGGCGCCCACGCTCATTTCCCGGGGGCTCAGCCCCAGTCGCTTGCCCAGCGCCAGGGCGACCGAAATGAGCAGCGTCAAAACCAGCAGGCTGCGCAGGCGGAACTGCGGGCCGGGAGCAGGGGGCGGCGGCGGGGCGCCGCGGGGCCGGTTGCGGTCGAGAACCCCCATGGAGCGGACCCTGTGGACTCGGGAATTGAAGGTCGGATCGAGCAATCGGGCTCCCGGCGGATCTTGCGCCGCGGCGGCGGATTCGGCTCCCGCCGGCAAAGTCGGCGATCGGAATCGCCGCCTCCCTTTGAAATCGCGAAGCCCCCTGAAATCCCGGCGGATCTCCCCTTCACAGGCCCGCAAAACGCCCTATAATGGCGGATTCAGATTTCCAGGCCGATTCGCCAGACAGCGGTTTAGCATTATGCCCAAGCAGAAGACCCACAAGGGTGTCAAAAAGCGTTTCCGGGTGACCGGCACCGGCAAGGTCAAGCACCGCCAGGCCGGCACCAGCCACTTGGCTGCCCGCAAGTCGCACAAGCGGAAGCGGAACCTGCGCGGGACGAAGGTCTTGCACGAAGAGTTCACTCGGCAAATCATCACCGTGCTGGCCGGCAACAGCTACTAGCCATCGCCGGCAGCGCCGCGTGAATCGCCCCCTGCTGATCGCCGGCAGGCGGCAAACCTCAGGTAGTGACTGCCGGTTTCGAGCGCAAATAATTCCAAAATACACCGTCCCGTCTTAGTCCGGATTTGTGAGCCATGAGAACCGTCAAAGGCGCCGCACGCAACCAGGCCAAAAAGCGGCTATTCAAGAAGACCAAGGGTTATCGCGGCGGCAACCGACGGTTGCTCCGGACCGCGAAGGAAACCCTGATCCGGGCCGGCGTGTTCGCCTTTCGCGATCGCCGGGTGCGCCGCCGCCAGTTCCGCGAACTGTGGATCATTCGTTTGAACGCCGCCGCCCGCGAGCGCGGACTGCGCTACGGCGAGCTGATCCACGGCTTGCACCTGGCCGGGATCGAGCTGGATCGCAAGTCGCTTTCGGAAATGGCGATCCACGATCCGGCCGGTTTCGACGCCGTCGTGGTCCAGGTCAAGGACGCGCTGGCCAAAGTGCCCGCCGCCTGACGAGTGTTGCCAGCGAGGCTGTGTAGTCCGAGGGGGGCGGCCAGTAGTTGCCATCTGCCAGGGCATCCGCCCGGTTAAGGCCCGTCCGCTTGGCTGTCGTACACGTGGCTGTCGTCCGACACGGTCTCTACCCACAAGTCTCCTAATGCGGCGCGTCCCCAGCGCCCGGGCCGCCGTGACACGCGATGTCGCTTGCCGCATTCCTGGCCGAACTCGATGAGCTAGCCGCTACGGCCGATCGAGCGTTCGCCGCGGCCACGACGAGCGATGCGCTCGAAGCAGCCCGGATCGACTTTCTGGTGCACAAGAGCGGCCGGCTGAAGAGCACGCAAAAGGGTTTGGGCGCCGTCGCCGCCGCCGACAAGCCCGCCGCCGGCAAGCGCTTCAATGAGGTCAAAGGCCAGATCGAGGGAGCCTTCACCGCCGCCACCGAGCGGCTGAAAACCGGCCCCGCGGTGGGCGGCGCCGGCGGCGATTTCGATCCCACGCTCCCCGGCACGCCGCTCCGGTTGGGCCACTTGCACCCGATCACCCAGACGATCGATGAGCTCAAAGACATCATGGGCCGGCTGGGTTTCAGCGTGGCGTCGGGCCCCGAGATCGAAGACGAGCGGCACAATTTCGACGCGCTGAACATCCCGGCCGCGCATCCGGCCCGCGACCCGCTGGAAAACTTCTATCTGTCGACCGGCCGCGTGGGGGCCGGCTTGCCCGGCGGTGCGCCGCTGCTGTTGCGCAGTCAGACCAGCACGGTCCAGATTCGGGTGATGGAAAGCACGCCGCCGCCGGTGCGGATCATTTCGCTGGGCCGAGTGTATCGTCCCGACACGGCCGATGCCACGCACTACCCGATGTTTCACCAGATCGAAGGCCTGCTAGTCGACCGCCAGGTGACGATGGCCGATCTGAAGAGCGTGCTCCGCCTGTTTGCCGCCAGCTATCTGGGCAGCGACGTCCACATCCGCTTCCGGCCGTCGTTCTTTCCGTTCACCGAACCGAGCGTGGAAGTCGACATGAGCTGGCACGCCGACGGCGGCCGGGTCCGCTGGGTCGAGATGGGCGGCGCCGGCATGGTCGACCCCAACGTGCTGCGGGCCGTGGGCTACGACCCGGAAGCGGTGACCGGCTTTGCCTTTGGCCTGGGCGTCGAACGGGTTTGTGCCCGCCGGCACGGCATCAGCGACATCCGCGAGTTTTACAAGAACGACGTGAGATTCTTAAGCCAGTTTTGATCAACGAAAGTAAGAAACGGGAAGGGTGCCTTTGCGGTTCACTTCCCTCTTAACGAACCAGCTAGACCATGCTCGTTTCCTGGGATTGGCTCGGCCAGTACGTAAAGCTCGACATGACGCCCGAGGCGCTCGTCGAGCGGTTGATGATGGCCGGCCTCAACCACGAGGCCACGGAGCCGCACGGCCGCGACTGGACCATTAACCTGGAAGTCACCAGCAACCGGCCCGATTGCCTGGGAAACCTGGGCATCGCCCGCGAAGTGGCCGTGCTCTGGGACCGCGAATTGCAGATTCCGGCGGCCACGGTGCGCGAGGGGAGCGCCGACGTTGAGAAACTGGCCCGCGTGCGCATCGATTGTCCCCAGCTTTGCCGCCGCTACACGGCCCGGGTGATTCGCGGCCTGCGCGTCAAGTCGAGCGCGGCCTGGCTGGCCGATCGGCTCGCCACGATCGGCATTGCGGCGATCAACAACGTCGTCGACATCACCAACTACGTGCTGATGGAGTGCGGGCAGCCGCTGCACGCATTCGACCTGGCAAAGCTCACGGATCGGCAGATCATCGTCCGCGAGGCCCGGCCCGGCGAATCGCTGGAGGCGATCAACCACAAGTCGTACGCGCTCGAGCCCGGCATGTGCGTCATCGCCGACGCCGCGCGGGCCGTGGGCCTGGGCGGCGTGATGGGCGGGGCCCAGAGCGAAGTGGGCGCCGCCACGACCGACGTGCTGATCGAAGCGGCCGAGTTCGACCCGCTGTCGATCCGCAACACCGCCCGCAAGCTCAACCTGCACAGCGACTCGTCCTATCGCTTCGAGCGGGGGCTCGATCCGGCCGGTGTCGACTGGGCCAGCCGCCGCACGTGCGAATTGATTCTCGAGCTGGCCGGCGGAGAATTGGCCGCCGGCGTGATCGATCTGGCGCGCAGCCTGCGCCGCGCGCGCCCGTCACGCTGCGCTTCAGCCAGCTGGCCCGGATCCTGGGGATCGAAGTGCCCGGCGAAACGGCCCGCCGCATCCTCACGGCCCTGGGCGCCCGTGAGTTGAGCTTCACGGCCGAGCGGGTCGAGGTGATTCCGCCCACCTGGCGGCGGGACCTGGAGCGCGAAATCGACCTGGTCGAAGAGGTCGGGCGGATCCACGGCTACGAGCACATTCCCGAAGACGCCCGGGTGCCGATGGTCCCCTCGCACCGCACGCGCGACGATCGCGTGCTGGCCCGCGTCCGGCACGTGCTCACGGCCGCCGGGTTCGACGAGGCGCTGACCCTGAGCGCGGTCGACCAGGCCTGGTCCGAGGCATTCAGCCCCTGGACGAGCGAGCCGGCGCTGCAATCGTCGACTCCCGTTCTGCGCCGGGCCGATCGCTTGCGACGGAGCCTGGTTCCCAGCCTGCTGGGCGCCCGGCGGACGAACGAATCGCTGGCCAACCCGGTGATCGAGCTGTTCGAAACGGCCAAGGTGTATCTGCCGCAGACCGGCGGCCGTCTGCCGGACGAGCAGTTGATGCTGGCGCTGACCAGCGGCCGCAGTTTTGCCGACGTCAAAGGGGCGCTCGAAGCGCTTGTCGCCGCGCTCGATCCGGCCGCCCGCGTCGCGGTGCGGCCCGCGGACGTGAGCCTGCTGGATCGTCAGCGGTGCTGCCAGCTTTGGCTGGTGCGCGCTGCGGGCGAAGAATTGCTGGGCTACCTGGGCCAGGTCGGCGCGGCGGGGCTGAAGCAATTCGAGCTGCGCTCGCCCACCACGGTGGCCGAGGTGCGCTTGGCGGTGCTTATCGAAGCGGCGCAGCTGATCCCCCAGCAGGCGGCCTTGTCGGTCTTTCCGGCCATGACCCGGGATCTGAACCTGGAGCTGGCCGAGGCCGTCTCCTGGGCCGAGATCGAGCGGACCGTCTCGGCCTCGGCGGGCGGAAAGCTGGAGTCGCTCGAATTTCGCGAGGATTACCGCAATCGCCAGCAGGTGCCCCCCGGCCAGAAGCGGTTGCTGTTCAGCTTTGCCCTGCGCTCGCACGAGTCGACGCTCACTGGCGATGAGGCCGACGCGATTCGCGACCGCATCGTGCAGGCTTGCCAGTCGGAGCATGGGGCCCGGCTGGTCATGTAAACGCATCGCTTCGCCGCGTGTCGCGAGGGGGTCCGGATGAAAATCTTCGTTGCCGGGGCCACCGGCGCTATCGGCCGGCCGTCGATCGCCGAACTCGTTCGCCAGGGACACACGGTGACGGGCATGACCCGCTCCGCCGCGGGCAAAGAGCAGCTCGCCCGGCTGGGCGCGGCCGTGGCCCAAACCAGCGCCCTGGACGCCGAGGCCGTGCTCGCTGCCGTGCGCAGCTCACAGGCCGAGGTGATGATCGACCAGCTCACGGCGCTGCCCAAAAGCCCCGCCGACATGGCGGCGGCCCGGGCCGGCGACGCCCAGTTGCGCATCGAAGGCGGTCGAAATCTGCTCCGTGCTGCCGAAGCCTGCGGCGTGCGCCGCTACCTGCAGCAATCGAGCGGCTTTCTTCTGCAGGCGGCGCCCGGCCGCCTGGCCGACGAATCGGACGGCATGCTCCAGGGCGCCAGCCCGGGCGTGGCTTTCAGTGCGAGCACCTACGCCGAGTTGGAAGCCCGGCTGGCCGCGGCCCCGCTGGAAGGCGTGGCCCTGCGCTACGGGATTTTCTACGGACCGGGTACCTGGTACAGCCCTGGGGGAGCGTGCGCCGATCAGGTCCGGCGGCAGGAAATCCCGATTATCGGCGAGGGGCAGGGGGTCTGGTCGTGGGTGCATATCGACGATGCGGCGCTGGCCACCGTGGCGGCGCTCTCTGCCGAGCCGGGCGTCTACAATCTCGTCGACGATCAGCCCTCGCCCGTCAGCGTCTGGCTGCCGGCCTTCGCGCGCAGCGTGCAGGCGCCGCCGCCGCCGCACATCAGCGTCGAACAGGCCCGCCAGCAGGCTGGCGAAGACGCCGTCTACTACGGCACGAAGTTCTTTGGTGCGTCCAATGCCAAGGCGAAGCGCACGTTCGGCTTCCGGCCGCGCCGGTTGGAATGGCTGGACGCGTGAGGTACAAGCTGGGCGCTAATACGGCACGCAGGCCAGCCAGGCGATTCCCAGGGCGAGCGTGAGCAGCGTCAGCGGGATCCCGGCCTTGGAGTATTCCCAGAACGAAACGGTGACGCCCTCGCGCTGCGCAGCTTCGACCACGATCAGATTGGCGACCGAGCCCAGGATCGTGAAATTGCCCGCAAACGTGCTCGACATCGCCAGCGCCAACCAGGCATTCTCTCGCCCGGCAGCGGGCACCGCTTGAACCACCGGCTCCAGCAGCAGCACGGCCGGCACGTTGCTCACCAGGTTCGACAGGGCCGCCGAGACCAGGCTGAGCAAATCGATCGGCCGGTCCAGCAGCCAGTTCCAGCGATCGATTCCCCAGCGGCTGACGATGTTCACCTCGAACCCGTGGACCACGATAAACAGCCCGGCGAACATGACCAGCAGGCCCCAGTCGACCTGGTGGAAAAACTTCCGCGGGCTTACCCGGTCGACGAGCGTCACCGCCGCCGCCCCTAGCGCCACCAGCTCCAGCGGCAAACCGGTAAAGAACAGCAGCACCGCCAGGAGTGTGACGGCGATCGCTTTGACCTGGAGCCGGCGCTGGGCGCGGCTCTGCGGCGCTGCATCGTCACGGCGGGCGCTCGCTCGCGACTCGCGATGGTCCGGGTCCGAGCGTTCGTCCGTCGCCGGCTGCTGGAAGCCGGCGGGCGGAGCGAGCCGGCGCCGATAGACGATCGCCAGCACAACGTAGTTCAGAACCAGCCCGACCAGCGCGACTGGCAGCAGCCGCTCCGCGAAGCGGAGGTACGAGATCCCTGAGTGCGTGCCGATGTAGATATTCTGCGGATTGCCGGTGATCGAACCGGCCGAGCCGATGTTGGCCGCGGTGGCCAGGCCCACCAGGTGCGGCAACGGATCGAACTTTAGCCGGCGGGCCAGATGCAAGACGAGCGGCGTCAGGGCGACGCAGACGACGTCGTTGATCAGAAATGCCGACAGCAATCCGGCCAGGGCGATGCTCGCGGCCAGCAGGCCGTGCGGTCGGGCGATCCGACGCAAGGCCAGGCCGGCGAGGCGCTCGAAACAGCCCGAGAGCCGCAAGCCGCCGATGACGATCATCATGCCAAACAGCAACGCCAGCGTCTTGTAGTCGATCGATCGGGGGCTGACCGCCTCGTCGAACGTCAACACGCCGCTGACAAGCATCAGCGTGGCGCCCACCAGCGCGATGCCGGCGCGATCCATCCGCAGCCCGGGCACTTTGCCCAGCGCCAAGGCGACATACGTGACGACAAAAATTCCCCAGGTCAGTCCTGGACCGGCATGCATTGTCGGCGAGGATCCTCGTCAGCGGGCGTGGATCGGCGCGTGGTCGCCGGTCTCGGGCATCAGCGCCAGAAACACGGTTGCGGCCAGCGCGGCGATACCGGCAAAAACATAAAAGAACCCGTTATAACCCAAATGCTGCGCCAGGAAACCGGCGGCCAGCGGGCCGACCACGCCGCCGACGGCCAGGGCCGTGGCGATCATGCCCGTCAGGGCGTTAAACCCGCCTTTGCCCCGCGTCAGATCGGCCGCCATGGCCACGATCACCACGCCATATATTCCGGCCCCGATGCCGTCCAATGCCTGCAGGGCCACGAGCATCCACGGATCGTCGGTCAGGGAGTAGAGGAATATCCGCAAGGGCAGGGCCACAAAGCCGACGGCGAACACCGTCTTGCGTCCCCAGCGATCGCACAGCCGGCCCGCGGCCAGCGAAACCGGAATCATCACCGCCTGCGCGACCAGCACCACGGCGGCGACTTGTACGTGGCTGCCCCCGAGCTTTTGGATGTAGGCCCCCAGAAACGGCATCACCGGCGCGTTGGCCAGGTGGAAGAGCGCCGTCGAGATCAGTAGCACCGCCACGCGCCAATCGGCCAGCAGTTCGGCAATCGAACGCCGGGGGCCACGGTCGCCGCCTGCGCCGCCGGCCCGCGTTTCATCGATTTCGCCCGCGCGAATCGAAAACACGCTGGCCGCGGCCGCCACCGAAACGACTGTCACGGCAAAGTACACCGAGTCGACTCCCAGCAGGCCGACGCTGGCCATCGCCAGCAGGGCTGCCGACAGATTGCCAGCGTGGTTCCAGGATTGATTGTCCCCCATCGTCCGATTGAGCGCCGCGTGCCCGACCAGTCCCAATGCCAGGGCTCCCAGCAGCGGCAGGAAAAACGCCTGGGCAGCTCCCGCCGCGAAGAGCAGCGGATCGATCCAGATTGCCCGGACCGGCACGAGCGGGACGGCGCCGTAACACAGCCCTAAGAGCAGCGAGCAGCCGGCCAACAGCGACCGCCGGTGCCGCACGCGGTCGACGATCAGTCCGGCCGGCGTTTGCATCAAGGATACGCCCAGTCCGGCCAGGGCGATGGCGACGCCGATGTTCCGTTCGGGCCAGCGGTGCGCTTTGAGGTAATCCCCCAGAAAGGGCATCACTACGCCAGTGATCTCGGCCAGAAAAAAATTGACGGCATTCAGCCCGGCATAGCTTTGGCGCGAAACCCGGGTTTCAGCCGCAAGCGGCTCCGCGGAGCATTCGCTGTCAGCTGGACGGTAATCAATCGGCTTGAGCATCGGCCTGTCATCCGCGTTGGGCCCCATCGCGCTTGGGACCGCCGAATGGGCGTGTCCGCTGGGCCGTGATGCAACCATCGTGCCGCTCGGCTGGTTGTGCAGCCGGCGGCGCTGTTTTCCGGTGTGCCAGGTGAGGCCGAAAGAGCGTTCAATACGCTTCTCACGCTGGCAAGGATGCCCCGCTTGCCGGGCGATACGCAGCCTGAATGGCCTGCGCCAAGACATGGTCTGGAGCCACGCCAACATTTCGCGGGGCCATCAGGTCGGGTTCGACGGCGGCTCGCCAGCCTCTCCCAGGCCGAACTGCGAGAGCCGCCGATAGAAGGTTGCCCGACTGATCCCCAGCAGCTGGGCCGCTTCCTTGCGGTTGCCGCCGGCGCGCTCGATCGCCGCCAGGAGTCCTTCGCGATCATCGCTCGACAAACTGCCCAGCAGCGTATCGCTCTCGAGTGCATCGCGAATCTCGGGCGGCAGATCGGCCGCCGCAAGGGAGTGGCCGGCGGCGCGCAGCACCGCGTGTTCCAACGCATTTCGCAGCTCGCGCACATTGCCCGGCCAATCGTATTGCAGCAGCAGCGCCAAGGCCTCGTCGTCGATGTTTCGCAGGCGCTTGCCCATGACCAGGGCATGTTCGGCCACGAAGGCTCGGGCCAACAGCGGGATGTCTTCGCGCCGACTCTTGAGCGCTGGCAATGGGATGCGTGCGACGCGAATCCGGTACATCAGATCGGCGCGGAACCGCCCCGCGGCGACTTCGGCGGCCAGGTCGCGATTTGTGGCGGTAATTATCCGAGCGCGAAATTCGCGTGTCGCCGAATCGCCCAAGCGCATAATCCGGCGCTCTTCCAGCGCACGCAGCATGGTCGTTTGCACGCGGACGGACAGCTCACCGATCTCATCCAGGAACAACGTGCCTCCGCCAGCCGCCTCGAACAGTCCTAGCTGATCTTCCAGCGCGCCGGTAAAGGCCCCGCGGCGATGACCGAACAATTGGCTGGCGGCCAATTCGTCTCCCAAGCCGGCGCAATTCAAGGCCACGAACGGCTGATCGCGGCGCGCGCTGAGGTTGTGAATGGCCCGGGCTACGAGTTCTTTGCCGGTTCCTGTGGCGCCCTCGATTGTGACAATCGAATCGACGCGGGCGACCTCGCGCACCAGTTGGAAGACGTGCTGCATGGCGCTGCTCTTGCCCAGCAACTGCTCGAAACTCCAAGTCTTTTCGATCTTCTGTTCGAGCGCTGAAATCCGCGAGACGTCATGCAGGGAGACGATGCGGTTGCGCTCGTTCCGTGGATCGGCCAGCACTTCTACTTCAACGACGAGCACAGGAGGCCCGCCCAAATGCACGGCCGGCAACCGGCCGGCAGGGTCGGCCGACGGCCGCTCGAGCAATTCTCCAATTTCCGCGCCGGCCGCGGGTTCGTCCCGGAACAACTCTGGCCAGGGGTGCCCGACCGCCGCCTGCGGCGACAGGGCCAGCATTTGGGCAGCAGCCCGATTGACGAAGGTGACCTGGCCGCGTTCATCGATCAGGATCAGGCCTTGACGCTGCACGTCGAGGATCGCCTGCAGGTCGTCGTGCTGGCGCTGCAGCGCGCGGTCGCGCTGGGCCCGCCCCAGGGCCACCTGAATCGCCGTGTGCAGGTCGCGGTCGGTGAAAGGCTTGACCAGATAACCGTAGGGCTCGACGCTGCGCCCGCTCAAGCGTGGCAGCATCGGCGTATGCGGTCAGGAACAGCACCGGGATCTGGTATTCCTGGCGCAGAACGTCGGCAGCCTCGATGCCGTCCCGCTGCTCCTCGAGATGGATGTCCAGCAATGCAAGGTCCGGCCGCAACTCGGCTGCCTGGCGGATCGCATCGTCCGCCGAGCTGACCACGCCGACCACGTCGTAGCGCAGCTTGCGAAGCTGACGCTGGATATCTAGCGCCACGATGGCTTGATCCTCGGCCACCAGGATGCGGGGGCCGGCCGTTGCTGCGCCGCTCTGCGGAAGCTGGACACCGATTGCCGTCATGGTGCACTCGCCAGGGCCGTCGGGACGTCTCCATTTACCGAACCGGGTCGCTCGAGCGATTGCGCGGCACCGTCGTCGCCTATCGCTTCCGCCGCCGGAAAAACCACTTCGAACCGCGCTCCGCCGGTGTTCTCAACAGACCAATGCCCCTTGAGTTGGCGGACCAGGGCATCGACGACGGTCAATCCCAACGAGCTGTGGTCTATGGCCTGTTGGCGGTCGATGCCAACGCCATTGTCCGCGACGACCAGTCGCCGCAGACCGCCCCGGACGGCGTTGAACTCGATGCGAACCTCGCCGAGTGCTTCGCCCACGAAGGCATGCTTCAGGGCGTTCGACACCAATTCATTCAGCACCATCCCACAGGGCACTGCCTGATCCAATGGCAAAGGGGGCGCGTCGCTCGAAACGGACACGCTGATGTGCTTGTCGGGCCCCGAGGCCCGCTCGAGATTTTCGCACAATTGCCGGGCGTAGGCTCCGAATTCGACCGAAGCAAACTGATTCGAGCGGTACAACTGCTCGTGGATCAATGCCATTGATCGAATGCGGGATTGGCTCTCGGCAAACATTTGCAATGTGCCCGCGTCATCCGCGTCTTGAGCCTGCAGGCTGAGCAAGCTGGAAATGATCTGCAGGTTGTTCTTCACGCGATGATGGACCTCGCGCAGCAAGACTTCTTTCTCTTCGAGCGATGCTTGCAGGCGTGCTTCCGCCCGTTGGCGCTCGGTAATATTGACCGCGCTGGCGACGAAACCGGTGGCCGAATTTGCGGCATCTCGCAGGACTGCCGTCGTCAAGAGTACCGGCACGCTGTCGCCCCAGGCCGACTGCAGGGTTGCCGTCCGTTGGCCGAGCAGCGATCGGGCCCGGGTTCCGGCTGCGCTGCCATTTTGCGACTCATCTCGTAATTCGTCGAGCAACTCGGCGAGCGATTTACCCAGCAGTTGCGGTTCGGCGAAACCCAGATGGGCCAGCACGGCTGGGTTGACGCGCTGAATCCGCCACTTGTGGTCCAGAACGAAAACCATTTCGCTCATCGAGCCAAGGATGCTGTCGAGATAGGCTTTCGAAACGGTGGTGGCGGCCAGGTCGGCGGCCATGTGGTCGAACGTGAGCGCCAGCGTGCCCAACTCGTCTTCGCGGCGAATCCCCGTGCGCGTGTCGAGCTGCCCCTGACCCAGGCGGACGGCAGCAGCCCGCAGCCGCTCGATCGGCCGGCCGATCGAACGATTCATCCAAATCGCCAACGCCAGGGCCGACGCCAGGGCCAGCAAAGTCCACTCGGCATTGCGCCGGTCGGCGGCAGCCAGCGAACGCTCGGTGCCGCGGACTTCACCGGTAAACTCGCGTTCGGCGCGCTGCTTTTCCAGCAGCACGCGCTGCCGCAGGCGCGCGGCCAGCGCCGCTGCCGAATCTGGCGGCCGCTCGGCGCAGGACCTTGGGCAGCTTCGGCCAGCCGGGCACTCCGATATTGCCCGAACGTACTGCGCAGCTCATCGAGCGGGCCACGTAGGCGCTCGCGCAAGGCTGAGGCGAGCTCGGGATTTCCGTCTCGCTCGGCTTGGCGCACCAAAGCGGCATGCGACTGCCGGGCCCGATCCAAGCTGGCTTCGAAACGCGCTAGGGCCAAATGCAGAACGGTCGGCCGCTGGTCGGGCACCGGATCGCCGGGCGCAACATCGACCGAACTTTGCTCGGTGCCACCTTCATCCTGGTCGGCGACGCGCTGCGCGGCGAATTCGGCGCGGTAGGCATCTTCGGCCTCGTCGAGTGCGATAGCCATGTCGGTCGCGCTGACCACGTCGATCATCGAGCTATGCGTAAGGCGTTCCACTTCGCTCTGCACCCCGCGGTTCGTCCAGTGATTGCCCAGGCCCACCAGCGCCACAAGCGCGGCGCTGGCCGTGAATCCGAGGCTCAATCGTAGTCCGATCCGCATGGAACGCCCTCTCGAGGGCGGCGCGAGAAGAAGGGAAGTCGCCGTACCGCGATTCCGCCGCGTCGAGACGGCGGATCTGGCACCTACAGTTGTAATTGAGCCCGGACGCCGAGCAAGCGGCCCGGCGGAATTTTGAGACACCCATTGAGACAGGGGCGCATCATGAGACACGGCCGCATCGCGCGGTTGGGCCGCCAGAAGCGCAGACTGTTGCCGGCATGGCATTTGCTGCCGGCGATGGGTTTGCGGCTTGCTTGCCCACGGCACCCGTTCGACCGATCGCCGGCAATCGTGACAGGTCCACGATTCGTAGCGCCCGGACTCGCCAACCCGCTCTCGGACTGAATAGACTAATCCACTCCAGCGGCCGTCGAAGCACTTTCCCTTCCCTGCAGCCGTGTCGTGGCAATCCTATGCGTCGCCGAGCACTGACGCTGGTCGAATTGCTGGTGGTACTCACCATCATTGGCTTGCTGATTGCGCTGCTTTTGCCGGCCGTCCAAATGGCGCGCGAAGCCGTGCGGCGAACACAGTGCCAGAACAATCTGCGGCAGGTCGGCATTGCCTTGACGACGTTTCACGACGCGCGTCGATCGCTGCCCAGTGGCTGGATTGCCAGCGACGCGCAAGAGCGGCCGGGCTGGGGCTGGGGTGCGCAGATCACCTGGTATCTCGAAGAGGCCAACCTGCTCGGAAATTCCGGCACGTTGAGCCAGCCCATCGACGCAGCTGCATTCGATAACGTGCGCACCGCGCCGCTCGCCGTCTACAACTGTCCCAGTGATCCGACCGCAGCTGTATTCACGCTGCCGACCACGGCCAGCACGACCCTGGCTTTCACACAGGCCGGAATTCGGCAACCCCTCGCCGTGTCGCCCGCAGCGGCATTGCCGCAGGGCCCCCAGCCTGTCCCCACAAGCTTCGACATGGCGCGGGCGAATTACGCCGGCGTTTACGGCACCACGGCAATCGAAAACGCGCCGGCGACGGGCGACGGCGTGTTGTTTCGCAATAGTCACGTGCGATTCGCCCAGATCACGGGCGGATTGTCGAAGACGCTATTCGTGGGAGAACGAGCTTCGCGGCTGGGGGGGACCACTTGGGTCGGCGTGATGCCGACGGCGATCCGCGGGATGGCCCGCATCGTCGGAACTGCTGAATATGTGCCCAATGACGTGCTGGGCGATATCGCTAGTTTTAGCAGCTACCACGTCGCCGGCGTCAGTTTTCTGTTGGGCGACGGCTCAGTTACGACCATCACCGACGAAATCGACCTGGCCACGTTTCAGTCCCTGGCCGCGCGCAGCGGTCCGGCGACGATCCCGGCCGGGGGCGATAGTTCCTCGGGCTCGGGCAGCGCCTCCAGCGACAGCGGAGGCTCAGGCAGTGGAAGCTCAGGCAGTGGAAGCTCAGGCAGTGGAAGCTCAGGCAGTGGAAGCTCAGGCAGTGGAAGCTCAGGCAGTGGAAGCTCAGGCAGCGGAGGGTCCGGCGGCGGCTCGGGCAGTGGTGGCTCGGGTAGCGGCGGGTCTGGCGGCAGCGATGATTCAGGAGGAGGCTCAGACGACGGTTCAGGAGGAGGCAACTCCGGGGGGAGTGGTTCGACGGGGGGTGGTTCTGGCGGTGGCCAAGGGAGCTCGGGCGACGACGGATCGGACGATGACGGCTCCGGCGGCGGATCGGACGATTCCGGTGACGATGGAAATTGAGACCGAGATTGAGAATGGGCTGTGCACAGGCGCTCGCTCTGTTCGGGGCTTTTCGTGGTCGCCCCGGTGCGTCGGCAGCTGCCCGTTTGACATCCAGGAATCGAGAGTCCGCTGGAAGCTGGACGTTCATCGGGCCATCGCCAGCGCCGGTTCAGCATGGCAGCGCGGCTAGGGTTCGTTGAACCATAACCGCGTCTCGGGGCAGGCCATGCCGAGCCGGCGCACCCTCCCGGCCTCGACTCGGCCGCTGGTCGAGCGCGCGCCGCCGGCCGGCACAGGCAAGTGCCTGCCGTCCTGTATTTGTCTCTCCCGGCCCAGCGGCTGTCGTGCCGTCACGGTTCTCGGTGCTGCGCCGCGTTCTCAGCCTTGGGCGAGCATGTTGCGCCGGGCCCGCGGGCGCGAAAGGAGCGTCTCATGAGACGCACACGAGGCGCAGTCTCGCGCATCACGCGCTGTGCTGTTCGAGCGCGGGCAAAAAAGTCACCGGCGATTCACGTTGTTTCCGGCCCTCCGGCGCTGCGGCACATCGTTTGCAAACTGCTGGCGGCACGATCGCGGCAGTCGCACTAGCGCGGTGGCATGGCGCAGCGATCACGAAGTTTAGATCGCTTTCGACACAGAGTGCTCGGGCGGCCTGCGCTTGCACGAGCCGCAGCGAAGGCGCGGAACACCCCCATCAAGAACTCGAGAGGAGACAACCATGTTGTGGCGTCGGTCTAAGCAGCATCATCCGCGGTGGAGCCGGCTGGAATCGTTGGAGAATCGCAGCATGCTATCTGGACACGGGTTGGCCGTCGGTTTTGCCGGCCCGGAGAATCCCGCAGCCCTCCACGGCGCAGCGTCGATTTCCACACTGACGATCGCTCACCTGGGTTCGATCACGTCCGCGCAGGGCGCCGCCTCGGCGGAGACGAAGCTCGTTGCCCAGCTGGCCGATCCCAATTCGTCGGCCACCGGTTCGGCGGCGTACAAGACCGAGACCGAGCACGGTGTCAGCGAGACGGAGCTGGACGTTAACGTAGCGGGCGCCACGCCGAACTCCACGCTCAGTGTCACCATTGGTGATGCGGTCACGGGCGTTGTCGTCGGGCAGGTCGTCACCGACGCGACCGGAGCCGGTAAGCTGGTGCTCTCGAGCAATCCACATGGCACGGGGCAGCCGCTGCCCGCCAATTTCCCCACGAGCATCTCGGCGGGTACGGCCATCAGCGTCGGGACGCTGGGCGGTAGCCTCGCGGTGCCCACCTCCGGAACCGGCGAATCCTCGAGTGAAACGAGCCTTAAGGCCACGCTCTCGGATCCGAATAATGCCTCGGCGACCGGCACCGTCTGCTATCAGACCGAGACCGAGCACGGGACGACCACAACCACGCTCAGCGTCAACGTGGCCGGCGCCACGCCGAACTCCACGCTCAGTGTGACCATCGGCGACACTGCCACCGGAGTCGTCGTGGGCCAGGTCGTCACCGACGCGACCGGAGCTGGCAAACTAGTGCTATCGAGCAACCCCCACGGCGCGCAGCAACCGCTGCCGGCGAATTTCCCCACTGGTATTACCGCGGGTACGACGGTCAGCGTCGGGACGCTGGGCGGCACCTTGGCCGTGCCCACCGGCGGCGAACATGGCTCGGAGAACGAAACCGAATTGCACGCCGCGCTTGCCGATCCAAACAGCAGCACGGCCGGCGGATCTGTGTCGTATGAAACCGGAACTGAGCACGGCGTCACGAAGACCACCTTCGCCGTGAGTGTGACCGGTGCCACGCCCAGTAGCACGTTGAACGTCGTGATCGGCGATCCCACGACGGGCACGATCGTCGGGCAGCTGGTCACCGACGCGACGGGGGCCGGCCAGCTAGTGTTGTCGAGCAATCCGCACGGCACCCAGCAAGCGTTGCCGGCAAACTTTCCCACCAGCATCGCTGCCGGCACGACGGTCAGCGTCGGCACGTTAACCGGCACGCTGGGGTAGCACGCAGCCTGTGAGGAAACGAGGGACGATCTGTTTTCATTTCACGCGTGGGGCATTCGCCCCTGGGGTTCCATTCGAACGACACGTAGCGGGAGTAAATCGTTATGACACGGCGCGACAAAATTCGGTCCAGGCGAGTGTTGCTCGGGGCTGCTTTTCGCTCAGCGGAAGCAGCGCGGTGTCGCCCAATGCTCGAAGTGCTGGAGTCGCGCGAATTACTGTCGGCGGCGCCTTGGTCCGAGCAGGCGCCGGCGCACGTGTCCAACTTCGTGGCGATTGCGGCAACCCCCGCGCCGCATTCCGTCACGTCCACCGGGGACGACGGTCGGCAATCGCCCGCTACTGCCGCGAACCTGGCCGTAGCCAGTGCGCCGACGGTTAGCGCGGCGCTCGCCAAGAGCACCAGCAACACGGGCGGCAGCAGCGAAGACAATGTCATTCTCACCGCACCGACGATCTCGCCGGTGCCCAATGCCACGGTCAATCTCGGCGCGTCGTTCAGCTACCGGTTGCATGCCACCGGCCATCCGACGTTCAGCCTGCTGGCCGCTCCGGCTGGTCTGACCGTCGGTAGTTCGTCGGGAATGATTCAGTGGACTCCGGCTGCCAACGAAGTCGGAACCTGGACCGTAACGGTCCAGGCAAAGAACACTGCGGGTGCGGCGTCTACATCCTTCTTGCTGACCGTCCCCACCGCCCTGCCGGTCATTACGACCACGTCGCTGCCAGCAGCCACCGCGGGTGCCGCCTATTCGGCTACTGTCTCGACTCAATCACCCACGAACTTGCCGGTAACGTTTTCTCTCGTCGCGCCTCCCAGCGGAATGACCATCGATCCGGCAACGGGCGCAATTAGCTGGACGCCGACGACGACCCAGATCGGCGCGCAATCCGTCACGATCAAAGCGACCAACGCCACCGGCTCGACCACAGACACCCTCAGTCTGAGCGTCGTTGCCGATACCACTGCTCCGAGCACGCCGGTCTTGTCGGCCACCGGCGAGACGACCACATCAATCACTCTCGGTTGGAGTCCCGCCACCGATAACGTCGGCGTCGCCGGCTATCGTCTCTACGCCTACACTCCGGCCGTCTATCGCGGCCATAGCGGCCGCGGAGGCGGCATCACGCTGGTTTCGCCCGCCAAGTACACTCTGCTGGCGGACAATATTTCAGCCACCAGCTATACCTTCAATGAACTATCGCCCGGCGCGAACTACTCGTACGCCATAGCGGCCTTCGACGCCGCGGGCAACCAATCCGCCTACTCGGTGCCGTTGACGGTCGAAACCTGGCAGACGCCGTCGCTCACCTGGTCGTCCAACGGCGTCAACGTCGATCCGGCCCTGTCGATCGTGGCCAACCATTCGCTTTATCTGACGCTGTGGGGTTCGGGAAATCCGCCACCCACGATGTCGCTTGTGTCGGCGCCGGCGGGTGTGGTGTTTACGCCCGGTCAATTCACGAATTCCCAGCTCACCACCGTCATTCCGAATATCACCTGGACGCCGACCGCCGATGAAGTCGGCCCGCAAACCATCGTCATGCAGGTGACCAGCGCTGCCGGCACAGTGGACGTGCCGATTCCCGTCACCGTCACTGCCGACGTGGCCGTTCCGACGTTGTCCGTCAACGGCGGCTTAACCTACACGCTGGGTAATTTCACCCCATCGACCGTCACCCCCAACGCGTACAATCTGGTCGTCAACCCGGGCTTCAACGCGACAGGCACTGAGACTCAATTTGCATTGGCTGGCACCCCGTTCAGCTTCCAGGTCGGTGGGACGACGAACACCGCTCCGGTGACCTATGCGCTGGTCTCCGCACCGGCCGGAATGACGCTCGACCCGAATACGGGCCTGGGTAGCTGGACGCCCGACAAGAGTCAGGCCGGCACGACCGCGGTCACGATCAGCCTGACCAACAGCGCCGGTACGTCGCAGCTGACGTTCCAGTTTCCGACGTACTTCACCGGTCCGCCGAGCAACGTGACGGTGGGCTACTACACGATCAATCCGACGAACGGGACGGCCGGCGTCAGTCCGACGATCTCATGGAACCCGCCCGCCGACACGACTGGCCTGGCCGGTTACCAGGTTACCGTGACCAGTGCACAAACCGGAGCCACGACCGTCTTCGACACGCATGGCCCAGCCACCAGCATCGCGCTGACGGGAGTGCCCGGCACACAGCTGTTCATTAGCGTGGCCGCGTACGACACAGGCGGTAACCCCAGCATCAGCGCAAGCGGTCCTTCGGTCTACGGATTGGCCGCCCCGAGTGTGACCTGGACGAGCAGTGCGCAGTTGGCGGTCGTGGGCAGCCCCTATTCGGTGCAGTTCAACGGCTTGTACGTGAACTATTCAATCGTGTCAGGCCCGAGCGGCGTGTCAATCGATCCGACGACGGGCCTGCTTACTTGGACTCCCGCGGCAGCCGACCTGGGCACCGCCAAGATCGTGGTCGCAGCAGCGTCTCAGAACGATTGGGGTACGCAATTTATGACGCTCAGCGTGCCGGTTTACTTCACGGATGCCCCGACCGTGCTCGGCATGGCCAGCAGCAGCGACCCCAACAGCGGCGCCACGCTGTGGACCGCCAGCTGGAGCTCGCCCACGCAAAATGTGGCGAACATCGTCGGCTACCAGTTGACCATTCAGCCGTCGACGGCCGGCGCGCTGTCGATCGTGTATCAGGTGGCCGGCACGGCACTATCCGCGGTCCTCGACTCTCTGGGTGCGATCAGCGGCCAAATCCAAGTGGCGGCGATCGACGCCAACGGCGATATTGGCACACCTAGCGCTTGGTTCGCCTTCTGATGCAGGCAGGAGCGGAATTCGGCGATGGGTGGGCCCGGTTCGGATGGCTCAGCTGGCAGCAGCGTTGTCGCTCGGCGTCGGGCCCAGGCCGCGGCGCTCGGCGTACGCCCTCAGCACGTTCGGCGGGATGACGTGATAGGCGCTCGTTGCGACCAGCGATGCCGTCTCGCCCGTCGGCTCCAGGTGGATGTGCCAGGCGTCGACCTGGGAAATCGGCAGGCAATCGTCGACGTCGAACAAGTCGTCCTTGTGGACCGATACCGCCCCGCGCAGCAGCTCGCGCTTGCGCGCTGTTTGGCCTGCTCTCGATCCTCGGCGACCAGCACCAGGTTGGCATGCAGCTCGGTGAATTCTCCCGGCCGATACGCTCCCAGGTTGACGAAGAATAGTTTCTCCGGCTGCGTGGCCGGTTCGCGGCGCAGGGTCACGCGATACTGATCGACAACCTCCAGCGCCATCCAGGAGTCGATGTGCATTTGCAGCGGATCGCCGAACCAGCGGTCCAGGAGTTGCTCGTACGTCGCTTCGATCGAGCTGCCCACGACGAACACCACGTCGTGCAGCTCGGTGTTGCACTTCGGCGCCCGGCCTCCCAGATACACGGCCAGCAGTTTTGGACTCATCGCCGTTGGTTCAGTTACGGAGCGTGGGCAATTGGGCCTGCGTTTCCTGGAGCCAGCGGCCGAGCTCGCGATCGAGCCTGGCGGCCAGCTCGGGCTGGGCCGCGACAAGATTTTGCTCCTCGCCGATATCGGCCGACAGATCGAACAGCTCGACCGAGTTGTCATCATAACAGCGGATCAGTTTGTAGCGTCCCGCGCGCACGGCGCCGCCCGGCCGATTGGATTTGTGCCAGGCAAAATGCGGGTAATGGAAGAATAACCGCTCGCGATCCAGTTTCCGGCCCTCGAAAAGCGGGCGCAGCGTGACGCCGTCGAGCCGCTCGCCGGCCTCGGGCATCGTGCCGGCGGCGTCGAGAATGGTGGCGGCCAGGTCCATGCCGATAACCGGCGCGTCGATCACGGCACCGGGCTCGACCGGCTTGCCAGGGGCGATCACGTCCGGCCAACGGACGATGAGCGGGACGCGGAGCCCGCCTTCGTAGAGGTCGCCCTTGCCCGACCGCAGTGGCCGGTTGTCGGTGGCCCCATCCCAGCCGCCGTTGTCGCTGGTGAAGATCACGAGCGTGTGATCGGCGATGGCCAGCCGCTCGACTTCGTCGAGCACGTTGCCGACGGCGCGATCGATGGCTTCGATCTGCGCCATAGACCGGGTTTACCAGGCCGGGTCCTTCGCGGCCCTTGTACCGGGCGATCAGGTCCGCCGGCGCTTCGAACGGGAAGTGCGGATTGTACGTCCACAGGCAGACGAACATCGGTTTCTCGTGGTTGGCCCGCAGAAACGCGATCGTTTCGTCCGCCAGCCGGTCGGTCAGATACTCGCCGGTCCGGCGCGGCTTGATCGCCGGAATGTGGTACGGATCGAAGTACGTGGGCGGAGCGCCGAAACCGCAGCCGCCGACATTCACGTCAAACCCCTGATGCTCGGGCCAGAAATTCGGCCCGCCCGACGCGGGATCGCCGGCATTGCCTTCGCCCGACAGGTGCCATTTGCCGAAGAATCCTGTGGCGTAGCCGGCCTGGCGCAGGCGCTCGGCAATCGTGACGGCCTGGAGCGGCAGGACATGCTCGGCGGCAGGCGGCTGCACCTTGCGATTCTGCGGCCAGAACGCCGGACCATCCTGGCCATGCTGCGTGATGTGCAGTCGGGCCGGGGCCAGCCCAGTGATCAGTGCCGCGCGCGAGGGCGAACAGACAGGCGCGGCCGCGTACGCGCTGGTGAAGCGAACGCCTTGCCGGGCCAGGGCGTCGATGCGCGGCGTATGCAGCCGTTCGTTGCCCTGGCAGTGGAGGTCCATCCAGCCCTGGTCGTCCGTCACAATCAAGAGCACGTGCGGCGGCCCGGCCTGGGCGGCGCCCGCCAGAAACGCGACGGAAACGGCGAGCAGCGACGACGCTTGAACGAGCGCGATGCGGCCAAGGAGCATGGAGATCACTCAAAGATTTCGCAGGCGGCGGAAAACCGTACGGCAGGGCGCGAGTCTTTTATACCGCCCCATTCTAGCCAATCCGACTGCCCGGTCGGCAAGCGCCAGAAGCGGCAGCGGCCAACTCCCTAGTCGCGGACCTCAGCAGGCCGCCGCACAATCGGTTTTCGCGGCAGCATGCTCGGCCCAGGCCGCCCGGGCAGCAGCCGGCCACTCCAGCTCGCCGTCGTCGTACCAGAAGTGATCGCGGATCAATTGCGGCGAGCCCTCGTCGGCTAGCTCCAGGCCGCACAGGGCTGCCAGCCGGCCGCAGTAGGCGGCCATCGCGTCGACGTACTGCTGCCGGCCCGCTTTGTCGACATAGCGCCCGCTGATGTACGCGCAATACCCCAGCAGCCGGAAGTCGCGGCTGATGGCGATCAGCTGCCGGCCGACCACCTGTTTCTTGCCCGCGCCGGGCGTGAACATGAAAAGGACCTGCTTGTTGGCGTCGCCGGCATTGGCAAGCACTGACATATCGTTGCAGTCGCCCAGGCCCAGGCAGGTGTGGAAGTAAGTCCCCATCAGGAAAATATGCTCGAGATCGCTGGCCAGCAGAATCTCGACCGGCCGGCCGCCGATCACCTCCTGCCGCGGCTCGGAGACGAACCAGGGATCCAGGTCGATGCCACGCGCCAGCGCCGGCGCGATCCAGTCCTGGTTGTCGGCCAACTGGCGCTTATACTCGGGGCCGTGCCGGTGCCGGGCCTCGACCACCGTCCGCAGCAACTGCCGCTGCGGCTCATTCATGCGATCGATCCAGCGGGCGAAGCCCAATAGCTGATCGGGCGCCAAAAGGTCGGTCAATTCTCCCAGGTGCACCCGGCACCGGGCCGCGGCCAGGCGCTGCGACACAGCATGCAGGGCTTCGAGGCCCGAGCGCAAGAAGGCCTCTTCCGCAGCGCGGATATTTTTCGCAGCCGGCGGCCGGGGCGAGTCGTCGTTCAGTCGATCGAGCCGGGCCTGCGCGGCGCGCGGCAAAGAGCCGGCAGCTTCGAGGGCCCGCAGGTACGCCCGTTCGCGCTGGCGGCGTTCGTCGCTTTCGGCCAGCTCGCGCAGCGACTTGGGCAGCGGCCGGCTCGCGCCGGAGATCTGCCGATAATCGGCAATCCGCTCGGCGAGCGCAGCGAGGGTGTCGGGCGCTTCGCTGCGCGCGGAGGAGCCAGGCAGGGGGCCAGCCGCTCGAACCAGCCGGGCTGCTTCGCGCAGGGCCAATAGCGAAGCCAGAATGCCCGGCGCAGCACCTTTTGCAGCCGGGGCGTGCGGGCCCGCGGCGGCACGCTGTCGAGCCAGGACAGCCAGGCTTTGATCGGCAGCTGTTCCTCCGGGCGGCGAATGCTCCCCACCAGCGCTGCGAGCTCGCCGGTTCTTAGCGGCACGCCGCGCTCGGCGAAAGCCGCCGCCAGGCGCCGGGCCCCAGCCACGTCCAGGCACGATTCCGGCAGGCCATACTGCAAGTGCTCGTCGCAGATCCACAGGGCGTCGTCCAGCGTGTGACCCTGGCCCAGCAGCTCGCAAAGCTGATAGTAGCGATGTCTGCTCTGGGGGGCCGGCAGCCGGTCGATGGCGCCCGAACAGCGCGTCGTAGCCGGGCCGGCCGATGAGCGCGGCCAAAGCCGCAAGGCTGTCGAGCAGGCCGGAAAAATCTCCCCGTTTGACGCCGGCCTGAATGCTGCCCAGCGGCAGCGCCGCCGAGCTGCCGTCGGCAGCCGCCAGCGCAGCCAGCGCCGCAGGCACGGTGTGCCAGCGCTCCCGCTGCTCGCTGGCCAGCAGGCGCGCGCAGCGGTCGAGCAGCCGATCGCAATCCAGGCCGAATGTGTGCCGGCCGCCGCGGGCCGAGAGTTTGGCGGCCCGGACCACCTCGGGCGGCAGCCGCTGGAGGTGGGCGGCGATTTCCATCCGCAGGTTGCCGGTGGGCTCGGCGAGGGCCCGCCGCTTCCAGACGTTCAAGGCGCGCTGGAACCCACGCACCTGCTCGCGCCGCGAAACCCTGGAATAGGCCCGCGCCAGCCCGACTGCCGCCGCCAGAAATCGCCGGGCGGCAAATTCGCCCGCGAGCCAGCAGACCACCCGGGCTTGCCAGGCCATGAGCGGCGGCAGCCGCCCCGCGCGCTCGGCAACTTGCAATGCCGTGTGCAAAGCCGCCTCGTCCGCCGCCTCGAGCAGCAGGGCGCTCCGACCGGCTCGCGGCCCTCGGCCAGATCGGCCCGCCAGCGGCGCACCGCGCCCAGTCGCACGGCGAGCCGTTCGATCTCCTGGGCTTCGCCCACCAGCTCGGCCGTTTTGCGCCGCTCGGCCGGCCGCCGCCGCATTTCCGCCGCCAGCTCTTTGCGCCAACGGCCGAGCGCGCGGCCGATGCTGTGCAGTCGGTGCGGGCTCAGCTCGCCATCGCAAACCGGCAGCCCCAGCTCGCCCGGCGTGGGCGCTTCGGCCAGGCTCGGCGCGCGATCGTGACGGGCCAGCGTGCGCGCCAGCTTCTGGTGCACGGGCGAACCGCTGGCGGCAAAGACTCGGCCTTCGCCGCTAACGAACAGCCGCGCGTGGAGCGAGCGGGCGAGCGAAATGTGCCGCGTAGCATGGAATATGGGACGAGCCATCGAATCACTTGGGGGGCGCGCAGGACGAATGCCGGTCGCGCCGGCCGACTGCGCAGCGGGATACGCAGCGCAGCGCCGGCGCGAAGCCGATACGAACGGGAAAAAAGCCAGGGATCTCGAACCGCCGCGCAGCGCAGCGCCAGCGCTGCCGTTGCTATGTGCAGCGGTTACGCGGGCGGAGGCGGCTCGCGGCGAGCTCGCGGCTAGGTCAAGCCCCGTGGCCTGGCCAGCGCGAG
The DNA here is from genome assembly GCA_963715755.1 of uncultured Planctomycetaceae bacterium. Lineage (GTDB taxonomy): Bacteria > Planctomycetota > Planctomycetia > Pirellulales > PALSA-1355 > CAWCAX01. Next base: position 6,337,557 of record OY970273.1, read on the forward strand.
GCGCGGCGTCGATAGGCGCGAAATGACGAGCATGACAATCCCTTTATGCGCCGCGTCGCGTAGCGCGAGCGACGGTTCGATAGATAGCGACGCGGATCTTCCAACCAGAATCCGCTCGCATCGATCAGAGACACCCGGGCCGGCGCAGGGTTCGCCTGTTTTTTGCCTGCCGCGAGCGAGTGCGCCCGCGCGCGTCAGTGGTGAAAACCGCTGCCGTCGGTGGCCGATACCGCGCGCAGGCCGGGTGCGCGCGAAACCAGGCCAGCGCGCGGCCGATGTCGTCGGCCAGCGTGCCGACCAGATCCCGGCTCACGCCGTGCCGAATCAGGGCCCGTTGCACGATCACCTGCGGCAAGCCCGGCAGAGGATAGGCGCAGACTTGCCAGCCCCGGTAGCGCAGCCGGTCGGCCAGGTCGTATAACGTGTACAGGCCGTGGGCCGCATCGGGCTTGAGCGTCCAGCAGACGGCCGGCAATCCGCTGCGGCCGTCGTGCAGCACCTCGAGCGGTCCCAGGCCCGCGATCGTGTCGGCCAGATGCGCCGCGGTCTGGCTGCAGGCGTGCTGGATCTTGCGATATCCTTCGCGGCCCAAGCGGAGGAAATTGTAGTACTGACACACCACCTGCCCGCCGGGCCGGGAGAAATTCAGGGCGAAGCTGGGCATGTCGCCCCCCAGATAGTCGACGTGAAAAATCAGCTCCTCCGGCAGGTCGGCCGCTTCGCGCCAGATGACCCAGCCGCAGCCGAGCGGCGCCAGCCCGAACTTGTGACCCGAGGCGTTGATCGATTTGATCCGCGGCAAGCGAAAGTCCCACTCCAACTCGGGCTCGAGAAACGGGGCCACGAATCCGCCGCTGGCCGCGTCGACGTGCACCGGCACGTCCGGACCTTGGCGGCCGGCCAGTTCGTCCAGGGCCTGGCAGATTTCCCTGACCGGTTCGTACTGGCAGGTGAACGTCACGCCCAGCGTCGCCACCACGCCGATCGTGTTGGAGTCGACGCGCTTCAGCACCTCCTCGGGCGTGAGCAGGTAGCGGTCGGGCTGCATGGGGACCTCGCGCAGCTCGACATCGAAATACCGGGCGAACTTATGCCAGCACACCTGGACCGGCCCGCAGATCAGGTTCGGCCGCTCGGTCGAGCGTCCGGACGCCCGTTGCCGGGCCCGCCATTGCCACTTCAAAGCCAGGCCCGCCAGCATCGCCGCTTCGCTGGAGCCGGTCGTCGAACAGCCGATCGTGTTGGCCGAGCTGGGCGAATTCCAAAGGTCGGCCAGCATGTGGACGCAGCGCGCCTCGATCTCGGCCGTCTGTGGATACTCGTCCTTGTCGACGATGTTCTTGTCCAGGCATTCGTCCATCAGCTGATGGACCTGAGGCTCGACCCAGGTCTGGCAAAACGTAGCCAGATTCATCCGCGCGTTGCCATCCAGCATCAGCTCGTCGTGGACCAGGGCATGCGCGTGCTCCGGCAGGTGCGAATGCGTGGGGAAACGGTATTTCGGGACTTCGACCGAAGCGTCGCGCGAGCAATACAAGTCGTCGGCCAGGCGCTCGCGCACGTCGTTTTTTGCATGCAAAGGCATTGCAACTACCTCTTTTCCGGGAAACCAGGGGGCCAGCGGCACGCGCCCCGAAACGCCCGCGAACCCACGGGCGTCGCCCATTCTAGCAGCCTCCCGCCCGGGGCGGCTGCACCCCGGGCGCTGGCGCAGCGCTTCGGCATGGGCCTGGCGGCACTCCGGCCGGCGCGCGTGCGGCAATTCGCTTGCCAGGCACTTGTTTCGGGACGTCTAATTGGGGGCGATTCGTCGCGGCACGTCGGGAGTTGCCCACGGGCACCCGGGCAGCTGGTTACCGAGACGAAGCCGATGTCCGCAGGCAGCTTAAATCCCACTGTCAGGAGCCGAGCCATGGGAGTTCGCAAACCGCAAGTCATCAAAAGCGTGATCGGAACCCTCGTCGGGGCGCTGCCGGGGATCGTGTTCGTGTACTACGTGGGAACGAAATTCGGCGTGGCCCCGTACGTCGTGCTGGGGCTTGGCGCGTTCATCGGCCTGGCGCTGACCTTGCCCGGCGTCTCGGCTATGAATGTGGCCCGGGGTACGGCCGGGGCGATCGCCTCGCACAACGTCAGGCCCCGGCATCAGGAAAAGGTAATGGACTATTTCCTCAACGTCGGCAAGGCGCCCGCTGCCGAATCGCCGCCGGGCGAACCATCCGGCGACCCGCCGACGCCGACGCTTTAGCGGGCAGGGGGGTGGGGCGCCGCCTGCCTGCTCGTGGTCGCCTCGTGGACGCCAGCACGCACGCTCGTTCGCGCTGCGCTGGCGGATCGGCGCCGCCCGGCTGAACTTGCTGCTTTGGCAGGCAATTTCACGCCCCCGGCCCCCCGGTCGACGGCCGGCCGGGGAAACGGCCGATTCGCCGCTTTTCCCGGCATTTTGACGCGAATTCTGCCCTGGCTGTAAGGTTCGCGGGGCGGGCTGGTAATCCATGCTGAAGGCTCCAGCCGGAGCCACTGACCCAACCGGGGATCATCATGAACGCCGCCAGCAGCCTGACCATTCGTTCACTGAAATTGCTCGACCGCCAGCCGCAGGCCAAGGTGCTGACGGCCGGGTTTCATCCGCTGCAGTTCACAGGCAACTGGGAAGACTCGGTCGCCGCGGCCAGCCTGGCGACCATGGCGGCGATGATCGTTTATCTGTTTCTGGTGGGCTGACACGCAGTGGGCCCACGCGTGGCGGCCTGCTTCGAGGCGGCCCGTCCCAGCGCGATGCCCCGCTCTTTAGCGTTCTTTCTACACCGTTCCGCTCTCGAGTCGAAGGAGAATCATCATGGCCGCTCCTGTTGTTTTGGTCACCGGGGCTTTGACAGGCATTGGACGAGCGACCGCGCTGGCGTTCGCGCAGCAGGGAGCGCGGCTCGTCGTATCGGGGCGCCGCGAAGACGCCGGCCGCGAGCTGGTGGCTGCACTCCGCGATCAGGGAGCCGAAGCCGAATTCATCCGGGCTGACGTCCGCAGCGAAGACGACGTGCGCAATCTGGTCGACGCCACGGTCAAACGCTTCGGCCGGCTGGACGTGGCTGTCAACAACGCCGGGACCGAAGGGCGTCCCGGGCCGGTCGTCGAGCAAACGGCCGAAGCCTACGCGGCGGTTTTCGATACCAACGTGCTCGGCGTGCTGTTGAGCATGAAGCACGAGTTGCGGGTGATGGGCTCGCAGCGCGCGGGCAGCATCATCAATATCTCGTCGGTGGCCGGCAGCGTCGGCTTTGCGGGCGCGTCGGTCTACGTGGCCAGCAAGCACGCGGTCGAAGGACTGACGAAGTCGGCGGCGCTCGAGGCCGCGGCTGTCGGAGTGCGTGTGAACGCCATCGCGCCGGGCCCGATCGAAACTGGCATGCTGGACCGCTTCACGGGCAGCGCAGAGCGCAAGAGCGGCCTCGTGTCCGGGGTGCCGCTGCGGCGGGCCGGCAACGTCGCCGAAGTGGCCGAGGCGGTCGTTTTCCTGGCTTCGGACAAGGCCTCGTTCATCACCGGCGCATCGCTGCCCGTCGACGGCGGCCTGCTGGCGCAATGACGCTCGGCGGTGGCCTGGCTGGGGCGCCGCCTGCGAGATCCGCGAGGATTCGTGGGCGGCTGGGGGCTGTGCGCTCCGGAGTTTCCCGGAGCCCGAAAAAGGGCTAGCCCCAGGCAAGTCCGGTGATTTTCCGCCTCGCCCAAGAGCCGGACACGAAGATCGAAGCCGGGCATTCTGCCGGCCCTGCCAGCCGACGGAGACCCGCCCGTTGATTGGTCGGCTCGCAGCGCTGGGCCGAATCGAGGCGATGTCTGCGGGCGATGACTCGACCTTTTAAACCAGGGCAGCAACTATTTGAGTTGTTTGACGCCATTGCCTTTCGCTTCCTCCAAGCCGATCTCGGCTTTGATGCGTTCGGCTTTGGCGTTGAGCACTTTTAGCGTATCCACTCTTTCAAACTTCAGGGCTTCGATCAGGAAGGCCTCTTTGTCCTTCATCAGTTGCACGATGCTCTCGTGGATCTTGACGCGATCCTCTCTTGTCTCAGCGGCATTCAGTTTCGCATTCAGGAGCAGCAGGCGACCCTCGAACAGTTCTTCATACGTGCGACGATCACCTTTGTATTCAGCGGCCAATAAGTCTGCGGCCTGCTGCAAGGCGCCGATGTATTCCTTTTGGAGTTCACGAATCCTCTTGCCGGCGTCTGCTTGCGAATCTTCGGCAGCAAGGAGCACTCCAGCGGAAAGGAATGCCACGGCAAATGCAATCTTCATCACGGAGTTCCTTTGGCGTTTTGGACTTTCTCGAACCGGCTTCAAAACCTGCGGGGACTGTCCCCCGCTCCGAGCAGGTTTCTAGAGTTTTGAACTAACCAAAGATTTTACCACCGCTTGCCAACCGATAAACCGGCCTAGAAGAGGAGCCGGCTTTTGTCGCGGTGAAGAAAAAATGGGACCGCCTCGTTCTGGCCAGGGCTCAGATGGCCGGCGAACCTCGACCGACGAGGGACTCCGACCGCTAGGACGGCGGCTCCAATAGATCCAATCACGCGGAGCGGCGACGACAGCCGTGACCCAGAGCCTCAACCGTCCTGCCGGGTCCGCGGCGGGCAGATTCTGGCGCCGCTCCAGTGTGCGGGGTGCGATCGAATCTGCGAAACTTGCTGCGAAGGTGTCCCCGGGCCGGTGTCGCCTATTTCCCCGCAGCCTTGCTGAACCTCACGATCACGACGGCGTCGATGCTGTAAACGGGGATATGGCTTTCGGTCCCGCCGTTGGTGTCCTGCGCCATGATGTATTCGTCGGGCGTGCGGCGAACAGCCGGTTGAATTTCACCATTGACTCGGGCGAAACGTGTTTGCCCAGATAGACGATCTGGCGGTTGATGAAGCAGACCGCCTGTCCCGATGGCGTGTGCCGCCGATACGAAGGGGCACCTGCCTTTCGTCCCCTGTCGGACGCTTTCTTTCAGTTTGTCGGTGCAATCTACCGACAAATCGCGGCAAGTTTTTCGCCGCACTTCCCTGGAAGGAAGGAAACCTAAGTCCAGGTTTCGGCAAGTTTCCCGATCGAGTGGGCGATACAGGACTCGAACCTGTTTCTATAACCAGCAGTCGTGGTAGGGACTTACGGGAACAGCTGCGTGGCGGCGCTGCAAATTCCGGTGCAGTGCGTAGCGACTCGTCCACCACCGCCACCAAGCCGCGACATCTCTCAGCGGTCCCGTCGGATCGCACTCTCGCGATCAGCGACACGGACCTGGTCCGACTCGTCGCCGCGTGGCCCAGGCTATCAGAGCCTCTCCGCAAGAGAATCCTGGCAATTGCTGCCGGCGAGTTACCGGCCGCTGCCGGCCCGCCAAATAGTACCGCTGCGAATAGCCCCAGGATTTTCTGAATCCCCCACAACCCCTATTTTGAATGGATTCAAGCAGATGACCACATTCGGCAATTTTCAGCGTCCCCACAACGACGATGCCGGTGGCGGTCCGGCTCCCGCCAAGCCACGGAAACTAGCCGGGAATCCCGGCCGGCGGGCCAGCCAGCCGCAGGTCACCGAGCGGACCATCTTTACCGCCCAGATGCTTGCCCGTCGGCTCAACAAATACGAAATCAAGCAGTTCCTAAAGAAGAAGTATGGAATCGGTGGCCGCCAGTGTGAGGCTTATATTTCTCGCGGCGGAAGTACCTGATCGAGGAGTCCGGCCGGCCAAAGGATGAGCACATTGCCCTGGCGCTAGCTTTCTACGAATCCGTCCTCCGCGAGCCCGATCTGGACAAAGCTCCGTATTCCACCAAGCTCCAGGCCCAGCGGGACATATGTACTCTGCTCGGCCTCAACGCGCCGACGAAGATCGCCCCGACCACACCGGACGGTGATGATTCGTACACCCCGATCGACGTTGAGCTGCTCAAGATCCTGACTGCCGAGGAAACGGAAGTATTTCTGCGAGCGTGCTACAAAATGCGTATGGCGAGACCGGGCGGCGATAGATCCAGCAACTGACTTGCTGATCACCGGTAATTGCAAACTCTCCTCGTGGTAAAAAAAAGGAGTCGAAAATGGACCTGTAATCAACACTTGCCGCCGCCGACTTCATCGTGACGATCTGCGGCGGCGACCAACGATGGGCATTTTGCCCAAAAAGACGCGGCCGACTTCGATGCCGTCCAGCGATTCCTGATCGACAAGGCGAACAAAGAAGAAGCGGCGAGCATCGAGAATGCTCAGCGCGCAGCCGGTCGCGAACATGAAGCGCGCGAAAAGCTGGATCCGAAAACGACGGCTGTCGATGTCGCTAAGTGGTAGGCCGAAGCCCGACGAGTCTTTCAGACGCCGCCACTCAAATGACCCCGCGAACGTGACGCCCGCGAAGCCAAGATCCAGAAAAACGGCCAAGGCGGTGAAGACGCCTTTCGTGATGCGGTGGCTCAGCAGGATTTCGGCTTTGCGGAGAAGGCCAAGAAGTAGGCCGAAAAAGACATGGCCCATCACGCCACTAGGGACGTCGATGGAGCCAACGCTTTTTCACGCTCAATTGCAACTACCTTTGCATGAAGCCGGTCCTCCCCCACCAAGTTTCGCATCGAGTTGGGTTGATTGGGCCTTGAGCGTGAATGGATGACAGGATAAGTATACGCGTAGACATGCACTTGCGCAAAGTTAGCGTGCGACAGGAGGCCAGCCATGGCGAGTACCATCATCGTGGGAGGACAATACGGGTCTGAAGGCAAGGGGAAGGTTGTTGCGCTTACCGCCGGCCTCTGCCGAGAGCCATTCGTAGTTCGCTGCGGTGGCCCAAATTCGGGACACACCGTTTGGATCGGAAACGAGCGCGTCGTCCTTCGGCATGTTCCTGCCGGAGTGGGAAACCCAAACGCATTGCTCTTGTTGTCTGCCGGATGTGCCGTAGACGAGGACATCTTACTCGACGAGGTACGGCGGCTATCGTTGCCGCGAGACCGAATCGTTGTCGATCCGCGGGCCGCGATGATCACATCCCGTGACAAGGATGTTGAACGAGAGATTGTCCAAACGATTGCCAGCACTGGCTCGGGCACAGGGGCGGCACTCGTTCGACGAATGAACCGCATCTCGGCTGCCGGACTCGCTGGCAGCTCCGAGCGACTTCGTGCAAGTGTCCGCGTGGAGTCCGTCGCTCCTTTGTTGCATGCGAACTTGGACAAAGGTGGCGACGTCATCGTTGAAGGCACGCAGGGTTTTGGTCTCTCTCTATTCCATGGACCTAGTTATCCGCACGTCACCTCTCGTGACACCACCGCGGCTGGCTTCGCTTCGGAAGTTGGGATTTCACCTCGGCAGGTGGACACAATCACTTTGGTCATGAGAACATTCCCGATCCGGGTGGGAGGAGCTAGCGGACCGCTTGCCGACGAAGTCTCTTGGGAAGGGATTCGAGAGTCGTCGGGCGCGCCCCTCACTTTCCCTGAATTTACTTCGGTGACGAACAAGTTACGTAGAGTGGCTCGGTTCGACAAAGAATCGGTGCGGATCGCATGCCGCTATAACAGGCCGACGTCCTTAGCAGTCATGGGTCTTGATCGAATCGATCATGGCAACTACGGAGTCAAGGATGTCCGCCAGCTCACCACTCGCGCTTTGTCGTTCATTCGAGACTTGGAGCAGCAGACAGGTGTCGCTGTTACGTGGGTGGGAACCGGCTTCGAGACTTCCGAGGCAATATACCTAAATGGAGATTCAAGCAATGGCGTCGTCTACCCTGTCGCTGGATCGGCTGCGCTCTCTGCGGGCACTCGCTAAAGCGATCGGCAACGTAGTCGACGATCTGAAGCCGTTCTTACATGAGGACAAGCAAACATTTCGCCGGCTGCCGACTGATTCCTCGACGGCTAATGAAATCCGCGTAACAGGAACGGCTTCATGCTTAGTATCGCTATCGCTCGTGCGCAAACTGCAGGCATTCTACGGCGAGAACTACGTGGGAGTGTGCGCAAAGGTGTTCCAGCGGATTGCAGATGTCCCTTGGCAGAGTTCTAAGCTTCCGGAGAGTAATGCATTCACGGCTACAGTCTTGCTGCGTGCAGCCCATCTAGTTAGCGAAGGTTTCTCGACGCACGATCGCAGCGCAATCTTAACACAGAAAAAGAAAACGCCGCCCGACCCCCGAGCAGCTAGTCCGGGAGCGTGTGACGGGAAGACCTACCAAGAAATCGCATTGCACTTCGCAGGGGAAACGCCGAAGAGCTTGGCCGTTGGGAAATACCCACCTTCTCCCGTAATCGCGTACTGGTTCGTCGACGCGATCGCTGGCCTATCGATCCAAGTTGATGATGGTTGGTGGCCGGAAATGGCGATCTGGGCGGCGAATGAATTGCGTCGGCAAGTTTCCCTGGTTGCCGCCGATGCTCATGACCGGATGGATCCAGTCGCTATGGCAATGGCAGCATGCCTTGCACAGCGATTGCGCCGCGTTGGTCAAGAACATTCCGAGGAACACCTCCCCTCATTAACTGAGGTCCGCCACGCTATACGCACTCTATTCAAGGAATATCAGCTGCAGTCGGGGATCTGGAACAAGTACTTTCCGTTGTTCCACTATCCTGACGCCGGATCGAACTACTGCTTTGCGTTTGAGTTGCTGGAAGCAATCATCAATGAGTTCGGAGAAGATCTTATTATCGAGGAGGAAGTGGTTTTTGCAGGACTGGAAAAGGCCACGCACTGGTGCAGGGACAACCGGATCAAATACCAGCATATCGTCGAATATACGGGCTGGAATTCCGGTGGCGACATTGAGGCACTGTCCAAAGGCATGCCGGAGGCGTGGACCACGGCAGTTGTCCACATGTACTTGCACAAGCTGGAACGAGTTCTTACCGAACTGATAGAGCGGCGCGTCTTAGAACGCTATAGAGTTACGACGACTTCGCGAACCTGGGCGGAGCAGTTGGACTCAAACGCCATCCTTCCAGGCGGAGGCAGCTACTCTGTCAAAGCGCTCATCGACGAACACCTCACCAAGGGACTTCTGCAATACAAGGGGAATGCCCGTTCCCGTCTGAGGGATACGCCTCTCGCGCGCGACCAACGGCGTTCAGTCCTTCTCTTTGGGCCACCAGGCACGTCCAAAACGACGCTCGTTCGTGCCTTTGCCCAGAACATTCTCGGCTGGCCTTGTATCGAAATTACACCTTCTAATTTTCTCGATAGGGGATTGCCGGAGATTTACCAGCGGGCGACTGAGGTATTCGATGACCTTGCGGATCTCTCGGGCGTCGTGATCCTTTTCGATGAAATGGACGCACTGAGTCGCCGTCGGGATCTGCCACAAGGAGCCGGCCTCGACGTAACCAGCCAATTCCTTACGACGAGCATGCTACCAAAGCTGGCCAAGCTGCACGACGACGGGCGTGTCGTTTTCTACATGCTAACAAACCACCGTCGAGATTTCGATCCGGCAATCACGCGACCAGGTAGATTTGATCTATTGATTTGCCAAGGGCCACCAGAGGCGACAAAGAAGGTCGATGCTCTACCCGATCTACTGAAAGATAAGTATAAGGCGGCAGAGTTGGAGCATGCGAAGGCGACACTGGCTCCATGGGTGGCGAACGATCCAACTACTGCAGAGTATCTTGACCGATTCACGGTTGACGAGTTCAAGGCTCTACTTGAGACCATCCAAAGGGGTGAAGCGAAGCCACTCGGGGATTCTCTCGTCAGCACCGGTACGAAAAACTTTGCCATTCAGGTGGCCGAATGGGCGAAAAGTGCGATTCTTCTTCACGAGAGCAGCCGATCGACAAATCAAAACCAGCCTTCACTCCTCGATGAGTGGAAAGAAGACGCGACAAATAATAGGGTCCAGTAATTAGCGACAAGCGCTTGCTGGATTTCTCGACCTCGCACGCCATTTAAAGAGACGAAGTACTTCGCCTCAGCATGCGGTCGCGGCGCAATTGCACAGTTGGGGTATTTTGCAATCCGGACACTATGCCGTGAAAGACCAGTACTTCGGCGATGTGAACGATTATCTAAAATACGCCCTTCTCATTCATTTATCTGGGCGAGGGGGGCTATCCACCGGCATTTGTTGGATGCTGACACACCCCGATGGCCGCACAGATGGCTCTGCGTGTGGTTACCTTAACAAGTCGCGCGACTTTCGGCATTTCGCGCCGGATCTATTCGATCTGCTATACACTGCGGTAGTCGTTGAGAAAGACCGGCGGGTAGCGAGGTTCGCAAGCACGGCGCTGCTCCGTAACGCAGTATATCACTCGTCGTATCTGCCCGACGACAAAGAGGGCAGAGATGCGTATTTTCGCGAATGCCTCACGGCATTAAAGGACGTCGATTGGGTATTTGTCGACCCAGACAATGGCGTTGAGGTGCCCTCGACTGCATCGGGACGGAAGGGTTCCTCGAAATTTATTTATTGGCATGAAGTTGCGGCTTTCTACCAGACTGGGAAGTCGGTGCTCATTTATCAGCATTTTCCTCGGAAGGCGCGCGGGCCCTATCTCGAAGCGCTTGCAGCTTCACTGAGCGATCGAATCGGGGTCCGGAAAATAATTATGTTCACAACCGGTCGAGTCGCCTTTGTGGTTGCTCCACAACAGCGGCATGAAAGCCATTTTCAAATGCTGGGCGCCGAGGTTGTTCGCCATTGGAACGGGCGAATTAAGATGTGCGAATACCTTTCGCATTCGTGACCACTGAACCAGTCGGCCGCGTCGCGCATCTTTTCGGGTTGCTGACGCAGCTGGGCAAGCGGCGCCCCCACGTCGATATTTGGCTGTTGGTAGAGCGTGTTCAGCGAATAGATTGTGACGAAGGCCGCGTCGCCTCCGCGGCCACCCAAGCGCGCCGACCTGACGACAAGCTCGCTTCATGAATACCAATCTAGGTCGCTTCCGAGTCATCTCCCAATGTGATCGCCAGCAGTCTTTCTTCAAAGGCAGTTGCGTTCTTGACCTGTCCCCACACATAATCGCGAAGTACTTGATCTTCACTCAGTCGTTGAAGTATTCGGCGCAGTATTTCGTCGCAGGCCGAGACTGCCGGAGTTAGGGCACTGTGCAACTTCTTGTCGCTCATGGAGCTTCCGTGGACAGCTGTTGACCTTATATCGTAGGCCGACTTCAGTTGCCGAAACAGAGACTGTCTTTCCTCGATAGTCGCTCCCAATAGCCATGCAACTCGTTGAGCCAAGCGAAATGTGAGTTCTGTAGGTGTCGATACGAGTACGGATTCTAACGCGCTGCAATAGTTGGCAATCTTGATGCTTAGGTGACTGCTTGTACGTGCACTTCTTGCAAACAACAACGCGCGAAATCCCGGTGACACCGCGGAGTCTACGATTTTGCGCCGGGCGTGTGGCGTTGCACTTTGGTGAAACGTCATGTCTTTATCGCTAAACACATGTCGATATCCGTCGCGTGCAGTTCTTAACTCCACCCGACTAAAGGAAACGACGTCATGTCGCCCGTCGGCGAAACTGGCGATCAACGGGAAAATTCGTGTCGACCCAAACTGCGAGCCAATGAAAAAGGCATTCTCGATTCTTATGGCATGATCTTTCACCATCCACAGGAAGCTTGCCAGCTCGTGAAGTTTGAGTAATTGCCTGAAGAGAAACTCTTCAATGTCCGATGGGTTAGCTGGACAATCGCCATCACTCAAGTGGCCATAAGCAACAAGACCGGCACGCGACACAGAGTCACATTCAAGGATGCCTATGTATCGCGTGCTTTGTGCGGGTAATATCCGCTTTGCCGTGTCGCGATCGTTGGTGAGCAATAGTGTGTCGTCAAGCTTTTCGCCTCGTCCGAGATTCTCGTCTACTGTGATGCCATATATTGGCGCAATTACGACCGACCTGGCAGACATTCTTGGGTTCCTTTCACAATAGTCACGAGGAAATGCCGGGAGGAACGGTAACTGCGATCTCGCTGCTCATATTGCCCGCTCCAGCAGTCCCGCTTCAGCAAGTGATTCGAAGTGCCGTTCGAGTTGCTCTGCCAGCAGTGCTGATTTCGCCAGAAGTCCCACTTCGATGTTTCGTTGCTGGGCAGCTTCGGTAAAGTTGGCTGACGAGACAAAAATGCGCTGCCGATCCACGACGATGCACTTAGCATGCAGTGAGGTCCGCTGCTCGCCAGCGCTGGCCAGCGATCGAGGATCGAAGTACACACTTGGAAACGGATAGCCTGTCGGCCATTGGCGCGTCTTGAACCGGTCGACAAAGCGGCGTACTAGCTCACTTGGAGCTGAGGTATCACCCGGACCGCGCTGAATGTCCAAATACATCCGAACCAGCAAATCCGGCAGTTCCAGCATTCGGTCCGCCAACGCACGAAACACTTGCTGTCCCTGATAGACGGCAAATCCGACGACCATCACCGATTTAATTGCGTTGGCAAAGAGTTCCCGTACGACCACGCTCGTATCGCGATTCGTGCAGCCGGGCGCCTCGGGGCCGGTCGTCACTAGGTCTACCATGTCGTCAGCCGGCGGCCGCTGGCCCCGGTCGGCGAGCAGCGTCTGTATTACGATCGCGAGCTGGTCTGCTGAGAAGCCTTGCCAAGCTAACTGTTGCAACTCAACTGCAATCGGTTCGGCTAGTTCGCTAGCGACGAAACGACCGACCGCGACCGCTCCGTAGGGCGCGCACAGACGCTTAACCTGCAGGGCGTCGGCGAGCGCACTCAGGTCGGTGTCCGTCAGCGTGAGAAGCCGTTGAGTCATCACTTATTCAATAGGAAAGAACTCGATTCCCAGTTTGTCGACCGTGGGAACCACTAAGGCCCGGTCAAGGAAATCGTTGAACTGCTCGCACGATGTCTCAGCAATGAGCAGGCAACCGTGGCAGGCTGCACCTTGCAAGAACCGATGTTCATGTTGATTCTGCGGTTCGTGCTGCGCGCACACCGGGTCGTTTGAGCAGAGTTCGCCAAACTCCAGGGCGGTTCGTAAGTGTTCGTGGATGCGGTGTCCGACCTCGACCAGCCCGCCCAAGGTGCCCTCGGCGTCCGAAGTGGCCGTATAGATCAGAATTCCGTAGCCGGTGCTTGGCAAAGCGTAGATCCGCTCGCGCAGGGAACTCGCCGGATAGCCGCATTCCAATGAGATCGCGGTGATCAGCAGATGCGACAGCGAGTGCAGCATGATGTGCTGAATGCCGGGAAACTGTCGGTGTGAACCCTCATGCTCCGTGAGCCAATTGGCAAATCCGGCGTGTAGTTCTCGAGCGCGGCGCTGGACGTCGGGCCGCGCAGCCCACTCGTCGATGGCCTGACTCCGGAACTGGAGAAAGATCCCTTCGCCCTTGTTCTCAATGGCCGGCAGCCAGGTCGTCTCGCGGGCCAGACCAGCCCTGCGGACTCCCATCTCCAGCTCGCCCTGAACGTCCGTCGTCGTGGCCTCAAACCGGGTAAAGCCTGCCGACGCTACGACCTCACGCAATCGATGCACCAGAACAACGCGTTCGATGGCGACCATCCAAGGTTTGTCCCAGACAGTCGTCGGCACGGTACGCGCAAAGAACACGCCATCCGGCCGATCGGCGCCCAACTCCTCTTTGGCGGCCACGAGCGTTTCCAGCTCCGCCTGCTTGACCGGCTTGATTTCCTCACTTCCGCCCCGTCGCGACCGCAATTCGCCCATGACCTCTTCGTCAGACACCCCTTCGAGAGCCGCTTTGACCTTAGCCTTCCGTCTTTCGTACTGAAGCTGCTCCAGGTCCTCAACCTCCTCCAGAAAGCCCCAGGCCGCATCAACGGCCCTGGACACCGTTTCGTTTCGCTCCGGCAATGAAATGACGCGCATCAGTTGTGGAAAGTAGGCATTGCTGGCATTACGAATGAGGAGCCGATTGGGGATACCGCACGGCTCCTTGGTGTACGGACCTAACCACGGCCGAGAGCCATCGCAGTTCAGCAGCGCCTTGGTTTTCATGAGCGCGGCGTCATTCATCGGCCGTGCGGCTTTGCACTCGCAGCGGACCCACATCTCCGATAGGTCGCCGCTGGTTCCGCGTTCGTCGATCCACAATTGGCGGCGACACGGCTTGTCTTCGTTGTGGACGAAGCGGTACCAGTCAATGTCGCCGATATGGCCGGCCGAGCACGCACGCACGAAGCGTACGGGGACAACCGACCGTCGCTTCTTGTCGCGGTCGATGAACTTGCCTTTCGTCAGCGAATTGCGATGCACGAGCATGCGCGAGCGCGTAGTCGACGAAGCATCGTCGGCCACGGCATCTTGAGTGATGAACCACTCTGGAAATTGCCAGGCCGCGATTCCCGTCGGCGGCGCCGTAGGATCTTCCAGATCCGGCGGTGGTGCAAACAGTCGCAATCCAGGCAGTCCGAGCAGTTGTTTCAACTTCTCGACCAAACGCGGCTCAACGATCTCTTCCAGGTCCGGCGACCAGTAATCGAGGCCGGCGATCAACACCGAGTGTTTCGGCAGGTCGAGCATGGCCCCTGGGCCGAAGGTCGTAACGACCTGGCTTCGCCGGAGTTGGCCGTGCGGTCGCTTGGCGCACTGCTTGCTCATTCGTCGTCCTCCTCAATTTCGATGCCGTCGAGCGTTTTCAGCCACAAATTGACGCTCGGCTCGACATCGCGCAGAGAACGATTGGCCCGGAACTTCTGCCGTCGCTGAGGCAGCGTTTTCAGTTCCGGGTCAAGCATGTCATAAAGCAGTCGTTGGGCGGAGCCAATCTCCTTTTGATACTGAAGCGACGTCCCAGTGTCGCTGAACTCAGCGGCAATCTTGCTCCAATCGTCGAACAAATCGACCACGAGGTTCTTGACGCGGACTCTTCGTCGCTCGATCTCTTCCGGCGGCTCATCTTTGGCAACGGCGGCGGCCCGGTCGGACAACACCTGCACGACGAAATCCAGATGCGCTCGCTCGCGCAGGATCTCCGTGGCCCCGCGCGGAGGCGTCATCGGGGCGAGGCCCAGCCTGGCCAGTCCCACCATGGTGCCGACCAGGCCACGATCAAGCGCCGCGCGGAAAAGGGAGTTACGCTCGTCGCTTCGACGCTTCGATAGAATGTCTCGTGATACGCTACGAACCGCTCATAATGCGAGCGGTCCCGCGGCTTATGCACGTTGAGGATCGTCAGAACCAGCCCGGGCAACTCGTGATTGCGGCCCACGCGGCTCGTCGCCTGAATGTACTCGGCACTCGTCTTCGGCTGGCCGAACACGACCATTAGTCCGAGGCGCGTGATGTCCAAGCCGACGGAAATCATGTTGGTGGCCAGCGCTACATCGACCCGATCTTTGTCGGTGAAGGGCTTGGAGAGGCGTCGTTTCGCATCGGCCACTTTGTCCGTGCTGACGCGAGAGGTTAGCTCGACAACCTCGTACGCGATCTTCCGATCATCGAACAGCCCTTCTGACTCACCGACTCGCTTGCGTTCGCCGTAGCCGAGTAACCGGTTCGTAACCTCATCTTCGACGACTCGTCGAGCCCCGCCCAATTCACGCAAGCTGTTGAAATAGCCGAGCAGCGTCATGTACGGGTCGGCGGCGTTGTCGGGCTTGCCTTTTCCTGCGAGAAGCGAATACGCCTTCTGGCCGGCCGCCAGCAGGGCCAGATAAGATCGCAGCATGGCCACCTTGGGACTGCGCCCTTGAGCGGCAATCCCCACATACATTCGCGCATTGCTTCGACTAGGGACATGCACCTCGGCAAAGAAGGAATCACGTCGATCCGGCCCGGGCGGTGGGAAGATGTCCACGGTGCGCCGATTGAACAGCGCACAAATTTGTTTCTCGGCCCTGCGCACGGTCGCCGTCGAGGCGACAATCTTGGGGCGAATCGTTTGGCCATCGACTGATCGCGCGGAAAGTTCATCGATTGCCGTCTCATACAGGCCGGCCATGGTGCCCAGGGGCCCTGATATCAAGTGCAATTCGTCCTGGATCACCAGGTCGGGCGGCGGCAACTGACCACCCGGCAGCGGATGGCCGCGGTTCGGGTCGCAGGGTCCGTAAAATCCCTCACGGTCGTACCGATTCACGTTGCCAAAAAAACTGCCCACCTGACCTGTCCAGGGCATCGCCGCGAATTTGTCGACCGTGGCGATCAAGAAACAGGGCAGCCGGCGATAAGTCGGCTCGTCCACCGCCACGATCGGCAGATAGTTGTTGCGGGTGAACTCGCAATGTCGATTGGCACACGTGACTCGCAAATCGGTTGGTTCATCCTGGTTGGGTACCAGGCTGAACGACGTCGCCTTGAATTTCGTGCCGCACCAGGGACATTCTTCGATCGGGATGGGCGACGGCTTGCGATCGTCGTTCCTGAATGCTATTGCTCTTTGTCTTGCAGTGCCCTCCTTGCCGTCTCCTTTCCAGCCCATTTGGTTCGGAGTGGCCGTTCTGCCAACCCATAGGCCGATTTCAAACGGCCACTCCCCTAGTTTGCTAACGTCTTTTTGCCGCTCTAGTTCCAGAGCGCAGATCAAAGTTGCGGCGCGTCCGAGCTGGTCCAGCGTCAGCAGTCGCAGGGTGTAGCGCATGAGCACGCTTAAGCCGGCCGAAGCCACACCTGGATTGCGCAGCCGACGCAACGCGAGCGTAAATGCCGCCAAACCAAAGTACGCTTCGGTCTTACCGCCGCCTGTGGGGAAGAACAACAGGTCCACCACGTTCCGGTCGTAATGCGTAGGTTGGGCGATTCCACGCAGATTCATCAGCAAGAAAGCCAATTGGAACGGTCGCCAAGCAGGCAGGATGGTGGCTGGGTCTTGCTTATTCATCACACCCATGCGTTGTCGGGCTGCCATCGCCATGGCGCGGTTGGCAATCCGGAATGCCTCCAGGCACTTCTCGTCCGCAAGCACCTGAATCCCGTCGTCGATCCGGGCTGCGATTTGCCCCGCTCGGTTCAGTAGTTCCTCGGAGACTTGCTTGCGGCGCTCGGATTGACGGGGCACTTTCCCTCGCTGCGCGTCAATCCAAGCCTTGTATTGTCGGACAAAATCGCCCAGCTTCGCCTTGGCTTCGTCGATGTCCTTTAATAGGGCGAGGGCGTCCATCGACAGCTCGACCCCGGCAATCGCCGCCGGAGCGACGCGCTCGACTTCGGCCTGCGGAATCCAGCAAGTGCGCATCGAGCGGCACCGGCCCTCGACGATGACCGGCTCGGTCGCCACGCTATGACCGACCGCAAACTCACCTACGTCACGATACTGCAAGTCCGAGATGCGATCGTCCCAATCGGCGCTGTGCAGGCTTCGCAGGTCGGGCCGCGGCACGAAGGGCTCGCGGGCTGTGATTTCCATCTGAACTTGAAAGACAAAGGCTTCGTCGCGCACCTCGTCGGGTTTGGGCGTGCGGTGATTGACCAAGAATATCGACACGCAGCACGCGCCGTCGGGAATGCTTGCCTCGTGGCCATCTGTCGATACGCATCTCAGCGACACGCTCAGCAACAGGCCGTCGCCATTCGGCACTTTTTCTTCCCGCGGCTTTTCATTGGCCTGGGGCAGACCGACCAAAATGGTTTCTTCGCGCGGCGTGCGCGGCCACTGCCCCGGACCGCCCTTTCCATCCATTGGTGTCGCGCGACGGTAGTCGCCCCAGCGAACGGTCACATTCAACTCGCGGGTGGCGGCGGTCACCAGCACGCTGGCCCCAATCGCCGATGGCAGATATTTTTGTCGGGCGGACGCCGGCTCGGTCGGGGCCGCGTCGTCGACTCCTCGCGACTCGCCGGCGTTGTCGACCTCCTCTACGGCGTCGGGGTCGACTCGCTGATCGACATCGGCCTCGAAGGGCACCAGGAATCCCGTCAGGTACCAGCGCGAGGGGGGTTGGGGAAGAACTTCATTCGGGTCTCCGATTGAGCCGGTGGGCCCGACCAGATCCAGCACCAGGGCCTGGAATAATTGGGCCCGCACTTCTACGGATTTCACAGTCCAACTCCCTGGAGAAGTTTGCAATTGATCCCATCATCCCGCTACGGCCTTGGCCAGATGCGGCACGCCACCTCGAATAGCGCCTGGCTGCGCAGGCGAATGCGTTCCTCGTTCCACTCGATCTCATGCTGCAGCTTGCGATTCAGATTGAGGCCGCTGTGCTCCAGAATCGCAGGCAGCTTTTGCGACCAGGCGGCATTGGACACGGCGGGATTCAGCTTCCTGGTCAGCAGCGTCAAGTTGCCGATATTGTGCAGCATTCGCTCACGCACCATCTCCATCTCGGCTCCCGCGCCGGCGGGCAGCGGCCAATGGATCTGCCATGTCTGTGGCAGCAGGTGCTCGATCGTCAGTTTTTCGCCAAAATGCAGCTTCTCCGATTTGCCGGTGTGCAGCTCCCGCTCCAAGGCTTCGAGCAGCAGCCGCACGCGCGCCTGCACGAGCACTTTGTACTGCGGCAAATCCTGCCAGGCGTTGGCGAATTCGCGGTCATCCGGCCAACGGTTGCTTTCCGCGTCACTGCTCAGGAGCAACGCGCGCCACTCGGCTGGCGACGTCACCGTCACCCTCGATCAAGGCCGGGAGCAAATCAATGAAAAAGCGATTGTAACCTCGCGTGCTCAGTTGGCAGACCATGCGGCGGACGAGCCACGATTCGACATCCACAAGCACAGCCCTCACGGCCGCCTCGTCTTCCCGATACTTCGCAAGTAGCTCCAGCAGAAATGGGTATGCGGTCGTGATTTCCGTCGCCGACAGCCGATCGAAGAACAGCGCCTCGCGCGAATCAGCCGGCATCTGATCGAACCGCTGATAAACCTCGGCGTATTGCCGGATCGACTGCATCACCCCGACGGCGCTGCCGGCAGCGTCGCTGCTGGCATAATCACGGAATGCCGCGTAGAGATGGGCTACGCCCACGTCTTCCCCGTTCTTGAGCACCAGGTAGTGCTGCAAGAAAGTGTCGATCCGCGCACGGCGGGCGTGGCCACGGCCCAACGACTCTCGCCAGTAGCTTGTCTCCGCGTCAAAAGGCTCCCAATACTTCTTGTAGAGGGCGTCCAACTGTTCGCCGGCCACCTGTGCCCGGTGAAACAGAAAATTCTTTACCAGGTCTGAGGGCAACAGCGGCGTACCGCGGGCGTTCAGCGTCTCGAAGATGAGCTGGGCGTCGTCTTCTTTGCCCAGGTCGATGACCACCAGGCGAATGCACTCTCGCACCGCGTTGTACAGGGCCTCCAGGCGTTCCTCGAACCCGCTCTGATCGGGGGCGAGCCAGGTGCCGATCGCTTCGTGAAAGAACAAGTAGGCGTCAGCCAACTGTTGACCAACGGTCTTCGCGCCCTTCTTTGCACCGTAACTCTTGCGCAGTTCTTCCGGCGACCGGGCGAGCATCACTCTGCGGAAATGCTCCTGATCGACGTTCGTCGGCCAGACCTTGAACACCTCGTCGTCGTCATCGCTCATCGGGTCGTCGTTGCGCGTGAGCTTCAGCACGGCCTTGTGGTACTTCTCGGGCGCAGTCGCTGCGCACAGATCGCAAAAGGCTTCCAAGAACAACTGAATCGTGGTCAGTCGCTGCTGGCCGTCGATCAGGAGCCGGGTTTCGACATGTCCCGTAGGACTCCGCAATTGATCCAGCACGATCGCGCCCATGAAGTGCGGGCGCGACTGCTGTTCCTGGCAGAGTCGCTCAGCGACTTTACGGATGTCCTCCCACAGCGGCTCCCATTGCTCCTCGCGTTTCCAGACGTAGGGCCGCTGGAACAGCGGCACGACGTGCCGGCGATCCTGTCCAAAAATCTGCTTGATGCTGAGAGTACCGGCGTCCATCGCGAGAATTCCTTACTTCGAGCAAATCATTTCGACAGCCGGGCCATTATGCCCTTGATCTTGTCATGGCAATCGGGATCGGTTGAATACCGCTCGGCACACCACACGACATCGTCCCATTCATACCCCAGTTCCCGCACTCGACTTCTTAGCCAACGGAATTGGTCGGGCAAAGCCCGTTGCCCTTCGAACGCTGCGATTGTCAGCATATCGCGGATGCAAGGTATTTGGCGCAGCTGCTCATCCAGGTGTGCCCCGGTGTTCGTTTGGGGACTCGCGCTCTTTGCCCCCGCAGGCGTTATGGGGACGGCCAGTCGTCCTCGATACCAAGGTGGTTGCTCCCAAAATGCCATCGCCTCAAGTTCGACGGCCGCGTCCTCGGAAATGGGGCTCGCGCTTTTGCATGAGCTGAGATCGATGACTGGATATTTGTCCTCCCGCCAAATCCAGGCAGTAGCTGCATCTTCAGTTTCCCCCAGCTCCTCAACGACGGCTAAGCCGCGCTTTCCCACCCACACAAAGAATGGCACGACATGCGTCTTGGGCACGGGCGCGAGCTTTCCAATGAGCTTGGCAATCCTGGCCGAGTCTAGGGCATCAAGGTCGTTGGACAACTTGGCAATTGCCGCGACAGCGCGCTGCTCCAAGTCGTTCAGTCGCTGCCAGGCGCTTCTCCATGCAAAGTCCTCGCCTAGCGCAGCGATCTCGCGTTCGCGAAACTCGTTTGAGCGGCGCAAGAGCATTTTTCCGAATTGAACCGGCGTGAGGCCTTTGAGGATGGCCCTCGCTTCGTTGATCGTCAGGCTATTGGGGATTCGACTAGCGCCAAGGGTCGGGTCGAGAACAGGCAGCAGGGCTGCTGTCGGATACCTGCAACTGGCATCGTGGAATGCGATCAGTCGATTCAATTCACGGTCTGTTCGTACCATCTGGAGGTGATGAAGCTGGGCGGCCAGGTGCGCGAGTCGTGCTGGTGCGTTCTCTAGAATCCACTTGATCCAATTCCCCGGATCGCCGAACAGCGCTCCATACATCTGCCTCAATCGCGACACGACTTCTTTCTTGCGGACGACCAGAGTGGCCCGGTCCGCGAAGCTGCCGCGAAGAATGGTGCCTAGGCACGTGCCGCCCACGGTGATCGTCACGGCCTTGCGGGTGCCGCTGGCTGGTCGTCGGACGAGTGCTCCCTTGAAAAACCGGGTCCCGCAAAGCCGGCACGTTGCGCCTGAACTACCTTTCGTCAGCGAAATATCGTGAGCGATCTCCCAGCCTTCGACGGCCCGAGCGATACTGCGGGCTCGCGTGAGCTGTTTGATGTTTCGCTCAAAGATGTCACGCTTACTCATTGGCTTCGTCCTGGCTTGATAGGCTGGTCCAGAACAGGAATCGACTTTAGTCGAGCAACGGTCGCGGCTTTGAGTTCTTGCGACCCTTGCTTGCCGCACGAGCGGCCTTCGTGTCCGCTTTCTTCGCGGCTGTCTTTTCGGCCGCTTCGACCGCCTGGCCGAGCAGGGCTTCTTGTTCGGACCGCTCTTTGTTGAGAGCTAGGAGGCGGGCCAGCACTTCGTCGCGGAACTCGTCAGGCCAGCGATAGCGCCAGGGTTTCTTCTTGCCCTTCCCTTTCTTGGTCGCCGGCTTTTCTTCGTCGTCCTCCTCGTCCTCGTAGTCGAGCAGGAACATGCAGCTGGCCGTGTCGGCGAGGTCGTCCCAGCCATAGGCCCGCAGCACCGCATCGTCCATCGCCGCGTGCAGCTGGCGCAATGTGAGTATGTCCGCCGACGATTCATCCGGGTCGTGAACGCGGTTGTACGTCGCCGTGAGTCCCTCGTTGTTCTTAACCATGAGAGCAGCGCGGAAATAATAGCAAGTCTCTCCTGCATGAGCGAGAATGTCTCTTGCCGCTGTGTCTCTGGGAAATGGAAATGTCTCACAGCATTCTGAAGGAGTGTATCGCAATCGATCTTCGAGGGACGATGAAAAAAACCGCGCCCATAGCTCATGCACTTGGGATTGTAGACAGGCAAAGGTCTCGTAATCATCAAGTGCGAAAACCACGACTTGCTCAGAGAACACGAGATTATTGGGCATTCGCACAAATGATGGATATTGGGTCACTCGCGAGATCGCAAGGACATGGCCCATGTTGCGCGTTGCCGCCCGAAGTTCAGGTCGATCATTTGCAAAGCGCCACCAATATTTCTTGTGTGCACGGTCGACACTGCTTGACCCAAGTGCATCCCGCGCCGGCTTGACTGAAAGTCGGAGCACGTCTAGGAGGTCAGGCCATCGCTCCGCCTCCTCAATTGGCATGTTTGCAAAGCTGATTACATAACGATGGTATGCGTGACATGGGCTATCATTTATTTCTTCTCCACCTATATATGGAAAAATGCGGTCGCCGTTTCTTTTAGACTTTGCGATTAGCCGGTCTCGCTCAGAGAGCGGGAGTGATGCGTCTCCATCTGCTCGTCTATCATCGAACACGAAGCCCTGACCGCGCAAATAGCATCCGATGAACGCCTTGCCAATATTTGCTTCCAGAGTTGCTGGATTCTCGTGACCACCCATGTGAAACAAGTACGCTGTTATCTGGTTTACCCGTTTCCCATCAAGAATCGCCCAATCCGCGACTGTTCCTTTCGTGACGTGAACTAAGCTGACCGTAACAGCCGCTGCGCCTGGCCACTTGTAACGGCGTTGGGCGTGGTAGATCACTCCTCCGTGTGTACACAACCATCTCAAACCTCCGCCCCGTGTGTCCCCCTGTGCAATTGTGTTAGTGGCAATCAGGCCAAAAGTACCGGCACTGCGAAGGAGCGAAAAAGCACGGCGGAAGAAGTGCGCGACGAGGTCAGTATTGCTCGTTGCGCCGTCATGAAGGGACGCCAGCCAGTCGCGGTAGAGCGAACCAAGATTCGTACTGATACGTTTCCCCCCCATGAACGGGGGATTGCCAACGATGGCGTCGAAGCCGGCCGCGGCAATGCGGCCGGACGTGAACGCCTCCGGAAATTCGATTTCCCAGTGAAATGGCTCGATCGGGTGCTCGCCCGAGCGCAGCTCCGCCACCGCGTCGGCGAGGGGACCGCGATCGACCGATCGCATGCCGCCTGCGATCCAAGTGGAGAACTGGATGAACAGTTCGTCACATCGCTTCTGCCGGGCTCGATCTCTATCGCACGCGAAGTACGCGCTCACGATCAGGTCGCCGACCAGGCGCACGAAATCGAGCGATTCGTCGGCCAAGTCCAATTGTTGCTGCAAGTGCGCGTAGGGGGCGTCGTCGCGCGATCCCAAAATCTCGCGGCGAAAACTGGCGGCCCGCTGGATGCGGGTTTCAATGATCGCGCGCTCGATCTCCTTTTGCTTGCCTGGCTGCCAGTGAAAGCCGGCGATCTGGTTGCGCGTCAATCCGACCAGCGAATCGCCGTGTCGTAGCGAGTGGTCGAGAAAAGTGAACGGGTGATCTTTGGCCAGCGTGGCCAGCCACAAGCTGAGCTTGGCCAGGTCGACCGCCATCGGGTTCTTGTCTACGCCGTACAAACAGCGCTGGGCCACCAACCGTCGGGCGTGTAGCAGCTCGTCCTCGTCGGGGGGCAGCGCGGGCATTTCCCCATGCACGTGCCAGGCCTTGACCAGTTCGTCTCCCAACTGCCGACAAGCTTCGACCAAGAACGCCCCGCTGCCCACGGCCGGATCGCACACCTTGAGGGCCAGGATCTGGACCGGCGTCGGGCGCGGGCCAAGCTGCTCCAGCACCGGGCGCAGCGTGGTCCGCACGATCGGAGCAGTGAGCGAGCGGGGCGTGTAGTGCGAGCCGCTCCGTCGGCGCTCTTCGGAGGGCTGCAAGACCATTGCTCCCTTGGGCACTATGTTAGGCGTGGCCGCGTGGGCAATCTTCTTTTCCAGGGCCGCCAGCAATTCCTCGATGGTGTGGGCCGCTTTTATTGCCTCGGCCGCCTGGCCAGTAAAGCTTTGATCACTCTCGGTCTTGAGCCACTTTCCGCGTTCGGCCGGCTTGGCGGCCAGCAGGGACGCGAGATTGATGGCGGCCGGCGCGCCCTGGCTCTTGGCCGGCTTGATAGCAATCGACGGCCCCTCAGTCACCCGCAGATTGAACCCCATCATTTTTTCGTACACGCCGCCGATCTGTTCCACGTCGAGTGTGCGGTAGCTGAGGCGTTCGCCGTCGAGGATCAGCAAGTTCGACAAGACGCGGAAAATCACGCCGTCGGAGACGCGCGGGATGGCCGGCTTGTCTGTGGTCGTTGCGCGTCCTTCGAGGAACTTGTAACGATCAGGATCGAACAGGTAGCCGCGGCGCGCCGGCAGGCGCAGGTTGCCATGACTGCCGCCATCGTGAATCAGCCGAAACAGGGTCAAGAGTTGCGCCCAGGCCCCGTAGCGCAGATCCATCGTGTCGGGATAGCGGCCGGCGTCCGCCCGCAAACGCTCGAACAAGCCGGTCACGGAGTAGAAATTGGCATACACAGAGTCGCCGGAGACAAGCCCACGATCTTCCGCAAACAGCACGAAGACTAGCCGCATCAGCACAGTGAGTAGCCCGGCATAGACGTGGTCCGGATCGCGGGCCAGGACATCGGCCAGAAGTTGTCCCTGGGTTTGCTCGTCGGCCGACTGGAAGCCGCGCACCAGCTCGTAGAGCGCCGCCAGCACTTGTTCGCCCAATTCGGTCGATACGACGTTCTGGTACTTGCGGCTGTCGACCAGGATCGCGGGGAGGCGCTGTTTGTCGGCCAGGTTGAACAGCCGTTCCGCACACAGCAGCATGTGCAGCGCGGCCAGAATGGGCCGGCCAGCGACTTCGGTCATCGCCTTGACGGGAAACGTAATATGGCCGCTGGTCTCGCCGCGCGGAGCATACACCAGCCGCAGTTGGGTGCCGTTGCTCAACAGGCCGATCGGGACTTCGGTCTCGCGCAGCAACCGCTCGAAGCGGTGCTGCGGCGTGGCATGCCAATACCCCTCGCCTTGCTCGTACAACCGATCAAAGTCCACTTCCTTGGGAAGGACTTCGATCAGCATCAGCCAGGGCTTGTCGGTGTCTTTCGGCTTGAACTCGCGCACGGCGTAGGTGGGCCGCAAACGCTCGTGATACTCGGGCAGCGCGACTTCCAGCGACTCGGGGATCGGGTCGCTCGCCGCGGCCCCGACGAGATCGGTGGCTACCCAGCCGAGGACCTCGCGGGTGAAGGCCGGAAAATCCCGGATTTCCGGAATCACCTCATCCTTAGCATCGCGCGGCAGCGAGTCAAGAAATCGCTTCTGTTCGGCCAGGATGTTGCGATTGACGTACGCCTGTGCAGCAAGCAGGGCCGGAATCGAGACGACCAGGCCCACAGGCTGCACGAAGCCGAGCCACTGCTGGTGGGCGAAATGTTCCGGGTCTTTGGCCATTGCGTTTCTGAGTGCGCTAACTTGTCACCGGCCAGAGATACACGATGCCTACCGGCTCAACGCGGGTGGCTTTGATTTCATACACCAGGCGAATGCGTTCCGGTTCCGTCCGCAGCTCTTGGTCGAGCAGGACCAAGCGATTTTCCCAGTGGCGGCGATTTGCCTTCAACTGCCGGTACTCGTCGTCGTTTTGGCCGAAATCGAGCCTGAGCTGGCTCTCGTCAACTTGATCGTGCTTCGCGATCGTGTTGGTGATGTGTTGACGCTGCGATTCGAGAATCTCGCGCATCGCTTTGGCCTCGGCCTCACCACGTTCGCGGAGCTTCTGGGCGGCATCGGCCGCGTATTCCTGCCCGCGAACGTCGAGGTGCGAGAGAAGTTCCTGGATGTCGCGAGCGCTCGATGCTTGCAACTGCTTCTGCACGGAGCTGCTGATGGGCCGTCCGCCACGGGAAAGCAGAGCCTCGTCGAGCAGCCCCAGGGTCCTTGCCTCGGCGTCTCTTGCGTAGGGCGTCAGTTCGCTCTTACGAACTTGGGCGTCGGTCCAGCGGGCCGTGACCGGAATTAGTTCTTCGTGCAGTCGTGCCGCGCCGTGCCCGTAGAGGCACAGCCGCCCCAACAAAACCACCCGCGGTATGGCATCGCGGGTCTGCGTGAGACACGCGCGGGAGAGATCGTGGTAAACGAAGCCCTGGGCCGTGAACCGACCCAGCAGCCGCTGCACGACGCGATGCTCCAAGTGAAGCTGAACGACATCCTCGGTTACGACGCCCGGGTCATCGAAGACCACGGGCCGAATCGGGGATTCGCGGCGCCATTGCCAGGGCTTTTGATCGCGCTCGCGCGGCGTGCGGAGCGTATCCATCGTGTCGGCCCAAGTCGGATCGGCCCCTTCGCGCTGATCGAGGGCCGGGAACGCAGCCCGCTGCGGGCTGCCGTCCGCCTGTTCAACCGGGTTCAAAGGCGGGGCGCCCATGAGTTCGAGCGCACAGGAAATCGCAGAGCGGAACTGATCTTTGTCGAAGCCGATGCTCGCTTGTGACGCGGCAAGTTGACCGCGTAGTCGTTCGACCTGTTCGCGCAATGCCGATTGGCGCTGGCGTGTGGCCTCCAGCTCGCTTTCCACCGTCTCGCGCTTCGCAGCGTCGAGGTCAGCCGTTTCAATCTCTCGTTCGAGCGATTCGAGTCGATCGCGACGAATGCCCCCTTTGAGCGTGTCGGCCAGGTGGTCGTCGATCACCTGGGCCAGACTGCCTAGTTCCTGCTTGATGGTTTCGGTTTTTCGCACGAGGGCGGCCAGGATGCGATCTTCGGGGCGCTGCCTGTAGACGAAATAGTGGCAGTAGACTTTGTCGTTGGGTTGCAGTTTGCGGTCGATGCGACCATTGCGCT
Organism: uncultured Planctomycetaceae bacterium; assembly: GCA_963715755.1. Lineage (GTDB taxonomy): Bacteria > Planctomycetota > Planctomycetia > Pirellulales > PALSA-1355 > CAWCAX01. The sequence continues at coordinate 6,364,150 of OY970273.1, forward strand.
GCTCCATCCGGCTGGGATTCCACGGTACATCGAAGTGGAATAGGTTCCAGCAGTGGGCTTGCAAATTGAGACCCTCACGGGCCGCGTCGGTGGCGATCAGAATGCGCAGCGGGTGCCGGGCCGGATCGGCATTGAAGGCTTGCTTGATGGCCTCGCGCTCGTCGGGGGGCGTTGGGCCATGAAACACGGCCATCCGCTGGCCGGCCCGATCGGTGTTCTCGATGGCGGCCGAAAGTTGCTGGACGAGGTAACGCTTGGTGTCGTCGTACTCGGTGAAGATGAGGATTCGCAGGTTATTCCAAGGTGCCGGGGTGCCGGAGCCGCTCTTGCCGAGTCCCGGGCACATGTTGTCGCGAATCCAGGCAATCAGTTTCTTCACGCGCGCGTCGGGCTCGCCGCGAGCCTCTTCGGCAATCTCTGTCATCGCGTCCAGCAGCTTCTGCTCTTGGGCGAATTGCTGTTCGGCGTCTTGATCGCTCTTGGTGCCGGCGGCGGCCAGCGAGGCAGCCTCAACCTGGGCATCCTCTTCTTCGCGAAGCTCCTCTTCGAGAAGCAAGGCCCAGTCGTCGTCATTGCCGACGGGTCCACTCAGCAGGTCGAGCGCCGCGGCATTGGGTATATGAGTCGCTGCGCGTGATTCGTCCCAATGCCGCTTAACCGTCTTCCGGTGAACCCGGAGCGTGTGGGCGAATGCGTCGACCGACGACATTAGTCTTTGCTGCAAATTGGTAATGAGCAAACCGGCAGCCGCCTGCTTGCGTCTTGATTCTCCTTCAAGACGCGTCTCGCGGAGAACCCGATATTCGTTCAGCAGGTCCGAAAGACGGAGTTCGGGCGCGCCGTCGTGAAGTCCATCGATGTCGACCTGCTTGACAACGCGACGGGGAAACCCGCCGACGACCTCGCGGATGTCTTCTTTGAGGCGGCGGACCATCACGTCGTCGAGCATCTTTTTATTGGCCGGCACACCCCGGCAGAATCGTTGCGGATCGAGAATTTCGAGCAGCGCCGAAAAACTGTTCGAGTGCCCATTGTGCGGTGTCGCCGAAAGGAACAGCCGGTGCTCGAATCGCGGAGCTATCTCGCGGATGACGCGCGTAATTTGGGAGTCGATGGCATACCGCTGGCCGCTGGCCGGAGCGGCATGGTGAGCCTCGTCAAGGATGAAGAGCGAACCCGCCCGAAAGTCGCCCAGGTAATCGAGCAATGGACCGGAATAGGCTTCGTCGATCAGCAAGCGATGCGAAACCAGAAACCGCGTATGGGTGTTCCAGGGATTGATGCCGTAGCCTCGCTCGCGGCGCACGCGGCTGACGTAATCCTTGTCGAGAATCTCGAAAGTCAGGCCGAAGCGAGCTTCCAGTTCTTCCTTCCATTGGAGCAGCATCGACGGTGGGCAACAAACGATCACCTCGCGTGCCTTCTTGCGGAGCAGCAGCTCACGGGCAATTAGGCCCGCTTCGATCGTTTTGCCGAGCCCCACGTCATCGGCAATGAACAGGTTCACCCGCGGCAGAAGCAATGCTTTGCGCAGTGGTTCGAGTTGATAGGCGTCGAGGCGAATGCCGGCCCGGAACGGGGACTGAAACAGCTTCGGGTCGGTCGCGGTGACGCAGTTCCACTTGAGGGTATTGAGGTACGACGCGAATAGGCGGGGCTGGTCAAAGCCGCGCTGCGCGATCGACTCCCAGGCTTCGTCGGTTAGGACCTCTGGGTCGAGTTCTCGTTCCCACAGAACTTCGAGGGGCTGGCCCTGAGCATCATCGTCGACGCACGAAAGGCGAACCAGCGTGCTGTCGGCCGAGGTGATTGGGGCAACCGTCTGCTCGACCAGATACGTACGTTGACGCACCCGAGCAATCTGGCCAGGCTCTGGAATCGCGGTGGTTTCCGTCATGCGAACACGTGGCGACTAAAGATGACCGCGGCGAAGATTGCTAGCCAAATTGTGACCTTGCCGTCCTCTTGTCGCTCAAGACGATCCGATCGTCCGTCTTCCGATTCTCGACGAGACGTTCGTCACGGAGCGACCGTTCCAGACGCCCGACAGCACGAATCTAATCCAGCGGAAGGTGCCCAGCAATCATTTTGCCGTGAAGAACTGGACGCTGCGCGAGAGCGCCCGGGCCAAGATCCGCGTGATGGTCAATCGCGTCTGAGCAAGTATGGCGACATGCCCGACTTGTGGGCGGAGGCCGTCAAGACCGTGCTCATGCCAGGCAAATGGCTTTGGGCCGACTGGGCTCCGGCTCAAGGCAGCCTGCAGACATTGAGGGTTGCGCGATGCTTTGTGCATCGGACACTTGAAAATTCGCACCCCGGATCCGCTAGAGCCTGGGAATCCACTGTGACATGGGTCAGAATATCGTCGTGCATTCCGCGACCCGCTTGGCATTCGATACACCAGGTCACTCAAAAAATGACGTCCCAGACCTTGCATACGAGCCAAGAACTAGTCATCGGGCTAGTGGCTCCAATTGGTACGGATCTCGATTCCGTGTGCGCTCCATTGACGGAGTCGCTGAAGCGAGTCAACTACACGACGAAAATAATCAGACTGAGTTCACTGCTCGACACGTTAAAGTCGCCTCAAGTGAATGGCTGGAATCCTCTCGTCAGCAGTCCAGAGGTCAAACGCTACCATTCGTACATGGATGCTGGTAATAAATTTCGTGAGTTAATGAGCCGCGGAGATGCTCTTGCTCTTCTCGCCGTCGGCGCGATTAGAGAGGCGCGGAAAACGCAGTCGCAAATTAATGCGGAAGGCAATCGGCGACAAGCATACATCTTGCGGTCTCTAAAGCACCCCGACGAGTCCATCAGTCTGCGCCGAATCTACGGGCCAGCGTTCACGCTCTTTTCGATTTGTTCTCCACCCAATCAGCGAGCAGAGCATCTTGCCAGAAAAATCGCGGATTCCGAACACAAATTTCACTCCCGACCAAGCCTTCCCTCTGCGCTGGAGTTAGTGCAGCGCGATGAGGCTGAGGCCGACGAACCATTCGGCCAGAACGTCCGAAAGACGTTTCCACTCGGCGATTTTTTTCTGAATGCGCGATCGCGTGAGCAGCTAAGAGAATCTACGGACCGTATCATCGAACTGCTTTTTGGTAATGTGTTCCACACGCCTAATCGCGATGAGTACGCGATGTTCATTGCCCAGGCAGCGGCTTTGCGTTCCTCATCGCTACAGCGACAGGTGGGGGCGGTCATCGCGACCGTCGAGGGCGACATCGTCGCGGTGGGAGCGAATGAGGTACCGAAACCAGGAGGTGGTCTTTATTGGCCTGGCGACCGGCCCGATGTGCGCGACTTCGTCCTTGGCTATGAATCGAACGACGTACTCAAGAGCAGAATGCTTTCGGATGTAATTAATCGATTGCAAAATGCGGGCTGCCTTTCGGCTGATTTCGATGGCAAGGAGACGAAGGCGATAGTCGAGACCTTGGCGTCAATGGGCACCATGCGAGATGCACACATCATGAACATCCTTGAATTTGGCCGATGCGTGCATGCGGAAATGGCGGCGATTGTCGACGCAGCTCGTCGAGGAGCTGCCGTCAATGGCGCGACGCTCTTTTCGACAACTTACCCGTGCCACGAGTGTGCTCGCCATATTGTTGCGGCGGGAATAAAACGTGTGGTCTATGTGGAGCCGTACCCCAAGAGTCTGGTCAATGAGCTTTATCCGGACTCGATCCGGGTTGATTCGGACGACTACCCTGAAAGCCATGTGACTTTCGAGCCCTTTGTTGGGATCGCACCGAGGCGATACCTGGACCTCTTTTCCCTCGCAGGGATAGAGCGAAAGGATAAGATGGGTAAAATACGTAACTGGGATAGATCTGTTGCCATGCCCCGACTTGGGGAGTATTCTTTCCGGACTGAATTAATCAACGGAATCACTGAAACCAACGAATTCGACGCTTTTGCGGGCGAACTCGTTGCGGCAGGTTTCGTTGAATAGAATTGCAGTTAGTCCCGAAGATCTTTTTCGGGGCAGGCGGTTTGTTTTGTTCCGGCGAAAGGAGCCTCGGGAATGGATTACCTCAATTTGGACTCTAATTGGCTGGCAAACCAAATACGCACCACTCGGCAAGAGGTCGAAAATTGGCCAGAGCAATTCCGGGAATTAGCGTCACAGCCAACGAGTCACCGACAGTGCCCAGCGGGTAGCGATTCGCAAGGGAATCAGTCGCAGGAAGGTTCGGCTCAATAAGAGGACCCTTCGACTTGGCAAACGACGCCAGGATCGGTGCCGCATGCATCCGTCGGCACTAACTTTGCCATTTGACGGTCAAGCGCGTATCATCCCGGCATGAAGACGCCGCAGCTATCGGTCCGCCTCTCGGACGAAATTCGCCAAGCACTCGCCGAACGCGCGGAACGGGCCGGTGTCTCCCTGGCCGCTTATGTAGCCGGCGTCCTGGCGAAGCACGTCGGCCTGCCACCGACAGAACGGCTCCGCGGCTTCGCGACTCTGACTGCGGAGCAGCGTACCGCGGTAGCGACCGCCGGCGCTAATACACGGTATCAGGCGGCGGTCCGCAAGGCTCGCCGTAAACCGGGCTCGAAACGCTCCTGATCTCTGGCCCAGCCTGCCCCCTGTGCGGCCCCTCCCTTGGCGCCTGGAAGGAAGCCTTCATCGAACGCCTCGGCGGGGCAGCCGCCGCCGAAGTCACAGCCAACACGCCGCCCGGCATGCGATTGGAAATCGAGCGAGCGTGATGGTCTCTGAGGCCGGCCGGTCTGCGATCTGACCCGTGGGCCGGCCGCCTCTGTCTTTCCGAACACGTGCCGACCCTTAGAGGAGCGTATTATGCGGAAACCAAAATCACTCAGCGAGCAGCCACTAATTTTCACTTCGAATTACGCCAGTGTGCGGGGGCTGCCGCCAGAAATCGAGCCGGTCGGCATCTCGGCCGGCGTGCCCCGCTGGTTCGGCAAGGGCCGCCGGTTCGAGCGGCGGTTGGCACCAACCCGGCAGATGCTCGTTGCCCTCCAACACGGCAGAATGACGGTTGCCCAGTACGAGCGCAAGTACATCCAGTTGTTGGGCGACCTCGAACCGCAGGAGATATTCGACTCGCTGACCAAGAAAGGACTCCAGCACGTGGCCATTCTCTGCTGGTGCGCCCGGGGCAAGGTCTGTCACCGCCGCTATGCGGCCGAATGGTTCGAGGCCCACCTGGGGATCGCTGTGCCCGAATTCGGGATCGAACGGTCCTTGACCGAGACGTATTTTGACTGGGAGTGACGCAGCAGTCGAGTTTGTTTGTGGAGCAAGACTAAAGGAGGGAGACCAACATGGCTCTCGAACTGATCGTCAACGACAAGTCGGTCGCCGACGTCAACAATCTCGCCTTTGATGAATTCATCAGTTGGGGCCAGAGCCTCGACGGCGACGAATTCGGTGAGCTTGTCGGCATGTGCTACGAGCCGTGGTCTTGCGACATTCCTGAGCTTGCCGACAACCTACGCAAGGCCCTGGCTCAGCAGCCGCCGGCCCATCCGCAGGCCAAAATCACGGCCGAAACGCTGCTGAAGGAGATCACCGACCCGAAAAATCTGGACGACGAAGAGGCCGTCTGCTACTTCACCGACGGCACGAATCTAGCCAAGGAATTCCGCGAGGCAGAGAGAGCCACCAAGCCAGCCGACCCGAATCCGCAGAAGCGCCGTCGCCGCAAGCTGGCCGCGAAACAGATAAAGCCCCTGAAAAAGCCGAAGAAAGGGCCAGAGCCGCGCAAGCGGAAGGCTGGCAAGAAATCGAAGAAGAGGCCACCGGGCTAGCGAAGATCGGCGGTCCCGCAACCTCGCGTTTGACTTTACGAAGAGGAAACACATGGCAAGATCACGCAACAGGCAGTCGCAGCAGCCGGTGGCACCGCAGCGACCGAGGCTTGCGCTCTCAGTGCGGCAGCCATTCGCCGAATTTATCATGCGCGGCAGCAAGCCGATTGAGTATCGCTCGCGGCGGACCCACATTCGGGGCCGAATCTATCTTTACGCGAGCCAGGGCCGCTACCCGCAGTCCGAAGAGGCGCGGTGGGCAGAGGAATACCGTCTCAATATCGACGACCTGCCGCGGGGTGTGCTGATCGGCACCGTCGAGTTGTGGGGTTGCCGAGATGATGACGAAGGCGACTACGAATGGTTGTTGAGGGCACCTCGACGCTTGGGCAAGGCGATGGCACCCGAAGGAAGGCCGAACTCGGTTTGGTTCCGGCCGTTTGACTGACCACACGGCCAAAGGAGTTTGAGATTCGAGCTAGACTATCGTCGAATTTCGTCTTGCTGCGCTATTAGGGCCGCTCGCGTCGTCGGTTTTCCACGCGTTGGCACTGATGGCGCCGTAACCCGGGCCCAGAAGAAGGCGATTCGGGACAAAACGTCTCCTAAAGAGCGGACCAGGCCGCTATTCTTGATCGTTGGGAAAAATAGAGATGAACTTGGAGAGTGGACTCGCTTATGGATTATTTCTTTTACAACACCGACGCTGGTGCTTTGGTCGATCTACCGAGGCCTCGGTATCCAGTGCTAATCGATCAAGGTGTCGCGGCGGTCGGGGGTGACAAGCTGCAATTCGGTGAGCAACTCCGCCAACTTTCGCCAAATGACGTTCTCTTGATGTATGAGAATCGCACCGGAATCGTTGGTGTCGGCCGCGTACGCGAGTTTTGGGATGGAATAACACATGCTGACCTGCTGTATTATTCCGCGGCGGAAGCGGTTCGTCTCACCGGTGGTCCACACGAATATCGCATCGCAGTTGAGTGGTTCCTTGATCTTTCCGGTGCCCCGATCAGCGTGGCGGCACTTCGAACACGGATCGGCTACGCGCCGCGCGGAACCATCAAGAAAATCGTTGAGCAACGGGTCGAAGTCGCTCGGGCCATCGAAGAAGTGCTCGAAGCGATGTCGTTACTGCCTGGAGAGGTCGCCCGGCCGTCCGGCTACACAGAAGGCGCGACCAAGCGAATCACGGTGAACGCATACGAGCGCAGTCGCGAGGCCGTCAAGCAATGCAAATTGACACACGGGACGGTCTGTACCGTTTGCAGGTTCGACTTCGGCTCCGTGTATGGCGCCGAATTTGCTGGATTCATCCACGTCCATCACCTTCGGCCACTTTCGGAAATTGGCGACGAATATATGGTTGACCCGAGTGCTGACCTCTGCCCTGTATGCCCCAACTGCCACGCGGTCATTCACCACGGTGGACGATTACGGAGCATCGAAGAATTGCAGCAACTCCTGAGGCAGGAGAAACAAGCTTAACGACAGCTCCCTCTGGACAAGGAGAAATGGCCATCAGTAGCCGGTGTCGCTGGTAGACGCTAGGCTTCATTCTCAGAAAGAACCGGTCATTCGCGGCCGGTCGGCGAAATGTCGGATTATCTGGGCGGTCCGATGAGCACAAGTATGGCGGTCGCCGAAGTTAGCTCCACGCTGTCGGTGACTTGCACAATGCGGTCGGTGTGAATTCGTATTTGCACAGAGTCGTTTGTCGCATCAGAGAGAGCTTGGGCGCGGGTCGATTCGTTGGCCGCGGCACTCCTGAAGCACAAGCGGCTCAGCTTTTCAGACGCCCCAGTCTCGATTCTCGCCGGGATGGATGGCCGCTCTGCGGCCGTCGACTTGTCGTGACTCGGAAAACTCGCGAGGCCCTAGCGCATCCGCGGCTCAGTAATGATCACTGGGGGTCCTTGGGGAGAAACTCGACTTTGATCGCATCCCCGTACCGCTTGATGAGCTTGATGTTCTTGGTGACCCATCGGCGATCGTCAACCGAGAGACTGTCCAGGTCGACCCGGAACAGCTTTTGGTTGCTCATGCGGATCAAGACGATCTGTTGAGCGGTCCCGTCGATGCCAACCGCGATCGCATCTATGCCATTGATCTTTTTGCGGAGCGCTGTCTTGGCATTATTGAGATCGTCAGCAATTGCCTTGCGTGCCTGAGCCTCTCGCTCAGTCGCAGCCTGTGCCTCGCGCTCTTTCGCTCGCCGCGTGTCCTCAGCCTTGCGCTCCCCCTCTTTCCGACGCCTTTCGGTGTCGGCGCGTTCGGCTGCGGTGCGTCGCTCCTTCTCCAGAGCAAGAATGCCGTCAATCTCCTCGCGTTCGAAGAATTGTTTGGTCACAACAGAAGTCAGCGGAAAGTACGACCCCTTGGCGCCAGCGACGGTTACGTAGTCGGTTGGCTTTCCGACAACAAACAAATTGTCGATCTCCTGCCCAACAGTGGCCTTGGTGCTTAGCTTGGCCCTCGCTTCGGAGCCATTGAAATGTGGCACAAAGAGCCGGCAACGCACGCCGTCTGTCTCGCAAAGAAAGCCGTCGTCCATGATTTGGATAATTTCAAGAGTGTCCTGGATGCGCACGATCTGGCCTTCCTTGAAATATCTTCCCTTGAGTGGATAGTAGGCGACGTACAGCTTGCCCTCAGCCAGCATGGAAAGCTCGTCCTCGTTCAGAAATTGCACCGCATCCTTGACCGCGGTTAGCATGGCGGCTTTGAGTTTTGCCACCTCGGCGGAGTTCAGGCGAGGGCCAGGCCTCTCGCTGCGATCATCAAGAATATGGATAAATACCGAGCAGATTTTGGGGGGTGCTTTGGAGCGGGCTGCCAGCCGCTGCTTCTCGTTGACGAACTTGATCGACCCGGCGAGCGAATGCCTCAGAAACTCAGCGATTGCATCCGGCGGCACGGCAATCCCTTGTCCCTTAGCCTCGACTAGCGAGCCACAGTGTAGGCCGACCAAAATTCCGTGTTCGTCAAACAAGGGACCGCCGCTGCTCCCACCTGCGGTCATTGCATCGTGCCAAAGCGCACGCTTAATTTCGGACGTCGATACTGCATCGGACGGGTCGTCATCGACCGGCAGCCGTGTAATTTGCCCGCCGGTTGCGGTAAGGCTAATCCCAAATTCATCTCCGAGGGGAAAGCCGAACGCCGTGACTTTGAGCCCAAGCGGCGGCGGCTCGTCGAGCAGCGACAGCGGCTCCGTTGAAAGATCCGAGGCCGTTTCCAACAGCGCCAGGTCGTAATTCTCGCAAACCCAGGCTGCCCGGGCCTTCACCTCTTGCTTGTAGCCAGGACCCAAAAGCACCTTGAACCCGGCGGCCGGGTCGTCGTCGCCGTGCATGGCCACGTGGCGATTCGTAAGCACGAGTCGCGGTCCAACAATTACCCCAGAACCGCTGCCAGTAGTCTTGTACTCCTTCGCCGGAAACGAGGTGTCGAGCTTCTTGACCTTCGGCTCGATTCCGAACAACGAGGATCCCAGGGCCAACTGGGCGGCGACCGCAATGCCCAACACGACGCGAGCGCTTCGTGGCAGCGGCATGGAATGAGTCTCCGATCGCGGCAGACTCAGATCGCAAGAGGGGGGCGATCGTAGCCCGCAACCTCGCCGAACCGTTTCTTGACCGCTGTCAGGCAGTCTAGCAAATTCCCCGTGAACTGCCAGCATTTCATCTGCGCAAAGAAAGCCTGCTGAGGCAGAGGCGGATCGAGCCAGAGCACGTCCTCCCGAATACCAGTTGGGCAGAGTGGTTGGGCGTTTCAATCGCAATTATCGCGAATGTCCCAATTTCATTCTCCGCCGAAAGCAGATTTGCGAGCGCGCGGGACAATGAGGTCGAATGCCGCTGATTTTCTGGATTGAGCGAGCGATGTCCTGTCCTTAGGGGCTTGAATTTGGAGCATTCGTTTCTTGTAGAATACGGCGTAACTGGCGGTGGTCGTGCCGGCCGGCACGACGACCTAAATGATCCCGGCGTCTGCGGTGTACCCTCTCTTCGCTGTGGGCGCCGGGGTCGGCCGGGCTAGAAGAAGAGAGGGAATTGTCATGGACGATTCTGTTCAGCCGGCGGCTGCGCTGCCGCCGCGTGCCCAGTCGGACTTGCAGGCAATCCGGGCAGACCTTGTGCGTCGACTCGACCGGCCAAACGCCGGGCGTTTGCTGCATATCTTGGCGATTGGTCCGCGTATCCATGTCGCGACCGGACCGAACGGAGATCGCATTGCGCCTTGCCGCGACGACGTGAGCCCATCAGCAGTGGATCATAAGCTCGCCTCCTTTGTCGACTTTGGCCCCTGCCTTCAAACGCTGGTGAGTCCGATCCGTCGTCCGATGCACGGATTGCAGGACTTCTACCGTGCTAATCTCGGAATGACGGGCGATGTTCACGATGACTGGCTAGACGTGCTCGAACGGCTCGACAATTGTGTGGGACCGCCAGGCTGGATGCTGAGGCTGTACCGGGCAGCTTGGTGCCGGTCAGGTCCGTCGCGCATTGAGGCGTGGCGATTCTCGGGCGGCAAGGCAAGTGCTCTCCTGAGAATCGATTCCGACGAGCAGCGCTCGCCTTCATGCTTTGATGATGCAGTGGACCGGGAAGATGAGGTCGGCAAGCGGTTTCTCGTGCTGATGGAGGATGTGCGGCGGGAATCGGTGAAGTTACTTGAGGAGATAATTGACGATTTCGAGAAACCGGAATGGGTTGGGACGCCGGAAAGGCATCCAACCTCGTTATCTGCGAACGTACCTCCTGAGGCCAATTGCGATGATGGCAGGCCGCGCTTTCTGGATGGTGGTACCTTACTGATCGGAGATGAGTCCATCGCCCTCAGTTATTGCGCGGCCAAGTTGATCGCGACTATGATCGATCACGGTGGGATGATGCTTACGCCAGATCTTGAGAAAGCCGGAATCAATTCACCGAGCAAGCTGTTTAGGCGCATACGGGACAAACATCCGTGCCTTGAGCCATTCCTTATCTCGCCGGTAAAAAAAGGCGGCCAGGGATACCGAGTCAGAGTCACCGATTGCCGCAAGTCAAAATAGCTTGATTGGCGTGCCCCCAGATTCCATCAAATTGCCATTAAATGGCCGGTATTTTTCCACAATACGGCCTACATTCGATTCTGTCTGCTTCCCAGAATAGGCATCCATGGGAACAGGCATGCAGCGTCGTGAACCAGGACGCGAGTTACTGAACGTTGGCGATGTTGCCACGCTGTTGGGTATCTCGCGCCGCCACGTCTGGTCTTTGCGTGCCACGGGCCGGCTGCCCGCACCGATTCGCCTCGGTCGATCGACCAGATGGGTCGAGGGCGAACTGCGACGATGGTTGGCCGCCGGTGCGCCACCACGGGCCGAGTGGGGGGCGAAGAAACGAATGGGACGTGAGAAAAGATGACAGTCATATCGGCAGCAAGCGCGCTCAACAATGAGACCCGCGACCTGATTCTCCTTGATGCGTCTGCGGCAGCACGCCTTCTTGGGATTTCTTCTCGCATGGTGGCTGAGCTGGCCCGACGCGGTGACCTACCGTCGAAGCGGATTGGCCGCCTGCGCCGATTCAGTCCAGAGGAGTTGCGTGTCTGGGCTGCGAGTCTTTAGTAAGGCTGCGTGCAATGAACCAGAAAAACGAATGTTGCCAGAACTGTAGATTCTGGCGTCAGTTCAAAAGAGACGAGCTGGGTGACGACAGACTGACCAACGGCAATGTGTGCTTTGCTGGGGAATGCAGACGGTGTCCCCCGACTCTCGATACGCCGCGATGGGCGCGCCGCGAATCTGACTTAGCAAATGGGCGAAGTGTAAATCAGTTGCTGGATTTCACAGATTTTCCAGTAACGCAGAATTGCAATTGGTGTGGAGAGTGGACGCCAAGTTCATGACCAAACTCTGCTCCGACGAAACCCGCTATGCCGTTATCGGCGCCCTCGACATCATGGCGGAATACCGTGCACTCGGCCTGCGGTTCGCATCCGACCGCCCGCGTGCGAGCGGCAAGATTGAAGCTTACGCCCACGGCCGCGAGGACAATCGGCCGTCCGCCTGGGTCGATTGCAACACCGGCCAGTACGGCGACAGCGGCGGCGACAAAAAAACGCTCTCGCTCTTCGACTTCGCCATCAAAGCCGGCCGCTTTCAGGACTTCAAAACGGCGTTCCATCACTACGCGAACAAGGCCGGCGTTCAACTGACGTCGAAGCCCAAGACCGACTCGCCCGAAATCGCGCTCGAATTCCGCGAATGGGACGACGGCTACGATACGATGCTCGCGATCTGGTGCGTGGTCCACAAGCCGGGCACTTCGCCCGAGGCCGTCAAGCGGGCCGGCGGCCGGATCGCCAGATACAAGTGCTGGGTCGACAAAGAGGGCAAACGACACATCGGCCGAGACACGGTTCTCGCGCTGCCGTGCTTTGGGCCCGGCCTCACCAACGTCGATCCCGTCGCCTGGGTCGTGTGGCAGATCGGCGGCGGGATGCTCGAAGTCTATCGCGGCAACGGCCAGCCGCCCGACTACGTGAAGATGAAATCGGTCGGCCCGACCTACGGCACGCTGATGAATCGCGAGGCTGTACAGCATCTCGCGTCCGGAGCCACATGCGAAGAAGCGTTTATCAAAACCGAAGGTCCAAGCGACATGTTGGCACTAATGACAACAATTCCATCGGAGCAACGGGCTCTCTACTTGCCGCTTACGAACGGGGGCGGTGCGACGGCCGACGTGCCGCCCTCGCAAGCAAAAATGTTCGCTGGTCGTAAACTCTGGCTTGTGCACGATGCCGATCAGGCGGGGGATAGGGGTATTTCGAAGTGGCTGGATGCAACCTATGCGACAACGGCCGAGACCCGGGTCATCCGCCTGCCTTACCGGTGCGTCGAGAAGCACGGGCTCGACCTACGAGACTGGTTGAACGGCGTGGACGAAACCGAGGCGGCCAAGTTAGCTACGCCTTTGTAACCGAAGCACGGATGCATAAGCGATGCCCAAACGTGCGTTTGCAGATTTTCTCGCACTCGCGGAATCGAGCCCGCCATTTTCCACCGACGGCGCGATTGTCGACGCATCGGTTGAGGGCGAGCGCCTTGGGCTACCCGTGGTTGGGCTTCCCGGTGGGGAGACGACAATCTCAGACGCTGCGAAGCGGCTCGGAGAATTGGCCGCAAATAAACTAGAACTATTCGTTCGCGGCGACATAGTACAGCGACTAATTTTTGATGAGCGTGGTCGATGCACCCTCAAGCATATGCGTCCGCCCGCGCTCGCGAGCTATTTGGAGCACGTTGCGCGGCTCGGTAAGGTAAAGGTGAAGCGTGACGGAGAGGAATTCAAGCCTGAGGTGTGCAACGAACAGACCGCCCGTCTGATACTCGCATCCGACGACTTTCTGGACCAGCTTCCAAGGATCACCTCCGTCGCGCCGTGCCCCGTTCTAATCGAGCGCGACGGATCGCTTGTGACAGTCTCGGGATATGACCGAGATTCGGGAATTCTTGCACAAGGAGAGCCGCCGGAAGAGGTACCATTGGACGTCGCCGTTCGACTTCTTTTGGAAATTGTTGCGGACTTCGACTTCGTGACGCCTGGCGACAGGGCAAGGGCCCTCGCGGCGCTCATCACACCAGCCCTGGTTTTCGGAAATCTGCTTGGAGGGCGCGCGCCAATTGACCTCACCGAAGCTGACGACAGCCAGGCCGGGAAGGGCTATCGAAACAAAGTGACGTGTGCTCTCTACGGCTGCATTCCCGCAACGATTACTCAACACGAACGAGGCGGCGTCGGCAGTCTTCAAGAAAGCTTCGGCAAGGTGGTTCTCGACGGGTCGGCATTCCCCTCGCTGGACAATCTCCGTGGCAAATTGGATACGCCGGCGATTGAAAGTGCTGCCACTGAGGACTATCTCCAAGTGCGGCTGCCATACTGTGGATTGACGCCCGTCGACATGCGGCGAATCTGTATCATGGCGACCAGCAACCGAGCGGAATTGACGATCGATTTCGCCAACCGGTGTTCGGTAACGCGGATCAAAAAAAGATCTGATGCCTATCGTTTCCGCAAGTTTGCCGGTGGACGCGACCTTTTGGACGAGGTTCGGGAAAAAGGGCCGCTTTACTTGGGTGCAGTTTTTTCGATCGTTCGGGCATGGCACCAAAAGGGAAAGGCGCGGCTTGAAGAAGTTAGTCACGATTTCCGTCCGTGGGCCCGAACTCTAGGCTGGATTGTGCGGGAGATTCTTGACGTCGGTGATTTATTGGCGGACCACCGAGCCGCGCAGGCTCGCACTGCAAACCCATTGCTAACGTGGGCGCGGGACATCGCGCTTGCGGTGCAACGGAGCGGCCGGCTGGATAAGCCCTTGCGGCCGCACGAGATTCTCGAAATTGCTGTGGGTGCAGATCTCAACGACGCAGACTTGGATGACGATGAGGCACGGCAGAAGGGCAACTTGGCGATGGGTCAAAAACTAGGCCGATTGATGAGCAAGCGAGAGTTTCTCGCAGTTGATGGCTGGGTGATTCATCGCCGGGCAGAACGCGATACAGAAGCGCGCACGAAGTGGTTCTACACGTTTTCATCTACCGTCCCCAACCTTCCCCAATCGACCCCCAATCAAAATCAGGGTTTCCCCAATGCCCCCAATGGTCGTGTAAACTCTTGTGAAGCGTCCGAAGCTTTTCCCGCAGATGGTACACACACAAGTGTCCCGGGCGCTGGGGGAATTGGGGGCCGACTGGGGGACGACGGGGATGAATTACTACCAGCTACGCCTAGCCACACAGACTGCCGGCATGAATGGCACGACACGCCGGTCAACGGCCAGGTGAAAACATCGTGCCGCCATTGCGATAAGTTTCTTGGATACCGTCCAATCGAAAGCAAGGCTTGAATCATGGTCACGATGACATCGAACAACGGTCGGCGGATTATCCAATTTCACGATCGGGCCGGCCGGCGCAGGTCCGTCAGCCTCGGCTACATCCCACTGAAGGCGGCAGAGGCGATCCGGGTTCGAGTCGCTGACTTGCTGGCCTCAGCAGTTGCGGGACAGCCGCCCGAGCCCAGCACGCTTCACTGGGTCGTTGGCCTCGATCAGCGGCTGGCAGCCAAACTGGCCAAGGCCAGCGTTATTGCACCGCGCCAGATAGCGACACTAGGGCCGTTTTTGGCCGATTACCTTGCGAGTCGGACCGACATCAAGCCGGCGACAAGGCTCGTATTGGGACACACCCAACGCTGCCTGTTGGCGTATTTTGGGGGCGATCGCTCCCTCGGGAGCATCACGCCGGGGGAGGCCGACCGCTGGCGGCTCTGGTTGGGGGCCGAAGCCGGCGAGGGGCTTTCAGACAACACCGTCCGCCGTCGCTGCGGCATAGCCAAGCAATTCTTCCGCGCGGCGATTCGGCTCAAGCTCGTGAGCGAAAATCCGTTTGGTGACTTAGTGGCCGCGGTTAGGGCCAATGCCAGCCGCTTCTACTTCGTCACCCGCGACGAGGCCCAAATGGTGCTTGATGCCTGCCCATCGCTGGAGTGGCGGCTCCTGTTCGCTCTGGCGCGATTTGGAGGACTACGTGTTCCCAGCGAGACATTAGCTTTGCGATGGCAGGACATCAACTGGGCGACCGATCGGATGCTAGTCCATAGCCCCAAGACGGAGCACCATGATGGCGGCGCCACGCGGTGGGTGCCGATTTTTCCCGAACTGCGGCCGCTGTTGACCGAGGCCCATGAGATTGCCGAAGACAACGCCGTTTGGGTGATTACGCGGACCCGCGACTCGTCGATCAATCTACGGACTCAACTGAACAGGATCATCCATAACGCCGGCCTAACGCCGTGGCCGAAGCTGTGGCAGAACTTACGATCGACCCGTGAGACCGAACTCGTGAGGGAGCACCCACTGCACGTTGTCGTGAAGTGGTTGGGCAACAGCCAAGCGGTCGCGGCCAAGCACTATCTTCAGGTCACGGATGAAGATTTTCAGCGGGCGGCGGCCAATTACGGCGCTGCACATGCGCTGCAGCAGGCGGCTACATCGACCTCCGTGGAGGTACATGGAGCTACGACCGAAATGCAAAACCCCCGAGAACCACAAGATTCTCGGGGGATCTTGATTTTGGGAGTGGGCGATACAGGACTCGAACCTGTGACCCCTAGCTTGTCGAGCTAGTGCTCTAACCAACTGAGCTAATCGCCCTCACGAACGTTCCAGTATAGCTCAATGCCGGACGAGCAAAAGGGGATCCAAGCGGCCCCGCCGGCAGCCAAGAATACGGCACTGCAACCGTGGCCGCAGATCGGTGCCGTTGCCAGCCGCAAGCCGGGGGCCGATGGAAACGTGCCGGGCTCGTCCGGGGCCCGGCCGGCTCACGCCTTCCAGGGGTTCGACCAGTCGCCCCAGCGCTCCAGGTACAGCTGAAAGCCGCGCACGGCCGAGGCCTTGCTCTCCAGCCAGTCGTGCGCCGCGGCGATGATCTTCTGCTCGTCGGCCAGCGACAATTCGCCCACCAGCACACGCGTGCGCAGGAAGACGAAGTACGTGTCCAGCGCGTCGCAGCGGCAATAGTCGTTGATCTCGGTCAGTTTCCCGTCGTTGTACAGGTCCTGAACCATGTGGCCTTGGACGTCCATCTTGCCGGGCTTGCCGAGCAGGTTCGCTGCCAGGTTCAGGCCCCCCGTGAAGCGCGTCGCGCCGAAGTTGGTCAGCAGCTCCTGCAGATCGAGATGCGCTTCAAGATTGAAGCGGTTGCGAAATTGCTCGAACGACTTGGCGGCCAGGTTGAACCAGCCCGGAACGCTCACTCCGTAGCGGTAGGCCGCCAATTCCAGCAGCGGCAGGTCGAACGTGCGGCCATTGAAGCTGACCAGCGTGGGCCGGCGATACCGTTCCCAGCCGCGCCAGAAATGCTCGGTAATGATGTGGGGGCGGAACTGCGGTTCGTCGAGCACCGCCACGTCGAGCAGCGAGAAGTCGCCCGCCACCTTGGCCACGGCCACCGAGACCGGCACCTGGTAGGTGTAAGGGATGAAATCGCTGTCATGGGCTTCCATCAGCTCGGCGCGGTACCGCGCGATGGCGATCGGGCCGTCAAGCTTTTCGCCCGCGTAGCGCAAGCGGGCCACCAGCGGGCCATCGGCCACGGTTTCGATGTCGAACACCAGGTAGGCAGGGTCGGGCACGATCTTGGGTTGTCTATTGGTACCGAGAATTCGAATGGGCCGTCGGGCTACGTCAAGCGTCCGCGTTTCCGGGGCTTCCGGTGGTCGCCCCTAACCCATTGGCTGATTAGGACTCAATAGGTCGGGGTCAAGGTGCACAGGCGCAAGGCTGCGCAGTAGCCTACCAAAATCGGCGGGCGCGTGCGAAGATGTGGCTCGGGCTCGCCGCGGTTCGAATCCGATCGCGCGGCTGGCTGAGTTTTCGAGCAGCACCAGCGCCGGCAACCCCTCGGCCGACGGCCTCCCGCGGGCGCAGCAGATTCGCGGCCGGCAATCCAGAGCGGCAAGCGGCGAAATCCCTTTTGAGGCCCGTAGGGCGGACGAATTCATGAACAGCGAGCGATTGCTAGAGCGCTTCTTGCGTTATGTGCGGATCGATTCCATGGCCCGCGAGGGAGCCGACACGTATCCCAGTTCGCCCGGGCAGCTGGAACTCGGCCGCTTGCTGCTGGGCGAGCTGCGCGGACTGGGCCTGGCCGATGCCCGCCAGAACGAGTTCGGCATCGTCACCGCCACCGTGCCGGCGACGCGGACGGACGCCGGCGAAGTGATTGCCCTGAACTCGCACCTGGACACTTCGCCGGAGACCATTGCCGCCGGCGTGCGGCCGCAAGTGATCCGCAACTACTCGGGGGGCGACCTCCGGCTGCCGGGCGCCGATCGGGTGATCCGCGTGGCCGAGAATCCGCAGCTCGCCGGGCTCCACGGCCAGACGATCATTACGACCGACGGCACCACGCTGCTGGGCGCCGACGACAAGGCCGGCCTGGCCGTGATCATGGAGACGGCCCAGTGGCTCGTCGAGCATCCCGAGATCCCGCATGGGCCGATCCGCCTGTGTTTCACCTGCGATGAAGAGATCGGCCACGGCGTCGATCATGTCGACCTGGCGGCGCTGGGCGCCCGGGCCGCCTATACGCTCGACGGGCAGGGGGCCAACGAGATCGACGTCGAAACCTTCTCGGCCGACCTGGCGATCGTCACGTTTGTCGGCGTGAACATCCATCCTTCGATCGGCAAGGGGCGAATGGTCAATGCACTGCGGATGGCGGGCGATTTCCTGACCCGACTGCCGCGCGAGGGGGCAGCGCCGGAAACCACTGCCGATCGCGAAGGCTTCCTGCATCCTTATGTCCTCGAAGGGGGCGTGGCCGAGGCAAACCTGCGCGTGCTGCTGCGCGATTTCGATTCGGCGCGGCTCGACGTCTGGGCCGGCCAGCTCGAGCAAGCGGCGCGAGCGGTCGAAGCCCGCTATCCGGGCGGCAGCATCCGCATCAACCGCCGGCAGCAGTACCGCAACCTGGGGGACGGCCTGGCCCGCGAGCCGCGGGCGGTCGCGTTTGCCGAAGAAGCCCTGCGGCGCTTGGGACGCACGCCCCAGCGGACGATCGTCCGCGGCGGCACCGACGGCTCTCGGCTGACCGAGCTGGGTCTGCCGACGCCGAACCTCTCCTGCGGGCAGCACAATCCGCACTCGCCGCTGGAGTGGGCCTGCCTGGAGGAGATGGTCGCCGCGGTCGAGATGCTGGTGATGCTAGCACGCGTCTGGGCCGAATGACGGCCGGCCCAATGGCGACTGGCCCCGAGGTGGATGCACGCCCTGCGCGTGTTCCTGAACAGCAGGGCGATTGTTGCTAGCAGCAGCGCAGTTTTTTTCTGGCAGTCTTGCGCGGGCGGCGGATCTGCTGATTTGGGCAGTTGTAATAAACTTGCTGCCCTGCGCAGGCCGACATTAATCGACGAGCGACTGCATTAAGCGCCCACCCACGGCGGCCTGGCATGAGCGCTGGCGAGCCCCGGCTCGCGAGCCATTCCCATGCGACGTTTCCTGGCACCTGGCCGCAAACGGAAGTCGCCCGCGATCTACCAAGAGAGGTTGTCGTGTCCCGCCTTGCGATCGTCATACCAGCGGTCAGTGGCGTCGAGTCCTTGGAGACGACGCTCGTCTCGGTGCTCGAGAATCGCCCCCGCGACTGCGAAGTGATTGTGGCGGCGAACTTCGCCTACGAAGATCCCTATGATCTGGCGGGCGAAGTTTGCTTCATGTCGGCGCCCGAGGGCTCGGATTTCGTGGCCTGCACGAACCTGGGCAGCGGCGCCGCGCACGCTCCGCTGGTGCACGTGCTGGCCGCCGGCTGCACCGTGGCCGAGGGCTGGGCCGATGCCGCGATCAAGCAATTCGACGATCCGCGCGTGGCGGCCGTGGCTCCGCTGGTGCTCGATCGTCAGCGGCCCGACGCTGTGCTCGCGGTCGGAATTGCCTATGGGGCGGGTGGATCGCGCCGCCAAACCACCTGCCGGCTCGAGCGGGCCGTCGCCGCCGGGGCCCACGAGGTGTTCGGGGCCTGCGGCTACGCCGGGTTTTTTCGCAGCTCAGCCTTGGCGGCGGTGGGCGGTTGGACTTCGGCCGTCGGCGCCAACCTGGCCGACGTCGAACTGGCCTGGTCGCTGGAGCGCTCGGGATACCGCACGATCTGCGAGCCGGCGGCCCAGGTCTTCGCCGCTCGCCGGCCGCTGCCGCGCGAATCGGCCCTGGTTCAGGGCCTTTGCGTCGAGCGGATGTTCTGGCGCAATGCGGCCTCGGTCGGATGGGCCAAAGCGCTGGTTGCGCATCCGCTGGCTGTCCTGGCCGACACGCTGGCCCATTTGACCGGCCCGGCGATCGTGCTGCGGCTGGTCGGCCGGCTCTGGGCCTGCTGCCAGTTCGGACATTACGCGCGGCATTACCAGGAGCTTAGCCAGGGCCTGGACCCGGCCGACGTGGTGCCGCTCGAGCCAGCCAGCAGCCGGCGGCGCGGCGGCGAGAGCCAGGGTGCCGCGGCTCCGCAGGCGTCGAAGCGCGCCCGCAGCGCATAGACAAGCCTGGCGACAAAACGCACCGGGCAAATCGCACCCGATTGCAGGGATGCCGAACCGCGTCGGCCCCACGTTTCGTCGCCAGGCTGGTAACTAGTGTCGCCCGAGACCGCCGTCGATCTGCCGACCGGCGATCAGGAGGCGCTGTGGGTTTTACTCTTCGCCTTCGGCGGTCTCGTCCTCGGCCAGGCCCTTCTTGCCCGGGTAGAACAATTCGACCGTGGCATCGAACAGCGTCAGGTCGTCGTTGCCTTTGGCTTCGGCGTGGAACTTGCCGCCCAGGCGCGCCAATTGGGCCTTGCCTTCGGGCCAGCGAACTTCCATCACGCGGGCGCAGTCCTCGAGCAACTGGTACACCCGGGCCCGGGTGACGCCCATTTGCCGTGACTGATGCCGCACGCTCTGCGGAGCGCCGTGGGTGCCCAGTCGGCCGGCACTCAAGTTGTAGACGGTGTCGCCGGCATCGGTCTTGAGCTGCTCAAGCAGCGGGATGCTCAAGCGGTCGCGGACTTCCTCGGGCGAGGGGCAGCCCTGCTTGCTCATCCAGTCGGCGACCCAACGTTCGAGCGGCAGGATGAACTTGGGCACGAAGCGGATAGCCACGTGCTTGTCCACGCCGGCGTCGGCCAGGACCTCGTTGGCAATGTGGAAGACTTCCAGCACGACGCGGACGCGCTTTTCGCCGTGCGTCTTGAGCTGCCGGATCTCTGCCACCGAATGCTGCATGTAATAATCCAGCGGCGTGTGCCAGATGACGGTCGGCAGGGCGATCAGGCTGGGAGCCAGGCGTCCGAGCTTCTCGCGGCCGATGTCGTGCTTGCGGACCGTTTCCAGCCACTGCGTCCAGAGCGCTTCGGAAACCAGCGACGGGTCGAAGGCGACTTTATTGCGCTTGGGCTTGTCGACCGGGCGCCGCGGCTCGGCCAGATCGTTCATGCCGAACGGCACCGCCGGCGGATGATCCTTGGTCGCCCGGCTGAGCAGCTTCACCAGCGAACTGATCTTTTTCTGGCCGATGCCGGCCGTGGCCGACAATTCCTCGAACGGCGTGTCGAGCAGATCCTTGATCGTGCGGCCGAGAAAGGCCAAGGGCAAACGCCGATCGTTGGGCATGGCCCAATAGGCCAGGGGGCGCTCCATGCGGTCGGCATATTTTTCGTCGAGGAGCGTCTTGCGCACCGTCTGAAAGCTGCTGACGATCTTGTAGTCTTCGGCGGAAGTAACTTTATGCGATTTCATTTCTTTCTCCTGTCCGCGTCACTGCGGGCGATTGCCGGACGCGTGCTGCGTCCTTAAGAGTGCCTCTTCGTACCAATTATCTACCCTGCCGCCACTCGACCAGCCAAACTCCCCAGCCGGCCGACAAGCGCAAACCTGCCGACCGAACGTCCCGGAGCGAATTGCCGTTTCTCTTGCCGCGGTTCCGCGGAAATGTGGGCCACCGATTCTCAACTCAGACGCTCCGAACCTGCGGTTCGTTGCCGCCTGGGCGTCCCGCCTTGGGACTTCATCGATCTTCCGCACATGCCTGGGCAGGTGACGCATTGGGCAAGTCACAATCACCGCGGCCCACTCGGGCAATCGCTCGCGTGCGCCGGCGATGATTTGCAGGAGAGACGCTTGATCCGGCTGCCCACTGCGTCTTGGACAGACGTGTTCCATGTCAAAGCAATCCCCCACGCGTCCTTATTTTTATGCCCTTTTGTGCGTTCGTCAAGCGATTAAAGTTCAAACAGCAATCTTAAGTGGCTTCTATATATGCGATTACAAAAATTCGTCGCACATGTTTTTTTCCTGCCTTCCCCCCCATACTAGTTACGTTTTTCTAGCGAAATTCAAAAAAACATGGATTAGGGTGACCCGGGCGGTTGGGGTTACCTTGCGGCCGGGGGCCTGCCATTTGGCGCGGTCATGCGGTTTGCAACGCGGTGCTCCCCGGTGCATTTTCGTCCAGGCAGCGGCCGGGCGTTGCGGCGGCATTTGCACTGGAAGGCCGGCTGCGCTCGGCGCCACAATCAAGGCTCGCCGTCCGGCCAGGCTGGCCCAGAATTATTTCCCCCACAAGCTCGTCACCCCCGCAGCGATTCGAGGCTTTTGCGTTGTCACTTCGCGCAGAAAAATACTGCATCGTGGGTGCGGGCTCATCGGGCCTGGCGGTCGCCAAGAATTTTCGCCAGGCCGGCATTCCGTTCGACGTCGTCGAGCGCGAAGACGACGTGGGCGGCAATTGGTACTACGGCAAACCGGCCAGCAGCGTTTGTCAGTCGACGCACCTGATCTCGTCGAAGGCCCTCACCGAGTACTCCGACTTCCCGATGCCCGACGACTATCCGGAGTATCCCAGCCATCGGCAGGCCTGGGATTACCTGCGCTCGTACGCCCGGCATTTCCAGCTGTACGAGTCGATTGAGCTGCGGCGGAGTGTCGAATCGATCGAGCCCGCGGGCGCCGGCTGGACGGTGCGGCTCGACGGCGGCGAGGTGCGCCGCTACGCCGGCGTGGTGATCGCCAACGGCCACAATTGGGACCCCCGGATCCCCGACTACCCGGGCACGTTCGACGGCTTGACGTTGCACTCCGCGCGCTACAAAACGCCCGACGTGCTCGCCGGGCGCCGGGTGCTGGTGGTGGGGGCGGGCAATTCGGGCTGCGACATCGCGGTGGAATCGGCGCAGAGCGCGGCGGCGACGTTCCACAGCGTCCGCCGCGGCTATCACTATCTGCCAAAGTTCCTGCTCGGCAAGCCGACCGACCGCTGCGGCGAGCGCCTGCTCAGCTGGCGGTTGCCGCTCTGGCTGCGGCGGGCGATCACGCGCCGGGTAGTCCACCTGGCGCTGGGGGGCCCGCACAGCTATGGGTTGCCGGCGCCCGATCACAAGCTGTTCGAGACGCATCCGATCATCAATTCGCAGATGCTGTACTACGTCGGGCATGGGCGGATCCGCGTCAAGCCCGACGTCGAGCGGCTCTGCGGCACGCACGTCCGCTTTGTCGACGGCAGCGAAGAACCGATCGACGTGCTGATCTACGCCACCGGCTTCCGCATCACGATCCCCTTCATCGAGCGCCGGCACCTCAACTGGTCGAACGACCGGCCCGAGCTGTATCTGAACATCTTCTCGCCGCAATACGACAACCTGTTCGTGGCCGGCCTGATTCAGCCCGACAGCGGCCAGTGGGGACTGGTCGACTACCAGGCGCAGTTGATTGCCCGGTTCATCGTGGCCTGCCGCACCGCGCCCGCCCGGGCGGAACGGTTCCGACGGCAGAAGCAAGCCCAGCGGCCCGATCTGGCCAGCGGGATCCACTACCTGCGCACGCCGCGACATCTCGTCGAGGTCGAGCATTTCAGCTATCGCCGCCGGCTAAAACGCTTGATCCGCGCGCTCGGGTAGCGCGGCGTGTCTTTCGCGCCGGTTTGGCCAGCGGTTACTTGTCTGCCGCCGGCTTGTCGCCGCCGGTCGGCTTTTCGGTCTTGCCGCGCAGCGCCGATTTATCCGGCGCCCCGCTCGCGGGTGCGGCATTGTCGGGCGCAGGCTTCCCCTCCGCAGGGGCTGCCTTCCCATCGGCGGGCGCTGTCTTTCCATCGGCGGGCGCTGCCGGCATCTCGCGCGATTCGCGGTCGTCCCGCAGTTCTTGCACCGTCACTTTGACAAACAAGAACAGGTTCGGACGCTTGTTGTCGGGCGCGTCGTCCGAGGTCATGCCGCCGATCAGCATCACCTTGTCGGCCGGCACGCGCAGGGTCGTGGCCAATTGCTGGATGGCCAAGCGCCGGCGATCGAGGGCCGCGATGATCGTGGCCGGGCCGGTAATTGCGCTCGCGCCAGCCCCTGCTTCGCCGCCGGCGGCCGGGGCCGCGGCCTGAGGAGCCGAATCCATCAGTTCGGTCACCTGGCTGTGGACGTCCAGCACGACGTACTTGCCGCTGGTGTTCGAGATCGGCGTGATCTGCAGCGCGGCGCCTTCTTGCACAATCGTGGTGGACGGCTGGTAGACGACGATCGGCTGACTGGTTTCCTTGTCTTTATCCTTCTCCGTGATGCGACCCAGCACCTGCGGCTGGATGTCGGTCACGAGCAGGCTTTGCCGGGCGGTTTGGGTGCTGACGGTTTGGCCGTTGTAGCAGGTGAGCGACGCCCGATAGCCGACCGCCTCGGGTCGATTGGGGCCCGTCAGCTCGGCGAGCACCTGGTCCCACAGGGCCGCGTCGACGATGCCGAAGGCCGGCACGCCTTCGCCCTTGGGCAGGGCCGCGCCCTTGGGTGCCGGCGCGCCGCCGGCCAGCAGGGCGGCCACCTGGCCTTCGTCCAGCCAGAGCCACCAGGCGCGCACCGAGATGGTCCGCAGCGTTCCCCAGCGCTGGCGGAACAATTGCAGCAAGGCGTCGATTTGTTCGTGGTTCTGCCGCGTCGAGGAAATCAACAGCGCGTTGCCCAGGCGGGCGATCGAGCCGGGACCGCCGACCTCGTCCCAGCTGGCCGGTGAAATCGTCGAGGTAATGGCCTGAATCAGGTCGTCCATGCTGGCCCAGGAACCGGCCGATGCGCCTGTGCGCCCCCGGCCCGTTGATGCAGCGTGCGCTCGTCGGCCTCGGGCAGGCGCGCGTGCTTGTCGCCCAGGCTGAAGAAGCCGCCGCCGCCTCCCATGCCGCCACCCATTCCCATGCCTCCCATGCCGCCACCACCAGCCGCTTCGACAGTCGGACGCGGAAACAGCGGAGCATGAGTCTTGGCCAGGCCTTCGAAGCGTTCGGCGGTGTAGGGGGGTGCGACGGCGAACAGGTCGCTCAGGTCGTAGAGCCGCACGACCTGATCCTCGCGGCGTTCGGCTCCGCGCGGGCCGCCGATTTGCGTCACATGGCTGTAGCGTTTGGCCGGGACGTCGACTTCGTCCAGCTCTTGCTGCAGGGCATCGATCTTTTGCCGCAGGGCGTCGGCACGCGGCGACTGGGCCGCGGCGGGCAAGATCGACAGACAGCTGACGACAGACAACGATACGAGCGCGCGCAGACACATGACGGGCCTCCTCTCGTTAAAGAGAACCTGAAAGACAGGAACTGTCCGGCCTGTTCCGGCAAGCCGACAGCGCCAGGCAGTATAGGGGTGCAGGTCCGAGAAGGCAAAAAATTTTCCGCCGCCGCTAGCGCGCCAGCGCGCGAGTCGACCGCGCCGCCGGCACAGCAAACCAGTCTGCACAGACGAAGCGGATCAACCCTCTTCCGGCTCGGCGGCGGGAGGCTCGTCCGGCTTGGTCTTGGCCTTCGGGCCGCTGCGAATCTTGCGGCCGTAGCGCGAAAGCTCGACGTCCTCGCTGTCGGCGAACCAGCCGCCAAACTGCCGATAGGCCTCGCCGGCGGCCTTCTCGTCGGGCAAACGATTGATGATCCGCACCGTGGCCGAAGCCAAGCGCAAATGCCGGCCGTCGAGCTTGTGCCCCTGGCAATACTTCTTCAGTTCGGCCAGGAGCGGCGCCAGCTCGGTCGGCTCGACGGTGTCGGCATCCAGGGCCTGCCGCTCGAGCCGGTAGAAACGGGCGGCTTCGGCCACGGCCGCGCGCTCGTCGTCGGCCAGTTCGGTGGCCAGTTTGGCGAGCTGCTCATCGGCCTTGGTATCGCCGCCGTCGGCCAGGTGATGCAGGGCGCCCAGCTTTTCGATCCAGGCCCGCTCGGCCAGTTCGTCCTTGGCGTCGGACTGCAGAATGCGCTCGGCCGCGTCGATGATTGCCGCGTCGAAACCGGGCCGCTTGCGGACGCTGGCCGGCTTGTTCAGCATTTTACGGATGAACTCGGCTAACTCAGCCCGCGACAGGTCCGGCCCGGCCAGGTAGGAGTTGTCGGTGGCCGCCGGTTCGGCAGCCAGGGCCGGGCGGCATGTGGGGAGCGGACCCAGCACGAATCCACCGGCCACTGCCAGGCAACCCAGGAGAAGATTCGCGAGCGAACGATGATCGTAGCGCGACATGTTCCAGGCCTTCGAGGAATGCGTTCCGAGCGTGTTGCCAGCGCCCGAGCGCCGGCGGATCTGCCCCCCGCAGAAAGTCCAGGCGGCCGATCCGCGGCCATTATAGCCCGGCGCCGCCGTTTCGCTCGCGGGCGCCCGAATCGAACACGCTGCGCCCACCGTCGATCGGCAGGCAAACGCCGATGATGAACGTGTTTTCCAGCAGAAACAGCACGGCGTGGGCCAGGTCCTGGCCGGTGCCGAGGCGGCGGACCAGGGTCCCCTCGATCGTGTAGCGCCGTTCGGCCGGACTGGCGTCGTCGGCCAGCAGGACCGGGCCGGGCAGCAGCGCATTGACGCGCACGCGCGGATTGCGCCGCCCCAGCTCGACGGCCAGCGCCCGCGTCAGCCCTTCGATCGCTCCTTTGCTGGCGAAGTAAGCGGAGTAGTCGGGCGCGGGCCGCAGCGTCGCGATGTCACCGAAGTTGACGATCGCTCCTCCCGCGGCCTGCGCCGCCATGCGCAGCCCCACCTGCTGGCAGCACAGGAACGTGCCCAGCACGTTGATTTCGAAATGCCGGCGCACCTGGTCGGCAGTGACTTGCTCCAAGGGGCCCGGTTGCCAGATCGCGGCGCAATTGACCAGCGCATCGATGCGGCCAAATCGATCGCCCGCGGCGGAGAGCATCCGCTCGATGGCCGAAGAGTCGGCGAAATCGGCGGCCAGCACGTGCGTCGCGGTGCCTGCCGGATCGAACTCTCGGGCTAGGGCTTCGGCCGCGGCGCGGGAGCGGTTGGCGTGCAGCAGCAGCCGATAGCCGCGCCCGGCGAGGGCTCGAGCGACCGCGCTGCCGATCCGCCGCCCGGCGCCGGTCACCAGCGCCACGGGCCGCTCGGCCGGATCGTCGGCCGGGGACTGCTCGGTGGGGGTTTCGGCGTTCATGGTCCCGGCTGTTGGCTGTGAAACTGCGCGATGATCTGCCAGGCCTCTTCGGCGGTCTCGGCGTAGGAGAAGAGCCGCAAATGCGCCGGCTCGATCATGCCTTCGTCGAGCAGGAACTCCAGGTCCAGGACCTGCTCCCAGTACTCGCGGCCGAACAGGATGACGGGGATCTCCTGCATCCGCCTTGTCTGGCGGAGCGTGAGGGCGTCGAAGAATTCGTCCAGCGTGCCGTATCCGCCGGGAAAGGCGACCAGCGCCTGGGCCCGGAGCAGGAAGTGCATCTTGCGCAGGGCGAAATAGTGGAACTGGAAGCACAGATCGGGGGTGATGTACGGGTTGGGCAGCTGCTCGGCGGGGAGTGAAATGTTCAGCCCGATCGACTTGGCTCCCACGTCGAAGGCGCCGCGATTGGCGGCTTCCATGATGCCCGGCCCGCCGCCGGTGACCATGACGTACGAACAGGCGCCGCCGATCTGGCAGCGGCTCGAGACCAGCCGGCCGAACTCGCGGGCGGCGTCGTAATAGTGGCTCTTGGCCAGCAGCCGCTCGGCCCGCGCTGCGGCCCGGGCGAGCTCCTCGCTTTGCGGGTCGGCCGCCAGAGCTGCCTGGGCCGCTGCGAGCCGCTGCTCGGCCACGGCCCGCTCGACGATCCGCGTGCTGCCGAAGACGACGATCGTGGATTCGATGCCGTGCTGCTCGAGCGCCAGCTCCGGCTTGAGCAACTCGAGCTGCAGCCGCACCGGGCGCAACTCGCGCTGGGCCAGCAGCCGGGTGTCCTGTTCGGCCAGCACGTAATTCGGCGAAGCCAGGATGGCCTGGAGATTGCGCTGGGGATCGGGATCCATGGCGGTCATCGGGCAGGTTCCAGGAGCGTCGGGATGGGCCCCTTCGAGCGGTCAGCCGGGCGCGGCGGCGGCCGGGGCGCCGAGCTCGAAACTTTCGCCCATCCGCGGCACGACCGTGTTCCAGCTCCGCGTGCGGCGCAGTTCTTCGGCCAGGGCCAGCGCGCTGGGCTTTTCGCCGTGGGTCAGAAAAACTTGCCGCGGCGCCGCCAGCGGCGCAAGCCAGCGCAGCAGCTCGCTGCGGCCGGCATGCCCGCTGAGGCTGGACATTTCCACCACTTGCGCCCGGACCGGCACGTCGCGGCCAAAAATCCGCAGCCGCTCGGCGCCGCGCTGCAGATCGCGCCCGCGCGTCCCCTCGGCCATGTAGCCGCCGAGGATGATCGTGTTCTTCGGGTCGGGCAGTCGCTGGACCAGGTGATGCAGGATCCGGCCGCCGGTCATCATGCCGGACGAGGAAATGATCATTCCCGGCCCGTCGAGGGCGTTGAGCTTTTTCGATTCGGCCGACGTCCGCGTCAGCTCCACGTGGCGCAGATCGAACGCATAGTCCTTGTCGATGGCCAGGCCCTCGGACAGATCGTGCTCGCCGCCGTAATAGCGGTAGATGTTCCAGCCGCTGACGGCCATCGGGCTGTCGAGATAGATCGGCAGCTCGGGAATGCGCTTGTTGGCCATCAGGATCTGCAGCAGGTAGATCATCTGTTCGGCCCGGCCGACGGCGAACGAGGCCATCAGCATCATCCCGCCGCGGGCCATCGCGGCCTTGACCACGTCGGCCAGCTCGTCCCGGACGTCGGCCGCCGGATGGTCGCGATCGCCGTAGGTGCTCTCGCAGACAAGATAGTCGCAGGGCGTGGGGGGCGACGGATCGTAGTACAGCGGCGCGTTGTAGCGGCCGATGTCGCCGGAGAACAGCAAGCGCAAGGGGGGCGTCGTGTCGCGCAGTTCGATCTCGATCATCGACGAGCCGAGCAAATGTCCCGCGTCGTGATAGCGGGCCCAGATCGGCTCGGCCGGCGAAAACCATTCGCCGCGGCGGATCGTGCGGAAGCGTTTCATGGTCCGCTTCACGTCGTCGGTGTCGAACAGCGGCAGCGCCGGGCGGTGCTTGGAGAAGCCTTTGCGATTGGCGTATTCGGCGTCGGCCATTTCGTTCTTGGCCGAGTCCAACAGCACCAGCTCGGCCAGGTCTTCGGTCGGCGGCGTGGAGTAGACCGGGCCGGCGAACCCGTCCTTGACCAGCCGGGGCAGATAACCGACGTGGTCGATGTGGGCGTGCGTGAGCACCACGCTCTGCACCTTGGCCGGCGGAAAGGCCAGCGGCTGCCAGTTGCGCTCGCGGAGCGATTTCATCCCCTGAAACAGGCCGCAATCGATCAGCACCCGGGCTTTGCCGGCCTCGACGAGGTACTTCGAGCCGGTGACCGTCTCGGCCGCGCCCAGAAACGTGATTCGCGCCATTTGCGGCCCCACTGGCAGAAAAGCTGAGTGCTACGTCACCGGAGCGGTACGTCGAGGTGCGCCCAATGTAACTTGCCCGGTCAGCCGCCGATAGCAGCCGTGCTGCCGTGCTTTTGCCGCACCTTGGGTGTAAGAAAGCGCGGGCCTTGACGCTCAGCACACGACGAGGGCCTGGCGTGCCGCCCGGCCCCGAACCAGACTCCTTGCAAGGTGGGAATGTGCCTAGCGAGAACGGAGCGCAAAACTGGCGGCGTGCCGGCTGATTGCCGCCGCGTTGCTGCTGGCCACCGGCAGCAGCGATGCTTGGGTCAGAGGCAAAGTCGGGAACATCAACACCGGCGGAGTGACCACCGGCAGCGTCACCACCAATTGAGCCACGTGCCGCCCACATCCCGACGCGTCCCCAATGCAGGCCTGCCCATTCCTGGCGGCCTGTTTTTTTTCGTACCGCAAGCGGGGTCGGCGTGGGACCTGCTCTGGTGCTTTGGACGACGATGGGCGCGGTGCCGCGGAACCCAAAAACGAAGGGACCCACAGTGGCCGGTGGCATGCCCGGACGCTGGGCAGGCGTCGTCGACGCCCTGCGCAGAAAACCCGAGCTCACCCAGACGCGACCGGCGCTCCATTGGGCGCTCTCGGTGCGATAAA
This sequence comes from uncultured Planctomycetaceae bacterium, assembly GCA_963715755.1. GTDB lineage: Bacteria > Planctomycetota > Planctomycetia > Pirellulales > PALSA-1355 > CAWCAX01. The sequence continues at coordinate 6,393,869 of OY970273.1, forward strand.
CACGGTCTTTTGCCGGCAGAGTGTACGCTTGATCCGACGGTCCAGCATCCTGACAGCGAATCCGGCACGCGATTCGCATGTTAAAATGCGATATATCGGTTGGGGGCGTGATTTCGCGAAACTCGAATGCCCCTGGGATCTATTGAGGACTCGCTAATGCGTCGGGTGGTCGGTGGGCTCGCGGCCCTGTTTCTGTGGTCGGGCATGGGCGGCAGTGTTCTGGCCCTGCCAATGCTCGACTACAACTTCACCGTGCAGCCGACCTCCGGCGGCCTGCCGAACGACGTGGCCGAGGGAACGCTTCAGACCGACAATTCGGGCAATGTGCTCAGTGGCACGATGACTGTGTTCTCCTCCTCCGATGCCAACGGCGCGGTTGGCACTTGGGAGATCATCGGATCCGTTCCGGATCTTGGGCCCGGCGTCGGCTACGGGATCGATAACATTTTGTTTCCCGGCAACGCCATGCAATACCTCGACGGCGACGGACTTGCGTTTGGGCCGGTCGATGTGCCAGGTGGAGACCGTTTCCTCAATATTTGGGGCAATGGCGGCTCCGACTACGCCTTTTACGGGGCTACCGCCACAAACGGGTATGGAATCGCCAACAGCGTCGGCCTGACGTTCACGCTCACTCCGGTCCTCGTTCCCGAACCGGCCAGCCTGACCATGCTGGGCTTCTTGTGCGCAGCGCTGTTCTTCGCTGCCCGTCGCCGCCGCGGCGCCAAGCTGAATTGACACCCCGGCGATCCGGCTCGGATCGCGGCTGCGGCTCGTGTCGTGCGTGGCCGGCGCGCCGCAGGCGGCAGGCCGATCTCATACCGCGAGCAGCGCTGGGCCGCATTCTTTGACGATTCCGAAGGCCGGGCCTTGCCCGAATCTTGGGCACAGTTTCGGACAGTGGCGAGAAATAACGCGCCACACGAATATGGCGAATTCTGGGGCGATATTGGCCGCGGTGTGCAAGTCTTTGATGTTTCAACAAGATCGGCTGCGACTCGGGTCAAGTCGAAACTCGGATCAAAATTTTCGGCATGCGGTTCGCTTGGTGAATTGGGGCGACGGCGGGATTCTGCGAGTTTTGACAGTTCTTGCCTGACGTGGGGAGGATCGTGCGATGATTCGATTGCAGAGTGTGTTGGCAGCGTTCGCCGTCTGTTTCGCAGTGACCGGCAATGCGCTGGCGTTGGTTGGGATCGACTACACATTCAGTGTGTATCCTACGTCGGGCGGGGTGCCCGATGACGTGGCCTATGGAACGCTCCAAACGGACGGAGCGGGGGACATCCTCAGCGGAACGATGACCGTCCTGTCCTCTTCCGATGGCAACGGCGCCGTTGGCACCTGGGAGATCACCTCCAGTGGGTTTCCCGGGTACGGCATCGACAACGTCTTGTACCCGGGCAACTCGGCCCAGTACCTCGACGGCTCCGGACTTGGCTTCGCGCCGGTCAGCGTGCCGGGTGGCGACTTGTTCCTCAATATTTGGGGGAACGGCGGCTCCGACTATGCCTTCTATGGGGCCACGCCCACGAATACCTACGGTCTTGCGGATGGTAGCGGCCTGACGTTCACGCTCACGCCGGTGGGCGTTTTCGAGCCCTCGGCGCTGGCCGTGTGGGGTCTGGGTCTGGCTGCAGTCTTTCTGGTGTCCCGTCGACGCCTCCTCGTCCACCGCGAGACGGACCAACCGGCTTTGCCGGCCGGCGGAAGGACATGATTCCGCCATTTGTCAGGGCAATTTTGAGCCCAGGGCGCTCCCCGCAGAGCGCCCTTTTTTGTTGCGCCACGCGTGGCTGGCAACGCGCGCTGATGGTCCCGCCTGGCGCCCAGCCAAGGCGATCTGCGCGGCGGCCGAAATTCTTTCCGCCCCCCGTGTAACAATTCGGCCGGTTTCCCGCCTGGTTGAGGTAGAGACAACCAGCCGGGTCGAGCCCAGCGTGGCTCGCCGGAAAACCACCAGCACAGGGGAATCAAACCATGAAAACGCTCTTCACACGCAGCTTGCTCGTTCTGGCAGTTCTGGCCCTGCTCGCCGTCGGGCGGACCGCTCAGGCCCACGGCGGCGGGCACGGCGGCAGCGGCGGCATGCGAGGCCGGTCCGGCATTTATCCGGCCGCCCCGCTACTGGCCCAAAATCAGCAAAACTATCAGACCACCAGGCGGAAACCCGGCCTCCTCGCCGGCAGCAATCAATTCCCCGGAGCGCAGAGCGCCCAAGGCATCCTGTCCAAGTTCAACTCGACGGATGCGGCCGTGGGCGGCGTCAAGCTGCAGAGCGGCGCAGCCGGCGTTTTCAAGACCAGCTCCAGTGCGGCCGGCAACCTGGCCGGCAAGGGAATCGGCACCGTCAGCAAGGGAACGCCGAGCACGGGCAGCACCGCCAGCGGCACGCAGGCCACGGGCGGCCCCAACACCGGCACGACGAGCACTGGCAAGGGGACCAAGGGCTCCAACGGCAGTTCAACGGGCACCACGACCGCCGGCACCAATGGCGACACGTCCGGCAGTGGCGGCGGGATCCTCAGCAATCTGCTCAGCATGTTCGGCAACATGAGCGGCAGCGGCAGCAGCAGCGGGGGCGGTTCGAGCGGTGGCGATAGCTCGAGCGGCAGCAGTGGCGACAGCAGCAGCTACTCCACGCCCTCGGCCGCCACGGCTCCGGCCACGGCCGATTCGGCCTCGGCACCCGCCGCGGTGACTCTGGCGGCCGCCAGCCAGGCCAGCTCGCCCGACCTCAAGCCGATCGACATCCGCCTCGTCGATGCGGGTGTCCCGGCCGAAAACCTTGGACCGCGCTATCGCGTCACGGTCCTGAACGAGAGCACGATCAACGTCAATCAGGAGTTCACCGTCCGGGTGGCCGCCAGCCAGGATGCGACGCCCGGGACGAACCTGCCCGGGGCCCTCAAGCGGGTGAGCGGGCTCGACGGCGGAGCAACCACGACGGTCGACCTCCGGCTGCCGGCCGGGCTGAATTACCAGTTCGTGTCGGTCGCGGTCGACGCCGAGCAGGAAGTGCCGGACGCCAACCGGGCCAACAACGCCGCCGTGATCTCGACCGAGGCGATCGGGGCTCCGGTCCGCTAAGGCGAAGACAACCGCGAGCGTCACAATTCGACGCAGAAAAGCCGCCGGCGACCCCGGCGGTTTTTTTGCGCCTCGGGGCCAATCGCCCGGCGTGCTGCTAGGTGCGATTGTCGTCCGCCGTGCGCGGCGCGTTCTCCAGCGGGTCGGCGTCTTCCGCAGCCTCGGGAAACGGGCCGTCGGTTGGCGGGAGCTGCGGCAACAGCGGCACGTACTGCGGCGGGTAGGCCGTATACGGTCCCGGCACGCTGGGCACGACCATCGGCATGGGTGGGGCCGAGCGGATCATCGTGGCAAACAGCATCGCGCAGATCCCCAGCACCAGTGCGGTGCTGCCGGCGGCGAACATCACGAACCAGCGCCGCTGAAATTGCTGCTGCTTCGCGCCGTCGCGCTGGTACTCGAGCAATTGCCGCTGCGCGTCGGCCGTCTGCTGCTGGCAGCGGAGCGACGCGGCCAAAGCATCACGGATTTCGGTGAGCAAACGGTTCTGTTCATCGTCCATGGTCCGGTTCCTTTTTGGGCAGCCCGGGCAAACCGGCAAGGGGCCGGCCGCCCGCGTCGCTCAGCGGCCGCGCAAATGGCCGGCACTGGATTGGAAATATTTCTGCCGCCGCTTCTGGGCCGCGGCCGGCGCGTCGGCCTGCTGGGCCCGCAGGTCTTCCAGGTTGGCCTGGCACCAGCGGCAGCCGGTCACGCGGACGTGAAACTCGAAGTAGTTTGCCTGCTCAGGTTCCAGCGTGCCCAGCAGGTAGCTTCCCCATTGCTCGCGGGTCGGACAGCTCAGTCGATGCTTGCGCCAGATTTCACCCAGCGAGTGGATGCCGGCATCGCGGCGGGCGGCCACTTCGCCCAGCCGCTGGAGCAGGGCGGCATCGCCGCGCGCAGCGCGCTCGAACTCGGCCATGGCCTCGGGCGCCAAGGCCTCGTCCAGGTAGGCCGCCAGTTCCGCGTCGGAGAGCGTGCGTGTCATGGCGTCTCGTACAGTTCGGGAAAGACATCGGCGCTCGGCTGTTGCCGGCGGACCAGGGTCCGCAGCCGCTCGAGGAACTCGAATTTGAAATTGGCCACCGCTTGCTCGCCGAGGTCCAGCTCGCCGGCGGCCTCCTTGTTGCCCCAGCCGCGGACGAACACCAGCTCCAGGCAGGCCAGCTTGTTCCAATCGCCCCGTTCGCGCAGGCGGTCGATTAGCTCGGCGAGCGCCGTCACGAGGGCGTTTTCTTCCAGGTCGCGGCGCTCGGCCCCGCGCAGCAGGCTGCTGGCCCCGCGCAGCCGGGCCGGCGGTTGCCAGGAGCCGCTGGACGTGGGAGCGGCCAAGGGAAGCGTCGGGCGCCGGCCCTCGCGCCGCAAATGATCGGTCAGCTTGTGGGCCGCGATCGAGAACAGATAGCTCTCCAGCGCACGCGCCGGATCGTAGTTCGGCAAACTGGTCAGAAAACCCAGGAAGGTTTCCTGGACCACGTCTTCGCTGGCGGCCCGCTGGCCGATGCGGGCCTGGGCGAAAGCCAACAGCCGCCCTTCGAAGCGGTCGATCAACTCACGCCAGGCGTCGTCGTCGCCGGCGCGGACGCGATCGACCAGCAAGCGATCCGATTCGGCAATGGGGGACATGCGAGCGTAAAACTACGGCGACAGACACTCCGGACGCCACGCTGGGGGCCGGTGGTCCTTTTGCGTCGGAACGCTTCCCGCCACAGCTGCGCTAGAACCAGTTTCAAAACCTGCGGGGACTGTTCCGTTTTGCGAAGTCCTCGGAGCCGAAGGGGACTGTCCCCCTCTCCGAGCAGGTTTTGAAACCGGCGCTAGAGCACGCAGATTCCGACGGCGCCGGCCGTAACTAAGAGTATCGCCAGCCCCGAACCCCAACGCAACCGCCGGCGGTACATTCCTCGGGTGGCCAGGTCGAGCTTCAGCTGGGCCAAGAGCGTGCCCAGCGCGGCGATCACCGCGCCAAAGCCGCAGGCCGCGTAGCGCAGCCGCAGCGAGACTTTGCTGGCATCCCACATGCGGCGTAGGTCGGACCGCAAGTCCTGGTCGAATTCGAGCAGGGCGTGCCACTCGTGCATCGGCCCGACCGAGGCTTCGACCGTTTCGGCATACACCGGCTGCTTGACGAGCCGCTGACGCAGGTATGCCGGCTCGATTTCGATCTGGGCCGCCGCGCGATCGTCTCCCAGGAAACTGGCCAGGTATTGCTGCACGCTCCGGGCAATGGCGCCGTCGAGCGCCTCCTGGCATTCGGCCCCGCTCGACCACAAACCCGATTTCACCGCCACCAGGTATGTCTGATCCTGCATGCCGGGCGCCCGATCCAGCCAGTCGGGCCGCTCGCCCGAGAGCGGCTGCGTGGCGAACCCGGCCCGTTCGCTCGCGGTGCCGGCGGTGGGCACGCGGACGGCTGTCTCCCGCACGGCCGTTTCCGGCACGGCCGCTGGCGGAACCGCGCTTTCCTCCGACCGCCGATCGACGATTATCCGCTCGACCATCCTCGGCGGCGGCGGGGGCTGCGGCCCGTGCCCGGCGATGAAGTAGCCGAACAAGCTCAAGAGCAAGAGGCAGGCCGCGCCCCAGCCGAGGAAGGCCAGGACCGACATCACGCCGGCCCGCGTCTTGGGGCTGACGAGCAGCACGACCAAGAGCGGAGTCCCCAGCAGGATGCCGACCCCGATGGCCAGCAGCGCCAGCACCCCGGGGAGAATCGCCACTGGCGCGCTTTCCATCGACATCCTCGCGCTTCCGTTAAAAGGGGGTCAGGCCACCCGGCGCGGCCGATCGACCTCGGGAACCCAGGGGCTGGCCAATTGAACTGCGATCGACACGATCGCCGCCACCATCAACCCCCAGGGTTGTGGAAACCGGAAGAACTCGTTCAGCAGCCAGGCCATGAACACCGTGCAAACCGTCGCCCACAGGCTCAGTCGCACCGAGCGCAGCGGATCGGCCTGTCGCCACCAGCGCACCAGGAGAAACAAAAACCCAAAGTAGGCGACAAATGCCGGCAATTGCGGCGAGCCGTCGAGCAGGCCGTAGAAGTTGGCCGGGATGTGTTCGTTCTTCCACTGCGGACGCATCTCGAACGGCAGGTTGACCAACAGCGCCTGGTCCAGTCCGAACGCCGCAGCGCCATAGCCCAGGCCGATCACCAGCATGGCGAAACGCCGCAAGGCCTGCTCGCCGCTCGTCCCTTCCCACCATTTGGCCGGAACCAGCACGGCCCAAGTGCCCAGCGTGCTGGTCAGCGCCAGCCAGGCAAACTGCTCCGGCTGGGCCGGCTGACCGCGCAGGAGCACCATCACCACCGACAGCGCCACCGCCGCCGCCGCCGAAAACAACAGCGACCCGAGCAAGTCGGCCAGCCGCTCCGGCACGCTCTTGACGATCACCGCCGCCGCCGGAATCTCTCCCTTGCGCTGGACGGCAACCGCCGGCCGACCGACGGAGGTCTCGGCCACGCCGGGCGCCATGGCCCGGGCCGCCAGGATCGGCACCCCAGCGGCCACCGCGGCCGGCGCGCTGGCGGGGCTCATCAGCCGCACGATCCAGCGCACGACGCGGTAGGCGGCATACGTCAGCACCCCGATCACGATCAGCTTGATCCAGGCCGGGCTCAGCAGCACGCCCAAGAGCAGCAAAAACACTTTGGCCGGCGTCGACAGGCTGCCATGCCGCCAGTAGTCGACTCCGCGCCGGGCTTGCTCGCGGACGAATTGCCAGACCGGTTCTTCGCCGCTCGCCTGGGCCGACGTAAACGCTGCGCTTGCCGCGCCCCCGCCGCCGGCGTATTCACCCGCACGAGCTGCTGCCGGGGCCACTTCGGCCAGCGCGGCCATCAATTCGCCGACCGAGGCAAATCGCACGGCCGGATCTTTGGCCAACGCGCGGCCGACCACGCTGCGCAAGGGGGGACTCAGGTCGTTCAGATCCGGTTCGGCCGTGAGATGCTTCATCAGCACCTCGCCGACGCTTTCTCCCTCGAACGGGACGCGGCCGGTGAGCATTTCGTAAAGCACGATGCCCAGGGCGTAGATGTCGATTTCCTTCCCATAGCGGCCGTTGGCGATCTCGGGCGCCATGTAGTGCACGGTGCCGATGCTTTCGGTCTGCCCGCTGCGGCGGCTGCAGGAGATGAACTTCGACAGTCCATAGTCGCCCAGCTTGACGATGCCCTCGTCGCGAAAGACATTGCCCGGCTTCAGGTCGCGGTGGACGATGCCATGGCTGTGCAGATAGCCGACGCCGGCGGCAATGCCGCGGAGCCAGTCCAGGGCTTCGTCGAGCGAGAGCCCCTCGGGATGCCGGCGGATCGCATCTTCGAGCGATTCCCCCTGCACGAACTCCATGATGACCCAGCTGTTGTCCTGCTCGTCCTGGCGGACGTCGTACAGGGCTACCAAATGCGGATGCTTGAGGTTCAAGCAATGCGTCACGCCGCGCAGCTCGACGTCGAGGTTGCGGCGGATCAGCTTGAGCGCCACCTCTTTGCCGGCATCGCTGACGGCGAAGTAAACCTCGCCGAACCCGCCGCGGCCCACGCCCCGCTTGATCGTGTAGCCCTCGAGCGGCCGGGCGCCGCTGGCGTACAGGAACCGCGGCTCGGCCGCGCAGGGCGGAACCGCCCTGCTGGGTTGCCGCGTCGGGCTTGGGATCCATCACGAGCGGTGATTGCTCGGCGGTCATGGTCGGCTTGTCCGGTTTTCCCCAGCCGCTCGGCGGCGGCAATCAGCCCCCGCGCGTTTGAGCGGGGTGCGTGAAAGGGCCTTTATTCTAACACGCCGCAGGTCGGGCTGGGGCCGGCCGGCGACGGAGCGTCCTCCCCGTTTCCACGGCGAAACGGAGCCGACAGGCATGTTTTCGCCGCCGGGAGCCGAATATTGGTGCCGTCCCGCGGCCGTGGCCGGCATTTCGGCCGTAAGTCCTTGGCCTTTAAACCTCCTCCAGCGAAAAAGAAAACCCTGGCCCGACGACGCGCGAACCGAGCGCCAGCGCTCCGCGGTTTTGCGTGGCTCGGCCGTCGATTTCGAAAGCCCCGGGCGTCAGGCAAACCAGGCCGGCCCCCTGGCGGAACAGCACCACGTCGCGCGGCCAGTCGCGGCACACGATGTGGCTATTGGGGCCCGGTCCCAGAACGCACGATTCGGCCAACAGCAGCACGCCGTCGCACGACGGCCGGGTGCGATGGTGGGCCGCCAGCTCCAGCCGGGCAGTGGCCGACAGGGCATGCGGCCGGCGAAACCGGATTTCGACCGGGCCCAGCGTCAACTGGTCGCCATCGCGCAAGCTGCTGGCCGCGGCCAGCAGCCGGCCGTTGAGCCGGGTTTCGCGCACCGCTTGGGCCACGTAGCCCTCGGCATCGCGCAGGATCGTGAGCTGATGGCGCGACACGTCGGCCACCAGCGGCACTTCGACCTCGTTGCCGCCGGTCGCCTGGCCGAATCGCACCGCGGCGCCGGGGCAAACCAGGTAGCCGCCGACCGCGTCGATCCAGATCAAGAATCTGGGCAGCGTCGCTGGCTCGGACAAGGCCTGACCTCGAAGTTGGGCACGCGGAGGTTTTCCGAACGCAAAGGGTGCCGCCGGGCAGCGTGGCTGACAGGCGGCGGCTTCGTAACCGCGAACCTGATTGGACACGCGCCCGGCGCTGCGGTTCAAGTCCTGCGCCCGGAACTTGGAGCCTATCCGAGAACCGGCGGGGACTGTCCCGGTTTTGCGCAGTCCTCGGAGCAAAACGGGACTGTCCCCCTATCCGAGACGGTTCTCGGATAGGCTCTTAGAGCCCGGCGACAGAACGGGCGGGGACGGTCCCAATTTTGCCCAGCCTGCGGAGCAAAATGGGACGGTCCGCCTTGCCTCACCGTTTGGTTGCCAGGCTCTTATTTCTCGGCCACCTGGGCGGCGCCGGCCGGGGCCAGGTAATCGGTCACCTGGTCGATGATGTCGTCGCTGGGCGACGCCGAGACCGGAATCTCGTCGTGCAGGTCCCCTTCGACGGTGAGCATCCGCTCGGCCACGCTCAGCCGCGTGCGCAGATCGGTGACCAGTTCCTTGGCCCGGCCCAGTTGGCTGTCGTCGAAATTGTAATTGCTGGTCGTTTGCGCGACTTCGATCATTTTCAGCCGGGCATCCAGGTTTTCGACCTCGACTTCCAGCTGCCGCTTGGTGGCCAGCATGCCTTCGAGCTTCTGCCGGGCCGCATCCAGGCTCTTCTTGCGGGCGGTCTGAATATCCTTCAGGCTGGCCAGCGTGGCGTCGGCCACCTTGAAGCGCTCGAAGCGGTTGGCCAGATCGGCTTTGACCTGGGTGAGCGTGTAGCTCCGGCCGCCATATTCGTACGAGGCCAGCTTGCCTGCCGCGTCGTTTTTCAGTTTGACCAATTCGCCGCGATCCTTGTCCAACCGGGCTTCGCTGGCGGCGATTTGGGCGGTCAGACGCTCGACCTCGACTTCTTCCTGGGCAATCACGTGCATGTTCCGGCGGATGTCGGGCACCAGGTCCTTGACCAGCTTACGGGCCCGATCCAACTCGAACGACAGCGGCACGGCGCTTTTCACCGAGTCGCGGACCATGCCGGCCGAAGTGTGGACGTAGCTGACCGCGTTGCGGCCGAAGAAAAACAGGCTCAACAGCGCCAAGCCGGCCACGGAGAAAATGGTTCTGCGGATCATCGAAGGACTCCTCTCAAAACGAAATGGTGGGCTGCACGGGGAGGTTTGGGGGCGGGCACCACGGGTCGCTTGTCGACACACGCGCTTCGTACCTTTCCGGCCAGACGCATGTTCAGCCCGGGCGCCGGCCGTGACGGCGCGCGGGCCGAGCAATCGCGCGGCCCAGACCCAGAGAACCGGCCCCTGAAAACGAAGTCGCGACCCAACGTGGCGTCGCAACCAGTTCTTCGCCCGCAGGCCGGGTGATATTGGTAACGGGCCCGAGAATTTTTTCGCTTTGCGGCGCGTCGGCCGCCGGCCCTGGGCGGTTGGCCGTCCGCCGGGTGGCGCGTGGCAGCCGCCTCGGGCGTCGATATGATAGGACGCATGACGGACCCACTGCCCGACGCTGATGACCCCGATGCTGACGGCGCCGACGCTAACGCTTTAGTCCACCGCATTCATGCCAGCGGCCGGCGGCTGGTGCTGGCAGTGACCGGCGGCGGCAGCCAGGCCATTGGCGATCTGCTCTCGGTGCCCGGCGCATCGCAAAGCGTGCTCGAAGCGATCGTCCCCTACAGCCCGCCGGCCTTGGCCCGGTTTCTGGGCGCCCAGCCCGAGCAATTTTGTTCGGCGGCCACGGCGCGATTGATGGCCATGGCGGCCTACCACCGGGCCGGCGTCGATGCGCGAGACGGCAAGGCTGGGACGCAACAGGGCGATTTGCTGGGCATCGGCTGCACGGCGAGCCTGGCGACGGATCGGCCCAAGCGCGGGGCCCATCGGCTGCATGCGGCCTGGCAATCCGCGACGACCACGGCCGTGGTCTCGATCGAACTGGCCAAGGGGCGCCGCACGCGGCGCGCCGAAGAACAGCTCGTCGCGCGCGTCCTGCTGAACCTGATTGCCGAAGCCTGCGAGCTCTCCGAGCGCCTGCCGGCTGGGCTGGAGGCCGACGAACAGGCCGAGCGTTCCGCGATTCGCGCCCCGCGGCCCTGGCAGGATTTACTCGCCGGCGGCATCGAGCGGGTCGATTATCCGGCCGCGCCGCCGGCGGGCGGCAGCGAGCGGGTGCTCGTTTTTCCCGGTGCGTTTCATCCGCGCCACGTCGGGCATCGCACGATGGCCGAGGCCGCCGGCCGGCAGCTGAGCGGCGTGGTGATCCATGAAATCTCGATCATCAATGTCGACAAGCCGCCGCTCGATTTTCTGGAGATCGACAGCCGGCTGCGGCAATTCGGCACGGGCGAGCGGGTCGTGCTGACCCGGACGCCCACCTTCGTGGAGAAAGCCCGGCTGTTTCCCGGCGCGACGTTCATCGTCGGAACTGACACGATCGAGCGCATCGCGCTGGCGAAGTATTACGGCGGCGAGGCCGAAGCCGCGGCGGCCTTTGGCGCCATCGCGGCGGCGGGCTGCCGGTTCCTGGTGTTCGGGCGCGCCAGGGGAGGAAAGTTCCGCACGCTGGACGAGATGAACTTGCCCCCGGCGCTGGCGGCACTTTGCCAGGCCGTGCCCGAGGCCGAGTTTCGCAGCGACATTTCCTCGACCGAATTGCGCTTGCAACAGGCCGAGTAGCAGCGCCGGCTTAGGGCCTATCCGAGAACCGGCGGGGACTGTCCCCCTTGCCGAGGCGGTTTTCGGTTAGGCTCTCAGGCCCAGTCGACTTCCAGGTGATTGTCGATGCGGTCGACGCCGTCGACGCGGCGGAGGATTTCCTGCGCCATCTGCTTGTGGTAGTAGGAACCCACCGTGCCGCGGAGCACGACCCGGCCGCTCAGGGTCTCCACCCGGACCGTGCGCCGGGCGAAATACGGGCTGCGCCGCAGGGCGGCATCGACCAGGTGGTTCAGGGCCGGTTCGGCTTCGAGCGTCGAGGGTGCCATGGCAGATGAATCGATTGTGCGGGATGGTCGGTCGAGGCGATCGCCGGACTCGCCGGCTGCAGGTGCGGCGGGGCGAAGGCGACAGCTAATGGATCGGCACAATGGCGCGATTTGGTAAAGCCTAGGGCCCCGGGGCCGCGGATTTCTTTCCCGCGGCCGGCCGAGTTTAGGGGATGCAGCGCCGGCGCGGCCGCGCGGGCGGCGGGATTCCGGCGCTGCGGCCGTGGGCGGGCCCGGCTTCGGGGCGGGCCGCAGGTCGAGTGCCGCCGCGAGCGACGCCTGAGTACAATCGGTGGGCTGTGGCCGCCGAGCGTGGCGGCCCGGTCCGAGAGCAAACCCGACGCGCTGCCCCCAATCTTCGGCACGACACCCCCCGGCATCATGGCACGCTGGCCCCGCCACACCTGGACTTCGATCTTCACGTACACCGTGATCCTGGTGATGTTTCCGATCTTGTGTTACCTGGCCTATGCCTGGGTCCGGGGCGATTGGCACCGCTAAACGCGAGTATTTCCAGCAAACCCCGCGAGGATCGAAAGGATGGGCGAACCAGTTCCCCCGCACGAGCGGCTGGCCCGGTTGCGCGCGGCCGGCCAGGAGCACCTGCTCGCCTTTTGGGACCAGCTGGACGCCGCCGCCCGCGAGTCGCTGGCGGCGCAAATCGATCGTATCGATTTTGACCTGCTCGGCCGGCTCGGGGGCGAAGGCCAAGCGCCCGAAGCCTGGGCCGACCTGGCACGCCGAGCCCAGGCCCCCACGGCCATCCGACTGGCCGATCGCCAGGCAGCCCAGGTGGCCGAGGCCCGGGCCCGGGGGCTCGAGGCGCTCAGCCGCGGCGAACTGGGCGTCATTCTCGTGGCCGGAGGGCAGGGGAGCCGGCTCGGTTTCGACCATCCCAAAGGGATGTTCCCGATCGGTCCCGTGTCCGGGGCTCCGCTATTTCAGATTCTGCTGGAAAAGATCCTGGCCCGGGGCCGGGCGGCGGGAAAGCCGATTCCGCTGTACCTGATGACCAGCCCGGCCACGCACGAGGAAACCGTGGCCTACCTGGCCGAGCACAACAACTTCGGCCTGGCCGGCGCGGACGTGCACATTTTTTGCCAGGGGACCATGCCGGCCGTCGACGCCCAGACCGGCCGCGTGCTCCTGGCCGATCGAGGATCGATCGCCGCCAGTCCCGACGGGCATGGCGGCATGCTGGCCGCACTGGCCGCCAGCGGCGGCCTGGCCCACGCCCGGTCGCGCGGCGTCCGCCACTTGTTCTACCTGCAGGTCGACAATCCGCTGGTGTCGGTCTGCGATCCGGAGTTCTTGGGCTATCACTTGCTGGCCCGCAGCGAGCTGTCGAGCCAGGTGGTGGCCAAGCGCAGCTTGCGCGACAAGGTGGGCAACGTGGTTGCCCTGGACGGCCGGCTGCGGATTCTGGAATACAGCGATTTGAATCCACTCGCCGACGATGTGCTCGACCGACGGATGCCCGACGGCGGGCCGGTGTTTTGGGCCGGCAGCATCGCGGTGCATGCGTTCGATGTGGGTTTTCTCGAGCGCATGGCCGGCTCGGCCTCCGCGCTGCCGTTCCACCTGGCTCGCAAGGCGGTGGCGTATGTCGATCCGCAAACCGGCCGGCACGTCGAACCGGTCAAGCCGAACGCGACGAAATTCGAGCGATTCATTTTCGATTTGCTGCCGGCCGCGTCGCGAGCGATCGTGGTCGAGGTGGATTGGCAGCGGTCGTTTGCCCCGGTCAAGAACGCCCCGGGCGAGGCTAGCGACACGCCCGAAAGCGTACGCGGGCAAATGATTGCGCTGGCCCAGGAGTGGCTGTCGGCCGCCGGGGCCAGGGTGGCGCCGGACGCGGCCGTCGAGATTTGCCCCCTGTTTGCCCAGGATGCCGGCGAGCTGGCCGGCCGAATCCCGTCCGGACTCACGGTGACTTCGGCCCGGTACTTTTGTTAGGCTGCCCCAGCGCGGCCGCGGGTTAATCCTTCGCCGCCGCAGCGGTTTACTCGCCGGTGGCGGCCCGCGCCCCTGATGCGCACCCGGTGCGCCGAGCCGCCATTCGACCCAGCTACCGATTCACCCAAGACATACTCGACAGACATACTCGACAGACATACTCGACCCATGCGTTACGCAGTCATCATGGCCGGTGGAGCCGGAACCCGTTTCTGGCCCGAAAGCCGCGCCGGCCAGCCCAAGCAGTTGCTGCGCCTGGTGGGCGAGCGGACCATGATCCAAACGACCGTCGATCGCCTCGCCGGCCTGATCCCGCCGGAGCGCGTGTTGATCGTCACCAACGCCCGGCTGGTCGACGCCATCGCCGCACAATTGCCCGAGTTGCCGCCGGGCAGCATGCTGGGCGAGCCGTGCAAGCGCGACACGGCGCCGTGCATCGGGCTGGCGGCGCTGGAAGTCAGCCGCCAAGATCCCGACGCCGTCATGGCGGTGATGCCGGCCGACCACGTCATTCGGCCCGCCAAGCTGTTCGCCGAGTCGATCCAACTCGCCGCCGAATGGGTCGAGCAAGCGCCGGACCGGATCGTCACGTTCGGCATCAAGCCGACGTATCCGGCCGAGTCGTTCGGCTACATCGAACGCGGCGAGCGGCTCAGCAAAAACGCGCCGGGCGTGCCGCAGATGTTCGCCGTGCGGCAATTCCGCGAGAAGCCCCGGGCCGAGCTGGCCGCCGAGTACCTGGCCAGCGGCAACTTCTACTGGAACTCGGGCATCTTCGTCTGGAGCGCGCGAACGATCCTGTCGGCGCTCGAACGGCACGAGCCGGAAATGTACGCCCGGCTGCAGGCGATTGCCGCCGCTCGCGGCCGCGCGGACTATCCCGCCGTGCTGGAGCGCGAGTTCGCCGCCATCCGCCCGATCTCGATCGATTATGCCGTAATGGAGCGGGCCCGGGATGTGGTCGTCATGGAAGCCCCGTTCGAGTGGGACGACGTCGGCAGTTGGCAGGCCATCGGCCGGCTCAGCCCCGCCGATGCCGAGGGCAACACGATCCAGGGCCGGCACCTGGGCCTGAACACCCAGGGGACCATCGTGCGGACGGCGGACGATCATCTGGTCGTCACGCTGGGACTGACCGATTGCATCGTCGTGCACACGCCCGACGCCACGCTGGTGGCCAACAAGCACGACGAAGAAGCGATCCGCCAGCTGGTCAAGCTGATCGACCAGCGCGGATGGCAGGAATATTTGTAAAGCAGCATCCACAGCGGACAGGCCATGAACCGTCGCGGATTCACCACGTTGTTGATCTCGGCCGTCGGCGTCTTCGGCCGCCGGGCGCTGGCCGCCGAGCCGGAGCCGGCCGACGGCGGCAACGGGAAGCCGAATCTCACCCTGCCCACGCTGGGCGGCAAGCAGTTCTGGGGAGATGAAGCGTTCCTGCACGGCTGGCACATCCAGAAGAACGCGCTGACCGGCCACTGCCGGCTGCTCGACGAGCGCAATTACCGCCGCGCCTGGGGCACGCTGCCCGAATGCCAGAACCGGCTGGAGGAAATCCGCCGCCAGGAAAAAATCCCCCCGATGCGCGGAACGGCCGTCATCGTGCTGCACGGCTTGGGGCGCAGCCACTCGTCGATGGGAAACATGGCCCGGTTCCTGCGCGAGAACGGCAAGTTCGAGGTCTTCAACGTGACCTATCCGACCACCCGCGGCTCGATCGCCGATCATGCCCAGGCCCTGGGCCGGGTGATCCGCAGCCTGGAGGGGATCGAGACGATTCATTTCGTCGCCCACAGCCTGGGCAACCTGGTCATCCGCAATTACCTGGGGGACACGGCCGACGCGGTCAGCGGCGCGCCGAGCGATGGGCGGATCGGCCGGATCGTAATGTTCGGCGCGCCGAACAACGGGGCTCGGCTGGCCGAAGTGTTTGGCCGCAACGGCGCGTTCGAAGCGGTGCTCGGCAAGTCGGCCGCCGAGATCCGCGACTTCCGCGATCTGGAAACCCGGTTCCCCGTGCCCAAGGGCGAGTTTGCGATCATTGCCGGCGGCCGGGGCGGGCCGCAGGGCTACAACCCCTGGCTCGCGGGGGACAACGACCTGGTGGTCAGCGTCGAAACCACGCGCTTGCCCGGGGCCAGCGATTTTGCCGTCCTGCCGGTGATCCATACCCTGATGATGGATGATTCGACCGTGCAGCAGTACACGCTCAGCTTCCTGGAGCGCGGGTACTTCATCTCGCCCGAGCGGCGTCAGCCGATCGCCGCCGCGGCCCGAACGGTGCGGTAGACGCAATCCCCGGGTGGCAAGCTGAATCCCGGCCTCACAATCGGCCGGCCATATGTGCGGGATCTTGGCATGTAGGAGGCGACTCCGATCGCCGACTTTCCCGCGATGGCACCGATTGTCGGCGATCACCAGCCGCCTCTCAAACCCGACCTCGCGGCCGGCCCAGCCCGGCAACCGGTCGAGTGTCATCCCGCGGGGGCTTGAATTATACTGGTCCCCAGCGGAGCGAGTGCGTGTTGCTGGTCGCTCCGCCTGGGGCCTCGTTGACCCCCGGCCGCGTGCCTGCTGGGAAGGAATTTGCTCTCGATGCCAAAAGCGCTCACAATCTCGGGCATGACGGTCGCGGCGCTGATCGTGCTGTTGTTTGGATTCGATCTGGCGTTTGGCCAGCCGTTCAGCAAGGCCTCGGTCGCCATGGACGTGATCTTTTTGATTTGTGCCGCGGTGTTGGCCTATATGAGCTGGTCGACTTACCGCGAACAAACCTGACCGGCCGGCACTGCCGCAACGGGCGCCGCCCCAAGGGATGCCGCCGCAAGGGGTGCTGCCGCGATCGGGCCCCGGCGTTTTGTTTTTCTTTCCATCAGCTCAGCGATTTGGTCGATCATGATTTATTTGAACGTGCTGCTGACGGTCAAGGATCCGGCGCAAGTGGAAACCGTGCGCGGGCTGCTCATCGAGCAAGCCCGGCTGTCGCGGCAGGAACCCGGCTGTGCGCGGTTCGAGGTATACCAATCGCAGAACGAGCCGCGGCGGTTCATACTGAACGAGCATTGGGAGTCGCCGGAGGCGGTCGACGCCCATCGCAAGGCGCACGCCTATACGACCGTCTATCAGCCGCGCGTGCTGCCGCTGGTCGACCGCGAGCCGCATCCCTCGACGCTGGTCATCTGAACCCCCGGCGTCCTCGCCGCCGCAGTGGCCCTGCCGATTCGGTGGCGGTTGGCGCCCCCCGGCGGCAAGACTATAACGGCCCAATGGTCTCGCTTGCGCGCAGACACCGAACCCTTTGGGCGAGCGGCGGCTCTGTGAAGCAGCCTGACGCCGCCTCCGCCCGGCAGCCGAACGCGGCACGCCGGGTTTCGAGTTGCCAGCGTTTGAGTTGCCCGATTTCGACGTACTCGGTTTCGATTCACAACGTTCTGACTTACTACGATCTGACTTTCTGCCCGCCCCGATCCCCATGCCTGCCTCCAGCCACGTTCCCGACGCCCAGGGCCGCTACGGCGAATTTGGCGGCCGCTACGTGCCCGAGACGCTGACGCGGGCGCTCGACGAGCTGGCGCTCGAATACGAGAAGGCGCTGGTCGACGGGCCGTTCCAGGCCGAGTTGGCCGACCTGCTGCGGTATTACGTGGGCCGGCCGTCGCCGCTCTACCATGCCCGGCGGTTGAGCGAGCAGTGCGGCGGCGCCCAGATTTATCTGAAGCGCGAAGACCTGAATCACACCGGCGCGCACAAGATCAACAACACGCTCGGCCAGGCCCTGTTGACCCTGCGGATGGGCAAGCGGCGCGTGATCGCCGAAACCGGCGCCGGCCAGCACGGCGTGGCCACGGCCACGGCGTGCGCCCGATTCGGCCTGGAGTGCGTCGTCTACATGGGCGAGGAAGACATCCGCCGCCAGGCCCCCAATGTGTTCAGCATGCGGCTGCTGGGAGCCGAAGTGCGCCCCGTGACCAGCGGCTCGCGAACGCTGCGCGATGCGATCAACGAAGCCATGCGCGACTGGATGAGCTCGGTCGAAACGACGCATTACATCCTGGGGTCGGTCGTCGGGCCGCATCCGTTTCCGCGGATCGTGCGCGATTTTCAGGCCGTGATCGGCCGCGAAACGATCGAGCAATCCCGCGCAGCTCGGCCGCTTGCCCGACGTGGTCGTGGCCTGCGTCGGCGGCGGCAGCAACGCGGCCGGCATGTTCTATCCGTTTGTCGAGCATCCGGAAGTCCGGCTCGTGGGCGTCGAGGCCGGCGGCCGCTCCGCGCGACCGGGCGATCATGCCTCGCCCTTGTCGTACGGCCAGCCCGGCGTCTTGCACGGCAGCCTGAGCTACGTGATGCAGGACGAAGACGGACAAACCTGCGACGTCCATTCGATTTCGGCCGGGCTCGACTACCCGGGCGTGGGGCCGGAACACAGTTACTGGAAAGACAGCGGGCGCGTCGACTACACCTGCTGCCGCGACGACGACGCACTGGCCGCGTTCCATCGCCTGGCCCGCAGCGAGGGAATTCTGCCGGCCCTGGAAAGTTCGCACGCCGTGGCCAAAGCGGCCGAACTGGCCAGCGGGCTGCCCGTCGACCAGGCGATCGTCGTTTGCCTGTCGGGGCGCGGCGACAAAGACGCGGCCGAGATCGCCCGGCTCGGGCACGGTGGCGCGCAGCCATGAACTCGCTGGCTTTCGGGCTGACCCTATGACCGCCATCGACCAGGTTTTCCGCCAGTTGCGCTCCGCGGGCGCAAGGCGCTCATGCCGTTCATCACGGCGGGAGACCCCGACCTGGATTTCTCAGCCGCGCTATTGAGCGAACTGGTCCGCCGCGGCGCGCATCTGTGCGAGCTGGGCATTCCCTACAGCGACCCCATCGCCGACGGCGCCGTGATCCAGGCCTCGTACACCCGGGCACTGGAGCACAAGATCAAGCTGGCGGACATCTTGAAGATGACCGCCCGCGTCACGCCCACGCTCGGGGCGCCCCTAGTCACGATGGTCAGCTTTGCCATCGTTCACCGCCAAGGGCCCGAGCGCTATATTGCCCAGGCTCGGGCTGCCGGCGTGGCCGGAGCCATCGTGCCCGACCTGCCGGTGGAGGAATCCGGACAGCTGGCCAAACTGTGCCGGAAGGCCGATTTCAATTTGATCCAACTGGTCACTCCGACCACGTCGCGCGAACGAGCGCTGCGAATCGCCGAAACCTCGACCGGCTTCATCTACTACGTCTCCGTGACCGGCATCACCGGAGAGCGGACCGCGCTGCCCGAGTCGCTCCGCGAGAACGTGGCCTGGCTGAAAGGGCAAACCGACACTCCGGTCGCCATCGGCTTCGGGATCAGCCAGCCCGAGCACGTCCGGATGCTGGCCCCGGTGGCCGACGGGCTGATCGTGGGCTCGGCGATCGTGCGCCGGATTGCCGCCGCAGGCCAAAAGCCGCGCGAGGCCGTGCTCCGCGACGTGGGCGACTACGTCAGCTCGCTCGTGGCCGCTCTGGATTCTGCCGCGCTCGGGCCGGCGGCCAAGGGTTAGCCGCGGTCGCGCTGCAGAAGACCAGGAACGGCAGGCCTTAGCTTGCGCAGCTTCTCCAGTCACATTTGAGCGTTCCCGTGTCCGGGAGGCGGCTGGAATGCAAAAATCGGCCACAAGTCATTTTTCAAATGGGACTTAAGTCCGTCGGACGGAGATGTTCGCCAAGATCCCTAACTTGACCCATCGGAACATGCCGATTTAATTGAATGACGGCGGGTTTGCTGCCCCAGCGAGGGGTCAGCGGGTCCGCCGGGCGCGGCGGCGGGCCGTTTCTACGGTTTGGCCGCATCAGGAACGACAGAGTTTTGGCCTCCCACCCCGGTTTGCGTAGGCGCAGCCGTGCGGCCGCACTGGTGCAGCGGTTTGCTCCAGGCGGCGCTCATGGCAGGGGAGGAGATAGCGAATGACCGCGGATCCGAAACCGGTGCCGCTGAGGCAGTTCTTCGAAGGGTTGGCCGAGTACGCGTTCGAGTCGCGGCTCGGTGTGGCCGATCCTCCGCTGATCGACTACGTGGCCGACATGCTGGCCCGCTTCATCCAGATGGAAGCCGTCTACAAGCTCCGCCATCCGGCCGGCCGGCGGCTGGACGAAGTGACGGACATGCTGGCCGAGGCCCAGTTGCGCGTCGGCACGGCGAAGCGCGAGATCCACCGCCACATCGGCGATTTCACGCTCTTCTGGACCGGGGTCTATCCCGAATCGCTCCCCCGGCTGCGCAGCGCCAAGCGCAAGGATTACATGGTCGATTACTGCGCAGGGCAAACGGGCGTACCTGATCGCCAGCACGATCCCGGCCGCCGACCAATCGCCGGCCGGCGAAGTGCTGGAGCGATTGAGCCACGACTTCGACGTCTGCGTCCAGGGGCTGGCCGAAGTCCGGCGCGAATGGGAGCGTCGCGAACCGGGCGAAGGCTCGCGGATCGTCTGGCTCAATTGAAGCCCGGCCGCTCGCGCCGTGCGCCGCGCCAGGTGTGCTCCAGCCGCACGGCCGTGTCCTGGCGATAGAAGGCCTTGAACAGTTCGTATAGCTCAGAATGCTGCGCGCGCATTTCGACGGGCCGGTCGAAAAAGCACTCGGTCACTACGGCAAAGAACTCGGCTTCGTTCTGGGTGCCGTAGGGGTCGAGCAGCGTGGGCTGACCCGCCTCGGCGCTGGATCGCAAGCGCTCGTGCTCGGCGGTCATCACCGCGGTCCACTGCCGATACTGGGCCCGGTTTTCCAGCGGCGGCGTGCCATCGACTTCGCGATCGAGCATGTCCAGCTGATGGGCGAACTCGTGCCAGACCAGGTTGCGGCCATTCCCCAAGTGCCGCGAGCTTTCGCGCACGTCGGCCCAGGACAGGATCACCGGCCCGCGATACCAGGCTTCGCCCAGCCGCGTCGATTGGCCGACGATGCTGAACGTGTCTTGCAGCCGTGTCTGGTGCGGCACGGCATATTCGTTCGGATAGACCAGGATCGATTGCACGACGCGGTAGTCGTCCTCATCGCGGGCCAGGGTCAGCAGGCAGGCTTGGGCCGCGATCGTGACTTTCATCTCGTCGTCGAGCACCAGTCCGCCGCAGCCCTCCCAGCGCTTTTCGGCGACGAACACGCGCAAGTCGCGGCGCAGTTTTTCCTGCTCCTCGCTCGCCAGCAGCGGGTAATAGGGCACGTTGGCGGCGAGATACGCCAGCCAGGCGTCGGGAAACGGCGTTTCCAGCAGCCGGCCGCGGCGCCAGCGCTTGAGCCAGGTGAAGATCATGCGGTCATTATAAAAGAACCGCCCGGGGCCCGGCAGGCACGCTGCGGCGAGGAACCGCGCCGGGCGAGGGCTTTCGCCCGCGGCTTGCAGGCTTGCCTCACGCCGCGGCCTCGGCGGCGGCCCGCCCGTCGGCCAGCTTCGAGCGCTGGGCCAGCTTGCGCAGCCGGTCGAGCGCGATCCGGAGCGACTTGCGGGCATCGAGCTTGAGCACGCTGACCAGCCGCACGAACGCCCAGGCCGAGCCGAGCGTGACCCGCGGAAACACGCAGACGTAGCGATTTTCGAACTGCGGCCGGAAGCGGCTCTTGAAGTGGTACAGGCCGGCCGCGTCGAAGATGAAGCTGAAATAGCGCGTGCCCCAGACCATCGAGCGGCGCACGAGCGGGCTGTCGCCCGGCAGCGGCTCGGCGCAGTTCAAGCCCGGGATCAGGCACAGCGACGCCTCGTCGACCCCTTCGGCGGCCAGCACTTGCATGGCCTGGTGCATCAGAAAGGGGACCGTGCCGCGCACGGCGTCGGGGCGATGACGGTAGACTTCCAGCACCCAGCGCCGGCCGTCGGCCGCCGGATTGCAAACCAGGAAACCTTCCAGCCGCCCGGCCCCGGCCTGGGCGCGAGCGATGAAGATCCGCTTGCGGCGCAAATTGCGCGGGTCGAACTCGCCTTGCATGAAGCGCAGGTGATCGGCCTGCGGCTTATCGTCGGGCGAGACGCCGGCGATCTCGGACATCTCGCGCATCAAACGGGCCCATTCGTGGCCGGCCATGCCCGCGCGGCGGCACTCGCCAAAGGCCACCCGCTGCCGCCGGCAGTAGTTCGATTGGCGGCGCACCCACTCGAAGGCTTTGCCGCTCCAGGTCTGTCCGTCGAGCGGCACGATCGCCTCTTCGCCCCACTTGGTCACCTGGAAGCGATGTTGCCGGAACAGCCAGAGGTCGTCGTCGGGAATGTTGTAGAACGAAAGGGTCAGCCTTTTGCGCCGGGCGAACTCGACCAACTCGGCCAGCAGCTGCGGCTTGGCCGCGTCTTCGGCCAATAGGCCGCCGCCGACGTGCAGATAGCGTCCCACGCGGGCGTACGCCACCGCGCCGCGGCCGTCGCGCGACCAGAACAATTCGCGCCCGGCTCGGTCGTCAGGTACGAGTCGTAAGAGCGCCCGAAGCGGAAGGCGAATTCCTCGATCCGGTCCGCCGGCGTCCGGCGGTACGGCAGCGGATCGAGCACGTCGATCGCCAGCGGCGCCAGCCGTTCGTCGGGCGCAGCCGCCGAGTCGGCCGCGCCAGGTTCGTACGAGTGCAGGACCGGCGAAACACGGGGCAGCGCCGGTTCGCAGGGCCCCGTCGTTTCCCAGGGCCGTGTTGTTTCGAAAGGCAGGGCTGGTTTGCAGGGCAGGGGGGCCGGCTCGAAGGGCAGCGCCGGCGCAAAAGCGGCGGGAATCATCCGGTGGGCTCCTTCCGTGGCAGACGAGTCGCACTTCCGCGATCCATCGCGGCGCGGCATCGAATAGACCACAAACCCCGATTCCGACAAAGTTCAATCCACACTCCGCGTGATAGCGAATCCGGCCTGTGCTCATCCGGCAACCAGCGCCGGGCGACCAGCGCTGCGCGCGTCGCCCGAACTCGGCGATTTGCAATCATCGCGGTCGGGTGCCGAGCAGTGCGTCGCGCTTGCAGCTGCGTCCGGCAATTCGCTCTGGACACAATCGCGGGTCGCGTCGCACAATGGGCCTCCCCATGATGGGGTGGCGGAAATTTTCCTTCTTTTCTTGCGGGGGCCACGGATGGCGCAGCCGAATTACGATTTGATTGCCCGAGTGTATGATGCGCTCGGCGTGATCTATTCCGGCGGACAGATTCATGCCGCCAAGAACTCACAACTCGACCAGATGCAGCCCGGCGACAAGGTGCTGTACGTGGGCGTCGGGCCGGGCGAAGACGCCGTGCTGGCAGCCCGGCACGGAGCCCAGGTGACCTGCCTCGACCTGTCGGCCCAGATGCTCCGGCAAGCCGAGCGGCACATGCGCTGCCAGGGCTGCCAGGCCGAATTCTTGCAGGCCGACGTGCTTCAGCACGATCGCCGCAATCACTACGACGTGGTGGTGGTGAATTTCTTTTTGAACGTCTTCGACGAAGGGCAGATGCAAGACATGCTGGCCCACCTGGTCACCCTGGTGCGCCCGGCCGGCAAGCTGCTGATCTCCGATTTCGCCCTGCCGCGCGGCAATCGACTGGCGCGGGCCGTGCAAGCAGCCTATTGGGGCGTGACCGACTTGTTCTACTACCTGCTGGGGCTGTGTGCCTGGCACCCGATCTACGACTATGCCAGCTACTTTCCTCAGGTCGGCCTCGAGCTGCGGCAGGAACAGCGTTTTCGCCCCTATCGCGTCGGTCCCGGCGGGTTCGCCGCGCTGACGGCCGTGCGGATCGCGGCATGAGTCGCGCTGCGCAAAATCGATCGCGGCGGCGTCCTCCCAGACCGCGGACCGCGGCTCTTTCGGCAGCAACCGGTATTGCCGTAAATCCGCCTATTCCCTAAGCTTCCATCGGCCGACTCGGTTGGCTGGGCGTGTCAGGGAAGACCGCCTTCGTCACAAGGAATGAGATGTACGATATGAAATCTGGGCGGTCCGTCCGCGTCGAACCCCAGGCAGGGACCAAGGACCCTGCGTCCCCGGGTCATGGCGAGCGTTACGACAGCAGCCACCCCGGCACCAGGCAATCCTCGGAGCCGTCTCCCGCCGGCCGGCGCGACCTGGCGGCGCGGCTGCTCGACGCCATCGGCCGGACGCGCGATTGGTTGCTGGATCATCAGGCCTCGGGCGGCTATTGGGAAGCCGAGCTCGAAGGGGACACGATCCTCGAGAGCGAGTACATCCTGCTCTTGGCGTTTCTCGGCCAGCATCATTCGCCCCGCGCGCAGCGCGCGGCCCGCTACATTCAAGACGCCCAATTGCCCACCGGCGGCTGGGCGATTTTTCCGGGCGGCCAGATCGACACCAGCGCCAGCGTGAAGGCCTATTTCGCGCTCAAGCTGACCGGCCACGAGCCCAGCGCCGAGCACATGTCGCGCGCCCGCGCAGCCATCCTGGCCCACGGCGGCGCCGACGCGGTGAACAGCTTCACCCGATTTTACCTGGCCCTGCTCGGGCAGATCTCCTACGAACAATGTCCGGCCGTGCCGCCGGAAATGCTGCTGCTGCCGACCTGGTTTCCGATCAACCTGTACAAGGTCAGCGCCTGGTCGCGGACGATCTTCGTGCCGCTCTCGATCATGGCCTCGTGCCGGCCCGTGGCCGATCTCGAGCCGCACCTGGGCATCTCGGAACTGTTCCTCCGCCGGCCCGACCAATGGCCTCCGCTGCGTTGTCCGGGCAAGCCGGAGCGGCCGGGCCTGATCAGCTGGGACCGTTTTTTCCGCACCCTCGATCGCGGGATCAAATGGCTGGAGCGGCACGGCTGCACCCCGCTCCGCGGCCGGGCCCTGCAAGCCGCCGAACAGTGGATGATCGAACGCTTCGACGATAGCGAAGGCCTGGGCGCCATCTTTCCGCCGATGATCTTCAGCATCGTCGCGCTCAAGTGCCTGGGCTATGCCGACGATAGCGACGAAGTCACCTACTGCCACAAGCATCTCGACGGCCTGGTGATCGAAGACGAACACTCGCTCCACTTGCAGCCCTGCAAGTCGCCGATCTGGGATACCGCGATCACGCTGCGGGCCCTGGCCGCCAGCGGCGTCGAGGCCGACGATCCGGCCGTCGAGCGCGGCGTCGAGTGGCTGTTGGCCAACGAAGTGCGGCGCCAGGGAGACTGGTTCGAAACCGTGGACGCCCAGCCTGGCGGTTGGTGCTTCGAACACGCCAACGCCTTCTACCCCGACGTCGACGACACCGTCATGGTCCTGATGGCCCTGGCCAACCAGTTTGGCGATGCGGTGGTCGATGCCCAGGACTCGGGGCTGCGGCTCGTGGCGCAGCGCCCCGAACTCACCCGGCAGCGGGCCCATCGCCGCGCGGCCACGATCGATCGCCTGGCCGGCACCATGCAACGCGCGCTCGACTGGGTGCTGGCCCTGCAGAACCGCGACGGCGGCTGGGGCGCCTTCGACCGCGACAACGATCGCGAATTCCTCTGCCACGTGCCGTTTGCCGATCACAACGCGATGATCGATCCCAGCACCCCCGACCTGGCCGGCCGCACCCTGGAAATGCTCGGCCACCTGGGCCGGCGCGTGGGCGAGGCCGTCGTCGATCGGGCGGTCGACTACATCCGGGCCGAGCAGCGGCCCGACGGCAGTTGGTTCGGTCGCTGGGGCGTGAACTACATTTACGGCACCTGGCAATCGCTGGCCGGCCTGGCCGAGGTCGGCGTGCCACCCAGCGACCCGATGATGTCCCGCGGCGCCGACTGGCTGCTGGCCCATCAGCAGCCCTGCGGCGGCTGGGGCGAATCGCCCGAAAGCTACGCCCAGCCGCACCTGCGCGGACAGGGCCCGGTCACCGCCTCGCAAACGGCCTGGGCCTTGCTGGGCCTGATGGCCGCCGGCCAGCATCAGCATGCGGCCGTCGCCCGTGGCATTCGCTGGCTGCTCGAAACCCAGCAGGCCGACGGCACCTGGCTGGAGCGGGAATACACGGGCACGGGTTTCCCGCAGGTGTTCTACTTGCGCTATCATTACTATCCGATCTACTTCCCGCTCCTGGCCCTGGCCGCCTGGGCCCGGCATGTCGGCGCCCGGCTGGAAGAAGCCGAGCAATTGCGCCAGTGGCTTGACTCAAAGGCAGACGGATGAAGTCCGCAGGCAGAAACAGGCAACATTTGGCCGGCGACCACTCGCCGGCATTTCACGTTTCCTATTTTGCCTTCATCCTTCATCCTTCTGCCTTCCTCATTCGTTAGTCCTAGGGGGACTCATGGGCGTACCGCTCTCGCAGATGTGGACCGTGGCCACGTACGTCCTGGGGCGGCGGCTGCGCGGCGTAGAGCGCTATCCGCTGGTCCTGATGCTCGAGCCGCTGTTCCGCTGCAACCTGGCCTGCCAGGGCTGCGGCAAGATCCAGCATCCCACCGAGATCCTTCGCCGGCATCTGACGCCCGAGCAGTGTTGGCAAGCGGCCGACGAGTGCGGCGCGCCGATGGTCTCGATTCCCGGCGGCGAGCCGCTGCTGCATCCGCAGATCGACGAAATCGTGGCCGGCCTCGTGGCGCGGAAGAAATACGTTTATCTCTGCACCAACGCGCTGAAGCTGGAAGAGACGCTGTCGCGGTTCACGCCGAGCAAGTATCTGTCCTTCTCGGTGCACCTGGACGGCCCGCGCGACGAGCATGATTTGGCCGTTGCCCGCGAGGGTGTTTACGACATTGCGGTGCGGGCGATCAAAGCGGCGCTCGAGCGCGGATTTCGCGTGACGACCAACTCGACCTTGTTCGAAGGGGCCGATCCCGAGCGGATGCGCTTCTTCTTCGACGAGCTGATGCGCTTGGGCGTCGAAGGCATGATGATTTCGCCCGGCTACAGCTATGCCAAGGCCCCGGACCAGGATCATTTCCTCAGCCGCCGCCGCACCGAGCGGTTGTTCCGCCGGCTGCTGGGCAATCCGAATCGCAGCTGGCGCTTCAACCAGTCCCCCGTGTTCCTGGAGTTCCTCAAGGGCAACTGGGACCTGGAATGCACCCCCTGGGGCAGCCCGGCCTACAACCTGTTCGGCTGGCAGCGCCCCTGTTACTTGCTCGACGAGGGCTACGCCCAGAGTTTCCGCGAGCTGATGGACGAGACCGACTGGGCGAGCTACGGGCGCGCCAGCGGCAACGCCAAGTGCCGCGATTGCATGGTCCACTGCGGCTACGAGCCCTCGGCCGTGCTGGCCACGTTCGGCTCGCTGGGAGGCTTGCTGGCCACGGCGCGGCTGATGCTGTTCGGCCCGCCCCGCGAACCGCTCGAACCGGTGGAACTGGCTCCGCCGTCGGCTGCGCCCGCGTTTGCGGCGCCGGCCCGGCAGCGGCAGCGCACGGCCGATTTCATCGATCTGCCGGTGCTGAAGTAAGGCGCAGCCGCCATGAACTTGCGGCCAGGCCGGCGCTGGTGCACGTTCAGCCTGCGAGCGCTGCTCTTGGCAATGACGCTGCCAGCGCTGTGGTTCGGCTACTACCACCACTGGGTCGCCCAGCGGTGCGCTGCGCGGCAGTGGGTCGAGGCCCATCACCAGCAAGATTTCGTTTGCCGCCACCCCGGATTCATCGTTGATTTGCCGTGGCCGCTGCGGCTAGTGGGCGAATCGAAAGAGTCCCTGCTCTGGGTGTACCGCGCCCAGGAAACGTCAAAGGACTACCGGCAGGCCATCGAGCACCTCGGGCGGCTGTTTCCCGAAGCCCAGATTTTCGACGGCACGGCCTGGCATGAGCCGACGCTCAGGCGCAACGCGCTTCGCTAACGCAATCGGGCGCGGTCGCCCGGTTGGCGGCGGTCCGCGACGATCGCCCCTTCAGGGGCGACCAGGGCTTATTGGCGGCCCGTCGATCCCAGGGCGGCGCTGCGCTGGCCCTGGGCTGGGCTCCTTCGGCCCGTTGGGCCGAGCGAACGAGAGCCGCGCGATCGCGGCGACTGTCGGTTGCGGGGCCGGAGAATTCCGGTAGGGCCGGACCGATCGGTGGCGGTTGCCGCGTCGGCACAGGTCGGATTGAGTGATTGCCGGGACTGCGGTCTGGGGGCACCTGCGCCTGAGGTCCGGTTAGAATAGCACGATCGTGCACACCTCGTAGCGACATCGGCGCGAGTCAGGCCATGGGCATTTTCGACTGGTTCAAACGATCGCCCAGTAATGTCACGCTCCATCAGGACGTGATCTGGCTGACCAAGGCCGCCAAGCTCAAGGGCCTCGCGGCGGCGATTGCCGACAGCCGGGCGCAGCGATATGCTCCCAGCGCGATTTTGCTGGTCGCCCATTTTCCCGAATGCCTTGAAGGCCTGGAGAAAGTCGGCCAGCTCGTGCGCGCCAGCGCCGGCATCTGTCCGGTCAGCGTGGCCCGGGCCCAGGCACTCGAGGACGTTGCCTCGGGTCTGCCGACGGGCGACGCGCAGCGGCTGCTGCTTGTCGTGGGCGAGCGGCACCCGCTGGCCGCCCGCGACCAGGCGATCGTCGACTTCGCCGGCGGCCTGCCCTGCCGCACCGACCTCGTCCATCACGTGTCGCTAGACGACGCGGTGATGCGGGCGCTAGGCGGCGAGTGGGTGGTCAATGCCTTGAAGCGGCTCGGCATGACCGAGGAGGAGTCGATCGAAAGTCAGATGGTGTCGCGGCGGATTGCCGACGCCCAGCGCAAACTGGCCCGGGAAACGATCGCCGATCGGCCGGCCGATTCGGCCGAAGCCTGGATGGAGCTGAATTGCCCGAACGTATGGTTCCGGGCCCGGCGCTGAAACGTCCGCGCGCCGCGCCGGCGGCGGGCGCGAAGCCGGCAGTCGGATTCGAGAAACGCTCAACTGCGGGGCGCCAGCTGGTTGACGTTAGTCGAGGACCGAGCATTGCAGCGCTTCGTATTGCTTCATCCCGCTATTGAATGTGACGAGGTCGAAATGCGCCGCCCGAGCGAAGGCAGCCAAGAAGGCGTCGCTCCAGACCTTGGGGGAAAACGAACGCCGTTCGGTGTAGTGTCGCCAGAATTCGTCCATGCCGGCCGGTTCCTCGGAATACATTAGCCGCGGATCGGCGAGCAGTTTGTCGTCGAGGCGCCAGGCGTCAAGCAGCGTAACGGCTTCGTCGCCGAAGGCCCGGGGATTGAAGGCCAGCCGGAGAAATCCTTGCTGCGTCAAGCGACAGAACGCGCAATTCCCATCCGGTACCGATTCAAACGACTTCTTCGCAGCAGCGTGATGAACATGCGACTCGAACACAATCGCGAGCCACAGGTTCACATCAGGCAGAAACACCGTCTTCGTCCAGAAGTTCTGCGACCCGCTCGGAGGTCAGTGGTCGCTGGCCGGGGCGACCGGACGGCACAAGCGGCAGCGAGACTCGCTGACGTTGCCCGCAGGGCAGGGCGTTAGGCGCGATCGAACACAAGACCGTGACCGCGGTGCCTTCCGGCAACGCCAGCCCGCCCTCTACGACGACCACGCCATTGTGCACCCGGCCGCGAATGTCCATGCCCGAATTCTCACCCGGCTTGCGGCCCGATTCAAGCCTGCCGCCGCGGATCGCCCCATCCGGGCGACCATCATTTGTTGGCGGCGTGTCGATCCCAGGTCGGCGCTGCGCGGGCCCTGGGCTGCGCTCCTTCGGCCCTTTGGGCCGAGCGATTGACCCCCCGCGCCTCCCACGGGCGCCTGCGCTGACGTTATGATGGAACCACCTGGGCCTTTGGCATTTCTCGCCCTACCGTGACGCATTCGATCATGTGGCAATCCCTCGTTCGCAACTGGCTCTACCAGACGGCGCGGCAGCACGCCCAGGCGGCCGCCGCCGAAGCGGTCGCCGGCGCTGCCAGCGGCGCCGGCGCGGCCAGCACGAGCAGCGAACCGGCCGCGCCGCCGCCCGAGCCGCAGGTTTGCCACGTGGGGCTGGTGTTTGCCCTGGGGATCGAAGCCGGCGGCCTGGTCGATCGGCTGGCCGGCGTGGTCGGCATCGAGGGAGCCGGATTCACTGCCCGGGAAGGCGGCTTGAAGGGGCGCCGGGTGGTGATCGTCGAGGCGGGCGCCGGCGCCCAATCGGCCGCCGCCGGCACGCAAGCCCTGCTGGCCGGCCACAAGCCGCGCTGGGTGGTGTCGGCCGGGTTTGCCGGGGGTCTTGCGCCCGAGCTGCAATCGGGAGACATCCTGATGGCCGACCGGATTGCCGACACGTCGGGCCGGGAACTGGAGGTCGATTTCCGCATCGATCCGGCCGTCCTGGCAGAAAGCCCGCACTTGCACGTCGGAAGATTGCTCACCGCCGACCGTGTGATCGGCACCGCGGACGAAAAGCGTACGCTGGGCGCCGCCCACCAGGCGCTGGCGGTCGACATGGAAACGTTTGCCGTGGCCGAAGTCTGCCGGCGCGAGAAAGTCCGCTTTCTGTCGGTCCGCGTGATCAGCGACGCGGTCGACCGGCAGCTGCCCCCCGAGGTGGACAATCTGGTCCGGCAGCGCAGCCGGGCCGGCCGGATCGGGGCCGTCGGCGCCGCCATCCTGCGCCGGCCGTCGAGCATCAAGGACATGTGGCAGCTCAAAGAAGACGCACTCGTGGCCAGCGAGCGGCTGGGAAAATTCTTGGTCGGCGTCGTCGGGCAATTGGAGTGAGCGCCGGCGGCGGAAGTCGAAGCTGGAGACGAAAAGGAGATGGCCCCGAAAAACACGAAAAAGCACGAAAAGCAGAGGCGATGATCCGCGCGCGAGCGCTCCGCCGGAGCGGGACAGCCGAGTTGCCTTTTTGTGTATTTTGTGGCCATCTGCCTTCGTCGTTCTTTCCAGGAATCGCGTGCGGCACGATTCGAGCGAATCCATCATGGTTGCTCCGCTGGCCTATGTCCGCACGCCCGCCCGCCGCTGGTTGCGGTTCAGCCTCCGGGCGCTGCTGATGTTGATGACGCTGGCCGGCGCGGCGCTGGGCTGGCTGGGACTGCAAATCGAAACCGCCCGCCGCGAGCGAGCCGCGCTCGACGAACTCACCGGCGCTTCGGGCTATTACGATTATCAGTATCGCTACGAGTCCGACGGCGATCATTGGACGCTGGGCACCGCGCCGCCGGCGCCGCTCTGGCTGCGCCGCGCCGTGGCCGGCGAGCCGTTCACGCACGTCGTGCACCTGACCTGCGGCAAGGATTTCACGTCGGACAAGATGCAGCATCTGCTCCAACTGAAGCACCTGGTTTCGCTGAATCTCTGGGCCACGCAAATCACGGACGACGACGTTGCGCTGCTCGAGCGATTGCCCGCGCTCAAGACCGTGGATTTCAAACGCAGCAGCCTGACCGATGCGGGGCTCGCGCACGTGGCGCGGCTCACGCAGCTGGAGCGGCTGTGCCTGCACGAAACCCAGATCAGCGACGCGGGCCTGGTGCGCGTCGAGCCGCTGGTGCGCTTGAAATGGCTGGGCCTGGCCGAGACCGACGTCGGCAGCCAGGGGCTCGCCAGCGTGGCGAAACTGCCTGCCTTGCAAGCGCTGTACCTCGCTGGCACGCGGATCGACGACTCCGCTCTGGCCAGCCTGCGCGATCTTGAGCAGCTGCGCGTGCTCTCGCTCGAACGTACGAAAGTCACCACCGCCGGCTGCGCGCACCTGGCAGCGATTGTCGGGCTGGAGGAGTTGAACCTGAGAAAAACCAGCATCGACGACACGGGCCTGGCCGAGCTGGCCCGGCTGAGCGAGCTCAAGGATCTGAATCTCGAGCAGACCTATGTGACCGACGAGGGAATCGAGCAACTCTATGGCTTGCGGCAACTGCGCAAGATTTCGCTCACGGGCACGTTCGTCACCGCGGAAGGAGCCCGCCGCCTTCAGGCCGAGCTGCCCCAAGCGGTGATCGTGCGTTAGCCCCCTTTGTGCGCCGGAAATGCGCCGCGGCAAACTTGGCCCGCGCGGCGGCTTTCCCATTCCCGAATCGCAGGGGATGCTCCATAATTGCCCGAGTCCCCTCCGGCAGTCGTCGACTGCCGGCTAAGAGGGCCCGGCCCGTCGTCGTTGACTGCCGGTTAGCAGAGTCCGGCGGGCCATCGTTGACTGCCGGCTCTGACGATCGCTCTCGCGTTTCCTGTATTCATCCTTCTGCCTTCATCCTTCTGCCTTTCCCCGCCATGGTTCGCACTCGTTTCGCTCCCAGCCCGACCGGTTACTTGCATATCGGCGGCGTCCGCACGGCGCTGTTCAATTGGTTATTCGCCCGGCGGCACGGCGGCCAGTTCCTGCTGCGGATCGACGACACCGACGCCGAGCGCAACGTCGATGCGGCGCTGGCCCCCATCTTGCACGGCTTTCGCTGGCTGGGGATCGATTGGGACGAGGGGCCTGACAAGGGCGGGCCGTATGCGCCTTACTACCAGTCGCAGCGGCTGGCAGGCTACCAGGCGGCGGTCGCGAAGCTGCTCGAGGCGGGGCTGGCCTATCGCGATTTTGCCACTCCGGAAGAGATCCAGGCGGAGCGCGAGGCGGCCCAGGCCGAAAAGCGGCCGTTTCTTTACAGCCGCCGCTGGCTGGCCGAATCGGCAGCGGACATTGCCCGCTTCCAGGCCGAAGGCCGCCAGGCCGTCGTGCGGCTGAAGATGCCCCGCGAGGGCACGCTGGTGATCGACGACCAGATCCGGGGCCAGGTGTCGTTCGACTGGGCCCGGGAGCAGGACCACGTCATCCAGCGGGCCGACGGCACGTGCCTGTACCATCTGGCCAGCGTGGTCGACGATTTCGATTTCCGCATCTCGCACGTAATCCGGGCCGAGGAGCATCTGTCGAACACGCCGCGGCAGATTTTCATCGCCCAGTCGCTCGGCTATCCACTGCCGGTCTACGCCCATCTGCCGTTCGTCGCCGAACCGGGCAGCAAGAACAAGCTCAGCAAGCGCAAGCTGGACAAGTATCTCAAGAATCGCGACTTCGCCCAAACCTATGAGCACGGGCAAGCCATTGCCGCGGCCCTGGGCATGACCACGTCGGCCGAAACGTTCAACCCGGTGATTGTCGATTTTTACGAGCAGGTGGGCTACCTGCCCGACGCGATCATCAACTACCTGGCCCTGTTGGGCTGGTCGCTCGACGACAAGACCGAGTTCTTGTCCCGGCAGCAGTTGATCGAGAATTTTTCGCTGGAGCGGGTGGTCAAAGCGCCGGCCAGTCTGGACGTGAAGAAACTCTGGTCCTTCGAGGACCACTACATGCAGCAGGTGCCGCTGAAACAAAAAGTGGCGTCAATGCTCCGCTACTTGCAGCAGGCCGGCATCGTGACCACGCCGGCCCCCTGTGAAGTCGGGCCGAAGCTCTCGCGGATCGTCGAAGCCGCCGGCGACCGGCTCAAGGTCTTTGGCGACATCCTGGCCTATGCCGACTTTTTCTTCCGCGATCAGGTCGCGTACGACGAGCCGGCGTTCGATAAGTATCTGCGCAAGCCCGGGGCGGCCGAACTGGTGGGCAAGTTCCGTGATCGGCTCGGTGCGCTCGACGATTTCGAGGTCGCCGGGCTCGAAGCGGCCCTGAATGCGTTTGTGGCCGAGCAAAGGATCAAGATCGGCGAAATCATCCATGCCCTGCGCGTGGCGACGACCGGCAAGAGCGTCGGCCCGGGCCTGTACGATTGCCTGGCCATCCTTGGCAAGCCTACGGTCCTGGAGCGGATCGACCGGGCGCTCGAGCGTGCGGCGGCGAACTGACGAGAGTGGATTGCGGAGAAGGGCCGTTCCCCGCTGCGATTCTCCGCGACTCTCTGGGGTGAATCTTCCTGTTCGCGAGCAATGGCCACGTTGAAGGCCCGCGCTCGCCGCGCGTTTCACTTGCCGAACGGCACCAGGTCGAACGTGACGCTCACTTGGGCACGGATGGCGATCTGGCCCAGCGGCGTCGCTTCGCCCCCTTCGCTTTCGCCGCCGGGCGCCACCTGGGCGGTGTTTTGCGCCATGGCATTACCAGCCCAGCCCCAGCGCGAGCCCCAGTAGCCGGCGTAACCGCCCCCTTCCTGGATCGACCGCGGGGCTCCGATCTGGCAGTTCAGGGCATCGGCCAGGTCGACGGCCTTGTCGTGGGCGGCCTTGATCGCCATCCGCCGGGCCGTGTCGCGATGTTTGCGCAGCGCGGTGCTGCGATACTCGAAGCCCAGCAGGCGGTTGGCGCCGGCCTGGATAGCGGTGGTCGTGAGCTGTTCGAACTTCTTGGGATCGCGCAGCGTCACGGCGTAGCCGCGCCGGACCACGTAGCCGGCGACGACCAGGTTGTTGTCCTTGTAGCGGATCTCGATGTCCATGTTGTCGGTCTGGATGTCCTTGGTTTCGATGCCCAGCGTTTTGATCGCACTGACCAGTTTGGCAGCCGCCGCGTCGTTGAGCATTTTGGCTTTTTCCAGCCCAGGGTCGGCGGTCTCGACGCCAAAGTTGACCACCACCTCGTCGGGCGCCACGTACACGACTGCATCTCCGCTGGTGCTGATCGAGCGCACGTCGGCAGCTTTTTCTTCCGCGCCCGCGGCCAGTGCCACAAGCATGAGCCACGCCGCGCTGGTTCCGCCGCTTTGCCGCATGATGAATTTCTCCTGGCTGATAAGTGGCTCTCAGAGCCGTTTGGCCCGCGCCCGCCGAAGTACCTCGAACCGGTTTCGAAAACTGCCGAACTGTCCCGGTTTTGCGCAGTCCTCGGAGCAAAATGGGACCGTCCCCTTCTCCGAGCAGGTTTTGAAACCAGCTCCAGTGTACCGCCCGGGATCCAGGGTCCCAGGTAACAAGTTGGCAACGACCGCTCGGGGCGCCCGCCTTGGTCGGCCGGCCGCCGGTCGGAGAGCGATCGCGCCGGCCCTCAAAAGTGAGCGGTCGAGGGCAATTGTCGTTCGCGCGGCCCTTGAACACTTGCCCCGGCATGGCCGACAATGTGCGGGCGCAATTTTTTTGCCCGCCGCCGACCCAGATCCAAGAGACCGTGCGATCATGAAACTGGCCGAACTGACCCCCGCCCACGCGCACGGCAAAATCGCCAAGAGCGAAAACGGAGTTTTGGGCATCATCACCGAATACCGCTATCATCCCACCTTTACCGGTTGGGAAGGGATCGCCCTGGACGGCGGCGTCTGGCGGAGCGCCCGGCCAACGATCTTGGCCGAACACGTGCTGGCCTACGTCGAATCGACCCTGGCCGAAGTGGAAGAAAAGTAGCTCGGCCCTTTGCGCCGGTTGATGGATCGCATCGCGTCGGCCGGCGGTCATTGACGGCCGGCTATGACCCAGACTCCAGTCCCCAACTCCCTATCTCCAGCCCCCAGTCATCAACTCTATGCCGCTCCTCGTCGTCGGATCGATCGCCCTGGACAGTGTCGAAACCCCCAACGAAAAGCGCGACGACGTGCTGGGCGGCTCGGCCACGTACTTCTCCTACGCCGCCAGCTACTTTTCGCCGGTGCGGCTGGTGGGCGTGGTGGGCCAGGATTTTCCGGCCGAACATACGCAGCTGTTGGCCGGCCGGGGGATCGACACCTCGGGCGTGCAGGTGGTCAACGGGGCCAAGACGTTTCGCTGGCGGGGCAAATACCTGCCGAACATGAACGACCGCGAAACGCTCGAGGTCCATCTCAACGTTTTCGAAAAGTTCGATCCGGTGCTGCCGGAAGACTATCGCCGTTCGCGCTACGTGTTTCTGGCCAATGGTTCGCCGGTGGTCCAGCTTAAGGTGCTCGAGCAGGTGCCCGGTGCCGCTTTGGTCGTGGCCGACACGATGGACCTCTGGATCCACACCCAGCGCGACGAGCTCAACGCGCTGCTCAAGCGCCTGGACGGGCTGGTGCTCAACGATAGCGAAGCCCGACTGCTCACCGGCGACGAGAACCTGGTCCGGGCCGGCCGCACCGTGCAGGCCCTGGGTCCCAAGTTCGTGGTGATCAAGAAAGGGGAACACGGGGCCATGTTCTTCAGCCAGGATGAAGTCTTCGTGCTGCCAGCCTTTCCCACTCCCCGGGTCGTCGATCCGACCGGAGCTGGCGACAGCTTTGCCGGCGGCATGATGGGCTACCTGGCCGCGCTCGACCGGTTCGACCCCGCGGCACTCAAGCGGGCCTTGGCCTATGGCGTGGTCGTGGCCAGCTTCAATGTCGAAGATTTCAGCCTCGAGCGGCTCAAGCAAATCGAGCGCTCCGATCTGGACGAGCGATTCTCGGAATATCGGCGCATGCTGTCGTTTTGAACTCCCCGCAACTTCGCCGGAGGACTCGGCCGGCCCCGCGCCCCGTGCTGTTCCAGGCTTTCCTGTCCGCGTTCCGCTTTCGCCGCTCTCCGTGTTGCCTGTTCCGATTTTCCCAAGGCTGTGCCATGCGCGATTCTCTTCGCACGTTCGTCGCGGTTGAGCTGCCCGGCGAGGTCAAGCAGCTGGCCGCCGGGCTCATCGAGCGCTTGCGGCCGACGGCGGCCAACGTCAAATGGGTCACGCCCGACCAGATGCACTGGACGCTCAAATTCCTGGGCGAGGTGGACCTGGTCGACGTCAGCCGGATCTGCACCCGGGTGGCCGAAGCCGTGGCCCCACTGGTGCCGTTCGACGTCGAAGTGTGGGGCGCCGGAGCGTTTCCCGACTTGAGCAATCCGCGAACCATCTGGCTGGGTGCCCGGGACGGCACCGACGAATTCGTGGCGCTGCACGCGGCGGTCGAGCGGAGCCTGGACAGCCTGGGCTTTCGGGCCGAGCAGCGGCGGTTTCGCCCCCACGTCACGCTGGGTCGGGTCCGCAATTCACCCAGCGGAATCGACGAGCTGGCCGACCTGCTAAGGCAGAATGCCGAGTTCGACGCCGGGCCGGCGCCGGTCTTCGAGGTGACCGTGTTTTCCAGCGAGCTGGGTCCGCAGGGTCCGAGGTACGAGCCGCTGGGACACGCGGAGCTGCAAGGCCGGGAGGAAAGGCAGAAGGCAGAAGAAGGAAGGCAGAAGGAGGAAGGATGAAGGATGAAGGCAGAAGGAGGAAGGAGGAAGGAGGAAAAACCCGGGCGCCGGAGAATGCTAGCGGCACGGCCCCAGAGGGCCCGACCGGCGGCCTGAGAACCGGGTCGACGCTGGACGGGGGCGGCCGGCTACCGGCTGTTTGCCGGCCCGGCTAAGATGGGCTGTCGGCTGAATCCCCTTTTTGTGCCAGCCGCTATTGAAATGCTTCCCGCAGGCCGATAACATGAACGTACGTTCAGTATCCGCCTGGGCCGCCGGCGAGCCGAGCCGCGACCTGGAAAAAGGCATTTCGGCCGCGAGCGCACAAGGGATTTTTCATGGTCACTGCCACCAAACCCGCGACGAATCACATGCCGAAAGACACCCCGGCCAAAGGCAAGAAATCCAAGGAAACTGCGGCCACGTCGCTGCTGGAGAGCAATGTCGGCCTGAAAAACACCCTGGCCCAGATCGAAAAAGAGTTCGGCGAAGGGGCCATCATGCCCCTGGGAACCGAGCATATCGGCAAGATCGAGGGCATTCCCACCGGCAGCCTGTCGCTGGACCTGGCCCTGGGCGGGCAGGGCATTCCCCGCGGCCGGATCGCCGAGATTTTCGGGCCTGAGTCGAGCGGCAAGACGACGCTGGCGCTGCACGTGGTGGCTCGGGCGCAGAAGGCCGGCGGCATTGCCGCCTTCATCGACGCCGAGCATGCCCTGGATCCCAGTTGGGCCAAGAAGCTGGGGGTCGAGCTGGAGACGCTGCTCGTCAGCCAGCCGAGCAACGGCGAAGAGGCCATGCAAATCACCGAGATGCTGGTCAAGTCGAACGCGGTGGACGTGATCGTCATCGACTCGGTGGCCGCCCTGGTGCCCAAGAAAGAGCTGGAAGGGGAAATGGGGGATTCGCACGTCGGCCTGCAAGCCCGGCTCATGAGCCAGGCCATGCGCAAGCTGACCGGCATCATTTCCAAGAGCAAGACCTCGGTCATCTTCATCAACCAGATCCGGGAAAAGATCGGCGTGATGTTCGGCAGTCCGGAAACCACTCCCGGCGGCCGCGCCCTGAAGTTCTACTGCTCGGTCCGCGTCGACGTCCGCCGCATCGGCCAGCTCAAGGACGGCGAAGCGGTCGTCGGCCAACGGGTTCGGGCCAAAGTGGTCAAGAACAAGGTCGCCCCGCCGTTCCGCGTGGCTGAGTTTGATATGATGCATTCCGGCGGAATCAGCTATGAAGGGGACGTGCTGGACCTGGCCATCGCCCAGAAACTGATCGTCCGTTCAGGTGCCTGGTTCCGCTATGGTGACTTACACTTGGGACAGGGGCGCGAGCGGACTCGGGCCTTCCTGCTGGAGAATCCGACCGTCGTCGAAGAGCTGAAAGAAAAGCTCATCGCCGCCGGGAGCACCGCGCTGGCCACCGCTTCCGAGGGGGCCGGCGCCGACGACGCTTGATCCGAGGGAAAGTCGTCCCGCACAGGCCGATCGCGGGACGCAGGCAATTCCCCCAGCGTTCGTCCAGTTGAGGGGAATTATGCCGGGAGTCATGCCGGGAATCGACCGACGGGCGCGCCAGGCTCTGCTGACGGCCTGGTGTCTGGTGCTGGCCTGCGCGCTGTTTGCCGGGTTGTACGGCCCGCGGGCGGCGGCGGCTCAGGAAGTCACCGGCCTGCAAGCGGCCCTGGCGATCGAAAACGCCCTGACGGCCGCCATCGCGCAGTCGGACAAGTCCGTCGTGGCGATCGCGCGCGTCAGCCGCCACGATCGCGACGACCTGGGCCCGCTCGAGCCGCGGCTCGATCCGTTCGGCGCGCTGCGGATCGTGCCGGCCAAGCCCCGGCCGGGTGAGGCCGACTTCGTGCCCGACGATTTTGCCAGCGGCGTGATCATCGACCGCCGCGGCCTGATCCTGACCAATTATCACGCGCTGGGAGAAGACAGCGATTACTTCGTCACCACTGCCGAGCGCAAGGCGTATCCGGCGCGGATCAAGGCGGCCGATCCGCGCAGCGATCTGGCCGTGCTGTCGATCGACGCCCACGACCTGCCGGCGATCAAGTTCGGCGATGCGGCGAACCTGAAGAAGGGGCAGATCGTCATCGCGCTGGGCAATCCGTACGCGATTGCCCGCGACGGCCAGGCCAGCGCCAGCTGGGGTATCATCGCCAACTTCGAGCGTAAGGCCCCGCCGAGCCCCGACGACGCAGCTACCTCCGGCAAGCGGACGCTGCACCAGTTCGGCACGCTGATCCAGACCGACGCCAAGCTCAACCTGGGCACCAGCGGCGGGGCGCTGCATCAATCTCAAGGGTGAAATGATCGGCCTGACCACCGCCATGGCGGCGGTGGCCGGTTACGAGCAGTCGGCCGGCTACGCGATTCCGGTCGATGAAACGTTTCGCCGTGTGGTCGACACGCTCAAGCAAGGCCGCGAAGTCGAATACGGTTTCCTGGGCGTGCGGCCCGAAAGCCTGCGGGAATCGGACTTCCAGGAAGGCCGGCACGGGGCCCGGGTGCGCGAAGTGGTCAGAGGCACTCCGGCCCGGCGATTCGACGTGCGCCCCAACGACATTATCACCCATGTCGACGGACGGCCGATTCGCGACGCCGACGGCTTGTTTCTGCAAGTCGGCCGCCTCCCCGCCGAAGCGGTCGTGCGTCTGACCGTCGAGCGCAACGGCGTCGTCATGCCGATCAACGTCGAGCTGACGAAGTTCCTCGTGCCGGGCAAAAAGATCGTCACCAATCCGCCGCCGAGCTGGCGGGGGATCCGTGTCGATTACTTCACCACCGATCGCGATTGGTCAGACCACATCGAACAAGGCAAGATCGATCCCGACGGCTGCGTCTGGATCAGCGAAGTTGAGCAGTCCAGTCCGGCCTGGAACCAGGGGCTGCGCCCCAACATGGCGATCAGCCACGTGGGCAACGTCCGGGTCAGCTCTCCGCGCGAATTCCAGAAGGCCGTCGCCGGCAAGACCGGCGCCGTGAACCTGCGGCTGTTGGTCCCGCCGGACGAACGGCCCGTGCGTTCGATTCCGCCGGAACCGAAAGCCGACACGCCCTAAGCGCAGCGGCAGCGCCTGCCGCGGCGTTTCGCCCAATTGCTGTCGTACGGTGCTCGCCGCTCGCGCACCCCTCGCGCTCGTGCACCCCGGGTGGCGCCGGTCCATCCGCCAATGCGCCCGACCCCGCTCGTCTGGCCGGTTCGGCGCTCAAGCGGTATCATGGGCGGCTTGCCTGCCCCGAGGGGCCGGGCGACCGCCAGGCAGATTGCAGCCTTGGGGCCCCGGCTGCCAAAGTCCGCTGGCCGTAAGGCTTTGATCACCGGCCGCCGACCGCAGGCGGGCGAACCGCCAGCAGCCCTGCGGCGTCTGGCTGTTGGCACACGCTCTGGAGAATCCCGGCAAACCACTCCGCTCACGCGATTACCCGCTGGACGCCATGAAAACCGACGAACTGCGCGAAAAGTATCTGGCCTTCTTCGAGTCCAAGGGCTGCACCCGCCGTCCGAGCGACGTGCTGGTGCCCCGCTGGGATCCCTCGGTCCTGTTCACGCCGGCCGGCATGAACCAGTTCAAGGACCATTTCCTGGGCAAGGTGAAGCTCGAATTCACCCGGGCCACCACCTGCCAGAAATGCCTCCGCACGGGCGACATCGACAACGTCGGCCGCACCGCCTATCACCACACGTTCTTCGAGATGCTCGGGAACTTCAGCTTCGGCGACTATTTCAAGCGCGAAGCGATCAACTGGGCCTGGGAATTCCTCACCCGCAAGCAGTGGCTCGGGCTCGACCCGGACCGGCTGTCCGTCACCGTCTATCTGGACGACGACGAGGCGGCCGGCATCTGGTCCAGCGACATCAAGCTGCCGCCGGAAAAAATCAAGCGGATGGGCGAGGACGACAACTTCTGGCCCGCCGCCGCGCCCAGCCAGGGCCCCGACGGCGTCTGCGGCCCCTGCAGCGAAATCTATTACTCGCCGCCTGGCGGGGGCGAAGTCGAGATCTGGAACCTGGTCTTCACGCAGTTCAACCGCGTCGGCAGTCCGCCGCACAACCTCCGCCCGCTGCCCAGCAAGAACATCGACACCGGCATGGGGCTGGAGCGCACGGCCGCGGTGCTGCAGGGAGTCGAGACGAATTATCACATCGACATTCTGCGGCCCATCGTCGAAGCGGCCGCCGAGATTTGCCGCACCAAGTACGATCCGCAGAGCGAGGCCGGCCGCCGGCTGCGGCGGATCACCGATCACATCCGGGCCTGCACGTTCGCGATTCACGAAAACGTCTATCCCGGCCCGAACAAGGAAAAGTACGTCATCAAGCGGCTCTTGCGCCGCGCTGTGCTCGACGGCCGCCAGCTGGGCGTGCACGAGCCGTTCCTGCACAAGCTCGTGCCGGCCGTCGCCGCGCAAATGAAGCGGCCCTATCCGGAACTGAGCGAAACCATTGAGCGCGTCGCCCAGGTGATCGCCAAGGAAGAGGAAAACTTCTTCGGCACGATCGACGCCGGGCTCGAGCGCATCGAACGCCTGTTCGCCACGCTCCAGCGCGAAGGGCGCGACACGGTCTCGGGCGTAGACGCCTTCGACATGTATCAGACCCACGGCTTTCCCCCCGAACTGTTCGAAACCATGGCCAGCGAACAGAACCTGGGCTTCGACTGGGAAGGCTTTCACGGGCAGATGGAAAAGCACGGGCAGATCTCGGGCTCGGACAAGAAAATGGAGCTGTTCAAGTCGGGCCCGCTCGACGCGCTGAAGAAAACGCTCGACCCCACGAAATTCCTGGGCTACGAATCCATCGCGGCCGACGGCACCATCGTGGGCATCATCGCTCGGGGCCAGCTCTGCGAACAGGTCCACGAAATCGGCCATGCCACGCCCATCGCCGTCGTCCTGGATCAGACCCCCTTCTACGGCGAGAGCGGCGGCCAGGTCGGCGACGTCGGCGAACTCGTCGGGCCGGGCTGCCGCTTCGAAATCGTTCAGACTCTGAAGGAAGACGGCTTCGTGCTGCACGAGGGGCACCTGCGCTCGGGCGGGCTTGCCGTCGGCGCCCGGGTTACCGCCCGCGTCGATGCGGCCCGCCGGCAGGGCATTCGCCGGGCCCACTCGGCCACGCACATCCTGCACTACGCGCTGCAAAAGCACCTGGGCCGGCACGCCCAGCAGCAGGGCTCGAAGGTCGATCGCGACTGGCTGCGGTTCGACTTCACCAATCCGCAGGCGCTCGGGCCGGAAAAGGTCGCCGAGGTCGAAGCGGAAGTCAACGCCCGAATCGCCGACGGCGCGAAAGTCAGCTGGCGCACGCTGCCCATCGCGCAAGCCCGCGAGGCCGGCGCCATGATGCTGTTCGGCGAAAAATATCCCGACATCGTCCGCATGGTCACGATGGGCGACTTCAGCAAGGAGCTCTGCGGCGGCACGCACCTGGACAATACGGCCCAGGCCGGGCTGTTCAAGATCATCGGCGAGGAGAGCGTGTCGGCCGGCACGCGGCGGATCACCGCCCTGACCGGCAGCGAGGCGATCGCGCACCTGAACCGGGCCGAGTCGGCCCTGGCCGAGACGGCGGGCGTGCTCCGCGTCCCCCCGGCCGAAGTGCCGCACCGCGTGGCCGCGCTGGTCAAGGAACTGCGCGAGCTGAAGAAGCAGTCCCACTCGGCCCGCGGCGGCGACGTTTCGGCCGAGAAGCTGCTGGCCGGCGCGGTCGAGCATGGCGGCGTCCGCACGGTGGTGGCCGAGACTCCGGGCGCCGATGCCGGCGCAATGCGCGGCTGGATCGATCAGCTCCGCAAGACGGCCAGCCCCATCGCGGTGCTTTTGGCCAGCCGGGCGGACGAAAAAGTCACGATCGTGGCCGGCATCAGCCGCGACCTGGAGCAGCGCGGCCTGGACGCCGGCAAATGGATCCGCGGCGCGGCCGAAGCGGTCGGCGGACGCGGCGGCGGCAAGCCCGACATGGCCCAGGCCGGCGGCAAGCATCCGGAGAAGCTCCCCGCCGCGCTCGACGAAGCCCGGCGCGAGATCGCCACCTGGTTGTCTGCGTAGTTTCAGATCCCGCTGACGAACGCGGAGTGATCGGCGACGAAGCGGACGGGGAAGGGGATGAGGGGGATGCGGCAGGGGATACGGGGGATGGCCTGCCGGCCGAAAAATGCGCTAAGAGCTTCTGTGGTAGGATGAACTAGGCGCAGCGTGCCCCTCCCCGAACCTCTCAGCCAGTGCGTGCGACCGATGACGGATCGTGTTCGCAGCTTCCAGCGATTGCAATGGATTCTCCGCGTCGGCGTAGCGATTGCGGCACTGGGCTGCGCTCGGCTGGCGTACGAGCGACTTTCGAGCGCGCGTGCCGGCGGCCGGATCGGTGCACCGGGCGAGCTGGCTCTGTTTGAGGAGACGATTGATGACTTGGGGCCGCTCAGCGACGAAGAGCGGCTTTGCGTCGAGCTCGTCGTGAGCATCGGAGGGAGGCCGGGCGACGCCATTCTTATCCCAATCGAGTTTGGCGTGGACTGCGCCGACTATCCGCGCCCTCACGGCTTGGAGTTCGTCACCGAAAAGTCGGGACCTTACGGCGCTCGGGTCGTCGTGTCCGTTCGGATTCAACACCCGGAGGACCAGACGTTAGATTTGCATGTATGGCGCGAAAACACCATGCGCACCCTCACTAAGCTGAGCGCGTTGCGAGAAATAAGCATTACATCGCCTTCGTTTGGCGACGTAGAACTAGGGCAGCTGCCCACGCTGGAGAGCGCGGCTTTCGAGTGGGTCAGTATTGGCACGAAAGATCTTGGGTCGCGAAATCGGCTGCGCACGTTGCAGCTATATGAGTGCCGACTCACCGCCGAGGGAGGCGGGGGCCTGACGAATTGTCGGGCGCTCGAAACGTTCCAATTTTTCGGCAACTCTGCACTCAAGTCGGCCGCAACAGAGCAACTCGCGACTTTGCCGAGCCTGACCACTGTTCGCGTCCACGCTCCCATGAGCGACGAGGCCTTTACCGCGCTCTGCGCGAGCCGGTCGATCAAGCAGCTCTATTACGAGAGCCGGGCACCGCTCGGAGCAGCGTGCCAGGCTGCCCTCGAAGCGCTACCGCTGACGGATCTCGGGCTGCGCTGCCCG
The DNA here is from genome assembly GCA_963715755.1 of uncultured Planctomycetaceae bacterium. Lineage (GTDB taxonomy): Bacteria > Planctomycetota > Planctomycetia > Pirellulales > PALSA-1355 > CAWCAX01. Next base: position 6,437,419 of record OY970273.1, read on the forward strand.
GGGATCGATGGCGACGTCTTCGACCACTTGGTTCGCATTCCGACCCTGCGCCGGCTCTGGCTCTGCCTGGCCGAAGAAATGAACGATTCTCAGGTTGCCAAAGCGGCCGAATTGAGGGAATTAACCGAGCTGCGTCTGTATAACGTGCCCGGCTCGGCCGAGCCACCCATCAACCGTGAGCAATGCGCCGTCTTGCGCGCGCGGCTGCCGCATACCCAGATCGAGGATGCAAACTAGCGGCGCAAACTCGCGTGCTATTGCCGCGAGTTGAATCGGCTCGGGAAGTCCATTTGCCTCAGCCATTCGATCCTCGTTCCTCGTCATCCCCCGTATCCCCAGTCATCCCCCCATCCCCTCTCCCTTCCGTTCAACCGAAGCAATCGCGGCCTGCCCGCCCAACCTTCGGCCAGAAATCGGGCCGCAAACTGCCCTTGTTCCGGCCCGCGGCCGCCGCTACTATCCGCGGCGCTTGATGGGCGGCGCGTCCGACGCTGCGCGCCCGATTTGCACGTCTAGGTTTTTCAGCCGAGTTCCTCGGCCGCTCCAAGCGCGAGATCCGATCGATTCCCAAGGAGACCTGCCGGATGCGAGTGGCGCTCCTGCGCTCGCTGTGTCTGGGTGTGCTGGTTTTGGCCGGCTGCGCTCAGAATCCGTACATGCTCCAGTCGAAAAACCAGCAGCTGCTGCAGCAGCAGGCCTCGCTGCAGCAGAAAAACCAGGAACTGCAAAGCCGGGCGACCACGCTCGATCAGGATAATCAGGAGATCGAGGCCGCGCTGGCCCAGACGCGCCAGCATAGCAAGCTGGTCGAAGATCAACTGGCCGCCGTCCGCGATCAATTGACCAGCACCACGGCCCAGCTCTCGCAGCTGCGCGAAGAGAAACTGCACGCCGAGAAACAGACCGAGGCCATGATGGCCTCGACGCGCCGCCGCGCCGGCGCCACGATCACCGCCAACAACAGCCTCAGCCAGACCCTGCCGTCGATCAACCTGCCCGGCGTCGACGTGCGCCCCGACGGCGACGTGATCCGCATCGAGCTGCCCGCCGCCCAGTTGTTCCAGGCGGGCAGCACGAACCTGCAGCCCACCGGCCTGCCGCTGTTGGACACGGTCGGCAGCGAATTGGCCCGGCTCTATCCGGACCAGATCATCGGCATCGAAGGGCACACCGAAGGCGACACTCAGGGCGGTAATTGGCAGAGCAACCAGCAATTGTCGATCAATCGGGCCCAGGCCGTCTTTCAGCAGCTGGCCTCGCGCGGGCCGCTCAAACCGGCGCAACTGTTCGTCGTCGGGCATGGCGGCAACCACCCGGTCGTCTCAAACGCCACGCCTATGGGCCGCGAGCGCAATCACCGCGTCGAGCTGGTGGTGTATCCCGAGAAGGTGCAGCGCTAGCGTTCGCGGCACGCCGTGGCGATGCCGGCACGCTCTGCGGCGGCCCGCGTAGCGAGATCCCGCGCTGCCGGCGGTTGTTAGCCGCCGGCTATGAGGGATGGTCCCGGGGGTCGAAGTCCAATTGCTCGGCCGAAATCGACCCTCTATACTTCCTCAAACTACCCACTCGCCTTGATTTCCCGCCTGCAAAGTCCGGCCCGCTGCCCATGGCTCTCACCGCCGGTGCTTCGAATCGTCGGACGATTGCCCGGGGGACCGGCCGGCCGCCGTTCTTCGTGGGCGTGGACGTTGGCGGGACGAACGTAAAGATTTGCCTGGTCGACGATTTGGGCCAGCCGCTCAGTTGGGCCAGCATCCCCACCGAAGTGGCCAAGGGGCCGGACGAAGCAGTGCGGCGGATGGGCGCTGCCGTGCTGCAGGCCGTGGCCGACGCGGGGATCGACACTGCGGCCATCGGCGGCGTGGGGCTGGGCGTGCCGGGGGGGCTCGACCGCGAGTCGGGCCTGTTGGTCGAGCCGGTCAATTTGCCCGGCTGGTGGGATTTTCCGCTCCGCGACCGCCTGGCCGCGGCCTGCGGGCTGCCGGTTCGGCACTTCAACGACGGGGCGGCGGCCGGCTACGGCGAGTTCTGGATCGGCGCGGCCCGTGAGCTGAAAAGCATGGTGCTGTTCACCCTGGGCACGGGGGTGGGCGGGGCGATTATCGTGGGCGACGTGCTGGTGGAAGGCGAACATGGGACGGGGGCCGAACTCGGCCACACGATTATCGACTATAATGAAACCGCCCGGCTGTGTGCCTGCGGCCAGCGCGGGCACCTCGAGGCCTATGCCAGCGCCACGGCAGTGGTCCGCCGGACCGAAGAGGCCCTGGCGGCCGGTCGTGCGTCGAGCTTGCACGAGCGGGTGCGCGGGGGCGAGGCGATCAGCCCGCTGTTGGTGGCCGCCGAGGCCGAACGTGCCGACAGCCTGGCCCTGGAAATCGTCCTGGAAACGGCCCGGTTCGTGGGCATCGCGGTCGTCAACGCGATGCACGCGATCGATCCCGACGGAGTGGTCATCGGCGGGGCCATGACGTTCGGCGGGTACGAAACGACGCTGGGCCGGCAGTTTCTGGCGCGGATCAAGCAGGAAGTCGGCGAGCGCGCCTTCGCTTCGCTGGTTGGCCGGACGGCGATCGAGTTTGCCTCGTTGGGGGGCGACGCCGGATGTATCGGCGCGGCGGGACTGGCCCGGGCCGCGGCCCACAAGAACAGGTAACCAGGCGTTTTTCGAGCCCCCCAGCGTCACCGACAGAAAACCAAATGCCCGACTGCAATCATATTCGCAATTTCTCGATCATCGCCCACATCGACCACGGCAAGAGCACGTTGGCCGACCGGCTGCTGGAAAAAACCGGCACGCTGGAAAAGCGCGAACTGCGCGAGCAGGTGCTCGACGACATGGAGCTCGAGCGGCAGCGCGGCATCACGATCAAGGCCCGGGCCGTCGCCATGCGCTACGAACACGACGGCCAGGTTTATGAGCTGAACCTGGTCGACACGCCCGGGCACGTCGATTTTCAATACGAAGTCTCGCGCAGCCTGGCCTGCTGCGAGGGGGCGCTGCTGTTGGTCGACGCCTTCCAGGGGGTCGAGGCCCAGACGGTGGCCAACGCCTACTCGGCCATGGAGCACGACCTGGCGATTGTGCCGGTGCTGAACAAAGTCGACCTCAAGCACGCCCGGCCCGAAGAGGTCAAAGAAGAAATGCGCTCGGTGCTGGGGATCGATCCCGAGGACGTGCTGCCGTGCAGCGGCAAGACGGGCGCGGGAGTCGAGGCCCTGCTCGAGGCGATCGTCCAGCGCGTGCCGCCCCCCAAGGGCGATCCGGCCGCGCCGCTGCAGGCGATGGTGTTCGACTCGCACTACGACGAGTTCCGCGGCGCCATCACCTACGTCCGCGTGATGAGCGGCACGGTCCGCAAAGGGCAGAAGATCCGCTTCTTGCGGGCCGGCACCACCTACGAAGTGCTCGAATTGGGGCAGTTCGTCCCGCAGCGCCGCGCCTGCCAGGAGCTGATCGCCGGCCAGGTCGGCTACCTGATCTGCAACATCAAGTCGCTCGGCCAGGTCCACGTCGGCGATACGGTCAGCGTGCCCGGCGAAGGGGCGGCCGAGCCGCTGCCGGGCTACCGCGCGCCGCAGCGGATGGTCTACTGCGGGCTTTACCCTTCCGACGGGCAGGACTTCGAGGAGCTGCGCGACTCGCTCACCAAGCTGAGCATCAACGACCCCAGCTTCGAGTTCGAGCCGGAGACGAGCGACGCTTTGGGCTTCGGCTTTCGCTGCGGGTTTCTCGGCCTGTTGCACATGGAGATCATCCAGCAGCGGCTGGAGCAGGAAGCCGATCTCGACCTCGTGCAGACGGCCCCCAACGTGACCTACGAGATCACGACCACCGACGGCGAAGTCCTGCACATCCACAATCCCACGCAGGTGCCCGACAGCGGCAAGATCGACGAATTCCGCCAGCCGATCGTGAAAGTTAACTTCGTGTTGCCCACCGAAGTGATCGGCCCGGTGATGCAGCTGTGCACCGACCGCCGCGGCACGTACATCGGCACGGAGTATCTGTCCCCCACCCGCGCCATGCTCACGTTCAACTTGCCGCTGGCCGACGTGATCTACGACATGCACGACAAGCTCAAGAGCGTGACCCGGGGCTACGGCACGATGGATTACGAGCTGATCGGCTATTTTCCGGCCGATCTTTGCAAGCTGGACATCCTGGTCGGCGGCAAGCGGGTCGATGCCCTGAGCATCATCTGCGACCGCCGCGACGCCGATCGGCGCGGCCGGGCCATCGTCAAGAAACTGCGCGGCGAGATCGACCGCCACATGTTCGAGATCGCCCTGCAGGCCGCCGTCGGCACGCGAATCATCGCCCGCGAAACGATTTCGGCCATCCGCAAGAACGTGACGGCCAAGTGCTACGGCGGCGACATCACCCGCAAGCGCAAATTGTGGGCCAAGCAAAAGGAAGGCAAGAAGCGGATGAAGTCGATCGGCTCGGTCGACATTCCGCAAAAGGCGTTTCTGGCCGTGCTCGACACGGGCGCGGAAAAACCTGACCGCCGCGGGGCCGTTCGCCGGAAAGTGGTCCGATGCGCCGCCTGCTTCAAGTCGCCGTGGCCGCCAGCTGCCTGGCACTCGTTGCCCGCACCTGGCTGGTCTCGGGCCTGGTCGATCCGTTGATCGTCGAAGGGGGCTCGATGGCGCCGGCGCTCCTCGGCGCGCACCGGCACGTGGTCTGCCACGACTGCCAATTCGCCTTCGACTGCGACGAGCAGTCCTTGCCGGCCGGTCTGTTGGCCATCTGCCCCAATTGCGGCGCCGACAACGATCTGGAGTCGCTCGCCGCGCTGCCCGGCGAGCGGCTGCTGGTGGACCGCGCCGCGTATGCCCGGGGAACGCCGGCCCGCTGGGATGTCGTCGTGCTGCCCGAAGCCGATGATCCGGCCGCGCTGTGCGTCAAACGGGTCGCGGGTTTGCCGGGCGAGCGCGTCGAGATTCGCGCCGGCGATCTCTATATCGACAGGCAACTTTTGCGCAAGAGCTTGCCGGAGTTGCTGGCCCTGGCCCTGACGGTGCACGACGACGGTTTTCGGCCCGCCGATCCGGCTCGCGCGCGCTGGCGTCCCGAGCCTGGGGCCAACCCATGGCGTGCCACGGACGAAGGGTTCGAGTGCTCGCTTGATCCCGAACCCGGCGGTGCGCCCCCGACGATCGATTGGCTCGAGTACGAGCACCAGCAAACGCACGTCCACTCGGCCGCCGGTCCGCGCGTGGGCCCGATACTCGATGACCTGGCTTACAACCAGGCCGAGCCGCGGGAATTGGTGCCCGTGGGCGACGTGATCCTCTCGTGCCGTCTGGCGGCGCGGGGCGTCGGCCGGTTGTCGCTGCGTGCTGACGACGGCCGCAAGACTTTCCGAGTGGAGATCGACGTTGCATCCGGCGCTGGCGAATTGTGGGAAGGGGAGCGGCAGATCGAGAAGTTCTCTGCCCCGAGCGGGGTATTGGCCCAGCCGGTCGACGTCGTGTTCGCACTGGCCGACGCGCGACTGCAGTTCAGCATCGGCGAACGCGAGCTTGTCGATTACCGGTATGACCCCTCGGGCCTCGACGTTCGCCCTACGGCGCGGCCGCTGGCGATCGGCGCCCAAATGCCGGCCGCCGGCGGCGTGGGCTACGGCGACGGGGGCTCCGGTAACGAGGGGCTCGGCGATGGGGGTTCGCGTGTCGCGGCGGGGTTGCAGGTTTCGGTCAGCCGGCTGCGGGTGCTGCGCGATATTTACTACTTGCCGGCCGCAGAAGCCGCGGGCAGCGCCAGCCCGGCAAGCGCTACCGCTCCGCGGACCCTGGGCGCCGACGAGTATTGGCTGCTGGGAGACAATAGTGCGGTGAGCCGGGACAGCCGGCAGCGCGGGGCGGCCAGCGCCAACTTATTGACAGGCAAAGCGTTAATCCACCGCGGCGCGAAGCGGCGGTGATTTCCGGCTTGGGGGATTCGCACAAACTACGTTATATTTTCCGGCCCGGTATACTTGTGGGTAGAGCCCGGGCGTCCCCGCGGCAATTGCTAGCATTGCACTGCGTATTTTTCTTTCTCGGATCGGACTTAGTTTCCGCGGAACATGGCCAACAACACCAAGAAACCCGACAAGCCAAAACCGGCCGGCGCTCCCCGGGCAGCCGGCAAGCCGGCGCCCGCGCGCCGCAGTCCGCCCATCGCACGATGCGCGAAACGATCGAATCCGTGGCGATTGCATTCGTCCTGGCGTTCTTGTTTCGCACGTTCGAGGCCGAAGCGTTCGTGATTCCCACCGGTTCGATGGCGCCCACGCTGCAGGGCCGGCATAAGGACCTGATCTGTCCCGAATGCGGCTTCCGCTACCGGGTCAGCGCCAGCAGCGAAGAGGACGACGGAGTCCAATCGGCCCGCGCCGTGCTGAATGATCCCAAGTCGACGCAAAGCCAGCGGCAAAATGCGCTGGACGCCGTGCGCGAAAGAGACGTCGTGGCCGGAACCTGCCCGAATTGCCGCTTCACGATGAACGTCGATCGGGCGACCGAGCAGGGGCGACGCTGGGACCCCTACAACGGCGACCGCATCCTGGTCGCCAAGTTTCCCTACGACTTTGCCGATCCCCAGCGTTGGGACGTGGTCGTATTTCGCTATCCGGGCAATTCCGGGATGAACTACATCAAGCGGCTGGTCGGCCGGCCGCACGAAACCATTCGCATTCGTCACGGCGACATCTATGTCCGGCCCGAAGCCGCGACGTCGTCGAGCAGCCAGGCCGACGCGGACGGATTCGACATCGCCCGCAAACCGGCGGACAAGGTCCGGTCGATGTCGCAGACGGTGTACGACAACGATTTCGTCGTCGACAAGATGACCAACGCGGGCTGGCCCTTGCGCTGGCAGGCCTGGCCCGGGGACGGCCAGGCGGCGGGCAGCAGCACCGGCGGCGAGAACTGGAAATCCTCCGACGGCGGGCGCTCGTACGCGATCGCCAAGCCGGCCGACGGAGCCGCGGGCGAGTCCTGGGTTCGCTACCAGCATTTCATTCCCTTCGACGCCGACTGGTTCGACATCAAGAATGGCCAGAACGTGGCGCAGCCGCGGCCGCGATTGATCACGGATTTCTACGCCTACAACACGAGCGAAATTCGCGGCGGATCGGGCGACGTGCCGCTGGGGCAGAATTGGGTCGGAGACCTGACGCTCGAGGCCGACGTCAACGCCCAAAGCGAGGGGGCGCCATCCTGCTCGATCTGGTTCGCGCGGGGCGGCATGCCCGCTGCGAGATCGCGCTCGATACCGGCGAAGCCCGGCTGTCGATCGACGAAGCGCCGGACTTTCATCCCCGCGGCCAGACCGCCGTGCGGGGCTCGGGGCGACACCGGCTGAGCTTTGCCAATGTCGACCGGCAGCTGTTGCTCTGGGTGGACGGCCGGTTGATCGCGTTCGACGCCGACACCGGCTACCCGGCCGTGGGAGACGATATTCCCAACCGCGACGATCTGGCTCCGGCCGGAATCGGCTCGCGCGGAGCCGCGCTCGAGGTCGAACACCTTCTGCTCAAGCGCGACGTGTACTACATCGCCACGCGAGAAACCTTCGGCGGCATCTCGGATTATGCGCCAGGGAGCAAGCAGGAGAATCTGATCAACTTTTTTGCCGACCCCGATCATTGGACCAGCGACAGCCTGTTCGCCCAGCGCCGCGAAGTGACGTTTCCCTTGCAGGCCGATCAGTTCTTCGTGCTGGGCGACAACAGCCCGGCCAGCAAGGACAGCCGGCTCTGGTCGCAGGACATTCGCTATTGGTCCCCCGAGACCCGGACCTGGACCGGCGATCATCCGGAGTTCTACGTCTCGCGCGAGTTGCTGATCGGCAAGGCGTTGTTCATCTATTGGCCGCATTCCTTCGATCGATTGCCGTATTTGAATATCCCGTTTCCGTATTTCCCGAATTTTCAGGACATGGGGTTCGTGCGCGTAGAAGCGATCGAACGCCGACGCGCGCCGGACGAATCGGCGCGACAGAAAATCCGCCGCAGCGCGCATGCGCCAGGCGGACAGGCAGTAATCCAGGTCAGGAGGACCCACTCATGCCGATGCTCGAGGTCCACGGATTGGTCAAAGTGTACGGACGCCGCCGCGTGGTCGACGGCGTCGAGTTCGAGGTCGAGCGCGGCGAGATCGTCGGGCTGCTCGGTCCCAACGGCGCCGGCAAGACCACCAGCTTCCGCATGACCTGCGGCATGATCGAGCCCGACGCGGGCAAGGTCATCCTCAACGACATCGACGTGACCACCTGGCCGATGTACCGCCGGGCTCGCGACGGCGGCATGGGCTACCTGGCCCAGGAGTCGAGCGTCTTCCGCAAGCTGTCGGTCGAGAACAATCTCTTGGGCGTGATGGAAATGCTGGGCATGGATCGCAAGACCCGCGCCAAGCGCTGCGATGAACTGCTCGACCAGTTCCACATCACCACGCTGCGCAAGCGCGGGCCATGTCGCTTTCGGGCGGCGAACGGCGGCGGCTGGAAATCGCCCGCTGCCTGGTCTCGAATCCCAAGCTGATTCTGCTGGACGAGCCGTTTACGGGCATCGACCCGGTGACGATCGACAGCATCCAGCAGATCATCCGCGACCTGCGGACCCGCGGCATCTCGATCCTGATCACCGACCACCAGGTGCGCGAGACGCTCGAGATCACCGACCGCAGCTACGTGATTCGCGGGGGCCGCGTGCTCTGCCACGGCCGGCCCGCCGAAGTGCTGAGCAATCCCGAAGCCCGGAAGTACTACTTCGGCGAAGGGATCGACAAGGGCATGGACATCAGCCCGGCGGCGTAGCTTCGCATTCGTGGCGACGTCGTGCCGTTCTTGCGGCCGGCGTCTTTGTGTCCGGCCCGCGGCTCTGCCTTTCGCGCTCTGCCGGCGGGCTGTATGCCCGGCGAGCTTGGCATATACTGAACCGGTCCCGCCGGGCGGCAGAATTTCGCGCGCCTCCGGGTCCTGCAGTTCTGGCTTGCCTTCCCGACGATCCCGCCCGGCCCGAGCCGATGCGTTTCGGCCATATGCTCCACGCGGATCGCGGTCACGACCGAAAAACTTGAGCAAAGGGATGACGATGACCAAGCGCACGTTGCCGATAGCCGTGGCCTGCGGATTGTGTGGCTCACTCGCGCTCTGGGCTCTGGCCGCAGACCAGCCCGCCGCCGGGCTGCTGCGGATCAAAGTGCAGGATCGTCCAAAGGCGGAGGGCGGCGCCGGGCAAGTGCGGACCAGCGAGCGGGCGCTCGTGCCGGCCGAGACCGCGATCCTGATTTGCGACCTCTGGGACAAGCACTGGTGCCAAAGCGCTTCGCGGCGAACCGGCGAGCTGGCCGAGCAGCTGGCTCCGATCATCGAGGCGGCCCGGGCGCACGGCGTGCACATCATCCATGCCCCCAGCGACACGATCGATTTTTATAAGGACTCGCCCGCGCGGCGCCGGATCCTGGCGGCGCCGGCGGCCACACCGCCGGTGGCGATCGGGCGCTGGTACCGCATCGACAAAGCTTTCGAAGGGGATCTGCCGATCGACGATTCGGACGGCGGTTGCGACGACGAGCCGCAGTGCAAGAACTACAAGGCCTGGAGCCGCGAGCATCCGGCCATCCGGGTCGATGAAGAGCGGGACGTCGTCTCGGACGACGGCAGCGAGATCTACAACTATCTCGTGCAGCAGGGAATCAAGAACGTCGTATTCGTCGGCGTCCACACCAACATGTGCGTCCTGGGCCGATCGTTCGGCATTCGGCAGTTGACCCGCGAGGGGTTCCAGACCGTGCTGGTCCGCGACCTGACCGACACGATGTACAACCCGCGGCAGAAGCCGTTCGTTCCCCATCCGCAAGGGACGCAGCTGGTCATCGAGCACGTAGAAAAGTTCTGGTGCCCGACCACCACCGCCCAGGAATTGGTGCGCGAGCTCAAAATAGAGCGCTAGCGGCAGCGTTCGGCCGGCCGCAGAGCTCCGCTGAATGGACGCGGCGAATGGGCCCGGCGAAATTGCCCGCCGGTCGCGGCGGTGGGCAGCATCCGCGCGGTGCCCTGGTTGCCCGGCGGGCAGGGGTCCCTTGCCGGTTTTTGCCGCTGCCGGGCGCACCGGCCCCGGCAACGCTAGCGCCCCCTGAAATCGCGGGGAATCGGCCAGTTGCCACTCTATTTTGCAAGGACTATAGTGAAAAGTTAACGTGAGCCAGGGTACAGAGTTTCTTCGCCGACCGCCGTCGGCCAGGCGTGAGCCGCGGAGCTGCAGATGGAAGCGAAGCTAGTCGTCATCGGCGGCAATGCCAAGGCGGCGGAATTCACGTTGACCTTGCCGGCCATCATCGGGCGCAGCCGGTCGGCGGACGTGCCGCTCAATCATCCGCTGATCAGCCGCCAGCACTGCGAATTGTTCGAGTCGGGCGGGCACCTGATGGTCCGCGATCTCGGCTCGCTCAACGGCACGTTTGTCGGCGACACCCGGATTAGCGAGGACTCCCTGATCGAGCCCGGCGGCCACCTGACCGTCGGCTCGTTCACGTTCGAGGCCGTCTACGAAGCGCCGCCCGAGGCTGAAGGGGAAGGGCTGCCCGACTTCGAGGTCGCCGATGAAGAGGCCAACGACCGCACGGTCGACGTCTCCGGCGGCAAGCGCGCTGCAGCCCAGGCAGCCCCCCCGGCGTCTGAATCCGAAGACGGGTTCGACATGGGCTGGCTGGACGAAGGCTCGGATGAGGAAGACTCGCAGCTCGATGACTCGGCGGGCGGCCCAGGTGCGCATTCCGACGTGACGGCCGAGTTCCATATGGACGACGACGACGATACGGCCGAAGAGGCAGACCATCCGGCGCCTACCGCGGGCAAGGCCCAGCCTCCGGCAAAGCCTCAGCCTCCGGCCAAACCCCAGCCCCCGGCCGCGAAGGGCCAGCCGCCTGCGGCGAAGGGCCAGCCCCCTGCGCGGCCCACGGCTGCCGATGCCACGGATTTTGCTCCGCCCGAGGGCAAGGAATCGGCCGAGGAGGACGCCGAAGGCCTCGACGATTTCTTCCGCAGCCTGTCCGAGCCCTGAACGTTTCGCCCCCCGCAGCCCGCGTGATCAACCGGAGGCGACCGCAGGCCGTGGACCGCAAGCGCGCAGCAACCAGGGCCGGCATCGTTCGCCCGCCGCACGGGCGGCCGGCTCCAGGGCGCGCCTGGGCCGCGCTACCGACGCGCAGGCGCGTTGAGCCTGGCTGCGCTGAGCCTGGCAGTGCTGGCTCGGGCGATCGCCTGCCCGGCCGCGGATCCGGTCGCCAAACCTGCAGCTCCCCAGCCGGCGGCAGCCGGCGCGGCAGCCCCGGCGAACCGGCTGGCCAAGGAGTCGAGCCCCTATCTGCTGCTGCACGCGCACAACCCGGTGGATTGGTATCCCTGGGGGGAAGAGGCACTGGCCAAAGCCAAGCGCGAGAAGAAGCTGATCTTCCTGTCGGTCGGCTATTCGAGCTGCTATTGGTGCCACGTGATGGAGCGCGAGTCGTTCATGGACGCGGAGATCGCGGCGCTCTTGAACGAGCATTTCGTGCCGATCAAGGTCGACCGCGAAGAGCGCCCGGACATCGACGAAATCTACATGCGCTCGCTGCAGGTCTATTCGCAGCTGGCCGGCTCGCCGCAAAGTGGCGGCTGGCCGCTGACGATGTTTCTTTCGCCCGACGCCAGGCCGCTGGTCGGCGGCACGTATTTCCCGCCCCGCGACCGGCAAGGGCGCAGCGGCCTGTTGGGTGTGCTGAAGCTGGTGCACCAGCGCTGGAGCGCCGATCCCCAGCAGTGGCAGAAAACAGCCGATCAACTGGCCGGATACGTCCGCGACAGCCTGGCCGCGCGGCCGGCGATTGTGCCGGTGCGGCTCGAAGCGCGGCTGCTGACCGGGGTTCAGCAGTCGCTGGCGCATGAGTACGACCGCCAGTACGGCGGCTTCGGCTTTAATGCCGAGAACCCGCAGCGGCCAAAATTTCCTGAACCGCCGAACCTGGAATTCCTGCTCGATCGGGCTGCCCGGGCGCGCGACGCGGCCGCCCGCGAAATGGTCCTGGCGACGCTCGACAAAATGGCCGAAGGCGGCATTCGCGACCATGTCGGCGGCGGCTTCCATCGCTACAGCACCGATCGCTATTGGCGGGTGCCGCATTTCGAAAAAATGCTCTACGACAATGCCCAGCTCGTCTCGGTCTACGCCCGGGCCTGCGAGCTCGAAACCCGCGAACCGTACCGGCAAGTCGTCGACGAGACGTTGAGCTTTTTGGGCGCGAGCTGGCCGATCCGGGCGGCGGATTCTACTCGGCGCTGGACGCCGAGACGGCCGGCGTCGAAGGCGTTTACTACAGCTGGCTGCCGGCCGAAGTCCAAGCGGCATTGAACGCCGATCAATGGGCTCTGGCGGTTCAGGCCTTCGGACTCGACGGCAAGCCGAATTTCGAGCACCGCTTCGTGCTTGCCTTGCGCGCGCCGCTGGATGAGCTGGCCAAAGCGCGCAAACAGAGCCCACGCCAGTTGGCCGTCGGCCTGCGCGCCCTCGAAGACCGCCTGCTGGCCGTCCGCCAGCACCGCAAGCGCCCGCTCACCGACACCAAGATTCTGGCCGGCTGGAACGGGCTCGCGATCCGGGGCTATGCCGACGCCGGCCGGATCTTCAAGAATCCCCAGTACCTGGCCACCGCCGCCCGGGCCGCGGACTTTCTGCTGACCAACTTGCGCACCCCGGAAGGCCGGCTCCTGCGCAGCTACTGCCAGGGGCCGGGCAAAGTGCCCGCGTTCCTTGATGATTATTCCTTCGCGATCGCGGGGCTCGTGGCGCTCTACCGGGCCGACGGCAATCGCCGCTGGCTGGAGGCCGCCGTCGCCCTGCAGGACGACCAGCTCGAGCGGTTTGGCGACGAACGCGGCGGCTTCTATTTCACCGCCGCCGACCACGAGGCCCTGTTTGCCCGGAGCAAAATGTCGACCGACGGCGTCATGCCCTCGGGCAATTCCGCTGCGGCCGCCAATCTGATCGCGCTGGGGCAGTTGCTGGACAAGCCCGAGTATCTGGCCCGGGCCCGAGCGACGATTTCCTCCTCCGCGGGCATGCTGAAGGATTCGCCCTCTTCGGTTCCCGCATTGGCCGTCGCGCTGGCCGAACTGCTGGAGCTGCCACCGGCGGCCGAGCCCGCCGCAAAGCCAGCAGAGCCCGCGACAAAGCCTGCTGAGTCGCCGGGCGCGCCGGCGACAAGGCCCGCTGAAACGCCGGGCGCGCCGGCGGCCGAAGATCCTTAACCGCCTTTCGTCGGCGCGGCCGGCGGCCGATCCGTCGCTTTTCGAACCTCGTACCGGCGAGCGCGCAACCGTGCTGCTTTTCAAGAAGAAATTTCTCGCGGCGATCGCCGCCGGCGAAAAGACGCAAACGATCCGCTTGTGGAAATTCCGCAAGATGCGTCCGGGTCAGCGGAGCTACATCCCGGGCGTGGGTTATATCGGCATCCTGGCAGTCGACGAAGTCGCGCTCGATGGACTGACGGATGCCGATGCGCTGCCCGACGGCTTTCCCACGGCCGACGCGCTGCGGGCCGAGATTCAATCGCTCTACGGCCGGCAGCTGGCGGGCGGGAGTCGCGCTTTTCGAATTCGCTTTCGCGTGCTCGATGCGGCCGAACAGGCCGAGGCGGTGGCCGAGCGCAAGGCGCGCAGGGCGCCGCGTCTGGCTAGCGCGACGTCTACCTAGCGCGGCCGTGGCCGCCCACGTTCCGGCCGCCCGCGTTCTGGACGGGCGCCGGCTTTCAGCGGTGCAGCATTTCGAAGAAGCCCTGGGCGATGGCCTGCGGATCGGCCACGGCCTGGTAGACCATCGAGGTCAGGATCAACATGCCGGCCAGGACCATGCCGACGCCGCGCGGGTTGGGCCCGACTTCGACGTTCGCCAGTACGCTGCGCAGCGACTGCTCCAGCCGGCGCCAGCCGCCGAAGCTCTGCGCGTCGCTGTTGGCCACGAGCGAAACGTTGCGCATCGAGGGAAAGCTCTCAAGCCGCAACTGCACGCCCAATTGCGGCAGCGACAGGCTGTCGCCGGCCCACTGGGCCTGGCTGTCCAAGCGCCGGGCCAGCTCCTCCAGGATCGGCCGCAGCTCGGCGCCGCGGATATTGAAGATCACCACGCGCGGCCGGGCCACCAGCGCCCACAGGGTCAGCGTCAGGCCGTAAAAGGCGAGCAACAGCGGCCATACCAGCAAGCCGAAGCGCTGGGCCGTGGCGTCGGGCAGGAACAGTTGCATCGGGCCGACGATCAGCAGGCCGGCCAGGGCCACGCCGAGCGCCACCAGCTCGCGCGAGCCGCTCACCACCAGCGGCCGGCGGCGCAAGTTCGTCAAGCCCAGCACCACCAGGTACAGCGCGAGGGGCCCGAAGGCGACGCAGAACGAAAAGCTGTGCATGGCAGGATTGCCCGTTGGTCCGATGGCGCGGCGCGCGTTTACGAGCCCTTAACCGCGCGGCGGAGCCATTGGTCGATCACCCAGCCCACCTTGGCCAGAGAGAGGGCCGAGCATTTGTCGGCCGTGTCGCCGGCCGTGTGCCAGGCCGGATAGTCGAAGTCGATAACGTCGCAGGTCGGGATCTTGGCCGTGTTGTGCAGCGGCAGGTGGTCGTCGCGCAGGTCGTGCCCCTTCTGCGGAATGAATTCGCGCACGCCCAGTCGAGCGGCGGTGTCCCAGAGGGCTTTGACCAGCGGTTTGGTGTCGCGCCAGCCGGCGCTGGTGCGCTCCTGCAGAATTTGCAGGTCCGCGTCGCCGACCATGTCCAACAGCACTCCCCAGCGGTAACGATACCCCGGCGGGTTGGCGGCGTAGTTCTGGGCAAAGTGCTCCGACCCCAGGAAGTACAAATCCAATTCGCGGTAGACCAGCTCTTCGCCGTCGAACAGGACGAAGTCGACGCCCAGCCGGCCGCCCAGGTCGGGCATCTGCCGGCCCAGCTCCATCAGCACCGCCACGCCGCTGGCCCCGTCGTTGGCGCCGATGAACGTGCCGCGCGGATTATTTAGATCGCGGTCCGGAAAGGGGCGCGTGTCGTAGTCGGCGCAAAGCAGGATCCGCTCTTTGCGATCGGGGTGCCAATGCACGATCAGGTTGGCCATCGGCACCGGCGATCCGTCGAGCGGGTGCCGCACGCGAAACTGCTGCAACTCGACGGTGCCCCCCAGCTTCTGGAAATGCTCGGCCAGCAGTTTTTGCTGGGCCTCCATGCCGGGGGAACCGCTGAACCGCGGGCCCAGCGCACAAAGGTCTTCGAGGTATTGATAGGCCTGGGCGCCGTCGAACGGTATGTCCGCCAGCGTGAGCTTGGAGTGGACTTCCTTGGGGCCCCCGGCCAGGCCGTGGTTGTCGTAGAAAAACAGCAGGTAGCCGATCGTGGCCGCGCTGATGCCGATGACGGTTGCCAGAAACAGCGTCTGGCCGGCAGGTTTCGACATGGACGGGGCTCTCCGCTGCGGCGGGGGACAGGCCCTCATTGTACCACCCGGCCGCGCAGGCCGCCTATACGAGCCCGCGGCCGCCGGGCCGCAACCCCCGGCCGCGGTGAAAGCCGACTTTCGATTTTTCGCCCGCAATCGCTAGAATCGATAAGTGCCGCCGGCCACCCGCCCGGGGGCAGCGCGCCCGCCAGTAGTCGTGGTCGGGTTGCCGGGCCGTCGGAAAAGAGCAGAGGCAACTTATGATCGACGTCAGACAAATTGTCGAGATGCAGCGCTCGATGGTCGTGCGCTGGCACGCCGAGCCGATCAGCAATCCCTACGAGGGCTTCCTGGCCCTGGCATGCCAGCAGCACAGCTTCAATTACTTGCTCTGGCACGAGGAGGACCTGGCCCGCAGCCCCGACGTGTCGGATAGCGCGATTGCCGCCGTGAAGCGGGCGATCGACGGCTACAACCAGAAGCGCAACGACGCGATCGAGAAGCTCGACGACCATCTGGTCGAGCAGCTGCGCGCCACCGGGGTCACGCATCCGCCGCATGCCCGGCTGAACACCGAAACGCCCGGCAGCGCGGTCGATCGACTCTCGATCCTGGCGCTGCGGATCTTTCACATGGAAGAGCAAGCCAATCGCCACGATGCCAACCTGGGTCACCGGGCCAAGGCGCGCAGCCGGCTGGAAATTCTGGCCCGCCAGCAACACGATCTGGCCCAGGCCCTGATGGAATTGCTCGACGACATCTTCGCCGGCCGCAAGCGGCTCGAAGTGTACCGGCAATTCAAGATGTACAACGACCCCACGCTCAATCCATACCTCTACGCGGCCGGCGAGAAGAACAAAGCCGCCGGCTGAATCGCCGCGCGCCCGGCGGCCCGTTCGTCCGCTGGGCGTGACGTCGATTTGGCTGGCGTCTGCCGTCAATTTGACGACCGGGGTGGTACGGCCGGTATTTTCGACCTTGCTGGCAAGGCCCGCATTGTCCCCAGGCTGCCGGCAGCCCTGCGGCCGCGGCTTCTTTGTCCGCAAGCGCAAGCCCCCGGCCGATTACCGGATGCCCGGGCTGCGGCCGCCGATCGGGCCGGGCGATCGGCCGGAATTCGAGTTTCCGGGCCAAAACCGCGCCCCAAAGTTACATGGTCGTAAGTTGGCCTAGGTCTTGCATCGATGATGATAATATCGCGTAGAATAGTATGTTGAGGCGATTCGCCTCTCTCGTCGCTGCGGGCTTTTTGCGAAGGAACTCGGCCATGACTCGACTCTGGAATCAACTCGCCTGGGGTGCGGCGTTTTTGGTCGCCCTGTCGAGTCCGACCGCCGTGTTCGCACACGGTGGTGGCGGCGGTGGTCATGGCGGCGGCGGTGGCGGCCATGGCGGCGGCGGCGGTCACATGGGTGGCATGGGCGGCGGCCACATGGGCGGGTTCGGCGGCGGCCACATGGGCGGCATGGGTGGCGCGCACATGGGTGGCATGGGTGGCCACATGATGGGCGGCTACGGCGGCATGGGCGGCGCGCACATGGGTGGCATGGGCGGCATGAGTGGCGCGCACATGGGCGGTTATGGCGGCATGGGCGGTGCGCACATGGGCGGAATGAACGGCATGGGCGGTGCGCACATGGGCGGAATGAACGGCATGAGCGGCGCGCGCATGGGCGGTATGAACGGCATGAGCGGCGCGCACATGGGCGGCTCGAATTTCGTCGGGCGCAATTTCGGCAGCGCCGGCGGCAGCGGCGCGCGCGGAATCGGGGCGCGGGGGCGCCGGCGCACATAGCTTCGCCAACACGCATTTCGGCAACGCCGGGCACTCGATGGGTAACGGCGGCGGCTACGGGGGTTATGGCGGCGGCCGCGGCGGCAGCACGTTTGCCAACACGCATTTCGCCTCGGCCCACGGCGGCTACGGCGGCTATGGCGGATATGGTCACGGCCTGGGCGGTTATGGTGGCTACGGCGGCTACGGTCGCGGCGGTTACGGCGGCTACGGTCGCGGCTGGGGCTACGGTGGATATGGTTATGGTCGGGGCTGGGGCTGGGGCGGCGGCTGGGGCTACCCCTACTACGGCTTCGGACTCGGTTACGGCCTGGCGTTCGGGCTCGGGTATGGCTTGGGTTATGGCCTGGGCTGGGGCTATCCGTACTATGGCTACGGCGGCTATGGCGGCTATGGGTACGGTGGCTACGGCGGCTATGGGTACGGTGGTTATGGCGGCTATGGCTACGGCTATCCCTACTACGGCTACAGCTCGTACTACAACAACTACTACCCCTCGTACGGTTCGTATTACGGCTCGGCGTACAACAATGGCTATCCGGGCTACGGGGCCTATGCGGGCAACGGGGCCGGCTATGGCGTAGCTGCCAACGTCGCGGCGCCTTACGGCACCGCTTACGGCCCGACCAACGCCACGGGCCCGGCGCCGAACTCGCTGGCTCAGGCCGATCCGAACGCCGCCGGTGCGCCGAACGTGAACAACATCACCGCGGCGGATTTCGCCGCGCAAGGCGAACAGGACTTCAAGGCCGGTAAGTACCAGTCGGCGGCCCGCAATTTCCGCCACACGCTGGTCGACGATCCTTCGAACATCGGCGTGCTGATGCTGTTGGGCCAGACGGCCTTCGCGCTGGGACAATTCAACGAGGCCGCCGGCGCCACCGAAATGGCCATGAAGGAGTTGCCGCAGGAAAAGTGGGGCTCGGTCGTGACCAACTACTCCCAGCTCTACGGCAAGACCCAGGACTACACCGATCAGCTCCGGGCGCTGGAAAAATTCCGCAACGAAAAACCGCAGGATCCGGCCGCGCGGTTCCTGCTCGGCTTCCACTACTACTACCTCGGGCATTCGCAAGAGGCGCTCCGCGAACTGGACAAAGCCATCAATCTGGAGCCCAAGGATCCGTTCGCCCGCGCGCTGCGCAACGCCGCGGCCAAGAAGCTGGGCGTGCCGACGGTCGAAGCACCGGCCGGCGCCGAGCAGGGCGGCCCGGTTCTGCCCGGCGTGCCGGAAGGCCAGCCTCAGTAACATCCCGTTTCGGACCGCCGCCGTGTCGGGACGCCCGGCGTGGGGCCTTGAGACGGCGTTGTTGAGACGGCGTTGTTGAGACGGCGTTGTTGAGACTGGGGTGATGGCAATTCACGATCCAGACCAGCCACCCGCTACCGGTTTCGCTCAAGCGCGCCTGGCTGTGCCGCTGCTGCTGGTCCTGGGCGGAGGATTCGCTTCCTCGCCGCACTGCTCGGCAGGCGCTGCTGAGCGTCCGTCCGGCTTGAGCTTTCTCGATAACGGCACGCTGCGCCTGGGCGTCGACCTGGACCGCGGCGGGGCCATCGAGTGGCTTTCCCAGAGCAAAGCCAAGTCGGACGTCGCGGACGGCCAGGACAACCTCGTCAATAATTTCGACAACGGCCGGCAAGTCCAGCTGTCGTTTTACGCCGGTCCGATCCCGTTCACGGTCGGCGACAAGCGACCAGCCGAGCACTGGCGGCACCTGGGCTGGAACCCGGTGCAGGCTGGCGACGACTTCGGCCACGGCTCGCGCGTTGTCTTGCACGAGAACGATGGCCGGCAGATCCACGTGCAATGCGTTCCCTTGCAGTGGCCGCTCGACAACGTCGAGTCGGAGTGCACGTTCGATTGCTGGATCACGCTCGAAGCCAATCGGGCCCACGTCCGCGCGCGGCTGGTGAACCATCGCTCCGACCAGCGCTGGTACGCGGCTATGCGGCAAGAGCTGCCGGCCATTTACGTCAACGGGACGTACCACCGGCTGATGACCTACACGGGCGATCGGCCGTTTACCGACGCCCCGCTGGCCCGCATCGAGCGCCGCAGCGACGAGCCGGGGCCCTGGGCCTCGTTCGAATGCCCGGAGCATTGGGCCGCCCTGGTCCGCGACGACGATTGGGGGCTCGGCGTCTGGAGCCCCGACTGCACCGCCTTCTCCGGCGGTTTTGCCGGCGAGCCGGGGCAGGGGGGCACGAAGGACTCGGCCACCGGATATCTCACTCCGACGATGGTCGAACAAATCGATCACAACGTCGAGTACGAATTTCGCTATGTGCTGATCCTGGATCGCCTGGTCGAGATCCGCCGCTACGTCTATCAGCGCCCCGAGCGGCCCGCGCCGCCGAACTATCGCTTTGCCAAAGACCGTCAACACTGGCACTATGTGAATGCCACCGACAGCGGCTGGCCGATCCAGGGGCGGTTGCAGATTGCGCTCGATCGCGACGATCCCCAGCTGGTCGGCCCGGACGGCTTCTGGCAGGCCGCCGACGTGCCTCGGCTGTATGTTCGGGCCGCCTACCGCTCGGGCGCCGGGCGGGCGGAGCTGTTTTTCAAGTCGTTCGCAGAGCCGGCCTTTTCCCGCGACAAGTCGGTTTCGTTTCCGATCCGTCCCGACGGCAATTTCCATGTATACGAAGTGGATCTGAGCCGGGCGGCCGGGTATCGTGGGGCGATCACGGGCCTGCGTTTCGACCCCCTGGAGGCCGGCAAACCGGGCGACACGCTGGAGCTGGAATCGATCACGGCCACCGACCCGGCCTCGAGCAACCGGCCCTGACGGCCGACAGCCCGTCGTCTCGGCTGCCATAGTGTGCCCTGGGGCTCATTCGAGGCCGAACCGGCGGCGAAATCGCAGGGCCCGGTGCTGGGCGTACCACTGCCGGCGGGACTTCAGCGTGCTGTGGCGGCGTTTGCGTTTTCCGTCCGGCATGATTCGGCTCCTCGTTCATCCCGCCCCGGCATTTGTCCCCTACTGTCCTTAAGGAGCGTAAGGGCCCGGCGGATGTTACGCTCCCACGGCCAGAAAGCGGCTTTCCCGCTGCCAATTTGCCCTCGGGGCGTCGGGCCGGCGCCGGAATGGGCCGGCCAGGCCGGCAAAATGGCCCATCCAGCGGAGTTTTGGCAGGTGACTCCCCGCGCCGGGCCAGTAAACTGACGCCTGGGGCAAAAAAACGCTGAGCGAGAACGACCTCGATGACCGACGATCCCCTGGTGCTCCGCCTGCGGCAGGGCGATGCCGCCGCCCTGGCCGAGTTTCTGGCCGCCAACGAGCGCCCGCTGTTGGCCTTTATCGACCGGCAATTGGGACCGGCGCTGCGCCGCAAGCTGGAAATCGAGGACGTGTTTCAGGAGGTCAGCGCCGAGGCGCTGCGGGCCTTGCCGCAGGCCGATCTGACCGAGCGCGATCCCTTCGGCTGGCTCTGCCAGATGGCCGAGCACCGGATCATCGATGCCCATCGCCGGTTCTTCGGCGCGCAGAAGCGCGACGCCGGCCGGGAGGTGCCCCTGGGCTCGCCGGGCGGAGACACCCAGCACGCCGCGATCATCGATCTGCTGGTGGCCAGCATGACCACGGCCAGCCAGATCGTCTCGCGCAACCAGCGCGAGCTGAAGCTCTACAGCGGCCTGGCCTCGCTGCCTGAGGAACAGCGCGAGGCGCTGCGGCTGCGATATCTAGAGGGCTTGCCCTCGAAGGAGATTGCGGCCCGACTGGGCAAAACCGACGGGGCCGTGCGCGTAATGCTGACCCGGGCGCTCGGCCGGCTGCAGCAGATCCTGGGCCCCGATGCCGCTCCTTCCTGAAGCGGTCCCGGCCCGCCGAACCCCAGGCGCTCGGTTCAAGCAGCCGCTATACTGGCAGGGCCAACGTCACGGGTTTTGCAGGACCTCGCCCTTCGATGTCGACTGCCGCCGGCCATCTCGAACAAACCGATAGCGCGCTCGTCTGGGAGCAACTGACCGAGCGTCTGGACGCGCTGATCGCCGCCTGGAGTTCGGCCGCAGAACCGCCGGCCCTGGCCGATTTTCTGCCCGCCGGCCCGGCCGCCCTGCGGCGGATGACGCTGGTCGAAGCGCTCAAGATCGATCTGGAGTATCGCTGGCAGCAGGAGCGCTGGCCGAAGCGGGTGGAAGACTACGCGAGCGAGTTTCCCGAGCTGGATTCCGGCGGCGGAATTCCCTGCGACCTGATCTACGAGGAGTACCACATCCGCCGCCGCACGGCCGACGTGCAGCCGGAGGAGTATTACGCCCGCTTTCCGCGGCAAGCGGTCGAGCTCGAACGGCTGCTGCGCCTGGAGCAGCCCGAGCTGACGACCACGCTGGTCCACCGCGAACCGGCCCGACCGATCGAAGTGGGTCAGAAGCTCGACGATTTCGAGCTGCTGCGGCCCTTGGGCAAGGGGGCTTTTGCCACGGTCTATCTGGCCCGGCAGTGCTCGATGCAACGCCTGGTGGCGCTCAAAGTGTCGAGCGATCGCGGTTTCGAGCCGCAGACGCTGGCCCAGCTCGACCATCCGCACATCGTCCGGGTGTTCGATCAGCGGCAACTGCCCGAGCGGCAGCTCCGGTTGCTCTACATGCAGTACATTCCCGGCGGCACGTTGCAAAGCGTCAACGATTATGCTCGGCGCTGCCCGGCCGGCGCGCGCAGCGGTCGGACGCTGCTGGACGCCATCGACGCCACGCTGACACGCAGCGGCGAAACGGTGCCGGCCGACTCGCTGGGCCGCTACCGGCTGTCGCGGGCCAGCTGGCCCGAGGCGGTGATCTGGGTCGGGGCGCGGCTGGCTGCGGCCCTGGGCTATGCGCACGAGCGCGGCGTGCTGCATCGCGACGTCAAGCCGGCCAACGTGCTGGTTTCGGCCGAGGGCAGCCCCAAGCTGGTCGATTTCAACATCAGTTTCTCGAAGCTCGACGGGGCCACGCCGGCGGCGTATTTCGGCGGCAGCCTGGCCTACATGTCGCCCGAGCAGCTGGAAGCCTGCGACCCGGCCCATGCCCGGCAGCCCGACGAACTCGACGGCCGCAGCGACGTCTATTCGCTCGGCGTGCTGCTCTGGGAAATGCTCGCCGGCCGGCGGCCCTTTCCCGAGGACGCCCTGCCGGCCGATTGGTCGCAGGCCCTGGCCAAGATGAGCGCCTTGCGCCGGGCGGGCCTGCCGCCGGAGGCCCGCGCACTGCTGCCGGCCGATTGTCCGACTGGCCTGGCCGACGTGCTGGCGAAATGCCTGGCGCCCCAGCCGGCCGACCGCTACCCAACGGCCGCCATCGCGGCCCACGAGCTCGAGCTGTGCCTGCAGCAGCGGGCGCGGCGGCTGCTGCACGGCCCGCAAAGCTGGCAAGCCATCGGCCGCCGGCATCCGGTCCTGGCGACCATCCTGTGCGGTCTGTTGCCGAACATGGTGATGTGCGTCCTGAACATTTCCTACAACCATGCCCAAATGGTCGAGAAACTGAAGGACGGCAATCCGGCGGTCGGTCCGGCGTTTTCCCAGGCCGTGGCGGTGATCAATACGGTGTCCTACGCGATCGGACTGGCCGTGGTGCTGGGCGTCGGGCGGAGGGCGTTTCGCGCGGTCGGCCAGTTGGCCGGCGGGCGAAGCGCCGATCCGCCGGTCGATCGGCGGACGGTGGACCGCTGCCTGCGGATCGGCGACCTGGCGGCCGCGGTGGCCGCGTCGCTGTGGATTCTGTCGGGCCCGATTTTTCCGGCCTGGATCGAGCTGGCCGTGGGACCGACCAGCGGCGTGAGCGGCGAGACGTATTTGCACTTCATCGTGTCCGACGCGCTAAGCGGTTTGATCGCCGCGACGCAGTCGTTTTACTTCACCACCTACCTGGTGATCCGGTTTTGTTATCCGCCCTTGCTCACGGCCCGGCCGGTCGAGGCGGCCGACATGCAGCAGCTGGTGTCGCTGGCCTGGCGGAGCCGGATCTATTTCGGCCTGGCGGTGGCCGTGCCGTTCGTGGCGGTGACGGCGGCCGCATTCATGCGCGACGACCGGATGCCGATTGCCGTGCTGGGGGGCGTGGGCCTGGTGGGTTTCGCGCTGGCCTACTTCTTCGACGTGGCCCTGCGGGGCGACCTGGCCGCGTTGGCCGGCGTCATGCAGCCCTCGGGCGACATGCTCGGCAGCGGCGACTCGCTCGATTCGTTTCTATCCGGCTCCCGGCGCGAGTCGCCGCCCGCTGACCCTCGACATTCTTCACTCGGATCACTTTTCAACGACGATCCAATCGACGTAGTAGGGCACGGCTCGGTTTGGATTGATCTGGACGCCGACCAGCGACGGATCGGCCAGCAGGATATCGAATCCATCGTTCGCCGGCCTCCAGTAAGCGACAAAGAACGTGTCGCCGGTCGGGTAACGGTTGGTGAGCTCGACGATACAGTTCCCGCCCAGTTGGGCGACGACGTTGGCCGGAAGTTTTACGCGAATGCTGGTCTTGTTGTCTTGTTGTCTTGTTGCGGACCAAGCCGCATGGTCACGGTGCCCGCGGAAAGGATGTGCGGCGATTTGAGTTCCTTCACCTGGCTTTGCAGTTGGGCCAGCTGGGTTTGCAGGTCCTTGATTTGCTGGGCCGCTACGTCGTTCTCGTTGGCGGGGCCGGCGGCCGGCTCTGCCGCATAGCTCGCCGGGCGAGCGCTCAAGTTCAGCGCGGCGAGCAGCGACAGCGCGAAGGTGAGGGCGAGGAGTGAAAAAGTGTGTTGCCGTGTCATGGTCGTCACTTCCCAAAGGCAGGCCAAAACGCGGGTCGCGATTCTTTGCGACGACCGTGAACTTTGGTTGAGGCGGAGATAAAACGGGGCGGGCGAATTTGCCACGAGCGGCATTGTACCCCCGCGGCTGCGTCGTTGGCGTGCTTGCCGCGCGGCGTCGCCGCCGGGTGCGAACCATGCAAACCGGCCGTGTTGATTGGGCGTCGGTCGGCGCCGTTGTGCAACGAGTCTCCCTTGCCCCGGGGCCGTTTTGTCCCCAGGCTCTTAAGACGGCTGCGAATGCCGGTTTGCCATCGGTTGCTCGGCGCGGCCGCTGGCCTGGGCCGGACCACCACCGTGTCCTGTGCGGCGAGGGTGTCCTCGCACACCATGCCCGGGCGCATCCGCCCAATCGCGGATCGCTTTTTGCTTGATCCTGGCCGCAGCACCGTGTTGCGGTACAATTCTGCACCCCGCCGGCCTGCGACCCGGACAGCGCGACGCTCGACGTTCGACGTTTGACGGTCGGGGCCGCGATAGCAACACCAACTCGCTTCGGCAAAGGACTGAGAATGATTCGCGCAACACTACTCACGACGTGCCTGGCATTCCTGGCATCTGCTGGTTTCGCCGCCATTCCCGAATGGCCCCAGTTTCGCGGGCCCAGTGGCTCGGGCGTCGCAGCGGACGCAAAACCTCCCGTGGCGTTTGGGCCCGAGAAAAATGTGAAGTGGAAGGTGGCCGCGCCGTCCGGCGCTTCCTCGCCGGTGATCGTCGGAGACATGCTGCTGCTCACCGCCTTCGATGCCGGCAAACTCTTCACTATCGCCTATTCCACCGCCAGTGGAGAGGAGCTTTGGCGGGCCGAAGCTCCTGCCAAATCGATCGAAGCCTTTCACAAAACCGAAGGCAGCCCGGCCGCGTCGTCCGTGGCGACCGACGGCAAGACGGTGGTCTCTTATTTTGGATCGTGCGGCGTCTTTGCTTATGACTTGAGCGGAAAGGAGCTCTGGAAATACGAGTTGCCGACGGCCAAAACGGTCGCGGACTTTGGCACCGGTGTCTCGCCCGTTTTGGCCGAAGGACTCGTGATTCTGCAGCGCGACGAAATGAACGGACCCAAAATCCTCGCGCTCGACGCCGCGACGGGCCAACTGAAGTGGGAAACCAAACGGGAGTCGCTGGCCAGCTATGGAACGCCGGCGATCTGGGATACCGACAGCGGCAAGCAGATCGTCTGCTGCGGTTACGGTCGGATGGTCGCTTACGACCTGCAGACGGGCGCGGAAAAGTGGAGTATTGCCGGGATGCCGTCCGCCAACTGCACGACGCCCGTCGTCAGCGATGGAATTCTCTACTATTCGGGCTGGTCGCCCGGCGACGCGGAGGACAGCGAGTTCAAATTCCCGAAATTCGAAGATCTGCTGGAGCCCGCCGATGCAAACAAGGACGGCCAGATCTCGCGCGAAGAAAGCGAACAAACATTCTTGAAGGGCTTCTTCGACAGCAACGACACCAACAAGGACGGCCAGCTGACTCGCGAGGAGTGGGACGCCATGATCAAGTACATGTCGGCCTCCAAGAACTCGGTCTTTGCCGTGAAGCCGGGCGGGCAAGGAGACGTCACCAGCACGCACGTCGTCTGGCGCAAGACCAAGGGCATGCCCTACGTGCCGAGTGCGATTCTGGTCGCCGGCCAATACTTCATGGTGAAGGATGGCGGTTTGTGCACCGCCTACGACGCCAAGACGGGCAAGGACGTCTACGTCCAGAAGCGCGCCGCGGCAAACGGACGCTATTATGCGTCGCCCGTGGCCGCCAACGGCAATATCTACGTCGTCACGCTGGATGACGGCACATTCACCGTATTGAAAGCCGGAGCCGACGCCCCGGAGGTCGTGGCCGAAAATCCCAAACTCGACGAGAAGACGAGCGCCACGCCCGCGATCGCCGGCGGCACGATTTATGTTCGCACGGCGAACCATCTTTGGGCCTTCGCCGAGAAGTCGTAGCCGTAAGCCAGCCTTTGCCCGGCGGGGACCCGATCGGCAACAATCTGCAAGACTCTCGATCGCCGTTCTCGCTGACGGGACGAAGACCGTAGCCAACAAGAATTATCCGCCCCATGGGAGACGCCAATGTTGACGCGCGACGAGATTCGAATGCTTGGCCTGGATAGCAAAGCACAGCTTGGCCTGACGTGGCCCCAGTTGGGCAATGCCATCGGCCGCAGTCCGGTTTACGCCGCCTTCCTGGTTTACGGCTACGGGCAAGCGACGACCGAAGAAGCGCAAGGCCTGGCAAAGGCCCTGTCGCTGCCGGACGAGGCTAAAACGGTGCTGATGACCGCGCCGCATCGCACGCCAGCTCAGCCCTGGCCGCCGACCGATCCGTTTATTTATCGGCTCTACGAGGCGGTGATGCTCTACGGTCCGGTATTCAAGGATGTCGCCCACGAGATTTTCGGCGATGGCATCATGAGCGCGATTGACATGTCCGTGGATATCGAGAAGGTGGAAGATCCGCCCGGAGTCGCGCGAATGGCGCTCACGCTGAACGGCAAATGGCTGCAATACAAGAAATTCTAAAACCTCCGGATCGGTCGAGCCGGCAACCGGGAAAGCGTTTTTTGGGATCCCGGCCAGCCAATCGGCCAGGGGCGGGCCACCGGAAGCCCCGGAATCGCGGACGCTTGGCGTAGCCCGAAGGTGCGTTGGAAATCTTGGTATCGATAGCGGCCGGCCGGGCGGAGGGGCCATTGCCGCACCGAGACGGTCCACACCCCCCACAGCAGGGTTTGCCCTTGCGGAATTGTAATTTGGTCGATGGTGTAAAATTGGGGTAGTTTCCCGTTCTCGCCAGGACATCTCCGCTATGCGATCTGTTGTTGCTCGATTGCTCGTTGCCGGCTTGATTATTGTCAGCGTGCGAACCTTGCTGTCCGAGGAATTTCGCTTCCCCAGCGGTTTGCGCGTGTCGGATGAAATTCCGCCGGACGAATTGCCCGAGATCGTGGCCACGATGTCGGCGCGCGAATTCGCCGATTGGGCCCGGTCGCACAATAAAGCCCAGTATGCCGCCGCTCGCGAACGATATGCGGCTTATCTGGCCGAGCGCGGTCCGCTTCAGACGGCCAACGTGGTCGAAGGCTGGAGCTCCCAGCAGCCGCGCTACGGTGGCTACGGTGGCTATGGTGGGTACGGCGGCGGCTACGGTGGGTACGGCGGCGGCTACGGATCTGGGTTCGGCGGACTTGGTTCCGGGTTCGGCGGGCTCGGGTCAGGCTTCGGCGGGCTCGGTTCCGGGTTCGGCGGACTTGGCGGGCTCGGGTCAGGCTTCGGTGGACTTGGTGGGCTCGGTTCTGGGTTCGGCGGACTTGGTTCAGGCTTCGGCGGACTCGGCGGACTCGGGTCCGGGTTTGGCGGATTCAGGTCCGGGTTCGGTAGTTTCAGCTCGTTCCAAACCCGGAGCTATAAGGTCACGTTCCCCGACAGGAACGACACGGGGGGCGGAAGCATCTCGCTGGTCAATCCTTATTGCCACACCTATTGGGCCAGGCAGGCCGGCGTACGCGCGTTCTAGCGCGAGCCATCCGCAGCACAACCTGCCACGACTCCCGCGGGCGCCAGCAGCTCACCTGCAGTCGATACGGCCGCGAAACGGCTCGATTTTCCCCGCCGGCTCGATTTTCCCCCCCTTGCTCAACCGTCTTGCTCAACCGCGGCGGGCCGCCTCGACTGCCGCGACGTCGATCTTTTTCATCTGCATCATCGCATTGAACGCACGCTTGGCGGCCGCAGGATCGGGATCCGTGATCGCCTCGATCAGAGCTCGCGGCGTGATCTGCCAGGACAGGCCCCATTTGTCCTTGCACCAGCCGCAAGCGACCTCTTCTCCGCCGCCCGCGACGATGGCGTTCCAGTAGCGATCCGTTTCGGCCTGGTCGGCGGTCGCGACCTGAAACGAGAATGCCTGGTTGTGCTCGACCCCGGGTCCGCCATTCAGGCCCAGACAGGGAATGCCCATCACGATGAAGTCGACCATCAACACATCCCCTTTCTTGCCGGAGGGGAAATCTCCCGGCGCTCGGTGCGAAGCGCCGACCGACGAATCGGGAAAAGTCTGGGCATAAAACTGCGCCGCCTCTGCGGCATCGCCGTTGTACCAAAGGCAAATCGTGTTCTTGGCCTGCTTCGCCATACCATCTCTCCCTTGTGCTGAACTGTCCTAACCCGGCGATGTGGGCTCAGCGGACCTCGACGTGTGTCCGCCGTAAAGCCGGCATGTCTTGAACCATTTCGACCAGCGTCGAGTGGCAAATCGGGCTCCAGGACAGCGGATTCTAACATCGCTGCAGCGTCGGTATCCACCGCCGAGCGCACCGCGACCGAATGCACGGTTCTCATTTCGCCGGAACCCCTGAAAAACGCGCATCGGTAGCGACAAATCGAAGCGGCTTCGGTCGATGTGACCGACGCGCGCGAGCTAGTCGAGGCCACGAGGCATTGACTTGCGGATCCAGTCCGACCACTCGGGCGAGGCCTTCGTCCGGGTATGCGGGGTTGTCACCGGAAATTTTCGTCACTTCTTCTTCCGCTGTTTCTTGTTCACCTTGATGCCGCTGTAGGGATAATTGCTGGCGGTTTCCCAAGCGATCATTTGCAAGGCGCGGTTGAAAGTTTCGTCCCAATCATTTCGCTTGGCATTCTTTAGGATTTCGAGCATAGGCAAGCCGACAGGGCTTTCGCGGTAAAGAACGGCAAAATGCAAGTAGGTAATGAGAGCTTCCAGAGGGGCCGATGGATGGGCGGCGTCCACGAACAGTTCACCTTGATTGTTCAGGCCCGAAATTGCATTGTTGAATATATAGGTCCGCAGCGCCACTTGCGCCTGAGCAGTCGGCACGAGAAATAAAATCGTTCTGCCTTTTCCATACTTCTTGTTGAGGTCATCCGCCTGGGCTTCTCCTGCACGGATGTTGCGAACGTTCAGGCCCTTCAGTTGCTCGGGAGTCTTGTTGCGATCAACGTTTTCCCATGCCCCATTGGGGAAATCCTGGTTGTCGATATCCCCGCCCCCCCAGGAAAGCTGGACGAAAAACCGCATGTTCGGATTGTGCTCAAGTCCAAGCTTGACGTAATTCTCGACGCCCTCGTCGGGGAATTGAATCGGCGACATCACTAACACATCCACATCACCTGTCTTAATCGCATTCTTAGCCTGATTCTTGTCGTCAGCCAGCTCCCAGTGCTGCAAGGTCCGCGAAGCGCCCAGGGATTGGATGCCGACTAACTTGTGATCCTTGATTCTCGCCGCATCCGCCAGTTCGCCGAGCGGCTTGGGGACATACCACATTAGGCTATGCGAAACGAAGAACACCCTCTCACCTTGGGGTGGTTTGGATCGATCTTTCGCCTTCTTGCCTTGCCCCTCGGCGACATTCGACAAAAGAGCAACA
Source organism: uncultured Planctomycetaceae bacterium (assembly GCA_963715755.1). GTDB lineage: Bacteria > Planctomycetota > Planctomycetia > Pirellulales > PALSA-1355 > CAWCAX01. The sequence goes on from OY970273.1 coordinate 6,466,834, forward strand.
GCTAGCGCGAGCACCACCGTCGACGATGTGCGCTGCGAATTCATCGAACTCATGATTAGACATCCTTTTGAGGAGGAGGGAACACTAACGCCCGCGATTCCCGGTCGGCCTTTATCAAGTAGACTTTCGCGATGAACGAAGGTTGTGCCGGGGCCGCCAATGTTGAGTGTGCGAGCACGCGCAGGCACAAGCACCAAAGATTCGTCCGCTCATGCTTCGTCCTATTGGTGGTGATGTACGGTAGATTCGCCAACTTGCGCGGACTTCGCATTGAGCGATTCCGCGACTTGCGTCAGGAGTCTGATCAGAGTTTCTGCTTCGTCTGGCTGGAGCGAATTCAACATTTGCGCTCGGAGGGATTCGCTGGCCGTCCAAAGTCGCCGAAACTTGCGCTTTCCCGCTGCTGTCAGGGCAGCCGTTCGCGCGAGAATCCGTCGGATGCGCGTCACGCTGGACCAGTCCCTGCCGTTCCAGCAGAACGAGCATTGCCCGAACCGTGCTGGGATCCGACGACATACGGCGGGCGAGTTCCCGCTGGGCCAGGGCGTTACCCCTTGCGAGCGTCGCCAAAAGCACGAACTGGTCGGCAGTCACCCCCTGTCGCGCTAATTGCGATTCCGTGCGGCGGTGCAGCGCCAGATAAGCGGCACGGAGCGCCATCGGAACTTCGTTCTCGGTCGTCATCAGAGTGTCTCAGATAAGTCCGTGCGTATACGCACTATGTCATTAGGCTACTTCGGCAAGGGAAAGATTGCAATGTTCGTTAACCTCGAATAGTCGCCGCCCAATCGCGAGCTGCGGTTGCCACCCGGTGAGTCGGAAGGCTCCGGCCGATTAGTTGCGTGCTTCGGTCCGACACACCGAAGCACCCGCGCCGTTCGATGCGGCGGACCCAGGACAACCGCTGGCCACCCGGCGGGCGGCTTCGACCAATAGCCTTGCCTGCGTGGCGGACTCTCGCGTTCGAACGCAGCTCCGCACTACGTGCCGCAGAAGGTGCGGTAGCTGCCGTCGTCGGGCGACGGTTCTTCATACCCGGCCGCGTCGGGCCCGGCTTCGTACGGCTTACTGAGCACTGCCAAGAGGCGCTCGAGCACGGAGAAGTCGTCGCGCTCCGCTGCGGCCGACAAGGCTTCTTCCACCCGGTGGTTGCGGGGAACGACAGCCGGATTGACAGCCCTCATCGCCGCATGGGCCGCGGCGATGGGCCGGTCCTCGCGCGCCAGCCGGATTTGCCACCTGGCGTGCCAGTCCAGGAAGTCGGGATTTTGAAACGGTTCTTCGGCCGGCAGCTTTTCCGACGAGAGGGCACGGAAGGTGTTGGTAAAATCGGCCCGGGATTTCTCCATCCAATCCAGCAGCGACTGGAACAGTTCCTGGTCGGCCGCCTCGGCACGCGCGAGGCCCAGCTTTTGCCGCATCCCGGAGAGCCAATGCTGCTCGAACACGGCCGGGAATTCGCCCAGAACCTCGGTCGCCCTGGCGACCGCTTGCTGCGGGTCGGCATCGATCAGCGGCAAGAGCGTTTCGGCGAAGCGGGCCAGGTTCCAATGCGCGATCGGGGGCTGGTTGCCGTAGGCGTAGCGGCCGCCGCGGTCGATCGAACTGAACACCGTATCCGGGTGGTAAGCGTTCATGAACGCACACGGCCCATAATCGATCGTTTCGCCGGAGACGGCCATGTTGTCGGTGTTCATCACGCCGTGGATAAAACCCACGAGTTGCCAGCGGGCGATGAGCGCGGCCTGGCGATCCTGCACGGCGCGGAAGAATTGCAGGTGCCGGTCCGGGGACTCCGCGAGCTGCGGATAATGACGCTCGATCGTATAGTCGGCCAGCGCCCGCAGATCGGCTTCATCCTGCCGGGCTGCAAGGTATTGGAACGTGCCGACACGGATGTGGCTGGCGGCGACGCGGGTCAGAATGGCGCCGGGGAGGGCCGCCGCTCGATAGACTTTTTCGCCTGTGGCGACAACGGCCAGGCTGCGCGTCGTGGGAATTCCGAGAGCGGACATGGCCTCGGAAATGATGTACTCGCGCAGCATCGGGCCCAGGGCCGCATAGCCGTCGCCGCCGCGCGAGAACCGCGTCGGCCCGGCACCCTTCAATTGGACGTCGACGAGCTGGCCGGAGGGGGTGCGGTGCTCGCCGAGCAGGATGGCGCGGCCGTCGCCCAGCATCGTGAAGCCGCCGAACTGATGACCGGCATACGCCTGGGCGATCGGTTGGGAGCCGCGAGGCAAATCCTGGCCCGCGAACAAGGCGGCGACGGCCGGCACCGCAGCGGCGCCGAAGTCGAGGCCCAGCTCCTCGGCCAGCCGCTGGTTCAAGATCGCCAGCCGCGGCGCACGGAATGTGGCCGGCTCGGCCGGGGCGAAGAACGCCGCCGGCAACCGCGCGTACGTATTGTCGAATTGCCAGCCGATCGGATCCGCGTCGGCTTCCATTCCATTCGGGCTTCCCATGCACTGCTCCCCGCGATTCTTACCCACGATCGTACTACAGTCGGGTGGGATTTGCGCGGAGAAATGGGCCCCGAACGCGCGTCGAGCGGCGCCCGATCACTTCTGGAAATTTGGATGCTTCGGATCGCCCAACGATTCCAGGAAGGCGATCAGGTCCAGAATCTCTTCCTGGGTGAAGGTGTTCGCCAGCCCCTCGGGCATCGGCGAGATCTTCGAAAGCGCGCGCGACTCGATGTCCGACTTTTTGAGGGTGACGGTTTCGGGCGCGAGCGGGTCTGGGCGAACGACGACCTTGTCGGACGTCTCTTCCACAATGCGACCGATGACCACCCGACCGTCGGCCATCTCGAACGCGGTGTTCATGTATTGCTCGGAGAGGACTTTCGACGGCTCGGTGAGCGCTTCCAGAATGTCCTGGCGTTTGTAGCGCGTCGCGACGGCCGTCAGATCGGGTCCGATGGCTCCCCCCTGGTCGCCGTAGCGATGGCAGGCGATGCATTGGGCCGCGGTGAAAACCTCTTTCCCTCGCCCAAAATTGCGCTGCCTGGCGACCTGATCCAAAAGCGGTTGCAGATCGGCAGTCGTCCAGGCCTTGACCACTTTGCGCGGCGGGCCCGACGCTTTCGGCGGAGCAGGCTGGGGCACTTTGTACGCCGCCAGCACATCGGCCAGCGCGATGATGTCGTCCGGCGACATCGAGAACTTGGCCTCTTCGTGAGCGTGGGACATGAAGTTCGCAAAGCTGGCGCCGTTGTTGAAGTGGATCCCGGCGTCCTCGAACCATTGGACCACCGGGGCCGAATGCTCCGTCGTCCGGGCAGCGTTCCACCACGACAGATACGCCCGGCGCAGTTCGGGGCTCCAGCCCGACTTGACGTTGCGCAAAGCCACTACATAGGCGACTTGCTCTTCTTGGGTCGGCGCAGCCTGCAGCAGCGCGACGGTCCTGGCAACCGCGCCCGGCGCGTCGAGGGCCAGCAAGATCTGGCAGAGCTCGCGATTCAGCGCTTCCTGCCGGGCGGGATACAGCGGATCGACCTGAGCGATCAACTGCCTGGCGACTTCGCCCTTGGGAATTCCTTGCCGTGCGAGCGAGACCTCGATGACCCGCAGCTTGTCGAGCACCTGGTCTTCCGTGAGGCTGGCAAATGGAATCGCCGCGAGTGATTTCAGCAGGTCGGGCTGCGTGTCGGCGGCGCCCAGCCGGGCCAGGGCCAGCAGCGCGGTCAATGCCGCCTGCGGCCGCTTTTCGGCCAACGCCTTGGCCTGCCACTCGGCGACGGGATTGCGCTCGATCGCCAGGCGGGCCGCGTAGCGGATGAACCGGTCCGGGCTGTTCAGATGGGGCCAGGCGAACTCGACCGCCGCGGGATCGGCCTGAACGTTGAAGGACTCCAGCTTGCGGCGCAGCTCGCGCGCGGCCGCGGAGTCCTTGTCTTGCAATTCGCTCGCGGCCAGCGGCGTAGCCGGCTCTGGGCCTTTGTACGTCACGCGGAACAAGCTGCCCTGCGTGCCGCGACCGCCGATCGTGAAGTACAGCGAGCCATCGGCGCCGATCACGACATCGGTCAGATTCAGGGGCGTCTTGCCGCCTTTGCCATGCAACGACTTGGGCGCCACGAAGTCTTCCCAGGTGCCGGTGTAGCTTGCCCCGTGGGGCGTGTTATGCACGGCAATCAGGCGGCCATAGGTCCAATCGCAAACGTAAAACGCCTTCTGGTACTTCGCCGGAAACTTTGCGCCGGTGCCGAAAGCGACGCCCGTCGGGCAGCCGATGCCGATCGTCGCCGTGCGGGGCAAACCGTCGGCGTAGTAATCGGGCCACTTGGCGCTTCCCTCGCGAAATCCATGCTCGCCGCCGCGGACGGCATGGAACACGTGAATCGGCCGGTACCACGGGGTTCCCCAGTCCCACTCCATGTCGCTGTCGAAGCCGAACAGTTCGCCGTCGGCATTGAAGCCGATGTCGTAAGTGTTTCGCTCGCCGGCAGAAAACAATTCGATGTTTTTGCCGTCGAGATCCATCCGGGCGACGTAGCCGCCCGGCGGCTTGGCGCCGCGCCGAAACCATTTCCGTCCTCCATGCGGTTGAGTGCCAGGTCGTCGGCATAGTTGCGATGGGGTGAACTGGCCGCGAGGTCCTTGGGAACGCTGGTGAAATTGCCGCACACGGTGTACAGCATCTTGTCCGGTCCGAGCACCAGGCCGTGCGAGCCGTGTTCGCCCGAGCCGCCCGGCCACTCGCGCAGCAGTTCGACGTCGTCGTAGCTCCCGTCGCCTTTCGTGTCCTTGCAGCGATAGAGGCCGAAGCCGCGCTTGCCGGAGCCGTTGATGTACAGCGCGTCGCCGACGAACAACATGCCCATCGTTTCGCTGACGCCGAGGTTGAGCAGTTCCTGCTTCACGCACTTACCGTCCTGGAGCGTCACGCGCGTGATCGGCTGGCCGCCTTGCCCGCCGAGCAGCAACCGCCCCTGGGGATCGTTGGCCAGGCAAATCCACGAACCGTTGGTCTTGGGATCGGCTTTCAGGACCAGCTCGACCTCGAAGCCGGGCAGCGTTGCCAACACGCCCGCGGGATCGACGGCGGCATTGTTCGGCGCGGGGGCCGAACCGTCGGCGGGCCCGTACACGGCCTTCGTGATGACCAGCTTCTTCCCGGCCGGCGCCGCGATCTCCAGGGTGCCGCCTTCATTCACTTCGCGCTTGAGCTTTTCGTCGCCCAGGGTGTATTCGACGCGCAGTTTCTTGGGAAAGCCCTCGGCGGTATCGCCGAAGGTTGCGTTGCCGGCCTGAATGGACAGCTTGTTATCCTTGACGGCCGCCGCCACCACGGACGTGACGTTCGTCGGGTCCGCGGCCAGAGCCAGCCTGGCGAAACATGCCGACACGATCGCCAGCGCAAGCGCGCTGCAAAGAAGCGAGGCCCGGGTGCGACGCGACTCATTCTTCATAACTACCCTTCAATTCGATCGGTCGGGGTGATGGATTCAGGCAGCGGCCGGAGAGGATCCAGACCGTGCGGCCGGCGCCGGGATCGCGGTTCGCGATCAGGGCCAGAGCCAAAATCGTCGGTGGCGTGGAGCGAGCAGGGCGCCGGGGTCCTCGTGGGGCACGAGGCCAGCGGCATCATCCACTATAATATCCCGGCGTCCGGCTTGCTGCTCCCATTGTCCACGAGGTTTGGGTCCTCGTACAGAGCCGCCGCTCCAGACTTTGACCCCCATTCCGTACGCCCGGTCGACAGGCGGGTCGCCAATTTGTGGATCCTCGCGCTGCGCAGAGGGCTCGAAGTGACTAACGGCTCCGCGATGGTCAGGACGCCCGACCGCGCTTACTTCGGAATATGGTTGAGCGTGTAGTAGCCGATCGGATGCAGCACGGGCTGTCCCGCGGTGCTCCGCACCCCGGGCACGCGGATTTCATGCACGTAATACGGCCGCAACTCGTCGAGCACGAGCCGCACGCTCTTGCCGTCGGGCGAGACTCTGGCCTCTCGGATGCTCAGCCCCTTCTCGTCGCTCGGTTTGTCGCCGTAGGTTTCGTGGTAGTGATACGTCCACGACCTGGCTGCATAAGACTTCACGTCGCCGGCGGTCCGTGGATCGACCGGCTGGGTGAACGAGAGCTCAAAGCCGTCGGGCATGGCCCGCATTTCGTGAATCTCCAGGGGCGTCAGGCCCGTCCACACCAACCGATCGAGGCCATACGGCTTCGGCCCGCCGCCCCAGCCGCGGTTGGTGCCGCCGGCAAACATCGAGCCGTCGCTGCCGAAGCACATCCGCAGCACGCCCGAGGAAAAGCCCTGGCGAAACGGGAAGCAAGCTCCCTGGTACTCGCCGTCCACCTTTTCCAGGAACACGCGAACGATGATTGCGTGTCCCTGGTCCCCTACGAAGACCTGGTTGGCAAACGGGCCGAACTTTCCGCCCGTCGAGTCGTACACCACGTCGCTGTGCGACGTGCCCATCTCGGGATACGGAAACCAGACGGCGGCCGGCATCACTTCGGGCATTTCGGCCACCGCCTGTGGATAGAGCAGACCGCTTTTGGGCCAGCCCTTTTCCTGCGGCGGATGGAATCCGGCCAGCGGGTGGCCGCAGCTCTTCAGGCCATAGTCGTTGCCGTGGAACGAGCCCGGCTTGAGATGGCTGAGCTTGCAAACCGGCACCCAGTCTCCCTGGTTGTCCGTATAAAACATGTCGCCTGCCGGATTCGTGCCCAAGCCGCACGGCGACCGCAACCCGCAGCAGACCGGAGTGACATTCCCCTGGGAATCGATCGTGACGGCCCAGCCGCGCCACAGCGCTTCGCCCTCCTGGCCGTTGCCAAACGGTCGATTGAGCGTGACCCACATCTTGCCCTGCGGGTCGATCTTGGGCCCGAAAGCGAACTCGTGATAACCGCCGCTGGTCTCCCAGCCGTTGGCAAAAGTCGTCACCTCGTCGATGCGGCCATCGTTGTCGAGATCCCGCACTCGAGTCAGTTCGGTGCGTTGGGCCATGAAGATCCCGCTCGGCAGCGTGAGCAGTCCCAGCGGTTCGTGCAGGCCGAACAGCAGCCGCTCGACCTTGACCAGGTTCTCGGGCTCGACATCGATCTTCAGCGGCTTGCCGTCGGGTCCTTTGACGGTCTTCTGCTGTTCCGCAAAACCGGGTTCCGCGGCATACACGTTGGTCAGGCGGAACAGTTCGCCGCGGCGCGTGCAGACCAAGAGCTTCGTCCGCTCCTGGTCCTGCCAGTCGATGCCGCCCACCTCCAGGACCACGTCGGCAGGCAGCGGGAAGCTGATCAGCCGATAAACGTCGTCTTCGGTTTGCGGCTTGGGGGGCGGATCGGCCGCCGAGAGCAACGCGGCGAGCGCCGCCGTCAGCAGGCAGGCAAGCCCGGAGCCGCGCCGCAGGACCCGATTCGTCAGCGGTTGCAAAGCGTGTGGCATGGTTTTCTTTTCACTCATCGGCCGCCGGTAGTCGCGTCAATCGCTCGTCTCGCTCACCAGAACGCTTCCAGCCGGAAGCGAGCCGTTTGTCCTGCCGAAGTCGGGGCGAACGTCACGGGCAGGATCAGCTCCTGGTCTTTCTCGTGCACGCGGAGCTGCGGCTGCCCGCCTTCGACGCGATACCGCGCCGTGCCGTCGACAACCCAGAGTCCGTCGACTTGTTCGATTTTCTGGCCGACCGCGACGCGGAAGCACAGGTCGGACACCGCTTCGTCCGCCTTCAGCTCGAATCGCCGTTCCAGGTACGCTCCGCGCTCGACGACCTGCGTGGCGGGCGTTTCTTCCACGTGAATCGATCCGATGTCGTAGCGGAACACCGGCGTTCGCTCGGGCGTGTAGCGGTATCCGCGGAATCGCCAGCCCTCGGGCGTGCGGCTGGATCGGACCTGGTCGGTCGGTTTTGGCGGGTCGGTCGGCCAGGGCGAGCTGGCGCTGGTGAGCCGCGCAAAGGCCGGACCGGCCGGAAATTTCAACACGCCGCTGCCCTCGATTCGGGCATAGTTGCCGCCGCGCCCCTCCCAAGCGCCCTGCGTCGAGACAAAGTCGCCCGACCAGGCGGCCGCAGTCTTGATGCGATCGGCGTCGAACACCAGGTGTGTCCGCTGGCGGAACCCGACGGCAATCGCGTGCGCGCCAAATCCGCTGATGAACGTGCGAAAAACGACCGGTTCGTCGCCAATGACGATCTCGTCGCTCGACTTGGGATTGAGGCCGCGTGGAATGCCGACCCGCTCGCCGGCAGTGATGTAGGCCCACAGGGCGTCGATCTGCAGATTCACGTCGCCGCCGAGAATCTGCGGGAAGAAACTCTTGCCGCCGGGAAAGGAGGTCGGCATGCGCGTTCCCGGCCGGACGCCGGCGGGGTTTTTGACCAACGCGTGAAACCAACTCGGCTGCAAACGGTCTTTCACCTTCAGCAGGTCGAGACCTTCGGCCCCGGGCAGGCGATACTGGCCCCAAGCGTGACAGTTGATGCAGGCCAGATGCGTTTTGCCGACCAGGGTCCGGCCGTCTTCGGCCAGCCTGGCCGAAAACTGCGGTTCGTGGGCCGGGACCTTGTCGCCATCGGCTTCCCTGAACGCCGCCGGCAGCAGGCTCACATTCTGGCGGCCAAACTGCGGCATCCGCGTGGCCATGTAGGTCCGATACTTCTGCCCGGACAGCAGCATGTCGTCGAAGCCCGCCGGGGTCAGTTTGGCGCCGACATCCGCCAGCAGCGGCGGCAACCGGCCTTCCTGGCCAAAGTCGACCACGATCTGATAGCCGAAATAATTTGCCCGCTCGGCCGTCGGTCCCCCTTTGGTGCCGCGGACGTGGCAGGCATAGCAGCCCAAGGCGTTCATTTCCAGGTCGATCCGCTCGGCGGCCGCCGGCCGATTCGCACCCGCTACGGTCGGGCCGGCTTTCTGAATGCGAGCGAGCGCCACGCGCACCGCCTCACGCTGTCTGGCATCGAGCGCAAACCGCGGGCTCCGTCCCGTCGGCTGCTCGGCCAGGCAACCCGCGGCTGCCGCCGGGTTGAGCGCGGCCAGCGGTTTGGCGGCCAGCGTGCTCTTTACTTCTTCCTTCGGCGGATCGCCCGCCAGGAGCTGGACCTCGGCCACTTGCATGGCATTCGTTGCCGCGAGCTTGGTAAAGGTGATGCGGAAGTCGCGGTGTGCCGTGAGGTTCTCGAAGCGAAACTGCTGGTTTTCGAACCGTGCGCCAAACGGGGCCAGTTTTTGCTCGGTGATCCGCTCGTAGGTCTTGCCATCGAGCGACCCCTCGATCAAGACGGCGGTCGGGTCGCGCTCCGGAGCGTCGTTCGCCGACGTGATCCCCAGTCCCCGCAGGATCTTCGGCGGCCCAGGCAAGTGGATAATGATTCCGGAACCCGCGCCGCCGAAATTCAAATACTTGGTCTTGGGATTGCCGTCGATTGCGTCTTTGGGTTGCTCGCCCCCCGGGCTCGAGTTGCCCGATCGCGCGAAGCCCTCGGCCTTGGCTTGGAGCACTGCCAGGTCCAAGAGCGCGGCCCCCGGCTGTTGACTGCTGGAGTGGCATGCCGCGCACCCCTGGGCCGCAAAAAGTTGCTTGCCGCGCTCGACTTGCCCTGGATCGAGTTGCCAGCTCGATGCAGGCGGCACGAGCTGGCCGTCGTGGACCTGGTCGCGCAACAGAAAGGCCGCGATGGCGGCAGATTCCTGCGAGCTCAGCCCCAAACTCGGCATCCGGCCCGAGGGCCGCACGTCGACCGGCGACGACAGAAAGCTGGTCAGCGGCCCGCGCGCGGTCTTGCTGACAAGATCGCCCAGCGGCGCCAGCGTTGTATCGGTCTTCGGTTGTGCGGTCGGTTTGTCATCGTCGTCGGCGTCCTGCGTGGCGGCGGTTCTGTCTTCTGGATGCGCCGGCGGCGGCATGAACGCCGGGTGGCAGGCCACGCAGCCCACGGAGTGATACAGCAGTTTCCCTTGGGCAATCTCTTGGCTTGTGACCGGCTGCGGCGCCAGGTCCAGCGGTCCGTCGAGCGAGACCAGGAAATGCACCAGCGACTCGACCGCCGTCGCTTTCTGCTCGGCGTTCAGGTTCGCCAGCACGTCCGGCATCGGCGTGCTCGCCTTCACGGCGTGCGGCTGCAGGAGAAACGCCCGCAGGTAGTCCGGCGATACGCGGCTCCCGACAGTCGTCAGCCGCGGACCGGGCCGCTCTGGCAGAGCCGGATGATCCGGCGCCGCATGACAGGCGACGCAGTTCAGCTCGCGGATCAGCATCGGCCCGTCGAAACGATCATATCCCAGCAGAACCCCGTCGACCTTGGCGGTCGCAGGTGCATCCGCCGCCGAGGCAGCCGCGAGACAGGCAGACAGCGAGACGAGGGTGAAAAGGGATCGCATCGTCAGAAATGGACCTTGTCTCAGGCGGGGTGGAGCCTGGCGGCAGGAAGGCGAGGCTCGATGGGGCGGGGATTCCAGCGCCTGGATTCTAACACCGATTTCCGACTCGAGACAAATTCGCGGGGGGCGCTGCTTCGCCGTCCGGTCGCTCCTGGCGGGGGACCCCCAGGCTCTTGGCGAATTTCAGAGCCGCGGCGGCCGTCAGCCGCTCAGGCCGCGGATCGGCTCGCTTTCGGTGATGACCCGGGCCACCGCGCCCGTGGCGTCGGAGCGCAGGCGCAGCTCGCCGACGTCGAACAACGTGTGCATGATCGTGCCGATGAGGTTGCGCATCTGGACCGGATTGTCGGCGGGCTCACCGCCGTGGGCGTTCGATCGGCCGATCACCTGGCCCATCGGCAATCCGCCGCCGGCCAGGACCAGCGGCCCCAGGTTCCCCCAGTGGTCCCGGCCGCCCGTCTTGCTGATCTGCGGCGAGCGGCCCATTTCGCCGCACATGACCAGCAGGATCTTGTCGGCCAGGCCGCGCGCTTCCACGTCGTCCAGGAATGCGGACACGGCATGATCGAGCGGCGGGGCCGCGTAACGCATCCCTTCTTCCACGCCCGCGTGAACACCGGCAACGCCGTGCATGTCCCAGACGAATCCGGTATTGACCATCACGAAGCCGCAGCCGGCTTCGCACAACCGGCGTGCCAGGAGGAGCAACTTGCCCAGCGACTTGGCGTTGTCGATGTAATGCTTGCTGCTTTCCCAACTTTTGTCGACGGCCTCGGGCCGCACCAGCGGAGCCGTGTCGTAACGGGCGATCGTCTGAGGAGATTCGCGCGACAGGTCAAAGGCGTCGGCCGCGCCGCGCAGGATGACTTCGAACGCCTGTGACTGGATTCCATCCATCGCGTCCAACGTGCCCGAGGCGTCGATCTGCCGTTTGATTCCGTCGAGCCGGGCCAGCAGCCGGCGACGATCACCGATGCGATCGCGATCCATACTCAGCAGCATGTCCTGCTGCAGCGAGCTGCTACTGCCGGGAACGAACGGCGCAAACGCCGAGCCCACCGGACCCGTGGCCAGGAAGTCGCCAAAATCAAAACGGACCGGATGGCAGCTGGCGTCCACAGCCTGCGGAAAGAGGGCCGCGTTGGTCGGCATCCCGCTGATCGGGTTCGTCATGCCTGCCATCCGCGAGTACAAGCTGCCCAGGTTGGCGCCGAGCGTCTCTTTGCGATGCACGATCGGACAGATGACGTGATTGCTGATGTCGCTTCCCGGCACGTACGATCGCACCACGGCCAAGCGTTGGCGCGACTCGCGAGTTGGGGAAACTTCGAGCCGAACGTCACCCCCGGCAGCGACGTGGCAACCTCGCCATTGACGCTGCGAATGCCGTCGGGCGCGTCCATCTTCGGGTCGAACGTCTCGAACTGGGACGGCCCGCCGAACTGAAACAGGAAGATCACCGACTTGCCAGTCGTGATGGATTTTTTTCCCGCGGCCACGGCGCGAGCGCCGAGCAGCTGCGGCAGCGACAGCCCGCCGAGACCGAGCGTGCCGATACGCAGAAACTCGCGGCGGGAAAAACCGGGACGGCCGTCGACTAAAGAAAGCATGGCAAGCTCCTTTGTCGGTCGCAGTTGCTGGCCCGGCCGTCAAACACCGGGCCGAAAACGCAGGTGGCGAGGCCCGACTTCTTCCGGCCCACCATTGAATCAGACTTAGCCAGGTTGCCTGCCGGTATTGATCGCACTCTGGGATTACGCGCTACAGCACAGGCCGCCGAACTCGATCCGGCCGCAAACGTCCGTGAAGTGTCGCTGTCGACAAGAGCGAGAGAAGCGAACGGGGCGGCGCGTCCCTAAAGGAGCGACACGCATCAGCCGCAGTTTATGCGTGAATGCGTGCCGAGTCAATCACCGGGAGTGGCCCCTTCGACGCAAGTCCGCGACTCGAATTGCTGGCGAAACGAGCAGTTCTGCGACCGGAACATCTCGCAGCCAGTTGCCATGCTTTGTGCATGGCTTGGGCCGGTTTCTGTCGGGCCGGAAATTCGCTTCCGGCACTGGCGAATTTGCGGTCAAGCGAATGGCAATCGCCTGCCGATCGCGACTTCTGCGATCATGCGTCGAGAATTTCACCGCTCGCCGTCGGCGGGGTGAGTCGGCGATATCCGAGCCGGGCCAGCATCGCCCGATAAACGCGGTCCCTGGCGATGATATCGATGGCCTCTTCCAGGTCGGCCGTGAACAGCGAGTCTTTGACGATCCAGACCCGACTTGGCGTCCCGACCGAGATCGCAGCTTCAAACGCCGGATCGGTCGTCGGACGAGCGTTGATCAAGGCGCCTTCGGCGGAGCCCGCGATTTTGTTTTTAGCTCTGCGGGTCCGCTTGGATTTCGCCATGATTCTTCGGACCGCCGGTGAACCGGCCGGGAATAGCCTGTGCTGAGCGACCAGGTGTACGGACTGGCGACGGCTGGCGCGTGGGGGACGATCGATCGCTACGTCCTGCCGCCGAACTCCGTCCTCCGCCGGCCGCCTGAGAGCCTGGGGACAAAACGGGCGGGGACTGTCCCCTTTGCCCCAGGCCGTTTTGTCCCCAGGCTCTAAGCCCATCTTCAGCCAAAACAGCTCCTGACGCAACCGCAGTCGGCCGCTGCGACGGACGCGCCTTGCGGTCCGGCCGCCAGCCATTGCCGGCATTCACGCACGCCGGATTTTCCGGTCAACGTGTCAGGCGATAGGATGGGCATCGTTGCCGGCTCGTCGAGGGCCGGAAGCCGCGGAACGAAAAAACAGTCTTCAGCGCTGACCATCGCAGCGGAGGTTGCACGCATGGCCACCCACACGGTCCGCCCCGAGCCCGCCACGCTGCGCGGCTACCTTTCCCGGGACCTGGCCCCGATCTTAACCGTCGAGCCGGGCGACACGGTCTGCTTTCAAACCCTCGACGCCGCCTGGGGAGCGGTGGAGCAAGCGGCCGACTGCGCGGAACCCCGGGCGTTCGAGCCGCGCGACACCGAGCGAGACTCCGGCCACGCTCTCTGCGGCCCGGTCGCCGTGCGCGGGGCCGAGCCCGGGATGGCCATCGAGGTGCTCCTGCGACGCATCCGCGCCGGGCGCTGGGGTTGGTCGGCGGGGACGGCACTGCCCAGTCAACTGGACGCGCGGCTCGGGCTGCCCGGTGCGGCCGACGGTCCGCCGAAAGTCATCCTGCTGCCGCGCGGCGCCGCGGCGACCTTGTGGTCCCTCGACCCGGAGCGAAACGTCGGCATCGCGCGCGACGGGCGCTCGCTGCGGCTGCGGCCGTTTCCCGGCTACATCGGGCTGACGCCGGACGAGCCGGGCATCCTGTCGACGTTTCCGCCGCGACCCTGCGGCGGCAACCTCGACTGCAAGGAACTGGTCGAGGGGAGCAGCCTGTACCTGCCGGTGGCAGTGCCGGGCGGTCAGTTCTGGATCGGCGACGGCCACGCCGTGCAGGGGGATGGCGAGATCGCCGGTCCGGCGCTTGCCTGCCCGCTGGAGGAGGTGGAAGTCGAGTTCCGGCTGCACCCCGAGCTGCGTTTGACGAATGCCCGGGCCCGGACGCCGTCGGGCTGGATCACGTTCGGTTTCCACCGCGACCTGAACGAAGCGGCGGCGCAAGCGGCGGTCGAGATGGTCGCCCTGATGCGGGAGCTGTATGGATTGGAAACCAAGGCGGCGCTCGGGCTGGCTGGGCTCGTCGCCGATCTGCGGATTACGCAAATGGTCAACGGCGTCCGCGGCGTCCACGCCCTGCTGCCGCACGATGCCCTGGGCCCGGTCTGACGACGGCGAATTCTCGCCGCTTCGTCTTGGCGTTGTTCGCCTACTGAGGCTCTGCCGGACCAAAAAAGTCGATCGCTGGATCCCCAGCCGAGCCATGTTGAAGCGGGCCAAGGCCACCAATGGTCGCCAGCGGGTATCCGGGCGCGATGCAGCCGGGCACGAATCTGCGGTCGCCCACGCAGCGCCCTCGCCGTTACCGAACCGACGATAACGCCGGCTCGACGTCGACCGAGTCGCCATCGCCCCAGTCGGCCAGTGCCGCGGCGACCGCACTTCGCTGGGCCGCTGAGAGACTCGAAGTGCGGGCCAGACTGGTAAGCGGCGCAGCAGCAGGTGCGGTCGCCGCCGGGCCCGTGGCGAGATTTTCGGAAATTGCCTGATTCGCCGCGGCGGAGAGCGGCTTTGCCATTGTCGCGGCGGCGTCGGTCAGGCCCATGGCAAGGCCGTTCAGATTCGGCGCGCTGGTCGCCGTGAGGGTTTCGCTCGTCGGTTGCGTCGTGGCCGGCTGCGAGACTCCCGCCTGCACGGTTGTCGCTTGCGCTGCGGCCGGCTCCACGACGTTCGACGGCACCGCGGCCGTGCCTGCCGCCGACCGGGTGGCCGCAGCCACGTTTGTCAGAGCTCTGGCATTGACGAAGTTGATCACGTCGAGCGCGTCGATCGGCGTGGCAGTGCCGCTGGAGTTGGCGTCGAGGTAGTTGTGCACCGTCAGCGGCGCATCGGGCAGCGGACCTTGCCCGTTTGCATTCAGGTAGTTGATCACGATCAGCGCGTCGATCGGCGTCACGTCGCCCGAGTCGTTCACGTCCAGCGGGTCGACCGGATTGGTCCAGCCGGGGTACGGGTTGCCGCTGCCGTTCTGATTGAGAATATGACCTACGGCCTGGCCGACCGTCAGGTTGGCGCCCGTCGGGTTGCTTAGATAAACGTAGAACTGCTTGTCGCTGCCCACCGCGGTCGAGGCGGCGATCGGCACGCTGATCGTCGCCGTGGTGCTGCCGGCGGCGAAAGTCAGCGTGCCGGAAGTGGCCGTGTAGTCGCTGCCCGCGATTGCCGAATTGTCCTCGGTGCTGAAGTCGACAGTCACCTGCTGGGCCACCGGCTGCAGCAGCCCGACCGTGAATTGCATGGTCGTCGCCGCGGCTGCCAGCGTGTCCGACGCGGGCGCGATGACGATGCCCGTCGTGCCGTCGTCGTCGAAGCGGGCCGTGTTGAAGTCGAAGATCCCGCCCCCGGGCACCATCTCGCCGCCGCCGTTGACGACGACCTTGCCGTCGGGCGCCAGCGCGAGCCGGGTCGGCGTGCCGTAGAACGACTCAAGCGTGCTGGTGCCGATGCCGCCGTTGTCGAAGGCCGAGTCGAGCGAGCCGCCGGGATTGTACTGAATCAGCGTGATGCCGTTGCCACCCGCGCCGCTGACGGCGGAGCCGGCCACGATCGCCCCCGACGGTTCGACGGCGATGCCGAATGCTTTGCTCGACGTGACGCCCGGGATCGCGGTCGACACCGTTCCGCTGCTGCCGAACGAGCCGTCCAGCGAGCCATCGGCCGTGTAGCGGGCAACGTCGACCTTTGCCGGTGAAGTGCCCGATCCGTAGCCGACGACCACGAATCCGCCGTCGGCCTGTTCGGCCAGCCCGTAGGCCGTTTCGCTCGAATTGCCGAAACTGGCCGTGGCGTAGCTGCCGCTGCCCAGCGTATCGAGCGCGCCTGCAGCCGTCAGGCGGCCAACGATCCACGAGCTGGTGTTGTTGCCGCCGGCGACCAGCACCTCCTGGTCGTGGCTGCCGACCGTTTCGACGATCATGTCCTTGACGTCGGTAATGGCGATGCTGGTGGCGAGATTCAAGAGCGTCAAGCCGCCGCTGCCGTAGCTTGTGTCCAGCCCGCCGGCGGCCGTGAACCGGGCGACGAAGCCGAAGAAACCGTGCGTCAGGTCGAAGCCTTTGCCGGCTACGATCAGCCGCCCCTGGTCGTCAAGCCGCACGACCTGCGACTGCCAACTGCCCGAGCTCGAGATCAGCGCCGGCGGAGCGATGGTCGCGATGCCGCCGGTGCCGAACGTCGAGTCGAGCGTGCCGTTAGCGTTGTAGCGGACCAGGACCAGATTCGTGCCATCGCCGCCGGCCACCACGATCTTGCCGTCCGGCTGGACGACGACCGATTCGGCATCGACGCTCGAGCCGGACGTGATCGGCGTGTCGGTGATGCCTGCCGTGCCGAAGGTGGGATCGAGCCTGCCGTCGCTGGTATAGCGGGCCAACCCGAACGCGGCCTTGCCGTTGATGTCCGTGGCGTTGCCGATCTGCACCACCTTGCCGTCGGGTTGCACGGCTACGTCGGTGGCCCGGTCGACGCCCCCCGAGCCGGGGAAGCTCTCGACGAAACCGGCCCAGCCGAACTGGTAGTCGGCCTGGCCGGGAGTGAGGATGGGAAATGCCGCCGGCGCCTGGGCCGCGGGCGTGGCGGGCGCCGCGTTGCCCGTCACGGCCGCCAGGTAAAACGAACCACCGGCCGAAAAATACAGCTCGCCCGTCGGTCCGACGGCCATCGAAACTCCCAGCCCGAAGTTGCTGCCAAAGTTTGTCGACGTGGTGGCCATCGTGCCGCCGGCGCCGAAGCTGGTGTCGAGCGAGCCGTTGGGCAGAAATTCGGCGGCCGTGGCTTTGCTGTCGCCGGCTCCGCCGCCGACCAACAGATCGCCGTTGGCGAGAGCGGCCACGTTCAACGCATTGGCATGTTCGCCCGCGGGAAACAGTTGGTTGACGATGCCGCCCGTGCCAAACGACGTATCCGGCGTGCCGTTCGCGTTGTAGCGGGCGATGTCGTAGCCGCCGGCGGCAAAGATGCTGGCCGCGCCCACGGCCACGATCTTGCCGTCGGGCTGTTCGGCCAGTCCGTAGGCGGTCTCCTGCGATTTGGCGCCGATCGACGTGGCCACCTCGCCGCCGGTTCCCCAGCTGGGGTCGGGCCGGCCGTCGGCCGTGAACCGCATCACGAGCCAGTCGTTGCCCTGCGTGCTGCTGGCCCCGCCGACCAGGATGTTGCCCTCGTGATCGACCAGCATGCTGGTGGCCGTGCCCGTGTAGTTCAGGGCCGTAAGATTGACGAACGACAGCCCGCTGGTCCCCTGGCCGAACGTGGGGTCGAGCTGGCCGTTGGGCTCGTAGCGGAACATCGGCGCGAAGAAGCCGCGGTCGAGCGAGAAGCCGTTGCCGGCCACGATGATCGCGCCGCTGGCGTCAATGGCGGCCCGATCGGCGGTTCCGGTCGCGCTGTTGCCCGGGACGGGAGTGACCACTTGCCCAGCGGTGCCGAAGCCGCCGTCAAGCGCGCCCTGGGCCGTGTACCGCGTCACGACGAAATCCTGGCCGTCGCCCCCCACGACCACAATCCGCCCCAGCGGATCGACCAGCACCTGGCCGACGGTCGCCGAGTCGTTGCCGGTGGTCACCGGCGTGATGACGACGCCGCCGGTGCCGAAGTTTGCGTCGAGCGAGCCGTTGGTGTTGTAGCGCACCACGACGATGTCGTTCTTGTGCGTGGTGGGGTCGCTGGCCACGCCGGCCTGCACGATCTTGCCGTCGCTCTGGGTTGCGATGCTGGCAGCCGACGCGCCGCCCAGCCCGGCCGGGTCGAGCGTCAGATACCCGCTGGTGCCAAACGCGGTGTCGACCGTGCCGCCGGAAAACATCGTCCGGCTTTCGAGCCTCTCGAACGCTGCGGCGATGGGTGGTGCGAGCCGTGCTCGGCGGCCGGAGGCAGGACGGCGACAGGGGCGGGACTTCATGCGCTGGACCGAATTCTGGACGGAGTGGGGGGAAAGCGAGACATCGCCGGCCGCCTGCCCCGGGGCCGGCGAATTACGGGGCGGCCGCAATTGTCGCCCAGCCGCCTACAGAATTGCAAGCTACGCGGCCCTTTTTCTGGCCGTTTGCGGGTGGGTCATGAACCAGACGTCGGGCAGCAACCCGCCAGCCTGCCGGGTGGGGCGGCAACGCTGCACGGTTTTGCGCGCCGCGGGGCTAGGAATTCGCAGGGAGGCCGAGTCGGCGAATTTGCCAATCAACAAGCGAAGAGATCGCCACGACGGCCTGCCCGAGCGAATCGCCCCAGGGCGAAAGCAGGCGAGTCGCTGGAATCGATCCGCCCAAAAGCCAAAGTGCGGTCAGCACCGCCAGCCACGCGCCCCAGCCGATCCGGCGGATGCCAGCCCACGCGCGCCGCCACAGCATACCGCCCAGCGGCGACATGCCGGCGAGCCACGACGTTTCTGTCAGGCTCCGGGGCGCTAGGCCACGCTCGACGGCGGCGGGCCCATTACACGCTTGTGAACTGAACGCGCCGTTTCTGCGTCGGTCGATGTGACCGAAGCGATTTGCAGCAAGATCCCTCGTCTGTTCCAGCTAGCAATTGAGCGTTATCGACCTAATGGTTCAGGCACGCTGAAGAAGCCCCCACCACCGCCGCCGATTCCGCCGCCTCCACCTCCACCTCCACCGAATCCGCCACCACCGAATCCGCCAGCACCACCGCCACCACCACCAAGCCCACCTCCGCCGCCTCCAAATCCGCCTCCGCCGCCCATGCCGAATCCACCACCGCCGCCGCCGATGCGTAAGTTCGTGATCGGAATCACGAGGTCGGCCACGGGGTAGACCTTGGTGACCAGCTCGTTGCCGGCCTTTTCCGGAGTGGTGATCAGCAGCACTTCGTTCTTGATGAAGTACGTCAGATCCATGGAGCCGAGCATCAGCCGCAGCGCGCTCTTGAGCGTGATGCCTTTGAGGTTGCGCGTGACCGGCGTATCGGGGCCGATGCTCGCGTCTTCCAGGGCCTTCGTGTCGATCTGGATTTCGATGCCGTGCAGATCCTTCAGGTAGTCGATCACCTCCTGCAGCGGAGCTTCGACGAATTCGATGCTCGTGGGTTGATCGAGCGCCTTGCGGATCCGGGCTGCGGCGCCCTTCTGGTCCTTGATATCGGCCGAGGCGAAGTCCTTCCACTTCTTCCGCCGCAGCGACAGTTCTTCCCAGACCTGGGCGTCGGGATAGACGATCGGCTGATCGTCCGGAAACGGAACGTGCGCGAGTTCGACCTGGGCCAGGGTGTCGACGACACCCTTTTGCCGCGCGACCCGCGTCACGAGGGATTCCTTCGTGTACCGCGTCGTGCGCGCGTTGAGGACGGCCGACACGCCGGTCGGCAAGTCGGGCGCGATTTCGCTGACTTCCGTGGCTGCGGCTTCTTCCGCCAGCAAATACCGGCCCTCTGACATCAGCGAATCAAAGCGTTCCATGAGTTGTTTGATCTTTTCTTCTTTGCCATTCAGCGCCTGCACAAGTCGCAGGCGTTCTTCGGACGTGGCCCGGTTCTGCTCGCGCTCCAGGTCGCGGACTTCATTTTCGTGCGCTTGGCGACCGGCCTCGCGCAGCGCCACCTCGAGTTGGCTGCGTAGCTCGGCACGCCGCGGCGCGGTCAATTCCGGTGCCTTCAGCACTCGCTCCAACGTCAGTTTGAGCGATTGCGTGATTCCGGCTGGATCGGTCGAGAGCCGACTCCGCGCGGCCTTAATTTCGCTGTCGACTTCGCTACGAATGACCGAAGCGATCCGTCGGTTCTGTTCGACGGTCGCGTCGAGCAGAGATGGGACGTACTCCGCTGTCGGCGGCGATTCGACCACAATCGCCGGGATGTTCAAGGCATTTATGCGGCTGTTTGAGTTCAGCGTGCTGTTCGTCGCGCTTGCCTTTCGCACGGAGCGAACCGGTGGGTCTTTGGCATGAACTGCCGCCGGACCGGCTACCAAAAAGCAAGAGGTCATTGCGCAGAAATAGGCCCGACGCCGTCTTGAGGTATTCATGATTGGACCTGGAGTCTTTCTTGAGTGTGAAAGCAGCGTCAATTGGACAACGGCTGGGATATCCACGGTTCTCCGAATTAGCGATTCGCAAAGGACGACGATTCGTCGGCGCGGCTCGCCTTGTCGGCGGCCACCTGGTACTTGGCGGCCTGGGCGAGATTGACCGCGTCATTGATTTCGGCCGCCGTGAAATAGGGTTCGCTTGGCGCGTTGATGTGCTCGATTTGCTTGGCTGCCAACGTCGCCCAGTTCATCTCGTTGGCCAAATGCCAGGCCGCGGCCTGCGCCGATCGTTGGTTGACTTGTCCCGACGCGAGTTGCACGAGCACTTCGCGCACACCCGGCGCGCTGCTCAGGTTTTCGAGCGGACGAATCTCGTAGTGGACGCCGGGGCGCGGATCGCGCTTGCCGTGTTCCAAGCAGACGATCGGCACGCGCAACTGAACGACTCTTTCGGGCGGCACCGAAAAGAACCCCGCGCCGCCTCCTTGCCCTCCGCCACCGCCAATCCCTCCACCACCTCCGCCCCCAAAACCTCCGCCGCCGAAGCCACCTCCGATCCCCTGGTTGCCGCTCGGGTTGTTGTTATTGACGACGCCATTTCGAGGCAATTGAGCCAGCACTGGTACCCCGGCGAACGCGGCGGGGAGTTGAACATTGAGCGGTTGCTTCGTCTTGTTGCGGATCAGCACGCGGGACTCCCGATCGTTCTTTGGAATAAGCCGCACTTCGAGCACTCCCGATCGCATTGCCGCGAACATGTCAGGCGCCTGTTGGCCAGTAGGCGCCGATTCGGTTGGATTGACCGGAACTTCTTCCGCGTGTGCTTTTGAGCTTACTGCGGTGATGACTATCACCAAGGCCCAGATCCGCGAGCGTGTGTGCGCTTTCATAGAATTGCCTCCTATTGAGTCCTAGCCAGCCAATGGGCCAGGGGCGACCACCGGAAGCCCCGGAAACGCGGACGTTTGATGCAGCCCGACGGCCCATTCGAAATCTCGGTATCAATAATGTTCCGGTACGCAGCGCAACTGAGTGGGGCGCTGATTAGTCAAATGATAGGCGCGAGCGGCCTGAGTCGTCTGTGAGCCGCCTCACAGTCAAACGTGGAAACGCGAAACGCACAGCGAGAGGAAGCGATATTGCCGAACCGGCGCGGCAGGACGCCGTCCCTAGCGGCCCACAGCGCCGGAGAAGAAACCCGGCACGGCAGCAACATCGACGCTGTCACTCGCATCATGTCGCGAAATGCGCGACTGCATTCGCTGCCGGTCGGCTCGACAGTGAGCGCATTGTCGCAGATGCTCGCGAACCTGCGCGGCCCTCGGCGGCGCGAGATCGCCCTCCGCAAGCGAAGGCAACATTTCGTGCACCTGCCGACAGGTCAACCCGGCGAACACATATCCCTCCGGGCCGGGCAACAACGGCCGAATCGACCACGCGCCGGCCACGAGCACCACGACAAGGGACATTCCAATCAACCTATTGCCCCAAACACGGCGCCGCTGTCGCTCGCGCAAGCGCGCGGCCACCACGCCAAGCTCGCCTGGGGGACAAGGGCTCCAAGAGTCTGATTCTGAGGGAGACATTTGCGCTCGATTCAGTGTCCGGAAATCCACAACTCCATTCTTACCGCGTTGTATATACGCCGTCTGTGAGGCAGCTTACAGAGCCGGTGAGGCTCACAAATGGTCTCTACAAACTGCCTTCATCTGTTGACCTGGAATCAACGCTTCACTCGAGTGTCGTCCACACGCCGCGAACGCGAGTTTAGCCCATCGGAGACAGCCAGGGACTCAGTGCGGTTGGTTTCACGCGATAGGCGAACCGGATCGAGCACGACGATGGCTCGGCGGCGCAACCGAACGAGCTTTTCCAGCTGCAGTTGCCCCAGCACCAAGGTAACGGATTCGCGAGTCACCCCGATCAAGCTGGCCAGGTCTTGGTGCGAAAGGCCAATCGAGATATGCCACTCCATTCCGATTCGCCGGCCATGAGTCTGGAGTAGTTCGAGCAGAATGTGGGCGATTCGTTCGCGATTCGAGCGAAACAGGACGTTTCGCAAGCGATTCTCGACGCGCTGCCGGCGAAGTCCGACCAACTTGGTGACGCCGAGTGCTAGGGCCGGCCGGATCTCGATCAATGCGATGAAATCCTGGTTGGGGATGGCCACCACTTGGCAATCGACCACAGCCTCGGCAAACTCGCTGCGTCTCTCGCCATCGAGCAGCGCCAACTCGCCGAACAGCTCCCCTTCGTCAATGAACGCCAGGATGGTTTCCTTGCCGTCGGACGTGACGTCCTTGAGGCGAACCTGCCCTCGTGCCAGCACCAGCACCGTGCGGCCCGCCTCGCCGGGAAAATAGATCAGTTCACGCCGCTTGAAATGACGAAAAGTAGCGCAACGCTCGAGCGTCTCGAGCTCTGTGGCGGATAAGCCGGCCAGCAAGTCGCACCGTTGCAGGCACCAAATCGACTGCGCCATAACGAGCTACTTAAAGATTGGCTTCGAGCGTTCGCGGCAATGGCGCCGCCGTCGCCCGAACGCGGGCCATTTGGCCATTCTTGGCGAATGGGCCTTCCATTCGCCGCTTGGTTTTCCAGGCGCACCTGGCAACGCTCAGTCAGTCTTGGTGATCGAGACTCCACTTCAGAGTTTTATGTTTGGATGCCGCTCGCGCTTGCAGGTTACATGGCCGCGGACGGAGGAGCAGCGATATCCCCAGCAAAACGCCACACGCGAACCCGCCCTGGGGCGGATCGGGGCTCCTGGCTGCGCCGGCAAAAGCCGTAACTTTTCCAGGGCTGGCGCATCCAAGCTACTAGGCGGGATTTTTCCGCCCGCTGTGGTCTAGCGGCGCGGACATCGCCGGACGCCCGCTGGGTTGCATTGGAACGGAAGTTCGGGCCAGAGCCGGGCGGTGAAAAGGGCTGTCGATGACCTGCAAGGAAGTCAACGAATTCCTGGCGGAATACTTGGATGGCACGCTACCCTGGCGCCAGCGGCTTTCGTTCAACGTTCATCTAATGATTTGTCAGCATTGTCGCCAGTACCTGGCCTCCTATGTGGCGACGATTCGCGCGACCCGACCGCTCGACCGGCCATCCGAATCGGCGGGAGAGCAAGTCCCCGCAGAGCTCGTCCACGCGATCCTTACCGCTCGACGCAATCAGTTCAACAGTGGAACTGAGGGAAAGTCGCCGGGTGCGGACCAATAAGTGCCTGTCCCCCTTCTGCCCAGATGGTTTTCGGATAGGCCCAAGTGCATGCGATAAAACTTGGCCGCTGGGCCGCTCCGAAAGTGTTCGGTGACCGGCACAGTTGTGGGTCGCCAGCCGCACCAATCGCGCGTAGTGCGCGTTGCCATCGACCGATGGGCGCAGCGCCAAAATGGCCTGCACCAGCTCTTCTGGCACGCTGTTTGGAAGCGCGGCCTGGGGATCGTCGAATGCGATCTTCCCCAAAGCGATCGTGGCTCGATAGCTCGCCAGGTAATTGACGCAATCGGGGCAGATGGTCAAGTGCTCGTCGAATTGCGCCCGGACGTCTGGGGGCAACCGCTGTTCGTCATAGTCCAGAATGAATTCGATGAAATCGCAGCAGATCAAGTAGCGCCTCCCCGAAAATGGGGATCGAGCAACGTGCGCAGCGCTTGCCGGGCCCTATGTAAGCGCGTCTTCACCGTTCCGATCTCAATTTCCAAGTTTGCGGCTACTTCGGCTGAGTCCATTTGTTCGATGTCGCGCAGGATTAGCACAACCCGGTAGCTGTCGGGGAGTTGGTCGATCGCTCGTCGAACCAGTTCCGCGTCTCCGCCTGTTCGAGGGCGCTATCGGTGGTCAACCTCCAGGCGGGGCCGCAGTTTTTGCGGTGTCCGTCCCGATGGAATGTCGGCAAGAGTTCATCGATCGATTGTTCCGGCTTGCGTTGTTGGCTGCGCAATTTCATGAGCGCGGCATTCACGGCGATTCGATGCAGCCAAGTGCCGAGCTGACATCGGCCGTCGAACGCCCCCAGTCCGCGAAACGCCAACAGGAACGTCTCCTGCAGGGCATCTTGTGCGTCTTCATCACGTCGCAGCAAGCGACGAATCACGGCCAGCAGTCGGCCAGAGTGCCCTTGAACCATTTCCCTAAAGGCATCGTCTTGCCCCTGCCGCAGCGCGGCAAGCAATTCAGCCTCGTTCATAGAGGAATGTGGTTCGGTTCGCCCGTCCATGCTTCAAAGCTTAATGCATCACGCGTGCGGTGGCAATTTGAGAGCCGAGCCGGCTATTGCTGCGTGGAGCGCGTCGGTCCGGCACACCGATGCCTCCAGCAGCGAGCCAAACTTGGGGGCGGCAACACTGCGCGGTTTTGAGCGCCGCGGCGCTAGGACGTTGCCGCGAAGCCGAGCCGGCGGACCTGCCAGTCGACGAGCGCCGCGATCGCCACAATTGCTCCAGCGGCGATGGCCTGCCCGAGCGAATCGCCGAATGGCGAAAGCAGGCGAGCCGCTGGAATCGATCCGCCCACCAGCCACAGTGCCGTCAGCACCGCCAGCCACGCGCCCCAGCCGATGCGCCCGGCGGGCGGCCACGCTCGTCCGCTTAGCGCAGCCGCCACGTCGCACAGCACGGCGGCGACGGCCACCGCGCACACGGCTGCGGGGCCCAAGAGCGCGCCGATCATAAGCAGCGAGAGCAGCCCGGCGCTGGGCCAGGGGCGGCCCGACAGCGGCGAGATCGCCGGCCAGGCCAGCGCGCCCAGCAGCAATCCAATGCCGGCGCCTTTGCCCGCTGCGGTCAGGCCCGGCACCAGCTCTGAGGAAAGCCAACCCACGGCCGCGAGCAGTCCAACTCCCAGCGCCAGCGCGAACCCGAGCAGCCTGCCGGGCACGCGGCGGCCATCGTGTTCGATCAGGGCCGCCACAATCAGCGTGCCGGCCAGCAGGAAGTGGCAGCCCAGGCGCAGCCAGACGGCGGACGCGGAGCCGTCGAGCGCGCCGCTCCGCCCGGAGGCTGGCGGGTCGATGATGTCCACCCAGCCCAGCGCCGCCAGCACCAGCCCGAACAGCGCTTCGACGAGCGGATAGCGGACGGAAATCGCCGCCCGGCAGTCGCGGCAGCGGCCGTTCAGGGCCAGCCAGCCGAAGATCGGCACGTTGTCGTACCAGCGGATCGGCCGCCCGCAGCGCGGGCAGTGCGAGCCGGGCCAGAGCAAGCTCAGGCCGAGCGGCAGTCGGTACACGACCACGTTGGCAAAGCTGCCGAAAAGACTGCCGAAGACGAACAGTCCGACGATCAGCAGCCAGATGCCCAGCGGCGTGTCGAACGGTGCAGCGACGCTGGAGGCAGTGACGCTGGAGGCAGCCGCGCTGGAGGCAGCCGCGCTGGAGGCAGTGGCGCTGGGCATCAGATGATCCCGTGCAATGGACCGCCCGGCGCGCCCAGGGCGTCGACACGCCGCTCGATGGCGGGATCCTCGATCAGGGGCGGCGCGTGATGCGGTTTGCTCCGGGCATCGATCACCAGCGCTCCGCGCGCCCCAATGCTTCGCCCGGACGAACGATCCCACGCCGTAGACGTCGGTCGCGGGGTTGCTGCGCGTGAATACGTTCCAGAGGAAGTTGTTCGTCGAGCGCGCGGCAAACGCGCTGTCGTCGACGAGCACCACCAGCGGAAAGCGATTGAGCGGATGCTGGGCGTCCAAGCGCTCGACGATGCGCGCCAGCACGTCGTCGCCGCCCGACTCGCCCCGCGCGAACGGGGGCCCTTCGACGGCCAGAACTCCCGGCAGGCAGACTTTCGGGTTCTTGAGCTCGTCCGGCAGCCGCAAGTCGCCCAGTTCGCCCGGCAGGGTCCGCCGCGCCGGCCCGGTGGCGGCGATGACCAGTTTCGAGCCTTGATTCAAACCGCTGCCCGAGTAGTCGAGCGTGTCGATCGTAGTGCAGGTCTGAAAATGCAGGTCCTGCTGCCAATCGATCCGCTCGAGCAGGTGGGCCAGAAACGCCGGGATGTCGTGGATGTCGAGGGCCGGATTGTCTTCGCGGGCCACGATCAGCAGATATTTGGCCAGCGACAATTGCCCCTGGCCCAGGATGGCGTTGGCCAAAGTAAGCAACTCGGCGGGCCGGGAGCGATCGAGGTACGGCGTGTAGCGCTCGCTGCCGATGGCCAACAGCAGCGGGTGCACGCCGGCGGCATCCACGGCGTGCACCGCGTGCACGCCGGGCAGGACGCTGGGAATCGCCGGCCCGGTCAGCTCGTGAATCAATTGGCCGAAGACGGTATCCTCTTGCGGCGGCCGGCCGACCACCGTGAACGGCCAGATCGCGCCGGGGCGGTGCAGCACCCGCTCGACGCGGAGCACCGGATAGTCGTGCGCCAGGCTGTAGTAACCCAGGTGGTCGCCGAACGGGCCCTCGGGCAGCCGCCGGTCCGGATCGACGGTGCCGGTAATGGTGAAATCAGCCTCGGCATAAATGGCGGGTCCGTCGGGCCGCGCGATCATCGGGATGCGATGTCCGGCCAGGGCGCCGGCGAACGAAAGTTCGCTCAGTCCCTCGGGCAGCGGCATCACCGCGGCCAGCGACATGGCCGGCGCTCCGCCGACGAAGACATTCACGGCCAGCGGCTGCCCCTGGCGGATCGCGGCGGCATGATGCACGCCGATGCCCCGGTGGATCTGGTAGTGCAGACCGACTTCGCGGTTGGGCCGGTACTGCCCGCCCGAAATCTGCACGCGGTACATGCCCAGGTTCGAGTGCGCCAGGTCCGGCTGCTCGGGATCCTCGCTATAGACTTGGGGCAGCGTGATGAACGCTCCGCCGTCGTCGGGCCACGACTTCAATTGCGGCAGCCGCTCGAGCGAGGTTTGCTCCGTGATGGCCGGTCCGCTGCCGACGCTGCGGGGCAGCATGTGCCACAGCCGGCGCGGCGCCCAGGTGCCGCCACGGCGCGCGCAGCGCAGCGCGCGGATCGACCTTCAATGCGACCAGCTCGCGCACGCCCTCGAGCGTGTCGCGAAAGATGTACCGGGCCCGCTCGATCGTGCCGAACAGATTGCTGGCCAGCGGAAAGCTGCAATCCTGCACGCGGGCGAAGTAGAGCGCCGGTCCGCCGGCCTGGTAGACGCGGCGGTGGATGGCTGCGGCTTCGAGCCGTGCCTCGACCGGCTGCTCGATGCGCACTAGTTGACCGCTGGCGGCCAGGTCGTCGATGCAGGAGCGGAGCGTGCGGTAGCCCATCGGTGGTTCGTCACGGGGGTTGGTCCGGCGGCGCGGATCGGCGGAGCCAGTCCGGCGCGCAGTGCCAGACTGCGGACGAGCCAGAATCCAAAAGCGATCCGCGAGTCCAGGCGGCCGCCATCGCCGCCGCTTAGCGCTCGCGGAAAGTGATGCGACCCTTGGTCAGATCGTACGGAGACAATTCCACCCGCACGCGATCGCCAGGGACAATACGAATGAAGTGCTTCCGCATCTTGCCGGCGACGTGCGCGATGACAATGTGTCCGCCGTCGATCTGCACGCGGAAGCGAGTGTTGGCCAGGGCTTGGGTAACCACCCCTTCGACTTCGAGTGCTTCTTCTTTTTCTTTTTGCGCCATACAGGTCTCCCAGGTGGTGAAGAAAACAAAAAACGTCAGGCCGCGCGACCACACCAGCGAGCGTCGCCAGAGCAGGGCGAGCGCGGTCGAACCCCCGCACGTTCGGTTCCAGAGCCGAACGACATTAGGGCAGCTTGTAATATCATAACTTTGGCTTCTGCCGCGTCTAGTTCGATGTGGACCGACATCAGACGCGGCACGGGCCCAATCTCGATTATTATCGAGTGGTTTCGCGGGCCGGGTTCGCCCTTTTTGCCGCCGGCCGGCGCGCCGCGGCACTCCAGCCAGCGCAGTCGGCAAAGTCCGCTGGCGGCGAGGCGCAAGGGGCTTCTCCAAGAGCCTGTCCGAGAACCGGCGCAGACTGCGAGCGGTTTTGCGCAGCCCTCGGAGCAAAACGGGACTGTCCCCCTCCCCGAGACAGTTCTCGGATCGGCTCTAGCGCACCGCGGCCAGGCCCTGGTCGAGCCACGCCATGATCGTCGCCGGCCGTTCCAGGCCCAAGGACAGCCGGAGCGTCCCGTCCTCGATGCCGATCGCCTGACGCTCGGCCGCACTCAGCCCGCGATGGCTGGTGCTGGCCGGATGGCTGAGCGTGGTGCACGTTTCGCCCAGCGAGGGGCAAAACGGAATCTCGCCGGCCGAGCCCAAAAAGGACTCGGCGGCCTTCCAACCGCCGCGAAGCGTGAAGGCGACCAGCGTGCCCCAGCTGCCCGAGAATTGCCGCCGGGCCAAGGCGTGGTCCGGATGATCGGGCAAGCCGGGATAGTGGACCGCCGCGACCGGCGTGCCGCTGCCGGCCAGATGCTGTGCGACGGCCAGGGCATTGGCACAGGCCCGGTCGATGCGCAGGGCCAAGGTCTCCAGTCCCCGAGCCGCGAGCCAGCAATCGAAGGGGCCCGACGTCAGGCCCCAGGTCGAAAGCACGCCGGGGATCCGCTGCCAGGCATCCTCGTGGCCGCAGAGCAGCCCCAGCAGCACGTCGCTGTGGCCGTTCATCGTCTTGGTCAGGCTTTCCAGCACCAGGTCGGCGCCGTGCTCCAGCGGGCGGCAAACGGCTGGACCGGCCAGCGTGTTGTCGACCAACAGCCGGGCCCCCGCCGCCTTCGCCAGTGCCGACAGCCGGCCGATGTCCGACACGCGCAAAAGCGGATTGGTGATCGTTTCAACCACGACCAGCCGGGTGCGGGCCGTAAGCGCGGCCTCGACCGCTGCCAGGTCGCAGGTGTCGACCAGAGAGTTGGAGATTCCCAACCGCCCCAGCTCGCCGGTCAGCAGCACCTGGCTGCGGCCGTAGAGCTGCATGCTGACGACCACATGGTCGCCGGCGGTCAGCTGCGACAGCACGGCCACGGCCAGCGCTCCCATGCCGGAAGCCGCGATCGCAGCGCGCTGGGCCCCATGCAGCTGGCGGCATTTTTCGGCCAGCAGGTCGGCGTTCGGATGCCCGTCGCGGCTATAGACATAGCCGGGCAGCTTGCCGGCCAGCAGGGCCGCGGCCTGGGCCGGATCGTGGCAGCGATAGACGCTGGATAGGTAGATCGGCGTGGCCAGCGGCTCGGTCGGCTGGGCGGGCAGGCGCTGCGGCCGGGGACAAACGTCGTCGATTGGGTCGGTCATCGCACCGCTGCTGCAGGGGGGAAATGAATCGTCACCGGGCGAACGCTGCCCCGGTGCCGAACACGCCTTGAAGTATAGCCACACGGCCGGGATCGCGCAGCCGGCCGGGCCAGGCCGCTTTGCCGGTCGGCTTGAGGGCCGCGGCCAGCGGCCGCAGCTTGAACCGCACTGCGGGCGGCCTTATCCTGCCCGCATGTCTGCCGAGGATGCCATACCCAAGACAAATCGACGCCATCTGGTTCCGGTGCTGGGGCTGTTTTCGGCCACGGCGCTGGTGGTCGGGGAGATGATCGGCTCGGGCATTTTCATGAGCCCGGCGCAGGTGGCTCGGCAGGCGGGGCCCTACGTGGGCGTGATCCTGGCCCTGTGGCTGCTGTGCGGACTGGTCAATTTGTGCGGCGCGCTGACCTTGGCCGAGCTCTCGGCGATGTTCCCGCAGGAGGGCGGCACCTACGTCTTTCTGCGCGAGGCCTACGGCCGCGGCTGGTCGTTTCTCTGGTGCTGGACCGAGTTCTGGGTCACGCGCTCCGGCTCGATCGCCATCCTGGCCACGTACAGCGGCGTGAACCTGTATGCCGCGCTCGTGGGGGCCGGAGTGCCGATCGCGCCGAAAAACGCATGTGGCTGCAAAACAGCGTGGCCGTCGGCTTGATCTGCATCTTCGCGGGCATCAACATGGCCGGCACGCTCTGGGGCGGCCGGGTGCAGAACGTGTTTACCACGATCAAGGCCGGCTTCGTGCTGCTGCTGGGCGTGTTGCCGCTCTTGGCCCTGCGCGGCGCCGAGGTCGAGACCCCGATCTACTGGCCCGAGGTGGTCGATCGGCCGCTGATCGTGCACATGGGGGCCGCGCTCGCCGCCATCATGTGGGCTTACGATGGCTGGGGCAATGTCACCGTCGTCGCTGAAGAAGTCCGGCAGCCCGAGAAAACGATCCCCCGCGCTCTGATCGCCGGCGTGGCTCTCGTGACCGTGCTCTACGTGGGGGCCAATCTGGCCTACGTCCGCACGCTCTCGGTCGGCCAGGTCGCCGGGGAATTCATTCCGGCGGTGGCCGTGGGCGAAAAACTCATGGGCACGTTCAGCAAACCGCTGATCCTGACCATGCTGATGATTTCGATGGCCGGAGCCCTGAACGGCAATATCCTGGTCGGGCCCCGGGTCTTGTTCGCCGTGGCCCGCGATTATCCCTTCCTGCGCTGCTTCGACCGGCTGAATCACCGCACGGGAGTGCCGGTGCGGGCGACAGCCGCCATGGCGCTGTGGGCGGTGATCTTGATCCTGCTGGGGGACGTAACTCGCGAGGAAGGGGTGCCGCTCTCGGAAGTGTTGATCAACTACTGCATCTTCGGCGGCTCGATCTTTTACTTTTCGGCCGTGCTGGCGGTGTTCGTGCTGCGCCGTCGGCAGCCGGACCGGCCGCGCCCGTATCGCACCTGGGGCTATCCGCTGGTGCCCGCCGTGTTTCTGCTGTTCTATCTGTTCTTTCTTGTCAATATGTTCCTCGGCCGGCCGTTCGAATCGAGCGCCGGGCTGGGCTTCATCGCCCTGGGTCTGGTGCTGTACGCGGTCGCGGTCTGGCGCGGCCAAGCTGCCGCATCCTGAGCATCTGCCCGGAGGCGCTCGTCTCCTCTATAATGGAGTGTTCGTGACGTGCAGCGCGGGATTGCGCTGCATGCCGTCGGAGAAGCAGTCCGAGTCGAATCGAGCCCTATGTCCCTGTTCGAACAAAGCGAAGCCGCCAATCGCCGCCGGGCGCAGCCGCTGGCTGCGCGGATGCGCCCCCGCACGCTCGACGAATTTGCCGGGCAGCAGCAGTTCCTCGGGCCGGGCAAGCTGCTCCGCCGGCTGCTTGCCGCCGATCGGCTGGGCTCGCTGATTTTTTACGGGCCCCCCGGCACCGGCAAAACCACGCTCGCCTATCTGCTGGCCCAAGCCAGCCGCAGCACGTTCCGCCAGCTCAGCGCGGTGGCCAGCGGCGTGAAGGAGCTGCGCGAAGCGCTCGACGAAGCCCGGGACCGGCTCTCGACCTCGGCCACGAAGACCTTGCTGTTCGTCGACGAGATCCACCGCTTCAACAAGGCGCAGCAGGACGTGCTGCTGCCCGACGTCGAGGAAGGGATCGTCACACTCGTCGGCGCCACGACGCAGAATCCGATGTTCGCGCTCAACAGCGCGCTGGTCAGCCGCAGCCGGATCTTTCAGTTCGAACCGCTCGCGGCCGACGAGATCAAGCTGCTGCTCGCCCGGGCCCTGGCCGACAAGGAGCGCGGCTTGGGCCGCGAACAAGTGACGATCGACCCCGACGCGCTCGATTTTCTGGCCGCCGCCAGCGACGGCGACGCCCGGCGGGCCCTGGGCGCGCTGGAGGTGGGAGTGCTGTCGAGCGCCGAGCGGCCGCTGCGATTTACCCGCGAGCTGGCCGCAGAATCGGTCCAGCGCAAGGCGACCGACTACGACGCCACGGGCGACGCCCATTACGACGCGGCCAGTGCGCTGATCAAAAGCCTGCGCGGCAGCGATCCGGACGCGGCCCTGTACTGGCTCGCCCGGATGCTCGAAGCCGGCGAGGAAGTCCGCTTTCTGGCCCGGCGGCTGGTGATCCTGGCCAGCGAGGACGTGGGCAATGCTGATCCGCAGGCCTTGCCGCTGGCCGTGGCGGCGATGCAGGCCTGCGAATTCGTCGGCTTGCCCGAGTGCCAGCTGACGCTTGCCCAGGCCGTGGCCTATCTGGCCTGCGCGCCGAAATCGAACGCCGCCACCGTGGCCATCGGCGAGGCCCGGCGCGATGTCCGCGAAGCCCGCTTGCTGCCCGTGCCCGTGCAGCTGCGGGACACGCACTATGCGGGCGCCAAGCGGCTCAACCAGGGGCCCGAGTACCAATACTCCCATGACAGCCCCGACGCGGTAGCAGCCCAGGACTATCTGGGCGTCGAGCGCGAGTATTACCGGCCGGTCGACCGCGGGTTCGAGCGCGAGCTGGCCGCCCGGCTGGAAAAAATCCGCGCCGTGTTGCGCTCGGCAAAGCAGCCAGCGGAAGAAGTGGGGGCGGAAGGCGGAGGGGTGAAGGATGAAGGCGGAAGGATGAAGGCGGAAGGATGAAGGATGAAGCGCGACGCGGCAGCCGACTTCTGGCCGGGGCTTGCTAGCATCGCGAACGGGGAGTGGCAGCTGTCAATTGCCTCGTGTTTCATCCTTCATCCTTCCGCCTTCATCCTTTTTTCTTGATCTAGCGTCGTTCGCGGAGTTTCGCGTATTATCCGCGGCCGCGCGACCACTCTCGGGCAGGATGCCTGGCGTGCCGCGCGAGGAGGCGCTCGGCCAAGCGGCCGCCGTCGCCGCGCATTTTTCGCAACTTCTGCGT
The DNA here is from genome assembly GCA_963715755.1 of uncultured Planctomycetaceae bacterium. Lineage (GTDB taxonomy): Bacteria > Planctomycetota > Planctomycetia > Pirellulales > PALSA-1355 > CAWCAX01. Next base: position 6,499,411 of record OY970273.1, read on the forward strand.
TCGCAGAAGCGTGAGTCAGGGAGGACGACCCAAAGTGAACACGCTCAAACCGCTGTTGATCTTCGCCGTGCTGGTGGGGGTTTGTTACGGCGTTTATTCGCGCATCAACCACAAGAGCGACAACGCGCCGCCAGAGGCCATCGGCGGCTGGGAAGGCACTCCCACGGTCGAAATGGGAGACACGCCCGGCGGCACGCTGCTCGGCGGAGTGCCGGGCGTCGGCACGCCTCATGCCGGCGATCCACGCGGCGGCGCCATGGCGCCGATGTCCGCAGGCGCGCAATACAACCCGCAGGATCCCGGCATGCGACCGGTCGATCCGCGTTCGCGCGATCTGGCTCCGCCCAGCGGGGCCGGCAACTGGAATCCTCCGCCCGGCGCCCGGCCGGCGGCCCAGGCGTTGAATACACCGTCGGCGGCGCCGATCCGACCTACAACCCGAATGCCGGCACCGATCCGAATGCCAACTTCGCCCCGCCCGGCGCCGATCCGTACGGCCGCGCAGGTGATCCGGCCGCAGCGGGCTACGGCGACCCAGGGATGTCGCGTCCCGGCGGCTCGACGGCTTTCGCCGCCGCGTTCGATCAGGCCCGGCGCGAGCTGGATGCCGGTCGCCTGGCCGAAGCCCATTATCAACTCTCCCGCTGGTACGACGACCCGAGCCTGCTGCCGGCCGAACAGCAACAACTCACCGAATTGCTCGATCAGTTGGCCGGCACCGTGATCTACTCGACGCAGAACCTGATCGAGCCGGCCTGCGAGGTGCAGCCGGGCGAGACGCTGGAGCGCATCGCCCAGCGCTACAACGTCCCCTGGCAATTGCTGGGCAAGATCAACGGCATCGAAGATCCCCATTCGCTTCGCCCCGGCGAGCGGCTCAAAGTCGTTCGCGGGCCGTTCAGCGCCGTGGTCAGCCTGGACAAGTGCATGCTGACCCTGTTCCTCAACAGCACCTACGCCGGCCGCTTTCAGTGCGGACTGGGACGCGAACATCCGCCGCTCGAAGGACAGTACATCGTCACCGACAAGGTGATCGATCCGACGTACTACGGCCCGGGCCGCACGATCGAACACGGCGACCGCGACAATCCGCTCGGGCGCCGCTGGCTGGGCCTGGGCAACCAGATCGGCATCCACGGCACCAACGAGCCGCGCTTTGCCGGCCGCACCGACCTGGGCGGCTCGATCAGCCTGGGCGAGCGCGACGCCGAGGACGTGTTCGACATCCTGAGCGAAGGCTCGAAAGTCGTCATTCGGCGGTAGGCGTGCGTGGTAGGCTCCGCCGCCAATGTCTGCTCGCAGTCAACCTCGCCGGCTTGTCCCGCGCTCAGGATCATCGCTCTAGCAGTCGCCGCGCAACCGACGGCCCGGCGCCAGCTGGCGTTTGTAGGAGGCGACTCCGATCGCCGACTCCTCCCCAGCCGCATCTTTTGTCGGCGATCGGTATCGCTACCCACAGTCTGCTCAGCAATCGTCAATCGCCCCGCGCCCGGCCGCTACCCCCAGCGCCCCGGCTGTGGTATAGGAAAGGCCCGCCGCCGTCACCACCACGCCACGTTTTATTTTTGGGGGAGCCGACCCGCCGTGTACGACAAACAAGCCCTGATCCAGTTGGTCCATGACAAAGCCTTGCGGCACGGCGAGTTCACGCTCGCCTCCGGCAAACGGGCCACGTACTATCTCGACGGCAAGCAGGTCACGCTCGATTCGACCGGCGCCCGGCTGATTGCCGAGGGCATTCTGGAGTTGCTCGGCGACCCCTTGCCCCAGGCCGTCGGCGGCATGGCCATCGGCGCCGATCCGATCACCGCCGCCGTCGTCACGATGGCCGGCGTGCGCGGGCTGGCACTCAAGGGCTTTCTGGTCCGCAAAGAGGCCAAGGGGCACGGCACCAACCGCTTCGTCGAAGGACCGGTCGAGGCCGGCGACGAAGTCGTGATTGTCGAGGACGTCGTCACCACCGGCGGCAGCTCGCTGCAAGCCATCGAACGGGTCGAAGCCGTGGGCCTGCGGGTGCGCAAAGTGATCGCCATCATCGACCGCCTGGAAGGGGGCGCGCAGGCCTTCGCCGCGCGCGGCTATCCGCTGGCCAGCCTGCTCACGATCCGCGACTTCGGCATCGAACCGCCCAAATAAGCTCGGCCGCTCGAGCGACTTTTCGCCGGCCGCCCATTCGCCTATGGAAACCTCGCTGCATCGCGACCTGAAACGTCTCTACGCCGGCGATGCGGCGCAGACCGAAGTCCGGCTGGGCAAATACCGGGTCGACGCGGTCGTCGGCGATCTGCTCGTCGAAGTCCAGCACGCCAGCCTGTCGGCCATCTGGCGCAAGGTGCAGGACCTGACCCCCAAGCATCGGGTGCTCGTCGTCAAGCCGGTCGTCGTGCGCAAGTGGCTCGTACGCCAGGCACGGCGGGGCGGCCCGGCCACGTCGCGCCGCTTGAGCCCGAAACGCGGCACGCTCGCCGACCTGTTCGACGAGCTGGTCTATTTCACCCGCACGTTTCCCCGGCGGAATCTGGCCATCGAGGCCGTGCCCGTCGAAGTCGAAGAGTGGCGCTACCCGGGACACGGCCGCCGCCGGCGGAAACGCCAAGGAGACTTTGTCGTGGCCGACCAGGTGCTCGTGGGCGTCGGCGAGAGCGTCCGGCTCGAACAAGCGGTTGATCTGGCGCGGCTGCTGAGCGTGCCACTGCGGGCGGAATTCCACACCGGCGAGCTGGCGGCCGACTTGGGTGTCGCCCGCTGGGTGGCCCAGCGGATCGCCTACTGCCTGCGCGAGACGGGCGCAGTCGAGCCGATCGGCAAACGGGGCAACGCGATTCGCTATCGCACGCTGCCCGCCGCGCGGCCGCGGCGCGCGGCCTGATCCGCGCCGGGAGAATCCCTCGACCTGAGCCGGGCGAGCGACAGGCAGCGCGTGCCGGCGGCGGCCCATGCGACCGCCCCACGACGGCCCCGGTGCCAACGCGACGCGCGCGTTCCGCAGCGCGGGGCCATGCTATACTTGCCCTGGGTCGATCGAAGGACGGTTTTCTTCCGCGGGGGGTCCTGCCATGCGGCTGGTTTGGGGCACAGAGTTGCTGGAGCCGATCCGAGAACCGGCGCGGACTGTCTCCGTTTTGCGCTGTCTGCAGAGCGAAAGGGGACGGTCCCCCTCTCCAAGGCGGTTCTCGGCCGGGCTCTTCGTCCAGGGGATTTTCGTCCTGGCGGCGTTGGCTCTGGTGGCGGCCCCAGGCGCTGCCGCCGACAAGACACCGGCCAAAGCCCGGGTTTCGCTCGAGCTCGTCACGCAGGAAGGCATTCCGATCAATGCCACGCAGCAGTGGGGCCAGGTGTTCGCCGATCTGGGCATCGGCGGATTGCGGATCCACAGCGCCACCGGCGCGGTCGAAGTGGGCGTGGAAAAGCGGGGTAGCAAGGATGCGCCGGTTTACGACGTGGTCGGACTGATCAAGAGCGACAACACGCTCTACCTGCCCGGCGGCAAGTTCACGGTCAACGACACTGCCCGGCTGAAGAAATGGCTGGCCGAGCTATCCGAGGGCGGGGCCGAAGCCGTCACGCAACCCCGGCAGGCTTTCGGCCTGACGCGCAGCCAATTGGCCGACGTCGACGGCGACCTGAAGAAACCGCTCCTCCAGTCGACCGCGGACACGCCGGCCGACAAGGCCGTGGGCCAACTGGCCCAGGCCTTGGGGCACAAGCTCGAGATCGACCCCGACGCCGTCAAGGCCCTAGCCGGTTCGACCATCGGCGAAAATCTGCAGGGCGTCTCGAACGGCACGGCGCTGGCCGCCATCCTGCGGCCGGCAGGTCTGGCCTTTGCCCCGGAGCGCGCGGGCGGAGTGCTGCGCTATCGGGTGTTCAAACCGGCGGCCGGGCGCGAAAGCTGGCCCGTGGGCTGGAAAGCGGATCAGCCCGATCAGAAGATCGTGCCGGAAATGTTCACCAAGCAGATCAACGTCGAGATCGACGACACGCCGGTCACCGAGGCCGTGGCCGCGCTGCAAGAGCGGCTGAACATGCCCGTGCTCTGGGACCACAACGCGCTGGCGCTGCACGGCATCGATCCGGCCAAGGTCCAGGCCAAGCTCCCGGCCAAGAAGTTGACCTACAGCCTGATCCTGCAGCGCGTGCTCTCGCAGGCGAAGCTGAAGAAGGAGTTGCGCGTCGACGAGGCCGGCAAGCCCTTCCTCTGGATCACGACGATCAAGCCGAGCTGAGGCAAGCAGGAGCGATGAGAGGGTGGAGGGTGGAAATTTGAGGGGGATGGCAAACGGCTAACGGGCGGTAAGAAACCGACTCTAGGTCCATTTCAGCCGTAAGCCTGCCCAGTGCGCGTCGATCGCAATGATCGACACCGCCTCCAGGCCAATCGTGGCGGCGTGCTCGCGAATGAAATCGCGATTGACGTCTCCCTTCTGCTTCGACGTTCCCTTGATATACGCCACCCACAGCGCCCCGCCCTCGGCCAACCGCGCCTTCGCCAGCGGCAGTTGAGCCTTCAGCTCCTGTTGGCTGCGCACGAAGAGGAGCACGGTGTCGGCGACGGATTTTCCGCCTTTCGAACTGACAATGTCCGACGGGACTTCGCCCAGGAGCTGTTGCCAATTGTCCGGGGGCTTGACGATGGCCAGCGATTTGCCGGCCCTTAAGAACATTTTTTGGGCAGCCGATTTTTCCGGCATGCGATTCATTCTCGCAATTTCAACGGCAGGCGGGGCACGATCCGGTCAACCAGAGCGGCGGCGGGAAATGGTCGCCCCCAGTCCCCGGTCTCCTGCCCCTCTGCTTCCGGTCCCTAATCTCTACTCTCTACCCTCTCAACCCTCCCGCCCCGCGCGAGCGTCTCCCAGACGAGCCTGTAATACTTCATCACGCGGATCGGATCGGCCGTCGGCGCGCCTTCTTCCAGCAGCGTCCAGCCCTCGAACTTCGACTGGCCCAGCAGCCGGAACAAATCGGCCCAGGGATAATCGCTGATCAGATCGTGGATGTGGACGGTGCCGATGCGGTCGGCCACCAGCTTATAGTTGGCCTCCAGGCCCGGCGGCTGGGTGTCCTCGGGATTGCAATTCCAGCAGACCTTCGCGCCCGGGTGCCGGGCGATGTCCATGATCGTTTTGATGTCGGCCAGGTTGGTCGTGCCCGGTCCGTGGACTTCGAGGCGGATCTCGATGCCGTAGCCTTCGCCGTAGGCGGCCACTTCGCCCAGGGCCTTGCCGATTTGCTCCAGGGTCCGCTCGCGGGGCACATCCTTGGGCATGCCGTTGGGCCGCACCTTCACGCCGCTGCCGCCGATGTCGTGGCAGAGCCGGATGAAGGCCTTGGTCTCTTCGATGTTCTTTTTGAGCTGCGCCGGGTCGGGCGAGTGGTATTCGCAGGCCGAGCCCAGTCCGACCAGCTCGACGCCCGAGTCGGCAAACCGCCGCACGACCTCCTGCCGGGCGGCCTCATCGAGCGCCGGCTCGACGCCGTGCTTATGTCCGCTGCGCAGCTCGACGCCGGCGAAGCCGGTCTGCTGGAGGTTCTTGATCAGCGTGGGCAGGTCCCAATCGGCGCCCCACATGTACGTGACGAGTCCGAGTTGCATGGCGGCGGCCGAAGGGGGTAGAGGTTAGGGATTAGAGGGTAGGGACAAGGAAGAAGAATAGCATATGCCGATCCCCACTCTCTACTCTCTACCCTCTACCCTCTACTTTCTATCTCCCGCCCCCGCCTACAGCTTGAAATTGAACGTGCGGGTCAAATAACGCCACGCCCCGGCGCCGAGCGATTGCCAGCGCGTGTAGATTTTCGCCCGGCCTTTGAGACCCACGGCCAAGAGGCCGTCGGGATCGTCGAGCGGAGCCCGGGCTTCGTACGAGGTGTTCTGCGGCCGTTCGGCGCCGGACTCGTCGGTCTTGGTGACGACTTCGCCGCCGGCCTTGCTCGACAGGCTGCGGGGCGTGACTTTGAGATCGACTTTGGCGATCTCGGTGATCGTGCTCATGAAGTTGCGGTGCGGGAACATGTCGAGCTTGATCTTGACCGACTGGTCCGCATCGACGAACTCGATGTCGTCCTGCTCGACGAGCAGGTTGGCCTCCCACTTGGTCGGGTCGCCGATCTCGCAAAACAACGTGCTGTCGGTGAGCATGGCGCCCTTGTTCTTGTGATCGAACGGCGTGCCCGACCAGTTTTTCAATTGGCCGGGGGACTCCGCCTTGTCGGGCGTTTCGGGGGGCGGCAGCACGGTGCCGTCGGCCGGGGCGATCAAGTCCAGCCGGGACCGCTCGTCGAGTTTTTCCTTCAACTGCTGCTCGACCATGGACAGCGATTCGCGGACGTGGGGGATTTCGTCGGCGGCCATTTCGTCGTTCGCGTCGGCATGGCGCAGGCCCATCAGCCGGGCCTTGAACTGCTCGCGCTTGCCTTCCAGGTCGGCAATGGCCAGCTCCAGGTCGACGTTCGTGAGCCGGGCCAGCACGTCGCCGGCGCGGACCGTTTGCCCGGCCCGGACCTTGACCTCGTCGAGCCGGCCGGCGCCGTCGACGTAGACGGTTTCGGCGCCGCGGGGTTTGACTTCGAGCAGGCAATAGACGTGGTGCGGCAGCGGGATGGCCAAGACGAACAGCAGCACCCCGGCCAGCACGGCGAGCGTGGCGTTGACGTGCGAGCGTTTCACTTGATCGAGCCTCCCAGGAACGTAGAAGTATTTGCCCAGCTTCCACAGCGGCTGGACGATCAGGCTGGCCACCGAAACGGTGGCGATCATCTGGCTGACGACTTTCAGTCCGTACGGCTCCAGCAGGCCGTAGAGGAACCACAGAATCGAAACCAGCACCACCCAGCGGTAGATGGCCGCGGCGATCGAATAGATGGCGAAGAACAGCTGGTTGCGCTGCGGCAGGAACGGATCGTCCGGTTCTTCCAGCCCCAGGCACCAGAGGGCCAGCTTGCGGTTCAGGATCGAGGTGGCCTTTTGCCGCAGGTTGGGAATTTCGCTCAGGTCGGAAAGGATGTAGTAGCCGTCGTAGCGGAGCAGGGGGTTGGCGTTGAACATCACCGTGCTCACCGAGCAGACGAACATCGTGCTCAGGCAGAGCTGGTTGAGCATGCCGGGCTCGCTGTACCACCAGACCCAGGTGCAGATCGACGCGATCACGATCTCGATGTACATGCCCGCCGCGCCGATATAGGCCCGGTGCCATTTGTTGGGCAGCATCCAGGAGTCGGAGACGTTGCAATACAGGCAGGGCGTCAGGACCAGGAACATGACCCCCATCTCGTGGCATTCGCCGCCGAAATGTTTGCAGGTCAGGCCGTGTCCGAATTCGTGGATGACTTTCGTAATCGCCAGCGTCGCGCCCAGGTAGATCCAATTGCTGGCGGTGAAGAACTGGTGAAACGTGGGCAGCTTGGACTGGAACTTGTCAAAATTCACCAGCACCAGCGTCAGCGCGGAAAGCGCAAACAGCATGCAACAGGCGATCGTTGCCGGGCGGTACATGAAGCAGATCTTGGGATGCAGCCATTCGAGCAGCCGGTTGGGATCGATCCCCTTGAAGCGGATGGCCAGAATGTTGGCCGCCGCCGCCAGCAACTCCTGCCGCTTGCGCTCGTCGCGGCGCTTCTTGAGCTGGGCCCCCTGGCCGGCCACGTCGGCAATCACCAGTCCGCTGCGATGTAGCATGCCGACGAACTGCCCCAGTTCCTCGACGGTGATCTTCTGCGGCGGGAACTGCTTTTCGAAGCGCTCCTTGATGTCGTCCAGGCTGGAGCGGCCGTCGAGCATCTGGAGGATGCCGTACTCCTCCTCCTGGAAACGGTAGTAGTGCAGCCCCACCGGCTCCTTGACCACCCAGTACATCCGGCCCTGATAGCGCTGCTGCGTGGCCGTGAGATCCGGCCGGATGCGCAGCGGCAGCGCGCGGGCCGAACTAGAGACCAGGCTGTCGTGCAGGGTGGGCATTACTTGAGGTGGATGTTCATGGTGGCGAACAGGCCGGGCCGCAGCACCCATTGCCCGTTTTCCTGCCGATTGTTCACCTCGGCGAAGACCCGGTACTCGCCGCCGGCCATGACCAGCGGGCTGACGAACACCACCTTGCCGGGAAACTTCACCTTGCGGCCGTGGGCCAGCTCCACCTCGACGGTGACGGCCCGGCCTTCGATTTCCGGCGGGTCGTAGTCGGCGGCGTTGAGGAAGCCTTCGATCCGCAGCCGGTTGACGCGGACGATCTTGACCACCGGGTCCCCCGGGGCCACCCATTCGCCCACGTGGCGATAGACATTGGTCACGATGCCGTCGAGCGGGGCCTTGATCTTGCGGCGTTCGATGCTGGCCTCGGCGGCTTCGACCTCGCCCCCTTTGCCTTCGGCGGTGAACACGGCCACGCGCTGCTCGAGCTGGGCCTGCTCGATCTGCAGCTTGCTCTTGTGCCAGGTCAGCTTGAGGCGGTTGATTTCCACCTCGGGAATCGAGCCTTTGACTTTTTTGTTGGCCTCGAGCGCTTTGAGGTATTCGGCGTAGGCCACGTCGGTGGCGGCCCGGGCGTAGCGGACGTTGATGTCGTTGTCGGCGGTTTCCTTGGCGCCGTCGTGTTCAGCTTGCTTGATCTTGCGCTGCACGGCCGGTTCCGTGTCGTCGATATGGCCCAGCGACGTGCCGGCTTTAACTTCGAGCCCTTCCTTGGCCTCCAGGGCCACGAGCACGCCCGCTTCCTTGCCCGGCACCTGGGCCTCTTCGGCCACGGCCACCAGGCAATGATTGATGACCGGCCCGCTGGGGGGCGCCGACACTTCGCCGATCGGCGGCGTCGGGCCGTTGATCGCCAGAATGGCCGAGAGCACGAGCAATGTCGTCGCTTGCATAGCCGGGTCTCTTTTCTCGCTAGGCGCCGGCTCGGCAGCAGTTGCCGGCGGCAGGAATATCGTCGGGCGCTTTTCGCGCCGCAAAATGGCGAATCAGAACAGCTTGAACATCAGTTTCGAGAACCCGGCAAACAGCGGGTGCAGGAACTTGTAACCGAGCGACACCCGGCCGCAGTTGATCTTGCCCGTGACCGTGGCTCCCGGCCGCAGGTCCGAAGGCTTGAGCTGCGACTTGTCGAGCGCCACGCGGACCATCACCGTGCTGCCCTCCTCCGGCACCGACTCGGAATGGGCGTGAACTTCCTTCACCGTGCCCACGTGCTCGTCCCCGGGACTGGTGGCCACGTAAAAGCGGACCGGCAGATCGGGCCGGATTCGGGTCCGGGCCGTGACCACGTGCCCCATCCGCTCTTCGGGCATTTTCAGTTCGGCCTCCCAAGTGCCGTCGGGATCGGCCACGCTCATCAGCACCTGTCCCGCGCGGACGGGCCGGTGCAGCAGCAGTTGCCGCAATTGCCAGGTGTTGATCTGGCCGTCGATCGGGCTGCGGACGACCAGCTGATCTTGTTTCTCCTTGAACAGCTTGAACTGCTTTTCGTAGCTCTCACGGGTTTTGGTCAGCTCGGCCACCTTGGCTTCGGCCTGGCGGTATTCCTGCGTGTTCATCCGCTTCGCGTCTTGCATCTGGCGGCGCGTGGCGAACAGCTCTTCGGTGGTCGACGAGAGTTTGCCGGCGATGTCCGCCAGGCTGACTTGCAGATCGGTGTTGCGCATCCGGGCCAGCACGTCCCCCTTGTGGACGATCTGCCCGTGCTCCACCGGCAGGTCGATGACCACCCCGTCGAGCGCGGCAAACACGTCGCGGCGGTCGGCCGGCTCGAGCGTGCCTTTGCCTTCCAGGTTGAAGTCGGCCGGCCAGAACATCAGCACCATCAGCACCAGCGCCACGGCACAGGCCACGGCGATGGTCTTGGGCAGCGTGCGGGCCTTGATCACCCACTGGGCCTTGCCCAAGGCTTGCCAGACCGGCAAGAGGAACAGTTCGTGGTACTCGAGCGCGTTGGCCAGCGCCGACGAGCTGTGTTCGGTGACCACCTCGACGCGCTGCAGCATCCCCTCGCGGGGCTGGCTGTCTTCGATCTGCTCGACGATCAGGGCTCCCAGCACCGCCGGCGGCTCGGCGTCCGGATCGTCGGGCGAAACCGTGGGATCGGCGGGCCGCTTGAGCGGGATGATGCCGACCGCCTTGGAATGCGATTCGTCGATGTAGGCCTGCACCGCGTCTTCGACCTGCGGGGCCATCAGCGAGGTGTCGCCCGTGTACCAGACCGCTTCGCCGGTGGCGGTGACGGCCGTGGCCAGCCGGGCCAGCAGCGACACCGTGTTCGACCGCTTGTCGAACGTGTCCTGCCCGCTGACGGCTTCGATCACGCACTTCTTGCCCTTGAGGATGCCGACGCTGACCCGGTCGCACTCGATCAGCCGGCGGCCTTCGTTGGCGATCGTGTAGGCGGTCAGGCGCGGATCGAGGCTGCGATGCGCGACGCGGGTGAATTGCTCGAGCTGCGACCACAGCGTCTGGCGGTCGTTGAAGTGCCGCAGCCGCCGGGTCTTCAGATAGTCGCCGGCCAGCTCGCACATCTGCAGCAAGAACCGCAGGTAGCCGCGCTGCACGTTGGCGTTGTTGCCCGGCCGCTGGAAGATCTCGATGATCCCCTGGGTTTCCTGGTCGCTCTTGAGCGGCCCCATCACCAGCAGAAAGTCGGTCGGGTTGCCCCCTTCCTCCTCTTCGCCGGCGCCGGAATGCGGGGCCACGAGCAAGCCCTCGCCGGTGCGGACCACGCGCGAGAGCAAGTGGCCGTGCCGGTTCTGGGCCTCGGGGCTTTCGGCCAGCCGGGTCTCGCGCAGATTGATCTGATACTCCAGATCGATACGGCCGTCGGCGACCGACCAGATGGCTCCGCCCACGGCGGCCAGGGCGTTGACGATGCGATTCAGAATCGCGTCGTAATATTCGAGCGGCGCCATGTCCGACTTGGACAACTGCGCAATCTCGCGCACCAGATTGCGAATCTGCTGCTTCGTCTGCTCGACGAGTTCCGGGTCAACCGTCTGTTCCGTGCTCATGAAGCGATTCGCAAAAGTTGCGGTTGCCCCAGGCGCGCGAGCGCCAGAAGTTCAGTTTAGTCGGTCGAGCGAAAAACCCGGCATGGTCCGCCTGCTGCACTCCCGGCCAATACTCTGCGCCCGGGGGCGGTTTTGCCGCTTGTGCTCTTTGGTTTGCCAGGTGGGTGCCGGTCGGAAGGGCCAACTGCCATGCGCCGCGCCCCTGGGCTGCTCGCCCGGCCACGACCTAAGTCCAAGCGCTGCCTCAGGCGCAGACTTTGGCAGACTGTTTCAAACCTAGCTTGCGTCGGCGGGTTCGCCCGCTAGCCGGTCTGGCCAATTAATCGGCAAAATCGGCAGCAACGATACACCAGGAGTATCTTCGGCGTTCCGCCAGCCGAAACGTGCCGCAAAAAGGCCTGCCCCGGCCGCTGGTGCCAGCCGCTCGGATGTGTTCCTCCACTTCAATTGAGCAGCTAATTGTCCGCGACGCAAGCGCTTATGAGCAGTACGGCAGCCGGATCGCTAGCGTTCGTTTCGACGGCAAAGTTTGCCATTTTTACCGGCTCTGGCAGGCGCCTGCCCGTCCCCCGGCCAGCCGTCCTGGGGCCCCCTGCCGGCGGACGGCCGAGGTCCGGCGGGCCGGGCATTCCACCTGCCCGAACTGCCCCTCGATCGCGCCGGCCAGGGACCGCGCCGCTCGTCGCGCCGGGGCAGCGAAATGGACCGGTGCCCGGAGGGTTGGCGGCCGGGCGCCGGATGCCTGACCGCAGCACGCGGGGCGGCCTATTCGTCCCCCTGCCGGCCGGTCCGCTGGGGCGTTACACTAGCCCACGCCCATCGATGTGTTGGCCAGGACCGGCATGCGTATTCTCATCACTCTTCCATTTCCGGTCGACGAAAGTCCGGCAGGCCCCGCGGTGCAAACTTTGGCCGCCGCCCTGTTGGCGGCCGGTCACGGCGTCCGCGTGCTGGCTTTAGACCGCCGGCCGCCCGCTGCCGGTGCGCTAGTGATTCGCACGGTCACGTGCCGTGCGGATGACGCGGCCGCCGATCTGGATTTCGACATCCCGCGCTTTGCGGCCGACGAGTCCGGCGCGCCGACCTTCGACAGTCTGAGCGAAGATCAGCTGGCCCGGTATCGCGAGGCGATCCGCCAACGGCTCGACCGCGAAGTAGACGCCTTCGATCCGCACATCATCCACGTCGAATACGTGTGGCTCTTGGGCCAACTGGTCCTGGAGACCGGCGTGCCCTATGTGGCCCGGCTCTGGGGGCCGGAGGTGGCTGGCGCACCGCACGCCCCGCGCATCCGCGGGCTGGCGCAGCAGGCCGCCGAGAATGCCGGCCGGATCATCGTGGCCGACGCGGCCCAGGCGGCCCGGGCGGCGAGCCTGTTCGAAGTCGGTCCCGAACGGATCGCGCTGCTGCCCCCGGGCGAAGCGGCGGCCGGCCCGTACGTCGAGCTCTACCGGACCGTGCTCACCGAACGCTTCGGCAGCGCTCCGGCCGACTAACGGCATTGCAGTTCGGGCTGACCCAGCCAATACGGAGTGCAACGGTCCCGCGCCGGGTGCCACGGCTGGCTTGTCCCAATCTTGTTCGGCACGATTCGATTGTCCCTCATGTACATGCCCTCCGGGTGCCACGGCTGGCTTGTCCAGCCGTGCGGTGTGCGATTGGACTCCGATCGTGGGTTGCACGGCTGGGCAAGCCAGCCGTGGCACCCAACAACCGAGAGCCAGCCGTGGCACCTGAACAGAACAAGCCAGCCGTGGCACCCGACAACCGAGAGCCAGCCGTGGCACCCGACAATCGAGAGCCAGCCGTGGCACCCGATAACCGAGAGCCAGCCGGGGCACCTGAACAGAACAAGCCAGCCGTGGCACCCGACAACCGAGAGCCAGCCGTGGCACCCGACAACCGAGAGCCAGCCGCGGCACCCGAACACGAGCGGGCCCGAGGGCATGCGGGCGGACCGGCTGCGCGGTCTTCGCGATGCCGTTCAAAACAGCCGCAGCTGCCCCGACGCGCCGCGCGGCGGGCAGAATTGGCTGCTGTCCTGCGGCGGGAGCTTGCCGTCCAGGCCGTGCTTTCGCGCGAACACGGCGAACGTTTGGCGAATCCCGTCGGCATACGGGCCCGTCCCGCGCATGCGCGGGCCGAACTGGGCGTCGTAGAGCTGGCCGTCGCGCGTCGAGCGGATCAAGGCCTGCACCCGCTCGGCCTTGAGCGGCGCGCAGCGCTCCAGCCATTCGACAAAGATCGGCCGCACGGCCAGCGGTAAGCGGAGCAGCACGTAGCCGGCCGACTGCGCGCCGGCCTCGGCCGCCGCGCCCAGGATCGCCGGCAGCTCGCTGTCGTTCAGGCCCGGGATGATCGGCGCCACCATCACGCCCACCGGCACTCCGGCCTCGGCCAGTCGGCCGATCGCCCGCAGCCGGGCCGTGGGGGTCGCGGTCCGCGGTTCGAGCGTCCGGGCCAGCGCTTCGTCGAGCGTCGTGACGCTCAGGTACACGTGGACCAGCTGCCGCTCGGCCAGCGGCACGAGCAGATCCAGATCGCGCAGCACGAGCGCGTTCTTGGTGATGATGGCGCAAGGCTGCCGGGCTTCGAGCATCACTTCCAGGCAGCCGCGCGTGAGCCGATACTCTCTTTCGGCCGGCTGATAACAATCGGTCACGCCCGAGAGCGTAATCGATTCGCCTTGCCAGGCCGGATGGCCCAGTTCCTCGCGCAGCAGCCGCGGCGCATCCTGCTTGACCAGGATCTTCGTCTCGAAATCCAGGCCCGCGTTCAGGCCCAGGGTCTCGTGGCCGGGCCGGGCATAGCAATACGCGCAGCCGTGCTCGCAGCCGCGGTAGGGGTTGATGCTCCAGCGAAACGGCACGTCGGGGCTGTCGTTTTGGGTAATCAGCCGGCCCGTCGCGTTGGGCAAAAAGACGGTCGGCACCGCGCGGCGCTGGGCCACGAGCTCGTCGTCCGGGGTCAGCTGCTCCCAATCGGCCTCGGTATGGACCCGCTCGAAGCGGTTGGGCGGATCGACCCCCGCGCCGCGTCCCTTGGGTGGATGGCGTTGCATGATTACACCCTGCTCGACGACGCACGTGCGACCGTCTTGATCCGCTAACGTCCCTGGCAAAGCCTGCCGGCAACCGGCCGACGAATATATGTACAAAATTATACTAGCAGCGGCTAGCTCCGCCAACTGGCGACCGACTGCCGGGCAGCTATACTAAAAATCCGACTCTTGGCAATTCTGGATCCGTCCATGGTCGTGGCCCTCGAAACCTTCGTGAAGCTGGTTGCGGATTCCGGGATCATTGCGCCGGAAAGCTCGAAAACTTCATCCCGCCAAAGGCCACACCGAAAGACGCTCAGGAGCTCGCCCGTCAACTCGTCCAGAGCAGGCAATTGACCAAGTTCCAGGCACAAGAGATTTGGCAAGGCCGAGCCAAGTCGCTGATCCTGGGCAACTACACCATCCTCGATAAAATCGGGGCCGGTGGCATGGGGCAGGTCTTCAAGGCTGAGCATCGTCGCCTGAAGCGTGTGGTGGCAATCAAAATGTTGCCCGCCGCCATGCTGAAGGATGCGGTGGCAGTGGCCCGCTTCCAACGAGAAGTTGAGGCGGCAGCCAAATTGCGCCATCCCCATGTCGTCGCCACGGACGATGCCGATGAGGCTGGCGGCGTTCATTTTCTAGTGATGGAATTCGTCGACGGCCAGGACCTCTCCGCCCTGGTCAAGGAAAATGGACCATTGGCCATTGCCAAAGCGGTGTCCTACGCGCTGCAAGCGGCCCGTGGCCTTGAATACGCTCACAAGAACGGTGTCATTCACCGGGACATCAAGCCCGCCAACTTGTTGCTGAATTCCGAGGGGACGGTCAAGATCCTGGATATGGGCTTGGCTCGCATCAGCACCGACGGCAACACCGCTACGCAGGCCGAGTTGACTGGCACGGGGGCCGTGATGGGCACGGTCGACTACATGGCCCCGGAGCAAGCGCTCAGCACCAAGCACGTCGACGCACGCGCGGATATTTATAGCCTGGGCTGCTCGCTGTACTTCCTGCTGACCGGTCAGCCCGCCTACGATGGCGACACGGTGATGGCCAAGCTCCTGGCGCATCGTGAACAGCCGATCCCTTCGTTGGGGGACAATGTGCCCGCGCAGCTTCAGGCTGTTTTCGAGAAGATGGTCGCCAAAGACACTGCCGAGCGTTACCAGACGATGAGCGAGGTCGCGGCCGGTCTCGAACAATTGATCGCAGGCACGTTGCCGTCGGTTGACGCTCTGCAACCCCCTGGCATGAATTCCAGCAGCGACGTAATGACGTTCCTCCGAAACGTCACGCACCAATCGGTCCCCAAGCCAAACCCGGCCAACCAAGCTACGCGATCCGCCGCCAGCAACGCCGGCATGAAGCAGCGCACGTTAATTGGGGTGGGCTCGGCTGCGGCCATCCTGGCCCTATTGGCGGCCGTTCTTGTGGTACGCAACCGCAGCGCCGCCCCCGAACCCGGCAGGGTTGCATCGCAGTCGGTTGCCGCCAACCAAACTGACACGCTTGGTCCACCCCAGCCAGCTACCGCTCCGTTCGACGCCCGGCAAGCCCGAGCCCATCAAGAAGCCTGGGCCAAGCATCTGGGTACGGAAGTCGAAACGACCAACTCGATCGGCATGAAGATGGTGCTGCTGCCGCCCGGCGAATTCCTGATGGGTAGCACCGACGAGCAAGTCGAAGCGGCGATACAGAAATTACGCGAACGGGGCGAGCAGGAATGGCTGACGTTCCGCATCCGCGCCGCGGAGCGCCCGCAGCACAAGGTCGTGCTGACCAAGCCGCTGGCGATCAGCGCGACGGAAGTCACGATCGGCCAATTCCGCCGATTTATCGAGGCGACCCAATACGCCACGCTGGCCGAAACATTCGGCGGCGATTCAGTAAGCAGGGACGCCAGCACCCCTGGCAACAAAGACCACACATGGCGCGCCCCTGGATACGCCGTGACCGATGAATCGCCCGTCACCCAAGTTTCGTGGCTGGATGCGGTCGCGTTTTGCAACTGGCTCTGTCAGCAGGAAAAACTACCCACGTCTTACCGACAAGACGCCGCCGATGGCTGGGTGCTGCTACCTGGCGCAATCGGCTACCGGCTGCCGACCGAGGCCCAGTGGGAATACGCCTGCCGGGCCGGCACGACCACGCAGTTTAGCTTTGGCGACGATCCGGCCGCGCTGGCCGAACATGGCTGGTACGGCCAGAATTCCGGCGGCGGGCGCAAGGCGTAGGGTTAAAGCTGCCGAATTCGTTCGGGCTATACGACGTGCACGGCAACGTGGAGGAATGGTGCGCGGATTGGCTGGACGACAACTGGTACGCGGCTTCGCCCACGAACGACCCCCAAGGCCCGCTCGCCGGCGACCGTCGCGTGATTCGTGGTGGCAACTGGAACCTCGACGGTTCCTACTGTCGCTGCGCGTCTCGCGGCGTCAACAACCACGACGCTTCGCTCCGTCTGAACTGCTTCGGCTTTCGCGTGGTGCGTGGTTGGTGACGCAGCCAGCAAGTATTCGGATTTTGGTCGCTCCGACTCAGCCAAAGAATCTACATCGCCGTTAAAGACGCTCCCAATCGGCAGCGACGTGGACGGCTTCAAAACGATTCGCTGGATTGATGTGCGAGCCGCGCCCTTTCGGGGCATGATCTTCACGATTCATGGAGTTGTCCCCGCCCGACCTGTTGGAAACCGGCGAAAGGCCGGAATTTCGAGCTAGGCCGCCGCCGTTTGCAGGCCGAAATCAAAAGGACCGTTCGATTTTCAGGCTCAGCACGTTTTGGCTGCGCGTAGCAATACGCGCAGCCGTGCTCGCAGCCGCGGTAGGGGTTGATGCTCCAGCGAAACGGCACGTCGGGGCTGTCGTTTTGGGTAATGAGCCGGCCCGTCGCGTTGGGCAAAAAGACGGTCGGCACCGCGCGGCGCTGGGCCACCAGCTCGTCGTCCGGAGTCAGCTGCTCCCAATCGGCCTCGGTATGGACGCGCTCGAAGCGGTTAGGGGGCGCAGCTCCCGCCCCGCGGCCCACGTGGGTTTGCTGCGCTCGGGGCTCGGCGGCCATCACGGATTCCTCGGCCGATTCTGATGCTGTGTACAGATATACAGTATCAGATTCCGGCGGGCGTGAACAGCCGGAAGGTTTGCCGAAGTGGGGCCCCGGAAGGATCACCGCAGAGAGCGCAGAGGGCGGGGAGAGAGGAAAAGTGGTTTTCCAACACCGCTCGGCGACCTCTGCGTCCTCCGCGGTGAGAATTGACCTTGGCCGACGGTGTGAAAAGCAAGCGCAACCGCTTGCTGACGCCCGCTTGCCAGCAGCCTGCCAACTCAAGCGGCGCGGCGCGGCTGGCCGAAGAACTACATGATTGTGACTGCGGTTCCGCATTTCCACCTCTGCCGGCATTCGCTTGGCCAAAACCAAATCCACCAGCGCCTCCGCAGCGCAGCCCGCGCCGATTGTCGCGCTGGGCCGCCTGAGCGTCTCGCACGACTACCTGCGCGAATCGCGGCGGCCGCTGGTCAGCCTGGCGTTCGTGCTGCCGCTGCTCGTGTTGTACGAGGGAGGCGTGCTCTACCTCGGCCCCGGCGCCATGCGCAACGGCGCCGACGTCTGGCTCCGGCGCTGGCTGGATCAGCTGGGCTTCGGGCAATATTTCTTGCTGCCGGCGCTGACCATCGGATTGCTCCTGGCCTGGCACCATACGACGCGCGAGCGCTGGCAGCTGCGGCGCGAAGTGCTCGTGGGCATGTACGTCGAAAGTTCGCTGTTGGCCGTCGCGCTCTTGGGCATCGGTTACTTGCAGCGCAGCGTGTCTCACCTGGCGCTGGAGTTCGTCCAGGCCCGGCTGCCCGTGGCCGAAGTGCCGGTGGCCGAAGTGCCCGCGGGCGATGCCTGGCAGTCGGCGCCCTGGGATGGCGTGCGCTGGAGCGGGGACGGCGCCGCCTGGGACGGCGCGGCGCGGCTGATCGGGTTCTGCGGCGCAGGGATCTACGAGGAGATGCTGTTCCGCTTGATCCTGGTGCCGGTCGTGCTGGGCATCGCCACGCTGTTGGCCCTGCGCGGCTCGGTGCGGGTCGCGGCGGCGATCGTCGTGACCAGCGCCCTGTTTTCGGCGGCGCACTACACGGGCGTACACGGCGACGCGTTCGATTGGTTCAGTTTCAGCTTTCGCTTTCTGGCCGGCGCGTTCTTCGCATTGCTGTTCGTGTGGCGCGGATTCGGCATCGCGGCCGGAACGCACGCCTTGTACGACATCTTTGTCGGCGTGGGCTGAAGGCGCTGCGCCGCTGCGCCGCGCTTTGCGGTGCTCCGCAGGCCGGATCCGGATTGCTGTGCGCCGTTTGCTAGCAGTCGCGCGGAAGACCGCGCGACCCGCTTGTCAAGATGTGCGGCGCGCCACGAGGGGAACAAAAAACGTGGTGGCAAAAAAGTCTCTTTGTCGCACTTCGCTGCCCGTTTATAATGGCGCCCGACACGCACGCGAGCGATTCGCGTGGGACCCAAACCGCCGCTGAGGATCCTGATTGTGCTGTCCGTCCGACCGAAAGTGGCCGAGCTGGTTTTTCAACTGTATGGTCGGGTCCTGCACCCCGAATTGTTCGAGGTTCACAGCTCGCGGACGGTCAAACGGGGCGATTACGAAGCCACGATCAACATCACCAGCGCCGGCCACTTCGTCACCTGGCGCTACCAGGGCCTGACGCTGACAGAAGTGGCCACGTCGGCTCATCACCCGCTGCCTCAGAAGCGCCGCCTGATCTCCTGCCGGCTCAAGGGCGAAGGTCGCGACCGGGTCGATTGCCGCGGCGGGGCCTCGTATCAGGTCAATTTTCAGCTGGAGCCGGTCGAGCCCGAGGTCTTTTGGACCTTCCAGCAGGAACTGGCCAGCGACGGCGAGCGGCAGGGGATGCTGCACCGCTTCGATTCGAGCGGCCGCATGGCGCTGGGCGCCTTGAGCTACATCAACGTGGAAACGCGCAATCGCAGCCTGCTGGTGCAGGCCTTTCACACGTTTCCCGACGATTACGCGATCGTCAAGAGCCAGTCGCTGTTCGAGATTCTCTGACAGCAGGCAGTCAGGTCATCAGACGGCCAGATCACCGGCGGCGAGGCGGCAGGCCTCCTCCGCACTCATCCTTCTGCCTTCATCCTTCCGCCTTCTACAGCGCCCGGCGGAAGCGCTTGATCGGCCGGCCGTCGCGCCCGTAGAGGGGCGCTTTTTTGGCCGGAGCTTCCGGGGCCGGTTCTCCGGCGGCGCCTGGTTCTCCGCCACCGGCCGAATCTCCACCGGCAGCCTGCGGCACCGCCGCGGGCTGGCTGCGCTGGGCGGCGGCCTCGAAGCCGGGAACCTCGTACCGCTTGAGCAGCCGGTCGATGCGCATCTCGATCCGGGTCAGCTCGCCCCCTTCTTCGGGCGTGACGAACGTGTAGGCCACGCCTTCGCGCCCCATCCGGCCGGTGCGGCCGACGCGGTGCACGTAGTCGTCGCAGAACTGGGGGATGTCGTAATTGATGATGTGCGAGATGCTGCTGACGTCGATGCCGCGTCCCACCACGTCGGTGGCCACCAGATATCGCACGGTCCCTTCGCGGAAGCCCTGCATGACGCGGTCGCGGGCGCTTTGGGCCAGGTCGCCGTGGATGCAATCGACCCCTTGGATGCGCTTGGCCAGTCGCATTTGCACCTTGTCGGTGCCGCGCTTGGTCCGGCAGAAGATGATCGCCTGCTTCGGTTGCTCGATCTTCAGCAGCTTGTCGAGCAGATCGAATTTGCGCTCCGGATCGACCGTGCAATAGAATTGCTCGATCGTTTCGACCGCGATGTCGGTGGGCGAGAAATTCAGCGATTCCGGATCGCGCATGTAGCTGCGGGCCAGCCGTTCGACCGGCGGCGGAACCGTCGCGCTCAGGAGCAAAGTCTGCCGCGTGCGCGGACAGCGGCGGAGGATTTTTTCGATGTCGGGGCGGAAGCCGATGTCGAGCATCCGGTCGGCCTCGTCCAACACGACCAGGGCCAGATCATTGAGAATCAGCGTGCCGCGGCCCATGTGGTCCAGCAGCCGGCCCGGAGTGCCGATGATCACGTCGGCCCCGCGCTGCAGCTTTTCGATCTGGCCGCGGATCGGCTTGCCCCCGTAGATGGCCACGCTGTGCACGCGGCGGCCATGCGACAGCTTGACGACCTCTTCGCGCACCTGGACGGCCAGTTCGCGGGTCGGAACCAGCACCATCGCCTGGGGGCCTTGCCCTTTTTTATGCGGCGCGAGCCGTTCCAGGATCGGAATGACGAAGGCGGCTGTCTTGCCGGTGCCCGTGCGAGCCTGCCCCAGCACGTCGACGCCGGCCAGGGCGCGGGGGATCAAGCCGGCTTGAATCGGGGTGGGCTGAAGATAACCAGCCTCGGCGAGCGCAGCGTGCATCGTCTCCGAAAGGCCGAGCTGCTGGAACGTTGCGCTGGCGGTGCAATCCGCCGGGGCGAGTTGATTTGCGTTGCTTTCCGACACAATTCGCGCGGGGCAGGAACCGGGGTGAATACGGATTTGGGTCTGATTTGTTAGTCTAACCCTAGCAGCCGACGTAGTTTTGGTCAATGGAGCCGCCCTGGGCCCCCGGGCCGATTGACGAAGCGCGGCCAAGCTTTGACAATTTGAGCCTCCTACCCGCCGTGTCCCCTGTTTTGAGACTCATGAGCTTATGAATTTCCTTGCCGACGAAGATCCCGACGTCTGGACCGCCATTGCCGCCGAAATCGAACGGCAGGAAGACGGCCTGGAAATGATCGCCAGCGAAAACTACACCAGCCCGGCCGTCATGCAGGCCGTCGGCAGCGTGCTCACCAACAAATACGCCGAAGGCTACCCCGGCCGGCGCTATTACGGCGGTTGCGAGCATGTGGATGTGGTCGAAAACCTGGCCCGCGACCGGGCCAAGAAACTGTTCGGCGCCGACCACGTCAACGTTCAGCCCCACTCGGGCAGCCAGGCCAATATGGCCGTCTACCTCTCGGCCGTCGAAGTCGGCGACACCGTGCTGGGCCTGGACCTGGCCCACGGCGGCCATCTGACGCACGGCATGAAGCTGAACCTGTCGGGCCGGCTTTATCATTTCGTCAGCTATGGCGTGACGCGCGACACGCACCGGATCGATTTCGACCAGGTGGCCGCCTTGGCCCGCGAGCATAAGCCGAAGCTGATCGTGGCCGGCGCGAGCGCCTATCCGCGCGAGATTCCCCACGGCAAATTTGCCGAGATTGCCAAGTCCGTCGGCGCCAAGCTGTTCGTCGACATGGCCCATTACGCCGGTCTGGTCGCCGCCGGCCTGCACGAGAACCCGGTGCCGGTGGCCGATTTTGTCACCACCACCACGCACAAGACGCTGCGCGGCCCGCGGGGCGGCATGTCGATGTGCCGCGAGCAATACGCCAAAGACCTGGATCGCAACGTCTTCCCGGGCATCCAGGGCGGGCCGCTGATGCACGTCGTGGCCGGCAAGGCCGTTTGCTTTCGCGAAGCCCTGCAGCCGGCCTTCAAGACTTACGCGCAGGCGGTCGTCGACAATGCCAAGACCCTGGCCGAAGCCCTGCTCGCCGGCGGCGTGCGGCTGGTGAGCGGCGGCACCGACAATCATTTGATCCTGATGGACGTCACCCCCTTGGGCCTGGGGGGCAAGCAGGCCGAAGAGGCCCTGGGCGTGTGCGGCATCACCGTCAACAAGAACATGATCCCCTACGACGAGCGAAAGCCGATGGACCCCTCGGGCGTGCGGATCGGAACGCCGGCTTTGACCACGCGCGGCATGGGCCAGCGCGAAATGAAAGCCATCGCCGGCTGGATCATCCAGGCCCTCAAGGCGCCCGAAGATCGGGCCTTGCACAGCCAGTTGCGCAGCGACGTGTTCGATTTGTGCGAACAATTTTCCGTGCCGGCGGCCTCGCTGGGGGACGGCGAGGAATGATCGCTCGCCGGCCGCCGCCGTTGGCCTTTCGGGGCCGGAAAAGTCCGCGCCTCCCGCTACGGGCGGCGGGGCCCTATAATCGGGGGTCGGCCGCCCCGCGTCTCAGGCCGCCCCAACCTTCAGGATCGCATCCGAACATGTCCCCTGCCGCCCGCAAGAGCCGGATCCTGATCGCCGACGACAATGTGCCCAACGTCGAGCTGCTCGAAGCCTATTTGAGCGGGCTCGATTGCGAGACCGCCATCGCGGTCGATGGCCGCGACACGCTGGAAAAGGTCGCCCAGTTCCATCCCGACCTGATCCTGCTCGACATCATGATGCCCAAGCTGAGCGGGTTCGAAGTCTGCAAAAAGCTGAAAGACGACCCCCAGCTGCGCAAAATCATGATCCTGATGGTCACGGCTTTGAGCGAATGGGGCGACATCGAACGGGCGGTCGAGGCCGGCACCGACGATTTCCTCAGCAAGCCGGTCAACAAGGTCGAGCTGCTCACCCGGGTGCGCAACATGCTCAAGCTGCGCCACATCGAAGACGAAGTCGAGCGTCTCCGCCGCTACATCGACGAAATCGAAGACCAGGGCGGCCCGCAGTAGCGCCGGCCGATGCACTGCTGTCCGCGGCGCCCGCTGTCGATGGCGCTTGCTGTCCGCGCCGCCTACGCACCCGGCCGGGCGTCACCCGTCAAGCCCACCGGTGCGCCACGCGGCGCCCCTAGCGCGTCCGGCTCACTCCAGCGTGAAGCTGTCTTTGAGCCACTGGACCACCGCCTCCAGAATGCCCTCGGGCTGGTTGACGAGCGGCACGGCCGTGACGGCTTGTTTGACCCGGCGCGGCTCGAGCGTGTCGGTCAGCTGACTGCCGTCGGGCCGCTCGGCACGCGCCGCCAGCAATCCGCCGTTGTGGATGAATTCCAGGATCCGGGGCAATTCGTCCGCGTCGAACCAGATGCCGTGCTCGCGGCAGAAATCGACGATCGCGCCGCTGGCGTAACCGTAGTTGCGGCGGTTCATCAACTCGTGACAGACCACGCAAGGACGATACCGCTGCGGCGCCGCGGTCGTGGGACCGTCCGGCTGCTGCGGCGCCGCGGCCTTGAGCCGGCGCGAGAAGCTTTCGTCGCGCGCGGCCGCATCTTTGCTCGCCCGGAACGTTAATTGACGGAAGACTTCATTGCCCAACCACAACCCGGCACAGCGCCCGCATTCGAGCGCGGCCACGTCGCCCATCCGTCGGCTGCTCAGCGTGTGCTCCTTCCGGCAGGCCGGGCACTCCAGCTCGGTGGCTTCGCCGGTGACGGCTTCCGGCACCAGCGCTGCGCCGCAATGATGGCAGAACTGAGCCTGGTCGCTCACCCGGGCCAGGCAGCTGGGGCAAACCGTGTCCAGGTCCTGTTCGTGGAGCGTGAAGTCCGAGCCGCAGAAACTGCACCGCGTGGCATGCTCCGAACGCGGGGCCCCGCAGGCCGAGCAGCGCACCACGCTCGCATCGTGCGGCTGGGGCTGGCGCACCTCGACCACTGTGCCGCACGGGCAGCGGAAGCGGCTGCCGATTTTTCGCCGGCTGGCGTCGAACTGCCGGCGACACTTGGGACACTGGACGAGGACGCGCATGGAAATCTTGGTGCCTGAAAGCCGCCGGATGCTCCTGGTGCCGCTGGGCAAATGCCCCGCAAGCGGCCGCACTTTGCATCATCGCACCGGGCGCGGGCCGATTCAAACGGCGTGGCCGGCCGGCGCGGCGGACAGCTGCCCCTAATTCGCCGCCGGCCGCCCAATCTTTCCTTTTGCTTGCTAACGACCGCCCGAGTTTCCGAGCCCGCTTCACTTAGCTCTTCAGCGGCAGCCAGATTTCCGTTCCACCCATCCCGGTTTGCGGGTTGAACTCTTCGCTGTAGCGCTCGAAGCAGGGAGCCGCAGCGGCTTCGCGCCCCGAGTTCGGCAGCCACGCTTTCCAGATGGCTTCCAATGTGGCCGGGATCGCCGAGAAATGCCCCCGATGCGTGAACACGGCATAGTCTTGCGGCGCGAGCTTGAGCTGGCTGAATCCCTCGGCCAGAGGCGCTCCTGCGCTGACTTCGACGCCCGACAGGTAGTCGAAGCCCTGGCCCGGCTGGTAATTCCACGAGACGCCATAGGTGGTCGACCCGACCTGGCCGGGAATCTTGCCCAGGTGCGGGACGAACCGGGCCCACTGGGCCGGAATGCCCGAGCGCGTTTCGAAGCTGTAAGTTTGCTGGTAGCCGGCCAGCAGCAACTCGCGGCCGCGCTCGAAGCGGGGCGGGTCCAGTTGCCGCTGCTCAATGTGGTCGCGCATTTGCTGTTCTTGCTGCGCCAACTCGGGCGTCAGCGCCGGGCCAAAATCGGCCGGCTCGAACAGCGGCCGGATCTCGATGTCGGAATCGACCAGCATCGGGTTCGGGCAGCGCTTGACCCAGGCGATCGCCTCGTCCAGCGACTTGACCTGCCAGAGCCAGAAGCCGGCAACCAGCTCGTTGGTCTCCGTGAACGGTCCCGCCGTGACGCTGCGACTGGTGCCGGAGAATCGCACCCGGACGCCTGCCGAGCTGGGCTTCAGCCCGTCGGCGGCGAGCAGGATGCCGGCCTTCACCAGCTGGTCGTTGAATTGCATCATGTCGGCGAGCAGTTGCTGGGTGGGCAATTTGCCCGCTTCGGAATCGGCGCTCGCTTTGACAATCACCATGACCTTCATGACCGGTTTCTCCTCGAGAGTCGGATTGCAAGAAAATGATTTTGGGCCCGCAGGGCGCGGGACCCGGCGTTTGCATTTGGCCGGAGGCCGCAATGGTCAGCTGCTGGTGCGCAGCGCTGCCCGGACACCGTGGATCGAATCGGGATGATGCCTGCCGGCCGCTGTCAGCTGCGCAAGGGAACGAGTGCCCGCAGCCGCACGTCGCGCAGGTACAGTCCGCCCCACAGCAGGGCGCCGAAGACCACCGGGCTCAGGAAGGCCCCCCAGCCGTCGGCGTGCCGCACGTGCGAAGCGACCGCGCCGCCCAGGTAGCCGGTCAGCAGGATGGCGCCCAGCACCGCCGTACGCGGAATGAGATAGAGCAGGGCACACACGAGCACCACCACTCCCAGCGGCACGATGACGTCTTCCGGATAGCCGATCTCGGTCGTCGCTTTGACGACGAACTCGGGCTTGCCGAGCTTCATCGCGCCGTCGAGCGCTAACAGCAGCGCCGGCAGGCCGCCGACGAGCAATCCCGTCTTGGTCCAGGCTTGCCCTCCGCCGGGTGTGGAAATGTCGCTAGACATGGCCGGGTCCTCCCGTTTTGCCGTGGAATGGAAATGGTTCAGGCGCCGGCCGGCTCTTGCTCGGCCAGGATTTCGCCGGGCAGATTCGGCAGCTCGTAAATCGGGCGGATTTCGACCGTGCCCCAGCGGGCCGCCGGGATCCGCCCGGCGATGTCGATCGCGGCGTTCAGATCCTCGGCTTCGACAAGAAAGTACCCGCCCAGCTGCTCGCGCGTCTCGGCGAACGGACCGTCCGTGACTTGTCGCTTGCCGCTGCGTACCCGGACGCTGGTGGCCATGTTCACCGCTTGCAACGGAGCGGCGGCCAGGAATTGTCGCCGGGCGTTCAGCTCGTGCGTGAGCTGAGTCGATTCTTCGAAGCAGTGCTGGCGCTCTTCGTCGGTAACCGCGGTTTCGGCGCTATAGATCAACAGCATGTATCGCATGTTGGAACTCTCCTTGACAGTCGGCGGGCGAGCAGCCCCGGGCGGCTCGTTCTGCAATGTAGTCGAACGGCGCGGGGGCAAATCGACAAGCGGGCGAAAATATTTTAGCCCCCGCTTCAAAAACCTGCCGGGACTGCCCCCCTCTCCGAGCAGGTTTTGAAACCGGCGCTAACCCAGTTCGGCCAGCCGCCGGGCCAGAAAACGCCGCTCGGGCTCCTGCCGCGCCAACTCGAGCGCCCGGCCATATGCGGCCCGGGCCTCGCCGGTGCGGCCCAAGCGGCGGCACAGGTCTGCCCGGGCGGCGTGGGCCAGGTGGTAATCCGCCAGGTCGCCCCGGGCCAGGATCGCGTCGACGAGCGCCAGCCCGGCCCCGGGCCCGTCGCGCATGGCAATGGCGACGGCCCGGTTCAACTCGACCACGGGCGACGGCATGGCTTCGACGAGCAAATCGTAGAGCGCGGCAATTCGGGCCCAGTCGGTGGCGGCGGTGCTCGAAGCGTCGGCATGCGTCGCGGCAATGGCGGCCTGAATCGTGTAACTGCCGATACGCGGCGCGGCCAGCGCTTGGGCCGCCAGCGCTCGGCCCGCGGCGATCAGTTCGCCATTCCACGCGCCGCGGTCCTGATCTTCCAAGAGCACCAGATCGCCATCGGGCGTGCTGCGGGCTGCCCGCCGCGATTCTTGCAACAGCATCAGCGCGACCAGGCCGATGGCCTCGGGGTCGCTCAGCAATTCGACCAGCAGCCGCCCCAGCCGGATGGCTTCGGCCGACAAGTCCGGCCGTGTCAGACGGTCGCCGGACGAAGCCGAGTAGCCCTCGTTGAAGACCAGATAAATCACCGCCAGCACCGCATCCAGCCGCTCGGCCAGATCGGCCACGGCCGGCACCTGGTAGGGGATCTTCGCGCCGCGGATCTTGGCTTTGCCGCGCACAATCCGCTGGGCGATCGTCGCCGGCGCGGTCAAAAACGCGGCGGCAATCTGCTCGGTCGACAGTCCGCAAACCTCGCGCAGCGTCAGGGCCACTTGGGTTTCGCTGGCCAACGCCGGATGGCAGCAGGTGAAGATGAGCCGCAGCCGGTCGTCCTCGATTTCCTCATCGCTCGCCGTGCTCTCCGGCGCATCCACGCGGCGGGCAATGTCTGCCAGCGCATCGTCGAAGCGCCGCGCCGCCGCACCGCGTCGATGGCCTTGAAGCGGCCGGCCGAGACCAGCCACGCCCGGGGGTTGGCCGGCAAACCCGACGCGGGCCATTGCTCGGCGGCGGCGGCAAAGGCGTCGTGCAGGGCCTCTTCGGCCAGGTCGAAATCGCCCAGCTGGCGGATCAGCGTGGCCAGCACGCGCCGCGATTGGTCGCGGTAAATGTCGGCCAGTTGCTGTTGAAAGGATTCGGCGCCGGGCTCGGACATCGGAAAATCTGCGCACGGTCGCACGCACGCACACGCAAGGTCAGCGGGGTTCAAGGGGCGGCAAACGGCAATTGTTGCACGCCCGGGCGAGCGCACCTAGCCGTTTTGCCGCTGCCGGATATGATTGCGATTGCGCGTCGACCAACCAACTCGAATCAGAGCCTGGGGTCTGGGGCAAGGGGGATAGTCCCAGTTTGCTCCGCAGACTGCGCAAACTTCGGACAGTCCCCGCCCGTTTTGCCCCCAGGCTCTAAGCAAAACACGCTTGGGCCAGCGTTCCCCGAACGCCCCGCCGCTGGGAACCGGCTCCCACAGGAGAATTGCCATGTCCAAGAAACTTGCCGGCCAGGTCGCCGTCGTCACCGGAGCGTCCAAGGGCATCGGCGCCGCCACCGCCAAACATCTGGCCGAGGCCGGAGCGGCGGTGGTCGTCAATTACTCGTCCAGCAAAGATGCCGCCGAGCGAGTGGTCAAGGAGATCGCCGCCGCCGGGGGCCAGGCCCTGGCCCTGCAAGCCAATCTGTCCCGGCCGGAGGAAGTCCGCCGGCTGTTCGCTGAGGTGAGGCACGCCTGGGATCGGATCGACATCCTGGTGAACAACGCCGGGATCTACGAATTCGCCCCGCTCGACAGCGTCACGCCCGAGCATTTCCACAAGCACTTCGACCTGAACGTGCTGGGCCTGCTGTTGGCCTCGCAAGAGGCCGCCCGGCATTTCGGCCCGGCCGGGGGCTGCATCGTCAATATCAGCTCGGTCGTGGCCACACTGGCGCCGCCGAACACCGCGGTCTATAGCGCCACCAAGGCCGCCGTGGTGGCCATCACCCGCTCGCTGGCCCAGGAGCTCGGCCCGCGCAAGATTCGCGTGAACGCGGTCAACCCGGGCCTGGTCGAGACCGAAGGCCTGCACGCCGCCGGCATTGTCGAAGGGGATTTCCGCCGCCAAATCGAAGCCCAGACGCCGCTCGGCCGGATCGGCCAGCCGGAAGACATCGCCCAGGCGGTGCTGTTTCTGGCCTCGCCCGACGCCAGTTGGATCACCGGCGAAACTTTGTACGTGGCCGGCGGGCTACGGTAGCGCTCGCAGCGGACGCGCACGCGGTTATCCTGCCCCGCGTCGCAGGACCACCGCCGGCGGCTGGAGCACTCCCGGCGGCGCGGCCATTGCCGGCGGCGGGAATGCATTTCAGGCTCGGCTCGGGAGATCTTCGTCGACCGAGTCGTCGGGTTTGATCTTGCGCGGCCGGCCGCGAGCGCGGAAGGTGTGCTCCAGGCCCATCCGCCGCGCGACTTTGCTCGACCAGACCGGCCCCCCCCAGGGGCGGCCGCGGACCAGGCATTCGCGGATCGCCGCCAGTTCGGCCTCGGTCTCAGGACGGTTCACGCGCTCGACCCAGCCGCGGCCCAGTGGCACCGGGCTAGCCGTGAGCAGTGACCGTTCTTCTGGGCTGCCGCGCATCCGCCGCCAGAGACTGCCGAACCGCCAATCTTCGGCCCGTTCGACCAGGCCGGCCCGCAGCGGGTTCCGCTCGACGTAGCGCAGCACCCGCAGCAAGTGTTCGTCTGCGGCGACCGGGAACGATTTGAACCGCCCCTGGTAGACGTGTCCCATTCCGGCCGTGCCGTGCTGGGCGTGCCAGCGCTGCGAGTGCGTGACCGTGAGCCAGCGAAAGAATTCGGACACCTGGGCCTGCTGGCCGCGGCGGGGCCAGACGACGAAGTGCCAGTGGTTGCCCAGCGCTACATAGCTTAAGATGCGCAGGGGCACCCGTTCGTGAGCTTCGGCCGGCACCTGTTCGAAGGCTGCGAAGTCGGCGTCCTTCTTGAACAGTCGCAATCTACCGTTGGTGCGATTAAGGACATGGTAGACGTATCCGCCCAGAATGGCTCGTGCGCGTCGCGGCATGCGCAAATTTAAAGCGGCCCGTCGGCAGTCAATAAAATGATTCCCGTCCCCCCTTATTCACCTCCTGCTTGCCCAAGGTTATCCCACTAGAGGCCCATCAACGTTCAAGTCGGCGGGTCCGCCAGCCTTACCCGAGGGAATCGGACGACAGCCGATCATTAGGGAGGACCGCATGCGCTGTCAACATTTGGCCGCTGCCCACCCCGTCCCGGCGCGAACGGCCGGTTGCGAGGAGTGCCTCAAACTGGGCATGCCTTGGGTCCATCTCCGCCTCTGCCTGAGTTGCGGTCACGTCGGCTGCTGCGACAGCTCGCCGGGCCGCCACGCCACGCGACATTTCCACCACACGAGCCACCCCGTCGTCGCGTCCTTCGAACCAGGCGAACGGTGGGCATGGTGCTACGTCGATGAAATGGAATTGCCGGTGCCGCCGCAGGCCGAGCCGTATCTGCGCGGATGAAAGCGTTGGTGTGAAAGTCACGGTCGCGTACAAGTGGGATCCGCCATGAAAAAACCAGACTTGCACACCGTCGCATTTCCCCAGCTGAGCGAGGCGGAAATGGCTTCGCTGGGAAGCTGCCCCCTGACCGTGCTCAGGAAATATAAGGCTGGCGAGAAACTGTTCCGGGTGGGCGACTGCGATTGCAAGTTCTTTGTGGTGAAGTCGGGCGAGATCGAGGTCGTCGACGAGTCCGAAGACTCGCCCAAGACGATCGCGGTGCATCGGGCGGGCGAATTCACCGGCGAAATTGCTCAGTTGACGGGCAGTCCGTCGCTCGTGGAAACGATCGCTCGGCGCGATTCCGAGGTCTACGAGTTGTCGCCCGACGCATTTCGGCAGCTTCTGAATCATCACCCCGAGCTGGGCGACACCGTGCTGCAAGCATTCATCGCCCGCCGGCAGCTTCTGCGCGAGCCGGGCAACTTCACCGGTCTGCGGGTGATCGGTTCGCGCTACTCCCAAGATACCTTTCGAATCCGCGAATTCCTGGCGAAAAACCTGGCTCCCTTTACCTGGCTTGACCTGGAGGCCAATCCCGACGTCGGCGCGCTGCTTAAGCAGCTCGGACTGAACGAGGCCGACACGCCCGTGGTCGCCCTGGGGCACAAGCTGCTCTTGCGAAATCCCTCGAATCGAGAGTTGGCAGACGCGCTCGGTCTGCGTAGACGGCTGGAACAGACAGTCTATGACCTGGTCGTCGTAGGCGCCGGACCGGCCGGGCTGGCGGCGGCAGTCTACGGCGCGTCGGAGGGGCTGCGCACCGTGGTCCTCGAGCAATCGGCGCCCGGTGGCCAAGCCGGCCGCAGCATGCGCATCGAAAACTATCTGGGCTTTCCGACCGGCATCACGGGCGGCGAACTGGCCGAGCGCGCCACCGTGCAGGCCAACAAGTTCGGCGCCCGGTTGTCCATTCCTTCGCCCGCCCTCGGGGTGACTTTCGAAAACATGTACTCGGTGCTGCACCTCGAAGGCGGCGAAATCGTGACGGCCAAGTGCTTGCTCATTGCCACGGGCGCCGATTATCGCCTGCTGCAAGTCGAAGGCTGCCGCGAATTCGAAGGCCGAGGGGTCTATTACGCCGCCACGCCGCTCGAAGCACAGATGTGCCTGGGCTCGGAAGTCGTCGTGGTCGGCGGCGGCAACTCGGCCGGTCAAGCCGTGGTGTTTCTCGCCGGGCAGGTTCGCAAGGTCTACGTCCTGATCCGGGGCGACGACCTCGGCAAGAACATGTCAAGCTACCTGGTGCACCGGATCGAACAGACGCCGAACGTCGAGGTGCTCCGCAATACCGAAGTCCGGCGGATGTCCGGTGACGGTCATCTTGACGCAGTCGAGATCGTCAACAACAAAACCGGAGAGACAAGGATCCTCAAAGCTCCGGCCGTCTTTAGCTTTATTGGCGCGACGCCACGAACCGATTGGCTTCCAGGAGAGATCGAAAAAGACGACAAGGCCTTCGTCCGCACGGGACCGAGATTGGCGGCGTCGCCCCACTGGAATATTCCCCGCGATCCCTTCCTGCTCGAGACCAGCCGCCGGGGAGTGTTCGCCGCCGGAGACGTCCGCTCCGGTTCGATCAAGCGCGTGGGATCAGCCGTGGGCGAAGGAGCCATGGTGATCCAGCTCGTGCACGAATACATGAAGGAAATGTGAAACGGCGCCCCCCTCCCTCGAACCCATTCCTCGCGAAGGCAATGCTCTGGCCAGGGGCTGGCGTAGTTACCGCTTTCGCGTTCTATCAGAGCAAATAAATGAAACGGGGTCGATAATATATATTCCCGTCCATCCCGTCCCCTTTATTTCTCCGCATGCTTGAGGCGTTTCGTTGTTCCAGGGATTGCGCGGCACGTGCCTGGACCGGCAGGCTCGTCATCGACTTGCTCGCGACCTCGCTCGGTCATTTCACGGATCTGCCGCCTGTGCACATCTGAACCCGATGTGATCCCGAATCGTGTCGATGAGGGCGCCGCTGTTGTCTTTTTCTCGGGGAAAGTAATTGCCGCGGTGCAGAATCGTCCAGTCGCACTTCCAGGAGTTGACGACAAATCCGCCGCCCCGATAGGTTCGGCGTTCGCCGGGAAGCTGCGTGTCGATCGCTTCGCGTCCGTCGTCGGCGCGATACGGGTACGGACCGATGCGCGTCGAGCACCATTGCCAGACGTTGCCGGCCATGTCCACGCATCCGTAGGGAGAGACATTGCCCGGAAAATGCCCCACGGGGGCCGTGCCGGCGTAGCCGTGCAGATCCTGCGGGGACTGGAGCTTTGCGGTGTCGAAATCGTTTCCCCACGGCAGCACGCGGCCATCGGTGCCCCGGGCGGCTTTCTCCCATTCCGCTTCGGTCGGCAGGCGGACACCCGCCCACCTGGCGTAGGCCAGTGCGTCGAACCAGGAGACATTGACCATGGGGTGGTCATCGATCCAGCCCCAACCGGGCGGCGCGGGCATCGGTCTGGACGTCTGGTCACAGAACGCGCGATATTGTTTGACGGTCACCGGGTATTTGTACATCCAGAAAGCCCCGGTCCCGACGGTGTGCTGGTCGTTGCCTCCCAGGCCGCCCATGATGAAATTGCCCGCCTCCACCCGCACCATCTCGGCTCCATCGATCCTGTTGGTCTTGGTGACGACCGGCCGGTCCGAAGGCCCGGGCTTGAGGGACGCGAGCGTGCCGCCGATCGGGAGCAACGCCAGCTCGGTGATGGCGAGCACATGCGATCCGCTGCGGTCGGTCCGGGTAAATCGCAGCGTCGTCGTTCCGGCGGAATCGACTGCCAGAGTCCCCAGAGAATACGAATCCCGCGCCGTAGCAGGGGTGGTCCTGACGAGGGACATTTCCAGCTTCTTCTCGCCACCGACGCTCAAGGCAACACGCGCCGACTCATCAGCCGCATGGTAGTGGATCGACACGTTGTAGACATTGGGCTCCAGCGTTGCCTTCCAGGTTGCCGCCGCCCGATCGTCTGATTCGAATTCGATACAGGGCTTGTCGGTCGGAGCATTATTGGCGCCGGGGACGGCGACGGTTCCCGCAGTCGCTCCGCCGGCGAGCCCTGCCTTTTCGACGGGAAGCAGCACCGTGCCGTCCTTCATCGGCTCGATGATCGCCGACTCCGTGGCAATCGCCGCGACCGCGAGCAGTGATGCCAGGGTGCCCAGCAGCAGAACGATCGCCGCTCGGCGACGGGGCGAATTTGAACTGGTGAATTTCATTTTCGATCCTTGGCCACGCGCAGGGTCGAGCCAGGAACCGATCCCGGCTCGTAATGGCCGCCATTCTAGCAAATCAGCCCGCAACA
Organism: uncultured Planctomycetaceae bacterium; assembly: GCA_963715755.1. Classification (GTDB taxonomy): domain Bacteria; phylum Planctomycetota; class Planctomycetia; order Pirellulales; family PALSA-1355; genus CAWCAX01. The sequence continues at coordinate 6,532,209 of OY970273.1, forward strand.
GCCCGGACGCCATCCACATGGGGCCGGCCGCCCGCCCCAGGACCGCGATGGTTGCTGTTCGGGGGCTGGAAGCCGTGGTGGGGATGCTGGCCCCTACGGGACTGTCACATCACAGCGAAGCGTCTGCCTGATTCACTCAGGCGACGCGAAGCGACGCCGAACACGCCAGTGGTTCGGCGCAGATGGCGGCGTGTCGCTGACCGCGCATACAGACGCCGCCGGCGTCTGACGGGCGGGGCGCGGAGCGATTTTTTTCAAACTTGAACAGCCGCGGACCCGCTGCCGTGCAGCGGCACGCCATCTTGCTTTTCGTCGACAATCGCTCGACCCGGGCACCGCTGCGCGCCGAGACGCGCCGCCGGCGCGGTTTTCAACCTGCAGTCTTCTACATTCATCCTTCTGCCTTCTGCCTTCCACACGCCCTCTCCCCGGCGGGGAGAGGGGTTCCCGCGGGGAGCTGCCGTAGTTGCTTGGGGCCTCGATCCGCCACTAAACTGGCGCGAGCAGACATTCGCGTCTGCCGCCTGCAAGTCCGCGTTCCCCCGAGCGGCAAGTTCCTCCGAGCGCAGCCATGTCCGAAAAGCCGGCGACTGTGAAAGACTATCTCGCCGCCCTGCCCGTGGAGCGGCGAAAGGCACTCGACGCGGTGCGCAAAACGATTCGCCGCAACCTGCCCCAGGGCTTCAAAGAGGGCATCCAGTACGGGATGATCGGCTACTTCGTCCCGCACAGCGTCTATCCGCCGGGCTATCACTGCGATCCCAGCCAGCCGCTCCCCTTTGCCGGACTGGCCTCGCAAAAACAGCACATGGCCCTGTACTTGATGTGCGCCTACGGCGACACCGGATACGCCAAATGGCTGCGCGCCGAGTGGGCCAAGACGGGCAAAAAGCTCGACATGGGCAAGAGCTGCATCCGCTTCAAGAAACTGGAGGACTTGCCGCTGGAGCTCATCGGCCGGGCGATCGCCCGGGTGAACGTCGAAAAATACATTGCCCACTGCGCAGCGCCCCGCAACAAGCGAAAAACCGCCCGCGTCAAAAGCGGTAAGCCCCGTTAGCACGCGCCGGCGCGACGGCGAGCGCCGCAGTCCGGCCGGTTGGCTGCTGGGTCGCAGTTTCGCTGCCAACGGGTCGGCGGCGCAGCAGGTCCTCGAGCGCCGCAGTCAGCTCGGGAAACGAAAAGGCAAAGCCTTCGTCCAGCAGCCGCTGCGGCAGCACGTAGCGCCCATACAGCGCCAGCTCCGGATCGGTGTCGAGCAACCAGGGGGCTCCCAGCCGCACCAGCCAGGCCGGCGCCGGCAAGCCGATCGGCATGCCCAGCGCCCGGCGCAGCGCCCGCATGAAATCGCGCTGGGCGACCGGCTGGGGCGACGAAGCGATGTAGGTGCCCAGCATGCTCGGATCCGTAAGGGCCCGCTCGCACAGCCGGTTCAGATCCAGCTCATGAATCCAACTCATTCCTTGCCGGCCCGAGCCGACCGTGCCGCCCAGGCCCCAGCGGGCCAGTAGCCGCGATCGGGCGAGCGCTCCGCCGCCGGCGCCGCGATCGCGCCCGATGACAAAGCTGGTGCGCAGCACGACGGCGCGTTGGCTTGGCAGCACGCTGCCGCGGAATTCCTGTTCCCAGGCCCGGCCCACGTCGGGCGCCAGGCCGTGGCCCAGTGCGGATGCTTCGGTGCAAGTCGCCTGGGGCGGATCGCCGTAAATATGCGCGGTGCTCATCTGCACCCAGACGGGTGGCGGCGCGGCGAGCTCGCGGACGGCCACGCCGAGCACGCGCGTCGCTTCGATCCGCGAGCGGAGGATTTCGTCGCGGTGATCGGGCGTCTTGATGCAATCGACGCTGCGGCCGGTCAGATTCACCAGCCCGGCCGCCCCGTCCAGTTCGCGTTGCCAGGGGCCCGGCGTGCGTGCGTCCCAGGCGACGTGGCGCCAGGGGCCGGCGATCTTGGGCGGGTGTCGCGATAGCACGACGACCTGCCGCCCTGCGGCGGCCAGGTGCGTGGCCAGCGAGAGGCCCAGGAAACCGCTGCCGCCGGCAATGACGATCGTACGAGCTGCGTTGGGAGGCATGGCTGGGAATCCTATTGTGCGTTTTTTCTCCGCATGGTTTCTGCTGTTGTGACCGCAAAGCGGGGCCGGGCTTAACCGATCGGCGTGGATTGATCTTGCCCGGTGCGGCGGTCCGCGGTATGAGAGGTTTACCCAGCTTCACGTTTGCGGCGTTCTGGCCGCAGAGAATTCGAACAAGGACGTTCCATGTCGCGCGCCATCATCGTCGTGCCCTGTTTCAACGAAGCCAATCGGATCGACACCCGGCGGTTTCAGCAGTTTGCCGCGGGCTGTCCGGCGGTCCGGTTTTTGTTCGTCAACGACGGCAGCACCGACGGCACGCTGGGCGTGCTGGAGCGCTTGCACGCGGTGGCCCAGGACCGGTTTCGCTTCGTCCACCTGTCGCGCAACAGCGGCAAGGCCGAAGCCGTGCGTCACGGCATGCTCACGGCCCTGCGCGAGCGGCCGCAGTACGTCGGCTATTGGGATGCCGACCTGGCGACGCCGCTGGAAGAGATTCCACGCTTCTGCCAGGTGCTCGACGAACAGCCCGGGGTGCAGCTGGTGATCGGGGCCCGGATGCCGCTCTTGGGGCACCGGATCCAGCGGCGGCCGCTGCGCCGCTGGCTGGGACGCCTGTTTGCCGGCACCGCCAGCCTGGCGCTGGGCGCCGGAATCTACGACACGCAGTGCGGGGCCAAGCTCTTCCGCGCGGGCTCGACCTGCGCCGAACTGTTCGAGCAACCGTTCCACACGCGCTGGATCTTCGACGTGGAGATCTTCGCCCGCCTGGTGGCCGGCGAAGGGCACCTGGCCGGCGCCTGCCTGGAAGAGATCATTTACGAGTATCCGCTCGATAGCTGGCGCGAAGTGGCCGGCTCGAAGCTCAAGTCGAGCGACTTCGTCAAAGCCTTCGGCGAACTGGCGCAGATTTATTGGAATTATTTGCGACCCGGGGTCGCCGCCTCGCCCGCCGTGGCGGCGCGTCTGGCCGCGTCGGGACACTTGCCGGCCAGTGCCGGCGGTCGAGTTTTCGTGGCCCCCAAGCCGGCGGCCAGCGAAAGCCGCACCCGCCGCGCCGCCTGACACGGCGCCCCCTTGGCAGCATTGCTGGCGCCAGAACCGCGCAAACGGTCCGGTACAACTGGACTGGCCCTCCGCCGCGGGCGCAGAGCCGAGCCGCGTGGACCGTCTTTTCTTGCCTCGTCCCGGTAAACTGGGATATGCTTAAAGCTGCGGCGGCAGCCATTTTCCGATCGAGGTTTCGTATGCGAATGTTGCGCGTTGTGCAGCGGACCCCGCTGGCCCTGGTGTGCGTCCTGTCGGGCCTGTCGGCTGGCGGTCTGGCGACGTTCGGGCCGGCAGCCTGTAGCCGGGCGATCGCGGGGCCCGGGATCTCGGCAGCCCGGGCCGAGGAACCCGACGAACTCGACCGGCGAATCGCCACGTTGATCGAGCACCTGGGGGACAAGGACTACGCCGTCCGGCAGCGCTCGCAGCAGGAGCTGAGCCGGCTGGGCTTCATGGCCTTCGACGCCTTGACCGACGCCGAGCAGAGCGACGACATCGAGATCGCCACCCAGTCCCGGTACCTGGTGCGGCTGATTCGGGCCGACTGGACCAACGACAACGCTCCGCCGCAGGTCAAGCAGTTGCTGCGGGATTACGACTTTCAGAACGAAGCCACCCGGCTGGCCAAGATGAAGTCGCTCTTGGATCTGCCGGCCGACGCGGGGCTGGATTGGCTCTGCCGGCTGGTCCGTTTCGAGCAGTCGCCGGTGCTCTCCAAGCAGGCGGCGCTGTTGATCATCGGCCAGGAGCCGCAGCCCGACGAGGCCAATTGGCCCAAGCGCACCGCCACGATCGCCAAGGTGCTCGACCGCAGCACGCGGCCGGCCGCCCGCTGGCTGAAGACCTATGTGCAAATGCATTCCGATCCGCAGGCCGCCCTGCGCACTTGGGCCGAAATGGTGGCCGGCGAGCAGAAGACGCTCGACGAGCATCCCCAGCAGTCGGACGTCCGGGTGGTGATCGGGCTGTTGCGGATTCAGGTCGATCAGCTCCAGGCCCTGGGCCGCGACGCCGAAGCCCAGCAGGCCATGCGCGACATGGTCGCGCTCGAGCGCGGCGAGCCGCAAAACCTGGTCGAGCTGGTCGGCTGGCTGGTCAAACGCAAGGCCTGGGCCGCCATCGACGACGTGGCCACGCGGTTCGCTCCCAGCTTCGAAGCCGACGGCCAATTGCTCTACACGCTGGCCCAAGCGCTCGAGTCGGAGGGCAAGACCGAAGCGGCCGAACAGGCGGCCCGCCGGGCCCTGGCGCTCAACCCCGACCACATCCCCGACCATTTCGCGATGGCCCGGTTCCTGCAAGCCCGCGGGCTCGACGAGTGGTCGGACCGCGAGTTCCGCTACCTGCTCGAGATCAAGGGGATCAGCCCCGAGCAGGCGCTCATGGCCCGCCGGCTGCTGGCCGAGAACTTGCACGACCGCGAGCTGGACGAAGAGGCCGGCCACGTGCTCGAGGGGGCCGTCGAGCTATTGGCCAGGAATCCGAATTTGATCAACGACGAGGCGGGCATACGAGCCGACGGCATCCGCTCGCGGGCCTTCTATTTCCAGGCCCTGGGTCATGCACACAAGGGTGAAACGGAAAAACAGCTCGAGTTGCTCGACAAGGCGATCGCCGAGGATCCCAAGGATGCCGACGTGCTGATCGCGCTGTTTCACGTGCCTGATCTGGACGACGAACATCGGGCCGATGTGCGCGAGTTGATCCGCAGCGCCGTGCAGGCCTCGCGCAACGAGATCGACGAAGAAAGTGACAACCCGATGGCCTATAACCAATTGGCCTGGCTCGTGGCCAACACCGAAGGCGACTTCGACGACGCGCTGAAGCTGAGCCTGAAATCGGTTGACCTGGCCCGCGCCAAGCTGGCCGAAGAGCAGGGCACGCTCAATCGTGACCGCTACAAGGCCGCCTATACCGAGAGCCTGGGCGGGCACCTGGATACGCTGGCCCATTGCTACGCGGCCAAGCAGGATTACGAAAACGCGGTCAAGGCCCAGACCGAAGCGGCCCGGTTGATTCCGCATTCGCAGCAAATCCAGCGCAAGCTCGAACATTTCCGCAAGCTCGCGCCCGAGTCGGCCGGCGCCGGGCCCCAGCCAGCCGGCGGCCCGCCCGCCGCGCTCGAAAAATCGCCGCTCCCCGCGCCGACCCCGCGGCCGGCGAAACCTCCAGTGCCCGCGCCCAGCTCGAGCGGCGAAGGCCAGCAGCCATGAAGTCGGTGCGCGTGGGCCAGACGGAGCTGAAAGTTGTCCAGCGCGGCGCCGGCGCCCCGCTGCTCCTGGTGCATGCCTTTCCGCTCGACCATTCGATGTGGTCGGCGCAGATCGAGCGGTTCTCGAACCATTGGCACGTGATCGCGCCCGACTTGCGCGGCTGCGGCTCGAGCGACGTCACGCCCGGCACCGTCACCGTCGAGCAAATGGCCGACGACTGCGCCGCCATTCTCGCGGCGCTCGACGTCCGCCAGCCGGTCGTCTTCTGCGGCCTGTCGATGGGCGGGTACATCGCCTGGCAGTTCGCCCGCAAGTATCCCGAGCGTTTGCGGGCCCTCGTGCTGTGCGACACCCGGGCCAAGGCCGACACGCCCGAAGGCCGGGCCACGCGCATGAAAATGCTCGACCACGTGATGCGGGCGGGCACCGAATACCTGGCCGAAGCCATGCTCCCCCGGCTGTTCGCGGCCGATTCGCTGACCAGGCTGCCGGGAGCCGTCGAATTCGTCCGCGAAAGGATCCTGTTGGCTCCGCCCGAGGGAGTCGCCGCCACGCTGCGCGGAATCGCCGATCGGCCGGACATGTCCTGGCTGCTGCCGCAGATCCGGGTGCCGACGTTGCTCATCGTCGGCGAACACGACGTGATCACTCCGGTGGAGGAGATGCGCGAAGTGGCCGGCGGCATTGCCGGCGCCGAGCTGGTAATCATCAAGGATGCGGGGCATCTGCCGGCGCTCGAAGAACCCGTCGAGTTCAACGCCGCCTTGGCCAAATTCCTGGCCACCCGGGTCGAGCCCCAGCCCGCCGGTCAGACGTCTTAACCGGGCTGTGTTCGCGATATCCGCTCTTGCGAAGCTAATCCGCATCATAAGCGGTCTATCGAGGCCCATCGATGCCGCCTTTGGACGCGGAAACCAATTCATCGCTGTCGGGGGCAATGAATTTCGGGCAGGGACCAAAGGCAACCTCCTGCCCGATTAATTCTGCCAGGGCGTCGCGGACATCCTCAGCACCTCCAAACGCGCTGTGGGCAGCCAAGACGGAAGAGTCCCGGCGCCGCAGACTGACAACCATGAATTCAGAATCTCTGTTGTGTTCGCAACGGCGAAGAATTTCGACGATAAATTCGGGTGTCACCCGGCCCCTCAACGGAAGCTGCGAGTCGCGGAATACTTCGATGTCAGTACCGATCGGCGCAGAATCAACCAGCGCAGCGAAATCGTCCGCGCTGCGACAAAGGGCGTAATCCTTGCGCCTGCTGCGCGGAGGTATCGCAGTACGACGAAGACTTCGCCCGAGGCAGCAATCCACGTATTAACCCGCGATATGAATTCCGGAGAGATATCGCTCCCCGGGTTGTATCGATCGGCGACCATTGTTTCCTCAGCACGAACGAGCCCTAAATAATGGATTTTGCCTCGAGGATCAGCCCCTGCACGTCGAACAGTTTGCCCGAGCGCCGGGCTCGGGCACGGCCGATACCCAGGTCCAGCGCGAGCGCTCGACGATCGCGAGCCGGCCGTCGAGATAGTCGGCCAGGTCCAGCGTCGCGGTCATGCGGTAGGTCCCGGCCGAGGTCCAGGCACCGTCGGCGGCCAGTTCGGTCAGGCAGGTCTGCACGGTCTCGGAGAGAAAGATTCGTCCGCCGGGTGCCACGAGCGCCGGCAGCCGCTCGATGAACTGGGCTTCGATCCGCCGCGCCAGCCGCTGGAGCGCCGCGAGCCAATGGGCGCTTCGCGCAGAACGGGCAGGTCTGCGGCGAACCGCTCGGCGAAGAGCCGCTCGGCAGCCATCGCCGCCGGCGCATGCAGCTGACTGAGCAGGCATGAGGCCACGACCAGGTCGAACGGTCCTCCGGCCAGGGCAGCGATGTCCGGCGGCTGGGCAGCTGCGCCCGCAGCGTCGGCGGCGGCAGCGATGCGCTCGGTCGCATCCGCCGGGTTCACGGCGGCCGCAAGTGCGTCGCGCCACGGGCGCTCGAGCGCGCCGGTCAGTCCGCTGAGATCGTCGATCCGCAGTTCGAGCTTCGAACGCAATTCGACCGGCAGCCGGGCCGCGGCCACGCCCTCGTTGAGCGCCGCGCGATCGAGATCGACCAGCACCACGCGCTCGAACCGCTCGGCGAGCCAGGTCAGCGGGATTTCGCGGCAGCGGCCGGCGCCCAGAACGATCGCCGCGCCGGTGCCAGCAGCAGCCAGTGCGGCGGCCTGGATCATCCGCCGGCTTTCATCGAGGTGCCGATCGGCGACCGGAGCGATTCGGTAGCTCGGCGCGGCCGACGAGCCGGGGAGCGCTCCGCTCATGGCTCGGACCTCGGGGACGCAGTTGTCGACGGCGCCGCACCCCGCGCCAGGCCCATCCAGTCGATGGGCGGATCGAACCCGGCGGCGCCAAAGCCCAACTCGCCCAGGATGGGAGCCAGGGCATGGCGCTCGAGCTGGCTACGGTTGGATTCGAGGCTAGGATCGGCCGTCGGCGGCGTGGGATGATTCAGGACGACCCCAGCCACGGTGAGCCCCTCGCGAAACGTGGCCGCCACGATCAAGGTCTGCAGCACCTGGTTGATCGCGCCGATGCGATTGGGCGCGACCACGACCAGCGGCCAGCCGAAATCCAAAGCCAGGTCGGCCACATACTCGTCGTCGGCCAGCGGAGACATCAGCCCGCCGGCCCCCTCGACCAGGACCACGTCGGAACGGTCGAGCCAATAACCCAAGCCCGAGCGCAGCAGCGCGCTATCCAGCTCGGCGCCCGCCGCCCGAGCCGCCAGGTGCGGCGCCAAGGGGATCTCGAATCTTTGCGGACAAACGGCGGCCAGTTCACCGGGTCGGCCGGCGGCCTCCCACAGCCGCTGGGCGTCGTCGGAAATCAGTTCGCCGGCCGCACGGCGGCAGCCGCTGGCCGCCGGCTTGTAAATCCCGACGCGGCGGCCGGTTGCCATTAGCGCGCGGGCGATGGCGGCAGCGACATAGGTTTTTCCCACGTCGGTGTCGGTCCCCGTGATAAATAGCCCTGGGGCCGGTTTGCGCATCATGCGCGATAGGGTAACATCGCAGGCACGGAGAGCCAAACTGTTTCACTCCCGGCCGGCCTGTGCGCCAGGCGCAATGCCGCGGAAGCGGAAACAGCAGGCCGGAGCTCCGCAGGCCAATACCGCGGAAGGCTGCAGACGGTGCCGGATGACAAGCCAGGTTGCTGATTCGCCGCCCCCAGTGCGTCCGGCGAGCGTCGTGGTGGCGCTGGTCCAGGCGACCGCCTACGAGTCGAAGGCCCGAAACGTGGAAAAGACGCTCGCCCGGATCGCCCAGGCGGCGGCCGCGGGAGCGAACATCGTTTGCCTGCAAGAGTTGTTTGCCGGTTTCTATCCGGCCCAGAGCGAAGACTATCGGCGGTTTGACGATGCCGAGCCGATTCCCGGCCCCACCAGCCAGGCGATCGCCCAGGCGGCCCGCGAGCACCGGGTGGTCGTCGTGGGCTCGTTCTTCGAGCGCCGCACCGCCGGACTGTATCACAACACCGCGGTGATCTTCGACGCCGACGGCGGCACCGCGGGCATGTATCGCAAGATGCACATCCCGGACGACCCGCTGTATTACGAGAAGTTCTTCTTCACGCCCGGCGACCTGGGCTTTCGCAGTTTCGAGACGCAATTCGGCCGCCTCGGCACCTGCGTCTGCTGGGACCAGTGGTATCCGGAAGCGGCGCGGCTGACGGCCCTGACCGGCGCCCAGATCCTGTTCTATCCGACCGCCATTGGTTGGCATCCGCGGGAAAAGGCCGAGCTGGGGGCCAGTCAGCATTCCGCCTGGGAAACGATGATGCGCAGCCACGCCATCGCCAACGGCGTGTTCGTGGCGGCGGTCAACCGCACCGGAATCGAAGGCGGCCTGGATTTCTGGGGCGCGTCGTTCGTCTGCGATCCGAACGGCAACGTCCTGGCCCGGGCCCCGCACGATAAGGAAGAAACGCTGCTGGTCGAGCTGGATCTGGAGCGGATTGACAGCGTGCGGACGCATTGGCCGTTCTTGCGCGATCGCCGGATCGACGCCTACGGCGAACTGACGAAGCGATACTTGGACTGACGAGGAAGCAGCATTGCAGCCGACGGAATCGGCGGCGCCGGATTTCCTTGAGCACGGTAAGAAACGAGTCTGATTGTGCCTGGTCCTGAAATCCCACTGCCGAATTCCGTGATTGCCGCCCAAGCGGCAACCAAGAGCGCCGCGCTGCTCGTGCCGCGGCCGGGCTCGCCGGCGGCGCTGGGCTACGCGTTTCCGGCCGAGTGGGAGCGGCACGAGGCCACCTGGGTGGCTTGGCCGCATCGCCACGCTACCTGGCCCGGCGCCTTCAGCCCCATTCCCGGCGTGTGGCGCGAACTGATTCTGACGCTGGCCGAGTTCGAGCCGGTGCATGTGCTGGCCGGCGGCGAAGCCGTTTGGGCCGAAGCCACGTCGCTCGTCGGCGGCCGGCCGAACGTCATGCTCCACGACATCGTGACCAACGACGCCTGGGCCCGCGATTTCGGTCCGATGTTTCTGGCCGCGGGGGCCGGCCTGCCGCCGGCGCTGGTCGATTGGGACTACAACGCCTGGGGCGGCAAGTACCCGCCGTTCGACAGCGACGACGCCGCGCCGCGGCAGATCGCCGCGCTGACCGGCCACCGGCGCTTCGAGCCGGGCATTGTCCTCGAAGGCGGAGCCGTCGACTCCAACGGCGCCGGCACGCTGCTGACGACCGAAGTTTGTCTGCTCAATCCGAACCGCAACCCCAGCCTTTCCCGGGCCGAGATCGAGCAGTATCTGGCCGATTACTGCGGCGCGCGCAAGGTGATCTGGCTGGGCGGCGGGATCGTGGGCGACGACACCGACGGGCACGTCGACGAACTGGCCCGCTTCGTCGGACCCTCGACGGTGGTCGTCTCGGTGACGTCGGACCGGCAGGATGAGAACTTCGCGCCGCTGGACGACAACTACCAGCGGCTGTGCGCCGCCCGCGACGCCGACGGCCGGCCCCTGGAGGTAATTCCGCTCGAGCTGCCCGGGCCGCGGTTTCACGGGCCCCAGCGGTTGCCGGTCAGCTACATGAACTTCTACATTGCCAATGGCGTGGTGATCGTGCCCCAGTTCGACGATCCGGCCGACCAGGCGGCCTGCGACCTCCTGGCCCGGCTGTTTCCCGGCCGGCAGATCCGCGGGCTGTCGGCGGTGGATTTGATCGTGGGGCGAGGCGCGTTTCATTGCATCACGCAGCAGCAGGTGGCCGTTTGACTGTGGGGGGCAGAGTCCGCCGTGCATCGGGCCGACCGCAGAGAAACGCGTCCGGCCGGTTGCCGCTTTCGTTCCTTTCGCTTTTCGTTTCCGCACTAGGACCAGCATGACCGCTACCCATTACGACCTTGTGGTGATCGGAACCGGACCGGGCGGTGAAGGGGCCGCGATGCAGGCCGCCAAGCACGGCAAGCGGGTCGCAGTGGTGGAAGAGTGCGACCAGATCGGCGGCAACTGCACGCACCGCGGCACGATCCCCAGCAAGGCCCTGCGGTTCGCCATCTTCCAGATGACGATGGCCAATCACAATCCGCTGTTTCATGCGGCGGGCGTGTCGCTGAATTTGCCCTTTGCCGATCTGCGGCGCTCGGCCGCGTCGGTCATTGCCCGGCAGGTCGACATGCGCCGCACGTTCTACGAGCGCAACCGCGTGCCGATCATCGAAGGCCGGGCCCGCTTCTGCGACATCCACACGATCGAGGCCGACGAGCCGAACGGCGGCAAGACGGTGCTGAAGGCCGACGCGTTCGTGATCGCCACCGGAGCGCGGCCGTATCATCCGCCCGACATCGACTTCGACCATCCGCGCATTTTCGACAGCAACTCGATTCTGGACATGAACGAGACGCCGCAGTCGATCACGGTCTATGGCGCCGGCGTGATCGGCGCCGAATACACGTCGATGTTCCGCAACCTGGGCTCGAAGGTCAACCTGATAAACACCCGGGAAAAACTGCTCGAATTCCTCGACGACGAGATCATCGACGCGCTCAGTTACCATCTGCGCGACCAGGGAGTGCTGATCCGCCACAACGAACAATACGAGCGGGTCGAGCCCCGCGACGACGGCGTGGTGCTCTTGCTCAAGAGCGGCAAGCAGCTCAAGACCGACGTGCTGCTGTGGGCCAACGGCCGCACCGGCAACTCCGACCGGATGGGCCTGGAGGCCATCGGCATCGAGCCCGACCACCGCGGCTTGCTCAAGGTCAATTCATTCTTCCAGACGGCCCAGCCCCACATCTACGCCGTGGGCGACGTGATCGGATACCCGTCGCTGGCCAGCGCCGCCTACGTGCAAGGGCGGTTCGCGGCCACGCACTGTCTGACCGGGACGGCCGAACATGCCATGGTCAGCCATATCCCCACAGGCATCTACACCAGTCCCGAGATCAGTTCGGTGGGCAAGAACGAGCGTGAGCTGACGGCCGAAAAAGTGCCCTACGAAATCGGGCACGCCCTGTTCAAGAGCCTGGCCCGAGCGCAGATTGCGGGGCAGACGGTCGGCATGCTCAAGCTGTTGTTCCACCGCGAGACATTGCAGATCCTGGGCGTGCACTGCTTCGGCCACAATGCCTCGGAAATCATCCACATCGGCCAGGCAATCATGCTGCAGCAGGGCGCGGCCAATTCGCTGCTCTACTTCATCAACACCACGTTCAACTACCCCACGATGGCCGAAGCGTACCGCGTCGCGGCGCTGAACGGTTACAACCGGTTGTTCTAAAGCGCCCGCTCGCGGGCCGACCGATTTTGCCCCCGCCGGCCCGCCAGCTGCCAGCCTCACTTCCACTGGGCTTCGATGAAAGCTCTGCAAACCGTCAGCGCGGTGATCGAATTGGCGGCCGGCGTGGCGCTCGTTGGTTGTCCTTCGGCGGCGACGGAGCTGCTCGTGGGCGCGCCGCTCGAGGGCCCCGCCGCGCTGACGATCGGACGGGTCGGCGGAGCCGGCTTGTTCGCGCTGGGCATGGCCTGCTGGCTGGCGCGCGGCGACGCACAGAGCCGGGCGGCGCACGGCGTAATCGCCGCGATGCTGGTGTACGACATTGCCGCCGCCCTGCTCCTGGCCTGGGCCGGCGCCGGCCTGGATCTGCACGGACTGGCGTTGTGGCCGGCGGTGGTCCTGCACAGTCTGCTCGCCGCCTGGTGCACGGCGTGGCTCTGCGGCCGGCCGCAAGACGTGGGAAAGTAGCCTGCCAGGTCGACCCAGGACGCAAAGTTGACGCCCGGGTCGGGCGCCGGCTTGTTAGTCCTCAATTAATTCGCGCCGCCCACTTGCTTTTCGCTTCGTTCGGCTGTCTTTAGTAGATGGGCGTCAATCTCAGCGCGACGGATTTCGCTCGCCCCACTGCGCAATTCGATCCGGCTGCTCCTCTCGGGCAGTTCGTGGCGCTGCCGCTAATCGTATCCAATGTCGCAACCCCAGCGGTTGCTTCCCCCGTCTTCTCTCCCGCAATGTTTAGGATGAATCATGAGCCGGCATTTCTTCTGTCCGACGATCGCCTTGATCCTTTGTTGTGCGGTGCAGTTGGCTTACGGCGAGCAGCGGGGCAGGGGCAGGGGAGGTGAGTCCTCGGCCGAACGCAAGCCCGAGGGCAGGTCCGAAGGCAAACAAGGGCGCGAGGAGCCCAGCCGCGAGTCCGGCGGCACGGCCCAAAAACAGGGCGCCAGAAAAACGCCGGGCGGAGCCTGGTCTGAGGACAGTCACGACGCACCGGCCGGCGAATCCCAGAATCACACGGCGGCCGAAGGCGCCGCCGGCAAGAACAAGCAATCCCAGACCTCGGGCGCCGAAGGTGCCGCCGCCGGCGCTGCCGCTGCGAACAAGAACCAGCCCCAGACGTCTGGCGCCAAGGGGGCCGCGGCCGGCGCGACGGCGGCGAATCGGAACCAGTCGCAGTATTCCGGCGCCCAAGGCGCTGCTGCGGGTGCTGCGGCGGCCAACAGGAATCAGCCGAAGTATTCCGGCGCGAAGGCGCCGCTGCCGGCGCTGCGGCTGCGAACAAGAATCAGCCGAATTATTCCGGAGCGCAAGGCGCCGCGGCCGGCGCTGCCGTGGCGAACAAAAACCAACCTGAGTATTCCGGGGCCCAAGGTGCCGCCGCTGGGGCTGCCGTGGCCAACAGGAACCAATCGACGTATTCCGGCGCACAGGGTGCAGCGGCCGGATATGCGGCCGTCAGAAACTCCTTCGACCATCCGGAAATCTACGGCCAACAGTGGTATGGCGAACACCCGGGCATTTGGGCTCCTTCTGGCTGGGCAGCCGGCGCCGCCTGGTCGCCGACCCCCTGGGGCGTCTTGTCCCGAACCTATGGCTACGGCAGTGCCACGCCCGTCGCCTACAACTATGGCGCCAACGTGGTTTGCCAGAATGGCAACGTGATGGTCGACGGCCAGAGCGTCGGCACGGCCGAAGAGTTCAGCCAGCAAGCCTCGGATCTGGCCGCCACCGGAGCCGCCGCGACAGTGTCCGACACCGACGAGTGGATGCCGCTGGGCGTGTTTGCCATGGTGCGCAACGAAAAACAGCACCCGCAGCTGATCCTGCAGCTGGCCGTGAACAAGCAAGGCGTGCTGCGCGGCAACTACACGGACGAAGTGACCGACCACACGCTGCCCGTCCGGGGGGCGGTCGATCAGCAGACCCAGCGCGCGGCCTGGATCGTCGGCGACAACCAGAACTCGGTCATGGAAGCCGGCTTGAGCAACCTGACGGCCAGCGAGAGCCGGGCCCTGGTGCATAAGAACAACAAGACCGAACGCTGGCTCTTGGTGCGTCTGGATCAGCCGCAGCAGGGGCAGAACTAGCGCCGCCCGAACGGCTCGGTGCCTGAGTTCAAAGGCAGCCTGCGAATCAGGCAGCTCGATTTTCGCGGATCTCGGCCGCACTTTCCGGCGGGGCCGGGGCGATTGGCTTGCCGGCGGCGGCGCTGCCGTGGACTGGCCGGCCTGGCAGATGGCCGATTGATTTGCTTCGCACGGCCCGCCGGCCATGTTAAGCTGCAGGAGCGCTGATCGCGCGCCCCTGGGCGGCCGCGGCGCCACCGCGCTGCGTGCCCTCCGGCCTGATCGGCAAGATCCACCCGCCCGAGCCTCGATCCATGCCCCGCCTCCGCCCCGCGTTTTGCCGCGCTACTCTGCTGCTGGCCTTTGGCGCATTTTGTTCCGCCCTGGCGGCCGAAGAAAACTGGCCCGAGTTCCGCGGCCCCCACGGCGACGGCCACTCCGACGCCACCGGCCTGCCGCTCACCTGGAGCGAGACCGAGAACATTCGCTGGAAGACGCCGATTCACGGCAAGGCCTGGTCGTCTCCGGTGATTTGGGGCCAGCAGGTCTGGCTGACCACCGCCACCGAGGACGGCAAACACCTCTACGCCGTCACGGTCGATCGCGACAGCGGCGAGATTACGCGCGACCTCGAATTGTTTACGATCGAGAAGCCGCAGTTCTGCATCCCCTACAACAGCTACGCCAGCAGCACGCCCGTCATCGAAGCCGGCCGGGTGTATCTGCACTTCGGTTCGGCCGGCACCGCCTGTCTCGACACGGCCACGGGCAAGGTGCTCTGGACCCGGCAGGATCTGCCCTGCAATCATTTTCGCGGAGCCGGCTCCTCGCCGATCCTGTACGGCGACTTGTTGATCCTGACGTTCGACGGCTTCGACTTTCAATACGTGGCCGCGCTCGACAAGCACACCGGCCAGACCGTCTGGCGCACCGATCGCAACATCCAGTACGGCACCGACGACGGCGACGCCAAAAAAGGCTATGTCACGCCCACGGTGATCGAATTTGCCGGCCGCAAGCAACTGGTCAGCCCCAGCGCCGGGGCCACGATGGCTTTCGACCCGGACTCGGGCAAGGAGCTCTGGCGGGTGCGCTCGGGCGGCATGAATGCCGCCACCCGGCCGCTGTTTGGCCACGGCCTGATCTATGCCACCAGCGCCGCGGGCGGCTGGCAGCTGTTTGCCGTGCGTCCCGAGGGAGACGGCGACATCAGCGACAGCCACGTCGAGTGGAAATTCGCCAAGAGCGTGCCGACCCGGTCGTCGCCCGTGCTGATCGACGATCTGCTGTTCATGGTCAACGACGGGGGCGTGTTTTCCTGCGTCGAAGCCAAAACCGGCAAGGCGGTCTGGCAGAAGCGGCGCGAAGGGGCCTATTCGGCCTCGCCGCTGTTTGCCGACGGCCGGATCTACTTCTGCAGCGAAGAGGGAGAATGCCCGGTCCTGGCCCCCGAGCGCGAGTACAAGGAATTGGCCGTCAACAAGCTGGATGGCAGTTTCATGGCCTCGCCGGCGGTCTCGGGCCACGCGCTTTTCCTGCGCACCAAGACGCACCTGTACCGGGTGGAGCAGGCC
Source organism: uncultured Planctomycetaceae bacterium (assembly GCA_963715755.1). Taxonomy (GTDB): domain Bacteria; phylum Planctomycetota; class Planctomycetia; order Pirellulales; family PALSA-1355; genus CAWCAX01. The sequence goes on from OY970273.1 coordinate 6,547,955, forward strand.
AAATAGCAAGTTCTCTGGGGCCGACGGGGGAAGTTATCCGCAGATTTCACAGATTGCGCGGATTTGAATCTGCTGGAATCCGCTTCGCCCGGAAGACTTGATCTGCATGAGCGCTGTGGACCGCCGGACTCTCTGCTTCGTGCCGGCAATCCGTGCCAGCTGCGAAATCTGTGGACGATTCCTTCCCGTCCTCCGCGCCGGCCAGTTTCGCTCCAGCCCTGGGGCCGACCGGGGAAGTTATCCACAGATTTCACAGATTGCGCGGATTTGAATCTGCTGGAATCTGCGTCGCGCGGAAGACTTGATCTGCATGAGCGCTGTGGACCGCCGGACTCTCTGCTTCGTGCCGGCAATCCGTGCCATCTGCGAAATCTGTGGACGATTTCTTCGCGTCCTCCGCGCCAGCCAGTTTCGCTCCAGCCCTGGGGCTGACGGGGGAGCTATCCGCAGATTTCACAGATTGCGCGGATTTGAATCTGCTGGAATCTGCTTCGCCCGGAAGACTTGATCTGGTTGAGCGCTGTGGAGCGTCGGGATCCGTGTTTCACCCCGGCAATCCGTGACATCTGCGAAATCTGTGGACAATTCCTTCCCGTCGTGCGCGCCGGCCAAGACGATCTCAATCGACGGTGAATTTCTCGGCCAGGTAGCGCGACACCTCGGGCCACAGATCGCCGGCAGCCGCGAAGTCGACCTGCATACCGTGGATCGTGGCCGGCGTCTCGACCCGGGCCTTGGCGTGCACCTTCGGGTTGAGCGGAATCTGGGCGCTGGGTCCCTCGGCCAGCTGCGTCTCGACGCCGGGCCCCAGCAGATAATCCACCAGCCGGCGCGGCGGCCGGGTCGGGTGCCCCGCGCAGGATCGACACCGTGTTGGGAATGAATAGCGTGCCCAAGCCATCGGCTTCCTGGTCGGGATAGATGATTTCGACCGGCATTCCCTTTTCGACTTCGACCATGGCGTCGTCGGTGTCGGTCAGGCCGAAGGCCAGCTGGCCGGACGCCACCGCTTCGGCCACTTGCTTGTTGCCGCCGACGATCTTGGCCGATTGTTTAAGCCGATCGAAATACGCCCGGGCTTTTTCGTCGCCCCAAACCACAAACAGACAGGCGGCGTGGGTGGCCGTGGTGCCGAACAGCGGCTTGGCCAGTCCGACTTGCCCCTGCCACTCGGGTGCGACCAGATCGTGGATCGATTTGGGTCGGCGGTCGGGGGGAATCTTTTCGGTGTTGACGATCAGGATCCGGGCTCGGGCAGCGAAACCGTACCACAAGCCGCGGGGCGAGCGGTACATGGCCGGAAAGTCGGCGGCGGCCGGCGACACATACGGTTCGAGCAGGCCCAGCTTTTCCAGCCGCAGCGTATGCAGAATCTCGTTGTTCCAGAAGACGTCGCAGCGCGGCCGGTCGCGCTCGGCGATGAGAGCCTCGGTCAGCCCGACGGTCTTGGTCGATTCGATGTCGAACTTGGGCAGCGCCTGGATGCCCGTCTCCTGGCTGAACTCGGCTAAGATCGGCGCGGAGAACTCGGAATCGAGCGCCACATAGGCCACGACTTCCGGGCCCCCCGAGCGCCAGCAGCCGTTCGACGACAAAAGCGCGCATCCGGCCACGGCCAGCCACGCGGTGACAACCCTGGCGGCCCGCATCGACCGCCGGCCGGATTCATTCTGCTGGCGCTGCATGATCGGCACCTTGCTCGGGGGGCGATGCATCTGGGGGTGATGCGACGACGGGAATCTCGCTGTGCGGCACCGGCTGTTCTTCCAGATAAAACAGCGTGCCCACGACCAGCAACGCCGCGGCCCACAGCGGCACCAGCCAGATTGCCGCCAGACCCGCACCTGCCGCTGCGCCAGCCGGATGCGTGCCGGCGGCGTCGATCCCGGCTCCGTCCGCCCGGCGCAGGGCCCGCTGTTCCAGAAAGTCGACGATCGAAACAATCAGGCTCACCGTGACCAGTGCCGAGACAATCACGTACAGGCCGGCCAACAGGGCCAGCGAGTGAAACCCGCGGGCGATCGTCACGGCCGCCGCCGCCAGCACGATCACATGAGCGCCGATGGCCCGCCCGGTGATCGCGGCAGGCACCGCCTCGTCGCGCCACAAGGCAAAGCAGGCCCGTAGCTCGACCAGGGCCGTAATGACCAGATAGGCCAGGGCGGCCCAGAGAGCCCGCTGGGCCGGAGAATCGATTTCCAATGGGCGGCCGCCGGCCCGAACCGCGGGCCAAAGATCGACCGCGCCGGTGACGCAAAGCACGGCGACCAGTCCAATCGCCAGATGCGCGGTCCCGATCCGGCGGAGCAGCAGGGACCGTGGGGTCGCAGAATCTGCGGCGTGTGAGCCGGGCGGGTCGGCCGATTCGGTTTGGGTAGTCAAAGCGCGTGCGCCTGGGGGATGGCCGCGCGCCAGGCGTCACCGGGTCCTGGCACACAGACTGCCGACAATTTGCCGCCTGGGGCCGGCGGTTTAGCGTAGAATAATCTAATTCGGCCGCCGGAGGCAGATTGCGCCATGTCATTTTTCTTGCGTTCGCTGCGGATCGCCGCTGGGGGTCTGTGCCTGGCCCTGCTCGTCGCCGCTGTCGATCGGGCCGGGGCCGGCGAATCGGACGTGGCCGCCGGCTTTCGCAAGCTCACTGGGCGGCACATCACGCTCGTGACGGACGTGCCTCCGAGCGCCGAGGTCGACGAGCTACCGCAGGCTTTCGACGCCGCCTTCCCGCAGTGGTGCGAATATTTTTCGCTCGACCCCGCCGAACACGCCGATTGGCACGTGACCGGCTACCTGGTGCAGTCGAAGGAGCGGTTTCAGCAAGCCGGCTACTGGCGCGGCAATCTGCCTCCCTTCTTGAACGGCTTCTCGACCGGCAAGGAACTTTGGCTTTATAACCAGACCAGCCCCTATTACCGCCGGCATCTGCTGTTGCACGAAGGAGTGCACTCCTTCATGTACATGCTGATCGGCACCGAAGGCCCGCCCTGGTACATGGAAGGCATCGCCGAGCTGCTGGCCACGCACCGCTGGCGCGAGGGAAAAATAACCGTCAATTATTTTCCCCGCGCCGTCGACGAAGTGCCGGGGCTGGGCCGCATCAAGCTGGTGCAGGACGACGTGGCCGCCGGCAAAGGCTTGTCGGTCGACGAAGTGCTGGCCTACGACAGCCACGCGCACCTGCAAGTGCAGCCCTATGCCTGGAGCTGGGCCCTGGCCGCGTTCCTCGACGGCCATCCGCGCTATCGCGAGCGGTTTCGTCAGGCCGCCGATCTGGTTCGCCAGGGCAAGTTCGCCGAGCGCTTCCGGCGGCTGTTTGCCGCAGACTGGGCGCAGCTGGCCGCCGAGTGGCAAGTGTTCACCGCCAATTTGGACTACGGCTACGACTTCGAGCGCATGGCGATCGACTTCGAGCCGGGCAAACCCCTCGAGGGCTCGGCTCGAGTCCAGGTGGCTGCCGATCGCGGATGGCAATCGAGTCGCGTCCGGCTCGAAGCGGGCACGAAGTACCGGCTCCGGGCCAGCGGTCGCTATCAGATTGGCGACAAGCCAGGTCCCTGGTGGTGCGAACCGGGCGGGGTAACCATTCGCTACTACAAGGGCCGGCCGCTGGGCATGCTACTGGCGGCCGTGCAGAGCGACGAGCCCGGCCAGCGCGGCGCGGCCGACGGCAGTTCTCTGTCGCTGGCGCATCCCCAGGGCATTGGCCTCGACGCCGTGCTAGCACCCCAGCAGGGCGGCACGCTTTATTTTCGCATCAATGAGCCGGCCGGCGAACTGGCCGACAATGTGGGCGAACTGACCGTCGAGATCGGCCCGGACGCCGAGAGCACGTCGGCCGAAGCGGTGAAGCTGAGTCCGAAAAAGCGGCAGCGGCCGCGCTCGGTGGAGAAAAAACAATAGGCCGGCTGGCCACCCGCTCTCTGTTCGGGTGACAAGCCGGCCTTTCTCGTCGGATTTTGTGGACGTGCCGTCCGAAGAGCCTTACTTCTTGGCCTTCTTGGCGGCCTTCTTGTGCGAGCGCTTGGCGGCGCCCTTCTTCTTGGGCGAACGCTTGACAGCCTTCTTGGTCGTCTTCTTCGCGGTTTTCTTGGCCATGTCCGTGGCTCCTTGGTGTAGCGGCGCTCAACGTAATAGGGCGTTGTTCGTTCTCCGCGAGCGCTCGGGCGGAGACAACGCATGACAATCGCGATTCGTCGCTTGCGAACCTGGCGCGGGGTTCTGTATCGGTTCCCGCGCTGCTCGCAAACGAGAAAAAATTCAGCTTCCGTGTCGCTGGCGGACGCGCTGTCGATACGCCGACCGCCCAACTTCGCGAGATTGAAGCAACTTCGACGGCACGGCGTCAATACGAGTTGCCGCAAAAAAGCCGAATTCGCCTTACTGCAATCGGCCGGTTCGTCTTAGAATCTCCCCCGTTCGGCGCCGAGTCTGCACTCGCGCCGGCGCGTGAGCGGCATCGCCCCCGCGATCGTCGCTGCGCAAACTCGCCGCCAACCGCTTTCTGCCGACCGAGCGCATCATGCCCGCGCTGAGCGCCGTACTAATCTCGCACAACAACGAGGCTTCGATCGCCGACACGCTGCGCGCTCCAGTGGTGCGACGAAATCGTGGTCGTCGACAGTGGCAGCAGCGACAAAACCGCCGAGATTTGCCGGCAATTCGGCTGCCGCGTCGTCGAGCGGGCCTTCGACGGGTTCGGGCCGCAGAAGCGCTTCGCGGTCTCGCTGGCCCGGCACGACTGGGTGCTCGTCGTCGATACCGACGAGGTGGTCACGCCCGAGCTGCAGCGGCAGATTCGCCGCCGGCTGGAAACCGACAGCGAGCAATACGCCGGTTTCGAGATCCCGATTTCGCTGGTCTTCATGGGTCGGGTGCTCCGGTTCGGCGGGCAATTCGGCAAGCGGCATCTGCGGCTGTTCGACCGCCGCGCCGGTAATTTCAATCTGGCCGACGTCCACGAACACGTTGTCCTGCAAGGCCGCGTGGGCGCGCTCGACGGCCACATCTGGCATGCTAGCTACCGCGACGTGGAGCATTACTTCGACAAATTCAATCGCTACACGTCGCTGGCAGCCCGGCAGGCGCACGGCCGCAATCGACCGGCTTCCGGCTGGTATATCGCCTGGCGCTTCCCGCTGACGTTCTTGCACTTGTACCTGGCCCGAGGGCTGCTGCTCGACGGCTACCCGGGCTTCGTCTGGGCGCTGTTTTCGGCGCTCTATCCGACGGTCAAGTACATCAAGCTGGCCGAGCTCCGCGCCCAGGGCCAGTGCGCGTCATGAGACCCGATTCGCCCCCCGCCCCGTCCAGTCGCTGGCCCGCCTGGCTGCGACCCAGCCAGGGCCGGCTGCCAATCCTGATGTATCACAAGGTCAAGCCCACGGCGGCCGATCGCTGGACGGTTGCCGCCGGCGAGCTCGATCGTCAGCTGGCATATCTCCGCTCGGCCGGCTATCGGGCGATCAGCTGCCGCGAGCTGTCGGATTATCTCGACGGCCAGGGCCGGCTCCCCGAGCGTCCGTTACTGATCACGTTCGACGACGCCTATGCCGACAACCTGGAGCATGCCTATCCGCTCTTGGTGCGGCATGCCCTGCGGGCGACGATGTTTCTGCCCGCGCAGTACATCGGCGGCGTCAACCGCTGGGACGGCGGTGGCGAGGCTCTGCTCGGCTGCGATCAGCTGCGCTCGATGTCGCCGGAAGTGATCGAGTTCGGTCTGCACTCGCTCGCCCACGGCAATTATCGCCGCATGTCGCTGGCCGAGATCCGCGAGGACGCGCGGCAGGCGATCGCCCTGCTCGAAGCCCTTGGGCTGCCGCTGGTCCGGGCGATGGCCTATCCGTATGGGCGCGATCCGGCGCGGCGCAGCCTGCGGCGGCGCGCAGTGCATGCACTCTGGACATCGCTGGGCATCCGCTGTGGACTGCGAATCGGCAATCGCGTCAACCGGCTGCCGATCGCCGATCGCTACGGCCTCGAGCGGATCGACGTCCGGGCAGACGACACGCTGGAATCCTTCTGCCGGAAGCTGGACGCGGGCCGCGCGTAAGATCGCGCAGCGCAATGCCGCTCTGCGGTAAGGGCTCCCCGTGGTCGCTGGCGGAATTCATTGAGCGGAGCCACTACGGCGATTGCTGCCCGAAGTCGACGACGTAAGTCCCGCGGCCCAGGCCTCGAGCACCTGGAACTGGCGGCCGAAGTCGTTCTCGGCGACGCCCAAAGGGCTTTTGAAAAAGCTGCTCAGGAAGGTCATCAGGCCGGTTTCGCCGGCGCGCAAGCGCGCTCGGTGAAGCGGGCCAGGTCGAGCACGAGCGGCGCGGCCAGCAGCGAGTCGCAGCCCTGCCAGATGAACTGAAACGTCATCGGCGTGCCCAGAAAGCCCTTGAAGTGAACGTGGTCCCAGGCCGTTTTCCAATCGCCCAGGCTGGCGATGTATTCGATCGAGACCAGCGTCTGGGGGCTGTAGCCCAGGATGTCGCGGAGGATGCGGTCCTTGCTGGTCACCTTGGATTTTTTGTTCGACGGATCATCGAGCACTTTGCCGTCGAGATTGCCGAAGATGTTGTGCCCGACCCAGCTCATGACTTGCAGATTGCGGTTGGCGAACATGGGGGCCAGCGTGCTCTTGAGCAGCGTTTCGCCGGTCTTGCCGTCGTAGCCCATGTGCCGCGCGCCGCGCAGTTGTGCCAGCTGGCCGATGGCGGCCGGCGAGGCCCCCAGCGAAGGCGTGAAATTGAGGTACGAGCAGCCCAGGTCGAGCGCGGCGATGGCGTACAGCGAGCTGGCCGGGAGCGGGCACTTCCCCGGCTTGTCGATCAATTTGTCGAGGCCGGCCCAGTCGGCCGGCAGGGTATCGGCGCCGGCGACGATCGGTTCGGTCGAAGCGACGTTGATGACGATCAGGTGGGCGAGCTTCTGCTGTTCGATGAAGGCGCCCAGGTCGGCCTGCAGCCGCTCGATCGAGGCCCGGGGCGTCTCGCGGCGTTTTTGCAGATCGGCGGAGGCGAATTTTTCGATCGTCGGTCCGACGTTGACAATCGTGCCGGGCCGGATTTGCTTGTCGATCTTGTCGAGTTCGGCTTTGCACTTGACCAGCAGGTCGTGATCGATGGCCCGGCTTTCGCTGTGCATCCGCAGGGCTTCGTCGTACAGCCGGACATCGCGGATTTCGTGCCCGCCGACGACGAAGTCCTTCCAATCGGCCAGATCGCACGAGGCGAATTGTGGCAATTGGCTGACGAGTCCGAACTCGCCGACGAGCCCCTTCTTGAGGGCCGCCAGGCCCACCAGCGCCGTCGAAGCGACGCCTCCTTTGGCTCCCACGAGCCAGATGCCGATGCGAGAGCGGGCCATAGTTTGTGTTGTGCTCGCGGGATAAAGATGTTCGGGCAGTTCGCCACTCGCCGGCGCGCCCCGTAGCGGACGGCGCCAGGACAATATCGAGTTTCCTGGGTCTCGCGCCGGCCGGGCCGGACGATGCGAAACGGATGCGGGGGTCAGGATGGGCCGTGAAAGAACATGCTGGCCCGCGGGTGGGGGCAAGCGCCGGGCTCGATCCGCCGCGCCACAAACGGCTGCGTGGCCGGCTCGAATCGACGCGCCTGCTTGGCCGCCAGAGGCTCGCCCGGGGGGCCGTAGCGGGGGGCACATGCCCTCCGCTCGCGGCCACTTGGAAGCGAACCTCCGACCTACTATGATTGTCGCACGCATGGCGAGCGGGCGTCAAGCGCGCGAGCCCAGGCGGCCATTTGTGCCGATTTTTCCGGCGGAGTCGAACCATGCCAGCTCAAATCTCGCGCATCGTCCAGGCCCTTGAACCCTCGGCCACGCTGGCCATGGCCGCCAAGGCCAAGGAGCTCAAAGCGGCCGGCAAGAAGGTCTACGATTTCAGCGTCGGTGAGCCCGACTTCACCACGCCGGAGCATATTTGCCGCGCCGCCGCCGAGGCGATGCGTGCCGGCCACACGCACTACACCCAGGCCAGCGGCATTCCCGAATTGCGGGCAGCGATCGCCCGGCAGTACGAGGCCCGGCACGGCCTGAAGTACTCGCCGGCGCAGGTCGTGGTCTCGAACGGAGCCAAGCACTCGCTGCACAACGTGTTCACGGCGCTCTGCAACCCGGGCGACGAGGTGATCATCCCGGCGCCGTACTGGGTCAGCTACGCCGAACTGGTCAAGTTGACCGGCGCCCGGCCGGTGATCGTCGAGACGAGCGAGGCCGAGGATTTCAAGCTCTCGCCGGCCCGGCTCCGCGCCGCGATCACGCCGCGCACGACCATCCTGCTGCTCTGCTCCCCCTCGAACCCGACCGGCAGCATGTACTCGCCCGAAGAGCTGGGCGCTTTGGCCGACGTGGCCATCGAGCGCAATCTGCTCGTGATCTCGGACGAAATCTACGAGCGCCTGACCTATGGCGGCCGGCGATTTGCCAGTTTCGCGGCCGTGCGTCCGGGACTGGCCGAACGCACGATCACGGTCAACGGCGTGAGCAAGGCGTATGCGATGACCGGCTGGCGGATCGGCTGGACGCTTTCGCCCGCGGCGGTGGCCACGGCCATGGCCGACCTGCAGAGCCAAGAGACCTCGAATCCCTGCAGCGTCAGCCAATACGCGGCCCTGGCGGCGCTGGAAGGCCCGCAAGAATGCGTCGATCAGATGCTGGCCGAGTTTGCCAAGCGGCGCGACTACGTGCGAGAGCGGATCTCGAAGATCGCCGGACTCAGCTGCCCGGACATGGGGGGCGCGTTCTACGCCTTCATCAACGTCAGCAAGTTCCTGGGCCGGACGTACGGCGGCACGAAAGTCGACAACTCGACCCAGTGGTGCCTGACGCTCCTGGAACAGCAGAACGTGGCCACGGTGATGGGCTCGGCCTTCGGCGCCGAAGGCTACGCCCGGCTCTCCTTCGCCACGTCGCTCGACGTGTTGGCCGCCGGCTTCGATCGCATCGAAGCGTTCCTGGCCAGCGCCAAGTAAGCGGCGCCAAGTAAGCAGTGCCAAGTAAGCGGCGCCGATTGAGCCGCCACAGCGTGCGCTCCACGCAGTGAGCGCATCACACGGTGTGCACATCACACGGTATGCGCTTCTTAGCCGGCGGTTAACAACCGCCGGCAGCCGCGCGTCAGGGACGAGCGGCCTTGGGCGGCGCTTCCATGAGCTTTTCCAGGATCTCGGCCACCTTGTCGGACGGGAGCTTGCGGATCAGGTAGGCCTGGCCCCGGTCGGGCTGGTCGTGCCAGGTGTTGCTGCCGTCCGGCGCCAGCGCGATGCTGCCGCCGGTGTGAACGTCCCAGACGTCCCCCAGGTGGCCGTCCAGCCCGCGCACTGCGTAGAGCACGGCGGTCTGATCCCAGCTGGAGCGGTTGTTGAGTCCGTTGTAGAGCTCGTAGGCCCTGCGAACCGGGTTGGCGGCCGGGGTCGATTTCAGCCCAGCGCCGGTTTGGATCGGCTCGCCGATTTCGAATCCACTGAAGACGATCGGCCGCGGCCACTTCTCCACGGCGGCAATCGTCGCCGGGGCGTCCTTTTGCAGGTTGTACTCCTGGCCCTTGGGGAAACCGCCCCCCATGCAAACCCAGCTGCGCACCTTCGCCGCACCAATTCGACGCCGTCCAGCTCACTGTGCCGGTCCGGCTGGGAACGCAACAGGTTGGCCACGTTGGTCAGGAAGCCGACCGTCACCAGGACCACGCTTCCGTCCGGCTGACGGGCGAGCGTTTGGCGATACAGGTCCGTGACGTCGGGGGCGTCGTCGGCCGATTTCAAATCGTGCGGAAATTCCGCCGCAATCTGCTGGGCATACTTGCAGCCATCGTCGACGCCGGGACCCTTGAGCGCGCCGATCGGGATGTCGGGGCGTCCATAGTACGTGTTCAAGGCGTCCAGGCAGGGCGCGCTCCAGGGATGCTTGACCGACAGGCCCATGGCCAGGATCTCGGCTTCGCCCAGGTCGGCCAGCGCGTGCAGCACGGCCACGGCGCCGGCGTCGTCGACGTCGGCTCCCAGGTCGGTGTCGAAGATTACGCGCACCGGCGCTTCGGCCGCCGGGCTTGATGTCGGCAGGGCCAAGAGCAGGATTGCAACCAGCGCCGCCAGGCACAGGGCACCGACGAACGAAGCTGGAGCCGGGGCGCTGATGCGCGATCTTGCGGGCGGCAGGGCAGGGCTACTCACGTTTTTCACCCGCCGCCGGCTTTTCGCCGCGCTCTTTGCGCAGCGATTCGACTTCGCGGCGGAGCGATTCGACCAGCTGGTCGGTTTCGGCTTGCTCGGCGCTGCGCTCTTTCAGTTCGGCTTGCAATCGGGCGATGACGCGCTCGAAGGCGCTCAATTGAATGCGGAGCATCTCCAGCTCGTCGCCCGGACTGCGGGCGGCCGGCGCTTCGCCGCGCAGGCCGACTTCGCCCAGGTGCTTTTCCACCTCGATCTGGTTGCGGCCGACGACCCGAACTTTGAGCTGCGGGCCGCCGCCGGCCGGCGCTGCCGGCGCCTGATTGCCCAGCACGACGTCCACGTTTTTCCGCTCGCCGCCGTGGGTCACGACCAAGGGCAGCGTCTCGCCGGGCTGCCGGTTGAGAATCAGGTCCACCGCCTGGTAGGCGCTGCGGATCTTGCGGCCGTCGGCCTCGACGATCAAATCGCCGCGCTCGATGCCGGCCTTGTCGGCCGGACCATCGGGGACCACGTGCTCGACTTCGACCGTGCCTTCCCGCGCCGGGACCCATGGTCAATCCCACCGACGGCCGCCGACGCTCGAGCACGAGCGGTTTGTCGCCGTCGCGCCGGGCGGCCAGGAGCCGCTGAATGTGCCGCACCGGAACCGCGTAGGTCCAGCCGCCGCGTTCGCCGGGCCGGGGCGCCACGGCCACGATGCCCAGCAGCTTCCCTTGTCGGTCGACGATCGCCGCGCCGCTCGAGGTCTCGGTCGTGCGCAGGTCGCATTGCAAGAGCGGTGGCAATCCGCTGGAGCCCGGCGAGCGATCGACGCCGCTGACGATACCCAGCGACACGACCGGCTTTTCCACCCCGGCCGCCGCGGCCGAAACGACTCCGCTGCCCACCTTGGGCGACTCGTCGCCCGGGGCCAGCGGCGCCAGGCTGCCGGCGTCGATCTCCAGCAGGATCAAGCCCGAGTAATGGTCGACCACCCGCAGCACGGCCCGGGCCTGCGCGCCGTCGGGCAGCGTCACGCGGAAGCGATTGGCGGGCTGTTCGGCGTGCCGCTCGGGACTGACGAAAGTGGCGACCAGATTCCGCCCGACGCAAACGCCGGAGGCGACGGTCACGCTGTCACCCGGCTGGGCATCGGCCGGTTCGGCCGGCTTTTCGGCACCGTCGTTCTTGCCGGGCAGGATTCGCACGGTGACCGTAGCGGCCGATAGCCGAGCGGCAGCCTCCTCGCAGGAAACATCCTCGGCGCAGGGCCGACCGAGTCGTCGTGGCCAATGCCAGGACGACCGACAACGCGGCAGCTGCAATCCAAAATCGGGTCATGGGCCTGAATCGTGCCAAAAGTCAATTCGTGCCAAACAGTGGTCAGATCGAAACCCGGGCTTCTTCCGCGGATTGTTCTTCCAACAGGTCGAGCACACCCTCTTGCTCGCCACCGGTCAGCCCGCCAAACAGCAGGGCCCCGGTTCCGGCAGCGGTCTCCCGCAGCAGCCCGCCCTCGTCGGCCGAGACTTTTCGCGCGGCAGCGTCGTCGGCGGCCAAGGCGGCATCGACGCCCCCGCGCCGGCCGGCCGACCGCGCGCCAGATTTTGCCGCTCCACAGGCCCACGCCGACCAGCAACACCGCCACGGCGGCGGCGCGCACCCAGCGGCGCCCGCGATCGGCCGCGGCCGCCGGCTGTTCGTGGCCGTGGGCCGGATAGCGCTCGGCCAGCCACTGGGCATCGGCCGTGAGCTGCTCGGCCAGCTCGGCCAGATCAGGCGGGAGCTCGAGCGCATCGTCGGGTTGATCGGGACGTACAAGGCGCGGCTGGAACCGCATGGCGGGAATCCTTAGTGAACGGCTTTCAGCGTGGCCGGCGGCTCCGCCAGGCACATCGTGCGCAGCGTGGCCAGACCGTTGAAGATGCGGGATTTGACCGTGCCCAGCGGACAACCGAGCACGTCGGCAATTTCGTCGTAGGCCAGCTGCTCGCTGTAGCGCAAGACCAGGGCCTCGCGCTGGCCCTCGGGCAGCTTGGCGACCTGTGCCCACAGGCTGCGATTCCAATCGGCGGTTTCCACCGAGTGGCTGGCCGGGGGCTCGGCGCCGGACTGCGGGGGATCGCTCGACCACAGCACCCGCAGTTTGCGGCGCTCGGTGCCGGCGCGACGCCGCTGCCGGCGATCCAGATTGAGCAGGATTCCGTACAGCCAGGTATACAGGCTGCTGCGGCCCTGGAACTGACTGCCGCCGCGGGCCACGACCAGGAATGTTTCCTGGGCCAGGTCGTCGGCGTCCCACGGATTGCCGGTCAGCACCAGCGCAGCGCGGTGAATCCGCGCAAAATGCTGGTGACTGGCGCTATCGACGTCCAGGCGGTCCACTGCTGTGGCGCTCCGTGGCAAGGCGGCTGGCAAGAGTGACTTGTTGGAACTTCTATTTTACGCTCAGGCCCCCGGTTGCCGAAAGCAATTCGGCGCGTGGCCCTTTGCGCCCGGGGGCCTACGATTGTTCAGCTCCGGGAGTCCGTGGACCCAGGGGCACGAGCCCAGGGCGAACTGGCCGGCGGTTGGAGCGCAAAGTTGGGTGTCCGCCGGGCGGGTAAAAGTTCATCCGCGGCGCTTGTTTTCGGCCGGCAATTCCTGTTTGCTGCCAGCCCGGAACCGCTGGCGCCGGGCCGCGAGTGGGTTGCATAACTCCTTTTGGAGCTTCATTCTTTGAGCCTTTTCTGCTAATTTGGTCGCGACCGGCGAGGCATCGATTAGGCTAGCAGAAGGGGCGGCGTGCCCGCGGTGCGGAGGGCGATTCCCCGGCCCGCTTGCCGAGCCTGGGCCGAGACGACCGCTGGTACCGGGGGGCGAACCCTGCCGGCTCCGGAGGACTCCTCCGGCTGGTGTGGCGACCGAAAAAGCCGGAGCCGGCCTGTCTCAGGGTGTCCGGCGCGAACAGGGTATTACGACCGGAGCTGCCAAACAGCGTGAAGATCCTGATTGCCACCAGCGAAGCGGTCCCGTTCGCCAAGACCGGCGGACTGGCCGATGTCTGCGGTGCCCTGCCGGTCGAGCTGGCCCGGCTCGGGCACGAGCCGCTGGTGATCATGCCGGCCTACCGGCAGATCCATTCGGCGGGGCTGGCGATCGAGCGGCTGCCGCTTCGACTGGACCTGCCGATCGGCGCGCGAACGGTCTCCGGAGCGCTGCTCAAGAGCCACCTGCCCGACAGCCAGGTGCCGATCTATTTCGTCGAGCAGAACGACTACTACGACCGGCCGCAGTTGTATGGCGAGGAAGGCCGCGATTACCGCGACAATTGCGAGCGGTTCGTTTTTTTCTCCCGGGCCGTGATCGAAGCGGCGCGGCAGCTGGGCCTGCAGCTCGACGTGATCCATGCCAACGATTGGCAGACGGGGCTCGTCCCGGCGTACCTGAAGATCGAACAGCGCGGCGTGCCGCAGTTCGAACACGTGGCCTCGCTGTTTACGATCCACAATATCGCCTACCAAGGCAGTTTCTGGCATTGGGACATGCTCCTGACCGGGCTCGATTGGAAATACTTCAACTGGCAACAGATGGAGTTCTTCGGCAATCTGAACCTGCTCAAGACCGGCCTGGCCTTCGCCGACCGGCTCAATACGGTCAGCCCCCGCTATGCCGAAGAAATCCAGAGCGCGCCGCTGGGCTGTGGGCTCGAAGGGCTGCTGCAGATGCGCCGCGGTGCTCTGTCGGGCATCATCAACGGCGTCGACTATCGCGAGTGGGACCCGCAGACCGACCGCTTCCTGCCGGCCAACTTCAACCGCGAAAATGTCGCCCAGGGCAAGGCGCTCTGCAAAGCGGCGCTGCAGGCCGAACTGGGCCTCCCCGCCCAACCGTCCACTCCGCTGGTGGCCCTGGTCGGGCGCCTGGTTGATCAGAAAGGGGTCGACCTGGTCGCCGCGGTGATGCGCGAATGGGTGCAACACCGCGACGTGCAATGGGTCATCCTGGGCACGGGCGACAATCAATACCACGAGCTATTTACCACGCTGGCCCAGCGCTACCCGCAAAAGGTGGGGATCCGGCTCGAATTCTCCAATCCGCTCGCGCATCGCATTGAAGCCGGAGCGGACATCTTTCTGATGCCCAGCCGCTACGAGCCCTGCGGTTTGAACCAGCTCTACAGCCTGAAGTACGGCACCGTGCCGGTCGTGCGCGGCACCGGCGGGCTGGCCGACACGATCACCGATGCCACCGAGGAAACGCTGGCCGCGGGCACGGCCACCGGTTTTGCGTTTCGCGAATACAGCGGGCTGGCGCTCAGCGAAACGCTGCAGCGGGCCTGCAATCTCTTGGCACGCAAGCCCGAGTGGCAGCGCATCGTCGACGCCGGCATGCGGCAGGACTGGTCCTGGACGCAAAGTGCCCGGCAGTACGTGCGGCTCTACGAGCAAACGCTGGCCCAGGTCCGGCCCAAGTCGATGAGCAAGGTGTGAAGGCGTCGCTGTCGGGAGTCAGGTTCCTTAGAGCGAATGGTCCACAGATTTCGCGGATGGCGGAGATTCCGCGGTGAGGATGCGGCGCCGGTACTGCAGCGATGCCGCGCCGAAATTAATCAACAGTCCGATCGGCAACTTTGTTGCCTTCAGGTAGTTGAGGAGTTGGGCCTCCTCGGGGCCGGAGATTTGACTGAGTGCCTTGATCTCGACGACGACGCGCCCATAACAGATGAAGTCGGCGCGATATTGGGAGGCGAGGCGGTAGCTTTTGTAGGCAATCGGCAGCTCGACCTGTGTCTGGAAGGGCACGGAGTTGGCGGTCAGCTCGATCGCCAGCGCCTCCTGGTAGACTGCTTCGAGAAAGCCGCACCCGAGCGTGCGATGGACGTCGATCGCGGCGCCAATGATTGCATAGGTTTGCGGATCATTGGTGGCTCGCTCGGGCTCGCCATCAGTCGGTTTGTTTTCCACGCGGACACTCCGAATTGAGGCCTGCCGAGCTTTGCAATCTGCGTAATCTGTGAAATCTGTGGACTGTTGTCTCGTGCGGGCGACAGGGCCCAGGATACTGCGACGAATTGGCCATCACCAGAGTTTGGCGTTTGAATGCCCCAGCTGCGAAAAGACTCGATCGTCGGCCGCTGGGTGATTGTGTCTGAGGCGCGGTCCGATCGGCCGAACGATTTCGAGCCGGGCCCCGTCCAGCGAACCGAATCGTTCTGTCCTTTCTGCGCAGGGCACGAAGACAGCTCGCCTCCGGAAATCTGGGCCGTGCGCGCGCGCCGGCAGCGCGCCGGGCCGACCCGGCTGGAGCGTTCGCGTCGTGCCGAACAAGTATCCGGCGCTGGAAGGGGACGCGGCGGCCGCCAGCGGCGACGGGCTGTTCGAGAGTCAAAGCGGCTGGGGCGTGCACGAGGTGATCGTTGAGTCGCCGCGACATCTGACCAGCAGCTCGCAGCTCGCCGACGCGCAGCTAGCAGACGTGCTGTTGGCCTATCGCGAGCGGATGCGGGCCCTGAAGCGCGATCCCCGCTTGCGCTATGCCATGGTGTTCAAGAACGTCGGGCCCGCGGCCGGCGCTTCGCTGGAACATACGCACAGCCAGTTGATCGGCCTGCCGATCGTGCCGATCAACGTGGCCGAGGAGATGGCCGGTTCGCTGGCCTACTACGAGCGCACGGGGGGGTGCATCTATTGCCGGCTGCTGGCCGCCGAGCGGCAGGGCGGCGAGCGGCTGGTGATGGAGCTGGGCGACTTCGCCGCCTTCTGTCCGTTTGCCAGCCGGTTTCCCTGGGAGACGTGGCTGCTGCCGCGGACGCACGGCAGCCATTTCGAAGATCTGGCGCAGGAAAATCTACTCCAATTGGCCCAGATTATGCGTCGCGTGATCGCCGCCATCGAGCGCGTGATCGATCGGCCGGCTTACAACTACATAATCCACACGGCCCCCTTTGACAGTCCCGCGCTCGGGCACTATCACTGGCATATGGAGATCATTCCGCGCGTGACGAACATCGCCGGTTTCGAGTGGGGGACGGGTTTTTACATCAACCCGCTGCCCCCCGAAGAAGCCGCCGGTCGGTTGCGGATGGCTGTAGCGGCGGGCGGAAGCGACGGCCTGGACCCCAAGACTCCTCGTTGACGATCCGGCGCAGCTTAATCCGCGAATCTCTCGGGTGCCCACGACTGAAAGCCCATGTCGCAATTCATCCGGTTCCTGTTCGTCCTGCACGATCACCAGCCCATCGGCAACTTCGACGGAGTCTTTGAGCAGTCCTATCAGGACAGCTATCGCCCGTTTCTGGACGTGTTCGAGCGCTATCCGAAGCTGAAGATGGCGCTCCACACCAGCGGCCCGCTGATGGAATGGCTGGACGTCCATCATCCGGAATATCTCGAGCGGCTGCGCCACCTGGTGGCCGAGGGCCGGATCGAAATCGTCGGCGGGGCCTTCTACGAGCCCATTCTGTCGATGATTCCGCCGCGCGACCGGGTCGGCCAGATCGAAAGCTACTCGCGCTGGCTCGAGCAGCGGCTGGGGGGGCGAATCCGGGGGATGTGGATGCCCGAGCGGGTCTGGGAACAGAACATGACCAGCGACCTGGTCGCGGCCGGCATCCAGTACACGCTGCTGGACGATTTCCATTTCAAGAACGCCGGCCTCGCCGAAGATCAGCTGCACGGCTACTACCTGACCGAAGACAACGGCAACATGCTGGCCGTGTTTCCCGACAGCGAGCCCCTGCGCTATCTGATTCCCTTTGGCTCGCCCCAGGACGTGATCGACTATCTGGGCCGGATCAACCAGAACCATCCCGGCGCGGTGGCCCTGTTCGGCGATGACGGCGAAAAGCTGGGAGCGTGGCCCGAAACCAAGAAGCACGTCTACGACGACGGCTGGCTGGTCCGCTTCTTCGATTTGCTTTCGGTCCACGAAAGCTGGATCAAGCCCGTCACGCCGAGCGAAGTGCTCGACACACTGCCTCCGGTCGGCAAGGTCTATCTGCCCGAGGGCAGCTACCGCGAAATGACCGAGTGGGTGCTGCCCGCCGAGCAGTTGTCCGAATACGTCCACGTGCGGCGCGAATTGGAGCACGACCCGCGCTGGCCGCGGATCGCGCGCTTCGTGCGCGGCGGTTTCTGGCGCAACTTCAAGGTGAAGTACCCCGAGACCAACGAGATGTACGCGCGGATGATGATGGTCAGCCGCCGCTTGCAGACACTCACCGACGCCGGCGCGCAGGGCGAGTCGATCGAGCTTGCCCGCCGGGCCCTGTATCGCGGCCAGTGCAATTGCAGCTACTGGCACGGGGCGTTCGGCGGCGTGTACCTGCCGCATTTGCGCAACGCGGTGTTCAATCAGTTGATCGCCGCCGACAATCTGCTCGATCGGACCGAAGGGCGGACCGAGCCCTGGGTCAGCGCCACGGCCGACGACTTCAACTTCGACGGCCGGCAGGAAGTGCAACTGGCCAACAATCGCCTTTCCGCCTTGCTGGCCCCGGCCCGGGGCGGCCAGCTGTACGAGCTCGACGTGCGCTCGATTTGCCACAACCTGCTGGCCACGCTGACGCGCCGGCCCGAAGCCTATCACCGCAAAGTGCTGGCCGGCGCCGACGGCCGCAACGACGTGGCTGGGGTGAGCGACAAGGTGATCTTCAAGCAGTCGGGGCTGGACTCGCGGCTGCAGTACGATGCCAGCCCGCGCAAGAGCTTGCTCGACCACTTCTACGCTCCCGATGCCTCCCTGGCGGCGGTGGCCCGGGGCGAAGCGGCGGAGCGGGGCGATTTTCTGGCCAAGAACTACGAAACCCGCTTGCGGCGCAACCCTGACCGCATCCAGGTGCAGCTGGCGGCCCAAGGCGTCGCCGATGGGCAGTCGCTCCGCATCACCAAGGGCGTCACGCTCGAAGCCGGCAGCGCCGCCTTGGAGGTCGCCTATCTGATCGAAGGTTTGCAGCCGGGCCGGCCGCTGCACTTCGCCGTCGAGCTGAACTTCGCCGGCCTTCCGGCCGGCGCCGACGACCGCTACTTCTACGGCGCCGGGCGGCAGCAGCTGGGTCAGCTGGGCCAGCAGCTCGATCTGCACGAAGTGCGCGAGATCGGCCTGGTCGACCAGTGGCTGGGCATCGACGTCGGCTTGCAGATCTCGCGGCCCAGCGGGCTGTGGGCATTTCCGGTCCACTCGGTCAGCCAGTCGGAAGGGGGATTCGAGCTCGTGCATCAGTCGGTGGTCATCGAGCCGCACTGGATCGTCGAGGCCGACGCCGACGGCCGCTGGAGCGTCTCGATGCACCTGACGCTCGACACCACGCTGGCCGAAAGCCGCGTCGAGCCCTCGGCCGTGGCCGTCGGACTGTAGTCCGCGGAATGTCGGACTGTAGTCCGCAGAATCTCAGACTGTAGTCCGCGGAATCGCGGCTGCCCCATGCCCCGCGTTGTCAATGGAGCGCCGCGGGCGGAAGGGCCTATACCTGCGGCCCGGCGGAGTGTCCTGTTGGCGGTGCCTGCGTGCGCCGCACCGCTGCTGGCAGTCGTGTTGACTCGCGGCGCCGGACGGTCCTAAGATTGGCCTGCGGGTTTCGCCGAGATCGTCCATTCCCTGGGGCGAGATTGGCTTCACTCCCCCGCCGGGCTATCGTCTTCCGCCCGCGAGTGTGTCTGCAGACAGCAATTGATGAACCCACCTGGCCAACCTGCCGGCAGCGCCCCGCAACCGCACGACCCGTACGCGGCGCTGCGGATTCGCAACTTCCAGCTGTACCTGGGAGGCAGTCTGGTGGCCAATGCCGGCTTGCAGATGCAGTCGGCCGCGACCGGTTGGGAAATCTGGAACCGCACCCAGAGTGCCGATGCGCTGGCTCTGATCGGCCTGCTGCAGGTTCTGCCCGTTGTGCTCCTGGCCCTGGTGTCGGGGCACGTGGCCGACCGCTTTCCGCGCCGCTGGGTGATCATGGGCTCGATGGTCGTCGCCTGTGCCGCGGCCTGCGGACTGGCCGCGGCGTCGTGGACGCATGCGCCGCTGTCGGCGACCTATGCCTGTTTGTTGCTCAATGCCGTCGCCCGGGCATTTCATCAGCCGGCCAAGAGCTCGCTCCTGCCGCAGCTCGTGCCGCGGGAGCGGTTCTCGAACGCCGTCACCTGGAGCATGACGGGGTTTCAGCTTTCGTCGGTGCTGGGACCGGCGTTGTGCGGATTGTTGATTGCCCGATTCGCGCCGGTCGTGGTTTATCTGCTGACCGCCGCGGCAACACTGACCTATCTGGTCGCGATCGCGCTGTTGCGCAACGTGTCGGGCGTGGTCTCGTCGGCCGCCGTGACGATGCACACGCTGGTGGCCGGATTCGTGTTCGTCTGGCGGCATCCGGTGATCCTGGCGGCCATTGCGCTCGACCTGTTTGCGGTGCTGCTGGGAGGCGCCACCACGCTGCTGCCGATCTACGCGACCGAAATCCTGAAAGTCGGAGCCGTCGGCTGGGGCTGGCTCGAGGCGGCTCCGGCCCTGGGAGCCATGCTGATGGCCATCCTGATCGCCCACCGGCCGCCGTTCAAGCATGCCGGCCGGGCCCTGCTGTGGGCCGTGGTGGGTTTCGGCCTGGCGACGATCGACTTCGGCTTGTCGCGCAACTTCTGGCGTTCGCTCTTGATGTTTTTTCTCACCGGCGCGCTCGACAACATCAGCGTTGTGGTCCGCCACACGCTGGTGCAAACGCTCACGCCCGACCACATGCGGGGCCGCGTTTCGGCCGTCAATGGAATGTTCATCGGCGCCTCGAACGAACTGGGCGGATTCGAGTCCGGAATCGTCGCCAGCTGGTTCAGCCCGACTTTTTCCGTCGTCGCCGGCGGCGTCGGCACGCTGCTGGTCGTGGGGATCGTGGCGGTGCTCTGCCCGCAGCTGCGGCGCTACGGTCGGCTGGATTTCGCGGCCCAGGAAGCCGGGCAGGAAAGCGGACCCGACGTGGCCCCGCGCGGCAGCGATCGACCGGGGGTCACGCCGATCGTCGCGCTGTTGCCGGCCGACGACGAAGCCCCGGCAGGATCGCAATCGTGAATCCGCCCGATCGTCCAGCCCCCGGCGAGCCGTCGGACGCACCGGTGTGGGATGTGCTCGTCGTCGGAGCCGGCGCGGCCGGGCTGATGGCGGCCACCCGCGCGGCCGAGCTCGGCGCGGGCACGCTGCTGGTGGAAAAGAACCGCAAGCCCGGCGTCAAGATCCTGATGTCCGGCGGCACGCGCTGCAACATCACCCAGGCCACCGACGAACGGGGCATCATCGCCGCCTTCGGCCGACCCGGCCGCTTTCTGCATTCGGCGCTCGCCCGCTTCGGCGTCGCCCAGGCGGTGCAATTGTTCGAACAGGAGGGGGTGCCGACGAAAGTCGAGTCGACCGGAAAGATCTTTCCGCAAAGCGACCGCGCGGCCGATGTGCTGGGGGCGCTCCTGGCCCGGCTCGAGCGGAGCGGGGCCCAGCTGGCGCTGGAAGAACCGCTGGTCGAGCTGGATCCCCAGGGCCCGGGCTTTCGCGTGCGCACGGGCCGGCGCACTCTGGAGGCGCGGACAATCATCGTCACCACCGGCGGCAAGTCGTATCCGGGCTGCGGCACCACCGGCGACGGCTATGCATGGGCGGCGCGGCTGGGGCACACGATCGTGCGGCCGCGGCCGGCGCTCGTGCCGCTGTTGGTCGATGCGGCCTGGGTGCAAGGCCTGAGCGGCATCACACTGCCGGACGTGGCGGTGCGAGTCGTCGAGCGCCCGGCAATGCCCGCGGTGCCCGAGCCGTCGGGGGCGAAAAAGCCGACGGACCGCATCCTGGCCGAGCGCCGCGGGTCGCTGCTGTTCACGCACTTCGGGCTGTCAGGTCCCGTGGTGCTCGACGTCAGTCGCGAGGTCTCCGGTCATGCCCAGCTCGAGCGGCTGGTGCTCGAGTGCGACTTTCTCCCCGACCTGACGCGGGCCCAGCTCGACGCGCATCTGGCGGCCGGATCGCAAGGGACCGGCAAGAAGCAACTGGCAGGCATCTTTCCCGACGCGTTGCCGCGACGGCTGATCGATAGCCTGCTGGCCGAGCTGGGACTGCCCGGCGAGCGCAAAGCGGCCGAAGTCGGCAAGCGCGATCGGGCCCGGCTGGTCGATGCCATTAAGTCTTGCCCGCTCGGCGTGCGCGGCACGCGCGGTTTCGAGAAAGCCGAAGTCACGGCCGGCGGCGTGGCACTCGACGAAGTCGACTCGCGCAATCTGCAGAGCAAGCTCGTCGCCGGCTTGTACTTTGCCGGCGAGGTGCTCGACCTGGACGGACCGATCGGCGGCTACAATTTTCAGGCCGCGTGGAGCACCGGCTGGCTGGCGGGCACGAGCGCGGCCGAGGCCGCCAAGGCGCAGCAGTAGCGCCGGGACCGTCCAGTGGCAGGCTGCCAGGGGCCACGCTGCGCCAGGGCCGCCTACTTGGCGTAGCCCAGCGACTTGATCACGGCCAGCATTTCTTCGTAGGTGATGAAGCGCCGGCGGTGCGACAGCTTGTAGCCGTCGATGGCTTGGGCCAAATCTCGGGCTTCGGCCGACAGCTCTTCGTGGCTGTTGGTGAACTGCCGCCGTTCGCGCAGCGGCCGGCCGATGCCCGGGTCATAGCTGCGGCGGTCGTTGAACGGCTTGAGCGGGGTTTCCAGCACTTGCGACATGTTCCAGTTCCTCGTGCGTTGGATTCGAACTTGGCCTCGAACTCGAGACGGCGAACAAATCTTCCGGTCGGCCCTGGACACCCTCGATCATGCGCGGCCGGCTTTCGCCCCCCGGTGCCTGGCGTGCGTCGCACCAGGCTCGGCTCGGGGCCGCGTATCAGGCTGCATGGCCTGGGCGAGGGGCGGACCTGGATCGAGGCCCACCCTCGCGCGGACACGAAACTCTAGGTCGTCGAGGCCGCCTGGTCAAACCTTGCGGCTCGTGCCGATCGACGGAATTGACTCCGCCGGCGGCCGGACTTTTCCGCTGCACCGCGTCTGCCGATTATGCCGGCTGCGCGCGGGCGTGCCGGATCTAGCGGCGGTCCGGCAGCGGCGACGAATCGGCCACCCGGAGCCGCTCGAGCAGCGCGCGGCTGGTCGCGTGGTTGGGTTCCAGCAGCAGGGCCTGCCGCAGCGCAATCTGCGAATTGCCGACGCGCCCCGCCAGGTACTCGGCTTCGGCCTGCTGATACAGGATGTCGGCCCGTGGCCGGCCGCGCACGTTGGCCAGCGAGAAACTCTCGATCGCGTCGTCATAGCGCCGCAAGGCGGTGAGCGCCAAGCCTTGCAAGTACAACAGCTGCTGCGATTCCTCGCCCGGCGGCTGCGCGTCGATCAGGGCGTGCAGGGCGACCAAGGTGCGCTCGGGTTGATTCAGCCGCCGGTAAATCTCGGCCACCGCGAGCAACACGTCGGCATTGCTGGGATCGTAGCCCAACGAGCGCTGATAATCGCCGAGCGCCGGTCGCAAGGCGCCTGTCGCCTCGAACGCCCGGGCTCGCACCGCCCAAGCGGCGGCCGATTTAGGATCCAGGTCCAGGGCCCGATCGGCCGAGCGGCGCGCGTTGTCGATCTGGCCGGTGGCCAGATAGAGCTCGCTCACACGGATGGCGATGGCGGCATCTTCGTTCGACAGCCGCCCCGCTTCCTCCAATTGCGCGATGGCGTCCGTGGCGGCGCCGCGGTGCCAGAGGGTTTCGGCGTACCGGGCCCGGACTTCCGAATCGGAGGGACACGCCCGCACCGCCTGTTTGAGCAGTTCTTCCGAGCGCTGCCAATCGCCGCGCTCCATGGCGCTGACGCCCTGGTGCTGCAGCTGGCGGCACGTGGCGATCGATTTAGGGAGCGGACCCTGCCGCTGCAGCGAGCGGCAGCCGCCGGAATAGAAGAGCCCGGTGGCGACGATGATTGCTAAAGAGATCCAGCGTTGGGGGCTGCGCCGGCTGCTTGCTGCATCGCTTCGGTCGGCCGGCGCGCGCGCACCTGGGGCGCAGAATCGTATCGGCAACCGGCACGAAAGGACGTGGTGCGCAGGACGCATGTCGAATCGAGAGGGAGCGCTTTGGGGCGAAGGGGAGGCGCTAGCTGAAAAACGGGGCAATAGTAACGAAAACGACCTAAAGCGGCAACGTCAGCCGGGTTGCCCAAACCGCGGCCTTTGACCCGCTTCCCCCGTCAATTGCCGCCCCGGCGAGCGCCTGTTAAGATCGAATTGCCGTCTCTTGTCCCGCCGCGTCCACCCGCCCGCCCATGGCCACTCAAACCCCGCCCGCACCCGCCGCCGACAACTTCGACGACGATCCGTTCGGCCACACGACAATGACCTTCGGGGAGCACCTGGAGGAGCTGCGGGCCAGCTTGTTCAAGGCGGTGGTGGCGCTGGCCGTGGGTTTTCTGTTCGGCATGTGCGTGGGCCATTTCGTCGTTCGCATGATCGCAAGTCCGCTCGACTCTGCGCTCCAGCAGTATTACAAAGCACAGTCGCTCGACCGATTGAAGGAGCAGTTGACGGTGCGCGCCGAAGCCGGTGACGAAGCTGCCACGCGAATGCTTGACGAACTGGCCAAGGAAAACTCGGCCACGGCCAACCTGATTAAGAACGAAGGCATGCTCTGCGAGCAGACATTCATCCTGCCGGAGGAATTGTTTGGCGACCTGAAGCAGCGGTATCCGGCCCAGTTCGGGTCGCTGACGGTTCCCGAACGGGATTCGGCCAAGGGCGTTACGAAGCAGGACCTGATCCCGATTTATCAATGGCATCCGATCAGCGAAGACGATCGCGTGCGGCCCAAATCGCTTAGCTCGCAAGAACCGTTCATGATCTGGATGAAGGCCTCGTTCCTGACCGGGGCGATCGTCTCCAGCCCGTTCGTGTTCTATTTTCTCTGGTCGTTCGTGGCGGCGGGGCTGTATCCGCACGAAAAAAAGTACGTGCACGTGTTCTTGCCGTTCAGCGTGGGCTTGTTCCTGCTGGGCGCCATGACGGCGTTTGTGTTCGTGTTTCCGCCGGTGCTGAGGTTCTTTTTCAGCTTCAATAGTTGGCTGGGGATCGATCCCGATCCGCGGATCAGCGAATGGTTGAGTTTCGTGCTGCTGATGCCGCTGGCCTTTGGCATCAGCTTTCAGCTGCCGCTGGTGATGCTGTTTCTTGAGCGGATCGGCATCTTCACGGTCGAATCCTACCTGTCCAAATGGCGGATCGCCGTGCTCGTCATTGCCATCGCCTCGATGGTGCTCAGCCCCGGCGGCGATCCCTACAGCATGATGCTGATGATGGTGCCGCTCGTGGGCTTGTACTTTGCGGGCATCGGCCTGTGCCGCTGGCGCAGTCCACAGGCCCAAATCGCCGCCACGGATTAGCGCCGCGAGGATGCTGCCCCGCAGCGATTCAGCGCCGCGGCCGTCCACCGATGCGGTTTGGGGCGACGTCAGATGGCTTCGTTGCCGCGCTCGCCGGTGCGGATGCGAATGCAATCGTCCAAGGGCAGGACAAAGATCTTGCCATCGCCGATCTCGCCGTTCTTGCCGGTGCGCCCGCCGCGGATGATGGCGTTGATCGTCGGCTCGACGAACTCTTCGTTCACCGCGATCTGCAGCTGCACCTTGCGGAGCAGATTCACGGCGATCTCGTGCCCCCGGTAGACCTCGTGGTGCCCCTTCTGCCGGCCGAAGCCCTGGACGTCCATGACGGTCAGGCGAAACACTTCGACCTCGGTCAGGGCCGCTTTGACGGCTTCCAGCCGGGTGGGCTGAATGATGGCGACGATCAACTTCATCCAGGGCGCTCCCCAGGTGCGGGCACAGGGACGATCAGGGAACCTGGCCGGCCATTTGCCGCCGACAGCGGGACAAACCTGCGGCCGACGGATAGGTTCCTACCGGTTAGTTCTACCTGCGCCGTTGCCGCGGAGCAAAGGGGGGCCGCTCGTGGGCTGCGGGAAAGCGCGTGCGGACCCGGTGCAAGCTCGACAAACAAGGGACCTTTCACACGGCCGAAGGCCGGCGTTCGGCGACGCGCGCTGCCAGAATCCGCCGGCGGCCGAGCGAGCGGGGCAGAAATAAAAAAAGCCCCGGCTTGGGTAGGTTAGGCGGAGCACCTACCCAAGCCCGAGGGGCATCCTTCTGGCCCAGGCAAGAGCCGAAGTCACGAATGTTTCGTTGAAGAACTGTTTTGCTGGTCAACCTTCGCCGGTGAGCTTCTGTCACCGAACTTGTTTCTGCCAGGCTTGGTCCGGGCGATGGTTCGCCGCTTCTACTTGGCCGGCTGTCGGGCCGGCAGATGGTTTAAAGGGCGGGGTGTCACGGGTTGCCACAAGGCTCTGTAGCGCTCAGTCAGCCTTTTGCAGGGCACACACCCCAGACTATCCCTGCAGGCAACCCATGACACCCCTTACACGTCTTCCCACCCTCCACAACGTGCTTCCGATGAATTTTTAAAACGCATCCCTGCGATCCGTTCGAGCCAGTCGCCTGTCTCCCTGCGGCTGGCTGTCGTGGTTGTAGGGGAATGCAAGAGGTATGCCAAAGCGTGGCACGTGTGGGGTCGCCAGCACCTGCAATTGGCGCGCAATTGCTTGTGAGATTGGCTATTAGATCGATATGCAGATTTTCTCGGAGAGCTGGCGTGTCAGGATGCCAGCGACCGGATGCCCATGGGCGCGACAGGGGCCGCCCTGGAATCGAGCAAAGCCCGCGGCGGGCCGTGAAACCCGTCATGCTGCGGGGCGCCGCAGCGGCCCAGAGCAGGGCATTTCTTGGGCGGGAAAACGAAAAGAGCGGGTGTCGCCGTGCATTGCAAGGCGACACCCGCCCACCTACCTCGAGACGTCACGCGGTCGAGTTCGGTTTTAGATGTCCATTCCCGAAGGGCTCGGGATTACGTCGCTTAGAACAACGTGATCCAGTCGAAGCCGAGGATGACCTGCCAGTCTTTGGCACCGTTGTCGTACGGCCGATAGAGCACGCCGCCGTTGTTCGCCATGTTGGTCGAACCCCAGCCGGTGTTGCCGCAGAAGCAGTCCCACCGCACGGCGGGCCGAATCACCATGTTGGCGTTGGGCTTGTAGTTCGCGCCCACCGACCATTCCAGGTTGTTACCGGCGTAAGCACCGAAGGCCGGGCCGCCGATGCCGTTGGTCAAACCGCGGGTCGGATTGGTCGCCGAACCGTTGCCGGTGGTGCCCAAGAAGCCGCCCATCCGGAAACCTTCTTCATCACGCCAGAAGTCGAACCGGGTACCCCACGTCCAGCAGTCGCTGACTTTGTAGAAGAGGTACTGGTTCCAACCATACCAACGGGCCAGACGATCGGGAGTCGGGCCGGTCGTGGACATGGCGCTGGTCTGCTGAGCGTAGTCGAACTGGAACACGTAGTTCAACTTCTCGGTCAGCGGCTTGGTGTAGGCGTGGGTCCAGATGAACCGGCCCGTGTGCTGATTGTTGATCAGGCCGCCGTTGACCGCCGGACCGTAGTTGTTGTTGTTCTGGGTCGGTTCTTCGCTCCAGATGAAGCACATCGCGTACGCGCTCTTGTCCTCGAACGTCTTGGTGTACGTTCCCAAGTAGCCGAGGTTGGGGTTGTTGTTGCCGAAGTTATCCCAACCGCGGATGACACCGTTGCCCCAGGTCGACGTCTCGTCCAGCTGGTAGGTACCGAAGACGCCGGTGTGAGTAAACGGTTCGCCGTATTGGAAGATGTAAGGCAGAGTGGGGAAGAAGTTGCCGGTTGTTGGGATCACTTCGTAGCCGACGGGCGAGAGGAAGTGACCAATCTTGGTCTTCAGCTTGTTCGTGGCGACTTCGCCGTAGAACTGCAGGTAGTCCAGGCCGTAGAAGCGATCGTTGTTGAAGTTCTTCGGGCCCTGGAACTGATAGCGGGTTTCCAGGTTCGATTCGGTGTTGAAACGATAGTCCGAACCGAACAGGAAGTCAGCGCGATAGCCAAACGCCAACCCCTCGCCGCCGTTGTCGGCCAGTTTCTCGATGTAGATGTAGGCCTGGTTCAACTCGTACGAGTTCGAACGGTCGGTCCAGGTGACCGGGCCGTTGAAGCCGTTGGCCGGGTTCTGCGGATTCCAGGTGAAGCTCTGGTCCACCCAGCCCGCGATGTTGACCTTGTGGCATTCCTTCAAACAGGGGAAATGATCGATCAGCAAGCAAGGCTTGCCGAGCTCGCAGCAGGCGGGGTCGAGCAATCCGCCCAGCTGCAGGTGGTCTTGCACCCGCTGCGTGAAGCAGGGATGGCAATCGGCCCAGCGAGAAACGATCGTGCACGGCGGCTCGCTGGCCGGTGCGGCCGGCTCGGCTGCGGCGGGGCAGCTCGGCGCTGCGCCGTTGGTCGCCGGCGCAGGAGGCGTTTCGTCGCTCGGCGACTGCGCCGACTCGTCTTGGGCGTAGTAGCTGTTGTACTTGTACTCGTTGAAGCTAGTCCGCTGTACATTCGCGGGCTGCTGTAGACTGTCGTCGGCGCGGACAGTCACGGCGCACACAGCGCCGACCAGGGCGCTGCTCAGCGCCAACCGGAGAGCTCTCATTTCTGTTGCTCCAATCCGTGGAAGTAGGGGGGTGCAGTGTGTCCGTCACACTCGATGCGGTGGGTTCGGTAGGCGCGTCTAAGCAGGAGGGAGAGCCGCCAGGTCCCATGGCTCCGGCTACCAATGGAGCTATCGACCCGCCACAAGCCGGGAATTCACGCGAAAGAAGGCCGCCCGGGCCTGAAAATGCCCTGGAAACGCCGACTGGCGTCAAACTTTGACGGCTGGGTCAAACCTGCCGCGCCGCCTAAGATTTTGCCAAATCGGCAAAGAGCGCCTCGACGAAGTCGTCGGGCACGAAAAGCGCCAGGTCTTCGGCCTTCTCGCCCACCCCCAGATACTTCACCGGCAGGCCGACCTGCTGGCGAATCGCCACGACCACGCCCCCCTTGGCCGTGCCGTCGAGCTTGGCCAGGACGATCCCCGTACAATGTACCGCCTCGGTAAAATGTCGGGCCTGGCTGATGCCGTTCTGGCCCGTCGTGGCGTCCAGCACGAGCAGCACTTCGTGCGGCGCGTCGGGAAGAAGCTTGCCGATCACGCGATGGATTTTCGACAGCTCTTGCATCAGATTCTGCTGGGTCTGCAAGCGGCCGGCCGTGTCGACGATGCACACGTCGGCCCCGGTTTCGAGGGCCGTCGAGACGGCCTTGTGGGCCACGCTGGCCGGATCGCTGCCCGCGGGGCCGGTGACGATCGAGACGCCCAGCCGATCCGCCCAGATCGAAAGTTGTTCGACGGCAGCGGCGCGAAACGTGTCGCCGGCTCCCAGCACCACCTTCTTGCCCTGCGACGCGAAGAGATACGTCAACTTGGCAATCGACGTCGTCTTTCCGGCCCCGTTCACGCCCGAGACCATGATCACCGTGGGCCCGCTGGCGGCGACATGGATGGGCGATTCATCTTGAGCCAAAAGCACCCGTAATTTTTTCTTGATGGCTGCCAGCACGTCCTGCATCTCGACCACGCGGCCGCGGAACTGAACGCGGACTTCCCCGACGATGGCGTCCGCCGATTGCACGCCCATGTCCGTCTTGATCAGGATCTCGAGCAGCTCCTCGAGAAACGCGTCGTCGACCAGCCGACCTTCGCTTTTGAACAGGTCGCGCACGTCGGTGTTGAGCGTGGCCAGGGTCTTTTTCAGGCCTTGCTTGATCTTGTCAAAGAGACCCATGGTCGTTGCGGTTCCCGAAGGCGATGGAAAAGAAACGATGTCAAGAACGCGAGGCCAGGTTTCCGAGCGCTGCGCGCGGCGCTATCCGGCGCTTGCGGAATTCTCCGAGTCCGGCGGATCCCCCGCTGCGCCGGCGGACGGCGTGTCGTGGCCGGCCAGCAGGCGATCGAGAATGCCGTTGACGAACTGGGCCGATTGCCGGCTGCCGAACCGCTTGGCCAGCTCGACCGCCTCGTTGATGGCCACCCGATCGGGCGTTTCGGCGTACAGGATCTCGTAGGCGCCCAGTCGGAGCACGTTGCGGTCGGTGGCGGCCATCCGCTCCAGGCTCCAGTGGTCGGCCGTCTGCGAGAGCAACTGATCGAGCTCCGAGCGATTGCGGCGCACGCCGGCCACCAGCGAGCGGGCGAACTGCTGCAACTCGGCCGAAACCAGCCGGGCATCCAGGAAAGCGTCGGTTTGGGCCGGACTGTGCCCCGGGTTCAGGTCGTCCTGGTAAAGGACCTGTAGGGCAACTTCGCGGGCTCGACTGCGGCGGGTCATCGCTAGGCACTCCGTTTTGCGCGCGCCGACAATCAGCGGTCAAGCTTCTTGACGAGGCTGATCATTTCCAATGCGGCGAGCGCACATTCACTCCCTTTATTGCCTACGTTGCCGCCCGATCGATGGATCGCCTGTTCGAGCGTATCGCAGGTCAATACGCCGAACAAGACCGGAACTCCCGTGTGCATCCCGATCTCGGCCAGCGCCAGGCTCACAGCCCGATTGATGTGCCGATCGTGGCTCGTCTCGCCGCGAATCACCGCTCCCAAACAAATCACCGCCAAATAGGTTTCTGCTTCGGCCAGTTTCCGGGCGACCAGCGGAATCTCGAATGCACCGGGCACCCAGGCCACGTCGATCGCCTCGTCCGACACGTCGTGCTCGGCCAGCGCCTCAAGCGCCCCGGCGAGCAGCTTCGCCGTGATCGACTCATTATAGCGAGCCACCACAATCGCCAGGCGCCCGTCGGGCGCCGTCAGTGTTCCACGGAAGACTTGCGGCATGGCAAAGCAGAAAAAAAGGCAGAAGGCAGAAGGCAGAAGGATGAAGGATGAAGGATGAAGGATGAAGGATGAAGCCGGCGTGATTCAGGAAGCGGCCGCGGCGCGGATCAGGACTGGACAGGATGCGATGCGCTGAGGTCGGCGGGCGCTCGTGGATGCGTCGTCGGCGCGAGGCGTATTATTCATCCTTCATCCTTCTGCCTTCATCCTTTCCCCAATCACGATCGCATGCTCATCAGGAAT
Organism: uncultured Planctomycetaceae bacterium; assembly: GCA_963715755.1. GTDB lineage: Bacteria > Planctomycetota > Planctomycetia > Pirellulales > PALSA-1355 > CAWCAX01. Next base: position 6,578,085 of record OY970273.1, read on the forward strand.
TCCGCATTGGATTTCGTTTTTTGCAAACGGTTGACGAAAAATTCCATCGCTTCGGGGCCGTTCATGTCGTTGAGCACGCGGCGAATGATGCACACGCGGCGATATTCCTCCGGGTCGAGCAGCATTTCCTCGCGCCGCGTGCCGCTGCGGTTGATGTCCACCGCGGGCCAGATCCGTTTGTCGACCAGCTTGCGATCCAGCACGATTTCCAGGTTGCCGGTGCCTTTGAATTCCTCGAAGATCACTTCGTCCATCTTGCTGCCCGTGTCGATCAAGGCCGTGGCGATGATGGTCAGCGAGCCCCCTTCTTCGACCTTGCGGGCCGAGCCGAAAAACCGCTTTGGCCGCTGCAAGGCGTTGGCGTCGACGCCGCCGGAGAGGATCTTGCCCGAGTGCGGGCATTCGGAGTTCCAGGCTCGGGCGAGCCGCGTGATCGAATCGAGGAAAATGATCACGTCGTGGCCGTATTCGACCATGCGCTTGGCCTTCTCGATGACCATTTCCGACACCTGGATATGCCGGGCCGAAGGCTCGTCGAAGGTCGAGCTGATGACTTCGCAATTGGGACCCTTGACCTGCCGCTCCATGTCGGTGACTTCTTCCGGCCGTTCGTCGATCAACAGCATGATGACGTAGACTTCCGGATGATTGGTCAGCGCCGCCTTGGCCATCTTTTGCAGCAGGATCGTCTTGCCGGCCCGCGGCGGGCTGACGATCAATCCGCGCTGCCCGAAGCCGATCGGCACGATCATGTCGATCACGCGCATCGAGACCTCTTCGGGCGTCGTCTCCAGGATCACGCGCTTGTCGGGGTGCAGGGGAGTCAGCTCGTCGAAGAAGACTTTTTCCGACAGCTGGTTCGGATCCTGGTAGTTGATCGCCTCGACCCGCAACAGCGCGAAGTAGCGCTCGTTTTCCTTCGGCGGGCGGATCTGGCCCGACACCGTGGCTCCGGTCCGCAGCCCGAAACGGCGGATCTGGCTGGGCGAAACGTAAATGTCGTCGGGGCAGGACAGGTAGTGATAGTCCGGGCTGCGCAAGAAACCGAAGCCGTCGGGCAGGATTTCCAGCGTCCCTTCGCCGAACATCAGCCCGTTGAGCTTCACCCGCTCTTTGAGAATGCGGAAGATCAGGTCCTGCTTCTTGATCCCGGTGATTTCGGTCAGGTTTTCCTGCCGGGCCTGCTCGATCAGCTGCGGCATGCTCATCCGCTGCAGCTCGGCGATGTGGATGTCGCCCTGCTTTATTTGTTCGTAGCGGTCGTGGGTGTCGTCGCCGCGGGCCGCCTCGGCGGCCAGTTCTTCGGCCAGGCTCAACGGTTCGGCGTCGAGACCGCCCGGTTCGTAGTCGTCGGCCGGTGGCGAAGCCGTGGGCTTCTGGTTGCCGGTGCTCTTGGTTTCGGCCATGGTGGTGATGAGGCTCCTGACGAGATCGAAGGCTGCGACGCGTTGAAAGCGTCGACGGTGGGGGAAAAATCGGGGTCTGCTCGGACGAACACCGGCGCGCCAGGCCGCGCCGCCGCTGGGCGAGTTAATCGGTCGCTTGGAAAAAGTCGGAAATGGAAACGTCAGCTAGGGCGAGGAAGGTCGGCTGGACCGCCTACGGACGGGAATTCTTGAAGGGGTCAATCCGCCGAGCGCTCGGCCGGCACCAGGGCCCGCCAGGCACGCTCCGCTTGGGCACGCGTCGTTGCAAGATCTCCGGAATTATCGATCACCGTATCCGCCAGCCCGCGTTTGACGGCCAGTGATTCCTGCCGCCGCTCACGCCGATCAAAATCCTCCTGACTCCAACCACGCGCTTGGGCTCGGTTGCCGCGCACCTCGCGCGGCGCTTCAACATAGACGATTTTGTCGCAAAATCTATTCCAACCGGCTTCCACCAGCAGCGGCGCGTCGATCACGATCGCCGGCACGTCCGGCCGCATGCGCAATTCGGCCACCCGGCGCTCGACGATTTCTCGAATCCGGGGATGGGTAAGTTGTTCCAGGCAGGCAAGTTCCTCGGCCCCCTGAGGGGTAGGCGCAAACACGATCCCCGCCAGCCGCCGGCGATCGATCCGTCCGGACGGCTCGATAATTTCCTCGCCCCAGCGACTTCGGGCTTGTGCGCGAATATCTGGCAAATCGAGAACTTCGTGGCCTAATTGATCGGCATCGATGACCGCGGCCCCCAACCGGCCCAACTCGCGCGCAACGCGCTTTTGCCGCTGCCGATTCCGCCCACGATGCCAATGATCGGTTTCGGCGACGACATGCAAGCGGGTGACGTAGGACGACGATTCGGACAGGCTGTTACCGCTGCCGGCCCGGATCCGCCCGGGCCACGCGAAACCCTGCCGGCACGATTGGGGGCAGATTGTTCAGGCCGCTAGACGGGCCGAGCGGCCCACGGTTCGGTATTGGCCCAGGTGCTTCCGACCTGGATATCAACTTTGAGCGGGACGGACAGGGGATGCGCGGAACCCATCTCCTCGGCGACTAAACGCGCCAGGATATCGATCTCGTCGGGGGGAACTTCGAAGACCAGTTCGTCGTGGATTTGCAGTAGCAGCTTCGCCTGCAGGTGCTCGCGGCGCAGCCGGCGCAGGATCTGGATCATGGCCAACTTGATCAGGTCGGCAGCTGAACCCTGGATAACCGTGTTGATCGCGGTTCGTTCCGGCAGGTTGCGCTGGCGGCCGGTGATATTGCGGATGCCGCTGATCGCCCGTCGCCGCCCCAGGATGGTACTAACATAACCGCTGCGCAGGCAATCTTCCAGTATTCCTAGCAAGAATCGCTCGACCCCCCGATAGCGATCAAAGTAGGCGTCGATGTACCGGGCGGCTTCGGCCTGTTCGATGTCGAGCTGTCGGGCCAGCCCGAACGGGCTTTGTCCATAAATCACCCCGAAATTCACCGCTTTGGCCCCCCGCCGCATCTCGGAAGTCACTTCCGCCAGCGGCACTCCATAGACTTGGGCGGCGACGAGCGCATGCACGTCGTCGTCGCGGGCGAAGGCCTCGCACAGGGCCTCGTCGCCGGAAAAGTGCGCCAGCACGCGCAGCTCGATCTGGGAGTAATCGGCCGCTAACAATTGCCAGCCCTCGGGCCCCGGCAGGAACGCGGCCCGGATTTCGCGTCCGCTCGGGGTGCGCACCGGGATGTTCTGCAGGTTCGGGTCGCTCGAGCTCAATCGGCCCGTGGCCGCCACCACCTGGTTGAACGAGGCGTGGACGCGCTGCGTCTCGGGGTGCACCAGCTCGGGCAGGGCGTCGATGTACGTGCTCTTGAGCTTGGCGTACTGGCGGTATTCGATGATCTTGGCCGGCAGCGGATGCTGGCGGGCCAGCTCTTCCAGCACTTCGACGTCGGTGCTGCCGCCGGTCTTGGTGCGCTTGGTGATCGGCAGCTTGTGTTCTTCGAACAGCACCTGCTGCAATTGCTTGGGCGAGCCGATATTGAACTCGCGGCCGGCCAGCTGGTAGATCTCGCGTTCGACTTCGCCCAGCAGCTGCCCGAAACGCTGCGACAGCTCGGCCAGGCGCGGCCGGTCGATGCGAATCCCGTTGAATTCCATTTCGACCAGGGTTTCGATCAGCGGCATTTCCAGCTGCGTGAACAAATCGACCAGGCCTGTGTCGCGCAGCCGGGCCTCGAGCAAGGGCGCAGCGCCAGGCGATGTCGGCGTCTTCGGCCGCGTAGTGCGTCACCAGCGCGACGGGCACTTCGTCCATCCGCTTCTGGTTCTTGCCCGTCCCGATCAGCTCGGCGATCTTGGTCGTGGTGTGATTCAGGTAGCGCCGGGCCAGCTCGTCGAGGTTGTGATTGCGTTCGCCCGCATCCAGCAGGTAGCTGGCCACCATGGTGTCGAAGGCGGCGCCGCGCAGCTCGACCCCGGCGGTGCGCAGCACGATCATGTCGTACTTGAGGTTCTGCCCGACCTTGGCGATCTGCGGATCTTCCAGCACGCCGCGCACGGCCGCCAGCGCCGCGGCGGGGTCGAGCCGGTCCTCGCCGGCCGGGGCCCGCAGCGGCAGATACCAGCCGGTGCCGGGTGCCCAGCTGAATGACATGCCCACCAGTTCGGCGTGCCGCGGCCGGACGCTGGTCGTTTCGGTGTCGAAGGAAAACTCTGGCTGCCGACGCAGCTCGGCCAGGAACTGCGCCAGCCGCTCGGGCGTGTCGACCGTGCGATAATCGACTGCCGACGGCAGGGCCGGCGCGGATGAACCCGCTGCCGGCGCAGGCGCCGCGGCAAAGATGCCGACCTTCGTCGCCAGATTGCGAAAGCCGAATTCGGCGCACAGCGCGGTCATTTGCGTCGCGTCGCCCCGGCCCGGTCGTGCGGCGTTCCAATCGATTTCGATCGGCACGTGCCGGTCCAGCTCCACCAGCCGGCGGCTGAGCAGGGCCTGGTCCTTGAAGTCGATCAGGTTTTGCCGCCGCTTGCCGGCCGGCAATTCGGCGGCATGCTCGAGCAAGTTGTCGAGCGTGCCGAATTTTTCCAGCCACTCGCGGGCCACTTTCGGCCCGACCAGCGGAACGCCCTGGATGTTGTCGACCGAGTCGCCGACCAGCGACTGGAAATCCACGACTTGCTCGGGCCGGATGCCCCAGTCGGCTTTCAGGGCCGCGGCGTCGTAAACCTCGTTCTTGCGGATGTTGTAAACCTGCACCTGGGCGTTGATCAATTGCCGGCAATCTTTGTCGGCCGTGACCACGTAGCCCGTGCCCCCCAGTTCCGTGATTTGGTGGGCCAGCGTGGCCAGGATGTCGTCGGCCTCGTAGCCGGGGCATTCGAGCACGGCCAGGCCCAGGGCGTCGAGCATCCGCCGCATCGCCGGAAATTGCGGCACCAGGTCCTCGGGCATCTCCTTGCGCTCGCCCTTGTACTGGGCGTACAGCTCGTGGCGGAACGTCGGCTCCGGCCGATCGAAGGCCACGAACAGGTAGTCCGGCTTCTTCTGCTCGGCCAGCGCCACCAGGTCGCGGGTGAAGCCGAACACGGCCGACACCGGCTCGCCGCGCGGGCTGGTCATCTCGGGGATCGCGTGGAAGACCTGAAAGATCAGCGAATTGGCGTCGATCACCCAGACGCTTTGCCCTTCCAGGCTCGCAGGCGCCGTGGGGGACGTCGCAGCGTCGGGCGGCACCGTGGGTGAGGGCGCAATGGATGTGGACACGGTCGCAGCGCAGCTGACCGCCGGGCTTGGCGCTTCGCCGGAAGGCGATTGCGCCGCCGCCGACGGTTCGGGCGAATCGTCGGACTGCATGCCGGGAAGCATTGCCTGGCGAGCCATGGGCGCACGATCGGCCGTCAGGGCCGCACGAGGAAAGGAGCAAGAGGTGAGCAACGACTGCAAGGAATGGTAGCGCTGGCGACCGACCAGTGTCAAGCGCGCGCGGCTCCCGGCTCTGCGCAGCGCGCCCGGGGCCGCGCGGCGGCAAATCACTCGGATCGCAGCTGGGCTGTCAAGTGGCCGTTTCGGCCAGGCGAAACCGGGCCGATGGTTTGCTAAGGTTTGGCCCGGCGGATTACGTCCGCGCGACGTTGTCGCCCAGCCATTCCCTGTTTGCCCGAGGATTCGATCGATGCTTGCGGTCAACTATTTCCACGATGGCTATACCCGGAGCGGTTACATCGCCGCCGCGCCGCGGCTGCACGGCGACCTGCGCTTCACCTACCGGCCGGCGCTGGTTGAAGAGCGGAGCCAGCTGGGCGACCTGGCCCGGCGGCTGAAGCCGCACCTGTACGATCGGCATGCGGCGGCGTTCACGGCCCAAAAGCTGGTCGATTGGGACCTGGTCGACGCGCGCGAGTCGCCGGTGCCGATTTCCGGCGAGACCCTGCTGCGGCTGCAGCCCGACCTGTTCGTCAAGCTGCACCAGATTGTCAGCGGCTGGCTGGCTTCGGACGTCGATCCGGCCTGGAGCGATGACGATCGCGACCGCGAGTTGAACGACGAGCTCGACGCCGCGGTGGCCGGCCGCGTGATCGGCGACGTGCGCGAGGAGCGCGACCTAAAAAACTGCTAATGGGGGTGAGTCTGCTGTTGGCTCATTCCCGGATTCTCAATCGCACGTGCGCGAACTGCCGCGGCTGGATGTACGACGAGCGGCACCGCCTGGTCCAGCGGCTGGGCGCGCCGGTTCGCCGCCCGCCGGCCAGCCCGACTCCCTGTTGGCAATGTCCCAAGCAAAACCCCGAGCGCGGAACGAGCTGCGAGCGCGATCTGCCGCGCGTCGAGCGCACGCTGCAGTTGTACTTCGCGGTTCGGGCGACGGCCGGCCGCGTGCTTTCGGCCCGCGAGGCGGCCGATCCGCTGGTGGCCCGGAACCTGGCCGCGGTCGACACGCTGGTGCGTCGCTGGGAGCGCGAAACGGCTCGCGCGGCCGAGGCTCGCGTCCCCAGCCGTTCCGCTGCTGCCGCCGCACCGCATCCCTGCCGCTGAGTTTCCTTTCTCCCGGCCGCCCTGGCTAGCGTTATTTCTCCTCTCACGTCGAGTCATTGCGATCATGCAAATCGATCCTCAGCGCGGCGAGACTGCCCGCGATGCCGCCCTGCGCGCACTGGCAAAACAACTGCCGCCGCCGGCCGATCGCGCGGCCGAGAATCAGCTGCTTTCTGCCGCGACGTTGGGCCTGCTGGGGCATAGCAGCGGCCGCGATTCAGGACCGCCGGATTCCGCGCCGAAAATGCTCGGCGGCCCGGCGCCGGACGAGCAGGCTGCGCAGACGCCCTCGCCGCTGGGACTCGAGTCGAGCTTCGGCGACCTTGGCGGCGACAGTTCAAAGCCCAGCGCGCTGCCGTTTGCTGACCCAATGGCGGCCGACGCGTTGCCGCCCGGCGCTGCGGTATCTGGCTCGGCCCTGGTTCCACGTACGGATTTTTCCGCCGCGCTGGCGGGTTTCCAGACCGCGCCGCGGACTTTTTTGGGCAGCGTGTATTCCGGCTACGAAGCGGACGGCACGCCGGCCAGTCCGTCGGATGCGGCGGTCGGTCTGTCCGATGGGGTCGAACGGCCGGGCGACACGCCCGCGTTTCTGCCGACAGCGCTCCCGCCGGCCGGATCGGGGCCGCCGCCGGGGTCCGCGACCCCATCGGCTGCGGACATCAACGCGTCCGATCCCTCGGCATCCGACTCGCTGGGCTTGCCGGCGTCCTGGGCCGACAACGGCGGCGGCTTTGAAGCGGTTGCTGCGGCGCCCTCACTCGACTCAGCAGCCGGCGACGCGACCGACGCGCTCGCCGCCGACGAAGCGGCCGGGGATGTGCCGCCCAGCGGCGACCCGGGGGCGGCCATTTCGCCCGCGCTGGCCGCGAGCGCTTCAGCCGCGACCGATTCGCGCGACGCTTCGTCCCTGGCGGTGGAAATATTTCTCAGCGACGCGGCCGAGATCGCTGCCATGGGGGCCGAGAAATTCACAGCCCTGGCCGCGGCCGCGGCGGAGTCCGCCGTCGACGAGCGGTTCGGTGAAGTGGGCGACCGCGACTGCCTGCGCATCGCAGGAGCGCGCGGCATCCCAATTTTGATCGTACCGGCCGGCCCGGTGAGGGCTGGCTTCGGGCGCGGCGAGATTGGCACCGCTCGAAACGCATCGGCGGATGGAGCTGCGGATGGACATGGAGCGTCATTGGGAGCCCGTTGCCCGCGCTTACGTTGACTGGCTCAACGGCGTTATTCGCGAACGCCTGACGACGTTTCGCGACGCGCTGGACGTGTGGCTCAACGGCATTCTGGCCGGGCCGATCCCCGACGACTGGCGGGAAAGACTCGACCAGTTCGAGCAAGAGATGGCCACCTACGGCATTGGCATCCGGCCGCACTCGATCGACGCGCTGGCCCGGCTGATCGAGTCCCGGGCCCGCGGTGCCGGTCAGCCGGCGTCACAGCAGCGGCGGGTGCGCTCGACGATCGCCGCCGACGGCGCGTTTGTGCAAAGCGTGATTCCCAAGGTGGGCGACCCCAGCGATGGCCTTGGCGCACTGGCCGAACTTGACACACCGGAGGTCTACCGGAACGCGCGCCGGCAAGAGATGCAGCCAGTCCGGACGTATGACGAAAGGCGGGACGTCATCAACGGAAAGCCGGTCTTGTTCTTCCGCCGCGAGCCGGGCGGCGACTGGTTCACGGATGGGGACAAGAAGACGGAGGTGTTCCGGAACGGCCGCTCGATCGGATTGAGGCAGGACTATTCCGGCGCGAGGAAGGTGATCGCGCCGGTCGCCTTTGGCCTAGGTATGCCGGTTGATCCAGGCTGGGCAGTGATTTTTCGCCGCATAGCCCGTGACCTCCTGCCGGTCGATCCGGAAAAGTTCATCGAGCGGGTTTTGGAGACAGGCGAGTTTTGGCGCCCGTTGGCGGAGTTCGTCGCCGAGGACCTGAAGGCGATCTTGATGGCGGAATTGGGCGGGGCGGTTGTCGGAAAAGCGGCGGAGGCTCTCAGTAGGCAGGTTGACCGGCTGGTCGCGCGGCTAATGCGAGGGGCCCGATTGAAGAAGGCGGCTGCTGCCGCGAAGGTCCCTGCACCAAAGCCGCCGGTTACAAGCAACGTCGTGCCCGCGCAGAGGGCCCCAGAGCCCGCACCCAGGCAGGACGTGCGATCAAATCTGGGCGCGACCAAGCCGGCTGCGCCAAGCAATGTGCGTTGGATTGAGGACACGCCCCACATGGGGCCGAATGCCCGCGCGTATGAAGACGCGGCGAGTGGCGCGAAATCGAGGGTCGCATCACAGCGTCGGCAAGTCCCGGTGCTGGATCGGACGTTGCCGAACGGAACGAAGGCCCATGTCAAGTTCGATGGCATCGAGGGCAGCGTCCTCATCGACCGGAAGACTGCCGTTACGACCTTCCGCAAATCGAAAGACCAGGCGCTGCATCAGTCGCAAGCGTTGCGGGAGAACGGATATACTGGGCGTTGGGAGGTGCCGAGCGCACGGGAAGCGGAGCGCGCGAGGAAGATGCTTCGAGAGCTTGAAATAAACAACATCAACGTTGAGGTAATCCCATGATGCCGCTTCCGTTAGTGCAAGCCGTCGTCGACGCCCTTGTCTTCTTTAGCCTCAGCGGCGACGAGGTTGTCAATCCGGACGCGGCCGTCGAGCAGCTCGAGCACATCGCATCGTACTTGAAAGAACTATCGGACGCGGAAAAGCAAGAGCTCTTGGAGTACTTCCGCAAGGCGGCTGCGCAGGAAGGCGCGACCACCGGGAACACGGCAAAGGTCGACTTTCTTTCATCGCTCGGCGAGTGCATGGGCCTATGCTGAGGAGAGCGGCGCGTCCCTGCGAGCGGATGACAACAGCAGATGTGGCGTTGCTGCGCGGGATGTGACACGCAAAGGCAGCGGCGGCAATTCGCCGCTTGCCGGTGCGCGTACAAAAAATTCGCGTACCGAGCCGCCGAGAGCGCGCACCACGTGTGGCTGCGCGAGCCTACCGGCCAACGCCTGTTGATGGCGGACGGCGATACCCAAGCCGGCAGCCTTTGGACTGTGCTCGCCCACCGAGTCCGGGCAGGCACACCGCGCCGCGGACGTTTCTGGGCAGCGTGTATTCCGGCTACGAAGCGGACGGCACGCCGGCCAGTCCGTCGGATGCGGCGATCGGTCTGTCCGATGGCGTCGAGCGGCCGGGGATGTGCCGCCGAGCGGCGACCCGGGAGCGGCCATTTCGCCCGCGCCGGTCGCGAGCGCTTCGTCCGCGACCGACTCGCACGACGCTTCGTCCCTGGCTGTCGAAGTATTCTTCGACGACTTGGCGGAAATCACGGCCCGTGCAGCCGAGGAAATCGAAGCTCTCGTCTCGGCCGCGCCGAGTCCGCCGTCGACGAGCGGTTCAGTGAAGTTGGCGACCGCGAGTGCCTGCGCGCATCGCAGGAGCGCGCGGCGTCCCAGTTTTGATCGTACCCGCCGGCCCGGTGAGGGCTGGCTTCGGGCGCGGCGAGATTGGCACCGCTCGAAACGCATCGGCGGATGGAGCTGCCGATGGACATGGAGCGTCATTGGGAGCCCGTTGCCCGCGCTTACGTTGACTGGCTCAACGGCGTCATTCGCGTTCGCCTGACGACGTTTCGCGACGCCCTGGACGTGTGGCTCAGCGGCATTCTGGCCGGGCCGATCCCCGAAGACTGGCGGGAAAGATTCGACCAGTTCGAGCAAGAGATGGCCACCTACGGCGTCGGCATCCGGCCGCAGTCGATCGACGCGCTGGCCCGGCTGATCGAGTCCCGAGCCCGCGGTGCCGGTCAGCCGGCGCCAGAGCAGCGGCAGGTGCGCTCGACGATCGCCGCCGACGGCGCATTCGTGCAAAGCGTGATTCCCAATGCCAGTGGCCCGCCCGAGGGCGACGCCGCGATGGGTTACCCCCTCACAGCTCGGCAAAGTTGCGCAACATCCGCAGTCCGTCGGCCTGGCTCTTTTCGGGATGGAACTGCGTGGCGAACAGATTGTCGCGCCAGACCATCGAGCAGAACGGCCCGCCGTAGTCGGTCTCGGTGGCGATCACGGCCGGGTCTTGCGGCACCACGTAATAGGAATGCACGAAGTAACAGTGCACGCCGCTCGCCAGACCGGCCAAGAGCGGCGCCGGGCGGCGGATCGCGAGCTGGTTCCAACCCATGTGGGGCACTTTGAATTCGGCCGGCACTTGGAACCGCACGACTTCGCCCCGCAGCACGCCCAGGCCTTCGAACCGGCCGCCTTCGTAACCGACGTCGAACAGCAATTGCAGGCCCAGGCAAATGCCCAAGAACGGCTTGCCGGCGGCGATCTGGTCGCGGATCGGCTGCACGAGCCGGCGACGATCGAGCTCGGCCATGGCGTCGCCGAACGCGCCGACGCCGGGCAACACGATTTTGGCGGCATCGGCCAGAACGGCCGGGTCGCTGGTGATCGTGGCCGCGTGACCGACCTTTTCGAACCCCTTCTGCACGGAGCGGAGATTGCCCATCTGGTAGTCGACGATGGCGATCATGCGGTTCACAGCGGGGGGGTTGGCGCTCGGGTCTGGGCGACGGCTGCCGGTGGGCGCACCGGGCGGGCACCACAACCTCAGGACAGCGCACCGTCAGGACGGCACACCGTCAGGACAGCGCTGCCGCGGGGCGGGTTCGCGTCGGGGCTATTATAGAAGCCGGGCCGGCCGCGTGCGCGGCTTTTGCCGCCCCGTCGAATGACGGCCGGGTAACCAGGCAGGTGCCCCAGCCGGGCGCAGGGTGCAGCGCGGGCCCGGTCGATGAGCGCTCCCGACCGGTCCAGTAAACGTTTAGCGGGGTTGAACCGGCGCCGGCGGCAGCGGGGCCGGCCGGACGGCCATGACGGCGCCCGCGCGGTCGTCGTAGCAGGGCAATCGCCCCGACAGGCGGCACTGATCGAGCACCCGACGATTGACGTCCGACAGGCCGCAGAGCCGCATGATCCCGCCCTGCGTGCCGATGCGCTTGTGCAGGCGCACCAGTTGCCCGATCAGGAAGCTGTTGAGATGGCCAATCTGGTCCAGTTCGAGCACCAGCCGGCGGGTGAAGTATTTTTCCAGCAACACCCAAATCTCTTCGGCCAGCGCGGGCGCGTCGGCCTCGGCCAGCTCGAGCGTCTCGTGCCCTACGCCACGAGGCCGGACGAACAACCAGTCCGGCCCGCGCTCGACATCCAACTCCCACGCGTGCGCAATTTGTACCATGGTGGTCGCTCCATCACCGAGGATCTTGATGTCCGCCACATCACTTCCATGTCCGCGGCCACGTCTGTTTGGCCGCAGAAATTGCATCATATCCCATCTCAATGGGTTGACAATGCTGCTAGCAGCGTTTTTCGCCGCCGGGGCTTGAAGCTGGCGCGAGAAACCGCATACTACGCCTGCATTCTTGCAATTCCCAGATCGATGCTCGCCGAACGCGCGGCGCAGGGCCGGCAGAGTCGCCGGGCAAGTCGAGCGGCAACTGCTCGCCCCCCGGAGCGCGGCGGCGAGCAGACCGTTTTTCATTCAGAAGGAAACCGAAGCCATGTCCCGACCCGGCGCCGTCACGTTCAAAGGCAACCCCATGACCCTGGCCGGCGAGGCCGTCAAGACCGGCCAGTCAGCCCCGGACTTCGCGCTCAAAGCGTTCGAGAACGGCGGGCTGCAAACGATCAAGCCGGCCGACCTGCGGGGCAAGGCCACGATCATCAGCGTGGTGCCCTCGCTCGACACGCCGGTCTGCCAGCTGCAGACCAAGAAGTTCAACGAGCAGCTCGGGTCGCTGGGGGGCAAGATCAACTCGCTCACCGTGAGCATGGATCTGCCGTTCGCCATGAATCGCTTCTGCGGCGCCGAGAAAATCACTAACCTGCGCTCGGCCAGCGACTACTTCGACCGCTCGTTCGGCAAGAACTGGGGCATGTTGATCGAAGAACTGCAGATCCTGGCCCGCGGCACGTTCGTGCTCGACAAGGACGGCAAGGTGGTTTATGCCGAGACCGTCAAGAACGTCGGCGAAGAGCCGAACTACGAAGCCGCGCTGGCAGCGCTGAACCAGGCGCTGTAACGCCCACCAAGCGCACCGTGCTTGGGCCCCAGGGATACGATCAGCGGACTGTTAGCCCGAGCTGGCGCCGCGCGCGCGGCGCGTGAGGTCCGCGGATCGTCCGGACGCTGAGCCGCCTGGCCCGCGCCGGCGGCCTGGGCCCGGCGGCGATCGAGCAGCCGGCGTGTCCACTCGGGGGGCACGAAGGCCAGGTTCGCGATCAGCATCACCGTGCCGAAGGTCATCATGCCCAGGCACACGGCGATGCCCAGGTGCAGGGGCACGGCCAGGGCCAGCATCACCGGCCGCGTGAGCCGCGGCCAGATCAGGGCGCTGTACGAGAGCTCCCAGAAGATCGTCACGTGCGTCAGCACGTTGAGCAGGATCGGCCAGTGGGCCAGCCAGGTCATGTCGAGCGACTGATACTCGAGGCTGGCCACGGCCTTCCACATCGCGGTGCCGTCCCACCAGGCGGGTCCCATCAGCTTGGCCGTGCCGGCATAGAAGTAAATGATGCACAGGTGGACCTGCATCAGCCGGAGGGCGACGTTGGCCGCGATGCTGGGCTGCGGCAGGGGGGCGGCCGGCTTACGATTGTCCGGGCGGCCGCGCCGCCGGCGCCACTGGTCGAGCGAATAGGCGGCGCCCGACGGCCCGATCATCAGGTACGTCGACAGCATCAGGTTGATCTGATCCAGGCCGAACAGCGCTCCCTGCGCCCGCCCGACATACGAGACCGTGATGATGAAGGCCAGCACCGACATCAGCCGGCTGTAGAGCCCCAGCGTCAAGAGCGCGAGGACCACCAGTGCCGCCGCATGCGCTGCGTAGAGCAGCGTCGGCGAATCGATCCACCAGAGGTAGCTCCAGCTGTAAGGGGCCTTGGCCGCCAGCACCGCATCGCGCGAGAGCCAGCCTTGGGGCCCGAAGAAGTCGCTCAGGGCCAGCCCCCAGATCAGGTGCGTGTACAGCAGCATGCCGCCGGCCAGGATGCGAATCAGGCCCAGCGTGGCCGGATCGACGGCGCTGAACCAGAATCGGTTCCACAGCTGGGCCCAGTCGTCGATCCAGGCGCCGAGCGCCCGCGCTTTTGGGTCATGGCGTCCAGCTCGTCACCTGTTTGTCTTCGTAGAGCGAAGGATCGTCCAGCTTCAGGCCGCCGCGGACGTCTTCCATGCTCGGCAGCCGGTGCTGGCGCAGGTACAGCGTGACGCTCCGGGCGTCGTACTCGTGGACCAGGTGCCGGACGTACGACTCGGCGTACTTGTCGGAGATCGCGGCCGTCTCGGGGCGATCGATCGAATTGACCGAGTTGAGAAACTCGCTCATCATGAAATAACGGTGGTACAAAAGCCGGGGCCACTGGGCCTGGCGATCGGGAAACACGCCTTCGATCTGACGGCCGTCCCCGGTTTCGATCTCGTAGCGCACCAGGTGGCCCGGTCCCGGCTCGGGGGCAAAGAAGCGATAGCCGTTGTTCAGGCACATGGCCTGAATATAGGGGGACAGGACGTCGCCGATGGCCCGGGCCATTTGCGAGCCGTGCGGGGGCATGGCCCAAGGTCCGACGAACACGGCCAGGACATGCAGTCCGATCACGATGCTGATCCCGCGCCGCAAGCCCGGCGAAAGCCGAGCCGGTGCCGCCTCGCTCGGATTGGCGCGCCGGTGATTGGCCATGGCAGTCGTCGATTCCCAGGCAACGGTTGAAAAAGCCGGGCCGAAGCTGCCGATGGGGCAGATGCGGCTGCCGCGCTCGGTCTGGCAGGGCAGCAGCCGTGTTCGGCCTGCCGTCAGCTAGTATATCGGCCCAACGCGCGGGGCGGGGCAAGCCTGGGCGGCCGGCGGCCCAACGACCGGCAGAACCCGAAGACGCGGAAAACTTCGCCGCGGCGAGCGGCCCGGGGGTGTTTGCCGACCTGCGCAAAAAAAAGAGCTCTCGTCCGGACGCGCCGGACGAGAGCTCGAAGCGATTGGCGAACTTGGACCGTCGAAACCGCGGTTAGCGGGTGACTTCGGCCAGTTGCGGTTCGTCGGCGTTCAGGGTCACTTCCTGCGACTCGCCGGCCTTGAGCGTAATGGTCTGCTCTTTGGTCACCAGCTGGCCGTCGTGCTCGAACGTGGCCTTGACGGTGTAGCCGCTCCATTCTTCACCCGGGTTGAGCCGGGTGGTGCTGAACTCGCGGACGTTGCCGGTGGTCTTCATTTCGTGACCCGACAGGTAGACCTTGGCGCCCTCGGGCACGTTGATCAACAGCGACGTGCGCAGCGGGGCCGGGGTCTTGGCGGTCTCTTCGGCCGGGAAGGCGAAGTTGAGGTCGGCCGATTGGCCGGCGCCCAACGTGATCGTCTTGCTCTCGGTCAGGGTCTTGCCGTCGCGGACCAGTTCGGCCCGGACTTCGTAGTTGTAGCGAGCGCCCGGCTGCAGGCCGCGCGAAATGTACTGGCGAACCGGACCGGTGCTGGTCGTGGCCAGGCCGTTGACGAATACCCGGGCTTCGGTCGGCAGGCTGACCGACACGAGCGCGGCATTGCCGGCGTTATTGTTCCAGGCACCGCTGTCCGGCGAGGGGCCGGGAGCCGTCGGCGGCGTGGCCGGCGGAGTCATCGGAGTGGCCGGAGTCGTGGCCGTGCCCGGGGTCACCGTGCCGGGGACCATGTTGTAGCCGCTGATGTAGCCGCCCGACGAACCGCCCGAAGAGCCGCCCGACGAGCCGTAGCTGACGACATATCCGCCGCTCGAGCCACAGCTTCCGTAGCTGCCATAGCTACCGTAGCTGCCGCCCGACGAACCCCAGGAGCCGCCGTAGTAACCACCCCACGAACCCCACGAGCCGTAGCTGCCGTACGAACCGTAGCTGCCGTACGAGCCGTAGCCGTAACCCCAGCCACGATGCCAATGATGGAAGCCAGCTTCAGCGCTCGAAGCGCACAGCGTGACAGCGGCCAGCGCGGCCAGGCAAATCACGCCTTTGAAAATCGATTTCGACATCGGAAATCACTCCCCCTGACAAGGTAAACGTAAAAGGGCCCCAGGCTTACCCAAACATAACAGCAGATACGTGGAAATCAAGGAACTTGCGAAGTCTCTGCCGGTGGTGGCGAATGCGTGGCATGCGTAATTTAGGGCGTGTTATGACCTTAGATTCGCCCGAACCCGACCCGATCGCGGGCCGGCCGGCATCGTCCGGCGGGCCGCAAGCGCCTTATAATCGCTCCCTTTGGTTCGCAAGGCGGCGACGACAGGGGGTCCGGAGTGAAAGCCAGCCAGTGGTTCGGCCGACTTAGCTGGTCGCTGGTCGCCATCGCCGTGGCATTGGTGCTGCTGGGTTGGCTGGGCATCGGCCGGGCCGAGGAGCTCAGCGGGACCGGCGGTCGATTCCTGCTGCGGCAATGGATCTGGTCTGTCGCGGCGCTTGTGGCGATGTTCGCCGCGACGCTGCCGAACTACCGCATCCTGGGGCGCTGGAGCTATCTGGCGTTTGCCGTTTCGCTCGTCCTGCTGGCGGGCGTCTATCTGTTTCCGCCGGTCAACGGCGCCCAGCGCTGGATTCGTCTGGGTCCGGTCGGCGTCCAGCCCTCGGAGTTTGCCAAGCTGGCTTTCGTGCTCGGACTGGCCCGATACTTGATGTATCGCAACAGTTATCGCGAGCTGTCGGGCCTGCTGGTCCCGCTGGGAATCGTCACCGTGCCGATGCTGCTGGTGCTCAAAGAGCCGGACCTGGGCACCGCGCTCGTCTTCCTGCCGGTGCTGTTCATGATGCTGTTTGCGGCCGGGGCCCGCCCGCGCCACCTGGCCGTCGTGATGTTGGGCGGAGCGCTGCTCGTGCCGCTGCTCTGGTCGCAGATGAGCCGCGAGCAGCGTTCGCGAGTGACGGCGCTGGCCGAACAAACGCGGGCCGGCGACAAGCCGGGGGACGACGCCTACCATTTGCATCAGGCCAAGCAGATGTTTGCCCTGGGGAGCTGGCAAGGGAGCCTGCTGGCCGGCGAAGTTGCTCTCGATCGATCCGTGTACTTCGTGCCCGAGCCACACACCGACTCGGTCGCCAGCGTGTTGGGCGAGCGGCTGGGGATCTGGGGATTGGCATTGCTGCTGGGGCTGTTCGTGGCGCTGGTCTGGCGCGGGCTGGCAATCGCCGCGGCGACGCGCGAGCCATACGGCCGGCTGGTGGCAGTCGGCATTGCCACCCTTTTCGCCGTGCAGATGCTGATCAACACCGGCATGATGGTCGGCCTGCTGCCGATTACCGGCCTGGCGCTGCCGCTGGTCAGCTACGGCGGGTCGAGCTTGCTGGCCAATGCCGTGGCCCTGGGGTTGCTCTTGAACATCGGCCTGCGGCCGGGTTACGAAGTGACGGGCGAGCCGTTTCAGTTTGCCGAGTAAAAAGCGTTCCCCGCCGGGTGCTGGCCGCTTTCGCCGGCCGAGCGGCGTTGTTACACTCCCTGGAATCTGCCTCGCACCTATTCCCGCCCTGGAGTTCCCGCCATGACTGAACTGTCGAAGCTGATTGTCGCACTGCTCCCGCTGCTCGGACCTGCTCCGGAGGGAACGCCCAAGGAATTGCAACTCAAGGCGGGGGATCAGATCGTCGCGATCGGCGATTCGATCACGCAAGGCGGCGGCTACCTGCGCGACATCGACGCCGTGCTGGAAACCCAGTATCCGGACCTCAAATTGCCCAAGATCATCAACGTGGGCATCGGTGGCCAGAAGGCCGAAGACCTGGTCGCGCGGTTCCAGAACGACGTCGTCAACCGCAAGCCGAAATGGGTGACGATCAGCATCGGCATCAACGACGTCTGGCATCGGCTCGGCCAGCCGCCCAGCGACGAAGTGCTGAAGAACTACACGGCCAATGTGACCAAGATGGTGGAGATGGCCCAGGCGGCCGAGATCAAGGTCATCCTGCTGGCCCCGACCGTCATCACCGAAGACCCGGCTGCCGAAGGCAACGCGCGGCTCAAGGCCTACGTCGAGGCCGAAAAGAAGATCGCGGCCGAAAAGAAGTGCGGCTGGGCCGATCTGCACTCGGCTTTCCTGACCGTGCTGGGCAAGAAACCCGCCGACCTGAAGGGCAATTATCTGACCGGAGACGGCGTGCACATGAATCCGCGCGGCAACGCGCTGATGGCCGTGGGCGTGCTGCGGCAGTTGGGCGTGCCCGACGACAAGATCTCGGCCGCGGACAGCAAGCCGTAACGGTTACCCAGGGGCCCCCAGCGGCGCACTCAGCAACCCGCCAGGTCCGGCCATGTGGGTCGTTTGCGCCGGTAGCGGCGCGGGTCAGATGCGTTTGCGCAGAGTGAGCTCGATGGAACGCTCGCTCCCCAGGTGGATGCATTTGATCTCGAGCCGTTCGCCGTCGCCGGAGCGGAGCAATTCGCGCAGCTGGGCGGGCGTCAGGTTCGCGGCCGCCACGTCGTCGACGGCCACGATCTGGTCACCGCCGACAATGCCCGCGGCTGCGGCCGGGCTGGCCTCGTCGATCGCGTAGACGATCGTTCTGCCCCGCCGGCGCATGAGGTGGATGCCGCTCATGTCGGCTTCGCCCGGCGTTGAGCGTGCGCGCGGGATGAGCACCAGCCGGTCGTGCGGAAAATCGAAGATCGCCCGGTACTGGCGGAGAAAGTAGGATCCGAGCCTGGTCTGGGCCGGCTCCGGCAGCCCGATCGAGCAGAGCACGTTCGGGGCCCGCACGCCCGCGAGCTCCAGGCTCTCGACGCGCGTCATGCGGCTTTGCAGAATGCCGCGCACCGTCATGCCGTACTCGCTGACCGAGCGGGGCGGTCCGTCGCGAAACACCGCCCGCTCGTCGGCCGGCGAGAGCGTCAGCGGCCCGATCCAGCCGGTGTCGAGCGCCAACGGGCAGGCATGTCCGTTGATCGTCGCCTGCGCGCGGGGGATCGTCTCGGCGTCGTAAGTCAGATCGATCTGCACGCCGCGGCCGGCTTTGACCTGCGGCCCGCCGCGGGCGATCACGAGCTGCCCCTCGTCCCAGTCGAAGTCGATGGTGTAGCGCGAGGAAATCCATGCCCAGGAATCCGTCCACTCCCTCGCCCGCCACGAGCTCGCCCAAATCGACACAGAGCACTTCGGCCGGGGCGAAATCAAGGCCCCCCAGGTCGGCCTTCACGTGTTCGTGAGTCGTGTACGGTCGGCGGGCTGCGGTCGACGCCTTCGGCTGGCCGAGCAGGCCGCGGAAGCGGGCGTCGATCACCGTGCGCGGCACGCCCGTGTTCACCAGCAATCGGAGCTGCCCGGCGGGCAGGTCGAGGGTGACGACCGGATGGTCGACGTCCGAGAGCGGAAACGTAGCCCGGGTTCGCTCGGCAGCCGCGAGTGCCGGCGCCAGCCAGCCCAGCGCCAAGAGCGCGAGCCAGAGCAGGCGGCGAGCGATGGGTGGCGACGGAAGTGTTACGCGTGAGGCGGACATCGGCTTTCTCGCCAACGGGGGGCATCCAGCGGACTGAACCCGACGAGTAGGACCCGACACTTGCGGCCCGACGCGCGAGGGGGGCCCGCCGCGGGGCGGGGATTCTAGCGGCAGCCGACTGGTCGGCGACAGGCCAGTTCGTCCGCTGCGCGTTCGGCCGGCAGCGGTTGCCAGCAGCGCGGCTGGGCGCTGGTCGGATCGGGTCGAAGGGCAGCCGGTTCGGCATTCTGGAGTCTGCCTGCTTGCTGCGGGGAGTCAATTTACCCAGCTTTCCGTGGCCGGATCATTTTCGGCGCGGGTAACCGGCAATCCGGCATAGAACGCGCAGGGTGGGCTTACTATAATCCCGCTCCTTTCCGGAAAGGATTCCGCGGCACCACGCTTAAACCCCATCGGGGCAACGATGATCGGACAGGGACGTCCGACGCCGTCGCGATCGCCTATGGCCTGGCTCGCGACTCTCGTCTGCACGCTGCCACAGGCAGTCGGGTTGGGCCTGCGCCGCAGCTTCGCCTGCGCACTCTCGCCGCGCATTGCTCCACTGCCTCGGCCCGCGCGTCTGTTGCCCCTGCTGCTTGCCGTGTTGGGAATCTGCTGCGCATGGAGCGGGGCGACGACGGCCGGCGCCGCGCTCGACACGAACCTGCGCCTGCGCGTGGCTTGGGGTGGCGGGCCCGAGCGCCAGTGGCACGGCACGATCGAACTTGCGCCGGGACGCTTTCCGCCCTGCAACCGCTGGGCATCGAAGCCGACGAACCCGGCAGTATCTGGCTCGACGAGTCGAAGGTCTCGATCCGGCAGCGCAGCGTCCGGGCGTACGACGGCATCGACGTGCTGGCCACTGCCGACCTGTCGAGCAAGCTCGTGGTGCGGCTCTGGCCCGTCGGGCACGAAGACGAGGCCAAGCGTTTCGACATCCAGCTCAAGCAGCTCGTTACGCAGTCGTTCACCAGCCCGATCGACGCGGGCGGCAATCAGCTGCTGGTCATTCGTTCGCCGGGGGACAAGCTGCGGGTGTCGTTCCATCGGTCGTCGCTGGTGTTTGCCCCGGGCGAAACGTTCAGCGCGACGCTCGCGCCCACGCTGTTGGGCCTGCCCGGCGGAACCGCCTTGCGCATCAAGGCCCAGCTCACGGGCCCTGGCGGCAAGGGCTGGAGCCGGGAGTTCGAGACCGTGACGCCTCAGGCCGACGAAGAAGCCGACGTCGGCATCCCGCTGGAAATCAAGCTGCCCGACGTCGAAGGCGTTTGCGACCTGACGCTCACGGCCATCAACGCCGCCCTGCGCGAGCGGCTGCCTTGGAAGCGGCCGATCGCCGAGCGCAAAGTGCAGCTGGTCATCGTGGCCGACAAGCCGCAGCGGGCACCAACGGCCGACAGCCAGACGCTGGTGCGGCTGGTGGAAATTGATCCGACCAGCCCGCACTCCTGGGAGCGCTTGACCCAGTTGATGTCCAGCGCCCGCAAGGAAAACCTGGGCAGCGGAGACACGGCGCGCTGGAATCATCCGCAGCTGGGCACGCTCATTCAACTGGGATCGAGCAAGGAGGGGCCCGGCTGGGAAGCCTACCCGCTGCCGATCAGCAATCCGGGCCAGCCCCACATCCTGGAAATCGAATATCCCAGCGACGTGCCGCAAACCCTGGGCATCAGCCTGATCGAACCGAACGCGGCCGGCGCCGTGATGCCGATCGGGCTCGACTCGGGCGTTTACGTTTCCGACGAAGATGCCGAAAGCCAGGGGCAGCTGCTCAAGCACCGCATTGTCTTCTGGCCGAAAACCAAGCTCCCCTTGGTGCTGATGACCAACCGCCGCCCCCATGCCCGGGCCGTGTACGGCAAGCTCCGCGTGCTAGCGATCGGCGCCGGCCGCCGGCGGCTGGTGCGGACCGAGAGTTCCGAGGCGACGCTCGGCCGCGCCTTCGCCAAGGATGCGCCGCCCGGCGGGCGGATGATCGCCGGCTACCTCGAGCGGCCGCTCTTTACCGAAAACTTTTCGGCGCCCGAATCGCTCGACGCCTTCAGCCACCGCAGCCTGGACGATTGGAACACGTTCTACCAGGGCGCGATCCGGCTGATCGAATACCTCAATTACGCCGGCTACAACGGTCTGTTGCTCACCGTTTTGGCCGACGGCAGCACGATCTATCCCAGCCGGCAGGTCGAGCCCACTCCGCGGCACGACACGGGCGTGTTCTTCGCCACCGGCCAGGACCCGGTGCGCAAGGACGTGCTCGAATTGTTATTCCGGCTGTTCGATCGCGAGGGGCTGTCGCTGGTGCCGACCGTGCAGTTCGCCGCGCCCCTGGCCGAGTTGGAAAACTGGCGGCACGAGAACGAAGCGCCGCCCTTGGGCCTGGAATGGATCGGCGCCGATGGCACTTCGCGCGCTGCGCGGACGCGGTTCCGCCAGGGCTTGGGCCCGTACTACAACCCGCTGAATGCCCGGGTGCAGCAGGCCATGCTGGGCACGGTCGGCGAATTGGTCGACCGCTACGGCGCCCACGCGGCCTTCCGGGGCGTGGGCGTGCAACTGTCGGCCGACAGCTATGCCCAGCTCCCCGGCAGCGACGGCAGCTTCGACGACGACACCATCGAATGCTTCGAGCGGGAGACGAAAGTCAGCGTGCCGGGGTCGGGCGCGGAGCGTTTTGCCGCTCGGGCCCGGTTCCTCACCGGACCGGAAAGCCGCGCCTGGCTTACCTGGCGGGCGCAGAACATGGCGACCTTGTACCGCCGGATGAGCCAGGCCATCGCCGGTTCGCGCAAGGACGCGCGGTTGTACCTGGCCGGCGGCACGATGTTCGACGGCCCGGCCGTGCGCCGCAGCCTGCGGCCGGCGCTGCCGCGGCGGTTGCGGGTCGACGAAGTGCTGCTGGGTCTGGGAGTGCGTCCCGAGGATTTCCGCGATGATCCGGTCGTGTTTCTGCGGCCGCAATGCATCGAGCCGATGGATTCGCTCTCGGCCCATTCGGTCGACCTGGAGTTGAATCTGGCTCCCGAGGTCGACCGGCTGTTTTCCGGCGGCGCGGCGGCCAGCTTGTTCTATCACAAGCCGCAGCGGCTGCGGCTGCCGGCGTTCGATGCCAAGAGCCCGTTCGGCAGCGAGAATACCTATACCTGGCTGGTCTCGGAGTTCGCGCCGTCGGACCTGCACAATCGCGAACGCTTCGTCCACAGCCTGGCCACGCTCGACGCGCAGGCCATGTTCGACGGCGGGTGGCTGCTCCCCCTGGGACAGGAAGAAACGATCCGCGAGCTGGTCAGCGTGTATCGCGAGCTGCCTGGCGGCCCGTTCGAGGCGGTGACCGGCGAGACCCAGCCGGTGGCGATCCGCAGTCGCGTCGAAAACGATCAGACGTTCGTCTACCTGGCCAATGATTCCCCCTGGCACGTCACCGTCTCGCTGGCCGTCAACATGCCGGCCGACTGCCGCGTGGAGCGGCTGGGCAGCGGCCCGAACTCGGCGCCGCTGGAGCGCAGCGGCGAAGTGACGCGCTGGAAAGTCAGCTTGCGCCCTACGACCTGGTCGGCGCGCGATTCTCGTCGGCCGATGTCACGCTGATCGAACCGCACGTCGAAGTGCCGGGCCGCATCGACTTGGCGCTCGACCGACGCATCCGCGATCTAAGCGCCGGGCCGCCGTGCTGGCCAATCCGCCGCCGCTGAACCTGCTCGACAATCCGGGCTTCGAACTGCCGCTGCCGGCCGAGGCTGCCAGCGGCGGCGCCGTCGGCTGGACCGTGGCCGCCGGAGCGGACAGCGGCAGCGCGCTCGACACCGGTGAGAAGAAGGAGGGGACTCAGTCGCTGAAATTCAAGAGCGGCGCCGCGACGTCCACGCTGCGCAGCAATTCGTTTCCCACGCCGCAAACCGGCCGATTGTCGATTTCGCTCTGGCTGCGCGTCGGCGACCGCGGCGAGCAGCCGGCCATTCGCCTGGCGCTCGAAGGCCGCCAGGACGAGGGCCTGTACTATCGCTTTGCCACGGTCGGCGGCCGCGCTCCGGGCGCCGCCTCGCTGTCGACCGACTGGTCGCAGTACATCTTCCAGGTCGACGACCTGCCGACCGACGAACTGCAGGATCTGCGGGTGCGATTCGATTTGACCGGAGCCGGCGAAGTCTGGATCGACGACATCCAGCTGTTCGACCTGGCCTTCAGCCCCAACGAACGCGTGGAACTGACCAAGATCATCGGCCTGGCCGACTTGAAGCTGAAGAGCGGGCAACTGGCCGATTGTGCGCGGCTGCTCGACGGCTACTGGCCCCATTTCCTGGTCACGAACGTCCCGCTCACCGAAACTTCGGCCGCGGCGGCCAAGGCTCCGGCGCCCCGCCAGCCCCGGGTCGAAACGGCCCGGCGGCCGGGAATGCTCGATCAGATGCGCGGCTACCTGCCGAAGTGGTGGCAGTAGGGAAAAGGCAGGAGGATGAAGGCAGAAGGATGAAGGCAGAAGGATGAAGGCAGAAGGATGAATCGGCAGGGGAAAAGCGATGACGTCGGAGGTTTTTACTCTGCCTTTAACCCGGCGGCCAGGCCAGCGGGCGTCCGCCGAGGATGTGGAAGTGGAGATGATCGACCGACTGACCGGCATCGGGTCCACAATTGACCACGACGCGGTAGCCGCCGGTCAGGTTGAGCTCGCGGGCCAGCTCGGGAATCACTTGCCAGATATGGCCGATCAGGGCCGCATCGTCCGCCGTCAACTGGGCCAGCGATGCGATTTCCTTCTTGGGGATCACGAGCACATGCGTCGGAGCTTGCGGCGACACGTCATGAAAGGCCAGGCACTGGTCGTCTTGATAGACGAGCCTGGCCGGAATTTCGCCATCGATGATCCGTTTGAAAATCGTTTTGGCCATGACGGGCAATCCCTTGCGGCGGACTGGACTTTTCGGGCCGGGCGAACGTCAGCTGTCGAGCTGGCCGAGCGGAATGGCCTTGTCGACGAGCATCAGCGGAATGTCATCGATGACCGGATACGCCAGCGTGGCGTCGGCGCGGACCAGTACCGCGGTCAGTGGTGCGTCGAGCGTTTGGCCGGCGCGGTTCACCAGCCGGCGGCCGGCGATCGCGGTATTGATCCGCGCCAGCAGCGGAGCGTCGGCAAAGGCCAGCTGCGAGTGGTCTTCCGGGCAAACCAGCAATTCGAGGAATTTGTCTTTCATACGCGTCGCAAAAAAACTTGCACTCTCCAGGGCGGCACTTGCGCTGCGGGCGAGGGTGGGGCCGCTGACAAGGGTGGCGCCGCTATCAAGTCGCTCGCTGGGCGCCCGGGCAACGACACCGGCTGGCCGCTCGGCCCGTCTGCCTTCGCCCAAGCCCTTCCCAGCCTGCCCCATTTCTCCTCGGGATGCAAGTCCCAGGAGGCCGCGACGGCGGGCGGAGTTCGCTCGGCGCCCCGCGGGATGAGCGTCGCTGAACCACTGGCCCGTTTGCATTAGCAGTCGTCAAGTAGCGAGACAGGTATTGCCGATAAACCGTGAAGCGACGAATGCCAGATCTACACTGGTCGTCCGGAAGCCATTTATTATGAAACGAAGCAGTTTTCTTCTGTCGAGTCTGTTGTTGCTTGTTGCCGCGTCGCGTGCCACGGCTCAGGACGTGCGTTACTACGAGGACGGCGGCATCACCTATCGCGAAACGACGCAGACCGTGCGGCGGCCTATCCCGCACACCGAGATGCAGTCGCGCGACGTGACGTACTACCGCGAGAAGTACACGACCGATCTGCAGGACGTGACCCGGACCTACCAGGTGCCCGTCACGCAGTACGTCTACGAGCCGCGGGTCGAGAATCGCTGGAATCCCTTCACGCAGCCGACGCTCACCTACCGCATGGTGCCGCGGACGCATTGGGAGACCAAGTACGAGACGGTGAAGATTCCGGTCGCCCGCCGCGACGTGGTGCCCGAAACCGTCACGCAGCAAGTGCCGGTGACGACGCACAAGATCGCCGAGGACAAGGTGGTCAGCCGGGTCGCCGTCGGCACCACGGCGAGCAGCGCCGGCACGCTGGCCGCGAATCCCTCGGCCGCCGGCGGATCGACTTTCAACGCCTCGAACACCACGAACCTGGGCGGCGGCGACTCGGTGGGGGGAGTGTCGAAGCTCGACCCCAATCAGCCCCGGCAGAACCCCGACTGGCGTTCGGGCGACTCGATGCTGCGTCGCTAACGCGCCCTGCCTGAGCAAGCGCCGTGTCATCGCGAGCACTGGTGTCATCGCAAGCACCCTGCCCGCGACAGCGGTCGGCCGCCGACCGCTTTAGCGCGCGCGGCGAAACGCAAGCTGCGTAAACTCGCGCACCCGGCCCTCGATGGCCGGCTCGACCGGCAGCCGCTCCATCGAGCTGGCGCCGTAAAACCCGACGATCCCCTCGGTATGGTCGAGGATGTACTGTGCGTCGGCCGGCTCGGCGATCGGGCCGCCGTGGCACAGGACCAGGATGTCGCTCTTGGCGCGCTTGGCCGCGTCGTGCATCTGCTGGATCCGGCGGGCCGACTCTTCCAGCGTCAAGGCCGACGAGGCCCCGATGCTTCCCTTGGTCGTCAGCCCCATGTGCGGGATCAGGATGTCGGCTCCGGCTTCGGCCATCGCCCGGGCTTCGTCCGGATTGAACGCATAGGGCGTGGTCAGCAAATCGAGCTCCCGGGCCTGGCGGATCATGTCCACTTCCAGGCCAAATCCCATGCCGGTCTCTTCCAGTCCCTGCCGGTACGTGCCGTCCATCAAGCCCACGGTGGGAAAATTCTGCACGCCGGAGAAACCGGCTCGGGCGATCTCGGGCAAGAACAACTTCATCAGCCGGAACGGGTCGGTGCCGCAGACGCCCGCCAGGACCGGCGTGCGCGTGGCGACCGGGATCACCTCGCGGGCCATGTCCAGCACGATCGCGTTGGCGTCGCCGTAGGGCATCAGGCCGGCGAGCGAGCCACGCCCCGCCATGCGGAACCGGCCTGAGTTGTAAATCACCAACAGGTCGATGCCGCCGGCTTCCGACATCTTGGCGCTGATGCCGGTGCCGGCGCCGCCGCCGACGATCGGCTGGCCGGCGGCCACCTTGGCCCGCAAGCGGGCGAGAATTTCCTCACGACGGAACATGCGGAACCTTATCTGCCCAGGGGAGTGAGAGCGAAGCGGGCGAAAATCGAAAAGCGGCTTGCCAGAACAGCTCACGGCCGGCGGGCAATGCCCTGCGGAGTTTGCCGGCGCTTAATACCGAACCAGGTCTTTCTGCTTGCCGTCGGGGTGCAACGTGCCGAGCACCTGCTGGGCCCTTTCGGTCATGAACCGCAGCTCGCTGCCGACGGCGATGAATTGCATCCCCTGCCGGGCGCGCTCCAGCGCCACGGCGGGGTCCATGATGTGCATGCCGGTGGGCGTGCCGGTCTTGCGGCCGATGGCAATGATTTGCTGGATGGCCGCTTCGAATTGTTCGTCGGTGGCCTCTGTGCCGTCGGGCTTGCGCATCTGCGCCCGCAGATCGACCGGGCCGACGAAAATTGCATCGACGCCGGGCAGGCTGTAGATCTCCTCGGCGTTGGCGATGCCGCGCGGGCTTTCGGTTTGCAGCACGACCAGGATCTCGTCATTCGCGCGTTGGAAGTATTCCTGCGCCGAGCAATCGAAATTCATGGCGTGCATGCCGCCCCCCAGGCTGCGATTGCCGACCGGCGGATACTTGGCCGCGGCGATCGCCAGCCGGGCCTGCTCGACCGTGTCGACCATCGGCACCACGATCCCCCACGCGCCCGCGTCGAGCACGCGCTTGATGTAGTCGTGATTGCCCTTGGGCACCCGGGCCAGCGGCACGCCGCCGGCATCGGCCACGGCGCCAAAGATCATGGCCGCTTGCGACCAGTCGATCGGCGAATGCTCCAAGTCGAGCGTCAGCCACTCGAAATCGAGCCGGGCCAGAATGCGGCTGGCGAACAAATCGCCGGCCGAAAGCCAGGTGCCGAACGACGGCCGGCCTTCTCGCAGCGTCTTTTTTACCCGATTGTGTCTCACGGCAATCTCACCGTATGCCATACTTTCAGTACGATCCGCCCATTCCACGCCAGAACCGGTTTCAAAACCTGCGGAGCCTGTCCCAATTATGCGCAGTCCTCGGAGCATTATGGGGCTGTCCCCCTCTCCGAGCAGGTTCTTGAAACGAGTTCTAAGCAGTGTTTCACACCGTTGCCTGAAATTCAAGGATCGGCGAAGATTGAGGTCAGCAGCCGGTTGAAGTATTCAACCGGCTGCGCGATCGCAGGGACGCGATCTCAAAATAACGACCGGGGTCGTTATTTTGCGCTTTCGGGAGGAGCTATGCTCCGCCCTTGGCGAGGTTGAAAAATGCCACGAGGGCATTTTTCAATGCACTGTCAGGCGAGTCGGGAATCAGAGTCGAGGCGGCCGAATGACGCGTCCAGGGCCAGCGGCAAGTTCGATCGAGCGCGCGCGAGCGGGCCCCGGGGCCTTGCCTGCCAATTTGCTCACACGTCGACGCGGTTCGCTCGCCGTGGCCTTCTGCGGCGTCCTGGCACTGCTGGCGATTTGCAGCGCAGTGCCAGCCCGGGCAGCCGGCGCGCGCCCTGGCCGAGCGGTTGCCGCTGGCCGATGCCATGAGCCGGGCGCTGGATCGTGCCGTCCGCGCGCCCGGCGATGCCGCGGCGCAGCTGGCCAAGATCGAAGCGCTCTTGGCGCTCGGCCGCCCCCAGTCCGCCGAAGTCGCCGCCCTGGAGCTTGCCGACCAGATAGCGGAACTCGCCGACCGGCTTGCCATCGGCGCACGAGAGGGCGCGACTGGGGATACCGGCGCACGGCAGGGCGCGACTGGAGATACCGGCGCACGGCAGGGCGCGACGCGAAATACTGCCCAGCCCGACGTGACAATCGGCCGCCAGCTCGCCGCCGCGCTGCGGCTCTGGACGACGGCCCGGCTGCGGCAGGCGCAGCCGCTGGAC
Source organism: uncultured Planctomycetaceae bacterium (assembly GCA_963715755.1). Taxonomy (GTDB): domain Bacteria; phylum Planctomycetota; class Planctomycetia; order Pirellulales; family PALSA-1355; genus CAWCAX01. The sequence continues at coordinate 6,605,963 of OY970273.1, forward strand.
GATCCGCGGATTGCCGCGCACCTCGAGCGCTTGGGCGGCGAACCGGCGCTGGCTGCCGTGCGCAGCTGGAGCGAGTCGCTCGCCGGCCGCGCCCCGTACCGCATTGCCAGCGGATCGCTCGCAGCGACGCTGGAATTGAAGCGATCGAGTGTCTGGTCGCGGTTTCGCTCCCGGCAGCTCGAAGGCCTCGAGGCCGCCGTCGGCGACGTGACGCTCGACCGCGTCTTCGTCGACACCGGCGCCCAGCATACGTTGCTCTCGCCGGCTGCTGCCCGGGCCGCGGGAGTGACGAGCGGCGGACGCGCGAGCGAAATGGTCGGCTTCGCCACGTTCGAGGCGGTGCCGGGCTTGATCCGTGAGCTGCGCTTGGGCGACCTGGTCGTCCGCGACGTGCCGGTCTTTGTGGGCGACTCGCCAGCCTTGGCGCGGGCCAAAGGGCAGATGCTGATCGGCACCGATCTGCTGTGTCATTTGCGCTTCACGCTCGACCTGGCCGCGGACCGGGCCGTGATCGAGCCGGCGGCGACGGCCGCACCGCTGGGGCCGCACGCTCCGCCCGGCGGCTGGCAAGTCCGGCTCTGGCCGCTGGTGCAAACCTGCCTGGCCGAAGCCCGGCTGGACGGAGGGGCGTACGCCCGGGTGCTCATCGATACCGCCAACTGGGAAGGAACGTATGTTTCGGCCCGTTGGGCCCGGCGCCACGACATCTCGCTGGACGCCCAGCGCGATTTGCGCTGGATGCCGCTGGAGCCGGCCTCCGGACCGTCGATCGGGCTGGAATTCGACGGCCGCAGCCTGGGCGATCATCCGGTGCACGGGCGCTTGCCGGCCGAGCTGGACCGGTTGGACCTGGTGGACGTCATTGTCGGCCACGAAATGCTCGATCGGCAGCGCGTGACGATCGATCTGAGCCAGCGCGTATTGCGTTGCGAAAGGAGCGGGCCATGAATCGCCGTTGGATCGTGTTGGCGACCGCGGTTTTGTGCGGCATCGCCGGGTTGAGGATGTGCGTGCCCGATCCACCTCCGGCGGCGGCCGATCCACCCAAGTCCACGGCCGAGTTCACCAAGGCCCGGGAGCTGATGGTCGAAAAGGAGATCGTCGCCGCGGGAGTCAAAAATCGGCGCGTGATTGCGGCCATGCGCGATACGCCGCGGCACGAGTTCATGCCGATTTCCGAACGCGCAAGCGCCTATCTGGACATGGCCTTGCCGATCGGCGAGAGCCAGACCATCTCGCCGCCGTTCGTCGTGGCCTACATGACCGAGCAGATCGATCCGCAGCCGACCGATAAAGTGCTCGAGATCGGCACCGGCTCCGGCTATCAGGCCGCCGTGCTCAGTCCGCTGGTCAAGGAGGTCTACACGATCGAGATCGTGAAGTCCTTGGGCGACCGGGCCAAGCGCACCCTGAAGCGGCTGGACTACAAGAACGTGAACGCCCGGGTGGGGGACGGCTATCAAGGCTGGCCCGAGGCGGCCCCGTTCGACAAGATCATCGTCACCTGCTCGCCGGAGAAAGTGCCCGAGGCGCTGGTCGAGCAACTCAAGGAAGGGGGGCGGATGATCGTGCCGGTCGGCGAGCGCTATCAGCAGACGCTTTACCTGTTCGAGAAAAACAAAGGCCAGCTGAAGTCCGTGGCCCTGCTGCCGACGCTGTTCGTGCCGATGACCGGCCAGGCCGAAGATCAGCGCGACGTGCAGCCCGATCCGACCAACCCGCAAGTGAACAACGGCAGTTTCGAGCGCGACGCCAACGGCGTGGTCGAGGGCTGGCACTACCAGCGGCAAATCGAGTGGATCGAGGACAAGAAATCGCCCGCCGGCAAGCACTACATCGCGTTTCACAACGAGGACTCCGGGCGCAGCGCGCAGGCCTTGCAGGGGATGGCCGTCGACGGCCGCAAAGTGCACGAACTGGAGCTCTCGGCCTGGGCCAAAGGCAAGAACGTGCGTCCCGGCCGGCTGGAGGGGGAGCAGGCGACCGTCTTCATACAGTTTTACGACGAGCGCCGGGCGCCGCTGTCGCACAATTTTTTGGGGCCCTGGCGCGGAACGTTCGACTGGCAGCACGACACGGAGAAGGTCGCCGTGCCCAGCCAGGCCCGCGAGGCGATTCTGAATATCGGCTTGCGCGGGGCCACGGGCGAGCTGATGCTCGACGACGTGCAGGTCAGCGTCGTCAAGAAGAAGTAGGGCGGGGCCGCGGCAGGGCCATGCTGCGGCCCGGAAAGTTTCTTTCCGCCGCGGGGCCGGGTATCATCAGGGGCGTCTTCCACTCCCCACGACCCTCCCGCCCCCCGGAGCTCCCGCCATGCACGCGACTTGGAAACTGCGCTCGCCCGTCGTTGGAATCGTCGTCGTTATCTGCACGCTTGGTCTTGCCGCGAGTGCCGCTCGGGCTGCCGATCCGATCGAGCCTTTTAACGGCAAAGACCTGACCGGCTGGAAGGCCAAGCATGCCGACAACAGCCATTGGGCCGCCGGCACCGCCTCGCTGAACCCGCAGAACCCGGGCGAGCTCAAGCTGGCCGCCGGCAGCGGCGAGCTGGTCAATACGAAAGGGGGCGGCAGCGATCTGTACACCGAGCAAAAGTTCGGCGACGGCCGCTACGAGGTCGAGGTGATGGTGCCCAAGGGCTCGAACTCGGGCATCTACTTGATGGGCGAGTACGAGATTCAGGTGTTCGACAGCTTCGGCAAGAAGGACATCGGCATGGGCGACATGGGCGCCATTTATAGCGCCGCCGTGCCGAAGCTCAACGCCTCGAAGGCGCCGGGCGAATGGCAGAAATTCGTGATCGACTTTCGCGCGCCCAAGTTCGACGCCGACGGCAAGAAGACGGCCAATGCCAAGGTCGTCAAAGCCACGCTCAACGGCGAGGTGATCCACGAAGACGTGGAGATCAAGGGCGTCACCGGCGGCGCGCTCACCGGCAAAGAAGCAGCCACCGGCCCGCTGCTGTTCCAGGGCGACCACGGCGCGGTCGCCTATCGGAACATCAAGATCACGCCGCAGTGAAAGATCGCGGGAAAGATCATGTCGCGGTGAAAGACCAGGCAGCCGTGAGCCCGGCCCTGCGCCGCGCGCCGCTGCTTGAGGTCAGGCGGGCGGCACCAGCGCGTCTTGCCAGTCGGGTAATTCGGCCAGGTAGTCGGGCGAGACGCGCTTGAGCCAGACGTATCGCTTGTCGATTCGCTTGGGCGTGACGACCTGCGAACCGACGATGCCGTAGATCAACCCGATCGGAATCAGCAGAATGCCGCCGAACACGAACAGCGGGTTCGGATTGCGCATGCTCGCTGAGCCGGCGGTCACGCCGATGCCGGCCAGGATCAGCGCCCAGCCGATGGCAATCGCCCAGCGGCGCTTGCTGCGGTGCATTTGGCAGTAGCCCACCTGGATGGTGGCCGTCTGCCGGATGATCAGCGCGACGATGATGTAAACCCAGATGCTGATCAGGATCAGCAGATACCAGCCCGGCGGATGCCAGGCCAGTCGGCGCTTGAGCCGGATGTCGGTGGGCGCGTTGCAGCGCGTGCAGCGGCCGGGCAGGATCGCCTGTTTGGTCATCCGCAACAATTCGCCGTCGCGCCAAATTCCCTGGGCGCTCGAGGCAAACAGGCGCGGGTCGATCGAAGTTACCGGGCTTTGGTAGGGATTCTCTTCGGTCATGGCGGTGGCGCGCTGGGGCGCTTCGGGTCTCGGGGCGAGCATCGTGGCAAAGGCCGGATTTTCGCTTTCGCCGCCGCGCACCGCAAGTAAAAAAGCGACTCTCGCGGCGGCCGGCCCGCTCGACGGGGCCCGTTCCGCTGTGCAGCCCAGAATTTCAGTCCAGCTCTTCCACCAGCGGACGATCCAATCCGGCCGGCTCGGCTTGCAGATCGCCCTCGGCCCGGGACAGCACGTCGACGAGCCCGGCCACGATCTCCGGGGCCCGATCGGCGACGTCGTTCACCTCGAAGCGGTCGCTGGGCTTGGCGTACAGCTCGACACGCCGCTCGCTCTCGGGCCCGCGCACGAGCAGATGCCAGGCCGGCGTGCGCACGGCCCAATCGTGCGGGCCGCCGTGCAAGATGACACACTCGCGCCCGGAGTGCGGCAGCCCCCGGGCCAGCGGCACCAGCGAACGCGCCGCCGGCCCGAACCCGCCAGCCGGCAGCTCGAACCACTCGGCCAACGTCGCGGCCAGATCGGCCGGCACGACCAGGTCCTGGCTGCGAGCCAGGGCCCCCAGCCCGTCCGGAAAGCGCAGCATCCAGGGAATCTGGATGTGCTCGTTGTAAAGCGCCAGGTCGCCCGGTCCGATCTGCAGGTGTTCGCCCAGCGGATAACCCCGCGGCGACGCCACGACCAGCAGCGTATCGGCTGCCCGCGGGCCAGTGCGAAACTCTTCGATCAATGCCCCCAGGCACGTGTCCCAGGCCGCAACCTGGCCGGCGTAGGCCTGGGAAATGCCCAACAGCTCGTCCGGATCGTAATCGGCGGGCAGGTGCCGGCTCGGCGGCAGAAAAAAGTCGGGCGGCGGCGGGTCCTCTTCATCGGCATACTGCCGCCGCAGCTCGTAGGGGGCATCCCAAGCGCCGGCCAGCCCACGGGCGTGCAGCCAGAAAAAAAACGGCGGCTGCAGCTCGGCCAGCAGCTCGCCCGCCGCCGCAGCGACTTCGGCGGCCTGGGTCTCTTCCACCTCGCCCGCCAGGCCGGTCGGTTCGGCCAGCTTCAGCAGCGAGTGAGTTGCAAAGCCGGCCCCTTCGGCCTGCGCGGCCACGGCCGGCTCGTCGGTGAGCAGCACGGTTTGCATCCCGGCAGCCCGGGCCAAGGCCGGCAGCGCGGCCCCAGGAACTCCAACACGGTGCGTCTCGGCCGCTGACACGGCAGCAGCGGGCACCGCCGCGTCGGGCAAGCGCACCGGCAGGCCCTGCCAGAATCCGCGGTACAAGCGGTCCAGGTCAAGGGCATCGGCCAGGGCCCGGTCCAGGAGCAGCGATTCGGCGGCCAGGCGATCGAGCTGGGGCGTGTGCGACCAGGTGTTGCCGTACGCGCCGACCTGCGCCGCTTGCAGGCGATCGACGATCAGACAAATGACGTTGCGCGGTTCCAATCTTCGCCTGTCGCGGGGCTGCGGAAGAGCAAGCTCGCGCCAGATTGTAGCCGGCAGGGCGGCGTGAGGGGAACCACAGACTTCGGTGAGTTCGGTCGAACAGAGACACAGAGGCACGGAGAAGCGAAGGTGCGACAAAAGCAGAGTCGCGGAAAAATCGGAAATCGAGAAAACAGACCCGTCCGTCCCCGTTCCTGCTTTCTTCCTCTCCGTGTCTCTGTGACTCTGTGGTTTCCTTCCCCATTGCGTTCAGTCATCCCCGATCAAATTCCCGCCGCGTCGACAGGCCTGGCCGAACCGCGGGCGGCGAACAACTCTCGCAGCACGAGCCGCGGAAAAACCCAGGCGTCGCGGGCGTAGCGGCCGGCCAGGCGGCGCGGTTCGCCGGCCAGGCGGTAGATCCATTCCAGGCCCGTCTTGCGCATCCACACCGGCGCCCGCTCGCGCTGGCCCGCCAGAAAGTCGAGCGTCGCTCCGACGCACAAGGCGACCGGCGCCTGGATCTCGCGGCGATGCGCATGCACCCAGAGCTCCTGCTTGGGAGCGCCCAAGCCGACCAAGAGCACGTCGGGCCGGGCCGCGGCGATGCGGGACTGGATCTCGGCGTTCTCGGCCGGGTCGCGCTCGAATCCCAGCCGCGGGCTGTACGTGTCGATCACTTGCACGGCCGGCCAGCGCTGGGCAATCTTCGTCGCGGCCCGTTCGGCCACGCCCGGCGCCGCTCCGAGCAAAAACACGCGCAAGCCCCCGCGCTCGGCGGCCGCTGCGAACAGCGCCGGAGCCAGGTCGCTGCCCGTCACGCGCTCCGGCAGGGGCCGGCCCAACAGCCGCGAGGCCCAAACCACCGGCATGCCGTCGGCCAGCACCAGCGACGCGTCGGCGTACGCTGCCCGCAGGCCGGCATGCTCCTGGAACAAAACCGTGTGGTCGACGTTGGGCGTGACGACGTAGCGGCAAGCGTCGCCCGGCGCGGACCCAATCGAACAACCGGTCCACGGCGCCCGCCATGGTCACGCGGTCGATCGACATGCCGAAAAGTTGCTGTCGCTGGTTCATCGTTCGAGCACGCGCCGATACACCTCGGCGACTCCCTGGGCCATGCTGCGGTCGGAAAAATGTTCCGCCTGGCGGCGATGCGCGCTGGTGCGGATCGATTGCCAATCGGCCTCTCCGCGGGCAAAGCGGCCGATCGCGGCCGCCAAATCGTGCGGATCGCCGGGCGCGCAGATCAATCCGTCCTGGCCGTCGCGAATCGCCTCGGGAATGCCTTCCACGCGGCTGGCGACCACGGGCACGCCGGCGGCCATCGCTTCGAGCACGACCATCGGCAACCCTTCGCCGAACAGACTCGGCAGGACGAACAAATCGCTCTGGGCCAGTTCGCCGGCCACGTCGCGGGTAAAGCCGGTCCAATCGATCCACGGGCCGACCTGCAGACGCTCGACCTCGCGGCGAATATGCGCTTCGTAATCCGTGGTTTCAAAGCCGCCGACCGCCCGCAGCCGGATCGGCAGCCCCGCCGATCGGGCCAGCGCGAGCGCTTCGAGCAGCACTTCCAGCCCCTTGCGCGGGCGGAACAGGGCCACCGTGGCCACGGTCCAGGTGCCCGCGGGCGCCGGCCGCACGGTGAGCGGGCCCTGCGTTGGCACGCCGTTGGACACGACATACACCAGTTCGGGATCGATCCCTTGCCGCCGGGCATAGTCGCCCAGGCTGCGCGAAACGGCAATCACGCCCGACGCCCGGGCCAGGCTCAGCCGCTCGACCGCGGTGTTGAAACGGTTCCGCCAGCGGCGGGTCGAGTCGACCGCCGTGGGGCTGTGCACGTGATGCACCAGCGGCACGCCGGTCAGGGCGGCGGCCACCCGGCCGATCAGGGCCGCGCGCGGCGTGTGGGAATGCAGCACTCGATATTTATTGCGGCGCACGAGCGCGGCCACTTTGTAGGCCGGCCCCAGGTCGATCCGCGAACGCATCGGCAGGTCGAACAGCTCGGCCGTTTGCGATTGCCGGCAAACGCCGAACCGCCGCAGCTTGAGGCAGGCAAAGTCGGCCGCAAAACCGAACTCGGGCAGCCGCAGGGCGAGCAGGTCCTGGACCCGTTCGGCGCCGGAGTAATGTTCGCCGTTGATCAGGTGCAGCACGCGCACCGTCTGGCGCTCGACGGGCGGCGGCGCCAGCGGCACCCAGGCGCCGGGCCCCGCATCGACCAGGCCCGCCTCCAGCAAGCCGGCTTCAATCAAGCCCAGGTCGAGCGCACCGGTTCCGATCGGCGGAGCGATCGAACCAGTGGCCCCGAACGCGTCGGCGCCGGGCGAAGCAAACAAATCGGTCGACATGCAAAAACTCGTTTCCAGCAGAACAGCGCGCCGGTCGCCCGTTGCCGATCGCTCACGGGCGGCACGCGGAGCGCCGCGCGAAGTGTGTAGTGCGAACCCGGGCGCCCGTCGTTTTCTTGCGCAGCCTGTCTCGGCAGTGCTGCCCACGGCCGGCAAGCCTGCGCGACATTCCCTGAGCGAATGTCGGGCTACCTGAAAGATAGCTCAAGAAAACAACCGGTCCTGAGCCGTGGGACGGTTGTGTCGCCGGTGTCGCGCTTTGGCCAAAGCGGTGACAAAACGCCCGGGGACGGTACGCCTACCCGTGGCGGAGACAAAACGGGCCGGGGACTGTCCCCCTACCCGTTGCGTTTTGTCGACATCCGGCGTTGCGAAGCGAGGGGTCCGGCGCCGGGCCGATCGCCGCACGGCGAAGGGCGGGCTCGTTGGGGTGGGATGTCGAGTGCGAGAACCGATGGACCGAATGGCGCTAGACAGGCGCGGCCCGCTGGCTGCTGGGCCGGCCAAACTTTGCTCGGCGAGCCGGCGGAAGCAGTGCTTCCGGCGGTCGGAGCGGCTATTCTTCGCGCTATGGGCTTCGTACCCGGTGCCGTACCCCCTCGTTGTCTTGAAGTCCGAGGGCAAGAATGCAAAGCCGATGCCGGAGCGTCGTCGGGCGGCGCTCAGCAGTCGCCTAACCCGCTGGCGCTGCGGTCATTGCAGCGTGCCGTAGCGCGCTTTCTTGCTGCGGCCCGGCGCCGGGCGCTGTTGAGAAAACGCCACGGCCCGTGGCACCGCGGCAACGTCGGGGCTTCACTTGAAGGTTGTGTACTGCCACATTTTTTCGATCAGGAGGATGCCCCACATCTTGGCAGGCAGGTTTTTTTCGAGGTCCCGTAAATGTCGGGCCTTGAGGTAGAAAATCGCCCATTCCGGCGGCGCGGGAAAATCGCGCTCGTGTGCGTCCAGCTCGTCCGGTGAAAGCGCGACGAGGAACCGATACCAGTCTCGAAGCTGCCCGATGCTTTCCGGCGAGGGCCGCTTATCCCGCTGCAAGTCGGGAAACGCGATCCACGGCGGCGGCGGCTTTTCTTCCATGCCTGTGATTCTAGCCGATCCGGCCGGAAGGGCGGCAACGGCGGAGCGGCGGACGAGGGCTACCATCACGGACGGAAGCTCACCTATGATGGCTCAGAGATCGCTTGAGGTTGCGCCGCGTCGTCTGTGGAGGCCCCATGGCCGCGACAATTCTCGCCACTGCTGGTTTCGCCGAGCGGACGGCAGCAGAACTTCAGCAGGAAGAAGCCGCAGCCTTTATTGCCCAAGTCTTGATCTGCGTGCTCGTCGTGTCGCTCGCCGTTTGGATCTGGGCATCCCTTTTCCGAGATGCTTTGCGGTCGCGCCAGTTTTCACTCCGGTCACTTATGGTGCTCGTCGGCCTTCTCGCCGCCACGATTCCTGTCCTGATGTGGACCTCACACCTCATTCGCACCCTTCTTTGGCTATAGCCCGGCTCCCGGGCTCGTAGTCGGTCGACTTCCGCCGCGCCGCGGACGCTCATGCCCCGGATCAGCAGGCTGCGCCGCGCAAAGCACGAAATAGAGGTACGCGGGAATAATGCCGAAGCCAAAGCCGACCACTGCGCCCCACTCTCCGCGCCCGAACAGGTGGCCAATCCCGTAGCCAAGGAGTGCGGGCGTCGCCAGGACCAACGGTGGCCCGAGAATTGCGTAGATCCCGCCAGCAGGCAGCCCGAATGCGAAGCCCGCACAAACTGCAGCCGCAGCGAAAGCGGCCAAGGTGATGAGAATCCGACTGAGAGCCATGCCCGCTATCCTCCTGGATCCGGCGACGTCTCATTATCCCGCAGCAAGTCGGGAAGCGCGATCCACGGCGGCGGCTTTTCTTCCATGCCTGTGATTTTACCCGATCCAGCGGGTAGGGCGGCAACGGCGGAGCGCTGGCTGAGCCCGAAGATCGTGGACCCGTTCAGGGCTCGTCAGTCGAAGTCGCAGGCGAATCCTCAGAATACGACGGAACGAAAATAGACTCCGGAAATAGCCCGGAGAGCGACGTTTTCATTCTGTCATAATCTCTTGCTGGCACAATGAACACGCCTACGAGCGGGTCGCGGAAGACGAACGAACGCAGTTTGGCCACCGGGGATACGGCCGGCCCAGAATCTCGGCTGAATTGCTGCCACACGTCTTTTTGCACGAATGTTACGCCGCTTGCGGCGCTTTGCACGATTGCTGCTTGACGCTGGCGAACGACCTGAAATTGGCATGCGCTCCAGCCGAGCGGCAATGCCAACACCCCTACCATCACGAACACCGTCCGCAGCCCGAACCGGAACCAGCGGCGGCGGGGAGTGGTCATTTCTTTCGCCTCAGAAATAGCACAAGTCCAACGATCAGAACCGCCACCACGGCGACCAAAGTCACCAGCGGCGAAACCTCGATTTTGCCGCTCCCCATCTCTGTTCTAAATTGAAACGGATTCATGCCATTCGATTCTATCCGATCCCGGTGAGCGTTCTCACCGCCGCAGCGAACGCAGAAACTGCCCTACAAATAGGGTGACTTCTGCCGAATACGCCACCAACGTGACGGACGTGACGAACGCGAACACCCAGCCCGCCACGAAATATCGATAGTATGGCGACTTGCCAGTCCTCAAATAGACGATGCCGCCAATGAATATCGCGATCGGACTGAGCAGGAATGCCAAGAGGGGTACGACCAGCGGGTGTCCGGTCAACAGCACAGCGCGATTGCACACGGCGCCGACCAGGAGCATTCCAAAGAAGACGCCTCGCATCGACACCCGGCAGTCGGGCGTCCAAGTCCGGCACAAGTGGACGACCGCCAGCAAGACCGAGACGAATGTGCTGCCCGTGAACGCGATCTCCACGAAGATCGGCCGCATGTGCGACGGCAGCACGAAATACAGCACCAGGCATTCCGCCGCAACAGCCGCGGCCACAACGGCGGTGGGCCACGGCTGCTTGCCACCGGTCTGTGCGTGCATCGCAGGCGACCCTGTTTTCCGCGCATTGTGCCAGCCGATTTGATCTTACCCGATCCAGCGGCCGGGCCGAGAGAGACGCACCCTCCCTCGGGCGGCGTTGATCGGATGGGCCGGGGCGGGTAGAGTCAAAGATTGCACCTCGCTGCACTATTCGACGCTGTGCCGTCCGACACGGTGTCCTTCCAGACACCGCCGTTCGACACTGTGCCCTTTGAGTCTGTGCCTTTCAAGACTGCGCCGTTCGAGACTGCATGTCTAAGCCATACGCGGTGGGAATCGACCTGGGGACCACTTATTCGGCCGTGGCGCGGATCGACGAGACCGGCCGCACGGTCATGGTCCGCAATGCGCAGGGCGACATCCTCACGCCCAGCGTCGTGCTGTTCGACGATCGCGAGATCGTCGTCGGCAAAGAGGCCAAAAAAGCCGTCGGCATCGAGACCGACCGGGTGGCCGAATGCGTCAAGCGCGACATGGGCCAGGCGGTCTATTCGCGCCCGATCCGGGGCGAGCATCTGCCGCCCGAGGTGATCCAGTCCTGCATTCTCAAGAAGCTCAAGGAAGACATCGTTCAGGCGCTGGGGCCCGGGGCCAAGGCCGTGATCACCGTGCCGGCCTACTTCGACGAGCCGCGCCGCAAGGCCACGTCCGACGCCGGCGAAATGGCCGGCCTGGAAGTGCTGGACATCGTCAACGAGCCCACCGCCGCGGCCCTGGCCTTCGGCGAGCACCTGGGCTACCTCGACCCGATCGGCAATTCGAAACAGACGATCCGCGTGCTGGTCTACGATCTGGGGGGCGGCACGTTCGACGTCACGGCGGTCGAGCTGCGCCCCGGCGACCTCCGCACGCTGGCCACCGACGGCGACGTGCAGCTGGGCGGGCGCGACTGGGACGAGCGCCTGGCCCGGTATGTGGCCGAGCAGTTCGAGCGCGAGCTGCTGCGCAATCCCCTGGCCGACAAGAACGCCGCGGCCCGGCTGATGCGCTCGGTCGAAGAGGCCAAGCACACGCTCAGCGTGCGCGACCAGGCCACGGTGCACGTCGAAAACGGCGGCCAGGCCCGGGACATCACCGTCACCCGGGCGAAGTTCGAAGAGCTGTGCGAGGATCTGCTGGAGCGCACCGGCTACACCACCCGGCAGGTGCTGGCCTGCGCGGGGCTCGAGTGGAGCGACGTGGCCCACGTGCTGCTGGTGGGCGGATCGACCCGGATGCCGATGGTTTCGCAGATGCTCGAGCAGCTGTCGGGCCGCAAGCCGGAGCACCAGGTGCATCCCGATGAAGCGGTCGCCCGGGGCGCGGCCATTTTTGCCGGCTACCTGATGGCCTCGCGCGACGAGCGGATGCCCGGCGCCAAGTTCAAAGTCACCGACGTCAATTCGCACAGCCTGGGCATCGAAGGCATCGACCAGCGCACCGGGCGGAAAGAAAACGTGATCCTGATTCCGCGCAATACGGCCCTGCCGTTCCAGGTGACGGAAAAATTCGTCACCAAGTCGCCGGGCCAGCAGTCGGTGGTGGTGCAAGTGCTCGAGGGAGAGAGCAAATCGCCGGACCAGTGCACGCCGATCGCCCGGGCGGTGATGCGGCACTTGCCCCCCCAACTGCCCAAGGGGACCAAGGTCGAGGTGTCGTATTCCTATGGCACGAACAGCCGGCTGGCGGTGCGGGCGAAAGTCCGCGGCACGGCCAACGAGCTGTCGATCGAGCTGGAGCGCGAAGGGGGCATGACCGACGCCCATCTGGCCCGCTGGAAGCAGCTGGTGGGCGGAGATGCCGGCTTCGATGCGTTTGCGCCCGTGCTGCGCGAGATCGGCGCTCCCCAATCCCAGCCCCAGCTGCTGTCGCAGCCGCGGCCGCTGTCCCAGCCGCAGAGCCAATCGTCGCCGCAGCCGCGGAACTTGTCGGCGGCAGCCGCTGCCAACCGGCCGGTGCCGGTGGACGCGCCGTTCGGCGGAGCGCCCGGCGGTGGCAGCTTGGGCGGCGGTGGCAGGGGAGCGGCGCCGGGAGCTGCGTCTCCTGGAACGGCGGCACCCGGAACGGCGGGTTTGCACAGGCGCCGGGGCGAATCTCGCCCAAGCCGCTGCCGCTGCCCTCGAAGCGGCCATCGCTGCTGGACGACGATCCGATCGAGCTGGAATCCCCCGCGACCCAGCCGGAACCGGCCCCCGAGGCCCTGCCGGCGATGCCGTTCAATCGCCCCTCTCCCGAGGCCATGGCGAAGAAGCAGCGCCGGGCGCGGCGGCGCGCGATCATCAATCTGTGCGGGCACGTGGTGGCGGCCGGACTCGGATTGATGATCGGCTATTACATCTTGTGTATAATCTCACCCGAGTCGAATGTTCTGCACTGGGAGTTGCCGGGCGTAACGATGCCGGCCGATCCGGCTGCCCCTGCGCCGGCCGGTGCCCCGAGTGGCGCGCCCCCGAGCGCGCCGGGCGGGACGGCGCACTAGCAGCCTGGCGCGGGGCCAATCCGGTCCGTCGGCCAGTCCGGTCCTTTCTGATAGTCTCGCACGAGTCCTCGTAGCTGCGCCAACATGAGCAAAGACACTCCGGCGGTCGGGATCGATCTGGGCACGACGTTTTCGGCCGTGGCCCATCTGGACGATTTGGGCCGGCCCGTCACGCTGGTCAACGCCGAGGGTGACCTGGTCACGCCCAGCGTGGTGCTGTTCGAGGGCTCGAACGTCGTGGTGGGCAAGGAGGCGATCAAGGCTATCGCCACCGAGGCCGAAAGCGTGGCCCAGTGCGCCAAGCGCGAGCTGGGCGCCCGCACGTTCCACAAGAATCTGCAGGGCCGCAAGTACCCGCCCGAAGCGATCCAGGCCTTCGTGCTGAACAAGGTCAAGCTCGACGCCCAGCGCTTGCTGGGCAAGTTTCGCAAAGTGGTCATCACCGTGCCGGCCTACTTCGACGAAGTGCGGCGCAAGGCCACGCAGGACGCCGGTTACATGGCCGGGCTGGAAGTGCTCGACATCATCAACGAGCCCACGGCGGCCGCCATCGCGCACGGTTTCCTCAGAGGTTTTCTGAACCGCGAAGGGGGTGCCAACAAGCCCCGCAAGCTGCTGGTCTACGACCTGGGGGGCGGCACGTTCGACGTCACGGTGATGGAAATTCGCGGCGACGAGTTTCTGGCCCTGGCCACCGACGGCGACGTGCAGCTCGGCGGCCAGGATTTCGATCAGCGGCTGGTCGACTTCGTGGCCGAAGAATTCATCCGCAAATACGATCTCGACCCGCGCGAAGATCCCAACACCGCCGGCCGGCTGTGGCGCGAGGCCGAAGACGCCAAGCGCACGCTCTCGGCCCGGATGAAAGCCTCGATCAATTGCGATTACAAAGGGCAGGCCGTGCGCCTGGAGGTGACCCGCGAAAAGTTCGAGGAAATCACTCACGACCTGCTCGACCGCACCCAGTTCACCACCCGGCAGACATTGCAAGCGGCCGGGCTGAGCTGGAAAGACATGGACGACGTGCTGCTGGTGGGCGGCTCGACGCGCATGCCGATGGTCGCCCGGATGCTGCGCGAGGCGTCGGGCAAGGAGCCCGATTCGTCGGTCGCGGTGGACGAAGCCGTGGCCCACGGGGCGGCGCTGCAGGCCGGCATCCTGCTGGCCCGGTCGCGGGGCGAGTCGCCGACGGTCAAGATCAAGAACGTCAATTCGCACAGCCTGGGCGTCGTGGCCACCGACGCTCGCACCGGCCGCAAGCGCAATGCCGTGGTCATTCCGCAATACCCCGCTGCCGGTCACGGCCAAGCGAATTTTCCGCACGCAGAAGGCCGGGCAAACGTCGATCCTGGTGCAAATCGTCGAAGGCGAAAGCGCTTCGCCGGACGACTGCTCGCAGATCGGCAAATGCGTGGTCCGCGATCTGCCCCGCAACCTGGCTGCCCAGACCCCGATCGACGTGCGGTTTCGCTACGAAGACAACGGGCGCTTGACGGTGCTGGTCAATGTGGGCGGCACCGACCGCGAGTTGCGGCACGAAATCACCCGCGAAAACACCCTCACCCAGGAGCAGCTCGACGCCTGGCGGCAATACATCACCGGCGAGGCCGCGCCGCAAGCGGCCGCCGCGGCCGGAGCGGCGAATTAAGTCGCCCGCCGGCCGCTGGCCTACGGCGCTGCGTCCTCCGATCCCTGAGACTCGAACCCTATTGCGCTGAGTTTATCGCACCGAATCTACTGCCCTGGCCCTACTGCTCTGAGCTGGAAACATCATGAATGCGTCGACCAACGAGCGCCCGCACGTCCGTCGTTTCGATTCTCTCGAGCAGGAAGCGTTTTTGAACCTCTGGCGGACCTACGACCGCTTGCACCTGGCCGAAGAGGAGCTGTTCGACCGCTACGACCTGACGCCCCAGCAATACAACACGCTCCGCCTGCTGCGCAGCGAACATCCGGGCAAGCTCGCCACGCTGGCCTTGGCCGAGCGGCTCGTCTCGCGGGCGCCCGACATCACGCGCTTGGTCGACAAGCTGGCCGCCCGCGGGCTGGTCGAACGCGAGCGACCGGCCGACAACCGCCGGATGGTGCTGGTCGGCATTACCAATGCGGGCATCAAACTGCTCCGCGACCTGGGCGACGAAGTCCGGGCCTGCCACCAGCGGCAGCTGGGCCATCTGGCCGACGGCCAATTGCGGCAGCTCATCGAGTTGCTCTATCTGGCCCGCCGCCCGCACGAAGTGGCCGGCAGCAGCTGGGCCTGAAGACGCGCGGAGGCGGGAACCCGGCCGCGTGGATCCGCATCACGCACGGCGGCTCGGCCTGGCACGGCGATTTGGCTCGCTGCCACTGCGTCGTGTGCTGCACCCGCGGTGCGGTCACTGCGTGGCGACGTAGATGATCATCGCCAACAGCAGGATCCCCACCAGCACGGCCGCGGCGATGGCCCAATTGAACCAGATCCGGGCCGCGCGCTGCTCGATGATCTCGCGCTCGCGGCGATATTCGACGCTGTTCTCGTGCTTCAGGCGGAACTGCACGCCGCAGTGCGGGCAGAGCACCTGCTGGCCGATCATCTCGAGCGGCGTCTCCAACTCGTGCCCATTGGGGCAGGGGATGTGCACGATGTCGGGCGGCACCTCGAGCGTGCCCCCGCCGCCCATCGATTCCTGCACCGGCAGGTCGTCGAGCAGGCTCGAAACGCCCGACTCTTCCTCCTCGGGCTCCGATTCGGCTTCGGGCTCGGGGGTCGGGTCGGGCACGTAGGGTTGCGAATAGACGTCCACCTGCGGTTCGGGTTGCTGCGGCTGCTGCACCTCGATCGTGGGAATGATGAATGTCATGCCGCAATGGGGACATTGGGTCGTCATGCCCATGTGCGCTTCATCCCCTTCGAGCAAATGCCCCTGGGGACAGAGAAACTGAAACGCCATCGTGCCGAGCTCCCTCGCAGTTCAATTTGGCCAGCCGCGCGAGCGACCCGTGTGCGGCGCACGAGACCGCCCCCCGCGCGAGCGATGGAGGCCAGCGCGCCCCCGGTAAATCGCAGCCAGGCGGTGAACGCCCCGGCGCTTGCACTGGGCGCCCGTGCGGTCCTAGCTGTTTATACCTTACACAGGGCCCGCGGCTCAAAGGGCCCTGGCCGCGCTGCCCCGGCAGTGCTCCGCCGCACATGCCGGCCGCCTGGGACAAGCAATTTGGGGGAAAATCGACCCGCCGCGACGGTCACCCGGGGAGCGGTCACCCGGGGAGCGGGCACCCATTGGCTGCGGGCGCAGCCGGCGCAATCGTCCTTGGCGGACTAATCGGTATCGCTTCCACCGAGGTTGCCGCGGATGTGGTGGAGCGTGTCGCGCAGCTGGATGAGCTGCTCAGGCGTCAGGCCCCGCGTGGCCCGGGCGCGCACGCGATGGGCGCACTCGACCATCTTGGCCCAGAGCGGCTCGACGCGTTCGGTCGGGCGGATCAGTTTCTTGCGGCGGTCGTTTTCGGCCGGCACGCGCTGGATCCAGCCGTCGCGCTCCATGCGATCGAGCACGCCCACGAGCGTCGGAGCCTCGATCGACATCCGTTCGGCCAGTTCGCTCTGCGACATTTCGCCGTCTTTGGAGACCCAGGCCAACGTCTCCCACTGGCGGTAGGTGATGCCGTGGGCCGCAAGCTCTTCGTTCATCGCTCGGGCGATATCTTGAGTCGCGGCAAAAATCCAATAGCCAACGCTGTTTTCAAAGTCGAAATGCAGCATTCGCAACACCCGCAGCAGTGGCGCAGGAATCTTTCAAAAAAACTGACAATTCCGTGCTACAGGAGAATCTAAGTCCGCGCACGGCACCATACAAGAGGAAACGCCTACGGTTTATGCTGCCTTAGCCCGCAGCAGGGGCCAGCAGACCCGTTCGGTCGCACGGGCCTGATTTATTCCCCGGCGATCCAGTAACAGTCATTCTCCGGCGACCCGGCAACAGTCATTCTCCGGCGGCCCGGTAACAGTGGTCGAACAGCAGCTCCCACTCCCGCTGCTGGATCCGCATGCAAAGGCTGTGCAAGGGCGGGCTGCCGTCGAGTCCGATTTCGCACAAATCGACGAACCGCAGGGGATCCCAGCGGGTTTGTTGGGTCAGAAAGGCCGTTTCCGGGTCGGGGCGGCTTTCGGCCGCCAGCCCACGAGCAACCTCGGGCAGCCGCGCGTAGACCGGGTGTTCGCCGATCCGCCGCACCCAGTACTTGGCATTGGCGAAATCGGGCTCGCGGCGGTGCATCAGGGCATGCCAGTAGCTGCCGTCCGGCGTATCGATCGATTGACTAATGCGGTGCGATTCATCGAGAAAATCGAAGCGCAACCACAGCCCGGCACAGCAGCAGGCCGCCATGTCGGAATCCGTCACGTCCTCGGGTGCGACAACGTTTTGGGGCGTCAGCGCGGCCAGGGCCTCGCGCAGCGCGGCGACCGGTTTGCCGGGGCCTAGCTCGTTGAGCGGGGCCTTGGTCAACAGCGGACTGACGGTCGGTCCATACGCGCGCGGATTGAATTGCGCCACGGCCAGCCTCTCTGAATCGGTTCACCGGCTGTCGGCCGCCAAGCGATCTGGACGCCCACAAACGCGTCGCGCCGAATGGCGGCGTCAGGCGAGGAGACGCTTTTTTTGCGCTCCTCGCACGGGTGGCCCGGTGCCGGCACCCCCCAACCGCCAGGCCGCATGCCGGCGCCCGAACGGGTCCGACGGGCGGCGCAGCCATCCGGCGCATTGTACACGCCGCAAACCGACTGCTAAACTATTTCGTTTGAGATTGTCGTTTTGCTGAGTGCCCGGATGAGCAGCGATCAACACCCCCCAGCGTCTTCCCACGATCCCCCTGAATCTGCCGCGTCCGATCCGGCGCCGCCGGAGTCTGCAGCCGCAGACCCCGGAGCTGCGCCCGGCCCGACCGACGCCGATCAAAGCGACGCCGCCCAAGGCGATTCGGCGCCGCCCGCGATTCGGCCGGCGCCCATGCGCATCGGCTCGCAGCGCTGGCGCGAAAAGCATCCGGACGCCAGACCCAAGGTGGCCGCCGGGTTTCTGACTCCCCCGCGTCCCCGGCCGGCCGCGCCGCGCGGCGGTTCCGAGGGCAGCGGTTCCGAGGGCAGCGGCTCAGAGGAAGGCGGCGAGGGGGATGCGTCGCCAGGGGCCCGCGAGCAAACGGCCCAGGTGCAGGCCTCGGACGATTTTCCCGGGGATGCGTCGGCCGACAGCCAGACCGCCGAGAGCGGGGCAGGGCACCCCAGCAAGCCGGATCGCCAGGCCCACGGCGATCAGATGGTCATGGCCGAGCCGACCTCGGAGCGGCGTTATCCGCCCCCCAATATCCGCTCGCAATTGACCCCGGATCTGGAACAGGAACTGGCAGCCGCGCTGGGGGACATGTCGCTCGACGACATGCTCTCGGCCGAGAACAAAGGCGAGGCGGCCGCCGAGCTCGAGCCCGAATCGCGGCACCGGGCCCGGGTGGTGGCGATGCATCGCGACAACGTTTTCGTCGACCTGGGCGGACATCGCCAGGGGCTGTTGTCGCTGCACGGCTTTGCCGAGCCGCCGCAGCCGGACGCGGTGCTGGACGTGGTCGTCAGCCGCTTCAACGCGGCCGAAGGTCTGTACGAGGTGACGCTGCCGGGCGCGGCCCTGCGCGTCGAGGATTGGTCGCAAGTGGCCGAGGGAATGGTCGTTGAGGCCCGGGTTACGGGCCACAACAAAGGCGGCTTGGAGTGCGAGGTGAGCAGCCTGCGGGGCTTCATACCCGGCGGCCAGGTCTCGCTCTATCGCGTCGAGGATTTCAGCCAGTTCGTTGGCCAGAAGTTCGCTTGCGTGATTACCCAGGCCAATCCGGCCAAGGGCAACCTGGTGCTCAGCCGCCGGGCTGTCTTGGAGCGCGAGAAAGCCGAAGCCAAGGCCAACCTGCTGACCCAGCTCGAAGTGGGCCAGATTCGCGAAGGGGTCGTCCGCAGCCTGCAGGAATTCGGGGCGTTCGTCGACCTGGGGGGCGTCGACGGCCTGATCCACATCAGCCAACTGAGCTGGGACCGGCTGAAGCACGCCAGCGAGGCGGTCGAGCTGGGGCAGAAGGTCCGCGTCAAGATCCAGAAGATCGATCCGGCCACCGGCAAGATCGGCCTGGCCTTTCGCGATCTGGCCGAGAATCCCTGGGCCACCGCCGCGCAAAAATATTCCCCCCGCAGCCGCGTGCAGGGCACCGTCTCGCGAATCATGGAATTCGGCGCGTTCGTACGACTCGAGCCGGGCATCGAGGGGTTGATCCACATCTCCGAGCTGTCGCACAAACGCGTCTGGCGGACGGGCGACATCGTTCAGGAGGGGCAGGAAGTCGAGGTCCTGGTGCTGTCGTTCGACGGCGAGCAGCAGCGCATCAGCCTGTCGCTCAAAGCGCTCGAAGCCCGGCCTGCCCCCAAATCGGCCGAGCCCGAGGAACCGGCCGACGAGCCGGCCCCAGCGCCCGCCGTGCGCCGCAAAACGCCGCTCAAAGGCGGAATCGGCCGACCATCGGGGGGCGAAAAATTCGGGCTGAAGTGGTGAGCGTCACCCACCGCCCGCCAGCGCATGTTTTGCGAACCTGAGCTGTGCGGCGCGCCTTGCCACCCGAAGCGCGTTCCAGCCGGCAGCCCATGGGCGCCGCTGTCCAGCCGGGCACCGGCGGCGCGGCTCGGAATCGCCTCTGCTGCTAACTCGTGCTGGTGAGCGCTCCCGCGGCATCGGGCGCCCCCAGCGGGCTCGCGGCGGGCAGGTAAACGGTGATCGTCGTGCCCTGGCCGGGTTGGCTCTGGGCTTGAACGAGGCCGCTATGCGCCTCGACGATCGACTTGCAGATGCTCAGGCCCAGGCCGTTGCCGTGGGCCGTGCGTTCGCGCGCCCGCGATTTGTCGCCGCGATAGAACCGCTCGAAGATATGGGGCAGGTCGACCGGGTCGATTCCGGCGCCCGTATCCGAGACGCGCAAGTACACCTGCCGGGTTTGCGCGTCGACTTTCAGCTCGACGTTGACGCGGCCACCGCGCGGGGTGAACTTCAGGCTGTTGTCGATCAGGTTGTTGATGACCTGGCGCAGGCGGTCGGCGTCCCCCTGCACGGCGGTGTCCTGCCAGCATTCCGCGCTCAGCTGGATGCCGCGCTCCTCGGCAGCGCCGCGAAACATCTCGACCGAGCGTTCCACCAGGCGCGCCAGGTCGACGGGCCGGCGCTCGATCTCGAACCGGGCGGTGTCGGTCTCCGCCAGGAGCAATAGCTGTTTGACCAACACGCCCAGCTGGCCGCACTCGTCGGCGATCTCGACCAGCAGATCCTGGTATTCGGCCACCGAGCGGTCGCTGTTGAGCGATACGTCGACCGAGCTTTGAATGGCCGCCAGCGGCGAGCGCAGCTCGTGGGCCGCGTTGGCCACAAACTCCCGGTTCCGCTCCAGGTAGTCGCCGATCAGATCGAGAAACCGGTTGATCGTGAGCGACAGCTTGTCCAATTCGTCGCCCGTGCCGCGAATCGGCAGCCGCTCGTCCATGTGGCTGGGGCGCAGCCGGTCGGCGGTCGTAATAATCCGGGCCAGGGGATGCGTCGCCCGGCCGGAGAGCCAGAAACCACCGAGCGGCGCCAGGAACAAGATCACGACGCCGGCGCCGATAATCAGGCTGGTCAGCTTGGCCACGTCCTCGGCCACCATGTTCAGCGACGAGCCGACGCGCACGATATAGGCCGGGATGCCGGCCTTGTCGATCCGCCGCTGTGCCAGCCGGTAGCCGGGAATCGTGCGGACCAGCGACGGAGCCGCGATGCTCGGCAGCGGCACGCGGTCCAAGGGGGGCGTGTTGTCGCTCGACCAGAGCATGTTGCCGTCGGCCGAGAGCAGCTGGACGAACAAGTCGCGGTCTTCGTGTCCCTTGACCTTGCGGTTCATTTCCTTGAACACTTCGCCCAGGTCCGGATAGACCTGTTCGACCGTCAGGCTGACTTCGATCGAGTCGTCGAGGAGCGATTTCTCCAGCTCGTCGATCAGGCTCAGCCGCAGGCCTTCGCGGACGCCGAACAGGGCCAAGAGGACGGTCAGCAGCACGACGGCCGTGTTCCAGGCAGTCAGGCGGAACCGGAGCGAGCGAAAAACCGCCCTAATTTGCTCGTAACGCATAACCCCGGCCTCGGACGGTCTGAATCACCGACTCGTCGAATCCCTTGTCCAACTTGCCGCGCAGCCGATTGATGTGGACCTCGATGACGTTGGTCGCACCCTCCCAGTCGGTCTCCCAGAGATGTTCGCATAGCATGCGCCGCGTGACCACCTGGCCGGCATAGCGCATCAGCAATTCGAGCAGGCTGAACTCGGTGGGCGTAAGCTCGATTTCGCGATCTTCGCGGGTGACGCGCCGCGTGGCCAGGTCCAGCGTCAGCGAACCGGCCTGCATCACGGCCGGCGGCCGGGCCACGGCGCGGCGGCAGACGGCTTCGGCCCGGGCCATCAGCTCGACCAGGGCAAACGGCTTGACCATGTAGTCATCGGCGCCGGCATTGAGCCCCGAAACGCGCTCTTCGACCGATCCCAGGGCCGTAAGCACGATGACCGGCGTGCGAATTCCCTCGGCCCGCAGCTGCTTGAGAACGTCGATTCCCGGCCGGCCCGGAAGCATCAGGTCGAGCACGATCGCGTCGAACTGCTGGCCGGCGGCCAGTTCCAGGCCGCGTTCTCCTTCTTTGGCCCAGACGCAGCCATGGCCGGCTTCGAGCAGGCCCTTGCGCAGCGATTTGCCAATAACCGGATCGTCTTCGATGACGAGCAGATCCATGTAGTCCGCCCCTGGGGTAATGTGGGTTTGCGGCCGCGGCGGCAAGGGCGCGTCGTGCGCGCAATGTCTTTATTCTAATCGGGTTTCGGGAGGGGGGGTATGCATCGCAGTTTCCGCCGCTTTCGCATCTTACGGAATTGTAACGGAGCTTCGGTGGCCGCCCGTTCGATTTCTGCCCTATACTGACGGCCCGCTATTTCGAGGGGCCGCTAGAGCGGCATGAGCTGCTTGCCGGGCGGCCAATGATCCGGCTTGCGCCTGGGCATTCGAGTTATCTGTCGGGAACCACCATGCACGATATTTTTCTGAGCTTTTGGGACAATTTCAAACACAACCTGTTCAAGCCGTTGCTGCTGTTCTTCTACATGGGGTTTCTGGTCCCCGTACTGAAGGTGCCGTTCGATTTTCCGGCCCAGATCTATCAGGGGTTGACGATCTTCTTGCTCGTCTCGATCGGCTGGAAGGGTGGCGAGGAACTGGCGGAGCTCAGTGGCGCCGAGTTGCGGCAGGCGTTGGGCTTCATGGTCGTTGGTTTCATTACCAACTTCATCATCGGGATCGTCGCCTACAACGTCCTGCGCAAGATTACCAAACTGCGGCGGGTCGACGCCGCCACGGTCGCGGGCTATTACGGCTCGGACTCTGCCGGCACCTACGCCACTTGCGTCGCGGTGCTGAGCGGGCTGGTTTTGGCCGCCCAAACTGCTGCTGACAAGGCAACATACGGAAGCGCGGCGTACATGCCGGTCATGCTGGCCGTCATGGAAGTGCCCGGGTGCCTGGTTGCGTTGTTCCTGGTCAGCCGTTTGCGGCAGCAGGGCATGGATCCCCTGGGACGCATGCCCGGCGAGGAGGGGTACAATCCCCGCGCCATCCGGCCGGCCTCCGCGCTGGATACCGGCGGGCACGGCGGTCATGGGCACGCAGAACACGGGCAGCCGGAGCACAGCAATGGCGAGAAGGAACTCAAGGGCTTCATCAACCTGAAGTTGCTGCACGAGCTGTTCTTGAACCAGGGACTATACCTGCTGTTCGGGGGCATCTTGATCGGCTTCTTCAGTCGACTGCAAGGCAAAAACGTAACCGACCTCGACGATCCGCTGTTCAATACGCTGTTTCAGGGGCTGCTCTGCCTGTTCTTGCTCGAAATGGGGATCACGGCCTGCCGGCGATTGAAGGACCTCAAGATGGGAGGCATTCCCTTCATTGCCTTTGCCATCATCGCTCCCAACGTCTTTGCCACTTTCGGCATGTGTGTGGCACACGGATACAGCCTGTTCGTTGGCGAGCCGTTCCAGTTGGGAACCTACGTCCTGTTTGCCGTGCTGTGCGGAGCGGCGTCGTACATCGCGGTGCCGGCCATCCAGCGTTTGGCCATTCCCGAAGCCAGCCCGACGCTCCCCTTGGCCGCCTCGCTGGGTTGCACTTTCTCGTATAATGTAACGATCGGGATTCCCGTCTACATCGAGATTGCCAAGTTGCTCACCAAGGCCTTTCCGCACGCGCCGGAGCCGGCCGAGGCTGCCGTCCACTGGATCTGGGGCGCCGTCTCGACCCTGGTCTGACCATCCGACGTGGCTACGTCTGGGACGGGCACATCTGGGACGGGCACATCTGGGACGGGCACATCTGGGACGGGCACATCTGGGACGGGCACATCTGGCACTCGCATATCCGGCACGGGCACATCTGGCACAAAGGCGAACGTTTTATGACAAACTGGGCTGAAATCCGACGAATCGTGATCATTGTCGATACGGCCATCGAAGCGCCGATCCTGGAACACATCGTCAAAGCCGGGGCCAAGGGCTACAACTGCATTTACTGCTTCGGCCGCGGCCGGCACGAAACGCTCGAAGATCCGTTCACCGGCCGCTCGCGGGTGCGGATCGAAGTGCTGGCCAAAGAGTCGGTGGCCGAGGCCATCATGGATTACGTTCACGAGCCGGAATTCGCCAGCTATCCGATCACCGCGTACATGGACACGGTCCAAGTCGATCCGCGCGACGTCCAGTTGTTCTGACAGCGGAATCGTCCAGCATGACGGCCCTCCCGGCGCGGTGACGTTCCCCAGCGCCGGGCTCGTCCACAGCCCCATCTCCGGTTGCTGCCGGCCGGCCTCGATTCCGGCTGATTCTTTGCCCGGCGCTCCGGGAAATCAGGCCCATTCCGGCTGCTGGCGCGCTGGCCGCAGGCAACCCCCCGCAGGCACCGCGACCGCTGCAGCCGCCCGGATAGATTTGATCCATCGGCCGGCTTTTCCCGATAAGAAAAATACGCAGGCCACGGGCACATTCCCGCGCCGAGGGCCGTGCGGCGCAAATCAGCATTTCACGGCGACTCCATGCCGACTGCACCCTGCTTCGTTCATCAGCAATATCGCGCCTCGGCGCCGAATTCGCCGCACGATTTTCTGGCCCCCAGGCCGGTCGGAGATTCGCTCGACGGCGAGCGCGATCGCTGGGCCGAAGTTGCCCGAGGTTATCGGCGGGCCGGTGTCAAAGCCATCTACTTGCTGCACGGCGGAATGGCCGCCGGAGACGCGATCGACCTGCTGCAAGCGCTGGCCCGCACGTTTCCGCTGGCGGCCGGCGCCCTGCGGCGGCTGACCGGCGAGCTATCGCATGCGACCGCCCCTCTCGGCGGCAGCTATACGGGCACGTTCGCGCGTGACTTCGAGCGAGCCTTGAACCACAGCGGCGGCGAGCGCATCCCGGTGCGGCTGTTCGAATGGTCGCATGAAAACAATCATCTGGGCCGGGCCGATGCGGCCGTGCGGCTGGTCGCCGAGTTGATGACCGCCGAACTGGATCTGGGCGGGCGCATCATGATCTGGGGGCACGGCCACTCGGGCAACGTGCTGGCCCTGCTCACGCATCTGCTGGCCCACGATCGAGCCGCGGCCCGGGAGTTCTTCTCGGCGGCCGAGGTCTATTACCGCTGGCCGGTGCTGGGCTGGATCGATATTCCGCTGTGGCGGCGGCTGGATTCGCTGCTGCAAGAGCGGGCCGCGCGGCTGGCTCAGCTCCAGCTCGACCTCGTGACCTTCGGCACGCCGGTGCTCTACGGCTGGAATCATGCCGGCTACCGGCGGCTGCTGCACTTTGTCTATCATCGGCCGGCGGCCGGGTTGCCGGCCTATCGAGCTCCGTTTCCGCCCGAGCCCGACCGCGTGCTCCGCGCCGCCGACGGCGACTACGTGCAGCAGTTGGGCATCGCCGGCACCGATGTGCCGCCGAGTCTGTTTGCCTGGCGGGCGTGGCTGGCCGATCGCCGGTTGGGGCGAGTGCTGCAAACAGGGTTGCCGGCCACGCCGGCGGTCGAACATTTCCGCGCCGGCACTGCGCGTGGCCGAGAGTGGCACGACGCTGCTGGTCGATTACGGCGCAGCGCCCGGCCGGCTGGGAGACCATTGCGGCGGCCACGCCGTCTATGCGCGCCGCCAGTGGCTGTTGTTCCACGCCGAGGAAACGGCCCGCCGCTTCTACGAGCCGGCGCATTCGCACGCGGCCTGACGCACCAGCTGCCGGCCATTGCCCCTGCCGGCCCACAGCGGGTGGCTGGCCCCGCCCCCCGCTACTCGTCGCCGCCGAGCCCGTATTCTTTCAGCTTCTTGTGCAGCGTGTTGCGGTTGATGCCCAGGCGGCTGGCGGCTTTGGTCTGCACGCTTTCGCACGAGGCCATGACCTGGACGATCAATTCGCGTTCGACGCGGTTGACGATCTTGGCGTGCAAGTTATCCTCCTGGGCCGAGGCCGTGGCCAGGCCTTGCTGGACCAGTTCGTAGGTGAGCGTCTCCAGGTCGGCCGGGCGGCTGCGGCCGGAGCGCGGCTTGGAGCCCGAGATCAAGGCATCGGGCAGCAGGTCGACCGTCAGCTCGTCGCCGGCGGCCATCACGACGCTGCGTTCGACATAGTTCTGCAGTTCGCGGACATTGCCCGGCCAGTGATACGCTTGCAGGGCGGCCACCGCCTGCGGGTGGATGTGGGCCACGTAGCGGTCGTTTTCCTCGTTGTAGATATTGAGAAAAAACCCGACCAGCTCGGGAATGTCTTCCGGTCGGTCGCGCAGGGGCGGGAGCTGGATCGGGACCACGTTCAGGCGATAGAACAGGTCCTCGCGGAAGCGCTCGCTTTCGATTTCCGCCAGCAGGTCGCGATTGCTGGCGGCGATGACCCGGGTATCGACGCGGATGGTCTGCGTATCGCCGACGCGTTCGAACTCGCGCTCCTGCAGCACGCGCAGCAGTTTGACCTGCAGCTTGGGGGTGGTGGAGTTGATTTCGTCGAGAAAGATCGTGCCGGTGTGCGCGGCTTCGAAGCGGCCCGTTCGATTGGCGATGGCCCCGGTGAACGAGCCGCGCACGTGACCGAACAGCTCGCTTTCCAGCAGGCTCTCGCTCAGCGCGCCGCAATTGACCCGTACGAACGGGCCGCTGCCGCGGGGACTCAGCTGGTGGATCGCCTTGGCGATCAACTCTTTGCCCGTGCCGGTCTCGCCCAACAGCAAGACCGAAGCCTGCGAGCGCGCCACCTGCCGCGTCAGGCGATACACCTTTTGCATCGCCGGACCCGAGCCGATCAGGCCCGGAATCGGTGGATTGCCGTCGTCAGAAGTTGCGCGGGGATAGTCATGAGGCGGGAGGGAGGGGGCGGCGCAAGACGGTCAAGGCCGGGTTGCCGGCTCGGCCGCGGGCCGGGGTGGTTCGATCGTGTCCAGCAGCGACGCCAGCACCTGCTGCGTCTCGCGGTCCTGGGTGCGGCTGGCGTTGTAACGGTGATATTGCTCCTGGATCTGCCCGGTGGTCAGCAGGACCCGGTGCTGGCGCACGCTGCGCCAAAGGCCGTGGCCGCGGCCTGCCGCACGGCGATGGGCAGAACCGTGCGACTGGCCATGTCGACCAGGGCCGATTGTGCCGCGGCGCTCGGCAGATTGGCCAGCACCAGCGCCGCGGGGCGGGTCAGGTCCGGCACGTACAAAGCCCGCGCCACGGCCGGCTCGACCGTCTGCAGGTTGAACGGTTGTTCCTTGTTGTCGGTGAGCCGCCCCAGCCACTGGAGCGCCGCCAGGGCCTGGTTTTGGCGCTCGGCAAAACTGACCAGGTCGCGGCCGGCGCGCTCGCGCATGCGGGCGATCTGGAACTTCAGCGCCGACTCGGTTCGCATCGGCGGCACGGCCGTCACCGCAGGGAGCGCCGCGGCCACCCGCTCGGCATCGTTCCAGCGCTCGGTTGGAGCAATCAGGCCGATCGGCAGATCGGCCGTGCGCGGATCGTGGCGCAAGTGCGCGAGCAACTCATCCGCGCCCGATTGGTCCAGCGAGACATGGATGAAGCCCAGTTCGTAATCGGGGGACTGGCTGGTCAGGTTGAAGAACTCTCGGGCGCTGGTGACCCCGTCGGCCTCGTAGTCCAGCGCGCTCAGCAGGCTGACGACTTGCTGTCCTGGTTCGCGCCGGGCATGCCCGACGATCGCCCGGCGGAATCCGCTGGTGCCGGCAAAGAAGGCCAGGTTCTGCGGAATCGCGGCGGCGCCGGCGAAGGGCCGGGTGGGCTTGAGCTGCAAAATGGTGTCGGTCGCCGCAAAGCGCAGCCGGCGATCGTTGCTGCGGGCCGCATCGGCCAGCGGCGAGAGGGCCGGGCCGCTGCGATACAGCATGTCTTCCCGGCCGATGTCCGCCAGGATCTCGACTGCGCCAGTGGCTGCGGTGAACTGACCTTCGGCCAGGGCCGTGGCCAGGGCCGCTTCCACCGCATCGGGGCCGAAGGCCGCGATCTGGGCGAACACGGTCCCCTCGCCCTTGGCCAAGGGATGGTCGAGCCCGCCCAGCAGCTTGGCGGCCGTGAGTTGGGCCAGGATGAACAGCCGGCCGGTTTCGGCGTCGGCCTGGAGCATGTAGGCGTCGCCGGCCAGGCGGGCCGCATCGAGGGCCGCTGCGTCGGCCGGCGGCATTTGCACGAGCACGCTCTGGATCAACTTGTCGTCCCACCGCCAGCGTTCGACGCTCAGCGCCATGTCGGCGCGCTCGAACTTGACCTTTTGCAGTGCAGCGCGAGCGTCGTGCCGCAACAATTCGATCGCTTCGGTGTCGGAGGGAATCCGGCCCAGGATTTCGTTCAGGGCCGCCCCGGCGGCGGCTTTCAGCTCCGGGCTGCTGGTCGAGGAGACGGCCGGAACGAGCAAGCCCGGTATGGCCTCCTTGGCCCGCAGCCGGCCCAGGACCTCGGCCGCCCGCAGTTTGGCGGTCGGCTCGCGCGACTCGAGCATGGCCACGAGCGGCGGCACGGCATAGCCCCCCAGCCGCACGAGCATGCTGCGCACGGCCTGCTGCTCGCGGGCCCGGGCCGGATCCATGAGCGCTCTGACCAGCGGCACGACCGCCGCTTGCTGGGCCTTGAACAAGCCGACGATGGCGTCCTCGCGCGTGTTCCGGTCGGCGGCGCTCAGCTGGGTCACCAGCTTGACGAGCATCGCCGGTTCGGTGCGCGCCGCCTCGGCGGCCGAGAGCACGGCATCGGCAAGCTGGGCACCCTCGGGCGCGAGGTCTGGATTGTGGGCGAATTTGAGAAACGAGGCCGAGCCGAATTCCCCCGCCAGCGCGATCAGAGTCTTGGCGTCGGGCTTGGCATCGAGCAATTGCTTGAGAAACGGCTTAGCCAGTTCGGGTCGCCGCAGATCGACCAGCGTTTCGACGGCCCGAATCAATTCTTTCGGCGTCGTCGGATTCCCCTCCAGCACCGAGCGGATCGCCGGCGGCTCGAAGCGCAGATCGAGCTTCGGCGCGGATTTGGCCGGCGCAGCCGGTTGAGCCGCCGGACGCGCAGGACCGGGACCCGGTTCGGCATCGTCCTCGTCCTGGGCCAGACCCCAAGTGCACGGGAGCAGCAGCAGGGCAATTGCCAGTAGCGCGGGGCCCCGCAGCCGGAGGGTGACCGCTGGCGACGTGATGCGATGGGTCATGTTCATGGCGTGGTGAGCAGTTGCCCGACGGGCGGTGCGAGGGCGAGTTTTTGCTTCCAGGCCAAAACCTGATCCGCGACTTGTGCCGGCGCCGTCGAGCCGTAGCTGACGAATGCGGCCAGGGCCTTGCCCACGCCGAGAACTTCGTACAGCTCGGCGTCGAGCGTGGGAACTTCCGCCTGGAACTCCGCCAGCGAAAGATCCTCGAGTCGCAGGCCGCGGTCGATCGCCTTGCGCACCAGCCGGCCGACAACGGCGTGGGCGGTGCGCTGTGGGATGTTGCGGCGGATCAGATACTCCATCAGGGTCGTGGCGTCCAAGTGGCCACGATCCAGTTTTTCCGCAATGGCCGGCCGATTGAGCTGGGTCTCGCGGACCAAAGGCGCCGCCACGGCCAGGCAAGCGCTGACCGTGTCGAAGGCGTCGAACAGCGGCACCTTGTCTTCTTGCAGGTCGCGGTTGTAGGCCAGCGGCAGGCCTTTGACCAGCACCAACAGCGACGTCAGGCTGCCGATCACGCGCGCCGTCTTGCCGCGGATCAGCTCGAGCACGTCGGGGTTGATCTTCTGCGGCATGATCGAACTGCCGGTGCAAAACGCCTGCGGCAGCTTGACGAAATTGAATTCGCTGGTCGACCAGAGAATCCACTCTTCGGCCCAGCTGCTCAGGTGTTCGGCAACGAGCGCCAGGCAGAACACGAATTCGAGCACGAAGTCGCGATCGCTCGACACGTCGATGCTGTTGCCCGCTACCGCGTCGAACTCCAGCTCCCGGGCCACAAACTCGCGGTCGATCGGCAGGCTGGTGCCGGCCACGGCGGCGGCACCCAGGCTCAGCACGTTGACCCGAGCCCGGCAGCCGGCTAAACGGCTGCGGTCGCGCTCGAGCTTCTCGCACCAGGCCAGCCAGTAATGGGCCGCCAGCACGGGTTGTGCGCGCTGCAAATGGGTGTAGGCCGGCAGCACGCAGTCGTGATCGGCCTCGGTCCGCGCGAGCCAGGCTCGCTGCAGTTCCAGGAGTTGCCCGTCGATCCGGTCGATCGCGTCGCGCACCCAGAGCCGCAGATCGGTGGAGACCTGGTCGTTGCGGCTGCGGGCCGTGTGCAGCTTGCGTCCCACATCCCCCAAGCGGTCCACCAGTGCCCGCTCGATGTGCATGTGGATGTCTTCCAGCTCGATCCGGAAGGGAAACTCCCCCTGCTTAATCTGCTGGCGGATGTCGGCAAGCGTCTGCTCAATCCGTTGGCATTCGTCGGGCTCGATGAGGCCCACGGCGGCCAGCATCCGTGCATGGGCGATCGAGCCCTGGATGTCGTGCGCGTAGAGGCGCTGGTCGAAGCTGATGCTCTCGGTGAATCTCTCCACACCCGGATCGGTCGCCTGCTCGAAAACGCCTCCCCACGGTTTTTCGGCCACGCGACGTACCTTGGTGCCAGCCACGAATCCAAGAGCGAGGCGCACTCGTGCCTCAAGCTATTCACTCTAAACGCTTTACGGAGAGTGTCAACCCGTTCGCCCCAGCCCGGGGCGGCTTGCCCAGCGACCATTTAACCTGGCCGGCCGCAAGCGAGTGGCCGTCAGGCGCCCGGTGGCCCCGCCGACGCCAGCCGAAAAATCGATTGTGCACCGCGCGAAAAACCAAGTTCTTGGCGTTGTTGAACTTACGTGCGGCGGCTGCACAACATTGCGGCACGTGCGGCCGATGCCCCCCCTGTGGCTGCCGGGTGCTATTCGACCGACTCCTCCACGGCCAGCACCAGCCGGATCAGGTCGGCCAGTGATCGGGCCTGCATCTTTTTCATCAGATTGGCCCGCCGCAGCTCGACCGTTCGCAGCCCCAGGTCCAATTGGGTGGCGATGGTCTTATTGGTGGCGCCAGAGAGCATCAGCCGCAGGACCTGGCGTTCGTCGGCCGAGAGCTGGTCGAATCGGGCTTGGATTTCGGAGCGTCGCTCGCGCTGCGAACTTTGCTCGGCCGAGTTGGCCAGCGCGTCCTGGATGGCGCTCCACAGTTCGGCCGTGCGGCAGGGTTTCTCCAGAAACGTGAGCGCGCCGGCCTTCATCGCCCGGACTGCCGTGGGAACGTCGCCGTAGCCCGTGATGACGATCACCGGCCAGCCGACCCCCCGGGCCCGCAAGGCTTCTTGCAATTCGACGCCGCTCATGCCGGTCATCCGCACGTCGACGACCAGGCAGCCGCTCTCCGCCGGATCGAGCGCCGCCAGAAATTCTTCGGCCGAGGCGAACGTGCGCGCGCCCAGGCCTTTGCTCTTTACCAGCGCGGCCACCGAATCGCGTGCCGCGGGGTCGTCGTCGACGATTGTCACGAGGGGTTCGGCTGCCATGTTGGCGTTCACTCGTTCGCTTGACGGATAGTGTTTCGAAGGCGGTGCACGCTTCGCTGACGCCGCCGTGTCGTCGCCGGGTATTCTTTTATTCTACGGCGCCGGGCTGTCGCCGCAGGGCAGGGGGAGCGTGAAGTGAAACGTCAGGCCGCGGTCCGGATTGGCCGTGGCCCACAATCGACCGCCATGCGCATCGATGATCGACTGGCTGATCGCCAACCCCATGCCCATGCCCTGGGGCTTGGTCGAGAAGTAGGGCTCGAACAACTGCTCGAAATCGGTTCCCTGGAAGCCGGCGCCGCGGTCGCGCACGGCGACCTCGACCTCGGCATCGCCGGTGGTGCAGCTGATCGCGACCTGGCGATTGGCTTCGCTGGTCTGTTCCATGGCCTCGATGGCGTTGAGCACGAGGTTGACGACGACTTGTTCGATCTGGGCCCGATCGATCAGCAGCGGCGGCGGGGGCACCGGCACGATCACTTGGATTTGGCAAGCGCGTGCCCGGGCGTCGAGTTCCAGCAATCGCGAGACGTCATGGAGCAGGTCGCCCAGGGCCTGGGGTTGGCGTTGCGGCGGATCTTTGCGGACGAATCCGCTCACGTGGCGGATGATTTCGCCGGCCCGGTTGGCCTGATCGGCGATCTGGTCGATCCAGCCGACCACGTCGGCGGGGAGCGCGGCCCGGTTGGCATCGAGCGTTTCGCGGCAGGCGGCGGCGTAGTTGGCGATGGCGTACAGCGGCTGATTGATCTCGTGGGCCAGTTGCGAGACCATCTCGCCCATCGTGTTGACGCGCATCACGTGGGCCAGTTTGGCCTGCTGCTCTCGGGTCTGGGCCTGGGCCGCTTTGCGCTCGGCAATGTTGCGCATGATCAGCTGGGCGGCCGGCTGCTGCTCGTGCAGGCAGGGCGTGGCCGCAGCCTCGACGTCGACCACGCGGCCGTCGAGCCGCACGACTTTTTCCTCGACCAGCGGAACGGGGCGGCCCGTTTCGTGCAGCTCGTGCATGCGGGCGCGGAACGACCTCCGTGAATCGGGATGAATCAAGTCGATGATTGCCCGCCCCAGCAACTGCTCGGGACGACTGGCGGCAAACAGCTTGAGCGAGGCCGCGTTGACCAGCACCAGCCGGCCGGCCTGGGCTACGCAGATGGCGTCCGGCGCATATTCGACCAGGTTGCGGTACCGCGCTTCGCTTTCGCGCAAGGCGAGTTCGGCGCGGGCCAGGCGGTTTTCCGTTTCCACTTCGCCCAGCACCCGTGTCACCACGGTCGTGAGCAATTGAAAGAAGGCTCCGCCCTTGACCAGATAGTCGCGGGCGCCGCGCTTCATCATTTCGACGGCGATCGTTTCGTTGCCGTGACCGGTGGCCACGACGAACGGGATCAGCCGACCGGCGCCCGCCAGCCGCTCGACGAGCTGATCGGCTCGCGTGTCGGTCAGATCGTAATCCACGAGCATTAGCGCAGGCACGCCGTCGGCCAGCTGGTCGATGGCCGCCTTGCCGCTATGGGCCAGCCGCGTCGGCACGCCTTCCAATTCGAGGATCTTGGCCATCGCCCGGGCCAGATCCACGTTGTCTTCCACGATCAACACGACCGGCGCGGTCGGGGTGGAACTGCTGGTGGCGGTCACGCGAATATCCCCGCAATTGGGGCCAGGCCAGAATCAGTCGGAAAGAGCCGCCCGGGCGCTGGCCGCGTCGACGCCGTCGACCAGCCGCACCTGGCCAATGCGATCGGCCAGCACGAATCGCAGCCGGCCGTGTTCGACTTTCTTGTCGCGAGCCATTGCGGCCAGGAGCGCTTCGCGATCCAGTTCGGGCAATTGCGTGGGCAAGCCCAGGGCGGCGAGCAAGCGCTGCTGCCGGGCCGCGTCGTCGGCGGCAAACTGGCAGACCCGTTGCGAAAGCCGCGCGGCACAGACCATGCCGATCGACACCGCCTCGCCGTGCAGCAAGGTGCCGTATCCGGCCGTAGCCTCGAGCGCGTGGGCGAACGTGTGGCCGTAGTTGAGCACTGCCCGGCCGCCGGTCTCTTCACGCTCGTCCGCCTCGACCACGTCGGCCTTGAGCCGGCAACAGCGCACGATGACGCGCTGCAGCACGGCGGCGTCGCGGGCGTTGATCTCGGCGGTGCGGCGCTCCAGCTCGTCGAACAACTCGCGGTCGAGAATCACGCCGTACTTGACCACTTCGGCCAGGCCGGCCCGGTATTCGCGCTCCGGCAGCGTGGCCAGCACGGCCGTGTCGATCAGCACGCCCAGGGGCTGCCAGAAGGCGCCGACCATGTTCTTGGCGCCGGGCAAATTCACGCCGACCTTGCCCCCCACCGAACTGTCGACTTGCGCCAACAGCGTCGTGGGCACCTGCACGAAGGCCAGCCCGCGTGCGAACGTGGCCGCCACAAAGCCCGCCAGGTCGCCGATCACCCCTCCCCCGACGGCCACGACGAGCGTCTTGCGGTCGGCCTTCAGGTCGAGCAACTTGTTCCACAAGTCCTGGGCGACTTCGACCGACTTGGTCGCCTCGCCGGCCGGCACCACCAGGATGTCGACCGCGGCGGCTGCGCCGGCCAGGCTTTCGGCCGCGGCGCGGGCGTAGGGCTCTTCGACCTGCTCGTCGGTAATCACGACCGCGTGCGAAACCTTGCTCCGCGCCGCCACGAATTCGCCCAGCCGCGAGAGCGTGCCGGTGCCCACCTGGATGTCATAGCTGCGCGGACCGAGTTGGACGTGCACCACTTGTTCGTGGCCGGTCACTTCACGCGCTCCAGGTCGGCCGGGGTCACCGCGATCTGGCGGCAAAAGCCGGTGTGCACCCGCACGTACGACAAATCGGCCGCATCGCTGGGATGCGCGTGCAGCGTCTGTTCGACGCGGTGCTTGAAACTCGGTTCCAGGTCGTCATACTGCTCAGGCCAGAGGGTGGTCGTTTCGACGACCAGGGCTTCGCGGTAGGGGTCGAACTCGTTGGCCATCGCTGCGTGTCGACTTTCTGCAAATACGTGGAACGAAGAGAAATTCCGGGGGAATTGCCCTCAGTATACTCCCCGGCGTGGGGCGTGGAAGTAGGCGGACAGCCCGGCCAGACGCCGGCCGTGGTGCGGCCAACGGGGGGAGCATGCAATTGGGGGCGATCGGCGCGAGGCCCGTGCGCTCGGGCAGAATCAACTCGGGCCAACTGGTCATTCTGATCATGTTCGGCAGCGGGCTGGCTGCGGCCGGCTTCGGAATGTGGTATCGACATGCCACGACGCGCCGCTCGCTGGGATTCTGGGGATCTGCGTCCGCGGTGCTCATTTCACGCGCGCCCGCCGTCGAAGCGCTGCGCTTCGATCCGCCGCTCCAACCGGCCGCGCCGCTGGACATCGAGCAGCTGCGGAGCGCTGCGGCGCAAAGCGAAGACGTGGCCGGCAGCCGCGGGATGCTCAACGTCCGCCAGGCGTTCGTCGAGGACTCGACATTTCGCTGGGCCGCGCCGGCGGCCGCGCCGGCCACCTGGGCCTATTCACTGATTTTCTCCGACGGCCCCCAGCAGACGGCCCTGCTGTTCGATCCGGTGAGCCAGGCGGTGGGCAATCCGGCGACCGGCGCCCGCGCAACCCTGGAACCTGAGGCCAGCCGCGACCTCGTCGAATTCTTCCAAGAGCAATTTGCACCGCCGGGCGCGAATTGACGGCCCGGCTTGCCGTGGACATCTCGACCGTCGGCTCGGCTCGCAGCCGGCCCCGTGCTGGTCGATCTCAGGCCGTAGCGCGCTGCTGGCGAATCGGCCCGCTCACGACGGGGCCCGCAACTGGGCAAAGCGGCGGAACTCGGCCTCGCCCAGCCAGATCGCCTGCCGCGTCAATTGAAACATCAGCGGCGTGGCCGGCCAGCCGAGTGTGGTCAGCAGCCGGTCGAATTGATCGGCCGGGCAGGTCCCTTTCAGATCGACCAGCCGCACGCGATTCTGATGGTCGTAAAGCATGCCGTCGACCTGCCACGGCGCCTCCTGTCGGCTTGAGACCCAGACGAACGAACCGTCGGGCTCGATGTACAATCGTTCGAGCGCCGCCAGGGCGGCCGACACCTCTTCGAAACTGCGCTCGAAGCTGAGGCTGCCCAGTCGTTCGGCGCGATCGCCAGCAGGGTCCACTGGCGGCCTTCCAACTCGATGGTTTCGCCCAGGCCGCAATCGGCCGGCAGGGACTGAATCGAAACCTGGAATTCATACATGGCGGCCACGACCGGGCTGGGTTACGACTCGTCGGTTGCCGGGCCGACTTGTGTGCGAACCCAAGCCAGATAGGCCGGACTACCGGCGACGATCGGCGTGGCGATGATCTCGGGCAGCTCGTAGCGGTGATGCTCCCCGATCGCGCGCTCGACGGCCGCATAGCGCTCGACAGTCGTTTTGATCACGCACATCCATTCTTCCGCTTGCTCGCGGCGGCCTTGCCAGCGATAGGTGCTGGTGACTGGCCCCAGCACCTGGACGCAGGCCGCCAGGCGCTCCTCGATCAGCAGCGCGGCCAGGGCGTCGGCCGCCGCGCGGTCGCCCACGAGAGTCGTCACCTGAATGCAGTCGGCCGGATTCGTCATGCTGGCCCGCGCCGAGGGTTCACCCGCGCTTGCGGATCTGGTACGTCTCGACCACGCAATTCCAATCGCCGTCGATCACCTGCTCCAGGTCGATGCACTCGCACGCCAGACCGCGCTCGGCGCACTCGGCGGCGAACGGTGCGGCCACGCGCCGCCCCGGATCGGTGAGCCAGCCGATGCCGTCGGCGGCCAGCGCGCGGGCAAAAACTGCGGCCACCAGCCCGGCGTTCGCCCGTTCATAGAGCACATCGGAGGCAACCACGCAATCGAAACCCGTCAGGTCGCCCGGCCAATTGCGCCAATCGACCATTCGCGTTCCCACGCCGGATATGCCGTTGCGCTGGGCGTTGGCGGCGGTCATTTCACAGGCTTCGGCATAGTAATCGGTCGCCAGCACGTCGAAACCAGCCAGGGCCGCAGCCAGCGCCACCGGTCCCACGCCGCAGCCCAGGTCGATCAGCCGGCGGCCGCGCCGGGGTGCGCCGCGATGCGCCGGGCGAGCACCCGGGCCGAGGGCCAGACCGTTCCCCAGTACGGCAGCCGGTCGTCGGCATCGAACTCGTGCTCGCAGATCAAGTCGTCGACCGATTGCGGATGGACCAGTTCCAGCTGCCGCCCGGCGACCAGTAGCGGCGTCGCGGTCAGGGCTAAACGGCCGGCTGCCAGTCGGCTTGCCGGGGAATCGGCCGCCGGCGAGAACGGTTGAGTCGCCATGCGCTAGATTTTCAGCTCGATGGGCAACTGGTCGATCTTGGCCGCCAGGATGAAGTCGTTTTCCGACAGCCCGCCGATGGCATGCGTCCAGAGCTCGATCCACAGCTTGCGGTAGCTTTCCAGATGCACGTCGGGGTGATGGCCGTCCGCTTCGGCGACCTCGGCGACGCGATGGAAAAAATCCATGCCGGCCATGAAGTTCTTCGCCACCCAGTCCTTGCGGATCCGCTGGCCGTCGTGCGTGAGCCGCCAGCCGGACAGATTCTTGATCTGGGCTTGGGCCTGCTCGAGCGTGTACTTGGGCACGCCCCCTTCGCACGGGACGCACTTCTTGCGCACCAATTCGGCGGGGGATTGGGCCTGCATAATCGGAACTCCAAAATGTCGCGCGCTGGGGGACGGTTGCCGACCGGCGATGCCGGAATCGCCCTCATTATCCCGCCCGGTTGGCGACGGTCAAATTGCCGCAGCCGGGCCCGGCGGATCAGCGTGGCCGCGCGAATCAGGCCCGGATTCGCGACCACCGCGGCGCGTTGCGGCTCAATCGGCGCCGGGCGCCGCGGCACTGCGCAAGCGCGGCGGCAACGGGGCCGGGACCCATCAGCGTCGATCGATTTGGTCGGCACACGGCCATGCTCGAGGGGGGTGAAAAGCCGTTTTTCCGGGAAAGTCGGGGCAAAACGTCGTTTGAGCGGACTCGACTTATCGGCCCTGTGTAACTAGTATCGAGATACACAGGTCCGAGGCGAATCAGCCTCAACTCCGACGCGCAATCTTAACGAGACGACTTTGATGAAGGCTTTTGCGCTGACCCTCGCGGTAGTATTTCTGACGTTGGCTGCGCACGCGCACGCCAGCGTGACTTTGTCGGCGGACCAACCGTCGTACACCTACGCCGCCGGGTCCAATATCGCGGATCCCAATGCGACTGCCCTCGTAGACAATTTTCAGTTCGGCAGTCCCTCGGACACCACGTCCGACATCGTCACGTTCGACTTTCAAAGTTCGACGCCGTTCAATACGTTGACGGTGCTCTCGCAGGCGAGTTCGTTCAGCGGCAGCCTGGGAACGAATTGGGTGGGAGCGTACAGCCTGGACGGCGGGACCAGCTTCACGTCGTTCTTCTCGATCGCTGCCACGACTGCCGGCAACAACCAGCCCCAGACCGACGTCTTGTCGGTCCCCGGCGCGACGGATGTGATTATCCGGTACACCGCCTCCAACACCGCCGTCAACGACGATTGGCTGCAGCTGTTCCGCTCGGCCGATTCGACCCCCAGCCAGGACTTCACCTTCACGGTGACCGCGGACTATTCTTCTCCGCAACAGCCCAACCTCTCGGCGACTCCCGAACCCGCCTCGCTCGCCATCTGGGGCCTGGTGATCGCCGGGGGCCTGCTGCTCGCCCGGTCCCGCAAGGCGTAGAGCCGATCCGAGAAGCGTCTCGGAGAGGGGGACAGTCCCGTTTTGCTCCGAGGACTGCGCAAAACTGGGACAGTCCCCGCCGGTTCTCGGCTGGGCTCCTAGTCGGCCGACTCGCCGAGCGGCACGCCAGCGCAGGGATTTGCGACCCGGGCCGCCAGGTTCACTCAGCCGGCGCCGCAGGCAGCATGACGCCCCCCGGCACTGATCGGCGGCGTCTGCGTGATTGTCTGCCGGCCGGGGGACGTTTCTTCGCCGCGGTTTCGCAAGCCAGGGGCTTGCCGTACTGTTGCCTGGCGGCGTAAGGTGGGGCCGATGGGACCAGAATCCGCAAACCAAGACTCTGCCGGCTCAGGCCCGCGGCTCGCCGAGCGCGTGACCACGCTGGAAATGGTCGTCACCCACCTGGAGCGGACGATCCACGATCTGGACGAAGCCCTGCGGGCGCAAGGCAAGCAGCTCGATCTGGTCGAGCGGACGCTCACGCAGCTGCGCTCGGAAGTGGGCGTATTGCGTGAAGGGCCTCCTGAAGTGCGCTCGCCCGAGGAAGAAAAGCCGCCGCATTACTAGACCCGCGCTGGCCGGAGCGCGTGGGCCGCGCCGCGGAGTTGCATGAGGTTCGATCATGACGGAATCGGAACCCCCGGCCGACAATCCCTATCGCGCCACCCGGGTCGAGAATCTTGCCGCGGCCGAGTTTTCGACCCAGTCCGGCGAGCGGATGGAGGAGGAGCTGGACCCCTACGGCGGCGAGTGGGACCTGATTGTCAGGCTGTTCGTCTGCGGCGAGCGATTTTACGGACAATGCGACGAAGTGCCGGGCACGCTGCACGTGCTCACCCGGTTCTTTCACCTGTGGTGGTTTCCGCTCATTCCGCGCGAGTCGTGGCTGATCCTGATCGATCGGCATGGTTGCCGTTCCGCCGGCCACGTGCGGTTGCGCCTGCAACCCAGATCGATCGCCCTCACGTGGCTCCGCGCACTGTTGTGGGTCGCCGTGGCGGTGCTCGGCTGCGCGGGGGTGGGCGGTCTGCTGCTCGTCGTGCTGGAGCGGCGAACGCTGACCGAGCCGCTGGTGCTGATCGCGCTCGCTGTCGGCGCCTTCCTGCTGTTGCGACTGACGCAATGGGGTTGCCGGGCCGCTCCGGTGCGGCGGCTGGCCCTGTTGCAATTGGCCGGCTTTCCGGAGGGCGATGCCCAGTGGATCGCGGATTCGGCGGACCGCGGTGAACTGGACAGCACGGGACTGGCGAGCGTCAAGTGTCGCCATTGCGGCCGCGAATTGGCGCCCACGACGCGTGTCTGCCCGCGCTGCGAACAGCGCGTGGGCGACTGAGCGGCCCGCTAGCGCGAGCTGGCGGCCGGCAGGTGCAGCACTTGCTCGACCAGCGACAGCAGCACGGCCGCGTCGAACGGTTTGCGGACGTGATAGGCGGCGCCGTTGCCGTGGCCGCGGCGAATGACGTCGGGACCCTGCACGGACGACAGGTACATGGACGGCACGTGTGGCAAGCCGACGCGCTGCTTCAGTTCGTCGCACAGCACGGTTCCGGCCAGCTCGCCGAACTGGGCCTCGGCAATGATCAAATCGGGAACCATGTCCACGATCAGCCGCAGCGCCGTCTCGGCGTCGCAGGCGGCCGGGCAATGGTAGCCGGCTTCGGCCAGCACTTCGGCCAGTTGGGCCAGCACGCCCAGGTCGTGATCGACCAGCAGAATCGAACCGCGGACCTCGGCAAACGCAGGCTGCATCGGGGTACCCGTCGGGGTCAGCGAACAACCAGAACCACCGGCCGTCCGTGGCGAGCCGCGTCGACGACGAGGGCTTGCTCCAGGGCCGGGTCTGATGAGTTTGTCGGCCCCCGGACGCTTGAGGCTGCAGGCAATCTTTGCCCGCTTTGCCTGCCGAGAATAACCGGCACAAACGGACCCCCCTCTGCCGGCCGCCGAGCAGCAAGATTGGCGGGCGCTCGATCAGGGAGGCGCGGCCCGTGCGCGAGCGGGGTGCTAGACGCCAACCGACAGGGCCGGTGCGGGCGGCAGGGGCGCGGCCGACGCCTGCGGCCGCGCCGAGATTCAGCGCCAAGCGAAATCGCCGGCGCCGGCGCTGGGCAGGTTGGTGACGCCCATCAAGTGCTTGTCGATCGCCCGGGCTGCTTCGCGCCCTTCATGGATCGCCCAGACGACCAGCGATTGCCCGCGGCGCAAGTCGCCGGCGGCAAACACTCCCTCGACGCTGGTCTGATACTGCTCGTTGCACTTGACGTTGCCGCGGGCATCGAGCTCGATGCCCAATTGCTCGATCGGGCCCTGCTTTTCCGGGCCGACGAATCCCATGGCCAGGAGCACGAGCTGGGCGGGCCATTTTCGCTGGCTGCCGGGAACTTCGTTGAACTGCTGCCGGCCGGTGGCGTCGGTCGACCAGGCGATGTCGACCGTGGTCAGGCTTTGCACCTGTCCCGACTCGTCGCCCAGGAATTCCTTGGTCAGGATGCCGAATTGGCGCTGGCAGCCTTCCTCGTGCGAGGTGCTCGTGCGCAAGATCAGCGGCCAGTTGGGCCAGGGGGTCGCGGTCGGACGTTCGGCCGCCCGGGGAAACGAGCCCAGGTCGGGCGGCTGGGGCAAGAGCTCGAATTGCGTCAGGCTGGCGCAGCGCTGGCGGTTCGACGTGCCGGTGCAGTCGCTCCCCGTGTCGCCGCCGCCGATGACGATCACGTGCTTGCCGGTGGCCAGGATCTGTGCGGGGATCTGGTCCCCTTGATTGACCTTGTTTTGCTGGGGCAGAAACTCCATGGCGAAGTGCACGCCCTTGAGTTCCCGGCCGGGAATCGGCAGATCGCGCCCCTGCGTGGCTCCGCCGGTGAGCAGCAGCACGTCGTAGTTGGAGCGCAGTTCGTCGACCGGGACATTCACGCCCACGTTGGCTCCGGTGCGGAATTCGACCCCCTCGGCTTTCATCTGCTCGATCCGTCGCCAGACGCGCCACTTTTCGAGCTTGAAGTCGGGAATGCCGTACATCAGCAGGCCGCCCGGCCGATCGGCTCGTTCGAACACGGTCACCTGGTGGCCGGCCCGGTTGAGCTGCTGGGCCGCGGCCAGACCGGCGGGCCCGCTGCCCACTACGGCCACGCGCTTGCCGGTGCGGATCTGCGGGGGCTCGGGCGCAATCCAGCCTTCGTCGAAGCCGCGGTCGGCGATCGAGCACTCGATTTGCTTGATGGCCACCGGGTCTTCGTTGATGCCCAGCACGCAGGCGGCTTCGCACGGCGCCGGACAGACCCGGCCCGTGAACTCGGGAAAGTTGTTCGTGGCGTGCAGCCGCTCGAGCGCATTGCGCCAGTGGTCGCGGTAGACCAGGTCGTTGAAGTCGGGAATGATGTTCCCCAGCGGGCAGCCCGTATGGCAGAACGGGATGCCGCAGTCCATGCACCGCGCGCCCTGCTTCTGCAGTTCTTCCGGCTGCAGGACGTGCAGGAATTCGTGGTAATGTTTCAGCCGATCCGCGACCGGTTCTTTGGCAACCTTCGCGCGGGGAAATTTCATAAAGCCGAGTACGTCACCCATTGGCCAGCAGTGCCTCCTCTTTCAGCTTCTGCAATGCCAACTTGTAATCGATCGGCATGATTTTTACGAACTTGTTCACAGCTTCGTCCCAATGATCGAGCACCCAGCGTCCGCGGGCGCTGCCGGTATAGGCCACGTGCTTGCGGACCAAATCGAGCACGGTCTCCTGGTCGTCCGGATCGCTCAGATCCTGGATCTCGACCATCTCGCGATTGACCAGGGGCGGAAACGTGCCGGCCCGATCCAGCACGTAGGCAATGCCGCCGCTCATGCCGGCGGCAAAGTTGCGGCCCGTGCGGCCCAGCACCACGACCCGGCCGCCGGTCATGTACTCGCAGCCGTGATCGCCGACTCCTTCGACGACGGCATAAGCGCCGCTGTTGCGGACGCAGAATCGCTCGCCGGCCATGCCGCTGAGGTAGACCTCTCCGCTGGTGGCGCCGTACAGGACGACGTTGCCGGCGATGATGTTATCCTCGGCCGCGAACGTGCTTTCCCGGGGCGGATAAACGATGATCTTGCCGCCTGACAGCCCCTTGCCGCAGTAGTCGTTCACGTCTCCTTCGACCCGCACGGTCACGCCGTGCACGCCGAAGGCCAGCAGGCTTTGCCCGGCCGTGCCGCGGAAATTGAGCTGGACGGTGTCGTCGGCCGCGAAGCCGCTGCGACCGTAGCGCCGCGTGACCTCGCTCGACAGGATCGTGCCCACGGTGCGGTGGATGTTGCGGATGGGCAGGTCGAGCACGACCGGCTGCTCGTGTTCGAGCGCCGGGCGGCAAAGCTCGGTCAGCAACGTCAGGTCCATCGATTTTTCCAGGCCGTGATCCTGCTTTTCGGCGCAGTAGGTCTTGAAATGCGCGGGCACCTGCGGCTTGTGCAGGATGTTCGAGAAGTCGAGGCCCCGGGCCTTCCAGTGGGCGATCGCCTTGCGCGTGTCGAGCCGTTCGACCTGGCCGACCATCTCGTTGATCGTGCGGAAACCGAGCCGGGCCATGATCTCGCGGAGTTCTTCGGCCAACATGAAGAAGTAGTTGACCACGTGCTCCGGCTTGCCGGCAAACTTCTTCCGCAGCTCGGGATCCTGCGTGGCGACGCCGACCGGGCAAGTGTTCAGATGGCACTTGCGCATCATGATGCAGCCGATCGTGACCAGAGCCGCCGTGGCGATACCCCACTCCTCGGCCCCCAGCAGCGTGGCGATGGCAATGTCCTTGGCCGTGCGGAGCTGGCCGTCGGTCTGCACGACGATCCGGCCGCGCAGGTCGTTCAGCACCAGCACCTGGTGCGTCTCGGCCAGTCCCAATTCCCAGGGGGAGCCGGCATGCTTGATCGAGGTTAGCGGGCTGGCTCCGGTCCCGCCGTCGTGGCCGCTGATCAAGACCACGTCGGCCTTGCCCTTGGCCACGCCCGCCGCGATCGTGCCGACGCCGATCTCGGCCACCAGCTTGACGGCGACCCGGGCGTAGCGGTTCGAGTTCTTCAGATCGTGGATCAGTTGGGACAGATCTTCGATCGAGTAAATGTCGTGGTGCGGCGGCGGAGAAATCAGGCCCACGCCCGGCGTGCTATAGCGGATGCGGGCGATTTCCTTGTCCACCTTGTGGCCGGGCAGCTGACCGCCTTCGCCCGGCTTGGCCCCTTGGGCCATCTTGATCTGCAGCTCTTTGGCGCTGGTCAAGTACTCGCTGGTCACGCCGAAACGGCCGCTGGCCACTTGCTTGATGGCGCTGGAGCGGCTGTCGCCGTTGGCGTCGGGCCGGAAACGGACCGGGTCCTCGCCCCCTTCGCCCGTGTTGCTCCGGCCGCCGATGCGGTTCATGGCGATGGCCAGCGTCTCGTGCGCTTCGCGCGAGATCGAACCATAGGACATGGCCCCGGTGGCGAAGCGCTTGACGATGTCGACGGCCGGCTCGACTTCTTCCAGCCCGATGGCGCGGTCGGCCCAGCGGAAGTCCAGCAATCCGCGTAGTGTGAGCAGTTGCCGCTGCTGATCGTCGATCAGCTGGCAGAACTTCTTGAAATCGGCCCGGCTGTTGATGGCGGTGGAGTGCTGCAGCTTGGCGATCACGTCGGGGCTGAAGATGTGCGCTTCGCCTTTGCGCCGCCACTGGTATTGCCCGCCCACGTCCAGGTCGAGCGTTTGCGGCACGGCGGTGCGGGGGAAGGCGTGTTCGTGGCGGCGGAGGGCTTCCTCGGCGATGGCCTCGATGCCCACGCCGGAAACCCGGCTGGGGGTCCAGGTGAAATACTCCTCGACCAGCGCGTC
The DNA here is from genome assembly GCA_963715755.1 of uncultured Planctomycetaceae bacterium. Classification (GTDB taxonomy): domain Bacteria; phylum Planctomycetota; class Planctomycetia; order Pirellulales; family PALSA-1355; genus CAWCAX01. The sequence continues at coordinate 6,649,538 of OY970273.1, forward strand.
GTTCAGGCCGATGGCTTCGAAGATCTGGGCTCCGCGGTAGCTTTGCTGGGTGGAGATGCCCATCTTGGACATGACCTTGAGCAGGCCCTTGCCGACCGCCTTGATGTAGTTCTTCTCCAGTTTTTCGTAGCTGTACTTGGCGGGAATGTAGCCCTCGGCCAGCAGGTCCTGCAGCGTGGCGAAGGCCAGGTAGGGATTCACCGCGCCGGCGCCGAAGCCGGTGAGCAGGGCGAAGTGATGCACCTCGCGCGGCTCGGCGCTTTCGATCACCAGCCCGCAGCGAGTGCGGCTTTCCTCGCGCACCAGGTGGTGGTGCACGCCGCTGGTGGCCAGCAAGGCCGGGATCGGCGTGAGCTCCTCGTCGACGCCGCGATCGCTGAGAATCAGGATCGTGACCCCGTCGGCGATGGCCTGCGAAGCCTCGCGGCGCAGCTCGTCCATGCGCCGCTTCAGGCCGGCCAGGCCCTCCTTGCGGGGAAACAGCATCGACAGCGTGCGGCTCTTGAGCCGGCCGCACTTGGGCTGCGAGCCGTCCAGCTGCTTGAGGCGCTCGACGTCGGTGTTGGTCAGGATCGGCTGGTCCAGCCGCAGCAAGCCGCATTGGGCGGGCGTTTCTTCGAGCAGGTTGCCTTCCGAGCCGATCGTCGTGACCAGCGATGTGATAATCTCCTCGCGGATCGCGTCCAGCGGCGGATTGGTCACCTGGGCAAACAGCTGCTTGAAATAGTTGTAGAGCAGTTGCGGCCGATCGGAGAGCACGGCCAGCGGCGTGTCGTTGCCCATCGAGCCGATGGCCTCGGCGCCGTCGGTGGCCATGGGCGTCATCAGGATTCGCAGGTCTTCGAGCGTGTAGCCGAATGCCCGCTGCAGCGTCAAAAGCGGTGCATCCAAGTGACCGTTGACCGGCGCGACCGGCGGCAGATCGTCGAGCGTGCGCTGGTGCTCGCGAATCCACTGGCGATAGGGCGCTGCGCGGCCAGCGACTGCTTGATTTCGCTGTCGGCGACGATCCGCTGTTGCACGGTGTCGACCAGGAACATCCGGCCGGGTTTCAGGCGGCCCTTCGATTCGACTTCCTCGGGCGGAATGTCGAGCACCCCCGCCTCGGAGGCCATCACCACCAGCCCGCTCTTGGTCACCCAGTAGCGGCCCGGGCGCAGGCCGTTGCGATCGAGCAGGGCACCCATGACCGTGCCGTCGGTAAACGCCATGGCGGCCGGCCCGTCCCAGGGCTCGATCAGCGAGGCCTGGTATTCGTAGTAGGCCTTCAGATCGTCGGGCATGGTCTCGTGGTTCTGCCACGGCTCGGGAATCAGCATCGACATGGCATGCGGCAGCGATCGGCCGGTGAGCACCAAAAGCTCGAGCGCGTTGTCGAACACCGCCGAGTCGCTGGCCCCGCGGACGCAGACGGGGCAGATCTTTTTCAGATCGGGCCCGAACACCGGATGGTCGAGCAGGCTCTCCCGCGCGTGCATCCAGTTGACGTTGCCCTTGAGCGTGTTGATCTCGCCGTTGTGGGCCAAGAAGCGGAACGGATGCGCCAGGTCCCAGGTCGGGAAGGTGTTGGTGCTGTAGCGCTGGTGGACCAAGGCCAGGGCGCTGGTGAAACGCTCGTCGGCCAGGTCGTGATAGAACCGCTCGACCTGTTCGGCCAGGAGCAGGCCTTTATAGACGATCACCCGCGACGACAGGCTGGGAATGTTGAAGTATTGCTTCTGCGCCAGGCGGCTGACGCGGATGTCGTTTTCCAGCCGCTTGCGGATGACGTAGAGCTTCCATTCGAACAGGCCGGGCAGGCTGGTCGTCGACTCGGCCGTGTGGGCCGGCGTAGTGCTGCCCCGGCCGATGAACACCTGGCGGATGCACGGTTCCACGTCGCGGGCGGTGCGCCCCAGCACGGCATTGTCGACGGGCACGTCGCGCCAGCCGAGCAACCGCTGCCCCTCTTCGGCGACGATCGCTTCCAGACGCTCCTGGCAATAGTGCCGCTCGCCCTCGGTGCGCGGCAGGAACACCGCGCCGATCGCGTAGTCGCCGCGCGGGGGCAAGTCGAAGCCCAGTTCGGTCGCCTTGGCCGCGAAGAACTCGTGCGGCATCTGGGTCAGGATCCCCGCCCCGTCGCCGGTCAGCGGGTCGCAACCGCATGCGCCGCGATGCGTCAGGTTGACCAGAATCTCCAAGCCCGACCGCACGATCGAGTGGCTCTTCTCGCCGCGCAGATTGACGACGAATCCGACACCGCAGGCGTCGTGCTCGTTGGCCGGATCGTACAGTCCCTGTCGCGGGGGTAGCCCGCCATTGTGCTTGAATGTTTGCATCCGTTTTTCAGCCTTCCTCGCTACTTGGCAGCGACTCGAGAGCGTGACGATTCGGCCGGGCTGCCTGGGCGTGCCCCGTCGGCGTGGCCGTTGCCGCTGGTTCGCTGTGTCCGGGTTTTTTCCGCCGCCGGGAGGGCGTGGCCGTTCGAGGCCGGTGGTTCGGGATTCGCCGCGTGAACGGCCGGCTCATCGTCCAGCGGCACATCCGCCGCCGGGCCATGGTTGCCGACCGAACTGTTGCTCGTTGCGTTGATGCTGCTGGTCGTCGCGTTGCTGCTGGCGGTGCCATTGCCCGTGGCCCCGTTGCCGGCCGCACGCCTGCCGTTGGAACCGGCACGCGCGCTGCCGGCAATCACCGCTTCGTCGCTGTCGTCGGCCTGTCCTTCACTCTGTAGCTGGGCGATGAACCGCTGGGTCGTGCTGGACAGTTCCTTGCCGCGGCGATAAATGATGCCCAGGGGCGCACCAGTTCGTCCACGGCCAAGGGCACCGCGACGAGCGAGCCGGCAGCCACCTCGCGGGCGACGCTGGGCCCGGGCAGGAAACTGACGCCGGCGTCGATTTCCACCGCGCGTTTCATCGTTTCGACATTGTCGAACTCCATCACGACTTGCACCTCGACGCCGTGCATTTGCAGCACGCGATCGATCTCGCGGCGGATCGTCAACTCGCTGTCGAAACCGATGAAGTTCTCTCCGGCCAACTCATGAAACTCGACCGTCTGGCGACCGGCCAGGCGGTGCCCTGGAGCGCAGACCAGCCGCATCGGCTCCTCGCGCCAAGGTATGGCTTCGATCGTGCGCGAGGCGCGGGGATAGCTCAGCAGGCCCAAGTCGGCCTGATCTTTTTCAATCGCTTCGTACACGCGGTGCGGATGCTGATACTCCAGCCGCACGTTGGCTTTTGGATGCTGGCTGAGAAACCGCTGCAAGTAACGGTTCATCAGGTGCAGGCCGACCGAATAGATCGACACGACCCGGACCCGGCCGGCCACTTCTTCGTGAAGCGTGCGGACCTGATCCTCCAAGACGTCGTACCGCTGCACCAGCTTGCGGCAACCCTCGTAGTACGTTTCCCCCTCGGGCGTAAGCACGAACGGGCGCTTGGAGCGGTCGATCAGCTTCACGCCCAGGCGATGCTCGAGCTGGTGCACCACCTGGCTGGCGCCCGACTGGGAAATGCCGTTCTCGTCGGCGGCTCGCGAAAAGCTCCGCCAGCCGACGACATCGCAGAAAACCTTCAATGACTTAAGCTGCATGGAAGCCGGCCGTCGAATGAGTAAATCAAATGCAGAGCTGCAGTAGAATTTGAATTGAGCATGTAAAGTTAAGCAAAGCCCGGTGCCGCGTCAAGCAGGGAAGCTGCTGCCCCGCTTGAATTCAGAATCTCGCCCCCAGCGCCCGCCAAAGGGTCCGTTCCATCGTTGTAAGTTGTCTAAACATAAGATTTTATAGATGGATGGATCCGCCGCTGCCGAGCGCCTGGCGACATCAACTTTTCTGTTGCTGAATCGGCCTGCTATTTGCCGCAGCGATGCATTCTTGGCCGGTTTGCGACCATCCAGCGACCACGAGCACGTATCAGGTCAGTTCGATGCGTGCACCGCTGGCGGCGGGCGCCCTCTCCGGTGCCTGGGCGGCCAGGGGGGGCCGGCTGTCGAAAAGTCACGTGAGCGTCCGACGCTCCGCCGGACCGAGTGGAGGGTGCCGAAGCGGGAGTCGGTCGGCAGGCGAGCACGCTTAAGCCCAAGCCAGGCCGGGCCGCTCAGCCGGCGTGGCCGTTGCGCTCGGCCGCGGTCGGCAGGGGGAGGTGCAGCGTGAACACGCTGCCCGTGCCGGCGGTGCTCTTGACGGTCACGCGGCCGTGGTGGGCCTGGACGATGTGTTTGACGATGGCCAGTCCGAGGCCGGTGCCGCCGAGTTTTCGGCTGCGGGCTTTGTCGACGCGATAGAAGCGCTCGAAGATCCGCGGCAGGTGCTCGGCGGCAATGCCGCAACCGCGATCGGAAACGGTGAGCGTCACTTCGTCGAAGAATTGGCTGGCGAGCACCTGCACTTCGCTTCCCGGCTCGCTGTATTTGATGGCGTTGTCTAGCAGGTTGGTGACGGCCTGTTCGAGCAGTTGGGAGTTCATCCGGGCCGTGATGTGTTCTTCGCAGGCGGTGCACACGTGGATCCGCCGTTCGGTGGCGTTTTGTTGGCAATTGTGCACGGCGTTGTCGATCACGTCCTTGACGTGACCCAATTCGAGCGTGATGTCTCCCGAGTCTTCGCCGTCTTCGATCTTCGACAGGCTGAGCAGGTCTTCGATGATGGTATCCAGCCGGTCTGCCTGCTTGGCGATGATTTGCAGAAACCGCTCGGCGTCTTCGGCGTTGTGGATGGCGCCGTCGAGCAGCGTCTCGACGAAGCCTTTGATCGAGGTGATCGGGGTTTTCAACTCGTGCGAGACATTGGCCACGAAATCCCGGCGAATGTGCTCGAGACGGCGAAAGTCGGTTACGTCGTTGAGCACCACCACGGCGCCGATGCTGCGGCCCCGCGCGTCGTGCAGGGCGGCGCCGCGGGCCTGTAGCACGCCCTCGTGATCGCCGTGGAGCAGCACGTCGTCGTCGATCGGCGTTTCGCAATCGAGCGCCCGGCTGACGAATCGCCGCAGGTCGGCATTGCGGATGACTTCCTGCAGGCTGCGTCCCTGGGCCTGTACCTGGTCGATGCCCAAGAGCTGCCGCGAGGCTTTGTTCAGGCTGATCACGCGCTGCTGATTGTCGACGGCCAGCACGCCCTCGACCATGCTGGAAAGCACGGCTTGCTGTTCGTTGTTCTGGCGCACGATCGTGCTGATCCGCTCCTGCAACTGCTCGGCCATTTCATTGAGCGATTCGGCCAATCCGCCCAGTTCTTCGGTTTCGGGCACGGTCAGCTTGTAGCCCAGTTCGCTGCGGGCAAAACGCTCGGCCGCGCGGCGCATTTCGGCCAAGGGGCGGGTGAAACGGCGGGACAGCAGCGGAATCAAGACGGACGAGGCCAGCACCAGCGCCAGGCCCACCAGGGCCACGCCCGTCTGGCGTTCCCGCGCGGCGGCCGTGACGGCCGACAGGGGCTGGGAGCAAACCACGGCGCCGATGATTTTTCCCTCGTGCAGAATCGGCACCGCCACTTGCAGCAACCGCTCGCCCCCCTCGCTGCCGTAGCGCAGGGCGCTCCCGGCATCGCCGGCCAAAGCCCCGCGCACCGGCGCTAGATCGAGCCAGGATTCCTGGTCGCTGGGACGCCGGTCGCCGGCCAGCGTGTTGCCGTCAGGGGACACAATCGTGCAGCGCGCGGCGCTCGAGGCCGACAGGTCGCGGCAGAAATCGGCCAATTGCTCGTGCCGCTCGGGATCGGCCGCCCAGTGCCGGCCGACGAACTCGCCGGTGCTGGCGAGCCGCCCCCGGGCCGCCTCGATGGCGGCCGAGTCAAGCGCGTGGATCGCATACCAACAGACAATCGCAATGGCCGTCGTCGTAAGCAGCAGGAACGACGGCGAGAGTTGTCCGAGCAGCCGGCGCTTCGGCATGGCTACTCCTTGAATCGGTAGCCCACTCCGCGGACTGTCTCGATATAGCCTCCCAGCAGGCCCAGTTTCTTGCGCAGGCCGACCACCTGCACGTCCACGGAGCGCTCGGTCACGGGGTAATCTTCTCCCTTGACCGCATCGACGATCTGGTTGCGGGAGAACGCCCAGCCCGGCTTGCGGGCCAGGAAGTGCAGCAGCCGAAACTCGGTGAACGTCAGATCCAGCGGCTTGCCGCCGATCAGCACCTCGTGCCGGCCGGGATGAATGACGATGTCGTGGACCCGGATTGCTCCCGGATCGTCGGTCGAGGACTTGGACTGCCGGCGGAGCACATTCCGGATCCGGGCCAGCAGCACGCGGGGGCTGAACGGCTTGGTGATGTAGTCGTCGGCGCCCAATTCCAGGCCCGTCACGACGTCTGCCTCTTCGCTCTTGGCGGTCAGCATGACGATCGGCACGTGCTGCGTTTTGGGCTCTGCTTTCAGGTGTTTGCAGACGTCCAGCCCGTCGACGTTGGGCAGCAGCAGGTCCAGCACGATCAGGTCCGGCGGGTTGGTCCGGGCCTCGCGAATGGCCTGTTCGCCGGAGGCGGCGCAATCGACTCGATACCCCTCTTTGGTCAGGTTGTAGCGAATGAGTTCCAGCAAATCCTCCTCGTCGTCCACGACGAGGATCCGATGACTAGCCATAGACCCAGGGTCTCCTTGAGGAATAGCTAACGTTCGCTCTTTTTGCTTTAGTGCCATGACTTTAGCAGACGAATGTTAGAGTCCTGTTTGGTGCGACCAGGGGTTCTACAGGGCGGCATTCGGCTTCGGCCCGCCCACGCCGCGGGTGGCCGGCATCTCAGCCTGCCAGGGTCCATCTTAGACCGCCAGAGTGCCAATGCAAGTCTCGGCCCGGTGCAGACTTGTCGAGAGCAGCAGCCGGCCTGCCGGCGGCCGTGGCCGTCGTCGGGCCGGCGCCGCACGCGCGCACTGTGCCTATATCGATGCGCAAAGAAACGCCGCGCGCACGATGCGTTCGATCGTGCTGGCGCGGCGGATGTGCGGCCCGGACCGACGGTCAGACCTGAACCGGATTGCGGCGGAACGATTTGAGTTCTGCCAACAACAGCTCCGGGTTGAGCGGCTTCTGGAACCAGCGGGCCACGCCCGAGGTTCGGCAGTCGAGCCCGAGCTCGTCGGGCGTATGCCCGCTCATGGCGAAGATGTTCAACTGGTTGTACTGCGGATCGCCGCGGAGCAGGCGGATCGTCGTGGGGCCGTCGCAGCGGGGGAGCATCATGTCGAGCAGCAGCACGTCGGGCTGCTCGTGATGGGCCAGGTAGTCGAGTGCGTCGGAACCATCGCTGGCCGTGGCCACCTGGTAGCCGGCCATGCGGAAGAAGCCGGCCAAGAGCTGGCACTCGTTCTTGTCGTCTTCGACCAGCAGCGCCTTCGGGCGCCCGGCGGCTGCGTCCGGCTCGGGCCCGGCCGCCAGGGAGTCGACGTTTTGGCCGAGCTGCTGGATGCTTTCGCCGATTTTGGCCAGGGTCGCTGCGGCCTCTTCGACCTGCCCATTCTGCATTTGCCGCTGGGCCACCGCGACGCCCAGCGTAACCTTGTTCAGTTGATTGCGGAGGTGGTGGCGTTGTTTGCGGGCCGCGTCCTGAGCCAGTTCGGCAGCGGCCTTGGCAGCCGCCGGATCGTAACCTTGCTTGGTGGCCAACTCCTCGCGCAAGATGGCCACGCTCGCGGGTGCGTCGATGCCGAGCCGCACGCGGTCGCCTTTGATCTCAAGCACCTCGATCGAGGCGTTGATCGTCGGCAAGATGATTTTCTCGTTGTGGCGGCGTGAGAGCACTAACATGATCTGGGTTTCCTTTCCTGAGACGTCGTCGGTTTAAACCGGCGCTGCGAGCGCGGGCTCGACTGCAGCCGGTGCGGCCGATTTCCCCTCATGAGAAAGCGACCGAAGAAAACATGACAAGCGAGTCGCAGGCCCCCCCATGAGGCGAGCGATCGTGAAGATCTGGCAGGCGGGATTATCCCTAGCGCAGGTAGAAATAATCGAACGGCCATATTTCCGCAATAGCAGTTTTTTTCCGATCGACCACGTGCCGAAAACTGCGAAGCGCAGCGAAAGTGGGCACGCGAAAAGTGCCCAAGCGAAGGTGCTAGCGTGCATCGTTGCGGCACGATGCAATCATGCTGCTACGCCGTCTTGACCGCACTCACCAGCTTGGTGAGCGAGGTCTTGGCGTCGCCGAACAGGATCGAGCACTTAGGATTGTAGAACAGCTCGTTCTCGATCCCCGCAAAGCCCGGGTTCATGCTCCGCTTGAGCACGATGATGCTCTGGGCCTGATCGGCGTTCAGGATCGGCATGCCGTGGATCGGGCTCGACGGATCGTTGCGCGCGGCCGGATTGACCACGTCGTTAGCGCCGATCACCAGCGCCACGTCGGTCCGGTTGAATTCGCCGTTGATCTCGTCCATGTCGAGCAGCTTGTCGTAGGCGATGTTGGCTTCGGCCAGCAGCACGTTCATGTGCCCCGGCATGCGGCCGGCCACCGGATGGATGGCGAACTTCACCTCGCCGCCGCGCTTTTCGATCAGCTCGCTCAACTCGCGAACCTGGTGCTGGGCCTGGGCGACGGCCATGCCGTAGCCCGGAATCACGATCACGCTGCGAGCATAGGCCAACTGCACGGCGGCGTCCTCGACCGAAATCGATTTGACCGTCTGGCCTTCGCTGGTCGATGCCGCCGCCGCAGCGGTCGTGCCGCCGAAGGCGCCGAACAGCACGTTGGTGAACGAGCGGTTCATGGCCTTGCTCATCAGGATCGAGAGCAGAAAGCCGCTGGCGCCATCGAGCGCGCCGGCAATAATCAGCACGTTGTTGCCCAGGGCAAAACCGGTGGCCGACGAAGCCAGCCCGGCGTACGAGTTGAGCAGCGAAATCACCACCGGCATGTCCGCCCCGCCGATCGGGATGACGATCAGCACGCCCACGGCCAGGCCAATCAGGGCCATCAGGTAAAACACCGGCGCATGGGCGGCGGCCGTCGTGGGGGTAACGACCAGGTAGATGAACAGCAGCACCGCCAGGACGAACATTCCGATCGTCGAGGGATTCTGGAACTTGTAGGTGATCGGCGCGCTGGGGAGGAATCCCTGCAGCTTGCCGAAGGCCATCAAACTGCCCGTAATCGTCAGCGAGCCGAACATCACCTCGAAACCCAGGGCCGCCATTTCGACCCAACTGAGCGATTTGGGCTCGCTGCCGGGGAGCAATTCCAGGGCGCGACCCGGGTCATGAAGTGGTAGTGGGCAATGCCCACCAGGGTGGCCGCCAGGGCCCCGAACGCGTGCGAGATGGCGGTCCGCTGCGGAATCGCCGTCATCGGCATCCAGATCGAAATCGCCGCACCGACGGCCGATCCGACAACGAGCCCAATCAAAATCCAGATCGGGCTGACAATGTCGTGATGGAACAACGTGCCCACCACGGCGATCAGCATGCCGATCGCAGCCAGCTGCATGCCCCGGCGGGCTTTGTCGGGGGCCGTCAGGCCCTTGAGGCCCAGGATGAAGAACACCGAGGCGGTCAGGTAGGCGGCCTGGATCAGGTATTCGCGCCAGTGTGCTTCGGGCAGCGTCAGCTCGACTTCGGCGGCGGCTGCCAACAGGTTGAAACCCCAAGCGGCTTGGATCGCGTGCTGTGCCATCGCCTACTTGGGTTCCTGTCGCTTGAACATCTTTAGCATCCGATCGGTAATCATGAATCCGCCCACCACGTTGATCGTGGCCGCGGTTACCGCGATGCAACCGAGCGTCGTGGCCAGATGTCCCTGGTGGCCGCCCGCCGCGACCAGCGAGCCGACCAGCGATATGCCCGAGATGGCGTTGGTCGCCGACATCAGCGGCGTGTGCAACAAGGCGGGCACTTTAGTGATCACCAGATAGCCGACGAAACCAGCGAGCACGAACACGTACAACTGCAGGACCGGGATCGTGATCGAGGTCATGGCCGTGGGGGTGATGCGAGCGGCGGGTTGGAAAAACGGCCATTTTTCCGCCGTTTCTGGCGGCTTTCGAGCCGCAATGCTACACCAGTCCGACGACCGCCCGCAAGGGGCCGACAGGGCGTCGCACCCTCGCGCAAGCTGCCGGTGGCGCTCGCGGGTGCTGGCGTGCGGTTTGCCGCCGGCGTGGGCAGGTTGTGCCTAGATTGCCGACAGCCGGCGCCCATTGTGCGGCGCGGATGCGCCGTGTGCGGAAAGGTCATAAATTGTGAAAAAAGCCTGAAAACACGGGGATTCGGCGCTCGTCGGCGAGAAATCCAAAAACCTTCGCCCTTGGGCACGCGAAATGCAAATTAAAACGTCCGACGTCTCGTCCAACCCCCATGCCGTGAGTGCCTTACCCCCCCGCTTTTCTTCCAATTTCGCAAGGGAAACCGCCATGACCCTGCCGTTCGACGCGCCACCGTGCGTCGCGTCTATGCCTGCCACGACCGCGATTGTCAACAGTCCCGGTGCGGGCATTCTGCAAGCCATCGAGCGCCGGCTGCGTGAGAGTTCGTACTACTACCTGCGGACGATTTCGGCCGCCTACGAGGCCGGCGTGATTACGCTCCGGGGTCGGGTGCCGACCTTCTACCTCAAGCAGACGGTCCAGGCCATCGTCGAAAAGACCGAGGGCGTGGAGCAAGTCGTGAATCTGGTCGACGTGGTCAATCCGGCCGGCGTTCAGTAGCCACCAGCCCAGCGGCCTGCAGCACGTGCGCCGTGGCGGCGGCTCGTGCGCGAGGCGATCAGGCGGCGGTTACCGGGGCTAACGCGTGGGGTCCCTCCGCAATTTGACCAAGAGCTAGCGCGAGCATCAGCGCCAAGCGGTTTCTCAGGGCGCACGCGGCTTTCACGGCGCAGGCGTCGTCGCCGGGGGCGAAAATCCACCGGTTGCCTGGCGCTAACTGCGCTGCAGCTACTTGGGCTTGTCGGCCTTCAAGTACTTGTCGAACCAGGCGAGCGTGGCTTCGTTGGCCCGCTTCGCGTCGTCGCCGCCGAAACCGTGGCCGGCACCTTCGATCGACAGCACCTCGACCGGCACATCCGCGGCTTTCAGCCGATCGCGCATCAACAGCGCTTGCTCGTGCGGCACCACGTCGTCCTTGGTGCCGTGAATGATCAGCGTCGGAGCGGCCTGCGGTGTCACCCAGGCGATCGGGCTGGCCAGCACACTCCCATGCCGTGCGTGCTCCAGGTCGCCGCCCACGAACTGCGAGACGACCTTGTCGACGTTCGGTTGCACGCCGTACATCTTCGCCATGTCGTTCGGACCGTAATAGTTGACCTCGCACTGGATCCGGCTCGATTGATCCAGGTTGTCGCCGTCGCGGTCGAAGGTCTTCACGTCGGGAGTGACGGCCAGGAATTGCGACAAGTGGCCGCCGGCCGAATCTCCCACGGCGCCGATCCGCTCGGGATCGATCTTCAGGCGATCGGCGTTCGCCCGCAGCCAGCGCACGGCGGCTTTGGCGTCGTTGATCGCCGCGGGAAAGGGGTGCGCCGGGGCAAACCGGTACGAGATCGTGACGGCCACGTAACCGCGCTCGGCCAGCTGCGCGCACAGGCCATTCCAGCCTTCGCGGCTGCCCGCCGTCCAGCCGCCGCCGTGAATGCAGACCACGGCCGGCGACAGGCCATCGCTCTGTTTGGGCCGCGCGAGGTTGAGTTTCAGATGCGCATCGCCCGGGTTGCTGTATTCGACGTCGCGTTCGACTTCCACTTCGCCAGCCGTGACCGGCCGCGCGCCGCATGCCAAGGCGCCAAATGTCAAACTCAGGTGAAACGCAAATAGCCACTTGCTGCGGCGCCGGGTCATGGTCTTTGTCTCCGCAAGAAATGTAGATCGTTCAACAGTCGGCCCGTCGACTACTTGTCGCCGGGCGGTACCCCATTCTTCAACCATGCGTCGAGAAAGGCAAACATTGCGTCGTTGGCCCGCCGGGCGTCCTCCCCCTGAAACCCATGTCCGGCGCCTTCGAGCGTCAGCAATTCGACGGCCACGTCGTCGGCTTGCAAACGGTCGCGCAGCCACGTCGCCTGTTCATGCGCCACATAAGGATCCTTCGTGCCATGAATGAGCAGCGTGGGCGCCGCCTCTGGAGTCACCCAATACAGCGGGCTGGCCAGGATGTGACGGTGCCGGGCCTGCTCCAAGTCGCCCCCCAAGAACAGCGGCAGGACTTGGGCGGCATCGACGCTCTTGCCGTACGATCGCGTGAAGTCGCTCGGCCCGTAAATGTTGACCACGCATTGCACCCGACTGGACCGATCGAGATTGTCGCCGTCGGCGTCGAACTTTTTCACGCCGCCGGTCACGCCCAGGAATTGCGCCAGGTGGCCGCCGGCCGAGTCGCCCAGCGTGCCGATCCGGTCGGGATCGATTTTCAATCGCTCGGCATTTGCCCGCAGCCAGCGGACGGCCGCTTTAACGTCGTTGACCGCCGCCGGAAACGGGTGCTTCGGCGCCAGCCGGTAGGTGACCGTCACGGCCACGTAGCCGCGATCGGCCAGTTGGCGGCAGACGTCATCCCAGCGCTCGCGGTTCCCGGCCCGGAACCCGCCGCCGTGAATGCAAACTACGGCTGGCGCCAGCCCGTCGATTTGTTTCGGCCGGGCCAGATTGAGCTGCAGGTGCTCGTCTTGAGGATTGCTGTATTCGACGCCGGTCTCGAATTCGATCTCGGCCGCCGCGGAGTTTTTCAAGCCGCGTCCAGCAGCCAGGCAAACAACAAGCGATGAGAGCACGATTCGCCACATCATCAGGAACTCCTGAAAATCGACGGAACTTCTGACCGACGAGTCACCGAGTATCAACCGGCGCGGGCGCGATGTCCAGCGGCGGGGCGGCCGAGCGGGCGCCTTGGCGCCGCATCCCATGCCCGCCGCCCTGGAATGATGGCGGCGCCCGGAAGCATTCCCCTAATTTAGTCCGGGGTCGACGACGGGAACGAGCACTCTCAACGACGCGAAGATTCGCTTGCAAGAGTTTGCCGCGCAGGGGGGTATTGTTAATTCGCTGCCTGTTGCAGATGGAGCGGCACTCGGTCGACTGGCCGACGAACTCAAGCTACAAATCCCGGTTACGCCCACGGAGTTTTACGCGACCTACGACTGTCTGCAGATCGGCGCCAACGAATTCAACTCCGTCGAGCAACTGGCCAGCGATCTCCAAGGCATCCGGTCGCACGATCGCAGGATCGCGAAGCGGTATTTGCCAATTCTCGATGACGGTGTCGGAGGGCATTATCTCATTCGGGTCGCGGCCGAAGGCAAGGCTGCGGCATCGGACGCGGTCGAATCCGCCGTCCGGTGCGAGTCGGCGCGCCGACATCTCAGGCCTTGCCCAGCAGGTGCCGCAAAGCCGGTTCCAACTCGCCGAAACGGAACGCATAGCCCGAGGTGAGCAGCCGGGCCGGATAAACCCGGGTGCTGGAGAGCAGCAGGGCGTCGGCCATTTCCCCCAGGGCCAGTCGGGCGGCGGGCGCGGGCAGGGGAAAGATCGTCGGCCGGCCCAATACGCGGCCCAACGTCTTCGTGAACTCGAGGTTGGTCACGGGATTGGGGGTCACCAGGTTTACCGGGCCGGCGAGCGAATCGGTCCCCAGCGCGTGGTAAATGCCCCCCACCACGTCGTCCAGTGCGATCCAGCTCATCCACTGCCGGCCGCTGCCGACCCGGCCGCCCAGACCCAGGCGAAACGGGGTGAGCATGGTCTTGAGCGCGCCGCCGGCCGGGCTGAGCACCACGCCGAATCGAGTGCTCACCACGCGCAGGCCGGCGTCGGCGGCCGGCCGCAGGGCTGCTTCCCATTGCCGCACGACGTCGGCCAGGAAGTCGTCGCCGGCCGGGCTGGATTCGTCGAGCCGCTCGTCGCCGCGGCTGCCGTAATAGCCGATGGCCGACGCCGCCAGGCAAATCCGGGGCGGCTGGGGCATTTTGGCCAGCGCCGCGGCCAGCAGCTTCGTGCTGTCGACACGGCTGGCAAGAATTTTTTGCTTCTGGGCGGCCGTCCAGCGGTGCGAAGCGATGCTCTCGCCTGCCAGGTGGATCACCGCGTCGCAGCCTTCGAGCGCCGCCGGATCGAGCGAACCGGCGGCCGGGTTCCAGCGCACTTCGTCGGCGCCCTTTGGTTCGCTGCGCACCAATCGCCGCACCTGGTGGCCGGCAGTCGTCAACAGCGGCACCAGCGCCGAACCGATCAATCCGGACGCTCCACTGACGGCAATTCTCATCGGCGGCCTCCCGGCGAAAGAGCGAACCAGTTCGATATCGCTGCGCGTTATCGAGTGGCGGTAGGTAAATAGCTGTTCGAGCTGGCGACGGACAAAGCCGCCGGCGGCGGCCCGGCCCAGGGCGCCCAGCGGCAGTTCGTAGTCGATCCGGTCTTCCAGAAAGCAGGCATCCGGCCCGTCCGGCTCGATCCGGTGCGTGTGCCGCCAGCTGTGAAACGGGCCGGCGAGCTGCACATCGCAGAACTGGCTGCCGGCCACGTAATCGCGGTGCTCCAGTCGCCAGGTAATCCTGGCGGGGCCCAGGGGGATCCGCAAGGTCGCCCGGCCCCCCGGTTCGATCCCGCCCTGGCGCTCGACGACTTCCACCGTTTGCCAGGGAGGCGCCAGTCGCTCGAATGCGCCCGTTCGGGCGTGCCAGGCGAAGACTTCGCCGGCCGGTGCCCGAATGCGCGATCGATGGACAAAGCTGGCCATATCCTGCTCCTGCGGCGGGGGGCGGTTGATTGCCCCGGACCTTAAAGAACCGCAACCGCCGCGGCCGCTTAACAGGCCCGGCGAGTGAGGGGCCGATCGGTCGGTAAAAATCGAGCAAAAAACGGCAGATTTCGCCACCGGCCGGGCCCGGCCGCCGGGGCATTTGGGTTTGGCGCTTGTGGGCGGCGCGGGCTATCCTGGTGGTTTATTCTAGTGCGATCATCGAGCGCCCAGCAGGTGCGCGCCGGCCGCTCCCGGCGCCGGCGCACCGCGGGCGACTGCCAGGAGGTGGACCTTGCCCGAACGCGTTTACAACTTCTCGCCCGGGCCGGCCGTGCTGCCGCTCGCCGTGCTCGAAGAGGCACAGCGGGATTTGGTGGGACTGCCCGGGGTGGGCATGTCGGTGCTGGAAATCAGCCACCGCTCGAAGGCCTTCGAGCAGATGCTGGCCGAGGCCAAAGGGCTGCTCACCGAGCTGCTCGGCATTCCGGCCGGATACAGCATCCTGTTCCTCCAGGGCGGCGCCAGTCTGCAGTTCTCGATGCTGGCCGCGAACCTGCTCCGCGGCAGCGGCAAATCGGCCGATTATCTGATTACCGGCACCTGGGGCGGCAAGGCGCTGGGCGAGGCCAAACTCGAAGGGCAAGTCCGCGCGGCCTGGGACGGCAAGGCCGAGAACTACTCGCGCCTGCCGGCGGCCGCCGAAATCAAGCTCAACCCCGAGTCGGCCTACGTCCACCTGACGTCGAACGAAACGATCCAGGGCGTGCAGTTTCGCGACGTGCCCGACACGGGGAGCGTGCCGCTCGTGGCCGATTTGTCGAGCGATTTTCTCTCGCGCCCCGTGCCGGTCGCGAAGTACGGCCTGATCTATGCCTGCGCAGAAGAACGCGGGCATCTCCGGGGTGACGGTGGTCATCGTCCGCGACGAGCTGCTGGAGCGTGTGCCCGCCGGGCTGCCGTCGATGCTCGACTACCGGCTGCTGGCCAAGAATGATTCGCTCTACAACACGCCGCCGACGTTCGCGATCTACATCTTGCTGCTGATCGGCCGCTGGCTGCGCCGCGACATCGGCGGGTTGGCCAACATGGCCCGGCTAAATGCCGAAAAAGCCCAGCTGCTTTACGACGTCCTGGACCAGAGCCAGGGCTTCTATCGCGGCCACGCTCGAGTCGATTGCCGCTCGCACATGAATGTGACCTGGCGGCTGCCGAGCGAAGAATTGGAGCAGGCCTTCGTCAAGCAGGCCCAGGCGCGGGATTTGTACGAGCTCAAAGGACACCGCTCGGTCGGCGGCATCCGGGCGTCGATCTACAATGCCATGCCGCTCGACGGGGTGCGCCGCTTGCGCGAGTTCATGCTCGAATTCCGCCAGCAGCACGTGTAATCGAGGGGCCCGGCCGGGGCGAACGGTCGCTGGGGCGCGCAATCGCCGGCCGGACAAGCAGATCAACAGGCGCGCGAACGAATAGACAAACGTAAGGTTTCGGCGCGAGTGCCGCCCGATGTACCGGGCAGCCGGCTCGACCGGGATCCTTTTTGGCGAGCGAAACTCGAACTGGAAAGATTTCGATGGAGACCCAACTGGCAGTATTGGGCGGTGGTCCGGGAGGCTATGCGGCCGCGTTTCTGGCCGCCGACATGGGGATGCAAGTCACGCTGGTCGAGGCCGATCCGCAACTCGGCGGCACCTGCTTGCTCCGCGGCTGCATTCCCTCGAAGGCCCTGCTGCACGTGGCCCGCGTGATCAGCGAGACCAAGGAAATGGCCTCCTGGGGCATCGAGTTTCCACGCCCGGCGATCAACATCGACGCGGTCCGCGCACGCAAGGAAAAAGTCATCGCCACGCTCACCGGCGGACTGAAGCAATTGGCCAAGAAGCGGCAGGTGGAAGTCATCCACGCCCGGGGCAAATTCGAAAACTCGACCACGCTGCGGCTGGAGTTCCCCGACGGCAAGGTCGATCACCTGACGTTCGAGCATTGCGTATTGGCCAGCGGCTCGTCGCCGGCCGTGCCCGGCCCGTTCAAGCTGCCCACCGATCGTGTCATGGATTCCACCGGCGCGCTCGCGCTGGCCGACTTGCCCGAGTCGCTGCTGGTGATCGGCGGCGGCTACATCGGGCTGGAGATGGGCACGGTCTACGCCGAGCTGGGCACGAAAGTCACGGTGGTCGAATTGACTCCCACGCTGCTGCCCGGCGCCGATCGCGACCTGGTCAAGCCGCTCGCCGATCGGCTGGGCAAGATCTTCGCCGGAATTTATCTCGAGACCAAGGTGGCCAGCCTCACCGATCGGGGCAACGAAATCGAGGTGGCTCTGGAAAGCGCCGCCGGCAACCGCAGCGAGCGCTTCAGCCGCGTGCTGGTTTCGGTCGGCCGGCGTCCCAACAGCGCCGGGCTGGGGCTGGAGAACACGCAAGTCGAAATCGATCGCCGTGGTTTTGTCGTGGCCGACGAACAGCAGCGCACCGCCGATCCGCACATCCTGGCCATCGGCGACGTGGCCGGCGAACCGATGCTGGCCCACAAGGCCACGCATCAGGGGCTGGTGGCCATCGAGGCCCTGCTCGGCGAACCGGCGGCGTTCGAGCCGCACGCCATTCCGGCCGTCGTGTTCACCGATCCGGAAATCGCCTGGGCCGGATTGACCGAAGACCAGGCCCGGCGCGAAGGAATCGCCATCGAAATCGCCAAATATCCCTGGGTCGCCAGCGGCCGCGCCCAGGCCCTGGGCCGCACCGAGGGCTTTACCAAGCTGCTCGTCGACCCCGAAGGGGACCGCATCCTGGGCATCGGGATCGTCGGCCCCAATGCGGGCGACCTGATCGCCGAAGGCGTGCTGGCGATCGAAATGGGGAGCAGCGTGCGCGACCTGGTCGAAACGATTCACCCGCATCCGACCCTGAGCGAAACGGTCATGAACGCGGGCGAAGTTTACCTGGGCACGGCCACCGAGATCTACAAACCAAAAACCCGCACTCACACGTCGTAAGTCGATCCGTGCTCGTCGGGGACGGCCGCGCGGGCCGGGAGCGCCAGATCGCGCCCTTTACCCAACTTCGGCGGGCGATGATAATTACGAAGCAAAGTTCGGCGGACAAGCGTCAGGTTCTGTCACAGCCTGTCACCGGGCAGTCCTCGAATTGCAAATGGAGTTTGGCCTATGGCCAATGCCGACACGATTCCCTCGCAAGTTGACTCCGATCCGCTCGAAACGGCCGAATGGCTGGAGTCGCTGCGCAGCGTCTTGGAGAATCAGGGAGCCCAGCGCGTCGCCTTCCTGCTGCAAGAGATGAGCGAGGCGGCCCACCGCGACGGCGTCGAACTGCCGTTCACGGCCAATACTCCGTATATCAACACGGTTCCCGAATCCAAGCAGTCCCCCTATCCGGGCAACCGCGAGCTGGAGCGTCGGATCAAGAGCCTGATCCGCTGGAACGCGATGGCCATGGTTACCCGGGCCAACAAGGATTCGAGCCTGGGCATCGGCGGCCATATCTCCACCTTTGCCTCGGCCGCCACGCTCTACGAAGTGGCCTTCAACCACTTCTTCAAGGGCAAGGGAGAGGATTACTCGGGCGACCAGATCTACTTTCAAGGCCACGCCGCCCCCGGCATCTACGCCCGGGCGTTCCTCGAAGGCCGGCTGACCGAAAAGCACCTGGAAAACTTCCGCCGCGAGATGGCCGAAGGGGGCGGGCTGTCCAGCTATCCGCATCCCTGGCTGATGCCGAATTTCTGGGAGTTCCCCACCGTTTCGATGGGCCTCGCGCCGATCATGGCGATTTACCAGGCCCGGTTCAACAAGTACCTGCAGGACCGCGGCATCAAGAACACGGCCGGCACGCACGTTTGGGCCTTTCTGGGCGACGGCGAGACCGACGAGCCCGAAACGCTGGGCGCGATCACCCTGGGCGGCCGCGAAGAGCTGGACAACCTGATCTTCGTGATCAACTGCAACCTGCAACGCCTGGACGGACCGGTCCGCGGCAACGGCAAGATCATCCAGGAGCTCGAGGGCATCTTCCGCGGCGCCGGCTGGAACGTGATCAAGGTAATCTGGGGCGACACCTGGGACCCGCTTTTGGCCAAGGACAAGCACGGCCTGCTCGTCAAACGGATGGGCGAAGTCGTGGACGGCGAATTCCAGAAGTACACCGTCATGCCCGGCTCGTACATCCGCGAGCATTTCTTCGGCAAGTATCCCGAGCTGGAACAAATGGTCCGCGGCCTGTCGGACGAGGAGCTGGCCAAGCTGCGCCGCGGCGGGCACGATCCGGAAAAGGTCTATTCGGCCTACAAGGCGGCGGTCGAAAACAAGGGCCGGCCCACGGTCATCCTGGCCCACACGATCAAGGGTTACGGCCTGGGGGACGCGGGCGAAGGCAAGAACGTGGCCCACAACCAGAAGAAGCTGGGCGAGAAAGAGCTGAAGGAATTCCGCTCCCGCTTCGCGATCCCGATCTCGGACAAGGACGTGACCAAGGCCCCGTTCTACAAGCCGGACGAGGACAGCGAAGAGATCAAATACCTCAAAGAGCGCCGCGCCTCGCTGGGCGGCTACGTGCCCACGCGGCACATCAAGCACATCAAGACCGAAGTGCCCCGGCTGGCCCAATACGCCGAGTTCACCGCCGGTAGCGGCGAGCGCGAGGCGTCGACCACCAGCGCGTTCGTGCTGCTGTTGGCCAAGTTGCTCAAGGACCAGCAAGTCGGCAAGTACATCGTGCCGATCGTGCCCGACGAGTCGCGCACCTTCGGCCTGGACGGCCTGTTCAAGCAGTGCGGCATCTATGCCCACGCCGGCCAGCTCTACGAGCCGGTCGACGCCGGCATGTTGCAGTATTACCGCGAGTGCAAGGACGGCCAGCTGCTCGAGGAAGGCATCACCGAGGCCGGCTCGATGGCCTCGTTCATTGCCGCCGGCACGGCCTATGCGACGCACGGGATCAACATGATCCCGTTCTTCATCTATTACTCGATGTTCGGCTTCCAGCGGATCGGCGACCTGATTTGGGCCGCCTGCGATTGCCGGGCCAAGGGATTCTTGCTCGGCGGCACCGCCGGCCGCACCACGCTGGCCGGCGAGGGGCTGCAGCACCAGGACGGCCAAAGCCTGCTCAACGCCAGCGCCTTTCCCACCGTGCGTTCGTACGATCCGGCCTTTGCCTACGAGATCACCACGATCATTCTCGACGGCATGCGGCGGATGTACGAAGAGGAGGAAGACGCGATCTATTACCTGATGGTCGGGAACGAGAATTACCGCCAGCCCCCCATGCCCGAGGGCGTGGAGCAGGGCATCCTCCGCGGCATCTACAAATACTCGTCCAAGTCGGTCGCCTCGGGACAGCTCCACGTGCAGCTGTTCGGCTCGGGCGCCATCTTGCGCGAGGTGCTCCGCGCCCAGGACCTGCTGGCCGAGAAGTACGGCGTGTCGAGCGACGTCTGGAGCGTGACCAGCTACACCGAGCTGGCCCGCGACGCCATCGCCGCCAGCCGCTGGAACATGCTCCATCCGACCGAGAAGCCCCGGCAGTCGTTCCTCGATCAGCAATTGGCCGGACACGAGGGGCCGTTCATCGCGGCTTTGGACTACGTCCGGGCCTTGGCCGATCAGATCGAGCCGTACATTCCCGGCGGCATGTTCGTCCTGGGCACCGACGGCTTCGGCCGCAGCGAAGCCCGCAAAGAGCTGCGGCGGCATTTCGAGGTCGATGCGGAATGCATCGTGGTCGCGACGCTGTATCAACTGGCCGAGCGCGGCAAGCTCGGCAAAGAGCGCGTCGCCCAGGCGATTCGCGAGTTGGGCATCGATCCGGAAAAGATCAACCCGCAGACCGCTTGAGAACGTAACCGATCGGCAAATCACCTCCTTTGCGAAATAAACTCCGCCCCAGCGGGTTCGCCTGCGCCTGGCCGTCGTCCGGGCGCACGGACCGCAAGCGGATGGAATACGAGCGACACCAAGAGGACCTCCATGGCGAGTGAATTCAAGTTGCCTGAGTTGGGCGAGAACATCGAGTCGGGCGACATCGTCAACGTGCTGGTCAAGGAGGGGGACGACGTCGCGGCCGATCAGACCGTGTTCGAAGTCGAGACCGGCAAAGCCACGGTCGATCTGCCCTCGCCGCAGGCCGGCCGGATCAGCAAGGTCCACGTGCAGAAAGGCTCGAAGGTCAAGGTCGGCGACGCACTCTTGACCTTCGAATCGGCCGACAAACAGGCAGCGCCAGCGCCGCAGGCAGTTACAGCGCCGCAGGCAACGGCAGCGCCGCAGACAACGGCAGCGCCAAGGCGGCCGCGCCGCAGCCCGCGGCACCGGCGCGCCCGGCCCCCGCGGCTCCGCAGAGCAAGCCGGCTCCGGCCCCCGTCGCCAAGCCCGCAGCTCCGGCTCCGGTGGCCGAGGCGGCCGAGCCGCACGCCAAGCTGCCGCCGGCCGGTCCTTCGACCCGGCGCCTGGCCCGGGAGCTGGGAGTCGATCTGGCGCACGTTAACGGCACGGGCGCCGGCGGCCGGATCACCGAAGAGGACGTCAAGGCCGCGGTCCGCGAGGGGGCGGGCGCCCGCAGTTCCGTGCCGGTGCTGGCGTCGACGCGCACCACGGCCCTGCCGGCCGGGGCCGACGGTTCCGACACCTGGGGCCCGATTCGCCGCTCGCCGCTGCCGGCCATTCGCAAGGCCATCGCGGTGAACATGGCCCGTTCGTCGTCCACGATCCCGCACGTCACGAATTTCGACGATGCCGACATCACCGAGCTGGAACGGATCCGCAAAGGCGGCCTGGCCGACTACGTCGAGTCGCACGTCAAGCTGACGATGATGGCCTTCGTCATGAAAGCCGTGGCCCAATCGCTCAAGCTGCATCCGGCGATCAACGCCTCGATCGACATGGAAGCCGAGCAGATCATCTACAAGGACTACGTCAACATCGGCGTGGCGGTCGACACGGACCGCGGGCTGATCGTGCTCACCGTGCGCGACGTCGACCGGATGAGCATTCCGCAGATCGCCCGCTCGCTGATGGACGTGGCCGAGCGCGCCGGACCGGCAAGTTCTCGCCCGACGACCTGCGCGGCTCGACGTTCACGATCAGCAACATGGGCTCGATCGGCGGCACGTATTCGACGCCGATCATCAATCCGCCGAACGTGGCCATCCTGCTCACCGGCCGGTCGCGCAAGCTGCCGGTGGTGGTCGACGACCGGATCGAGCCGCGGCTGATGATGCCGCTGAGCCTGTCGTACGATCACCGCCTGGTCGACGGGGCCGCGGCCTCGCGCTTTCTCAACGAGGTAATCAACTACCTCAAGGTGCCCGGCCGGTTGCTGCTGGCGCCGTGAGTGCAATGCAGTTCGCAGGCCGCTCAAGATAGCCGGCGTTCAACGCACGCCGCGGGCGGGCGCTGTGCGGCCGGGAGCGCTGCCGTGCTGCCGCTGGCGACTCATTTGCCGCGGGTCGGCCGGGGCATGGGCCACAAGAGTCACAGGCCGTCAGCCGAGCTCTTTCAGCGCCGCGATCACTTCTTCGTCGTGGCCGTCGACGTTGACTTTCTTCCAGACCTTGGCGACCCGGCCGTCGGCGTCGATCAAGTAGGTCGAGCGCTGGATGCCCAGCGACTTCTTGCCGTACATGTTTTTCTCGCGCCAGGCGCCGTACTTGTCGGCCACCTTGTGGTCCGCGTCGGCCAACAGCGGAAAGTTCAGCTCGAACTTGTCGCGGAATTTCACGTGGCTAGCCACGTCGTCCGGGCTGACGCCCAGCACCTTGGCCCCCAGCTTGACCAGCTCCTTTTTCCGGTCGCGGAAGGCGCAGGCCTCGCGAGTGCAGCCGGGCGTGTCGTCCTTGGGATAGAAATAGAGCACCACCGGCGTCCCCTTCAGGGCCGAGAGTTTCACTTTCTGCCCGTCGTCGGCTGAGAGCGAAAAGTCGGGGGCCTTGCTCCCCGGCTCGATCCAATCTGCCATGAAGTTTGCTCCTGTTGCGGTTTCTAGCGGGCCGGCAATGTGTCTCCACCGGAAGGTGTTCCCAACGTACTGGTTGGGTCGGGCCTGGCAAGGGGTGACCCGCCGGGCTTTTTTCGGCGAACCCGGCGGCGGCTGTCAGCGTCGTTAGATTCGTAATAGTTCGCCCGGGGGACGCGCCCGGGGCAGAACCTCCGTCCGCCGGGGCTCCCGTGCCCGATCCACCCGCCGGGCCGGGCGGCACTCTTCGTTTCGCCCGGATTGCGGAGTAGAATAAAGATGTTCGCTTCCGTTCACGCCTTTTGCGAAAGGACACCGTTGGCCGTCGCTTTGGAACAGACCGCCGCGCGCAGCGAGAGAAGTTTGGAGCGGGCCTTGGCCGCCGCCCGCACCGCCGATGCAAACCGTGGCCGCGACATCGTCGTGCTCGATCTCCGGGAGCTGACCCAGGTTTTCGATTATTTCGTCCTGGTGACGGGATCGAGTCGGCGGCAGCTGCATTCGATCAGCGAAGAGATCGATCAGGTTCTGGAGCGCGAGTACGGCGATCGCCGGCTCGGCCTGGAAGGCTACGTCGAGAGCCGCTGGATCCTGTTGGACTTTGGCGACGTGGTCGTCCACTTGTTCGACCAGGAGACGCGCGACTACTACGCGCTCGAAGAGCTTTGGGCCGGCGCCAAGCGCGTGCCCTTCGAAAGCAGCGCTCCGCCGCCGACTCCGATTGCCCGCCCGCGCTAAGGCTGCCTCCGCCCGGCTGGGCCACGTGCCCAGGCTCCAGGCCCGGGTCGCTCAGGCGCGCCTGCGGGGGCCGTGATGCTTGGCGGGGCCGTGATGCATGAGGACCGCTGCGCTTTTGGGCTTGCGGCCCGCTTGGCGGCGGTGGCAAACTCTGTCGCATGAACATCCTTCACGAGTTGCAAAGCCGCTTCCGCGCCGCGCTGGCCGAACTGGCCGACAGCCCCGCCGAGCTGGACCGGCTGGTCGACATGGTTCGCCCGGCGCAGGGCGCGGCTTTCGGCGATTACCAGGCCAACGTGGCGATGCCGCTGGGCAAGCGGCTGGGGCGCAATCCGCGCGAGTTGGCGGCCGAGATTGTCGCCCGCGTCCGGCTCGACGACATCTGCCAGGCGCCCGAGGTGGCCGGGCCGGGCTTTATCAATCTCCGCCTGCGCAATGATTGGCTGGCCGAGCGGCTGGCCGAAGCTTTGGCCGACGAGCGGCTGGGCGTGGCGGCCGCGGCCGAACCGCGCACGATCGTGATCGACTTTTCCGCGCCCAACGTGGCCAAGCCGATGCACGTCGGGCACATCCGCTCGACGGTCATCGGCGCGGCGCTCGACCGGCTGTTGCGTTTTCTCGGCCACCACGTGATCAGCGACAATCACGTGGGCGACTGGGGCACGCAGTTCGGGATGATCATCTACGGCTTCAAACATTTCGTCGATCCCGAGGCCTACGGCCGCCAACCGGTCGCCGAGCTCAGCCGCCTGTACCGGCTGGTCAACCGGCTGGTCGACTATCACTCCGGCCGGCGCCGGCTGCCCCAACTCGGCCAGCTGGTTGCCGATGCCGAGCGATTGGCCGGCGAGCTGCGCCGCGCCGACGCCGGCCGACCGCAAGGCGGAAAAAGACGCCGCCAAGGCCCGGCAAAAGGCCGAGAGCAAAGCACGCGAGTTGCAAGACGACCTGGTGGCCCTGCAGGCCCGGCTGGCCGACGTCGAAGCCGATCCGTCGGCGATGCACTTCCTGCATACGCACGCTGACATCGAATCGGCCGTGCTGGCCGAAACGGCCCTGCTGCACGCCGGCGATCCGGAGAATCGCGAGTTGTGGCGGGAATTCTTGCCCGCCTGCATGCAGGACATCGAGCGGATTTATCGCCGGCTGGAGGTGCAATTCGATTACACGCTCGGCGAAAGTTACTACCACGACCGGCTGGCGGCGGTGGTGGCCGACCTGGAGCATCGGGGCATTGCCCGGCTGAGCGAAGGGGCCACCTGCGTGTTTGTCGCCGGCCACGAGGCCCCGTTCATCATTCGCAAGCAGGACGGCGCGTTCCTGTACGCCACGACCGACCTGGCCACGATCCAGTATCGCGTCGCCACCTGGCAGCCCGACGCGATCCTGTACGTCGTCGATCATCGGCAAAGCCTGCACTTCGAGCAGCTGTTCGCCACGGCCCGGCTCTGGGGCTACGAAGACGTGGACCTGCGGCACGTGGCCTTCGGCACGGTGCTGGGCTCCGACGGCAAGCCGTTCAAGACCCGCTCGGGCGACACCGTGGGGCTGGACGGCCTCTTGGACGAAGCGGTCGAGAGGGCTCTTGCGATCGTCTCGGCCAACGACGACGCCAAGCCAACCGGCGCCGATCTTTCGGCCGCAGAGCGCCAAAGCGTGGCCGACGCGGTGGGCATCGGCGCCATCAAGTACGCCGACCTGTGTCAGAACCGCACCAGCGACTACGAATTCAGCTACGACAAGATGCTGGCCATGACCGGCAACACGGCCACGTACATGCAGTACGCCCACGCCCGGGTGAGCAGCATTTTTCACAAGGCAGGCGTCGATCCACAAGCGCTGCGCGGGCAGGGGGGCCGGATTTCGCTCGACCAGCCGGCCGAGCGGGCGCTGGGCCTGGCGATTCTGCAGTTTTCCGAGGCCCTGGAGACGGCCGCCGCCGACTTCCGGCCCAACTTCCTGACCGCCTACTTGTTCGAACTGGCGGGTCGCTACTCGACGTTCTTCGAGCAGTGCCACGTGATCCGGGCGGAAAGCGACGCGCTGCGCGAAAGCCGGTTGCGATTGTGCGATCTGACCGCGCGCACCATCCGGCTGGGGCTCGGGCTGCTCGGCATTCGTGCCGTCGAGAAAATGTAGCGGTGAAAATTTAGCGGCCGAGATGTAGCAGCCACGCAGTGGCCGCCCGGCGGCTCCGGCGCCGCTTACGTCGCCACGCGGACGGCGCCCTCGCAACGGCCGAAAATCATCCGGCCCGCGCTGGTTTGCAGCACGCTGGTCACCGCGATCTTGATCGTCTTGTGCAGGTGCTCGCGGCCCCCTTCGACGACGATCATCGTGCCGTCGTCCAGGTAGCCCACGCCCTGGCCGGCTTCCTCGCCGTTCTTGACGATCCGCACTTCGATGTTTTCGCCGGGCAGGAAGGTCGGCTTGAGCGCGTTGGCCAGATCGTTCAGGTTGATCACTCCCACGCCCTGCAGCCGGGCCACCTTGTTCAGGTTGTAATCGTTCGTGACGATCTTGCCGTCGATGTGCTTGGCCAAGAGCACCAGCTTCATGTCGACGGGCTGGCCGGAGAACTCGGGCAGCTCCCGGTCGTACACCTGCAGGTCGACGCCCGGATTGCTCCGCAGGCGGTTGAGGATGTCCAGCCCGCGGCGGCCGCGGGTGCGGCGGAGTCGGTCGGAGCTGTCGGCGATGGCTTGCAGCTCGGCGATCACGAACCGCGGCATGA
This sequence comes from uncultured Planctomycetaceae bacterium, assembly GCA_963715755.1. Taxonomy (GTDB): domain Bacteria; phylum Planctomycetota; class Planctomycetia; order Pirellulales; family PALSA-1355; genus CAWCAX01. The sequence goes on from OY970273.1 coordinate 6,675,616, forward strand.
TCAATTGGTTGTCAAGGATTTGCGTTTCGACGACGTCGGCAATCCGGCCGTCGATAACCACGCTGGTGTCGAGCACGTAGGGCTTGAGCCCCTTGACCTCTTTGGCGAACTCGACATAGGGGATGATGAAACGGAAATCATCCTTTGTCTGCAGGATCATGCTGATACACGTGTAGCAGAGCAGCATGGCCAGCACGAGCTCGATCCAGGGCGTGATCGGCCCCTTTTCGGGCAGGATCGGGCTCAAGGCCAGCCGCAACACGTAGGTCAGAAACAGCCCGACGATCAGGCCGAAGTAAACCCCCGACAGAATGTCGACGTGCTTCCGCCGCGTGAGGACATCGAGGACCAGCACCCCGGACGACAACAACATCATGCCGCCGAAGACTGCCCAAGGAAGCCATTCCGGGTTCTGCGGCAACGCCTGGGAGCGGACGAGCTGGACCCCGAGTCCAGCCGCCACCATCAGAAATACGCACCGCAGAACGACGAGAGCCATGAGAAACCGCTAGATCCGAGCAAAAAAAAGCGACAAGCGAGCGGAGGGCGCGATTGCGGTGGGGGGGGTACAACACATCTATCTTAGACAGCTGGGGGGGGAGTTTCTAGCCTGCACGCGGCCGGACACACAGGCCGAACAAACCTCGATTTGGGCCCGAAATCAGCGGCCGATCGCGGCGAATCCGGCGCGAAACGCTCAGCTTCGCCCCAGCAATCGCCGATATTCGCGCTGAGCGAAGCGGTCGGTCATGCCGGCCAGGTAATCCCCCACAGCTCGGGGGGTGCCGTCGCGGACGGCCCGGGCTTGCGCCGCTGCGGGGAGCAGATCGGGCCGGGCGGCCAGGTGATCGTACATTTCGCGCAGCAACTGTTGCGCTCGCCGGCGGTGCTCCAGCACCTGCGGATGCCGATACACGCGCGCGTGCAGAAATCGCTCCAGCTCCAGTTTCTGCTGGGCCAACTCGCCGCTGGCGGCGATCACCAGCGGCGTCTGCCCTGCGCCGGCCGGCTGGTCGTACTGGCTGCCCGCCAGCTTGCGCACGGCGCAGGCGAGCAGGTCGCCGACTTGCCAGTCGATCAGCTCGTGGAGCAGGGCGCGGCGCAAGGGGCCCGACTCGAGTCCGGCGAAGCGCCGGCCGACGCGCTCCTTGGCGGCGGCCCACAGCGGGGTCTCGAGCAGTTCATCGAGCGTGAGCAGCCCGAGTTCGAGCGCGTCGTCCGCGTCGTGCGTGTCATACGCGATGCTGTCGGCCGCCTCGACGACCTGCACTTCGACCAGCGGGGGCTGCTCGGTCGCCCGCCGTCGGACGCGGGTGGATTGCCCGGCCAGGACCTCCAGGGTCAGGTTGAGGCCCGGGAACTCGTGATACCGGGTTTCGAGCAACTCGACGATCCGCAGGGCTTGGGCGTTGTGCGAGAAGCCGCCGTGCCCGCGCAGACACTCGTCGAGCGCGTCTTCGCCGGCGTGGCCGAACGGCGGATGCCCGATGTCGTGCACCAGGGCCAGGGCTTCGATCAGATCTTCGTTCAGGGCCAGGGCCCGGCCCAGCGTCCGGGCGACGCTGGCCACTTCGAGCGTGTGGGTCAGCCGCGTGCGGTGATAGTCTCCCGAGTCGCCGGTAAACACCTGCGTCTTGAAGCTCAGCCGGCGATAGGCCGCGCTATGGACGATGCGGTCGCGATCGCGCTGGAACGGTCCGCGATACGGATGTTCGCGCTCGGGATGCTTGCGCCCGGCCGACTGCGCGCTGTGCATGGCGTAGGGCGCCAGCAGAACCGCTTCGCGCGGCCACCGAATGCAAGAAAGCGGCGTAGGTCGCCGGAGTTGCTTCGAGCCCGGCCGGCTCGCCGCCGGCCGAGGGTGCGGCGTCCGTCGCAGGTGCTGCGGGGCGAACGGTTTCGGCGGCGCTCGGGCGAACGGAACGGGGCTGGGTGTCGTCGGGATTCACGGGGCTGATTTCAGGACGTCGGCGGCGTGCCGGTCGGCTTGCCAGCGCTGGCCGGGAGGTGTTCGTCGAGCAGTTCCCAGAGTGCGTCGAGCGATTGCGGAATCACACGCACGCCGGCGAGCGACGTCATGAAGTTCGTATCGCCGTTCCAACGGGGCACGATGTGCCAGTGCAGATGGCCGGGCACTCCGGCGCCGGCGACGCGTCCGAGATTGAGCCCGATGTTGAAGCCTTCGGCCTGAATCAGCCGCTCCAGCAAGCCCACGAGCGCGGTGATGGTTTGCTGGCACTCGAGCAACTGCTGGTCGTCGAGTTCGTCCAGCCGGGCCTTGTGCGCCAGCGGCGCGACGAGCAAGTGTCCGTTGTTGTAAGGATAGCGGTTCAGGATCACGACGGTCCGCTCGCCGCGGCGGACCACGAGGTTCTCGCGGTCGGCCTGGTCGGCCGCGGCGCGGCACATGAAGCACGCCGGGTCGGCGCCCGGCAGCCAGGCCAGCGCTCGCGGCGCGCTCGGTGCGGGGGCAGCTTCCCCCTTGATGTAGCCCAGCCGCCAGGGAGCCCAAAGGTGTTCGTGCCGCAAAGGTGCGCTCCGGGCCGGTTCTTACTCTGGATCGCTACCGGGCCGGTCGGCGCCGCAGGCGTCGCACTCGTCGAAGGCCCCGACGACGGTTGCCTTGCACTGAGGACAGGTCCAATCAGGCCGTTCAGCCCGAGCCACCTGCTCGCGCTGAAAACCATCGACGATCAGGCGTGCCCGGGCTTCGTCCGCTTTGCGCACCAGCACGTCGGGCGGCACGATCGGCAGACCGGCAAACGGTTCGTTCTCTTCGGAAACTTGGGCGTCGATATCCTCGTCCAGCAGCAGGTTCATTACGAAATGCGCGTCGGCCGGATTGGCCGCGCGGTAAATCGAAACCAGGTCCTGGGGGTCTTCCATCGTGTGCTCCAGCCGGGATGCCGCCGCCGCCCTCGACGCGAAGTGCGCGCCGCGTGCGCCGATTATAGCAACTTCGGCGGCGAAAAAACCGCCGGCCGGTCCGGCCCGGTTTCAGCTGCGGACCGAGCGCTGGGGGCTGTCGTGCCCCAGCGGGGCCGGGACCGCCGTGTGCGGTCCGCTGGCCGCGTGGGCCACGTCCGATTCCGCCGGGCTGGCGTCGTGCGAGGCGTCGGCAGCGGCCTGGGCCTTGCGAACCAGGCGGCGGCCGAATAGGCCTGCCACCGGGCTGCAAAGCACCGCCGGCAGCATCAGCAGATTGCCCAGCAGGGCCGCCGTGAGCAGGCAGAACATCATCGAGCCGAAGCGCTGCGTCGGCACGAACGAACTGAGGGCGAACACCGCCAGGCCCAAGCCCAGCACGGCCCAGCTTTGATACATGGCCCGGGCGCAGCCCTCGTAGGCCAACATCACGGAATTCCGCCGGCTCTTGCCTTCCGACAGACCGCGCCGATACCAGATCAGAAAGTGGACCACGTCATCGACCGAAACGCCCAGCGCCACGGTCGGCGTCATGATCGTGCCCACGTCGATCGTCACGCCCAGCCAGCCCATCAGGCCGAACACGATCACGACCGGAAACACCGACGGGACGAGCAGGATCAACGCCGCCGAGAGGTCGCGGAAGACCACGGTCATGACGGCGGCAATCGTGAGCAAGTCGGTGATGAAGTTGAAGGCCAGGCCGATCAGCATCTCGCGCTGGGCTTTGTAAACCACCGGCACCAGCCCGGTATAGACGGCGTCGATTCCCAACGGACGCGGGTCTTCGGCGGTCGGCTGACCGGCGGCGGCCAGCGCGTCGGGGTCGATCGTGGCGTGCTGTTTGCGCGCCCGCTCGCTGAGGATCCGAGTCCGTTCGGCGGCGAGCACCGGCTCGACCTTGGCCCTCAGGTCACCCAGGAACATGCCGTAGTCGACGTCGTTGAGGGCCTCGACGCGGGTGCTGATCCGCCACAATTCCGTGTTGTCTTCCTGGGCCAGGAACCCGCCCTCGATGTATTCGTCGCGGTGGGCTTCGAGGCGGCGGTTCCAGATGCTGCGGGCGCTGGCCTTCGAGACCAACGGCCCCATCCGCTTGATTTCCAGCGAAGGGGCGAAAGTCACGGCCGAGAGCGTGTTGCCGACTTCCTTGATTTCGCACAGGCTCGACTGGATGCGGCCGACCAGCTCCATCCGTTCGAGCATGGTCAGGTCACACTGCGAATTGTCGATCCGCAGCACGACTTCCATCGGCACGAGCGGGCCCAGGTTCTTTTCCAGCCACTCGTAATTCTTGATGATTTCGGCGTCGGAGGAGAACAGCTTGGTGAGCTTGATCGACGTGTTGATCCGCGTGAGCCCGACGCCGCAGAAAATCATCAGCGCCGAGCCGGCCACGAACACCAGTCCCCAGTGGCTGAGCACGCCGCCCAGCGCTCGCCGCCAGTGGGTCGGCAGGGCCAGGTCTTCGGCGCTCGGAGCGTTGCCGTCGAGCGAACTGTTTTTCTTCATCGGCCAGAGTTGCATCCAGGCCGGCAGGAACAGGAATAGCAGGCCCAGCGTGGTCAGCACTCCCAGCGCCGTGAACACGCCGAACAGCCGGATCGGGATCAGCTCGCTGGTATACAGCGAAGCCAGGCCCGCGGCGCTGGTGATGGCCGAGAGCGTGCAGGGGATCCAGGCATGATGCAGGGCCCGGGCCGGGGCGCCATCGATCCCGCCTTCGACCGCCGAATCGCGGTAATAGTTGGCAAAATGGATCGCGCCCGAGATGCCGGCCACGTAGACCACCGCCGGCATGGTCAGCAGGATCGCATTCATGGCGCTGCCGGAGTAGAACACCAGCGACAAGCTGATCGCGCCGGCATACAGCGCGGTGACGAAGACCATCATCGTCAGCCGCGTGCTGCGCAGGCACCAATAGGCCAGGCACAGGCCGACGATGCCGGCCGGGCCGAACAACCGGATCAAGGTCCGTTCGCCTTCGGTGCTGATGGCGACGTTGTCGACCGGCGGCCCGCCCATTTTGACCCGCTCGCGCGGCAGCCCGAGATCGTTCTGGCAGATCGCAAACAGCGATTCGAGCGTGTGGCGCAGGTCGCGCTTGCCTTCTGCGGTCAGCGAGATCACGGCGCAGGACTGGTCGTGGTTCTCTTTGCCCACGAACAAGCCGGCCAGGCGGCGCAGCGCCTCCTCCTCGGGCAGTTTGGCCGTGCCTTCGGTGAGCCGGTCGAACATCGTGCGGCCGGTCTCGATGCTTTGAAACATCGGCGGACCGATCACCGGCTCGGGCGGCTGGGCGGGCGGAAACAGCTTCTGCCAGCCGGCCTCGATCAGCGTGCGCGGCTTGGGATAGATCTTATTGACGTGCGCGAGCAGCTTGGTCTCGAGCAGCTCCAGCCGCGGATCGTGGAGCGTGCAGCCTTCCCAGCTGACGAGAATGAAGGTCTCGTTGTCGAAGTGCTGCTTGAACCACTTGAGGTCCTGGGTCTCGGTATACTCCTTCGGCAGCCAGTCTTCGACCTTGTTGTCGTTGCTGGTCATGGCCAGACGCGCGCCGCGGCTGAGCACCGGGAGCAGGAAGACCACCAGGAAGATGATCTTGAAGCTATGACGAGAGAAAAAGCGATTCATATGACTTTCGTAGCCCCTTTTCCGGCGCGCCGGCCGCCCAGGCAGCCCGCCGTCGCGCCCGTCACGTGTTGCCCCCCGTTACCCCTTGCATCCCCCGCGCTTGCCGCACGCGTCACCAATTGCACTCGAAGCCCAACGTGAAGCCGACAAGCTGCGTTTCGTGCGACGCGGAGATCTTGACCGGATCCAGCTGCACGAACGTGAGTTGCTTGTCCGCCAGGGCCATGTCGGTGAGGTACATCACTTCGATGCTGCTCCGCAGGGCCATGTTGGGCTTGAAGTAGTAGGCACAGCTGAGATTGATTTCGCCGGCAAACGCCAGCCCTGTTTTCTGATTGGACACGTTGCGGCTAATGGTGCTGCTGCCGGTTCCCGTCGACGACGGACCAATCCCGTTGACGGTGGTGAACTGGTCGGCGAAGTTGATGTACGGTCCGGCCCGGACCGTCACACCCGCCTTCCAGCCGGCCTGCTGATAATCCATCGCGGCTCCAAGCTGGAAGCCGGTCAGGGCGTTGTGCGTGCGGACGTTGTACTGGCCGAAGGTCGTGGCCGGATCGGTGCCCTGGCTATTCCAAGCGAACGCCTCGTTGAGCGTGATGAGCCGCATGCCGCCGAAGATCGTCGGCACCAGGTTGGGCGCCAGTTCACGGACCCAGGTGCCTTCGCGCGAGAGCACGATGCGGTCACGACCCAGCCGCCGCGTCAGGCGGAAATTCAACTCATAGCTGTTGAAGTGGGTCTGCAGGACGTACGACATCTGGTTGGCTTGCGTGAAGCCCGGCGCCGTGAACGACGGGTCGAGTGTCGTGTACAGGCTGTTCGGTGCAATCGAGTTCAAGCCCCGGGTGGCGCTAAAGTTGCTCAGCCCGAAATAGGTGAATTCCAGCGAGCTGTCGCGGTTCCAGGGATCGATCCCCAGAAAAACACCCACCGTCATCCGCGCTCCGGGCGAGTAACCGTCACCCTTCTGGGTGCGGAACACGTTGCGCTGCACCTGCGGAATCTGGTTCGGATCGGAAAAGTCGATCGCCAGGTTCGTGGATTTCTTTTCCGAGATCGTCAGGTAGGTCAATTCGGCCCGCGCATACCAACGCCCGCGATTGAACCAGCGCCCCGAGCTGAACGTGGGGGCCGCCGGCGGCAGGTCTTCGCCCGCCGCGTCGGGCATGGCAATGGGCAGTAGATGTTCGTCGGGCTGCACGCTTTCGGCGCTCGGGAACGTGCTCGACGAGCTGCCTGGCGCAATCGGTTCTGGGGGCGAATCGGCGGCCGAACCGGTCGGATCGTCGAACGAAACCAGGCGTGGTTCCGGCGCCGGGAAATCTTCGCCGGGCAGCGGCGCGCGGGCGGCGGGACGTCGAGCACCCAGCGTCGGGGTGTCGAACGTCCAGTCGGCCGCGCACGTTGACAGCGCCCGAGAGGACGCCGCCAACAGCAGCAGGACCCGGAAGATGAAAACCCGATAGACCCCCACCATCGCCTCCTTGCGAGCAAACATGCTTGCACGGAACGGAAAAACCGAAGCGGTCGATCCGCGCACCATGTTCCCTTGCCTAATCGGATAACTCGCACCTCATGGAACAGGAATAATCGTTAAAACCGGAAGATTCGCGGCATTTTTCCCAGTTTGCCAGGGCCCGTCACCGCCGCTTGCCAGCGAAACCAGATCATTTCGCCTTTCAGCTCTTTACTGGCGGCCCGATAAGCTTTTGCGATCGAGCGACACGCCCCCTGGGGCACTTGTCTTTTGGCCGCTAGCGCGAAACAATCAGGTCGCAACCCTCTGAGCGACCGCAATCTTCGGCGTGGGCTCGGGGGTTTCCCCAAGGGAGGAAATCTGCGATGGCCTCGCCGCTCAAGAGTTTGATCGCCAGTGGCACGAAACTCTGGCTCGATTCGATCGACCCGGACCTGGTTGTGCGCAATCGGGCCCTGGGAGCGACCGGGGCCACGTCGAACCCGATCATCCTGTCCGACCTGATCAAGACCGGCCGCTTTGACCGGCAGCTCGAGCAGCTGATGCACGAGCAGCTCGACGACGCCGGGATCGCCTGGCGCATGACCGACGAGTTGGTGCGCGGGGCCCAGCAGCAATTTCTGTCCGTCTGGCGCGAGACGCGCGGCAACGACGGCTACGTGAGTTTCGAGCTCGATCCGCTGCTGGAAGATCCCCAGCTCGGTCCGCCGCACGCCGAGCGCGTGAAGCAGTATGTCGAACTGGGCAAGCACTGGTCGGCGGGGCACGATAACCGCATGATCAAGGTGCCGGCGACGCCGGCCGGGCTGGAGGCGATCGAACAGATGGCCGCCCACGGCATTACGCTGAACGTGACGCTGTGCTTCACCTCGCGCCAGTATCATGCCGCCCGCGAGGCCATCTGGCGCGGCGCAGCGCCACGGCAAGCTCGAGCGGCTCAAGAGCGTCTACAGCATTTTCGTGTCGCGCGTGGACGTCTATACCGAGCAGCACGTGCCCGGTCTTTCGGCCGCCGCCCAGGGCCAGGTCGGCATCGTGGGGGCCAAGCGGATTTGGCGCGACAACTGCGAATACTGGAAGGATAAGAAGCTGCCGCTGGCTCAGGAAATCGTCTTTGCCAGCACAGGCACCAAGAAACCCGAAGACCCGGCCTGGAAATACGTGGCCGCTTTCGCCGGCAGCGACATCGAAACCAACCCGCCGGCCACCAACGACGCGGTCGAAAAGAGCGGCCGGACTTTTTCCCGCGCCATCGACGAAATGCCGCCGGCCGAGGTGCTGGCCGACATCGATCGCCAGGTCAACATCGAGCACCTGGAAGCGACGTTGATGAGCGAAGGGATCAAGAAGTTCACCGAGCCGCAAAAGGCCCTCTTGGCGCTCGTGGCCCACAAACGGCAGGCCCTGGCCGCGGCGCACTGAGTGCCGGCGGCGGCCCAGTTGGCGGTGCCTCCGCCGGACGAGCGTGGGCCAGGCCTGCCCGGCCGGCCGGCGCATTAGCCTTGAGTGCGCGGCTGTGATACGATTCACAGAACTCCGGCACGCCCCGCCTTGGAACCCCCTGACCGCAATCGTCCCGCCGGCCATATCCCAGGCCGGATCGGGAATCACCGGCAAGATTCCTGGCGGCAAACTCCGGACGCATTCGCTGCGGATCGTGCGCGGCGGGCCGTGCGCTTTTCGGCAGGCGCCGTGCTGGGAGAGATCCCGCCCTGCGCGCCGGCGCGTGAGCCGGCTCGACGGGGTTGGTTTCGATTCGGCGCGGGGTCTGGCAATTTTCCGGCTAAAAATCCTTCGGCATTCGAGCACTCATGGATATCGATCCTTACGCGCCGTGTCCTGGCGGCACCGGCAAGAAAATCAAGTTCTGTTGCAGCGACCTGACGGCCGACCTGGATAAGCTGTCGCGCATGGTTTCCGGCGAGCAGCGCGCCGCAGCGCTGGAGCTGGTGGACAAGCTGGACGAAAAATATCCGGACCGGGCTTGCTTGCTCTCGACCAAGGCGATGCTCGAAGCGGAGCTCGGTCAGCCGGAAAAGGCTGCCCAGACCCTTGCGCGATTTCGCCAGCACCATCCGGACAACCCGGTCGCGCTGGCCGAGACCGCGATTCTCGAAGCCCGCGACAATCCCCGGGCCGCGGTCGATCTCCTGCAGCGGGCCTTCGAACACGTCGAGACGCAACTCCCCGCGCAGCTCTACGACGCGCTGGGAGTGGTCGGCATGGCGCTCGTGGGGGCGGGCGAACTGCTGGCTGCCCGGGCCCACCTGATGCTGCAATTCGGATTGTCGGGGGGCAAAGACGAACAGACGCTGCGGATGATCGTCTCGTTGCAAGGCTCGCCGGAGATTCATCTGGTGGCCAAGGAAAACCAGCCGCTGGTCGAGCCCCCCGCCGATGCCCTCTGGAAGTCGGGCTTTCTGGAAGCCCTCGAAAACGGCCGCGCCGGGCGCTGGAACAAGGCGGCCGGCCAGTTCCAGGCCCTGGCCGACAAAGCCGGCGCGTGGCCTGCCATTGCCCGCAACATCGCCGTGCTCGAATCCTGGCTGGCCCGGCGGCCTGCCGCCGTGCAGGCTTGGCGCACGTTTGCCGCCGGCGACGTGCCGCTGGACGACGCGGTCGAGGCTCAGGCCACGGCCCTGTTGCTCGACGACGACTCGGTCACGACGGTCGACGTGGTGCGAATGATCTATCCGATCCGCGACATTGAAGCGCTGTTGGCCCATTTGGGTGCAAGCCGCCAGGCGCTGCGCATGCCCGGCGATCTGCGCGAGCTCGTGCCCGAAAACGAGCCACCCCCGAAGGGCTACTTTTCGCTCTTGGACCGGGCCCGGCCCGAGTCGGCAACCGGCCTGACGCCGGACACGATTCCCTGGGTCCTGGGCCAGGCTGCCGTTTACGGCCGGCAAACCGACCGCGAGGCGCGGCTGGAGTTGATGGCCACCCGGGGCGATCTGGCCGCCTGCCAGCAGGTGCTCGGCACGATCGCGGGCGGCACGCTGGGCGACGCGGGGGCGGAGGAAACCAGCGCCCAGATCAACGCGGTCGAAGACGTATTGGCCCTGAAATGGTACTTGCCCGACGAATCGCCTGCCGCCGAGCGGCGCGATTTGCTTGCCGCCGGACATCGCCGGCAATTGCTCGGGCGCTGGACCGAGCTGGCGCAAAAGAGCCTGGGCGGAAAGACGCCGCGCGAGGCTGCCGCCGATCCCCAGCTGCGGATCGCGGTGTTGGCGGCGATCTTGATCCTCGAACTTGGTCCGCAATCGTTCCTGACGTCTGCCGACTACAACGAGCTGCGCCGCCAGCTTGGCTTGCCGGAGCCGACGCCAATCGATCCGACGCACGCATCGGTGCTCGAGCTGCCGTACGCGCGGCTGGGCCGGCTGGAGCTGGCTAAGCTCACCGACCACGATCTGTTGTTGGCGTTCGAGCGGGCGCAGGAGGTGCGCTTCCTGCCCGCGGCACAAGCCCTGGGACGCGAAATCGTCCGCCGGCCGAGTCTCGACCAGGAAGTCGACAAGGCGGCCGTTTATTCGCTGCTGGCCCAATTGGAGCGCGACCTGACGCAGGCCAAGGCCGATCTCGACGCGGCCCGCGCCATTGCCGAAGCCGCCGGCAAGTCGTCGGCCCGCTACGACCTGGTCGAGCTGGCCGTCTGCATGGGACAAGGCGACGTCGCGTCGGCCGATCACCTGCTGCATCATATTCGCGATCAGCACCTGCGCGAGCCGGGCATCGCCCAGGCGCTGTACTCGCTGCTCGCCCAATGGGGGCTGGTGCGCCCTGACGGCAGCATTGCCGCCGAGTCGCCCAGCGCCCCCGCCGGGCTCGTCGTACCGGGCGCGGCCGCCGAGCCGGCCGGCAAACTCTGGACGCCGGGCAGTGAACCGGCCGCCGCCGGCGGCAAGAAATCGGCGATTTGGACGCCCGGGATGGAATGAGTTCCGCGGCGCGCCTTCTCCGGGAGAGCGCCGCCACGCCCCGGCCGGCCGCCGGATAAACAGTCGACACGCCGGTGCCCACCGGCCAGCTGATCGCATCGGACGGACGAGCCCCGCATGGCCGATTCGGAATTCGACGCCTGGTACATGGCCCGGGCCCTGGAACTGGCTCGCCGCGGCGAAGGCGCCGTGGAACCCAATCCGATGGTCGGCTGCGCGATCGTGGCCGGGGATCAGATCGTCGGCGAGGGCTGGCATCGGCGGTTCGGCGGAGCCCACGCCGAAATCGATGCCCTGGCCGTTGCCGGTGCCCGCGCCGCCGGTGGGACGATGTACGTCACGCTCGAGCCTTGCTGCCACCAGGGCAAGACACCCCCCTGTACCCAGGCCATTCTGCATGCCCGGCTGCGCCGCGTCGTGGCAGCCATGTCCGATCCGTTTCCGGCCGTGGGTGGACAGGGGATCGAATCGCTGCGGCGCGGCGGCGTCGACGTGTCGGTGGGCCTGCTGGCCGCCGAAGCCCGGCAGCTGCTGGCCCCGTATTGCAAACTCGTGACCCGGCAGCGGCCGTGGATCATCGCCAAATGGGCCATGACGCTCGATGGCAAGATCGCCAGCCACACGGGCGCCAGCCGCTGGATTTCGAGCGAGTCGTCGCGGGCCGTGGCCCACCGCCTGCGCGGGCGCGTGGACGCGGTGCTCGTCGGCGGCCGGACGGCGCTGCAGGACGATCCGCTGCTCACTGCCCGGCCTCCTGGCGAGCGGACGCCCGTGCGCATCGTGCTCGACTCGCGGGCAACCCTGGCGGACAGCAGTCAATTGGTCCGCACGGCGCGCGAAGCGCCCGTGCTGGTGGCCGTGGGTGCCGATGCACCGGCCGCCAACATCGAGCGGCTGCGGTCGGCCGGATGCGAGGCGTACGTCTGCGCGGGGACCGATCGCGCCAGCCGGCTCGACGATCTGCTGGCCGAGCTGGGGCGACGGCGGATGACCAACGTGCTGGTCGAAGGGGGCGGGCAAGTGATCGGCAGCTTGTTCGACGCCGGTCAGATCGACGAAGTCCACGTTTTCCTGGCGCCGCGATTGCTGGGCGGCGCCGCAGCGCCTGGCCCGATCGCCGGTCGCGGGGCCGCGAGCATCGCCGAGTCGCTGCGGCTCGAAGGGATCGAGGTTCGCGCACTGGGGTCGGACATGTATCTGCAGGGGCGCGTCGCCCGAGCGGCGGACCCCCAGGACTGATCCAGGAATTTGGCGATGCCGGACCCGGCGAGCGACCCCGTCGAACAAGCGGCCGATCCGGTGGCGGCCGATCCGGTGGCGCCCGACGCGCGGCGTTCGCTTGCTGACAAATTCCGCTCGGCCTTTCGCGGGCTCGGCCAGGCCTTGTGCGAGGAGTTCAATTTTCGCCTGCACGGCCTCGCGGCCGTGGCCGTCTTGGCAGCGGGGGCCCTGCTGGGCTTAGCGCTCGAGGAATGGTGTTTGCTGGTGCTGTGCATCGCCGGCGTGTTCGCGGCCGAATTGCTCAACACGGCGCTTCGAGCGGCTGGCCCGCTCGATCACGCGCGAATACCGTGCCGACATCCGCGACGCGCTCGACATGGCCAGCGCGGCTGTGCTGGCGGCGGCCTGCGGGGCCGCCATCGTGGGTGCGCTGGTGCTGGGCCGGCGGTGCGGCATCGCCCTGGGCTGGTGGTGAGCGACGCGGCCGTCGCCGGAAAAATTGCTTGCGAGCCGGCGTGCCAGCGGGCAGAATGGCGCGAGCTGTCCCACTGCCTTGCCCTCATGGTTCAATCCCAGGAGTTCACCCCATGCGTGCCCGATTCGAATCTCTTGTAGCTCTGCTTTTGTGTCTGGTGGCGAGCGGTGTTGCGGCCGCGGCCGAAGGGGACGCGATCACCGATCCGGCCAAGGCCGGCCCCGATTTCGCCGTGCAAGGCGAGTACAAGGGAACCTTGCAGCTCGACGGCAAGGAAGTGCCGGTCGGCGTGCAGGTAATCGCCGAAGGGGACGGCGCGTTCGAGGCCGTCGTCTACACCGGCGGGTTGCCGGGCGACGGCTGGAAGCGCGGCGACAAGCGCGAGAAAGCCAAGGGCAAAACCGAAGGGGGCACCACCAACTTCAGGTCCGACAAATGGCTGGCCGCGATCGCCGACGGCAAGATGAGCTTCGTCAATTCGGGCGGCGACAAGCTCGGCACGCTCTCCAAGACCGAGCGCGTCAGCCCGACCATCGGCGCCAAGGCGCCCGAGGGGGCCGTCGTGCTGTTCGATGGCACGAATCTGGATCTGCTCCCCGGGGCCAAGATGACCGACGATCATTTGCTTCTGGCCGGCGCCATGAGCAAGCCCGAGTTCAAGGACTTTACGCTCCACATCGAGTTTCGTCTGCCATTCATGCCCAAGGCCCGGGGACAAGGCCGGGCGAACAGCGGCGTGTACTTGCAAAATCGCTACGAGCTGCAAGTGCTCGATTCGTTCGGCTTGGAAGGGGAGAACAATGAATGCGGCGGTTTCTACACGCTGGCCGTGCCGGCTGTGAACATGTGCCTGCCCCCGCTTGCCTGGCAAACGTATGACATCGATTTCACCGGCGCCCGGTTCGACGACAAGAAAGAGAAGATCCAAAACGCCAAGGTCACGGTCAAGCACAACGGCGTCGCGATCCACGACCATTACGAACTGCCGAAGCTCTGCCCGGGCGGAGCGAGCCAGGAATACCCGGGCATTGGTCCGTTCCAGCTGCAATGGCACGGCAACCCGGTCGTCTACCGGAACTTCTGGGTGGTGGAGAAGAAATAACCCGGTACGGCAACGCCGATCGACAGTTTTTCCACCGCGGAAAAAATTTCTCCAGCCGGTGGCCGATTTCTCCCGATGGGTCCCGGACGCGGGCGCGAGATAGGTTGGATTTTCGTGGAAAACCGCCGCTGGCGGGCCCGCGCCCCGGGCGGCCGGAGTGCGGCGATGGCGCACGGCAAAAGCGGTCGACGGCCGGCGGCAGATGGTTCTAAGATCGACCGCGATCTGCTAGCATGGGCACATTGGAATGCAGGTGGAAAGCTGCTTGGCGGCTGGTTCGCAGCGCCCGTGGATTTTGATTTCCGACCTGGCAAATGGAGAGTGCCCATGGTCCGATCTGCCGAAGCAACACGACGGGAGGCCAAGGTGGCCGAATTAAAACGGCTGATCACATCGCGGCATTTTGAGTCTTTGGAGATGCTGGAAGAGGCTGTCGAAGCCTTTTTGTGGGGCGAAGAGGGCGTCGATTCGCTGGCCCCCTCGGCCGCGAACGTTGCCTCGGCCCATCGCGCAAGCATCACCCAAGCAAACCACGTTACCCCGGCCGCCGACGGCTGCGGACCAGCCGAAGTGGCGGCCGGCCCCTGTTAACGCCGTCCCACGACCCGCGCCGCTCGCCCGGAGTCCCTTGGGGAGCGTTCGGTTTGGGGTGATATGGCCGCCTGGGTGACAGGGCCTCGTGGAAATTTGCCAAACTGGCGGCTGCTGCCCGCTGGCTGCAGCGGTCCGGAAGGACTTTCCGGCCATTTTTCTTGCCCCCGCTCGTCCTGGCCGGGCCTGGCGCAGTGTTTTTTCCTGAGCTACGGTATAATAGCGGCGGCTCTTGGAGATCTGCTCGCTCGGGCGCGAATTTGGCCCAATGATCGGCCGCGATCTGCCGATCATATTGCTGCCGCTCCTGTCAGATCTGTCTGTCGAGCGGAACTGGGATAATTGGCGAAAGCCGCGAAGACGAATAAAACGATCGAAACATTCAAGCCTCTTAAGCCTATTTTACGCCGGAGGACCTAATTATTGCGTGGGCTTGAGTCATCCATGTGCCAGTGCTCAGCACGGCCAGACTCCGCCCTTCTCGCAGCGACTCCACCGTCGCGGTAGGCTAGAGGTTTGAAAACACCGGAGCCGGCGCCTCGCATGCGAGACGCCGGCTCTTTTTTTTGCCCACGCTCCGCACGGCGGCCACCGGGCGGATGCGGCTGGCCGGCGCGCTGCAGCCGCGGGCGTTGTCGCTGCCTGCGGGGAGCGAACGAAAAAACGCCTCGCGAGCTGGGCGGCCCGCGAGGCGTTTGTGGTTCGGTCGTCGGACGCTCGACGTTCGAGCGATCAGAAATTGTACTGACCGCCGATCGTGATGCCCTGGGCCCAGAAGCCCGTTTCGTGCAGCGAATAGGCCGGGCTGGCCGGGCCGGTGGGCACCGCTCCGCCGCCGGGCAGGTAGCTGCTGTTGATCGTGGTGCTCACCTGATTTCCGGCCAAAGCCACCTGGCCCCAGTAGATAAAGGTATAGCCCACATAGGCGGTCAGGCGCTCGGTCAGGCGGTAGCCCAAGCGGGCCGAGATCTGCGGGATTGCCGTGAAGTTGCTGTGGCTGTAGTTCCCGATGTTGGTCGACAGGGCGTACAAACCGCCCTGCTGCACCGAAGTGGTCTGACCGGGAAAGCTGGTCGTGGTACTACCGTTGATCGAAATCCGCTCGACATTCGAGCCCAGCGACACGATGCCTTGCAGCTCATGGACCCAGCGTCCGCGATACTTTTGCAGCACCAGCCCCAGCGCGGCACCGTAGAAATTATTCTGCGTGTGGAACGAGTCGCGCACGGTAATCTGCGTCCCCACCGGCACGCCGTTGGTGGTGCTGGTCGAGGTCAGGTTTTCGGTGATGTTGAGCTGGTCCCGCAGGTTGTAGTACTGGAAGCCGGTGAGGAAATCCAGGCGGCAGCAGTTCTGGCCGCTGAAGCAGCCGCCGCGGTTATTGCCCCAGCCAATGCCCGGGCTGTTGCCGCAGCTGCCGGCGCACGGGTCGCAGCACTGCATGCAGCAGAGATTGTGCCGCAGCAAAGCGCCGGCCCCCATGAAGCTGGTCTTGTCGTCGATGCAGATGCTCCCCACCACCGTGCCCGGATAAGCGATGAGCTCTTGCGACACGCCCGGGCTGTTGGGGTTATTGTCGATGAACGGGCGGGCCAAAATCGGGCTGCCGTCCGACGAGTTGTAGTAATTCGCGGTTTGGGGGCCGAGGAAGAAGTAGTTGGCCTGGATGCCCCACTGCTGGCAGCAGTCCAGCCACATGCCGGCTTGGAGCCAGTTGCCGGAAACAAACCCGTTATTCACCTGGTTGCCGCCGTACAGCGGCGTCGTGGCCGGCAAACCGCCGGTCGGACCGGCCGTGGTCACCAGCACCGGGAGCGAATCCCCCTTGGTGAAAAAGCCCATGTACTCGTCGCGAATCCAGAATCGCCCCGGCGGTCCGCACAGGCAGCAGCGGCAACAGCCTTCGCAGCCGCCGCACTGATCGCACTGGGGAACGCAGCCCGTCGAGCCGTATTGGGGCGACGGCGAAACGTCCTCGGCCCAGGGATTCGGCTTCGCCGGGCTGGCTGCCGGCGTCGGGGTGGCCGTATCGTCGGCGTCGTCGAGTGCGGTTGCCCGAACCGTGCGCGTCGAGGTCAACCGCGTCGGTTGTTTGATCTGACGCCGACCCACCGTTACCGGCACGTCCTGCATGTCATCGTCGGAATCGGATTGAGCCAACGCGATTTGGCTGCCAGCCAACGCCGCCAGCAGCGCCGCCAAAAGGACTGTCTGACCAGTTAAGCCGCGTGCCATGTTTCGAACCCTTCTGTTCGGATTGCA
Source organism: uncultured Planctomycetaceae bacterium (assembly GCA_963715755.1). Classification (GTDB taxonomy): domain Bacteria; phylum Planctomycetota; class Planctomycetia; order Pirellulales; family PALSA-1355; genus CAWCAX01. Next base: position 6,692,250 of record OY970273.1, read on the forward strand.
ACGTAATTAACGAACCTTCCGGCCATGCTCATTGGAGCGATCGTGCCGTATTTGATGATTCGGCTGACTGTACGGCTTGAATTTGAGCGAACTGAATCTGGCCACCAACTCAGGCCAAGTTCACCAGGTTGCCAGGTGCCGGAGACGTTCGGCGCCGCGGTAACTCCGCACCTGGCTGCAACATCGGCTCAGAAATGGCCGCCGTTCGCCGTGAGCCGGAGTCGGCCGTTCCTCACGCCGAACCGGGCGAGCGCATGCCGATCGCAGAAAAACTGGGCAAATTTTGCCGGCAACCTGCCGGCAAAAGTCCCGGGTGACAGCATCCGGCAGGAATGCCGCGCGGGGCAAGCCAGCGCCGTGCGCCGGCGCCACAGGGCGCGTCAGGCCGATTCGGCCATTCGCTCCAGCGGCCGGACGAGCGCGTGGCCGATTTGCACCAGCGTGACCAGATCGAGCGCGTTGTGGTGCAGCACCGGCTCGATGATCCGCAGCTCGCCGCGGCGGACGTAATCGTGGTACGCGGCCGGAACCGCGGCCCCGGAAACATCGCCCCGTCGGTGGCGCCGGCAGACGATCCGCTCCAGCGTCTGCAACCGGCAGTCGGGCAAATAATCGCGCCACCGCCGCCGGGCATGATGCAGCAGGTCGCAGTGTAAGAGGTCGCACTGTAAGAGGTCGCACTGTGCCGCGGCACGGTGCAAGAGGTCGCTGTGCTGCAGCTCGTTGTTCCGCCGCCGCGGCGGCTTCGTTCTCTGGCCCTTTGCGGCAGCCTCGGCGGCCAGCAGTGGCCGGTCGTCGGCGGTGCCGGCGGATGCCGCCTGGTGGCCGCTTTGCCCGGGACGCACGAGTCGATGCAGCGTGCTGCGATCTTTGACCATCGGCCAATCGAAGCTCTTGCCGTTGAAGGTGACGAGCACCCGCTGCGGCGCGGCAATCTGCCACAGCGTAGCGAGCACTGCCCGTTCTTCGGCGTAATTGCGCGCCAGCAATTGATCGAGCCACCACTCGTTGCCGTCATGCCAGATCAGGCCCACCAGAAAGATCATCGAGCCGGCAAAGCCGCAGGTCTCGAGGTCCAGGTACAGCGCCCGGTGCGGCCCGTGTTCGGCCAGCGCCGCCAGTTCCGGGTGCAGCGCCGCTCCGTGGGCGGCCGGGCGGCCCACGACCGCTCGGCCCGCCGGCCAAAGAGCACCTCGGACCGGATCGAGCCGGGGACAAATCGCGGCCAGCGGCCGCCGCAATCGCAGATGCGTTCCGGCCGAGTTTGATTCTTCGCTGGGAGTCGACAGGGCAGCTGGCGGGGATGAGGAGTGCTCAATCGCCAGCGGTGCGGCGTGCGCGTCGGTGCTCGGCACGGCCAGTGGCGGCGAATGGGGAGCGTTTACTGCTGCGCTCGCGCGATCCGCCCCCCCGGGCTCGATCGGTGCGCGATTGAGCTGCTCGAGGCGACGGCGAATAGCCTCGCTAAGCATGGGACGAATCCATCCGTGAATCGTCGAATCGCGCCGAACGTGGTTCGGAATTGCTGCGGCCGTCGAGCCCGGCGCTTACTTGGCGTCGTGCTCGCGGCACCAGGCGATTTTTTCGGCAGTGGTCGTGGGGACTGCGCCGCCAGCCGGTTTCTTGGCCGCGGCCTTGGCGGGCACGGGCGCTGCTTCCACCGCTGGTTCTTCGGCCGGCGCTTCTTCCACAGGTGCCGCGGCGGCCGGCGGCGCGGCGGCAGCCGTTGCTTCGGCAGCCTTCTTCGCCCGGGCGGCGGCCAGAATGTCGGCCGTGCTCAACTTCTTGCCGGGCTCGGGCGCCGGCTTGGCGGCCGGCTTCTCAGCGGCAGGGGCTGGTGCAGCCGCCTTGGCCTCTGGAGCTGCAGCCGCCTTGGCCCGGGCGGCGGCCAGGATGTCGGCCGTGCTCGGCTTCTTGGCGCCCGCCACCGGCGCCTGTGCGCTGGCCGCGCCGCCGGCAGCTTTCGCTCGGGCGGCGGCCAGGATGTCGGCGGTCGACGACTTGCCGGCCGGCTTCGCTGCCGGTGCGGCCTTTTCGGCCGGGGCTTTGGCCGCCGGCGCGGCTTTCTTGGCCGGAGCGTCGTGTTTCTTTTCGGCTTCGGGCTTCGGCTCGGGCTTGGGCACGACGCGGAGGAAGCTGGGATCGATGTCGTACCAGCCGATGTTCGCCCAGGCGTCGAATTCCACCAGCGCCCGACCGCTCATGTTCACGGTCTTGACCTGGCCGGTGAACCCGGAGAACCGGGCCAGCTCGGGACGGGTCGCGTCGACGACGACGTACTTGTCGGTATAGTCTTGTCGCAGTTTTTCGATCTGTTCGAACATCGCACCACTCGCAGCCAATCGCGCCGCACTCGGCCACATAAAGCCAAAAAACCAGCGGCAGGGAACCGCCATTCTGAAGGATGCTCCCCGCCGAATCAAGGTCTGCCGCAGGGGGGTAGTGGGTGGTTAGTGTGTGCAGGCCCGAACGGAAGGTGCCCACGCCCGGCCTTATTGGCCTTCGCATATCCCGGCGATAGCGACCTTTTCAAAGAGATGGGGCGACGCCACCGCGCTCGATGGATACCGCGACAAGGCGGCCTTGAATTCGGAGTGCGAGAAGGCATCCCTGAACGCCGCCACCGACTCCCACACGGCGTAATTGAGGAATACGGCGCTGCCGGCGATGCCCCTGTGCAGCTGCGTGGAAATGAAGCCCGGCTGGCGCTTCATAAATTCTGCATCTTCGGTCCATGCCTTTATGAGCTGGTCGGCTTCGGCCGGGTCTACCGTGAACTTGTTGATCAAGATGACGGGGCTGCTGGTTGCGTCCATTTGGGAGAAGATTGGCACCCGCTGGTCCATCGGCTCAATTCGCAGCATTGGTCATTCCCTCCAAACTGATGGCGTGGATTCGACTTGCCGCTCCCATTTTAGCCTATCCGGCCGGGAGGGCTGAAGCGGCACTGGCACTTGATTCGACGGGGCCTGATGCCCCTATCCTAGCAGAGCGGGGAAGGGCGGCGATGATGGCCGGGATCGCTGGGCACGTTTGGAGCTTCGATGAATTGTTCGCCGGCGTGCTGGCCGTATAATGAAAAAACCCGCAGCGGTAACTGCGGGTTAATCTGAGCCGTTAGGCCCATGCTCGGTGGTACTTGCATGGTACGCCTACCGGCTTGTTTTTTCAAGCCGGAGGCGCGCAATGGTCAAGTGCAGGGACTGTGGTCGGCTTGCGGTTATCGATGAATACGCACGAGACTCGCGTGAGGCGACCCACATGGTCGTTACCGCAGGGCGCCACGAAAGCTCAACCGGCACAAATACAATCGCAATGGTTGGGTGCCACGCCGGACGCCGAGAGTTTGACCATTTGCGCGGCCTTCCTGGCATGGCTGTCGTCGCGGAGATAGAGCAGGAGATCGGCGCGTGCCCAGACTTCATTCGGAGAATTCCAGGGCGATCTCCCAAGGAGCACGAGGAAATGTCGATCGTTGAGATTATCCGCGCCGAGCAGGCAGCGAATCGCACGGATGACCGCCGATGGCAGCAACAGATGGAATCCCTGGCCGAGACGCGGCACCAAGAGTCGCGGCGCGACCAAGAGCGCAGAAATAATCAGACAATGGCAGTGGCGATTATTGCCGCCAGCGCTGCAATCGCGTCAGCAATTGTGGCTACGGCCGCTTTTCTTGCGAAGTAGGCCTGTCGGGGCCATTTTAGCCTGCACACAGCTTTAAGACACCACCCGCAGGGGGAAAAACACGGCCAAAAAGCGCGAAAAACCGGCGGCGCTCGGCTCACAACGCGATTCCACCCCAGCCGCAAGGGGCGGACAGTCGCTTAGCGCCCGGAGGGAGCCCAGACTCGATATAGCCACCGCACGGTCCGGGCCGTCGCCGATTCGACGGATCCCAGATCGACGCGCGCTTCGCCGGCTGCGAGCGCCAAGCGCGCCTCGTCGCCGCCCGTCACCAGTTCGAGCCCCAGCGACAATTCGCTCTCGCCGGCCGCGGCGGTAACTGCGTGTGCGACGCGCAGCTTTTCTGATTCGCAGGCGGACTGCCGGCCCGACACGCGATACCGGCTGCCCAGCCAGTCGGCGCGGCCGTGCATCCGGCACGCCACGTCGAACAGGGCCGCATCGCGCGCCGGATCGATTTCTACGCTCGCCGACCAATGGCTGCTGCCGGCCATGCCGACCAGCAACACGACCTGCCGGCCGCCTGGACGCGATTCGAGATGGGCCTGCTGAAACGGCGGGCTGGCGGGCCAGGGTTCGGCCGCGGTTCCCTCGACCGAGGCCAGCAGCAAGGCGGCCGTGCCGCCGGCGAGCGCTTCGATCGTGTGGCCGATGCGGTCGCCGGCCGCCGGCTGGAACGAGATCCGCAACCGCGGCGACTCCAGGACGAGAGGCTTAATCGTCATCCTCGCTGGTCTCTTGCTTGCCGACGCGCCAGCGCAAGAACGAATCGAGGAAGCCCTGGATGTTGCCGTCGAGCACGCTCTGAAAGTTGCCCACGTAATGGCCGGTGCGGACGTCTTTCACGCGCTGATCGGGATGCAGGAAGTAATTGCGGATTTGCGAGCCGAAGCCGGTCTTGGCTTTTTCCTGGTATTTGGCGGCCTGGGCCGCTTCGCGTTTTTCTTCTTCCAGCCGGGCTAAGCGCGCCCGGAGCATTTTGATCGCCGTGGCCCGGTTCTTGTGCTGGCTGCGTTCGTTCTGGCACTGCACGACAATGCCGGTGGGCATGTGCGTCAGCCGGATCGCGCTCGACGTTTTGTTGACGTGCTGGCCGCCGGCGCCGCTGGCCCGAAAGACGTCCTCGCGGATGTCGTCATCGTTCAGCTCGATCTCGACCGAATCGCTGATTTCGGGCGAGACGTCGACGGCGGCGAAGCTGGTTTGGCGTTTGCCTTCGGCGTTGAAGGGGCTGATCCGCACCAGGCGGTGCATGCCGGTTTCGCCCTTCAGATAGCCGTAGGCCATGGGCCCGCGAATGACGAGCGTGGCATTGTTGATGCCGGCCTGCTCGTTGTCCGAGCGGTCGAGCAACTCGACCGCGTAGTCGTGCTTTTGGGCCCAGTGGATGTACATCCGCAGCAGCATTTCGGCCCAGTCGTTGGCGTCGGTGCCGCCATCGCGGGCGTTGATCGTCATGATCGCGCCCCGGGCGTCGTGCGGGCCGCTGAGCAGGCCCTTGAGTTCCAGGTCGGCGACCAGCCGCTCGACGCGGTCGAGCTCGCCGGGCAGTTCGGCGGCGAAGCCGGCGTCCTCGTCGGCCATTTCCAGCATCGACTGCACGTCGCCGCCGGCCGTGATCGCTTCTTCCAGCGGCTTGACCAGGGATTTGAGCCCCTTCAACTCGGCCACGGTGGCCTGGGCCTGCTCCTGGTTCTTCCAGAAATCGGGGCCGGCCATCCGTTCTTCGATGGCGGCCACTTGAGCCTGCTTACCAGCGTAGTCAAAGAGAGTCTCGTAGTTGAACGATCCGCTCCTGGATGGCCTCGGCCCGATCGACGAGCTCCTTCTCCATGACGACTCTCCCGTTGATGGTGCGTAAGTCTGGCTGTCTGGCAAATCGCTGCAGCGTGGATCAAGCAGGCAATTATACGGATTTCGGCCCGGGCGGATATGGCACGGCGCTCTGCGGGCCGAATGGCCAGCCCGCTAGTCACACACTCACCCGGGGAGCCGGTCGTAGACCAAAGCCGGCCCGAGGGATACGCTTGCGGATGGGCCGGCAACGCAGCATTTGCCCTCCGCGTGGACGCAAAACCTTCCGAACAGTATGTCGATTCGCCTGTCGAACATCCGCCTGAGCGTTGACGAGCCCGAGCTGGCCCTGCCGGCCCGCCTGGCCCGGGCGCTCGATTTGCGCGTGGCCGACATCGACTCCTGGCGGATCCTGCGCAAAAGCCTGGATGCGCGCGACAAGTCGGATCTGGCGTTCGTCTATAGCGTCGAAGTCAACGTGCCGCAGGGCGAACGCCGGCTGGTCGAGAAGCTCGCCCGGCGCTCCGGCGCGGTGGCTGCCGAACTGTACCGCGAACCCCCGTTCGAGTCGCCGCAACCGGGCAGCGAACCCCTGGCCGAGCGGCCGATCGTCATCGGTTCCGGGCCGGCCGGCGCCATGGCTGCCGTGTTTCTGGCCCAGTTCGGCTATCGGCCCATCGTCCTGGAGCGCGGCCGCGCCGTGCGGGAGCGAATTCGCGACGTGCAGGCCTTCGATGCCGGCGGTCCGCACAATCCGGAGAGCAATTATCTGTTCGGCGAAGGGGGGGCCGGCACGTTCAGCGACGGCAAGCTCACCTGCCGCTGCTCGGGGCCGGACGTCCGCCGCGTGCTCGAAGTGTTTGCCCAGTGCAAGGGAAAACCGTCGATCCTGTACGATCATCGGCCCCATCTGGGCAGCAACCGGCTGCCCGCGGTGGTCAAGGCCTTGCGGCAGCGGATCGAAGCCGGCGGCGGCGAAGTCCGCTTTGACTGCCGGGTCGAGGACATCGACCTTGCCGACGGCCGAGTGCGCGGGCTGCATACCTCGTCGGGCTATCTGCCGGCTTCGGTCGTGGTGCTGGCCATCGGGCATAGCGCCCGGGATACGTACGAGATGCTCTTTGCCCGGGGCGTGCCGATGGTGCCCAAGCCGTTTCAGTTCGGCGTGCGGATCGAGCAGCCACAGGAGCAAGTCAATCGCGTGCAATACGGCGAGACTCCGCTGGAGCGGCGGCTGGGTGCGGCCGACTACAGCCTGATCTCCCGCGGCCGGACGAACGTGTTCACGTTTTGCATGTGCGCCGGCGGACATGTGATGCCCAGCGTGTCGGAGCCGGGATATTTCGCGACCAACGGCATGAGCCTGTCGCGGCGCGGATCGCCGTTTGCCAACAGCGGGCTGATGGTCACGCTCGAGCCCGACGATTTCGGTTCGCCGCACGTGCTGGCCGGCATGCACTTGCAGCGGCAGTTCGAGCAGCTGGCCTTTGCCGCCGGCCGGGGCGAGTACTTGTGCCCGATCTCTTGGGCTCACGATTATTTGGCCCGCCGTGTCACGCCCACTGCGCCGCCGTCGAGCTACCGGCGCGGGGTGATTGCCGCCGATTTGCGGGCCTTGCTGCCCGACGCCGTCGACCGGGCGCTGGTCGAAGCGCTGCCGATCTTCGACCGTCGCTGGCGGGGCAAGTTTCTGGCCGGCGCCACGCTGGTGGCGCCCGAGTCGCGGGGCAGTTCGCCGGTGCGGTTTCTGCGCGATCGCGACTCGCTGGTCAGCAGCAGCGTGGCCGGACTGTACCCGATCGGCGAAGGGGCCGGTTATGCGGGCGGAATCGTCAGCGCCGCGCTCGACGGCTTGCGGGCGGCCAAAGCCATCATCCGGCGCTACGCGCCGCTCGTTCGCTGAACGGCATTTGCATCGGGTCGAACACCTCCACCTGGTTTTCGACCTGCTGCACTCCCTCGACCCGGGCCACGATCGATTCGGCGAACTCGCGCAACTGCCACATCGGCACCGTGCCGCGCAAAGTCAACAGGCCGGAGTCGAATCGGCAGGTCAGCCCCTTCAAAAAGAAGTAGGGGCTTTCGCGCAACCGGCGCTCGGCCGTGGCCACCACGTGCCCGGCCAGCGAAATCGAATCGAATGGAAGTATCTTGACCATGGATGTCTGAGAGAGAATCGGATCCGCGCGCCTGTCAGATTGCCGCTCGCGGGCCCCGGGCTGAGGGGCCGTCGCGCCGTTAGCGGCGGCAGATTCGCGCTGGTCGCCCCAAGGGGCAGGGTAGGGTGGCTGCTGTCATTTGTTCTATATCGACCAAAAGTTAGCAAAAAATCCAGGCTTTGCCTCGGGTCGATGGGTCGGGCTGCTTGATTCGGTCCGGCCGGTCGGTGAAATTGAAGCGAATGTCTCGGCACCGACCGGTGCGCCGCGGCGATGTGTCTTGCGCCGCCCCGCGGGAGATAACAGGCCGGACATTAGGACAAGCCCGCCTCTGCCGCAACACCGTTACATTACATTCCAGTAAGCCTGCCCAGCCTTTGGGGGTCCGCCCGATGTCGATTGCTCGCCGCGCGTGTTGGTTTGCTCTGCTTATGGTGCTCTCGGGCGGCTTCGAGGTTCGCGCCGACGAGGAACCGATCACGCCGCGGCAAGTGATTCCGCTGTTCAACGGCCGCGATCTGACGGGCCTTTATCATTGGCTGAAAGACTCGAAGTACGAAGATCCCAAGCACGTCTACGGCGTCCAGGATGGCGCGCTGCACATCTCGGGCGCCGGCGACGGCTACATCGGCACGAAGCAGTCGTATCGCGATTATCGCCTGGTGGTCGAATATCGCTGGGGCCGCGAAACGTTCGGCGCCAAGGGAGTGCGCAACTCGGGCATCCTGCTGCATGGCGTGGGCGTCGACGGCAGCGCCGAAGGGATCTGGCTCACGTCGATCGAATGCCAGGTCGCTCAGGGCTGCGTCGGCGACCTGATCGTCATTCGCGGCAAGGACAGCGCCGGGGCCGTCATCCCGGCCACGCTCAGTAGCGAAACCATGATCGCCTCCGACGGCAACACCCGCTGGCAGCGCGGGGGCCAGAATCGCAAGTACGACGGCAAGCAGTTCTGGTGGTCGAAGCACGAGCCCGGCTTCGAGGAATTGATCGATACCCGTGGCAAGCAGGACGTCGACAGCCCGCTGGGCGAGTGGACGCGGATCGAGTGTATTTGCCGCGGCGACCGGATTACGATTGTCGTCAACGGAGTGACTGTCAACGAGTGCTTCGATTGCTTTCCCGCGGGCGGCAAGATTCTGTTGGAGTGCGAAGAGTTCGAGATCGATTTTCGCAAGTTCGAGCTGCATCCGCTCGACGAGCCAAAGTCGTGAGCGCCAGCCGCCAGGCTGTTTCGGCCGCGGTCGTGGTGGCTCGAACCGCCCGAGCGTCCCCTTTTCCTGCGGAGAATGTGACACCATGAAAAACCCCCGCCCGAAGTCCGGCGAACAGGCAGCTGGCCCGGCGCGATCTGCCGCCCGCGCCGCAGGCGCGCTTTCGGCCGCGGCCCTGGCGTCGGCAGCCGACTGCCGGCAAGTGCATGCGGCGGGCAGCGACGTGCTGCGGATCGGGCTGATCGGCTGCGGCGGGCGCGGCACCGGCGCCGCCTCGCAAGCGCTCAAAGCCGATTCGGCCGTCAAGCTCGTGGCCATGGGCGACCTGTTCGCCGACCGGCTGGAATCAAGCCTCTCGAACCTGCAGGCGGAAGCGGACATCGCCGCCAAACTGGACGTGCCCCCCAAGCGCCAGTTCGTCGGCTGGGACGCCTACAAAAAAGTGATCGGCAGCGACGTGGACGTGGTGCTGCTGGCCAGCCCGCCTCATTTCCGGCCAATGCATCTCGAGGCGGCCGTCGCCGCCAACAAACACGTGTTCGCCGAAAAGCCGGTCGCCGTCGACGCCCCGGGCATTCGCCGCGTGCTGGCCGCTTGCGAACAGGCCAAGCAGCGGGGCGCTCGGTGGTCTCGGGCTTGTGTCTGCGCTACTCGATCGGCTTTCGCGAGACGATTCAAAAGATTCACGACGGCGCGATCGGCCAGGTGATGTATCTCGAAGCCAACGACTTGCGCGGCCCGATCTGGACCAAGCCGCGCCAGCCCGACTGGACCGACATGCACTGGCAGATGCGCAATTGGTACTACTTCACCTGGTTGTCGGGCGATTTCAACGTCGAGCAGCACGTGCATTTTCTCGACGTCTGCGCCTGGGTCATGCAGGAAAAGTATCCGGCCCTGGCCACCGGCACGGGCGGACGCCAGGTGCGCAACGAACCCGAATTCGGCAACATCTTCGATCATCATGCGGTGATGTACGAATACGCCGACGGCACCCGGCTGGCCAGTTGCTGCCGCCAACAAGCCGGTTGTTCGGGTGACATGAGCGTGCGCGTGATCGGCACGCGCGGGACGGCCCACATCTCCGAGCAGAAGCTCACGATCGAGGGACCGGAGAGCTGGCGCTTCCGCGGCGTCGACAACGACATCTACCAGACCGAGCACGACGATTTGTTTGCCAGCATCCGCGCCGGCAAGCCGATCAATCAGGGCCGCTACATGTCGTTCAGCACGCTGTTGGCGATCCAGGGCCGAATGGCCACCTACACCGGCCAAACGATCACCTGGCTGCAGGCCCTTGACTCGAAAGAGGAACTCAAGCCCGAGGCTTATGCCTGGGGAACCGCGCCGGAAGTGAAGATCGCCGTGCCGGGCGTGACCCGCGTGGTGTGAGGAAACATCGCATGTTGCGACGACTGCTGATGACGCTCATCGCGCTGCTGACCCTCTCGGGCTGTTTGCTCGCCGCCGGCCAGGATCCGGCCGTCGAACTCTTGCGCGTCCCGCAGAGTGGTGTGCAGCCGCAGGCGGCCATCGACGAGCGGGGAACGCTGCACCTGATTTATCTTTGCGGCGACGCTGCAGCGGCCGACGTCCAGTACGTCCGCTCGACCGACGGCGGTCAGACATTCTCCGAGCCGCTGCGCGTCAACAGCCAGCCGGCGAGCGCGATGGCTATCGGCACCGTGCGCGGGCGCATCTGGCCTTGGGTCGGTCCGGTCGCGTGCACGTGGCCTGGATGGGGTCTGCGACCGCCCGGCCAAAGGGACCCGGCGAAACGACTCCCCTGCTTTACGCCCGGCAGAGCGACGAGCGCGACGGCTTCGAACCCCAGCGCAACCTGATTCAGGCGCATCCCGGCCTGGACGGCGGCGCTTCGATCGCCGCCGATCGCCGGGGTCATGTCTTCGTCGGTTGGCACGCGCCCGAGAAGGCCGGCGGCAACGAGGCCACACGTCGCGCCTGGCTGACCACGTCGGACGACGACGGGCAATCGTTCGCCGCCGAAGTGCCGGCCTCCAGCGCGGACGCCGGGGCCTGCGGCTGCTGCGGGATGCGTCTGGGTGCCGCCAGCGACGGGCGCGCCTGGATCCTGTTTCGTTCCGCCACCCAGAACGTCCAGCGTGACATGCAGTTGGTGCGGTTCGATCCGGCCACCGCCGAGTTTCGCACGGTCCTCGTCGATCCGATGAAGTCCAGCACTTGCGTGATGAGCACGGCGGCGTGCCTGGAGAGCGATGGTCGACTGCTGGCCGCTTGGGAAACCGACGGCGACATCAAGGTGCGCAGCGTCGCAGCCAGCGGGGCCAAACCGCGGGAAGCCTTGCGGCTGCCGCCCGGCAGCAAACGCAAACATCCGGCACTGGCCCAGAACCACCGCGGCCAGTTGCTGGTGGCCTGGGCCGAAGGAACCGGTTGGATGCAGGGGGGCGCTCTTGCCTGGCAGGTGTTCGACGAGCAGGGATCACCCATTCGTTCGGCGCGCGGCCGCACCGAGGGCTTGCCCGTCTGGGGCCTGCCGGCCGCCTGGGCCCGGCCGGACGGCACGTTTGTCGTCGCCTATTGAGCAAAGCCGGAAGGCGGCAGGAACGGCGACCGCAATCAGCGCCGCGAGAGCGATCTGGCCGGCTGGGTCGGCTGCTGCACTTGCTGGACGTCGGTCGCCGAGAGCGGCACGGTCTGGACGGTGAAATCGTCGAGCCAGGCCTCGCCCAGCCCGGTCAGGGCAAAGGTCACGACCAGATTGCCCGCGCGGGGCGGCCCGCAACAGCGTCACTTCGCGCCAGCCGCCGGTCTGGCCGATGCGCTCGGCCAGCGTTTCGCCGCCCAGCGAATCGACGATCAACAGTCCGTCAACGCTGCCTTGCGGGGCTTGCGGCATGTTCACCCAGCCGTGAATGCAAACGATGCTGCCGGCTTCCAGCGGGATGGCGGGCGTCGTGACCCAGAGCGGAGCCGTCTCGACCAGCGTGGGGGGCTGGTCGGGCTTTGCCGGTTTGATCTGTAATCGCAGCGCCAGCCGACCGCCGTGGAATTTGTCGGCTGCCAATTGCACGTCGGTGGTCACCGTGGCCAGCGGATGCTGATAATGCCGCCAACCGACCTCGAGCATGGCTTGTAGATCTTCGAATTCGCCGCCGGCCAGCAGATTGGCGCCGCGCGTCGATGGGTTTTGCCGCCCCATAAAGCGCCAGTACTCGGGCAGCAATTCGTAGGCCACGCCGAGCGGCACATTCCACGCCTGCGCAATCGCCGCGCTGCCGGCCTGGTCGCCGCTGGAGGATGTACCCCCCAAGATGGCGCTTTTCGAAGCCGTGCCGCCGGCCGCATTGCGGCTGTGCGCAGGGCCGATGACGGTCGCCGTTTTTTCCCAGCATTGCCGCTCGACCTGGTAGAGCAATTGGTCGGACCGCCGGGCCTGCAGGTAAGCGTCGGCCTGGTTGCCCTTGGCCAAGCGTGCTTCGGCCTGCTTGATCCCCGCGCGAGCGCTCTCGACCAGCGCGGTGACTTGCGGCGTGGATTGTCCCTTGGCGGCCAGGAGCGGCGCGATTTCGTCGATCCGGGCCAGATGCAGGCTGGCCAGCTCCAGTTTCAATTCGGCCGCCCGGCGTCCGGCGCGGGCCGCCCGGCGCGTCAGGTTCGCGATCACGCTCGAGTCCTGTGTCAGCACCACGAGCGATCCTTGTTCCCCCTCGGGGAGCACCACGCTGATACCGCCGGCCACGCGCTTGTGGGCCAGCGGGCGCATCACGCCCGGGAGCAGCTCGTAGGCGTCGTTCGATTCCGGCACCCCAGGCACGACGTAGCGGGCCACCGTGCCCGAGGGCAAGCGCAAAGCGAACTGGCTGGCCGGCGCCGTGGCCAGCGGCAGCACCAGTCGGGCACGGTCGGTTTGCATGACGGCGGCGGAGCTGTCCGGGTCGGTTCCGCGGGCGGTCGTGACGAAGCTGCCCGACGCGCACCAAGGTTCGATCAGGTCCAATTCCAGGTTCACCAATTCCAGCAGGGCCGCGCGGCGGCGCGTGGCAGGGTCGGCGACGTTGAGGGGGGACTTCGATTGAAAGCAAATGCCCCGCACGCCGCTGGCCAGGGCCGCGAACGTGACGAGCCGGATCTGTTCGTCCTGCCACTGGAAGCCGACTTTGGTGCCTCCCGAGAGCCAGGCGATTTGCTCGAGCAAGGCGGCCGAGGGCTGGGTCTGGATCGTGGTCCAGGTGGGCGTGCCCGGCCGGGCCAGTTGCGGTCGCTCGCGCAGCCAGGTCGTGTACTGGCCGATGTCCAGCGACGCGCCCAGCGGCGACCGGTGGGTCATGAGCAAATCGACCGATCGGCTATAGGCCAGCAAGTCGGAATCGGCATCGCAGACGAGGGGCCGCCGCCGCGGGTCGACGGTGCGCACGAGGCGCGACCAGTTTTTCGTGGCTTCGAGCTGGCCGGAGGAAAGTTCCTCGCCCAGGTCCCAAGCCAGGATGGGATCGAAGGCTCCGTCGAGTTTGCCGGCCGGGCCGGCGGCCAGGCGCGATTCGATCTCGCGCGACGAGGGGGGCGGCGCGACCAGCCACATGCCGCTCGCCGCCGCCTCGCGCAGCAGTTCGGCCGTGGGCATGGCGCTCAGCCGCACGCCGTTGAAACCCAGTCGCTTGAGCTGCTCCAGCGGCTCGCCCCGATGCTCGACCAGCCGCGGGAACAGCGGCTTGTCGCCGACGACCAGGCCCGCGCCGCTGATCCGGACGGAAGCGTCGGGCGCGGTCGACCTGGCTTGGGCGACGGCAGTGATCGACGGCAGGCGCTCGCCCGGTGCGTCGGCGGTGCGAGATCGTCCTGCGCCGGCCGAGTTCTCGGCGGGCGCCCGTCCGACGATGCCGGACACTTCCAGATCGTCGATCGAGACGTTGGTCGTGCCGGGACCTCCGTAGATGTTGAGCAGCACGCGATCGACGTACGCTTCGCGTTCGTCGACCTGCGGGCCATGTTCGGCGCAGCGCGCGCGCACTTGCCGCTCGAGCAGGCGGGGCAGGTTGTCGATCCGCAGTTGCTGCCAGTTGCCGGCTTGCGTGTAGCCGGATCCGCGCAGCAGGGTGGTGAGCGGTCGGCCGGTGCGCGAGTCGAGGCTGTGCGGCAGCACCACGCGCAGCAGGATCTGCAATCCGGGGCGATCGGCGTTGATCCAGACGCTGGCGGTCAGCTCGCCGATAATCCGGGCCTCGCCGAGCTCGTAATTCACATAGACGAACGACCCATTGTCGCCGGTCACGCGAATTCGTTCGCAGCCGCGGCCGCCGTGGGCTCCGACAAACGCCCGCTGTTGCTGGACGATTTTGTAATTGCCGTCACTGCCCGCGTCGCGCCAACAGGGATCCGAGCCCTCGAAGTCCTCGCGCACCGCCGGATCGGCCACTGCCAGCGGCGGGAGGAGCCCCAGCAGGATCAGGGCCAAAGCGGCGCGGACAAGGACCATGGACGTTTTCGTCGGGGGTCGAAGGGGGTGCGGGGGCCAGCGGATCGCGGCGAAAATGCAACGCGCCGGGCCGCTGCGCGTAAACAGCGCAAGTCAGGCTTGTACCAGCATTTGCGATTTTCCGGAAGGTCAGGCGTGGTTTTTCCACCCGGCGTGTTCCGGCCGGCCCCCTCTGGGAAAAGTTCCTCAAGTTGTTACATTGAAAATACTTAGCTCGTCGTGAGCGTCCTTCGGTCCCATCCTGGCACGCCAGCTGCATTCTTCCACTTCCAAACACAGCTGGCTCGCATTGAATTCCACACCCGGAGCATGCACCTTATGAAACCCGTATCGCAGTTGGACAGCCAGAAGCCTGAGCCGCTCGCGAAGGACTTCTCCGAATTGGCCGCGGCCATTGCCGCGCTGCCGCTGGGCGATCGGATGCGGATCGAGCCGCTATTGAATCGGGTGGTGGACAGCACCACGCGCCGCCGCCGGATCCTGACCTTGGTGCAGGACGCGTTGAGCCAATTGCGGCTCGACATGAAGTACCTGATGTTCGATCTGGAGGCCACCCGGCGGGAACGGGACGAGCTGCGGCGGAAGCTCGAGCAGATCTGAGCCAGCGAACGAATTGGCGGGCAGATTTTGCCGGTAATTGCTCGGTCCAAACGGGTCGCATAGCATACAATCGAGAGTGGTTTGTCGGCACGGTATGCGCGGCCAGTGATTCCTGATCGTGCGCGTGAAGCGGAAAAGAGGGGGAATGGCATCGCATGGTCGAGTTCACGGCCGAACAGATCGCGCAGCGCGCGTTCGACCTGAATCTGCTTGATGAGCGCAAGCTGCAGGAGGTCTGGGGGTCGGTCGGTAGCCGCCAGATTTCCGGCGACGAGTTTCGTCAGTTGCTTGAGCGACGCGAGTTGCTGACGAATTACCAGTCCGAGCGCCTGTTGCGCGGCGAGCGGACCGGCTTCTTTTACGGCGACTACAAGGTGCTGTATCTGGTCGGCACCGGCACGTTTGCCCGCGTGTATCGCGCCGCGCACAAGACCACCGGCGACATCCGCGCCGTCAAGGTCCTGCGCCGCCGCTTCGTGGAAGACCCGGTCGAATCCGAGCGGTTCACCCGCGAGGGGCAGATGGGCGCCACCCTGCGGCATCCGAACATCGTGCCGATCTACGAAGTGGTTTCGCAGGGCGAAAGCCATTTCATCGTGATGGACTTCGTCGAAGGGCGCAACCTGCGCGAGTTCATCCGCATTCGCAAGAAGTTCGATCCGGTCGACGCCACCAAGCTGGTCAGCGACGTCTGCGCCGGACTGGCCTATGCCTTCGAGCGCGGCATTTGCCATCGCGACTTGAAGATGTCGAACATCCTGGTCTCCAGCCGCGGGCAGGCGAAGCTCGTCGACTTCGGACTGGCGGGCGGCGAAGGGGCGGACGACGATCCCGAAACGGCGAACCCGCGCACGATCGACTACGCCGGCTTAGAGCGGGCGACCGGCGTGCGCAAGGACGATCCGCGCAGCGATATCTATTTCCTCGGCTGCATCTATTATCACCTGCTCACGGGCGTCGCTCCGATCGTGGAAACCCGGGATCGCACCCAGCGGTTGAGCCGGACCCGGTTTCAGAACGTCACGCCGATCAGCATCCACGATCCGAGCTTGTCGAAATCAATCGTGGCGGTGGTCAACAAGGCGATGGAGCTCACGGCGTCGCAGCGCTTCCAAACGCCGGCCGAAATGCTGGCCGAACTGAAGGTCGCCGCCGCGCGGATCAACGAGCCCGATGTGCCCGCCGGTCCCGGCGCCAGTGCCGGCACGGAGAGCGCCGGACGCCCGCGCCAGCGCCGTGGCCGGCGGACAACGCTCTTTGATGGTGGTCGAGTCCAACGTCGAGCTGCAGAACATCCTGCGCGAACGGCTCAAGAGCAGCGGCTACCGCGTGCTGGTGACCCAGGATCCCGAGCGGGCCCTGGGACGCTTCGTCGAGGACGCCAAGGCGGCCGACTGCGTGATGTTTTGCGCCACCGGGCTGGGAGAGCCGGCGCTGGACGCCTTCAATCGCTTTGGCGAAGATGCCGCCACGCAGGCGATTCCGGCCGTGCTGCTGCTCGCCGAAAACCAGCAGAAATGGATGACGCAAGCCAAGCTCGACAAGCACCGGGTGGCGATCTCGATGCCGATCAAGCTGCGCGAATTGCGCGAACTGCTGGGCAAGCTCATCCCGGCCGAAAGTCCCGTCGGCAACTAGAGTGCTGAGTCAGAAGTTGCCCTGGTGCGACGGCCGCACACGGCGCACCAGACGGCATTACTGCACCGCATTACCACACGGCACTACGGTCAAAGCATTTGCCTGTTTGACCGTTGTGTCCGGAGTTGCAATGAACATGCAACTCAGGACAACGTGCAGCTCAGGATTCTGGAGCCGTGTGGTCAGCGCTTGGTGGCCTGGCACTTGGCCGACAGTTCGGTAAATTCGGCCGCCAACTGCTTGTCGCCCAGCTCGGTGTGCATGCTGGCCAGGTTGGCGTAGGGCACGGCCAGGGCCGATTTGGACATCAGCCCGTCGTCGATCGCCGTCTCCATCAGCTTGATCCCCTGTCGGGTCAAGCGCAGCGCCTCTTCGCGGCGCCCCAGTTCCCAGTACGACACCGCGATGCTGACGAACGTTTCGCCACTGCGGCCCGGGTCGGTCAGCCGGGAGGGGGGCACCGGCGTTTCCAGCAGCGGCACGGCGCGGCCGTACCACTCGAGGGCCCGGCGATGGTTGTGGTCGCCGAGGGCCGCGGTGGCTCCCAGCTTGTACAGCACCTGGCCGAGCAGATAATCGCGATTGGCCAGTTGGAGGCTGGCCTGTTTGCCTTCTTCCATGTGCTTGAGAGCCAGCCGGCCGTACTCCGAGCATTTGTCGAAATGCCCCCGGGCCTGTTCGATCGTGGCTGCGTCGGACAGGGCCAGGCCGAGTTCCCATTCCAGCTGGGCCTGTCGTGCCGCGTCGCTGGTTTGCTCGATCATCTGGGCGGAGCGCTTCAGGTAAGTGCCGATCCATTTTGAGGCGTCGGGCGGTTCGGCCACGCCGGCCATGGCCATCAGGGCCTTCCGGTCGACGCGTTGCAACACATCGTCCTCGGCCTGCTCGTGCTCGACCAGGTCTTTGGCAAAGTTCGTGGCCCGCTCGACCCACTTGGCGATCGACGGATTCTTTTGCTGCCAGTGTCCCCAGCCGACGTCGACGGCGGCGCCCAGGTGCGCGTCGAGCATCACTTCTTTCGCCCCGCGGCGAACGGTGAGCCGCGAGCTGGTGAGCAGCGGCTCGGCGAGCTTGATGGCCTGCAGGTGATGCTTCATCGCGTCTTCGTCGCCGTGCAGCGACAGGACCATGCAGTCGCCGAGCAACGAATGGGCCTTGGCCTTGGTCAGCGTCGAGGCGTCCTTGGAGTCGAGCACGGCCTGAATCTTGTGCTGGGCCGCGGCGTAATCGCCCGCCTCGGTCAGGACCTTGGCCGCCAGCAGGTGCCATTCGGCTTCCTGCGGCTCGAGCTCGGCGGCGGCTTGGGCAGCGCCGAGCGCCTGCGCCAGGTCGCCGGCCCGCAGGAAGACCCGGGCCCGCAGGCCCTGGGCCTGGGCGCTCTTGGGATCGATCGTCAGGGCCGCGTTGGCGTCGGCCAGGCAGCGGGCGTAATGCGTGCGGAGGTGGGTTTCGGCGCGGAGCAGGAACGGCGCCGCGTCGATCGGCTCGAGCACCACTTGCCGAACCCGCGGCGGATCGGACTTCGGCCCGTAGCCGAACATCACGCCCCGCTCGGGAAACGATTCGCCCAGCAACTGACCTTTGTCGTCGGTGACTTGAACGCTGGAGATGTCGTCGATCGAAAGTTGCCGGGCGAGTTCTTCGGCGCCCATCGGCTTGTCGAGATTGACGACGACCGACGTTACGAGTCCCTCGGACAAGGTGACCGTCACGCGGGGGAAAATGTCGATCTGATAGACCTGGATCCGGCGCCCCTTCTGCTTGCGAATCTCCTTGGCGCGCCCCAGCTCTCGGCCAACTCGGCCGCCGTCGACGTGCCCGGCTGGATGCCCTTGAAACTGGCCGCCTCGGTGGTCAGCTTGGTTTCGGCCGGTTGCAGGCCGGGACCCTTTTCGATCGGAGCCGGCTGGCTTGCCAGCGGGCTCGACGAGTCGGCCGCCTCATCGTCGGCGTCGGATTTGGCCACGGTCGGCAATTCGGCCGGCGCGGCAGCCGGCTTTACTTCCCGATCGACGTCGGCTTTCACCGCCTCGCCGGCTTTGCGGAGGCCGGCCCGCAGTGGCCGCTCGATGCGCACCGGCTCGCTGGTCGCGGGCGCGACCGGTTCTTCCGTGTCGGAGGAGTTCTCGGTTTCGGCCGTCGTGCCGCCGGTGGGCGGATCGCTGGGCTTGTTCTCGTTGGAGGTCGAGTCCGCCGGTTTGGCGTCGTCGTCGGAGTCTTCGGCTTTCGTTGCGGCGGGCGTCGCGGCGCCGGAATCCGCTTCGGCAGCCGGACTCTCGTCGGCCGCGGAGTCGTCGGCGTCGGCGTTATCCTGTGTTGCGGCGGCCGGTGTCGGCTCGTCGTCCGATTCTTCTGCCGCGAGCCGGCTCACAAGCAAGAAGCAGAACCCTAGCGCGACGAGCGCCCACCAGCGAGAGAGGGAGAAATTGGCCTTCATAATCTGCTCCTCCTTGAGCAGCGCCGCATCAGGGCAGCTTGTTTTGCCGAATCGGACGCGCCGCCAGGCGCCGCCGGCTCGGGATAGAATTCCGCTTCTAGGCCAGGAGAAATAGCCGTTAATCGGCTGCGCGTCCAGACGAGTTCGCCAGGTTGGCAAAACGCGCAGGGCGTGCTAGCGGCCGCTGGCCCCGATTAGCCGTTCCAGATGTTCGCCCGCCGCCGGTCCGTCCGCTCGCTCCAGCACCGCGACGACGTCCTGCAAGCAGGCGATTTGCCTGGGTGTAAACGGCACGGCGAGCCCCGCGCCGGGTTCCGCAGGCACCAGCCGCGCCACCATCGCTTGCTGCAGTTCGGCCAACCCTTGCCCGGTTGCAGCACTCGTGCAAATCGCGGTGGACGGCACCGGGCAATTTGCAGGTGCCAGGTCCGATTTGTTCAGCACCACGCTGGCCTGCGGCCAGCGGGCCGCAAGCTGCCGGGCAGCATCGTCCCAGGGCGCCCGGCGGTCAAATACCAGCACGATCGCGTCGGCGGCCGCAAGCCGCTCTTCGGCCAAGGCCACGCCCGCGGTTTCTAGCGGATCCGCGGTTGTCCGCAAACCGGCCGTATCCGCAAGCTCGACGGGCCAGCCATCGAGCGCCGTCACGGCGGTCACGACGTCGCGCGTGGTGCCGGGTGCGTCATGCACGATCGCGCGCTGGTAGCCGACGAGCGCGTTGATCAGGCTGCTTTTGCCGACATTGGGGGGCCCGGCCAGCACGACTTTCCAAGGCTGGATCAAATGCCGTCCCAGGCGCGAGCGTTCGACCAGCGCGGCTGCCAGCGTCTGGGCCGCCACCAGCTGGCCCGCAGCCAGGCACGCGCAATTCGCTGCACGCCTGCTCGAGCGCCTTGATATTGGTCGAGCAAAATCCTGGCCGTGCGCTCGGTGGGGGCGCAAGTCAGCGCCTCGAGCGCTTCGAACTGGATGGCCGACGTGCCGCTGGCGGCCAGATATTCTTGCCAGGTGCGCACCTCGCAGCCGGCGCCGGAGAGCGATTCGAGCAAAGCCTCGGGCGCAGCCTGGCCGCCGTGGCAGTGGATCTCGACCCGCTCCGGAGCTGGCAGGACGAGCACCACCTCTTCCCCCTCCGGGCCGCCCCAGCGTCCGTAGCGGATCGTGCCCGGCGCGTCGTGCTCGAGCGGCTGCCCGGCGTGCGGCGTGAACAGGGCGGCAGCGCAGGCAACAGCTCGCGGCCCGGCCACCAGCACCGTAGCCACCGCGCCGCGGCCCGGCGGCGTGAGCTGGACCGCGCAGGTTGCCGGGCGGGTCGGACGATCGCTCATAGCAGACCAAGGGTTCTTAGCCGCCGGCTCGATTGCGGCCCATCAAGGCGATGCCGGCCAAAACAAGATGCGGCACCAGCTGGGCCGGCTGGCCGGTGGCATCGACCAGCAGCCGGGCCGCGGCCGCGCCGGCGCCGCCGGTGACGAACAGCTCCGGCCGCTCGCCGGGTCGCGTCAAACGCGCGGCGCATTCGCGCACCGCGCCGATCGCACCCCAGAATAATCCAGCCCGCAGGCAACCGCTGGTCGTTTTGCCTAGCACGTCGGGCGGATCGGCCAGGTCGACCATCGGCTCGAGCGGCAAGAGGTCGGTGAATTGGTGCAGGGCCAAGGCCGACATGGCGATGCCCGGCATGATCGTGCCGCCGCAAAAGGCCCCGGCCGGCGAGACCAGATCGACCGTGATCGCGCTGCCCAGGTCGACGACGATTGCGGCCCGATCGGGCTGCTTCAAAACGCTTGCGCCCATTGCCCCCGCCAGGCGATCCATGCCGACCTTGTCGGGCTCGTCGACCTCGACTGCCAGCGGATAATCCGCGGCCGTGAGCAACTGGCAATCGCGGACCGCGCGCTCGGCGAGCCAGTCGACCAGCCGCGTCGTGCCGGCGCGATTGACGCTGGCGATGAGCCAGTGCACGCCGCCGGGCCGGGCGGCCAGCCAGGACTCGATCTCGGCCGGTTGCCACTCGGGGCCCAGGGCCAGGGTGCGCTCGGGCACGGGCAACCCGTCCGCGAGCGTCGTGAACAGGCCCAGCTTGGTCCGGCTATTGCCAATGTCGACGGCAACGAGCGGCACCTTACGATCGTCGGGCATGAGACGTCGCGGCCTGGTGGGCCGGGCTGATGGATACCGAGATTTCAAATGTGCCGTCGGGCGGCGTCAAATGTCCGTGTTTTCCGGGGCTTGCTGCGCTCGCCCCTGGCCCGGCGGCCGGTCAGGATTCAATCGGTCGGATTCTGACGCTCGTCGAGTGCGCGGGTGAGGGCCCGCAGCAATTGATCGAGTCCTTGGCCGGTGACCGCCGAAACGGCCAGCACCTCGCGGCCGAGTTCGGCTGCCAGGTGATCGCGGACTTCCAGGGCGCCGGGCAATTCGGCCTTGGTCACGGCCACGATCTCGGTCCGCTGGCCCAACGCCACATCGTACTCGGCCAGTTCGTGGCGAACCACCTGATAGTTGGTCAAGGGATCGCTGCCGTCGACGGGCATCGGTTCGACCAGGTGCACCAGGATGCCAGCCCGCTCGACGTGCCGCAGAAACTCGTGCCCCAGGCCGGTCCCGCTGTGGGCCCCTTCGATCAGGCCGGGGATGTCGGCCATCACGAACGACCGGTCGCGATCGATCTGGACCATGCCCAGGTTGGGGTACTGGGTCGTGAAGGGATAATCGGCGATTTCCGGCCGGGCCCGGCTCAAACGGCTGAGCAGCGTGCTCTTGCCGGCGTTGGGTTTGCCGATCAGACCGACGTCGGCAATGACTTTGAGTTCGAGGACCAGCAGTCGGCGTTCACCCTCGCCGGGCGGAGCGCTGACGCGCGGCGCGCGATTGACCGAAGTCTTGAAGTGCAGATTGCCCTTGCCCCCGCGGCCGCCGCGCGCTGCCACGACCTGCTGGCCGGCGCTCGACAGGTCCTCGAGCATGTGGCCGGCGTCGGCGTCGAGCACGACCGTGCCGGGAGGCACGTGGATCAGCAGATCCTCGGCATTGCGGCCGTGACAGTTGGCGCTGCCGCCGCGGTCGCCGTTTTTCGCCCGCCAGTGCTTGCGCTGCGAGAGCGCGGCCAGGCTGTCGACGCCGGCCTGGGCCACCAGGATGACGCTGCCGCCGTCGCCGCCGTCGCCGCCGTCGGGTCCGCCGCGCGGGATGTACTTCTCGCGGCGGAAGCTGACGCAGCCGTCGCCACCGCGGCCGGCGTGGACTTCGATTTGCACGCGATCGACGAACATGGCAGTCGATTTCTTTGCGAGGCCGCGCCGGCGGGCTGGCCGGGCCCAGCGCCCGACCTGACTGTACCCAACCCTACTGCGCCCGGCCTGGCAGAAGAGTCGTCCCGGCCGGGCAAACAAAAAAGGGGCCGCCCGACGTTGGGGACCCCTGGAATCGGCAGGCGCGGCATTGGCCTGTCCGGCACTGTCCTGCAAAAACATTGCCGTGGAAAACACCACCCTGGCAAGCCCAGTGCGGCGCGCCTAGGCGGCGTCGACCACGTTGATGCGGCGGCTCTTCTGGTCGAACATCACGACGCCATCGACCAGAGCGTAGAGGGTGAAATCGGAGCCCTGACCGACGTTCTTGCCGGGATGAAACCGGGTGCCGACCTGGCGCACCAGGATATTGCCGGCCTCGACCCGTTCGCCGCCAAATCGCTTCAGGCCCCGCCGCTGCGCATTCGAATCGCGGCCGTTGCGGCTCGAGCCTTGACCTTTCTTGTGTGCCATGACTGTACGACTCCGACTAGCAGAATATTCGTAGGGTGGACAATTTCACAGGTGAAATGCTACGCCGGCATGCGGCCCGGGCCCCGGTGCTTTGCGAGCCACCCAAAGGGTATGCCGGGCGATCCTCCGCCGACCGGGCGGCGAGGCCCCCGGCACGGTGTAGCGAACCACTATTTCTAGCGGTAGACCCAGGAATAGTCAACCTGGCCCGGGATGCCGTAGCGGATTACCCGCTGATCCTCGACAAATTCGTCGCCAGGCCGCCAGAAATTCAGGACCAGGGTCTTGAGCGTCAGCACGCGCCCCTTGCCGGGCGGATCTCCCACGTTGAACTCAGCCGGCTGGTCGGTCCACTTATAGGCGTTGGTGAGCCCCTGGATCGAGATCGAGAAGTAATCGACGCGCGGATCGATGCTTTCCCAGGTCGCGACGCCCCAGACGCTGTTGTCCACGCGGTCGGTCGAAACCAGAATGGGCTTGGCGCTGATCTCCACCGAATTGAGCAAGCGACGGTTTGGATCTTCTTTATCTTCGATCACCGGCACCGCCACCGGGATCAGCCGATCCAGGTACGCTTTCTTGTAATCGGGCGATTCCAACACGAACTGAGGAATGAACCGCACGGGGTAGTCGGCCTTTTGCACTTCGTACGTACCGTCCGCCTTGCGCACGGGCTTGGAGTGCTGCCCCGGATTCTTGACGTGATAGACCATGTACCAGACCAGCTTGCGCTGCATCTTGCCGCTGGGCTGCGGCACGTCGACCCAGATCATCTTCACCGGATGAAAGGTGAATTCGAGGTACCAGATGTTATGGCGAAACACCGTAGCCGTGGCCATGTCGCGCAGCGTGGTGGTCGTCGGCTCCGTCTTGGGGGTCCACTTCAGATTCGGAATCCCGTTGAGGATTTCGACCACGTCGTGCGAGCTGAACGTGTCGTCTT
The DNA here is from genome assembly GCA_963715755.1 of uncultured Planctomycetaceae bacterium. Lineage (GTDB taxonomy): Bacteria > Planctomycetota > Planctomycetia > Pirellulales > PALSA-1355 > CAWCAX01. The sequence continues at coordinate 6,715,944 of OY970273.1, forward strand.
CCTGCCGGTCGGGTGGAATCGTGATTTCCACGCCGGGAGCCAACCGCCGGTAGGGGCCCTTCTTCGCTACGGCTGCGGGCGCCGACGCCGGTTTGGCGGCAGCCGCCGGCTTGGCTTCCGCCTGGGCCGGCGCCAAGCGTGCATCGATCAGCCCGGCCAGCAGCGCGAGGCCCAGACACAAACAGAACAAAACGCGGAATTGGCGCACCATCGCGAGCTTCTCAGTCCCGAGTCTTGGAGCAAGACATGAAATGCAACGTCAAGAGGTCAGTATAGTTAGCCAGCGCCACGGGGGTCAAACAATTCGGCGCCGGGCGCAGCCCGCCGCGCGCGCCCCGGGGCGGCCCCTTTTTCGGCCCCATTTCAGGCCGTTCGACCGCTGCAACCGGATCGTAATGACCCGCGTGTTCGCGCCGGCGCGGGGGTGCGCGGGCGACGGCCGGCCGCTGGTCGCGTCGCGCGCGGGGGGCCTCTATAATGAACCGGCCCCGTGCGGCCCGCATGATCGGCCTGCCGAAATCCCGCCTTCCGAGGTTCCCGCCGTGTCCGCAACGTCGTCGTTCCGCTCGGCGGTTGGGAGCGTGCTGGTGCTCGCCGTCGTGGGCGCCCGCCTGGCAGCGGCACAGCCGCCGCTCGCGCCGGACGAGGCCCAAAAGCGGTTTCACGTGGCCGCAGGCCTCGAGGTCAAGCTGTTCGCCAGCGAGCCCCTCGTGCGGCAGCCGGTCACCATGACCTTCGACGATCGCGGCCGGCTCTGGGTGATCCAATACTTGCAGTATCCGGCGCCGGCCGGGCTCAAGCCGGTCGAGGTCGATCAGTACCTGCGGACCAAGTACGATCGCCGCCCCGAGCCGCCGCCGCTGGGTCCACGGGCGCCGACCGGATCACGATTCTCGAAGACGCCGACGGCGACGGCCGGGCGGACCGGGCGAAGGATTTTGTCGGCGGACTGAACCTGGCTTCGGCCCTGGCGCTGGGGGACGGCGGCGTGTATGTGGGCCAGGCGCCTTACCTGCTTTTCTACCCCGATCGCGACGGCGACGACGTGCCCGACGGCGATCCCGAGGTGCTGCTCACCGGCTTCGGCCTGGAAGACGCGCATGCGGTGGTCAATTCGCTGGTTTGGGGGCCGGACGGCTGGCTCTACGGGCGCAGGGGAGCACGGTCACGGCCGACATCCGGGGTGTCGGATTTCAGCAGGGGATTTGGCGCTACCATCCGCGGACCAAACAGTTCGAGCTGTTTGCCGAAGGGGGCGGCAACACCTGGGGGCTCGACTTCGACCGCCACGGCAATGTGCTGGCCGGCACGAATTTCGGCGGCTCGGTGCTGTTGCACCAGGTGCAAGGGGGCTATTACGTCAAAGGCTTCGCCAAGCACGGCCCGCTCCACAATCCCCACGCCTACGGATACTTTGGCCATGCGGCCCACGAGGGCTGGCGGGGCGGCCACGTCACCTGCGGCGGGATCATTTTTCCCGGCGACACGTTGGGCGAGCAGTTCGCCGGCACCTACATCGGCGCCAACCTGCTCTCGAACGCGATCTATTGGCACACGATCGAGCCGCAGGGCTCGACGTTCAAGACCCGGCACGCCGGCGAGCTGCTCACCACCGACGACATCTGGTTCCGGCCGATCGATTGCCTGGCCGGGCCGGACGGAGCGCTATGGATCGCCGACTGGTACGACATTCGGGCCAACCACGTCATTCCCCAAGACACCTGGGACCGTTCGAACGGGCGCATCTGGCGCGTCGAGCGGCAGGGCGCCGGCTCCCGGACTCCCGTTGATTTGGGCAAACTCTCTTCCGACGCCCTCATCGACTTGCTCGGCCGGCCCAATGACTGGCACGCCCGCGAGGCTCGGCGCATCCTGACCGAGCGGCGCGATCCGGCCACCTGGCCGCGCTTGCGCGAGCTGGTCGAACGAGCAGGGAGTGCCGATCAGGCCCTCGAATGCCTCTGGGCGCTGTACTCCAGCGGCGGCTGGTCCGAGGCCGACGGCGTGGGCTGGCTGGGACATTCCAATCCCGACGCGCGAGCGTGGTCGGTGCGGCTGCTGGGGGACCAGGGGCAAGTGTCGGACACGGCGCTGGCGGCGCTCGTCGAACTGGCCCGGCGTGAACCGCAGGCCAGCGTGCGGAGCCAGTTGGCCTCGACGGCCAAACGTTTGCCGGGGCCGGCCGCGCTGAAACTAGCGCGGGTCCTGGCCGAGCGGAGCGAGGATCGCGCCGATCCGCACGTGCCGCTGCTCTTGTGGTGGGCCGTCGAAGCGCAGGCTGCCAGCGAGCGCGAGGCGGTGCTGGCAACATTTGCCGATCGGCGGGCCTGGCAGTTGCCCTTGGTGAGCGAGACGATCCTGCCGCGGCTGGTCCGACGCTATGCCGCCCAGGCGGACGACGCCGGTTTCGACGCTTGCGCCCGGCTGCTGGATTCGGCTCCCGACGACGCGGCGCGGCGCGGGCTGGTCGTAGCGATGGAACAGGAATTCGCCGGCCGCCGGCTGGCCAAGATCCCCTCGGCACTCGAGCGTCCGCTGGCCCGGCTGTGGAACGACCAGACGGCCGACCCGCAAATCATCCGCTTTGCCCTGCGCTTGGGAAGCGAGCCGGCGCTGGCTCGGCGCTGGCCATCGCAGCCGACAAGCAGATGCCCGAGGCGGCGCGCCTGGCGCTCCTCGAAGCGGTCGGCCAGGCAGGCTCGGCATCGGCGATCGACACGCTGTTGGCGCTCTTGGCCGGCGAGCAGTCGGAGCCCATCCGGCTGGCGGCCTTGGCGGCGCTCGAACATTTTGCCGACGAACGCATCGGCCGCCAGGTGGTCGCGGCCTATCCGGGTTTTCCCTCGCCGCTGCGCGTGCGGGCAGTCGGGCTGCTGGCCGGGCGCAAGGCATCGGCCCGGCTATTGCTGGCTGCGGTGGACGGCGGGCAAATCGATCCCAAGGATGTGCCAATCGACGCCTTGCGGCGGATCCTGCTGCACGACGATCCCGAACTCACGGCCGCCGTCGATCGCCGCTGGGGACAGATCCGCACCGCCACGCCGGGCGAGAAACAAGCCCAGATTGTCGTGCTGAATCGCTCGATCTCCGAAGGCAAGGGGGACAAGGATCGCGGGCACAAGCTGTTCGTCAAGCACTGCGCGGTCTGTCATTCGCTGCATGGCGAAGGGGAGAAGATCGGGCCCGACCTGACGGCCGCCGACCGCCGCAATCGCGGCTTGATGCTGCTCAACATCGTCGATCCGAGCAACTCGATCCGGCCGGAGTACGTCGCTCAAACGATCGTCACCGGCGACGGGCGGGTCCTGACCGGCATTGTCGTCGAAGCCGGCGAGCAGGCCCTGACGTTGGTCGACGCCAAGAACCAGCGCGCGACGCTGGCCCGCGCCGAAATCGACGAGATGCGCGCGGCCGGTCAATCGCTGATGCCCGAGCGGCTGCTGGAGCAACTTCCGCCGCAGGAGCTGTGCGACCTTTTCAGCTACCTGGAAGCGGAGGGCCCGGTCGCCGCCGGCTCAACCGCCGCGCCGGCAAAGGGGCAGCCTTAGCGGCCCGTTGAAGAATTCAACAAACGGCTCGCTCTGGGCGGCTAGATCAGGCCCACTGTCTTGAGCCACTCGACCGTGGGAGCCAGCGTTTCGCGGGCGCCGCGGAACGTGACGCCTAGCTCGCGGCGGGCCTTGCTGTTGTCGACCCACCAGTAGCGCGTGGCATAGGGGACCACGCGATAGTTGTAGGGCAGGGGGCAGCGCACGGCCCGGGCTGCCCGGGTCAGGCCGCGGAGCAGGCCATTCGGCGCCACCAGGATGCGTTTGCGCTGGCCGGATAGCTCGAGAAAGATTTCGGCCAACTGCCGATGCGTGATGTTCTCGCCCCCCAGGATGTAGCGCTGGCCGCTGCGGCCGTGCTCGACCGCGGCCAGCATGCCCCGGGCGACGTCCTCGATGTGCACGATGCTGGTGCCGCCGTTGCAGACCAGCACCGGGTTGCTGCGGGCGAAATCGATCAGGTTGCCGGCCGTGATCCGGCCGACGTCGTTGGGGCCGTAGACTTCGGCCGGGTTGACGATCACCACGTCCTGGCCCGCGGCCGCGGCCTGCCGGCACAGCTCTTCGGCCCGATACTTGTGATGGCTGTGCGTCACCGACTTGTCGGCGAACAGCTCGAAGGGATTCGTTTCGTCGACCGGCTCGGGCCGATTGCGGCTGCCGATGGCCAGCACGCTGGAGACGTAGACCACGCGCACCCCGCCCACCTCGCGTGCGGCCGCCAGCACGTTGGCGGTGCCCCCTTCGCACGTTTCGCCCATGGCCGGCGAATCGATCAAATCCCAGGAGCTCAAGCCAGCCAAATGAATGACGGCCTGTTGTCCGGCCATGGCCAGGCGCAAATCCTGGGCACTGCGGACATCGCCCGAGACCCGCTCCAGCGGCAGCCCGTCGATCCGGGTGGTGTCGGACGTGGGACGCAGCAGGCAGCGCACCCGGTGGCCGGCGGCCTGCAATTGCCTGACCAGCACGGAGCCGATAAAGCCGCTGCCGCCGGTGACCAGGATGTTCAGAGTCCGCTGGACAGGAGTGCCGTCTTCGTCCGCCGACGGCCTCAGCGGTGAAACAATTGCCATGAGAGACCTTCCAGGTCTGCGGAAGACTTGTGCATCGTCGCCAGACGTTCAATCTACGCCTGCGCGGCACGGGCCACAAGCAAGCATGCGGCGACAAAAGCGGGAATCGTCTCGGCCGGCGTCGCGCCAGCGGGTCGATCGATCTGGTTGGCGGCGCGTGTCAGGCCCGGTCCGTGGGGACGAATTCGCCCGGATTCTCCAAGATCGACTTGAGCAGCCGCATGCAGCCGGCGCTATAGAAACCGTCGGCGATGCGCTCGTCGAGCGTCCAGCGGACCGACCACACGAGCCGGGATTCGAAGGTGCTGCCGGCGCCCGGCACCACCGTGCGCCGGGGCAGCCCCAGCGCCGCAAAGACGCTGCAAGTGCCGTGTTCGTAGAGATGGTGGAATGTGTTGTCGAGGCCCAGCGAGGCCAGGTTGGCCACGAACATGCTGGCGTAGAGCGGATCGTTTTCGATGACCTTGCCGGGCAGCAGATTGCAGTAATCGAGCACCCGGTAGCCCCAGAGCGCGGCCCGCAGCAAGAACCGGGGCAGCCGCATGGCGAACTGCGTTTCGCGATCGACCGTGCGGGGCGGACCGTTGCAGGCCTCGTCGATGCCGGCGGCGATCCGCTGCACGCAGGCCGCGAAAGGCTCCTGCCGCTCGGGAAAACGCAGCTTGATGGTGACCAGCGGCGCGGCGGCGTCGAACCGCTTCTTGGCGGCGAACGACAGGCTCACTTCGCGGCGCTGATAGATCCGGCCACCGGAAACGAAACGATTGATCCCCGGCCGCGCGTGGGCCACGTAGGCCACGGCCCAAATGAACAGGTCGAACAGCGTGGCCCGGGCTTCGGGATGCTGGCGGTTGTACTGTTCCAGCCACTGCGAGGACCGGCTGATGTCGTACGAGGCGTCGTGATAGGCCACGCTCTCGTTGCGGCCGCGCATCAGGTAGGGCATCATCTCGCGCACCGGCGACTCACCCCGCACCAGGATGCCGTCGGGCCGGTCGCCGAACGGCCCGCGCCAGGTCGGCCGGGCAATGCCGGGGAGCAGCGCGTCGGACGTGTCGTGGGCCCAGAGCGGCCATGCGGGATCGCCCGCCTTGGTGGACAGCCGCTGGGTCAGTTCGGCGATGCTGCGGGCATCGATCAGCGTGCCGATTTCCAATTCGCGGCCGAATTGCCGCTCGAAATCGTGCAGCAGCTCCACGGCCATCAGCGAGTCCAGGCCGTAATGCGCCAAAGGCTGGGCCGGATCGATGGCCGCCGGGTCCAACTGCAGCCGCCGGGCCAGCCACTGCGATATCCAGCCGTCGAGCGTCGCCGCTGCCGGCTCGTCGACCGGGGCCGCCGGCGGAGCGGGGCCACGGGGCGAAGCCAGATCGGTGGGGGCGGTCCACAGCTCGACGAATTCGAAATCTCCGTCCAGGTAGCGCTGGCGGCAGGCAAACCGCTCGATCTTGCCGCTGGTGGTGCGAGAAATCCGGCCCGGCCGGACCAGGCCGACCGCGTCCAGCCGGATCTCGTATTCTTCCAGCACAGCCTGGCGGATCGCGGCGATGGCCGCGGCGCCGTCGATCGTCCGCAGGGCTTCGCGCCGCACTTCTTGCAGCAGCACGACTTGTTCGCGCCCGTCGCGCTGCAGGGCGAAGGCGGCGCCGGAGTTGGGCTGCAGCTCAGGGCAGCTCGATTGGGCGGTGAACTCGATGTCCTGCGGATAATGATTGCGGCCGCGAATGATGATCAGGTCTTTGCTGCGGCCGGTGATGAACAACTGGTTCGCGTGGAATACGCCCAGGTCGCCGCTGCGCAGGAACGGGCCCGCGTCCCCCTCGGCCAATTCCGCGGCAAAAGTTTCCTGGCTCGCTTCGGGCCGGTTCCAATAGCCCCGGGTAACGCTCGGCCCCTGGATCCAGATTTCGCCGACGCGTCCGGCCGGGCAGGGCCGCCGGGTTTGCGGATCGACGACCAGCACCCGCTGGTTGCCGACCACGGTGCCGGAGCTGACGAGCGTGATCACGTCGCTTTCCGGAGCCGAGGCCGCGACGGCGCGTCCCAGTTCCAGCTGGCGCTTCGGCACGCTCAGCCGCTCGACGGCGTCGCCCGGCACGCGCGAGGTGACCATCAGCGTGGACTCGGCCAATCCGTAACAGGGGTAGAAGGCGTCGGCCCGGAAGCCGTAGGGGCCGAAGGCCGCGGCGAAGCGGTCGAGCGTCTCGCCGCGGATCGTTTCGGCACCGTTGAAGGCGCATTGCCAACTGCTCAGGTCGAGGTGCCCGCACTCCTCCGGCGAGATTCGATCGACGCACAAATCGTAGGCGAAATTCGGCGCGCCGGCGTGCGTGACCTTGTAGCGGGTGATGTATTCCAGCCAGCACAGCGGCCGCTGCAAGAAGCGAAAGGGCGAAAACAGCATCGCATGGCCGCCGCTCTGGACGACCCCCAGGATGCCGCCGATCAGCCCCATGTCGTGGTACATCGGCAGCCAGCTCATGCCGACGCAATCGCGCGTGTCGAAGGCGTTGTAGATCGAGGTCAGGTTGTGCAGCAGGTTGCCATGCGAAACCATTACGCCCTTGGGCTCGCCCGTCGAGCCCGACGTGTATTGCAGGAAGGCGATCTTCTCTCCCGCAATCGTGCGCGGGCGATACTCGGCCGGCCCGCCGACCGGCAGGTCGTCGGTGCTCAGCCACTGCACTTCGCCGAGGCGCTGCGACTCGATGATGCTGGCCCGCAGCGAGGTGCGGATCGAGACGGTCGTTAGCGCGACCCGGGCACCCGAATCGCCGACGATCGTTTCCAATCGCCGCATCATGCGCCCCGGGCGCGGCGGATAGGCCGGCACCGCGATGGCCCCGGCGTACAAGCAGCCGAAGAACGCGGCGATATAGTCCAAGCCGGGCGGATACAACAGCAGCACCGGCTCGTCTTCCACTCCCGCCTCGGCCAAAACCGCGGCGATCCGCTGGGCCGCCCGATCCAGCTCGCCATACGTGATGCAGGCTTCGCTCTCGTCGTCGGCCAGGTAGCGATAGATCAGGTCGTCGCAGTGCTCGCTGGCCCGCAGTGCCAGGAGATCGACCACGGAAGTAGGGGCGGTTGTCGCCCCCGCGGGGTGCCGTTGCATGCTGGCTGATGCTGTTTCAGGGTTTTTGCTGAGCCGGTCCGCCCCGCGCCCGGCGTGCAACCGTCGCCGGGTTCGCCCGATCGCGCGGCAATTCTTTATTCGCCTCGCGGCTGCCAGCGGCGACCGGTTTTATCGCCGGCTGCCCCCGGCCCGCTAAGGCCATGGGGCCTTGCCGCTTAGCGCCGCGCTCGGCGGCCGCTCGACGCCAAGCTGGAAACGTAACCCAACGGTCTTGTGCAAGGCAAGAGGAAAGGATTATCGCAACGCCAAATCGGCCAATGGTTTGGTCACGGGAGCGCGCTCTGTCGCGCGAGCGCCCTGGTCGCAGAGCGATCACTGAAATATCCCGGCCCTCCCAACCTGTTCATCTGCGGCAATTTGCCAGGTCGGCGACGCGCTCGGAACGATTCCGCAATTGTCTCAGCTGGCCGGAAAGTCTATGTAACGCACTTTCCCGAAGCTGCCTCTGCAGGGCGGTGTGTCCTGGTGTGCGCTGGCGGTGCGCCCTGGGCCCAGCGCAGAGTGAGGGGCGCCGGGGAGCTAGCGCAGCAGCTAGCGCAGCAAATCGCCCTCGCGACAGCCGTTGAAAATCGTTCATGCAGTGTGTCGTACGCTACGTTCTGCTGGATTACCTGCTGGTCTTCGTGATTGCGCTGGTCGTGGGCGCGGGCTTGCTGTTGTTCGTCGGGGCCACGCTCGACTTGCCGCCCGACATCGGCGGGCGCGAGATCCTGCTGATGCTGCCCTATCTGGCGCCCGAGGCCCTGCGCAATGCGACGGAGGCCGCGGCGCTGTTTGCGGCCTGCAGCGTGTTCGGCCGGATGGCGGCGTCGAACGAGCTGATTGCGCTCAGTTCGCTGGGGATTTCGCCGTTCAAGGTGATCCGGCCGGTGCTGCTCGTGGCCACGTTGTTGAGCCTGGGCTGCGTGTGGCTGTACGACATCGGCGAATGGTGGGGGCAAAAGGGAATCCACCAGGTCCTGATCGATTCGGCCGAAGAAATCGCCTACCGCTTCCTGCGGACCAAGCACAGCTACGCCAAGGGCGAAGTGTCGTTGAACGTCAAGTCGGTCGAGGGGCGCCGGCTGATCCGGCCGACGCTGGTTGTGGAGCGCCCCGGCCTGCTCGAGCCGGTCACCGTGTCCGCCGAAGAAGGGGAGCTGCACAACAACGGCCGGGAGCGAAATCTGTCGATCATCATGCGTCGCGGCACGGTCTATATCGGCAACGTGGCCTCGATGGCCTTTCCGGACACGATGGAGCAAGTGGTGGCGGTGGGCGAAATCAACAACCACGAGCGTTGGCCGCCGCAATACCGCAGCCTGGCGAACCTGGTGGCAGACCACGAAAATCTGCGCGTCCCTGGACCGACTGGAAAAGGCCCCGCGGCTGTCGCCGGCCGCCTGGATGGCCAGCGCCGCGCCCCAGTCGCTGGCCGCGTCGACGCAAGCCCTGGAGACCGAGCGCTCGCACCTGCACTGGATCGAATCGCAGATCCATCGCCGCTGGACGAACGGGTTTTTCTGCCTGGCGTACGTGATCATCGGCATCCCCGTGGCCATGCGCGTCCGCAGCCGCGATTATCTGACCAGCTTCTTTGCCTGTTTCCTGCCGGTCGTGGTGTTCAACCATCCGTTGCACAACATCTGCATCAAGATGGCCGAGGCGGGCCGGGCGCCCTCGATGATGCCCTGGGTGGGCGATGTCGTGCTGATCCTGCTGGGCTATGGATTGCTCAGCCTGCGCTGAGGCACTAACTGAAAACAATTCGCCCGAATCGCGCACGGCCGGCAGGTGCAAACGACCCTTGCCGCCGCGCCGGAAAACGGGGCCAGACTTCCGGCCGGATCGATCGACAGCGGCTCCGCGGGCGTGACTTTCCTATGATTGCTCTGGATATCAATTCGAACTACTCCGACGCTGGCGGCGGCATTCGCACGTACCATCGGGCCAAGGTTGCCTGGTTCAACGGCCAGCGCCGGCACCGCTATTACCTGGTCGTGCCCGGCCCGCGGACGGCGGTCCGCCGCCTGGGCCCGCGGTCCGTGCGGATCGACGTTTATGGCCTGCCCCTCGGGCGCGGATATCGGCTGATGCTCGATTATTGGCGGGTGCTGCTCGTGGTGCGGCGGCTCCGGCCGCACATCGTCGAGGCGGGAGACCCGTTCCTCACCGGCGTGTTCTGCCTGACGCTCGGCCGGCTGCTGGGCTTCGGTCGCCGGCTGGCCGCCTTTTACCATTCTGACCCGATCGAAACGCATGTTGCGCCCTGGGCCGCCCGCGGGCGCCAGCGCGGGTGGCGCGGCTGGGTGGCGCGGCTGGCCGGGGGCCTGTTTTATCGCTTGCAGCGCAGCTACGACGTGACGGTGGTCAGCTCGCGCGATGGAAGATCACTTGCGCAGCAAGCATGTGCGGCACATCGTGCGCAAGCCGTTCGGCTGCGACCCCGACTTCTTCGCTCCGCCCCGTTCGCTGGCCGGCGCCGCGGCCGCCGGTCGAGGCGAGCCGCAGTGCACGCGGCTGCTGTTTGTCGGCCGGCTCGGCTCGGATAAGGCCGCCGACTTGCTCTGGCAAGTGTTGCCCGAAATGCTGCAGCTGCCGAACCTGCAACTGACGGTCGTGGGGCAGGGGCCGCTGGAGCGTGCGTTCGCCCAGGTGCGAACCGTGGGCTTCGAATATCTCGGCTATGTGAGCGATCGCCGGCAATTGGCCGAAATCTACGCCCGGCATGACGTGTTGCTTGCACCGGCCCGTACGAAACCTTCGGTTTGGCCGTGCTGGAGGCGATGGCCAGCGGCCTGGTGGTCGTCGGGCCGGATCGTGGCGGCACGGCCGAGCTGCTCGACGAGGCCCAGAGCCCGTTTGTGTTTCGCGCCGGCGACGCGGCCGATTTGCTGCGGCGCGTCCGGATGGTTCTGTCGACGGACCTGGTGCGGCATGCGGCCGCAGCCCAGGCGGTGGCGCGGCGGTACGGCAGTTGGGATGAGGCGATCGGCCGCCTGATCGCCTATTATGAAGACTCGCTCCAGGAAACGTCGGCGGCGCCGCGCTTGCGCCGCCGCGCACGGGTCGATCGCGCGGCAGCGGCGGCCGCCGTGCGACCGCAAGCTGGGACCGCCGATCGGCACAAGCTCGTGGGACGATGACCCTTCGACCGCCGCCCGGACCGACTCATCAGGGGAATTCAGCGAACATGTCTGACCTGCGCGTGCTGGTGGCCATGCACGATGTCGCGCCGTTTCACCGTCAGCGGCTGGAGCGCGCCGAAGCGCTGCTGGCCGCCTGGGGCGTGAAGAAAGTGCTGTATCTGCTCGTGCCCAACTATCACGGCGCGCAGCGGGCCGACCATGATCCCCGGTTTCTCGCCTGGTGCCGGCGACCGCGGCCGTTCGACGTCCAGTGGTTTTTGCACGGCTACTTTCATCTTTGCGTCGGGGGCAGTCTGCGCACGGCCGAACTCGAATCGCCGGCCAACCGCGCGCGGATCACGGGCGCCCTGCCGGCCGGCAGCCCGCGCTCGGACGAATCCGAGTTCGCCCGGCTTTCGGTGGAAGTCAATCGCGAGCGCCTGCAAAGCGGCCGGGCCGTCTTTCGCCGCTGCCTGGGAATGGAGCCGGCTGGGTTCGTCGCGCCCAAATGGATGGGCAATCGCAATCTGGATCTGGCCCTCGACGAGCTGGGTTTCGAGTGGACCGAAGACGACCGCTCGATCCACGCCATTCGGGCCGGCCGCAAATTCTCCGCTCCCGCGATCACTTGGGCCACGCGCTCCTGGTGGCGGAAGCAGAGCAGCCTGTGGGGCTGCCCGCTGCTGGCGGCGCTGTGGCAGCGGACGCCGCTGGTGCGAATCGCGCTGCACCCGTTCGATTTCGACCATCCGGCCGTCGTCGCTTCGATCGCCCGGATCGTGGACAAAGCGTTGTCGACGCGCCGCCAGGCGTTCTATCCCGAGTTGCTCGAGCTCGGCTCGCAAACGGCAGCTGCGTAGCGCCGCGAGCGCCGTCAGCCGCCGTGCCGCCTCAGGCGCCGCGCTCCTTCAGGCACCGCCGCCGCGCCGCACCGGCGCGAATTGATCGAGGATCGAAGGGCCGGCGTGGCCCGATTCGAAGCAGTGCAGTCCGAATCGCTCCGAGAGCTCGCGGCAGACGCGCACCCCGCGGACGCTGTTGCCCTTGGCATCCAGCGGCGGCGAGAAGACCCCGATGCCCAACTGGCCCGGCACGACGGCCACGATGCCGCCGCCGACGCCGCTCTTGGCGGGCAAGCCGACGCGGAAGGCCCACTCACCCGCGTAGTCGTACATTCCGCAGGAGTGCATGATGCTGAGCACGTACTTGACCAGGTGCTGGGGGATGGCCCGCTCGCCGGTCACGGGGTTGACGCCGCCGTTGGCCAGCGTGGCGCCGATCATGGCCAGGTCGCGGCAAGTGACCAGCACCGAGCATTGCTGGAAATAGAGTTCCAGCGATTCGGCCATCCGCTCGCTCATCATGCCGAAGTTGAGCATCAGGTGGGCGATGGCCCGGTTGCGATGTCCGGTGATGCGTTCGGAAAGAAAAACCGAGTTGTCCAGGTGCAGGGGACGGCCGCAATAGCGCCCAAACATGGCCAGCATTCGCGACAGGCGCTCGGGAAAGTCCTTGCCGGCCACCAGGTCGGCCGTGGCGATGGCGCCGGCGTTGACCATCGGATTGAAGGGGCGGTTCGACGATTCGTCCAGCACGATCGAGTTGAACGCTTCGCCGGTCGGCTCCACGCCGACCTTGGCCAGCACCTGCTCCAGGCCGCAATCCTCGAGCGCCAAGCCGTACACGAACGGCTTGGAAATCGATTGGATCGTGAACGGCTGGTCGCAATCGCCGATCTCGATCACTTGCCCGGTGGCGGAAATGACCGAGATCCCGAACCAATTCGGGTCGGCCTTGGCCAGTTCAGGAATGTAATCGGCGACCTTGCCTTCGCTGGTGCCGGCATGCCGGCCGTGCAGCTCGCGGAGCACGTCGCGCAGCGGCGCCGCCGCCGACTTCAAACGGCCCAGCAGCCGATCGACTTCTCCATCGTGGGTCATGTTTTCCACGATTTACTCTACTCCTGCCGATTTCGCGGCCTCGATGTTTTCAGTGGGGGCGCCAGCAAAGGTGGCGTCAGGGGATCGAAGTCTCGGCCATCGCCGGAGAGCGGCCCAACAGCCGATTGGCCACGGCTTGCAAGTCGTGCGTAAACGGATGTTCGGGATAGCGCATGCAAAAGACCCCCCGGCTGCCCAGCCGGGCAATCTCGGAGTTCAGCGGCAACAGCGCCGCCACCGGCGCCCGGAACGTCGTTTCGATCTGGCGGCGCAAGGCGTTCAGGTCGGTCTCGGGCGGCACCTTGTTGATGACGAAGAACATCTCCGGCACTTCCAGCCGTCGGGCCAGCTCGACCGTCACCGCCGTGCCCTGCAGATCCTGATTGTCGGGCCGCATCAGCAGCACCAGCGCGTCGGAAATGGCGATCGACAGCAGCGTTTCCTCGTTCACTCCCGGGTGCGTATCGATGAACAGGTAATCGAGCTGCAGCCGATCGATCAGCGCCTGGATGCCGTCGTTGAGCAGCGCCACGTCGTAGCCTTCGCGCAGGATGTGGGCGATCTCGCCGCTGTTCAGGCTCGAAGGAATCAGGAACACGCGGGTGCGGCTGTCCTGGGCCGTCGTCGGGGCAAACGCTTGCGCCGTGACGTCGTACGCCGCCTTCTCGATCGGACAGCGCTTGTGCAGAAAGTCGTTGAGCGAATGGGCCGCGTGCTGCTGGTCGAAATTGAACAGCACGTGGATGCCGGGCGACTGGATGTCCGTGTCGATGATTCCCACGCGGTTGCCCGCCGCCGCCACCATCACCGCCAGGTTGGCGGTCACGTTCGATTTGCCGGTGCCGCCGCGAAACGAATGAGTCGAGATAATTCGGGACACGAGCGCGGACCTCTCAGGAGATGTCGAGTGGATCGTTCAGGTCGGGTTCGATTGACAGTCCGGGTCGGGCAGGCGGCGGCGGCGCAGCTCGCGGGCGCGCTGCTGCAGATCGCGAAAGTAATCCCCCTCGGCGATCTCGCCGACTTCGGCCGAAAGCTTGTGCTCGTCGATGCGGAGCACGATGGCCGTGCAGGAATCGGCATTCAAGGTGGCCTCGTTCGAGTTGGCCGACATCGAATCGCGGAATCGCAACGTCGGTCCGTTGACCCCCAGCCGGAACTGCATCCCGTCGTAGGCCAGCGTGTCTTCGATGCCTTGTCCCTGCACCAGGACGCCGTTGCGGCCCAGCGAGACCAGCCACCACTGCCCATTCTGAAACCGGAGTTCGGCGTGATTTCGCGATATGTACGGGTCGACCAGCACCACGTCGCGGTCGTCGGCCCGGCCGATGCTGATCACCGGCTTGCCGGCGAAACACCACATCTGGAGTGCGTTTCCGCGCACAGCGTCGATCAGGTGTACGGTGATGGCCTCTTCCGAAATGGCTGCGTCCTGGGACATACGCTCCGCCTCGCGCTCCCTTTGTCGGTCAGCTTCAATACGAGCCTCACTTCGTGGAGGCCCTGCGGACGTGAGCAATTTCCGTTCCGGACGATTCAGCCCCTCTTAACCCCCCGAATTGGAAGGGGGTCGACAGGCCGAGTGCTTAACGGTTGTGCAAGGTCGGATTAGTTCCTGTGCGAAGCTTTCTCGTCCGAATCTCGCCAATCGCGCGGCCGTGGCCGTGGGACGGAGGCCGTGGGAGCGACGAATTGCGGCCGTTGCCCGCGCCACGCCCGGCCCCGGAGCGCCGCGGCCGGCGGCATTTTTCGAGCGAAAACCGCCGTCAATCGCCGCGGACTTGACTGCCCGGCGAACGAGCCTTAATCTACTTAGTTCGCCGCAATCGCCAGCGTAGCTTCAATTGGCAGAGCACCGCATTCGTAATGCGGGGGTTAAGGGTTCGATTCCCTTCGCTGGCTCTCTATGGAGCTGACCCCACCCCTTCGAGAGAGAGATACGCGCTATGGTGCAGGCTTTGGAGGCCGATCTGAAGCAGATCGTGCTGACGAGTGGCCCGTTTGGCCCCCAGGAAATCCGTAAGCTGGAACAGGCCATCGCCGAGGACTTTTCGCAGTTCCGCGCCCTGCGCGACGCGGTAGGCGAGGTCGAAGACGGCGGCGACCGCAGTCCGGCCGCTTCCGTGCGCTTGGGGGTCTGCTATTACCTGTTGGGGCGCTACCAGGTCGCCGCCGAAACGCTCAAGTCGGCGGACGGCGGGGCCCTGGCAAACTTCTACCTCGGCAAAACCAACGTGGCCCTGGGGCATTACGACGCAGCCCTGCACAACTACGCCGCGGCTGCCAAAGCCGGCTACAACGGCGATGACTGCGTCCTGGCCCGGTCCGAAGCCATGCGCCGCGGCGGCGACCCCAAAGGCGCCCTGGTCCTGCTCGACAATCTGTCCGGCGCCGTCGAGCAAACCGCGGAGTACCTGTATCAGCGCGCAGCCTGCGTGTCGATCATCGGCGGCAACCCGAATGAAGTCGTGGCCCTGTTCGAGCGGGCGGTCGAAGCCGACCGCAATCATCCGGGGGCGCTGTTCGGTTTGGCCCTGGAGAACGACCGCCGGGGCAACGACGAAGTGGCCCTCGACCTGTACGAGCGGGCGGCCCACCAGTTTCCCTCGCACATCGGTCCGCTCTTGAACCTGGGCATCCTCTACGAAGATCGCCAGCAGTACGACCGGGCCCAGCAGTGCTATCAACGGATTCTCGACGTGGCGCCGAACAACTTCCGGGCGCGGCTGTTCTTGAAAGACGCCCAGGCGTCGGGCGAGATGTACTACGACGAAGACGCCCAGCGCAAACGCGACCGCATGAGCCAGGTGCTCAGCATCCCGGTCAGCGATTTCGAGCTCTCGGTGCGGAGTCGCAATTGCCTGCAGAAGATGGGCATCAAGACCCTCGGCGATCTGGCCCGCTGCAGCGAGCAGGATTTGCTGGCCAGCAAGAATTTCGGCGAAACGTCGCTCGTCGAGATCCGCGAAATGCTGGCCTCGAAGGGCCTGAGCCTGGGTCAGCTGGCGCAGGAGAAGCTGCCCGAGCCGGTCTTCGAGCCGGAGCTGATTTCGCCCGACGAGCAAGCCATGCTCGATCGGCCGATTTCGGATCTGAACCTGTCGGTCCGGGCACGCAAGTGCATGATCCGCTTGGGGCTCAACACCATCGGCGAATTGCTCCGCCGCACCGGCGACGACCTGCTCGAGTGCAAGAACTTCGGCGTGACCAGCCTCAACGAAGTTCGGGAAAAGCTGACGCAAAACGGCCTCAAGCTGCGCGGCGACTGACGCCCCGCCCCGAGTGAGCCCAAGCGTTCCGCGGTGATTGCCGCTCTGCGCTTGCACGTCGGGTCGGGCTTCCGCCCAGAAAGCCATCGTGGCCAGCCAGACTCCCTTTGCGCTCGACTTGCACGCGGCCGATCCCGGCTCGGCTGCGCGGCGCTCGACCTTTCACACGCCGCACGGACCGGTGGAGCTGCCGGCCTTCATGCCCGTCGGCACCCAGGGCACGGTCAAAGGAGTGACGGTCGATCAGCTCCGGGCGACCGGCGCCCAAATGATCCTGGCCAACACGTACCATCTGGCCCTGCGGCCGGGGGCCGACGTGGTGGCCGCGCTCGGCGGCTTGCACGGCATGTCGGGCTGGTCCGGGCCCATCCTGACCGACAGTGGCGGCTTTCAGGTCTTCAGCCTGGCGGCCAACACCCAGATCAGCGAGCAGGGGGCGGTTTTTCGCTCGCACATCGATGGCAACCTGTTCGAGCTGACGCCCGAGAAAGCGGTCGCCATCCAGGAACAACTGGGCAGCGACGTGGCGATGGTGCTGGACCACGTGGTGGCCTTGCCCAACGAGGCGGCCAAAGTGCGTGACGCCATGCACCGCACCATCCGCTGGGCCGAGCGCTGCGCGGCGCCCAGACCCGGCGGGATCAGGCCCTGTTCGCCATCGTCCAGGGCGGTCTCGACCCGGAATTGCGGTTGGAGTGCGCTGCCCGGTTGTCGGCGCTCGAATTTCCGGGCTACGCTGTGGGCGGGCTGAGCGTGGGGGAAGATCCGGCCGATATGCTGCGGATCCTGGATGTCACCGTGCCGGCGCTGCCGGCCGACAAGCCCCGCTATTTGATGGGCGTCGGACGCCCGCAGGACTTGCTGGAGGCGATCCGGCGCGGGATCGATCTGTTCGATTGCGTGCTGCCGACGCGCAGCGGCCGCAACGCCCTGGCCTTTACCTCGACCGGTCCGATCCGGCTGCGGAACCTGCAGTATCAGCTCGACCGTCGACCGCTGGATGCCGAGTGTCCCTGTCCGGCCTGCCAGCATAGCCGCGGCTACTTGCGGCACTTATTCCTGGCCGGGGAAATGCTGGGGCCGATCCTGGTCACGCTGCACAATCTGACGTTCTATCAGCGGCTGTTGGCCGAAGCGCGGGCGGCGATCGCGGCGGGCAATTTTTGCCAGCTGCTGGCCGAAAAAATGCGCGTCTGGAGCGGTGCCGATGCGGCGGATGGCGACCCGGATGGGCCGGGGCCGTCGGGCCGCGGCGACACCTGATGCACGCCGGCGGCGAATCCCGCCCCCAGTCGCCCCCCAAGGAGCACCGACCCCGGCAGGCTGGGTTTTGGGGCCTCAGTCGCCGGCTGAGGGCCGGTTCGGATCGGCCCCCAGGGCCTGGTCTGTCGGCCTTGTTGATTGGCCTGGGACGTCCTAAGATACACGGTTTCTTGCGGTTCGCCCTGGGGTGCCGGGGTTTCCTCCGCAGGGCAGCCGGCACGCGCGGCGAGCCCGATCGGCATTATTTTGGAGCGGGTGGATGTTTCTCGTGCCCCGGGGCGCAGAGGCCGGGGCGGAGGTTCCCAGCAGGGCGGTAACCGCCGGACGCGGGGCGGGTAACCGCCGGCAACATTTTGCGGGTAACCGTCGGCAGCATTGCGGGCGACCGCCATTCGCAGCGCGGCGGCCCGGATGGACACCCGGTCGGGCGCAAAGTTCGACTTGATGAAAGTGAGCTGATTTTGGCAGACTTTGGCTGGCTCTTGTGGGCCGACGGCGACGCGGGGGGCGGCGGCAGCAATCCGTTTGGCATTTTGCCCGCGGTTGCGGCGATCGGCCTGCTGTTCTACTTCATGATTCTCAGGCCGCAGCGTCAGCGAGACTCCGACCACAAGTCGCTGCTGAAAAACCTGAAAAAGAACGATCGCGTGGTGACCATCGGCGGGATCTACGGCGTGGTGGTCAATGTCCAGCGCGATCAGGACGAAGTGACGATCAAGGTCGACGAGGGCAACAACACCAAGTTGCGCGTGACCTTCAATGCCATCGCCCGGGTTGTCACGGCCGACGAACCGAGCGAGAAGACGGAAAAAAACTAGCGCGTCACGGCCGCCGGGGTGCGGCCTGACGGAACGTCGCTCGGACGGGAGTCTTCCCCGGCCGGCCAGCGGCGGACGCCCCGCGGCGGGCCAGGTGGACTCGGCACCCCGCACGCCGAGCGTGTGGCCCGACGTTTGAACTTCCCAGCACAAGCGATTCAGGAATCTTCTTTCATGCCTTCTTTTGCAAGCGTTCCCATGTTGTGGGGCCAGGCCGCGGCCGACGCGGCCGACACCGGGATGTCGCTCGGCGCGTCGGCGGCGATCATCATCGCCGTGATCGTCGGCTCATTCCTGCTTGGTCAGGTGCTGGCCAATTGGCTGCGGATGCCCGAATACAACCTGAAGATCGGCCTCGTCCTGGCCACGCTGCTGGGCGCCATCGCGATCGACATCCTGCTCTGGCCGCCCAAGCTGGGCATCGACCTCAGCGGCGGCGTCGTGCTGGTCTACGAGATCGACGAATCGCAAATGCAGGAGTCCAACCGCGGCCAATTGCTGGAGAAGCTGAACCAGCAGCTCGGGACCGTCGAGGGGCAGAAGCTCAAAGCCCGACTCAACGCCGATCGCCAGGTCGAGATTCTGCTGCCCAATTCCGCCGCCGGGCCCAAGGCCGTTCAGGCGGTCGAGCGGCTCAACGAGGGTTTGACCGAAGTCGGCCCCCGCACCGTCGACGGCAAGCCGGTCCTGGTGTACGAGCTGCCGAAGCGCGAGCGGAAGCCGGACTTGATGCAGAAGCTGGTCGGCGCGGTCAGCAAGCGGATCAACCCCAGCGGCGTCAAGGAAGTGACGATCCGTCAGTACGGGGCCCAGCAAATCGAAATCATCGTGCCGGAGGTCGAGCAGCGCGAGGTCGAGCAGATCAAGCGGATCATCAGCACCAGCGGTAATCTGCAATTCCGCATCCTGGCCAACAGCAAGGAAGCCGATCACAAGGAGATCATCGATCTGGCCCTGGAATCTCCGGCGGACGAAGTCTACCAGGGGGCCAAGCTGAAGGGCCGCTGGATCGGCATGCGCAAGGGCGTGAACCCGCAAAACGCCGTGTTCCGCAAAGGTCCGCGCGGCGTCGATCAGGTGTTGGTGCTGATCGACGATTACAACGTCGACGGCGACTATTTGTCGGGAGCGGCTCCCGGCGTCGACGAACACGGCGGCATCTGCATCACGTTTTCGTTCGACAATCGCGGCGCGCTCAAGTTCGGCCAGTTGACCGGCGACAACCTGCCCAACAAGGCCACCGGCCTGGCCCATGAGTTGGGGATCGTGCTGGACAACGAACTGCAGTCGGCCGCTTCGATCCGCAGCACGATCCGCGATCGCGGCCAGATTACGGGCAGCTTCGACGAAGACTACGTCAATTTCGTGGTCAACGTGCTGAATTCGGGCAGTCTGCCGGCGGCCCTGCAAAAAGTGCCGATCAGCGAGCAGGCGATCGGCGCGCAACTGGGCGCCGACACGATCAAGAGCGGCACCGACGCGATGATCATCTCGACCATCGCCGTCGTCGCGTTCATGCTGTTCTATTACCGCTTTGCCGGCATCGTGGCCGACGTGGCCGTGATCATGAACATGATCCTGGCCGTGGCCCTGATGATGCTGATCAAGGCCGCGTTTACCTTGCCCGGCCTCGCGGGCCTGGTGCTGACCGTCGGCATGGCGGTCGACGCGAACGTGCTGATCTACGAGCGGATGCGGGAAGAAGCGGCCAAGGGGGCCTCGCTGCGGATGACCATCCGCAACGGCTTCACCCGGGCCATGGCCACGATCATCGACTCGCACCTGACGACCGTGTCGACCGCCGTCGTGCTGTTCGCCATCGGCACCGATCAGATCAAAGGCTTCGCCATCTCGCTCATCCTGGGCTTGGCCGTGAGTTTGTACACGGCAGTCTACGTCGCCCGGGTGATTTTCGACATCTTCGAGCGCAAACGCTGGCTGACCCGGCTGCACATGCGGCAATTCATCGGCGAAACGCACATCGACTTCGTGCGCTGGCGCGGGCCGGCCATCGCCGCCTCGCTGGTGGTCATCGCCATCGGCATGGTGGGCGTCTACTTCCGCGGCAGCGGGTTGCTCGACATCGATTTCAGCGGCGGCACGTCCGTCCAATTGCTTTTCGACAAGAACCACCCGCAGGACGTGGCCAAGGTGCGCTCGGTGGCTTCGAACCTCGAGGACCTGGAGGACGTTTCGGTCAGCTCGGTCGGCAAGAACAATATCGAGTTCAAGATCGACACGTCGCAACCGGACATGAAGCTGGTCCAGCAGCGGCTCAAAACAGCCTTCCAGGGTGAGCTGGCCACGTACTCGATGACCTACGAGGAGCCGAAGGCGGCCCGGTCGCCGCGCTCGCTCTCAGGCGGGACGTCGACCCAAGGCACCTCGCCAAAGAGCACGTCACCAAAGAGCACGGCCCCCGTTTCGAAGGAGCCCGCCTCGAAGGAGCCCGTTTCGAAGGAGCCTGCCTCGACCCCACCCGCCACACCGCAGAGTGCTCCCCCGGCCGAAACGCCCAAATCGACCGACGGCAGCCCGCCGGCGGACGACGGAAAAGCCGCTCCGGCCGCTGAGACGCCGACCGGCGGTGCGAAGCCCGCCGACAGCCCCGCTCCCGAGGGCAAGCCGGCGCCGAAGGGGGCCCGCCATGTGGGCGGCCGCGATGCGACGATGCTGGCACTGGCCGACGACGTGCCGACGGCGCTCGACGGCTTGCTGTTGGCCCAGGATACGGGTTCGGCCAAGGCGCCAGATGAACCCGGCACGCCGGATCAACCCGCGGCGAAACCGGCCGAACCGCCGGCCGCGACTGCGGACGCGCCGGCTGAGCCGGCAGCCAGGCCCGAGCCGCCGGCCAAGCCTGCGACGCCGGCCGACACGTCGGCCATCTCGGCTCCCGGTCCGGAAGTGGCCGGAGCGACGGAAGTTCAATTGCACTTCACCGAGAAGATCAATCGTCCCACGCTGGCCAAGCTGGTGGACGAAAACCTGGCCGAGGCCAAGCTTCCAGTGGTCAAGTACAGCCTGAGCAATCCGGATGCGACGGCGCAGGACAACCACGCGTATTCGGACTGGAAATTGTCGATCGACCTCTCGCCCGACGAGACGCGTCCGCTGCTCGAACAAATGCAAAGCCGGCTGGCGGACCTGCCGGTCTTTCCGTCTTCGAGCGTGATCGGCGCCAAGGTGGCCGGCGACACGCAGTATCTGGCCTTGGAAGCGCTGCTGGCCAGCATGGTGATGATCGTGCTGTATCTGTGGGTGCGATTCCAGAACATCATGTTCGGCTTTGCCGCCGTGCTGGCCCTGATTCACGACGTGCTGATTACGGTCGGTTTCCTGGCCTTGAGCTATTGGCTGGCGCCCTACTTCGGCTGGGCGCTGGTCGATCCGTTCAAGATCAGCCTGGCGGTCGTCGCGGCGCTGCTGACGATCGTGGGCTATTCGATCAACGACACGATCGTGATCTTCGACCGGATTCGCGAAATCCGGGGCAAGAATCCGGACCTGACGGAAAAAATGATCAACGACAGCGTCAACCAGACCCTGGGCCGCACGCTGCTCACCTCGGGCACGGTGCTCATCGGCACGCTGATCCTGTATTTCATCGGCGGGGCGGGAATCCATCCGTTTGCCTACGCCATGCTGATCGGCCTGTTCTCCGGAACGTACAGCACGGTCTACATCGCCTCGCCGGTGCTGCTCTGGCTGAAGAAGGCGGCACCTGGAGAGGCCGGTTTCTCGGGCGCCCGGCAGCCAACCCCCGCGCGTTAGTCGCGGGCTGGCCCGGCGCCGATTGGGGGCGCACGACTGGCTCAAGCCGCGGGCTCGCTGCGTTCGCGCCGCTGCGCACTTCTGGCAAAGCTTGCCTGGGCAGCGTGACAGGTTCGCCCCCGCGAGGCGGTGGGCGAAATGCCGGGGTTTGTCTCAACCGAGCGTCCGGCGGACGGCGATAGCAGACGGTGGGGCCCAGAGGGGGGTCCGGCTTCGACGAACCCATCCGCCCCGCTTCCGGACGCAATTCTCGACGATGTCCTCCGGCAAGAACCTGACCCTGCTCGCCATCGTGGCCGTTGCTGCCGCGGCGGTGTTGTTTTCCCGCAAATCGCCCCCCACGGAAACGCCTGTCGTGCACCGTGACGAGCCGCGCAGCACCCTGCCGCGGCGCCTGCCCGGCAGCGATCGGGCCCGCGGCGCCGCGCAGTATCTGCTCGCCGGCCAGGACGACGGTGCGGCCAAAATGCCCACGGCCGCGACGCCGGGCTCGATCGACCCGCAACTGGGTTTCGATTTCGCGCCGACCACCGGCCAGGATTATGGACACTGGTCGAATCCGGCGGGGGCCCTGCTGGGGACGCACGCCGAGACCTCGAGTGCGGGAACGCTGGCCATGGCGCCGCGCACGGTGCAATCCCAGCCGCAAGCCCCGGCCGTGTTCGAGCGCCGCACGCACGTGGTCGTGGACGGCGACACGCTGACCGGGCTGGCCGCGCGCTACCTGGGCAGCTCCGACCGCTTTCGCGAGATCTTCGACGCCAATCGCAACGTGCTGGCCAAACCCGATCTGCTGCCCATCGGGGCGACGCTGACGATACCGGCCAGCCCGCCGGGCGCGGCCGAAGCTGCTTTGCCGCCGGCGCGGGAGACGGGGCTGGTGCCGGTCTCGCAGCGCGCCTGCGCGGCGAAGCGGAATAGCCCAAGCGCCAAACGTCGCCGCCGCGCGGCGCGAGTCAAGCACGCAGCTGTTTCGACCGCGACGTTATCCAGCGCAACGTCATCTTGCGTGCCGGCTGCAGTCTTCGCACTGCAGCAACTGCTAACTCAGCACCCTAGTTCAGCGGCGTGGCCCGCTCGGCCCAGGGAATTTGCTGCTTTTCGATCGTGCCGATGAACTCGCCGATGGCCTTGTTCACGTTCAGGCTCGGTTCGCTGAGCAGCTTGGTGCCTTGCAGCGGGGTCTTGGGCAGGAACTGGAAGAGGTCTTTCTTGTCCGGATCGGTGTGATACTTCTTGAAGCTGTCGTAGAGCCGCTTGCACTCTTCCTTGGCGCGGCTCTTTTGCTGGCCGGCAATCAGCAGGATCGAAATCTGCGTGCGGACGGCCGCGTCGTTGATGGCGTCGGCCATGTGCAGCCCCTTGAAGTTCGGCTCGGGCGAAATCAGCACCAGGCCCTTGACGTCCTGCCCTTGCTTGCCGGTTGTCAGCAGCGGCCAGGCCCAATCCTGCTGGGCAAACCCGGTGGCGATCAGGGCGCCCATGTCGCTGCCGACGACGCACAGCTTGTCCATGTTCAATTCGCCGTCGTTGTTCTTTTCTTTCAGGAACGCTTTCACCGTCTCCAGATCGCAACTGATCATGGCGGCGTAGTCGATGGGCCGCAGCGAGGCGACTTCGATCTTGTCGTTGCGCGTGCCCACCCCGTGGCGGAATTCGGTGCTGTCGCCGTAGCCGCGCAGGTCGGGCATGATCACCGCGTGACCGGCCTTCTGCAGATAAACGGCCAGTGCGTCGAAATCGTGTCGGTCCCCCTTGGCGCCGTGCAGCAGAATGACCGGCACGCTTTCCTTGTCGTTCAGGCCCGGGTAATACGTGAAATGCAGCATCAAGTCGTCGCTGGTCTTGCGGACGATCTCCTCCGGAGCCGGAATCTCGTCTTTCTTGTCATCGTTGTCGGCCTTGTCGGCGCCGCGAACGTCGACGGGAAAGAGCAGGGCGAAAAGAATCGTCCAACCGAGCATGCGCGGGAAACTCACGGACCTGTCAGCGCGAGGCCAGGATTCGATAAGCCAACATGATAGGCGCCTTGGAGCGTTTGGGAGATAACGCCAGAAAGTGAGTGGCGACGGTCGTATGCCGCTTCCCATTCATCGTAGATGGCAGCGGCGCAAGCGTCAACGCGGGAACGAGTTTGGCGGCAGGCGGAATAGCGACGCAAGGGGGGAATCGGCCGGGGTGGGCGCCCGTCCTTGGCGGAGCCTCGTGCTGCCGCTGTCGGCTGCATCCGAGCGTTGCCGCGGGAAATGCCCTCTCCCGGTCTGGACCGCGGCAATTTGCCCGGATTGCCCGGACGTAGCCGTCGGGCGATCTTTCTCAAGCGGCAAGATCGTGACAGCCGATACCAGAAGATGGTGCGCTGCTGTGTAGTGCCGCGCGCCGAGCGTACCCGCGGAACGATCGAACGGGGGGCGCACACGCGGCGTCCCGAGCGTGACGAACCGGTCATGAAAACAGCGATTCCTGCGGCCGTGGCAATCTTGCTGGCGCTGAGTCGGCGCGGCGCTGCCGGCCGAGCCCTCTGACGCGCCCACGCTCGGTTCCCCCACGCCGATTCCGGCGCAGGCCGTCTACACGCGGCAGGGGATGTTTTCGATTCCGTTTCGCATCGACGGACTCGAGTCGCGGGGTCCGCAGCCCTCGGAAGTGCGGCTGATGGTTTCCGAGGATCAGGGCCAGAAGTGGCGCAGCGAGGCTCGGGTAAAGCCCGATCAGCACAATTTCGGCTTCCGCGCTCCGCATGACGGCGAGTACTGGTTTTCGATCCGCACGATCGACCGCGACGGTCGTTCGCATCCCGAAGGGCCGTACGAGCCGCAGCTGATCGTGATCGTCGACACGATTACGCCCCGGGTGGACCTGTCGGCGGCGCGCGGAGAGAACGGCGAGATCATTGCCCAGTGGCACGTGCTCGACACCGGGCTGAAGGCCGACTCCTTCAAGCTGGAATACCAAAACGGCGCGTCCGACGGCTGGCTGCCGCTGGCCATCGACGCCCAACGACAGCGGGCGGCGAAGTACACGCTCGTCGGCGAAGCCACCTGGTTTCCGCCCGGCGGCCGCGGCCCGATTTCGCTCCGGGCCTCCGTCGCCGACGAAGCCGGCAACACGGCCGTGACCCAGGTTCAGGTCAAATCCGAGCGGTCGGCAGCGGCCGATCGGGTCACGCAGGCCGACCGCGCCGCCGATCGCGCCGCATTCGATCGCGGCTCCGCGGGCGTCGGAGCGCTCGGCGCCGGTCGCCCCGCCGGCGCCCAACTCGGCGCCGGCCCGGCGGCCCCAGGGGGCGCGGTCCCCTGGCCGGTCGACGCCTCGGTCAATCGTTCGCTCGACAGTTCGCTCACCCGGCCGGGTGACGCGGCGGCGACCGACGCGGCGGCAACTGGAGCGGCAGGGGGCGCAGCGGCCTGGCGCTCGGCCCCGCACGGCTCGGCGGCCGGGAATGTCGCGCGCGGCGACGTCGGACGCGTGCCGGCCCAAATGGTATCGCAGGTGCAAACATCGGCCGCCGGGGCCGCCGACTGGAGCCTGATGCCGATCGGCGAGCGTCCGCGGATGGTCAATCTGAAGACGTTCGAACTGGATTACGAAGTCGACTCGATCGGCAGTTCCGGCGTCGCCAAGGTGGACCTGTGGGGCACGCGCGACGGGGGCCGGCACTGGGCCAATTACGGGGCCGACAACGACAATCGCAGCCCGCTGGTGGTGAGCGTCGACGGCGAGGGGCTGTATGGTTTTCGCGTCGTGATCCAAAGCGGCAACGGCCTGAGCGGCCAGACGCCGCGCGACGGCGACTTGCCGGAAGTCTGGATCGGCGTGGACCTGACCCGGCCCGCGGTGCGGCTGACGGCGCTCGATCCGGGCCCGGAAGGCGGAGAGCTGGTCCTGCGCTGGGAAGCCAGCGACGCCTTGCTGGAAAGCCACCCGGTCTCGCTGTTTTTCAGCGACCAGCCGCACGGGCCCTGGTCGCCCATCGCCGCGGGGCTGGAAAGCACCGGCAGCTTCTCCTGGCGGCTCGACAACCGCGTGCCCGAGCGGGTTTATTTGCGCATCGAAGCGCGCGACGAGGCGGGCAACATCGGGGCTTACGAGACGCCCGACCCGCTCTCGCTCGATCGGCAGCGGCCGCAGGGGCGGATCCGCGGCGTCCGCCCGTTCGGTCAGCCGGCCCATTAGCGCAGCGCCCGCGCTGCTAGTGTCCTGAGTTTCAAGTTCGTTGCAACGCAGGACACGACGGTCAAACACGCAAGTGGTTTGACCGCAACGACAACTGGTGTGCTGTACGCGGCCTTCCCACTTCAGGAACTTCTGACTCAGCACACTAGCGCCAGGCGAATGCACCGCCGGTCAAGCGCTCGTAGGCTTCGACGTATTTGGCGCGCGTGCGGGCCACGACTTCGTCGGGCAGCGGCGGCGGCGGACTGTTCTTGTCCCAGCCGCTCGACGACAACCAATCCCGCACGAACTGCTTGTCGAACGACGGCTGCCCGCCGCCGGGCGCATAGTGGTCGGCAGGCCAGAAGCGGGAGCTGTCCGGCGTGAGCACCTCGTCGATCAAGATCAGCTCGTCGCCCGCGTGGCCCCATTCGAATTTGGTATCGGCGATCAGGATTCCGCGCTGCCGGGCATGCTCGGCTCCCCGGCAATACACGTCGATGCTGCGGCGACGGAGCTCGGCGGCCAGGGGGGCGCCGACCCGGTCGGCCATTTCGGCAAAGCTGATGTTGATGTCGTGCCCGCTTTCCTCCTTGGTGGCGGGGGTGAAGATCGGCTCGTCGAGTTGCTGGGATTCGCGCAATCCAGCCGGCAGCTGGATCCCGCAAACGCTCTGGGTGCGCTGATACTCGGCCCAACCCGAGCCGGCCAGGTAGCCGCGGACCACGCATTCGATCGGCACGACCTGGGTCTTGCGGACCAGCATCGAGCGGCCAGCGAGGGCCTCGCGGTCGCAGCCGGCGGGCAGCTCCAGGGCGTCGAGGCTGGTCGACAGCAAATGGTGGGGTTCGCCCAATCGCTCGAACCAGTAGGCGCTCAGTTGGGTCAGCACGCGGCCCTTGTCGGGAATGCCGCCGGCAAGCACCCAGTCGAAGGCGCTGATGCGGTCGGTGCTGATCAGGAGCAGGCGATTGCCCAGGTCGTAGATGTCGCGCACCTTGCCCCGGCGCACCGGCCAATTGCCCAGCGAAGTTTCCAGTAGCGCCTTGTTTTTCATGCGTGGGGCGGTCGATCCGGCGGAGGCGGCGGTTGGCCAAGCGCGAGGCGAAAAGGCAGTATAGGACGCGGCCCGCGGCGCGGCCAGGAGGTGCGTGGCGATCGAGGGCGCGCCGTTGTCGGCGACGGGCCGCTGGGTTAGACTCGCTTTTCGGAGCAGCGCGGAAGCGGTCCGGCCAGGCAGCAGGCGGGAATTGCTTCTGCCGCAGGACATTCCCGGTGCGGCCGGCCGTCAAGCGAAGCGGGTGCCATCTCGTCGAATCTCCAGCTCTGTCGTTGGGTCCCAATTCTGCCGGCTCCGCGGGTGCATTGCCGATGGGCTTGATGCGATTTCTTGTGCCGCGGCGCCAGCGCCTGGCTGACGACGCGGTCCAGCGAGCCTATGCGTCGGGAATGGACGACATTCCCTGGCAAAGCCGGACCCAATGGACCGACGATGGCCTGGCCATCCGTCGCGCCGAGCACGACTCGGGTTGCTTTCACATCCCCTGGCACGTCGACGGCTGGGGCGAAGTGCTGTTGTCGACCGCCACGCTCATGGAGCGGGACGTCACCTATCATCTGACGGTCGAACTGGCCCGCGGAACTCTCAATCGCCTGCAGAACCAAATCGCGGCCTGGCAAGCGATGGGGTTCGTCGTCGGCGATCCGATCTTCCGCCAGGTCGCCGCCGCCCGCGAGCACCTGGCCCGCGCCGTCACGCAGCAAGCCGATCCGGCGGCCGCCGATGCCGAAGCCCAGCTGACCGTCGAACGGGCGCTGGCCGGCATCGCCGCCCTGGCCCGCGATTATTGCGAGCTGTCGCTCGCCCAGAAAAAACAGGTCGTCAAAGCTCCCACGCTGCTGGGCATCAACCTGGGCACCGCCGCCGCTCCGGACGGCGTGCTCGCTCCGCTGCCCGGCACGTTCAACGCCGCCACCGTGCCCTTGGCCTGGCGCGAAGTCGAGCAAATCGAGGGCAAGCGCGATTGGACCCTCAGCGACCGGCAAATCGAGTGGTGCCGGGCAAACGGGATGAAGGTCTGTGGCGGCCCGCTCGTGCAGCTGGACCGCTGTGCGACCCCCGACTGGCTCTATCTGTGGGAAGGGGACGACGACAACCTGATGGCGTTCGTCTCCGATTACGTGCGCGCGGCGGTGAACCGCTACCGGGGCCGCGTGCACGTCTGGCAATGTGCCGCGCGGCTTAACGCGGCCGAAGTCTTTTCCCTGTCCGAAGAGCAGCGGCTGCGGATGGCCGTGTTGGCGATCGAGGCCATTCGGCAAGCCGATCCCCGGGCCCCACTCGTGCTGATGATCGACCAGCCCTGGGCCGAATTCATGAGCGAGACCGAATTCGACTTGTCGCCGCTGCACTTTGCCGATGCCTTGGTGCGGGCCGATATCGGGCTCTCGGGAATCGGTCTCGAGCTCAACCTGGGCTACTGGCCGGGGGGGAGTTCCCTCTGCGATCCGCTCGAACTGGGGCGGCTGGTCGATCGCTGGAGCCTGCTCGGGCTCCCGCTGTTGGTGATGCTGACGCTCCCCAGCGCGTCCACGGCGGATCCGGCGGCGCGCAGCGGCTCGCCAGCCCTCCCCTACGGTCCGGACGGCAAAGCCACGCCCGAGAGCCAGTGTCGCTGGGTTGAACAGCTGGTGCCGATGCTCCTGGCCAAGCAGCGGGTGCAGGCGGTCTTCTGGAATCATCTCAGCGATGCGGCGCCGCACGACTTTCCGCACAGCGGCCTGTTCGACGCGGCCGGCGCGGCCAAGCCGGCCCTGGCGGCACTCCACGCGATGCGCGCGCAGTACGTCGACTAGGCGCGCGCCGCGCGCTATTTCGCCCAGCCGAAGTTCCGGAAACTCCGGCGGCGGGAAGCGACGCCGCCGGGCGATTTTTTTGCCCGCCACCGATCGGTTTCGAGCCCCAGGATGTTAGAATGAGCGACCCCCCCGCGCCGCGTGCGCGGGGGCTGCGTTTGGCGGTGATCGAAAGCTCCCCCAGGAAAGGTTCAGGTCATGCGGACCCGTGTCGTCAGCGGTGCAGTCGTTTTGGTATTCGTGGCCACGATCAGCCTGGCCTTGGCGCAGCAGAAGCCGGCGCCCAAGCCCCCGGCCGGGCAACCAACCCCGGGCGCCAAGGCTGAAGCCGCTCCCGCCGCGAAGCCCATCCCGGCTACGGGCGCCGTGCCGGCGAAACCGGCGCCGGCCGCCGCGCCCGCCGATCGCAAAGCCGACGAACAGGCCCTGCGGCAATTGATCGACGCGTTTACCAAGTCCTACAACGCGGGCGACGCGAAGGCCCTGGCGGCGATGTTCACGGTCGACGGCGAGATCGTCGAGCAGTCCGGCGAGACCATCCACGGCCGCGCCGCCATCGAGGAATTCTTCGCCGCCGAGTTCGAGCAGCATCCGAAATCGAAAATGGAAGACGCGGTCGATTCGCTGCGCTTTCTCGGTCCGATCGCCGCGGTCGAAGAAGGGGTAACGACGATCACCGCCGAGCCGGGCGAACCGGCCGAGTCGGGGCACTACGCGGTGATTTACGTCAAGCAAGACGGCAAGTGGCTGATCGCCTCGGACCGCGATTTGCCCGACGACGAAGCCACGGGCCAGTCCGAGCTCGAACAACTCGGTTGGCTGGAAGGCAGCTGGATCGACGAAAGCTCCGAAGGCCTGGTCAAGACCCGTTACGAGTGGGCCGACAATCACCACTTTCTGCTGGGCCATTTCACCGTGCACATCGCCGGCAAGCCCGTGCTGAACGGCACGCAGCGGATCGGCTGGGATCCATTGGCCAAGAAAATCCGCTCCTGGGTGTTCGACTCGGAAGGCGGCTTCGGGGAAAGCTATTGGACCCGACAAGGGCAGCAGTGGATCGTCAAACTGACGGGCGTTTCGCGCGACGGGCAGCATGGCTCGTCGACGTCGCTTTACACCCGGCTGGGCCCTGACCGCTTCAGCTTCCAGTCGCATGATCGGGTCCATGGCGACGATGTGACCGACGACTCGCGCACGATCACCGTGGTCCGCGAGCCGCCCAAGCCCGGCAAGTAATCCGCCGGCGCTGCCGGCCGATCGACGATACCTATGGGACCGAACTTATCCACACGCCACGGTCGGCGAAGCCGTAAACTCCAGGTGATGTCATGAGAAGGACGCTGAGCCTCGCGGTAATTTTGTCGTTGGTTTTTGCTCCCTGCGATGTTTGGGCCCGTGGCGGGCGCGGCGGTGGCGGCGGCGGTGGCGGACGTGCGATGGGCGGTGGTGGGGGTGGCGGCCGTCCGATGGGCGGTGGCGGCGGCGGTGGCCGGCCGTCGTTCAGCGCGCCCACGTTCAGTCGGCCCTCCGGCGGCGGCGGTGGTGGTCGGCCTTCGTTTCCGGCAGGCGGCAGCAGCTTTCGACCCGGCGGCGGTGGATTGCCCGGTGGTGGCGGCGGACGCCCTGGCGGCGGTGGCGGCGGATTACCCGGTGGTGGCGGCGGACGCCCTGGCGGCGGTGGCGGCCTGCCGGGTGGTGGCGGCGGATTGCCCGGTGGTGGCGGTGGTGGACGCCCTGGCGGCGGTGGCGGCCTGCCGGGTGGCGGCGGCAATCGACCGGGTGGTGGTGGCGGCGGAATTCCCGGCGGTGGCGGCAATCGGCCCGGTGGCGGTGGATTGCTCCCCGGCGGCGGTGGCAACCGTCCCGGCGGCGGTGGCGGGGGCGAGCAATGGCGGCCCGGCGGCGGCAATCGCCCCGGTTGGAACCAGGGGGGCAACTGGAATCACAACGGCAACTGGAACAACAACGTCAACTGGAATCACAACGGGAATTGGAACCACAACGGCAACTGGAACAACAACAACTGGAATCACAACACGAACGTCAACTGGAATAACAACAACTTCAATTGGAACGGCGGCGGCTGGCACAACGGCAACTGGAACAACGGCTGGGGCAATTGGGGCTATCGAAATGGCGGCGGTTGGGGTTGGGGCGTCGGCGCCGGCCTCGCCACGGCCGGCCTGATCGGCCTGGCCTCGCCTTGGAACTGGGGATATTACAACTACTCGAATCCCTATTACGCCGCGCCGGTCGCCAGCACTTCGTACTACTACGATTACTCCCAGCCCCTGGTGGCCTCGGCGCCGCTGTACGACACGGGTTACGGCGGCGCCTATGCCGACGCTCCCGTGGGCGTCGACCCGGCCCTGGCCGGACAGCAACTGGCCGATGCGCCGCCCCCCGCGCCGGAGTGGATCCGGCCGCGGGCAATCCGGTTGCCGGCGCTGCGCCGGACAATC
Organism: uncultured Planctomycetaceae bacterium; assembly: GCA_963715755.1. Taxonomy (GTDB): domain Bacteria; phylum Planctomycetota; class Planctomycetia; order Pirellulales; family PALSA-1355; genus CAWCAX01. Next base: position 6,747,348 of record OY970273.1, read on the forward strand.
AGGAGCAGATCGGCGGCATTTTCGAAAACGCCCGCGACCTGTTTTCCAAGGGGAATTACTCCGGCGCGTTGGAAGAGATCGACAAGGCCGGCGCCTTGGCTCCGAAGGATCCGGACATTCACCAGTTCCGGGCGCTATGCTTGTTTGCGCTCAAGGATTACCGCTCGGCGGCGGCGGCGCTCTATGCCGTGCTGGCGGCGGGACCCGGCTGGGATTGGACGACCGTGAGCAACATGTATCCGAGCACCAGCGCTTACACGGCACAGCTGCGGGCGCTCGAGGCCTATAGCGAAAAGAACCCGAACGCGACCGATGCCCGCTTCGTTCTGGCTTACCAGTACCTGGTCACCGGGCACAACGAGCAGGCGATCGAAGAGCTCAAGATCATCACGAAACTGCAGCCCAACGACCAACTGGCCGCGCAGCTGCTGCAGAACATCGGCGCCGCCAGCCGATCAGCCACCCGGTACGGGGCCTGCTGGTACGGGGCCTGCCGGTCCGCCCGCCACGCCGATCGCCGAAGGCGCTTTGGTCGGCGATTGGAAGGCCAGCCAGCCCAACGGCTCGACGTTCGACATGAACCTCTCGGCCGATAAGAAGTTCTCCTGGAAGTTCACCCAGCAGGGGAAAGAGCAGGAGATGACCGGCAGCTACACGCTGGCCGACAATTACCTGGTGCTCAAGGCCGCCGCGCAGAACTCGTTGGTCGGGCAAGTGGCCATGTTGCCGGGAAACAAGCTCAGCTTCAAGCTCGCGGGCAACAATCCGGCCGACCCGGGCCTGACGTTCAGTAAATGAAATCCGGCCGCGGCGAATTCCGCCCGCGCACTGTGGCCAGCCCGCTTGCGCTGTCGGCGATACTGTGCCCTCAGCGATACCGTGCCTTCAGCGTTCCTGCGCCTTCAGCGATCCTGGGCTGGCTCGGCCGTCAGCTGAAAGTGGTGTTCGTTGGCGGCCGGATCGCCCGAAACGGTGATCTTCAGCTCCGATGCGGCATTGTAGCGCGAGGGGATGAATTGCTCGCCGATCTCCAGGGGCGGGCCCCCCGGCTGGAAGATATTCGGCGCCGTCTGGCCCGACTTCCGCGTGGCGGTGATGACGACCTTGTAGATGCTGCCGGCGCGCGGGCCTTGTTTGGCCGGCACGTCGAATTGTCCGGCCACGATTGCGGCGCCCAGCGAGGGGCCGCCCGTGCCGTCGGCCGGCACCAGTTCGAGCGTGCCGGTTTCGACCGGCTGTCCCTCGAAGCTTACGGTGCCGCGGACATGCTCGCGCCGGGGCTCGAAGCTGCAGCCCAGGCAGGCGATCGAGAGCAAGAATGCGGCGGCAAGTCGGGCAGGCATCGGTTGCAGGTCGTTTCGCGGGTGGGGGCTCGATGGGGCGGCGCCGGTCTGGTCGCCGGGCCGGTCAAAAGTCGGAAGGCAGCACTTCCTGGCCGTTGATGCTGCCCAGGCCTTGCCAGATGGTCAGGTCGATCTCGCTGTCGATGAACCGCACGCTGCCGTCGATCTGCGTGACGTTGACGCCGCCGGGATGCCGGCTGCGAGCCGAGAAGATTTCCTGGCTCCAGCTCGGCGAACTGCCGTTGCAAGGGGCGTCCTGGCTGGTCGTGTCGCAATAGCTCCACGGTCCGGTGGTGACGGCACCCCACACCGAGTCGGGTGTCGGCGTGTTGGGCGTGCGGGCATGGGAGTATTGCCAGCCCCATTCATGCCACCACACGCCGCGCCCGATGTCCGTCACGCCGATCGTCTCCGACACGGCGACGGTATGCGACAAGCCGTCGCTGATATTTCTGGGCGTGCGATACACGTTCCAATTGAACAGCGCGTTGACCTTGCTGGGATTCGAGAGCGGCCCCGAATCGTAATTGAAGCGCGTGGGGTAGGCGCCTTGCTCGACCAGAAAACTGTTGGCGCTGAAGCAACCCGCGTAGTTCGTGCGCGTCCAGCCCGTCGAGGGCACGACCTGTGCGCTGTCGCTGGGGCATTTATAAGCGGGAAGCTCGGTCTGAAAGGCGGTCGAATTGATCGAGCCGATCGACAGCGAAGCCGTGCCGGGATTGAGGTTCATTTGCGCGAGCAGGTTGCCCTCTTCCAGAAACGGCATGATGAACATGTGCCAGCCGTTGCGCCCGTTGCACTGGCCGTTGGGGCCCGCCGGCAGTCCACCCGTGGCCGGGCAGTTCGACCAATAGGTGCCGGTCGGAAACGTGGTATTGGCCGCAAGATAGTTTTGCAGCGCTAGCCCGATTTGCTTCAAGTTGTTCGCGCAGGTCATGCGGCGAGCCGCCTCGCGGGCCGCTTGCACCGCCGGCAGCAGCAGCGCGATCAGAATGCCGATGATCGCGATCACTACCAACAGCTCGACCAAGGTAAACGCGCGGCGTGTCAAATCCGCGCCGGCCGAACGCCGATCACGCAGCAGCCGGAGTGCAGGGACCCAGCGCCTGGCCGCGCGCGCGATACCGCACATCGACCGCGGGTCGGACAGAGTGGCCGGGCTTTGGTAGTAGTCGCAGACGAGGGGAAACAACGACCGCCTCCCTGGGCCGGCTCGATTTATTTTCGAGCCAGTGTATGCCCGGCGGCGAGCGGCAGAACGCGCACGGCGCGACGGGCATGTTCAAGTTAGCCCGCGCCGGCGATTGGAACAAGCGAGACCGGACGATTCTCGACCGGCGGCCGGTCCATCCACGGCTAGCTTCCTTCCCGGACCCGCTGCGATGCTGGCCGCCGATCGTGGCGAAGGTTGCCGCCCCGGGGCCTCGATCGTAGCATGAACGACGAGTGAGGCCTCCCATCCGCTTTTGAAAGGGTCATATCATGTCGACGGCGCGCACTTCGTGTGAACTCGGATTGCTGGTTTTTTCGCTCCTCACGATCGCCAGTACGGCCCAGGCCAATTTGTTGTCCAACGGCAGCTTCGAGTCGGGTCCGAACATCTCCGGTGGGGCGATTACGCAGTTGGGTCCAAGCGATTTGCCCGGCTGGACTCTGTCGGGGGCCAATCCCTGGGCCTGGTATATGAGCACTGGGGGATACGGCGTCGCCGAAGACGGGACGAAGTTCATCAACGTCACCAGTCCCGCGCTCTCGCAGAGCTTTGGCGTGACCGCGGGGCAAACGTATGACGTGAGCTATTACGAAGCGCTGCGGGCCGATGGCGGCGGCCAGCCGGATACGCTGCAGGCGTCGATCTCCTTGGCGGCCGGCAGCGCCAGTGGCACCACCTCGCAGCTGGCCAATAATCCGGCGACCAACGGCACGCTGGCCGGTTGGGAGCAATTCAGCTTCAGCTTCACCCCAAACACGACCACGACGGCCACGCTCCAGTTTGCGCTGAACAATGGAGCCGGCTACCCGGTGCTCGACAACGTCTCGGTGACGGCCGCCACGCCGGAGCCGGCGTCATGGGTGCTGGGAGGTTTGGGCATGCTTGGACTGGCCGTCGTGCTGCGGCGTCGGCGCGGGGCGTGAAGCGGCGGCTTACTCGCCCACGAGGTGTTCGATATCCTCGCGGGAGACGGTGAACACGTCCATGTCGAGCTGCACCACCCCCAGGCTGACCAGGCATTCGGTGAACAATTCGCGGGTGCGCAGCTCCAGTTCTTGCGCGCCCAGGTCGGTCATCACGCGGATAATGTGCCGCCCTTTCCGCACGTGGGTCCGTTCGTCCGAGCGGATGAAATCGGCGGCGTGAAACAGCAGATCGTCCCGGCGGTCGGCCGCCACGTCGATCAATCCGCCGATGGTCTTGAGCACGCCCACCTCGCCGAACAGGTTGATTTCGGCCATGGCGAAGGCCGGCTCCATCGGCCCGCGGCAGGTCGAGCCCGTGAGCCGGTTCGGCAGCTCGAACGGATCGTAGCCGGCGGCCAGCAGGGACCGGTGCCCGATCTCGGTGTGCCGGGTTTCGTCCCAGGTGATCCGGGCCAGGTCGTACTCGGCCTGAAAGTCGCGAAAGCGGATGTCCCAGAGAAACGTGCCGAAGGCTTCGATGGCGTCGACTTCGTCGCGCTGCGTGCGCAAGAACCGCAGCCGCAAGTTCTCGTAGGAGCCTGCCGGATAGCGCGGCTCGCCGTCGGCCACGTCGTAGTCGCCGGTATTGGCAAACGTGGCGAACCGCTCGTCACGCTGCGGCCGCGTGCCGCGCTCAAACGGCTGCTGCTGGCAGCGCAGCGGCTCGGGCTGCGGGCATCGCGGGTCGGCGCCGGTCACGCCGCCGATGCTGGCCATGAGCCGCTGCAAATGCCAGCGCCAACCGGCCAGGCGGCTTTCGTCGATGCCGCCGGCCACATAGGCCGCCAGCGCATCGTCGGCCCAGGCCAGCATCGGCTCGTAATCCAGCAGAATGCGGCGCAGCACGCGGATGGTCGGCGCGTCGGTGACCGCATCGGTATCGTCACAGTGATGGCGATAGGCCGTGGCCAGCGCCTGGCCTGCCACCTGGTGGATGCCGACGAGCAGTTCCGCCGGGTCGGCGGCCGACAGTAGCTCTTCGACGCAGTGGTCGATTTCCGCGTCGCGAAATTCGTCGATTTGCTTGAGCGTCTTTTCCTGCTCGTGCAATCGCTCGCGCAGGGCCCGGGCCGCATCGGCGTGGTAGAACAAGTGCCGGCCGATCTCCAACTTCACTTCGAACTCGGGAACCGCCAGTGTCCAAGCCCCCAGGGCCTGGGCCAGTCGGCGCTCGAAATAGAAGAACCGCAGCAGCCGCCGGCCGTTTTCGGCCACGGTGAATTTGCCCCCCAGCTGTCGCGCGTCGCGAGGGAAACGAAACGGATACGCCGCCCGGCGGGCCGCCGCCGCCCGGCGCGCTTCGGGCCGGCTGACCGGCGGAATCTCTTCGCGCGATGAGACCGCGGGCGCCCCGCCGCCGTTCGATTCGTGCTGGTTCATGCCTGTGCTCGCCAAAGAAGAAATCGAGACGTGCCCCCGCGCTTTCACCATAGCGACGGCCGCCGGCCGATGCAAAGGCGCCGCGCCGGCGGCCGAAAAGCGGCGCCCGGTCTGCGGAACCAGGACGGAATGCGGCGGGGAGGTTCTATCGAGGCCAGCGGTGGATTATGATGGTGAGGCGCGAACGTCGACCCTGCGGAGCGATCATGAAATTCATCGAGATGTCGGGCAAGACCCTGCTGAAACTGGTCAACGATCAAGAGATCGAGGCCCTCCGCCATGCTGGGATCGGCGAGCATTCCTTGATCCGCGTCAACCCGCAGGGGGACGTCGAAGTCCGCCATCATGCCGAGTGGAGCATCATCGGCGGGCTGCTGGGGGACTTCGAGTCGCGGGTCAAACGCACGACGGGCCTGGATTGGGCCTGACGGCGCCGGAACCTGCTCGCCGGGGCGTGGTGCTGGTTCCTCGCCGGGGCGTCATTGCTCGCCGGGGCGTTGGCGCCTGAAGCTCGGATCGGTGCCGGGCGTGCGGTCCCGATGCGCTGGCCCTGAGTCGCTTCTGGGGGTGCTGTCTCGCGCCGCGGGGCCCTGGTGGTGCGGCGACCAGCGAGCCGCCCGGTGCCTTGGCGGTCGCGGCGCTAGGGAACTTTTGAGGTTTGAAAGCGATTGGCAATCCTGGTACCTTGGAGGGCCTGTGAGGGTTCCGCCGGTGGTGCCGCCCGATCTTTTTGCCTCGTCGCCGCGAGCTTCCGTCGCCTGGATCCTTTCGGGAATTCTGGCTCCTCGAACCGCCCCCCTCGCCGATCAAAGATCCTGCCCGGCGTCTGCGTCGGCCGATGAAATGAATTGAGTATCTTGTCGGCCACCGGGGCCGCCGCTCCGTGAGGCCGAGGCCGTCCGACAGCCACTCCGCGCTAAGGGAGTCTGGACCACCGTGCATCTCGATCACCTGCCTGGGTCGTTTTTTGGACCTTCGAACCTTGTCGATTTGCTGCGCCACCGGGCGCAGCATCAGGGGCAGGATCGAGCGTTCACCTATCTGGTCGACGGCGAAACCGAAGAGCTGACGCTGAGCTATCAACAGCTCGACGAGCGGGCTCGCACGGTTGCCGCCCGGCTGACCGCCATGGGGCTGGAAGGCGAGCGGGCCCTGCTGTTGTATCCGGCAGGGCTGGACTTCATCGTCGCGTTTTTCGGGTGCTTGTACGCCGGGGTGGTGGCGGTGCCGGCGTATCCGCCGCGGCGAAACCGTTCGCTTTCCCGGATTCAAGCCATCGTCGAAGACGCCGAAGCCAAGGTGGCCCTGACTACGGCCCAGGTGTTCGAGCGCGTGCAGCCGCTGCTCGCGGAAACGCCCCGGCTCGAGCGGGTCGAATGGCTGGCGACCGACGAGTTGCCCCTCGGCGCGCTGCCTCAGTGGCGCCCGGCCGACGTGCACGGCGATACGCTGGCCTTTCTGCAATACACGTCGGGGTCGACGGGCGTGCCCAAGGGCGTGATGCTGACGCATGCCAATTTGATGCACAATTCGGCGTCGATCGCCTATGCCTTCGAGCACACCCGTAGCGGCAGCGGAGTTTTCTGGCTGCCCAGCTATCACGACATGGGGCTGATCGGCGGCATCTTGCAGCCGTTGTATATCGGCCAGGCAAACGTGCTGCTCTCGCCGATGTCGTTCCTGCAAAAGCCGTTTCGCTGGCTGCAGGCAATTTCCCGCTATCGCTGCACGATCAGCGGCGGACCGAACTTTGCCTACGACCTGTGCGTGAACAAGATCACTCCCGAGCAGCGCTCGACGCTGGACCTGAGCAGCTGGCGCCTGGCCTTTAACGGCGCCGAGCCGGTGCGGGCCGAAACGCTCGACCGCTTCGCCGAGTATTTCGCTCCCTGCGGTTTCCGCCGCGAGGCCTTCTATCCCTGCTACGGCATGGCCGAAGCCACGCTGATCATCACCGGCGGCTTCAAGTCGGCGCCGCCCGTCTGCCGCTCGTTCGACGGCGAAGCCCTGGAAAAAAACCAGGTGCTCGATGCCCTGGCCGACGAAGCCGGCGCCCGCACGCTGGTCGGCTGCGGGGGCAATCTGCTCGACCAGCAGCTCTTGATCGCCGACCCCCACACGATGACCCGGGCAGCTGCCGACCAGGTGGGCGAAGTCTGGGTCTCCGGGCCCAGCGTAGCCCAGGGATACTGGAAGCGCCCCGAGGAAACCGCCTATACCTTCGAAGCCTATTTGCAAGACAGCGGTGCCGGGCCGTTCCTGCGCACCGGCGACTTGGGCTTTTTGCAGGACGGCGAACTGTTCATCTGTGGCCGGCTGAAGGACCTGATCATCATTCGCGGACGCAATTACTACCCGCAAGATATCGAACGCTCGATCGGCGAATGCCACCCGCGCTTGCGCCCGGCCAGGGGGCCGCGTTTGCCGTCGAACTGGACGGCCGCGAACGGCTGGCCGTGGTCTATGAAGTCGAGCGGCGCCAGCAGCGCGACCTGGACCCCGTGTTCGAGGCCATTCGCCGCGAGGTGGCGGCCGAATACGAGTTGCCGGTCGAAGCCATCGCGCTGCTCAAAGCCGGCAGCGTTCCCAAAACGTCCAGCGGCAAGATTCAGCGCTATGCCTGTCGGCAGGGCTTTCTCGACGGTTCGCTGGAAACGATCGCCGAGTGGCGCTCCTGGATGCCCGTCGCCGCGGCAACCGGTCAAACAGCCCCGGCGGCCGACGCCCTGCCGACCGACGCCGAGCGGGCGCTGCCCATTGCCGCCGCGCCGCTGCGGGATGCGCACGGCCGCAACGGCGTGGCCGAGGCGCTGTCGCTGGGATCGACGCTGGAAATCGTGATGACCCAGGTCCGGCGGATCGCCAAAGAACGCGCAGTTAACATGACGGTCGACACCTCGATCATCGAGATGGGCTTGGATTCGCTGGAGCGGATGGAGATTGCCGCCGCCCTGGAAGAGCAGTTCGGCGGACGATTTCCCGAGGACGTGCTGGCGCAGATCGAAACGCCGCGGGAAGTGGCCGCGGCGGTGGAAATGCACTTGGGCCTTGCTCCCCAGCAGAAGGCGCAGATCCTGGTCGACGGCCAGGTTCCCACGGCGTATTACCGCTTCGACCAGTTTCCCGAATATCTCAGGCTCAAGCAGTTGAAGGAGCAGACCGCCGCCTGCGGCCTGCGCGATCCCTACTTCAAGCAGCACGACGGGATCATTGCCGACACGACGATCATCGACGGGCGAACGTTGATCAGCTTTGCCAGTTACAACTACCTGGGCATTTCCGGCGATCCGCAGGTGGCGGCCGCGTCGAAGCGGGCGATCGACCGGTTCGGCACCAGCGTCTCGGCCAGCCGGCTGGTTTCCGGCGAAAAGACCATCCACCGCGAACTGGAGCAGACGATTGCCCGGTTTTTGGGCGTCGACGCGGCGATCGTGTTCGTCGGCGGACACGCCGCCAACGAAACCACGATCGGGCATCTGGTGGGCGCGGGGGACTTGATCCTGCACGACGGGCTGGCTCACAACAGCATCGTGCAGGGGGCCACGCTGTCGGGCGCGCGCCGCCGCCCGTTTCCGCACAACGACTGGCAGGCCTTGGATCAGTTGCTCAGCGAACTCCGGCCGACCTACCGCCGGGTGCTCGTGGCAATCGAAGGCGTGTACAGCATGGACGGCGACTTTCCGGACCTGCCGAAATTCATCGAGGTCAAGCGCCGCCATCAGGCCCTGCTCTACGTCGATGAAGCCCATTCGTTGGGCGTGCTCGGCCCCAGCGGTCGCGGCATCACCGAGCAGTTCGACGTCGACCCGCGCGACGTCGACGTGCTGATGGGCACGCTCAGCAAGGCCCTGGGCAGTTGCGGCGGCTACATCTCCGGCAGCCACGCGTTGGTCGAATATCTCAAGTACACGGCGCCGGGTTTCGTGTTTGCCAACGGCATCACCCCCTCGAACACCGCGGCCGCCGTAGCCGCGCTGCGGCTTTTGGAGCAGGATCCCGGCCGCGTGGCCCGGCTGCGCGACCGGGCGGAACTGTTCCTGTCGCTGGCCCGTGAACGCGGCCTGAACACCGGCGTCAGCCACGGCACGCCGGTCATTCCGGTGATCCTGGGCAACAGCATGGACGCCCTGCGGCTGGGACATGCCATGTTCGCCCGGGGCGTGAACGTGCAGCCCATCTTGCATCCGGCCGTGGAGGAAAAAGCGGCCCGGTTGCGGTTCTTCGTCACCGCATCGCACAGCGAAGCGCAAATTCGCGAAACGGTCGACGCGGTGGCCGAAGAGCTCGAGAAGATCGATCCCAAGTATCTCGCCCAGGGGATCGCGGCCGGCTAGTGTGCTGAGTTAGAAGTTGCTGCAGAGCAACGTCGCGTACAGCACACTCGATCTCATTGCGGGTCAACCCGCTTGCGTGTTTGGCCGTCGTATCCTGAGTTGCAACGAACTTGCAACTCAAGACACTAACCGCCGCGCACCCCCGGCACTCGCCTGGGGCGCTGCTCGCTGGGCATAGCCGTGCTCGCGGAACCATTGCCAGGCGTCGGCGGCCGACTCGGCGAGCGGGCGCGAGTGGTAGCCGAGCTCGCGCTCGGCGCGCGTGCTCTGGAAATTGCGCTTTTGGGCCGAGCTGGTCGTGACGGCGGAATTGATGTCCCCCTCGCGCCCGGTCCACCAGGTCATCAGGTCGCCCCAGTGCCCGGCCGCCACCCGCACCAGCGGCCCCGCGGGAAACAGCGGGGGAATCGACCGCGTGACCCGGGCGAAGATCCGCCAGGCCTGGAAGTAACTCAGCCGCTCGCCGCCCAGGATGTACCGCCGTCCGGCGACGCCCCGGTCTGCGGCCGTCAGCACCCCGGCCGCCACGTCGCGAACGTCGCAGAAGTTGTTCGTGCCCAAGGGCGCGAATAGGGCCCGGTTGCGGGCGACTTCGAGCAGCATGCGGCCGGACGAGGGCTTCCAGTCCCAAGGACCCACCATGTACGCCGGATTGACGATCACCGCGTCCAGTCCGGCGGCGACTTCCGCGAGCACGACCTGTTCGGCGGCGCGCTTGGTCACGACGTAGGGGCAGAGCACGCCGCCGCCGAGCGGCGTTTCTTCGTCGGCCGGTTCGCCGCCGGGAGGGAGTCCCAGGGCATCAACGCTGGAGACGTGCACCAGGCGGATTTGCGCGCGCCGTGCGCAGGCTGCGACCGCTGCCGTGCCGCCCACGTTGACGGCCTGGGCCACTTCGAGCCCGGACCAGCCGATGTGGACGTAGGCCGCGGCATGGATGACGCGGTCCACTCCGTCGACGGCGCGCTGCACCGCCGCGGTGTCGCGCACATCCCCCAGCTCGAGCTCCACGTCCAATCCGGCCAGGGGTCGGGGGTCGGACGAGCTGCGTGCGAGCACGCGCACTCGATCTCCCCGCTGGAGCAACGCCCGTACGACGTTGTTGCCGACCAATCCGGTCGCACCGGTTACGAGGTACAGCATGGCTGGCCCGGCGGGTTTGCTGGGCCGGCCGTCAGCGATTGAAGTAGAAGCCGACATTTAAACCGTTGATGAAAACGTTCTCGTGATTGTTGGGCAGGATTCCCATGTTCGGCAGGACGTAATTGATGTTGTTCGGACCGCGGGCGATATTGCCCGTGTACATCGCCGTGTAGCCCACCCGAACCCCGAACGACCGGGTAAACTCGTAGGCCGCGTTGAAGCGGAGTTCGCCCAACGGCGAGAACTGCTGCTGGGTGAGCGATTGCATGAACGAGAGCGGATGCATGTTGGCCGGAGCGTTTTCGACCTGCGTCGGCGACACTTGCGGCGGGATGGTCACGGTCTGCTGGCTGCCGCTGCTGCCGCCCGAGCCGCTGTTGCCCGTGTTGCCGCCGCTGTTGCCGCTGGTCACGCTTTGTCCCAGAGGGTTGCCGATGCTGACCGTCGGGTTGATCCACAGGCTTCCCAGCGTACCGTAGAGGTGCGCATTCTGGAAGTTTGCCGCGGTGAAGAGACGGCCTTCGGTCGACAGTTTCCAGCGTCCGCGCTGATGTGCATAGATGAAGCCGACTTGCGGGCCGACCAGGTTGTTCTGCGTCTTTTGCGTGAGCAGGAAGTTATCGAAGATGTTCGTACCGGGCGAGGTAACCAGGCTCGGGTTCGGCAGCGTGGTGGTGGTGGACGAAGTACCGCCTGTCTGCTGCTGGGCGTTGGACGTATTGTACGTCGGCGGATTGACCTGGCCCGAGCCGTCTTCCGTGCCGGTGGAATTGTTGGCACCGAAGACATCGAAGCGATCGGCCAACTGGAAGTACCGCACGCCGTAGATCAGGTCCAGCTGCCCGCCGTGGTGCAGTCGCGGCAGGCGATACATCCGCATGATTTCTACGCCGTTCAGGGCCGTGTGCAAGCTATAGCTGAGATACTGAAACCGCGGAATCCAGGTCCGTTCGTCCCCCGTGTCGGGCAGGGCCGGGGCCATGGTCGTGACGTTGCCGTCGCGCCCGGCGATGCCGTTGCCGTTGAGGTCCGCGTCGCCCGAGCCAGTCGTACCACCGCCGCCGGTGCCGCCGCCGGTGCTGACCGGGGCGACATAGCCCTGCAGGAAGCCGGTCGGATCGTAGAACAGCACCGCACCGCCCTCGCCGGCGTAGGTCTGGTTCTGGCTGACGTTGTCGAGCACGCTCACCAACCAACCGTAGTCGTTGGTGTCCATGTAGCCGAATTCCCAGCGGTTACCAGGGCCGAATTTCGACCGCAACTGGCTGGTGTTGTCGCCGTTGGTTTCGTAGAAGGTTCCGCCCAAGGTGCCTGTGCCGACGACACCGCCCGGAAAAAGGCCGGCCTGCCCGAACGGAGTAACCGTGGGCGCATTGTTCCACGTGCCGCCCGGCTCCAAGAAGTAGCCGGCCATGTTCGGATTGCCCACCGTGGTGATCGTGGGCCGGGAGATCGTCCACTCCAACCGGTCATAGTTGAAGAAGAACCCGACCTTCGGCTTGGGGCCGTTGCCGTAATCGCTGATGTCGGCTGGCGCAAAGGGCTGCCAATCCATCAGGAAGCCGACGGGGGCAAACGGAGTCCAACCCTTGTGGGGCGTCGTATCCGCGTTCGAATACTCCGCGTTGCCGTACGCATAGGTGTTGTCCATGTTCTGCGGGGTCTGCTGGGCCCGCGCAGCGCTGGCCAAGAGCAGGATACCCGCCAGTCCAGCCACCCATGATTTGAAGCGGTTGATCGACATGATTCGCATCGACTTCGCTCGCGCTGTTAAAGGTGCGCCGGCGCCCAACACGGGCATCCGCGCCTTGCCATGTGACGGATTTATCGGCCGTACGAGTCGCGCGAGTTAAGCAAGAAAGGCAAGCCTTGACGAAAATGCCGGTTATTCGGCAGCAAGGACGCGCAAAGCGGATGGGATGGGGTGTCTGGGAGGCATCCCGCACCCGACCGGTGGTCTTTTCCAGACCCCCCAGCACGCAGAGCTCGCGGCGCCGGGCGCAAAAAAGAGGCCTCCGCAGGCGGGGCAGGTACCCGCGGAGGCCGGACTGACCAGGGGCAAGCCCCGGCCAGAATGATGTAGTATGGTCAAGTCCAAGCGATTTACAAGCGCCGGGTTTGCGGAAAAGCCAAACGCTAGCTGGCAAATGATCGCTGGCGCCCTCAAAGACGGAATTCGCCCCCCATTGCCGCCCAGGGGCTCGCCGGCCAGGCCGCGTGGAGACTCCCGGGCGGCCCGCGATCGGCCAGGCGAAAGCACCTTAGCGCTTCTCTCGCGGCCCCGGCGATGCGGCAGCGCTGCCCAAGGCCAGGGCTCGTCAATCGCACTGGGGTGGCCGAGAACCTCACTGCCGCGCGCATGCATTCCTGGGCTGCAGCGCCGGCCGGCCGAAACTCGCCCGCGACCGACGCGCACTGTGCTGTGCGTCGCTAATTTGTCCCCCCTCCGGCAGTCAGATATACTTCCTTGAAAGCCGGTGTTGCCGCCATCCGTGCGTCGACATGTCCGCTTGCTGCCCATTCGCTGGCTTTGGTTCTGCCTGCCAGGTCGGCACGTTGAACCGAGGCTTCTCTACTGAAGGCTCTCCTGTCATGTCTCTGCGATCGTCCGGGTTGCGGTCAGTTCATTGCTGCTTGCTTTCGTTACTGGCCTGGGCCGGGGCGGTAGTCGCCCGGGCGGACGAGCCGCCGGCGCAAGCGCAGGCCGCCGCTGGCAAGCCGGCAGCCGACGATGCGGCGGGCCGCTATCTGCGGATCGAGCGCGACGCCGAGGAAAATCCGCTAGCGTTGCAAACGGCCATCGTGCGCTTCGAGAGCGACAAGCCGGAGCGGCAGGGCGTTGCGGTCGACCTGATCGGCGCCGTCCACGTGGGCGAGCGGACTTATTATGAGGCCCTGAACAAGGCCTTCGAGGACTACGAAGTGGTGCTGTATGAGCTTGTCGCTCCGCCCGGCACCCGCGTGCCCAAGGGGGGCAAGAGCAGCAATCATCCGCTGGGCATGCTGCAGAACGGCTTCAAGAACCTGCTGGGCCTCGAGCATCAGCTGGAATACGTCGACTACCAGAAGGCCAACCTGGTCCATGCCGACATGTCGCCCGACGATTTCTCCAAATCGATGCAGGATCGGGGCGAAAGCATCTGGTCGATGTTTTTCCGCATGATGGGCGAGGGAGTTGCCCGACAAGCCAAGTACGAAGCCAACGGCAAGTCGTTTGACGCCGATCTGCTGCTGGCCCTGCTCGACAAAGACCGGGCCTGGCGGCTGAAACGGGTCATGGCCGAGCAGTTCCAGGATCTCGAAGGCTCGATCAACGCCTTCAACGGCCCCAACGGCTCGACGATCATCACCGAGCGCAACAAAGTGGCCCTCGAAGGCCTGACCGCGCAACTGGCCGGGGGCAAGAAACGCATCGCCATTTTCTACGGCGCTGCCCACCTGCCCGACATGGCCGAGCGGCTCGCCAAGGATTTTGCCTTCAAGCCCACCGGCGAGCACTGGCTGACCGCCTGGAACCTGACGGAACCGGTGCGGCAGCCCGAGCCTGCCAAAGCCGGGGCCGGCCAGCGCTAGGCCGCGCGGCCAAATCGGGCGCCCCCGGCTCGCCGCCTTCTTCGACCACGCGACACGGTTATCCACCGGCCGCCCGCGTTGCTTTACACCCTGGCCGCAATTCTCCATACTATCGGGCCGCGGGTGAAGCGTGCGCGAGATCTTTCCGGCTGCTCGCGCGACGCTAGCGCGCCGCAGGGAAACTGGCGGCCACGCCTCCCGTGCCCTGCGTGCCGTCCGCCTGCATTCCGCCCCGCTCGATTGCGAGAGAGACAAGGATGGCCCGTCTTTCGATCAACGAGATGACGACGTATCGTTGGTCCTTCGAGGAGGACGTCGAGCAGTTCCGAGCGGCGGGCATTCCAGCAATCGGCGTCTGGCGGCAAAAGCTGGCCGATTACGGCGAGTCCAAGGCGGCCGAACTGCTGATCGAAAGCGGCCTGGCCGTTTCGAACCTGCTCTGGGCCGGCGGCTTCACCGGCAGCGACGGTCACTCCTACGCCGAAAGCCTCAAAGACGCGGCCGACGCGATTCGCCTGGCCGCCATGTTGCGCGCCGGCTGCCTGGTCGTCTATAGCGGCGGCCGCAACAACCACACGCAGAATCATGCCCGGCGGCTGTTTCTCGGCGCGCTCAAGGAGCTGCTGCCGCTGGCGACAGAACTGGAAGTGACGCTGGCCATCGAGCCGATGCACCCCGGCTGCGCCGCCGAGTGGACGTTTCTGACTTCGCTCGACGAGGCGGTCAGTCTCGTGGACACGATTGGCAGCCCACGGGTGAAGCTGGCCTTCGACACCTACCACCTGGGGCACGAGCCACGCATTCTGGACGAGATCCGGCAGCTGGGCGGCCGCATCGCCATCGTTCACTTGGGCGACAGCCTGAAGCCCCCCGAAGCCGAACAGAGCCGCCAGCGGCTGGGCGCCGGCATCCTGCCGCTTGGCGAGATCGTAGCGGCACTGCAGGAGGCGGGCTACGACGGCGATTACGACGTCGAGCTGATGGGCGAAGCCATCGAGACCACCGATTACCGGCAGCTGCTCGAATGCTCGAAGCGGGCCTTCGCCCGTCTGTTCGGCTCCTGAGGGCTCGGACGGGCGCTCAGTTCTTGGCGGGCTTGGGCCGGGCGGCCGCCTGCGGAATCAGCTCCAGGCAGAGCAGCCGCCCTTCGCCGCGCACATAAAGCAGGCCGTGCGAGAGCACGGGGGGTGCCCAGGCCGGATACTTGAGCAAAGGGCTCGGCCCGAACGGACCCGCCGGATCGACCGGCACCATGCGGGCCACTTCGGCGAATTTCTGCGGATCCGCTTTCAACAGCAGGATCGCCCCGCGCTCGGTGAGGCAGATGAAATGCCCGTCGGCGTACAGCAGCGTCGAGCGCGTCAGGTCCGGCTCTTGCCAGAGCATCTTGCCGGTGGCCCAGTCGATCGCACGCAGCTCGGCGTTTGGCTCGTGCCGGCCGCTGGAGCCGTACAGCGTGCCTTCGTGGTAGATCGGCGTGTTCCAGTGCGTTTGCAGCGCCTTGTCACGCCGCCGCTGGGCATCGGACCAGATCAGGTCGTAGCCGCCAGGACGCACTTTGACGAGGGCGCTGCCCGGCCCGTACGTTTCGGAGATGAACACCTGGTTGCCGACCACCACCGGATTGCTGGCGTTGACGCTTTCCAGAATCGGCGCCCGCCAGGGGAAGTGAAAATCGAGCTTGCCGTTTTCCGGATTGAAGGCCAGCAGACCGCCGCGGGCAAAGAGAAAACACCAGGGGCGGCCATCGATCGTGGCCAACACGGGGCTGGCGTAACTGGCCAGCTCGTCACCGGTCTTGTACTTGACGGCGCCCGTGCGCTTGTCGAATGCGACGATGGCCGTGCCATTGGGCACGAGTTGACCGACCGGGCCCTGGTGGCTTTCCGCCGTGCTGCCCCCGACCTGGACCAGCAGCAGATCGCCGAAGACCGTCGGCGTGCTGCCGACGCCGAAGAAGTTTTGCACGACGCCGAACTCGGCCGACGTGTCGACTTTCCAGAGCGGCTTGCCGTCGGCGACGGCCAGGCAGTGCAGCATGCCCTCGGCGCCGAAGATGTAGACGCGGTCCCCGTCGACGACCGGAGAGGCCCGCGGCCCGTTGTCGTAGCCGTATTGATCCTGATAATCGGTCGGATAATCGAACGTCCAGATCAGGTTGCCAGTTTCGCTTTCCAGGCTGCGGAGCCGGGCATGATTCGTCTGGCGGTCGAAATCGAATTGAAACAAGCGGCCCTGGCTGGTCACCGGCGACCCATAGCCGGTGCCCAGCGTGAGTTGCCAGACGATCGGCAGGCCGGCGGCGGGCCAGCGGGTGAGGATGCCGCGTTCGGCCGACTTGTTGTCCCCGGTGGGCCCGAGAAAGCGGGGCCAGTCTTCGCCGGCGGTGCGCCGCTGGACGAGCTTTTTCAGCGGCGGTTCGGCGGCGCGCAGTTCGGCCGGCTTTGCTCCCCAGGCGGTCGCCAGCAGCCAGGCGGTCGCGGCTAGCGCACAGGATAGCTGAAGGCGCGCGGGCGGAAGGCGGCGCGAACCTGCACGGACCGCGATGCGTCTGGTCTGGTCTGGCTGGGTCATGGGTGTCGCGGCTCCGGCGCTGCGCAGGGTTGCGGCGATCGGCTGTCTCCCTCCCGCGTGTCCACTATACTTGAGCCTTTGCGGGCGCGACAAGGAATCGACCGATCGGTCTCGGGCGGCGAAAATGGCAGAATTGACCGTCGACGCGCGGATTCGCATTCCGCACGAAGAATTCGAGTTCACCTTCGGCGCAGCGGCGGGCCGGGGGGGCAGAACGTCAATAAAGTGAATTCGAAGGCGATGCTCCGCTGGCCGGTGGCCCGCAGCGCCGCGCTGCCCCCCGACGTGCGGGCAAGATTTCTGGCCCGCTACAGCCGCCGGCTGACCGGCGACGGCGAGGTGATCGTCACCAGCCAGCGCTATCGCGACCAGGGGCGGAACGTGGCCGACTGCCTGGAAAAACTGGGCGAGCTGGTTGCCGCGGTGGCCGTGCGGCCGACAGTGCGTCGGCCCACGAAACCCAGCCGGGCGGCGAAAGCCCGGCGGCTGGACGGCAAGCGACGCGATTCCGTCAAGAAGCAGCAGCGCCGCTTGCCACCCGGCGACTGACGCGGGGCGCACTCAGCCGGTAGGCGGACTTTGCCGTTTGTGATCGGCGCAGGCCAGATCGGCCATGCGGGTCGTTTCGGCATCGTCGTTCGACCACAGTTCGTCGAGGTTGCGGCGAATGCGCCGCTCGGCAGTGGCCAGATAGTAGCGTCCCGTGGCCAGCTCGCTGGCCAGTTCGTCGGCCGGCTTCGCGTGGCTGGTGAGCAATTGATCGAGCCGGTTCAGCACGCTGGCGCTGACGTAGAGTTCGATGGACGCATCGGCGATGCGGCCTTGCTGATACTCGCGATCCAGGATTTGCTCCTGGTAGGTGCGAAGCAGCCGTTCGATCTGGGCGCCGAAGTGGGCCACGAGCTTGCCCAGCCGGGCCGCGTCGGCGTCAAGCCGCGCGTCGTGCACCTCGACCGCCGGAGGCGCGAACAGGGCCTCCAGCCGGCGGCCGGCGAAGCTGCTCAGCTTGCCGAGATTCTTCCAGGGGCTCTTGGCGGCTTCGAGCACGCCCTTCAGTTCCAGGCCGACGTCGCGCATGCCGACCAGGGCGATAAACGCGCGGAGCACGTCGTTGGCACCCTCGCCGATCATGTTGATCCGGGCGTCGCGCATCATGCGCTCGAACGGCTCGTCGCAGAAATAGGCCTTGCCGCCAAAGATCTGGATCGTGTCGTTGATGATTCGCCACAGCACGTCGGTGGAAAACACCTTCAGCATGGCCGTCTCGACCATGTAGTCGTCGCGGCCCGAGTCGATCAGGGCCGCGGTCTGAAAGGTGGCCGCCTCCATGGCGAACGCGCCGGCGGACATGTAGGCGATTTTCTCCTTCACCAGTTCGAAGTTGGCCAGCGGCTGCTGGAACTGGACCCGGGTCAAGGCGTGTTCGACGGCGCGGCGCACGCAGAACTTGGCCGCTCCCGTGCAACTGGCGCCGAACGTCGTGCGGCCGAAATCGAGCACCGTGAGGGCCACTTTGAGCCCCTTGCCCAATTGCCCCAGCACATTCTCGCGCGGCACCCACATGTCGCGAAACGCCAGCCGCGACGTCGCCGTGCCGCGCACCCCGCACTTGGGCATCCGCTTCTCCACCACTTCGAAGCCCGGCATGTCCGGCGTCACCAGGAACGCCGTGATCTTGGTTTCCGCGCTGCCGGCCACGGGCGTGCGAGCCATCACGGTCAGCACGTGGGCGATGCCGCCGTTGGTGATCCAGCGCTTTTCGCCATTGAGCAAATAGCCTTTGCCGTCGGGCGTGGGCGTGGCCGTGGTCTGGACGTTGGCCGCGTCGCTGCCGGCCTCGGGCTCGGTCAGGGCAAAGGCGCTGAGCCATTCGCCGCTGGCCAGCTTGGGCATCCAACGGGCTTGCTGATCGGGCGTGCCGAACAGGACCAGCGCCCGCGGGCCGATCGAATGATGCGCATTGACGAACAAGGCCGTGCTGCTGCAGTGTCCGCCCAGCACTTCGATCATCCGGCAATACGACGTTTGGCTGAAGCCGCCGCCGCCGTACTCCTTCGGCAGGCAGGCGCCGAGCACGCCGAGCCAGCCCAGGCCGCGGACCACCGAGTCGGGAATCTCGGCATTGCGATCGATCGCCACCGCGTCGATTTCCTGCCGGCAGAAGGCTTCCAGATCGGTGACGGCCCGATTGGTGCGCGGATCGGCAAACAGATCGGGGTAGGGGGGGAGCTTCGGGCCGAGATACTGCCCGAAGAACAGCCCCTTGGCGAAACCCAGCCCGTGCAATCGATCGCCCAGAACCTCCTCGGCCTGGGCCATCTGTCGTTCGCGATCCACGGAGCTCATCGGCAAGATCCTTTTGCAGCCGTTTCAGGCATTATTGGCGCCGGATGTGAAAATACAACGCTTCTACCGCCTGCGCGGCGACTCTGCCCGCGGCGCAAGCTGCAACGAATAAATCAGACTTGCCCGCGGCCCGCAAGGTGGCGCGGGGAACGGCGGTTGTCGCTCGCCCCCCGGAAAGGTTTGCCGCGGCGCTGGGCAATTTGGCGAAGACTGCGGCGTTTGCGGGCGGAGTTCGGCGGTTGGCGCCGCTTCTGCCCTAATCTAGCGAAGTTCCCGGAAAACCGGCACCGATGAAGTAGCTGCGCACCCTTGCGCTCGCTAAGGCGCACTATCGAATTCAACGCGAAAAGGATGTCCCATGAACCGTGCTGTCGCCTGCCTGGCCGTGGCGATCATCAGTATGCTTTCCGCTGTTGCCGCCGCCGAGTGCTGCCGTGACTGTGGCTGCCACTGCGATTGCTGCAAGGTCTGCCGCTGCGTCCCCGACATCAAGAAAGTGCCGAAGATCACTTACGATTGCGAATGCGAAGACTTTTGCGTTCCCGGCCCCAGCAAGTGCTGCGGGTTCAAGACCGTGTGCCCCGACAACTGCTGCGGGTGCCCGCTGTTCAACCACGCGCATCGTGAGCCGGTGTTCCAGCCGGGCTGCTCGGCCAAGATTTACACCCGGCACAAGCTGGTCAAGAAAGAAGAGATCAAAGAAGTTTGCAGCTGGAAGTGGGAGGTCGTCGACCTCTGCCCGCACTGCAAGTCGTGCTGCAAGCACCACCACGCGTCGGCCGAGCCCGGCACTGGCACGCCCGCGGCTGCTCCGGCTCGGGCTGTTGCCGACGCCCGAACCGCGGACGATTATTATAGCCAGAACGACCCGTCGAAGGCGGGAGCCCAGCCGGAAAAAGCAGCCGCCGCTCCGGCGCCGCAAGCCGAACTGGTCTCGCACAGCACGCCGAGCACTGCGAGCAAGCTCAAGAGCATGCTGCTGCCGATGTTGGCCAAATAGTCTATCACCGGACGTTCCGACTGCAAGTACCGCAGTCGGCAGCCGCGGCGAAAACAACCCGCCGCGCCCGGCCCACGCCGCGCACACAAACTGTGCGCGGTGTCGGTCGGGCGCGGCGGTTCGCTTTTTGCAGGGCCATCCGCGGCCCACGGCAGGACTGCAGATAGTAGTCTCGGCCCCGGCCGGCCTATATAATTGGGGCGCTGGGCCGGATCCGCGACCACGATCCGCCGGGCCGACTGACTCTCTCAAGTGCGAATCATCATGGCACGCCGGCAAGACATCGATCAGATCCTCCGCGATTGGCCCTATGAGCCGGGCGAAGTGAGTGCCCGTCTGGTGCGGGCCGGCGACGGCCGCGAAGTGCTGCAGATGCGGGTAGAAATGGGCATCTTGCAGCTCGAAGTCGACGCCCGCCCCGACGGCCAGCGCCCCGGCGGCAGCGACACGTATTTCGATTACCTGCTCAGCCTGGCCTTGCACGAGGGGGATTCGTTCGAGCTCACTTCCGAGCAATGCGCCGCCGCCGATCGCGAGTTCCTGCAGTTCTACCATCGCCGGATTTGCTGGCTGGCCCTGCGCGAATTCGGCCGTGCCACCCGCGACGCCGACCATAGCCTGGCTTTCATGGACTTCGTCCGGGCTCATTCGCCCGACGAAGAGTGGACGCTCTCGCACGAGCAATATCGCCCCTACGTGCTGTTTCATCGCACCCAGGCCGCCACGCTGGCCAAGCTCGAAGACGTGGGGGCCGAAGCCGCCGTGCAAGAGCTCAATCGCGGGCTGGAGCGTTTTCGCGACTTGTTCTCCGAATACGACGCGGACGACCAATACGACGAAGACGAAATGGTCCAGCGGCTGCTCGAACTGAAGGAAACGCTCCGCGAGCAGTACAACGTCAAACCCAGCCTGTCCGAGCAGCTGGCCGCCGCCGTCGCGGCCGAAGAATACGAGCGGGCAGCCAAGCTCCGCGACGAGCTCTCGCGCAAATCCGCCCCCAGCCCGCGCAAGCGCAAAGCCTGAGCCGCCGGGCACCCCTGTCCGTCGGACGGGATTCTTGGCTCGGCGCGGCTTGCTTTCTCCGCCTCGCCGTGGCCGCGCCGCTAGCGGCGCCGGCAACTCGATCCCGGCGTTCAACTCCGCGCCCTTTGCCCGGTCGGGCATGCTGGCGGGGTCGGTTTGTAACGCGCCTTGTAAGTATGTACACTGCCCCGCCGCGCGGCGAATTTCCGCGCTGCGGCGTGAAGCCCAGCGGGCGCAACGAGTTTGGGACAAATCGTGGCGCGGGGGAGCGATTGGCACGGGGACTGCATTACAGGTCTATCGAGGTTACGACCTCAAGCCCATCGAGTCTCTTATCACGCAAAGGAGTGTGTCATGCTCGTTCTAACCCGCAAAGCAAATCAGCAAATTCAAATTGGCCCCCACGTCACGGTCACCATCCTGCGTGTCAAGGGGCAGACGATTCGAGTGGGCATCGAGGCCCCGCGCAACGTCAGCGTGCTGCGTGCCGAGCTGGCTGAAAAGCTGGTCGGCGGCACGGTGGCCGATAGCGAGACGGTGAGCGCCGCCAAGGCGGCCGTCCAGCGCGAGCAGCAGCGTGCCATCTGCAATCCGCAAACCCCAGCACCCGTCGAGTCGCCAGCGTCCGATGCGACCCTGATTCGCTGCCGAGCTGTGCAGACATCGGCGCTGGCGGCTCCTCTGGGTGCCCGCGGCCGGGGGCGATTGCTGAGCGTGCCCGCCCCGCTCGCCGTGGGGTCGTGAACCGCCGGGCGCCAGCAAGGCGGCGCCGCGGCGAAGTGCTCCCGAGTGCCCAGCCGAAGACTAGACGCAGAGAAGATTGAACAGACTGCCGCCCGGCGAAGGGAAGGGGGGCCGGCGGTCGATACAGGCAACCGATCCGACGATCGGTTGCTGGGTCAGGCCGCTGCCGGACGACTCGAGCACGTCCGGCGGCGGCCGTTTTTTTTGGCCTCGTACCTGGACCCGCTTCAGCCCGCGGCGTCGTAACCCAGGTTCGGGCCCAGCCAGCGCTCGACCTCGGCAATGCTCATCCCCTTGCGCTGGGCGTAGGCTTGAACCTGGTCGCGCGTTATGCGGTCGACGGCGAAGTACCGCGCCTGGGGATGGGCAAAGTACCACCCGCTGACCGCGGCCGCCGGCCACATGGCAAAGTTCTCGGTCAGCCGGATGCCGGTGGCCGGCTCGCCCCCGAGCAAGCTCATCAAGGTGCGTTTTTCCGTGTGATCGGGGCAGGCCGGATAGCCGGGCGCCGGCCGAATGCCGCGATACTTCTCGTCGATCACTTCCTCGCTGGTCAAATTCTCCTGCCGGCCGAATCCCCAATCGTCGCGGGCTTGTTTGTGCAGGGCTTCGGCAAAGGCTTCGGCCAGGCGATCGGCCAGGGCTTTGACCAGGATCGCATTGTAGTCGTCGTGCTCGCGCTCGTAGCGGGCCACCAGCTCATCGGCTCCCAGGCCCGCCGTGACGGCGAACGCCCCCAGGTAGTCGGGCCGGTCGCTTTCGAGCGGGGCGATGAAATCGGCCAGCGAATAGAAGCAGGTCTGTCCGCGGCGCTCCCATTGCTGGCGCAGCATGTGGAAGCGGGCAATCTCGTCGCGGCGCGTCTCGTCGGCAAACAGCACGACGTCGTCGCCCACCGACGCTGCCGGCCAGAAGCCGTACACGCCGCGCGCCCGGAGCGAGCGATCGGCAATGAATTGGGCCAGCAACCGCTGGGCGTCGTCGAACAGTTTTTTCGCTTCGGGTCCGACCTGCGGATCTTCGAAGATCCGCGGATACCGCCCCTTGAGCTCCCAGGCCTGGAAGAAGGGGGACCAGTCGATCCAGGCCGTGAGTTTCTCGAGCGGATAGTCGTCCAGCACCCGCGTGCCGAGAAATGCCGGCCGCTCGAGCGGCAGGGCCGCCCAATCGGAGTCGAAATGCTGCTTCTGGGCCTGGGCATACGGCACAAGCTTGATATCCTGCCGCCGCTGGTACGAGGCCACCAGGTCTTGCTGCTCGGCCTTGTTCTTGGCCACGAAATCGGCACGCAGCTCGCGGCTGAGCAGGCTTTCGACCACGCCCACCGAGCGCGAGGCGTCGATCACGTGGATCGTGGGCTGGCGATAGGCCGGAGCGATCTTCACGGCGGTGTGCTTGGCACTGGTGGTGGCGCCGCCGATCAACAGCGGCGTCTCCAGCCCCAGGCGCTGCATTTCGCGGGCGACGTGCACCATTTCGTCCAGGCTGGGAGTAATCAGGCCGCTCAATCCGATCAGGTCGACTTGCTCGCGCTTGGCCGTCTCCAGGATCTTTTCGCAGGAAACCATCACGCCCAGGTCGAGCACCTCATAGTTGTTGCAGCCCAAGACCACGCCCACGATGTTCTTGCCGATGTCGTGAACATCCCCCTTGACCGTCGCCAGGAGCACCTTGCCCCGGGCTCGCGCAGCGCCGCTTTGGGCCTTTTCCTGCTCCATGAATGGGAGCAGATAGGCGACCGATTTCTTCATCACCCGGGCGCTTTTGACCACCTGCGGCAAAAACATCTTGCCGGCGCCGAACAAATCGCCGACCACTTGCATGCCGGCCATCAACGGGCCTTCGATGATCGACAGCGACGTCGGGTATTTCTGCGCGCTTCGGCGGTGTCCTCTTCGACAAAATCGACGATGCCTTTGACCAGGGCGTGGGCCAGCCGCTCTTCGACCGTCCCGGAGCGCCATTGGGCCACGGCCACTTCGGTGGCGTCCGATTTCTTGACCGTTTCGGCGTAGGCGATCAGCCGCTCGGTCGCGTCGGGCCGGCGATTGAGCAGCACGTCTTCGACCAGTCCGCGCAGCTCGGCGGGGATTTCTTCATAGACGGCCAACTGGCTGGCGTTGACGATGCCCATGTCCAAGCCGGCCTGGATCGCATGGTACAAGAAGCACGAATGCATCGCCTCGCGCACCGGGTCGTTGCCGCGGAACGAAAACGAGACGTTGCTCACCCCGCCGGAAACTTTGGCCCCCGGCAGCGCACGCTTGATCTGGCGCGTGGCTTCGAAGAAGTTGACCGCATAGTTGTTGTGCTCGTCGATGCCCGTGGCCACGGTCAGGATGTTCGGGTCGAAGATGATGTCTT
The DNA here is from genome assembly GCA_963715755.1 of uncultured Planctomycetaceae bacterium. GTDB lineage: Bacteria > Planctomycetota > Planctomycetia > Pirellulales > PALSA-1355 > CAWCAX01. The sequence goes on from OY970273.1 coordinate 6,771,350, forward strand.
CGGGCGGCATGCCGACTTCGTCGGTCAGCAGCTGGTAGGCCCGGCGGGCGATCCGCACTTTGTCCGCGGTTTCGGTGGCCTGGCCTTGCTCGTCGAAGGCCATCACGACGACGGCCGCCCCGTAGCGGCGGACCAGCCGCGCGTAGTGCAGGAACTGTTCGGGGCCCTCTTTCAGGCTGATCGAATTGACGATCCCTTTGCCTTGGATGCACTTCAGCCCGGCTTCGATCACCGACCACTTCGAGCTGTCGACCATGATCGGCACGCGCGACACTTCGGGCTCGGCCGCGATCAGGTTCAGGAAGCGGGTCATCGCCGCTTCGCCGTCGAGCATGCCTTCGTCCATGTTCACGTCGATGACGTTGGCTCCGGCCTCGACCTGTTCGCGGGCCACGGCCACGGCCTGTTCGTATTGGCCCGCCAGAATCAGCCGGGAAAACTTCTTCGAGCCGGTCACGTTCGTCCGCTCACCGATCATCAGGAAGTTGCTCTCCGGCCGCAGCGTGAGCGGCTCCAGACCGCTCAGCCGGGTCAGCGGCTCGGGGCGCGGCCGCACCCGGGGTCGGGCATTGGCCACCGCTCCGGCAATCGCGCGGATGTGGGCCGGCGTGGTGCCGCAACAGCCGCCGACCAGGTTCAGCCAGCCGCTCTGGGCAAAGTCGCCCAGGGCCGCGGCCATGCTCTCGGGCGTTTCGTCGAAGCCGCCAAAGGCGTTGGGCAAGCCCGCGTTCGGATAGCAACTGACGTAGATCGGTGCGACCCGCGACAGCTCTTCGATGTAGGGCCGCAATTTGTCCGGGCCCAAGGCGCAGTTGATGCCCACGCTCAGCAGATCGGCATGCGCGATCGAGTTCCAGCAGGCTTCCACCGTCTGGGCCGAGAGCGTGCGGCCCCCGTCGAACACCGTGAACGAAGCCATCACGGGCAGGCGCACGTCATGATCGGCAAAATATTTGTCGATGGCGAACAGACAGGCCTTCAGCACCAGCGTGTCGAACGCCGTTTCGGTGAGCAGGATGTCGACCCCGCCGCTCACCAGCGCGTCGATCTGCTCGTAATAGGTCTCGACCATCTCGTCGAACGTGACGTCGCGGTGCCCCGGGTCGTTCACGTTGCCGGCAATCGAAAGCTGCTTGTTTGTCGGGCCGATCGAGCCGGCCACGAAGCGGGGCCGCTCGGGCGTGCGGAAGCTCACTTCGTCGGCCGCGCGCCGGGCGACAGCCACGGCGGCCAGGTTCAGCTCGCGAACCCGGTCGGACAGGCCGAAATCGGCCATCGCCACGCTGGTCGCCCCGAACGTGTTGGTCTCGATGATGTCGGCCCCGGCATCGAGATACTGCCGGTGGATCTGATAGATCGCCTCGGGCTGGGTGATCGACAGGATATCGATGAAGTTCTTCAGATCTTTGGGATGCGTGGCGAACTGGCTGCCGCGAAAATCGGCCTCGCCGAACTTCAGCGCGTGCACCATCGTGCCCATGGCCCCGTCGATGACGAGAATCCGCTGGCTGAGCAAGCGTTCGAGAAGCTGGCGGGTGGAAGGGGCAGACGCGACAGACATGGCAATCTAGGTGGGTTTCGGGGTGCGACTTGTCAGCAAGCGGAGTCTACAAGTATCCCATCCCTGTAGGCGTATTGGCAAGGAGCGCAAGGCTTTAAGTTCGACCGGCCGCGTGTCTCGCGACGTCGGTCGGCGGATCGCGCCCGAACCATTTACCCAGGTTCCACAGCCCGTGTAACCGCTGCAGGACTCAAGACCCGCAGGATCCGAACCGATAGTAACTACGGTCCGCCGAGTGCACGACCATTGCGCGCCCCTTTGGCCTCGCGCCGGTCGGTGCGGCCGGGGGATCAAAGCAAGCGCTGACAAGCCGAATCTTAAGAGCCGGATTGGTCTGGGGAAGTTCATGGGTTCTACGACACACGTGCGTCCAACGCCGACCGCCGGCGCCCGCCTGCACGGCGGCGAACCGGCCACGCTGGCGTTTCGGCGCCCGGCCGACAATTTGACCGGCACTGCGCAGCAGGAACGCTGGGACATCCCGGTGCTCCTGCGCTTGCCCGACGTCCATGCTCCTGCCGCCGCCACGCCAGCGCTATTGGGCGCCAGCGGCAGCAATCCGCTGGTGGGCAAATTGATGTGGGCCATGACCGGACTTCTGGCCGTGTTGGCCGTGTGGCTCGTGGCCACGGGCAGCCCGGACCAGCCGCGTTCGAATCCGGAAGCGCCAGCCTGGAACGCCAGCGATGCCGCGGCTCCAGCAGCCGACGGCCCGACCGATGGGGTGCTGCGTCCGGTGCCGAACTGGAAGACCCCCAGCGCGGCCGATGCCTCGGCGCACAGCGATCCGGCCGCGGGACGTGGACCGTGGCGATCGGGCGCCCAGATCATCCAGCCCGGCGCGCCCGGCGAAGGCGAACCGGGTGCACCCGAGCGGCCGACCGATCCGGGCTCGGCGGCCTGGCCGGGCGATACCTGGGCGGGACGGCGACCCGACGTGGGCCAGCCGCCTGCCACCCAGCCGACGTATTCGAATGAACCGGCCGAAGCGGGATCTGTTGGCCCAGTAGCGCCGGATGCTGGGACGGCGGCCGACCCCTGGCCTGGCGATCCGGCCTGGCCCGATGACGCGCGGCGGGGCAATCCCAACGCCGCGTCCGGCGCCCGAACCGCCCGCCGACCGAGCGGACCGACTACCAATTCGCCAGCGGCGGGGCCTGCGGCCCGGCTCGATGGCAGCATCCAAAACATGGACGTGAACTCCAGCTATGACGGCACTCGATCGAGCATTCATTAAGGCCTACGGCCGTCCGCGCCGCAGCGGCGCCGCGCCGGCGCCCGCCCGCCCGCCTGCGCCGACCAGCGTGGAATTCGAGCGCGGCCCGGCGCAGCATCGGATCGATCCGGCCGAGTCGACCAGCCCGGCGACCGCGGCCGAACCGCCTGCGCCGACCGTTGAGGCGACAGCGCCAACCCTGACGGCGCCAACCCTGGCGGCGGCAAGCAGCGCGGCGCTGCCCAGCATCGAGCAAATCCATCGGCATGCGCTGGAAACCGTGGGATCTGCGAGCCCGGAGGCCGAGGCACTCGAGGCCGTCCGGAATTCGGTGGCCGCGACGGCCGCCGATTTGAGCCGGGCCTGGCCGGCGCGGTTCTCGGCCGACAGCCGCAGCCTGTTCGATGCGCAGCCGGTTGTTGGGCAGAGCGAAACGCCGGCGCCGGCAGCAGCAGTTCCGGCGGCCAGCACGGCTCGTCCGTTGTCGACCTTTGCGCCGGCCGTGCCGGCGGCCGACCCGGTTTCGCCGCTGCTGGAAGTCGACCGTTTCGAATGGCCGGCGGAATGCAATGCGCTCTGCGCAACGTCGCCCGGCGCGCTCGATCCGTTTGTGTCGCGGTTGATGTCGGGCGCTGCCGAAGGGATGAGCCGGGTCGCGCTCGTGGGGGTCGCGGCCGCGGCCGGCCCGACGACCGCGGCGATGTGTCTTGCCCGCCGGGCAGGCGGTCAGGGGGCCAACTGGGTGCTCGTCGATGCTGACTTTGCCCGGCCCCGGCTCGCTGGCCGATTGGGGATCCTGGGCCAGGCTGGTTGGCCGCGGGTCCTTGCCGGAGAGCGGGAGTTGGGCGAGGTGATGATCGCTTCGCTGGAAGACCGCTTTGCCATTGTGCCGTGCGAACCGGCCGCGGCGTTGGAACCCTGGTCCAGCCCGCGCACCGCCGAGGTTTTCGATTTGCTGGCCGATGCCTACGACCTGGTGCTGGTTGATGCCGGCACGGTTGGCCCGGGAAGTGTCGAGCATTTGTCGGCGTTCGGCCGCATGGCCCATCTGGCTGCGGTGTATTTGGTCTACGATGCCCGGACGACGTCGGCGGTCGAGGTGTCGGCCTGCGCCCGGCGGTTGAGCGAAGCCGGCTTGCGCGTCGCCGGCGCGATCGAGAACTTTGCTCCGCGCGGCGAGGATCCGAGCCCGCGCTAGCGCCGCCAGGCGACGCGCATTGCCCTATTCAGATTGTCGGAGGTCTCGACCCATGTACGAAGCTTACTGGCGCTTGCTGGCCAAGCCGTTCGAGACCTGCGCCGACGCGCGGTTTTATTATCCCAGCGAAGTCCACCAGGGCGCACTGCTCAAGCTGCGCTACGCGGTCGAGAATCGCCGCGGCGGGGCCCTGTTGGCCGGCGGCAGCGGGTCGGGCAAGACGCTGCTGGTCGGCGCGCTGCGGCGGCAGCTGGCCGAGAACAACACGCCCTTCGTCCACGTCGTTTTCCCCCAGCTCTCGCCGGGCGAATTGCTCGCTTACATTGCCGACGAGCTGGGCGCCAAGCCGGCCCACGGCACCAGCAGCCTGGATCAGACCGTCCGCCGCTTGCAGCAGTTCCTGGTCGAAAATTCGGCCCAGGGCCGGCACGCGGTCGTTGTCGTCGACGAAGCCCAGCTGCTGGCCGACGACGGCAGCCTGGAAACCTTGCGGCTGCTCACCAACTTCGACGGCGGCTTGCACCCCACGCTCACGTTGCTGCTCGTGGGCCAGACTTCGATCTTGCCGGCGCTCGATCGCATGCCGGCCTTGGAAGAGCGCTTGGGAGTCAAATGCCTGCTGCGGCCGTTCAACGTCGACGAAACGGCCAGCTATGTCAGCCATCGCCTGAGTGCCGCCGGCGCCGGCCGCGAGATCTTCACCGAGGGCGCCCTGACGCGGATGCACCAGTTGGGCCGCGGCAATCCGCGGCGGATCAATCGCCTGGGCGATCTGGCCCTGCTGATCGGATTTGCCGAGGAGCAAACGATGATCGAAGCCGCCCACATCGAAGCCGTCGCCGGCGAACTGGTCAACGTCGCCCCGGACGTCTGAGACGCGTCGCCCCGGACGTCTGAAGCTCGTCCGTCCCGGACGTCTGAGACTCGTCCGTCCCGACATCCGGCATACCTCGCCCCGCTCGCCTGACGCGCCTTCGCGTCGTTCTGCGCTGCGGCGGGCGCCGAGCTATAATCGGCTGGGGGCCGATTCTTTCGCCGTTTGCACTCTGACTTTGCCGCGGGCCGCATGCTGCTGGGATATAACACGAACGGTTGGGCGCATCACGATCCGCTGGACGCCATCGCGCTGCTGGCCGAGATCGGCTATCAGAGCGTGGCGATCACGCTCGACCACGGCACGCTCAACCCTTTCGACGAGCGGTTGCCGCGGCAGATCGACGCGGTGCGCGATCTGCTCGCCCGCTACGACCTGCGGAGCGTCGTCGAGACCGGTGCCCGCTATCTGCTCGATCCGCGTACCAAGCATGAGCCGACGTTGGTCTCGGCCGCGGCCGACGCTCGGGCCCGGCGCGGCGATTTTCTCTGCCGCGCGATCGACGTGGCGGCCGCCCTGTCGAGCGACTGCGTCTCGCTGTGGGCCGGCGTGGTGCGCGACTCCGTCGACGCCGAAACCGTCTGGCAGCGGCTCGTGACCGGGCTCGAGCCCGTGCTGGCCCACGCCCAACAGCGCGGCGTGACGATCGGATTCGAGCCGGAGCCGGGCATGTTTGTCGACACGCTCGAGCGTTTCGCCGAGTTGTCGGTCCGCGTGCCCCACGAGCGCCTGCAGCTCACGCTCGACGTGGGTCATTTGCATTGCCTGGGCGAAGTGCCGCTGGCCGATCAGATTGCCCGCTTCGCGCCGCAAATCGTCAATATCCATCTCGAGGACATGCGGGCCGGCGTGCACGAGCACCTGATGTTCGGCGAGGGAGAAATCGATTTTCCGCCGGTCGTCGCGGCCCTGCACCTGGCCGGTTACGACGGGGGTGTGCACGTCGAACTCAGCCGGCACAGCCACGCGGCGGTCGAGGCCGCCCGGCAGGCCTACGCATTCCTGGCCCCGCTGGTCCGGTCGGCGGAGAACGCACGCGCAGGCGAACCGTAGCCGGGTGGCTATGATAGATCGTCGCGCGGGCCGGCTGCAGGTGCGCACTTCGGGCCGCGATCCCCAGGCGAGAATTTCCCCCCAGGCGAGTAGCGAAAGATTCATGATTACCGATCAGCCCTCGAAACTGGCTCAGCCGCGCGTGTTCTATACCGGCCTGGCCTTGACTGCCGCGCTGCTGGTGACCGACTTTGTGTTGCTTGTGCGGGCCAACGGCACGCCGCGGCAAATCCAGATCTACGTGGCGCTGTTCGGACTGGCCACGGCAATGGTCCTGTATCGCTACTTGAGTTCAAACCGAGGATTGAAAAAGCTGGGCGCCCGCGGCATCTGGTTCCTGGTGGCCATCCTGGTTCTGAGCGCCGTCGCGCTGGTCGCGCAAAACCCGCTCAATCCCCGGGATCCGGCGCCGGCCGCGGCAGAGGCGGACAAGCCCGCGGGCTAAGGGTCCAGAGGCCGCCGATATCATGACAGCTCCGGATCGCAAGCCAGCCGCGGGCAACAATCCTCCGGACGATGGCGGTCCGCTGAAGAGCGCCTTCGGGGCGCTGGCCGCGATGGAGCTGGGCTTCTTCGTCCTGGTGTGGATCGGCTTCGGCGTATTCGCGTTCTGCCAGATTTATGCCTGGGGCGTCGAGTACGACCGCAAGGTGGCGGCGGTTGGCGCGGCGAAGTCCGCCCCGAAACGCTCCATGTCCTGCGCGTCGACCGGCCCGCCAAAGGGTCCGATGGGGACTGGCAAATCGTGCTGGGCGAGGGGGACAAGATCGTCGACTCGCGGCAGGTCCATTCGCCCGACGGAGTTCACGTCGGCGGCGAAGTCGTGGCCTATCGGTTTGGCGAGCGGTACCTGATTCCGCAATTCGATCGGGGCGGACACCACTGGGGCAAGTGGATATTTTTGGCCTTCGGCCTGCTGCCGCTGCCCGTGATTGCGGCGGTTTGGTATTTCAAGCGACTGCGCAGCTGAGCGGTGCGGAGCGACGCTGGTCGACGGACTGCGGAGGGAATAAGGCATGAATTTGAACCGCGTTCGCCGCGTGCTGAAGGTACTGATGCTCGTCGGCATCGGAAAGGTCCTATGGGCAATCGTTGGCCCTGACGCGATGGGGCATGCAATGGCGGACAGTCTCGTAAAACAGTTGGGGCCCTTCGGACTGCCGGGAACGCCGGACGTGTATTCCGAGGTCGGAATGCTCCTGGCGGACATGCTCCGTCGGCAAGCAATCGGGGGCGCCTTCATTGGAGTTGCAATTATCACCTTAGCGGCCATTGGCGTCGGAGAGCTCAGCCGTCAGCCCCGGCAGCAGCCAAAATAATTCTCCTCGCCCGGCAATACAGATTTAGTAGGCCACCCCGCGCTTTCATTCGCCGGCCGGGTCCGGCTATAATCAGGCTTTGCCTGCCCGCGGCCGACTCTCACCCCCCCGCAGTTCGAGGAGTTGCTCCCCATGCCCGATCGCACACCGGCACGTTCCGCAGCGGTTCCCTCGCGTCGCGAGTTTCTCAAGACATCCAGCCTGCTGGCGGCCGGCGGTGCGCTGGCCGGCAGTCTGAGCCTGGCCCGCAGCGCGCATGCCGAAGGCAGCGATACGCTCAAGGTGGGTTTGATCGGTTGCGGCGGACGCGGCACCGGCGCGGCCGCTCAAGCCGTGAGCGCCGACAGCAACGCCAGGCTCGTCGCCATTGCCGACGCCTTTCCCGACCGCCTCGAATCGAGCCTCGCCAACCTCAAGCAAGCCGTGGGTGCCAAGGTCGACGTGGCCGACGATCACAAGTTCATCGGTTTCGACGCCTACAAGCAGCTGCTGGCCACCGATGTCGACGTCGTGCTGCTGGCCACGCCGCCGCACTTCCGCCCGATCCATTTCCAGGCCGCCATCGACGCCGGCAAGCACACGTTCGTCGAGAAGCCCGTGGCCGTCGACGCCCCCGGCGTGCGGGCGGTGCTCAAGACGGCCGAAGAGGCCAAGGCCAAGAACCTGGCCGTGGTCTCGGGCTTGTGCTATCGCTACGATCTGCCGAAGCGCGAACTGGTTCAGCGCGTGCGCGACGGAGCCATCGGCGACGTCCGGGCGATGCACGTCAGCTACAACACCGGCACGCTCTGGCATCACGGCCGGCAGCCCGACTGGAGCGAGATGGAGTACCAGCTGCGCAACTGGCTGTACTTCACCTGGCTGTCGGGCGACTTCAACGTCGAGCAGCACGTCCACAGCTTGGACAAAGCGGCCTGGATCATGGGAGATGAGCCGCCCGTGCGGGCCACCGGGTTGGGTGGCCGGCAGGTGCGCACCGGCGAAGAGTGGGGACACATCTTCGACCACATGGCCGTGGTCTACGAATACGCCAACGGCACGCGGCTGTTTTCGAACTGCCGGCAAATGGGCGGCTGTTCGGTCGACGTCTCGGATCATTTGTTCGGCACCAAAGGCTCGGCCGAAATGATGTCGGCCACGATCGAAGGCCAGACGCCCTGGAAGTACAGCGGCCCCAAGCCCAACATGTACGACCAGGAGCACAAGGAACTGTTTGCCAGCATCCGCTCGGGCAATCCGATCAACAACGGGCTCTACATGGCGCACAGCACGATGCTGGGCATCATGGGCCGGATGGTCTGCTACACCGGCCAGACGCTCACTTGGGACCAGTGCCTGAACTCGAAAGAGAATCTGTCGCCGGCCAAGTACGAATGGGGCGACGCGCCGAAGACTGCCGTGGCCAAGCCCGGCCTGACGCAGTTCGCCTGACAGGTTCGCTGCCGCTACAGCCCGCTGCCGCCAAAGCCGCTGCCGCCAAAGCCCAGCTGCCGCCAAGGCTAGCTGCCGCGCAAACTCAGTGCCGTCGTTCTGCCCGCCGTTTTGGCTCAGTCGCCCCGGCTGGCTCGCCGTCCGGCCCTGTCCTGCTGTAGCGGCGCCGGGACCGCAGTTGCCAGTTTTTCCGGACGCCGCTAAATTGTCGGGTAGTTGGCGATTTTGCTGGCGTGGTGCCAGTGGTCTTGGGGCGAACCGGCGGGCGGGCCGGCATGTCCTGGTCCCTGGCGGCGCGAGCGGCCGAGTCGTCGATCCGGAGGGTAAGCGAATTGGCCAGCGGCCTGACTCGAAATCAGGTGCCCCGAAAGGGGTTGTGGGTTCGAATCCCATGCCCTCCGCTTGTTGAACAAGCCGTCGTCGTAAACGATTGAAGCATCAACGACTTACGATGACGAGCTTCTTCAGCTAAGGCCGACTGGGTCAATGACTGCGTCAATCGCGGCTGATTTCGACCACTTTGAACACGATGTTCACCGGCTCGGCGCTGCCTCCTCTGCTAGGACTTCTGACCTTGGCCGTCGGAACGTCCGGCAGCCCCGCCGAGCAGATTCAGGCCATTCATATGGCGCTGAGCCTCCTCGTCATGTAAGTGGAAGTAGTGGCGGACCATGGCGCTGTCGGCGTGGCCGACCCACTCCATAACAGCCTGCTCGGGCACGTTGTTCGCCGCGCACATGCTGATGAAAAAATGCCGAAAGCTATGCAGCCGGCCGTCGAGGAAACTCTGCCCACCGTTCACAGCCGGGAACTTCTCCGCCAGGGGCGTAAGGATATGCCGCACGAGCATCCGCCGAATGAAGTCAGGCTTCAATCGCCCGCCATGCGGGCCGTGGAAAACGTATTGGTCAATCTTCGGCAGCCGAGTGAGCACGGCGGCCAGATTCGCATGCAAGGGGAATGAGCGACTCCGTCCGCTCTTGAGCGTTCGCGTCGAGTCGCCCTTTGCACCACGGCCCGACTCGTCGGCCAGCATGATGCGATTGTTGTCGATGTCGACATCGGCCCACTTGAGATTCGCCAGCTCGCCGATCCGCATGCCGGTGCAGGCTAATCCCGTCACGGCGTCGCCGATCCAGCCAAGCGTCGAAACTTCGCGACACCGCATGAGAATTGCCTGGACCTCAATTGGGCGATAGCAATACGCCCGTTGGCTCTCGACCTTCTTGAGTTTCATCTTGACCGGTTCACAACCGGGGAGATGTCCGGCGTCGATCAGCCACCGCACGCACTGCTTCAGCGTTGTCAACTCGTTCAGCAGCGTCTTCTGGGCGTAATCTTGCTTCTCCAAGTTAGTGGCGTAACGATCGAGCACGGCGGCGTCGACTTGACGGAAGTCGATTACGCCGTCCTTGGTTGCCCAGGGCAGAAATTTGTCAAACACGGCGCGGTAGCGTTTCTTGGTTGATTCCTTTACGCCGCCCGACACTCGCGATCGGCCGATGTGGGCTTCGTAAAGCCGCCTACCTTCGGCAAGAGAAAGTTCCTGCGACATGGACGATGCCGGTTTCTTTTTCTCGATCAGTCCGTACTTCACGGCGCAGGCTTCGTCCAATTCACTGAGCGACTTCAGGGCTTCAACTTTATTCCGGGTACCAAGGGTATGACGACCGACGTTAATCGGATTGGTCCTACCGTCGCCGTACCACACTCCATCGCGGCGCGAGAGGCGCCAGGAGAAATGTGTGCAGCGAATGAGTTCGTACTTGGGTTTCTTGGGCATGTTCAATCTTCGGGCTCGATCTTCGAACGCCACCGCGGCGGGGGACCGGGCAAAGTTTTTTTCGGAATGTGCCGTGACGCGATCGAGGTCGTCGGAGACTTCGGCTGCGGCTGGGGGGCAATCGTGGGCCTAGTCCTGACGAACCCCGACAGCGCCGACACGGGGATCAGAACCCGGCAACGACGGCCGCCGGGCTGGGCGGACGGCAGCCGGCCGTCGGCGACATAGCGACGAACGGTCGCCAATGAAAGGCCGCTAAGCGCTACGAAGTCCGCCGGCGAAACGAACTCCCGCTCAGAGGGCAGGGTGGTGCTAGCGGGTGATTGCGGGGCCATGGGCACAAGTCAGCAAGAATTCGGCCCTCCCAAAACATCGGGAAGGCCTCAATTGCTACCTGTTACCCAATTGCGCGGTCGCTATTTCTTGCGGCGTGGAACCGTTTCTTGCGGCTTGGCGGCAGAATCCGCCATGCGAGAACGAAGGTAGGCAAGCTCCTCGAAATATTGCCCGGGCAATTCGAGTTCCCCAACGATTTCGGCGTCGCTACGACCTTGATTCACGAGGGTTTCGATATCGCTCAGCAGTTCCCAGCCCCCGTCGGATGATGCTAGGGCGGTCAAGCTGAGAATCCCCGCCTCTGCCCGAGACCCCGGCACGGTGCCCAGGCGAGACTCAGGAACATCCCGCCCGCTCGGCGACTTCAGTGGGCGGCGTCTGCTTACCGGTCCGGCTGAAGGATTGAAAACCCGCGACAGTTTCAGCACGCCGAACGAGCTGTACCAAGCTTTCGGGCTATAGGGGTGCCCGACGATCATCTCGAATGCCTTGCGATAGTGGTTGTTGACTGTGGCAACCGAGAGCTTCAATTCCGCCGCGACCTCCTTCAGCTTCTTCTCTGCTGACCGATCGTAACTGCCGCCCGTCCACCCCTCGCGCAGGTCCCAGACTCGAAGATAATCGGAATACTTATCGGAGCGATCGCGTCGTTCAGTCAAGCCGCGAGCTGACTTCCACTGAGGCAAGAGTGAATCCAACGCAGCAGCGATCTGCTTCGCCGACGCAGCTGGATTCACTGACAAGAGAATCGGCTCATTTGGATAAACGTCAAGCCCAGGGACATCGAGTCGCTCCATTTCCAGAACGGCCATAAATTTGGAGGGCGGCTGTCCATCGGAATCCGTTTGAGCCGCAATCCGCATGATTTCCGCGACTTGTCCGAGCGTCTCCTTCGGGAGTGCCGCCAAGAGCAGTGCTGCTAGGTTGCGCAGTGTGAAGGGATGCACAGCGCCGGAAAGCCACGCGGGGTCCAATTGCTCTGCATCAAGTTTCTCAAAAGGCGTTGCCGGGTCGACGGGTACTCCAACGACGCCGATTTGCCCCAACATCATGACGGCAGCAATTTGCAGGAGCTTCTCGGTTTCACTGGCCGGCGGTTCATGAAGTCGCACGGCGCGCGCCCGTGTCCATGCCAACTGATACGAAGGATGGCGGCGGGTCGCCTCCCACCGAAACCGGAGTGGTAGTGACCGAAGCTGATACTCTGGACGCCGCAGGGCAACAGGATCTTGCTTTTCCGGTGCGGGCTCTTCCGTCCTGCTACGCATGCTCCTGGACCCTGAGGCAATTCAATGCGGGCCTCGCCGGTGCTCTCCGGACATCCGCTGAGAGAGACGTCAGCATTTCCAAACTGCTTGAGAAGTGACGATACCGAAAACACATCGCTTTGGGAGCAAAGGTAGTTTTCTGCTGCGTCTTTGGAATCGAATAGTGGGCGAACATCCGCGAATCACGAACAATCGATTGTTCGCGAGTGAATCTGAGTTCATCGAAGTAATCGCCCCAATCTGTGGCGGATTCGACGAACCACAAAACTTGCTATACGTGCACGGATTCAACACGACTTTTGAAGCGGCGGTCATTCAAGCCGGGCACTTTGGTGTTGACCTAAAGGTTGCGGGAGCCACGTTCGCCTTTTCGTGGCCTTCTGCTGGGAAGATAGGGAGCTACCTCGCAGACGAGGCCGCAAACCAAGCGAGCTTGCCGTACCTCGAAGAGTTCATTCACACGATCTTGCAGAATACAGAGAACGTCCCCCTAAGCATCATTGTTCACAGCATGGGGAACCGGGTTCTCTTGGACTGGTTCAATGCATTTGCCGATGGGCAGGAGCGATCGATTGCCGGTCGCGTTAAGAACGTGCTGCTATTCGCCGCTGACGTCGATTCGGACGTGTTTCGGCGCACGTGCTCAAAGTGTATTGAAGCCTCAGGGCGAACTACGCTCTACGCGACTCGGGCGGATCTAGCACTACGGGGGTCTGGATGGTTGCATGGCTATGATCGTGCCGGGTTGGCCCCGCCGGTGATCGCATTGCCAGGGATGGATACCGTGTTGGTTGAGGGCTTTAACCTGCTCAACCTCGGCCATGATTACTACGCCGAAGCGTCGTCGGTTCTCCATGATGCCTTCGTCGTACTGCACTACGATGCCGACCCACTACGCCGGCCCGGACTGATCGCAACGGAGACGGAGGCGGGGGAGCGATACTGGAAACTGGCGCTTACCTGATTAGGACACTTCGACCGTACGATGGGCCAAAGTGCCCGGTCTCCGCCGAGTTGCGATTGGCGAAAAGCGGTCGGCGCTATAGGCCATGGATCGCCGCGACCGGGCGTTGATCTCAGCCGACCAGAGCTAAGTCCCCAGTCTATATAATTATGACGCAAAAACGGCGGTAATTAAGGCGGTTTCGGCGAGCGTAAGAGGCACGAGACCAGTGTGATTGCCGCGACCCCGCCGAGCCGCTGCGTGCTCGGCACGAGACTCCGAGAAGCCTACGGAGAGGGTCAAAAACAAGCCAAGTTGGATCGGGTACGGGGGTCTCAGTGGGTTGGGCCCACCAATCATTGCCTGCCTCAGGCGTCCAAAGGCTTTGCAGCGAAGCGGTTTGCGCTGCAACCACGCGAATAAGGTATTAGACGCGCTCTCTTCAGAGAGCCGTCGCAAAACCTTGATGGCGTTTCTCAAGGCAATCTGCCGAGTCTGGATGCGCCTCGACCCCTGCCAAGTCGACGGAGCCGGGTTGGCGCTGTCGTTTTGGGCGACACCCGAGCAGCAATAGCCGATGAGGTTGGGCGCTGTGTCGTCATCGACGAGCCAGTTGGTAGCCACGACACGGCAGGCGCCAGCAATCAAAGCCCTGTGCAGCCAGTTTCTGAGGCACGACCACATGGAGCGGGCCTACAACGGCAATAGACCATGAGCTGCTGCTCCCAGGAATAGCGCCGACAAGAAGCCAGCCGTGCTTGCCCAATCATCGAGGCACCGCCGCTTGCGCAATTCCCGTGCCGCCAGCGCCTGGGCGGGACTCCGAAGCACCGCTATCGAGCGGAGTCGTGAAGCGCGCTCGTTGCGGATCACCCCGCCCGGCCTTGATCCGAGGCCCTCTCGCGCGTCGACCGGTCGAATTGCTCGATTTAACGCTCGCTAAACGCCAGTCGCTCGCTCCGCTCGTCCATGATTGTAGCAAGACAGCGCCAGCTTCAAACCGCGGTTGGCTGCCGATCGAGAATCTGCAGAGGGCGGATCGCGAGCCTGTCAGTTTCACTGGCTAGCGACACTGGTTGCAGTGTCCCTTGAGCAGGACTTCCGTAACTTCGCCGATCGCGCTGCCCTTGGTGAATTGTGGAAGACGAATGTTCGCATCCACGCCGTCCAGACAAGCCACTGCACCGCAATCCAGGCAAAGAAAATGGGGATGACTAGACTGGTTTGGCGAACTGCTCAGCTCAAAACGCCAGACATGGTCGCCCAATTCGATGCGGCTCAGCAGGCCCACTTCCGTCAATTCGAGCAAGTTGCGATAGACTGTGGTCGAATTGAAGCCGAGAGGCACAAGCGATTCCGCGACAGTGGCATGCGTCTGCGGTGCCCGGTGACGGTGAAAGTGTTCCAGAACCGCAATGCGAGCGTGGGTACTGCGAAGGCCAACGTCGCGAATCGCCGCCCGGAGGATTTCCAGCGGCGACTCGAATTGGGTTTTCTTGGCTTTCATCAGGCCTGAACCAAGACGACCTGCAATCGAACGGCTACGTGCAATTGAATGTCATGTGCGATCCTAGGTCCTTTTGTAGCGAGATGCAAGTGGCCGCCCAATGACGGCGCCGGCTCATCTGCCCGCAGCGAACCAGACTGCCCTGATTGCTTGAACTCACTCTGCAGAAACCGACTTCAGGGCCCCATGGTCGTCGCAATGGTTTCCGTGTGGGTGATGCAGATGGCCATCGACCAGGTAGTCGATGTGGTCGCCATGCGGCACAGCCGGATGTCCGCAATCCTCGCCATGAACGTGACCCGGCTGGTGCCCTGCACATTGGTGCGAGGGAGTACATCCATCTGGATTGGCCTGTGAAACCTCCAGGTGGTGCTCTTCGACTGCGCCGCCTTCCTGATGATGCAGGTGTCCGTCGTGCAGGTAGTCGATATGACCCGCGTGCTCGACGGCCACGTGCCCGCAACCAGGACCGTGCTTGTGGGCATGGTTGGGATGCGTTGAAGCGTTTGTCATGATTGATCCTTTTCTTCAAGACCTGATGTTGGAAACCCGCTTTCGAACAACTCTTTCTTCGTTTTCACTCGCATGAGCCAGCCCGTTACGTACGAGCTTGGAAATGTGCTGATCTGCCAAGCTGTAGATGATGTGCTTCCCCTGGCGGCGATGGTTTACGAGGCGCTCGCCGCGCAGCAGCTTCAGGCGCTGAGAAACCGCGGGCATGCTGTCTTGCAGTTGCTGCGAGATGGCGCTCACGCACAAGGGACCGGAGAGCAGCATCTCCAGAACTCGCAGGCGACCTGGGTCTCCCATCGCCCTGAAGATGGCCGCCGCCCGATCGAGCGCTTCCGGGGCGGGCTGCCCGTGTCCCTTCGGCAGCCGATGCTCGTTCGGGCCGCACTTGGGTTCAAGGGATTGCATGGCGATCGTTCCGGAAACCATTCAACAATTAAAAGAATAAGCAACTGTATGAATCTTGTCAAGCCTTTTCTGCCCCGCCGACGTGCCCGGATTGCGATTGCGATACACTTGCAAATGAATTGCAATATCCTACGATCAGTTCATGTTGCCCTTTGTCACCCTGTCGATTTATTGCCTCGCAATCATTGCCGCCTCGCTCCTGGGCGGGGCTATCCCCCTTTGGGTTCGACTCACGCACACGCGCACGCAGCTTTTGATGAGTTTTATCGCTGGGCTGATGCTCGGCGTAAGTTTTTTCCATCTTCTGCCGCATGCGGTGGAAGAATTGCACTCGGTCGACAGCGCCGTTCAATGGATGGCAGGCGGATTCGCCGGAATGTTTCTGCTGCTGCGCGCCTTCCATTTCCATCAGCATGAGCCGCTGATGCCCGAGGCTAGCGAGCCGTGCCCACACGATCCCAAACACGGCCGGGGCCACGCCTCAGTGAATTGGCTCGGTATTGCCGTAGGATTGTCAGTTCACACGCTGATTGATGGCGTTGCACTGGCGGCCAACGTCCTGGCAGAAACGGAAGAAGCAGGGCCACATTTGTTTGTCGGCCTGGGAACCTTTCTGGCCATTGCCCTGCACAAACCGCTGGACTCGCTTTCGATCACTTCAATCATGACGACGGGTGGTTGGTCGGTCCGTGCGCGGCATTGGGCCAATCTGATTTTTTCGCTAATGTGTCCTCTAGGTTGCACAGCTTTCGCACTGGGAATCCATCACGAAGCAGGACACCAGCATTTCGCCTTGGGTAGCGTGCTGGGACTCTCGGCAGGCGTCTTCTTTTGCATCTCGGTGGCGGATCTGATGCCGGAATTGGAGCTGCACTCGCACGATCGCTTCCGGTTGTCCATGGCGCTGCTGCTTGGCGTTGCGTTGGCGTATGGTATCCATGCCATCGAACCGGCCCATGCTCACAGTCACGGCTCTGAGACCGTGGTTGAGGATGAACGCGCAGCCGCTTTGGGCCATTAGGTGCAAGGGAAGTCGCGCCCTTCCGAGAGTCGCTTCAGCTCCGCTCTTGCTCCTGGAATCGCCGAACGCATCATGCGCGAGGTGTCTTCGTACCGGCGCGGCGACTGTTCGCCGCCCAGTTTCGATTTGGTCGGAGGTGGCCCGCTTCGCGCGCATAGGAGCAGCGAGAGCCTGAAGGAGATGCCGCCAGTTGGTTCGCTTGACGACTCACGCACAGTGAGCGCACAGCCCCTTGAGCAGCACTTCCGTAACTTCGCCGACTGCCGAGCGCTTGGTGCCCGGTGAGGGCTTGATGCTGACCTCCACGCCGGAGAGGCACGATACCCCGCCGCACTCGGTGCAGACGAAGTGCGGATGATCGTCGGAGTGCTGCGGGTCACCGCTGCGGAGTTCGAACCGCCAAACATGATCTCCCAGATCGACCCGCGAGAGCAAGCCGGCTTCGGCCATTTCGACAAGATTGCGGTAGACGGTCGCCCGATCGACGCCATCAGGGCTCAATTTTGAAGCGATCTCGGCATGGCTGAGCGGATTCGTTGAGTGGCTCAGTACCCGTAGAACCGATAATCGGGCTGGGGTGCAGCGAAGTCCCATTAGACGAAGGCGCGCGCGTAAGCGCTCGCGCTCGGCGCTGGCTCGATTGGCTTTCATTTGACCGCTTTTGGGCTAATAAATGGAACGAAAAACTCACAGAATCGCACGTCCCCCGAGGGAAGCCGCGAGTTGAGTTGAGCTTTTCTGAATGGTTGGTCACCTGACAGCATACCAGAAATTGGGACAGCTGAAACTGGCAACCAGAGGACCGACGTCCAGAGACGGCGGGCAGAATCGGAACCATTATGTGAATCCGATGAATTCGCATTTGGCCTGATTGACAACAGCGAGTGAGGCGGACATAATCGCAATCAAGTTGCAGGTGATCTTCCACCGCACAAGTAGCTCGGTTGTGCTGATGCTAGCCCGTATCAAGCCAATTCTCGTGGCCGCTGTCGTTGCCCTGTACGCGGGCACGATGCTATTGGGGCAGTCTCTGCACGTGCTCTTGGGCTGCGAGCACCTCGCGGGTTCCGTTGAGCAGGGTGGGCACAATCACGACATCGAGAAGTCTGCAGCATGCGACAATTCCTCAGGCCCTGCGCTGAGTGAAATTGATCACGAGCATCCGGCCGATTGCCCGGTTTGCCAGTTTCACAGTCAGGGGCAGATCAGCTCTGCGCCCCCAGCCTCCGAATTTGGCTCGGCCATTTCTACAGAACTGCCGCTGCGCCCGCTGCACTTGGCGACGGTCGAACTATCAGGCAGCCATTCTCCGCGCGGGCCTCCCCGGGGCTGACCATCTCTTCGGGTCAGCAGCTTCGGCCTGGTATTGCTCGGCGGCGCTGGGGATTTCCTAGTCGACGCCAGCGAATTTCCGGCGAAACGTTGTGGGGATTGCGTGCTATCGCAAGGAAGCGGCCCTTGATCGCGGATAGCGATCAAGACTGATTTGCGCATCTTCTCGCGACAAGGCACTTGAAAGCGGTTGCGCTTCGGTGCCGGCTGAAAAGTCCTGCTGTGAGCCCGATCCATAGGCGGTTTTCAACCGCTCTCGCCTCCGACCCGCGCGTTTGCGGCAAAGGGCGAATGGTTGGTCAGACCGCACCCTGCGTCGCTGCCGCGACGGAGGCGAGACGGTTGAAAACTGACATTGTTCGTGGTGCGTCGTTCTTCGTTGATCTGTTCTTTCGTTCTCTCTTTTTTCAGGAGTACGTCTCATGCTCAAGAAACTGTTTCGCGATCGCAAGGGCCAGGGTTTGGTCGAGTACGCATTGCTCATCGCAGGCGTCGGGCTTGTCTCGGCGGCCGCCATTTCCACGTTTGGCCACAAGACCAGCGACCTGATTTCCGCCGTGGCCGTGATTCTGCCGGGCGCTCACGTGGGCGATAACGCGCCGATCCAGAGTGGTCACCTGATCGAGACCGATCAGGGTGGAACGGGTGGGTCGATCGAGCTTAGCACGACCCAAATCCTGGCCCAGAATGGCACGGACCGGTTGGGCCAAAACCTACTCGGACCCGGTTCGACCGGCGCCGCCAACGGCGTCGGCGGTTTGATTATCGAATCGGAATAGTAATCGCCGGTTCGCGGATCGAAGTTGTCCGCCCCATGCGCGCCGCAGCGCCGGCGCGCATGGGGGCTTTTTCGTTCTCTCGTTTGAAATACCATGTTCATCGTTCCTCTTCTGCTGTTGTTGATCGCCACGATCCACGATCTGCGATCGCGGACGATTCCTGACTGGATCGCCCTGGCTCTACTGATCTGGGGTGTGGCCCTGACGACGTGGGGAGCGCCGGGGACTAGTTGGAATGGTTTGGCCAGCGGTGCGCTGCTGGGGTTCGTGCTCGCGGCAGTCGTTTTCTGGCTCGGCGGAATCGGCGGGGGCGATGTGAAGCTGATCGCCGCGCTCGGCGCGGTGCTCGGACCCATGGCTTTGCTCAGCGTTCTGTTCTGGATGGCGATCGCCGGGGGCCTGCTGGCCGTGGTCGCCAAACTCCGCGGGCAGCGCGATCTGGCATATGTGCCGGCCATCGCCGCCGGGCTGCTGGTTTACGCGATACGCGTCGGAGGCTGAGTCGATGTTTATTAATAGTGCCCTGTTTGACATTGCCATGTTCGCCGACAAGAGAATCGTTGCTGCAACGATTCACTCTGACTCGCCTCTGGAGAAAGAACGAAGAAAGTCGCGTCGGCCCTGGCTCCGCGGGCGTCGACGCCGTGATCGACGGGGTCAATCGCTGATCGAGTTCGGGCTAGTCGCTCTCGTGCTTTACATATTGATGGCGTTCGTACTCGATTTCGGCCGGGGCATTCATGGGGCACAGGTCATTCAGAGCGCCGCCGACCTGGCCGCCCGTGAACTCTCGCGAACTCCGCTGCCAGCCTCCACTGAGACGTTCATTCAGGCGATGACGAACGAGCCGGCATTCCAAGCGGTCTACAGCGAGAATTTCCTGGCTGTCGACATCAGCGGACAACCGGCCGGGGAGGATCTGCTCACCTATCTCGACTCTCTCGGCATGCCGCCCGTGAACAAGGCGCTCGTGCCGCTGATGTTCGTCAGCCAAGTCGGCGGATCGTCCATTCTGCGCTATCCCGGAGCGCTGGTGACCAACCCGTCTTCCTCGGCGCAGAGCCCCTACACGGTGATGGTGCCGGTGCTCACCGGTGGCACTTCCGCGGGCGTTGGACCGGAGACGATCGCCTGGCACCGCGTACTGGAGCCCATTCTGCCCAGCGGCGTCACCGCCGATAACGCCACGACATCGACCGACCCATTCAGTGTTCTGGCGCCGGCCGGCGCCGGCATACCGGGAGGGGTCATCGCGGTACGGATTAACTACCCGTTTCAGGCCGCCGCCATGACCGGGTTCCAGCCGCCGCAGAACGACGCCAACGGAGAGGCGCTGCCCAACGCCGGCTTTCCGATGTCGGCCGACGATGCCGGCGTGACCGCCACGAACGATGTGCCCAATGGGGGCTCGCCGGTTGCGCCGGATGAAATCGCGGGGCAATACTCCGGCACTTACGGCGGCAGCTACGGGCTCGGGGAACAAGGGGCGCTGGGAACCACGGTGCGGCCGTTTCGTCGCGTAATCTCGGCCCAAGCCATCTACCGCCGCGAAATTTTCTCGAACTGATCTGGATTCGATTCTGACCACCCATCTGGAGCGCGGCCTCTGCGAGGCGAAACATGCGAAACAATTACCAAAACAAACGCCGCATGCCGGTTCTGAAGATGGCTTTGCTCGCTATCGGGACGCTCATCTTCGGCGGAGCCGGCACCCTGGGCACGCTGTGGTATTTCGGCCAAATCGACTTGTCGTTTCTGTTTGGCCAAAAAATCCCTGCCGACTGGATTTCGGTGCCCGTGACGGTGAAGAAAATTCCCGCCTATTCCAAGGTGACGCGCGAATACCTGTGCCGTCCAGGCTCCTTGAGCGTGAAATACATGCCGCAGCCGCCGGACCGAGTCAAGCCCGACACCCTGCTCGACGTTAGCCAGATTTTTGGTCGCGTTGTCCGCCGTGAAATTGGCGCCAACATGCGCCTGACCGAAGCCGACTTTCTACCCGAGGGAACGCGGCCAGGAGTAGTGGCCGGCATTCCCGCTGGAAAACGCGCCTTGACCTTGGAAGTGGCCAAACTCGCGGGGGCGTTCGGTCTGGCCTCGGGGGACCATGTCGACCTGGTAGCCACGGTGCCGATCGACTCCAAGAACAATAATCGAACTTCTGGCATCAGTGGGAGTCTGGCCGCACAGCAGCAAATGGCCAGCATACAGAAACGGGCCAGTGTGCGCGTGCTGGCCCAGGATGCCGTGGTGGTGACACCGGTCACGTCGCGCAACAAGCCGGTGGAATCGAACTCACTGACGAGCGGCAAGCAAGTGAAGAACGTTCCGGTGTTCGAGATCGTGATTGCGGTCGCGCCGGTTGAAGTCGCGCCGATCAGCGAAGCCCTGGCCACGCACGTCGAAGTCACCTGCGTGGCCCGTAGTGGTCTGCCGGACGATCCAGGGGCGGTGAGCAAGACTCCGGGGTCCGATCCGATCGCGGACATGAAGATCGTCGACTCGATCAGCGGCAAAAAGCGCGAGGCGCTGATCTTCTCGGCCGAGGGCTACCGGGTTCCTGCCGATCAGCCCGAGTCGACCGACACGGCCGTTTTGGAAAAGCCGGCGATCGGCGGAACTGCACCTGCGGCACGGAGCAAATGATGTGCCGCAAACTGGCCACGCTGCGTGAACTGACCCCGCGTGGCTCGTGCCGATTGCGGCCGCGCGACCGCAAGGGGACGGTGCTGATAGTGTTCGCGCTCATCGTGTTCGGCGTGCTAGCGATCGGCGCGCTGTTGGTCGACATGGGCTATGCTCGGCTGACTCAGCGACAAATGGAAACGGGCACCGCGTCGGCCGCCCTGGAGGGCCTGCGATTTCGCGACGACATACCCGTCGATCAAAATCCGGATCTGGTCCAATTGATCGCGGGTGCCGGTTGCGGTCAGCCGCCGGCAACTACCCAGTCGCTCATCGATCCACAGTGGATCGCCTGGCGCGACTGCGGCCGGCGCGTTCTAGCGCAGGGCCTGGCCACCAACATTTTCGACGACGATTTCAATTCCGCTACCGGCGACGCATTGCAGCTGGGCGCAGGCCCGGAGCTCACCTTCAGCGGCGGCGTCGGAGATCCGTCGCTGCACGCGAGCGAGTTCATGTCGGTACCCTCCATGCCGGTCTACAAGCCCGCGCTGCAATTCAACTCTGCCGACCCGCAAGCCGGCAGTGGTGACATGGTGGCGGGCAACTACGGATTGAACTCCAGTTTCACAGGCTCCGCGTCCACTGTCGAAGACTCTGCCTATAATCGTCAAGATTTCGAGCCGTCGTCGGGAGCGACCGGCACCGCGGACCGCGGCAATGGTTTTCTCGTGCGAATGCGTCGCAGCAACGAGACTTTTGGAACTGGTAATGGCACGGCTTCCAATGGCCCGCCGCTGCCCTACGTTTTCGGCCGCGGCTCGCTGATGAGTCGCGACACGATCGGTCAGGGAATCACCGTCCGCGCGGCGACGATTGCCGCGGCGGGAACCGCCCCTGTCAGCAGCGGGACGATTTCGCTGGGACGAGCCAAGTCGGCAGGCCCGCCGCACGCTGAGGTTCAACCGGCAATTCCCGGTCTGGCTCCGTTCGCCCTGACCAGCAGCTTTTGGTCCGATCCGAGTTGGCAGAACTCGGCTTCCCAACAGGTTTCAGTCGCCGCGACCGGGAGCATTTCGAGTCCGACGCTGCCAACGTTGGGGCCCGTTGGCGTCGTCGGACCCTCGAACCAATCACTGTTGACCATCGGCGAGCAGTTCACCGCAGGCACGGACAATACGGCGCTAACTCAGGCAGCCAACCCGACCGCCTACTTGTACGTTCCCATCTACCAGTCATTGACGTCGGGGCAGCAAACCATTGTCGGTTTCGGCTACGTGCAATGGACGTATTCGCCCGGAACTTCACAGCTGTCTCTGACACGGGCGTGGGACGGCAGTCAACCGGTCGGACAACGATTGGTCGATGTGATCGGCCGCGGCAATGTCTCGCCTTCGCTCGCTGCTGAACTTCCCGCTGGATGGACGACCGACGAAGCTACCGAGTTGTTTGCCGCGCACGAAAGTATCACGCAGTCGCTGTTGGCCCCGGTGTTGGCCAATCGGCAATCGCCCTTGAGCGGCGCGACATTGCCATGAAACACGGGCTGCACATTCTGACGGTTGGAGCCGATCCACGATTGCGCGACGAGTGCGCGGCGGCGACCGCTCCCTTGGCCGTCGTCCCGGTCATGCACTACGTGCCCGACTTTCGCGCGGCGGTGGAAATCTGCCGTAGCCGGCGTCCGGCGCTGGTCATTGCCGAGATTTCGTCCAATCTGGCGCCCGTGCGCGTGCTCGCCGAGGAACTGTCCGCCGCATCGCCCGAGACACGACTCGTCGGGGCAATCAAGCCCGAGCTGTTTACGCACGACCTGTCGGAAAGCGCCGTGCTGATCGAAGCCTTGCGCGCCGGTGTCAGCGACTTCTTGCGCCGCCCGCTGTCGGCCGTCGATTTGGGGCAAATCGTCGAGCGGCTGTCGAAGCAGGCTGTCACCGCGCCCGACCGGCTGGGTAAAGTCGTCTCCTTCGTCAGCAACAAGGGGGGCGTGGGCAAGTCGACATTGGCGGTCAACGCCGGGGTCGGCCTGGCGCACCAGCATCCAGGCCGGGTTTTGCTGATCGATGCCGCGCTACAGATCGGCCATTGTGCGGCGATGCTCGACGTACATCCGGCCATGTCGCTGGTCGATGCGGCCCGCCAGCACAGCCGGCTCGACGCGGTGCTGCTCGAACAACTGGCGATTCCGCATCCCTCGGGCTTGCACTTGCTAGCTGCACCAGCCAACGCCATCGAAGGCGCCGAGGTCGACGAGGACACGCTTTCGCGCGTGTTGTCGCTGGCCCGCCGCACGTACGACTACGTGCTGGTCGACACGTTTCCGCTGTTTGATCGCAATGTCATGGCGGTGCTCGATCAGACCGACGAAGCCTACGTCGTGCTGGAAAACGTCGTGCCGACGCTGCTGGGCATCGAACAGTTTCTCAAGCTGCTTTCCTCGATCGGTTATCCAACAGAGAAGCAGCGGATTGTGCTCAACCGCTACTCGCGTCGGCAGGGCAGCCTGCACCCCAGCGATGCCGCCCAGCGGCTGGACCGCGCCATCGACCTCGTTGTGCCCTACGATCGCGGCCTGATCGTGGCCGCCAACTTGGGACAGCCGTTCATCCTGGGCCGACATCCATTTTCGACGACGGCTCGGCGGTTCGGCGAGCTGGTCAGGCTGGTCCAATCGGGTCACGGGAATGCAAACGGTCATCTCACGAATGGAGCCGCACGGCTGGCGGATGCGGTCGCCGTGGAAGAGCCCAAGCCCGGAGGTGAGCCATGAATGCCGAGCAAGGCGAAACGCCGGAGGGCACCCAGCGGTTGCGGCAATTGCTTGGTCGGCATTCGATCGACATGCCCAAGTCGCGGCTGCAAAGTGAAAAAAAGTCGCCAACCGTTTCGGCGCCCGCGGCGGTACGCGTGCCGGTGCAATCGTCGACGGCTGAACATCAATCCGTGAAGGCCCGGTTGCACCGGCGGCTGCTGGACGAGATCAACCAGCGCGATCTCTTGGGCACCAGCGAAGAGGAGCTCACGGCCGCGGTCCACGAATTCGTCGACCGGGTGTTGGCAACAGAGGATCTTCCGCTCAACGAGCGGGAACGACGGGAGCTGGCCGACGACCTGCTGGAAGAAGCCCTGGGCGTGGGGCCGCTCGCCTCGCTGATGGCCGACCCCGCAGTAACCGACATCCTGGTCAACCGCTTCGACCAGGTCTACATCGAACGATTCGGGAAGTTGGAGCGGACAAACGTGCGATTTCGCGATCCCGATCATCTGATACGGATCATTCAGCGAATTGCCGCGCGGGTGGGCCGGCGAGTGGACGAAGCGTCACCGATGGTCGATGCCCGGTTGCCCGACGGCAGCCGCGTGAACGCCACATTACCACCGGTGACGCTCGACAGTCCGACGATGTCGATTCGGCGCTTCGGCCGTCGCCGGCTGCGCCGCGAAGATTTGCAGCGCGCCGGCATGTTCTCGCCCGGCATGCAGACCTTTCTGGAATTCGCCGTTCGGGCGCGAAAGAACCTGCTCATCTCGGGGGGCACGGGGGCCGGCAAGTCGACGTTCTTGGGTGCCGTGGCCGAAGCTATTCCGGCCAGCGAGCGAATCGTGACTATTGAGGATGCGGCAGAGTTGATCCTGGATCAGGAACATGTCGTGCGGATGGAAACTCGCCCCGCGAATATCGAAGGCTCGGGACGGATCACGGCACGCGACCTGGTGGTGAACTCACTCCGCATGCGACCCGATCGCATCATCGTGGGCGAGGTCCGCGGCCCCGAAGCGCTCGACATGATGCAAGCCATGAACACAGGCCACGACGGCAGCCTGACCACGGTCCACGCCAATAGCCCGCGTGATGCCTTGGCGCGGTTGGAAACGATGGTCCTCATGGCCGGTCTGGAACTTCCATCGCGAGCGATTCGCGAGCAGATGGTCTCGGCCCTGCACTTGATCGTCCACGTTCGCCGCTACGACGACGGCGTACGGCGGGTCGAGAGCATCGCTGAAATTACCGGCATTGAAGGGCTTACACCGCAACTGCAAGACATTTTCCGATTTGAACGGCGCGGTCGCCGAGGCCGCAACCTGACGGGCGAGTTCGTTCCCACCGGCATTGTGCCGCGACTCGTGGAGGAATTGCGCGAGCGCGAAGTGGACGTACCGGTCGATCTGTTTCAGCCGCCTTTGGTGAATGTCAATGGGCAGTGAAGCAATCACCTTTCTGGCCTTGGTCGGGGCCTCCGCTGGCGTGTTCTACGCGTTGCGCAAACAGCGCGAGCGGCGGCTGTCGCTCGAGCGCCTGGAGCGAGTGTTCACGATTGAAGAGCCAGACGAGCCGCCGATTGCCGCGCGGCCGATCCTGGCCCGCCGGCCGTGGATTGCCTGGGCCACCGGACTGACGTTCGCATTCGGAATGCATTTTCTCTTTGGCTTCCGCTGGGTTTACAGCGGTTCGGCCGGCCTGATGATTTCGTTGCTGGGCGGACAGGTCGAGGCGATGTTCGTCGAGCGTCGGATGCAGAAGATCGAAACGCAACTGGCCGATGCCATCGACCTGATGGTGGGCGGCCTGCGGGCTGGCGCCGGCGTGCTCAACTGCTTGGAAAACGCTGCCCACGAAACTCGCTCGCCGCTCAAACCGCAACTCGACGAAGTGGTCGGCCGAGTTCGCTTGGGAGACGACGCTCAGGATGTATTTCAGGCTCTCGCTGCGCGCGTACCGCTGGAGACGTTCATGCTCTTCTCATCGGCACTGGCGGTCCATTGGGAAGTTGGCGGAAGCCTGGCACCCACGCTGGCGACCGTGGGACGCACGATCCGCGATCGTATCGAGCTCACCCGCCGAATCCGCTCGATGACGGCCCAGTCGCGGATGTCGATCATCGGGGTGCTGATCGCCACCTACGCGATCGCGGGAATCATGTGGTCCAACGACCCCGATCGCATGGAACGATTTCTGATCAGCGACGTCGGAAGCGCATTCTCCGCCGGTGCCGTCGCGCTGCAAGCTGTGGGCATCGTGTGGTCCTCGGCCATCGCACGGATCAAGTTCTAACAAGGCCTGCCATTATGCAAGTCGCCGTAATTCTCGGATTTTGGGTCGCCGTCGGACTGCTGCTCACCTACTACGCGCAGGCCTATCTAGCCCGGTCGCAGATCAGACGCCGGCTTTGGGAGTCGTCGATTGCGGTGGATGCTATGGACAAGTCCGTCGATCCGCTCGAGCGCGGTTGGCTCACGCGCTGGTTATACCTGGCCGGTTTTCGTCAGCCCGCGGCACCGACGAACTTCGTTCTCGCTACCGCCGGGGCGATCGTGCTCGGGCTGATGATTGCGATGCTGGTGCGCCGATCGGGGTTGATTGCCACAGCCGCGGCTGCGGCCGGTGAAATGCCCGGCGGCATGGGTGCCCTGGCTCAACCCGTGCTTCAAGTCGCTCCCTGGATGACTTCGGGCATATTGGCGCTACTGCCTCTGTCGTTTGTACGGGCGGCTCGGCGGCGGCGAGTCGCGCAGGTCGAACGCGATCTGCCGATCACGTTGGAACTCTTGGCGACGCTGGCCGAATCGGGCATCGGCTTCGATGCCGCCACCGGACGCATTCTCGATTCGCAACCCTCGCAGCGAGCGCTGGCCGGCGAGCTGCGCACGCTACAGACCGATCTTCTTGCCGGGCGCTCGCGGGTGGAATGTTTGCGGCGAGTCGCACGGCGCTTGGACGTGATTTCGGTCACGATCTTCATTTCGGCGATTGTCCAGGCAGAGCAGATCGGGTCGGGCATAGCCGCCGTCCTACGACAGCAGGCCGACGATCTAAGGCAGCGTCGCCGCGAGCGAGCGCTCGAATTCTCAATGGCCCTGCCGGTCAAGCAATTGTTTCCGTTGGTGATTTGCTTTCTGCCGGGGATCTTGATATTCGCCATTGCTCCGCTGTTCGCCGAGTTCCTCAGGTACTCCGATTCGTTCGGCGGTTTCGGCAAGTTCTGACCGACATTCGACGATGGCTTCCATGGCTGACCACTGGACTCTTATCGAGCGAGCGAGCGGCCGGCAAATCGTCGAAAGAACCGAATTGGCCGCCGGTTTTTGGTCGCGCCTGCGGGGCTGGCAATTCCGCTCTCGGCCAGCGGCTGGTCAGGGGTTGCTCCTCGTGCCGTGCTCGTCGATCCATACCTGCTGGATGCGATTCACAATCGACGTGGTGTTCCTCGATCAGACGGGCCGGGTTGTTGGAGTACGTAGCGGGGTGCGGCCATGGCGCATAGTGCTGGCACCCAAGGGAACCCATGCGGTGCTGGAAATCCTGGCCGACACCGCCAGCGCTCGCGTCGGAGACAGTATTACTGCGCAGGATCTCGCCGGTGGGCGGCCGGCACGAGTTCCTAAGTCCTTGCAGTTCTTAGGCATCGATCCTCAGTGATCGGCACTAGAGCAAAACCAAATTCGGCGGCGGCTACCGAGCCGGCAAAATCCCCGAAATCGGCAAAAGTTCCCCAGCCGGCAAAGTCGATAGTCTTGCTGTGCCTTGGTCTGACCAACCCCTTCGGCATTGGCCCGCTTTGCAGAACTGAGCACACCGGTGCTTGACCGAGGGATTGAGACAGCTTTTTGCGAGAGCCCGCGCACCGCGCTGGCTGTCGATACATTTGAGCTGCCGCTTTTGGTCAGAGGTTACTGTGGCTCTATCTTCGCAGAGATTTCGGCAGATCGAAGCGAGCACTTCGACGATAATTGTACGCCAGTCGCTTCGACTGGTTGCGGCCGTTTCTGCCGGCATCTGGATGGTCGCGGCAGCGCCTCCGGTCATGGCTCAAGCGGCCCCGGCGATGGCTCCATCGCCTGCTCCGTCTTATGCCGCGCAACCCAGAACGACAAATCTTCCGCCGAGACCGGCAACGCAGCCCGCCGCGCAAGCATACTACACTGCTCCCGGCCCAAATCAGCCAGTCAATCGTGCCGTCTACCCGTCGGCAGGCCCCAATCAGCCTGTTGCCCGGGCATCCTTTGATCAAGTCGATCAAACGCGATCGTCGCAGCAGTTGCGTATCGCTCAACAATCGCCCACAGCGGCCGGCGCTGGGCCGGCGCAAGGACGCGGGCCGGAGCAACTTGCCGCTCCGCCGCCGTCTCGGGCGGTCGATTCGGAGAATGAAATCGGACCCGATCAGCCGGGACTGATCTCCATGGACGCCGCGAACTTGCCCGTCGGCGTAACGCCGCGACCCACCCCGCAGCAGCTCAAGCAATTTGGTCAGTTCGTCGAGAAAACGATTGATCCGGAAACGACGCTCGACCTGGTGCAAGGCCGGCCGCGGCTGCTCATCCTGAGGCAAACTCCGACGCGAGTGCAAATCGGCGACGAGAACATCGCGTCGTACACGCTGATCACGGATCATGAAGTTTCCGTGGTTGGCAATGCGATCGGGAGCACCATCCTCAACCTTTGGTTTGCCGACCCGCAGGCTCCGGGCGGCGATCGCGTCCTCAGCTACCTGGTGCGGGTCCTACCTGACCCAGAGGCCAAGCAGCGGCTGGTGCGGATCTATCAAGCGCTCGAACAGGAGATCAACCGCAACTTCCCGAACAGCTGGGTGCAGCTGTCGCTGGTCGGGGACAAGCTGGTTCTACGCGGCGAGGCCAAAGATATCGTAGAGGCGGCTCAGATTCTGCAGGTTGTCGGCGCAAATGCCCCCGGCCAGCGTCAACAGCAAAATCAGCAACAGCAAGGGGGCCGGCAGGGAACCAACATCAATCTGCAAAACGCCCCGTTCGACATTTCGAATCAAAACCAAAACATGCTCGGGACCCCGCAAGATTTCGTCAACGCGCAGTATGACGCCGCCGGAAACACGGTGGCCAATCAGGTGCTGCGGGTCAACGCCAACATAATCAATTTGTTGCGAGTGCCCGGCGAGCAGCAAGTCATGCTGCAAGTCGCGGTGGCCGAAGTGAACCGCACGGCAGCCCGCACGATCGGTGTGAACTTCAATGGATTTCCCAACACTGCAAACACGATGGGCAGCGTGTCGGGCGGCGCCGCGAGCGTTTCGAACTCGTTTCCGTACGTGTTCCAGCAGTTGTCCGGTGGGATCGGCACGGGTAACTTGCCGGTGCTGTTGGACAATGGGCAGATCAGCCTGGCGATCAATGCCCTGCGCAGTCTGCAGTTGGCCCGATCGCTGGCCGAGCCAAATCTGGTGACCACCAACGGGCAGCCGGCCGCGTTTCAAGCAGGCAGCGAGTTTCCGGTCCCGTCGGCTACGGCCACCTTCGGCGCCGTGGGGCAAAGCGTGACCTTCGTGCCGTTCGGTGTCTCGCTAGTCTTCACGCCGGCGATTACCGACCACGATCGGGTTCGCATGCAGATTCGCGGTCGCATCAGCACGCTGAACACGGCGCTGGAGGCCACGATCGGCACCGGTGCCGGCACATCCACCTCGGTGCCGGGGCTCAACGCTCGGACCTTCTCAACGACCGTGGAGATGCGCGAAGGCCAAACGCTGGCCATCGCCGGCCTGGTCCAGAACGACTATGGCGCCACCACGGACCGGGTCCCATTCTTCGGGGACCTGCCTCTGTTGGGCACGTTATTTGGCAATCGGTCGACGTCCGCGCTGGAACAGGAATTGGTTGTGCTAGTCACGCCGCGTCTGGTCCACCCGCTGGAGGCCTGCAAGACACCGCCTATTCCCGGAGCGGACGTCTTCGAACCGGGCGACATTGAGTTCTACTTGTTCAATCGGCTGGAGAGCACCCGAGCCTACGACTTTCGCAGTGGGACGCGAAACGACTGGGACCGTATGCATGTGTACGAGCGCTGCGAGGAGCAATTGATCATCGGAGCACAGGGCCGTACTTACGGATGTTGTGGCGGCGGAAACTGCCAGAGTCCGTGCGGTTGTCCCCAGCCGCAGCCCGCTGGCCCGGTCCCGACAATGGCGCTTCCGCCCGCATCTCCCGGTAATGCCGCCCCGGTGGAATTGATTCCCAGGCCGGCATCCGGCCAGGAAACATCGTTGAACAATTCTTCTCAGCCCGTGGCGCGGGGGGCCTACTGATGAAAAAAGTCTCGCTGAATCCGCGCGCGATCCTTGGGCCAGGTGTCCGGCGGCACACAGTCCTTTGGACGGCATTCGCGCTGGTCGCCGCGTCTGCCGGCTGCCGCCTGCACCGGCCGATCGGTCCCGACAAATGCGCGAATATCCCTCCCGGTTCCATCCCGGCGAAGACGGGCACTTACACCTGCCAATGGCAGACAGCCCAGATCGAACGTGCCCAGGCGGGCAAGTATGTGATCCAGCAAAGCGAATGGTACATGAACGGCACGACGCTCGGTCCGGACGGCCGCCGGCACGTGGACCAGATTGCCAAATGCGTTTCCCAGACGCCATTTCCAGTCGTCGTCGCGCAGTCGGACGACGAAGAGCTAAACGAGAAGCGCCGCCAGGCCCTGGTCGAAAAACTTGCAACCTGCGGCCTGGCGGATGCGGACCAACGTGTC
This sequence comes from uncultured Planctomycetaceae bacterium, assembly GCA_963715755.1. GTDB lineage: Bacteria > Planctomycetota > Planctomycetia > Pirellulales > PALSA-1355 > CAWCAX01. The sequence goes on from OY970273.1 coordinate 6,802,013, forward strand.
GTCATCGACCGCCCCGAGGGTGAGGGCCTCTACGGGCCTGAAGCCACCCGTTACGGCAGCCTGAGAATGCTGGGACTGAGCGGCGGCGGGTTCGGCGGTGGCGGCGGTGGCGGCGGATTCGGTGGCGGTGGGCTCGGCGGCGGTGGCGGAGGTGGCGGGCTCGGCGGCGGGCTCGGGGGCGGGGGCGGCGGAATTGGTGGCGGCGGCATGGGCTTCTATTAACAAGCAGGTTGGCAAATGTCTGTTCCTCACGCGCGGCGAATCTTGGCCCTGGCTGCTGTTTTCGTTGTTACGGTCCTCTTAGGAGTCTCTGGCGCGGACGATCCGTCCCCGTCCGTTTGGCAACGGGTCAGCGCAGCCAGACCCAGCCTACCTAAATCGCCGAGTAAACAGGGCAAGCGCCAGGAGGAAATGCCCCCGAGGGAAGGAGCCAGCGCCTGTGTCGCGACGGCGAAGGACTTGTTCGATCAGGGCTATGATCGCGAAGCAATTCTGCTTTTCGAACGGGCTCGCAAGCTTGACCCCAAACACGTCGACGTGAGCCGCTATCTAGCGGTTTTATACGACCGACAGAACGATTCGACTCGGGCTAAAGCCGAGTTCGACATGGCGCTCAAGCGAGCGCCCAAGGACGCTGACCTAATCAACGACCTGGGTTACTTCTACTATCAGCGCAATCAATGGGCCGACGCGGAAAAGCAGTTTCGTGCCGCACTCGCCCTAAACCGCAATCTCGAACGCGCCAAGGTGAATTTGGCGATGACGCTCGCCCAACAGAGCAAATTTCAGGATGCCTACGAAATATTCTCAGGCGCACTCGGCGAGGCTGCCGCACACTCGAACATGGGAGTGTTGCTTGTGAAGCAGGGACACCGCGCCGCAGCTATCGACAGTTTTCACAAGGCGCTTGCCGTCGATCCGAATTTGCCGCAGGCCAAGGCTTGTTTGGCCTGTCTCGAAAAACCAGCGGCCGGCGCCCCGCTAGCCGCACAAACGCCAAGCCAACGCTGATCGACCGAGCAGCGGCCATTTTTCAATTCGCAGATCGACGGTCGGCCAGCGGAATCTGCCTTCATATCTACCCCAGGCGTTTCTCAGTCGTGGGTCCGGTCGGCAAATCGCCGCAATCCGGATGTCGCCAGTGCTGCCCTGGGGGCAGGGACAGGCCGCGCCCAGTCGGCCTGCTCACGATCCGCCCCCGTCATGGTGGGTACATGCAACTACATTGCATCTGCAACTGAAGCATGCTAGGCTTCAGCAGGTGCCCTATGCAGTTGATCGACATCGGCCTTCTGATCGGCTCGGTATTCTTCATGTTTGCTGCGATCGTGGCATACAGAGCCGACCGACAGAAACAACAAGCGACGACGACGGCCCGGCGGAATGTCGACACGCCCAATCAGATCAAGGCCGGGACAATGTCCGCTCCGATATCTTCCCAGCCAGGCGATTCCCCCAACCAACATTCTCCTGGCCGAAATTCCTGTCCCGAGCGCTGAGTAGCACTGCTATCCGAGCTAAAGCCATGTGCACGTGCCGGTGCGGAGTGCAGCTACGGAGGGCGTTTGCCAACCGTGGGCGACACATTCTGCCGCGCGCTTCCGAGCTTGCCATCTGGTCATTGGCGGCGGTTCTTCTTGCGCTGTCGTTTGAGAATAAGGTTTCGGTCCTCGACAACGCACACTGTCACAATCGCTGCCCCGAGGAGCGCAACGAAAATTCCGCTGTCTGGATGCTGGCAACCAAAAGCGCATTGCACACCACAGGCCGGACCCCCACAGGCGACGGCGGCGAATCCAACGAACGCTAACATGCCCACGGACAGTTTGCGATGAACCGTGAAGCCGGTCCAACATAGCACAAACAGCGTGCCTGCCAGGACGGTGCAGCAAATAATGTGTACGCGTGGGCTTCCGACGTAGGTAATATTGAGCTGACGGACCAGCTCACCTTTGGCTGCACACATCACCGCCAGAGCGATGCAGGCACCGGTTAGTCGGCCTCGCTGCCGGTGCTGCCGATCCCTGGCGTCAGTCTCGTTCATCGCGAAACACTTTGCGGTCGGTAACACTCATTATGCAACTACGATGTATGTGCAATTAGTGTGCTCTTGGTCAAGGCGGGTGTCAAGCAAATGGAGCGATTGGACCAGCGTCGCCCAAATCAAGTATTGCTAGGCTTTTTCGGGCCAATTGCACCCCGTGGCGCACCAAAAAGACAAACGGATGCTGATGGCGCTGACCGAATGGGCGTGCGTCTGCGGACGCATCTTTCGCATGCTGATGGCAGGTCGTCGGTTAGAATCCGATGAAATCTAGCGAGTCGAATTGACACAGCCAGGACCGATCTGATAATGCAACTAGATTGCAGGTGACGCTCGGTGTGATCTGTGGGACCTTGTGCTATGCCTCAGCGCTTGAAAACGATCACCGCTCGACTGCTGACGGTGGTCTACCTGACTGTCATGGCCGCGGGACAGGGCTTGCACGTCTGGTCGTGCTGCGACCTGGCGTGTACTGAGGACCATCGGCGACACGATACGGACGATCCCGCTAAAGTGTCCGGCTCGGCGGCTGTCGAGCCCGCAAGTCATGACCGGCACAATGCCGCGGAATGTTTCATCTGTCGGTTCTGCCAGCAGGGGCAGGTTGCCGCTGTGATCGCTGGATCACCCGGCTGTGAGCTCCTCCGAGTCGAACTTTCTCACTGCGAGCTAGTGTCCAAGGCGACGCCTTGGCCGCATCTTTACAGCCCGCGCGGTCCACCGGCCACCAGTGCGCCGCGCTCATAACGGCTCGCCTACTGCGCAAATGGACTGCTCTCGGAAAGCGCAACACTGGCTCCGACCAGTGCGCCCGTCGCGATGGGGCCGTGCTTTGACGCGCCACGGGCGAAGTTGTCTACCTTCGCGTTGACGTAGTCGAGGCGATGGCGTCCGACGTGAGCCGCAGTCGTCGAATGCCTGGATTTTCGGCCGATCGGCAAGCCGAGGCCAGGAGATGGAGACCAGATGCTTCGCGAATGGGCTGCTGCCTTCGCCTTGGTGGCGGTATTGATTCTCGTAGCCTATTGCGCCAAGGAACACGGCTGCGGGTCAGGTGCGCGGAAGTTTTTTCGGTTCAGGACACCCAACGCTGCCCCTCATGAACTCAAAGTGCAAACGCGGTTGGATCGACATGCTACGAATCGTGATGTTCCGAAAAACGACTAGCTTCCTGGGAGCGTGCGTCCGACGGTGCCGCAGTCCCTTGGGCGTGCTCGTCGCGGCGGCGGCGGTGAGCGCCGTGTTCGGCGCCTTCGTCGACCCGCGAGGATATCAACTGGCGGCCGGTACCCTGGCTGTGATTGCCTGGGGATTACTGTGGCCGGCGGCCAGCGCCGCTGCAGTTCGGGGCGAACTGTCGTTTGCCCAGCAGCGCGGCCGCGAGGGAGAGATGACTACCGTCACCCTGCGGCTGCGTAATCGCTGGCCGCTGCCCATTTGGGGCCTGGCCATCGACGAAGCCATGGGGCGGACATCTCCAGGAAGCCCGAATTCCCTGGTCGGACTCGACGTCTTGCTGCCCTGGCGCACAAGCGTCTGGAGCTGGCCGGTCAAACTACCTGCACGCGGCAACTATCCGTGCCGCGCGCCGCAGGTTGTCAGCGGATTCCCGTTCGGGCTTTGGACGGCCCGGCGGCGTTTGCGGGTTTCACAGTCGATCCTGGTTTGGCCGGCTACCGTGGAGCTGGAGGGGCGCGAACTGGCTGGCCAATCGCGCATCGAACAGGCGATTTCGCGGCGGCTTGCCGGCGTTGGCGGCGACTTGTTCGCCGTGCGCGATTTTCGCCGCGGCGACAGTTTGAAGCGCGTGCATTGGCCGCAGACCGCCCGCCACGGACGCTTGATCCTTCGCGAGCACGAAGCTCTCGGTCGTCCCACGGCGCAGATCCTGCTCGATACCAGGGCGGAGGTTCATGCCGGCACCGGCGGCGACGCTTCGTTGGAGTGGGCGGTTCGGATCGCGGCCAGCCTGGTAGAACGTTTCGTCAGGCAAGATGTGGCCGTCGAATTGATCGCCAGCGGGCTCAAGCCCTTGCGCGTGGGCACGCGGGCGGAGCAGCGACATTGCCTCGATGCCCTTGCAACCTTGCAGCCGGTCGAAAGCTGCGCTGGCGTCGCGATACCCCAGGTGCGCCGCGCGACGCCGCACGACGTGCGGATTGCAATCGCCACGACCCGCAGCGTGGCCATGGAACCGGCTACCCAGGGGCGCTGCTCAAGCCAATTGTGGGTCGTGCTGAACGAAAGTCGATTTGTCGGCCACGAAACGACAGTCCGCCGGCATCCGCAATTCCTGCCAGCGGGAGCCATCTATCTGGACGGCCCGGAACAAGTTGCGGATTCGTTCGCGGCGCTATGGAAGGACCACCGCCATGTTGGCTAAGAGCCTGGGGACAAAACGGGCGGGGACTGTCCCAATTATGCGCAGCCTGCGGAGCAAAATGGGACTGTCTCCCTTGCCCCAGACCGTTTTCTCCCCAGGCTCTAAAGACGCCCTGTCCGTTCGTCCACCTGCGGCTCGACGCCTAGGCTGGTTCACAGTGGCGCTGGTCGGGGCGAGCACATCGGTTTTGGAGTTGGCCAAGGCGCAGACCCAAATGGAACGTGTATCCGCGTGCGCCGTGGCCGCATTGCTGCTGGTGGTGTCGGCCAGCGCGAAACTGTGGATCGACCGCGCATACGGCGGCCGCGAAGCCCCAACTCGGTTTGTCCCCTGGGTGGGATTGGGCCTGCTGGCCCTGCCTTTTGCGATTGAGTTCGTGCACCGCGAGATTTGGCAGGCGGGGCTGCCCTGGGAGCTGGTCCTGCTGTCGGGATTGCGAAACATCGGGCTACTCTTGGCCGCGCTTTCCCGTTGGCCCATCTATCTTCGGCTCGCTGGCGCGGCGAGCCTGTTTCAAGCTGCCGCGGCGTTCATGCTCAGCGAGGACAAGCTGGTCGCGGGGGCACTTGTGATCTATGCGCTGCTTGGCTGCACGTGGCTGATGCAACTCTACCGGGCCGACCACGTTCGCAAAATCGCTCCCAGGCGACCGTCGCGCTGGGCACTCCCGGGCAGCATCGCCTTGGTCGGCTGCCTCCTGCTGACGGCAAGTGTGCTGCCGCTAACGCCCAAGTCGCTCGCCGGAGTTTTTCAGGGTGTGGTTCCGACCTCGGGCGGTTTCGACCAATCCGACCCCTTCGCGCGCGGCGGCGTCAACGATGGCGACGATGCGATCCGGGCCTTCGACAAGCCGCAGTCTACCGGCTCAGCCGACAGCCAGATCTTCCTCGATTCGCCCGAGCTGTCGCTCTACGACGTGCTCCAGGACCAATTCGATGTTCCCGTGCGCAAATTGAAGAAGCAGATCGAACAAGCCATCCCACTGGCGGCGCAGGATATTCGCGAAACGGTGAACAAGCCGGCCGAAAATGTGCAGCCCAGTGGCGGAGAATTCTCGACTCGGCTCCGCCGGCGGAGCCAACCGCGGCATCCCCAGGATTTGCCCTGCAAGGCACTGCTCTATCTGACGGGTCGCACGCCATTGCATTTGCGCCTGGCCGCCTACGAATATTTCGATGGGATCGTGTGGAAGGAGGCGCCCGAGCGACAGCAGCCGCTGCCGTTTTCATTTGCCGGCGCGAGCACCTGGCTGGAGGCAGTTCAGTCGCTCGCCTTGCCCGGGTTGGCGCGCGGCGAGCCGCGTATGCTGAAATTCGCCGGTTTGCAAACGGCTAGGTTGCCGACGCCGGCGCTTGTAAGCCGGTTCCGACTCGAACAAGTCGATCGCATCGACTTTCTGGCCTGGATCCAGCAAGGCACGATCAAGCTGGCCAAAACGTCGCGCTTTCCGGCGGGTACCGAGATCGATTTGGAATACGCGACGCTCGACCCCGAGCGATCCGCCGAGCTGACGTTCGCACGACTGTCCCAGACCGGTGGTGCCATCACGGGCTATCAGCCGAGCGAACGCGTCGTCGCCTTGGCCAACGAGTGGACCGCAGGCATACCGCGCGGCTGGCCGCAGATCGAGGCGATTGTTGCCCGCCTGCAGCAGCACTGCGCGGTGGACGAATCGGAAACAACGCCGGACGATTGTCAGGATGCCGTGGAGCGATTCTTGTTCGACGCGCGGCGTGGGCCGGACCATCACTTTGCGACCGCGGCGGCGATGCTGCTGCGCAGCTTGGATTACTCGGCCCGCGTTGTGACCGGATTCCATGCCAAAGCCGATCGCTACGACGTCCGAAAAAACCACATCCCGATCCTGGCCGAGAACGTGCACCTTTGGACCGAGGTCAAGCTATCCGGTGGCCAGTGGATGACGGTCGAAGCAACGCCCGGATTTGCCACGGCTGGGCCCAGGCGGTCCTGGACCGAGCTGGCCTGGGCGGCCCTGCTGTCGATGCGCACCGGAGTCGCCGAGCACTTACTAGGATTCCTGGGCGTGTTGGGAGGCTTCTGGCTAAGTTATGCCTTGCGGAGTCGGCTTGCCGACGCACTGCGCTGGGCGCTCTGGCGCCTTGAAACCCGCTCATCATCCCAGCATGCGCTCCTAGCCACGCTATGGCTGATCGATGCGCGCGTCCGCGCAGCCGGCCGGCCGCGGCCGGCGGGAGTCACGCCGCGGGATTGGTATAGCGGGCTGCCGGGCATTGCGGCTGCCGCCGACCTGTCCGAGTTCTGCCGGCTGCTCGACATCGTGCTGCACGCGCCAGCCGACGCATTTGGCCTGCTGCCCTCGGCTCTAGAGGTCCGAACGACTTGCGCGCGGCTTGTGCGGGCATTTGGATCTGGCTGGATTCCGGTGAACCGGCGATCGGATTTCACACTGGACCGTTTTCGCATCTGGATTCGCTCGGGCCGACGTCTCGTACGCCCGGTGCATATCGACTTTCAATTGTCAGACTAGGACTGAGTGAACAAAGTTTATGCTCGCGACAAGCAATAAGTCGGAATCGCCGCTGGTAACTCGGCTCGACGGCGTGTGCGCCCGATTGAATGAGGCCCTGCGCGGCAAGAGTGAAGTCGTGGAGCTGGTGCTCGCCTGTCTCTTGCGCGCGGGCACTTGTTGCTGGAAGATCGTCCGGGTTTAGGTAAGACGACGCTGGCCAAGGCCCTCGCGCAGGCCGTGGGAGGCAAGTTCGCCCGCGTGCAATGCACGCCCGATCTGCTGCCCGGCGACATCACCGGGTTCAGCGTGTTCAACCAGAAAACGCGCGAGTTCGAATTCCAGCCGGGACCGGTGTTCGCGGACATCTTGCTGGTCGACGAGATTAATCGCACGACCCCGCGGACGCAAAGCGCCCTGCTCGAAGTCATGGCCGAGGGGCAAGTGACGGTCGACAACGTGCGCCGCTCGCTGCCCTCGACCTTTCTGGTCATGGCAACGCAGAACCCGAGCGAACTGCACGGCACGTATCCGTTGCCCGAGGCCCAGCTGGATCGATTCGCGATCAAGATACGCATCGGCTATCCCGACCACGTGCATGAGTTGGAGCTATTGGAGCGCGCAGTGGGAGCCCCGTGCCAGGCGGCGGCCGACGCGCCGGCGCTTTCTCCCGGCGAACTGGTCGCCTTGCAGTCCGACGTGGGCAGGGTGGCGGTCGAGCATGCGGTGCGAGATTATCTGGTTCGCCTGGCCCAAGCCACGCGCGTGCATCCGCAGATTTCGCTGGGGCTCAGCCCGCGCGGACTGCTCACCTGGCAGCGGCTCGCCCAGGCCTGGGCATTCCTGCAGGGCCGGAGTTTTGTCACGCCCGACGACGTGCAGGATGTCGCCTGGCCGGTGCTCGAGGTGCGTTTGGCCATCGATGGCGAAGCGACGTCTAAAGTGCTCGGCGAATTGCTTACGTCGGTTCCGGTGCCCATCGATCTGGCGAACGCACGTGGCGGGGACGAGCAGCGTACGCCGGGCTGGAAACGATTTGTCGCCGCGTCGTTTGTGGCGATTTCGGGCACCAACGCAAACCATAGCTGATGGTCGGGAATGCGACATGAAGGGTTCAAGGCAAATGACCAAGCGATACGTTTGGATCCTATTCCCACTGGCCGTTGCGCTCTTGACGCCTGCCGGCGGATGCCAGCGCGGCCCAAGTTCGTCCACTTCGACCGATGGCAAACCAACGCACCAGCAGGCCGCTCACATGCCGGCGGATTTTCCGGCGGCCGCACTCCGACTGCGGCAGTTGCACGCCGAGCTTTGCCAGGGGTCGACCCGGCCGGACGGCGAGCTATCGGCCCTGGATGAAGCGCGTGACGTCGCCCGTTGGCTGGCGCAGTTGGCCGGCGACAGCGATTTGAACGAAACCGACTGGAACCGGGTGAACGAGGCGGCGGCCACTCTTCAAGACCTGCTGGGGCCGCCGGGTGCTCCGCTCCCGCGGGCCTATCCAGAGCTGGCTGATCCGATTGAAGAGCAAGTAATTCGCGTTGGCCAGCTGGCGATGAGGTGACGTATGTTCGAGTCAATTCTCTGGGGCGGCGTACTTCGCGTCTCGCAGACCGTTTTGCAGGCCGCGCCGACGATTCTGGTCGGCTTGCTGGTGGCCGGCATCCTCCAGCGCTTATTGGGGCAAGAGGCTACGCGTCGCTTGTTCGGTGGTCGCGGCTGGCGATCAATGCTGCAGGCCTGGGGTATCGGAATGCTGCTACCCGTGTGCAGCCTGGGGGTCATTCCGATCGTTCGTGAAATGCGCCGAGCCGGGCTGCCCGGCGGCACCATTTTTGCCTTTGCCTTGTCCGCCCCCCTCTTCAATCCGCTCTCTTTTCTCTACGGGCTGACCTTGTCGGAGCCATCGGTCATCTTCGCTTTTGGCTTTTGTTCGTTGGCGGTCGTCACGATCGTCGGGCTGGTCTGGGACTGGCTGTTTCCCAACTCGGCGCAGGCGGAACCCGCGCCACCACCCGTTCCGGCCGGCACGAAGCGATTGCTTTCGATCGTCGTCTATGCCGCCCGGGAGATTACCGGCCCGACCCTGCTCTATTCCGTGATTGCCCTGGGCGGGGTATGGCTGCTGCAGGCGGTCTTGCCGCTGGGCAGTCTGCAGGCTTCGATGAACCATGGGAAAACGCTGGCACCGCTGACGATGACCGCCGTGGCCTTGCCCGGATATACGTCGCCGGTGGTGGCGATGAGCCAATTGGGCATGATGTTCCAGCACGGCAATTCGGTGGGAGCCGCCTTCGTTCTGCTCACGCTGGGCGCCGGCGCCAATCTGGCCACCCTGGTCTGGATCGGCCTGAACTACGGTTGGCGACGCGGCGCGGCTTGGCTGGGGCTATTGCTGGCTGTCGTGCTCAGTCTGGCATTTGCGATCGAAAAGCCGCTTTTCCCGCACGACGTGGAACCGGTCAATCACACGCATGCGTTCGACACGTATTGCTGCCCATATAGTCCCCTGAGATCGGTTGTGGCAACGATCGTTTGGAACGACCTCGCGGAGCATGTCGAGGCCCACGAATTGGTCGGCGGAGTCTTTCTGGCCGCCGTCTTGGCGCTGGGCTTGGGTCTGCGGGCGCTTGATCGCCGCTGGAAGGTCGAGTCCTGGCTGGAGCAGCAACCAGCGGAGTCCGCAATGTCGAAGTGGCACAATGCGCCCATCCCGGCTCCGGCGCTGGGCGTCATCGGGCTGGTGGGGCTATTGGCCCTGAGTGTGGCCGGTTGCTACGAGTATTATCCGACCGCTCCCGAGGCGTTTCATGAAATGCAGGTCGCCAAGACGGAAGCCCTTTCCGCGGCCCTCAGCTGCGACGAAGAAGTGGCCAAACACTGGCTGGAAGTGTGGGAGGCCTGGATCCGGCGGATGGAGGTGGGAGTCTATCTGCGTCAGGCGGGCGTCAGCGAATTCCAGCGGATGAAATCGCGCGTCCTGTGCGACAAGCTCGAACTCATCGAGCATGCGGTGGCGGACAAAGATCGGGAGAAAATTCGGCTCCTGGTCGCGGCGGCCGAGCGCTCGTATGTGCGGATGAAGGCCGCCTATTCACCCCGGAATTGAGTGCAGTGAACGGCCCAACGCTCAGGCCGTCGAATGTGCAAAAGGCGATGACCGGGCCAAATGTCGGGGAATATGCGCGGGCCAAAGACATTCCGGCTCAGAGAGCGTCCGGACTGTGCCTTGTCTCTATAGCTCGATCGTGACTATACTTGGAATTCGTTGTCTTTCGGTTGCACAGTCGCCATGGGACACATTGCAATGTTTCGCTGCCGGCGGCGCTGCGGATTCACGCTGATCGAAATCCTGGTCGTGATTTTGGTGATCGGCGTGCTGATCGCCATGCTGCTACCGGCGATTCAAAGCGCCCGCGCCGTCGCTCGGCGCACTGCGTGTGCCAATAACCAATGGCAGGTCGGGCGTGGTTTTCAGAACTACCTCTCGGTCCATACGACCGTACCCGATCAGAACTCGCTCTGCACCCAGGTCGCGCCGTTCTGCGAGCAAGAAGCTTCGATTTGGCTCTGCCCAGAGTTGCCGCCCGACCAGACGGTTTCCTTCGCCTTCAATAACTTGCCACCGAAGTATCAGCCCGACGAAAGTAACTATGTCGTGCTGCTGGACGGTAACCAGTGCACGATTAATCTTACCTTGGCCGATACGAGCTGGATCCCGATTGTCGACGAACGGCACTTGGGCGTGGCCAACGTGCTGCACTTCGACGGGCACGTCGACAACGAGATCGTGCTCAATCCGCAAGACACCGCAGCGGCGCTGGCAGCGGTAGCGAGCACGGCCACTAGCAGCGGGACAACAAGCAGCGGGATGGGCGGCAGCGGAGCAACTGGCAGTGGGGCAACCGGCGACGGCAGTTCAAGCAGTGCATCCGGGAGCGGAGCCACTGGCAGCTCTGGCACAGGCAGCACCAACGATTCTGGCGGCGGCGGCGGGCAGCTGGGGATTTGCACTTGCGGGATTAAGTGCCAGTGCGCGCCGGGCCTGTGCCCCTGCAAACGCGTCCAAGTCTCTTTCTAGGTGCACACCTCGCACGATCATTCGGCACGGTGGCCGCAGCCGGTCCGCGCGGATGTTTGGCCAGGGTCGCCATCGGCCTAGGATTTTTGGCGATGGGAAGCGGACCGTCGAGAGTGTGCCCCTATAGCGTCTACCCACGATGAAGAATTGCGGCACGCTCTCTGATGGCTAAAAGGGGCATCGTCGCTCGTTCGATCTCCCGTCTTTGCCCCACCCGCGGCCACGGCGCTGCAAGGCGCCGGCCACGGGCGGGGCGATTTTGCTGTTAGTGCCTTCGGTTCAGCGCCTGCAGGCCCTTGGCGAACAAGAACAGGGTGCCGGTCACCACGATCAGTGGAGTGATGCCGAAAACCGGTATCGCCAATAGGCCGGCCCCGATTGCGCAAACGGCGGTCGAAACATAGGGCGGCTGCTTCGACATGAGTCAGCCTTTCAACCTGCGATTGCGGCCGTAGCGACCGGCAGCGAAACCTTTGCGACTACCGGCCCGTTTCCCGGATTTGTAGATCGCACAAGCGATGCCGGCCACGACGAGCCAGAACAGAATTTCCATGAAGCCTCCTCGTGATTGTTAGTTAGTTTGGTTCAGCTTTGCGAAGCCCTGCGTGGCGCACGAAGCGGGCGGGGCGACCCAGTCTGGGCGTGGCCTGATGGCTGTTATCAGTGTCGGTCTCCCATGCCGCTACCCCATCACGGCCTCGCTCTGCAGCTCCGCCCACGAATTCTGCAGCTCGCGCCGCAGCTGGCTGATCCGGGCACTGGACAAGCCGAACATCCTGGCCACGCTGCTCGTTGCTTCACCGCGGGCAAGCAGCTTGGCGATTCGGCGCTTTCGCCCGGGCAGCGACCGAAACCACGCCGCCACATCGATCCTGGCCGCAGCAGTCTCGGCCGGGCCTGCGTGCTTGTCCTCGACCAAGACTTCCCGCCATCCGCCGCAGCGTCCGTCGAACTCGTCAAGCTGGACGACCTGGAACCTGTTCATTCGCTGAGCCTGCGGCGAAGTGATGTCGCGAACGCTCGGACTACCACCGACACGCCGGCCCGTTCGAACTTGCCGAACGGCAAACTGGGTGAGCGGCGTTGCGAACGCCAGATCTCGTTTGCCCAGCTCCACGAGTCGGCAGTATTGCCGATAGGTGTTGGCAACGACTTCGGCGACGAATTCCTCTCGGGCCTCAGGATCGGTAGACCGAAACGCGGCACGGGCCTGCTTGCGGATCGAGGGGAGCATTTCAAGAAATCGGGCCTGGTGCTTGTCCGTGCGAACCTCAGACTGGGCAATGGCGATCATGGGACGATCCTTGTTGGGAATGGACCGCCCCTGGGCCGGGGCGGTCGTGTCGGGAACACGAGCCGCCCCGAAACGCGCGGGGCTGCAAGGCAGCGGAAAGGACTCAGGGCAACGGCCCTAAACGAAGTGGCAGCAAAATGCTGCGGACGTCCCCGCACTCTGTCGGCGGGAAATATCCATTCTCAAGGGCGTCGGACGAACTTCTACGCCCGGCCTTCGATCAGACGGCGAATCATGCCCAGCCAGCCGGCGACTTCGCCGGTCGGATCACGCTCGGCCAACCGCTGAACGGTCATGCACTGGGCGGCGGTTGTATTCAGCCAAATCTTGGCCTGATCGCGGAAGCGGCGCCGGGCTCGCGGTGAAAGGGTGAGCCAAGATACGCTCGGCTTGCTGACAGCGAGCATCGCGCGGGCGGCGATCTCCGCCACGTCGTCATGATCCGAGAAGTTCAGCTTCAGGCCGTTGGCTTCACGAATCGCATCTGGATGCAAGTAATTTTCGATTGACCGTTTGCTGGTAACGGCGGCCTGGCAGCGAGGGCGCCGATTGACCAGCGCTGCCAGCCGCAGTCGTTGTTCGCTGACCGGCGGCATTTCTCGATCGTATAAATGGAACTCGGCACAGCCGAATGGCTTGAGCCGCGTGAGCCAAGGGCGAAAATCTCCGCCGCCCACCGGCAGAAAAATGATTCGCTCCTGCTGTTCGAGGACCGCCAGGTTCGGTAGCAGAGAATCGCTCGCGTGCAGCCGGCTACTGATCCGAGTCAGAAACTCAACGTCGTGCCGTCCTTCGACAACGATCAAGAGGATTGCCGGGCTCTGGAATGTGGCTTGGCTGGGAGCCGCGCTAGTTGCTGTGCTCATGGGCCGCCCCCTGTTCGAAATCGGCAGGCGATTCTTGCGCATGGAATTTGCTCGTAATGTGGTACCACAGGTTGAACCGCCCGCAGGCGCCCCCGACAGTGACCGGGGCTCGGAAGGTTTGGATTTGGACGAAGAACGACAATTCATTCTCCTTGATTCAAATGGGGTTGAGGTCGGAACGAAGCACAAACTCCCCGGCCAGCAGATTGAATACAGCGTCAGCTTCGATCGGCTGGCCCCGGAGCCAGCGGCAGAGCTGATGAACCATTAGTCCGGCGGCGATTGCCGCGGTATAGATCGTGGCGAGAGCGCCTGCGATTCCTTGCTGGATCACTTGGCACAAAACTAGGAAGAACCGGTGTCACAGCTAGATCGCGTCATTGCGTCTCGCGCCAACCGACGGATATCGGGCAGGTCCTCAATTCGGAATTGCTCGATCCGGCCGCCGGCGCGCCACTGCTCATCCGAAACAACGAGCCGATCGCCGCGTTGGCCGCGCTCGGGTGCGAAGAACGTCAGCAGCAGACCGTTGGCGACACGTCGACGGCGTTTGACTGGTCGGCCGCGATAGGTAATCAGGAGTGTCATTCAATCCGTCCGCGATCGGATTCCGACGAGTCAAGTCGATCGCTGAGGGATGGGGATGAAGATGGTCGTCCGTCAAGCGTTGTGCCACCACTAGCAACTCGCTTGGCGACGGCTTGAGCAACGATTGTGAGCAGGCGGTAAAGGCTGGATCCCGGGATAACTGGCCCTTCACGTAACGGTGTGGACTTCTTGGACAAATCAGGCATGAGTTCTTCTCCAATTAGCAAAACAAAAAGACCCTGGCAGAATTGCCAGGGTCTCGTGGAAAGACGTGGTTTCTTGAGGTCCGGGTCCTAAAGCTCAGGGCGCTGATAGCCCTCAATTGGCTCGAACCTGTACTTCGGATTCTTGTGCCGCCGTAGCTTGCTGTAGTCGTCGGGCGGTTCGTGGACGACGATCCAAGGATCAGCAAGACCCGCGGCCAGCATCTGCTTGTGCAGATTCAATGCCTTGCCAACAGCTGTCCCCGTGGATCGTGGCGTCACGCAATCACCAATCTGGCGGTACGACAGGTCACCCGAGGCGGCCAGCCGCACGGCCTCCAGTCGGATCTGCTCGCGCTGCGGAGGGACGTCCCACAGGTCGATCGTCACCTGCCTCGTAACAAGGGCGTGCAACTCGGGAATCAAATTGATGTCCGGAAAAGTTCCTGCAAGGTTGAGCACCACCGTCGCTCGCGAGAACAGGTGCCCACCGTCCATCAGCCTGATCAAGTGGACGTAGAAATCCGAGATCAGTGGACGCATGAAGTCGGAAAAATCGTAGGACTCGATGGTCAATCGAGCGAACTCCTCCCGCATCAGGTCGCTCAATACTTCGACCGACGCCGGCAGTTCCAGCCGTTTCTGCTCCAGGCATTCGAGCTGGTACTTTTCCAGAGCAAGACGGCGGCCTTCGGCCTCAAGCTGATCAATCTGCTCAACGATGAGGGGCCGCGGGCCGAGCATCCGCAAGGATTCCTGCAAGTTTTGCGTCGCCCGATCATGTTCCGACTTGCGACGCCGCCAATCGGCCCACTTAGCCGGCAGTCCTTCCCTGCCTGCGGACTGCGCGCGGTCCACCAACTCGGCAAACTGTGCATCAGTCCCTGAAGGTCGAGCAGGGCACGGCTGATGTGGTCGGCCAGCTTCGCCGCGACAAGGGGACCGTCGAAGCCGACCGAGTTCCAGCAACGCCATTCCCGGGCACCGTTGCACATCAAATGATCCGTGATGCCATTCGCACCCCAGACGAATTCGCGCCCGCAATACCAGCAGCGAGCACACTTGCCCGGACAGCGAGTTCGCTTGCGCGATACGCCAAGCAAAGGATCGGATCCATCGACGCACGGGCGGCCTCGGTTCGCGAATTTGTCGTTGAGCACCGCGTTGAGCTCGTCGAATTCCGCCTCGTCAAAGAAAGCCAAGTGAGGCGCATCGTAAAAAGTCGCTCCTTTCGGATTCTTACGCGACACACGGCGACCAGTACCATGAATCTTCACCGTACTCTTGTCGCCACGCGATGGCTTGCCCTTCAGGATCGTATTCCGGTAGAGCCGGCGAACCATAGCGCTATCCCAGGTCTTCCGCCGACAGTAGGGTCCGACCGGAAATCCGACCGAGTTGAACCAGTCAGCGACTGCGGAGGCGTTTTTCGACCCCCGCAGGCGCTTCGCACCTTCCTTGAGGATGGCTTCCTTCGACAGATCCTTAATCCAATCGTCGTAGCTCTTAGCCCCCTTCGGTACGATGTACCCCACGATCGGCCGAGCGGTCGCTTGGCCGAACTTCTTGAAACGGTTCATCGTCTTCTGCTTGATTCGCAGCGACGTGCGCTCGTTGTGCCCAACGTTTTCGCTGCATGCGTTAAGCGCGTCCTGCTCCCAGGTCGGCTCGATGGTGTCAACGCCATCTTGCAGGCACACCGTTCGCGTGCCATGATCCACGCCCAGCCCCAACAGCCGGGCGGCTTCGCCTCCGCGGATCAGCCGGCTGAGGTCATCGATGATCACCAGGTCAAATTCGCCGGACCGGTAAGCCGCCTCGATTCGTTCGAGCTCCGGCCGGTCGAGTGCCTCTCCCTTGGCCTTCGTGGCGATGACATCAAATTGCACCGGCCCATCGAACATTTCCGCAACGGCTTCCCGAGCATTGTCCTCCTGATCAGTAATGCTCGCTTCTTTCTGCCGGGAGCAGCCGGAAATACGACAGATAACTAGAACCCTTAGAGTGTGACCGTTTCTGGGCACCAACTCCTCGTCAGATCGCCTCGACATAACGCACCTCCGTGGGGGAGGTGCCGACCCGAACCTGATTGTCCCAGTGGGCCAATCAGGTTGACATTTCCTGAGAATTCGTGAATCTTCGTGACCCTAGCCGACGCTTGGCTAAAATACTGCCTGGCATCAGGTTGCGATCACAAATGCATGCTGCGACAGAGCTTGGGACTACCCTGCAACGGGGTCCCATGCCCTCCGCTGACTTAAGTGACAAATAAGCAAGGGCTTGCAATCGCCGTGGATTGCAAGCCCTTGTTTCACTTACGACATTCTACCGGAGGGCCGAAGCAGCGCGCCCTCCAATCCCCACCGTGCGATTGAGGCATTGCTCACTGCTTCGTCGTCATGCTGACCATTCGAGCGATGGATCGGCGAGCAGCGCATCAATGGCCTGCGACTGAGCCGTGGGGTCGGCTTTGCGTCGCTGGCTGGCAGACAGCGCCGAATCCACGGCGGCCTGGTTCAGGCTGCCATCCGCGGCCGAATTGCTGCTGGTCGAGGCAACTTGTTGGACGGTGGGAGACGGACCTGCCAGCGTGCCACTTGCCAAGCCGGTCGGCTGAGCGGTGCTGGCCAGCGAGACGCCCATCGCCAGCGATTCGTCGACCGCCGTGGCGATGGCCGGTGCGGCGACGTTGCCCGTGCCGGGAGCTGCGGCGGATTGGGCTGCCACGGCTGCTGTCGTCGCGCTCGCCTGGGCGTTCAGATCGTTGATGATCGCCAAGGCGTCGAGGGGTGTCACGGCGTTGTCGCCGTTCACGTCGAGGTAGTCGGAGCCTGAGAAGGTGGTCGGCAGGGGCCCCTGGCCATGGGCATTCAAGTAATTGATGACGATCAGGGCGTCGATCGGCGTCACGGTGCCCGTGCCTGCCACGTCGAGTGGATTGGCCGCATTTTGCCAGGGTGCGGCGCTACTGGGAGCCGCCTGAGAGGCGGCCACGGAAGCCGAGACGGTCAGAGTGGCGGCGTCAAACGAGGCGGACGTGCTGGTCCACGGCTGCGGCCCTTCCGATTCCTGCAGCGTGTGGCCCAAACCGTAGGCTCCTTCGGCGATTTGCGACGCGCTGGCCGCGAGCGTGATGTTCTGGCCGCTGGTCGTGGCCGTCCACGTAGCCGTCAGGGTATACCACTGGCCCGCCGCCGCCGCTTGCCCGGCCTCGGTCGAGGCCTGCGTGGCGGCCGCGAGCGTGGCGCTGCCCACGACCTGCCCGTTGGCGACGATATCGAGTTCGAATTGCGGCGTGGCAATCCAGACGCCGTTGGCCGCTACCTGGGCAGCGGTTACGCCGCTTCCATAGGCCTGTTGCGCCTGGGACACTTCCTGTGCGAAGGTGTCGTGATCGAAGGTCTGCCACAAGGGATCGGCGACGGCAATCGTGGCGGTATAGGTGTCGCCCGCCACCGAGGTTGCCAGGGGTGCCGCGGATGCCAATTGATCTGTTTGGCCTGGTATGATCCCGTATCCCGGCCAGCCGGCTTGCCACGGGTAGCCCGAGAAAAGCTCTCCACCGAAGAAGCTGAGATGCTGACTGCCGGCGTCCGACGCCATGTAGTCGCCGCTGGCAGGATCGGATGGGAAGACCTGCGCGAACGGCTCCCAACCGTTGTAGGCTCCCCCGCCGTAGGTTGTCGGGGTGATGGTCACATTCCAACCCGGGATCGAGCCGGTGATGGGCGCCGTCACGGTGCCGGTGCCGCTCGAGGGCACGCTGGTGATTTGACCCGTCGCCGCTTGTTCGAACGACGCGTCGGGAATGTTGATGGAACTGGTCGTCGAATCGCCGACCGTGGAAGTGTTGGCCGAATCGCCGACGGCGTTGGTGGCCCGGACGCGGAAGTAGTAGGCCGTCGCGGGGGACAAGCCGATCACGCTGTAAGTGGTCGCGTTGGCGCCGACCGTGACCTCGGTCAGATTCTGAGTGAAGGCCGAGTCGGTCGCCCAGTCGATCTTGAATCCCGTTTCATTGCTGGAGTTGTCCTGCCAGGTCAAATTGATTTGGCTGGACGTGGTCGCCGTGGCCGTCAGCCCGCTGGGCGCATTGGGGGCGCTGGGGGCGAGCGACGTAGCGCTTGCCGTGGCCGTATTGCCGGAAGGTCCGGCATTGTTGACAGCCCGGACGCGGTAGTAGTACGTCGTGCTGGGCGAGACACTCGTGTCGCTGTAGGAGGTGGTCGTTCCAGAAATTGCGAAGGAAGTCAAGTTCTGGCTGAAGCCGGAATTGGTCGCGCGGTCGATCTGGAAGCCCGTCTCGTCATTGGCAGTGTCGGCCCAGCTCAGATTGATTTGACTGGAGGAAACGGCCGTGGCCGTCAGGCCAGTCGGAGTTTGAGGGGGCGTGCTCTGCGTGCCCAGGCGCACGTTGTCGAAATTCCCCTGGCCGAACACGTTGCCGGCCGTGTAGCCGGCCGTGGAGAAGCCCAGCTGAATCTGGAGATTGCCGGTCGCCACGTTGGCGGGAGCGGTGTAAGTCAGGCTCAAATCGTGCCAGGTGCCGGGCGTGATCGACGAACCGGCGTAGGTCTGGCTGGCCAGCACCGCGCCGCCGTCCAGCAGGCTGATGGTGTAAGTGCCGTTGTTGGAATAGTGCACGTCGGCCCGATTGCCCAGGGCAACCGTCAACGTGTAGGTCTGCCCTACGGCCACCGTTCCCAGCGTGGCGGAGGTCAAGGTGTTCGACGATTTGTAGACGCTGCTATCGGAGTCGGCATTGAGGAAGGCAAACTGCGTTCCGTCCTCAACGCTGCTGAAGTAACCGGCCGAGGTGTTGTTCTGCACCCCCGCGGAATAATTGGTTGTGATCGTGCCGATGGTCCAGCTCGCCAGGGTGTTGTTGCTGTAGCCGCCATTCGACTGGGCGGGATTTTCGAAGGAGAAATTGGGGACCGAGATCGGCACCGTTCCGCTGGTCGTGGCGCTGGCGGTATTCGAGGCGCTGGCAGACAGGATGCCGGCGTTGGTCGCCCAGACGCGGTAGTAGTAGGTCGTGCCCGGTGCGGCGCTCGTGTCGCTGTAGGAAGTGGTGGTTCCGGAAATCGTGACCGAGGTCAGATTCTGGCTGAAGTCGGAGCTGGTCGAGCGGTCGACCTGGAAGCCCGTCTCGTCGCCCGCGGTGTCGGCCCAGCTCAGGTTGATCTGGCTGGAGGAAATGGACGTGGCCGTGAGACTGGTAGGAGGTTGGGGCGGCGCGCTTGGCGTGCCGGCCGTCAGGCGCACGTTGTCAAAATCTCCCTGGCCATACGGATTGCCCGCCGTGTAGCCGGCCGTGGAGAATCCCAGCTGAACCTGGAGATTGCCGGTCGCGACGTTGGAGGGGGCCGTGTAGGCCAGGGTCAAATCGTGCCAGGTGCCGGCCGCGATCGACGAACCGGAGTAGGTCTGGCTGGCCAGCACCGTGCCGCCGTCCAGCAAACTGATCGTGTAGGTGCCGTTGTTGGCCGAGGGGGTATCAAGCCGGTTGCCGACGGCAACGGTCAGAGTGTAGGGCTGTCCGCCGGCCACGGTTCCCAGCACGGCTGAGGTCAAGGTGTCGGAAGCCGGGTAATAACTGCCGTTGGAATCAGCGTTGACGTAGGCGAACTGGGAGCCGTCCGGAACGCTGCTGAAGTAACCGGCGGAGGTATTGTTCTGCGCCCGGCGGTATAAACCCCCGGAGTCGAGCCGATGGTCCAGCTCGTCAGGGTGTTATCGCTGTAGCCGCCGTTCGACTGGGCCGGATTCTCAAAGGAGAAGTTGGGGACCGAAATCGGCACGGTTCCGCTGGTCGTGGCGCTGGCGGTATTCGAGGCAGTGGCTGACAGGTTGCCGGCGCTCGTCGCCCAGACGCGGTAGTAGTAGGTCGTGCCGGGTGCGGCGCTCGTATCGCTGTAGGAGGTGGTGGTCCCGGAAATCGTGAAGGAGGTCAAGTTCTGGCTGAAGGCGGAACTGGTCGAGCGGTCGATCTGGAACCCGGTCTCGTCGCCAGCGGCGTCGGCCCAGCTCAGGTTGATTTGGGTCGAGGAGATGGCCGTGGCCGTCAGGCCGGTCGGAGGTTGGGGAGGCGTGCCCTGCGCGCCCTGTGTGAGGCGCACGTTATCGAAATCTCCCTGGCCGAACACGTTGCCCGCCGTGTAGCCGGCCGTGGAGAATCCAAGTTGAACCTGGAGATTCCCGGTCGCCACATTGGCGGGGGCGGTATAGGCGAGGCTCAGATCGTGCCAGGTGCCGGCCGCGATCGACGAACCGGCGTAGGTCTGGCTGGCCAGCACCGTGCCGCCGTCGAGCAAGCTGATCGTGTAAGTGCCGTTGTTGGCATAGTGCACGTCGCCCCGGTTGCCCAGGGCGGCGGTCAACGTATAAGTCTGCCCGCCGGCCACGGTTCCCAGCACGGCCGAGGTCAGCGTGTTCGACGATTTGTAGCCGCTGCTATCGGAGTCGGCATTGAGGAAGGCGAACTGGGATCCGTCGGGAACACTGCTGAAGTAACCGGCGGAGGTGTTGTTCTGCACCCCGGCGGAGTAATTGGTCGTAATCGTGCCGATGGTCCAGCTCGCCAGGGTGTTGTTGCTGTAGCCGCCGTTCGACTGGGCCGGATTCTCAAAGGAGAAATTGGGGACCGAAATCGGCACCGTTCCACTGGTCGTGGCGCTGGCGGTATTCGAGGCGCTGGTTGACAGGGTGCCGGCGCTCGTCGCCCAGACGCGGTAGTAGTAGGTCGTGCCCGGCGAGACACTGGTGTCGCTGTAGGAAGTGGTGGTCCCCGATATCGTGAAGGAGGTCAAGTTCTGGCTGAAGCTGGAGCTGGTCGAGCGGTCTATCTGAAAGCCCGTCTCGTCGCCAGCGGTGTCGCCCCAGCTCAGGTTGATCTGGCTGGAGGAAATGGCCGCGGCCGTCAGACTGGTAGGAGGCTGGGGCGGCGCACTGGGCGTGCCGGCTGTCAGGCGCACATTGTCGAAATCTCCCTGGCCGAACACGTTGCCCGCCGTGTAGCCGGCCGTGGAGAATCCCAGTTGAATCTGGAGATTTCCGGTGGCGACGTTGCCGGGAGTGGTGTAAGTGAGGCTCAGATCGTGCCAGGTGCCGGCCGCGATCGACGAACCGGCATAGGTCTGGCTGGCCAGCACCGTGCCGCCGTCGAGCAGGCTGATCGTGTAAGTGCCGTTGTTGGCGTAATGCACGTCGCCCCGATTGCCCAGGGCGGTCGTCAAGGTATAGGTCTGTCCGCCAGTCACGGTTCCGAGCACGGCGGAGGTCAACGTGTTCGACGACTTGTAACCGCTGTTATCGGAGTCGGCATTGATGAAGGCGAACTGGGATCCGTCCGGGACGCTGCTGAAGTACGAGGAGGAGGTGTTGTTCTGCACCCCGGCCGATTCGTTGGTGGTGATCGTGCCGATGGTCCAGTTCGTCAGGCTGTTATTGCTGTAGCCGCCATTCGCCTGGGCCGGGTTCTCGAAGGAGAAGTTGGGGACCGCATAAGATCCCGGGTTGGTCGTAGCCGTGGCGGTATTCGAGGCGGTGGTTGACAGGTTGCCGCCGTTGGTCGCCCAGACGCGGTAGTAATACGTCGTGTTGGGCGCGGCGCTCGTGTCGCTGTAGGAGGTGGTGGTCCCGGAAGGCGTGAACGAGGTCAAGTTCTGGCTGAAGTCGGAACTGGTCGAGCGGTCGATCTGGAAGCCCGTCTCGTCGCCGGCCGTGTCGGCCCAGCTCAGGTTGACCTGGTTCGAAGACGCGGCGGTGGCGGTGAGCCCGCTGGGAGCCTGAGGAATGGTCGAATTCGCCGTGAGATCGACCAGCCGGACGTTGTCCATCGACACCTGCTCGGTGCCGCAGCGGAAGACGAGCATGATGTCCAGCGGAAGGCCCGCGTCTTGCGCCGGGCAGGTCCATTGGAGACTGAGATCGCGAAACGACCCCGCCGCCAGATTATTCCACGTGCTGTCCGTGGTAATCGAGGCCACGGTGGTGCCGTAACCGTTGTAGAACAGCGAAGTGTCGCCGGGTTGAGGCGGGGTGGTGGCACTGTTCGTGTTGCTGGGCTCGTTATAGGTGCCCGCGCCCGTGGTGAAGTCGAGCTCCACGCTGGCACCGAGCCCGGCGCTGGCGTTGACCAACGGATTGCCCAAGGCCACCGTCACCTGGTAGGTGTGGCCGGCGATGGCCGTCGTGGCCGGAATCATCGCCGGATAATTCAGGGCGTAATGGGAGAGGCTGTCGCCCGGATTTTGACTTCCGCCGTCCGGCTGCTGGTCGACCCAAAGGTTGTAGACGCCGCCCGGAGCCGGAATGATATTGAGCAAATTGGTGCCGCTGGCCGGCGCGGGCAATTGGCCGTTCACCAGGTTGTAGTAGACGTTCTGGTTGGAGCCGGTGTCGTTCAGTTCGCTGTAGATGCCCTCGGTATTTTCGCCGGGGCCGCCTCCGCCTTGGGCCGTTTTGCCCCAGCCGGGCGTGCCAAAGCGCGGATCCAGGATATTCGAGTTCGCCGGTTGGTCTTGGCCATAGGCGGCCCACGAGCCTTGGGGGCCGGGCTGCACCGTTTGCGAAACCACGCCGGTGTAGCTGTTGTTCGAGACCCACACGGTTGGCGATTCGAAATCGCCGTTGTAAAGCGGGATGTTTACCGACAGCAAATGCCGCTGCTCGAGCGGCTCGAGGCGCATGCTGCGAATGAGCGCCAGTCGAGCCGACGCCGATGCCGACTTCGGCAGCGTCGAACAAGCCCTTGCGGAACGCCGCCCACGCATGGCAAAAAGCTTGTTCATACGGCTATATTTCCTGGCGTGTGGGAAGGGTTGTCAGAGATGTGCCCACGACTCGCGGCGTGGCTCGCCAAAATTCCGGCAGCAGGCGCAGCGGGAGCATTGGAAGCCAGAAGCTCCCCGCCGCCGCGCAGCAAGCCGCCTGTAATGGCTCATTGCAAGCCATCCCCGTGGTTTCCGCCGACCGAGAGTCCAGAAGGGACTGTTCGCCGGCTAACAGACAATGAATGACACGGGCCACCTATCTAAAGTCCGCTCGATTTCCTCGAATTCCCAAAATCGGCCGCAAAAGATCGCCACATTTTTTCCGTGAGCGGCGACCAACCCGACCCGCGCGAGTCCTGCCTGAGCGGAGCCATTCCCCCCCAGCGAGGCGGCCCGACGCCGGTTGACGCCCGCAGCCGCAGGGGCAATTCTGGAGAATCCTTCGTAAATTCGCGGCAAACTGGGGATACTTCATAGAGAGCGTTTCTTCCTGCGAGAGTTCACGTGCACCAGGCCAATGCCCTATTCCAGGAGTTGTGGCGCCAGGCCGAGCCCAAGGTGCGCCGCTACGTCTCCTATCTGCTGCCGCGGCAGGCCGACGTCGAAGACGTGATGCAAGAGGTCTCGATCCAGCTCTGGCGCAAGCTGGACGAGTTCGACCCCGAGCAGCCTTTCGTTCCCTGGGCGATCCGCTTCGCTTATCTCGAAGTCCTCAAATGGCGGCAGCGCCAAGCCCGCGAGCGGGTGCTGTTTTCCGAGGAACTGGTGGCGCAGCTCGATGCCACGATCGAGGAGGAATCTCCGCTGCTCGAGGTGCGCCGGCGGGCGCTCGACGGCTGCCTGAAAAAACTGGGCGACAACGATCGGCGGCTGCTGCTCGCCCGTTACGGCCAGCACGGCGCCGTGCAGCGGCAGGCAGCCCGCTCCGGCATCGACGTGCGGCGACTCTACTACGTGGTCGAGAAACTGCGCGGCCGGCTGTTGGGTTGCATCGAGACGACGCTGGCTCGCGAGGGATGGGACCATGATTGAGCCATTTGCCGACTCGCCGCTCGACGATCTGCTGGCCAGGCTGGTCGACATGCGGGCAACGCCCGACGACATCGCCGCGCTCGAAGCGAAATTGGCGCACGACCCGGCCGCCCGCCGCCGCTACGTCCACTATCTCGATTTACATTTGGAATTGCGTCAGCGCGCAAGCACGGCCACGCGCTGCCCGACTCGTCTCCTGTCGCGGCGCCGCAGTTGGCGATGTCTGAGGCCGACCCGGTGGCACTGTCGCCCGGCTTGCCCGGTGCGCCGGTTTCGACGACCGGTTTTTGGTCGCGCTCGATCGCGGCCTGGGGGAACAGTTCTTCGCCGATGCGGGCGGCGGTCATCGGGGCGGCATTGTCGTTGTACTTCGGCGGACTGCTGATCGCGGTGGCCTGGCATCGCGGCTTCCAGGCCCCGGATCCTATCCCGGATCAGGGCCAGCGCGCCCTCCAGTCCGACGCATCGATCGCGCGGTTGCTGGAGCCGGTGAATTGCGTTTGGAAAGCCGACGCCGCCCAGCCCGGCTCGACCGTCGCCGCGGGCGAAGTGCTCAAGCTGGTCAGTGGCGTTGCGAGATTTCGCTTCCAGAGCGGTGTCGAAGTTGCCGCGGTTGGCCCCTGTGCGCTCAAGTTCATCTCCGCCGGTCGGCTGCGGATGGAGCAAGGCAAGCTGCTGGCTCGCGTGCCGCGCCAGGCGGTCGGCTTTACCGTCGAGGCCGATCGGGTCGAAATCGTCGACCTGGGAACCGAATTCGGCGTCGAGATCGACGAACTCGGCCGGGCCGAGGTCCACATGCTCGAGGGGACGGCCGAAGTGCGCCCCCGGGTTGCCGGCGACGGCGCCGACAATCCGTCCGCTGCCCCCCGGTCGCTGAAGGGCAAGGTGCGTTTGACGGCCGGCCAGGCGGTGCGCGTCAGCGCGGCCGGCGCGATCAGCAGCATCGAGTCCGATCCGGCGCGATTTGCCGGCGCCGCCGACAAGACGATTCCCGCCGCAATGGAAAATCCGGCAGCGCTGGGGAAAGCGGCGACGCCAGGAAACAAGAACCGGCTGGATGTGGTCGACTTGCTGTGCGGCGGCGACGGCACCGGCCGTAAGCGCGGCGTGGCGATCGATCCGGCGACCGGGCAGTTCGGCGCTCTGCCCTTTGCCAATCGCGTTTCCGACGGGCAGTTCCACCCCACGCCCAATCACCGCGTGCTGGACGGCTGCTTCATGCCCGACGGGTCGACGCAAATCGACTCGGCCGGGCACCGGTTCGAGTTTCCGCCGACGGCGCGCGATACCTGGGACCATATTCGCGCCGGGGGCGAAATGTTCGGCACGCTGCCGGGGCAGATCGCCAGCAAGTTGGGAGACGTGGACTATGGGCAGCCGCCGCACGGCTTTCTGCTGATGCTGCCCAATGCGGGCCTGACGCTGGACCTGGCCGGTGTACAGCGCGGACGCAAGCAGCAGATTCGCGGCTTTCGGACGATCGTCGGCAACTCGGACATCGCCGATCGGACCCCCAAGGCGGATTTTTTCGTGATCGTCGACGGCCAGGCGCGCTTCGAGCGGCGCGGCTTCACGATCAAGGACACGCCATTTGAAGTTTACGTGCCGCTGGAATCCTCCGACGGCTTCTTGACGCTGGTCTCCAGCGACGGCGGCGACCGCAGCGGCGGCGACTGGATCGGCCTGGGGGACCCGGTGCTGGAATTGCGCGATCCCTGACGCGCACATCGAATTGAATCGAGCGATTGTCTTGGAGCCTGTGCTAAACGCGTGCTGGGAGTCGAGGATGTTTTGAGAGCCCGAATCGGCTCCCGGCTCGAGCGGTTCTTGCGATTCGTCGGCTGCCCACAACCCCAGTTAGGACCCCTTACGAAACGCACGATCTATTTGCCTTTGGTCCAAGCGGCGGCTGCGAGCTTGCTCCTGTTGGGAAAACCCCATGAGTTCGTGGCGGCGCTGGTTGGCCCGAAAATTGCCCGAAAAGTGCCCGAAAAGTGCACATTGTAATCTGTGTTTTAGTCTCCATTTAGTTCATCCAGTGAGGGTGGGGCTATGAAGTCTTTCATCACGTTGTTCGCGGTAGTCGCTTTGCTGACAAGCGCCACGGCAGTCCGCGCCGGAATTGACATTCCCGTCGCTAATTTTTCCTTTGAGAGCGAGGCGGTGGGCACTTCGAACTATCAGTATGGGGGCCTGACCGGTTGGACCATCAATGGCTCCGCCGGCCCGCAGAATTTCATAGACACGGGTTCCTACGGCAGCGGCGCCACGCTTCCTGGTACCGCTCAGGGAGTACAGGCCGCGTTCATCAACGGTGGCGACATCTACCAGGATGTCGGAAAGCTGCTTGCAAACACGACGTACACGCTGACCGTAGCGGCCGGCAATCAGCCGGGTTACGGTCCAGGCTCGACCGGCGCCATTGGTCTAGTGAATGGCAGTACCGATGGCGGCACGGCGCTGGGCACTTTTACGTCCATTGCGCAACCGGCGCTCCCTACGAGCACCTTTGCAGATTTCACGTTCACCGCGACGACCGGCGGCAGCGTCTCCGGCGATCTGACAATTGTGTTGAAGCTGAGCTCCTACCAACAGGTTGATTTCGACAACGTTCGACTGAGCGCCAGCTCTCAATCTACCCCCGAGCCGGCCTCGCTCGCCGTCTGGGGCGTGGTGATCGCGGGGGGCATCTTGGTCGCCCGGCGCCGCAAAGCCTAGTCCAACCGCAGCACAGAACCGCTCAGCGATGGGCGGTTTTTTTATGCGCCGTGGTCAACCCGCTTGGTCTTCTTTGGTCGTATGGTCAAAGGATTGGGCCGCGGCGAAGTGCAGAAAGCAGCGACGTTTTGGGAGCAATTTGTCCTATAGGTCTCGGCCGGGCTGAAGTCCTGCGGCCGGCCTATAGCGTCCTAGCCGGCGAATGGGCCAGGGGCGACCACCGGAAGCCCCGGAAACGCGGTCGTTTGAGGACGCCCGGCAGCCCATTTGAAATCTCGGTATCAATAAGCATGCTCCGGCAGGGGTGACCGAGGCGGGCGCCCGCTGGGACCAAGGGGCGTGCCGGCTTTTCGGCGGTTGGTCGAGCACGAGCCGAGCGCGCAGCTGGGCGGCGGGACGATCTGGGAAGCATCGGCAATCGCCCGAAAAAAGATTTTGCGGCAAAGGAGGCGGGCTTTCGGAGATATGACATTAGGGGACAATGGTCGATGCTCCCATGACTAACTCGACTGCCATCCAGCACGATCAATTCCTCCGCCTGTTCGTGGAGCACGAGCCCGCCCTGCGCACGTTTGTACGGTCCCTGCTCCCTGCACGTGGCGACGCCTCGGAGGTCATGCAAGAGGTGGCCGTGGTCCTTTGGCAGAAGTTTGCGGAATTCGATCCCAGCCGGGATTTTCGGAAATGGGCGTTTGGCGTGGCTCGTTTCGAGGCCCTGGCATATCGACGCGATCGGGCGCGGGATCGCCATTTGTTCGATGACGAACTTGCCGGCAAACTCGCCGATGAGGCGGCGGCCGCGGAGCAGCGCCACGAGGCGCAGCGCGAGGCGCTCGAGACCTGCCTGAAAAAGCTACCCGATGCGCAGCGAGCACTCGTGCTGGCGGCGTACGCTCAGGACACGCAGATGATGGAACTCGCGGCGCGGCAGGGACAAACGGCCATGGCTCTGTACAAGCGACTGCATCGCATTCGGCAGGCGCTCTTGCAGTGCGTGCAGCGGACGATCGCACGGGGTGAACTCGCATGACCAGTCACTGGCACGAACAAATTCAGCGGTATGTGAATGGCCAGGCGAACGCTGCCGAAGCGGTTGACTTGCAAGCGGCGCTGAACGGAGACGCAAAGCTGCGTGCTTTGTATCTCGACTACGTGAATCTCGACGTAGCGCTCGCCGCGGTGGCAGACGCAGAGGCGATCGCGGAGGACGAGATCGCCAGGATCGCCGCTTCGGCAAGAGGGACCGCATGGTCGTCGCCGCGCTCGGGGCGCGTCCTGGTGGCTATGGCCGCATGCGCGGCCCTGTTCATCGGCGCGCTGCTGATCAGGCACCGGCCCTCCGCCCAACAATCGAACTCCGACGTCGCCGCTGCGTGTGCTGCTACGCAAGAAGTCATCACACGGCTTGCTGTCGAGCCACCGGCATTGTTCCCAGCCTGGGCGTCGCCCACTGCCTCCATGCTCGATCCCCCACGAACTGTAAACAGGAACCTGTGATCATGAAATCAGAGTCAAAGCTTATGAACCGCACGCATCGAATCGTCTTCCTGGCCTGGGTGGCCTGCCTCGTTCCTCTGGTCGCGGCCGCCGAAACAAAGAAGGCCGAAGATCCGTTCGCAGGAGCGTTCTTCCCGCCGGACCTAGTCCTACTCGCGGGAGACCAAATCGCCTTGACTGCGGAGCAACGGGTTGCACTGCACGAGCAGATGGACAAGATGCAGCGTCGTTCCGAAGAACTGCGGGCGAAAATGGAAGGCCAGGTGGCCGCGCTGGCGACCCTCGCCAAACAGGAACGAGTCGACGAGGCGGCAATCCTTGGGCAGCTCGACAAAGTGCTGGACGTCGAGCGCGAGGTGAAACACTTGCACGTCGGGCTGATGGTGTCGATCAAAAACCGGCTGAGTTCCGAGCAGCAGGCCAAACTGCGCGAAATTGCCAAAGAAGGAGGCGCACGCCTCGCCGAGGACACGCGCAAACGTCTTACCGACAAGGTAGCCCGCGTAGAGCAAATCGCGCAATCCTGGGCAGCCAACGGGCGAGATCCATCCGCCCTGCGCAAGCTCATGGAAGAAAGAGTCAAGCCGCTGCTGGAAACGGGCAAGCCCTTGGAAGCCGAAGTCGAGCTGGACCGCTTGCTCGAGCAATTCAAGCAGGACAAGAAATGAGCGCGCCCGAGGGCTGGGGCCCGATGCACGAAGCCATTGAAGGGTTCAGGGTGATTAGGTGGCCTGGCGGCCTATCTTCGCAAGTCGCATCTCCAACCACCGCCGTTCCGCCGCCAGCGCCGCGCCCCGTCGCTCAAAGGGCCCCCGCGCCGAGCCGCCGAGCGGAGCCAGGTCCACCGGCCGCCGACCGTGCTCGTCCGGCTCGACGTGACTGGCTCGGGTGATCGCCGGGTCCCCCATGGCCGGCACCTTCGGCCCCAAACGTGTCTGCGGCCTGGGATTTCTGCTCGGGAATGAGCGTCTTGCGGATGCCGAACCAGGTGATGGCCACCCGCACGGCGGCCATGGTGGTCCGCGGGCGGGATGCGGCCGAGCAGGGGGGAACGGCGGTCCCATCGAGCCATGTGCTTGCCATAACTGAATCTCCTATAATCATGGCCAGGATGGAATTTACCAGCCAGCAGCCGTCCGAGCTGACATGAGCCTGACCTCACTGGGTGCGGATGAAATCGCGCGGCGACTGTTCCGCTACGACCGCTGCCGTGCCGCGCTCACCGACAAGGCTCAGTTTGGCGCTGGCAGTCTGGACCAATTCCGGCAGGACGGATTTGTCGCGATCGAGGGCCTCCTGTCTCCCAGCGAGATCGCCACGGCGACTGCGGCGCTCAGTTTTTTGATCGCCGGCGGCAATCCGGCGTATGCGGGCGTATCGCTTGAGGATGTCGCCCAAGGCGATCGGCCAGGTCCGGCCGATCGTGAGCCGTACGTGCGGAAGCTTTTGGGTTTCGTCGACTTTGAGCCGCGCTTGGCGTTGCTTGCCCACCACCCGTCTGTGCTGGAGGTCGTCGAGCGGATCTTGGGTGGCCCGGTCCGACTGGTGCAGGACATGGCACTCCTAAAGCCGGCGCACATTGGACGGGAAAAGCCCTGGCATCAGGATGCGGCGTATTTTCCGCTGGACCCGCCGGATTCGGTCCTGGGGGTCTGGATCGCCCTCGATGCCGCAACTCCCGGTAACGGCTGCATGCACGTAATCCCTGGCACTCACCGGGCCGGTCCACAGCCTCATTACCACGACCGTGATTGCCAATTGCCCGACGAAGAAGTCGCGGTGGATCGCGATGTGATGGTGCCCCTGCGCCTGGCGGAGCGCTCTTTTTCAGCTCGCTACTGCACCATGCAACGCCCCCGAATCGATCGGCAACAAGGCGTCGGGCCCTACAATTTCACTACGCGGCGAGACCTGCCCGCGTTATCGATGCGACGTCCCATGCCCGACTTTTCCATGACGGTCAGGGATACGCCGCCTGCGCGCTGGCCCACACCGGCATTTCCCCGCGGCCGATTGCCGACCGCGACTGACCTGGCCGGCTTGACGGCTCATGGGGCTAGTTTCCCGCTCTGAAATTGCCCCAGCTCAGCGCAAATGTCGTCGGCATCCTGGTCAGCATAATACCGGAGTGTCGCCTCAATACTCCGGTGCCGCGTAAGGCCCTGAAGAATAACTGGCTTGACTCTCGTCGCCCATCGTGTGGGAAATGCTCGTCGGAGGTCATGGGCGCTCTCAAACTTGCCATCCCCTTTGCCGACCGCGATTGCCGATGCGGCGTCGGAGTTGCTTCGAGAGGTCTGCGGCGAAGCGACCATCTCTTCGTGTCTGGTCATTGGCGTCGCGAGCCTTCCACTTGGTTCGCCGGCGGAACTGGGGGGACCCTCTTGGAAGTGAGACCCTGATCTGACCAGCAGCGGGGATCTTTCGATTTAGCCCGATAAGGCTCGACGGATCGCCTTCAACAGCGCCTCTTCACTAAATGGCTTGAGCAGGCAATCCACCGCTCCGTCGGCCATTACGCGCGCGACCACACCCTCGTCACGCGCCGTGATGAAGATGATCGGGATATTCCGCTGGCGGCTGATCAACTCTCGCTGTAGTTGAGGCCCACTCATCCCCGGCATACGCACGTCGAGAATGAGGCAGGCGGTCTTCGCCAGCGCCTCCGAACTAAGAAGGCTTTCGGCCGAGGAGAACACCGCGGTCTCATAGCCCAGCGACTTGAGCAGACCCTCGAGCGAGTCGCGGAGCGATTCGTCGTCGTCCACCACCGAGATTAGCGAAATATCGGTCATCAGATGGCCTAACAACCGGTCGGCGCTGCGTCAGCTCCAGGCGAAGGGACGCGGTGCTGGAACTCCGACGATTTCCCGGCGGCAGAGCGACCAAAACTCGCGCACCTTTTGGCGCACGTGCTGCGTTTCCATGCCGACAATCTTGTAGATCAGGCCCGCAAGCTCACTTGCCTCTCGGGATGAACCCGGGGACACCGGTCTCGACAACGGCATTGAACCTGAGCCGCAACTTGATTCCTTCGCTAATCTCGCGCACGGCCTCTTCAGGAATGGCCGAGACGTCAAAGTTTTCCTTGATGCGGCCGGGAGACTTCGAGGTGGTCAGAAGGGCCGTCCCGCGCTGGATGGCCCAGGCGAGCAAAACCTGCGCGGGCGTTTTGTTCACTCGCTTGGCAATGGCGGTGACGATGGGATCTTCCAGCAACTTGGGCTCGCTGCTGTGCCCCAGCGCTGCGAACGCTTGCAACACGATGCCATTCTTTTTGCAATAGTCCAGAAGCTCCCATTGCGGGAGATACGGATGGGATTCGACGTGGACCACCGCGGGCTTGATCCGCGCGGCCGCAAAGATTTCTTTCGTTTGTTCCAGACTGACATCGGATAATCCGATGGCCTTGCACCTGCCCTCGTCCACCAGGGCCTCCAACGCCCTCCATGTATCCAGCAGCGTCACCCCTTTGTCATAAATCACGTTGCCGCTTGCATCTCTCGGGTCTTGCTCTTCGCCGGGTTGGAAGGCAAAGGGGGTGTGGATGAGATAGAGATCGACGTAGTCGAGTTGGAGCTTATTGAGACTGGCCTCGAAGGCGGGTTTCACGCGATCAGGCCGATGATGCGTATTCCAGAGCTTGGTGATGACAACGACCTCTTCCCGCTTAATCTTCCCTTCCTTGAAGACTTCCTGCATCGCTTCCCCGACCTCTTTTTCGGTTCGGTAGCGTTCCGCGGTGTCGAGCAAGCGAAATCCTGCTTCCAGCGCTGCCTTCGTCGCGTTTTTGGTTGCGATAGGGTCGGGAATCAATGTCCCGAATCCCAGCGCGGGGATCGCGCCGGATCCGTTGTTGAGCGCCAACTTCGTATAGCGAAGACTGTCGGGTCCGGCCATTGCTTGACTCCTCCGATATTTCCTGAGTGGACTTCAGCCCCGCGGCGGTCGCGGATCGGCCGTCGATGTCGACACCAGTTGCTCCCGGCGGCGACAGCAGCGAGTTAAGTGGCAACCTACGTTGGCTGACAACAACCTTGCCATCTGCATATCTCTCCTCTGCCCATTTCCTGCTGGGCGTCGTAGGCGAACTGAGTCAAGGACAGCGGCGGCAACACCCCGCTCGCCGCGCACCGCACGGCGAAGGTGCCGAATGTGATGGAGCAGCCCTCTGCGTACCCCCTCGATTCCTCCCTTGGAGTGTTCAGCAGGAGCCAGCAAGTTGCGGTTTCAAGCCGTTGGCGCCGCCGGGCCGGTATCGCTTGTCAAGAGCCGGTAGCCGGACGACAAATGCACTTCCCAGTCCGCGACCCGGACTGAACGCCTCGACCCGCCCGCCGTGGAGCTCGACGAGAGTCCGCACCAACAACAGACCGATGCCCGATCCTCGCGTCGCCTGGCCCGGCGATTCCTTCTCCCGGACGAAGGGCTCAAACACCCGCGGCAAAGATTCCGGCCCGATTCCGATTCCGGTGTCCTGAATCCGCAAGACGGCGTCAGATTCCATGACGGTGACCGACACAAGCACCTCTCCGCCAGCATCGGTGTACTTGGCGGCATTGTCGAGCAGGTTGCCCAGGATCAACTCCAGGCGGTCCGGGTCGGCGTTGACCCAGACCGATGTTGGTCGAGGCCGAAGCGCCAGCCAGAGACCTTTTCGCTCGAACTCGATCCTTCGCCGCTCGACATTCGCATGGACCATCGCCGAAAGGTCGATCGGCTGGACGCGCAGTCGAAACGTCGGATGAGTGGCGTGCGAGAGCTCCATGAGGTCGTCCGTCAGGGCCATTACCTGATGCGTCGCTCGTTCGATACCGGCAATCAACCAATCGGACCTCGGCCGGGACAAAATGGCGTCTCCCAGCGTACTGACTGCAAGTTGAATGCCGTGCAGTGGATTCCGTAACTCGTGCAACACCATTGCCAGGAATTCGCCGCGGGGGTCGGCGCCTGCCTCGTGATACGAAGCGGTTTCTCCGAGTGTCCCCGCCACGCCATCGATGAGGGCCCCGGTGCCGACTACTGGCGTTCGGGCCCCGTGTGGGTGGGCACATTCGTTCCCGAGCTGATGACAGAGCTGTGCCACGTTGGGTTCCTCCTTACACGGTTCGCGCCGTAAGGGCGCCGAAAGACTGGCCGAGTGCCGATTGAGCATCGCAGGCTATTACTGCGAGAAGGGGCGAAACCTAATGGCAAATGTGGCGGGCTGCGAAACAGCCGCGGCTCAGCCGGCCCCCACGCCCCACCAAAATCTGCCCACAGATTCCGCTTCGGCTCCCCAAAAAGCTGCCGTCCACAAGTTAGGCAGTTGACTAAAATCAGTCTATTGGACGAAAGTATCGGGCATCCAAATGATGGGCCGGACCAATACCAAAGTATGATGGAGGTTTCGGTGGGCGCGACATATCCTCAGGGGGTGTGGAACCACACAACGAGAGGGATGCCATGAAGACGACGGCTCCCATTCCTTTCGCCGGTTCCCAACTTGGCGAGGTACGCCACGTCTGTGCCTTCTTCAACAGCGCCGAGGAAGAGTATCGCGTGCTGCTGCCGTTCATCAAGGATGGATTCGAATGCGGCCACAAAGCGGTTCATGTCGTCAATCCAGACAGACATCACGAACATCTGCAGAAATTGATCGACGCGGGAATCGATGCGCCCGCTGCCCAGCGGAGCGGGCAATTGGAGCTCCGCACGAATGGCGAGGCCTATTTGCGAGACGGTCGGTTCGACCAGGACCGCATGCTCGAGGCGTTTGAGCAACTGGCTAGCGGCAATGACAAGGCGGGCTTTCCGCTCAGCCGAATCATCTGTCAGATGGACTGGGCGGCAGATGGACGGTCGCACATTGAGAATCTCGTCGAGTTCGAATCGCGAGTAAATGCTGTATGGAGCCGACACGAGGACGCAGTCATCTGCATCTACGATCTGGCGAAGTTCGGAGGCGACACGGTCATCGACATCATGCGAACTCACCCGATGGTCATCATCGGCGGCATCCTGCAGTCCAATCCGTTCTACATGCCCCCGGAAGAGTTTCTGCGTATGCTGCGCAGTCGGCAAGCATAACAATGAACGCGCAAGAGACACACCCCGGCGAAGACGTCCGGCGCTTGCAACGCTGCCTCAGCGACCTGACCAGCATGATGGCCCTGCCCGCACTCTGGAGCGGCGGCGATCATTCCCAGATCGGCCGCACGCTGGTCGACGTGCTGCAACGCATGCTCCATTTGGACGTGATCTATGTGCAATTGAAAGATTCGCCCGGCGAAGTCTCCGTCGAGTTGGCGCGGGTGGCCCGGTCGTCCGCACCGGTCACACAGCCAGGTGAGGTGGCGCAGAGCTCAATGGACTATTAGGAGACGATCATCAGAAATGGCCTGCGCGGATTCAGGGCCGCTTTCGAGGCGGGAATATGTCGATCGTGCCCCTGCGACTTGGATTGCATGGCGAAATCGGCATGCTCGTGGCCGGTGCGGAGCGCCCGGAGTTTCCTGGCCAAACTGAGGAACTTCTGTTGGGAGTGGCGGCCAACCAGGCGGTGATCGCGCTGCACGAAGCTCGGCTGCGTAATGCACAGAAGCGCCTTGGCGAAGAACTCGATCAGCGAGTCGCGCAGCGAACGAGGGAGCTTGCCGCCGCCAATCAGCAGTTGCAACTGCAAGTCGGCCTGCTGCAGTTGATTCCCGTGGCGGCGTGGACGCTCCAGGCGAACGGAACGCCCGATTTCGTGAACGACAAATGGCTGGAATACACCGGCCAGACGCTCGAATATGTTGTGTCCCGACCCGAGGCTTGGATGAACGCGGTCCACCCCGATGATCGCGAAGTTGCCATTACCGTTTTTTGGGAGGGGGTCTGCTCTGGGCAGGATTTTGCGATGGAAACCCGCTTTCGCCGGGCTCGGGACGGCGCCTATCGCTGGCACCTCAATCGGGCCGTCGCGCTGCACGGCGCCGACGGGAAGGTCGCGAAGTTTGTTGGCACCTCCACCGACATCGATGATCTCAAGCAGTCTCAGCAGGAATTGCGCAAGACTGAGGAAAGAACGCGATTAATTATCGACACCGCGCTGGATGCCGCAGTCACGATGGACGCCGCCGGAACAATCACCAGTTGGAACAAGCAGGCCGAAAACATGTTTGGCTGGACCAGCGGCGAAGCGATCGGTCAGCACATGTCGGACTTGATTATTCCACAGCAGGACCGTACGGCACACGAGCGCGGTGTGCGGAATTTCCTGGCCACCGGCGAAGGCCGGCTGCTGCGGCGGCGCATCGAAGTCACCTCGATCCGGCGCGACGGCGAAGAGTTTCCCGTCGAGCTGGAGGTCATGCCCCTCAAGCTCGGCGAGGACTGGATCTTCAGCGCCTTCATTCGAGACATCACCGATTCCAAACGAGCGGAAGAAAAACTCCGTCAGAGCGAGTTCGACTTGCGCCAGTTGACCGAAACCATTCCGGAGATGCTCTGGAGCGCCATGCCCGACGGAGCGATCGACTATTGCAACACGCGATTGCTCGACTACACCGGATTCGCAGCCCACGAAATCATCGGCGACGGCTGGACCAGGCTGATTCATCCCGACGACGTGGAGCCAGCGGCCCGGGCCTGGGTGTCCTGCGTGAGCAGCGGGGCGCCGTATCGGGTCGAGGTGCGAGCCATGCATGCTGCCGACCGAATGTACCGTTGGTGCGTGATGAATGCCCTTCCCTTGCTCGACCAGGATGGTCGCATCGTGAAATGGCACGGCACCGTCGTGGACATGCACAACTGGAAACAGGCACAGGAAACGCTGCGCAACACGCAGGCGGAACTGGCCAACATGATGCGCGTGATGACGATGAGCCAGCTCACCGCCTCGATCGCGCACGAAGTCAATCAGCCGCTTTCCGGGATCATCACCAACGCGAGCACCTGCTTGCGAATGCTCGATGCCGATCCTCCGAACGTCGAAGGCGCGCGTGAAACTGCCCGCCGTACGATCCGCGACGGCAACCGCGCTGCCGACGTCATCGCGCGATTGCGGGCATTGTTCAGCAATCGGCAGGTCATCACCGAGTCGGTTGATTTGAACGAAGCCACGCAAGAAGTGCTCGAGTTGCTGTCGAGCACGCTGCAAAGGAGCGACGTGATTCTGCGGTCGGAGCTTGCCGAGGATTTGCCGCTGGTCACCGGCGATCGCGTGCAACTTCAGCAGGTTATTATGAACCTGCTGCAAAACGCAGCGGATGCGATGATCGACGTGCACAACCGCTCGCGACAGTTGCTGATTCAAACCCGGCGCGACGAAGCCGATCACGTGCGTCTGACCGTGCAGGACAGCGGAATCGGCCTGGAGCCGCAGGCTGCAGGCCGCCTTTTCGATGCGTTTTACACCACCAAAAGCGGCGGCATGGGGATCGGGCTGGCGGTCAGCCGATCGATTATCGAAAATCATCAGGGCCGAATCTGGGCCAACCCAAACGACGGCCCCGGCGCAACACTTTCGTTTTCCATTCCGCAGAGTCCCGGCAGCGCGCTTGGCGGGCGCCTGCCGAGCTCGGGCCGAAGACCCGCCTCCAACCAGCCCACGGGGTCGTGAGGAGCCTGTAATGCACGCACGTTCACTCGTTTCGGTCGTCGATGATGATGAGTCGGTGCGCGAGTCGCTGCCTGACCTGTTGAAAGAATTTGGTTTCGCGGTACAACCGTTTAGGTCGGGCGAAGACTTTCTGGCTTCCGAGTACGTGGAGCAGACGAAATGTCTCATTCTGGATATTGCGATGCCGGGGATGAGCGGGTTCGACGTTCAGCGCGAATTGAGAATTCGCAAGCGGCAAATTCCGATCGTGTTCATCACCGCGCACAAGGATGAGACCACTCGGCCAAGCGTATTGGAAGAAGGTGCGGTCGCCTGCCTACTAAAACCGTTTAGCGACACGGCCTTGCTTCAGGCGATGCGTGCCGCCCTGGCGGCGAATTAGACTGACACACCTGGAATCGAGGTCGGCCATGTCGCCTGCAACTCCAATCGTGTTTGTCGTCGACGACGATGTCTCGGTTCGAGAGTCGTTGGAGGCTCTGATCCGCTGCGAAGGCTGGCAATCGGAAGCCTTTCAATCCGCCGACGAGTTTCTCGCTCGTCCACGCGCGGAGACTCCGAGCTGTCTCGTGCTCGACCTGGGTTTGCCGGGCCTGAACGGCCTGGAACTTCAGGAGCGCATTGCCGGCGACCGCAGCGACATGCCGATTATCTTCATTTCCGGATACGGCGACGTGCCCAAGACGGTGCGCGCCATGAAAGCCGGCGCGGTCGAATTTCTCACCAAACCGTTTAAGGACGACGACCTGCTCGGCGCCATCCGCCAGGCCATTGAGCGAAGTCAATCGACCCTTGCCCAGCAAAGCCAGCTGCGGCAACTGCGGCAGCGCCTCGCG
This sequence comes from uncultured Planctomycetaceae bacterium, assembly GCA_963715755.1. Classification (GTDB taxonomy): domain Bacteria; phylum Planctomycetota; class Planctomycetia; order Pirellulales; family PALSA-1355; genus CAWCAX01. The sequence continues at coordinate 6,839,404 of OY970273.1, forward strand.
TCCCTCACCCCACGCGAACGCGAAGTCATGGACCTCGTGGTGTGCGGCCTGCTGAACAAACAAATCGGCGCCGAACTGGGGATCAGCGAAATCACCGTCAAAGCCCACCGTGGCAAGGTCATGGAAAAGATGCGGGCGGAATCCATCGCCGATTTGGTGAAAATGGCCGAAAGACTGCGTTCGGCGGCTGCACCGGATCGCCCACCCCATCACCTGCAGGGCGCGTGATTCGATCTGCGGCTCGCGGCTTGGATCGACGCGAGACCGTCGCTGTCAAGACCGCCAAACGGCCAAAGAGACTTTCGGGGTTGCGGCCAGCGGCGGTGACTTGCCGAAGACCGGCTTCAAGAGCGCGCTCGGCGAGCCATGTGCACGCCCCCGAATCTTCCTTCGACCTGTTCGTGAGTGTGGAAAGCACTCGGCCCCTGGCGGCCTCAGGAGGTCAGGCTTGTTGTTCCAGATTCATGAACAGGGTGTTCAGTCCTTCCGCCAGGGTTGGGTGAGCGAAGATGGCATCTTCGAGGGCGGTATAAGGAAGCTTGCCCATCATGGCGATCTGCAGCATCGACATAATCTCGCCGCCCTCGACGGCTAAGACGGCGGCGCCAAGGATCTGCCGAGTGTCGGCATCAACGACGGCCTTGATGAATCCGCGCGGTTCGGCGGTTTCCAACGCACGGGCCACCCAGGTCATCGGGATCTTGGCAACGCGGATCGCACGGCCCTGTGCCCGCGCTTCCTGCTCAGTCAGGCCAATCCGGCCGAGTTGCGGGTCAATGTACACGGTGTACGGAACCAGTCGGTCTTTCGTCGATGATTGCCCTCCGCGAAGCAGATTGTTGCGGATGACGCGATAGTCATCGTACGAGATGTGCGTGAACTCGGGGCCGCCATTGACGTCGCCCAAAGCGTAGACGCCGCGGACGTTCGTCTCCAGCCGGTCGTCCACCGGGATGAAGCCCCGATCGTCGACGTGCACACCGCCGGCGGCGAGTTTGAGCCGCTCGCTGTTCGGCACTCTTCCCGCGGCGATCAGGAGGTGGGAGCCGGCAACGGTCCGCACCCCGGCGGGGCCGCGTAGCTCCAGGCCGACGCCGGAGGCGCTCGCCTGCACGCCGATCGCTTCGGTATCGAGCAAGATCTCGATGCCATCCATTTGCAGCAGTTTGCAGACTTCAGCAGACACGTCCGGGTCTTCCCGGCCCAGGAGCTGCTTGTCGCGTTGCACGATGGTGACCGCACTGCCGAAGCGGCGAAACATCTGGCCGAATTCCAGGCCGACGTACCCGCCCCCCAGAACCAGCAAATGTTCGGGCAGCTCTTGCAGCTCCATGATCGACGTCGAGTCGAGTGCGTTTACTGCATCCAGACCGGCGATGCGGGGTCGCGCCGGCCGAGAGCCGGTATCGATGAAAATGTTCTCTGCCGTCAAGGTTCGCGTGCCGCCGGCATTGAGGCTCACTTCGACGACGTGGGGACCCTGGAAGCAGCCTTCGCCGAAAATGAGCTCGAGATTGTCGGCATCTTCCAAGCGATGCTGCAGGGCTGAGCGGAATTCGTCCACGATTGCCTGCTTGCGCCGGCGGACTTGCGCCATGTCGACGTCAACAGGCCCGCAGTGAATGCCGTAGTCGGCGCCGCGCCGGGCCAGGTAAGCAATGCGCGCACTGGCGACCATGGTCTTCGTCGGCGTGCAGCCTACGTTGATGCAGGTGCCGCCGACATGCTCCCGTTCGATGACGGCGGTCCGGCGGCCCGCGCCTGCCAGGTCCAGGGCCAGCGGTTTGCCGGCCTGGCCGACACCAATAACAATCGCATCAAAGTGCTCTATTGCCATACGACGCCTTACCGGATTCGGGCGAGTGCCACGCAGTACCATCCGCGCTCGTCAGTCCACATGCGCTCGAGGTCAAAGCCCGCGTCTCGGAGCAGTATGCGAATGGTCTCATCTGTGAACTTGTAGCTGTTCTCGGTATGAATGCGTTCGTGTTTCGCGAAATGAACGTCAAGTTGTGCGGCGGCGACGCGCACGCGTTGGGCGCAGATGCTCTCCAGGTGCATCTCGATGCGTGACTGCGAGGGACTCCAGAAAACGCGATGGCGAAACCGCGCCAGATCAAAATCAGCGCCAAGTTCTCGATTGAGGCGGCGCAGGATGTTCAGGTTGAAGTCTGCCGTGACTCCGGCCCTGTCGTCATAAGCGGCCACGAGAGTCGGCTCGTCTTTGACCATATCCACTCCCAGCAGCAGCGCATCGCCGGCCTGCAGCTGACCTCCCAGATTGCGCAGGATCGTTCGCGCCTCTTCCGGTCCGAAGTTGCCGATGCTCGAGCCGATGTACACGCCTAGCGTCGTTCCAGCGAAGGATGCCAGCCGGGGCGGGTGCGTGACATAATTCGCAACGATCGGCGATATCGAGATTTCAGGCAGCGCGGTTGCGATCGTCTCGCGGGCTACCTCAAGAGCGCCGGACGATACATCCACCGGCACGTACAGCACTTCACTTTGCGATCTCGCGGCGGCATCGAGCAGGATGGCGGTCTTCGAGCCGGTGCCCGCCCCCAATTCCACCAGGCGCACAGCTTGCGAGCTGCCATGACAAGCGGCAGCGATGATTCCGTCGCAATGGCTGGCGAGGATCTTGCGTTCCGTGCGCGTGGGGTAGTACTCTGGCAACAGCGTGATGCGTTCGAATATGCGGGAGCCGCGCGCGTCGTAGAACATCCACGGCGCCAGAGAGCGGGGCCGCCCCAGCAAGCCGCGCTGAACTTCCGCAAGCAGCATGTCGCGCGCGTCCAACGCGGCTGGGCGCTTCAGGTCGAATGCAATCGGGCACGTAGCCATGTGGGGGACACCCTTCTATTGAGTCTTGACCGGCCAACGGGCTAGGGGCGACCACCGGAAGCCCCAGAAACGCGGACGTGTGACGTAGCCCGACGGCCCATTCGAAATCTCGAAATCAACAAAGCGCCAAACGGATGCCAGTGAACTGCCAGCGAGTCGCCGGTGGAAAGAAGTTGCGATACGTCGTGCGCACATGATTCGCGGGCGTGACGCAGGATCCTCCGCGCAGAACCATCTGGCCGGACATAAACTTGCCGTTGTACTCACCCAGCGCCGGGGAGGGGCTTGTATCCCGGATAGCCCGTGTAAGCGCTGGCCGTCCATTCCCAACAGTCGCCGAAAAGTTGCTCGACGCCCGCACCGTGCGCTTTTGCGGGATGCAGCCTTCCAGAGTCGAGCAAATTGCCGCGTAGGGGCAATTGGCTGGCGACGCATTCCCATTCGGCTTCCGTCGGAAGCCGGCAACCCCGCCAGCGTGCAAAGGCGTCGGCTTCGAAGAAGCTAACGTGACAAACCGGAACATCGAGGATCGCCGACAGTCCGGTCCAGCCTCTCAGGGTGAAGACGCGCCAACCGGTGCCATCGCTGTCGTCACGCTGCCAATAGAGGGGTGCCTGCCAATCCGCGTTGGTCACGGCCTCCCAGCCCGCTGAAAGCCAGGGATCCGGACGCGTGTATGCGCCGTCCGACATGAATTCCAGGAACTCACCGCAGGTGACTTCGCGGTTTGCGATTTGGAACGGTTCCAAGTAGACCTTGTGTCGAGGAGCCTCGTTGTCGAAGCAAAAATCCAAAGGGCTCGCCATGGTCAGCGGGTGGCCGATTTCGATCACCCCTCCGTCGAAGGCGTGCCATTCGAACTTCGGGAGTGCAACCTCCCCCTCTTTCGGGAGGGGTCCAGCCGCGTACGAAGGATGCAGGGGATTTGAAAAAAACGCGTGCTTAATGTCCGTCAGGGCGAGTTCCTGGTGCTGCTGCTCGTGGTTCAAGCCCAAAACGATTCGCCGTGCCGGTCCGTCATCGAGGGGGCGTGCGCACAGTCTTTCCATCTCCTGGTCAATGTGTGCGCGGAATGCCACGACCTCATCCAGCGCAGGGCGGGAGAACGAAGCGCGCAGCTTCTTCTCCGGAATGTCCTCCCCGAGCGAGTTGTAATAGCTGTTGAAGAGCCAGCGGAACTCTTCGCGAAAGGGTTTGTAGTCGGTCAGGAAGGCCCGCAGCACGAAAGTCTCGAAAAACCAGGTCGTATGGCCCTGATGCCACTTGACCGGACTGGCGTCTGGACAGGATTGGACCATTTGGTCCTCCGTCGAAAGACCGGCAGCAAGGGTGCGAGTCACCGACCGCACGGATTGGAATGTCGAGCTGAAACCGGACATTACTGCCTTCCCGGATTGCGCTGGCATGAGAACTCCGTTTGGACGGGAGTCATCGAAGGTTAGGCATCGGCCTGCGAGAAGGCTATTGGACTAAGGTATTAGGACGGCGAACCAATACCAAAGTCCAATATTGTTGATCACGCAAAGGCGTATTCTGCTGGGGAACCTGGCAAACGCTGTTGCCCGCGCTGACTAATCGGGACCCTTCCTCAGCCAAGGAGTGCTCGGCATCCTGGAGTTCGTGTGCGCTGGGCGCGGTGATGCCCGCCGCGTGTTCGACGGAGCCCGGAAGGTGTGAGCATGCTTCGCTTCTCAGGAGTTTCCAAAGCCTACGGAAGCAAAACCGTCGTGCCGCCGTTCGATTTGACGGTGGAAGCTGGCGAAGTGCTCGTGCTGCTCGGGCCGAGCGGTTGCGGAAAGACGACGATCCTGCGAATGGTCGCGGGGTTGGTGAAGGCCACCGAGGGCCAGATCGTCGTCGACGACCTGGTGCTGACTGAGCGCACGCTGCCCGACGTGCGGCGTCGACTCGGTTATGTGATTCAAGAGGGCGGATTGTTTCCGCATCTAACTGCCGCGGCAAATGTGACTCTCATGGCTCGCCACCAGCGGTGGCCCCGCGAACAGCGCGATCAGCGATTGGCCGAGCTGGTCGAGATGACGCGATTCCCGCCGGACGCCCTCGATCGTTACCCCCTGGAACTGTCGGGCGGGCAGCGGCAGCGGGTCAGCCTGATGCGCGCGCTTTTTCTCCAGCCGCACTTGCTGCTGCTGGACGAGCCGCTGGGAGCGCTCGATCCAATGATTCGTGCCGGCCTGCAGCGTGACCTGAAGGTCGTGTTTGAGCGCACGTGCGCCACGGTGCTGCTCGTGACCCACGATCTGGTGGAAGCGAGCTGGTTCGCCGACCGGGTCTGCGTGCTGGAGCAGGGGCGGATCGTTCAGCAGGGGCCGTTCGCGAACATCGTGGACAGTCCGGCCAGTGACTTCGTGCGCGACTTTGTCAACTCGCAGATAGTTGCCAGATGAAAAACACAGCCATGCTGAAATGGGGAGCACTGTGCGTCGCGCTTCTGGCCGCCGGGCTCGCTCCAGCGCCGCGTCGCGAGGCGGCCGTGCGCATCGGCTCGAAAAAATTCACCGAGTCGGTGATCTTGGGGGAGGTGCTGCGCTTGCTGCTCGTCGATTCCGGCCTGAGCGCCGTTCACTATCGAGAATTTGGCGGGACGCGGATTTTGTTCCAATCGCTGCAGGCCGGCGAAATCGACGCCTACCCCGAGTACACCGGCACGATCGTGCAAGAGATATTAGCCGCGCAACAGGTGCCCGATGACGAAGCCATGAGGCGGGAACTCCGCGCTCGCGGAATCGGGATATCCGATTCTTTGGGCTTCAGCAACAGCTACTCGCTCGCGCTCACGCGGAAACGCGCCGAGGCCTTGGGAATCAAAAAAATCTCGGATCTCCGGCGGTTGCCGGAGCTGCGCTTGGCGATGACCCACGAATTCCTCGATCGCGGCGATGGATGGCCCGCGCTCGCGCGACACTACGATCTGCCCCAGCGCGACGTCGTGGGCGTCGATCACGACGTCGCCTATCCTCGGCTCTTGGCGGGAGAGATCGACGTGACCGACGTTTATTCCACCGACGCGATGATCCACCGTAACGACCTCGTGCTCTTGGAAGACGATCTGAAGTTCTTTCCTCGCTACGACGCCGTGTGGCTATATCGGTTAGACACGGCCGAGCGTCAGCCCAAGTTGCTCGCGGGCATCCGGCGGATCGAGCGGAACATCTCGGAGCCGGAGATGCGAGAGCTGAATGACGCCGTCGAGTCGGGCGAGCAATCCGAGTCGAAAGCGGCAGCCGAGTTCCTCCGCACCCAACTCGGAGTCAAGACGGAGCTTAAGGAAGACTCGTTGAGTCGTGTCATCTGGAAGCACGTGGCCGAGCATCTCGACCTGGTGCGACGCTCGTTGCTGCCCGCGATCGTGGCCGGCACGGCATTGGGCATTTTCTGCCAGCGCTTTCGACGGACCGGCCGCATCGTGTTGGCTGCCGTCGGACTATTGCAAACAATCCCCTCGCTGGCGCTGTTGGTCTTATTGATGCCAGTGGTGGGGGCCCTGGGCTATCCCAGCGTTGGCGAAGGGTCGGTAACCGCGGTCGTTGCCCTGTTGGCTTATTGTTTGTTCCCGATCGTAAGGAACACGTTCACCGGGTTGGACGGCATCCCCCGCGGCGTGATCGAGTCGGCGACCGTATTGGGACTGAGCCCGGTAGCCAAGTTGGCCGAAATCGAGCTGCCGATGGCGCTTCCGGTCATGTTGGCTGGCATTCGCACGGCAGCGGTGCAAAACGTGGGGTTTGCGACCTTGGGAGCGATCATCGGAGCCGGCGGCCTTGGGCAACCGATCTTGCGCGGCATTCGACTCAACGACGTCAAGCTGATCCTGGCGGGAGCGATCCCTGCGGCGCTGCTTGCCTTGCTTCTGCAGCTCCTGATCGATTGGATCGAGCGAATTGTGGTCGCGCGCGGCTTGAAGGGAGGCTCGATCGCGGAACGGTAGATCGTCGTGTGTGCGATGTCAGGCCGAGCTTCTTGAGCGATGAACCGGTCTGAAACCGGTTCGGAAACGTTCTGTCGACTCCTATTACTTCGACGGGCAACGGTCCGTAAACAGACTCCCCAGCTTCCGGAGGACTCCATGAGCGCCATTGCTACCTCTGTGCGGTCGCCTGCAACCTCCTCGCGTGTGGCTTCCGCGCTGAACCTGATTGGCGGAACCTGGGTCGAGGGCCGTGGGAACACGAGCCGCAACATCTGCAATCCGGCAGACGCGGACGAGTTGCTGGCGCCGGTGCGCGAGGCCGCGCCGGAACAGGTGGACGAGGCATGCGCTGCCGCCGCCCGTGCCTTCCCCGGCTGGCGCGCCACTCCCGCGCCCGACCGGGCTCACGTCCTGTTCAAGTTCCGGGACCTGTTGGAAAACAACATCTCGGAGTTGGCCCACAGCATCGTCCGCGAAAACGGCAAGCTCCTGAGCGAGGCGCGCGGCTCGCTGCGGCGCGGGCTGGACGTCGTCGAGTTTGCCTGCGGCATTCCCTCCCAGCTGATGGGACAGACTCTGACCGACATCTCGCGGGATGTCGACTGCCATTCCATCCGCGAACCGATGGGTGTCGTGGTGGGCATACCGCCGTTCAATTTTCCGGCCTTGATTCCGCTCTGGATGATGTCGGTCGCCGTTGCCTGCGGGAACACGTTCGTCCTCAAGCCGGCTGAGAAGGCTCCGCTCACCGGCACCCGACTCATCGAGCTGTTCGCCGCGGCCGGCTTGCCGCCGGGCGTCGTCGGCGCGGTGCAGGGCAGCAAGGAAGTTAGCGAACGACTCATCGCCAACCCGCACGTCCAGGCCGTTTCCTTCGTCGGCTCGTCGGCAGTGGCAGAGTCGGTCTACCGCACCGCAGCGGCTCATGGCAAGCGAGTTCAGGCACACGGCGGAGCGAAGAATCACCTGATCGTCCTGCCCGATGCCGACCTGGAGCGCAGCCTGCCCGAACTGATTGGATCGTGCTTCGGCTCGGCGGGGCAGCGCTGTCTGGCCGGGAGCGTGCTGGTGGCGGTCGGCGATCTGGTGCGACAGAACGCCGTCGTCGATGCCTTCATCCGCTCGGCGGGTGAACTCAAACTGGGAGACGGACTGGACGACGCCGCGACGCTCGGTCCCGTGGTGAACCCGGTCCAGGAACAGCGGATCCGGGCTGCGATCGAGCGCGGGGTGACGGAAGGGGCCCGGCTTCGCCTCGACGGCCGCAGCCAAACCGTTTCCCACAGGCCGCGCGGCTGCTTCATCGGGGCGACGGTCTTCGACGATGTGACGCCGGAGATGTTCATCGGCCGGGAGGAGATTTTTGGCCCGGTGGTGAGCGTGATGCGCGCTCCGGACCTGGATGCGGCGATCGCGCTGACAAACCGCAGCCGATACGGCAACACGGTCTCCCTCTTCACACAATCGGGCGCGGCGGCCCGCATTTTCCGCGAACGCATCCAGGTCGGGATGCTCGGCATCAATCTCGGCGTGCCGGCGCCGATGGCGTTCTTTCCCTTCGGCGGCTGGAAGAATTCGCTTTATGGTGATCTCGATGCGCAGGGTGCCGACGCCGTTGCTTTCTACACGCGAAAAAAAGTGATCACCGAGCGCTGGTTCGGTGCCGAAGGGCCGAAGGACGGCTGGGCGTGACCAAACCGCCAAGCCGAGAGCGCCGGCGACCGGAGCTGCCTCAACCTCCGCCGAAGCGGAAGTCAGGACGATGGGATACGTGGCACCGATCCCCGGAGCCAGCCGGAGAATCGGTGCGGCAACTCGCAGATTGAGAAACTATTCACGGGGACAACGCCATGGCGAAGACGTGCGAACACCTGCAGGACCTGACCGTGGCCGACTTCCCGGCGCCGCGAACGCCCGGAGCCTGTGAGGAGTGCCTGAAAGAAGGCTCGCGCTGGGTCGAGCTCCGGGAGTGCCAGGCGTGCGGCCATGTCGGCTGCTGCGACTCCTCGCCCGGCAAGCACGCGACAAGGCACTTCCATGAGGCTGGCCATCCCGTGATGCGATCCATAATGCCCGGGGCTACGTGGACGTGGTGCTACGCCCACGAGGTAGAGGGGCGCCTCGGGCAGGACACGCCGGGTTCCTGACGGGCTCGCGAGGCCCGGCGGACTGCGAATCGTTCATTCGCAGCCACGTTCGCAGGCCGGAGTGGTCGATCCCGGTAATCGTGAAGGACAACATGGAACACGCTCTATTCTGGCACCGTCTCCTGTTCGCGTTCACGATCACTTATCACTACTTGTTCCCCCAGCTGACCATGGGCCTGGCGTGGTTTCTGGTGTATTGGAAGTGGCGCGCCCTGCGAACGGGTGACGAGAGATACAACCGGGCCGCGAGATTCTGGGCCAAGATCTTCGGGCTCAATTTCGCTGTGGGGGTGGTGACGGGGATCCCGATGGAGTTTCAGTTCGGGACCAACTGGGCCGGCTTTTCCAAGCACAGCGGCGGCGTGATTGGACAGACGCTGGCGATGGAGGGCATGTTCGCGTTCTTTCTCGAAAGCGCCTTTATCGGCGCGCTCATCTGGGGCGAAGAGCGTCTGGGGCCGCGCATGCATTTCCTGGCCGCGCTGGCGGTCGCGCTGGGAAGCTGGCTCTCCGGATACTTCATTCTGGTGACAAACGCCTTTATGCAGCATCCCGTCGGCCATCGCATCGAAGCGGACGGCTCGCTGGACATTGATAGTTTCAGCACCTACCTGCTCAATCCCTGGGCCTGGGTTCAATTCGCCCACAACCAGACGGCGGCCCTCGTAACGGGCTCGTTTGTGGTGGCCGCGGTCGGCGCTTTTTACTGCCTGCGCGGTCTCCACCCGGTACAGGCGCGGATGTATCTACGCGCGGGAACTGTCGTGGGACTGCTGGCCTCGGTCCTGGTTGCGTTTCCCACCGGCGACCAGCAGGCCAAAATGGTCGGCCGGCATCAGCCGGTGACTTTGGCCGCCATGGAGGGCCGATTTGTCGGCGGTCCCAGGGCCAGCGTCGCCGTGATCGGGCAACCCAATGTCGCGGCCCGGCGGCTTGAAAATCCGATCGAGATTCCGGGCGCCCTCAGCTTTCTGGCCTACGGCCATTTTGGCAGCAACGTCGAGGGATTGGACGACTTTCCCCAGGAGTCGTGGCCCGACAACATCGAACTGCTCTACTACTCGTTTCACCTCATGATCACACTCGGGACGATTTTCATTGTCCTGATGGCCTTGGCCGGATTCCAAATCCTGCGCGGCCGACTGGAATCCAGCCGCTGGCTGCTCTGGGTGTTGATGCTCGCGTTCCCGTTTCCTTATATCGCCAACACCCTGGGGTGGATGACGGCGGAGTTGGGACGCCAGCCCTGGCTCGTATACGGCCTGTTTCGCACCGCGGAAGGCTATAGCCGGGTGGTCAGCAGCGGCGACACGGTGTTCACACTCATCGGCTTTGTCGGCCTGTACCTGGTGCTCGGGCTGCTGTTCGTCCTTCTGGTGGGTCGCGAGATCGGCCGTGGACCCGGCGACGCCCCATCGACCGAACAGGGAAGGGAGCCGACGGCATGATCCCTGTTTGGTATGGAATTGTCAGCTTCATGCTCATCGTTTATGTAGCGCTGGACGGCGCAACTTCGGCGCTGGAATGCTCCACTGGCTTGTGGCGCACGCCCGAAGAACGCCGCCAGGTCATCGCCGCGATCGGTCCGCTCTGGTCCTGGCACGAAGTGTGGCTGGTCGGTTTCGGCGGCACCATGCTGGCTGTTTTCCCCAAGCTCCTGGCATTCGGCTTTGCGGGCTATTACCTCGCTCTTTTTCTCATCTTGTGGTGCTTGATCCTGCGCGGGATCTCGCTGGAAGCGGGTGGCCACATCAACGATCGCATGTGGCAGGGGTTCTGGGACTTCGTCTTCGTGCTCGCCAACACGCTGCTGGCCATCCTGTTCGGCGCTGCGGCGGGAAATATGGCCCGCGGTGTTCCGCTTGCTTCCGACGGCACCTTCTCCATGGCCTTCTTCACCGATTTCACGCCCCACGGCCAGGTGGGGCTGCTCGACTGGTATACGGTTTCCGTTGCCATCTTCGCTGCTGTCGCGCTGGCGGCGCATGGCGCGACCTATCTCGCGCTCAAAACGCTAGGCAGGGTGCATGATCGCAGCGCGGGCTACGCGCGGGTGCTATGGGCGGCGGCTGCGCCGCTGCTGGTGGTCATCTCCGTCGAATCCGCGGTGGTGCGCCCGATCTGCTGGGGCACGCAATTCACAACCCCTATTGGTGGATTGGTTTGCTCCTGGTCTGTGTCGCAGCGTTCGTGCTGGTGTTCGGGTTGATAAGGCAGCGTGAAATGCCGGCATTCCTTGGTTCGAACCTGCTGCTGGCCAGCCTGCTGGCCACCTCGGCGGCGGCGATTTTTCCCGTCGTGCTGCATTCGACGCTGGCGCCCGAAGACTCGCTCACCGCCTACAGTGTCGCCGCGAGCCCCAATTCGTTGGCCTACGCCGCGGCCTGGTGGCCAATCGGTTTCGCCCTGGCGGCCGCGTATTTCGCCCTGGTCGCACGACAATACGCCGGCAAAGTCAGCGTGAAACAAGACAACCAGGGCTTTTACTAAGCCGAACGTGGAAGGTGCCGGGGCAAGATCGTCGAAAGCAATCAGTTCGAACTGATCGCCAGTCCACACGAAGGGAGGGTAAGGTGCAAGATTCGCAAATCCGCGCAGCCCTGCAGCGACACTGGGCCGCCTCCGCCGCGGGCGATCAGGACACCGAACACGAGATCTATCACGACGACGCGATCGTCGAGTATCCCCAATCGGGGGAGCGCATCCGCGGGCGACGCAACGTGCAGGCCCTGCGCAGCCACCACCCGGCCAGGCCGTCGGGCTTTGACGTCCGGCGGATTGTCGGCGGGGATGGCCTCTGGGTCACCGAGTACGCGATCACGTATGATGGGCGCCGCTACGACACGGTGAGCATCATGGAGTTCGAGGCGGGAAAGGTCGTGCGCGAGACGCAGTACTTTGCAGAACCGTTTGAGCCGACGGCGTGGCGGGCCCAGTGGGTGGAACCGATGACGTGAGTCTCGTCCGAGCGCTAGTTGGAGCAGGCGAGATCGTTCGTGCCGGCTGTTCGTCATTTAGAGCCTGGGGGCAAAACGGGCGGGGACTGTCCCAAGTTTGCGGAGTCTTTGGAGCAAACCGGGACGGTCCCCCTTGCCCCAGACCGTTTTGTCCCCAGGCTCTTCATTGCGTGTGATCGGCGCAGAGGGCAGCGCCATGCGGTGCAGAACTTGAGCAGCCAATAATTGGCACCCGTCGTGAGCGGAGATTCACGGGGGATGCCGGATCTGCCACTTGGATCCTATTATGAGCAACGCGACGCTCACCTTGCCCTTGGGCCGCTGGAGGGCGATTAACCCTTGGCTCGTCGGTGCGGCCGTGGTCATCCCCACGTTAATGGGGGTCGCGGGCACGACGCTGGTCGGCGTCGCCCGGCCCTACATTGCCGGCGGTCTTTCGGCACCCGCCGCCGACGATGGGTGGGTGATGACCAGCTACCTGGCGGCCAACGCCTTCATTCTTCCGATCACCGGCTGGCTGTCGGCCCACTTCGGCCGCCGCAACTTCTTCCTCTGGTCGATCGCCGTCTTCACCATTGCCTCGGCGCTGTGCGGCATGGCCACCAGCCTGCCGCAGCTGATTCTGTTCCGGATCATCCAGGGACTGGGCGCCGGCGGGCTTCAGGCCGCCTGCCAGGCGATCCTGCTGGACAGCCTCCCGCTCGAGAAGCAGGGCGCCGCCCAGGCGATGTTCGGCATCGCCGTCATGGTCGGGCCGGTCGTCGGCCCGGTTCTGAGCGGCTGGCTCGTCGTCAACTACAGCTGGCGCTGGATCTTCTACATCAACGCGCCGGTCGGAATCGTCAGCTTTCTGGCCTGCTACGCCCTGCTGGAGGATCCGGAGTACCTCAGGCAAGAGCGGGCGGAACTCAAGAAGCGACTGCTCAAATTCGATGGCCTCGGCCTGGGCCTGCTCGCTCTCGTTATGGCCTCCTGGGAAGTGATGCTCTACAAGGGGCAAGAGTGGGACTGGCTGGGTGACCCGTTCTGGCGGGTGCAGACGCTGTTGATCGTGTTCGTGCTGGCGCTGGCCGGCCTCGTTTACCGGGAGCTGACATTTGCCAGTCCCGTCATCAATCTCCGGGTGTTGGGGGAGCGCAATTTCGCGATTTCCTGCGGCATCAGCTGCGGCGCGTCGGCCGTGCTGTACATGGCCAGCGTGGCGTTGCCGCTGCTGCTCTTGACCGCGTTCGGCTACGACGCCTATGCCGCCGGACGCGTGCTCTGGCCCGCCGGCATTTTCTGCGCGCTCACGTCGCTCGTCGTGGTTCGTCTGCTCGGCTGGGGCATCGACGCTCGCTGGCTAATTGCCTTGGGTCTGCTCATCATGGCGGCGGGCAACTACTGGACGGTGCTGTTGAATTTGTACATCAGCCTGTCGCAGGCGGTCTTGCCGCGGGTCATCGTGATCGTCGGCCTCTCGCTGATGTTCGCTCCGCTCAACGTGGCCGCCTTCCTCTACATTCCCAAGCACCTGCGCGGCGCGGCCGTGGGCCTGCTCGCCCTGCTCCGCAACGAAGGCGGCAGTTTCGGCGTGTCGATGGTCGAGACCATCCAGGAGCGGCGCACCCAGTTTCACACCGCGCGGATCGGCGAGTTCCTCGACTCCTCCCACCCGGCCGTAAACACTTTCCTGGAACAGGGCCGGGCTTTGTTCCGCCTGCAAACCAGCGACTCGGCCCGATCGCAACAAATGGCGCTGCAATCGCTCGCCGATCTCCGCCGGCAGCAGGCTGTATCTTTTGGCTTTTTCGACGTCTTCTGGGTGGCAGCGGTCGCGAGCGTGGGGCTCGTGTTCCTGGTGCTTCTGATGAAGCGCTCGGTGGCGGAGAAAACCCTCAAATAGGAAAAAGGAAGCCGAAGGGAGCCGCAGGCAGCCATCACTCCACATTTCCGGGCGCTATTGTCGCAGGCCTGCTCGCGGGCTGCACTTTTCGGAAGAATGTTCCGCCCCGCCCGGGCAGCAGACCAGGCGCGCGCCCCGTGCGATGGCGACAACTCGGGGTTAGGGCGTTCGCGCCCGCCAACCATTTGGCTTGCAGCGCACTCTGCGCTGTGCCGGCCGAGACGTGGGCCGGCCGAGACGTGGGCGGCGTGCCGTTGCGCCGTATTCCGAAAACATCGGGACGTTTCAGTCGCCGGTCGGATCCACCGCCCGTGATCCCGCGTTGGCACTATTCTCTTGTCCGCGCTAGCCAGATGTCTGTTCCCTGCCAGCCGGCTAAGGTTTTGGCGTTGTAGTGCCTTGCGGACGCGGGGCAAACGGTTGCAGGATCTGTCCGGCATTGGGCCCCGTGGGCGGTTCCTTGTAGTAGACGTAAGGCGTCACCGACAGGCCGACGAACAAGGGAACTTTGTCCGGATCGTAGTTCGCCAGTTCGATGCGCACCGGCAGACGTTGGACGATCTTCACGAAGTTGCCCGTGGCGTTTTGGGGCGGGAGCAGGGCAAGGGTTTGGCCAGTCCCCATGGTGAAACCGGTGATGCGGCCCTCGAAGTCCTGGCGGCTGCCGTACGTGTCCACCTCGACCTTGACGCGCTGGCCGATCCGCAGGTCGGCCAACTGCGTTTCTTTGAAGTTGGCCTCAATCCAGATCTCCGTGAGCGAGCGGACCGCCATGAGCTGTTGCCCGACCTGGACGAAGTTGCCCGGGTTGACGTTGCGCTGCGTGACGGTGCCGTCGATGTCGGATCGGACCTCGCAATAACTGAGGTCCAGCTCGGCCTGCTCCAGGTCGTGCCGGGCCTGCGCCAACCTGGCATTGGCCTGCATCACGGCGGGCACTTTGGGGATCATGTCGCGGAAGATCCGGTCGATGTTTCCGTCCTTGTCCAAACGCAGGAATTCTTCGAGAATCTGCTTGGGCGTCGCATCCATGGAGCCCAACGGTCGGCCGAGCTGAGCCGAGGTTTGCAGCAGCTGGGCAAGCGCGGCGCGGACTTCCGAAAATGTCTGATCCAGGTCGGGTGGCACGTCGGTCAAGGCCTGGCCGTTCTCCGGGTGAGAAGGCAGCCCGAGCGACGCCCTGGCCTGGTAGACATCCTCCAGCGCCTGGTTGACCGAGGCCTCGGCGACACGGATGTTCTGCTGGCGGAGATCAAAGTCCTCGCGGCTCACGGCACCGCTCTTTACCAGTCGCTCGCCGCGCTCAAAGTCGGCCCGCGCCCGTTCAACGGTCGCCTCCCGGGTCCGCAGCACGGCAACCCGCGCATTGAGCAGGGCAATTTGATTGTTGACTTGTTCGGAAGCTGTTTGGATGTTCCAGCGCTGGCTCCGCGCCAGGGCCTCCAGCCCACGAGCCTGGGATTCTGCGGCGGCCAGGTCCCCCACGGCCACCTCGACGGCGGACTGCTTCAACGCGACCTGTACCTGAAAGGGCTCCGGGTCGATGCGTACGAGCAAGTCTCCCTTTTTCACGCGGTTGTTGTCGTCCACGAAGACCTCGATCACCTTGCCAGGCACGCGCGGGGCGACGAAGGTCACGTGGCCGTCGACATAGGCGTCGTCGGTAGAGATCGTGGTAAAGGCCCGGACGACGGACGGGATCAAGTAAAGACCCAGGGCGGCGAGAACCAACAGCCCGACGATGGGCCACACCCAGGGCCTTTGGGCGTTCCGCTTGACCTCCGGCGGCGGCGCTGTGACCGGGTGAGGCTTGGGGCCTGCTTCCGTAGCGGGTGGCGCCGGGGCTTCCGTTGGATGCGCGCTGGTTTGCTCGGGCACCGGTTTTGTCTCCTAACGCGTTATATCCACATTCAAAATCTGAATTGGCACGGCGTCTGCGTCTGTTTCAGGGGATAAGTTGTGCCTGGCGTGCAATGCCCACCGCACTTTTGGTACGAGTCGCCCGAAGGGCGAGTGTGGGGTGAGCACACCGAATGCCATAGTTGGATGGTTGTCGTAAGTTTTGTCAAAAGCATTTGTCGGCGTGGCCCGCCTCCAGGATCGACACCAGCGTTTTCGCTGGAATTTCCTCTTCCAGGGCCTGGTCGCTGCCGCCGCTGGGGGCCGGAAACCCCAACGAGCCCTGCGGCCTGACGGTGTTGTACTCCCGCCGCCAACGCTCGATCAAGACTTTGGCCTCCGGCAACGTGTCGGAGATCTCTCGGTCGAGCAACTCGTCCCTCAGCTGGCCGCCGAAGGACTCGATGCAATCGTTGTCCTAAGGGAATCCCGGCGCGCTACCGAGCGTCCGAACATCGACTCGCTCTAGCCGGGCTCGAACTTGCCCCCCGGAACGGCATCAGTGGTTGAGTCGGAGTCTCCTTTTCCCGGGCTGGGTTGCTTCCGGCGCTGGAGGTCTTCAATCCGAATGACAGTCACAACCGGTACAGCTTGCCACGTGCGCGGCCGGTAATTGGTGTTATGCGGTTCTTGCCGCCCGTCGATGAAACACTTGGTTGCCTTGGGGGCCTGAGCATAGGGAACGGTCCCAGCAACTGCCGGTGGAGTGCCGGCCGCTCCGTTTTTTTGCCGGTTGCTGTCCACGTCGAAGATGCTTCGACCGCCGTACTGCTCCCGGTCGGCCGGTTTGCCATGCATGGATGCACGACAAGCCTGGGGAGATGTCCGCGCTTCCGTCGCCGGGACGTGCGCTCGCTCGGGCTGCGCGCTACGCCGCCCGACGGCGGGGCCGGCAATGAGCCTATCCGAGAGCCGGCGGGGACGGTCCCGGATTTGCGCAGTCCTCCGAGCAAAACGGGACCGTCCTTTCCGAGACGGTTCTCGGATAGGCTCAAAGTCGGCCGGCGGCGGCTCGGCAAATCTTGCCCGAACGGCATATTCGTCACAGCGCTCCCATCGAGGGCGCAGCAGCCAGGATCGCTGGCATTGGCCGCGCTGCTGTTGCTCCTTCTCGTCGCCGCGGGGGGGTGCCAAACCCGGCCGTTGGCCTGGTTCCATAATGGTTTCAAAGTCGGACCGAATTTCGCGCCCCCGCCGCGCCAGTGGCACCGCAGTGGGTCGACGCGGCCGACCAGCGCGTCGTGCCGCTGCCGGCCAACGACTGCGATTGGTGGTCGGTATTCGGCGATGAGGTGCTCAACGATCTCGTCCTCACGGCCTATCGGCAGAATCTCGATCTGCGCACCGCGGCCACGCGAGTGGCCGAAGCGCAAGCGCAGCGCGGGATTGCGGCCGGCAACTTGTTCCCGCAGCAGCAAACCGCCGCGGCCGATTACATCCACGCGCAACTGCCGCCGATTTTTCCCAGCGTGCCGCTTCCCGGGACATTGAGCGTCTGGGCCAGCGGATTCAATGTTTCCTGGGAGCTGGATTTTTGGGGGCATTACCGGCGGCTGATCGAATCGGCCGATGCCGAGCTGGGTGCGGCCGGCGCCGGCTTCAACGATGCCCTGGTGATGTTGATTGCCGACGTGGCGACCAACTACGTGCAACTGCGCACTTATGAGCAGCGGATCGATTTCGCCAGGCAGAACGTGGCGATTCAGCGGTCTACGCTCGACCTGGCCCAGCAGCGCTTCGACCAGGGAGTCTCGAACGAGTTGGACGTGCGCCAAGCCGAGTCGAATCTGGCCCAAACGGAAGGGTCCATCCCGCCCCTGGTCATCGGGCGGCGCCAGGCGATGAACCAGCTCTGCACTCTCTTGGGCATGCCGGTGACCGATCTCGCGCCGCGTTTGGGTCGCGGTCCGATCCCACGCCCTCCGCTCACGGTGGCAGTCGGCGTGCCGGCCGACCTGATCCGCCGCCGTCCGGATGTGCGCCGCGCCGAGTTCGAAATGGCCTCCCAATGTGCGCAGATCGGTGTGGCCGAGTCGAGCTATTATCCCAGCTTCACGATCAATGGCTTCGTGGGCTATGCCGCGAATGATCTGAACGACCTGTTTTCGGCAAAAAACTTCACGGGCTTCATTTTCCCGAACGTCAACTGGAATATCCTGAACTACGGGCGCATCACGAACAATGTCCGCGTGCAACAGGCACGCTTTGATCGCACTGTGTATCAGTATCAGCAGACGCTGCTCAACGCGGGGCGCGAAGTTGAAAACGCCCTGATCGGTTTCCTGGAGTATCAGAGACAGACGGTCAGTTTTGCCCGCGGCGTGAACAAAACGGAGCGATCCGTCGAACTGGTCGAATTGCAATACCGCGGAGGCGTGACCGACTTCAACCGGGTATATACCGTTCAGGCCCAATTGGTCACTCAGCAGGACACACTGGCCACGAGCACCGGCAACATCGCGCTCAGCCTGATTCAGGTCTACCGCGGCCTGGGGGGCGGTTGGCGGTACTTTGCCGCCGGCGGAAAGGGGCCGCCGCCGGGCACTGTTGTGTCGGATTCGGCGTCGCCACAGAGCGCTGCCCCCGCCGAAGGCCTGCCGCTGCCCGCGATCGAATCGCTGCCAAACCCCGGTCCCAACAAGGCCGACGGCCAAGAGTAATCCGCCGGAATTGGGTTTGCGCTGGCCTATGGAATGGGCTGCGATCGGCTCGCCGCGCGTGAAGCAGCGCAAGGGTTCGGCTAGTGTGGCCGGGCCGGGGCATCGCCGCCGGGGGTCCCGCTCAGGCCGCCATTGGCGGTCTCGGCCGGGGTCAATCCTTTCCCGCCGGACATTTCAGGTGCCACGGCAGGCATCGTCACGATGGCCAGGACCTGCCTAATTGCCGCAGAATGCGCCCGTCGCTCCCGCGCCTGCGAGGTTCCCCAACGTCGCCGGCCAATTTGTGGCGCCCAGTTGCGTGGCACTGATTTTGCATTCACGGGGGGCGGTACGGCAATTGTTTGACAACGTGGCGCTTTCGGGTCAAGTGCCGTGGTGGCTCTCCAGAGTCGACGCAAACGATCCACAAGCGCTTTGGAGGCTGCAAGTGATCTGTTTCCCGTCCGCCCGGAGAAATCGCGAGGTTCACGCCGTCCGCGAACTCGTGACCTGGTCCGTGTTTTCGAGCGCCCCACGCATGACGTCCAAACTTCCGGCCGTTTATCTCGCGAGGCACGGCGAGACCGCTTGGAGTCTCTCGGGCCAGCATACCGGCCTGACCGACCTCCCGCTGACCCAATACGGAGAGCACAACGCTCGCAGTCTCGGGGAGCGGCTCAAGGAATTGACCTTCCAAACGGTTCTCACCAGTCCGCTCCAACGTGTCACTCGCACATGCGAATTAGCTGGTTTTGGGGACGCGGCCGAGATCGATCATGATCTGGTCGAGTGGAACTACGGCCAATACGAAGGTCGCCGTAGCGTCGATATCCGCACGCAGCGCCCTGGCTGGCAACTATTCCGCGACGGATGTCCCGGCGGCGAATCTCTGGACGAAGTCGGCGCGCGTGCTGACCGCGTCGTAAGCAGGGTGCGCGCGAGTCAGGGCGATGTGTTGCTTTTTTCGAGCGGGCATTTCCTGCGGGTTCTTGCCGCCCGGTGGCTAGGCCTCGAACCGGCAGCCGGCAGGTTCTTTTTGCTCAGCACGGCGAGCCTAAGTGCGTTGGGTTATGAACACGACCTCTCGCAGCCGGTGATTCAACTCTGGGACGACACTCGCCATGTCGGTCCGTGACCTGGCAGGAAAGGACGCGTCGATGAGCCAACTGAAAACAGCATCCTCGCCGATTGCGACAGCAGGTGAGGCCACCCCGCGGCTGCTGCGTCAGTATGGGTGTGGCCCCGTCGAGTTCACCGGAGCGGAGAGCGCGCTCTACGATCGTCATCTGCTCTTCGACAACGTGCTGAACGCGTCGGCTACAGGCGCACGGGAGCGTTTCGAGGCTCTGGCTCGCTCCGTGCGAGATATTCTCTCTCAGCGCTGGGTGCTCACCGAGGAAACGTACGATCGCGAAAACCCAAAACGAGTTTATTACGTCTCGATGGAGTTTTTGATCGGGCGCTCTCTGGTAAATAACGTTGCGAACCTGCTGCTCGAGCAACTCACGGCGCAGGCCGTCAAGCAGAAGAAGCTCGACTGGCTCGGATTGCTGGAGCAAGAACCGGACGCAGGACTGGGTAACGGAGGGCTCGGACGCCTGGCGGCGTGCTTCCTCGACTCGATGGCCACTATGCAGATTCCGGCGATGGGCTACGGGCTGCGGTACGAGTACGGGATCTTCCGCCAGTCCATTGCCAACGGCTGGCAACGCGAACTTCCCGACAATTGGCTCCGCCGCCCGGATCCCTGGGAGGTCGCTCGACCGCAGGAGGCTGTGGAAATCAAGCTGAACTGCTCGTTCGAGATATGTGGGGGATCGTTGCGCGGCGTCGTCGGCAAGCTGTCCAGCCTGATCGGCATCCCGTTTGATCGTCCGGTGGTGGGCTTCGGCGGAAAGACGATCAACACGCTTCGGCTTTGGGCCGCTGCCGCACCCGATTATTTCGACTTTCAGCGATTCAGCAGTGGCGATTTCGTCGGTGCGCTGGCCGAGACGCTGGAAGCCGAATCGCTGACGCGAGTGCTCTATCCCGACGATTCCACGACCCAGGGTCAGGGCTTGCGCTTCGTGCAGGAGTATTTTCTGGTCGCCTGCTCGCTGGCCGACCTCGTGCGGCGCTTCCGCCGGAGCAACACGGATTGGAACTTGTTTCCCGAGAAGGTCGCGATCCAACTCAACGATACCCACCCCAGCCTCTGTGTGCCCGAGCTGATGCGCATCTTGCTCGATGATGTGCACCTGGGCTGGGACCAGGCCTGGGACATAACGCAGAGAACCCTGGCCTACACGAACCACACCCTGCTCCCGGAAGCTCTGGAGAAATGGCCGGTCGCCTGGTTCGAGATGCTGTTGCCGCGCCACCTCGAAATCATTTTCGAGATCAATCGCCGCCTGCTCGACGCGGTTCGGGCCCGCTATCCCGGCGACGAGGGACGCGTCGAGCGCGTGAGCCTGATCGAAGAAGGACCGACGAAACACGTCCGCATGGCCAACCTGGCCATCGTCGGCTCGCACAGCACGAATGGCGTGGCCGCGATTCATTCCAAGCTGCTGCGCACGCTGACGGTCAAGGACCTGGCCGAAATGTTTCCCGAGCGCTTCAGCAACAAGACCAACGGCGTCACGCCGCGGCGGTGGCTCCGCCTGGCGAATCCGGCGCTCGCCCGTACGATCACCGAAGCCATTGGCGATGGCTGGGTCACCGACCTGACTCAGCTTGCCAGGCTTAGGCCGCTTGCCGAAGACAAGGCCTTTCGCGACGCATTTGGCCAGGCGAAGCGCGAGGCCAAGCAGCAGTTCACACTCTGGCTCCAGAGGACGTCTGGTCTCGCGGTTGATCCAGACACAATCGTCGATTGCCAAATCAAACGCATTCACGAATACAAGCGGCAACTCCTCAATGCCCTGCGCATCGTGGTGCTCTACAACCGGCTGCGGGCGAACCCGAACCTTCCCATGGCGCCGCGCACGTTCTTCTTCGCGGGCAAGGCGGCGCCGGCCTACCATCTGGCCAAAGTGATCATCAAGTTCATCAACAACCTGGCCGACACGATCGACAGCGACCCGGCGATGCGAGGCCGTATCAAGGTCCTGTTCCTGCCCGAGTACGAAGTCACCCTTGCCGAGTGGTTGATTCCCGCCAGCGATGTCTCCAACCAGATCTCGACTGCTGGCTACGAAGCCAGCGGCACGAGCAACATGAAATTCATGATGAACGGAGCCCTGACGCTCGGCACGCGCGACGGTGCCACGATCGAAATGGCAGAGGAGGCGGGGGAGGAAAATTTCTTTCTGTTTGGCCTGACGGCAGAGCAGGTCGCCAGCAGCCGCGGCACGTACGATCCGCACTGGCATTACGACCACGAGCCGGAAGCCCGCGCGGCTTTGGACCTGATTTTCTCGGACCACTTTAGCGTCCATGAACCGGGCGTCTTCGCTCCGCTGCGCGACATGCTGCTGACACACGGCGACTATTACATGCATCTGGCGGACCTGAAGTCCTACCTGGAGGCGGACCAGCGGCTGGTTGAGTTGTACGCCAACCCGGATGCCTGGGCGCGCAAGGCCATTCTGAATGTGGCCGGTTCGGCGAAGTTCTCCAGCGACCGCAGCATCGCCGAATACGCCGCCGGCATCTGGAACGCCGAGCCATGCCCGGTGACCTGACACTCCGCCCGGCAGCAAAGGATGACCAATGGCAATCTCTCCGCTCGCGGGCAAGCCGGCGCCGCAGGAGCTGCTAATTGACGCGGCCCGACTCGAACGGGAGTATTTCGAGCGCAGGCCCGACATAAGCGATCCGAATCAACGGGTCAGCTTCGGCACCAGCGGTCATCGGGGCACGCCGCTCGACGGCACCTTTACCGAGGCGCACATCCTCGCCATTACGCAGGCCATCTGCGACTACCGGAGGAGCCAGGGCACCGACGGTCCCCTCTACATGGGCAAAGACACTCATGCCCTGTCCGGCCCGGCCCAACGCACGGCGCTGGAAGTCCTGGCGGCTAACGGGCAGGACACGATCATCCAGCGCGACGACGGCGTTACGCCAACCCCGGTCATCTCGCGGGCGATCCTCGTTTACAACCGCAACCGCACGGAGCAGCTCGCCGACGGAATCGTTATTACTCCGTCGCACAACCCGCCCGAAGATGGCGGATTCAAGTACAACCCCACCAGCGGCGGACCGGCCGACACCGTCGTGACCAGGTGGGTCGAAGATCGGGCCAACGAACTGCTGCGGGCCGGCAACAGTGGAGTAAAGCGCCTGCCGTTGGCCGAAGCGATCAAGGCCGCGACCACGCACCAGCAAGACTTTGTCTTGCCCTATGTCAATGATCTGCGGAACGTCATCGACATGGACGCCATCCGCGGTGCCAAGCTCAAACTCGGCGTGGATCCGCTCGGCGGCGCTGCGGTGCACTATTGGGGACCAATCAATGAAATCTACGGTCTCGACGTACAAGTCGTGAACCCGGCGGTGGATCCGACGTTCAGATTCATGACGGTCGATCACGACGGCAAGATCCGCATGGATTGCTCCAGCCCCTATGCAATGGCCCGGCTGGTCGGCCTCAAGGATCAGTACCGCGTCGCCTTTGCTAACGACCCCGACTCGGACCGGCACGGCATCGTCACGCCCTCGGCCGGTTTGATGAACCCGAACCACTACCTGGCCGTCGCCATCCGTTACCTGCTCACGCATCGCCCCAATTGGCCGGAGCGGGCCGCGGTCGGAAAAACTCTGGTCAGCAGCAGCATCATCGATCGGGTGGTGCAAAAGCTCGGCCGGCGGCTGTGCGAGGTGCCGGTGGGTTTCAAGTGGTTCACGTCCGGCCTGTTCGACGGATCGATCTGCTTCGGCGGCGAGGAGAGCGCCGGCGCCAGCTTCCTGCGACACAACGGCGAGCCGTGGACGACCGACAAGGACGGCCCTCTGCTCGACCTGCTGGCCGCCGAGATCACGGCCCGCACGGGTAAAGACCCGGGCGAGCACTATCGCGAACTTACGGCGGAGTTCGGCACGTCGTATTACACGCGGCTCGATGCGCCGGCGACGGCCCAGCAAAAGGCGCGGCTGCAAAAGCTGGCTCCCGCGGCCATCACGCAATCCGAACTGGCCGGCGAGCCGATCTTGGCCAGGCTGACCCACGCCCCGGGCAACAACGCCCCGATTGGCGGCCTGAAGATTGTGGCCGCCAGCGGCTGGTTTGCCGCACGACCCTCGGGAACGGAAGACATTTACAAGATTTACGCCGAAAGCCTCGTGAGCCAGGCCCACCTCGACGCCATCGTCAGCGAAGCGCAGAAAATCGTGAGCAGCGCCCTTAACTCTTCCGGCCAACCGATTCTGTCCCCTACGAGTTAGCGAGGCAACACCATGAAAGCGACTCAGCAGCTCCACAACCTGGGCCAAAGTCTCTGGCTCGATAACATTACTCGCGACTTGCTGACCAGCGGGACGCTCCGCCGCTACATCGACGAGCTCTCGGTGACCGGACTCACCTCGAACCCGACGATCTTCGACCACGCCATCAAGAACAGCACCGCCTACGACGCCGCGATCCGCCAGAAGCTCAAGGAAGGCAAGTCGGGAGAACAGCTGTTCTTCGAATTGGCGCTGGCCGACATCACGCAGGCCGCCGATCTGTTCCGTCCGATTTGGGACAGGACGAACGGGGTGGACGGTTGGGTGTCGCTGGAAGTATCGCCTTTGCTGGCGTACGACACCGCCAGCACCCTGGCGGCAGCCAAGGACCTGCACGCCCGCGCGGGCGCCCTAACGTCTTCATCAAGATCCCCGGCACCGTCCAGGGCACAGCGGCCATTGAAGAGGCGATTTTTGCCGGGATACCCGTGAATGTGACGCTGCTGTTCTCGCGCGAGCACTACCTGACGGCGGCTGCGGCATTTCTCCGCGGGACCGAGCGGCGGATTGAAGCCGGGTTGAAACCCGACGTTGGTTCCGTGGCATCGGTTTTCATCAGCCGCTGGGACGCCGCAGTCGGGGCAAAGGTTCCCGAGTCTCTGCGCGACCGGCTGGGTATCGCCGTCGCCAATCGCACGTACGCAGCCTATCGGCAATTGCTCGCGTCGCCGCGCTGGCAGCGCGCGTACAACTCCGGCGTCAGGCCACAGCGTCTGCTGTGGGCCAGCACCGGAACCAAAAACCCCAAGGCCTCGGACATCCTGTACATCAAGGCCCTCGCCGCGCCCTTCACCGTGGACACGATGCCAGAGGGCACGCTGAAAGCTCTGGCCGATCACGGCGAGATCGGCCAAATGCTCCCGCCGGACGGCGGCGATTGCGAGACTACCCTGGCTGAATTCGCCCAGGCCGGAATCGACGTGGGGGCCCTCGCGGCCCAACTCCAAGATGAAGGAGCCAGGTCGTTCGTGCAGTCTTGGAACGAGCTCATGACGGTGATCGCCGCCAAAACCGCGGCCCTGGCAAAGGTTGCGTAGGCCGCGTCAGCACTGAAAACGCCATCCGGCAGCAAAGGAATACGATCATGCCAACCAGCAGTCAATCACTCGCCGCCCGCTCGGCCCGCAAGGGGCTCAAGGCGCACTATCGGAAGGTCCAGAACCTGCATCTTCGCAGCCTCTTTGCCGACGATCCCACGCGCGGCGAGCGATTGACGGCCGAGGCCGTGGGGATCTATCTCGACTATTCAAAGAATCGCCTTACCGACGAGAGCCTCGAGCTGCTGCTGCAGCTGGCGGACGAGTCCGGTCTTCGAGCCCGAATCGACGCCATGTTCCGCGGCGACAAGATCAACCTGACGGAAAACCGAGCCGTTCTGCACGTGGCTTTGCGCGCGCCGAAGGGGGCGACCGTGATCGTGGATGGCGAAAACGTGGTGCCCCAGGTTCATGCCGTGCTCGACAAAATGGCCGCGTTGTGCGCACGAGTCCGGCGCGGCGATTGGAAGGGACATACCGGCAAGCGGATCCGCAACGTCATCAACATCGGCATCGGCGGCTCGGACCTGGGGCCGGTCATGGCCTACGAAGCACTCAAGTTCTACAGCGACCGCGCCCTGACTTTCCGGTTCGTGTCCAATGTCGACGGCACGGATTTTGTCGAAGCGACGCGCGATCTCGATCCGGCCGAAACCCTGTTCATCGTGTCCTCGAAGACCTTTACGACCTTGGAAACCATGACCAATGCGCAGCAGCGCGCGCGACTGGTCGCTTCAAGGTCTGGGCGGCGACGCGAGCGCCGTGGCCAGGCATTTCGTCGCGGTTTCAACGAACGCCGCGAAGGTGTCGGAGTTCGGCATCGACACGGCGAACATGTTTGGCTTCTGGGACTGGGTCGGCGGGCGATACTCGATGGACTCCGCGATCGGCCTCTCGACGATGATTGCCATCGGGCCGGAAAACTTCCGGGCGATGCTCGATGGCTTCCACCAGATGGACGATCACTTCCGAACGGCCCCCTTTGAGCGCAATCTGCCCGTGCTGATGGGCCTGCTGGCCGTATGGTACAGCGATTTCTTCGGCGCCCAGACCGTTGCCGTGCTGCCCTACGAACAATACCTGAAGCGATTCCCGGCCTATTTGCAGCAGTTGACGATGGAAAGCAACGGAAAGCATGTCACGCTCAAAGGGACCAAGGTTACCTACGACACCGGACCGATCTACTGGGGCGAGCCCGGAACCAACGGCCAGCATTCCTTTTATCAACTGATTCATCAGGGAACTCGGCTCATCCCGTGCGACTTCATTGCGTTCGGGCAACCGCTCAATCCTCTCGGCAAGCACCACGACGTGCTCCTGGCGAACGTCTGTGCCCAGGCCGAGGCGCTGGCCTTTGGCAAGACGCCCGAGGAGGTCCACGCCGAGGGCACGCCGGACTGGCTCGTTCCGCACCGGGTCTTCGAGGGCAACCGGCCGTCGAATACGATCCTCGCCGAGCGGCTGACGCCGGAAACGCTCGGCAAGCTCGTTGCCCTCTACGAGCACTCGGTCTTCACCCAGGGCGCGATCTGGAACATCGACTCGTTTGACCAGTGGGGTGTCGAGCTGGGTAAGGTGCTGGCCCAGCGCATCATCCCGGAGCTCGAAAGCACGACCGAGTCAGCCCTCGGCCACGATACTTCAACCAATCGCCTCATTCGCCGCTGTCGGAAGTTCAAGGAGATCCCGCGATGAGTCTCGGATTCAATAAACCACTTTACATTTTGCCGTTCGACCACCGCGGCTCGTTCCAGACGAAAATGTTCGGTTGGAAGGGGACGCTGACCCCCGATCAGACGGCCCAAATCGCCGCCGCCAAACAAGTGATCTACGACGGCTTCAAGGCCGCCGGCGTGCCCAAGGACACGGCGGGCATCCTGGTGGATGAGCAGTTTGGCGCGGCCATCCTGCGCGACGCGACAAGCCACGGCTACTCGACCGCGTGCCCCGCCGAGAAAAGCGGGCAGGACGAGTTCGATTTCGAATACGGCGAGGAATTCGCCCGGCACATCGAGGCATTCCATCCGACCTTCTGCAAAGTCCTGGTGCGCTATAACCCCGAAGGCGACAAGGCCCTGAACGTGCGCCAAGCGGCTCGTCTGAAGCGCCTTTCCGAATTCCTCCACGCGGCCGGTCGCAGCCGGTTCATGTTCGAACTGCTCGTGCCCCCGGAAGCCGCCGAACTGGAAGAAGTCCGCGGCGATAAGAAGGCTTACGACCGGGAGATGCGCCCGAGTCTGATGGTCCGGGCAATCCATGAACTTCAGGATGCAGGCGTAGAACCGGATATCTGGAAGATCGAAGGGCTCGATCGTCGCGAAGATTGTGCAAAGGTCGTGGCTGCCGCCCGGCGCAGCGGCCGAGACCAGGTGGGCTGCATCGTCCTGGGCCGCGGGGAAGACGACAAGAAAGTGCATGAGTGGCTGGCGACCGCCGCGAGCGTCGAGGGCTTCATCGGCTTCGCCGTCGGTCGCACGACCTTCTGGGACCCGCTGATTGACATGCGCGCCGGCAAGACAACGCGAGCCGAAGCCGTGACCGAGATCAGCCGGCGGTTTCGCAATTGGGTCGAGACTTTCGACCATGCTCGCGTCGCGGAAAAGAGTTTGGCAGGTGCTCAATGAAAAGCCTGGTCCTGTCCCGCCCCGATGCACTTCCGCTGGTGCGCTTCCGCTTCGCCGATTACGTGGAGCTGACCGGGCCGCGGATTGGGGTGGTGGGATAGGTGACGAGAGCGCTCTGGTTCGTTGAGAGCCGGTCGGCAGGGCAGGCGAGGGAAGTGTTGAGGACGTCGCTGTTCGATTGGCCGGCTCTGCGGACGGTGCCCCTTGTGGAGGTGGTGTTCGAATCATGGACAGGACCGAGATAAAGCTGGCCCCGTCGATTCTGGCAGCGGACTTTGCTCGATTGGGAGAGGAGGTTGTCGCAGCCGAACAAGCGGGGGCGGATCGAATTCACGTGGACGTCATGGACGGCCATTTCGTCCCCAATCTCTCGATGGGGGCGCCCGTAGTCCAGTCGTTGCGCCGCGTCACACGCCTGTCGCTGGAAATTCACATGATGGTCTTGTCCCCGGACGATTTCCTCGCAGAGTTTGCCGAGGCCGGCGCAGATTCGTTTTTGGTGCACTGGGAGGGCAACAACAACTTGTCGCGCACCGTGCAACGCGTCAGAGCGCTCGGCAAACGTGTGGGCGTCGTCATCAACCCGGCAACCCCCGCGAGCGTGCTCGAGGAAATCCTGCCCGACGTAGATCAGCTGCTCGTCATGACCGTCAATCCAGGGTTCGGACATCAACAATTCCTCCACTCCACGCTGGCCAAGATTCGTCGCGTCCGGCAGTTGATCGACCAGATCAAGCCCGGGTGTGACCTGGAGGTCGACGGCGGTATTGACGCGACGACTGCCCCTCTGGCAACAGACGCTGCGGCCAACGTGCTGGTGGCCGGATCGGCGATTTTCGGCGACCGCGAGGGGGTCGCCGCTGCCATGCGACGCCTGCGACTAGCAGTGGCCAAATAGAGGACTATTGAGCCCCCGTCGGCGACCCGGCCAGGGGTGACCACCCGAATCGCCTGAAAACGCGGACGCTTGATGCAACCCGAGAGCCCGTTTGAAATCTCGCTATCAATAAACACTACGCGTTGACAAAGGCGTCTTGCAAAGGAGCGAATGATGCAACTCGGAATGATCGGCCTGGGCCGAATGGGCGCTAACATGGTGCGACGGCTGCTCAAGTCGGGCCATCAGTGCGTGATCTTCGACCGGTCGCCCAAATCGGTCGACGAACTGGTCAAGGAGAAGGCGACGAGGGCTTCTTCTCTGCAAGACCTCGTGAAGCAGCTCGATCAGCCGCGCGCCGTCTGGTTGATGATCCCGGCGGCAGTCGTGGACGAAACCGTCGCTGAATTACTGCCCTACCTCGAACCGGGCGACATCCTCATCGACGGCGGCAATTCCTACTATGTCGACGACATCCGCCGCGCCGAGCAGCTCGCGCCGAAGCAGATCCATTATGTGGACGTGGGCACTAGCGGCGGCGTCTGGGGGCTGGAACGCGGCTACTGCATGATGATCGGCGGTCCAGACCAGGCGATCCGTCGGCTCGACCCGATTTTCAGGGCGCTGGCCCCTGGCAAGGGCGATATCCCGCGCACTCCGGGGAGCGAATCGCTCGGCGGCACCGCCGAGCAAGGCTACCTGCACTGCGGGCCCAATGGCGCCGGCCACTTCGTGAAAATGGTGCATAACGGCATCGAGTACGGGCTGATGGCGGCCTACGCCGAGGGGCTCGGCGTCCTGCGCGGGGCCAACATTGGCAGCCATCCCCACGAGATCGATGCCGAAACGACGCCCCTGCGCGAGCCCAAGCACTACCAATACAACCTCAAACTGCCTGAGATCGCGGAGGTCTGGCGGCGCGGCAGCGTGATCGCGTCGTGGTTGCTCGACCTGACCGCGGGCGCGCTAGCCAAAGATGCCTCGCTTTCGGACTTCGCGGGCCGAGTGTCGGACTCAGGAGAGGGGCGGTGGACCATCAAGGCCGCCATCGACGAGGCGGTGCCGGTGCCCGTGCTTACCACGGCGCTCTACGAGCGATTCAGTTCGCGCGGCGAGGCGGATTTCCAGGACAAACTGCTGTCGGCCATGCGCCTTCAATTCGGCGGACACTTAGAGAAGTCGGCGGGCAAGTAACTTCGAGAAAGCGAGAGCACGATGAACGAGTCCCAATCCGACGCCCTGGTCTTTTTCGGCATCACTGGCGACCTGGCTTATAAAAAGATTTTCCCGTCGCTGCAGGCGATGGTCAAACGCGGCCACCTCAACGTCCCCGTCATCGGCGTGGCCAGGTCCAGTTGGACCATCGACCAGCTCCGGCGCGGGCGCGGGATAGCTTGCAGAAACACGGCAGCTTCGATCCGGCCGCCTTTGACAAGTTATGCGGTCTGCTGCACTACGTCGGTGGCGACTACAACAGTCCGGCCACGTTTCAGTCGATCCGCAAAGAGCTGGGGGCAGCCAGTCGGCCGGCGTACTACCTGGCCATTCCACCCGCCTTGTTTGGGGTGGTCGTGGAACAACTCGCCAAATCGGGCTGTAGCCACGGGGCACGCGTCATCATCGAGAAGCCTTTCGGACATGACCTCGAGTCAGCCCGACAGCTCAATCAGATCTTGTTGGCCACCTTTGACGAGACGGCGATTTTTCGCATCGACCACTACCTTGGGAAGCGGCCGGTGCACAACATGGTCTTCCTGCGATTTGAAAACTCCTTGTTCGAGTCGTTTTGGAACCGCACCTACGTCGAAAGCGTCCAGATAACCATGGCGGAAACCTTCGGAATCCAGGGCCGGGGAGCCTTCTACGATCAAACGGGCACGATCCGCGACGTGATTCAGAACCATCTATTTCAGGTCCTGACCAATTTGGCCATGGAGCCCCCGGTCCGCACCGACAGCGAATCGATGCGCGACGAAAAGATAAAGGTGCTCAGAGCGATACCGCCGCTCGCCAAAACGAGTCTTGTCCGTGGGCAGTTCCGAGGCTATCGAAAGGAACAGGGGGTAGCGCCCGATTCGCAGGTCGAAACCTTTGCCGCTTTGAAGCTGGAGGTCAACACCTGGCGCTGGCAGGGAGTTCCATTCTACATCCGGGCCGGGAAAGTTCTGCCGGCCACCTGCACGGAGGTCGTTGTCCGCATGCGCCGGCCCCCAAAGGTGTTTCCCACCTGTGCTCCCGCGCCGAATTACTTCCGGTTCCGCATCAGCCCCGAAGTAGCCAGCGCCTTCGGTGTCACCGTGATGGACGCGGAAGAGAAAATGATCGGCCAACCGATGGAAATGGCGGCCAGCCACCGCCCTAGCGCTGATGAGATGGATGCGTACGAGCGCGTGCTGGGAGACGCCATGGAAGGAAACGCGACCCTGTTTGCCCGAGAGGACTACGTGGAAGAGGCCTGGCGAATCGTCGATCCCGCGCTGAAGGCGCCCAGTCCGGTACGCGAATACGAGCCCAATACCTGGGGGCCGAGTGAAGCAGACAGTAACGTTGTGCCACCCGGCGGCTGGCATAACCCCGTCGTAACCGACTGATCGGGATGGGAGACGCCTCGATGAAGATCGAAGTTCTTGCCGATGCCGCTGCCGTCGCCCACAAGGCGGCGGAAATCATCGCCTTGGAGGCCCGGGGCTCGGTAGCCGAACGCGACCGATTCATCCTTGCCGTGAGCGGGGGGCACACGCCTTGGCTCATGTTGCGCGCCCTCGCGGGCCTGGAAGTCCCGTGGGAGAAATTGCATCTTGTGCAAGTAGACGAGCGCGTTGCGCCCGCGGGACACTCCGATCGCAACCTCACACACTTGCGCGAAAGCCTGCTCGAGCGAGTTCCGTTGCGCCCCGATCAAGTGCACGGCATGCCGGTGGAATCGCCCGACCTCGAAGCCGGGGCCAAGGCCTATTGCCGAACTCTCGCGGATATCGCCGGCTTTCCGCCGATTCTCGACCTTGTTCATCTGGGCCTCGGGCCGGATGGCCACACCGCTTCCCTGGTGCCGGGAGATGCGGTTCTCAACGTCACCGACGCCGAAGTCGCATTGACCGGGGTTTATCAGGGTCGGCGTCGGATGACTTTGACCTATCCAATCATCAATCGTTCCAGGCGCATCCTCTGGTTGGTGACTGGGAGTGACAAGGCTGGACCGCTCGTCCGTCTGTGCGACGCGGACCCTTCCATTCCGGCCGGGCGGATTCGACAAGACCAGGGTCTATTGCTTGCCGACCGCGCCGCGGCAGCCGAGTTGGGAACAAACTGAAGGAGGAGCAGGCATGCGAGTGGGCATCGCTACGGATCACGGTGGGTTCGGCTTGAAAAAGGAACTCCTCGCGCAACTTCGCGCCGCGGAGCACGAGGTGATCGATTTTGGCGCGCACGATCTGAACGAAAGTGACGACTATCCAGATTTCGTCGTCCCCTTGGCCCAAGCGCTGGCGGCGGGAAAAGTGGAACGCGCCGTGGCGGTCTGTGGCAGCGGGGTCGGCGCGTCCGTTTGCGCCAACAAAGTATCGGGTGTCCGCGCCGCGCTGATTCACGACCATTTTTCAGCCCGGCAGGGCGTCGAGGACGACCACATGAACATGCTCTGCATGGGCGGGCGGACCGTCGGCCCCGCCGTGGCTTGGGACCTGGTCCAGACGTTTTTGAAAGCCGAGTACAGCCAGGCCGAGCGGCACTTGCGCCGCCTGGGCAAGGTCGCTTCCCTGGAAGCAGGACGAACCACGAAGTAATCCCAATGGTGATGACCATGACCAGCGAGCAATTGGACCAGTTGTCGATCAACACGATTCGCACGCTCTCGATGGACGCGGTCCAGCAGGCCAAATCCGGACATCCCGGCACGCCGATGGCACTGGCGCCGCTCGTCTACACGATCTGGAATCGCGTCATGCGTTTTGATCCGTCGGACCCCATCTGGCCCAACCGCGACCGATTCGTGCTCTCCAATGGTCACGCCTCGATGTTGCTCTGGTCCGTGCTTCATCTGACGGGAACGTCGGCCGTGAACGCCGAATATGAGCGACTGGGGCAGCCGTCGGTCTCGCTGGACGACATCCGCCGTTTTCGTCAACTCGACAGCAAGGCCCCGGGGCATCCGGAATACCACTGGGTTTCGGGTGTCGAGACCACCACCGGTCCGCTGGGTCAGGGAGTCGCCACGAGCGTTGGGATGGCCATCGCCCAGAAGTGGCTCGCCCAACGCTACAACCAGCCGGGCTTCGATATCTTCGATTACCACGTCTATGCAGTCTGTGGCGACGGCTGCCTGATGGAAGGCGTCGCGTCCGAGGCAGCATCCTTGGCCGGGCATCTGGGCTTGGACAATCTGTGCTGGGTCTACGACAACAACCACATTACGATCGAGGGCAGCACGCGGATCGCTTTCACGGAGGATGTCGCGGCCCGCTTCCTCGGCTACGGTTGGAATGTTTTACGCGTGGGGGACGCCAACGACATCGAGCGCATCGAAAACGCGCTCGCGGTTTTCCGGCAGACCAAGGGCCGTCCCACCTTCGTCATTCTGGACAGTCACATCGGCTATGGTTCGCCGCACAAGCAAGACACGCCCGAGGCTCACGGCGAACCGTTAGGGGAGGAGGAAATCCGCCTCACGAAGCGGTCCTACGGCTGGCCCGAGGAGGCGAAGTTCCTTGTGCCCGAGGGCGTTCGCGAGCACTTCGCGGCCGGAATTGGCGCCCGCGGTGCGGCAGCCAGGCGCAGCTGGACGGAGCGGTTCGGCGCCTACAGAGCAGAGTATCCCGAACTGGCGGCCGAGATCGATCAAATGCAACGACGCGAACTGCCGGCCCGCTGGGACCGCAATCTCCCCATGTTCCCGGCCGATCCGAAGGGCATCGCCGGGCGCGAAGCGTCGGGCAAGGTGCTGAACGTCCTGGCGCAGAACATCCCCTGGCTCCTGGGCGGCTCAGCGGATCTAGGCCCGTCCAACAAGACGACCCTCAAGTATGAGGGTGCCGGCGACTTCCAGGCCGCCAGCCCGGGCGGGAAGAATCTCCATTTCGGGATTCGTGAGCACGCCATGGCGGCGATCGTGAACGGGCTCGCCCTGTCCAAGCTGCGACCCTTCGGAGCAACCTTCTTCATTTTCAGCGACTACGCGCGGCCCGCGATCCGACTATCGGCCCTGATGGAGCTGCCCAGCCTCTTCGTGTTCACGCACGACGCCATGGGCGATGGAGAGGATGGCCCGACACATCAGCCCGTGGAGCAACTCTTGTCGTTGCGCGCCATCCCCGGCCTGGTTACGCTCCGGCCGGGCGACGCCAACGAGGTCGTCGAGGCGTACCGCTATATCCTTCAGTTGCGTCATCAGCCGGCGGTGCTCGTGTTGTCCCGCCAGCCCATGCCCACCCTCGATCGCAGCAAGTACGCGCCTGCTTCCGGAGTGGCGCGGGGTGCTTACGTGCTGGCCGATGCGCCAACCGGGAGTCCCGAGATCGTGCTCATTGCCTCAGGCAGTGAAGTGACGCTCGTCGTGCAAGCGCACGAGGCGCTTTTGTCCGAAGGCATCCGTTCGCGCGTGGTCTCGATGCCTTCCTGGGAGATTTTCGAACACCAGACTCAGGAGTACCGCGACAGTGTGCTGCCGCCCAAAGTAAGAGCCCGCGTCGCCGTCGAACAGGCCTCGACCATGGGATGGGATCGCTATGTCGGTCCGTCGGGGAGCGTCATTGGCATGAAAACATTCGGGGCGTCCGCGCCGCTCAAGGAGCTCCAGAAGAAGTTCGGGTTCGAGCCGGACCGAGTGGTCGCGGCGGCCAAGGAGCAGCTCGACAACAGGGAACGGCTGTGAGCGTTCCCCTCGACGCAACGGCATGAGCAAACGCGCATTGCCACGGTCAAGATTCGCTACCGCCGGCAACGTTGACGAGCGAGTGCAAGTTCGCCAGCGAGAATCCCCTCACAACCTGGACCAGGTCATTGGCCATGGCTTCGAGTTCTTCGAGCAGGGGCTGGGCTTCGTAAAGCGTTGCTCGAGCGGCAGCATCTTCCAGGTTGCCGGCTCGATCGCCAGCGACCGTCGAGAATTCCGAAAGCAGGCCGCAGAACTTGTGAGCCGCCTCGCGCAAGCGAGGGGCGTCTTGATCGCGCAGCGCGTTGCGCAGGGCCGTCAGGTGCTCCGGGACTCGCGTTTGGAACGACTGGCACATTTTCTCCAGCAGGTTGGCGTCGCCCCCGCACGCGGAAAGGAGTACCGGCACGTCGAGCAACCCAAAGTGGGCGAGATGGAGTGTCATCACGCGGTCGATCGCCGCCCAAAGCTGGACCGGGCGGATGGGTTTGGTCAGGAATTCGTCCATGCCGGCCGCCAGGCAGCGCTCGCGATCCTCTTTTCGTGAGCGCGCGGTCAGGGCGATGACGGTCAAATGGCCCGCCGTAGTTTGCTCGCGCTCTCGAATCGCTTGGACGACCTGGAAGCCGTCCAATTCAGGCATGTGGATATCGAGGAGAAGCAAATCAAAGTGCCCATGTTCCGCAAGCGCCAGCGCTTCTCGACCATTGTTCGTTAGCTGCACGCGGTGGCCCTGGCGACTGAGCATTTGCTGAATCACCTGCGCACTCAAGTCATTGTCTTCGGCCACAAGAATATTCATCGGCAGCGCTGCCGAGTCAGTCGCCGTGGCAGGTTCTTCGTCCCCGGCGGGCCGTTTCGTAATCGATGCGTCGTCGCTCGCCCGGCTCAGCACCTGACAGATCGTTTCGAGCAGCTCGTGTTGCTGAACTGGCTTCAGCAGATGGGCGTCGATCCGCAGTTCGCGGGCCCGGGCCAGATCGCCCGGCCACTCTTCGGACCCCAGCAAGATGATGCGGGTAGTGGCGAGCTCGGCCCGCTCGCGGATCTTGGCGGCCACCGTCAGACCATCCGTGCCGGCCATTCGGGCGTCCAATAACACCAGGGCGTACGGTCGACCGCTGGCCGAGCGATTCCAGACGGCGTCCATTGCCGCCATCGCGTCGCCCACAGCGGTGGGTTCCATCTGCCAACCACGCAGCCATTCCTCCAGAATTCGGCGGCTGGCGGCATTGTCGTCGACGACAAGCACCGGCAGATCGTGCAAACTGGCCGGAGGTCGGGTGGCTGCCGCCTGCGGAGCGTTCGCTGGACGCCCAAACGCGGCGGTGAAAACAAACGTGCTGCCTTTACCCGGCTCGCTGTTGACCGCGATCGTGCCATCCATGAGTTCCACCAGGCGCGCGGCGATCGTCAGTCCCAGGCCAGTGCCGCCGTATTTCCGCGTGGTCGAGGTGTCCTCTTGCTCGAACGCCCGAAAGATCTGCAACTGCCGCTCTTTCGAAATTCCGATTCCTGAGTCGCGAATGGTGAATTGCAGTCGGATCCCACCGTTCGATGCTGGTTCGGCGGCGACTTCCAACCGCACGACCACTTCGCCCGCATCCGTAAATTTGATGGCGTTGCCGACCAGATTGAGCAACACCTGACGCAGCCGGCCGGCGTCGCCGATCAGTGCGTCAGGCACATCCGCCTGCACATGGCTAACCAGTTCCAGACCCTTGCGGTGGCCGCGAACCGCCAGAACCCGCAGCGTGTCTGCCAGGACAGCCCGGGCGGAGAAATCGGTCGGGTCTAACTCGATCTTGCCGGCTGCGATCTTGGAGAAGTCGAGCAAGTCATTGATCATGTCCAGCAGGTTTTCGCCGGCGGATTTGACTGTTTTCAGGTATCGCCGCTGTTCGTCGGCGAGTGGAGTGTCAAGCGTGAGATCGGCCATGCCCAGAATGGCGTTCAAGGGGGTGCGGACTTCATGGCTGACATTCGCCAGGAACTCGTCCTTGGCTCGATTCGCCGACTCAGCAGCATCTTTGGCGAGGCGCAACTCTTCCTCGGCCATTTTGCCGTCGGTGATATCGGTGCAGGTTCCGAACCATTTGAAGATGCCGCCTTGACTGTCTCGAATCGGCACGCCGCGCGTCTTGAACCAGCGATACTCTCCGTCCCACCGACGGACGCGGTACTCCACGTCATAGGCCCCTCGTCCCGCCACCGAATCGGTCCAGAATCTCCGTGTGGGCTCTCGGTCATCCGGGTGCAGCGCTTCGAGCCACTGCCATCCCAACAACTGGCTCTCCGGAACCCCGGTGTGCTGCGTCCACTGCGAGCTGAAGTAGTCACATGCGCCGTCGGGCGTGGCGGTCCAAACGAGTTGCGGCAGAGTTTCGGTCAGGCTGCGCCACCGGTGCTCGCTATCCCGCAGCTTCTCCTCAGCTTGCTTGAGGTTGGTGATGTCGATACAAATGCCAAACCATTCGCGGAGTTCTCCATTCTCCGCGAAAATGGGGACGGCGCGGTTCAACACGTTGCGGTATTCTCCGTCGTGCCGCCGAACTCGGTGCTCGATCTGGTAAGGCGCCCTGGCGGCGACTGCGGCGGACCAAAGCTCGGCAGTGCGTTCCCGATCATCCGGGTGAATCGACTCCAGCCAACCCCGGCCGAGGCATTCGTCCGTACTCAGGCCTGTGAATGCTTCCCAGCCCGACTGTTTCGACTCGACCACGCCTGAAACTGGCATTGTCCAAACGATCGCCGCAGTGGCCTCGACCAGAGAACGATATCGCTGTTCACTGAGGCGCAAGGCCTCCTCGGCGCGCTTGGGCTCGGTGTTGTCGAGGCAGGTTTCCAGCAGCCTGATCGGCCTTGAGTTGCTGCGTCGCATGAACTGTCCAGCTGGATGATCCGTTGCTTTTAGAAAATCCTGGAGAACTCCGGACGGCCGATTCGACTCTTAAGGTCGGTAGACCGTGGCGTATGTGCCGCCCCCAAGCAGTCGGACGCGCTTTCCCCATCGGTTTGCCGAGCGCTTCACGCCCGACGCCCCGGATTCTGATCGCCTCCGGCGGCCCCGACTGCCAACAGCCCAGACTGCCAATCATCGATCCAGGCTGCATCCCGAAACATTGATTCTGCCCGACGCGCGCCGGTCCGACCAGTCCGGCGGAAATCTCGAGCGGCAGGACCCCATGCCGGGTGGTTGCCGAGCCTGAGTTCCAGCGGTTTGGTGCACGACCCATCCCGTTTGCGTCGCATTGCCGCAGATCGACGACGAATCCACTGGAACAGCAGTCCAGGGCGGCTTTCCGGACCTGGCCCAAACGTGACGGGCGGTTAAGGAGCGAAATCCAGTTCGTTGGCAAATCCCGAGTCTGGCGCGAGTGCCGGAGAACGGCCGACTCCCGGCGGGCCGAGTAGCGCAGAATTGTTTAGAATGCACGGCCGTCGGCTACAGCGTCTGCGCCGCGTCCAGTCGCTTTGACCCTGGTGCTGTACGATGATTCGACCTTTCCAGCAGTCATGTGCCTCCGAGCAGTTCATCGAACTATGGCTCACCTGTTGATTATCGATGACGACCCGGAGTTGCTGCTGGAGAAGGTGCGCCACATATACCCCTCTCCTTCACACCAGGTAGAGATCGCCCAAACCGGCGCCGATGGCTTGGCGCGGATTGCCGCTGCGCCGCCGGACGTCATTCTCCTTGATCTGCGCCTCCCCGACCAATCCGGCCTGGAAGTCCTGAAAAAGCTCCACCAAATCGATCGCCGAATTCCAGTCGTCTTTGTTACGCTGGCCCGTTCGGCCAACTCGGCCATCGAGGCCATGCGGCACGGGGCCTACGATTACCTGCTCAAGCCTGTCGACCTGCAAAAACTGGACCGCGTTATCAGCGAAGCATTGAATGTCGCTCGGTTGATGCGGGAACCGGCGGTTGTCGCGGAGACCCCCGACGACAATCTGCCGGGCGATGCGATCGTCGGCTGCTGCCCGGCGATCCAGGAAGTGTACAAAGCCATCGGCCGCGTCGCGGACCAGAACTTTCCGGTGCTCATTACGGGGGAGAGCGGCACCGGCAAGGAACTCGTCGCCCGCGCCGTCTATCAGCACGGAACCAGGGCCACGGCCCCGTTCCTGGCCCTCAACTGCGCGGCTATTCCCGAACAACTGCTGGAAAGCGAGCTGTTCGGGCACGAGAAGGGGGCCTTCACGGGGGCCGACCGCCGTCGCGTCGGCAAGTTCGAGCAATGCGATGGCGGCACGCTGTTCCTGGACGAGATCGGGGACATGCCCCTCGCGACGCAGGCCAAAGTCCTGCGAATCTTGCAGGAGCAGACGTTCGAACGCGTCGGCGGCGACGAGACCATCCGGGCCGATGTTCGGCTGATCGCTGCGACCAACCACGATCTGAAACAGTGGTCGGAGGACGGTAAGTTCCGTGCAGATCTCTACCATCGGATCAGCGTGTGTGCTATCGGCTTACCCCCGCTGCGGGAACGCGGCGACGATCTGCCGATGCTGGTCCGCCATCACCTGCGCCGGTTTGGCAAGGAGATGGGACGCGGTGTCGTAGAGGTCGCCCCCGCGGCGATGGACCGCCTGCAGGATTACTCCTGGCCTGGGAACATCCGAGAATTGCAGAACGTGCTGCGGCAGGCTTTGTTGCGCATACGAGGGCAAGTCCTGTTGCCCGAGTTCCTTCCGGATCTGCTCCACGACTCGAATCGCAGCGGCGCCGAAAGTGGCGGAGCAGCAGCCGCCGTCGGCCCCGACCTGGAATCCTTGATTCGGCGGACGCTCGCTACGGGCACGGCGAGCCTGTACGAGGAGACCCACCGCTGGGTGGACAGGATTCTTTTGCGCATCGTGCTTGAGCACACGAAGAGCAACCAACGGCAGTCCGCCCAGATCCTGGGCATCGCTCGCAAGACCCTTCGGGAAAAGCTCCGCGAATTGGGCCTTTCGATTCAACGCTCTGTGGAACTGGACGACGGCGATGAGGGCTGAACACCTCGTCCGCGCCCGAATTCTTGTCCAACGGCAGCCAAACCCTGGGTCAAATCCGTTCCGGCGTGGAACTCCTTGACCCTCGCGCGGGAAAAGCCACAGCCCGACCTCCCAGTGCTGCTCCGTTTTACTCTCCCCAGCCGTTCCTGGCCGATGGCTTGCGGTTAATCTGTTCAGCGGCACACGAACTGCAGTTGCCGTGCCATTGAAGTTGGATCGCGCGAGCCAACTGGCCAGGCACTGAGCTTCATGCAATCTGGCGGGGCGGTTCACAGTTCAGCGATCACCAGCGGCGGCTCGGCAAGGCGAGAGAACGAAACACTGGTCATGGTCCAGGGAGTTGAACGATGCCCGACGTCATTGCCGGAATTCGCATCCCCGATAGCAAACTGGCTCGCGAGGCGACCGAGCTGCTGCGGGAGCTTGGCTCACCTTTGTTGTTTGCCCACTCGCTGCGCGTATACCTGTTTGGATCGCTCCGGGGCCGTCATCGGGGACTCTCGGTCGATTCGGAGCTCTTGTACATCGGTGCCGTGTTCCACGATTTCGGGCTGACGCCGAAGCACCGCAGTCAGGACCACCGGTTCGAGATCGACAGCGCAAATACGGCCCGGGAATTCCTCCGCGCCAGCGGCGTCGATGCGACTCAGATCGAGGTCGTCTGGGATGCGATCGCCCTGCATACGACGCCGGAAATTCCCTGGCACAAGCGGCCGGAAATCGCCCTGGTCACCGGAGGTGTCGAGGCCGACGTGCTGGGGGACGGCCTGACCGAGATCTCGGCCGGCGACCGTGAGGCCGTGCTGGCCGCGTTTCCGCGCATCGATTTCAAGCAAGGCATCGTTCAAGCGTTCAGCGCTGGATTTGCCTTCAAGCCTGCTACGACGTTCGGAACCATGAATTCCGACGTGCTCGCACGGACCTGTCCCGATTTCCGTCCGACGAACTTCTGCGACCTGATTGCCGCCAATCCGCTGGGAGGCTGACCCCAGCCGGCCGAGGACGTCGCGACGCCGCATCGATGGGCAAGCGCATGGCCCATTCCAAAAGAGACAGTCTTACGCAGCCGAGACGGAGGGCGCCGTGCATTCATCCTTTGGCCTGAGCGGGCACGCTGCGCCCCCTCGCGGCGCAAGGAACCGACGAACTCGAAGTGGCCTCGATTGTTGGGGAATTAAAGCTCTCGATGCCGGCATCTCATTCTTTGCCAGCACTGAAGGCAAAAAATCTGCGTGAACTTTTGCCCGGGGCCGGCGTCTACAAGGTTGTACGTCCGCGGGCAAGTGGTCCCCCGGTGAATCGTGGCGGTCCTTCGGATTCTGCAGAGTACGTGACTTCAATGTTGTTTTTACGACCGAGTTCGATCCAAGAACGCATCGGGACGGGATACTCCGCGCCACGAGATACCGCGTACTCCCGAGGTACACTGCCAGGCGCGAATAGCTCCGCTCATCCTCTGCGCTTGTGACGCTCGGCCGCTCTGGCGGTCTGAAAGCCCTAAAGGCTCGGTGTCACTAGGACATCGGGCCTTTTTTGTTGGCCGTGCGGTCAGCAGGTGGTGGCGGAACACCAAAGCAAGCAGCACGGGTCGGTAGCTGAGATGGTCTAGCGCTTGGTTGAAAACCAGGAGACGAGGATTCGAGCGCCTCCCGACCCACTGAGGGAGGAGTGAGGCTCGAGACTTCAGGCTTGAGGACGAAAGCAAAGTCCTACCCCAACCCTCAAGTCTCAGGACTCAAGCCTTGCCCACACGGCTCGTTCGACTATCGGTGCAGGATACCGGTCTTTCAAGCCGGAGAGATGGGTTCGATTCGCACGGCAGCCTCCGAAGCTGCAAGACCAGGTTCGATCCCTGGACGGGCTACTAGCAAGGCCGGCCGCCGAGCGATTAGCGAGGATGCAGGCCGGCCGCGGTAGTCTTCGGCTTGCAAGCCTACCGCCCTGACTTCGGCGAGCTCAGTCGAGCCGCGCTCGACCGCCGCCCTGGCGGCCATACTCGGTTGCTGGTTCAACTCCTGGCGGGGACACTTGTTTTTGACGCTGGAGCCAGACGGCACGGCAACTGCCTGGGGCACCGCCGCGCAGCGGTGGTCTACAGTTGGAAGCGGGTTCGATTTCCGCCGGCGTCTTCGGCGTGACCTGTCGGCCACCATAATTGGCAACGACAGGCTTTATCTGTATCTGAGAATTTGGGCCGCGCTCGTCAAGTCGGTGTTCGAATGCTTAACCCAGAACGATTGAAGTTCGCAATCGACATCCAGTCGCAGTCCTACAAGCTCCTGAAATGGATCGGGGGGGTGATCGATTCAGGCGCTATCCCGCTGAGTCGTGCTGGGCGGCATTCGGAGACGCCAGATGCCGCCTTCGATTGGCTAGCTCAAAACCAAGTGCTGCTGCCGGCGAGGCTGCGTCCAGACGAATTGCATCTCCGCGAATTCGCCAATTTCTTTTGGACGTACATTACGGCGTCGTTCGACGTCGTGGGGGAACCCGGGGCTCTGCTTACGCCGGGCAGCTGCGGTTGCATCTGTCCAATGTGCGCTCGACTCTCGGACGCTTCCCACCTCCAGCCGAAAAAGGTGACCAAGAGCGACAAGCGTCGGGCGCGCGAGCTGATGTGCGATCGGGTCGCGGCTCTGGCCCAGGAGGAGCGACTGGCGGTCGAGCCACAGCAACGCGTCACATTGACGAAGGATGCAGCCACTCGACGCGCTGTGGCATTTTCGACTTACGGCCAATGGCTGATCAACCGACTTTCCGGAGATACCGCCGGGCCGGCAATTCTCGCTTTGTGGCGGGAAATCGCCTGGACTACCACAGGCTCTCCGATCCGCGGGTTTTCGTTGAAATACGACGAATTTGTCGCCTCGGAAAAGTTGATACTCCAGTCGCTTCGAGGCACGACTCCGCCGGCGATTGGATGAATCCGGTATTTGGCGCGAACACGATCGGAGGCAGGTACGTCAATATAACGCTCGCGCAGCCGGGCCAGCGGCGCGCCCGTCCCGACCTTTGGTTGTAGGTCGAGCGTGTTCCGCGACTGGATTCTGACGAAGGCTGCGCCGGCACTGTGGTAGCTCAACTGGCAGAGCATCAGGCCAATAACCTGACTGTAGCGGGTTCGACTCCCGTCCACACCGGGGCTGAAAACCCCTCAGGAAACGCGAAAGCGTTACCACCATGTGAAGCCCGCGGGTGGCGGGCGAGCGTTTTGGTCGGCCAAGAGCGTGGAACCACATCGAAAGCGCGGGCGCAGCTTGCTGGCCGAGATTCGTCTCGGCGGCAGCTGCGTCCGGTCGCGGCCGATGCCATGTGACGGCAACATGAAGCGAGTGCCCTGCAGTCCGTCGATACCGCGGGCGTGTTCCGCTGCGGCCGGCGATGGTGAATGCGAGCGCACCAAGCTGCGATCTGGTGCCCCGGCAACGGGGTGCTGGACCTGCGGCGCGAGCGCTCGCGGTAGCCATCCGAAGTCGCGGCGCGAGCCGCCTGCTCAAGCGAAACTCCGCACTCCGACGTGTGACCAGGCGAACGTCCGCCGCCCAAGGGTGTCTTTTGAACGGGGCTGGAGGTTAGGGGCTTGGGACTAGGGACGCTTGAGTCTGG
Source organism: uncultured Planctomycetaceae bacterium (assembly GCA_963715755.1). Classification (GTDB taxonomy): domain Bacteria; phylum Planctomycetota; class Planctomycetia; order Pirellulales; family PALSA-1355; genus CAWCAX01. Next base: position 6,882,147 of record OY970273.1, read on the forward strand.
CATCCTTGATTCCTACTAATCCCCAATCTCTAGCCATTAGTCCCTAGCTCCTAGTCCCTGACCGACGTCAGGAGGTCCCCATGTTCAAGCACGTCAAAATCCGCAACTACGAAGTCGGCCTGTTGTTCCGCGACCGCGAGTTTCAGCGCCTGCTCGAGCCGGGCAGCTACTGGCTGTTCGACTTTTGGAACAAGCTGAAGGTCGACGTCGTCTCGAAGCGCGACCCGTGGCTGCTCCACGAGAAGCTGGACCTGATTGTCCGCGCCGGCGCTCTGAAGGATCGGGCCATCGTGCTCGACCTGAAGGACTACGAGCGCGCGCTGGTCTGGATCGACGGCCGGTTCAGCCACGTGCTGCCGCCGGGCTTGTACGCCTACTGGACCGGCCTGCGCGAGGTGCGGACCGAAATGGTTGATGCCCGCAATGTGCGGTTCGAGCACCCGGACCTGCGCGTGATTGCGCTGAGCAACAGTGTGTCGCGCGTGCTGGACCTGGCCACGGTCGAGCCGCACCACCAGGGAGTGCTGTTCGTCGACGGCCAGTTCGTCGCCACGCTGCCGCCGAGCCGCTACGCCTTCTGGAAGAACATGGCCCAGGTCAAGTTCGTCTCGGAGGACCTGCGCGAGCAGATGATCGACATCGCCGGTCAGGAAATCATGACCGCCGACAAGGTCACGCTGCGCATGAATGCGGTGGTCACCTACCGGGTGGCCGACGCGCGGCAGGCGGTGAGCACGGTCGATAACGCGCAGCAGGCGCTGTACCGCGAGGCCCAGTTGGCCGTGCGGGCGGTGGTTCGCGCGCGCGAGCTGGATACGTTCCTCGTCGACCGCGACGCCGTGGCTCGCGAGCTGGAGGAGTTGCTCCGCCAGCGCGTGAGCGAATTTGGTCTGGAAGTGGTTTCGGTGGGTGTGCGCGACATCATCCTGCCGGGCGACATGAAGGATCTGATGAACCGCGTGACCGAGGCCAAGAAGGCGGCCGAAGCCAACTTGATCGCCCGTCGCGAGGAGACGGCGGCCATGCGCAGCCAGGCCAACACGGCGAAGCTGCTGGAGGCCAGCCCGACCTTGATGCGTTTGCGCGAGCTGGAGATCTTGGAAAAGATCGCCTCGGCCGGCAAGCTCAACATCGTGCTGGGCGACTTGTCGGCGGAGAAGCGCGGACTGGCCGACCGCGTGGTCAACCTGTTGTAGTTCGCAAAGCCCGGGAGGTTGGGAACATTCCCAGCCTCCTGGGTACTTTCTGGGCTTTCCTGGCGGATGCGTCCAGCGGCTGGCGATAAGTGTTGCCAGATTTGCGGCGGCTCAGCCGCCGCCTGCTGGGAGGCCGGCCTGACGTTGCCGGTGGCGATCGAAGAGCAACTGCGCCACGGATCGTCGGCCGCCCTATTGGCTGGTCGTGGCCTGCTCCGATTGCTCGACGGATTTGGCCTTCGGCTTTTCGACGTCGACCTGCTGGCCGTCGGAGATTTCGGCCAGGTCGCCGAGAATGACTTCCTCGTCGCCCACGAAGGGGACCCAGCGGTCCTTGACCATTTTCTTGAGCACTTCGACTTGCTCGCCGTCGTCCAGGCCCGTCTCGACCGGCGTCTTGACGGCTATTCCGTCGCGCAACAGGTAGCAGCAATTCTGGTTGCCCAGCTCCACCGTGGCGGCCAGCGGCACCGTCAGGGCATTCTTGCGCTCGATGAGCACCTCGGCATAGGCGTACATGCCGGGCAGGATCCGGGCCTCCGGATTCTCCAAGTCGACTTCGGCCCGCAAGGTGCGCGTCTGAACGTTGAGCGACCAGGACGTGCGCACGACCGCCGCGCGAAGCTCTTCGTCGTCCAGGGCCTGCAGGCGCACGCGGGCCTGGGTCCCTTCGTGAACGTAGTGGGCAAACATTTCCGGAATGTCCACAAACACCCGAACTTTGTCCACGCGCGCCACCACGTAGATCGGCTCGCCATGGCCTGTCGACGCGTGGACCGTGTCGCGGTCGACCGACTTGTCGCCGCTGGCGGGTTGGACGAAGTCGCCGGTGTTGGCATTGCGCACGACGACGATGCCGTCGTAGGGCGAAGTGAGTTTGAGGTAGCTGACCAGCGCCTCGTAGCGGCGCTCCACGGCTTCGGCCACCTTGGTGCGGGCCCGGGCGGCGTCGACATCGGCCCGGGCTTTGCCCACGTCGGCCCGGCGCGAAGCTTCGTCGGCTGCCGCGGAGTCGACGGCCGACAGGGCCGCAGCGCGCGAAGAGAGGTCCGACTTGAGCTGCTTCTGCGACTCGTCGAGAATCTGCCTGGCGACCACGCCCTCGGCCACCATCTTGCTGAGACGTTTGACCTCCGACTCCCAGCGCTCGACGGCGCTTTCGTACTTGCCGACGTCGGCCTTGGCACGCTCGACGTCGGCTGCGGCGGCCACCAGCCGGCTCTGAGCCACGTCCACGAGTTGCTCGGCGACTTCGATCAGCACCCGGTCCCGTTCGAGTTCGGCCTGTTTTTCCTGAAACTGCGATTGGAGTTCGGGCACGAACAGCTCGGCCAGCACCTGGTCCTTGTGGATTCGATCGCCGATGTCGACGTTCCAGGCCTGGATGTAGCCGGCGATTTTCGGATACATCGCCGTCTGCTCGTACGCATTGACGAATGCCGGCTGCCCGATGTGGCGCGACAACGTGCGGGCTTCGGGCGTGGCGACGCGAACCCGGGGGCGCGGCCGCGCCGCCGGCGCCGACTTTTCCGCGCCCCCGCAGCCCAGGAGCGGCGCCGTCAGGAGCAGCCCCAGGCAAACGTGGGCAATCGACTGCGCGTCTCTGGGCTGGCCGACGGGCATTTAGGCGTGCTCCTGCGAGTCCGATTCCGCGGCTGGGTTCGTTTGTGCTCCGCTGCCGGCAGCTCGCTTCCCGGATTTGCCCTCCTCGTCGAAATGCGGGCTCTCGGGATCGTCCGGATGCAACGTGGGCGCGGCGAACCGGCGCTCGCCCATCACCAGCGCAAAAAGCGGCGGCAATAAAAGCAGCGTGCCGAACGTCGAGACGAGTAATCCGCCGATCACAGCCCGACCCAACGGGGCTTCCATCTGGCTGCCGGACTCCAGCGCCAGCGACATCGGAATCATGCCCACGATCATGGCTCCCGCGGTCATCAGGATCGGCCGCAGCCGCTCGGTAGCGCCGACCACGGCGGCCTCGCAGGGCTTGCGGCCTTGCTCCCAGTCGCGGGCCGTGAAGGTGACGAGCATGACCGAGTTCGACACCGAAACGCCGATGCACATGATCGCGCCCATGAACGATTCGATGTTCAGCGTGGTCCGAGTGACGAGCAGGATCAGCACCACGCCGCTGAGCACTCCGGGCACGGCGCCGATCGAAATCAGGGCCGACCGCCAGGCCTGAAAATAAGCGGTGAGCAGCACCAAGATGACGCAAACGGCCACCCCCAGCCCGATGCCCAGCGATTCGAACATCTTCTGCATGGGGTCGATCTGGCCGCGGGTCTCGACGTGCACGCCGCGCGGGGGCTGGCCGACCTTGCGCAGGGCCGCGTCGATTTGTTTGGCCGCCCGGCCCAAATCTTCCGCCTCGACGTTGGCGGTGACGCTCACGTAGCGCTGCATCGAGGTGCGGTCGTACTCGCCGGGCATGTAACCCCGGCCGACTTGAGCCACGTCGCGCAGCATCAGGTTCAGGCCCGGGTTCACCTCTTCGATGGGGATGTTCTCGGCCTGGGCCGCGGAATCCATGCGCTGAGTGGGAATCTCGATCTGCACCTGATAGCTGACCCCCGACCTCGGATCCTGCCAGAAGTTCCGGGCCACCATGCGGCTGGAACTCGTGGCCACCAGCACCGAGTCGCCGATCTGCTTGGTCGTGACGCCGCTCAAGCCGGCCTTCTGCCGATCGATGGCGATCGGCACGGTCGGGTAATCGAGCGTCTGCTGGATTTGCACGTCGCGCAGCCAGGAGATTTTGCGGAACTCGGCCTCGATTTCCTGGGCATGCTCCCGCGCATGGTCGAGCTGGGGGCTGGCCACCACCACCTCGACCGGGGTGGGCGAGCCGAAGCTCATCACCTCGCTCACGATGTCGCCCGGCTCGAAACCGAAAGTAATCTGCCGGGCTCGTGCCGCGGCCTGGTCGGGCGGCAGCCCTTCGCGCTGCAGCACGGCGGTGAACCAGGGGACGATCTTCTTCGGCAGCGCATCCCGGAGCCGCTCGCGAAAATCGTCGAGTCGGATGCCGCTGCCGCCGACGAATTTGGCCCGCATCTGGCCGTCGTCCGGGCCGCGCATGAACAGGATCATGTTGTTCATGGCGTAATTCGGCGCTTGCTGGCCGGCGAAGCCCATGGAGATCGCAACCTTGTCGGCGCCGACTTCCTCGTCGATGGCCTGCAGGCAGCGGACCCACATTTCGCGCGTCAGCTCATAATTCGTTCCGGGCGGCGCCCGAAACCGCAGCACGAACTCGCCCGAATCGACCTGGGGAAACAGTTCCGTGCCCAGCAGCGGCCCCAGCCCCAGGAGCACCAGCGCGCAGGCCACCAGGTACGTCGGCACCACGATCCAGCGCCACTCGACCATCCAGGAGACGACGTGCCGGAATCGCTCTTGCAGGCGATCGAAGAAACCCAAGTGCTGCTCTGCCGACTTGTCGCCGGCAGGTTCGCCCGCTGGCTTGTTGTCGGCGGGGTCCTCGCGCGGCGGGGCATGTTTGCCGTGATGCTTGAGCAGCCAGACGGAGAGCACCGGCACGATCGTGCTGGAAAGCAGGTAGGAGGAAATCATGGCGAATCCCACGGCCAGCGCCAGCGGCACAAACAGCGAGCGGACCGGCTCGGCCATGATGAAGGCCGGAATGAACACCGACAGGATACAGAGCATGGCCAGCAAGCGCGGGACCGCCGTTTCGTTGCTGCCGCGTTCGACGGCCCGGGCCAGCGACCCGCTGCGGGTCATCTGCACGTGGATGTTCTCGATCGAAACGGTGGCTTCGTCGACGAGCATGCCGATCGACAGCGCCAGGCCGCCCAGCGTCATGATATTGATCGTGTTGCCCGTGGCCCACAGGGCAAACAAAGAGCCCAAGAGCGCCAGCGGAATGTTGAACACCACCACCAGCACGCTGCGCCAATCCTGCAAAAACAGCAGGATCATCAGGCCGGTCAACGTGGCGCCGATCAGGCCTTCGACCGCCACGCTCTTGATGGCTTCCTTGACGGTCGGCGATTCGTCGAACTCGTAGCTGATCTTCACCGATTCCGGCAGCACGCTCCTGAAGCGCGGCATCGTGCGATGGATTTCGCTCACCACGGTCAGCGTCGACGCCGTGTTCTGCTTGACCACCGGGATGTACAGGGAGCGCTTGCCGTTGACCAGCGCGTAGCCGAAGTTGATGTCCGTGCCGTCCGACACGCTGGCCACGTCGCGGATGTAAACCGTTCGCCCCTGACGCAGCGGAATCTTGCCGAAGTCCTGGATATCCGTGATCAGGGTGTCGATCGGCACCAGCGGCATCTGATCCTTGATGTACAAGTTGCCGGACGGAGTAATGAGGTTGCCCGCCGTCAGCGCTTTGACGAGGTCGTCGGGCGTGAGATTGTAGGAACGCAATCGCTGCGGATCGACCTTGACCACGATCGAACGGACGTTCGAGCCGAACGGAGCGGTGCCGACCGTCCCCGGCACGTTGGCCTGGAGCAGCGGCCGAATGCGCTGCTGCCCCAGATCGGCCATCGTGCCGAGCGACTCGGTATCGCTGGTCATCACCAGGTAACCCACCGGCAGGCTGCCGGCATCCATCCGCATGATTTGCGGCGGCAGCACCCCGGGCGGCATAAAGGCCTGGGCGCGGTTTGCCTGGCCCACGACTTCGGCCATGGCCTGGGCCATGTTCGTGCCCGGGTAGAACGACAGCTTGATCAGCGCGATCTGCTGGATGCTCTTCGACTCAACGCTCTTGACGCCCGAGACGTATTGGAAGTTGAGTTCGAACTGATTGACGATCAGCCCTTCCATTTGCCCCGGATTCATGCCGTTGAAATTCTGCACGACATAGATCTGAGGCAAATCGAAGGGGGGAAAATGTCGACCCGCATGCTGCAGATCGCAAACCCGCCTCCGGCCATCAAACCGACGACCAGCATCAGCATGGTGATCGGATGTCGTAGGGCGAAATTGACCGGGTTCATAGCGACTCGGGTGTCTCACTCAAAGTGCGTAGCGTGCAGACTCGGCCTGGGCGCCGTCTGCATTCGCCTGAGCTGCCAGCAACCGTGCAGCATGCTGGATCGCTCGGCAGCACAGATTCTCTGTGGAGGGACGGTCGATTGTCTAGTTGACTATCGAACCGTGGCGGAATGAGTATTTGCGGCAGTCTGTGGCGCGACTCGCGTTTGAGCGCGCAAGCCGTGGCAATTCTAGACGATGAGATAAGGAGTGGCTGCCCATCTCCCCTCCGCCCCCTTCGCCGCATCCCCGGTTTCCTCATGCGCAGCGGCACCGTGCGCAGATTGGCTCTGAGAATCCTGCCGGCGCTCGCCATTTCGGCGGTGCTCGGAGGGATTGCTGCGCGAGGTGACGATCCGCCGATAGCAGGCGAAATTCTTCCGGCACCTCCCCCCAGATGGGGGTCTCCGCAACCGCAGCCGCCGCCTGCGCCGCCCCCCAGCCCGTGGCCCTGTCCGCGCGGCGTCGTGCAGGGGCCGACGCTGTCGCAAACGGCGGCTCCGCTGCCGCTGCCCACGCAGCCAGCCGACGCATCCCGGCGGGAGTTGCCGATCAACCTGGCCACGGCGCTGCGGCTGTCCGGGGCGCGGCCGATCATGATCTCGGCGGCCGAAGCGAGCGAGCGCGTGGCGGCGGCCCAGCTGCAGCAGGCCCAGGCCCTGTGGCTGCCGAACCTGAACATCGGGGCCAGCTACTATCGCCACGACGGCGGCGCCCAGGGCAACTCCGGAACGCTGTACGTCAACGGCCGCAATCAATTCATGGCCGGCCTGGGCCCCACGGCCGTCTTTTCGACCGCCGACGCGCTGTTCGCGCCGCTGGCGGCGCGGCAGGTGCTCCGCTCGCGAACCTTCGACGTGCAGGCGGCCCGCAACGACGCGCTGCTGAAAGTTGCCGATGCGTTTTTCAATCTGCAGCAAGCCCGTGGCCGCTGGGCCGGCGCCCAGGACACGGTCGAACGCGGCCGGGCGCTCGTCCAAACCGTCGAAGGCCTGGCCCAAGGTTTGGTGCCCTATGTCGAAGTGAACCGGGCCCGGACCGAGCTGGCGATGCTCGAGCAGTCGCTGGCCCGGGCGCGGGGCGATTGGGGCACCGCCAGCGCCGAGCTGACGCGCACTTTGCGCTTGGATCCGACGGCTCTGGTCTTCCCCTTCGAGCCGCCGCATCTGCAGATCACGCTGATCTCGCCGCAAGAATATCTGGATGAGCTGATTCCGATCGGTCTGACCAGTCGGCCGGAGCTGGCTTCGCAGCAGGCCCTGGTTCAGGCCGCCCTGGCTCGGCTGAAACTCGAGAAGGCGCGGCCGCTGGTGCCCAGCATCGTGCTGTTGGGCGACGCCGTGCCGGCCGCACCGGCCGGATATCTGTCCACGGGCGTCTACGGATCGGGACTCAACGGCTCGTCCTCGCCCTGGACGACGCGCAATGACATCAGCGTCCAGGTCTTGTGGGGGCTCAACAACCTGGGCTTCGGCAACCGGGGACTGATCCGCGAACGGCAAGCCGAGCAGGAGCAGACCGTGATCGAGCTGTTCCGCACCCAGGACAATGTCGCCGCCGAAATCGCCGACGTCTATGCCCAACTCCAGGCCGCGGCCCGCCGGGTGGTCGAAGCCGAGGCCGGAGTCCGACAGGCCCAACTCTCGTTCGCGGGCAATCTGCGCGGCATGAGCCAGACCACCCGATTCGGCGATGTGCTGGTGCTCGTCAATCGGCCCCAGGAAGTGGTCGCGGCGCTGCAGCAGCTGGCCACCAGCTACGACAACTACTTCATCTCCGTCAACGACTACAACCGCGCGCAATTCCGGCTGTATCACGCGCTGGGCTATCCGGCCGGAATTCTCGCCTGGGAGCGATCCCCCGGCCCGATTCAGCCCGTCGACACCAGCCGGCCGGTTCCGTTGCCGCCCGTTCGCTGACGAACCAAAGTCCTGCTCCCCGGGACCGGCGTCGGGGGCAAGATTGGCGCGTCGTGCCGGAGCACGACTGACCTGCGGAGAGGGTAGGGCCGTCCAAGATCAGGCACGTCCAAGGCCTGGTTTGCGGCCCGTGGCCGGTCCGCAGTCGCGATCCACCCGCCAGGGGTCACAGCGGTTGCAGGGAAAGCACCGCTCAAGCAAGCGGGGCAAGGATTGCGGCGACCACCTTTTGGTCCTCCCCGGTGCAGTGGCCAGGGGCAACCGGCGGAAGGCCCGGAAATGCGCGAGTCGGCAATAGCCCGGTGGGCCCAATTGAATCCTCGCTGCCAATAAGCCCCGCCGCTCTTTCGCAACCGGCAAAGCAGGATTCGTCGGCAGCGTGCCGACGCTGGGCAGCCCGAATCGCCGATTCATCCAGAATCAAAGCGCTTGCCAGGAGGGCAATTCAGGGCACGGCTGCCGAAACAATGCGGCGTGCTGGACGATCACGTGCCTTTGCGGAACACCGGCAGAGATCTGTCATTCCTGGCCCTGGGCGCCTGGGCAGCGGCCTGCCTGTCGATCGTCGGCGGCTGCCGCTGGTCCGGCGCATCGGCGGGCGCATCTGCGGACGGGAAGGCGATCGGGCCCGCGGCGTATGCGAATTGCCTGGCTGAGCCTTCGCTCGCCGGGGCCGGCGGCCGCCACACTTTCTGCCAGTGGCCGACAGTCGGCCTGCCCGGCGAATTGGCGCAGCAGTTTTACGGGCTGGCCGAAGCAGCGAAGAATAACGACGATCCCCGCAGCCCCGACTACTTCTATCAGGCCGCGACGAACGCCTGGCAATGCCTGCTCGGCGAAGTTCCGGGCAATTTGCCGCCTGACGCGGCCTGGCACCTCTATCACGCCAGTGTGTCCGGCCTCATCGCCGAAAGCGAGCGTTTCGGCCGCTTTGGCGCCCGCGGGCAGATCATGATCCATCGGCCGGACGCGACGTTGACGATCCCGTTCGTCTGCCTGGGATTACCCTGGCAGCCCGGCGAGATCAGCACAGCCAAGATCGCCGAACCGCCGGCGAAGAGCAAATTGACGCAATACCATGCCTGCGCCGGCTTCGGAATTCCGGTCGTGGCCGTGCGCAGCGGCGGCGGTTGCCCGCGACGCGAAGATCAATTTCTTCCCGCCCAGGTGCCGTTCGCGGCAACGGTCGTCCTGCGTCCGGCCGACGCCGCGGCGACGGATGGCAGCGCGGTGCTGGAGTTCTACAATCCGCTGACGGTTGGCACGGTGGCGATTCAGGGCCAGTCGCTCGTCATGGCGCGCGACATCAGCGCCGGTCGAGTACCGCTTGCAAACCAGCGACCGCAGCGGCGTTCTCGGTTTTCTTGATCCGGGTTTGGCGGAACGGGGCGACGGACTGCGCTTCCTGGAACCCTACCAGCCCGGGAAAATTCCCGTGATTTTCATCCATGGGCTGCTATCGGACCCGACGACCTGGCTCGACGTGGCGAACGATCTGCGAAGCCACGCCTGGTTTAACGAAAACTATCAGATCTGGGCTTTCAGCTACGCCACCGGCAGGCCGTTCGTCACCGCGGCGATGCTCCTGCGCAATCAAAGCCGAGAGGCGGTGGCAATCCTCGACCCCGCGGCCGAGGACCGTGCGCTGCAGCAGATCGTCATCGTCGGGCATAGCATGGGCGGCCTGGTTGCCAAGCTGCAAGTGACCTACAGCGACGATCGCATCTGGGATTCGCTGGCCAAAGTGCCGCTGGATGCGATCCATGCGGACGAGAAGGGCAAGTTCGATCTGGCCGAGCGCTGTTACTTCGATCCGCAGCCGCGCGTGCGCCGCGTGGTGTTCATCGCCACGCCGCACGATGGATCGTCGTTTGCGGCCCGCGGCATCGGGCGAATATCTTCTTCACTTGTCGAGCCGGCGCCGCAAGACGCGTCGCGCCACGCGGCTCTTGTGGCGGCTAATCCCGGCGTGTTTTCGGAAAAATTCGAACGCCGCGTGCCGACCAGCGTGGACATCCTGGAACCGTCCGACGCGACGCTCCGCGCCATCCGCACCCTCCGTGTTGCCCCTTGCGTCCAAATGCATTCGATCATCGGCACCGGCCATCCTTCGCTCTCCGGCGATCCCGGCGACGGCGTGGTGCCGGTCAGCAGCGCACGGCACCCAGGCGTTGTGAGCGAGCGATTTGTCGACGCCAAACACACCTCGATTCTGCGCAACGTCGACACCCAGGCCGAGATTCGGCGCATCCTGTGCGAGCATTTGGCCGCCGCCCGTCGCGCCGCCGGCCCGCCGCCCCCATATATTCCGCTGCCCACGGCTGCCGTCGCGGAATAAAATACAGTCGCTTCCTGCCGAGGGCTGGTCGCAGCTCTGGTGCCGGCGGAAAGTGTTCTACCGTGAGGCCGGTTCCCTGAGGAGATGATCCACATGCTTACCCGTCGCTCCGTTCTCGCCTTGCCGCTGGCGCTGCCGTTGGCCCTGCGGTCGGCGCCGCTTGTGGCCGCGCCCCCGACCCGGGGTGTTTATGTCGCGGTCGGCTACGGCGGCCGGCGGCTCCGTTCGACCGACGGCGTGAACTGGCAGATCGCGGCCGATTGGAAGACCAATGGCGGCGACGACCGAGACAACCTGATCTCCGTGGCCTACGGACACGGCACGTTTGTGGCCGTCGGCGGCGGGGTGACGGACAAGAACGGGCCCGGCGGACGCATCCTTACCTCGGCCGACGGGACCGATTGGCAGGAGCAGCCAGGCTGGACATTCCGCGTCCACCCGGTGCTGTTCGGCAAGGACCGGTTCGTGGCCGGCGGTCCCGACTATCGCTTGCTCTGGTCCGCCGACGGCAAGACCTGGCAGCAGGGCGGCAAGATCGAGGACACCGCGGCCACCCATTTCCGGATGGGGGCATTCGGCAACGACGTGTTTGTGCTGGCCGGCAACGGCCGACGCTCCGACACGGAGATCCACTGGGTCGTTACCAGCAAAGACGGCACCGCGATCGACAGCGAGCGAACCGATCTGCCGTCGATTACGGGCATGACGTTTGGCGGCGGCCGGTTCGTGGTCGTCGGCAAGGGCGGATTGCGCATGAGCTCGACCGACGGGCAGTCTTGGGAACACGAGGCCCGGGAGGCGGACGTCCAGCTTGAGAATGTCGTCTGGACCGGGAAAGAGTTCTTCACCTCCGGCGGCGGCAAGGGCTACGCTTCGGCCGATGGCCAGTCGTGGACCGCGTGGCCCAAGCCGGTTCCCTGCACGGTGCTCTTGGCCGATGCTGCGCGGGGAGTGTGGATCGGCACGAGCTGGCCCGGCCACATGTGGAGCTCGGCCGACGGGCTGGAGTGGAAGCGGGCGCCGGAGCTGACGCCCAACGGCATCAACTCGGCCGCCTACGGGGCCTAGCGCGGCCTGTCGCTGGTATGCGACACCGTCTCACCCTGGCTTTCGTCGCGCGTCGAGTGGCTGTACTTGAGGGCGGCCACGAAGACCACCCCGCCGATGCTGTTGCCGATCGTGGTGAAGAGTTGAAAGCGGCCGAATTCGGTCCAGGTTGCGCTGCCGGTCATCACGCCGACGAGCACTTCGCCGGCTCCGACAATCGCGTGCGGCATGCCCACCAGTCCGATCGAGGTCGTCACCAACCAAACCACGGCCATCTGGCTGATCGTGTCGCGGCAGGCCGATACCAGCCAGGCCAGCAGGCCCATCATCCAGCCGGCCAGGATGCCGCTGACGAGCGTCAGCGGCGCGGTCCGCTGCACCAGCGGATCGGCCAGCGCGGCAAACGATTCGGACGTGGCGACGCCCAGCGGCACGGCCAGCCAGGCCAGGAGGGCCGAAAACGCGGTCACGCCGAGCAAATTGCCCGCGTAGACCAATCCCCACAATTTCACCAGTGCCGGCCAGGTCGCGTAGCCGCTGAGCACGGGAAACATGGCCCGCGACGTATGCTCCGTGAACAGTTCCGAGCGACCCAGCACGACGAAGATGAACCCCACCGCGTACATGTTGGCGACGAGAATCTTGGTCACTGCCGGCGGAAATGAATCGTGGACCAGCGACCACATGGCGAGCATCATCAGCAAGCTGAAGCTCACGTCCAGGCCGCCGGAAAGCGAGGAAAGCAACAATCCCAAAGGGGGTCGGCGAAATTCCGACAGGCCCGAGCCCAATTCGTCGATCAGGATCTGCCGGTAGGGCTTTTGCGGTTCCGTGGGCTGCTCGTCGGACTGGGTCAGGTCCGGGATGGTCATGACGCGGATTCCGGGCCGGCCTTGCCGTAAGGGAAGAATCGCCGCGGAAAGTCGCAACGCAAAACCGCTGCAGTGCACAGCGGCCCACAAGACATCCGTCGCGGTTCCGCGCGATCTTCACATTCTGCTGATGCGGACATAGCGAATCAAATCGGGCAGCGCGATCGCAAACAGCACAACAACGATGGCGGCCACGATGCCGCCGATCCAGTAACCGATCATGATCGTTCTCCTCGCGGGTTCGACTTGTTTATCTTCGAGCGCTGGTTCTCGGCAGTATCTGGCTGGATCGCTACGCGCGGCCTATTGCCCCGCCCCTGCCGGCTGCAGCGCCGGCGAAGTGCCGTTCGACCAAATCGTCAACGAGCGCCGGCGCACGCTCGACGGCTTCGGCCACGGCCGGGCTGAGCCCCATTTGGCCGTCGTCCGCGTCGCCCAGCTCCGCGGGCTCGCAGCCCACGAGGAGCAAATCGGCCGTTGTGCCGCCAAATGCCTGCACCAACCGCAGCGCCTGGACCGGATCGAGCGAATGGGTTTGCAAGGCCACCGGCGCGCCGTCGACGTTCAGGTTCGCCAGGTCCGGTTCGACGACGTACAACGTTCCCGGTTGACCTCCGCGCTGGGTGGCATCGACCAGGATCACCAGCTCCCAGGGATCCATCAGGGCGAACGCCAGGTCATAGGCGCGAATGCCAAAATCTCTCACGCGCACGCCGGGCCGTAGCGGCCGCTGAGCCAGCCGCCGCGCGACCTCGCAGCCGAAACCGTCGTCGCCCCAGAATATATTGCCGATGCCGGCAATCAGCACGCGCTCGACGTTCATCCTTCTGCCTCCGCGGAATGGCCCGGGCCGAGCGGCTCGACGTCCTCGGGGCGAAAGAAAAACCGATGACCGATTTGCCGCATCAAGCCCAGGTCTCGGCCGGGGTCATCTTCCAGGATGACGGCCAGGTGGATGCGCCCTTCGAAATCGTGCTCGATGGCTTCGATGACCGCGATCTTGCCGGCCAGGGCCAGGTCCATGATGTCGGCCCGGCCCTGGGGATGCAGACGCACCCGATCGCCGGTGCTCAATTCGTGTGGGCCGATCTGCACGCTGCTGACGTGCGGCGGCTGGTCCAGATCGTCCCAGAGATCGTGGTTCATGGATTCAACTCTTTGCGGGGGTCGGGTGGTCGCAGCGCCGCAGGGAGCGCAGCGTGCCATGCAGTTTCTCGAGGGCGTCCGGACCCAGCGACTCGGTCCGCTCGAGGATTTCACGCGCGCGGGCGTCGACGTCGCGCATCGCCCGCTTCTCGTCGCCGGTCAGCGTCATCACGCGCAGGGCGAGCATTTCGTCGATTTCGGCCCCATCGCACCAATCCCCCGAGCTTTCCGGCGCTACCTGCGGATAGTCGTAAAGGATGATCGGCGAGGCCAGCAGCTGGTCGCAGCGGCCCGGCTCGCCCACCAGCACGGGCCACAGTCCGACATTGTTGCAGGCGGCAACCGCCGAGTGGTATCGGTCGGACGGCTCGAGCAGCGAGACGAATTGGCCGCCCGCGACGCGCAGAATTGCGTGCGTGGAAATGCATGTGCCGAGCAGCAACTCGTCGCGATCGGCGGGCGCCGCAGCCGCAACGGGCGTGGTGTTTTGCAGCACGACCCGGAGCTTGTACAGATCTTCGGCCAGGCGCTCGGCGGCGACGGTGGCCAGGCCGTTGATTTGCTGCTGCCGCCGCACGATCCGGCCGACCTCTGCTTGCGCGGCATTGCAAAGCGGCTCGACGTGCCGGCTGCCCGGCAGCGTAAAGCCCCGTTCCACGGGCTGGCGAACGAGCCGGGCCAGCGACAAGTCTCCGACGACGAACTGGCGCTCGACGGCCTCCTGCCAGGTTTGGTGCAGGCAGTCGTCCACTTCCAGCGCCGGCACGGGCGTGTACATGCCGCGCGGGCCCGTGCTCTCCGGAGTGCCGGCCGATTCGAGCCGAAAGATCTCGCGCGACTGCAAATGCAAACAGCGGAAGCGCAGGCTGAAGCACGGATCGGCCTGGTCGGGCGCGGCGATCAGGCATTCGATCTGAAATCGATCGGTGTCGTTCCCCGTCTGCGATCGGCTGTGGGCCGGCGGATAGAGCGCGCCAAAATTGAATCGCTGGCGGTTCTTGACGGCGCTCGCCCGGTAGGGGTAGAGGATGTACCCCTCGTACAGCACCGCGCGAGCGATTGCTTCGACCGGATCGACAGGCATGATCGGATCCCCAGCGAGTCAGTTCTTCCAGGCCGATAGTCGATCCTGCAGCAGGGCGGCGGGGCTGGGGGTCGGGGCCACCGGGCCCTCGGCGGCCAGCAGCCGTTCGAGCGCCTGTTCCCAGGTGGCCAGGCCATGGCGCTGCTTGTAGGCGTGCAGGCGATCGAACGTATCCTTGCCCAGCCGCAGCCAGGCGCAATGCGGATAATGCACGTCGATCATTTCCCGCCACGTGGCGACCGGCAGTCGAAACCGCGCCTCGCGGTCCCAGGGAATGATCGACACCTGCAGCCCGCCTGCGGCCAGATAGAAAACCGTGCCGCTGAATTGCACGACGAGCGGGATCTCTCCCTCGTCCAGCCCGGCAAAGTATTTGGTGGCCGCGACGGTGAAGTCGAAAGTGCAGGGGACCGGCAAATCGGCCGTCGTCCGAGCGGTAAACGGACCGACGACGGTCGTGGCGTGCGTCCAGAGCAGGCGGCCCAGCGTCCGGCTCCAGCGGTCCGGCTCGCCAAACAGGTCCACCAGTCGGGCTTGCTCGGCCGGCGTATAGCGGCGCCGGGTGGACTCGATCAGGATCTGCGCCCGCAGCAGGATGCTTTCGACGTGCTCGGCCGGGTCCGCGTTGGCAATGTCCAGCGTAAACGTCATTTGCGGCGCGGCGGCGTCGAGATCGGCCCGCACGCCGGCAATCTGGAATGACAGGTCAGGCATGAACCGCTCCTGGAATGGCGTGCGGCGCGTCGGGCGGCGCATGGGTCGGCGCATCTGTCAACGCCGCGGGCAGGCTCTCGTCGAGCCGGCAGCGGTCGCCGAGCTGCGTCATAAAACGGGTAATCTCCTCCCAGACTTCCGTGCCGCCGCCGAGTCCCCGCCATTGCATCCGGATCCGCCCCACCAGCTCGTAGCAGGCGTCGATCGGGGCCAGGTAATAATTGTCGCTGGAGAAGCCGCGCCGCGCCCCCAGCCGGTTGACCAGCAGCGCTTCGACGTCGGGCTCGAGCGCCGCCAGGACGGGGTTTCTCTCGACCAGGGCCTGCCAGGCCGCGAGCGGCAGCAGCGATTCGGTCGGACCCGCCGGGCTGGGGTACAGCGCGACGATGCGATTCGCCGGCGAACTGAAAAAGAAAAACGCCAGGCTGATCGGCAGCGATAAATCGTCCCAGACCTCGTCGGGCAGCTGAAAATTCGCCAACCGCCGCCCGGTTCGCGGCACGCGGCGCAGGGCCGCGCCGCTCGGCCGGTCGAACAGCACGGCGCACGCGTCGCACGCGCATACCAGCCGCCGATTTGCCGGGTCGATCAAATGTTGATGTTCGGCCGCCAGGGGAACCGTGCAGAGCTCGCAGCGCTCGAGCGGCACCGCAGCCTGAGGCGAACGGACAAACCGCCGCAGGGCACCCAGAGGGCCGTAGGATTCAGGGTCTGGCGTTGCACGCGGAAACATCACGTCGATCGCCCCAGCGGATGAAAACGGCCCAATCGCTCCACACCACGAGATCGCTACACCAACTGCGCGAGCGGAACGAAACCCGTGCCCACGGCGGGCGCAGGAGCCGCGCCTTCCACGTGCAACTCCAGCATGTCCGGGGCGCATTCGCACAGGGCTTGTTCGATGGTCTCGCGGAGCGTCAACGTCGACGACGGGCAGCCGTGACAACTCCCGGTCAAACGCAGCCGCACGATGCCGGCGTCGCAGGAGATCAGCTCCACGTTACCCCCATGGGATTGGAGCAGCGGCCGGGCGCGGTCGAGCGCCTCGAGCACGCGCGATTCAAGGTCGCGCGGATGCAGCCCATACAACAAAAGCAGTCCGGCCACGACCGGATCGTCGGCCAGCGCCGACAGCAACTCGCTCCCCACGGGCCCCGAGCGGGCAATCTGCTCGACGATCCGCCGCAGGCCGGCGCCGTGGACATCCATAAGCAGCGTGACCAGCTCGACCGCCCTGGCGCGCGACGCCGCATCGGCCGCCGTGTCGAGCTCGCCGAGCAGCCGTTCGATTTCGCGCATTTGCCGCTGCAAGTCGGCTTCGGCCATAGTTCGTCGGCTCCAAAAAAGGGAACGCTCGGGGTTTTCTCGACCTGGCGATTGTCGGGCCGCGGCGCTGACCGCGGCGGGCGGCGCGAGTGATGCGGCCCGCATTTAGCCGTGCAATCCGAACATCGGCGCGTGATGGGTTTCCAGGGTCTTGCCGGGGCCGAGGTACATGTGCACGCCGCAAGGCAGGCAGGGGTCGAAGCTCCGCACGGCCCGCATGATGTCGATCCCCTTAAAATGGTCGACGTCGTTCTCCTCGAAGATCGGCGTGCCTTGCACGGCGTCTTCGTACGGGCCGGGTGTGCCGTAGACGTCGCGCGGATTGGCGTTCCAAGGCGTCGGCGGATAGGGGTGGTAGTTGGCGATCTTGCCGTCGCGGATCACGACGTGATGCGAGAGCACGCCCCGCACCGCTTCGTGGAAACCGCAGCCGATGGCCTGATCGGGCACCCTGAACTCGGTCCAGGTGCGCGTGCGGCCGGCGTGCAGTTCTTGAAATGCCTTCTCCATGAAATGCAGCGCGCAGGCTGCGGCATAGGCCTGGAAGTAGGTCCGGGCCCGGTCGCGTTCGATGGCGTTGCTCCACTTGGGCACCTTCCATTCGAATTCGACTTCCGGCAGCGAGACCGTCTTGGGCAGATAGATCTTCACGCTCTGGCCGGTGGCCTTGACGTAGCCGATGTCCACCTTGCCGGCCAGGGCCGTGGCCCAGAAGCGGGCGATCGGCCCGCCGCCGGTATCGAGCGCCAGATGGTCGCCGGTCCGCTTGTCGTACCAGCGCGGCGACATGACCCAGGTGTATTTGCCGGCGAAATCGCGCTTTTGGGGCCGGGGCGTGGTGGTCTGGTTCCAGGGATGCCGCTTGTCGACCGGATTGCCCAGCGGATCTTTGGCCACGAACGTTTCGCCCGAGTCGGCCCAGTCGTCGTAATACGAACTGCCCAGCAGGATCCGAATGCCCAGGTTGATATCCACCAGGTTCGTCGTCACGAGCTCGCCGTCGACGACGACGCCGGGCGTGACGAACATGTGGTTGCCCCAGTTATTCATGTTCTTGTAGGTGTAGTCGCAATGGTCGGGATCGTTGAACGATCCCCAGCAGCCCAGCAGGATCCGCCGCCGGCCGACTTCCTCGTAACCCGGCAGGGCCTCGTACCAGAAATTGAACAAATCCTCGTGCAGGGGGAGGCATTTCTTCATGAACTCGACGTAGCGCATCAGCCGGGTCAGGTAGTCGGTGAACAACTGCACGGTGGGCACGGTGCCCACGCCACCGGGATAGAGCGTCGAGGGGTGAACGTGGCGGCCTTCCATCAGGCAGAACATTTCGCGCGTGTAGCGGCTGACGTGCAGCGTCTCGCGATAGAACTCGCCGCTAAAGGGATTGAGCGCCCGCATGATGTCGGCGATGGTGCGGTAACCGTGCAGGTGGGCGTGCGGGGCGGAGGTGTTCTCGGCCTTCACCAGCACGCCGGGATTGGTTTCCTTGACCATCTGCTCGCAGAAGTCGACGCCGACCAGGTTGTCCTGGAAGATGTTGTGGTCGAACATGTATTCGGCCGCTTCACCCAGGTTGACGATCCACTCGGCCATGGCCGGCGGCCGGATGCCGAAGGCCATGTTTTGCGCATACGTGGCGCAGGTGGCGTGGTTGTCTCCGCAGATGCCGCAGATCCGGCTGGTGATGAAGTGGGCGTCGCGCGGGTCTTTGCCCTTCATGAAGATGCTGTAGCCGCGAAAGATCGACGAGGTGCTATGGCACTCGGCGACGACTTTGTTCTCGAAGTCGATCTTGGTGAAGATCCCCAGGCTGCCGACGATGCGCGTGATCGGGTCCCAGTTCATCTCCACGAGCTTGGCGTTGGGATTGGCGGCGCCGCGAGCCGGCTTGGTGATGGTAGCCACGTTCGATTCCTCCTCGGCGGCAATTCCGCCGTTGTCGGACAGCCTGGACCGGATAATGCTCAGTATGCTCGAGTGACTTCCGGCGCCTTGCGCTCGACGTGGCGCGCAGCGCAGCGGTTACTTGTGCCGCCACTTGGGTTCCTTGTTGACCGTCTGGTTGGTCAAGCTGCGCAGGGACCGGATCAAGCGCCCGTACAGGCCGATCAACGTCGACGAGACCCGGGCCCCCGGCGGCTCGTCCATGAACGGCATGAACTTGTCGGGAAAGCCGGGCATCGTGCAGCCGATGCATATGCCCCCCACGTTCGGGCAGCCGCCAATGCCGGCCATCCAGCCGCGCTTGGGCACGTTGCAATTGACGACCGGTCCCCAGCAACCGATTTTGACCAGGCACTTGGGCGAGCCGTAATGGTCGGCGAAATCCGCCTGCTCGTAGTAGCCGGCCCGGTCGCAGCCTTCGTGCACCGTGCTGCCGAAGAGCCACGTGGGACGCAACTGCTCGTCGAGCGGGATCATCGGGGCGAGCCCCGCCACCTGGTAAAGCAGGTACAGCAGCGTTTCCATGAAGTTGTCCGGCTGCACGGGGCAGCCCGGCACGTTGACGATCGGCAGGCCGGCCTTCGATTTCCAGCTCCAGCCCAGGTAGTCGGCCAGGCCCATGCAGCCGGTCGGATTGCCCTGCATGGCGTGGATGCCGCCATAGGTGGCGCAGGTGCCGATGGCCACAACGGCCAGCGCCTTGGGCGCGAGCCGGTCGATCCATTCGCAGGTGGTGATGGGCTGGTTGGTTTCGTGGTTCGTGCCCAGGGCGGCCCAGTAGCCCTCGGCCTTGTTTTTTTCGTTGGGGATCGAGCCTTCGACGACCAGCACGAACGGATCGAGTTTGCCCTGTTCGGCCAGATACCAATACTTCATGAAGTCGTCGCCCACTTCGTAGGCCAGCACCGGATTGTGCAGGTGCACCTTGGGCAAGCCCGGGATTGCTCCCAGCACCACGTCTTCGACGCTCGGCTGCGTGGCCGCGGTGATCGACACCGAATCGCCGTCGCAGCCGAGCCCGGCCGTCATCCAGACGACGTGAATCTCTTTGACGTTGGGTTCGCGCTGAGTTTTCCGCCCGTAAGGAACCGCTGTATCAATCATGATGGACCTCGGTGTGCGAAAAAAATCCGGCGATGGTTCGGCAGCACTCCTGTGGCCCGGTTAGCGGAAAGCCGAGAGCGAACCGGCGCGCCCGGCGATCATCCGCGCGCACAGGGCTGCGCCCAGCCCCGAGAGCAGGGCCCCCAACACGGCGACCACCGCCTCCGGCAGCGCCAGGCAATGCGTCAGCGTTTGTTGCCAGGCGTCGACGGTCAGGGCAATGCCCGACAAATGGGCCGGGCTTTCGATGTCGCCCAGCGCATGTCCCGCTTGTCCGGCGGCCGCCAGGGACGACGCATACGTATCGGGCGCGCTCGCCGCCAGGCCCAATCCCGGCAAGCTCGCCAGCACCACCGCCAGGCTCGCCGCCGCCAGCGCCAGGGCCTGGCCCGAACTGAGCGTGATCGGGGCCGTCTTTCGCGTGTGAACCAGTTCGAGCAATCCGACCAGGGCCACGGTCGCAGCCGCTTCGAGCGCGCCGGCCACGGCGTGCGTTGCCAGCATCCGTCCGGCAAATAGATTCCAGCCGTCGAGTTGCAGCGTGTTCCGCCCCAGCGCCACTTCCAGAACGATCAGACCGGCCCCCGCCAGCGTGGCCAGCAGCGCCACGGCGCCGAGAGCTGCCGCGTTGGAACCGCTCGTGCGGCCCCCGGCCTGGCGAAATCCCCAGCGCTCGGCCAGGCTGACCATTGCCGCCGGCACGAGGCCCATGTTGACGATGTTGGCGCCCAGAGCCAGCAGCCCGCCGTCGCCGAGGAGCACGGCTTGCAGCGTCAGCACGATCGTCATGCACACCAGCCCCAGAGGCGGACCCAGCACCCAGGCCAGCAGCGCGCCGCCGATCAGGTGCGCCGAACTGAACGGCAAGATCGGCACATTGAACAGCTGGGCGGCGAAAACCGCGGTGGCCAGCGCGGCTGCGGTGCGGCGCGGGCCCGATCGATCCCCAGCGCCCGCTGGGCCGCCGCGGCCACTCCCACACCTGCCGCTGCAATGCCCAGTGCCAGCAGGCCACATTCCGGTGTAATGGCCCCGTTTCCCAAGTGCATTGCCTGACTCCTTGTGCTGAGAGTCCGCTGGACAAATCAGCTCGATTGCGTCATTGCCCGGGCTCGGTAAACCGGTTTGGACATGTCCTCGGTTGTTTCGCTGGTCTGGAATTCAGGAGCTGCCGACGCGGCGGTCGCTCGTTTTTCGCGCCAGCGGCTTTCGAGCAGCTCGATCCAGGCGGCAAAGCCGGCGCCGGACCTGGCCGAAAGCTGCAGCGTGGCCACACCCGGCCGGACCCGCTGGATGTTGCGCTCGGCAAGCTCGGAGTCGAACTCGACCGCTGCGGCCAGGTCCATCTTGCTCAATAGCACCACGTCGGCCGTGTTGATCAGGGTCGGATACTTGAGCGGTTTGTCTTCTCCTTCGGTGGCCGAGGTGAGCAGCACGCGCAGGTCCTCGCCCAAGTCCCAGCTCGCGGGGCAAACCAGGTTGCCGACGTTCTCGATGAACAGGAAGTCGGTGCCGCGCAAGTCCCACTCGGCGATCGCCGCGCGAACCATGTCGGCCTCCAGGTGGCAGAGCGTGCCGGTGAGGATCTGCCTGACCGGCGCGCCGCTGGCGGCCAGCCGGGCCGCGTCGTTGTCGGTGGCCAGGTCGCCGACGACGGCCGCCACCCGATAGCGCTCGCCCAGCGCGCGCAGCGTGCGCGCGAGCAGTTCGGTCTTGCCAGACCCTGGCGCGGAGACCACGTTCACTGCCAGCAGGCCCCAAGCGGCGAAGTCGCGGCGCAGCTCGCGCGCAACTCGTCGTTCTTCTTCAGAATCTTGGTGCGAAGCTCAACAATGCGCGGGGTCATGATCCACCAATTCCAGTTCGACCAACTCCAGCTCGCGGCCGCGCGCAATCTCGGCGCGCTCGAGCCGCAATCGGGACAGATCAAGAGATACGGCTCGGCCGGGACTTTCTCTTGCCGGCACACGGGGCAGCGCACCGCCAGCTCGATGTAGTCGATGTCCAACTCGGCGCCCTCGCAGGCCGTGCCGTCGGCGGCGACGTCGAACGAGAACCGCAGCGCCTCCGGCGCGACCCCGGATAAGGCGCCCACCCGCACCCGCACCCGCGTGACCCGCGCGTCGCCAGCTGCTTCGCCGGCCGCCTCGATCAGTGCTTGGGCGATCGACATTTCGTGCACGGCAATCCCTCGCTAGCTCGCCGGAGAAGCGCGGCTTGAGAATGGCGCGGTTCGAGCAGAAATCACGCGTCCCTCTGCCTGCCCAGTGTAGGGCTTGCCGGGGCAGCGTCAAAAAAATACATCCCCCGTGCGCAGGATGTTCTTTTCGCCGGGACTCGCCGGAGGACGCTTTGCTACGTGAAAAGTTTCACAAATCGCCGCCCGCCGGGGTTTTTTCCTCCCTGGTTGCAACAAGTTGACCCCAACCGGCCGCAGGTCGACAATCACGCTCAGCGGCCGCTGGCAGTTCCGCGGGTTTTCGCGTCGCGGCCAGGGGTGCGGCTGGCTTCAGCTTCCAGGGGCATTTCAGGATTGGCCTATGTGTCTGGCGATACCGGCCCAAGTGTGCGAGCACGTGGCAGACAATCCATCGCTGGCGCTGGTGGACGTGTTGGGAGTGCGGCGCCGGGTGAGCATCGATCTGCTTTGCGACGACCCGCCGCAGATCGGCGACTGGGTGCTCGTGCACGTCGGCTTCGCAATGAGCAAGATCAGCGATGCGCAGGCCCGGGAGACGCTCGCCTTGCTCGAAGAAATGGGAGAGGCGGAGCCCGCCCGGCTGGAGGTCCAAACCGGCGCGGATGACGACGGCGTGCTCTAGGATCAGATCGACCGCCGTCGGTCGCGGCGCGGGCGCGTCGGGCTGCGGCGCGGGATCGAACGGCGGGGGCCGAGATAACAGCAGGCCCGAGCGGTATGAAAGCCGGAACCGTATGAAAGCCGGAACCGTATGAAATACGTCGACGAGTTCCGCGACCCGCAGGTCATTCGCACGGCGCTGGCCGAGATCCGCCGGCTGGCCGATCCGGGGCGCCACTACCGCTTGATGGAAGTCTGCGGTGGACATACGCATGCCATCTTTCGCTTCGGCCTCAACGAACTGCTGCCCACCAACGTGGAATTGATCCATGGCCCCGGCTGCCCCGTGTGCGTGCTGCCCATGGGACGCATGGACGATGGGCTCGATCTGGCGGACGACCCGAACGTGATCTTCACGGCTTTCGGCGACATGATGCGCGTGCCGGGATCCAAGGGCAGCCCGCTGGAAAGCCGCGCCCGTGGGGCGGACGTGCGGATCGTGTATTCGCCGCTCGACGCGCTGCGCATTGCCGAGCAGAATCCCCTGCGCCGCGTGGTGTTCTTCGCCATCGGCTTCGAGACCACGGCGCCCAGCACGGCGCTGACGCTGCTGGCGGCTCGGGCCCGGGGCGTGAAGAACTTCTTCGTCTTCTCGAATCACGTCACGATCCTGCCGGCAATTCGGGCGATTCTCAATTCGCCCGACATGCGGCTGGACGGATTCATCGGTCCCGGCCACGTCGCCACGGTGATCGGCTGCCAGCCCTTCGAATTCATTCCGCGCGATTTCGGCTTGCCGATCGTCGTCTCGGGGTTCGAGCCGGTGGACATCTTGCAATCGATCATCATGCTGCTCGCCCAGCTCGGCGCGGGCCGGGCAGCCGTCGAAAACCAGTACGGCCGCGTTGTGCCCTGGGCGGGCAATCCGGCGGCGCTGCGGGCCTTGGCCGAGGTGTTCGAAGTGCGGCCGCATTTCGAATGGCGCGGGCTGGGCTTTATTTCGCAATCGGCCCTGAAACTGAAAGAAAGCTTCGCCCCGTGGGATGCCGAGCGCGTCATGCCGGTGCGCGGCGTGTGTGTGGCCGATCCGAAGGCGGCGCAGTGCGGCGAAGTGCTCAAGGGAGTGCTCAAGCCGCACCAATGCAAACTCTTCGGCAAAGAGTGCACGCCCGAGCGGCCGATCGGCGCGCTGATGGTTTCGTCGGAAGGGGCCTGCGCCGCGCATTTCAAATACGGCGTCCACACGCTTCCCGTCGTCGAGGTCTGAGCCGCTCCCGGGCAGTCGTCCCTGGCCAAACGTTTCTCGAGTCCGCACCATGGCTGTAATGTCCGTCGAATCCGAGCCACACCGGGTGACCTTTGCCGACAAACAGATCTCGATGCCGCACGGCGCCGGCGGTGAAGCGTCGCGCAAGCTGATCGAAGGATTGATCCGGCCGATTTTGGCCAATGCCTGGCTCGACCCCTTGGCGGATGCCGCCACGCTGGAGCTGCCCTCCGGCCGCATCGCCATGACGGCAGACAGCTTCGTCGTTCAGCCGCTGCGGTTTCCCGGCGGCTCGATCGGCGAATTGGCCATCAACGGCACGGTCAACGATCTGGCCATGGCCGGCGCCCGGCCGGTGGCGATCACCGTGGCGCTGATTCTCGAAGCCGGCCTGGCCGCCAGCGTGCTCCGCGCCGAGCTGGAAGCCCTGGCCGCCGCCGCGCGCCGCTCGGGCGTGCCGGTCGTGGCCGGCGACACCAAGGTGGTCGAGCACGGCCGGGCCGACGGCATGTATATCAGCACCACCGGGCTGGGAGCGATCAGTCCGCGCGCCGAGCTGGGGGCCGAGCGCGTCCGGCCGGGCGACCGCGTGCTCGTGTCCGGTCCGATCGGCGCCCACGGCATGGCCATCATGCTGGCCCGGGCCGAACTGGAGATCGAAGCTCAGATCCGCTCGGACACGCGACCCCTCTTGGACTTGGCGCTGCCGCTGGTGGAGGAATTCGCCGGGGGCATCCGCTGGATGCGCGACGCCACGCGCGGCGGGGTAGCCACCGTGCTCAACGAGCTAGCCCGCGATATTGAGCGCACGATCGTGATCGAGGAAGAGGCCGTGCCGCTGGATGCCGACGTGCGCGGCGCTTGCGAGCTGCTCGGCCTGGACCCGCTGCAAGTGGCCAACGAAGGGCAATTCGTCGCCGTCGTGGCCGCCGACGTCGCCGAGCGGGCGCTGGCGCTGCTGCGCAGCCTTCCCGGCGGTCAGCGAGCCACGCTGTTGGGAAAAGTCACCGAGCGCGACTTGCCGCGGGTCATCGCCCGCTCGTCGTATGGCGGGCAGCGCGTCGTCGACATGCTGATCGGCGACCCATTGCCACGCATCTGCTAACCAGGACCGTACGACCATGGCGGTTGCCGACGAGATCGAACAGACCACGGCCGAATCCACGGTGCGGGCCGAGTTGGCGTTGCGCAACCAGGTCTCGGCCGCCTATCTGGCCGCTCACAGCCAGACTCTGGCGGTGGTCTGCCGGCAAATGGCCGAGCGGTTTCGCCGCGGCGGTCGATTGCTGGCCGTGGGCGTGGGCGCCGGCACGACCGATGCCCAGCATGTCTCGGTCGAGTTCGTGCATCCGGTCATCGTGGGCAAGCGGGCGCTGCCGGCGCTCGATCTGTCGGCCGAGCCGGCCCGCATGCTGCGGGCGCTGCGCGCGCCGAGGACATGGTGCTGGCCTTTGCCGGCCCCGAGGGAGACGGGCAATTGGCGGCCGCGGTCGACGCCGTGCGCGACCGTGGCGTGCTGGCTCTGTCGTGGCCGGGCAGCCTGGGGGACGAGCCCTTGCCGGCGATCTCCGCCGACCCGCTCGTGCATCAAGAGATCACCGAATTGATGTACCACTCGCTTTGGGAAACAGTGCACGTCTTTCTGGAACACGTTCCCGACGCCGGCGCCGGAGCCGGAGCGGCCGGATTCCTTTATCCCTTTCTGGGCGGTGCGAGCCAGCTCAAGCCCGAGGATGTGCTGGCCGACGTGGCGGCTTCGATTCGGCAAAAAGGAGCCGATGACGAGCGGCTGCGCACCCAGTTTGCCGGCGAGCAGGCCGCGCTCTTGGCCCAGGCGGCCGGCGCGATTCGGGCGCGGATCGCCGCCGGCGGAACGCTGTTTGCCTTCGGCAATGGCGGTTCGGCGACCGATGCCAACGACCTGGTCTGGGACTGCATTGCCCCGCCGCCGGGATTGCCCCCGCTGGCGGCCATTTCGCTCGCCCAGGAGCCGGCGAACTTGAGCGCGATCGCCAACGACGTGGGAGTCGAGGTCGTGTTTTCCCGACAATTGGCGGCCCACGCCCGGCGCGGCGACGTGGCGATCGCCATTTCCACCAGCGGCAAATCCCGAAACCTGGCCACGGCGCTGGAAGAGGCCCGGCGGCGCGGCATGCTCACCGTGGGCCTGGCCGGCTACGACGGGGGCGATTTCGTCAGCCGCCAGCTCGTCGATTATGCGCTGGTGGTGCGCTCGCAGTACATCCCGCGCATCCAGGAAGTACAGGCGTCGGTTTATCACATCCTCCGCCGGCTTTTGCATCCTGCCGGATAGGGCGGCGCGCCATGCGAAACGAGTCCGCCCAGTGGCAGCGGCCGCCCGCCGTGGCTGGATCCGTACCGTCCGGGCCGGCGGATGCACCGCTGGTTGCGCGCCGGATTTCGATTCGCGGCACGACGCAGGGAGTCGGCTTTCGCCCGTTCGTCTTTCGCCTGGCGACCGGCCATGCGCTCGGCGGCTGGGTGCACAACGGTCCGGCAGGCGTCGACGTGCATGTCGAAGGCGCGGCGGGCGAGGTCGAGGCGTTTCTCGCCGAACTGGTCCGCGACGCGCCGCCGGCGGCCGTGATCGCCGAGTGCCTGGTGCGCTCGGCGGCGGTTGCAGGCTGCGGCAGTTTCGAGATCCGCGCCAGCCGCTCGGATGGCCCGGCCACGACGCGGATCTCGCCGGACTTGGTCGTGTGCGCCGATTGCTTGAGGGAAATGCGCGATCCGGCCGATCGCCGCTACGGCTATCCGTACATCAATTGCACGAATTGCGGTCCGCGATATTCGATCGTCCGCCGGCTCCCCTACGATCGGGCGAACACGACCCTGGCCGACTGGCCGCTCTGTCCCGCCTGTCGAGCCGAGTATGAGTCGCCGCTCGACCGGCGCTATCACGCCCAGCCGGTGGCTTGCCCGCATTGCGGCCCGCAATATCGTTTGCTGGCCGTCGACGGCAGCGAGATTCCGGCGGCCGACCCGATTCGCCGCGCCGCCGAACTGCTGCGGGCGAAAAAAATCCTGGCCGTCAAAGGCATCGGCGGCTACCACCTGGCGGCCGACGCGCGCGATCCGGTCGTGGTCGAACAACTGCGGGCGCGAAAATTCCGCAAGGAAAAAGCGTTTGCCGTGATGGTTCGCGACCTGGACGAGGCCCGGCATTGGGCCCGGCTCGGCGACGTCCACGAGCGGTTGCTCTCAGGTCCCGAGCGGCCGATCGTCCTGGCCGACAAGCGGGGCGACCTGCTCGGCATCGCTCCGGATTGCGATGAGCTGGGACTGATGCTGCCTTATGCGCCGCTGCATCATCTGCTGTTTGCGGCCGGCGCCCCCAGCCCGCTCGTGCTCACCAGCGGCAACCGTTCCAGCGAGCCGATCGCTTACCGCGACGAAGACGCGCTGGAGCGGCTGGCCGGCATCGCCGATGCGCTGCTCGCCGGCGAGCGACCCATTGCCCGGCGCGTCGACGACTCGGTGGTGGCCGTGCGCGGCGGAGCGCCGCAGATGATCCGCCGCGGCCGGGGTTACGCGCCGGCCGTGGTGTGCCAGTTGCCCAGCCAGCGGCCGATTCTGGCCCTGGGCAGCGATTTGAAGAACACGATTACGCTCGCCGTCGCCGGGCAAGCGATCGTCAGTCAACACATCGGCGACTTGGACGACTTCGAAACCGAGCAGGCGTTCCGCGAGACGATTGCCGATTTGCTGGCCATGTACGATCTGGCCCTCGCCGACGTTACCGTGGTCCACGACCTGCACCCGCAATTCAAGTCGACGCGCTGGGCCGCCGAATGTCGGGCCGCGGGGCGCCTGGCCGTGCAGCACCATCGGGCACACATCGCCAGCGTCCTGGCCGAGCACCAGTTGTGGGACGAGCCGGTCGTGGGCGTTGCGCTCGACGGCGTCGGCTACGGCGACGACGGGGCGATTTGGGGCGGCGAGCTATTCGTCGGCAGCCTGCGCCAGGGATTCAAGCGCCGGGCGGCGCTGCGGCCCGTGCGGATGCCCGGCGGCGATGCGGCCGCGCTATTTCCGGTCCAGGCCGCGGCCGGCTTTCTGGCCGACATAGCGGGCGCGCCCGAGATGAGCGGTCCGCCGTTTGGTTTTCCCCGGCGCTACGATCAAGCGCGGGAAATGATCGCCAAGGACGTCCGCTGCTTCACCTCGACATCGATGGGGCGGCTGTTCGACGCCGTGGCGGCGCTCGTGGGCTTTACGCGCGAAATCAGCTACGAGGGGCAAGCGGCCATTTGGCTGGAACATCTGGCCCGGCAGAGCGCGCCGCAACCGGCGTATCCTCTGCCCGGTCTGGACCAGCGCCCCCTGCTGCGGGCGGTGCTCGACGACCGGCTCCGGGGGCGCGACGGTCGCGAAATCGCCTACGCATTTCACGCCGCCGTGGCCGGTGGAGTGGTCGCCGAAGTGCGGCGATTGTGCCACGAGGAGCGATTGTCGACGGTCGCGCTTTCCGGCGGCGTGTTTCAAAACGAGCTGCTCTTGAGACTGATGTGCGAGCAACTGGCCGCGTCGCCGGCCATTCGCGTGCTGACCAATCATCAGGTGCCGGCAGGTGACGGCGGAATCTCGCTGGGGCAAATTGCCCTGGCAGCCGTCGCGGCGCGAGAGTAACTAACAGCCGTGCCGCGGGCCGCATCTTGCATGCTTGCCAGCCGCGCGACCACGAATGGTCGGAGTGTCATCACCCGTCGGCCTCAGTCGGCCGCCGCGAATGCCCTCAGGGCGCTGGCCAATTCTGCGGCCGTGGCAAATCGCTCTCGCCAATCCGCTCTGAGGCACCGAGCGAGGATTCGTTTCAGTTCGGGCGGCAGGCTTTCTGAAATTGCGCCAGCGTGCGTGCCGTCACGGGCGGCGTGCGGCACAGAATCGGCGCCACCCTGCGCCTCGCCGCAGCAGAGCATGGAAAGCAAGGCGCCCAGCCCGAACACGTCTGTGTGGGGGCCGATCGGACCAAGGCTCCGGTCGATCTGCTCTGGCGCCATGTAGCCAACCGTGCCCACGACCGACGAATCGCGCGAATCGAATTCCTGCTCGAGCCAGGCAAAACCGAAATCCGTGACGAACACCCGGCCCGACCGATCGACAAGCACGTTGGCGGGCTTAAGGTCGCGATGAATCACCCCGTGCTCGTGGGCGTGGCCGACCGCGTCGGCCACCTTCGCCACGATTTCGGCCTGCGCTTGGCCAACAAAGGCTCGTGGCGGCGCAGCTGTTCGAGATCGACACCGTCGACGTGGTCAAAAACAAGAAAGAAGTTGCCGTCCGGCATGCGGCCAAGCCCGTGCACAGGCACGATGCCCGGATGACCCAACCGGGCCACGATGGCGGCTTCCTGCACGAAGTGCTCGACCAGATGGCGCCGGTCTCGGAATCGCTTGCGCAGGACCTTGACTGCCACGCGTGCGCCGCTCGCACGATGGCTCGCTGCATAGACTTTTGACATTCCGCCCGAGCCGATCAGAGCTTCGAGATGATAATCGGCATGCCGAAGCGGGGCGTCGATCGACGCTGCCGCTGGCCATCTGGCATCTGGCAATTCGCCGGCGGCGGAGTGACGATCCGCTTCAGCCCAGCGCTGGCGGAGCAAATCCCTGGCCTTTGCCAGCGAGCGCCGCACGGTGCGCTCGGAACGAGCCATTTGCGCTGCAATCTGGTCGAGTGGAATATCCTGCAGCCGCAATTCGACTGCCTGGCGTTCGTGTGGCGCTAGTTGAGTCAGCAGCCATCGCAATTCGTCGGCTGCGACGACGACGTCGGCTACCGACGGCTCTCGGCTTGCCAGTTGTTCCAGTGGCGGCGAATCGTCGCCCGTCGGTTGCTCCTCGCGGCCGATCGCCCGTTTGCCGGCCCGATGGTGCTTAGCCTGTCGCCACAGCTTGTGCAGCGTGATGGCCGCCAGCAACCGCCACAGATCTCCCTCGCGCTCGACATGAAATTCTCCGGCCCGGGCGCGAAGGAAGAAACTGCGGTAGGCCGACTGAACGACATCTTCCGGGTCGATCCTCCGGGCCAGACGTTGCGACAGCCGGCCCCGGGCGAGCGCCAATAGCCGCTGCGCGTATCGGTCCAGCAGCGACTTGGCAGCAGCTTCGTCGCCGGCGCGGAATCGGTCGAGCAATTCCTGTGAGTCGGGGACCATTCGGGGCTTGGATTCCGAGCCAACGTGGCAAAAGCAGAATTATTTTTCCAGCGCGATGTCCGCTGGCACGTCCGAAAGTGCATCCACATCTGTAGGAAGCGTTCCTGGGCTCATTCTACTCCGGCTTTTTTGGCGAGGTATCCAGAGATGGCGTACGTGGTGACACAGCCCTGCTTCGGCTGCAAATACACCGATTGT
This sequence comes from uncultured Planctomycetaceae bacterium, assembly GCA_963715755.1. Classification (GTDB taxonomy): domain Bacteria; phylum Planctomycetota; class Planctomycetia; order Pirellulales; family PALSA-1355; genus CAWCAX01. The sequence continues at coordinate 6,912,296 of OY970273.1, forward strand.
GTGGTGGTCTGCCCCTGCGATTGCTTTCGCGAGGGGGAGAAAATGCTGTACATCGATCCAGTCGAGTGCATTGACTGCGATAACTGTGTTGCGGAGTGTCCGGTTGACGCCATTTTTCCGGAGTGGAAAGTGCCGCCCGAATGGCAGGAGTTCATCGCGCTGAACGCGGAAATGGCTGACCAGTGTCCGCCGATCACGACCAGGCAGTCGCCGCTAGCTCCGCGGCCGGAACCGTGAGCGACTGCGGAAGACTGTGGTTGGCGGTGCCGCGCAGCACGCGAACGGTCGTTTCCGCGCTCGCGCTGGTATTCAACTCCGGCCGGAGCCGCAACAAGAGTTTCCCCGCCGGGCAGCGTCAAACCAGCCCCGTCCAGCGGTAGACGGCGATCACCGCGAAGACGGCCAGCGTCTTGATGATCGTGATGACGAAAATGTCGCCGTAGGCCTGGCGATGCGTCAGCCCGGTGACCGTGAGCAGCGTGATGACGGCGCCGTTGTGGGGCAGCGTGTCCATGCCGCCGCTGGCCATGGCGGCGACGCGGTGCAGCACGTCGAGCGGGATGTCCGCGGCTTCGGCGCTGCGGATGAACGTATCCGAGAGCGCCGCCAGCGCGACGCTCAGCCCGCCGGATGCTGACCCGGTGATCCCGGCCAGCGCCGTGATCGAGACAGCCTCGTTGACCAGCGGATCGGGAATCGCCGCCAGCGATTGGGCGAGCAGGCGAAAACCGGGGAGCGAGGCGATGACCGCGCCAAAACCATATTCCGAAGCCGTGTTCATCGAAGCCAGCAGCGCTCCGGCGATGGCCGGCTTGCAACCCTCGGCGAATTGCCGCTTGAGCTTGCCGAAAGCCAGCATGAAAACCGTGGCGATGCCCAGCACGAGCGCCCCTTCCACGGCCCAGATGGCGCCGACCTTGGTCACGTCCTGCACCACCGCTGGCGCGTCGCCGACCGCCGCGGGCGAAAACGCATGCGAGGGGCCGTAAAACCAGGGGATCGCCAGCGCGAGCCCCTTGTTGGCCACGCCGACCACCACCAGCGGCAGCAGGGCCCAAAGCGGATGCACGGTCGACTCGTCCAGCTCGGCAGGGGGCCGGGTCGTGGGCTCGGCGGCGAGCTCAGCCGGAGCCGCGGCGTCGTACCCTTCGCCCCGCGCGGCGGCCTGGCTGCGGCGCCATTCGAGCCAGGCCAGGCCCAGCGCCAGGATCAGCGCGGCGCCGATCGTGCCGAGCCACGGTGCCGCGTAGATCGTGGTGTGAAAAAAGGCCGTGGGGATGATGTTCTGGATCTGCGGCGTGCCGGGCAAGCAATCCATCGTGAACGTGAACGTCCCCAGCGCAATCGTGCCGGGAATCAAGCGCCGGGGAATATCGCTGTGACGAAACAGGTGGGCCGCAAACGGATAGACCGCAAACACCACCACGAACAGCGACACGCCGCCGTAGGTCAAGAGGGCAGAAACCAGCACGATCGCCAGGATCGTCCGCTCCCGGCCCACCAGCCCGACCACCCAGGAGGCGATCGATCGCGAGAAGCCGGCCAGCTCGATCGTCTTGCCGAAGACCGCCCCCAGCACGAACACGGGAAAATACAGCTTCAGGAATGCGACCAGCTTCTCCATGTACAGGCCGGAGCCGACCGGAGCCACGAGCGCCGGCGACGTGAGCAGCACGGCTCCCAGCGCCGCGATGGGGGCGAACAAGATGACGCTGTAGCCGCGGTACGCCACAACCACCAAGAACGCCAACGCCCCCAGCACGACAAGCAGGTTCACGCCTGATCCTCGCCCGGGGCCGCGGTGGTGACGGTTAGGAAAACGCACGGACACGCGGGTCAGGCAGCCGGGCCGCGCGGCATTGCGCTCAGGGCTGCGTTGCGGTCAGGGCCGCGGCGGCAGGACAATAATCAGCGGATGATCGCTCAGCGACAGCTCCAGCGAACTGGCGCCCTCGTGCGACTGGATCGGTCGGTCGGAGACGGTCGGGTCGAAAACGTCGATCCGGGGCCATTTGTCCCCCAGCTGCACGGCCACCCGGTCGGAACCTTCGAGCCGCTCGTTCCAGACGATCAGGCACAGCGTGCGATCGGCCTTCTCGACGAGCAGATCGTGCATGGTGGCCGGCTGTTTGTCGATCGAGTAATTCAGCTCGCCCGGCTTGGGCCGCGACGGTTGGCCGGCCTTGTCGGCCAGGATCGAAGTAAGGTTGTGCAGATAAACGGCCGCTTTGCGCGGCTTGTAGTCGGGCTGGAACAGGCCGAACGTCTGGTTGCCCCCCTCGTCGCCCCGGTCGCGGAGCAGATAGACCGCCGTGTGGCTCCAGCCGCGCTTGAACTGGTCGAGATACATGCTGAGCAGGTTCAGGGCCTGGATTTGCTCGGTGATCGGACCTTCGATCGTGCAGCCGGTTTCGGTGGTCACGCGCGGCAGGGTCAAAAGGTCCGCATCGCTGTAGCCGCGAAAATGTTTCGCCCAGGTGAGGCCGTAGTTGCCGTACAGTCCGTCGACTTTGCAGGCCGACGTGGGATCGGCCGCGTTCCAGCTCTTGTTGTCGGCCAGGCCCGGCGAGCCGGGGTGATAGATATAGTTGTGCACGTTGGCAGCATCGGCGTACACGGTTCCCGGCGGCAGCAGGGTTTCGGCGCCCGCGGGAATCTTGAGGAACTGCAGGCCGACGTTGTCGGTCTCGGCCCCCGACTCGCTGATCGACCAGACCGGATGTTTGGCCAGCAGCGGGTCTTTCTTGACGGCCTGGTACAAATCGCGCTGCAGTTTGGCCACGGCCAGCCAGGAGGGCGCACGGCCCCCGCCGGCTTCGCCCTGGTACGTGACGCCCCAATTGTTCGGCTCGTTGTTGCCTTCGAAGGCCAAGAGAGCGCCCGCCTCGGCGAGCGGCCGGGCCGTGGCGATCAGCTTTTCCAGGTCGGTGCCGCCGCTGACCAGCCCCCAGCAGAATTGCACGCCGGTCTGCCGGTGCAACTCCAGATAGGTATCGATCGTCGTGGGGCCGTCCTTCGAGAGTCCCTCGATTCCGCCCCGGACCCAGCGAAAACCGGCATAGCGGACCATTTCGATCGTCTTGTCGAGCGGCTGCCCGCGGTCGGGAAAGGTCGTGACCACGCCGATGCTGTTCAAAAATGCCTGCGCGGGAACGGCCGCGGTCGGCGCGGCGGGGGGCACTTCAAGCACGATCCGGTTGAACAACTGGTCGTCGAAGTTTTGCGTGCCCAGCAGCACCAGCCGGTTGAAGGACGAAGTCGTCGTGTCGTTGAAGCGCACCGTGGCACCGGCGCCCTTGTTCCAATCGGGGCAGGAGATGCTCCAGGCGCCGTCGGACGCGCGCTCGATGGTCACGCGGCTCAAGCCGCCGCCGTCGCGCACGGCGGGCCGAGTGGCGTCGATCGACTCGGCGGCCCAGGTCTTTTCCTTGGCCGGGACGCCGGCACTTACCGTGCCCCATTGCACGGCCCAGTTGGCACTGATCCGGTGGATTTCGAAGACGTAGCCGTTGCCCTGCGGATCGAGCAGCATCCAGTTGATCGAGTCGGCCCCTTGGGACGCATCGCCCCAGCCCCAGCCGTAGTCGAGCGAGAGCGCCAGCTTTTTCGGCTGCGCGACCACGGCGAAGGTTTTGGTGAGCGCGTGGTCCGGCTTGCCGGCCGGAAAGCGGGCCACCGGGCCGGGATTGTGCGCGACCTCGTCGGGATAGCGGAAGACGTCCCAGCCCTCGTCGGCCGTCCAACCGAGCTTGGTGAAATCTCCGCGGGAGAAATCCGCGTCGATGATCGTTTGCGCCGGCAAGACGAGCGGCGCAGCGCACACCCAGAGTATGCCGGTCAGCAGGGAAGCGGCGGTCGCAGTCCTCATGATTACCTCGTAAATTTTCTTAATGGCGCTTTAACGGCGCAAGCCGCCCCGCGGCACCCGGCTGCGCTAATGCGAGACCATCCGGCCGCCAGAACCCCTGCCCCCCTGGGGGTGCCCAAGGCAGTTTCGCGTCCGACCGCGGGGTCGTCGGCAGACGCGGGTGTCCGGGTTGCGCGCCGGCGGGAACGTTCACACCGTCCGGGCGGGCAGCGTGCAAGTCCAGCTTGGAAAGCGGGTTGTGGTCGCCGCGAGCAGCGGACCTATCTTCGCACGCCGAACGCCGACCCGTCAATCGACGTACAACCTTTCGGGGTCGCAAAGAAATGCGGTCCGGACGGGCGAAGATATCGGCCATCTGCCCGCGTGCGCCGAGCGGCCTTCTGCTGGATCGGCAGCCGGATTAAGCTGGGGCGCTCGGCGGTCGAGGCGGCAGGGGGGAACGCCGGCGTAGCGGACTGGAACCATTTGCGACAAAGCAACTTGCCATGACCCGGATCATTCAGGGCGTCTTCAGTTTTCAACAGCGCGTCTTCGGTTCGAAGCGCAACCTGTTCGAGCAGCTGCACGACGGCCAGCGCCCGTTGGCCCTGTTCATCACGTGTGCCGATTCGCGGATCAATCCGAACCTGCTGACGCAGACCGAGCCGGGCGAGTTGTTCGTGCTCCGCAATGCCGGCAACCTGGTGCCGCCGGCCGGCGCGCCCTCCAGCGGCGAACGGGCAACGATCGAATACGCCGTTCAGCATTTGCACGTGCGCGACATTATCCTCTGCGGCCATTCGCAGTGCGGTGCGATGCAAGGCCTGATCCACCCCGAGGCCGTCGCGCCGATGCCGGCCGTGGCCGATTGGCTGCGGTTGGCCCAGGGGAGCGTCGAACGGGCCCGGCAGCGGGCACCCGACGTCACCGGCGATCTGTTCCTGCAAGCCGTGATTGAGCAGAATGTATTGTTGCAGATCGAGCACGTGCAAACATTTCCTGCGGTGCAGCAAGCGGCCGCGGCCGGGCACTTGCGGCTGCACGCCTGGGTCTACTTGTTCGAGACGGGCGAGGTGATCGCCTACGACGCGCAGCGCGAGCGCTTCGTGCCCCTCGGCGAGTCGCCGCGACAGAAACTTCTGGTGCCGATGCCGTCAACCGCGCCCGCTGCAGCCATCCGCAGCATGTGAGCGCGGCCCGCACGCAGTGCAACGAGTCCTCTGGAGTTTTTCCACCGATGACCGCCGAGCGAACTCGACGCGACGCCGATTCGCACGTCGACAGTGCCGAAGCCCAGATTCTGCTCACCGGGCAAATGCCGGTCGACGATCTGCAAACCCTGCGGCAGCACCTGGCCCATTGCCAGGCCTGTCGCAATCGCTTGCAGCAGGCCGGCGTCGACGACGCCACGCTCACCCAAGCGAAAAGCGCCGACACCCATCCTGGCCAGGGCGCCACCGGCCAGCACGGCGACACGACGACCGCCGACATGCCCAACCGCACGCTTCATGCCGAGCCGCACCATTCGCACTTCACCGAGTATGCGTTTCTCAGCCCGCCCCAGGCGCCGGACGAAATCGGCCGGCTCGGCTCGTACCGCATCCTGAGCGTTCTTGGCGAAGGGGGGATGGGCACCGTTTTCGTGGCCGAAGATCCGCAATTGCACCGCCGCGTGGCGATCAAAGTGCTGCGGGTCGGACTGGACCCCACGACGCGCAAACGCTTCTTGCAGGAAGCCCAGTTGGCCGCCTCTCTGGCCAGCGAGCGGATCGTCACGATCCATCATATTGGCGAAGACCGCGGCTGCCCCTTCATGGTCATGGAGCTGCTGGCCGGAGAGTCGCTCGATACCCGGCTGCGGCGCCTGCGCCAACTGCCGCTGGCCGATGCGCTGCGCATCGCCCGCGAGGCCGCCGATGGCTTGTCCGTGGCGCACGCCAAGGGGCTGATTCACCGCGACATCAAGCCGGCCAACGTCTGGCTCGAACAGCGGGAAGGGGAGGGGGGCGATTTTCGCGTCAAGCTGCTCGACTTTGGCATTGCCCGCTCGCTGACCTCGGATTCGCATCTGACCGAAGACGGCATGATCGTCGGCACGCCCAGTTATATGTGCCCCGAGCAGGCTCATGGCGCGCCGCTCGATGCGCGCTCGGACTTGTTCTCGCTCGGCTGCCTGCTCTACGCGATGCTGGCGGGCGATTCGCCGTTCGCCCGGGCGAGCACCGTGCAGGCCATCCGGGCCGTGGCCGAAGAAGAAATCGGCCCCATTCGCCACAAGCTGCCGCACGTGCCCGCCCCGGTCGGAGCCTTGATCGAACGGCTGCTCAACAAGCAGCCCAAGGATCGTCCGCCGAACGCCCGAGCCGTTGTCGAAGAGCTGCGCACGTTGGAGCTGATTGCCCAGCCGACCGCCGGGCTGCCGGCAGGGCTGATGACCACATTGGGCCGTGAAGCGACCCTGGCAAACCTGAAACTGGGCTGGGCCGGCTGGACGGGAGTTGCGGCCGTGCTGGTGGCAGCCCTGGTCGGACTGTGGGTGCAATATCGGCGGATCACGGAAAGCCACCCGCCCGCTCACGCTGGCAGCCCGCCCGACGCTCCGTCGGTCGCCGCCGCTGCGGGGGCGCGGCCAAAGATCCGGCGGGGTCCTCGTCCGGTTCGTCCGCTCCGGTGCCCGCCGGCGCGAAGGATCCGATCAAAGTCGGGCTGTTGCTCTCGTTGTCGGGGCCGATGGCCACCAGCGAACGGCCGATCGCCGACGCCTTGATCATGGCGATCGACGAAGTGAATGCCGCCGGCGGCGTGTTGGGGGGGCGGCCGATCGAGCCGGTGCTGCGCGACGGCAAGTCCTACCCCGAGAGTTTCTTCCAGCAGGCCGAGCAATTGATCTCCGAAGAGCACGTGGTCACGCTGTTCGGCGTATGGCGTTCGACGTGTCGCAAGGCGGTCGAACAAGTCTGCCGGGCGCACGATAACCTGCTCGTGTTTCCCAAGGCGGATGAAGGACTGGAACAATCCGAATACGTCGTCTACATGGGGGGTGCTCCGAACCAGCAAACCACGCCGGCCGTGAAATGGGCCTATGCCGATCTCGGCAAGCGCAAGTTCTTTCTGGTCGGCATCGACGGCCTGTTCTCCCGCGGCTCGCACGCGATCATGAAGGACCAGATCGCGGCCCTCGGCGCACAGGTCGTGGGCGAAGCCTATCTGGCGATCGGCGATTCGGACTATGGCGCGATCGCCGCTCAGATCCGCGCGTCGGCGGCCGATATCGTGCTCAACACGGTCAGCGGCACCGGCAACATCGGATTGTTCAAGGCCCTGCACGCGGCGGGCATCAAGCCGGACGTGCTGCCCGTGATTTCCTACGATTTGACCGAGGAAGAGCTGCGCATGCTGAGCGAGCGGGCCGAGCAGCTGGCGGGCAATTACGCGGCCTGGAGCTACTTTCAAAGCTTGCCGGACAAGTCGAACCAGGAGTTCATTCAGCGCTTTCGCAAACGCTTCGGCCCGACGCGGATCGTGAACGATCCGATGGCCGCGGCCTATGCCGGCGTGCATCTCTGGGCCCAGGGCGTGAATGCCGCCGGAACCGACCACACACCCGACATCCGCCGAGCCATGGTTCGGCAACGGTTCGAGGCGCCCGAGGGGCCGCTGGCCATCGACCCGGCGACCCAGCGCGCCGTGCGCATGGCCCGGATCGGCCAGATCACCAGGGACCTGGAGTTTGAGACGGTTTCGGTCTCGCCGAAGCCGGTCACGCCGGTGCCCTTCCCGCCGACGCGCACCCGGCAAGAGTGGGAGGCAATGCTCGCGGGCATCTACAAACTCTGGGGAGACCAGTGGAGCCCCGACCCGGAGGCGGCCTTGCACAGTACGTTGCCCGATAACAAGGCGGGCGCGCCGTGATCGAATACGATCGCACCAAATGGTGGGGCACCGTGCTGCGGTTCCGCGGGACGGTTTTGCCCAGAGTCTTGGGCCGCGTCGGCGCGCTCACCCTGTTCACGCTCGTGCTCTGCCTGATCGACGATTCCCTCACCCGGGCCTACGGCTGGTCATTGCCATCGCTCGACCAGCTGGGCCATACCGTGCTGGGCGTGGTGCTGGGCTTGCTGATCGTGTTTCGCACCAGTTCCTCGAACGGTCGCTATTGGGAGGGCCGCACGTACTGGGGTGCGCTGATCAACGGTTCGCGGAATCTGGCCCGGCTGGGCTCGACCTACGCTCCGCCGGCCGAGACCCTGGCCAACTTGATCACGGCCTACGCCATCAGCATTCGCGAGAATCTGCGCGGCCATCGCGACTTCCAATCGCTGGAGCGGCTCGTGCCGGCTGAGATCGTCCAGCACATGACCACCGCCAACAATCCGCCCAGCATCGTCGCGGCCGCCATCAGTGCCTGGATCCACCAGGCCCTGGTTGAAAAGCGGATCGATTCGAATCAATCCTCGGGCATGGAAACCGTGCTCAACGCCATGCTCGACGCCCAGGGGGGCTGTGAACGGGTCCAGCGCACGCCGCTGCCTTTCGTCTATGCCGCGCTCATCAAGCAGATCCTGCTGGTCTATCTGACGACGCTGCCGCTGGTGCTGATAGCCAAAATGGGTTTTGCCGCCCCGCTGGTCGTGGCCGTGGTGGCGTTCGGCATGCTCGGCATCGAAGAAGCCGGCATCGAGATCGAAGCCCCCTTCGGCCAGGGGCCGAACAGCTTGCCGCTGGAACAGCTCTGCGCCACGATCGCGCGCGACACGGCCACGCTGTGTGCGTCGAAGCACGCGTCGTGACGGCCGCCTCGGCCGCCGCCAGGAGCGGCCGGCGAGAACCGGTTCGCGCCAGCAAGCAGTTTTTTGGGCGCCCGGCGGCCCGCGCAGCACCGCGCGATCGCCGACTTTGCCGATGCGGCAAACTCTGCCGCCCTCCCAGGTGCCCCCAGCGCCCGTGGAGCAGCGAATTTCCCCCTGCCGCCCAGGTCGGTGGCCACTGGCGCCGACAAATCGGGCTGGGCAAACCTTTCGATCCGCCGCAATCGGGCGCGTACCTGGCGCCGCTGCGAAGCGATAACGGTTAGAGGACTCTTTCAGCAAGCGCAAACCCAGACCGGGCGCCAGGTTCGGCTTGGGGCAGGAAGAACGTATGCGTGGCCACGGCTGGCTCGGCGCGGCTCTCTGCTCTGTTGCGCTGAGCTTTGCGCACCGCGGGGCCCAGGCCGAGCAAGCCGTCGCCGACCCCGAGGCGCCCGGCCGGGCCATCCTCGTCGCAGCGTCATCCGCCGGCGACACGAGTGGCGGCGCCTTCGGCACTGGCGCTGAGCCGATCGAACGCCTGCCCGAGGTCCCGCATCTGGCCCCCGGCGACGCATCGCCGCCGGCGCGCGAGCTGACCCTGGCCGATGTGCGCCGGCGCCTGGAAGCCACCGAAGCCGAGCTCGCCCAGTTGCGTGTCGAGCAGGTCCAGAACCTGCCGCCGCCGTGGCCCGCCGCGCCCGCCCCCGCGACGGCCAGCGGCACGAGCGAAATGGGAGTCGAGGACCGGATCGCCAACTTAGTGCGCCGCGCCGGCCCGGATGCCGGCTTTCCGCTGGTGCGGCTGAGCGGATTTTTTCAGCTGGATACCGGCTTCTTCGGCCAGGACGCCGCCAGCCAGACGGCACTGGGAAACATTCAGAACGGCACTGGCTTCCGCCGCACGCGGCTCCAGGCGCTGGGCAAAGTGGCCGAGTTCACCAATTACAGCGTCGAACTGGATTTCTCGTTTCCCGGCCGGCCCAGCTTCATGGACGTCTGGGGCGAGCAGACCAACCTGCCGATCGGCAATCTGCGGATCGGACAGTACCGCCTGCCGGTGACCATGGATTCCTGGACCAGCGTCCGGCATCTGGACTTCCTCGAGCGCTCGGCGCCGTTCAACGCCTTCGATCCGTTTCGCCGCGTGGGCATCATGGATTGGTACGTCACCGAAAGCGGTCGCACGCTGCTGGCTGCCAGCGTGTTCGGCACCGACTGGACCTTCACCAACACCAACGGCCAGACCGAATACAACTCGCTGGGCATCGATAATCGTTACGGCACGTCGATCGGCAACGTGGGGGGCGTGGGCATCGCCACCCGCATGACCCACTTGCTCTATTACGACGAGCCGTCCGGGGGACGCTACCTGCTGCACGTGGGCGGCGGCTATACGTTCGCCGAAATCGGCGGCAACGGCACCTCAGGCAACGGGCCCGGCACGATCGGCAGCTCGACCTATCGGGCGTCGAGCATTCCGGAATTCTTCGTCGGCGATTCGGGCGGCAATTCTTCGACCCTGGCCGGCACGCCCAACGTGCTCGACACTGGCCGGTTCCTGGCCAACAGCTACAGCCTGTATCACCTGGAGCTGGCCGGCAACGCAGGATCGTTTCATTGGCAGTCCGAAGTGCTGGGCACGGCGGTGGCCCAGCGCGACGGGCCGCTGGTCTATTACGGCGGCGCGTACGCCCAGTGCGGCTATTTCCTCACCGGCGAATCGGCCGGCTACAACCGGCAAGCCGGCGCCCTGGACTACAACTGCCGCCCGTTCAGCGAGCTGGTCGGTTTGGGTCGGGGCCGGCGAATGTGCGGCTGGGGCGCCTGGGAGCTCGCGGCCCGCTGGTCATACCTCGACCTGCAAACCAATCGCGTCACGGCGGCCAACTATACCGGCGCCGGCACGACCCTGCCGGCGCTCGCGCCGACGGTCAACCCGCCGGCGGTGCTGGCTGCCGGACCCAGCGCCAACGTCAATCCCAACCCGGGCGTGCTGAACGAAAGCACCGTGGCGCTCAATTGGTATTGGAACGCCTACGCCCGAGTGCAATTCAACTGGATTCACAACATGCTCAGCAGCCAATACCGGGCGTATAGCGTGATGGACATCTGGACCATTCGCTACCAGCTCGAGTTCTAGACGCTGTCCCGACAGGGCGCGAGCCTCACAAGCCGGCCACGACGGCTTCGCGCTCCAGGTCCTCGATATTCTCGGCCAGCCGCGAAGTGGCGTACTCGTCGAGATACAGGCCGTCGACCACCGACCAGGTCCGCCCGTCTTCGGTCCGCAGCGGCAAGCCGAACACCAGCGCCCGCGGCACGCCGTAGTTGCCGTCCCCCGAGACGGCGGCGCCAAACCGCCGGCCAAACGGTGTCGGCGTGATGATCGACCGGATCGTGCCCAGGATGGCCTGAACCGCCGTGGCGGCGGGCGCCGCGCCGCGCAAGCGGTAGACTTCGCTTTCGCGCCCGGCCACGGCGCGTTCCAGCACGTCGCGCGGCCAGAGCGGATCGCTGATCACCTGGTGTGCCGGGCGCTGGCCGATGAAGGCGTTGTGGAAATCGACGAAAATCTTGTCGCTGTGATTCCCCCAGACCGTCACCCGGTTGACCTGTGCGACCGGCACGCCGGCCTTTTCGGCGATCAGGGCCGTGGCCCGCATCCGGGCCAGCCGGTTCAAGGCGAACCAGTGCTCGCGCGGTACGTTCGGGGCATAATGCCGGGCCACCAGGCAATTCGTGTTGCAGGGCTCGGCCACCACCAGCACCCGAGCTCGGGCGGCCACCCGATTGATCACCTGGCCATGCTCGACGTACAGCGGGGCATTCGCCCGCACTAGCTCCGGCCGCGAGGCATTCCAATTGGCCAGCGGCGCGCAGGCCAGCATCAAAATCCAATCGGCGCCGGCGAACGCTTCGTCCGCCCGGGTCGAAAGCTGCAAACTGGACAATAGCGGATACGCGCAGTCGCGCAGTTCGAGCTGGATTGCCCGGAGCAACTGCCAATTCGGCTCGACGTCCAGGAGCCGCAATGAAACCGGCTGGTGCGGCCCGAACATTTCGCCCGACGCGATCCGAAATACGAGTCCATAGGCCACGTGGCCGGCCGCGCCGCTGATCGCCACCTCGACGGGCGCGCTGGGCTCGTCGCCGGGCAGGAAGTGCAGACTCAAATCCGACATGATCGCTTCTCCACGTACCCCAGATTGGCCGCCGGCGATGCGCCCCTCGCGGATTCACCAGCCAGTGGACTTTTCAGGCGTCAGCGAACTCCGGTTCGGAGTGCTCGGTCGAGTGGCCGTTACGTTTGTCGCGGACCAGCAGCGAATACAGCGCCGGCAGCACGAACAGCGTCGCCGGCTCGCCGGCAATCAAGCCGCCGAGAATCGCCCGGGCCAAAGGCGCGTTGGCTTCGCTGCCGCGTTCGATGGCCAAAGCCGCCGGGATCATGGCGAAGAAGGCGGCCAGCGCCGTCATCGTCACGGGGCGAACGCGAATCGAAGCCGACTTGCGAATTGCCTCGGTCGGCGACAGTCCCTCGGCATGCCGCAATTCCTGGGCGAAGTCGGTCATCAGCACCGTATTGGCCACCTTGATGCCCACGATGAAGATGATGCCCAAGAGCGACTGAACGTTGAGCGCGGTGCCGGTGAAGTACAGCATCGGCAGCACGCCGGCCAGGCACAGCGGCACCACCAGCATCACCGTCAGCGGCACGACCCAGGAACGGTCGAGCCCGACCATCAGGAAGTACATCAACAGCGTGGCCAGCACCAGGCCGATGGCCAGGTTGCTGAACGTGTCCTGCATGCGGGCGTACTCGCCGCTGAGCAGGATTTTCGATCCCTTGAGGGTCTTGTCCTTGTTGTCGGGGTCGAACGGGGCCCAGGTTCCCTTTTCGATCTGCTTGCCGAACGTGTCGATGACCTTGCTGACGTCGTCCGAGACGTGTCCCAGGTCGCGCCCGGAGACGCCCATCGTCAGGTCGATCGTCGGCTGCAGGTTGGTGTGATTCACTTCAGCCGGCACGCTGGCCCGCTTGAGCGTGACGATGTTCTTCAGCGGAATCGGCCGGTTCTGCACCGGGCTTGTGATCGGAATGTCGAGCAGGGTCTGCACCGACTTGATGTCCTGCTCCGGATACTGGACGCCCACGAAGTACTGGTTGTGGGTGAGCGGGTCGATCCAGAAATTGCGCTTGTTGAACTGGATGCTGGAATTGAACGCCGCCACGACGTTGCGCATCACGTCCGATTGATCCAAGCCCAGGTCGGCGGCCTTGGCCCGATCGACTTCGACGATGTATTCCGGATAATCCAGGCGCTGCATGATGCGGCAATCGACGACGCCGTCGATCTTGCGGACGTCGGCCTGCATGGCTTCGGCGATCTTGTGCGCGCTTTCCAGATTCTTGCCCAGGATGCGGATGTTGATCGGCGTGCTCTTGCCCTCGTTCATCGCCCCGCGAATCATGCCGCCCGCGTCGAAGGCGAATTCGAGCTCCGAGAACTCCGAATTCTTGGCAAACCCCTCGCGGAGGATTTCGACATATTCCTGGGCCGAGTGCTCGCGCTCTTCGTGCAATTGCACTTTGACCACCGCATCCATCGGCCCGGCATTGGGCGTATAGGCGGCCGACCAGTCGGGCGTCACGCCCAACTCGCTCACGGTCACGTCCAGGTCGCCTTCCAGCTTCTCCTTGATGAAATCCTCGACGGCCGCAACTTTGCGCTCGGTTTCCTCGATTCGGGTGCCGGACGGGGCCCGAACGTAGATCTCGAACGCGCCGGCGTCGACTTCGGGGAAAAACTCGCGCCGCAGGAGGGGCGATAGCGACACGAGCACCACCGCCAAGAGAGCATAGGCGCCGATGACCGTGATGCGGCGGAAGCGCAGCACCCAATTGAGCCCCACCACATACTGGGCGATCATCCGGTCGATCCCCCGCTCGATGTAGCCGAACGCCCGGCCCAACGGGCCGCGCTGCGGGGCGGCGTGATGATCGTCCGGCCCCGATCCGTCGTGCAGGCTATGCCCAGCGTGCGCCCCGTGGTTGTCGTGCGCTTCCGACTCGCCGCCGGCATGGCCGCCCTGGGTTCCATGCGATTTGAGCAGCAGCGCGCTGAACGACGGCACGAACGTGCGCGACAAGAAATAAGCGCAAATCATGGCAAAGGCCACGGCCAGGGCCATCGGCCGGAACAGGAATTCGCCCATGCCGGGCATCAGGGCCAAGGGAGCCAGCACCAGGAACGTGCAGATCGTGGATACCAGCTCGGGCATGGCCACTTCGCTGGCGCCCAGGAACGCAGCTTCTTTCGGCTCCAGGCCGAAGCCCAAGTGCCGATGCGTGTTTTCCAGGCAGATGATCGCGCTATCCACCAGCGGCCCGATGGCCAGGGCCAGGCCGGCCAGCGTCATCACGTTGATCGTCATCCCGCAGGCGAACAGGCAGACGATGGCCCCCAGCACCGATACCGGAATCGTCGTGATCGCGATCAGCGTCATCCGCCATTCCCCCAGGAACAGCAGGATCACGGTGGAACAGAGAATCGCGCCCAGCAAACCTTCCTGGGCCAGCGCCGCGATCGAGGCCCGCACGTAGATCGATTGATCCATCACCAGGTGCAAGCCGATGTCGGGGCGCGATAGCCGGGCCTCCATGTCGGGCAGGGCCTTTTTCAAGCCGCTGACCACGTCCAGCGTGCTCATGCCCAACTGGCGAAAGACGGGAATGTAGACCTGCCGGCGACCGTTCACCCGGACCACGTTGGTTTGAATGAAGGCCGCGTCCTTGGGCGTGGCCACGTCGCGCAAATAGATCGCGTTGCCGTGCTCGGTCTTGATCGGGATGTCCCCCATCCGCTCGACCAGGTCGTACATCGAGTTCGAGTCGAGCGCGTAGTCCGTGTTGCCGAACTTCGCGTCGCCGGTCGGCAAGAACAGGTTGTAGCGGTCGAGCGCGTTCATCACGTCCAGGGGGGACAGGTTCCGGGCCTGCAGCTTCTCGCGGTCGAGATAGGCCAGCACGGCTCGGACTTTGCCGCCATACACGACCGGGGCGACGGCCCCTTTGACCGCCATGATGAAGTTGCGCACTTCGTAGCGGCCGGTGTCGTAGAGGATCGATTCGGGCTGCGTCTTGCTGTCCAGCGCGACCAGGCAGGCCGGCACGGTGCTGGTCGGGTCGAACGGCAGCACGACCGGCGGCAACGTGCCCGGTGGCAGGCCCGGTATGGCCGCGGTGGCCAGCGAATTCACCTGCGTCAGGGCGCCGTTCGGGTCGGTGCCGCTGCGGTAATAGTTGCGGATGATGCTCGCCCCGACGATCGAGCGCGATTCCTGGCGATCGGTCCCCGCGGCCTGGCCGGTCCAGCGTTCCATCCGGGCCGTGATGTCCTTTTCCACGCTTTCGGCGGGCATGCCGCTATAGAACGTGAGCGCCTGGACGGCGGGGCTGTTGAACACCGGCAGGATGTCCACCGGAATCCGCCGCACCGAGATCACGCCCAGCACGATGATCGTGAGGACGAACACGGTCACCGCATAGGGGTTGCGCAGCAATGCGCGAATCAGGCCATTCATCGATTGAAGCTCCGCTTGTCGTTCCGGCGTCGAGTGCGAACGGTCATGCCCCGCCTTCTTTTTTCTTTGCTGCCCCTTCCGCCTCGCTGACCACCTGCACCGGCGAGCCGTCCTTGAGCGGACCGTTGTGCCGCCGGATGACGAAGTCGCCGGGGGCCAGCCCGTCGAGAATATCGAGCCGCAGTCCGTTGTCGGTGCCGACGCGGACCTTGCGTTTGCGGGCCACTCCGTTCTCCACGACGAAGACTTCGGCCTCGCCGTCATCGATCGTGCCCACCAGGCACGAGGAAGGCACGGTCAGCGCCTTGGCGATCTGGTTCAGCCGGATCGTGACGCGGCCGTACATTCCCTCGCGGAGCGTGTTTTGCGGATTCGGCAGGTCGATCTCGACGCGCATGGTGCGCGTCTCGGGGTCTTCGGCATCGGCCATCCGCGACACCTTGCCGCTGAACTCCGAGCCGGGCAGCGCGTCGATCTGCACTTTGGCCGGATTGCCGAGGGCGATGAATGGCACGTCGCGGTCGGGCACCCGCACCACCACGCGCATCAGGTCGGTGCGGCTCACGCCCAAGAGCGGCAGCAGCCCGCCCTGATCGGCCGAGCGGATGAACGCTCCGCGGAAGAAATTGCGCTTCGTGACCACGCCATCGTAGGGGGACGTGATCTTGGTGTATTCGACGAAGACCTCGGCTTTGGCCAGCGCCGCCTGTTCCACCTCGACTTTGGCCTCGGCATCGACCAGGTCCGCCCGCGCTTGTTCCACTTTGGCTTCGGCCGCCGTGACCTGGGCTTTGGCCGTGACCACGGCTGCCTTGGCGGCGGCTTCGGCGGCCCGCGCGGCCTGCGCTTCGTCGAGCTTCTCGTCGACCAACCGCTCGTCGATCGACTTCAAGTCGAACAGGTTCTTGATGCGGGCGTATTGTTTCTCGCGGAACGAACGCACGGCGGCGGCCCGGTCGATTTCGGCTTCGGCCTGCTTGACGCCCGCTTCGGCCGCTTCGCGCTGGGCAATCGCGGTGGCGATTTGGGCCTGGGCCTGGGCCACCTGCGCCTTGGCCTGATCGACGGCCGCGTGCCCCTGATCGACGGCCTTCAAAAACTCCGGAGCGTCGATCTCGGCCAGGACTTCGTCGGGACGGACGCGCGAACCAATGTCCACGCCTTGTTTCTTCAGGTAGCCCGACACTTTCGCATACAAATCGGCCGACTCGTAGGCAATCACCGAACCGGGCTGGATCGTTTGACGTTCGATGCCGCCGACGCTCGGCTGAATCACCTCGACCCGCGTCAGATCGGTCTGGTTGGCTCGTTCGGCGGGCGCCTCCGGCGGCTTCGCGGCGGCCGGCCGGGAACCGGCGCGCGAGGCGACCAGCCCGGCAGCGAGCGCCACCATCGCCACCAAGAGACAAAGCCATTGCCAGCGTTTGAGTTTTCGTGACATGAGCGAGTTACCTCAGCACACCGGATACGTCGAGACGACAAAAAAGTCCGCGCAAAACGCCGCCGCCATCCCCCGTGTGGCCGTCTGCCCAGGACGCCGGATGGCACCGCACCACCCCGCGCACCGTCGACCGACGGACCCTCCGGGGCTAGCGCGGCAAAGGCGCAAAAAGATGTCCGCTTAGCACCGCAGCGGAACGCCGAGCACAGCGGATGCCCCGACAACCGACCGAGGCCAGCAAATGCCGGCGAGCCGGGCCTTGGCAATCCGCACCGGCACCGCCAGTCGGGTAGCCAATTCGCTCAGCCAGCCGAAATCACGGCCGGGCTGCGCCTGATCAACGCGCGGAAGCGCGCCTGGCTGTCGGCGAACATCCTGATCGGCCCAGGCGGCAGCCGAGCCCGTCAGGTGGAACACGTCCGAACCACGCCGGGCCCGAAAATGGCGGATCGCCGATGCTCGCGGGGCGCAGCGCCACGAGCGGAGCGCCAGCTACAGCCAGCGACAGTCCGGCAACGAGCGCAAATTGTCCGATTCGACCGAGCATTTAAGGGCCGTTCCTGGGGGCACGCCTATCAGGATCGTAGCTCTTATCGGCCCGGCAGGCAAAGCTTACCTTCGACTCTTACAGGAATTTAAGCGCCGCCGTCCGGGCAATCAGCACGCTTTGCACCGGCGGGGTAGATCGGTCGGGTTCGAAACCGTCGATTCTGGCTGGACTTTCTGGCACCCCGGAACTCCCAGAAGTCGTGTACCCCGAAAGTAGGGCCACCTTTGCTATCCAGATGCAGGATGGACACTTAGCGCAATCGGCAAATTCCCCCTCAACGGGTCTATTCGTTTTGACCGATACGCTTGATACCGCCGGTCCGCGCGAGCGGGCTAGCTGGGCTGCCGGCAACCCGAAAAACGGGAACCGGCCCTGAGGCCTGGGAATCGTCGATTTATGAGAGGTTTCGTCCCGCTTACGAACCTGGTGGACCGGCGGCTGACGGGCGCCCTCGTGCGCTCGCTGCTCGTGCTGCTTGCTTGCCGCTGCGCAAGCGCAATCGCCGCGGCCGGGTGCTGTCCGGCCGGCGCAATATCGCGCGGCGCCGCCGGAATCGAGCGAAGCGCCGCCCGAGCTGCTGCCGCCGCCCGGCGGACAATACGGAGAACCGCTGCGCCCCGCCTTGCCGCCGGGGACGTCGGTGACGACGCGCGACGTCGCTCGCGAACCGGATCCCGGCGCGCAATCCTCAGGCACGAGCGGCCAGCCGGTGACGCCGATCGATTTGCCCAGCGCTCTGCGCCTGGCCGGCGGCCAGAACCCGGCCCTGGCGATCGCTTTTCAGCGCACGCTGGCAACCACGGCTGCCCGGCAGTTGGCCGCCGCCCGGCTGCTGCCGAATCTGAACGCGGGCACAAATTTCGACGGCCACAGCGGCGTGTTGCAGCAAGCCAGCGGCAATATCCTCAACGTGCACCGCGACGCGCTCTACGTGGCGCGGGGACCGGTGCGGTGGCCGCCGGCACGGTCAGCATTCCCGGCGTGCAATACAACCTGAACCTGTCGGACAGCATTTTCAATTATTTGTCGACCCTGCCGGCGATCGATCGAGCCCGGTACTTGAATCAGGCGGTAGGCAATACCTTGCAGCGCGACGTCGCACTGGGCTACGGCGAGCTGCTGCGGGCCGAAGGGCAGCGCGCCATCAGTCGCCAGATCCGGGACAATGCGGCCGAAGTCGCCCGAGTCACGGCCGCCTTTACCAAGACCGGGCAAGGCAGCCCCACCGAGTCGGAACGGGCCGCCACCGAGCTCGATCGACGCGAAGGCGATCTGCTGCGGGCCGACGCCGACGTGGCCATCGCCTCGGCCCGGCTGGTCGAGTTGTTGAACTTAAGGATCGCCGGCCGATTGCACGCGGCCGAACCCTGGGTCGTGCCACGATCGATCGTGCCCGACCCGATGCCGCTGGCCGAGCTGGTGGCCACGGCCATGTATCAGCGCCCGGAGCTGGCCGCGCAGCGTGCCGCCATCAACGGCGCGATGGTCTCTGCGCAGTTCCCAAGTGCTGCCGTTTTCGCCGACGATCCTGGCCGGATACAGCGCCGGAAATTTTGGCGGCGGAAGCAACCTGATCACCAGCAGCACGCCGCCGACCGGTGCCGAGCCGAACAGCCCGCGCTTCGGCGACTTTGCCGCCCGCTCCGACGTCGATGCCGTCGCCTACTGGACGTTGCAGAACCTGGGATTGGGCAATCTGGCCCAGATTCGCGGTTCCCGGGCCCGGCTGCGGGCCGCCGACATGCAGCGGCTGATTGTGCTGAACCAGGTACGAGCCGAAGTGGCCGACGCTTTCGCCCTGATGCGCACCCGGCTGGCCCTGTTGGACCTGCGCAGCCAGGCCGTGGAGACGAGCCAACTGGCGTTCGACCAAGATCTGCGTCGGACCCGGGCTGCCGAAGGGCACCCGATCGAAGTGCTCGACAGCCTGCGCCTGCTCGACCGTTCGCGGATCGACTATCTGGACGCGATCGTCGACTACAACGAGGCGCAGTTCGACCTCTATTGGGCGATCGGGCGGCCGCCCGGCGACCTGCTGGTCCGGCCAGCCGGCCAGAACGCCGCGACTTCCTCTTCCCCCGTTCTCCCCGGTGGCCAGCCATGAGCGCAAGCGAACCAGAAATCGCGTCGCCGTCGCCGGATTCGCGCGCGATGGATCGGGCCCTGGAGCGGCGCTTGCGGCGCCGCGCCGCGGTGGCGATCTTGGCAGCCGCGCTTGCGACGGCGGTCATCACGCGCATCGAGTCTCCGTGGCCGGCGGACCCGCCTGATCCGCCGGTTGCCGGCGGCTCGGCCACGCAAGACCCGGTTTACGCTCCGGCACGGCTCTTGGCCGCCAAGAGGGCCGCGAATCGCGAGGGCATGTCGACTCCGGTCGCTTACGTCGAGCCGGCCACCGAGCCGGCGACCGACGACGCTTCCCCCACGGCAATAGCTCCCGCGGCGAGCGAGCCGCCGACGTTCACGCCCCCCGCCGAAGCCACCGAGATACCCCCGCCGCAGACCGAACGCCTGCCGGACGTGGAACGGCAACCGGCGGGCGAACCCGCGGAGCCCGTTCGCGGGGCGCCGCGCCGCATGTCGATCGTCATGTCGTGCCTGCCACCGCGTCCGCGCCGGAAGAGGTCCTTGTGCCTGCAGCGGTCGACGTGGCCAGCGTGTTTCCGATGATCGAGGTGACGCCGATCGACCTGGCGACGGCCCTGCAAATGGTCGATGTTCGCAACCCCGAATTCCTGCTCGCCCAAACTCGCGTGCTGGAAGCGATTGCTCTGCGGCAGCTCGCGGCGGCCCAGTTTCTGCCCAACATCAACGCGGGCACGAGCTACGACGGACATACCGGCAACTTGCAGCAGTCCAGCGGCAACATCCTGAGCGTGAAGCGCAACAGCCTGACCGTCGGGGCCGGCGTCTATGCGGTCGCGGCCGGCACGGTCAACATTCCCGGCTTGCTCTGGAACCAAAATCCCTCGGCCGTCCTGTTCGGTTATTTGACCAGTCGGCAGGGGGTGGCCCAAAGCGAGTTCGCAGCGCAAGCCCGGCGCAACGACGTCGGCCTGCGCGTCGTGCAGGCATATCTCGATTTGCTCGAAGCGGAGGGTCGCCGCAGCATTTACCTGCTGTCGTACCGCGAAGCCGACGAGCTGGCGCGCATTACGGCCGCCTACGCCCAGACGGGGCAGGGCCGGCCCGCCGATGCGAACCGGGCCGCGACCGAGCGGCTCGATCGCCAGGGATTCGTCGTCACGATGGAGGGTGCCGCGCTCATGGCATCGGCCCAGTTGGCCCAGCTGCTGGGGCTGGATCCCTCGCTCCGATTGCATCCGACCGACAATTGGGTGGTGCCGCACACCCTCGTGCCCGAACCGATTCCGCTGAACGAACTGCTGACGATCGCGCTGCTGCAGCGGCCCGAGTTGCGCAAGCGCCAAGCCGCCACGCGCAAGCGCTGTTGGGCCTGAACGGCCAACGGCTCCTGCCCTTTTCGCCGCAGGTCTACCTGGGCATGAGCGCCGACGAATTCGGCGGCGGCAGCAATCTCGTGGCCCAGCCGGTCGGCGACGGAGCGTTCGGCCGCGGCGATCCGCGGTTCGGCTCGTTCATGTCGCGGACCGACTTCGACGCCATGGCCTATTGGACATTGCGCAACATCGGGCTGGGCAATCGGGCCCTGATCAATGCCGCGGCCAGTCGCTTGCGCAGCGCCGATTGGCAGCGTCTGGCGGAGGTCGAACAAGTGCGGATGGAAGTCGCCAATGCCTACGTTCGCGCGCGGGCTCGACTCGCGCAAATGCAAACCAGCGAAGAAGCCGTCGCGGCAGCCCACGATTCGTGGACCGAGGACCTGATTCGCATTCGCGGCAACGAGGGATTGCCGATCGAAGCGGTCAACAGCCTGCGGATCTATGCCCAGTCGCGCTTGGCGTACCTGACGGCCATCCTGGAATACAACCGGGCTCAATTCCAGCTGTATGTGGCCCTGGGGCAGCCGCCGGCCGATGCTTTGGTTCGCGAATTGCCGCCCGGCGCGGCCCCCTTGCCGCCGCCTCCCGTAGCCGACGATCCGGATGATGAACAACCCGAGGCCCAGCGTTAAGCCGTTCGCCACGGAGCGTGGGCAGTGTTTGCGACCGAGTTGCTGGAATTCCCCAGCGGCCGCTCGTGTCAGGCAGTGCGATGAAAAGCACGGTGCGATGAAAAGCGTCGTCAACCAGATCGAGTCCAACAGCAGCCGGCCCCGCGCCCGGCGGCGCAGCGGCCTGCGCCGTGCTGCCGTCGCGCTGGCGGCCCTGCTCTGCGGGGTCGGCCCGTTGCTGGCGGCCGGTCCGCCGCCGGCTCAGCCTGCCGCCGCCGCGCCGACGCCCAGCTATTCCGGCGGGCAAGTCATCGACCTGCTCACGGCGCTGCGTCTGGCCGAAGGCTCGAATCCGCAGCTGGGCCTGAGCCGCGAAGCGGTGCGCGAGGCCTTGGCCTTGTATCAAGGCACCCGGGTGCTGCTGCTCCCCGACTTGAATGCCGGCAGCAACTATCACTTGCACAACGGCGCGCTGCAGACCTCGTTCGGCCTGATCCGCAATTTGACCGAGCAATCGATTTACGTCGGCGGCGGTGCCCGAACGTTGGCCGCCGAAACGGTGGCCATCCCCATGGTGCGGATCCTGGGCCATACGGGCGAAGCGATCTTCCTGCCGCTGGCGGCCCGGCAGGAAATGTCGGCCCGCAGCTCCGATGCCAACGCCACCGAGATCAAGGTGATGCTCGACGTGGTGACGCGCTGATCTCGAGTTGGCTGGCAACGAAGCCCGGGTCGACGCCTGGAAACAGTCGGAGGGAGACGCCGATGAGATCGCCCGCACGACGAAAGCGTTCGCCCAGGCCGGTCAGGGGCGCGACGGCGACTACAAGCGGGCCCGGGCCGACGCCTTGCTGTTTACCGTCGAGCGATTGGGGACCGAAGCCGAAGCCAACGTTGCTTCGAATCAGTTGGCGCGGCTGTTGCGGCTGGATCCTGCGGTGCGGTTGACGACGATCCGCGCACCGATCGAAATCGTCGTGCTGGTGGATCCGCAATCGAGCGTCGAATCGCTCATCGAGCTGGCGTTCATGCGTCGCTGGGAGCTGGCGGCCCGATCGGCCCAGATCTCGGCCGCCGATCAGCGCTACCGCATGGAGCGCACGCGGCCGCTGTTTCCGACGATCTCGATCGGCTTCAGCGCCGGCGGCTTCGGCGGCGGCAGCAACCAGCAAGCGCTGGGCGTGCCGTCGTTTTTCCAGACGTTCAGCGGCCGCGACGATTTCGACGTAATCGCCTATTGGACGCTGCAGAATATGGGCGTGGGCAACATCGCCACGGCGAAGCAGCGGCGCATCGAACGCGACGAATTGTTCAATGCCCGGGCCCAGACGCAGGCTGTCGTGCGCCGCGAAGTCGCCAGTGCCTACGCCGATGCGGTCGCTGCCCGGCGGCGCATCGACGTCGCCGATCGGCAGCTGGCGGCCGCCCTCCGCGGCGCCGAGGAAGAAATGATTCGCACGCGCGCCGGGCAAGGTCTGCCGATCGAAGCGCTCAACAGCATCAAGCTGCTCGCCCAGGCCCGGCAAGACGCGATCATCGCGGTGGTCGACTACGACATTGCCGAGTTCCGGCTGTTTGCCGCCGTGGGCGGAGTGGCCGGCCAGCGCACGCCCGATCCGGTGATTCCTCGCGCTGCCGCCGAAGGGCTGCCGTTGCCGCCGGCGGCAGACCAAGCTCTGCCGCCGCGGGCGGACGCAGCTCTGCCGCCGCCGGCGCAGGAAGCGCTGCCGCAGCCGTAGGCACGGCGGCGGAGCGCGGCGCCGGTAGTGCTAGCGCGCCGAGCTGGCCACAAATCGCTCGACCGCCAGCTGCACCTTGTCGCCGGGCGTCAAGCGCCCGATCTGCTGCGGCAGGTCGTTGATCGAGTTGACCGCCCGCCCGTTGACCGCGCGAATCACGTCGCCCGGCTGCAAACCGGCTTGCGCGGCCGGACTGTCCGGTTCGACCTGGCTGACCGTGGCGTTGGCCGTCGAACGGCGATCGAGTTGCACGCCGAGATAAGCGATGCCGCTGGGGCGCCGGCCCAGCCAGCTGACGACCGACAGATCGCCGTACACGGTGCCCAGCGACGCCTGTCGACGCGGCGTGGGAGCCGCCGGCACCACGTAGCGCTGGTTGTAGTCGGGTGAACGGGTGCGCGTGTAGTAGGCCGCGCCGTAATCGACGGCCCCTGGGCTTTCATGCGTGTTGTTGAAGAACTCGTGCATCTCTTGGCCCAGCGCGAACGAGCCGCCGGTGGCGAATGTTGCCCAGGCCAAAGCGGTCAGGACCAGACAGTGCAAGCTAGAGACGTGATATCGCATGATCCAAACCCTCGATCGAGAGCCCAAGAATGGTGGACGCCGCGCGATAGGAATTGCCCCATCTTCATTTTATACCTCGAAAAACCGCAAGAAAGCATTGCGGCGGATTTCCGGGCCGGCAGGTCAGTCTGGTCGACACAAGTCCATTCCAGGGAATCCCTTGCGGCGATTTGTTCGGCATCGCCGCCGCAGCTGCTCGTCAGCCCGACCAGCTGCCATCACCGTCGAGTGAAGCTGCGCAAGAGACTGCGAGTTGCACTGCCATTCCGGCTCAAGCGGTCCTGACAGTTCGGTCGATCACAACGATTATCCGGCGCTTTGGTACGGCAGGCCGGGATTGCGCTTCGTGCTGCCGTACGCTGACCCGCGCATTCGGGAGGCTCGCGATTGTCGAGTGGGTTTCGACCAGTCTGCCTGGAGGACCCCGTCTATGAGCGGTCGATCGTCGGCGTCGCCCAATTGGGAGGCGAACGATAGACCGTCGACGACCCCAAGAGCGTCCCATGAATCTGCGTCTGCGGTCGATTGCCCGAATCTCGCTCGTCTGGCTGGCCTGTTGGGTGCTGGCTTCCACCGACTTGCGCGCCGAGGCCGATGCGGAATCTGACGGCCTGGAAGAGATCCGGCAGCGGCTGGAACAGCAAGCAGCCGAGATCCACGCTCTGCGCCGCCAGCTCAACGAGCAGGCCCGGCCGGCGCGCCTGCCACCGGTAAGCGCCGACGATCCGTCTGCCGGCGAAGAAACCGACGACGGCGCCGTCGTCCCGGCGAGCATGTTGCAGGAAGAAGCGCCGGGCGTTCGCCGGCCGAACGTGCCGTCGTCCTTGCCGAAAACGAAAAAAGACGAGTTCCCCACGGCCAAGATCACCGGTTTCACGCAGCTCGACGATGCGAACTATTCGCAGACTCCGCACAACCGGGCAACCGTGGGCGACGCGCAGAACGGCGTCGGTTTCCGCCGCGTGCGATTGGGCACCTACGGCAAAGCGGCCGAATTCACCAACTACCTCATCGAAATGGACTTCGCCACCGCGGGCCGGCCGAGTTTCTTCGACGTGTACGGCGAGCAGACGAATCTGCCCTGGCTCGGTTCGGTGCGCATCGGCCAGTACGTGCAGCCGTTCAGCGTCGACGCGATGAGCGGTTTCCGCAACCTGCCGTTCCTGGAACGGTCGTTGCCGTTTCTGGCCTTCGTGCCCTTCCGGCGCGTGGGCATCGAGGCCTACAACTCGTCCGAGGACCAGCGCTTCAACCTGGCCTATAGCTGCTTCAAGACCGGTGGCTTCAACAACGCCCCGCTCGGCGACGACCGCTACGCCACCGACTTGGGCAACGTCGGCGGCTACTCGTTCGGAGCCCGGGCTACGTACCTCTTGTACTACGATCCGCTCGCCACCGATCGCTACCTGTGGCATGTCGGCGGCGCGTTCGATTATGCCCGCCTGGGCGAGAACAATGCCCCGGGCAGCGGCGGAGCGAGCGGCGGCGGCGGACCCTCGCCCTTCTATCAGAGCAAGGTGCTGCCGGAATTCGGCGTGCTCGGCTCGTCGGAGAATTCGCAAAGCTTCGGCCCCACCGCGGGCGCCAGCGGCACGCCGAACTTTATCGATTCCGGCAAGTACGCGGCGAAGAGCTTCGAGCTCTACGGCGTGGAAACCGTGGCCCAGGCCGGCGCTCAGCTTTCAGTCGGAGTGGATGGCGACCGTGGTCAACAGCGTCGTCGGCCCCATCTTTTATAACGGTGCCTACGCCGAAGTCATGTACCGTCTGACCGGCGAGACGCGGCCGTATGACAAGTCGACCGGCGCGCTCAAGAATGTGATCCCCTTCAGCGATTTCTTCGGACTCGGCCGGCGCGGCGGCATTTGCGGCTGGGGCGCTTGGGAAGTCGCCGCCCGGTTGTCGTACGTCAACGAGATCAATCCGACCAGCCTGAACGGTCACTACTATAACAGCGCCACCAACACGTTCACCGGCGGGGCATCCGGCCGGGCCGGCAACGGCCAGCTGACCGACACCACGCTGGGCGTGACCTGGTTCTTGAACGCCCACACCAAGATCCAGTTCAACTGGATTCACTGCATGCTCGACAACGTGGTGCAAGGCTACAGCCTGGCCGACCTCTGGGTCAGCCGCTTCCAGGTCGACTTCTGACTCCGGGCCACGGTCCTTTTCGCACGCTTTGGCCCCAGCGCCGGGCTGGCACGCCAACCGAATCCGGCTGCCGGCGCTCAAGCCGCGAATCGCCGGCAAATCGCCGCCACTTTGCCCTCGACCGACCGCGCCGGCCGGCCGCTATCGACAGGAATTTCGCCGGGCGATATGTTACCCGGCGCGTAGCGTGCAGCGATACCGCTTCGATTGGCGCAGGAGGCGCGAGATGACGATCGTCAGCATGGGTCAGCCGATGGCCTCCCGTGGCAAGCCGAGCCCGGGCCCCCTGTCGGCCGCCGAGCTCGAGGCCGTTGGGCGCGACGGATTCCTGGTCGTTCCCGGTCTCTTCAGCCGCGCCGAGATCGAACAGGTTGGCCAATGGATCGACGAACTCGCGCGCCAGCCGCCCGTGGTTGGCAAGCAGATGGTCTATCTGGAGGACAGCCTGCTCGACGGCAGCCAGAAGGTCATATCCAGGATCGAGAAGTTTCTCGACGATCATCCGCCGTTTCACGCCTTCTGCCACGACGTGCGTCTGACGGCCCGCGTCGAGCAATTGCTCGGCGAGCCGGGTGCGCTGTTCAAGGAGAAGATCAACTTCAAGTGTCCCGGCGGCAGCGGCTTCAAACCGCATCAGGACATCCAGCCCGGCTGGGATGACTACACCGACTATTTTCTTTCGGTGCTGGTGACGATCGACGACAGCACGGTCGAGAACGGCTGCCTGGAACTGGCCGCCGGGCATCATCGTCGCGGCTGGATCGGGCGGCGTGGCCATCCGCTCGAAGGCGCCGAACTGGCCGGGATCGAGTTCGTGAAATACCCCATGCAGCCTGGCGACGTGGCATTCTTCGATTGCTTCGTGCCGCACCAGTCAGAGGCCAACCTGACCGACCGGGCCCGGCGGAACTTGTATCTGACCTTCAATCCGCAAAGCCGCGGCGATCACCGCGAGCGGTACTTTGCCGACAAGCGCAAGAGCTTTCCGCCGGACTTCGAGCGCACGCCGGGAAAATCCTACCAGTTCAAAGTCTAGCGCCGGGTCGCGCCGCCGGGACTTTCGCCGACGGCCCTTGGAGCTCTCGGCGTCCTCAGGACTCCATCCATCGACCGGGGCAGGTCACCCATGATTCCGCGGATTCTGCATCAGACCTGGAAGACGGCGCGCGTGCCGCGGGCGTTTCGCGGCTATGTCGCCTCTTTCAGCAAATTCCAGCAGCTCGACTGGCGCTTGTACGACGACGCGCAATTGCGCGCGCTTGTCGTCCGCTGTTTTCCGCAGCACGTGCAACTCTACGACGCCTTCACGCGCAACCTGGAGCGCGTCGATTTTGCCCGCTACGTGCTGATGCACGCCTACGGCGGCATCTACGCCGACCTGGACATGGAGTGTCTCAAGCCGCTCGATCCGCTGCTGGCGGCCGACGGGCCGATCCTGGGCACCGAGCCCTCCGAGCACGCGGCGGTCTATCAATTCGAGCGCATCGTGTGCAACGCGATTTTGTTTTCGCCCCCGGGCCATCCCCTCTGGGCGAATCTGCTGGACTACATCGCCCAAAAGTACCGTCCGCACGGCAACCCGGTCTACAACACCGGCCCGTTGGCCTTGACCAGCTGCTTGCGCGACCATCCGCAGTGGTTTGCCGACGCGCAGATCCTGCCGCCGCCGATGCTGTACCCGCAAGTCGACAAGCGGTTCGGCGGCAAGCGCGATGGGCGGTTCTTCCACGTCTCGTGGGAATGCCAGATCGCCGACGCCTACGCCACGCATCACTGGGCGCACACCAACGATACGCTGCTCGACAGCCTGAAGACGACGCTCCGCAACACGTGGCGTGGGCTGCGCCCGCATTACCGCGTCGCGGGGGACGGCCGCTACGATGCCCGCTATTATCAGGGGCCGCTCGCGGCGCACCAGCGCCGAGACGCCCTGGTTGCGGCGCTGGCGGAGCTGCAGGCGCTGGTCGGCGGCAACCGGATCGACGTCTGGCTTTTGGGCCAGGCGCTGGGCCAGGCAGGCAGCGAGGGAGGAATGTTAGACGGCACCGAGCGCGTCGAGCTAGGCGTCCACTACAACCACCTGTTCCTGCTGCGGACGATCGAATCGTCGCATCCGCGCTACCTGCTCGACGTGAACCCGAACCACGTCATGCGCGAATGGCAGCCGCTGAACCCCGTGGACGCCCGCTTCATCGACAAACAAACCGGGGTGTTCGTCGACCTGTTCGGTTACCGCAAACTGCGGAACAAGCAATACATCGGCAGCAAGCGGGGCGATCGCTTCCGCGGCGACGACATCTATCCGCTCGGGCCCTGCCAATTGAATGGCTGCGCGCTCAAGCGGCCGCATCATCCGCAAGCGGTGCTGGGCGGCCCATCGGTCGGTGCTGAACCGGCCGGCGCCGAACCGGCCGGCGACAATCCAGCCGGGCGGCAAACAGGCCGGGCCGCATAGCGGCGCCAGGCCGAGCATCCCGGCCACCGACCGGCATTTGCGGTGGAGGCCGGGTTGCTCGACGTTTTTTGCGCCGGGAATTCCCGCGACGCGGCGAATCAACCCTTCTTGAAGCGTGCGGCTTCGTCCGAGCCGCGCGTGGCATTGCCCGGGCTGTACGAGTGGGCGCCCACGCCGGCGAGCTTGCCGCCGTCGACGACCAGATACTCGTTGCGGATCGGCCGCTTTTCGAACCAGCATTCCAGGATTTCACGCGTGCCGGCGGCGTAGCGTGTCTGGGCCGAGAGCGACGTGCCCGACACGTGCGGCGTCATGCCGTGATGCGGCATCGTGCGCCAGGGGTGATCCTTGGGCGCTGGCTGCGGAAACCAGACGTCGCCGGCATAACCGGCGAGCTGTCCGCTTTCCAGCGCACGGACGACCGCGTCGCGGTCGCAGATCTTGCCGCGGGCGGTGTTGATCAGGTAGGCGCCGCGCTTCATCTTGCCGATCAGCGCGTCGTTGAACATGCCTTCGGTCTCGGGATGCAACGGGCAGTTGATCGTCACCACGTCGCACACCTTGACCATCGCCTCCACGTTCGGATGGTAAGTCAGGCCGAGTTCTTTTTCGACCGATTCGGGCAGCCGGTGCCGGTCGGTGTAGTGCAGCCCGACGTCGAACGGCTTCATCCGCCGCAGCACGGCCAGGCCGATGCGGCCGGCGGCCACCGTGCCGACTTGCATGCCTTCGACGTCGTACGAGCGGGCCACGCAATCGGCAATGTTCCAGCCCTTGTCGACGACCCATTTGTACGACGGGATGTAATTGCGGACCAGCGACAGGATCATCATGACCACGTGTTCCGACACGCTGATGCTGTTGCAGTAGGTCACCTCGGCCACGGTAATACCGCGTTCGATGGCGGCCTGCAGGTCGGTGTGGTCCGAGCCGATGCCGGCGGTGATGATCAGCTTGAGCTGGGGAGCCTTGGCGATGCGCTCGGCCGTCATGTACGCCGGCCAGAACGGCTGCGAAATGACGATCTCGGCGTCGTGCAGTTCCTTGTCGAGCGTCGAGTTGGCGCCGTCCTTGTCGGACGTGACGACCAGCTTGTGCCCCGCCGACTCGAGAAACTTCCTCAGGCCCAGGGCGCCCGACACGCTGCCCAACAGTTCGCCCGGCGTGAAGTCGATTTTCTTGGGCGTGGGAAGGGTCTGGCCGTCGGGATAGCGCTCGAGCTTCGGCAGGCCGTCGCGAGCGTACGACTTGGGGTAACCGCTGACGGGATCGTCGTAGAGCACGCAGATGACTTTAGCCATGGGGTGTGACTCCTTTTATCGAGATGCCAATTGGCTGATGCGAATCAATTTATACCGGCGCCCGCGGCTGCCGTCATCGCCCAGCGTCCAAAAACGGTTTGCCCAATTTGCTCGAGCGCCGGCAGATAGTCGGCTGCCTGCGCGCGAATCTGCGCGCCCGACGTGCCGGCCTCGCGCAGTTCCTCGTCGAACGCTTCGATCATCGCCTCAACGAGCGGTGCCGTGACTTCCATGTGAAACAGGATTCCGTACGCGCCGCCTCCGTGCCGGAAGGCCTGATTCTCCGTCAACTCTGAGCCGGCCAGACGTTGGCAGCCCGCCGGCAGGTCGAACACGTCGCCGTGCCAGTGATAGGCCGTAAAGCGGCTGTCGACGCCCTGCCACAGCGAATCGCTCTGGGCCACGGCTGACAACTCGACCGGATACCAGCCGATTTCCTTGCCCGCGCCCGGATGCACCCGGGCACCCAGCACGTGTGCCAAGAGCTGGCTGCCCAGGCAAACGCCGAGCACCGGCAGGCCCTGCTGGATCGCCTCCTCGATCAGCCGGCATTCATCGCGCAAGTGCGGATACTGATCCTGTTCGTACACGCCCATCGGACCGCCCATGACGACAAGGCCGCTGGCGCCGGCCGGCTGCGTGGGAACCCGGTCGCCGGCGAAGGGGCGCACGTACTGCGGCGAGAGCCCGGCGTGCGCGAGCGCGATCTCGATGGTCCCGAGCGTCTCACAGCCCACGTGCTGGAGCACCATCACCTGCGGTTGCCGACTCATGCAGCGATCACTCACCCTTTACGCGCGAACTCGACCCGACGTCATGCGCCAAACTGCCGTGACCGGCTGATTATAGCGGCGCCGGCAGGCAGTGAAAGTCGCCGCCCTGGAAACGGCGTGCAGGCCGCGCGGCCCGACCGGGGGGAATTACCGGCCGACCGAATCGGCGGCCAGGAATTGTCGATCCCGGGTGGCGATTGCCGGATAGATGAGCGAGCGAGCCCGCTCCAAGTGAGCGTGATCGTCGATCTCGGCCCAAACCAGATCGGGCACGAGCAGGCAATAGACGGGCGTCAGGGCCGCGGCCGCGACCAGCGCGTCGGTTTCGTAGTGAAAGCGAAAGTGCCCAGCGGCGGCAACCATGCGCTCGGACACGTCCAGCATCGTCTGGAACAAGACGCGCGAAATTTTCGAAATGCCGACCAGCTCTCCCAGGATCTCGGCCTCGACTTGTCCGCGGTCTTTCGACATGCCCTGCAGGCGGCCCTCCCGCGCCCCGACGAACACCTCGTCGTGCGAATCGGTCGGTCCGGACAACAGAACGGCATTCTCGCGCGGAAACTCCAGGCACTCGACCAGCGCTCGGGGTTCGTAGATCAGGTCCGATTCGAGCAGCAGGAAATCTTCGGCCAGCAGCTGCCGGGCTGCCCCCAGCGAGGCCATGCTCCCCGATTCGGCATAGCGCGGATTGTGCACGGTCTCGATCAGCTTCGGGTAGCGACTCTGCAAATCGAGATAGAACTCAGACAGGTGACCAGTCACGATCACGATGCGGCTCATGCCGGCCTGGCGCAGCCGCAGGATCGACTGCTCGACGATCGGCAGCCCGTCCAGCTGGAGAAAACCCTTGGGGAGCTGCCGACCGAGCTGCCCGAGGCGTGTTCCCAAGCCGGCTGCCAGGATGACGGCGGTGCTTACGGCGCGCATGCCGGCTCTCGCAAGGCTGCGCAAGCGCCGTATCCAGGCGGTCCAGGTCTTGCGGGCGGATCTCGCCCATCGTGGCGATCCGGAATGTGCGGCCGGAGAGCCGGCCCAGCCCGGCATAAATCACGAATCCCGCCTCGCGCAATTGGTCGTGCAAGACGGCGTATTCGACTCCCTCGGGCAGGGCGAACGAAGTGATCATTGAGCTGAAATCGTCGGCCGGCAACAGCATCTCCGTGCCCAGCTCGGCGAGCACCGCCCGGACGCGCGCTGACCGCTGGCGATAGCGCGCTGGCGCGCCGTCCAGCCTCCGGTTTCCTCCAGCTCACAGAGCGCTTCGCGCAGGGCGAAACAAGCCTGCACCGGCGGCGTGAACGGCCAGTAGCCGGTTTGCTGCTCCCGCTGATGGCGGAACAGGTCCAGGCACAGCCCCCGGGCGGCCGACGTCCGCTGCGTGAACACCGACTTGCGCGCGATCACCACTGCCACCCCGGGCACGGCGTGCAAGCACTTGTTGGCCGTCAGGGCCACGGCTTCGAGATTCCAGGATTCGAAATCAATCCGTTCGCCGCCAAAGCTGCTGACCGCGTCGAGCAGCAGGGCACAATCGAATTTGCGGCAGAGCCGGGCGACCGCATCCAGGTCGTTGAGTCGTCCGCTGGTCGTCTCGTTGTGCACGGCCACGACGTAGCGAATGTCGCGATCGGCCGCCAGCGTGTGCTCGATCCGCGCCAGGTCCGGCGGAGCCAGCCAGTCGTGTTCGACCGCCACATGCGGTTTGCTGTGCGCTTGCAAGATGGCCACGATCCGCTGGCCGTAATGCCCGTTGACGATCACCAGGGTTTTTCCGGTTGCCGGCAGCAGGCTGGAAAGCATCGATTCGACCGCCGTCGTGCCCGAGCCGGAGAGCAGCACGGCCTCGTACGCCGCTTGCGACTGCGGATAGACGGCGAGCAGGCGGTCGCGGATTTCGAGCGTCAGCCGGGCGAACTGGGGCTCGCGATGACATTCGTCTTCGGCGGTGAGCGCTTGGCGCACCCGGTCGCTGAGCGTCACGGGTCCAGGATTGAGCAGGATCGTGCGTGCGGTCATGAGGTCCTCCGCAAAAATTCGCGCAGCCGCTGGGCCACCGCGGGCGGCTCGATCGCCGGTCGCGGCAGCGGCTCGGCCACGCCGGTCTGGATCGGCACGTGCAAAAAACTCAGCTCATTTCCGGCGGTCGAAAGGCAGCCGGCCAGCTCGTCGGGCGTCTCGGCGCGCGCCACTTGCGGATAGCCGCAGGCGGCGGCGATGCCACACACGTCGACCGAGCTGGACACGGTCGCCTGCCCGCCGGTCGATTCGTGGACCTGGTTGTCAAACAGGAGATGGACAAGATTCGCCGGCCGCTGGTAGCCGATCGTGGCCAGGGCGCCCATCCGCATCAGGAGCGCGCCGTCGCCATCGAGCACGATCACGCGGCGCGCGGCTGAGCCAGCGCCAAGCCCAGGCCAAAGCTCGAGGCGCAGCCCATCGAACCGACCATGTAAAACTGATTTTCCCGGTCGGCGACCGCATACAACTCGCGCCCGGTGTAGCCGGTGGTCGCCACGACGACGTCGCTCGGACGCAGCTGGCCCTGCACAGCGCGGAGCAGGGGTGCGCGCTGGAACCTTGCCCTGCCCACCGGCGGTGGCAAGGCCGGCCGCGCGATCGGCCGTACTTCGGGGCGCGTGCGCAAGGCCCAGGCTTCGACCGAACCATGACGCATCACCAATGCCCGCGGCCGGCGGCCGGCGCGCAGCGCTTCGAATGTCCGGTCCAGCGCGGCGCAATCGCGTCGGGCTGATCGGGAAAATACTCCCAGCCGATGCTCAAGAGGTCGAGCATCCGGGTGGTGATCTGACCCATGAAGGCGTGCTGCGGCTCGTCGGCCGGTCCGCCCGGTTCGCCCCGCAGCGTGACGATGAGCAAGATCGGCAAGCGAAAGGTTTCGGTCAGCGACGTCAGCGGGTTGACCGCATTGCCCAGCCCCGAATTCTGGAACAGGACGCCGGCCGGCCGGCCGCCCAGTTCGCTGCCCGCGGCGATGGCCACAGCGTCCCCTTCGTTGGCGGCGCCGATGTAGCTGAGCCGGGGGCTGTCGATGACGTAATTGATCAGCGGCTTGAAGTAGGAGCAGGGAACGCCCGCGTACATCGAGATGCCGCGCTCTCGGGCGGCTTCGACGAAGCGGTCGGCGCCGATCATCGCACGACCTCGGCGGCGGCGATGACGTCTTCCAGGCTGTCGACGTCGAGCCAGTGACCGGTCATGTAGAGCACCCGCACGCCGTGCCCGCGGCGCAGCAGCTCGTTGACCAACAGCGACATCGTAGCCGTGAGATTGGCAGGCTGGTCGAGCAGCTCGGCCAGGATCTCGCGCAGCGTGGGCAGCCCTGCGGCCGAGATTTTGAGAAAGCCCATCCATTCGCCGTCGATTTGGTCGGGTCCCAGCCGTTCGGACATTTCCACGAGGTCGACGCGCGAAAAGTAGTTCTGCCGCCCCTTGCTGGGGACCGAGCAGCGTACGTAGTCGGCATGGCGGTGCCGGTTGGCGCTTTCGCGCCAAAGCGTGTCGACGGCAATCGCGAATGGCTCGTCCAGCTCGGCCAGCGACTCGGGAATATACTTGCGAAACAGCACGTCGCCGTAGGAGACGATGACCGACTGCCGGGACGTAATGTGTTCCAGTCCCTTGGCCAGCGAGACCAGTTCGCCGGTGGTTTCGTAAGCGTGGTTCTCCGCGTAGCGGATGTGCGGAACGTTGACGCTCTCCATTTTGTAGCCGCGGACGACCGTCAGGTCGCGGATGCCGGCGCGCTGATACGCCTCGGCAATGTGGGCCAGGAGCGGCTTGCCCGCGATCGTGACCATGGCCTTGGGGATCTTCTCGGTCAGCTGGCCCAGTTCCGGCCCGCGCGAAGCGGCCAGCACGACGGCTGCGGTGCGGCGCGAGGGATCGGGCAGGTAGCGGCGCTCGGCCTCTTGCAATTCGTCGGCCCCTTGCAGCCGAAAGACCTCGGCCAGCGGCGCGATGCGGTCTTCGAGCGAGCGCAGATTCTGCTCGCGCTGCAGCAGCTCGGCGGTCGAGGCCATGGCCGCGATCGAACTGCGGAGCAGATGGTTCGCCCAGATCACGGCGGCGAAACCGTAACTGCGGAAGACCTCGGTGGGCGTCGAGTAAAACTTCGTCGGCACGATCAAGACCGGCAGGCGGTTGCCCCACTCGGTTTTGAACTTGAGGACTTCGTCCGGAACATTCAGCGCCGAATGGATCAGAATCGCATCCGCGCCGGCCTGGTGGTAGGCTTCGGCCCGGTGCAGCGCCTCGGCCAGCCCGCGCCCGGCGATAAAGGCCTCGACCCGCGCCACGACGACGAACTGATCGTCCAGCTGGGCGTCCTTGGCGGCCTTGATCTTGCCGGAAAATTCGTCGATGTCGGCCAGGTCCTGCGACTGGCCGGCGATGAAGCTGTTGGTCTTGGGGAACAGCTTGTCCTCCAGGCACACGCCCGAGACGTTGCGCTGTTCGAGCTTGCGGACCAGGCGGCGGGCATTGTTGAAGTTGCCGTAGCCCGTGTCGCCGTCCAGCAGAATCGGGATCGACGTGGCGTCGGCCATGA
This sequence comes from uncultured Planctomycetaceae bacterium, assembly GCA_963715755.1. Classification (GTDB taxonomy): domain Bacteria; phylum Planctomycetota; class Planctomycetia; order Pirellulales; family PALSA-1355; genus CAWCAX01. Next base: position 6,947,137 of record OY970273.1, read on the forward strand.
ATTCGAGCATCTCGAGGACCTGCGTCCAGCTGGCCTCGTTGCTGTCGCGCACGCCGAACTGCGCCGACAGCGCCAGGCCGCTTGCCCAGATCCCGGCAAAGCCCGCCTCTTCGGCGATCTTGGCGCTCAGGCCATTGTGGGCTTCGAGCAGGAATTCGAGCTGACCCGAATGGAGCATCGCTCGCAGCCGCGCCGCTTTTCTGGCCGCCGTCTGCAGATCCGTCGCGGGCGCCAGGCTCTTGAGCATCGTCGTTCGTCTCCCATCCTTGGCACGAACAAAGCAGCCGACCGTCGCTGGCCATGCGACTTGAGGCTGTCGCTGGGCCGCGGCGGGAATCGCAATCGCGCGGGCGGCTATCGGGTCGACGTGGCAGCTAGCAGCACAGCTCAACCCGGAGCAGCCACACGCCGCGCCGGCCCGAATCGCCGGCAGAGTCGTGCCCGACGTACGCCGGGTTTTGGGCGCCGCGTCTTGGACGCAGGGCTTTGGCCGCAGCGTTTTGGTCACCCTGCAGGCGATTTTCCGCCGTTTCCTGCCGCCCCCGGAACCAACCGCCCGCTCACGGGGCACCCTCGGGTTATTGCGGATTCCTTCCTTCCCGTAGGGGCCGAATTCTAGTATTTTCCTGCTGTTGTAGCAAGCTCGCTATGAGCGCGCGCAGGAGGCGGCCAGAGGTTTTCGCACCATGAAGTTGCTGCTCGTCCTCGCCGTCGTCGTCGGCGCGGCGCTCTGGACCTTGTTCCGCTGGCAGTGGTGGCGGCGCGTCCACTATCACACGCTGCTGGGGCCGCGCCTGCCCGACGCCGAGGTGCACCGCCACCTGATTGGGGCGCTGGTCGAGTTCGACCGCGTGGCCCGTCCCGCGGGAATTGTCTACTGGATGGATGCAGGTACGCTGCTGGGCGCCTTTCGCGATCAGAAGCTGATCGCCTGGGACGACGACCTGGACGTGTGCATCCCGCACGCCGAATTCGAGCGACTCTGGACGCTCGGGGGCCAGTTTCGCAGCCCCTATCGACTGGTCAAGATCTCGCGCTTCTGGTCGATCGACAAACTCGTGCCGGGCCTGGAGCGATGGTTTCCGTGCCGGACGTTCTTGCGCCTGCTGGATACCCGCACGCAGCTCTACATCGACATCTTCACCTGCGCCGAAACGGCCGCGGGCGAGCTCGAAATCCTGCCCTTATCGCTGATGCATCGTCCGCGCAACGCGCACGGCAATATCTTTCGGGTGTCCAAAGACACCGTCTTTCCGCTACGGCAATTGACGTTCGAGGGGCGCCAGTACCCGGCACCCCAGCGTACCGAGGCCTATCTGCAGCACTATTACGGCGCGGACCTGTCCCCAGATCACGTCTGGAACACGGAACTCGGCCGATACGTGCAGCGCCAACTGCTGCCGCAGGGCGGCCTGGCGGCTAATGCCGCACAATCCGGCGCAACAAGATTCAGCGCCGTGATGGCGAGCACCGCATTGCCACCCCACACGCAGTAGTAGGGGAGCAGGCCCGATTCGGCCAGAAAAATCGGCAGCTTGTGCAGTGGCTGATAGATCAGAATGATCGGCAAAAAGCAGGCGAAGAAGTTCGCCAGCCAGCTGTCGAACCGCAGCACGATCGCCGCCGGCGCTCCGACCAGCACGAAGAAGAAACAGCAGAAACCGTTGGCCCATTTGTGTTGCCACTGGGCCTCGCATTCGCGCAAGTCAGCGCTGGGCTTCGGCCAATTGGGTTTGGCTGGCCTGCCGGTCGGCCGCGGGGGCCAGAGCCGCCAGCTGGGCCGACAGCCGCTCGACGACTTGCCGCTGCCGGACGACGCGGTCCCAGGTGTACGCTTCGCGCTCGGGCTTTTCGACGCTGATATCGTGCTCGATCGAGTCGGGAAACGAACCCTCGTAATTGTTGCCGACGATCGTGCCCCGGTTCAGGATCACGCGGAGCTGGTCGGAGTAGGGCCGGGCCCGGAGCTCGCCGTCGCGGGCCGTAATCGTTGTCGGATCGGAGTCGCGCAGCAAAGTCAGGGTGGGTCGGATCAATTTGCGCCCCACGACTTGCTGCACGACCAGCTCGAAGGTTGGCCCGCGGTAGACGCGCGTGCGCTGCAGGATGCCGTAGGCGACCTCATCGACGTGATCGATCAGCACCTGCTGGATGCCGCTGCCTCCCCAGGTGGCATCGATTTCGTCGAGCAACACGGCCAGCACGCTAAGCGGAGCCGCCACGGCGATGGCCGGCCAGAGCACGCGCAGGGGGGAATCCCCAAGGATTTGAGCGCCACCAGTTCATTGGACGCCGCCATCCGTCCAAACACGCTGCAGGCCGCGAACAGCAGCGCGCCGTGCATCGCCGACTTCACGGCGTAAGGAATCAGGTAGGGCAGGATCAGCACGATCTGCGGCAGGCGGAAGCCGCGGTTTTGCAGCTCCTTGACCACGTCGCTCAGCACGACCGCGATCATCACGACGGCCAGCGTCGTCAAGAAGACCTTGAGGAACTCCCCCAGCACATGCCGCGAAATCGTGGTCATTGCCGCAGCCTGCAAGCACGTCTGTGGTGCTGTCAATCGCCATGCTGGCACCAGCGCCGGCCGCAGAGCATACTCCGGCCCGGGCCGCGGCACCTAGAGCAATTCTCGCGGCGCCCCGTGGAACCCGGCCTGGCGGCCCTGCGCGTGGCCGCAGGCGCTCGCGCGAGCCTGCTTGACCCGGGGGCCTGCCAGGGGCTAAACATGGCACGTTGCGCCGGCCGCAAGCCGCTACGATCGGGCCGGCACGCCCGCTATTTCGCCTGCAAGCCATCTTCGCCTACAAGCCATCTTCGCCTGCAAGCCATCGTTCACCCGTCGAGCGTTACGCATGAAAGTTTGTTTCACGGTCGACGTCGAGCAGGATTGCCCCCCGTTCATGGAAACGTTTCGGGGAATCGAAGAGGGGATGCCCCGACTGCTGGCGCTGCTGGCACAGCGGGGCGTTGCCGGCACGTTCTTCACCACGGGCGAAGTGGCCAGGCGCTATCCGGACACGATCCGTGCCGTCGTGACCGCGGGGCACGAGCTGGGCTGCCACGGCGACACGCATCGCCGCTTCGACGCCTGCGACGAAGCCGAAGCTCGGCAGGAGATTCGGGCCGCCACGAGCACGCTGCGGCAACTGGCGCCGGTCGTGTCGTTTCGGGCGCCCAACCTGCGCTTTCCCGAGCGCTACGTGCCGCTGCTCGAACAGGAACAGTACCGGCTCGATTCTTCGCAAGCACGGTACAAATCGTCGCGCGGGCTCGGCCGCACCTGGCCGTCGTCGCTGCTCCGGGTGCCGGCTTCGCTCACGTCCTCGGTGTTGCGGCTGCCGCGCTGGATCCGCGAGCGTTCTTTCCGTCGACAGATCGAACCCGTCGTGCTGTTCGTCCATCCGTGGGAGTTTGTCGATCTACGCCACACCCGACTGCGCATCGACTGTCGCTTCCGCACCGGGCAGGCCGCGTTGGATTGTGTCGGCCAGTCCATCGACTACTTCGCCCAGCGCGGCGCCCAGTTCGTGCCGATGCGGGATTTGCTGGCCGCATCGCCAGACGCGCCCGGCCTGAACGCGTCGTTGCCGGCGCGATCGGCCTAGCGCTGGTCGGTCGCGGGCAGGGCATAGCACCTGGCCTGGGCCGCGCGCAATGCCGCCACACCTGGCCAGGCCGGAAATCCCCGCGAAACCAGGGCCAGGGATGGTGCCAGCGCTCACGGAACCGCTGCCAGGAGGTGCCGGACTCTTCGAGACCGTCGGTCCAGGTGCCGGCAAAATGATGTTTGCAGTAGATGTGGACATTGAACGGAAAAAAATTCGGCCAGGCCGGGCGCCGCGGCGGAATCCAATGAATCTGCGGCAAGAGCGCGATGTCGGCAAAGCGCGAGCGCTCCTGCTGGAACACTCGGGTGAGAAAGCGCGGTCCGGTCGCGTCTTCGATCATCGCGCGATTGGTCGGCGTGGCGCCGTCGACCGTCGGCAGCCGCTCCAATAGCAGCGTGAAAAAAGGATGCCGGGCTTCGGCGGCGAAGATGCAATTCGCCACCTGATACGCCTCGAGGTAGCCTTGCTTGCGGCGCAAATAGTCGCCGAAGGTGGCCTCGATCCCGAACACGCAACTCCGCCCATCCAAGAGCGGCTCGAGCGGTTTGAAGCACTCCATATCCAGATCCGCGTAGACGCCGCCGTAATGGTGCACCGCCAGATAGCGGAACAGATCGGCCCGCTGGATGTTGGCGGGGTACGAGTCGTACAGGGCCAGCAGTTGCGGATAATGCTCCGCAACGAGTTGCCGCCCGTCGGAGTCGTCATACACGCGGCATTCCCAATCCGGGTGACAGCGCAGCCAGGTCCGGCGAAACGCCGCAAACTCGGGCGGCAGTTCCCGAGTCTTCCACGTTTGATGCAGGATCTTGGGAATCGGCATGACAGTGCTCGCGCGTGCGGCCAGGGCCCGGTGCCGGACGTTGGAAGGGCGGCATTATAGCCCCCTCGCGCCGGCGCCAGAAGCTGGCTTTGCCACGTGGAATCGCCGGCCGGACGCTGCAGTAATGCAGGCTTCCTGCGGCAAGTGGTTCAAGCTGCCTGCGGCAGTGATTCAGGCTGCCTGCGGCAGTGATTCAAGCTGCCTGCGGCAGTGGCTCGGGCAGCAGCGCGGCCAACTGCGTTTCGAACAGCCGGCGATAGATGCCGGCGCGAGCCAGCAGTTCTTCGTGACGGCCGATCTCCACGATCCGGCCCGCGTCGAAGACCGCGATGCGGTCGGCCCGCAGGATCGTGCTCAAGCGATGGGCAATCAGCAAGCAGGTGCGGCCCTGTAGCAGGCGATCGAGGCTTTCCTGGATGGCCTGTTCGCTGACGCTGTCCAGATTGCTCGTGGCTTCGTCCAGGATCATGATTCGCGGATCGACCAACAGGGCCCGCGCGATCGCCAGCCGTTGCCGCTGGCCGCCGCTGAGCTGCACGCCGCGCTCGCCGATCTGGGTTTCGTAGCCCAAGGGGGTCGATTGAATGAAATCGTGCAAGTGGGCCGCTCGGGCGGCCCGTTCGATCTCGCGGTCGGTGGCCCGGGCGGCGGCGTACGCGATGTTTTCCCGCAGCGTGCCATCGAACAAGAACACGTCCTGATCGACGATCCCCAGTTTCGAGCGATAGCTTTCGACGTCCAGGGTGCGCAGGTCGCGACCGTCGATTTCGATCCGCCCGCTGGTGGGATCGTAGAATCGGGCCACGAGGTTGCAGAGCGTCGACTTGCCGGTCCCGCTGGCTCCAACCATCGCAAGCGTTTCGCCGGCTTCGATCCGCAGGTCGACGTCCGAGAGTGCAAATGCGTGGGCCCCCGGATAGCGGAAGCTCACGTGCGAGATCGTGATCTGACCGGCCATCGGCGTCGGACTGGCGCGATGCTGCGCCGGCGCGGGCGATTCGCTGGGTTCGGCCAGCAAATCGAGCACGCGCTGCAAGCTGACCAGGCCCTTCTGGGCGGCGGCCGCATTGTTGGCCAGGCTTTCCAGGGGCCCCATCAACAGGGCCAGCAAGCTGAGGAACATCACCAGGTCGCCCAGCGACAGGTCGCCGTGCAGCACTTGCATGCCGCCGTAGGTCAGCACCGCCAGCGATGCCACCACGGCGGCCAGCTCCCAGACCATCGTCCGGGTTCGCGCATTGCTGACGTCGATCTGCAGCCGGGCGAGAAAATGCTGCTGCCGGATCAGTCGCCCCAACTCGGCCCGGGCCCGCGAAAATGCCCGTACGACGCGGAAGCCGCCGAACACCTCGGTCAGCTGGGCGTCGAGTTGCCGGCGGCGGTCGCCGATCGAATGATACATCGGGCGCATCCGCACGATCCAGCTGCGGTGATTCCAATACAGCACGGGCGACAGGCTGAGCATCGCCAGCAGCAGCCGCCAATCGACCCAGCACAAGACGACCAGGCTGCCGATCAGTCGCACCAGCGAACGCCAGGGGTCGTAGACCAGCTCCATCATGAAGTCGGCAAAGTTGCCCACGTCCTCGCGAAAGATATTCGTCGCGCCGCCGGACTTGAGCTGCTGGATCCGATAGAGCGGCAACCGCAAGGTGTGATCGAGCACGCGGCGCCCCAGGATAGTTTGGGCTTTGGTCGCCACGGCGAACAGGTAGCGCCGGCACGACACCCGGACCAACAGCTCGACCAGCGACGCCGCCGCCATCATCGCGCCGAAGCTGAATAGGAGCAGGCGCGGATCGGAAAAGGGAATCCACCTGGCCAGGCCGGCCGGAAGCGGATGGCCCGCCAGCACGTAATCGATGGTCAGTTTTGTCGCCGCGGCCGGCAGCAGCATGAGCACGGCCGAAGTGGTCAGAGCGGCCAGCGACAATCCGATACCCAGCCAGTGCCCGCTCATCAACTCGACCAGTAATCGCCCGATTTCGCCCAGCGACACGTAAGAGCGCACCGTGCCGGCGCCGTCTCCGGGCATTTGGCCGCCGCTGGCCCGCGCTTGGCGGTAGAGTTCGAATTGCTGTCGACTGCTCTTACCAAGCATGGGGAGCAGCCTCGGCGAATCGAAAGAAGATGGGAGCTGCACGGAAGCGATCAATGCGAGTTGAGTGGCGACAACCGACAATGCGAGCGCAGCGCGGTTCAGCGTTCACTGTAGATCGGTTGGTAGTTGAGGAATCTTTGGTAAAGCTTGGCATGTTTACCGGTTGTAGTGCGTCCCGCGACAAGTTCGCGAACCTCCCCCGATCGCCGGATTCGATGGCCCCCTGCAGCGCCCCGCCGTGCGCCAGCACGCGACTGAGATTGCCTCCTGTCGCTGGATATCGTTTAATCGCCGCTTGTTGGAACGATCTGTCAAGCGCCGAGTGCTGCGTGCGGCAGCCAGGAAGCGAGTGCCCACGTGTCCCTGCGCAGCGAGATCGGCGAAGCGGCCAGAGTGTACCAACGGGTGCCGATCGGCAATATACTGACGTTGTGGCAAAGACGACTCCGCCTGGCTGCCACCCGGCTGCTATCAACGCCGGCGCCAGCACCGGACAAGTCACGGCCCCGGGTGGTCGTCGCGCTGACCACCATTCCCAGCCGGATCGGACGGATCCGGGGCGTGCTCAATTCGTTGGTGGATCAGACCGCTCCGGCGGACGAGATCTTGCTGGCGGTTCCCCGTTTTTCGCAGCGCGAGCAGTGCGCCTATCGCGTCCCGAAGTTTCTGGCCGAAACGTCGGCCGTGCGATTGCTGCCCTGCGAAGATTGGGGGCCGGCGACGAAATTGATTCCCGCCCTCGAGCACGAGCGCGAGCCCCGGACGCTGATTCTGGCCGTCGACGATGACACGATCTATCCGCCGGACATGATCGCCAATCTGCTGGCCTGGCACGCCTGCTATCCGGACGCCGCGCTGGGCCTGCGCGGCTGGTCGCTGCCGGCATCGCTTGACTGGCATGCCACGCGGACCCGATACGGCACCGAGCTCGACGAGCCGCTGGCGGTCGACGTGCTTACCGGCACCTGGGGTATTCTCGTCCAGCCGCGGTTTTTCGACGACCGCGTCCGCGATTATTCCGCGGCTCCGCGCGAGGCGTTCTTCGTCGACGACGTCTGGTTCAATGGGCATCTGGCCCGCAGTCGCACGCCCCGGCTTGTCGTACCCTGCCGGCGTCCGCCGATGTCGAGTCGCTTGACCAGGATCAACGGATTGTTCTTTCACAGCAATCGGGACGGCCACAATAATAACGTCGTGATTCAAGCCTTCGCCGCAGATTGGCAGGCGGGCAACCAGCGACAGAGCCCCCTCGGGCAGCCGATTTTGCCCAGCGCAGGCCGCAAAGGCTTAGCCGCCTAGCGAACTTGCACACTAACGGACTATAAATCACTGGCCGAGAGCGGCCAGTCCGCCAGGGGATGTAGGCTTCGCCGGGCCCAGGAGAGTTGCCAGGATGCGGGACAAGATCGCGTGGCGAATTGGCGGGATGCTGCTGGGCACGGCCGCGGGTGGGCTGCTGTTGTGGTATGTCACGCGCGGAATCGATTTCTCGCTGCTGGTCGAACACGGCTCCGAAATCCGGCCGGGGTCGGTCTTGCTGGCGCTGCTGCTGGTGACGGCCCTGCTTTGGTTGTCGGCCTGCGAGTGGAAACTGTTTTTGTCGGCGGCCAATCGGCGTCCGGTGATCCGGCTGTATCGAATCGTGGCCGTGATGTCGCTCCTGCAAAATGTGGTTCATCATCTGGCCGGCCACGCCTATGCCTTGTTTCAGCTGGTGCGGGGCGAAGGTCTCAGTCCGGCTGCGGCGGCTTCGATCATCGCGCTCGATCAAGTGGCCGAAGGATTTGCCAAGTTCGGTCTGATCGCGCCCTTGGCGTTTTATGTCGCCATCCCCGGGCCGCTGGGATTGACGGCCGCCGGCCTGGCGGTGGGCGCCGTATCGCTGTATGCGCTGCTGCTGTTTGCCGCCGCCGCGGCGCGTCGACGGCGGAGCAATGCCGGCGAAAATTCGGACGCCGATCCGCGCTGGTTGCGGATCTTCACGGCTTGGGGCGGCCAACTGGCCGACGTGATGAGTCCGCGGCGGATGCTCATCGCCACGATTTTGGCCTGCACCAAGAAATTGTTGCGCGCCGGTGCGGTGTATTGCGTTCAAGCCAGCCTGTCGCTCGCCCTGCCCTGGTACGTGCCGCTGATCGTCGTCGGAGCCGTCGACGTGGCAACGCTGATCCCCATCGCCCCCGGCCATTTGGGAATCTTCGAAGCGGCCGTCTGCCTGGTCTATTCGCGACACGGCGTCGAACCCGAACGGGCCCTGCTCGTGGCGCTGTTGTTTCACGCCGTCTCGCTCTATGCGACCATCGCTCCCGGCCTGGCGGTGATCTGCTGGAAGGCCATGTGGCTCTCCGAATCGTTGCCGGACGAAGCATCTGATCGAGCGCTGACGGGAGAACTGCCCGGCCTCGAACCGGCTTTGCCCGGGCCGGCAGGCTGAACGCTGCCCGACAGGCTGAACGCTGCCCGACAGGCTGAACGCTGCCCGACGGCGACGCCAACAGGGCTGGTTGTACCGTCGTCTTCGAGCGCGCCGCACTTCGATCGCCCTAAAAGCCCTCGCCGATGCCCACGGAAAACATCTTCAGACGCTGGGTCGGACCCAACCTGCGGGTGGCCAACTTCCTGGAGCTCGACCCCGATCAACTGCAGCGCCGCGGCATCCGCGGTTTGCTCGTCGATCTCGACGGAACGCTCAAGGGGCACTACGACCTGCAGTTTTCCGCGCAGGTGACCCAGTGGGTGGACGGCTTCGTCGGCGCGGGAGTGCGCGTGGCCTTGGTCTCGAATTGCAAGCCCGAGTATCTGGTCCCCTACGCCCAGGTGCTGGACCAGGTTCCTTGCTTTTCGCGGGCCCGCAAACCGCTGCCGTTCGTTTGCCGCCGGGTGCTGCAAGGCCTGGAAGTGCCGGCGGCAGAAGCAGCGATCCTGGGAGATCAGCTGTTCACCGACGTGCTGGCCGGTCGGCTGGCGGGGCTGTTTACGATCTTGGCGCCCCCGTTGAGTCCGCTCGAGCCCTGGCACATTCGCCTGCGCCGCCCGCTGGAGCGCGTGCTGCTGGGGCCCGGGCCCGCTACCAGCCGGGCAGACTGAATCCGGCCGGTGGGATCGCGCTACGCCGCGGCGCTGCCGCTCGATCGGCTGGTCGGCGCCAGTGTCCGCGGCAGACGGCCCAGACCGACCTTGTCACGCGCTCGGCCATAAAGGTCCAGGTGCTGCTGAATGACGTTCGGCCAGTCGAATCGTTCGACGCCTTCGCGTGCGCGAGCCGCCATCGAGGCACGCGCCGCCGGATCAGCCAGCAGATCCGCGATCACGCCCGCCATGGCGCGCCAGTTGGCGGCCAACCGGCCCTGGCAGCCGTCCTGGACCAGCTCGGCCGCGCCCGATGAGCGGATCACCACCGACGGCAACCCCGCGCAGCGGGCTTCGAGCACGGCGATGCCAAACGCTTCCAGCACGGTCGGCAGGACGAACAGGTCGGTTTGCCGAAAGACTTCCTGGATTTGCGGTCGGGACAGCCGCCCGGCCAGCTCGACGCAATCAGTCAGGCCCAGTCGCCGCACCAGCTGCTCGACGTGCCGGCGATAGGGACCGTCCCCCACCAGCGTGAAGCGCACCGGCCGATCGGGACCGAGCCGGCGGCGGATTTCCGGGATCGCGCGCACCAGGTCCTGGGGGCGCTTTTTGACGTTCATGCGCAGCACGCTTGCGACGCGGAGCTCGGGCGAAGCGATACGCTGCGTATCCCAGGCCGAAACGTCGATGCCGTTGGGCAGGACCACGACGTCGGGCAAACCCGCCCGCTCCAGCCGGGCGGCCGTGTAACGGCTGACCGTGGTCCACTGCGTGCGCTCGAAGGTTTGGCGAAACATCCGCCGCAGCAGCCAGGCCACGTTCGACGTGTTTCCCCACACCGAATGGCCAGTAAGGACGTTGGGAATCCTCAGCCGCTGGCACCAAAAGATCGTCGAATAGGCGAGTGGTGAAATGATGCTGCTGTGGGCATGCACGACATCGAACCGCTCGCGGGCCAGCAACGCGCCCAGGCGGTACAAGGCCCGCGGATCTGGCGAAACCTGAAACCGCGGCAGCAGGCCCGCCTCGAGCCGCAGGATCGGCACCTCGCCCACGCGATCCGACCCCGGCGTGGTGGTGATCACGCTCACCGTATGCCCGGCGGCGGTCAGGCGGCGTGCCACGTCGGCCACGTGCAGTTCGATCCCGCCGATGCGCGGGAGAAAGTGGTCGACGACGAGCGCAATGCGAAGGCGATCCACGGCCAGTTTTTCCGCTGTCAGGGTCCCGCCGGCTTGCCGGCCGCCTATGCGCCCAGCCCATCCGGGTGCGCTGTGCGAGTTGTACCGGCTGCAGGCGCCAGTGGCAATCGCAGCCTGCCGATAGTCAGCCGGGGCACCGCCCAAGCCGGCCGGGGCAGGGTACCGGCCGGGCGGCTTCCGCAGCCCGGTCCAGGCAAACTCCGCTAGCCGCGCCGGACGAAGAAACTTATGATTTTCTTTCACGGGGCGGGCCGGAGTTCCGGCAGCAGCGTCAGCGTGAGGTCTGGCCGGACTTGCCGTGGCTCGGTGAAAAGGGCGAATGGGTCGACACTGTTCGTTCGGCGTGCAGGAACCTTGTTTCTTCAGCGTGCAGGAACGCAGTTCATTTAGCGTGCAGGAACACGATGCCCGGATTGTTGCGGTTTGTGAATCTGCTGCCGGTCGCGCTGTTGGGCGCGTACTTCGTCGTCGGATTCCTGCTGTTCACTTGGCGAACGTTCGCCCAGGGTTCGTATCGCGATCCGGAAATCGCCGGCCGGCCGACGAGCGTGCTGCTGGGGGCCTGGATCCGCAACTATTTCGCCTGGCTGATGTTGCCCGTGGTGGCCCTGCTCGTTGCCGCTGGAGTTCCGCCGGATGCGATCACGAGCGTCTCGGTGCTCTTTGCCCTGGCTGCTGGTGTGTCGATGGCCGTGGGTCAATTTGCTCTGGGGGGCGGATTGTATCTGGCGGCCGGCATTTGCGATTATCTTGACGGCCGCGTCGCCCGCATTTGTCGCCAGACGACTTCCCGCGGAGCGGCGCTGGACTCGATTCTCGATCGCTACGCCGAAGCGGCCATGATCATCGGACTGGCCTGGTTCTATCGCGACCAGTGGGTGCTGCTGGCCCTGCTGATGTTCCTCTCCGGCTCGTTCCTGGTGCCGTACATTCGCGCCCGGGGCGAGAGCCTGGGCATCGACATGAAGGTCGGACTGATGCAGCGGCCCGAGCGGCTGGTGATTCTGGGATTGGCTGCGCTAGCCTGTCCGCTGGTGGACTGGATGCTCCCCGCCGCCTGGCAGGTTGTGCCGCATCCGTTGGTCGTGGCCGCGATCGTGCTGCTGGCGGTTTCCACGCAGTGCACGGCTGCCTACCGGTTGTGGTATGTGGGCAGCCTGCTCGATGCCGACGGCGCAAAGCGGCCGCAGCACAAAACGTCGCGTGAGGTGACGATCGGCAACACGCTGGTGACGGTGCTCGATTTTGCGATCGTGGTGCTCGCCGTCGGGCGCCTGGCCTGGCCGGCCTGGCTGGCCACGGGGTTATCGTACGGCGTCCTGGTGGCGGTCTATTTTGCCTGGCTGCGGCGCTGCCGCGTGCCGGAAGCCGTCTCGGCCAGCCGCTCCGGCGTCGTGGCCCTCGGGGGCGCCTTGCTCAGCGCCGGCGGCATGGCCGTGCTGGCGCAGATCGAGCTGCTCGACTATCGCCTGGCCTGGTTCATCGTTCGCGGCGCGGTGGCCTGGGCCTGGAATTATCAGCTGACGCTGCCCACAGGGCCCAGCGAGCGCTCGAATTCGGCCCCGGAAAGTTCTGTGCCCGTGCAGCACAAGCCGGCCGAACATCCGGTCGCTTCGGTCTGAAACCGGCGCGTCTGCTCGACGCCCCGATCCGTGGGCCCCGAACCGTCGCCGGACGTCTTGGCCGATCGAGCCTCAGGCGCCGGCCTTTGCCGCTCGCTCGCCCGCCAGCCAGCGCAGCTTGTCGTGCAACACGGCATGCTGACGAAAGACGTCGTTCTCGCAGGGGTTGGCCGGGTCGGGGGACTGCGGCGTCTTGAAATAGAACGACAGCCAGTCCTGCGCCGGACAATCCGGCCCGTTGGGCCAGGTCCAAGAACAGCACCAGGTCGAGCACGAGCGGGGCGGCCAGGATCGAATCCCGCGCCAGGAAATTCACCTTCAGCTGCATCGGATAATTGAGCCAGCCGAACAGGTCGATATTGTCCCAGCCTTCCTTGGCGTCGCCGCGCGGCGGATAGTAGTTGATGTTCACCAGGTGAAAGATGTCGCCATACAGCTCCGGCGAGACATCGGGGCCGAGAATCGAACTGAGCACGTCCAGCTTCGATTCCTCCTTGGTGCGGAACGAGTCCGGATCGAGCAGCACCTCGCCGTCGCGATTGCCCAGGATGTTGGTCGAGAACCAGCCGGTGAGCCCTAGCGACCGGATTTGCAGCATCGGGGCCAGCACGGTCTTGATCAGGGTCTGGCCAGTCTTGAAATCCTTGCCGGCGATCGGCACGTTCAGCTTTTGAGCCAGCTGACTGAGGGCCGGGGTGTCGAGCGACAGATTGGGCGCCCCGTTCGCGTAGGCGCAGCCTTCCTGCAGCGCTGCCCAGGCGTAGAGCATCGAGGGCGAGATTTCCGGATCATTGCGATCGAGCCCCTGCTCGAAAGAGGCGATGCTTTCGTGCACCGGACCCGGCTTGCGGAAGACCTCGGTCGAGCCGGTCCAGAGCACCACGACGCGATCGCAGCGCTCGCGGTCCTTGAAGGCCCGAATGTCCTGCCGCAGGGCTTCCATCTGGGCGCGCTTGCCGCCGGTGCTCTTGAAATGGCTGCCTTCCAGCCGGCGGACGTACTCGCGCGAGAAGACGGCCGGCATCGGCTTGATCCGCTCCAGCTCTTCGGCCAGTTGGTCGACCAGCGGGCCCTCGAGCACCTTGGAACGCCGCACCACCTGGAGCGCGTTTTCACCGTGAATATCCCAGCCGCCGAAGCGCAGGTCGTCCAGCGGTGCCAAAGGCACGGCATCGGAAATCTTGGGGCCCGAGGCGGCGGTTCCGCGGTCGAGCGACAGAGCCTGCATTTGCGACAGGCTGCCAATCGGCCGGGCCAGACGCCGGCGGACGGCCATGACACCGGCGATGAAGGTCGTGGCCACGGCTCCCAAGCCGGGAAGCAGCACGCCCAATCGTCCGGAAGCGGGGGAAACAGTCGGCGACGTCGGGTGCGCAGCCATGCGTCGAGATCCTTTCGCGAAGCGGCCGAAAACAGAGCCAGTCAATTTACCGGGCGAATTCCCGATTGTCGATGCCGCCTGGAACGCGGCCCCCCGCGCCGGCCCACGGAGCGCATTTTCCGGCCCCGCCGCACCGCAGAAAACCCGGCCGCCGGGCCCGCCCCGGGGGCGTGTTTTTCAGCTCGCCGCGGGTTGCCAGACGGCGGCGCGGTGCCGCGCAGCAAACGCCCCGGCGGCGGTTACGATCGCGTAGCTGGCCAGGCCGAAAACCATCCCCGCCAGCACGTCGATCACGTAATGGTGCTGGAAATAGACAGCGCCAAACGACATCAGCCCGAGAAATACGAGCGCCGGCAGGTACCATCGCCAACCCATGCCCGCGGTCACGCAGGCCACGAGCGTCGGCACGGCCACATGCACCGAAGGCATGGCTCCGAACACGTTGACGCTCTGCGCGTAGTAATCGTGTATCAGGCTCAGGCCCAGCACGTCGTCGACCCGCAGCAGCCCGGCGGCATTGCTGGGAGCGTCCAGGACGGCCGGCCCCAGCCCGTACTCGTCGACATACCACGGCGGCGCCGCCGGAAACAGCACCCAAGTGCCGAAGGCCGCCAGATTGAGCAGCAAAAACGCCCAAACCAGCCGAGGCAGACGAGGCCGATCGAACACGAACAGCCAGGCCGCCAGCAGCAGCGGCTGGATCAACTCCGTCATATAAACCACTCCGCATGCCAAATCGATCGCCGGCCAGTGCCGGTCGCGGAATAGCGCACTGGGCACGCTGCGTCCTCCCAACCCCTCGACGCCGAACCAGCTGAGCTCGGCGGAATAAACGTCGGCCACGTGAATCGGGCCGCGCGATCGCAGCGCTTGAGGCAGCACGTCGAAGTAGGCCACGCCGAACAGCCAGATCGGCACGGCCAGCTCGAGCAGCGAATACGTCTCCGGCCGGACGACCAGCGCCAGCAGCCCCGCATCGAGAATGTAGTCAGACGTGTTCAGACCCGTGGTCATGCCCACGATCAACAAGTGACCCAGCGCCAGCCCCAGCGCCAGCCAACGCAAGCGATTCGAACTGCCCGCGCCGTCCTTGAGCATGGCACCTGCCAGAAAGTCGATTTTGGGCCGATCTGAATTCCGTCCGGGCGGCCGCCACGCTGGCAGCCAAAGCGCCCGAGGGCTGTCGCGTCCGAACTCCACCGGACCCTACGGTCTGTAAGCCGAAGTCGGGACTTCGGGGCGACGGGGCCAAGTGTAGCGGCCGCGGCCCGAATTTGTCCACGCGGGTTCGCTCCGCGGCTGGCTCCTTTGGCCAGGGGCACACTCCCTTTTCAGCAGAACAAATTGCTGCAATTGCCGCGCCAGCAACGAGTCTGTCGCGGGGAAAGACGTGCAGTGCGGCAGTCTGCGGGAGGTTCCGGCTGTGACGTTTGTGCCGAAGGCGCCGGACTGGTTGCTTTGGCACCAGACGATGAAGCCGCCGAGTCGAGGAACCCGGTGTCGGCGGAGCCGACGCCGCGGCGTCTTGCGGACAGCCGTGGGCCAGGAACGTCTAAAGCCGGAAGGGATTCCATGCGATTTGCGCGTCATTTCGTGGTGGCCATTGCCATCTGCGTTGCGTGGGCGGCCGCGACAAGAAGCGCCACGCGCAGGGCTTTGGCGTCGAACTCTTCAACACGCTGACTCCCGCGTCGGGCGGCATGGCGGGCGCCAGTATCGCCAACCCGCAGGATAATGTTTCGGCGATCAACGGCAACCCGGCTTCGCTAACGCTCTACCGCGGCACGCAAGCCACGTTTGGGGGGGCCTGGGGCGGAAGCACGCTCGACCTGACGCAGACCGGCAGCATCCCTGCCGGCTCGCCCAATCCGCTGATCACGCCGTTCTCGGCCAAGTCGTCGACTCCCGGCTCTGCCATTCCAAACATCGGCGTCACGCAGGGTTTCAGTGCGTTGGGGCTGCCGGTCACGGTGGGGGTCGGCATGGTCGGCACGTCGGGATCTGGTACCAGCTTTCGCTCGCAGGCAGCCAATGGCACCAACACCTATCTGCTGTTCCTCAACTTTGCCGGCTCGGTCGGCGTGCAATTGACCGACCGTTTAAGCGTGGGGGCCGGATTGTTTGCCGGTTCCGGCTTCATGGACGGGCCGTTCATCGGCAACTCGGCCATGACCAATGCCTATGGGATCCGCGGCAGCCTGGGCATGAACTACGCCCTGACCGAAAATACCAACGCCGGATTCTACTACCAGACCAAACAGCATTACCGCTTCAAGGACGAAATCCGACTGACGGGTCCCGGCGGCGTGTTTCAGCCGACGCTCGACCTGCCCCTCGATCTGCCCGACAATTTCGGCTGGGGTGTCTCGAACACCAGCCTGCTCGACGGCCGCCTGTTGGTATCCGCCGACCTGCTCTATATCCAATGGCAGAATGCCGCCTTGTTTCGCGACGTGTATCTCAACCAGTTCGTTTTGCAACTCGGTACCCAGTACACCGTCAACCGCCGCTGCAAGCTGCGACTGGGATATGCCTACGCCGAAAACCCCATCAACCCCAACACCGGCAACACCCTCGACGGCATCTCGCAAGGCGGGGCCGCGGGAATCAAATATCTGCAAGCTCAGTTCGGCGTGATCAACCAGCACCGCCTGACCGGCGGCATCGGCCTGACCGACGTGCTGCCCGGCCTGGACTTCGACGCCATGGCCGGCGGCATGTTCGAAGCGTCGCAGCACTTCGGCTCGCTCACCAGCCTGAGCGTCGAAAGCTACTGGATCGGCGCCGGCTTCACCTGGCGCTTCGGCCGCGGCGACTGCGAGAAAGGCCCCTGGACGTCATCTTGATATGGCGTCCCGATATCGGGTCCTGATATCGGGTCCTGATTCTGTGCGGCTGCCTCGTTGCCGGATTGGACCCGCGCCTGGGCGAATTGGCCCGCACGCGCCCCCCGCTCAGGGCTGCGCGCCGGCTTTCGGCCGGACCCAGGTCTGGCCTTTCTGGTAGCGTCCGGCCCGATCGACCACCACCGGATCCTGACTCTTGGCGATCACCTGATCCAGCAGCATGTCGAACTCGGCCTTGTTCGGCTCGCGAAACTCGCGGTGATGCGCCATTTCCACGATCGATTCGCAGGCCTGCTGCGCGCAGGCCGGCTCGTCCAGATACGAGACGATGAAGTGCAGCGTCGGCAACGTCCGCACGGCGCTGGCCCGGCGGAGCACCTGGTTCCGTTCCTCGTCGCGCGTCGAGAGCGACATCGCCGTCTTGAGCACTTCCAGCTTTTCGTCGCCGCTGCGTTTGTCGGGCAGCGGGGCCACGCGGGTGAGCGCCGCCAATGCCAAAGTGCGATGTTCCGGATGGTCGTCGCTGCGGACCAGCTCGATGAGCCGGGGGGCGATCGCCGCGTCCGGCCAATTGCACAAGGCCCGAATGCCCGCCGCGTGCCGCTGGGCATCCGAATCGGCGATCGCGGCTTCGACAATCGCCAACACGGCCGATCCGCCCACGCGGCCCAGGGTGGGCAGCACCGTTAGACGGTCGGCGGGGCTCAGCCCGCCCCAGCCGGCAAGCACCGGCTCGGCCCGCCGCTCAGGATCGCTGGTGCGAGCGCAGGCGAACATGACGCATTTCTCGGCCGCCTCGCGCTCGGCCCCTTTCTCGGCCTTCAGCACGCCGGGGAGCATCGCGGTGATCTGCTCGCCGCCGGCCATTTGACCCAGCGCCGACATGGCCGCCATCCGCACGGCCGGGTCCTTGTCGACCGACAGCGGCAGGATCTCTCCCACCGCCTGCCGGGCATGCCGGGCGACGAGAATCTCGACCAGGGCAATCCGCAGCGCTGCGGGCGCCGCTTTGAGCTCGTTCGCAATGAGTGCCGGAACCGCCTCGCCCCGCAGGTTGACCAGGCTGGCGCGGGCCGCGGCTTGCCGGGCCTTGGACGGTGCCGAAAGCGCCGCGATCAATCGGGTCAGATCCGTCGGCTCGCCCAAGGGGCCCAGCGCCGCCAGCGCCGCCACGAACACCGGCTCCGGGGGCGCCGCATCCAGCAGAGCCAGCAGGGCAGGGCGGGCGGCCGCGTCCCCGCGATCGGCCAGCGCGCCGAGCAGGGCCACTTGCGACTCGGCGGGCAGCTTGGGCAGCTGGGCCGCAAATTGCCGCGTGGCGTCGGCTCCCTTGGCATCGCTGCGAACTTGCTCCAGGCCGACCGCGCGGAGGTCCTTGTCCTTTTCGCCCAGCAGGTTGACGACCAGCTTGACCAGGTCCGCCCCCGCCTCGTCAGCGGCTTGCAATCCGCCGGCCAGCGCCGGCACGATCACGGCGACTAGCGCCAACCGGCTGGCGAGCATGCGCAACAGCCGGCGGTGCCAAGAGGTGTAGGAGGCGACTCCGATCGCCGACATTCGGCGCGAGCCCAGGGGCAGTCGGCGATCGGAGTCGCCTCCTGCAGCCGGGCGATACCAACAACCAGCACGATTCACGGCACAGACCCCAAAGAGTGAAAAAAAGTGGGGACGGCTCTCCGCGGATTCTCGCGAGTCCATTCCGCCTAGCCGGACTCGCGCACGGCGCCCATCCCCACCTTGATCGCCCAGCCTAACGTCGCTGTTCTTCCACGATTCTCGGGCAGACTACTTGCCCGCACAAGCCAGCATACCACGCGTGGCCGCCAGGCGGATGTGCTTGGGCTGGCTGTCGCCCACCAGCGGCTGATAAATCGCCATGGCCTCGGCCTTCTTGCCGTCGGCCAGCAGGCCCTCGGCGCAGGACAGGCTCGCGTCGACCACGGCCTGCTTGGCCTTGGCATCGGCGGGCTTGGCGGCGGCCAGCGCTTTGGCTGCGTCGGCACCGCGGATGTCGCCCAGCGCGTAGGCGGCGGCAGCGGCCACGGCCGCGTCGCCGTCGGCCAAGAGAGCCGCCAGAGCCGGCACGCTGGCCGCGTCGCGGCGGACGCCCAGCGAGCTGATCACGCCCACCTTGAGCGCGCCGCTGACCTTCGGCAGGGCGTCACGCATGGCCTGGGCCGCTTCCGGCGCGGGAATGCGCTCCAGGGCAAAGCGGCTCATGTGCGACATGTCTTTGTCGCCCAGCATTTCGGCCAGCGTCGGCACCGATGCCGCCGAGCCGATCAGCATCAGCTTGCGGCAGACGTAGTCTTTGGAGTCGCGCGAGACGGGAGTCTTGAGCACTGCCGCCAGCCGGCCTTCCAGCTCCTTGGCGGCCGCTTCGTTGCCGTGTGCGGCAATCACCGCGTCGTCGATCGGGTTGAGCGCGTTGCGGTCCGTGCCCCAGTCGTAGGTCTTCAGGGTCTCGAATGCTTGATCCAACATGTTGAACTCCGGTTATGTCTTGGTTCAGTGTTTTTGGCGGTCAGGTTTTTTAGCGTTCAGGTTTTCGAGCCGGTCGGGCGTTTCTGCCCGGCCCGGCTGCGACAGTCTGATTGTGAACAAGCTGCCAGGGCCGTTTACAGCTGCCACATTTCGCGGCGAGCGCGATCGAGCAACCGATTGGCCTCCTGGTCGCCGGGGAATTCTTGTTTGGCCGGATCCCACTTGAGCGAGCGCTTCAGCTCGTAGGCGATGATGCCCAGGTGGCTGACCGTCACGCTGTTGATCGCCAGCTCGATGTCGCGGAACGGCTTCTCGCGCGTCTTGACGCAATGAATGAAGTCGCCGTAGATGCCGCCTTCGCCCTTGTAGGTGGGCACGGGCTTGGCTTCGCGCTTTTCGCCCGGCGTGCCCTCGACCTGCAGGTTGCCCTGGCCCGGCTTGTTGTGCGTCAGCTGGATGCCGTTGGGATACTTCATGGCCAGCCACTTGTTGCCGCCTTCGTCGTTATAGACGACTTCGACCGGCTGCAATTCGCGGACGTCGACGGCGAAGGTGGCGCCGCCGAAATGGTGCGCGCCCCAGTCGGTCATGCCGCCGCCCGAGTAGTCGATGTACGACCGCCAGCTGCCGCCGCCGGTGGAGAAATTGCCGTCGCAGCGCGACTTGTTGTAGGGAGCCCAGGCCGCGGGGCCGAGCCACATGTCCCAGTCCATGCCCGGCGGCACCGTCTCGGCCGGCAGGTTGCAGGGCTGCGAGAGCGGGCCGACGTTGACGTTGATCGACTTGATCGGGCCCAGCTCGCCGCCCCAGCACTTGGCCACGATGTCGCGATAGTCTTCCAGCACGCGCTGGCTGCCCCCCGAGACCACGCGGCCGTAGCGGCGGGCCGCGTCGACCATCAGCGGGCCTTCGCGCAGCGTGCCGCGATTCGGGCTTCTGGCAGTACACGTCTTTGCCGTTGCGGCAAGCGTCGATCACCATGAGCGCGTGCCAGTGGTCGGGCGTGGCGACGTGCACGGCGTCGATGTCGGGCCGGGCCAGGATCTCGCGAAAGTCGTTGTAGGGCTTGCAGTCGCTGTTGTTGTAATGCTTGTCGGCGCGGCCCTTGGCGGCTTCGCGGAAGTTCTCGCGCACGTCGCACACGGCCACGTACTGCACGTCCTTGCGGCCGAGGAAGGCGCCCTGGTCGCCCGAGCCCATGTTGCCCATGCCGATGCCCGCCATGACGATCCGCTCGCTGGCCGCCGGCTGATCCTGGTTGCCCAAGGCGGCGGACGTGATCACGTAGGGCACGGCGATGGCGGCGCCGGCCGTTCCCGCCGTCTTAAGGAATTCGCGGCGGGTTGTCTGGAACTTCTGGCCCATGGTTCTGACCTCTCGGGGATGACGTGGAGGGAAGCTTTTTTGGTGTCTGGGAAGGCGTGACGCCCGGCGGCCGGGTGCGGCCCGCCGAGCCGTTATTCTAGTCCGGCGGCGCGGGGGGAAACCAGGGGCCGGGGGCGGAATGAGGGATGAGAGCGTGGAGGGTAGGGAGTAGGGGAAGGCGGAAGAAAAAGGCAGAAGGATGAAGGCAGAAGGATGAAGTTGGAAGGCAGAATGAGGGAACACGGGGGCCGCACTCGCGGGCCAGGGGGCCGAGCCGGGCAGCGGCTTGGATGCCGGCAGCACGGTTAAGCCCGCCCTCTGGCAGGCGGCGGGAGCGGGGCGGCGGGGACGTGGGGCAGGCGTCGGGGCCGGCGAACCCGGTTCGTGGCGGCGTGCCTCCGGCCGGTGGGGGGATTTTTGGACGGGGCCGAAACCAAATCCCGGAACTGCGTCCCACGACTGCGCCAGAACTGCCAACGACCGTCGTATTCACCTAACGGTGCGCCGCTCGATCTCGCGTCCCGACTTGTGATCGCCCACACTAGGCGTTGCTTCGGGGAGACCGGCGAGCGTGGGAGCGCCACGCTGAACGCGCGCCCAGCTTCGCGCGGTTGAACGGGCGCTGGACGAATTTCCGGACGCTGACGTGCATCGCTAATCTTGGAGGGCGCGGTCTGAGACGGGATCCCGCCCGGCCGCAATCTTCAGCTCGAACTGGCGGGCAATCTCGTCGATGAAGGGCTGCTCGCCGCGGGGCGCACGCGCCCGCCACTGCGATAGATACTCTGCGAATGTGAGTGCGCGGGGGACGGCTTTCGGCCCGCGATTGTCGTCGTCGGGTGGCGCTTCGTCACGACGATTTGCTGCCGGCGCTGCGTCGCGCCGCGCGGGCGGGAGCCCGTTGAGCCAGGCGATCGACTGCCAGTGCGCGGGCTGGGCCTCGAAGAGCGGCAGCAGGGCTACGGCGGCTATCTGGTTGCGCTCGCGGTTGGTCGGCTCGGCCGCCAGACGCTCGGCCTGGTCGCGATACCAGGCGGCCAGCGTGATGCCCGGGGGGAGCTTGCCGCCGATCAGCCGCTCGTCGGAGTAGCCGGACAGGCTGGCGGAATAGCTTTTCCAATTGGGATAGGGGGGCGCGGTCTGCCAGGTGTCGGCCATTTGCCGCAGGGCGAACAGGCTGGCCATCTCGCAGAGCGATTCCTCGAACCACAGGTTCGCCGTCGGGCCGTCGCTGAAGTTGCAAAGGATGTGGCACAGCTCGTGCGAAAACTGATACGCATGCTGGGCCCAGAGCCGGTCGCCCGTGTCGAGCCGGACCAGCAGCTCGCCGGCTTGCCCACGCCGGTGCAGAACGATCGGGCCGCCCTTAGGCTCGACCAGGATCGGCGGGAGCTGGCGGTCGGGAAAGTAGCGCCAAAGCGTGCCGGCGGCCGAGTCGAGAACCTTTTGCACGTCGGCGAGGTCGCCGCCCCAGGGCGCATCGATGGCCGGGCGGATGACGAGCGGGTGCGCGGGCGCGGCAGGCTCGGCAGCGGCAGCGGACAGGAGTGAGATGTGGGGGTAGGGGGTGGGGGGTAGGGGACGAAGAAAGACAGAGGGCCGGAAGATGGCCACGAAAAACACGAAAAGGAACACAGCGCGGCGTTGCATCGCGGTTAAGCCCACCGCTGGCACGCGGTGGGAAAGCGGGAGGGGGAAAAAGAAGGCAAAAGGCAGAAGGATGAAGGATGAAGAAAGGCAGAGGGCCATCGTCCTCGTGGTGCGGGCGGCGGCGCGACGCAATCACGGATTCGCGGCGAGATCACTGCGCCGCGACGGGGCTGTTGTGTCTCGGCGCGTTTTGTGCGGCCATCGGTTTAGCGCCCGTGCCGCGGCCTGCGCGGGCCCGGCTGACCGAACTGCTGTTGCGGCTGGCCGAACTGCTGCTGCTGTTGCTGTTGCTGCGGGAAGAGTTTCGGTTGCTGCGTTACGATCTGCGGCTGCTGGGGGACGAACTGCGGTTGCTGCGGGACGAACTGTTGCGGGGGAATGAATTGTTGCTGCGGGCCAGAGGCTTGCGCGAATTGCGAGAAGTGGCTTTGCATCCGCAGCTGGTTGGCCAGGGCTTCGAGACGAACCTTCTCGGCATTGATGCGGGCGAGCAGTTGATTGGCCTCGGGCTCGAGCTGGCGATTCAACGCGTGTTCGCGAGGGGTGAATTGGCCGCTCTTTAGCTTCTGCTCCAAGCGGTTGGCCATGACCATCAGGCGGTTGCCGCCGTCGATCAACTTGGGAAAGCCGACTTCGGCGGTCGGCCGGTCGACGATCCGGGTCATTTCAGCGACCATCTCGCGCGTGAGCGCCATCATGGCGTGCAGTTCGCGCTCGGTCTCGCTCTGTTCCGCGCTCTCCGCCTGGACGGGCGCAGCGCCGGCAGCCCGCGCGGCGGCGGGCCGGGCATCGAGATGGTACGTCGGCCGTGGCGTGGCAGAGGCGAATCGGGTTTCCGGGCCGGGTTCTTCGTCGGCGGGGATCATCCGGATGGCGACCGTCACTCCGACGCCGACCAGCCCCACGAAGAGCACCACGGCAAGGCCGATGAGCACTCCAACCCAGGGGAAACTCTTGCGCGGGTAGGCAGGGCTCAAGACGGCTCGACCGGCGGCCGGCCCGCCGAACACGTCGCCCGAGGCGCCGAACGGGTCGGGCCCGAGTCCGTGGCTGCTCTCGGCCTGTTCGAGCGCGTCGAGCAGCGAATTGCCGCTGCCGGCCCTGGCGACCGGCGCCGCGTGGGCGGAGGCTTGCGGCGCCGCGCCGCCGACAACCCTCGCGGGAACGACTTTGGCGGCGACGACTTTGGCCGGCCCGGCGCTGGGGGAAACGACTTTGGCAGCGACAACTTTGGCAGCGACGACTTTGGCGGGGGCAGCGGCGGGCGCAGCGGACTGGGCAACCGGCCGGGCTGTGACAACCGGCTGCGCGGGCACAGTTTTGACGGGCACGACTTTGGCGGTGGGAACCTGCACCGGCCCAGATCTGCCCTGCACCGGCGCGGCGCCCGCAGGCACCACCTTGACCGGCACCACTTTGACGGGCGCGGCGGGCGCGGTGCCTGTTAGTGCTGCGCCTTGAGGCGGCGCGTTCGGAGCGGCGGGGGCCGGCACGATCAGGACGGTGCCGCAGCCGGAACACTTCGCCCGTTTGCCGGCAAAGGCATCGGGCGCGGCGAATCGCTTTTGACACGCCGGGCAACAAACGGCGATGGGCATGGCGAGTGAGACCTGGGGCGGTTTCCAAAACAGCGCACGACAGGACCCCGCTGGCGGAGCGGCGTGACGGGCCGGCCGGAGCGGGGCGACGTCGGCCACCTGCCCGCGGCCGAAACGACGAGCCTCAAGTCTACCCAAGCCCGGCGAGAAATCAAAATTTGCTGGCGCCGAGGGGCGCGGCGAAGTGCCGCAGGCGGTTTTTTGTTGGGGGATACGGGGGATGGCGGCAGGGGATACGGGGGATCGGAGGGCGGAAGGAGGAAAAGGCGGAAGGATGAAGGATGAAGGATGAAGGATGAAGGATGAAGGATGAAGGATGAAGGGGCGATTTTTTGGAGAGGTGAATCGGGCGGCTGGCCCCGGCGGGCCGGAGTACACTTAGCGAGGCGGGTGGCGTGCCCCGGGGGACTGCTTTTTTCCAACGAGCAACCAAATCATGCGGCACGTGATGCAGGGGGTGATTTTTCTGGCGGCCGCTTGCCTGGAAGTCGGCGGCGATGCGGTCGTGCGCCGGGGGCTGAAAGGGGGCGGCGCGGCGCTGGTGCTGGCCGGAGCGGTGCTGCTCGGGGTGTATGGCATCGTGGTGAATACGGCCGATCTGGATTTCTCGCGCCTGCTGGGCATCTATGTGGCCGTGTTCGCCGTGGTCAGCGTGCTGGCCGGCCGGTTCTACTTTCAGGAGACGATTGCCCCGAGCACCTGGATCGGCCTGGCGATCATCGTGGCCGGCGGGCTGGTGATTCAATTCGGCCCACTGGCCGGGACCGCCGTCAGAGGATAGCGCGGGCGGACGCGAAAGCGCGGCAGAGCAGCCCGCGACACTTCGGCAGCTACTCTTTAGGACGCCAGGCCCGCGCGAATGCTAGCAGACATCGGAAACGCTGCGGATATTTTGCCGCCAGATTGATTGCCGGATGACCACGGTCCGGGTAAGATCATCGGCGTGCTGTGAGACAGAGCAACTCGTCGCAGCGCAACTGGACTGAGTACCGCTAATCCGCTGACGAAATCAAAAGCCCGACCCTTTCTGCTCTCTGGAGCGGACAGGAACGGGCTTTTTTCGTTGGCCGATGGACCGCCGGTGGTGCGCAGCCTGGAGCCGTTCCAGGCTGGACTTGAATGGAAGCAAGGGAGTAAGGCAATGAAGCAATCCACTCCGTTACTGGCCGCCTGGGTCCTGGTCGCCTGGGGCCTGCTGCTCGGCGCCGTGGGGCCGGCCCAAGCCGACGTTATTTACGACAATCTGGGGGCCGCGACTTCTAATACAGATCCCGTCGCCCCGCCGAGTTTCGGCGGCCTGGGCCCGCTGGCCGATTCCTTTTCGACCGGGGCATCCGCGACCAACCTGACGGACGTCAAGCTGCTGCTCAATAGCCAGAGCGATCCGCCCACCGCCAGCACCATCGTCCAGCTGCTAAGCGACAACAGCACCAGCCCGGGCTCGGTGCTGACGACGATCGGCACGGTATTTGACACCTCGCTCACGGGGACGAGCACGATTTACGACTTTCCGCTCAGCACTCCGTTCGCTCTGGCAGCCGACACGCGCTACTGGATCGAGATCAGCACGAGCAACGGCAGCGCCGTCACTTGGAACTGGTCGACCGACACGAGCGGCGTCGGCGTCGCCAATGAGTTCACGTTCGGCAACAACCTGGTGGCCGCCAACAATCCAGATGGTCCGTACCAGATGCAGGTGAACGTCAGCTCGAGCACGACCCCCGAGCCGACTGCGCTCATCCTGTGCGGGCTGGGTGCCCTCGGGCTCTTTGCCGCCCTCCGCCGCCGCAAGGCTTAGAGCCTATCCGAGAACCGGCGGGGACTGTCCCCCTCTCCGAGGCCGTTCTCGGATAGGCGCTTAGTTAGGCCACGAAGCAAAACATTAAACCGCCCGGCAAATGCTTGGGCGGTTTTTTTGCGCGCTTGGCACCGGCGGCAGCGCCCGCTCTGTGAATCACGGCCCAACGCCCCCGCCGTCCCCCCCGGGGCGGATCGGGACACATTTGTCCGTCAGCTTTCCGTTATTCGCTTGACTGCCAGATTGCCGGAAAACATGATAGGCGGACGCTCGCTCCATTCGGCGAACCCTGATCGCGTCGCGCTCCGCTGAGAGGATTCCAATGCTTCGTCCAAGCCTGTATCTGGGTATCGCACTCGTCGTGGCTTATGCCTTGGGTTCGCCTTCCGTTCAGGCAGCGCTCCTTATTCCCTCGCCGGCCAGCGATCTTTTGCTTTCCAGCAACGGCGGTGTCGCTGACATCAATGGGCACACGGGCGATGGTATATGGAATTATTCGGGACTGCCCCCAGCCAATCTGAACGATGGAGAACGCGACGGTGTTTACAGCAACGGCCTGGGCGTGGACGGACAAGGCAGCGTCGCTCACACCCTCGGCCCAGCGGCTAAACAAGAAATGGGAGTGACGATCTCATCGCCGACCCAGATCGGGCTGGTCGATGTGTTCAATCGAACGGACTGCTGCGGCTATCGCATCGACGGCACCGGGGAAACTCCGTTCACCCTGAATATCTACAACGGCCCCACGCTCGTCTTCACCCACGATTACCTCTTCACCCCGACCATCTCCCTTTCAGTTTACAACGCCAACTCTCCGATGCCCGGCAACATCGACACCGCTTCGGGCATGGTCATAGCAACCGGCGGGGTGACGGGTACTTACGTCCAGGTCGTCCAAAACTACAACAGCTATATGAACCTGGCCGAGTTGGAAGCCTACAAGACCCCCGAGCCGGCTTCGCTCGCCATCTGGGCGCTCTGATCGCCGGTGGCCTGGTGGTTGCCCGGCGCCGCAAAGCGTAGTTCGATCTCAGCACGCCAGAAGGCATCCCAAGCCCTCGCGTCAAACCGGGGGCTTTTTCATGCGCTGGAGCTTTCCTGGATTCCTGATTTCAGACGGACGTACTGCCCAGCGGCGGCTGGTGATGAGCGGCGAATTCGGCAGATCGCAGCGATTCACCAAGCGCTATCGATGGGCGAGATGTACCTTGGCAGCACGATGAAGGCTGCGCCCCAACCGGTCAATAGGGTCGCGGGAAACCAGAGTTGCATGAAGCTGTCGATCTTGGCGTCGCGAACGTCTGCGGGACTATAGAGCACCGACACCGTGTCTCCTTTTGCGGGGCCGGGGCTCGAAGCGACGCCTTGAAACTGAACGGCATGCCCGTCGTGGGTCACAAACTCAACCACCGGAACGCCCGGCGATTCGGCCTGAGCTGCCAATTCAACCACCGTGCCAACGGCCGACATCGCGGACCGCGCGAACAATATTTGGCGAGCAAACAATACGATCCCGATCGCGAGCAGGGCAACGCCCATGCCAACCATCAGCCTCTGAATCCATTTGCGCGTCATCGCAACGGTTTCTGCTTGGTCCGCGGGCATAGTAGGGGCCTTCATACGGCTCGTCTTACCCGATCCTTCAGCCCTCCCGGCCGGATCGCGTGGACTATTGATACCGAGATTTCAAATGGGCCCATCGGGCTGCATCAAACGTCCGCGTTTCCAGGGCTTCCGGTGGTCGCCCCTGGCCCGTTGGCCGGTTAGGACTCAATAAGTATCGCATGTCCCTGCGAACACGCCAATTCAGCCCACGAACGGGTAGCGTCCTGGCAGCGCGTGCAGCCCGGGTGGGTGATTGGAAACCGGTTTCAAAACCTGCTCGGAGAGGGGGACAGTCCCATTTTGCTCCGCGGACTGCGCAAAATTGGGACGGTCCCCGCAGGTTTTGAAACCGGTTCGAGCGAGTTGGCCGGCCGAAGCCCCTGGTCGCGTCGGGGTCGATCGTGTGACGCCCGACGGGCGGGAGGCGAAGTCGATCACGCTGCGCAGCTCAAACGCCCCCAGATCGGCCAGCAGCGCGGTAGGCCACTAGCGCCAGCCACGCTACCGGGTTGCAGGCTGTCGCCAAGAAAACCCATTTGACCCAGCGGAAACCCCGGGTGTCGAGCGTCGGGATCAAGTACTCATCGCCGAAACGGTAAGCGTTCAGCTCGCTGCCGACGCGAATCTCGTTGGTCGCATTATGATGCTCGCGCCAGGTCTTAGGCTGACCGCCGCTGCCGAGCACGATTAGCCAGGTCGGGTCATCCTCGCCGTGCGGCCCCCCTTGAACCTCCAGTACGCGCAACACCTCGGGCACTACGTCGCCTTGGGCGACAGCCGCTACTCGCCGGTCGTATTCTGCCTCGCTCCTGCTAATCAGGAGAATCGTGAGCAGGCCAACGGTATTCCAGACTAGAGCGAATATCGCCAGCGGCATCTGCGAGAAGCTGAACCAGCGGCGGCGGGAAGTGGTCATGGGGCGAATCGCGCTAACTTATCGGGCGGCCGGACAGGGCTGGTCGGTCTCAATGCTCATCGTCTGTGACGTGTATGTCCCCGGCGGTCACGTCTGACTTATCCTGGCCGAGCGCATTGTAGATTAACTGCCCTAGCCGCAAATGCGGCGTTGCAATCCAAGCCTCTCTGAGCGGTGCCAGGAATGGGTCGATCCTTTCTGGACTTCGCATGCAGTTGAGCTTGCTTCCTCATCGTACCCGACCCGGCCGGGGGGGCCGAAGGCGCGTGGCCGGTGTCAGGGAAAATTGACACTGATTCGTGTCCAAAGCTAGAATTCAGCCAAACTTCCGCCCGGCGGCTGGGCCTTGGACAGCGCAGGTGAGCGAATCGTTCGGCCTGGCTGCTCGGGAGCTGCGGCAGTCGCCCACGGGCAGGACACGCCCGCGCGCGGGCAAATGCCGTGAGTGCTGCGGCGCTGCGCAGGCGGCTTATTTGTGCGGCGCTATTCTGGCTGTGGCGTTCTGGCGGCAGCGTTTCTGGCGGCAGTGTTTCTAGTGGCAGTGTTTCTAGTGGCAGTGTTTCTAGTGGCAGTGTTTCTAGTGGCAGTGTTTCTGGCGGCAGCGTTTCTGGCGGCAGGAACTTGCGAGGCGAAAGCATGGCGGCAGTGCAACTTTCCCATCCGGTTCGGCGGACCGCCGCCAGGCGCCCAGCCCCGCGCCGCGCCCGACGGGCCTGGGGCCTCGAAACGCTCGAACGGCGGCAACTGCTTACGTCGTCGGCAGTCGTGACGTTCGAAACGACCGACAGCAGCGGCAACGTCCTGACCTCCGTGCCCGTGGGCACAGCCTTTCAGCTCCGCGCGATCGTGCAAGACACCAGCGGCCGCGGTGCCAATGGCGGCGTGTTCGAGGCCGAACTCGACGGGACCTACAATTCCGGTTTGGTGTCGATCCCGTCCGACGCCATGCATTCGGTGGTCACCTTTGGGCCAGAGTTTATCAACGGGCAGAGAGAAAGCACGCAGACGCCGGGCTTGATTTACGACACCGGGGGCTTTAGCGGACTGTTCGCACCCGGCTCGGGCCCGCAGGTCCTGTTCACCGTTCCGGTCACGGGGACGTCGGCCGGCACCGAGACCTTCACGCCGTCGCTGTCTACCGCCCCCAACTCGCAAATTGCTGTTTACGGCGACAACAATCCCCTGCCCGGATCGAATGTCACCTACGTGCCGGCGACCATCACCATCGCCGGCACCCAGCCGATCATCGTCGTGTCCGGCGACGGCAAGTCGATTGCCGACGGCAGCTCGACGCCGAGCGCCGCCCAGGGCACCGACTTCGGACTGCGCCAGGTGGGGGGCAATCCGCTGATCGAAACGTACACGATCGCCAATAACGGCGGCACGCCGCTGTCGGTCGGCCAGGTCTTGCTAGGCGGAGCCGACGCCGGCGATTTTTCGGTCACGGCGCAGCCCGCGGCCACGGTGGCGGCCGGTTCCAGCACGACGTTCTCCGTGCAGTTTGTGGCCGGAGCGGTGGGCGCGCGGACGGCCTCGGTCAGTTTCAGTCAGAATGATCCGGGCCAGGGCACGCCGTTCACTTTTACCGTTGGCGGCGCAGGGACGACGGCGCAATTGGTGGTCAGCGGTCTCGGCCAGGCGATCGCCGACGGAGATCCGACGACGAGTTCGGCCGACGGCACCGATTTCGGCATTGCTCCGCCCGGCGACAATCCCGTGGTCGAGTCGTTCGACTTGACCAACACCGGCACCAGTGCAATCAACCTCAGCTCGATCACGGTCGGGGGGACGAACTCCGGTGACTTCTCCGTGGGTGGCACGACCAGCGGTTCGATTGCAGCGGGCGCGACCCAGGCGTTTACGGTGAGCTTCCTGCCGGTTGCCGGGCCGTCGGAACAGCGCGTGGCGACCGTCAGCATCGGCGACGACGACTCGACGCAGCCCAATCCCTTCACGTTTGCGATCGGCGGGGAGGCGCAATTCCCGGTCCTGGCAGTCAGCGGCGACGGCGCTGCGATCGCTGCCGGCACTGTGACGACCAGCACGCTCAATGGCACCAACCTCGGCAGCCAGTTCGCCAATATCGCCGGCGCCGGCGTGGGTCAGGTTTTCACCATCACTAATAATGGAACCACGACGCTGACCCTCGGCCAGGTGACGCTTTCGAACAACGCCAGTGGAGCATTCTCGGTGGTTCAGCAGCCGGCGCAATCCATTCTGCCCGGCGCATCGACGACGTTTTCGCTTGGGTTCCAACCGAAAGCACTAGGCGTGCAAAGCGCCGTCGTCAGTTTCACCCAAAGCGACCCGGGGCAGGTCTCGCCGTTCACCTTCGCCGTCAGCGGAACGGGCGTGGCGTTTAGTCCGAATGGTTTGGTCACGGTCAACTTCGAGACGACCGACTCCAACGGCAACGTGCTGACCAGCGTGCCGGTGGGCACCAGCTTCCAGCTCCGCGCCGTGGTGCAGGACAATAGCGGCCGGGGCGTCAATGGCGGCGTGTTCGAGGCAGAGCTGAACGGGACCTACGATACGTATTACGTGTCGATTCCGTCCGATGCCAAGAATTCGGTAGTGACCTTCGGACCGGATTTTCTCAACGGAGGGTACGAGAACACGCAAGTCCCTGGCCAGATTTTCTACACCGGCGGCTTTGGCGGCATTTACCTGCCAGGTTCGTCGGCTCCCCAGTTGCTGTTTACCATTCCGGTCACGGCCACGACCGCCGGCACGGACACCTTCACGCCTTCGGTCGACGCCGTGGCCGGGGCGGAGGTCGCGGTCTATGGCGACAATAATCCTCTGGCCCTGTCCCAACTCACTTTCGTGCCCGCGACGATTCAAATCACCGGCGGCCAGCCGGTAATGACCGTCACGGGAAACGGCGAGCTCGTTGACGCCAGCGACTCTCCCAGCCCTGGCAACGCCACCGATCTCGGTCCCCTCGCTTACGGTGGGCAGCCGCTCAGCCAGACGTATACCATCCGCAACTCGGGCTCGGGCAATCTAACGCTCTCCAATCTGTCGATCGGCGGAGCCAATGCCGGCGATTTCACGATTACCAGTCCGCCGGCCCCGTCGGTTGTGCCGGGCGGCCTCACGACCTTTACCGTGCAATTCGCGCCCACGGCGCTCGGCACGCGCACGGCCACCGTGAGCTTCGCCGAAAATGACCCGACGCAGACCGATCCGTTCACGTTCGCCATCCAGGGCGAAGCGCTGCCGGGCCTGTCGATCGCCAATACGCAAGTCACGGTGCCCGACGACTCGAACTTGTCGACCACTGCCACCTTCACGGTCAGCTTGAGCACGGCTGCGGCGCAAACCGTCACGGTGAACTTCGCCACGGCCGACGGCACGGCGCTGGCGGGCACCGATTACCAGGCCACGAGCGGCACGTTGACCTTTGCGCCAGGCGTAACGAGCCGGACGATTTCTGTGACGGTGCCCGGCACGCTGTATGCCGAGCCGACCAGGCAGTTCACGGTCTCGCTTTCGCAGCCGACTGCCGGGCTGGTGACCACGGGCAGTGCCACCGGCTCGGTCCTGAACAACAACGTGCCCAGTTGGACGAACCCGGTCACGCCCAATGACGTGAATGGCGACAACACGGTGTCGCCGATCGATGCCCTGGTGGTGATCAACGACCTGAACACCCACGGCCTCCAGGTCGATCCGCCGCCGACCGACGGCCAGCACAACTTCTTGGACACAAACGACGACGGCTCGATCACGCCGCTGGATGCGCTGTCGGTGATCAACCAGGTGAATACCGCCACGGCGCAGGTGCAGGCGGCAGTGAAACAAGCGGCAGTGTTGCAGGCGGCCCTGCAGTCACCGGCCGGCCTGTCGAGCACCGCGGTGCTCAGCCCGGCTGCAGCGTCGGTCGCGGCGCCCGCAGTCGCGACGGGCAATGCGAGCGCCGTGCCGGCCGCGCAACTGGTCGACCTGGCGATGGCCGTGTACAACGCCGAGGATCTGGCGGCGGCCGGGGCCGGGCTTTCGGCCGCATTTTCCAGCGGCGGCACTGGCCGGCACGCGAAGGGGTAACCCGCTCGTCCGCCCGGATCTTGGGCTGTCGGGGCCTGGGCGGCAGGGCCCTGCGCAGGAGGGTCCCGTCAAGAAACGCACCCCGCCAAGAAACGCACCCCGTCAAGAAACGCCCCGGTCAAGAAAAATTCTGGCGTTGCGCGGGCCGGGCGATTATCCTGCCTGGGCGCGAGACTCATTGCCTGGGCATCGCGGGACCCGCACACAGGCGGCATCCCCCCGGCTTATTCTTACCCCGTGGAGAAACTGGATCATGTTTGTCAGGCGAGAGCACGGCTTGCGGTGGGGGATGTTGGCTTTGGCGTTGACCTGGCAGGCGACCGGCGCGGCACAGGCCCGGGCGCAAAAGCCGGCCTCGGGCGACGCGATCTCGGTGCCGCAGTTGATGAAGAATCTCGACTCCGACGCGGTCCACGTGGCGGCTAGCGCCGCGCGGTCGCTGGGCTTCATCTTCGCTCCCGGCGGCAAGGGGGGAGAAGAGCTGCCCAAGGTGACGACGCTGCTGATCGAAAGGCTCGATTCGCCCAAGGGCGCCGAGCTGCGCAAGGAATCGGCCGCGGCCTTGGGACGCATGCGCGCCGCCTCGGCCACCGAGGGGCTCAAAAAAGCCATGGGGGATGAGGACATCGACGTGGCCATGGCGGCCGGCGAAGCGGTGGGCCAGATCCTGCCGGTGGACGAAGCCCGGGCGTTTCTCATCGGCCGGGCGGCCGACGGCTCCGAGTCGGTGTTGGTGGCCTCGTATCACGGCCTGGCTCCGATCAGCAAGCCGGAGGACGCGACCTTCTTGATTCAAGGTTTGAGCTCCAAGAACTGGCGCAGCCAAATGGACGCGGTCCGCGGGCTGCAGCGGGCCGTCGGCGCAGGCGCAGATTCCCAGCGAGGCCTACGACGCGGTGGCCGAAGTGATGGGCTGCGAGATCACGAACGCCGCCGACGCGGCTTCGCAATTCTGCCTGAGCATTCGCAACAGCGAATCGCTCCGGGCGGTGCTCAAAGCGGCCGAAACCGGCGGCGGCGAGGTCGACGCCGAACGCGCCTGGCGGCACCCGGTCGTACGCCCTGCGGACGATCTATCACCTGGGTTGGCCGGTCACCCGCGACTCGCTGCCGGTGGTGATTCGCCAATTGGGAGACCGCACCGTCAACGTGACCAACGAATCGAAGCGGATTCTCAACACGCTGCGCAAAGAACACCAGATGTCGCAGGCCGACCTGTTCCCGATCCTGCTCATCGAGCTGGAAAAGGCCGAGCCGCTGCCGCTGCGGGCCGGCATCATGGAGGAAATGGGGCAGCACGTCGATCGGCAATATGCCTCGCGCGTGGCCAAGGCCGCCGCCGCCACCCTGCAGGCCGCCGCGGACGACAAGCCGCAGTGGGCCGCCCGGGCGCACGCGGTCAACCTGGTGCGGGCCAGCGGTTTCACGGGAGTGATGGATTTGATCGCCGGCTGTGTGGCCGACGACGTGACCAATCCGCGGCAGGCCGCAGGTCCGGCGCTCGAAGAGCTGGCGCCGCTCTGCACGCCGGAGCAGCGGGCGCTGGTGGCCCCGATTCTGCTGCCCCTGTTGACCAAACCGGTCGACTGGCACAAGACGGCCGTTGCGGCGCAGAGCATCGGCCAGTACGCCACGGCCGATTGCGTCGAGCCCTTGGTGCTGCTGCTCAGTCATAGCGTGCTCAACGTCCGCGAGGGGGCCAGTCATTCGCTCGTGCAGATTGCCGAGCGCGGCGACGAAGGCCTGACCACCAAGGTGGACAGTGCGATCTACAGCGAGCTGGCCGGCAATCCCCGGGCTTGGGAATTCGGCGCTCCGGTGCTCGGTGCGCTCGAACAGGCCAAAGCGATCCGCCAGCTGACCACCATCCTGGAACGGGGCGATTGGCGAGCCCAGGCCAGCGCGGCCGAAGCCGTGGCCCGGATTGCCGCGATCCACAAAATCAGCGACAAGCCGCTGTCCGACGCCCTAATCGCCGCCGCCCAGAGTAAGACGCTGCAGACGCAGGACGCGGCCAACAAGGCGCTGCGGCGCTCAACCGCGACGACAGCGTTCAGGAATAGACCCAGCGCGGCCGTGGGGTTCGGCAGCGACCGACCCGCGCCGCGCGATTTGTCATGCATCTCGTCCGCGTTTCGTCTGCTATCCAACTTGCCCGCTTCTAGATGAGGGTGCGATGGGCATCCGGTGTCGCTCGTGCCATTTGGAGTTTGAGTTCGACCCTGAGCGTGCGGGGGAAGTGGTGGAGTGTCCGTTTTGTGACCGCTACAACAACATGCCATTGACGGATCCAGACCCCGCTTCCGCAGCCGCCGAGCCGGATGCCGGCGCGGCCGCGCCGGAAGAATCGCCCTCGCTCAACGGCTGGATCCAGGCGTCGATATTCTGCCTGCCGTGTCCCAAATGCCGGGCGGAGGTGCGGTTGTTCGAATTCGATCGGCTCGATCCAATCTGCCCGCAGTGCGAAGGCTCGCTGCAGGATGTCGAGCTGCCTTCGCCCGAGCAGATTGCGGCGGCCGGTGTTTCGCCGGAGGCGGCCGCCGAGATCAAGGCCATCGTCTCGCGCCTGATGGCCGAGCGGAAGGTGGAAGTCGACGCGCAACCGCGGCTGGTGGCCGAATGGATGGTGACCGAGTTCGACCGCCGCGACCGCCGCTTGCCGATTGCCCAAACGGCGGCCGAGGTCCGCGAGAAGTTCGGCCCAGAGTTTACCGTCGTCGATGAGGCCGGCGAACCGGCAATCGCGCCGGCCGTGCTGGACGAATTCCGCCGGCTGACGACCAATTGCATCGTCTGCGACGCGGCGCAGGGCTTCTGGCGCGAGCGCCGCCCGGGCGAAGACCTGGTGCCCCGGGTTCGGGTTCCGCGCAAGCGGCAGGGCTGGCGGAAGAAGAAAAAGAAATAGCCCGGCGTGGCGCGCCGGATCGAATGGCCCAGCGGCAAATTGCTCACGTCGCTCGGGCCGCTGGCGGACAGCCCGGCGCCGTTAAGGCCAACGCGCGGCGACGCGCAATCACGCCCGGCTTCAGCAACGCCGGAACCGTAGTCTAGCGTGCCGGCTCCGTTTGTCGGCTGGCCGGCCGGTCGAAGACCGAGCCGTTCGGGTTGAGCAGCAGCCAGCAAACGGCCGCGGCCAGATAAATCAGCGCGATGGCCAGCATCACGTGATTCCAGTTGTGCGTCGTTTCCAGCAGCCAGCCGACGAACTTGGGAAACAGGGCCGAGCCGATGCTGCCGGCCATGTTCATGATGCTGAACACGATCGCCACGTGGGCTCCGCCCATGTCCATCGTGATCGCGAACGCGCTGACTCCGCCTAGCGCCATGGCCAGCGAGGCCAGGCTGACCAGCAGCACCGCCAGATACGGCTCGCGCGCCGCGCCGGCGGCGGCGAACAGCGCGGCGCAGGCGAGCAGGTTGACGACGGAAAAACCCTGCCGGGCCCAGCGCCGGCTGCCGGTGCGGGCCAGGATCCAATCCGACAGCGTGCCGCCCAACACGCCGCCGACGATCAGCATCACCAGCGGGGCGCCGGCCAGGTAGGCAACCTCGCGCTCCGACAGGCCGGGCGATTGCTGCAAATACGTGCCGAACCAGGTGCCGAACAGGACCTGCGCCGCCGCGCGGAAAAACTGCTGAAAACAGATCAGCCACATCGGCAGGCTGCCCAGCAGCACCCGCCAGGGGAGCCGCTCGACGGGCCCTTGGCCAGCGGACTCGTTGCCAGTGGATTCGGCGCCGGCAACTTCAGCCCCGGCCAGGCCCGGCAGTCCGCGAATGATCGCCAGCTCTTGCGCGTTGACCTGCGGGTGCGCTTCCGGCCGATCGCGAAACCAGGCGAAGTAGACCATCGCCCAGACAAGGCCCGGCAGGGCCAGCAGGGCGTAAATCGCCGGCCACCGCTGTCCCAGGTCGATCGAAAGCCAGCCGACGATCGCCGGCGACAGCGCTCCGCCCAAGGACATGCAGCTGGCGAGCATCCCGCTGGCCAGCGCCCGCCGCGAGGCGGGCAGCCAGTCGCGCACGGCGATCATGGCACAAGGAAACAAGCCGGCCTGGGCCGCTCCGACGAGCGACCAGATGGCCAGCAGCGACCACTTGCCGCTCACCAGGCACATCAAGCCGGTGAGCAGC
The DNA here is from genome assembly GCA_963715755.1 of uncultured Planctomycetaceae bacterium. Lineage (GTDB taxonomy): Bacteria > Planctomycetota > Planctomycetia > Pirellulales > PALSA-1355 > CAWCAX01. The sequence continues at coordinate 6,983,395 of OY970273.1, forward strand.
GACCAGAGCACGGCATAAAGCGTGAGCGCCCGGCGGCTGCCCCAGCGCTCGCCGAGCCAGCCGGAGGGAATCTGCAGCAGGGCATAGGCCGCAAAAAAGCCCGACATGACCGAGCCTGTCGCGCCGAAGTCCAAGTGCAGATCCGCGCCGATCGGCGTGCGCAGCGTGTTGATCGCGTAGCGCTGGATGTAGGCGATCGTGGCGGCGGCGCACAGGATGCCAAGCACGCCGTAGCGCACGCGCGACGCCGGCGGCCCGGCGAGCGGTTCGCCGCCGCCGGCCGGTACGGGTCGGCCGGGTTGTACCGCGAGCGGTTGGTTCACCGGTGCGTTCTCGCTTTCGCGCGGCTGCGGCCAGAGGGGCAGTCAGGCCAGCGGCCGCTGACCCCAGGGGATGGGCATGGTGGGCTTTTGGCGGTGCCGGTCCTGGCGCTGGTCGCGGGGGCGGGGATGAAAGTAATCGACGAACCGCACGAGCTGCCGCGTGGCTTCTTCGTAGGCCCGGCGGCCTTTGTCGACCGTGGCCAGCTCGGCCTCGCCCAGCACGCCGGTGGCGCTGTAGCTGCTGGTCCAGCTGACGACGGTGGCCGGCCCGGCGGCGAACAGATCGACCCAATTGAACGGGCTGTCGTCCTGGTTGAAGCTGATCGTGCCGCTCCGGATTTCCTCCTTGCGCACGTTGGCCTCGTCCAGATACAGGTAGAGCGAGGTTTCCAGCTCGCAGGCGTGCGCGCAGCCGCCGGGAAACTTGCTCTCGCGCCAGCCGGGCAGAAAATCCTTGTCCACGGTGAGCAGTTGCCACCAGCTGGTGGCCACGCACTCGGCGTCGGTCTGCAGATTGGTGCGCCGGGCGACCAGGTCCAGGTTCGGCGCGTTCGAGCCGTGGCCGTTGAGCAGCACGATCTTCTTGAAGCCGTGATAGGCCAGCGATTGCGTGATGTCGAGCACGTGATGGATGAAGTGCTCGAAGTCGTTGTTGATCGTGCCCGGAAAATCCATCACGTGCCCGGTGTAGCCGTAGGCCACGGTGGGCAGGACCAGGATCTTGTCGGGACGGGCCCGGCCGGCGCCGCGGGCGATTTCGGTCGGGCAGACCAGGTCCACGTCGAGCGGCAGGTGGTGGCCGTGCTGCTCGACCGCGCCGCAGGGCAGGATGCAGACCTTGCCCAGCTCGACGGCGTCGTTGATTTCCGGCCAGGTGAGTTTTTCGTAGCGCCACTCGGTTTGCGCGCGGCTGGTCATGGCGAAGGATCTTTCCCAAGGGGAGTCGGCGGAAGCCCGGGGTGGCCCGGCGAATTGCCTGCTACACTGGCGTGACTGATTGTAATACTCCTGGCCGAGGGGGAGATCAAGAATGCGGATCGCAGAAATCAGGGCCATCTCGCTGGGGGGCGCCACGCACGACCACGGCTGGCCCGGCGGAACCGATCCCAACGTGCAGTACAACACGCTGGTCCAGGTGCAAAGCGACGAGGGAATCAGCGGCGTCGGCAGCTGCTATACCACCCGGGCGCTGGTCGAGGGGTCGCTCGAGCTATTGCGCCCGCTGCTCGTCGGCGAAAGCGGCGAAGAACCCGAGCGGGTGAGCGAAAAACTGCGGCAATCGATGTTCTGGCTGGGCCGGGGCGGGGCGGTCGAGCACACGATCAGCGGCCTGGACATCGCATTGTGGGATCTGTGGGGCAAGGCACTGGGCGTCAGCGTGGCGCGGCTGCTGGGGGGCAATTATCGCCAGCGGATCAAGCCGTATGCCTCGATCTTGTTCGACGAGCCCGGCCCGTTGGCCGCGGCGCTGGGGCAGCAACTTGAGCGCGGCTTCCGGGCCATCAAGATGGGTTGGCGCCCGTTCGGCCGCGTGAGCCGGCAGCTGGACGAGCTGCTCGTGCGCACGGCCCGGCAAACGGTGGGGGACGACGTGGAGCTGATGGTCGACGCCGGCGGCAGCGAGCAGTTCTGGCCGCACGGCGTGTGCTGGGCCCGCGAGACCGCCAAGATGCTGGGAGATTATGGCGTCGTGTGGTTCGAAGAGGCGCTCCGGCCCGACGACGTCGAAGGCTTTCGCGAGCTGCGGCAAACCTCGCCGGTGCTGGTAGCCACGGGCGAAGTGCTCACCCGGCGGCAGGCGTTTCAGCCTTTTATCGCGGGCCGGGCGGTCGACATCATCCAGCCCGACGTGACCAAGTGCGGCGGCCTGAGCGAAGCCCGGCGGCTGGCCTGGCTGGCGGCCGACTTCGGCGTGCTGCTGGTGCCGCACGGCTGGAACACGGCCGTGGGCGTGGCTGCCGACTTGGCCTTGTCGGCGGCGATGCCGGTGGCCCGATGGGTCGAATTCCAGACCGGCGTGCCGTACATCGAGGATATCCTGACCGCGCCGTTTCGAATCGATGCCGACGGCCTGCTACCGATTCCGACCGGGCCGGGACTGGGGATCGAACTCGATTGGGACGCGGTCAAACGCTACGGCGGCGGGACGTGAATCGGTTGTCTGTCTGCGGCGCCTGCGGATCAGCAGCGCGACTTTAGCGCGCTGTGCCCATGGAGAAGTTGATGAGGCGCTCGGTGTCGCCAAAGCCGACCGGGCCGCAGAAACGGTCCCGCCGGCACTCGTAGGCCCGGGCGCTGAGCGTGGACTCCGACGCGGTGCACAGATCATCGTCGGCGAGGTCCGAGCCGGGGACGGCGACGCGGACGATTTCCCAATCCGTGGGCCGCTGGGCGCACTCGCTATCCCAGAGATCTCCGCCCGCCGGGCAGCCCTCGCTCGACGCGGCTTTCACGCGAAACACGATGGCACCGATCCTGGGCGCGTGCGGAGCGGCGGCATCGAGTCCCAGCTTGGCGCCGGACGAAGGCTCAAACGTCAGCAGGAGCTTGTACGTGCCGGGGGCAAGCTGTGGCAATTTGCTCAGCGCGGAATGCGTCCAGACGACGGGCAGGACTTTCGACGCGGCCGGATCGTAAGATCGGTCCCGGCGGCAGGCGGCGACCAGTGCCGCCGCGCCCGCCGAGGCGGTACCCTGCGGGCAGGCGCCCGCCGCCGGCGATTGCCGTTGGAGCGATTGTTCCAGATCTAGCCGCAGCTGATAAGCGGGCCAGGGCCCCCGCGAGTCGCTTGCCGCGGCGAGACCCGCTTCCTGGGTGGCCGGCGGCAGATAGCCGGCGTGCTGTCGCAGCGCCTGGCGCAGTTCGTCGCGCGAAATATGGGCGTCGTCGAGCGGCGAGAATTCGGCCGTGGAATCCAGGTAGGCGAGCAACTGGAGTGCGGAGCTGCGGCTCAGCTGCAGGGCTTCGGCTTCGGCCAGCCGCTGCCGCAATTGCGGCAGCGGATCCGGCCCGCCGTGGATGAAACCAAAGCGCCTCTCGCGAAAGCCGATTTCCGCGCGGAGAGCCGCGATCTGTTGTGCCAGGTGGCCCCCGTCGAGCTCGAAGTGTGTGGCGCCGTCGCCGGCTGTGGGCCAGGCGTCGCAGTGCCCGGCGCGCGTCAGGCTGCCCAGCCGAATCCGCCAGGGATACGGGGCCGACGCGTCGGTCTCGTCGCCGGCCTGGCTGGCCTCGGCCGATTGCAGAATTTCGTCGACCTGCCAGCGCACGTCACGGTCGCGGCCGTGCAACAGGCAGTCGTAGAGCTCGAAGTATACGGCGGTATTGGCGGATAGTTGCGTCAGGGCTTGCTTCGAGAGTTCGCGAATCTGCGGGCTCGAGTCGCCCAGGCCTTTCAGGAAGTAGGCGCTGCCGTCGGCGGCCGCGAGCAGCTGGCGATAGCGCGGGCCACTGGAGTCGGCCACGCGCGAGGGCTGGTTGTGGTACCAGGCGGTCCAGCTTTGATAGGCGGCCGCGCTCGAGAGCGGCGCCGGACAGCCAGCCTCAGAGGCATTGGCCGAAAAGGCGGACGAAATGACGGCGCAAAGCAGGGCCGCTGCCGAAATCTTGCCGAACATCTGTCGGTTCCTCCGTGAAAGGTCCGAATTCTTCGACGCCGCCGGGGATAAGGCCGGCCCCAAGGAATCGCCGGTGCGGGCGCGTCGAACGGGCGCGATAAGACTGCACGAAACGAAGTGGGGCGGGAGTATACCGCAAACCCCGCCGGCCGCTGAGAGCGATTTATGCGGCGTTTGGGCCGCAATTGCTGCGAGGGCGCCCGCGCCGCGGGCCCGGCGGCAGCCCTTCGATCGGTCCCGCCTGCTAGCCGCGGGCTTGCTGGCACCGGCCGTCCGAAGCGCGGCCGCCTGCCGGCTGGTAGAGCCGGCCGATGACGCGCGCTTGGCCGGGAATGGCCACCGCCAGGCACGCCCGGGCCAGCCATTCCAGTGGCTTGAGCAGCCAGTAGCCGCAGTCGGCCAGGAGCGGCCGGCAGAGCAGGGCGGCGACGCGGGGGCCGATGCGGTCGTAGACCCGGCGCAGCGCCGATGGCCCGCCGGGCAGAGACTGGCCCAGAGCAGCTCGAAGGCCTTTAGATAGCGCAGCTGATCGTTGACGCGGATCACGCGCCCGTCGGAGGCTTGCCAAGACTGGCTATGCACGACGCCGGGGTGTCCGGCTGCAGCCGCCGTGCAGACGAAGCACCGCGGCGGCTCGGTCTCGGGGAGCCGGGAGTATTCGTCGAGCATCCAAAGGAACGAGACCCGCCAGGCGGCAAAATTGGCCGCCAGAGTGCCGATCAAAGCGAAAAGCTGGGCCAGGCTGAAGCGGATCGGCTCAACCTGCGGGCCGCGCAGAGCGCTCGGGCCACGTAGAAGTAGGAAGCCAACGCCCAGTTGGTCGAACATGCGAAGCAAACCAGGACGACGCCCCCGAACGCTTCGTAGGAGAAGAGAGCTCCCAGGGCCAAGAGCGTAAACAGGCCCACGGACCAGCCTGCCCCCTTCCGCCAGACATACACGATGACTCGCCAGCCCACGAAGGCACCGAGCGGCATTAGCCCCGATGCAATCAAAGTGACGATGAACGCGACGGGCACGACGTCCGACAAGGCGAACAGGAATGCGAGCCAACACTCCGCCGCCAGGACGACGCCCGAGTAAATCCCCCAGCGAACCCAGGGCCGCTGCCCCCAGCGCGCCGGACGCCAAACGACCAGGCCCAGGCTCGTCATGGCATACAGCAGCAGCGGGTAGAGCGGAATCGCATTCTTCCGCGACAGCAGCAATTGGGCGTAGGCATTCCACGTGCCCGATTGCCAATAGGGCTGATTCGGAAAGCCGATCGCAAAGCAGATCGCCGGCAGGATGATTCCGGCAAAAGTGAGCGCGACGGCCAGCAACCTTGATGGCGCAAATGCCGGCGCCGGCGACGCGTGCTCGGACAACTGCCCCGCGGCTGGCGGCAGGCTAACCGGCGGCGCGGCCCCGTCCGCGCCCGTGCATTGCGCCGCAGCGATGTCCGCCGCTGTGCTTTCCGCGGCAGTGCTTTCTGCCGTGGTGCCGTCGGCCGCAGTGCTGTCCGCTACAACGCTCTCCGCTGCGGCGTTCGCAGGCTCGGCGGCCTTGCCGATTGCCGGTCGATCGTCGCACGGCTCGTCGCTCATCAGTCGCTCACGGCGCGAGAACCATCACGCCCAATTGCGAACCGGCCGCGCCGCGCGATAGACTCGCTGCGTGGCTTTCTGAAAATCCTCGCTCTGGGCGTGATAGATATCGCAGAACTTCTGCGGATTGCGATCGACCACCGGGAACCATGAGCTTTGCACGTGCACCATGATGCGATGCCCGCGGCGAAACGTGTGATACACGTCGGGCATCACGTACTCGATCTTGGCCGGCCGGCCGGGCTCGAACGGCTCGGGGTTCTCGTAACTGTTGCGGAATTTGCCCCGCATCGGCTCGGCCCGGACCAGCTGCTGGTAGCCCCCCATCTGCAAGGTCGGCGGGCTGTCCTTGGGATTGGGAAAGTCGCCCGAGTAGACGTCGATCAGCTTTACGACCCAATCGCTGTCGGTGCCCGTGGTCGAGGCCAGCAGCCGGGGCCGCAGCGGGCCGGCGAGCGTCACGTCGCGATCGAGCACGTCGGTCTGGTAGACCAGCACGTCGGGGCGCGACGAGGCGAATCGCTGGTCGTCGAGCATGTGTTCTTTGGACATGCCGAAGACGATGTTGCCGGTGGCCGGCACGGGCTTGGCCGGATCGCTCACGTACTCGTCGTACTCGCTGGCCCCGTCGCCGGGCGGATCGAACGAGAGCCGGCCGTCGGGATGGAAATAGAGCGCGGCCTCCTGGGCCGCGGCCGGCGGCCAGGCATCGTAGCGCCGCCACTGGTTGGTGCCGGTTTCGAAGACGTAGGCTTCGGGCAAGCCGGCGTTGCGGTCGTCTTTGAGAAACTGCTTGAGGAATGGCAGCTCGATGTTCTCGCGGTAGAATTCGCCGGTCTTGGCGGCGAACCAGACGCTGCCCAGGTGGTCGCCGGCATCCATCGACCAGGTGCCGTGGGCCCAAGGGCCCATGACCAGGGCGTTGACCGCCCCGGGATTCAGCCGCTCGACGGCGCGATACGTTTCCAGCGTGCCGAACAGATCTTCGGCGTCGAACCAGCCGCCGACCGTGAGCACGGCGGCCTTGATGTTCTTCAGGTGCGGGCGGAGGTTCCGCGATTGCCAGAACTCGTCATAGGTGCCGTGCTCCATCAACTCCTTCCAGAACGTGATCCGGCCCTTGAAGTGCTGGGCTTCGACGTTCGGCAAGGGGCCGGTGCGGAGGTAGAACTCGTAGCCGTCGGGCGTCTTGTAGTCGAACACCCGAGGCGGCTCGCGGGTCGGCTCTTCGAGCGTCTGGCCGAAAAACGACAGCCAGTGGAAGGCGTGCGGTAGGTAGAACGCGCCGTTGTGATGAAAGTCGTCGCCGACGAACCAATCGGCCACCGGCGCCTGGGGCGAGGCGCATTTGAGCGCCGGGTGCGAATCGATCATCCCGGCCGACGTGTAAAAGCCGGGATACGAAATGCCCATCATGCCGACCCGGCCGTTGTTGTTCGGCACGTTCTTCACCAGCCAGTCGATCGTGTCGTAGCAGTCGGTGCTTTCGTCGATGTCCTGGGGCGTGGCCTTGGCCGGATTGTGCGGCCGGATGTGGCTGAACACCCCTTCCGAGCCGTAGCGGCCGCGGACGTCCTGCAGCACGAAGAGGAACTTTTCCTTGGCGTAGTTGGCCATCGGCCCGCGCGGCACGGGATATTGATCCACGCCATAGGGCTTGAGACTGTACGGAGTGCGGGTGAGCAGGATCGGCCAGGCAGCCGACGTGTCCTTAGGCGCGTAGACTGCGGTGAACAGCCGGACGCCGTCGCGCATGGCGATCCGATATTCGTATTTCGTATAGTGCTCGCGCAGATAGGCCTGATTGATTTCGGCCGCCTCGGCCGGCTTGGCCGCCGGCTGGGCGTGGACGCTGGAGACATGGCAAACCAGCAGGGCCAGCGACAGCGGACGAGCGATGGAGCGTAGGAGCGTGACGTGCATGATCGGATGGTTGTCGGTGTGGATTCTGGGTGAGGAAATTTCGAAGCGAATGCCGATAGGAGGGTGGCTTCGGGTACCGGCTAGACCAGTGCCCCTTGGTCATGCGCCCCGTGCACAATGCGCGCGACTTCGATGCCGTGGGCCGCGGGCACGTAGTAGATCAGATAGTTTCCCAATATATGGCGCCGTACCGCGCCGAACCGGGCGGTCCGCAGGCTCTCGCCCATCTGGGGCTGTGTTGCTAACAGGTCGCAGGTCGCGCGGACTTCCTCGAGCCACGTCAGCGCCGCGGACGGATTGTCCCGGGCGATGTACTGCGTGATATTCTGGAGGTCCTGCTCGGCCTCGTGGGTGTAATGGGCGCCCGGCATCAGACCGTGCCAGGAGGCTTGTCAGTTGCGGCGTCTCGGGCCACTTGCCTGAGGCGCTCCCAGTCGGCGTCGGACAGGGGCGCGAACGGCCCGCGCTCACAGAAGCCAGGCCTTGCTCGACCAGATCCATGTGTTCGGCCGGCACTAGGGGCAATGCCTCGGTCCTGGTGCGCAGGGCTTCGACGGCTGCCTCGAGCGCCGCTTGCTTGGACGGAAAAACTCCCTCAGCAACGACGCTGGCCAGGTATTGCTCAGCTTGCGGGGAAAGTTCATTTGCCATAGATGCGAGCCTAGCATGGCCCGGCGCTGCGAGCAAGAATCGTCGGGCTACGGGCATCGCGGCATGACGCGGGACCCGGTCGCCACACGTCACTTCGCCGCTTCGGCTTCGGCCAATTCCTGCTTGAGGATCTGCGTGCCCTCGGGGCCCGGAGCCGGCACGTAGCGCACGGCCGCGGTGCGGGTGGCCCGGCCGTCGCCGTCTTTTTCCAGAACGAGGTCGCCGGCGGCGGTGAAGTCCTCGGATTTGTCGCCGCGCTTGCGCGTCCAGCCCAGCGGTGTGCCGTCGTCGGCATAGCGGTACTCGTCGCGCCAATCCTTGCGCATGTCGAGCATCGGGTCGACGTAGTTGTTCTGCGCGTCGGGATCGGTGTAATCGATCACCTGGATGCGGTGCTGGTCGTCGTAGACGCGTTTCTCGTTGTCCAGCGTATAAAAGCAGACAAAGGCCGGGGCCGAATAATACGTGCCGTTGTGGGCGAACACGCCGATGTCCACCCGGTTCGACTCGCGCTCCGAGCCCGGCGCGATCGGCCGCCGGGGCTGGTAGTCGATTTGCAGCTCGGCCTGGGTGCCGGCATCGTCGAGCGGCTTGATGCGAATTCGCTCGGCGTCGCCCCGCAGCACCACCCAGCGAAACGTGAGCGGCTTGTTCCGCAGGTCCTTGCTGGCCGCGGCGCTGAGCACCATCCGCCGGGTGTAGGCACTGGACTTGACGATTCGGGCAATCGCCGCGGGAGTGTCCAGCAGATGTTCGCGGGGACCGGTGTCAAAATAATCGCGCCCCACGAGCGGCCGGTCTTCGTCGACGATCTGGAGCTGCACGACCGGCGGCAGCGCGTCGGCCGTCAGGCCGTGGGCCAGCGTGACCATTTTCTCGGCGTCGACCTGTCCCCCCTCGAACGCCGTGGGATGCGCCTGGCCGGTGAGATAATCGTCGGGCTGGGCCACGCTCTTGTTGCTGGTGCGAAAGATCATTTGCAGCGTGGGAATGAGCGCGCCGGTGGCGGCCAGCTCGCGTTTCACCTCGGGGCGAAAGGCCGCCAGGGTGGCCACAAGTGCATCGAGGAACACGATGTCCGAGCCCGACGAGCCCTGCGACAAGATCAGGTAGGGCGTGTTGGCGGGCACCACGTCGCCGAAGCCTTTGCCGCCGGCGCCGTTGTGGCCTGGGTTGTTGTCGACGTGCACGGGATACACGTACAGGTGCCGGTTCACGTATTGCAGGTATTGCAACAGAGCCACGCCCGGATCGGTCTGGGCCATGCGGCCGTTGCAGCGCCAGAAGGGTCCGCCGGTCTGGGCGGTCGACGAATTGCCGATGCAGACGCCGTTGTAGGTGAACCAGCGCTGCAGGCCCCAGTCGAGGTGGCGCTTTTGCACGTCGTCGCTGTAGATCACCCGGGTGAGCTGCGGAAAGCTCTTGAAGTTCATGAACGAGTGGCCGCGGTCGCGGTTGTCGTACAGGTCGCCGTGGTTGCCGGCGGCGGTTCCCTCGGCGGCCCACTGGCGGAGCAATTCGCCTGCGCGGCCGTAGCCCTCGGCGATCGGCTTGTCGGCGGTGTCGGCCGGTTCGATCTTGAAGGCCGATAGAAACAAGTTGATCCGCGGATCGTAGGCTGTATTGTCGGCCGAGACCAGGACCTGGCCGTCCTTGAAGGGTGCCGGCTGGATGGGGTGGTTGGCCGCCGCGGCTTCGAGCGGCTTGGCTTCGGCGGCCTGCTTGACGATCTGGCCGAAGCGCGGCTCGCCGCGCAGGCTGGCCAGGTCGTCGTCGGTTTTGATGTGCGCCGCGTCGCGGAAGCCGAACTCGACCGCCTTCTGCAGTCGATCGAGGGCCTCGTCCGTCTTGCCTAGCCGCGCCAGTGCGCAAGCCAGGTTGTAGTGCGTGGTCATGTTGCGCGGATTGCGCTTCAGGGCCCGCTCGAGCAGCTGAGCCGCCTGGTCGTACTGCTTGCGGGCGAACAGCGTGAGCACGGCCTGCTCGGCAAAGGCTGCCCGCGACAGGTCGAAGACGTTGGGCGGGGAAGCATTGTCTTCGGCGACCGGCGGGCCGGCGGCGTCATCTTCGTCGAACTCGTATTCATCGGACCAGAGCCGCGAGCCGCAGACCGCGAGCAACATTGCAAAGACGATCCACGAGCGGCGCATGGCGAACTCCAGGGGATGAGCGGCGACAGCCAGCCGAAACCATCCCAATTGAAGCATGGATCGCGGGCCGCGACAATCAACCGGCCTGGGCGGCGGGAATCGTGGATGCAAGCGGCGGCAAAGGGGCCTCAGAAGTTGCGGTGGGCCCGGTTTCCGCCGACAATGGAGCGACCTGCCGCAGCGCCAGCCGGGCCCGCAGCGATAACCCGATCCGGCAGCGCCAGCGAACTGGGATCGGCCGAGGCGAGAAGGGCGAATCAGCAGCGGCGTGGCAGTGGTTTGCCGCAACACCGGTGCTGGAGCCCCCGACCGTAACCCCTGAACGACCGCGAGCCCACGACCGGGAGCCCACGACCGGGAATCGACATGAACGGTTGCAGCGGCGGAAAACTTCGGCTGGCGGCAATCTGTGCCGGCGGAGTCTGCGCCGGATGGCTCAGCGCCAGCGCTCTGGCGGCTGCCGAACCGATCGACTATCTGCGCCAGATCAAGCCCGTGCTCCAGGCCCGCTGCTATGCCTGCCACGGAGCGCTCAAGCAGCAAGCCGCGCTGCGGCTGGACACGGCGGCGGCCGCCGTTCGGGGCGGCGATAGCGGGCCGGCGATCGAGGCCGGCAAAGCGGTCGGCAGTTTGCTCGTGGCGAAGATCAGTGCCCCTGGGCTGGACGAGCGGATGCCGCCCGAGGGAGAACCGCTTTCGGCCGAGCAAATCGCCCTGATCGGGGCCTGGATCGACCAGGGGGCCCGCGCCCCGGCGGACGAGCAGCCCGAGCGCGACCCGCGCGATCATTGGGCCTTTCGGCCGGCCGTGCGGCCGAGCGTGCCGCCAGCGGCCCAGGCAGAATGGAATCGCAACCCAATCGATGCATTCATCGCCGCCGAGCGCGAGCGCCGGGGCCTGACCGCGCAGCCGCGGGCCGACGCACGCGTCTGGCTGCGGCGGGTTTATCTCGACTTGATCGGCCTGCCGCCCGGGCGGGCCGAGCTCGACGCGCTCGCGGCCGACGATTCGCCCCTGGCGCGGGGGGCCGTCGTGGATCGGCTGCTGGACAGTCCGGCGTATGCCGAGCGCTGGGCCCGGCACTGGATGGACATCTGGCGCTACAGCGACTGGTGGGGATTGGGGGCCGAAGTCCGCAACTCGCAAAAGCACATGTGGCACTGGCGCGACTGGATCATCGATGCGCTGGCGGCCGACAAACCCTACGACCAGATGCTGCGCGAGATGCTGGCCGCCGACGAGCTGTACCCGGCCGACACCGACCGGTTGCGGGCGACCGGTTTTCTGGCCCGACAGTATTTCCGCTTCAATCGCACGACCTGGCTCGACGAAACGATCGAACACACGTCGAAGGCCATGCTCGGCCTGACGTTCAACTGCGCCAAATGCCACGACCACAAGTACGACCCGATCACCCAGCAGGATTACTACCGGCTGCGAGCCGTGTTCGAGCCCTACCAGGTGCGGGCCGACATGGCCGGCGGCGAGGTCGATTTCGACCGCGACGGCATACCGGGCGTGTTCGATTGCAATCTCGACGCCCCGACGTATCTGCACGTCCGCGGCGACGATCGCAATCCCGACAAGAGCCATGTCCTGGAGCCCGGCGTGCCCGCGTTCCTGGCTGCGGACGCGTTTCAGGTCGCGGCCGTCGCGCTGCCGCCCGAAGCGCACGATCCCGGTTTGCGGCCGGCCGTGCTCGAGGCCTATCTCAAGGCGGCGGCGGAAGCCAGCGTCGCCAATCGGCAATTGCTGGCCGCGGCACAGGAGAAGCTCGCCCAGGCCGTGGCGGCCGAAGAATTGGCGGCCAAGACCGCTGGCCAGCCGGCGGAAGAAAAATCGTCGGCCGAGCAGCCGGCGCTCGTGCGCGACGACTTTGCGGCCGAACGTCCCGACGTCTGGCAGCAAGTCGGCGGGCGCGGGGCCTATGCCGACGGCCGGCTCGTGCAAACCGCCGACGGGCCCAGCCGCGCGGCCCTGCGCTTGAAATCCACGCCGCCCGAAGATTTTGAGGCCCGGCTCCGCTTCCGGACCACCGGCGGGCAAACCTGGAAGTCGGTCGGCATCGCCTTCGACATCGACGATCCGCACGAGTCGTTGGGCTACGTCAGCGCTTACGCCGGCGGGCCGAAGGCGCAGGTTTGCTACAAGGCAGGCGCCGACTTCGTCTATCCGAACGAGGGCGCCCAGAGCCGGCCGATCGAACTCAACCGGCCATATGAACTGACGCTCCGCGTGCGCGGACCGCTGGTCAATCTGCTGGTCGATGGCGAGCTGGCCGTGGCCTACGAGCTGCCGGTGCCGCGGCGGCGCGGCGCGATGCAGATCCTGGCCTTCGACGCCACGGCCGAGTTTCTCAGCTTTGAGCTGCGGGCGCTGCCGGCCGGGCTGGCGCTCAGCGCGGGCAAAGCAGCGCCGGCCGACGCGCCGCCGAGTGTCGCCCAGGCCCGGCTGTGGGTTACGGTCAACGAACGAGCCCTCGCCAAGAGCGAGCTTCAGCCGGGCGTCCTTCGGGCCCGCGCCGCGGCCCAGCGCGCGCGCTATGGCGGCCCGCCGGCCGAGCAGCAGATCCTGGCTCAAGCGGCGGTCAAGGCCGAGCGCACCCTGGCCGTGGCGGCGGCAGCCGAAAGCGTGGCCTACGCCCAGTTGGAGCTGGCCAAAGCCGGGGCCGACAAACGGGCCGACGTCGAAAAGAAACTCGCCGACGCGCAGGCTGCGCTCGAGATGGCGCGGCAGGCCGTCGATACGCCGGGCGAAAACTTCACGCCGCTGGCCGGCGCGCTCAAGACGCCCGAGTCGAACCTGGAGACCGAGGAGTCGCGGGGCAAGCCGTTCCCGGCGACGAGTTCGGGCCGCCGCACAGCACTCGCCCGATGGCTGACCGATCCGGCCAATCCGCTGCCGGCCCGGGTGGCGGTCAATCAGGTGTGGATGCGGCACTTCGGCCGGCCGCTGGTGCCCACGGTATTCGATTTTGGCCGCAAGGGCGCGCCCCCAGCCATCCCGAGCTGCTCGATTGGCTGGCCGTGGAACTGGTCGAACACGGCTGGAGCCTCAAGCATCTGCACCGCCTGATCGTCACGTCCCAGACGTACGCCCTGACATCTTCGGCCGCGGGCGCGGCGCCCGAGACTCTGGCCCGCGACCCGGAAAACCAATACTACTGGCGGGCCCACTCGGTGCGGATGGATGCCCAGGTGCTGCGCGACAGCTTGCTGCAGCTGGCCGGCGAACTGGACACGACGCGCGGCGGGCCGTCGATCGCGGTCGCCGACGAGGGTTCGCGGCGGCGGAGCCTGTACTTCGTCCATTCGCACAACGAACACCAGAAGTTCCTGGCGACGTTCAACGATGCCAGCGTGCTCGATTGTTACCGCCGGGCAGAGAGCATCGTGCCCGAGCAGGCCTTGGCTCTGGAAAACAGCCCGCTGGCGGCCCAGCTCAGCGCGAAGATTGCCCAGCGCTTGACGGCGGCCGAGCCGGGCGCGGCGGACCGCGACTTTGCCCGCGCTGCTTTCCTGGCCGTGCTCGCCTGCGAACCTTCCGAGTCGGAGCTGGCCCTGGCGACCGCGGGACTCGCCCGGCTCGCCGCCGCGGCCCGGGCTGCCGGCCGTCCGCAGCCCGAGTCGGCCGCCCGCAGCGGCCTGGTTCAGGCGCTCGTCAATCACAACGACTTCATCACGATTCGCTAGGGAGCACTGCGATGTCGAAAGACGCTCAATGCGACGGTCGCGGTTGTAAGCGGCGCGGCGTGCATCGCCGCTGCTTTCTGGCCGACGTCGGCATGGGCTTCACCGGCCTGGCGCTGGGGGCCATGCTGGCCCGCGATGGCGTGCTGCGGGCCGAAGCGCCCGGGGCCTGGCAGCCGCCCGACGGCCGGCCCCACTTTGCTCCCCGCGCCAAGAACGTGATCTGGCTGTTCATGAACGGCGGCGTGTCGCACATGGAAAGCTTCGATCCGAAGCCGCAGTTGACTCAGTATGCCGGCAAGTCGATCGCGGAGACTCCCTACAAGTCGGTGCAGGATCCCGACAAGCTGAAACTGGCCCGCGTGGCCGTGGTGAACGATGCCAACGGCCAGCAGCGCAACGTGATCTATCCGCTGCAAGTCGGCTTCCAGAAGTATGGCCAGGCCGGCATCGAGCTGAGCGATTGGCTGCCCCACATGGCTGGCCAGGTCGACAATCTGGCCATCATCCGCAGCATGTGGACCACCGACGACAACCACGGGCGCAGACCCAGTTCCACTCGGGCCGCCACATGCTCGACGGCGAGTACCCGACGCTGGGGGCCTGGGTCCATTACGGCTTGGGCAGCCTGAACGAGAACCTGCCGCAGTTCATCTCGCTGGGCAACCGCGAATACTGGAACGCCCGCGATGGCCATTACCTGGGCCCGGCCCACGACGCGGTGCCGCTGCGGATCGACCCGGACAATCCGCTCGAGTTCGGCAAGCCGGCCGGCGGCCTGAGCCGCGACGAGCAGCAGGCCGGCTTCGATCTGACCGCCGGACTGAACCGGCTCAAGGCGGTCGAGTATCCCGACGATCCCGCGCTGGCCGCCCGGATCAAAGCCTACGAGCTGGCCTTTCGCATGCAGACCTCGGTGCCCGAGGCGCTGGACCTGAAATCCGAAACCGCCGAGACCCAGCAGCTCTACGGGCTCGACGACCCAGCCACGCGCGAGTTCGGCCAGCAGATGCTCGCGGTGCGGCGATTCGTCGAGCGCGGCGTGCGGTTCATCCAGGTGCAGCACGGCGCCGGCGGCGCCGGCGTCTGGGATGCGCACAGCGGGCTGAAGGCCAACCACGAAAAGAACTTCAAGGCCGTCGACAAACCGATCGCCGGCTTGCTGGCCGACTTGAAGCGGCGGGGGCTGCTCGACGAGACGATCGTGCTGTTTGCCAGCGAATTCGGCCGCACGCCCGGCTCGCAAGGGGGCGACGGCCGCGACCATCACATCTACGGCTTCTCAGTCTGGATGGCCGGCGGCGGGATCAAGGGGGGAATCGTCCACGGCGCGACCGACGAAATCGGCTTTCACGCGGTCGAGAACCGGCACTATGTGACCGACATTCACGCCACGATCTTGCACCAACTCGGGCTCGACTCGCGGCGGCTGGAGATCCCCGGCCGCAAGCGCTTGGACATCGACCACGGCCAGCCGATTCGCGAGATTCTGGCCTGAACGTCCGGCGGGCCTGCGCGGCCCTACGTCCCCGGCGCGCTAGCGGTCCGCGCCCGACGCCGGCTGGCCCAGGCAATACAAAAATTCCTGCCGGGGGCCCTGGGCTCCGCTGGTGACGCGGTGATAGATCCGGCTGCCGCAGACCGTGGGGGTGGCGAAGACTTCGTCGCCGAGCTGGTTCTCGGCCACCAGCTCGAACTTTTGCGGGTCGGCCTGGAAGATGAACGTGTGGCCCGCCTCGTTGGTGGCCAGCAAGTGCCGGCCGACCAGGACGAGCGAGGCGTCGAAGGTGCCCCCCAGCCGGGCCTTCCACTGCTCGCTGCCGTCTTCGCTCTTCCAGCAAACGGCCGCGCCCGCGTCGGTGACGGCGTATAAAAATCCGTCGTCGACCAGCATCGAAGGGACATACACCCGGGTGTTGTTCTGCCAGGCGATCTTGGCCGAGCCGTCTGCCCGGATGGCCTCGGTGTGATTGCGCGGGTAGCCGCCGCTGACGAAGACCAGCTCGCCGTCGGTGACCATGGTGGTGACGCACTCGGTGGTGGCCCCGGCGGTTTCCCAGAGCGTGGCCCCGGTCAAGGGATCGAAGGCGGATGCCAGATCGCAGCCCGACAAGAGCAACTGATCCTTGCCGCCGATCGACAGGATCACCGGCGAGGTGTAGTTGTCCTTGGCCGGGCGTTTGTCGCTCCAGACGATCGCGCCGGTCTGGCGGTCGAGCGCGGCGAGCACGCCGCCGCCGCGGTTGTCGGCCGAAACGATCACCAGATTGCGGTACAAGGCCGGCGAGGCGCCGAAGCCTTGATGGGTGACGAAGTCGGAAACCTTCGTCGTCCAGAGGATCTTGCCGTCCAGATCGAGGGCCGAAGTGCGGACGGCCCCGTCGTTGAGAAAATTGACGAACAGCCGCCGGCCGTCGCAGGCCACCGAGGCCGAGGCTTGCGTGGTCTTTTTGTTTCCCTTGCGGTCGAGCTTGCCGCGGTGGACGTCGGTGGTCCACAGGACCTTGCCCGAGGCCCGGTCGTAGCAAATCACGCTTTGCGTTTCGCGCTCTTCGTCGGCCGTGGTCAGCAGCACGCGCGAGCCGACAACCGTGGGCGACGAATGGCCGCGGCCGGGGACTTCGGACTTCCAGATCACGTTTTCGTTTTCGCTCCAGTGCAACGGCGGGCTCTGGTCGGCCGCGGCGATGCCGTTGGCCTGCGGCCCGCGCCACCAGGGCCAATCGGACCGGGCAAACTGGATTTCTTCGACCGGCTCGGTCTTCAGCTCTTCGGCCCGGCCGGTTGCGGCGAGAGCGAGCAGAGCCGGGGCCACCAGGCCGAGCGCGATGGCAAAGCGGCGCGGGAAGGAAGAACGCAGTCGAGCGCGCATGGGTGGGCTCCGGTCGGGCGGGAATGCTGTCTGCTTTTTGAGCATACCCGAGCCGGGGCCGCGCGGGAGCGGCGCAACGCAGAATTGCAGCCCCGGCAGGCCAGGGCGGGCCAGCACAGCTCGCGCACCGGGGGGCGTCAATCGCGCGGAAGCGACGGGTCCCAACGGCCGCCGGGAACTCCCCAGCCATGCGTCAGACCATAATTCGGCGCGTAGATCCGCTGATAGGGGGCCCGCCACGCCGAGCGACGGCCGCGCATCACGTCGATTTCGCCGGGCCAGGCCGCGACCACACTCGCCCGGCCGGGGGCGAGCGGATGAACCGCCTGAATCTGCACCGGCCGTGCGGCGACCGCTTGCGGCGCGGGCAGGCCGGGAGGAATGTCTTCGGCCCGGGCAGCGGTGACCAGCGCGAACGAGAACAGACCAATCGCCAGACACGCAATCCGCATGATGGTAACTCTCCCCAGGCTTGCCGACCGCTGGGCCGCGGACGTGCCGCGGCTCTCACTGGGCAATCATGCGCCGCGGTTGGCTCCCGGGCAAATCGGGCGGCTGTAATCTGTGCCGATTCTGGCGCGCGTGCCGCCGGCGGGCTTTGAGCGGGGGGAAGCGCGCGCGGCGGGCGCCGCGTGCATTCGTAATGTGGCCGAAACGCCAACATGGCAAACCTCCGGCCCTACGCAGGTCGTTTGTTTTGCCGTCTGGCCCGAGCGCTGTACACTGACCGGGCGGTGCCGGCGCTGTGCCCCCCGCGAGGAACACGGTCGCATGAGCACGCCCCCGCCTGATCCGAGCCCGACGCCCCGGCCGGCCGCCGATCCGGTTCGACCGCGAGCCGGCTCGTTTCGGGGACAGGTCGTCAAACTGGTGGTCGCGCTCGTGGCGCTGGCCGGATCGGGCTGGTACATCTATCACCAGCTCAATCCGCCCAACCCGTACAAGTTCGATCCCTCGAAGCCGCTGGGCTTTCTGGACCACGCCCGGTCGAACGTGGCGCTCGAAGGGCAGGCGGTCGGCGGTTTGCAGTTTGTCGACCTCACCGGACAGCCCGTGGAGCTGGGGCAATATCGCGGCCGCAGCCACGTGGTGCTGGTGGTCACGCGCGGCAACACCACCCGGGCCCTGCCGGGCGCGTACGAGGGCAATATCTGCCTGTACTGTGCCACGCAAACGTCGCGTCTGATCGCCAACTACCAGGCGATCGGCGAGCGCGGGGCCGAGGTCGTGGTCGTGTTTCCGATCAAGCAGGCCGGCGAGGGCGAAAGCCTGCGGACGTTCGAGCGCGTGGTCCAGCGCGACGGCGGCGTGGGGCCGGCGCCGTTTCCGCTGGTGCTGGATGTCGAATTGCGGGCGGTCGATCAACTGGGCATCCGGGCCGATCTGGCCCGGCCGGCGACGTACATCCTGGACAAGCAGGGACAACTGCGCTTTGCCTACGTGGGGGCCACGATTACCGATCGTCCGAGCATCCAGTCGATTCTCGAACAGCTCGACGCGGTCAATGCCGAGTCGCGCTAGTGTGCTGAGTCGGAAGTTCCTGAAGTGGGAAGGCCGCGTACAGCACACCAGTTGTCGTTGCGGTCAAACCACTTGCGTGTTTGACCGTCGTGTCCTGCGTTGCAACCAACTTGCAACTCAGGACACTAGGGCCGCAGCGCGGCCAGCCCAGAAAGCCAACGGCCCGCCAGCCATGTCAACCTGCGACGCACCTCAGCCGGCCCGCGATTTCCTGTCGGTGGCCGCGTCGCTCGGTCTGCTGGAGCCCGAGCAAGTCCAGCGGCTGACGTCCGAAGCCGCGGCCCGGCAGTCGCTGCCCAGCCAGCTGGCGCTCGAAAAAGGGCTGCTGAGCGTCACTCAGGTCGACATTGTCGAAACGCTGCTACGGCCGACCGAGACCGTACCGGGCTACGAGATTCTCGGAGTGCTGGGGCAGGGGGGGATGGGCGTCGTCTATCGCGCGCGGCAATTGAGCCTGAAGCGCATCGTCGCGCTCAAGACGGTGCTCGTCACCCAGCTGGGAGACGCGGCCGCCCGGTTGCGCTTCGAGAAAGAGGCGCAGGCCGTGGCCCGGCTCGTGCATCCACACATCATTGCCGCCTACGACTTCGGCCACCACGCGGGGCGGATGTACTTCGCCATGGAGCTGGTCGAAGGGGAAGACGTCCTGCGGCGGATCGCCCGCCGCGGGCCGCTGGACGAGTGGACCGCTTGGGGCATCGTGCGGCAAGCGGCCGCGGGACTGGCGCATGCGGCCGAGCAGGGCATCGTGCATCGCGACATCAAGCCGGCAAACCTGCTGCTGGTCGCCGCGCCGGCCGGGTTTCCGCTGGCCGCCGGATTGCCGCTGGTGAAAATTGCCGACTTCGGCCTGGCCCGCATGGCCGCGTCGGCCGACGTCGAGCCCCGGCTCACGTCGGTCGGCATGACCGTCGGCAGCCCGAATTACATGTCGCCCGAACAGCTGGGCGGCGAACCGGTCGACCAGCGGGCCGACATCTTCGCGCTGGGGGCCAGCGCGTTTCAGATGCTGTCGGGCAAGCCGCCGCTGTCGGGCAAGACGCTCGCCGAGATCTTCGCCCACCGGCTGGGCGGGCAGACCGAATCGATCCAAGCGGTCCGGCCGCAAGTCTCGCGCGAGTCGGCCGCTTTGATCGCGGCGATGATGGCCCCCGACCCGCGGCAAAGGATCGCCGACTATCGCGAGCTGGCCCGGCGAATCGACGCGCTGGTGGATTCGCATGCGGCCGAGCGGCACGCGGCCGCGCCGGCCGAGGAGACCACCTGCGAGCTGCCCCTCGCCGAGCTCGCGCCGACGACGGCGTTTGCCGCCGAGCCGACTCAGCCGAACCGACGGGCGCCAGGGCGGACAAACCTGAACAGGCTCAGCCTGGCCATCGGCACCCTGGCGGCGGTGCTGGTGATTCTGGGCATGATCGGTCGCCGCCCGTCGCCGGGAGAGCGAGATCTGGTTCCCTCGGGCGAGACGCTGCAATTGTTCAACGGACGGAACATCGACGGCTGGACAGTGCTCAGCGGCGGCTGGAATCCGACCAAGGATCGGGAAGGGGCCGTCGTGCTGCAAGGGCAGGGAGCGATCCGCCGGCCGCTCGTAGCTCACAGCCCGGCCGGCGCGCCGCAGCCCTTGGCACATTACCGGCTGACCTTTGTGGTGGATCTGCACGAGGCGGCGGCCGTCGAATTGCAGTTCGAATTCGGCGCAAGCGGCGCCGGCTGCCGCGTGGTGCGGATCGAGCGCGACCGCAGCTGGCTCGGCCGGCGGGCCGGCGCCGGCAGCCTGTCGGGGGCAGAGGCGTCGCTGGCGAACGGGGCTGCCACCGCCGGCGGACTGCACGCCATCCAGCTCGAACGGCAGAGCGCCGGCTGGTGGGTGTTTGTCGACGAGCGGCTGCTGGGCAGCGTTCCTTTCGACAGTGTTCCTCTGGGAGAGCAAGCCGGCGCGGCCGCCGAGTTCGGACTGCTCGCCGAAGGCGGGCCGGCCTGGTTTTCGGACTTTACGGTGGAAGAGCTCGTCGCCGGGAATGAAAAAACCCGGGCTCGTTGAGCCCGGGCTATTATTGATACCGAGATCTCAAATGTGCTGTCGGGCGACCTCAAACGACCGCGTTTTCGGGGCTTCCGGTGGTCGCCCCTAGCCCATTCGCTGGCTAGGACGCAAAAGGCAAATCCCGGCACGACGGCGATAGCCCGCCGTATCAAACCTCGGCGAGCGGCTCGCTGGCGTCGCCGAACTTGTCGAGATGCACGTCGAGCTTGTCCAGCATCGACAGGTAGAGCCGGCACATCTGACGGTTCGGCTTGCCCGTGTAATCCAGGACGCGGCCGGTCTGGATGCGTCCGCCGCCCCGGCCCAGCATGACCACGGGCAATTGCGAATTGTCGTGGTTGCCGTTGAGCATGCTGGAGCAGTAGAGCAGCATGCTGTTGTCCAGCGCCGTGCGGTCGCCTTCCTGGATGGTGTCCAGCTTGCGGGCGATGTAGGCCACCTGTTCGAGGAAGAACTGGTTCACCTTCAGCCAATCGGCCGTGTCCGAGTGGGACAGCAGGTGATGGATCATGTAATCCACGTTCAGATTGGGGAAGCGGAGCGACGAATGGTCGTTGTTCAGCTTGAGCGTGCAAATGCGGGTGGTGTCGGTCTGGAAGCCCAGCACCAGGATGTCGCACATCAGCCGCATGTGGTCGGCGATGTTCTGGGGAATGCCTTCGGCGGGCCGGGGAATGTTGGGCTGGGTCGAGCGCCGGGCGCCAGCCCTGCAGTTCCCCCTTTTTGCCGGCGGCGGCGATGCGCTGCTCGACGTCGCGGACCGAGTCGAGATATTCGTCCAGCTTGCGCTGATCGGTCGAGCTGACCTGGCGGCGCAGGTCGCCGGCGTCTTCCAGCACGGCGTCCAGCACGCTCTTGTCGCCGCGCTCGACGCCGTCCTTGAAGAGCCGGTCGAAGGCCAAGGCCGGATAGATTTCCAGCGGCGTGGGCGTGGTCGGCGACGTCCAGGAGATGTGCGAGCTGTAGAGCATCGAATAGTTTTTGTGGACCGAGGGGTTGGACTTTTCGCAGCCCAACACCAGGCTCGGCACCTTGGTCTGATGGCCATGGCGCTGGGCCACGAGCTGGTCGAGGCTGGTGCCGGAGCGAATTTCGCCCCCGGAGGCCAACGGCGCGCCGGACAGCAGGTTGCCGGTTTGCGAGCTGTGGATGTTGCCCTTCGTGGCCTGCTCGTTGTACAGGCCGCGGATGAAGAGCATCTTTTCGCGCAGGTCGCCGAGCGGAGCCAGCACCTGGCCCAGCTCCAGACCGCGGCCCTCCCCCTTGGCCCACCACTCGCGGCTATGAAAGCCGTTGCCCGAGAACAGCACCGCCAGGCGCACCGGAGCGGCGCTGGCCGGCTGGCTGCCGCCGGGCTCGTCACCCCAGACGCGGAGCGACTCGAGCCAGGGCAGGGCCATGCTGACGCCCAGTCCGCGGAGCATCGTGCGACGGGAAAGCAAATGGGTGTTCATGGTTGGATCTCGGAGGGCCGTTGGTTTTTCAGGGCCGTTGGTTCTTGAGGGCAGTTGAGTTTCGGGCAGGGACGCGGTCCAACACGGCTTTATTCATCATACGCGGTTTCGCGGCCGCGAATATCACGAAATTGGCGGCTGCGGACGATCTTGTCCAGCGCCGCGTCGATCCGGTAATCGGCCGTCTTGAGGCCGGCCTGCAGGTCGGCCAGCAGCGGTTCGTCGGAAAGCTGGACGGCCCGGCCCAGCGAATACCCCAGCAGCTTGCGACAGAACTGCCGCACGAAGGCCTCGCGGCGGACCGTGAGCAAGTAGCCCCGCAGGCCGTCGACGTCGGCGAACTCGGCTCCGTCCATGGTCTTGACCTGGGTGTTGATCGGCCGGTCGCCGAGATCTTTCTCGCGGCGGCGGCCGATGGCGTCGAACGCCTCGAGCGAGAAGCCCATGGCGTCGATCCGCTGATGGCAGACCGCGCACTTGGCGTCGCTGCTGTGTTTCTCGACCAGTTGGCGGACCGTCAAGCCGGCCAGGGCCGCTTCGTCGGCCGGCAACTGCGGCACGTTCTTCGGCGGGCGGGGCAAGCGCTCGCCGAGCAGGGTCTCGCTGATCCAGTTGCCGCGCAGGATCGGGCTGGTGCGCGATGCGCCCGACTGCGAGGCCAGCGTCGTGGCCTGGGCCAGGATTCCGCCCCGGGCGAAACGCTTCACGCCGTCGACCCGGCGCCACTCGGGCCCGCTGACCCCCGGAATGCCGTAAAACTGGGCCAGCTGTTCGTTCAGAAACGTATGGTCGGCGTCCAGGATGCCCAGCACCGAGCCGTCGTGCTGGAAGAAATCCGTGAAGAATTGCACCGACTCTTCCAGCATCGCGCCGCGCAGGCTGACGAAGGTGGGAAAGTGCTGCTCGCTCTTCTCGTCCAGATGATCGAAGTCGCGAATGTGCAGCCACTGGCAGGCAAACTCGCTGGCCAGCCGCCGCGTGCGCTCGTCGCGGAGCATCCGCCGCATTTGCCCCGCGATGACCTCCGGATCGCGCAGCCGGCCGGCGGCGGCCAGTTCGCGCAGCTCGGCATCGGGGAGCGACGACCAGAGGAAATAGCTCAAGCGGCTGGCCAGCTCCCAGTCGGACACCGGCTGCTGGGCCGCGCCCGCGGGCGGTTTTTCGATGCGGTACAGAAAGGCCGGCGCGACGAGCACCCGGGCCAGGAGCAGCCGGATACATTCGTCGTGCGGAAGTTCCTCGCTCCGCAGCGTGCGGTACAAGTCGGCGAATTCTTGCTTTTCGGCCGCGGCCAGCGGACGCCGATACGCCAGCGACGCCAGGTCGACCAGGGCCGCCAGGTGCTTGGGCTCGCTGTCGACGAGCGCCTGGCGGAATTCGGCCGCGCGCTGGTTGAACGGCTCGCGGAGCGGGATGAAGACCTTTGGATCGGCGTCCTGGGTGGCGTATTGGATCAATTGCTCCAGGGCGTCGACCAGGGTCAACGCGTCGCGGCTGATGTAGTGCAGTTCGCTCCACATCCGGTCGAGTTCGGCCTTTTGCGACGCGTCGAGCATCAGCCGCGCGAGGTTGTCGTCTTCGCGATAGTACAGCGTCAGCGTGACCACCTCGTCGACCGGCACGATCTTGGTGTAGCAGAGCGCGGCCGGGAACACCCGGCGAAACTCGTCCAGCGCGGTTTCGATGCGCTTGTGAGCCGCCGTGCCCGGGTTGGCCAGGATCGGCGAATCGTTGGCCACTTGCCGGTTGTCCGAGGTCCAGGCCCCGCCGATGTCGGTCACCTTGACGTTGTTGGGCGTCAGACCGGGCGCGCCGGGCGGCTTGCCGGCGACGATCTGCA
Organism: uncultured Planctomycetaceae bacterium; assembly: GCA_963715755.1. Classification (GTDB taxonomy): domain Bacteria; phylum Planctomycetota; class Planctomycetia; order Pirellulales; family PALSA-1355; genus CAWCAX01. Next base: position 7,007,065 of record OY970273.1, read on the forward strand.
ATTGCGCCTGCCTTCGCGGCCGCTGCGCTCGTCGAGCCGGCCGGTGGCCAGCAGCTCACAGCCGGCGGCCAGATCGGCCGGCAAGCGCATTTCGATGACCGCCGGCGCCCGCACGCAGAGGCTGGCTTCGTCGATCGCCGTGCCGTCGGGATGTTTGCCGAAGCGGGCCGGATCGAGCCCCCAATCGTCCGCGCCGCCCGGTGCTGCCGGCGACTGCGGCTCGGCCGCGGGCGATGTTTTTTCTCCCGCGGGGGCGAAGGCCAAGAGCGGTCCACCCACGGCTGCCAATTGCGCGTAGAGCGCCGCGTCGGGATGGTTCGCCTCGGCCGGCGGTCCGGTGGAGAGCAGCTTCTGAACCTCGCCGGCCAGTTGCCGCCGCGTGGCGGGGTCGGTGGCGGACTGCCAGCGATCGACGAGCGAACCGGCGGGAATGACGGCGCTGGCGGGCGAGGCGTCTTTTTCCGCCTCGGTATAAAAATGCCAAACGCCCGCATTGCCGAAACGATCGGCGTGGGGATTGCCGGCCGTGACGTCGGGCGAAACATCTTCGGCCAGGCTCCAGCTGCGGCCGCCGTCGGCGGTGAGCTTCAGATCGACTGCCGTGAGGTCGCAGGAGTGATTGCCGTCGCGCGGGCCGATGAGCAACGAGACCACGTCGCCCGTTTGAATCGCCAGGGCTTCGATCGGATCGATTTTGGCCGGCGTGCCGCCTTGGGCGATTCCGGCAGCCAGCCGCCGGCGGTTCGGGCCGCGGCGCAATTCGAGCCACCAGCTGACGCCGTTTCCGCATTCGGGATGGGCATGGGTGACGCCCGCTTCGATCCGCATCGTGGCCGTGACGGGGCTGCGCCAGCCGACCGCGGCCTTGAGCGTGGGCGAGGGATGCACCGCCACGCCGTGGGGTTTCATGTTGCCCGGCACGCGGACGTGCTGATCGCTGGAGTTGGCCAAGAGCAGCGGCGTGGCATCGCTGCCCCAGCCTTTGATGAAGGCGTAGCCGCTGGCGCTGGCCATCGTGTCCTTGAAATGTCCGGAGAGGTTCACCGCGTCGCCGGTGCCGATTCCCAGATAGGCCAGCCAGGCCCGCAGGGCGGTCGGATCGACGCCGTGCTTGCGGGCGAGCTCGGCCGCGTCGGCCTGCCCGCCGGCAGCAGCGGCTTCGCTGGCCGCTTCCAGGCACCTGGCGGCGGCGGCAAAAAGGTGCTCGCGTCGCCGGGCTAGATTGCGCGCCACAGACCGCACGTCGCGCAGCAGCAGTTCGGGCCGGCCGGGAGCCACGAGCCGCGGGCGTTGCCAGACGACGAAATCATGCTGGTTGCCGTCGCCGACGTCCGAGGCCAAGAGTGCCAGCGTGATCTGGCCGTCGACCGGTGCGGGCAGCTTGAAGCGCAATTCCTGCTTGTCGCTGACCGGATCGACCGGCTCGAGCCAGGCCTTGGGCCCGCCCACTTTGCCGATGTGCCCCACGGTGCTGAACTTGAACAGGCCTTTCTGCCAGGCCACGATTTCGGCGGTCAGACCGGCGGCGTCGCCCGGTTTGGCCTCGCGCCAGTGGGCCCGAATCCTGTCGAGCACGAGCGACGGCTGCTGGCTCGTCAAAGTTTGCCACAGCGTGCCGAGGTACTTGGCATTCAGTCCGTGCTTTTGGGCGACCGCGGCGAGCTTGCCGGCGGCCAGCGACTCGCGATCGGTGAGCGTGGCGGCGAGGTATTTTTCCACCGGCAGCCGGCCGCCTTCGTTGGTATTGAAAACGATGCCTTGCAGGTTGACCTGCTCGCCGCCGCGCGGGTCGGTGAACTGGCTGTAGAACGTGCGGATGCGGGCGAGCGTTTCGTTCGTCCAGTCACTCGACGAAGTCGACGGCGAAAACCGCAGGCCGTCGGGGAGCAGAATCAGATGATCGGCGACCTCTTTGCCCGCATCCAGGTATTTCGTGACCAGGGCCGGCGACATCACCAGCGCGTTTCCGGTGTTGGTAAAGCCTTCGCCGGCGGCGCCGTCGACCGGGAACTCGCGGGCCGGATCGAGCGCGTCGACGCCGGTCAAATCGCGCAGGGTGTACGTGTACTCGGAGTTGCTCAGCCGGCGCAAGACCACGCGTCCCGGATCGCCGGAGCGGGCCCGGGCTTCGACGGTCAGATATTCGCGCACCCATTGCTGGAGCGTCTGGCGCTCGGCGGCCGAGGGCTGCGGGTCGGCGTCTTTGGGAGGCATCTGGCCGGAGTCGAGCATCTCGCCGACTTTTTGCCAGATCTGCGGGTGCTTGCGGATTTCAACCAACGAGGCGAACGCGCCCAGGTCGACGTCGGCCTCGGTGGTGTCGCCGGCGTGGCAGTCCTGGCAATAGCGGACGACCAGCGGTCGGATCTTTGTCGCATAGCCGTCGGCCAAGGGGCCGAAGGCCGCATCCGGCGCCGCGTTCGACTGGCCGTGAGCCCGCGCCGCGCACGCGACGAGTGCCAAGAGCAGGGCGCCGGGCACCATCGAGCGAGCCGTGGCAGTGATCGTCGTGCGCATCCGTTTGGTTTCTGCAAAAAGACTCGTTTGGCGGCCGCCGACGAGCCGGCGGGCAATTCGATCTGAATGACTACGCTGGGCAGGCGGGCGGATTCGGTGTGAACGGTCGGCGGCCCGAGCCCGGACGGGTTCCGCCGATTGGCAGGCATGCTCGTTTGAAGGAGGCGAGGCCCTAGAACGGCCGTACGCCGGGACGGCGCCTGTCAGACATCATATTATTAAACCCCGGACGGCTTTACCAGCAACCCGGCCGGACGTGCCTTCTAGAACTCAAGCTGCGCCCAGGCAACGAGTTAGGCCGCGAAAACAGAAAAATGGCCGATCGGCCGGACAGGCCCGGTTAGGGTGCTCGGGTGCCACTGCTGGCTCGTCCTGGACAAGCCAGCAGTGGCACCCCGGGCAGTTCGCAATGAACAGCTGGCGCAGGTTCACCGGCCCGCGGGCTCGCCGGCGGTGGCCAACTGGGCCTCGTCGTACTTCTGGCGGATGGCCAGGAATTTGTCTTCGGCCTGCAGAAAGGCGTCGACGACGTCGGGATCGAAATGGCTGCCCGACTCTTCGAGGATGATCGAGCGCGCGGCGTGGTGCGTGAAGGCGTCCTTGTAGCTGCGCTTGGACGTCAGGGCGTCGTACACGTCGGCCAGGGCCACGATGCGTCCGCAGAGCGGAATCTCGTTGCCTTTGAGACCGGCCGGATATCCTTTGCCGTCGAAGCGTTCGTGATGGCTGGCGGCAATGTCGCGGGCCATTTTCAGGAACCGGGCTTCGGGAAACTGCTCGAGCGCGGCATTCAGCGTGTCGGCGCCGAGCCTGGCGTGCTGTTTCATGATCGCGAATTCTTCATCGCTCAGCCGGCCGGGCTTCAGCAGCACGCTGTCGGGAATGCCCACCTTGCCGATGTCGTGCAGCGGGCTGGTCAAGTAAATCAGGTGGACGTATTTCTCGTCGATGATGCGCTCGAACCGGGGCAGGGTGCCCAGCTGGGCTGCCAGCGCCTGCGAGTAACTGCGGACCCGTTCCAAGTGGGCCCCCGTTTCGGGATCGCGCGATTCGGCCAGCTTGGCCAGCGCGAAAATCGCCACGTCGCGGGTTTCCAGCGACAGCACCCGCTCGCCGGCGCGGACCCGCACCAGCAGCTCCGGTGGATCGAACGGCTTGGAGATGAAATCGTCCGCCCCGGCCGACATGCCCTCGACGATTCTTTGCGTGCCGTCGTGGCTGGTGAGCAGGATGATGTAGACGTAGCCCGAGTGGTCGCCGGCGCGGAGCCGCTGGCAGAGCTCGATGCCGTTCATCTGGGGCATGTCCCAGTCCGAAATGACCAGCCTGGCCGGGCGCTGGGCCAGGATGTCGAGCGCGGCGCGGCCGTCGGGCGCGCACTCCACCTCGTAGCCCGCGGCTTCCAGCGCGTTGCCCAGCATCGCCAGGGCAATCTCATCGTCGTCGACAATCAGGATTCGCATCGGTTCGGTGGATCTGGTCTGGTTCGGCCGCCTGCCCCGGCGGAAGGTTTGGTGATGGTGTGGTTCTTGGTCTTTTCGCCGGCCCGTGCTTAGCGGGCGGCCAGTTCGGCGGAAAGTTGGGGAATGTAGTTCCGGCAGCGGGCCACTTCGGCGCCCAGCTCCTCGACGACGGCGAGCAGCTGATCCCACTGGCTGTCGCGGGCCAGCTCCTCGAGCTCGGCCGCGCTGGCCCGCAGGCTGCCGGCCGACAGGTTGGCCGCGGCGCCCTTGAGGGCGTGGGCTCGGAGCGTCAGCTCGGGCGCGTCGTGGGCCGCGGCGGCTTGCTCGATTCCGGCCAGCTGGTCGGCGGCCCGGCCGTGGAACTTTTCCAGGATGCGGCGGCAGAAATTGGCGTCGCCCAGGCAGCGCTCCAGCAGCGAATCCAGGTCAATCGGCAGCGGCTCTTCGCGATCGCGCGGGCCGGCGGCCGCGACACTAGGGGCCGGCGCTGGCGGGCATGGCGGCCGGTGCCGCGTCGGCCGGCAAGGCGTCCGGCGGTGCGGGAGCCGATTCCGAGGTCCAGCGCATCAGGGGCGGCTCGGCCGTATCGGCCAGATCCGCCGGGGCCCCGGTTCGGGGACCGATGATGCTGGCGATGGTGCCGAGCAAATCGGGAGGATTGATCGGCTTGGTCACGTAGCTGTCCATGCCTGCATCGAGGCAAAGCTCGCGGTCCCCTTTGATGGCATTGGCCGTCAGGGCGATGATGGGCGTGCGCGGCTTTTCGGCACCGGCATTGGCCTCGAACGCCCGGATCGCGCGAGTGGCTTCGAAACCGTCCATTTGCGGCATCTGGCAATCCATCAGCACGACGTCGTACGGACGCGATTTGACCGCCTCGAGTGCTTCGCGGCCGTTGTTGGCGATGTCGCACTGGCAGCCGGCCCGGGCGAGGATTTCGAAGGCCACGATCTGGTTGATTTCGTTATCCTCGGCCAACAGCACGCGGGCGCCGGCCAGCGACGATTCCCGAGCCGCGGCGACAGTCTGCGTGTCGGCCGGGATCTGCACGTCGCCGGCGGTGGCGTCGACGATGGCGTCGAACAAGCGCGACTGGCGGAGCGGCTTGGTCAGGTAACCGGCCAGGCCGATCGAGCGCATTTCGTCGGCCGACATGTGCTGACCGAGAGAGGTGAGGATCAGCAGCACCGTGTCCTTAAGCGCGGGCGACTGCTTGATGTGCTGGGCCAGCTGGCAGCCGTCCATCTGCGGCATCTGCATGTCGAGGATGGCCAGCTGAAAGGGCTGTCCTGCGGCTGCCGCGCTTTGCATGGCGGCGAGGGCCGAGGGTCCGTCGGCGGCCGTCTCGTAGTCGAATCCCCAGCCTTCGAGCACGGCTTCGAGGATTTCCAGGTTCGTGGCGTTGTCGTCGACGCCCAGCACGCGCAGCGCGCCCGGATTGGCCAGCAGCCGGCGATTGCGGCGCGTCTGCGGGCGGGTGCCCAGCCGGACGTTGAAGCTGAAGGTCGAGCCCTTGTCCGGGGTGCTCTCGACGCCGATGGTGCCGCCCATCAACTCGACCAATCGATGCGAGACGGCCAGTCCCAGCCCGGTGCCGCCGTACTTGCGCGTGGTCGAGGCGTCGACCTGCGAGAACGACTTGAACAGGCGGTGCATGCGGTCGCGGGGGATGCCGATGCCGGTGTCCTGCACCGAGAAGCGGACCAGGACGTCCTGGTCGACGTGGCACTCGACCCAGGCCCGGATTACCACCTCGCCCCGGTCGGTGAACTTGATGGCGTTGTTGATCAGGTTGACGAGCACCTGGCGGAGCCGGTCGGAATCGCCGCAGACCAGGGCGGGCACTTCCGGGCGGATGTGCAGCGCCAGCTCGAGGCGTTTGGTCTCGACGCGCTGGGCGAACATCTCGGTCATGTCTTCGAGCAGCAGGTGCAGGTCGAAGTCGGCCTGGTCCAGGTCGAGCTTGCCGGCCTCGATCTTGGAGAAATCCAGGATGTCGTTGATCAGGCTGAGCAGCGAATCGGCCGAGGTCTTGGCCACCCGGGCGTAGCGCTGCTGCTGCACGTTGAGCGGCGTGCCGGCGAGCAGTTCGAGCATGCCGATCACGCCGTTGAGCGGCGTGCGGATCTCGTGGCTCATGTTGGCCAGGAATTCGCTCTTGGCGTGGCTGGCGGCGACGGCGGCCTCTTTTTGCCGGTACAGCTCTTCCGAGTTCTTGCGCTCGGTGATGTCCTCGACCGTGCCTTCGTAGTAGGCGATCGCGCCCTGCTGGTCGCGCACGGCCCGGGCGTTCTCCGAGATCCAGATCGTGCTGCCGTCCTTGCGGTAGATCTCGGACTCGAAATTGTGCACGATGTCGTTTTCGCACATGATCCGCACGAATTCGGCCCGGCGGCCGGGCTCGACGTACAACTGGCGCTCGATGTCGTCGACGCGATGGATCAATTCGTCGGGCGAGGCGTAGCCGTAGATCCGGGCCAGGGCCGGATTGACGCCCAGGTACTGGCCGTCCGGCGAAGTCTGGAAAATACCCTCGACCGCATTCTCGAAGATGCTGCGGTACTTCTCTTCGGCGGAGCGCAGGGCGGCGACGGCCTGCTCGCGAATGGCGATCTCCTGGTGCATCGTCGCCAGGACGCGGTTGTATTCGGCCGTCAGCGTGGCCACATCGGTTTGCGCGCCGACTTGCAGCAGTCCATTGGCCGTGCTCACGACCGAGGTCGCTAGGAGGGGGGCGGTGTCGCTCATCAGGATTCCCAGGCTTCGAAAAAACGGGGCCATAGCGCGGGCCGGAAACACCGACACCCGCGCGCGCCCGCGCACAGGCTCGAATGGCCCCTGTCCGCAATTCGCTGGATCTTGAACCCCGCCCTCGACGCAGACCCATCTGCCGCTCCGCGGCAGGCCGTGCTTTGGGCACCTCAAACCATCATGCCTTCAGCACGCTGGGCCATTTCGTCGCTCCCCAAAGCTAGCTTACGAACGGCGCGGCGTTGCACCCGACGGAGGGGACAGCACCCGGATTCGCTTCGTGCCGAAAGAACCGGTTCTGACGCCGGCCAGGATTCAGGCGAAAGCGGTTGAAACGGGCCTGGTCGGCCCGAATCCAGCGACAGACTGGTTGCCATCCGACCGCTGACATGCCGCCGCGCGCCCGGCTACACTTTTGCGCAGGTGGTCGCGACGGGCGAGCGGCTGCCGGGGTGCCGGCGCGTTCGGCCGCCCGAGTGCCGGTTTCTTCGTCTCAGTGGACGCGTAGCGGAGGAACTTCGCGATGCACGTTTTTTCTCACTGGCGGTCGGCGATCTGCGGCTTTGCCCTGGCGCTGCTCTGCCTGGCCGCCGGCGCGCCGGCCGCCGAACCGCGGCGGCCCAACATCCTGTACTGTTTGGCCGACGATTGGGCCTGGCCCGACGCGGGTGCCTATGGCCAGCGGGTGGTCCAGACGCCCACGTTCGATCGGCTGGCCCGCGAAGGAGTGCTTTTCAGCCGGGCATATGTCGCCGCGCCGACCTGCACGGCCTCGCGAGCAGCGATGCTCACCGGCCTCGCTCCGCATCGCCTGGAGCGAGGCGCGAACCTGAATGGCCCGCTCCAGGCCCGATTCACCACGCTGCCCGACCGCTTGGAAGCGGCCGGCTATCGCGTCGGCTATACGCGCAAGGGTTGGGGACCCGGCGGCCTGGAAGGGAGCGGCCGCGAGCGCAACCCCGCCGGCCCAGAGTTCAAAGACTTCGGCACGTTTCTCGCCGCGGCCGGCGAGGCCCCGTTTTGCTTCTGGTTTGGCAGCCGCGACCCGCATCGGGCGTACGACGAGGGCTCCGGCGCGCGCTCGGGCATGAAGCTGGACGAAATCCGCGTGCCGGCATTTTTGCCGGATACGCCGACCGTGCGAAGCGATCTGGCCGACTACTATTTCGCCATCCAGCGCTTCGACCGCGAAGTGGGCCAGCTCCTGGCCGAGCTGGAAAAGGCCGGCAAACTGGCCGACACGATCGTCATCATGACGGGCGACAACGGATCGCCCTTTCCCCGGGCGAAGGCCACCTGCTACGACGCCGGCACGCACGTGCCGCTGGTGGTGCGCTGGCCGCAGCGGTTTCCTGGCGGGCGAACGGTGAGCGACTTCGTCAGCCTGACCGATCTGACGCCGACGCTGCTCGAAGCCGCCGGCTTGCCGATTCCGCCAGACCTGACCGGCCGCAGCTTTTTGGGCGTGCTGGCGTCCGATCGCTCGGGCCGGGTGGATGCCGCGCGCAGCCGCGTATTCACTGAGCGCGAGCGGCACGTCGTCTGCCGGCCCGGCGGCACGAGCTATCCGATCCGTTCGCTGCAGACCGACCGCTTCCACTACCTCCGCAATTTGCGGCCCGAGCTCAGCCCGGTCGGGGATGAGAACTCTACCGACAACCCGGTCGGCCCGTTCGGCGACATCGACAATTCGCCCACCAAGAGCGAGCTGGTCCGCCGGCGCGGCGAGCCGGCGATCGCGCCGTTTTACCATTCGGCGTTCGACCGCCGGCCGGCCGAAGAGCTGTATGACCTGGAGCACGATCCGGCCGAGCAGCACAACCTGGCCGCCGATTCGGCCCAGGCCGAGACGCTGCGGCAAATGAGCGGCGAACTGACGAAGTGGATGCGCACGACCCGCGATCCCCGGGCCCAAGGCGAGACGGAGCTCTGGGATCGTTAGACCTTTTGGCGTCGGTCGTCAGTAGTAGATCAGCGTGTTCTGCAACTCCTGGCCCAGCTTGCGCACGGCGGGCTCGGTTACGCTGGTGTTTTGCAGATAGAGATAGCGCAGGCTCTTCAGTTTGCTCAGATGTACCAGTCCGGCGTCGGTCAGGTTCGTTCCCGAAAGGTCGAGGCGGTACAGGTTCTCAAGCTCGATCAGATGGACGAGCCCGGCGTCACTGACGGCGGTATTCGTCAGGTCCAGTTCCGTCATTTGCACGAGCCCGGCGAGATGCACCAGACCGTCATCGCCAACGCGCGTGCCGCCGAGGGACAGGAAGCTCAGGCGGCTCATGCCGTCCAGGTGCCGCAGGCCGGCATCGGTTAGCCCGGTGCGCGTGGCATCCAGCCATTCGAGCTCCACCAATCCTGCAAGGTGCGCGAGGCCCGCGTCGCTGACGTGGGTTTCCCGGATCCTCAACATATCGAGCTGCGAAAACTTTCCCACGAGTTTCAGGGCCGCATCGTCGAGCTGCGACTCATCGCCCCAGATGTAAAGAACTTCCTGCGAATCCTCACCGAGCCAGCGGCGCAGTCGTTGTAACAACGTCTCCGCCTCTGGTCGCACCACCCAAGAGGCGCCAGGTCTGCTACGAATTCCGCACTTCACGCGGCACCCTAGCTTTTCCAGTGCCGTGATGGCAATCCGCTGCTCGCGGACCTTGTGCATCGTCCAGCCCAGGAGGGCGCCGATCAGCAGCATTGCCGCCAGCAAGGCCCGCAGCGAGTAGCGCCACCTGCGGCGTGGCGCGGGTTCGGCCGGACTGGAATCGAGCGGGCTTGGCGTGAGATCAGTCATGCGGGCCCTTACGGCGCGTCGAAGCAGGGGGTCGACTCGGCGACATTGATATGCACGCCCGGGAGGGTCCGCTCGGCTTCCGTCACGATCGGGTCGTTGTTGAACGAGACGCCGACATTGACGAAATGCAGTGTTTTCAAATGCTGCAGCTCCCGCCAGTGCGGCAGCGACTGCTCCATCCGCTCGAATCCCGGCGGAGCCGAAACTTCGACCACGGTGGCGAAATAATCGATGCCCAGCAGCTTGACTGGCCAGGACGCTTCGAGTGGCTTGGGCGGAACGTCGAGCTCGAAGTCGTACCAGGCCCAGCCCCCCAGCGACCGGATGGCTTCGACCGTCCGGCGCTGCCGGTTGGCGGCATTCGCCCAGATGCCGATCGCCACCGCGGCCAGCAGCATGCCGGCCAGTGCCGAGCGGAGGCTGATCTGCAGCCAGCGGCGCCGAGCGGCGCGGGGCAAAGGGGCCGGCGATGCAGGGGCGGCAGAGTCGGTCATGGCTCGCCTTCCTCGATCGGGATCGGCGGGCCGATCTGCGCGGCCAGGATTTCGCGATCGTCTTCGTTTAGCGGCCGCTTCCACTTGGGCGAGCCCAGCAGCTTGTCGAGCGCCGCTTGCAGTTCGGCCGCACTTCCCACGCGGTACCGTTGCGGACTCCAATCACAATTATCGAGGCAGTATTGCACGTAGTCCTCATCCGACTCAAAAAGACCGCCGAGCATTTCGCCGCCGGTAATGTCGAACGGGACGCCGTCGACAATCTCGATCGGTTCCAGCGGCCAATCTCCAAACTCCGTTTCGCCGAGGAATGAAGGCCCGCCGAGCGCCGGCCGGCGAAACTCGCCGTCCTTCCGGGCAACGAACAACATCCGGCAAAGCACGGTTGTCTTATACTCGAACTGGCCGTCGGCCGCCTCGCGCAGTAGATCGCCAGGGCGGTTCAGCCAGCAGTTTTGCACCGCGGCCGCCGCCCGCAGGTAGGGCCCGGAGCGGAAAGCGGACATCGGCTCGGGCAACGCGCGCACCAGGGCCAACACGTGCTCCCGTTCGCGCCAGCGGGCGGTGAGCAGCCCGAGCACGCCGGCCGCGATTGTCACCGCCAGCAGCGCGGCCCGCAGGCTGAATCGCAGCGTGCGGCGGCGGGTTTGGATTTCGGTTTCGATCATGGGGGTATTCTAGCCGAATCCAGCCGGGAGCAGCCGGCGTCGAATTCCCTGCGCCCCTCACCGAACCAGGTTCGGCAGCGCGCGGCCGAGCTCGTCGATGCCGCGCTCGGTGACCCGGGTTTCGTACGTGTACAGGTGCCACAAATTGTCGAGGCTGCGCAAGTGAACCAGACCGGCGTCGGTCACTTGGGTGTGCTCCAGGCCGAGCTTGCGGAGGCGCTTCAGTCCCGCCAGGTGGACGAGCCCCGCATCGCTGACCGCGGAGTTGCCCAAGTCGAGGATTTCGAGCGCAGAGAGCGGCTTGAGGTGCGCCAGTCCCGCGTCGGTTACCCGAGTGCGCTGCAGGTTGAGCAGGGAAAGCTGTGGGTGGCGTCCGAGCTGCGCCAGCCCGGCGTCGGTCACCTGGGTGTCGCCCAGGTTCAAATACTTCAGGTGCCTGAGGCCGGCGAGATGCACAATCCCGGCGTCGGTCACGCGGGTTCCGCCCAGGTCGAGCAGTTTCAATTCGGCGAGGTCGCGAATCGAAGCGAGTTGGGTGTCGCTCGCAATGACCGGCGGCCGCCCCTCCGCCGGCAAGTCGCGCGTCAAAGGACCGCGCACGCCGTCGTCGTAGGGCCAGCTATAGGTGGCCGGGAGATCTTCGCGCCCGCGCCATTCTCCCAGGGGTAGCCAGTCGCCGGCAAATTCGAGTCCGACGACGCTCCGTGGTTCTTTTTCGCCGAGCCAGCGTCTGACGCGCTCGCGCCAGGTCGGTGTGGCGCGATCCGCGAACTCGAGGCGGCACATCACCTCCGAGCGCTCGAGTGCGGCCAGGGCCAAACCCTGCTGTCGTGCCTCGCGCAAAACCCAGCCCAACCCGCAGCCGAAGACGAGCATCAGCATGAGCAGCCCGCGGAGCGAGTAGCGGAGCCAGCGGCGGCGGGGCCGAGGCGTGACGGCCGAGACGGGCTGGGTTTGCTGGTCCATAATGCGTGGTGCTTTCCGTAAGGTGGGCTTCCAGGCGACTGGCGGCGGACGCTCTCCATTCAGTCCGGCCAATAGATGCTACCGTCTCCCAGGTCGACGAATTCGGTTTCGGGAAACAGCCGCCGGATTTCCTCGGTCCGCGCGAGATAGCCGGCCGGGTTGTAGCGCTCGGTCTCCAGTGGCCGCAGCGGGATCCCGTCGTCATTCAAGGGCGCCTCGCCCAAAAGCGCAAGGGGCCAGGGAAACCGCTTACGCTCGGAATCGTCGCCGACCAAGACGAGGAAATCACGGCTCACGTGCGCGTCGATCCAGCCGTGAGCCTCGCGCCGGGCCCGGATCCAGTGGACGTAATATCCCAGCCAACCGCCGACCACGGTCATCGCCAACAGCAGGCCGCGCAGCGTGAATGTCCAGCGGCGTTTGCCGATCGAAATCATAGGGGCATTCTAAAGCATGCTGGACCGCGGCGGCCTCAAGGTCTCCGGTTGGATTGTGACTTTTTCGCGTGCAGGGACCGCGCAGGTGAATTAGAATCCCGACCACCGCTCGGATTCTTGCCGCCGACCCCCCAATTCGCCGCAGCCCAGCCGGCATCCCATGACCGAAGTCCATTCCGCAGCTGAAGCAGTCCCTGCCTGCGCCACACTGCCGACCGCCGCGCCCCAGGCCGAGCGGCTGAGCGATCTGACGGCCACGCAGTGGAAGTCGGGCGCCGCGGCCTGGCTGGGCTGGCTCTTCGACGGCCTGGACATGCACCTGTATACGCTGGTGGCCAAGCCGTTCGTGGCCGCGCTGCTCGTGCTGCCCGAGTCGGACGCCGCGGTCGGCTATTACAGCTCCTGGATCCAGGCCGCGTTCTTGATCGGCTGGGCCTTGGGGGGCGGATTCTTCGGCCGGCTCGGCGACCGCATCGGCCGCAGCCATGCCCTGATGCTGACCATCCTGACTTACGCGTCGTTCACCGGGCTGTCGTATTTCGCCCAGACCTGGTGGCAGCTCTTGATCTTTCGCTTTTTGGCGGCGCTGGGCATCGGCGGCGAATGGGCCGTCGGGGCGGCGCTGCTCTCGGAAACCTGGCCGCGCAAGTGGCGCCCCTGGATGGCGGCCGTTTTGCAAACCGGGGTCAACCTGGGCACGATGCTGGCCAGCCTGGTGCTGGTGTTGTTGGCCGGCTTCGAACATCGCACCGTGTTCCTGGCCGGAATCTTGCCGGCCCTGCTGGTGCTCTGGATCCGCCGCAACGTGCCCGAGCCGGAAGAATGGCACGCCGCCAGCGCGGCCGCCCGGGGCAACGCGCCGCGGATCGTCGATCTGTTCGTCGGCGAGGTGCGCCGGGTGACGCTGCTGACGATCGCGGTTTGTTCGCTGGCCCTGACCGCGCACTGGGCGTTTTTGTTCTGGTTTGTGCAGCAGTTGCGGCGGCTGCCCGACGTTGTGGAATGGGACGCGGCCGCCAAGAATCAGCTGGCCAGCCAGGCGATGACGATCGTGATGTTCAGCTCGATCGTGGGCAATTTCCTGGCCGCGGCGATCGCCCGGCGGCTGGGCTACCGGCTGAGCATCGCGCTGATGTGCCTGGGTTATTTCGTCTCGATGCTGGTGACGTATTCGGTCGAGCGCGACCATCAGAGCCTGCTGTACTGCCTGGCGGCGGTCGGCGTGTTTCAGGGGGTGTTTGCCCTGTTCACGATGTACCTGCCCCCCTTGTTTCCCACGCTGCTGCGGACGACCGGGGCGGGCTTTTGCTACAACATCGGCCGAATCGCGGCGGCCCTGGGCACGGTCTACTTCGGGCTGCACGCCCAGCTCGACAATTACCGCCTGCCGCTGCTCTACGCCGGATTCTTGTTCGTTCCGGCGGCGGCGGTGGCCGTGCTGCTGCCCACCCGCGAGTGGAGTGCCGAGCCGGGCGCCGCGGCGACGTCCGACTAGGAGCCGATCCGAGAACCGACGCGGACTGCGAGCGGCTTTGCGCAGCCCTCGGAGCAAAACGGGACTGTCCCCCTCTCTGAGGCGGTTCTCGGATCGGCTCAAAACCAGCTGTCGCGCCGGCGTGCGGCAAATTTGGGCGGCCGCTGCCAGCAATTCCGACAACCGGCGGCCGGGCTGCGCCAAGGCGCCGCGGCGCCGATTCGTGGCAGGTCGGCATGCGGCCAGCAGTTGCGCTCCGGCCCGCGCGATTCCGCCCGAGCATGGTACGCAATTTGATATTAGGGCTGGGCTGCGCCCGACCGGGCCGCCAGCCGACGTACTCCCGCCCCTTTGCACCCCGGCCCTTTCGAATACGATGAGTTCCACAGCGCAGCAGAAAACACGCGGATCGGCTGGCGCCAGCGCCGGCCGCGAAGCCGCCGAACACACCCGCCCCGGAGTTTCCCTGCCCGTGAACAGCGACGATTTGCTCCGCCGCGACGTGCGATTGCTTGGCGATCTGCTGGGCGAAGTGATGACCCGGTTCGACGGCCAGGCGGCCCTCGATCTGGTCGAGCGGATCCGCCTGCTGGCCCGGGAGCGGCGTGCCGCCGGTGCCACGGCGCCGGCCGACCAGGCCGAGCGCGAGCTGGCCGCGGCCATCGCCCAGCTGGACGACGGGGGCGCCCGGACGGTCGCCCGGGCGTTCAGCATTTTCTTCGACCTGGCCAATATTGCCGAGGATCGGCAGCGCGTCCGGGTGCTGCGGAGCCGCGAGGCCAAGTGCGAGGGGGCGCCGATTCCCGAATCGGTGGCCGCCGGCTGCGCGGAGCTGGTCCGCAGCGGCGTGTCGGCCGAGCGGATGCAGCAGATCCTGGACTCGCTGTCGATCGAGCTGGTGTTTACGGCCCACCCCAGCGAGGCCAAGCGGCGCTCGATCCGGGCCAAGCTGCGGCGGATGCGGCAATCGCTCAAAGAGCTGGACGCCGCCGACGTGCTGCCCCGCGAAGTCCGGCGGCTGGAAGAACGCCTCCGCTCGGAACTGAGCGTGCTCTGGCGGACCGATTTCCTCCGGCCGGTGCGTCCCAGCGTGCTGGACGAAGTCGACCGCGGGCTGTCGATCATGCCGCGGATCTGGGAGGTCGTGCCCGAGCTGTATCAGGCCATCCGGCGGAGCCTGGCCGAGCAATTTCCCGGTCACGTGTTCCGCGTGCCGGTGGTGTTGCAGTTCGGCTCGTGGATGGGGGGCGATCGCGACGGCAATCCGAACGTCACGGCCGAGATCACGCAGCAGACCTTGTGCCGGCTGCGGAGCGCCGCCATTACGGCCCATCTGGGCTGGTGCCGATCGATGTACGACCATCTGACCATCTCGCGCCGCGCGGCGCCGCAAGCGGCCGTGCTCGAGCCGCTGATCGCCCAGCGCGTGGCTGCCTGGCCCGAATTGGCCAAGGTGATCGAGCAGGTGGCGCCGCAGGAAATCTATCGCCGCTGGGTCCGGCTGATCGAATGGCGCTTGCAGCAATCGCTTGCTCCGGACCTGGCAGCCGAGCCCCGGCCGGGCGATTACGGCGGCGGGCGCGAGTTCGAGGCCGACGTCGTCACGCTGTGCGACGCCCTGGCCGTGCCCGGTGCGCCCCCCGGCGATACGCCTTCGCAGCGCTGGCTGGACCTGGTGCGGGTCTTCGGGCTGCACATGACGAAGCTGGACGTGCGGCAGGACTCGCGCCGCTATCAGGAAGTGCTCAGCGACATCTTTCGGGCGATCGGCCTGGCAGACGACTTTGCCGCGCTCGACGACGCGGCCCAGGCCCGGCTGCTGACCGATTCGATCGACTATGCCGGCGACATTCCGCGCGACTCGCTCGCTCCGCTCACTCGCGACACTTTGGCCCTGTACGAACTTTGGCACCGCGCGTCGGTGCGCTTCGGCAGCGACTGCCTGGGCTGCAACGTGATCAGCCTGACGCAGTCGGTCGACGACGTGCTGGGCGTGCTCTGGCTCTGGCGCTGGGCCAAGACCGCGGCGCAAAAGAAGGCCACGGCAGCCTGCCCGCTCCCGGAGGTCGAAGATCTGCGGATCGTGCCGCTGTTCGAGAAAATCGGCGACCTGGAACGGGCGCCGCAAACCTTGCAGGCGATGCTCACGCATCCGCTGTATGCCCAGTACCTGGCCCGGCAGGGGGGCCGGCAGATCATTATGGTCGGCTATTCCGACAGCACCAAGGACGGCGGCTACCTGGCCGCCGGTTGGGGACTGTACCGGGCCCAAAGCGAGCTGCAGCGAGTGGCCGACGCCCACGGCGTGCGATTGACGTTCTTCCACGGCCGGGGCGGCTCGCTCGGCCGCGGCGGCGGCCCGGCCGCGCGGGGCATTCTGTCGCTGCCCGGCCAGTCGCTCGACGGCACGCTGCGGCTGACCGAACAGGGGGAAGTGCTCTCGGAGCGCTACGACGACGTGACGATCGCCTACCGCCACTTGGAGCAGGTCACCTGGGCCACGATCGTGGGTTCGTCGGTCCGCCGCGAGCAGCCCGAGCCGCGCTGGGTGGAACTGATCGAGCGGTTGTCAGGCCTGTCGCTGCGGGCCTATCGCGAGCTGGTCGATCAGCCGGGATTCATGCAGTTCTTTGTCACCACGACGCCGCTGGAGGAAATCGAAGAACTGCCGATCGGCTCGCGCCCGGCGCGGCGCCGCGGCGAACGCACGCTGGGCGACTTGCGGGCGATTCCCTGGGTGTTCTCCTGGACGCAGAACCGCTGCATGATCCCCGCCTGGTACGGGCTGGGGACCGCCCTCGAATCGGTCCACCAGCAAGACGAGGCGGCCTGGAGCATGATCGAAGAAATGTACGCCGGCTGGGCCTTCTTCCGGGCCACGATCGACAACGCCGCTTTGGCGCTGGTCAAGGCCGACATGTACGTCGCCGGCCAGTACGCCGCGATGGCCGAGTCGGATCCGCAGGCCGCCAGCATCTGGCCGCGGATCGTCGATGAGTTCGGCCGCACCCGGCAGGCACTGTTGACCCTGGTGGGCGGCGAATCGCTGTTGGCCACTCCCTGGCTGGAGCGCTCGATCGAAGCCCGGAACCCGTATATCGATCCGTTGAACCTGATCCAGGTCGAGCTGATGAAGCGGCGTCGGGCGAAGCCGCCCGGCGAGGTCGACCCGGCCGAAGCCGAGCGGATGCGCGATCTGATGCGCTTGACGGTGCAAGGCATCGCCTCGGGGATGCGCACGACGGGATGAGCGGGCGGCCGGCCTGGCGCGCGGCGATGCAGTGGTTTACGTGGCCCGGCGAGGCGAGTTAGAATGATGAGCGCCCATGAGCACCACATCCATCCATCTCGACCGCTTGTTGGCGCCGCTCGCCGGCTGTCTTTCGCCGGAGGTGGCCGCCAAGGTGGCCGGCCTGCGGGCGGATGAGGCGATGCAGGAGCGCATCGATTATCTTGCCGAGCAGTCGGGCGAAGGCTCGCTGACCCCGGACGAGCGCGAGGAGTATGCCGGCTACTTGCACGCAATTGACGTGATTGCCGTCTTGCAGGCCAAGGCTCGCGCGCTGATCCGCAAGAGCGCGTGATGGATGCTGCCCTGCGCGCGCTCGTTCGTCAGCGTGCCGGTGACGTGTGCGAATATTGCCGTCTGCCGCAGACGGCCTCACGGTATGTGGCATTCCACATCGAGCACGTCGTTGCTCGTCAGCACGGCGGCGTCAGCGAGTCGGACAATCTGGCGCTGGCATGTAGTTTCTGCAATTTCCGCAAAGTACCGAACATCGCGGCTCTCGATCCGCACGGCGGGCAGCTCGTACCGCTTTTTCATCCTCGCCGCGACCTCTGGGTAGAACATTTCGCTTGGCAGGGAACGGCCGTCATTGGGAAATCCGCAATTGGGCGCGCCACGGTCCAGCTGTTGGCGATGAACGAGTGGCAGCGCATCGAGCAGCGAGACAACCTGCAATCGCTGGGGGAAGCGTTTGCCGGATGACGCTCAACGCGGGAGTTTGAGTGGATGCGCGATCTGATGCGCTTGACGGTGCAGGGCATCGCCTCGGGAATGCGCACGACGGGATGAGCGCGGGACGCAGGAACCCAGGGTGTCGCTGCGCTCAACCGTGGGCTGGGATCCTGCTGCCTTTCAGGCCGCGGGGGAAACGGGAGCGCCGGATCAGGCCGACGTCGTGTCCCCGGTAAGCGCGCGTGGCCCGGCGACTGCGCTTGCCGGCGTTTTTCTGCCGCGGACCAGCGCTGCCTGCAGCTGCCACTGGGTGGCCGGATCGAACTCGGCCAGATACTCGACGGCCCCGCCGATGAGCGTAGCAACCACGCGGCCGTCGCGGAGGGCCAGCGCGTTGCGGTGCGTGGCCGGCACGCGCTGGCCTGGCGACAGGATGCCGGCCAGGTTCAAGGGGTCGGCTGCCGAAACGACCAGCCACTCGCCCGTCGGCGGCAGGTCGCGCATCTGGCGGAGCGATTCGACCGCCCGGGGCAGGGCGTATTGCTCGCCGCCGACACCCGAGACGAAACGCCCGCCGCTGGCTTCGCCGCGGAGCTCCATCCGCCGCAGCACGCGGACCAGCTCGCCCCAGCTGGGCGCGGCCGTCTCGCGGGCCAGCATGTCGCGAAACAGGATCCCGTAGCGGGCTAACAGCAACTGGCACCAGCGATCGAGCCACTCCTCGGGCGTGGGCACTTCGACGTGGCCGGGAAACAGCGACCAGCGCCCCACCGGGCCGGCGGCCGAGCGCCCTGCGCGGGCCGATCCGTTGGTTGCGCTCCGGTCCCGCCGCCGCGACTTGTGCCGGTGGCCGGCGGTGCCGGCGATGTGCCGCACCGCGGCATAGGCGTCGCACGTCACCAGGCCCAGCGCGGCCAATTCGCGCAAGGCGTTTTCCAGCTGGGCCGGGAGCAAATCGGCCAGCCGGGCCAGTTCGCCGAAGAACAGCGCCCGCGCGCGGTGAGCGTTTTCAGCACCCGCTGGGCGTCGGCCTTGACCACCGCTCCGCTGGTATCGGTCGGGCGCTCGGGCGGGAGCAGCCAGGCCAGGTCTTCGCGCAGGGCGAAGGCCAGCGGCATCGAGCGGGTGAGAGCCGAATTCGCCGGCCCCTGATCGGCCGAGCGCGCGGGAGGCCGCAACCGGCCCCAAACGGCCTCGCCCGACAGGAAGAGCTGATCGAGCCACTGGGGATCGTAATCGGCCAGTCGCGCGGCGAGCACCCGCGCTTCGGCGGCGCCGGCGGGCATTTCGAAGCCTTGGAGCTGGGCCACGACTTCGCGCGTGCCGTTGGGTCCGCCCCAGAGCGGCTGCCCGGCGCCCTGCCAGCGGACCAGAAACCGCCAGTAATCGGCCGGTTCGACCGGCTGGATCCGCCGCCTTAGCCCTTGAATCGTGCGGCGATGGATCCGGGCGAGCAACCGGCGCTCGCACCACTCGAGCGGCGGCTCGGCCGTGCCGGCGGCTGCGGATTGAGCGGCGGGCGTAAACTTGCCGCGCAGCACGACCCCTTGGCCTTCGAGCGCTTCGAGCGCTGCGGCGACATGCTCCGCGGCGAAGCCCACTTGTTCGGCCAGCGCGTCCGCGGTGGTGGGGCCCGAGTGTTGCACGCGGCCGCGCACCAGTTCGACCCGGGCGTCGCTGCGGGGCCAGGGTGTGCAGAGCTCCGGCGCCAGCGAGAGCGGTGGATCGGCCACCACGTCGTCCAGCGCGGCCTGGACGAGCGGCCAGCGCTCGGCCGCAATGCGGGCGGACCAGCCGGCGCGCGTTGTCGTGCCGATGTTTTGGCCGTTGTTGCCGTCCGCGGTGCGGTGGACGGTGGTTGCCCGGCCGGCGCGGACCAGCTCGGCAAACCAGCCGTCGGCGTCGGGCATTTCCTGCTCGCCGAGCGTGCCCAGGCTCAGCAGGGCGTCGTGCAGTTCGTCGGCGTCGCGGACACTGGGCCAGGCCTCGGCCGCAACTTCGGCGATCACCTCCGGATCGAGCCGCGCCAGGTCGCGCATTTCCTCGCTGCCGATCGAGCGGCGCGTGGCGACGGCCCGGGTGCGGCGCTCTTCGAGCGCGGCCGGATCCAGAAAGGCGTAAGGGTTGGCGCCCAAGAGTTCGTAGCAGAACGGCGAGGGCTCGCGCGTGTCGCGGCCGACGAATTCGACGCGGCCGGCCTGCCGGTCGGCGAGCAGGGCCAGAAAGCCGTCGATGTCCATCGCCTCGTGCTTGCAGTCGTGCATCGTCTGGCGGACGAGCGGATGGTCGGGGATCGTGACGTCGCCCGAGTGGTTTTCCAGGCAGCCCACGGTTTCGGGAAACACGGCGGCCAGCAGATCGTCGGAGCGGAATCGCTGCAGATGCGGGGGCACGCGCTGGCCGCCTTGCTGCCGCAGGACCGCCAGCGACCGGGTGACGTTCCAGCGCCAGCGGAGCTGAAACATCGGCGCCGCCAGCAGGGCCTGTTCCAAGAGCGGCTCGGCATTGTGGACGCCGAGCATGGCGAACAAGGCGTCGATGGCAAAGCTGTGCTGCGGCCCGAGCGACAGCACGACGCCGTCGTCGTCGGCGCTGGCCTGCAGCTCAAAGTCGAAGCTGCGGCAGAACCGCTTGCGCAGGGCGAGACCCCAGGCCCGATTGATCCGCGCTCCCAGCGGCGCGTGGATCACCAGTTGCATGCCGCCGGATTCGTCGAAGAAGCGCTCGAACACGATTTGCCGGCCGGTCGGCACCAGGCCCAGCGCGGCCAGCTGCGTGCCGACGTAGGCCACGGCTTGCTCGGCCGCCCAGGGGCTGGCGCCGCACTCGTCGGCCAACCAGCCGGGCAGGGCGTCGGCTGCGGCACGCTCCGACGGACGCTCCGCGGCCACGGCGGCCAGATCGAGCCGCAGCTGCGACACCGCGGCCGACAGCTCGCCCGTGCGCCCGGGAGCTTCGCCCAGCCAGAAGGGCATGCTCGGCGCGGCGCCTTCGGCATCGCGGACGTTCACTTCGCCGCCGCGCACGCTGAGCACGCGCCAGGACGTATTGCCCAAGAGGAACACGTCGCCGGCCATGCTCTCGATGGCAAAATCCTCGTCCACGGTGCCGACCAGCGTGCGGTCGGGCTCGGCCACGACGCGGTACAAGGCCATCTCGGGAATCGCTCCGCCCGAGGTGAGCGCGGCGATTCGGGCCCCGCGCCGCGGCGCAACCGCCGGCCGATCACGTCGCGGTGCAGATGGGCCCCGCGCTTCGAGCCCGGCGTGATTCCCTCGCTGGCCAGCCGCAGCACGGCTTCGTAATCGGCGGGCGCCAGGTTGCGGAAGGGCCAGGCGCGGCGCACGCGCTCGTACAGCTCGTGTTCGTCCCACTCGTCGCAGGCCACGGCGGCGATGATTTGCTGGGTCAGGATATCGAGCGGCTGCTCGGCCAGCTCGATCCGGTCCAGCTCGCCCCGCCGGACCGACCGGACCAGGGCCATGCACTCAAGCAACTCGTCGCGGGTGAGCGGAAACAGGCGGCCGCAGGGTGTTTTGCCCAGCGCGTGTCCCGAGCGGCCGACGCGCTGCAGAAAGGTGGCGATCGAGCGGGGCGAACCGATCTGGCAAACCAGGTCGATGTAGCCGATGTCGATTCCCATTTCCAGCGATGCCGTAGCGACGATCGCCCGCAGCTCGCCGGCCTTGAGCCGGCGCTCGGCCGATTGCCGCAGTTCCTTCGACAGGCTGCCGTGATGGCTGGCCACGGCGTCGGCCCCCAAGAGCTCGGTGAGCTGATGGGCGACGCGCTCGGCCATCCGGCGGGTGTTGACGAAAACCAGCGTGCTGCGATGTGCGAGAATCAGACCCTGGAGCCGCTGGTCGATTTCGGCCCATTGCTCGTTCGAGCAGACGGCCGAGAGCTCGCTGGCCGGCACGTCGAGCGCCAGATCGAGCGTCCGCAAATGCCCGACGTCGACGATCGCGCAGTCGGGCGTGCCGGCCGCATCGACCCGCGCGGCCCCGACCAGAAACCGGGCGATTTCGTCCAGCGGCCGCTGGGTGGCCGACAGCCCGATCCGTAGCGGCGGCCGAGCGCACCAGGCTTCGAGCCGCTCCAGCGTCAGCGTCAGGTGCGAGCCGCGCTTGTCGCGGGCCAGGGCATGGATCTCGTCGACGATCACAGTCTCGACCGCCCGCAGCGGCTGCCGACCCCGCTCAGAGGTGAGCAGCAGATACAGCGACTCGGGCGTGGTGACCAGGATGTGCGGCGGGCGGCGGAGCATCGCGGCCCGGGCCGCGGCGGGCGTGTCGCCGGTGCGCACGCCGATGCGAATCTCCGGCCAGCGGAGTCCCTCGCTCTCGGCCAGGGCGCGCAGCTCCGCCAGCGGCACCTCCAGGTTGCGGTGGATGTCGTTGCTCAGGGCCTTGAGCGGTGAGACGTAGACCACCTGGGTGCCGTCGGGCAGATCGCCGTCGAGACCAGCGCGCAGCAGCCGGTCGAGACAGACCAGAAACGCGGCCAGGGTCTTGCCCGAGCCGGTCGGAGCGGCGATCAGCGTATTGCGGCCGGCCTGGATCGCGGGCCAGCCCAATTGCTGGGGTTCGGTGGGCTGGCCGAACTTCTCGCGGAACCAGCGGGCAACCAGCGGATGCAAAACGTCGAGGGGCATACCCTTTAGTTTAGCGGCTCGGGCAAGGCGTGGCGCGAGGCGCTTGGGTCCGCGGGGGCGGCGGCCAGCCGAGGCCGTGCACGGGGACCGGCAGGTCCAGCGTGCGCGGCCTGAAAGGCCGCAAGAGCCCAGCCCAGGGTCAAGCGCAGCGCAGACCCTGGGGCCGGTGGCGCTCTTGGGCTTTCGGTCGCCCTGAAGGGGCGAAGGAGCCGCGAGCATTAACCGCAGGTTTGCCGGTGGCACCATCGCCTCGCACCAACGCCGACGGTAGCGCTCGTTCCGATGGCGGCTTCATGGTCGTTTGGCGCGCGCCTCCCGCACCGTCAGGGCGGACGCATTGTTCGCGGGCCAGTTACCCAGGGTTTCGCGAGGACGCTCAACCCTAGGCCAGGATTCGCGGGCGCATTGAGTCCGCCGAGCGTGATAGCGTGACCGCCCTGACACTTTGCCCAGATTACGCGGGCCACAAAGGCGGAAAAGTCAAAGCCGCGCCTGCCGTCCTGCCGATGAGGACGACGAGCAGCAATCGTCGCTGCGTTTCTGGCCTGGACCCTCCGGCATGTTCGCTCGAATTTTCGCGCCCTGGTGCCTGATTGCCTTGCTCGCGGCCGGCACGCTGCGCGCCGAGGAGCTGGCCATCGGCAGCCGGGTGGTCGTGATCCGCGACCGCACCGCCATTCAGGCCGGCAACCGCACGGTCGACGTGGTCGACCGGGGCGAAGTGCTGACGGTGGCCAATCTCAATGCCGGTTGGTTGCTCGTCGGCCGCGGGCATTCGGGCTGGATGGATCGCACGGCGGCGATGCCCTTCGCCAGCGCGGCGGCCCAGCTCAACCAGATGGTCGAGCAGAATCCCGCCGACACGGGCGCCCGGATTGCCCGAGCGGCGCTCTGGGTGGACGAACACAATTGGGATGCGGCCATCGCCGAGGCTAGCGAAGCGCTGCGGCAGAAACCGGACTCGGTCCGGGCTTTGATCGTGCGTGCCGCGGCCGAACGCGGCAAGCGGGCCTTCGAGCCGGCCCAGGCCGATGCTCAGGCGGCGGTGCGGTTGGCGCCGGCATATGGCTGGTCGTACGTGGCGGCGGGGGACGCCTGGCGCGACGACATGCGTTTCGATCGGGCCATCGCTCAATACGATCTGGCTGCCCAGCATGATCCGCAGAACATCCACATCCTGCTGCGGCGCATCCAGGCCCGGCAGGCTGCGAGCCATCCCGATCAATGGCAGCAAGCGCTCGCCGAAGCCGTGCAGCTGATGAATCTGTCGGACAACGACCCGGCCTGTCAGCGGGAATGCCAGCTCGCCCGGGCGAGAGTGTTCGTCAAGCAGAAGGATTTCGAGCATGCCCGGGTCGAATACACCGATTTGCTCGCCCGCAATCCGCAGGACGTGGCGGCCCTGATCGATAGCGGCCTGGCTTATGGCGAAGCGCGAATGTATCAGTGGGCCTTGGGCGATCTGGAAGAAGCGTTCCACGTGAATCCGAAGAACGCAGAAGCTTTCGTGGCCCGGGCGGAAGTTCGCTCGCGGCAGCTCAACGTGCGCGGGGCACTGCGCGACGCGGACGAAGCACTGCGCTTGAATCCGAACTGTGCCGCGGCCTACCGGGTGCGGGGTGAAACTCTGCTCAAACAGCGCGACACGGACAAGGGGCTCGCGGCCTTTGCCCAGGCCTTGGCTCTGGAACCCAACAACCCGGCCAACTATTCGGCCCGGGCCAAGGCCTATGACGCCAAGCGCGACGCAGCCCGCGCGGCCGACGATCGGCGCCGGATCGAAGAGATCAAGGCGGCCGAAGCGCTGGTGCCCTCGCTGGCGATGCCCGGCCCGCCCGGCCCGGCCGATCCGGCGCGTCGCTAAGGCAGCCGGCCGCAGCGCCACGCTGCTGCCCGCGCGGCTGGCCGATCCCGGCAGCGAGCACCCGAGCGGGACTTGATCGCCCCTGGAGCCTGGGCGATACTCGGGCCACTCGATTGGTTTCGGCCCAGGCAACTTCTGCAGGTGCGCTTCCTATGATCGCGATGGAAAAGATTTCGTTTGTGGCATCCGGTTTGTTGGCCGTTGCGCTGGTCGCCGGCAGTTTGGCCAGCCATGCGCCGGCGGCCGAAGCCGGCAAGCTGCACGTTTATTTTGGCACGTACACCGGCCCGAAAAGCCAGGGTGTATATCACGCCGTGCTCGATCTGGCGAGCGGCAAGCTGAGCGCGCCCGAGCTGGCGGCCGAAGCCGTAAACCCCTCGTTCCTGAACATCTCGCCGGACGGCAAGTTTCTGTACGCCGTCAACAAGGAAGGGGACAAGCAGGGGGGCGTGCTGGCCTTTGCCATCGATGGCGCGAGCGGCAAGCTGACCCCGCTGGGCAAGCAGGCCGCGTGCGGCGATGCGCCCTGCTATGTGGCAGTCGATCGATCGGGCAAATGCGTGCTGGCCGCCAGCTACACCAGCGGCACGGTGGCCGCCCTGCCGATTCACGCCGACGGCAGCGTGGGGGATGCGGCCGAGCTCTTGCAGCAGACCGACGTGGGCGCCGCCAAGCCGCGCAGCCCGCACGCGCATTCGATCAACGTCGACGCGGACAACCGGATCGTGGTGGCCGCCGACGCGGGGGTGGACAAGCTGTTTCTGTACCGGCTCGATCCGGCCACGGCGAAGCTGACTCCGCACGACCCGCCATTCGTGAGCGTGCGGCAGGGGGGCGGACCGCGGCACTTTGCCTTTCATCCCAATGGCAAGTTTGCCTACACCAACCTGGAAACCACGAGCGAGGTGATCGCCCTGGCCTACGACCCGGCCAAGGGCCTGCTGACCGAGCTGGAAACCTACTCCACGCTGCCCGGCGAAGTGCCGGGCAACTCGACGGCCGAATGTCAGGTGCATCCGTCGGGCAAATTCGTCTACGTCTCGAACCGCGGGCATAACAGCATCGCCATGTTCGCCGTCGATTCGCAAACGGGCCGCCTCACGCCCCAGGGGCATCAGTCCTCCGGAGGCAAGATTCCCCGCAACTTCTGCATCGATCCTAGCGGGCAGTTCCTGCTGGCCGCCAATCAGGCCACGGACAACGTGGTGGTGTTCCGCATCGACCCGCAATCCGGCAAACTCACCCCCACCGGGCAAAGCGTGGAAATGGGGGCGCCGGTGTGCGTGAAGTTCGTGCGCATGGCGGAGTGAGGGGGAGAAGGGTCCATTTCCCCATCCCCGGCCTGGTAAGGCGGACGACTACCGCGCCGTCCAGCCGCCATCGACGGCGAGCAACGAGCCGGTGACGTAGCTCGAGGCGGGGCTGGCCAGGTAGATCGCGGCGCCCTGGATTTCGTGCAGTTCGGCCCAGCGGCCGAAGGCCGATGCGCCGACGATCGATTGCAGGGCCTTGGGGTCGTCTTTGATCGGGATATTCATTTCGGTCAGGAACGGTCCGGGGCAGATTGCATTGACCGTGATGTTCCAGGGAGCAAGCTCCAGGGCCAGGGCCCGGGTCATCTGCACGACCGCCCCCTTGCTGGTGGCGTAGGGGGTGCGATCGGCCAGGCCCACCATGCCCAGCGTGCTGGCCAGGTTGACGATCCGGCCGGCCTTGCGGCTCTTCATGTGGGGCGTCACGGCCCGGCAGCAATGCCAGACGCCGTCGACGTTGATCTGCTGCACCTTGCGAAATTCTTCGTAGCTGAGCTGATCGATCGGCCCACGGATGTTGATCCCCGCATTGTTGATCAGGATGTCGACGCGGCCGAGCTCGTCGAGCGCCTGCCGGACGAACTGCTCGACGTCGGCCGGATTGCTGACGTCGGCCCCGCAGCCGATCGCGCGGCGGCCGTAATCGGCGGCGACGCGTTTGGCCGCCGCCTGGGCCTCGTCGGCGTGCCGGCTGACCAGCACTACGTCGGCGCCGGCCGAGGCGAGCCCTTCGGCCATCGCGAGCCCCAGCCCCTTCGAGCCGCCGGTCACGATGGCGGCTTGCCCTGTCAGATCGAATAGTTTGATTCCCGGCAACATGGCGGTCTTTC
Organism: uncultured Planctomycetaceae bacterium; assembly: GCA_963715755.1. GTDB lineage: Bacteria > Planctomycetota > Planctomycetia > Pirellulales > PALSA-1355 > CAWCAX01. The sequence continues at coordinate 7,033,239 of OY970273.1, forward strand.
CTGAAATGGGTGTGATGGCGAGTGGGGTGGCGCGGCCCGGCGGAGACAAACGCCTCCGCCGGCGGCGCGGTTCAGCGGTGTAGCAGCGGTTCAGCTGCGATAGAGGTGGTTGGCTGCGATGTATTGTTCCACGGCTCGGGGCGTGCGATAGCGGATGCCCAGCCCCCGGGCGATCCGGCTGCGCAGCTCGCGGCTGCTCAGTTCGACCAGCGGCATCTCCACCTCGTGGCGGCGAAACAGCTCGAGCCGCTCCGGCGCCACGAGCGGGGCCAGGGGTGCATAGTCGATGGCCTGGCCGGCGCGGCGGACGACGGTGGGAATCGCCAGGGCGCAAATCTCGGCCGGGTCGCGCCAGTTGGGCAGGTCGGCCAGCGAATCGGCCCCCAGCAGCAGAAACAGCTCGCGCGAGGCATCCTCGGCGGCCAGCTGGCGGAGCGTGTCGACGGTGTAGCTGAGTCCGCCCCGGTCGGCCTCCAGGCGGGAGATTGCCAGCCGTGGGTTGCCGGCAGCGGCCAGCTCGATCATTTCGATCCGCGTTTCGGCCGGCGTGATTTTTTGTTCGAGCTTGTGCGGAGGCGTGGCGGCGGGCATGAACCAGACCTGGTCCAAGTGGCATTGCTCGCGCGCGCACTCGGCTAGCAGCAAATGTCCATAGTGCACCGGATCGAACGTGCCGCCCAGAATTCCCAACCGCATTGCCGCTCCAACGTCTCGCCTGGTTTGCCACCGAACAGCCCGTTGAAAAACGCTCCTGACATTTTTCAACCTCGCCCAGGGCAGAGCAAAGCTCCGCCCGAAAGCGCAAAATAACGACTTGCGTCGCTATTTTAGGATCGCATCCCTGCGATCGCGCAGCCAGTTGAATTCTTCAACAGGCTGCTAAGGCCTATATTGTAGGAAAGCCTGGCGGGCGCTTCGAGGCTCCCCTCGGCGTGCCTCGGGGCAGGCCGCGCGAATACCATCTCGCCGGCCGGGTTGCATACACGCTCGGGCGGCCGCGACGCTCGATTCTCCTGCTTTCACCATCGACGGTTAAGCCCTCATGGCCCAGCAAAGCCTGTTCGAACTCGACCCGCCGGCCTGGGAGCAGGACGACGCCGACGAACAACTCGTGGCCAGCGTCGTATTGGCCAACGGGCCGGAGCAGCCGTTCGATTACGCCGTGCCCGAGCGCCTGCGCGGCACGCTCGAGGTCGGCCGCCGGGTGCGGGTGCCCTTGGGCAAGGGAAATCGGCAGGTCGTCGGCTACCTGGTGGCGCTCGAGAGCCGCTCGGTCGCTGGCGCAAGCTGAAGCCGGTGACGGACGTCGTCGACCGGCGCAGCCTGCTCAGTCCTAGCATGCTGCGGCTGACGCGCTGGATGGCCGACTATTACTTGTGCTCCTGGGCGCAGGTGCTGGAGACCGTCGTGCCGGCCGGAGTTCGCTGGCAGGCCGGGACTCGGGAGGCGGTTTTCGTGCGCCTGGCGCCGGGCGTGGCCGACCGGCTCGAGGAGCTGAAGCTGTCGGCCAAGCAGCGGCAGATTCTCGACCACCTGGCCGCCGCCGGCAAGCCGCTGGCACCAGCTTCGATCGCCAAGGCCGTCGGCTGCACGCTGGCCCCGATCCGGGCCCTGCGCAAACGGGGATTGCTGGCGAGCGAAACGCAGCGGGTCGACGCCGGCGCGCTCGTCGAGCCGACGGTGCGCCGGCAAGCGCACCTGACGCTCAATCCCGACCAGGAAGCGGCGCTCGGCACGATCCTGGCCGCGCTCGAGTCGCGCCGGCACCAGACGATCCTGATGCACGGCGTCACGGGCAGCGGCAAGACCGAAGTCTACATCCAGGCCATTCAGGAGGTGCTGAACTTCGGGCGGCAGGCGATCGTGCTGGTGCCGGAAATCAGCCTCACCCCGCAAACCGAACAGCGCTTTCGCGCGCGGTTCGGCCAGGTCGCGGTGCTGCACAGCCATCAGTCCGACGTCCAGCGGCACAAGCATTGGCAGCGGATCGCGGCGGGCGAGGTGCGGGTGGTGGTGGGCGCGCGGAGCGCCATCTTTGCTCCGACGCCTCAGTTGGGCCTGGTGGTTCTGGACGAGGAACACGAAGCCTCGTTCAAGCAGGACAGGCGCCGCGCTATCACGCCCGGGATGTGGCGCTCGCCCGGGCGCGGGCCGAGAATATCCCGCTGGTGCTGGGTTCGGCCACCCCTTCGCTGGAGAGCTGGCAGCAGGCCCAGACCGGCGCGTACCGGTTGGTCTCGCTGGCCCAGCGGGTTTTCGAGCGGCCGATGCCCCACGTGGGCGCGATCGATCTGCGCAACGAATTCCGCGATCGCCGCAGCCGCGGAGCCATCAGCCGGCAACTGCACGTGGCGATGGACGAGGCCCTGGGGGACGGCGGCCAGGTCATTCTGCTGCTCAACCGCCGCGGCTACTCGACGCACATCCAGTGTCCGGCCTGCGGCTATGCAGTCCGCTGCCCGGAATGCTCGATCGCGCTGACGCATCACGTCGACGCGCAGATCGCGCTGTGCCACTACTGCGATTTTCAGATGCCGGCGCCGCTGGTCTGCCCGGAATGCCGTTTCCCCGGCATCCGCTACGGGGGCCTGGGCACGCAGCGGCTCGAGGCCGAGGTGAAAGCCCGGTTTCCGCAACACGCCTGTTTGCGGATGGACACCGACACGATGCAAAAGCCCGGCAGCCACGAGCGGGCCCTGGCGGCGTTTCATGCCGGCGAAGTGCGGATCCTGCTGGGCACCCAGATGATCGCCAAGGGGCTGGATTTTCCGGAGGTGACGCTGGTGGGCGTGATCAACGCCGACACGGCCCTGCACTTGCCGGACTTCCGCGCCGCCGAGCGGACGTTTCAGCTGGTCACGCAGGTGGCCGGCCGCACCGGCCGGGGCGAAAAAGGGGGCCGGGTGCTGGTGCAGTCGTTCAGTCCCGAGCATCCGGCGATCGTGGCGGCCCTGCGGCACGATTATCACAGTTTCGCGGCCGGCGAGCTGCCCACGCGGGCCGGGCTGAATTATCCCCCCTTTGCGTCGATGATTCGGCTGGTCGTCCGGGGGCCCGAGCAGGTGCTGGCCCAGGCCTTTGCCGAGGAGCTGGGCACGCGGGTGCGGGCCGAAGTGGAGCGGGCCGGCCTGGCGGCCCGGGTGCTGGGCCCGGCGCCGGCGCCGATCTCGAAGCTGCGCGGCAAGTACCGCTTCGCGCTGCAGACGCAGGCGGCCGACGGCGACGGTTTGCGCGGAGCCGTCCGGCGGGCCACGGCCGACTTGAAACCGCCCGACGAAGTGCAATGGATGGCCGACGTGGACCCGGTGGATATGTTGTGAGGGCAAAGCGTGCGGGAGAACAGGTCTTGTGTCAGGCCTAAAGGGCTCGCAGAGCGCGGGTCTTGCACCTGGCGCAAGGAACTTGCAGAGTTCGGGTCTTGTACCTGGCCCAAAGGGCCAGAAGAGACCAGCCCAGGGTTGAGCGCAGCGAAAACCCTGGGTTACAAAGCCCGCGCGGAATCCAGCGGCCCTGAAGGGGCCGGAGAGGCCGCGTGGGCGGACGCAACCCGTCCGATCGGCGCTCTCGTTTGCCCCGTGGGGGCAATTTTGGTTTCGCGCGCCTGCGGACCCAGGGTATCGCGGCGGACCGCTCAACCCTGGGCTGGGCTCCCACGGCCCTTCAGGCCGTCAGCGGGACGCGGCTCAACACGTGGCTTGGTGGTCCACTCGCGGCCAGGTGCATTCCGCGGCGGAGCGCTTTAATGCACTTGGAGTGTCGTTCCGCATGTTCGTACAATAAGATGACGGGGTAAATTCTCGGCCTTGGGCCCTGCGCATATGTCGTACCGCTCCTTCAAACACGTGCTGGGCGAAACGCACCTGGAGCGGAAGTGTTTCATTCTATTCGGCTTGTGCCTGGTGACGCTGATCACCGGCAGCTTCTGGTGGTACAGTTCGCGGACCGACGCCCTGGTGCTCGATGCCACCAAGGGAACCGCTCGCGGCCTGGCCGACACCATCCTCTACCGCCGGCACTGGGACGCCCTGGAAACGCAGCGCCATGGCGAATTCGAGGAGCTGACCAAGCAGCTGGGCGAGGAACTGGCCAGCCAGGAGTACAAGTGGAATTTCCTCCGGCCGGGCGGGCCCGAGGGCCAACAGCTCGACGACACCGAGCTGGCGATGCTGGACATGTTCAGCCAGAATCCGCCTCCGGCAGAGGATAACCAAGGCAAGCGCGAGCGCGGCAAGTTCCGCTACTTTCAGGCGATTCGCACCAAGGAACGCTGCATCGCCTGCCACCGGGCACAGAACATGTACCAGCAGGCCGACATCCGCCCCGGCGATCTGGAAGCGGTGATCGAGGTGATCATTCCCGATGCCGAGACGCAGAAGGCCCAGACCTACAATCGGGCCATGCTGCTGACGTTCGCCATCGTGACGGTGTTTTTCTCCATGGTGGCCTCGTGGCTCATCGTCCGCTACGTGATCGTCAAGCCGCTCAAGCACTTGCGCGACGTGAGCGACGAGATCAGCCGCGGCAATATCTCGCTGCGGGCCGACATCCACACCGGCGACGAGTTCGAAGACCTGGGCGCCGCCTTCAACCGCATGCTCCGCCACTTGACCACGATCCAGGAAGAGCTGCGCAACGCCAACTCAAAGCTGGACCTGAAGGTCGACGAGCTGGCCCAGCTCAACATGCAGTTGTACGAAGTGAACCGGCTGAAGAGCGAGTTCCTGGCCATGATGAGCCACGAGCTGCGCACCCCGCTCAATGCCATCATCGGTTTCAGCGACGTGCTGGAGTCGATCGCTTCGCTGGACGACAAGCAGAAGCGCTACGTCAAGAACATTCAGACGTCCGGCAAGGTGCTGCTGGAAATGATCAACGACATTCTCGACCTGGCCAAGATCGAGAGCGGCAACATGGAAGTGCGGCTCACCGAGTTCCGCATCGACGCGATCGTGCACGGCCTGTGCGACACGTACATGCAGGCCACCGAGCGGAAGAACATCGACCTGAAGGCCGAAATCGAACCCCGGCTGCCCGAATTGCAGCAAGACCAGGTCAAGGTCCAGCAGATCCTGAGCAACCTGCTCTCGAACGCGATCAAGTTCACGCCCGAAGGGGGCCGGATCACCATCTTCGCCGGCCGCGCCGACGACGATCACGTGCTGCTGCGCGTTTCGGACACCGGCGTGGGCATCGCGCCGGAAGACCAGACCGTGATCTTCGAAAAATTCCGCCAGGGCAAAGCCGTGTTCTCGGGCGAAGACGCCCTGACGCGCGAATACTCCGGCACGGGCTTGGGGCTGTCGATCGTCAAAGAGCTGTGCAAATTGCTGGGGGGCGAAATCTCGCTGGAAAGCCAGCTCGGCAAGGGCAGCTCGTTCAGCGTGCGGTTGCCGTTCACGCGCATCGAGCAACCCAAGCTCGATTCGTCGCTGGCCGCCAGCCTGGAGGGGCTCGCCAAAGCCCGGCGGCTGGATTATCCTCGGACAGCCGATCAGCCGGTCGGGGCCTCGAATTGACGGCCCCGGCTCTCGCGGATCTGCTCTCGCGGATCTGCTCTCGCGCGCTTATTGGCGAGCGGATGGCTGGCCTGTTTTGCACTGCTCGATGGATTCGCCGCATGCCCGCCGCCCCCAAAGCCGCCTTGCCTGAAGTCATCCTGTTCACCGACGGAGCCTGCAGCGGCAATCCGGGGCCGGGGGGATGGGCGTTCATCCTGCGGCATCCGGCTTCGGACAAGGAGCTGGAGCGATCCGGCGGCGAGCCCGAGACGACGAACAATCGCATGGAATTGACGGCAGTGGTCAAGGGGCTCGAGGCCCTCAAGCGGCCGTCGCGCGTGGTGTTGATGGCCGACAGCGTCTACGTGGGCAAGGGGCTCAGCGAGTGGATGCCCAAGTGGAAGGCCAACGGCTGGCGGCGGCGCGAGGGGAGCCAGTGGAAAGAAGTCAAGAACGAAGACCTGTGGCGCCGCCTGGATGAGCTGGTGGCCGAGCATGAGCTCAAGTTCACGCACGTCGCCGGCCACAGCGGCCACGCCGAGAACGAGCGCTGCGACGAGCTGGCCGTGGCCGCATATCAGCAGTTCTTGAAGCGCGGGGCGGGCCGGTAGTAGAGGGGGGCTGAAGGCCGGGGATTCGGGGTTGGGGATTCGGGGTTGGGGATTCGGCGCTGGGGATTCGGGGTTGGGGAATGGAAGTAGCGGCGAACTCGTGCTCATAGCCGGCAGCCGTTGGCTGCCGGCTGCGAAGCTCCCCACTCCCCACTCCCCAATCCCTCTCTTCCCCGCCCCGCGACTTTCGGCCGCGCCGCCCGTAAAATGCCGGGATGGGTGCCACGCGCGAAAAAACCTCGCCGCTCGAACTGACCACGCCGGTGCAGTTTCTCAAAGGTTGCGGGCCGGACCGGGCGGAAAAGCTGGCCCGGCTGGGCGTGACCGTCCTGCGCGATCTGCTGCTCTTGTTTCCCCGCACGTACCAGGACCTGACGAGCGTCCGCACGCTCGACGAGCTGGTCGAAGGTGAGCCGACCAGCGTGGTCGGTGTCGTCGACGAGGTGGAGCTGCGCGACCGCGGCGCCGGACGCTCGGTGCTGGGCGTGCTGCTGCGGCAAGACAATCTGTACGTGCGGCTGCTCTGGTTCAACCAGCCGTTCATGAGCGAGCGGTTCAAGCCTGGCCAGCGGCTGCTCGCCGCGGGCAAGCCGAAATACCAGGGCAACCGCTGGCAGATCACGCATCCGCAGATCAAGCAGCTGGACACCGAAGCCGAGCCCGCGCGCGGCCAATTGCTGCCGGTCTATCCGCTGACCGAAGGGCTTCAGCAGCGGCACGTGCGGCCGTTGGTCAAAGCGGCGCTCGAAGCCTGCGCCGGACTGTGGGAAGAAGTGTTCCCGAGCGAATACCTCGAGCGGTGCGAGTTGCTGCCGATCGGCACGGCGCTTCGAGCAGGTCCACTTTCCCGATAACGCCCAACAGCTGGCCCGGGCCCAGCGGCGGTTGATCTATCAGGAGCTGCTGCTGATGCAGTTGGCCCTGGCCCTGCGGCGGGCCCGGTTGGTGGCCGAGGCCAAGGCTCCGCCGCTGCCGGCAACGGCCAAGATCGACGCCCGGATCCGCCGCCTGTTTCCGTTCGAGCTGACGGCCGGCCAGAACCAGGTGATCGCCGAAATTGCGGCCGACATGGCGCGGAGCGAGCCGATGAATCGGCTCCTGCAGGGAGACGTCGGCAGCGGCAAGACCGTGGTGGCCGTGTACGCGATGCTGCTGGCCGTGGCCCAAGGGCATCAGGCCGCGATCATGGCTCCTACTGAGCTGCTGGTGCGGCAGCACGCCCGCACGCTGGAAAAACTGCTCAGCGCCAGCCAGGTTCAGGTGGCCGTCCTCACCGGCAGCACGCCTGCGGGCGAGCGGGCGGACATCCTGGCCCGCGCGGCCGACGGCCGCTTGCAGCTGCTCTTGGGCACGCAGGCCCTGGTCGAAGCGGAAGTGAAGTTCGCCCGGCTGGGACTGGTGGTGATCGACGAGCAGCACAAGTTTGGCGTGCGCGAGCGGGCGGCATTTCGCAGCTCGGGCGAGCAGCCGCATTATCTGGTGATGACCGCCACGCCGATCCCGCGCTCGATTGCGCTGTCGGTCTATGGCGATCTGGACGTGTCGGCCCTCCGCGAGCAACCGGCCGGCCGCAAACCGGTCCACACCTATCTGCCACCGGCCGACCAGTGGCCCCGCTGGTGGGAATTCTTTCGCCAGAAACTGCGCCGGGCGTCAGGGCTACGTGATCGCGCCGCTGGTGGACGGCGAAGAAGGCAGCCTGTCGGGCCTGGAGCAAAACTTCGAGGCCCTGGCCAACGGCGAGTTGGAAGCGTTTCGCATCGGCCTGGTCCACGGCCGGCTCAGCAGCCAGCGGAAGGACGCCGCCATGGAAGCCTTTCGCCACGGCGACACCCAGGTGCTGGTCGCCACGTCGGTGGTCGAAGTCGGCGTCGACGTGCCGAACGCCTCGCTGATGACGATCCAGGGGGCCGAGCGGTTCGGGCTGGCGCAGCTGCATCAGCTGCGCGGGCGGATCGGGCGCGGCCCGCATCCGGGCTACTGCTGCCTGCTGACCAGTGCCACGGCCGAAGCCGCGCAGGAGCGCCTGGCCGCCCTGGTGAAGTCCAACGACGGATTCGAGTTGGCCGACGTCGATTTCCAGCTCCGCGGGCCGGGCGACCTGGTCGGCGACCGCCAGCACGGCCTGCCGGCCTTGCACGTGGCCGACCTGGTGCGCGACCGGGCGGTGCTGGAAGAAACCCGGCGGGACGCGCAAGCGCTCCTGGCGGCCGATCCGCAATTGGCCCTGCCCCAGCACGCGGCCCTGCGCCGCAAAGTCGAATCGCGCTATGGCCAACGGCTGGAACTGGGCGACGTGGGGTAAGGGGAAGGCAGAAGGATGAAGGCAGAAGGCAGAGTAAGTAAGAATGTATAGCCGGCGGCTAACCAGCCGCCGGCGACGCGCCCAGCCGCCGCCGGTGAGGGGCTGCCCGCTACTCGTTGCTGGCCGCCGTGTTTAAGATGGGTGCTGGGCCGAAGAGCCTATCCGAGAACCGGCGGGGACTGTCCCAGTTTTGCGCAGTCCTCGGAGCAAAACGGGACTGTCCCCCTCTCCCAGGTCGTTCTCGGATAGGCTGTAACGTATCGGTCGGATCGGCAGATCGGCCGCCGCACGGGTCCCAGAGACGAATCCCCCGGATTTGGCCACCGCATGCCGCGCCGCACGATTTTCATCCTGATGCTGACGGTGGCGGTTTGCTTCGTCTGCTACCGCCGGGCCGAGCGGAACGTCTACGTCCGCTATTTCGCCCAGGCGCTGCAGGAGATCGACGACAACTACATCGAACCGGTCGACGACCAGAAGCTGTTCGAAGGGGCCATGACCGGCATGGTCGGCGAGCTCGACCGCTACTCCGGCTTCATCCGCCAGCAGCAGGCCCCCGACTTCCAGCGGATGGTGCTGGATCAGAAATTCGGCGGCATCGGCATCGAAGTCGCTTACGACAAGCAAACCCGGGAGTTTCGGGTCCTGACGCCGATCTACGGCACGCCGGCCTATCGGGCCGGCATTCGCGCCGGCGACCGGATCGTGGCCGTCGACGGGCACGACACCCGGGCCCTGGAAACCAAGCAGCAGGTCGACGACGCCATCGAGCTGTTGCGCGGCGAACCCGGGCAGCCGGTCACGCTGGACGTGATTCACGCGGGCCACGACCGGCCCACCCACTACGACCTGGTGCGGCGCGAAATCCACGTCGACTCCGTGCTGGGGGACGTGCGCAACCCGGACGATACCTGGAGTTTCTTTCTGCCCGGCGAGGATCGCATCGGCTACATCCGAATCACATCGTTCGGCGAGCGGACGGTCGACGAGCTCAAGGCAGCGCTGGCCCAGATCACGCGGCAGGGCGCGCGGGGATTGATTCTCGATCTGCGCAGCGATCCCGGAGGCCTGCTCAAGGGGGCCATCGGGGTTTCCGAGCTGTTTCTCGACCGCGGCGACCCGATCGTCAGCACCCGGGGCCGCAACCCGAACATCAAGCGCGAAGAGTTCCGGGCAGAGCAGTCCGGCCCCTATCGCGACCTGCCCCTCGTCGTGCTGGTCAATCGCGAAAGCGCCTCGGCCAGCGAGATTGTCGCGGCCGCCCTGCAAGACCGCGGTCGGGCGCGGGTGGCCGGCGAACGCACCTTTGGCAAGGGAACCGTGCAAAACGTGATCCCGATCGAGGGCAACAAGAGCAAGCTCAAGCTCACGATCGCCACCTACTGGCGACCCAGCGGCCAGAACATCCATCGCCTGGAAAGCAGCAAGAAGTCGGACGAGTGGGGCGTCAGGCCGAACGCAGGCTGCGAAGTGAAGATGTCCGCCGAGGAGTTCGCCCGCTGGGAAGAACACCGCCGCCAGCAGGACATCATCCGGCCCAAGCCGGAACTCCGCGCCGAATCGCCAGCCAAAACGCCTGCCGCGCCGGCGCCCGCAGATCCCGCGCCCGCAGAATCAACCACCGCCGAACCAACCACGGCCGAACCAAGCACGGCGCAGCCCGACGCCGATTCGCCCCCCACGGCCGAGAGTTCTGAGCCACCCGCGACGGCGGCCGATCCCGCATCGCCGGACACCGCCTCGGCCGAGACGCCGGGGGCCGAAACCGCCGCCGGCGAAGCGGCCGACGTGCCGGCAGACGATCCCCAGCTGCGCAGAGCCGTGGAATGCCTGGAGCACGAAATCCGGGCCGACGAGCGACGCGAGCCGGCCGCTGTTTCCCACTAGACGCGGCGGTGTGACCTGCTCGCGCGTGGCGACGGCATCTATTGGCCGCGTGGCGGCTGTGCCGCCGCGCTGGTTGCTTGCCGCTCAAGGGGCTATCGCGCTGCGGCCGGCCTGGTAGAGCCGGGCGGAAATTCCGCGGGCGCTCGCGGGGCAAAGCCGCCGGTTGCCGCGGATTGCAACACTTGTTTTGCAATTCTTACGCAGGATCGAGCAATCCAGCGGAGCCGTGGCAAGGCTCGGTGCATGCAACCTAAGTCATTGCCGCGCCGCGTTTGTCGCTGCCTCGCGCCGGGGTCGAGTGCCAGGCGGATCGGGTTTGGCCCGCGACTTGCATAACTGGCAAACGCAACTGCCCAACGCATCGCGAGGAAAACATCGCGGGGAAAAACATCGCGGCGGAGACCATGAGGGGCGAATCGATTTTTCGCTCGCTGGTTTCCCTGGCGGACCGCTCGACAGAAAGGATGGGGGACATCGTGGCACGCAGTATCCATTGCACCGTTGTGGAGGTACCCGTCGTGGCCGACTCGCTCTCATCCCGGTCGATGCCCTGTTTTCAGGATCTGGTTCCCTGGGCGGATCCCTACATCGTCGGGCTCGTGCGCCGATTGCAGCGGGCGAGCGACGATCTGGACGTCAGGGACTGGCCCGATGCCGGACTGCGGGGCGAGGCTCCGCCCCCCTTGATGCAGCCCGATGCCGAGACGCTGCAGCCGCGCACCCGGGGCACCGAGTGGCCCCGGCGCAGTTAGAGGCCAGCGGAAGCCTCTTCGCCCTCGGCTCGAGATAACCGGCTGGCGAGTTCTTACTGCGAGTCGGCGGCCCAGGGGTGCCTTTCCAGCTCGCGGCGCATCTCGGCCGCAATGAAGAACGAGCCGGTGATGGCGATCAGGCTATCCGGCCCGGCAAGTCGCCGGGCGGCTTGCCAGGCGGCAGGCGGATCGGCCACGGGTTCGTAATTCGACCGGCCGAGCGTGGCGGCCAGGCGCGCCAGCTCTGCGACCGGCATGCCGCGCGGATTGTCGGCATAGCGGGTCAGGATCACCCGGTCGAATTTTGGCAGCAGCGCGCGGAGCATGCCGAGGGCGTCTTTGTCGCGCGTGGTGGCAAACACCAGGATGCGCTCCTTGGCCGCAAAGCTTTCGTCGAGCGCCGCGACCAAGGCTTCCACCGAGGCCACGTTGTGGGCCGCATCGAGCACGACGCTCGGGCGCCGGCCGACGACTTCCACCCGGGCCGGCCAGCACACGCCGGCCAGGCCTCGCCGCACGGCCGCTTCGTCGACGGCCAGGCCCTGCGCACCAAGCTCGGCGATCGCGGCCAGGGCCACGGCCGAGTTGGCCGCCTGATGCGCGCCGAGCAGGGCCAGCGGCAGGCCGTCGTAGCGAAAGGGACGGCGGGGGCCGAAATAGCGAAAATCGAACGTGCTCGAGCCGGCGGCCTGGTCGAGCCGGCCGGCCGGATGATAGTCGAACTGAAACTCGCGCCCCAGCTCGGCCAGCGGGCAGCCCTGCTCCGCGACCGTCCGGGCGATGACGGCCCGCGGCTCGGCCTCGACGACGCCGCTGACCACGGCCACACCCGGCTTGATAATGCCGGCCTTCTCGCCGGCAATCGCCGCCAGGGTGCTGCCCAGCTGCCGGGTATGGTCGTAGCTGATGCTCGTGATCACGGCCACGGCCGGCGAGCAGATGTTGGTCGAATCGAGCCGGCCTCCCAGCCCCACTTCGAGCACCGCCACGTCGACCGCGCGGGCAACGAAGTGCAGCAAGGCCAGAGCGGTGAGGATCTCGAAATAGGTCGGGCCATGCGCGCCGGGACCGGCGCCGCGGTCCATGGCCTCGACGGCCGGACGCACCCGTTCGACCAGGCCGACCAGGTCTGCAGGGGGGCAGGGCTGGCCGTCGACCGAAATCCGCTCTTCGAGCCGCTCCAGATGGGGCGAGCTGTACAGGCCGGTCCGCCGGCCGGAGGCCGTCAGAATCGCCGCGATCGTGGCGGCGGTCGAACCTTTGCCCTTCGTGCCGGCCACGTGCACGATCCGCAGCTGTTCCTGCGGATTGCCCAACCGCTCGGCCAGCTCGCGCATGCGGTCGAGCCAGAAGTCCCCCTGCCCGTAAGGAATGCTCAGCATGCGCTCGAAGTCGATGCGCGCAAGCAAGAAGTCGTGGGCCGCTTCGTATTGGGGAGATCCGGGATCCACGAGCCGGGCAGTCCGCGCTAAGGGTGGAAATCGCTCGGCGAGCGGGAGAGAAGCGTCCAGTGCCCCCCCGGCGGCGACAGCTACCGTCGTTGTAAGGACCCGGCCCCAGGGAAGCAAGCCGTGCCGCTGCGGGGTAGCCCGGACGCAAGCTGGCGAAGCCTGCGGGGCGATCGCTCCGGCCGCAGCGCGAGGCTGGCTGCCCATTGCGGTTTGACTTGCCCGGCGGTCGTCACTAGCATCGCAAGAAGCGGTCTTGTTGCTGTTTGCCGCCCGCCGACAAATCGAGCGCCGATGCCACGCGAAGCGATTTTCGAAGCCAGCGTCGAGTATTTCCTGTTTCCCATCCGGGATTATCTGGATGACGAAACCGTGACCGAAATCATGGTCAACGGCTACCAGGATATTTACATCGAGCGGCGCGGCCGGCTCGAGCACACGCCGGCCCAGTTCGACAGCGAGGACGCGCTGCTATCGGCCGTGCACAACATTGCCCAGTGGGTGGGCCGCGAAATCAGCGCCGAGCGGCCGGTGCTCGACGCCCGGCTGCCCAACGGCTCGCGCGTCAACGCGGTGATTCCGCCCAGCGCCACGCGCGGCACGTATCTGACGATTCGCAAGTTCTCCCGCGAGGCGCTGACGCTCGACGACCTCGTTACGTTCGGCAGCCTGTCCGAGACTGCCCGCGAATTTCTCCAGCTCTGCGTCCGGTTGCACAAGAACATCATCATCTCGGGGGGCACCGGCACCGGCAAAACCTCGCTGCTGGGCGCCGTGAGCACCGCGATCCCCGACGGCGAGCGGATCATCGTGATCGAAGACACGGGCGAACTCCGCTTGCGGCAGCACCACTGCTTGTACCTGGAGGCCAACCGCCCCGGCGCGCATGGCCGCGGGGGCCTGAGCGTCCGGCAGTTGTTCGTCAACTCGCTGCGGATGCGGCCCGACCGGATCATCGTGGGCGAAGTTCGGTCCGGCGAAGCGCTGGACCTGGTGCAGTCGATGATCAGCGGCCACTCGGGCAGCCTGTCGACGGTGCACGCCAATACGGCCCGGGACGCGCTCATCCGCTTGGAGACGTTGTCGTTGATGTCGGACGTGGAGATTCCGATCTACGTCGCCCGGCAGCAGGTGGCCTCGGCGATTCACCTGGTGGTGCAACTGGCCCGCTTCGTCGAGGACGGCTCGCGCAAAGTGACCCGGATCTCGGAGGCCAGCGGCCTGGGCCCCGACAACCAGTACCAATTGCAGGACCTGTTCGTGCGCCGGCTGACGGGCAACACGGCGGACGGCGCGGTCCGCTCGGAGCTGGAAATGACCGGCGCGCTGCCGACTTTCCACGGCGAATTGCGCGAGCAGGGCATGGAGCGGCAGGCCCCGCTGACGGGCCCACTCTGGGGGCTTACGGGATGAAACGCCAGCCGGGGGGCCGAAAACGCGGGATTTTTCGCCGCCGGCGGAGGGCCGGAGCGGCGGTTTTGGACTATGTCCTGGTACTGGGCGTAATAGTGCCTTTAGCCGCGTTTGTGATGTGGGTCGGCCCTCGTATAATGAATCTTGTATACGAAATGCTCGGATTGCTCGTGTCCTGGCCGTTTATGTAGGCGCAGGGTTGTGCCGCGCACTGCCTGTGCCCGGCGGCGACGAGCGTCCCTGAATCGGCTCCGGTGCCGTCCGCTCTCGGGAGACAAGATCGATGCGCAAGAAGAATTCGCTTTGGAACTTGCTCGAGCAGGTCCATGCCGACGAGCGCGGGGCGGTGAGCCTGGAAACGCTGTTGATCGTGGGCGTGATCGCGCTGCCGATCTTGATCTTCCTGATCAAGGTGGGTTGGCCGCGGATCAAGAACTACTTCAACACCGGCCTGACGAATCTGGAAAACAGCCAGCAAGCGGCCCAGCAATAATCGGCCCACATATTGGCCACGGCCCCCGGAGCGATCGACCCCTCGCCGGCCGCAAAAAAAATACACACGTGCCGCGACGGTTGCCAGGCGATGATTGCCACCGTGCTCTTGGTTGCGCTCGTGTCCGTGGCCACGGCAACCGATCTGGCGCGGCACAAAATATACAACTGGACGACGTATTCCGGCATCCTGGCGGCACTGGGGCTCAATGCGATCGGCACGCTCACCGGTCAGCCGGCTTGGGGCGACTCGGCCGCGGCCGGCCGCTGGCCGGGCGGCACGGTCGGCTGGATCGGGCTGGGCGAAAGCGCGAGCGGCTTCTTGCTGTGCGGATTCGTGATGCTCGTCTGCTTCGTCTTCTTCCGCGTGGGCGGGGGCGACGTCAAGCTGATGGCCATGATGGGGGCGTTTCTGGGCGTGCAGCAGGGGATCGAGGCCCTGCTCTGGACGTTCGTGCTGGGCGGGGCCATGGGCCTCGTGGTCCTCATCTGGCGCGTCGGTCCCCTGGCGCTTGCCGCTGGCGTGCTGCGGCAGATCGTCTGGAGTTTGCGGATTCGGAGTTGGAGCCCGCTCGGTGACGCGGAGCGGCAGCAATTGCAGCCGCCGTTGTTTTTGGCGCCCAGCGCCCTGGCGGCGCTGGCCGTGATGCACTGGCTGCCGGCCACGATGTTCTAAGGACAAAACAAGCTGGGTTCTAAGGACAAAACAAGCTCGGGGTGGGGCCCGCGAGCGGAGCAACGTCGATGCAGCGCGAGATTCTGATTCAGCTGGCTCCCTGGACGGCGATTCTCGTCGGCTCGGTGGTGGTGCTGGTCTGGTTGGTAATACTCAGCGGAGCCCGACTGCGGCTCGATCTGCTCTCTGGGCTGCACCGTCAGCAAGACGGCAGCGTGCAAAGCCTGAGCTTCGTGCTGACGCTGCCGGCGTTCATCATGTTCATGATGCTGATCGTGCAGACCACCCAGCTGATGATCGGCCAGGTGGTGGTCGAGTACGCGGCCATCGCCGCGGCCCGGTCGGCCATGGTTTGGGTTCCGGCCCCCTCGGCCGATGGCACGATTCCGTCGGTGACGATCGTGCCGGGGCAGGCGCTGCCCGTGCCTTGGCCGCTTTCGCAAGAGGCCGAGAACTGCATCAGCTCGATCGGGCCTTCCGGCGATCAGAGCAACTCGCAGGGGGGCACGCGGTACCAGGTCAGCCCGGGCAGTCCCAAGTTTCAGAAGATTCTCTCGGCGGCGGTGCTGGCCTGCCTGCCGATTGCGCCCTCGCGAAGCGTGCCGCAAACGGGCGGGCAGGGGGGCCAGAACAGCCCGGTGGCCCAGGCGGCCCCGATCCTGCAGCAGGCCTACATGGCCGTCTCCCCCACTTCGGCCAGCAACCCGAAGATCGGCCAGCGGCTGGCCAACAAGCTGGCCTACAGCCTGAGCAACACGCAGATGCAGTTGACCTTTGTGCACAAGAGCGGCGAGCCGCCGCTGACGTCCTGGTTCGTGCCGGCCGACGTGGGCGAATTCTACGCCAACGAAGTCGGCTGGCAGGACGAGTTGCAAGTGACCGTCTGGCACCGCTTGGCGCTGCTGCCCGGCCCGGGACGACTGCTATTTTCCAACTCGGGTTCCTCGAGCGTGCCGGATCTGGTCAAGCCGCAGATCCAGCAGCAAGCGGCGGGGTTGTATACGTATACGCTGTCCGCCTCGGCCAGCCTGGGGAACGAAGGGGATAAGTGGGTGCTGGCGTATGTCAAACACAACTAACCTTTTGGCGACGGGCCGCCCTGCGTGGCGCCGCGTGGCCGGGACCGCCCGGGCCGCCGGCCGGCGGCTGCGCGCCCTGCACGGCGACGAGCGCGGCACGATCAGCCTGGTCACGATCTTTTCGGTGATGCTGCTGGCGATGCTGTTTGGCATGGTGCTCAATGCGGGGCGCCAGGCCGACGGCAAGGTGAAGATGCAGAACGCCTCCGATGCCGCGGCCTGGTCGAGCGGGATCGTGCTCGCCCGGACGATGAACTCGCTGGCCTTCACCAATCACCTGCTGTGCGACATTTTCTCGCTCACCGCGATCTTGCGCGAGGCCAGCCAGCACAACGCCGAGCAGATGGTGCCGCCGATCCTGGCCGCCTGGAGCAAAGTCGGGCCGGTCTTTTCGCAGTCGCAATTCGCCAAGTTCCGGGCCTTGGGGCCGGCCATCACGGCCAAGGTGCCGCTGGAACAGAAAATGGTCACGGCCTACGGCAATTGGAACGGGGCCACGGCCAACCTGATCCTGCCGGTCTGGGAGCAGATTCTGGCCCAGCAGCTGATCCCGCAGTTCCAACGCGCATTGGTCAGTGCCACCCCGCAGCTGGCCCAGACGGCGGCCAACGAGATTGCCCGGCGGCACGGGCTGGGCTCGCCCGAGCGCGGCCCGATGGGGGCGATGGTCTGGTTGGCCTCGGGCGCCCCGCTGCAGGATCCGACGACGGCGCTCCCGGTGGTCGATCCGCAGTCGAACCAGCAGTATCAGCAAATCGCCACGCAGCAGCGCAACAAGCTGGCCAACACGTACCTGAATCAGTGGAACAACAACACGCTGGCCGGTTTCGACCAGTTCGCCAAGATGTCGCAGTTCGGCACCTTGTGGCGCGGCTTCACCTGCGGCCAGCTCGACAAGCTGCTCAACCAGGACTATCCGAACACCAACTTGCCGTTCGTGATCCGCACGCCGCCCAACCAGTCGGGCGACAAGAACCCGTACCTGGAAGCGAATTTCAAATTCGTCAACGTGGCGTATTGGCCCCAGCTGCACGAAACGTTGCCGGGCCTGTTCAAGAACGCCAACCACAACGATGCCCTGGCCTTCAGCGAGTACATGCTCTTCGTGCCCAGCCGGCGCCTGGTGCGCAATCCGGTGGGCGGCGGCGGGGGCGGGGCGGCTGGCGTGAATATCGGCGGCGCGCCCGGCGGCGCGGTCACGCTGCCCGGCCCGGGCGCGCAAGGCGGCGGGGCCCAGGCTGGCGGCGGCGCGGCGGGAGCCTGGAACATCGGCCGCGACTCGACGCCCACGGCTTGGGACCTGCTCAACCAGAGCTGGCGGGTGAAGATCGTGCCGGCCATCAGCGCGGGAATTCCCACGATTTTGCAGACTTCGCCGCAGTGGGTCACGCTCATCGACAACGGCCAGCAGCGCGGCGTCCGGACGCCCCAGCTCGGCGGCCTCAGCCAGCAACAGCTCAACCTGATCAACACGCATTAGCCCTCGTCATAAACTCGATCCACCGTCAACTAGCCGGCGCCATGCACGATCCCGCCCACGACCAGCCGCAGTGCCCCACCGCTCGCCCGAGCGCCGGCGCGCGCCGGTGCAGCGGGCGCGCGGCGCGGGCTGGCCCCGCTCGAGCTCGTGCTGACGCTGCCGCTTTTGTTGTCGGTCATGGCTTTGGCGGTGTACGTGGGCAACATGGCCAGCTGGAAGCTGCGGGCCGCCAATGTTGCCCGGGATACGGTGTGGAATGCGCGCTGGCCGCGGAGCGGGGTGACTCCCTGGCCGGTGGGCTGGCCGATGTCGGCGTCGCGGAGCGTGAACCCCGCCGGCACCTTGCAGGTGCTTTACGACGCGGCGCTCGATCAACCGGTGGTGCGCGGCCCGATGCTCGGCCAGACCCAGGTCAATCGCAACCTGCTCGACCCGACCCAGGTCTTGATCCAGGGAAACTCGCAGATCCAGCGGCCGGCCCCGATGCTGCCCAAGCTGGGCAACTTCAGCTTTCAGCTCTACGACCAGATTCTGGACAACGGCTGGCAGTACCAGCAGCTGGGCATGTTCAGCAACGTGCAGCGCCGCGAGCCGATCATCTACGTCCTGGCCCAGCCCGACCCGTCGCTGGCCCAGGCGTATACGCAGGCGGTCGAGGCGATCATCTCGGCCCCGTTCCAGCCGCAGCTGGCCACGCTGGACAAGGACCCGGACATCTTGGCGTTTTACGGTTCGTACCACGATTTTCACCCCCAGCTGCAAGGCTTCTGCACGATCAACAAGCAGACGGTGCAGCCGCTGGTGCAGAACCTGATCCTGCGGATCCAGGGGCAGAAGATGCCCCCCGTGCCGAGCGTGGCCAAGGTCATGGCCCAGTTCTTCCTGCAGATGTATAAGGCCGAGCAGCAAACGGCCGCGGGCCAGGCCAATGCGGCCCAGCTGGGCAATTACATCAATCAACTCACCGCCTTCATCGGCCAGATCCAGTGAGCAGCCGCCTGCCGGTCAAAGGGCGTACCAGCCTTCCCGCGCCGGCGGAGCCCGCCAGTTTTGCGGCCGTGGCCCGGAAGCTCAGCCGCTGGACCACCAATCTGCTGGCCACGGCGCTGGTTCTTGTGCTGGCCCTGGGCGTGGGTCGGCAACTCGTCGGCTGGTGGCGGTTCGAGCCGGGCGCCGCGGCCGCCGGAGGAGGGCCCGAGGAAGATTCATTGCTGGGTGCCAACGAAGCCTGGCTGCCCAGCACGCTCGCCTTTGGCGACTCGCCGTATGTGATCGAGCGCCGCGAGGGGCACGGCGATCGCGTCGCGGCGATCGAGCAATTGCTGGCTGCCTGCCGCGAAGTGGCCTCCCAGGCTGCCGTGCCGCTGGTGGCGCCCGGCGAGACCGAAAGCCAGCTGCTGGCGGCGACCGCAGCACTCGAGCCGTTGGCCACCTCGGGCACGACGCGCTACTACGGCTTGGGCGTGGGCATTCCGCTGGTCGTGGGCATTGCGCCGGCCGCGGACGAACCGCCCGACGTGTCGCCGCCGCACCAGGCGCCCCAGCCGCAACAGCCCGCAGAATCGTTAGCCAGAACGTCGCCGCCCGTGGCGGCGGAGCCCGCGCCGGCGAAGCTTGGCGCGTCGCGCAACCGCGTGGTAGTCTGGGGATTGGCGGCCGCAGCGGGCGCGCAGGACTGGAGCCTGTACATCTTTCGGCAATCGGCGCGCTCGGCGTCGGCGCAGGCCCAAACGCCCGATGTGCCTTTGCCGCCGGATTGCCAGCGGACTTTGGCGCTAGGCGATGCGCGCGGTGAAACCCTGCTCGGCCTGGCCGGCGGCGGAAGCCGTGCTGGCGCACTTGGCGCAGGCGATCATGACACGGGCAATCCAGTAGCGGAACCTGCCGCTGCGCCGGGCGCTCCCTTGCCCGACGACGATCTGCCGGATTCTGCCCGGGCCGATCGGTGGCGGAGCTGGTTCGCTCGGGAGTGGCCCCGGCAGGGTTGGACGGTAGCGGAAGATTGGCGAACGGTCGGCGACGTCTGGCATGCCCGTTACCGGCACGTCGACGGTTCGAGCCGCTGGACGGCCGAATTGCAATTCGGGCCGCAGTCCGGCGGTGGGCTGGCCGGCTTGGTGCGGATCGTACCGCAGTAGCGGCGAGTGGTTCGGCAAATCCAGCGGAGCGCAAGCAACCGTGAAAAGCGTATCGGGTTTGATTATCGCCATCGGCTTGGGCCTGGCCGGCGCCGTACTGAACTGGATGTACCTGGAGCAGGAATCCAGCCAGATCGAAAAAGTGAATTTCATCGGCGTCCACCAGCGGATCAATCGCGGCGACGCGATCCGCGAAGACTCCCTCGTGCCGATGCCCTATCCCCGGGCCACGGCCCGCGACCTGGAAGAGTTCTACATCCTCTGGGATGCGCGGCAGACGGTCGTCGGGCGGACGGCGAACCGTCCGTATAGCGAGGGCGACCTGGTGCTGCGGCAGGACCTGAAAGCCCCGCCCCCCGAATTGAAACTCCGCGACAAAAACGAACGGGCCATGTGGATCCCGGTCGACACAACGACCTTCGTGCCGTCGCTGGTCGTGCCGGGCAACGAAGTTTCGTTCCTGGTTTCGCGCATGGTGGCCGGCGGTCCGACGCTGGCGATGCCCAGCGATGCCGATCCGAACGAGCCCGAACCGCCGCGGCCGGCCGGCAGCACCGAAGTGATCGGACCGTTCAAGGTGTTGGCCCTGGGCAACCGGCTGGGCAGCGCCGAGGTGATGCAGGCCGCCAAGATTCCGCAGCTGCAAGAGAACGTGATCACGGTCCGGGTGAAGATGGAAGGGGACAAGCTCGAGCCCAAGGCCCAGAAGCTCTGGGACCTGCTCAAGGCCACGAATTTCCGCCAGGTGGGCGTGCTGCTCCATCCCCAGGATGAATGACGCCGCCAGCCGCGGGCCGCAAATCGCATGAAAATCTGGTTCAACAAGATCAACGACAGCCGCCGCTCGATGCTCGACGTCGCCGACGGCGAAATCCGCATCGGCCGCGACGCCACCAACACGGTCGTGCTGGCCAGCCCGCTGGTCTCGCGCGAGCATGCCGTGGTGCGGATGTCGACGGGCCGGCTCGAGCTGGAGAACGTGGGGCTCAACAGCTGCGTCGTCGGGGATACCGAGGTCTACGCCGGCCAGACGGCCGTGTTTCAGCCCGGCACCAAGGTGCGCATTTGGCCGTACACGCTGACCTTCGAGTCGGAGACGGCCACGGTCGTCAGCCGTAGCGAGCTCGAAGCGCATCTGCGCTCGATCATGGCCGACCTGGAACTGCGGATCCATAAAAAGCTGCTGGAACGGCTCGACCTGTACGAATTCCAGCCCAACCGGGTGGGCGACACCGACAGCATCGTGCTGCTCGAAAACAACATCGAGGACGTCTGCCGCGAGCTGGACGTGTTCGGGGCGGCCAACGAGCCCTTGATCGAAGAGATCAGCGGGCTGACGCTGCGCGACCACCTGGTCAACCAGCTGATCATGGAGACCGGCGGCGAATCGCCCTTCGACCTGACGTCGCTGACGCACAACGAATTCGACGTGCCGGCCACGCTCGTGCCCGAGCGCGAAACCGAGCTGCTCAGCCTGCTGGGCTTCATCCGCGACCGCTTGCAGCTGGCGGACGAGCCCGACCTGAGCGGGCGGATCCAGCGGTTGGAAAGCCGGTTCGTCGACGCGTTCCACCTGGTGCGGCCCCATTTGCACCAGGAGCTGCGCAAGTATCTCTTGCTGCGGACGCTGAAAAAGGACCTCAAAGACATTGTGTTCGGCTTCGGCCCGCTGCAGGACCTGCTGCGGGCGCCCTCGATCACCGAAATCATGGTCGTGGCCAGCGACCAGATCTACGTCGAGCGGGCCGGCGTGATCGAACGCTCCGGCCGGCGGTTCATTTCGGACAAGGTCACCGAGTCGATCATCGAGCGGATCGTGGCCCAGGTCGGCCGCCGCATCGACAAGAGCCAGCCGCTGGTCGACGCCCGGCTGCCCGACGGCTCGCGCGTCAACGCCGTGATTCCGCCCCTGGCCGTGCGCGGGCCCTGCGTCACGATCCGCAAGTTTCCGATCCAGCGGCTGACGATGAACGAGCTGATCGAGCTGGGCAGCATCACCCGGGCGGCGGCCGTGTTCCTCAGCGCGTGCGTGATCAATCGCTGCAACATCCTGATCAGCGGCGGCACCGGCACCGGCAAGACGACGTTCCTCAACGTGCTGAGCAGTTTCGTGCCTTACAAGGAACGGATCGTCACGATCGAGGACACCACCGAACTGCGGCTGCACCAGGAGCACGTGGTGACGCTGGAGAGCAAGCCGCCGAACGTCGAAGGGACCGGCGCCTACACGATTCGCGACCTGGTCAAGAACGCCCTGCGGATGCGGCCCGACCGGATCGTGGTCGGCGAATGCCGCAGCGGCGAAGCGCTGGACATGATCCAGGCCATGAACACCGGCCACGACGGCTCGATGACCACGGTCCACGCCAACAGCGCCGACCAGGTGCTGGAGCGGCTCGAAGTGCTGATCCTGATGGCCGCCGACTTGCCCGTGATTTCGATCCATCGGCAGATTTTTTCGGCCCTGGATCTGATCGTGCACATCGACCGGATGCCCGGCGGCCGCCGCGTGGTGACCCAGATCTCGGAAGTCACGGCGATCGATCCGGAGACGAATCGGGCGACGGTGACCGACATCTTCAATTTCCGCGACGGCGCCTCGCTGGCGCCCACCGGTTACCTGCCGACGTTCATCGACGAGCTGATCGACAACGGACTGTTGGACCTGGAATTCCTCTACGCGGGGGACAACCGGGCGCAGGCCCGCACCGCTGGCAACGGCCGGCCGGCCGCGGTCAGCCGGCCGTCGGCCCCGCGCCCGAGCGCGCCAGCCGCCAAGCAGTCCGCGCCCGCCCCCGCCGCGGCCGCCGGCAGCAAGCCGGCCGACGGAAACAAGCCGGCCGAAGCGCCCGCGCCGGGCTCCCAACTGTCGTCCCTGATCAATCAATACCTCAAGTAAGCCATGCCCAACGAGATTGTGCCGAGCCTGGTGATCGGCGTTGCGATCGGCTTGCTGTCGTATTGCGGGGCGGGCTATTTTCAGCAAGCGCTCGATTTTGCCGAGCGCGACCTGGCCGACAAGCTGCGCCGGCTGCAATCGCCGACGCCGCGGCTGCGGCAATACCTGGTCGTCTGGTCGGCGGCGATCCTGGTCATTTTCCTGATGCTCTGGCTGTTTGTGCACAGCCTGATTTTTGCGGTGTTTGCGGCCCTGTTTCTGATTTCGGCCCCCTGGTACGTCCTGCGGCGGATGGCCGAGCGGCGGCGGCTACGGATCGAAGATCAACTGGCCGACGCCATGGTCACGCTGTCGAGCGCGGTCAAAGCCGGCCTGTCGCTGGCCCAGGCGATGGAGATTCTCGCCGATCAGTGTCCCAAGCCGATCTCGTCGGAGTTCCAGCGGATCGTGGGAGAGTACCAGATGGGCAAGCCGCTGGAGCGCACGCTGGACGAAGCCAAGCAGCGGCTGGAGAGCGAAAACTTCGCCCTGTTCGCGGCCGCGATCCAGGCCAGCCGGCAGAGCGGCGGACGGCTCAACGAGACGATCGACCGCATCGCCCGCAGCGTGCTGGAACTGCAGCGGCTGGAGCGCAAGATCATGTCCGAGACGGCCCAGGCCCGGAAGGCGGCGGTGTACATGGCGCTCGCGCCGCTGATGATACTGTTCGTGTATTATTTTGTCGATCCGGTCAACACGGTGCGGCTGTTCGTCACGCTGCCGGGGCAGATTCTGATGTCGATTTCGCTCGTGCTGAATCTGATCGCCTACGGCTGGGCCCGCTGGATACTGAATCCCGAGATCTGAAAAAATGTCTGCCGTTTGCCCACCACTGTTTGCCCTGCCGCTGCTGGCGGCCGGAGTCGAGGTGATGCCCGACCCGGCCATCCCGCTGGCGGCCTGCGCTGCGGTGGGGGCGTCGATGTTCCTGCTCGTGTGGTGGGTGATCGCCAAGCTCGAAACGGCCGACCTGGCCCAAGGCACCGAGTGGCGCTACGATGTCAGCCGGATCAACGAGCTGCGGCGGATTGACCCTTTGTTTCGCTTGTTCCAGCCGGTGATCGAGCGGCTGGCCCGCTTCAATCGCCGGGCCTTTCCCGACCAGCTGCCCGAAATCCAGCGCGAGATCCAGGCCTCGGGATTGTCCCGCTTTTGGCTGGCCGAAGAATACCTGGGCCGGATCGAGCTCTTGGCCCTGCTGGCCGGTCCGCCGATCGGCTACCTGCTGTGGAAGGCCATCGCCCTGCCGGGCTTGATCCTGGCGCTGGGGCTGGTGGCGGTGCTGGGTTATCTGCTCCGCCGGCAGTTGGCCCGCAGGGCTCAGAAACGGCTGCAAACCATCAAGCGCCGCTTGCCGTTTTTGCTGGACTTGCTCACGCTGCTGATGGAGGCGGGATCCGGCTTCCTCAGGGCCCTGGACGAGGCGGTGAAGGAGTTTTCCGGCCATCCGCTGGCGGTGGAATTCGGCCGCGTGCTGTCGGACATGAACATGGGCAAGACCCGCACCGAGGCGTTTAACTCGCTCTCGGCCCGGCTCAGCGACGACGAGATCAACAGCATCGTCACCTCGATCCTGCAGGGGGAACAGTTGGGCACGCCGCTGGCCAACGTGTTTCGCACCCAGGCCGACGTGCTGCGGATCAAGCGCAGCCAGCGGGCCGAAACCGTCGCCGGCGAGGCGGGCGTCAACATGCTCCTGCCGGGTATCATGATCATGGCCTCGACCGTGCTGATCATCATCGGTCCGTTCTTCCTGAATTACCTTTACTCCGGTCTCGGTTTGTAACGAGTCGGGGTGCGAGTTATGGCGATCAAAGTCACCTGTCCCCGTTGCAACACGGCCCTGCAAGTGCCGCCCAAATTGCTGGGCCAGTACACGCAGTGCCCGGCCTGCCAGAATCGGATCCTGATCCCGCCCCACGTGCCGCAAGCAGTGCCGGCGGGCGCGGCCGACGAGGGCGCCGCGGGACTGGATGCGGCCGGGCGGGCACCCGCGGCGAACCCGTCGATGACGGGCCTCGCGCCGTCCGGTCCAAACCAGTCCCATGTGGCGCCGTCGGGCCTGTCGGCGACCAACTTCCCCCCAGTGCGGCCGAGCGCCGCGCCGTCCGCTACGGTTCCGGCTGTCCCTGCGCCGGCGGCGCCGGGAGGGGAGAATCCGTCGGCCCCAGGACGCCCGGGCGCTGCGGCGCCTGCGGCCCGCTGGAGCGATCACGCGCCGCCCCCGGGCCCCGCGCAGCGCAAGACGGCCCGGTTCATCACGGCCGATTCGGTTCCCTCGACGGTGCATTTGGCTCCCAACGGCGAGCTACCCAAGCTGCAGCTGGCCGAAAGCGCGCACCAGAAGCAGGGCACCAAGGATTCGAAGGTCAACCCGCTGGTGCTGGTCGGGGCGGCCTGCCTGAGCTTTTGCTTCTGCGTGGTGCTCCTGCTGAGCGACTTCGAAGGCCCCGCGGTCGATAGCACCGAGGAAGCGGCGATCCGGCAGACGCTGGAGTCGTATTACAAGAATCAGGAAGGGCCGCTCGCGCCCTACCAGGTCGAGCTGCGCGATGCCCAGCAAGCCCGCAGCCGGGGCGATCATCAGGCCGAGCAGCTGCACTATCGCAAGGTGCTGAACCTGCTGCATGCCGAGCGCGATCCGCGCGATCGGTTTCGTGGATTGACGGGCACCCCGAAAAGCGACCAAGATTTAGAGAAGCAGCTTGCGCGGCTCCTGACCCGATTGTCGGGCGAGGGCGCCGACGAGAGCAACTGACCCGCGGCCGGCGCCGGACAGGCCGCCGGCGGTTGCGAGCTGCGGCGCAGAGAATCCGGACCCCGTCGGTGCCCGCTTTCCCCCGGAGAGCGCACCCGCCCCCTCAGAGAAGACTTCCTTGGCGATGGAACCGCATCCGCGTTACGAGATATTCGCCGAGATTGCCGCGGGCGATTTTGCCACGGTCTACCGGGGTCGCGACCGCGAGCTGGGGCGCGAGGTGGCGATCAAGCAGATCCACCGCCAGTTCCTGAGCGACGCGCGGCAGCTGGATCGCTACTGGCAGGAGGCCCAGCTGCTGGCCTCGCTGCAGCACCGCAACATCATGACGATTTACGACATCGTCCGAGCCCGGGGCTGGCTGATCCTCGAGCTGATGCAGTCCAACCTGCAGCAAGCGGCCCACGGCGAGCCGATGGACCTGGACCAGCTGCGGCTGGCCCTGACCTGCACGCTGCAGGCCCTGAAATTCCTGCACGAAAACGGCGTGGTCCACGGCGACGTCAAGCCCAGCAACTTGTTCATCGACAAGCGCAATTGGGTCAAGCTGGGCGATTTCGGCCTGGCCCGCCGGGTGAGCAACGATCGCGGCAGCCTGCTCAAGGGAACCACCCGCTACATGGCGCCCGAGCTGGTCAGCGAGCAGTTTGGGCCAGTGGGTCCGGCCAGCGACTTGTACTCGCTGGGTTTCGCGGCCTACGAGCTGCTTTGCGGCGAGCAATTCGACTCGCTGTTTCCGGGGCTGGAAGCCTTCGGCCGCGACAAGCAGATCGCCTGGATGATGTGGCATTCGGCCCCCGACCGCCGGCTGCCCGACATCCACCGCGTGCTCGACGGCGTGCCGGAAGACCTGGCCAAGGTGATCCAGAAACTCGCGACCAAGAATCCGGCCCAGCGCTACCGCACGGCCGACGAGGCGCTGGCCGATTTGCGGATCGATCCGTCGCTGGCCGACGCGCTGGGCGCCGGCGGGCCGACGCCCGAGGAACTCGCGGCCGAAGAGCGGCGCAAGAAGCGGCGCAAACGGATCGGCATTCTGGCCACGTTTGCCGCCAGCGGCCTGCTGATGGCATTGGTCGTCGTTTTGACGCGCAAGCCGCCGCCGCTGCCGCCGCCCAAGCCCGATCCGCCCATCGAGGGCGTGGTGCGCACGGTGCTGCCCGAGAAACACACGCTGGTCTACGAGCTGGACGGCAAGCCGCACGAGTACCTGATCCAGCCGCAGGACCGGTTGTCGCTCAACGGGGCCGCGAGCTTGCTGCGCGACCTGCAGGACGGCGACCGACTGAAGATCACCAAGCTCCGCGACGAGACCGGGGCCACGGTGCGCGAGATCGCCGCGTCGCGCGCTCAGCGCAGCCAGGGCGTGGTCGAAAGCGTCGCGCCCGACGACGGCCAATTGACGGTCTCGGTGGGCGGCACCGGCAAAGAGGCCCGGCAGCTCAAGCTGGCCGTGCCGCAAAACCTCGAACTGCGGCTCAACAACCAAACCACGATCGACGGCGCGCCGGTTCAATTGGCGAACTTGCAGCCCGGCGACCACGTGACCGTCGAGCACGACGGCGACAGCGAGCTGCAGACCGCCACGTCGCTTTCGGCGATTCGCGGCATCAAAGAGAAGGGCGTCATCCGCGGCATCGAGGCGAACAAAAAGCAGCTGACGTTGACGCTGGCGCTGGGCACCGACCAGAACGCGAAGCTGCTCACCTGGCCGATCGCCGACGGCTGCGAAGTGACGCTCAACGATCATCGCTTCATCGAAGGCCGGGTGCTCAAGCCCGGCGACCTCAAGCCCGGCGACGAGGCCACGGTCGTGCACGACACCACCGTGCTGCGGGTCGATGCCTCGCGCTTGTTCCAGCAGGGGGGCGTGGTCTTGGACGTGCGCCCGGCCGACCGGGTGCTGGAAGTGCGGACCGACGCCGGCGGCAAGGCGGCCAGTTGGACCGTCGCGTCCGAATGCAAAGTGACGCTCAACGACGAGCCGGCCGAGCTGGCCGATCTGCATCGCGACGACAAGGTGTCGGTCGTGCACGATTCGCCCGACAGCAAGGGGGCCGAAGTCTCGTCGATCGATGCCACGCGCGAGGTCGATCCGGCCCGCTGGGCCCTGGTCGTGGGGATTTCCGCCTACGAAGACAAGTCGGTCACTTCCCCCCGCTATGCCGCGGCCGACGCCCAGCTGATCGCCAAGACGCTCACCGGGCGCTACCAGGTGGCCCAGGACCATCTGCTGCTGCTGGAGGATGTCAGCCGCATCCGGCTGGAGCAGAGCGCGGCCGGATTTTTGGACAAGGTGCCGGCCGACGCGCGGCTGCTGGTTTTTCTCGACGCCCAGGCCTACGTCGATCCGCAGGGCAAGGTGTTCCTGGCGCCGACCGATTTTGCCCTCGAGCGGATCGACGCCACGGGCGTGCCGCTGGCCGGGTTCGTCGATGCGGTGGAAAAATGTCCGGCCCAGGACAAGCTGCTGCTCGTGGACCTGGCCCACGCCGGCAAGGGAGCCGATCTCAAGAATCAGCCTTCGGCGGCCGAGATGCTGCTTTCGCTCAAGTCGCCCGGCATGCTCTCTCCCCTGCGCACGATCACGGCGATCGTCAGCTGCCAGAAGGGAGAACGCTCGCAGGATCTGGCCGACAAGCAAGCCGGCCGGTTCGGCTGGCTGGTGGCCGAGGGGCTGACCGGCAAGGCCGACAAGAACCGCGACAATCGGCTGGAGCCCACCGAGCTGTTCGAGTACCTGGCGGCCAACCTGCCCGGCAAGGGCGGGCAGACGCCCGAGCTATTCTTGCCCGACGCCACGCCCGCCCGGCTGTCGCCCGAGGCCAAGGTGGCGATTCGCAAGCTGGCCGGCGACCTGGCCGGCCGCAAACTGAATCTGAAAAAGGCGGCCAGCGACTACGACGAAGCCTCGGAGCTGGCCGCAGGTCAGTCCGAGCCCAAGCTGCTGTACGCCTTGATTCTGACCAAGGGGCTGAAGGAAAAAGACGCGGTCAAGCTGATCGACGAACTGCGGGCCAGCCAGCCCGACTTGCCGCTGGCGCTGGAGCTCGGCGCCTGGCTCCATTTCCGCAAGCAGGATTACGTGGCCGGCACGGCGGATCTGGCCCAGCTCATCGGCCAGCTGGCCGGAGCCAAGCCCAAGAGCGCCGATCCGGCGCAGGCCGCGCGGCTGCTGGAGTGGTCGGGCCGCCTGCGGGAATTTGCCGCCGTGGCGGCCAATGAACAATTCCGTCCGCCGGCGGGCGTGCTGGAGGATCTGGACGCGGTGATCGAGAAGCTTCCGCCCAAGCTGCAGCACGAATACGCCGAGGGCCGCAAGCAGGTCACGAAGAAAGTCGCCGAGTTCGACAAGCAGATTGCCGAGGAGCCGGACAAGAGCGGCGTGCTGAAGATCCAGGTCAGCCGCAAGCAGCTGGTCAATTACGCCACGTTTCCCCTGGACGCGGCCAGCAAGGGCATTCTGGCGCACTTGGACGAGTGACGGTATAAGGCGGACGCACGGCGCCCGCCCATCGCGCTCGGTCGTCCGCCCGTGTTTGAATAACCGTGTTTCAATGCGCGGGTTTTAGCGCGCGGATTTTATGACACGCATTTGATTTGTCCACCGGGGCACCGGGCTTGTCCGCGGGCCCAACGGGCCCGAAGAGCCCAGCCCAGGGTTGAGCGTCCTCGCGAAACCCTGGGTAACCGATTCGCCGCTGATGCATCCGCCCTGAAGGGGCGGAGGATGCGAGCGGCGCGACCCTGCGCCGCTCGTCTGACCGGGGTCATTTCGCGGGCCGATTCCGCGGCTCCTGCGCCCCTTCAGGGCGACCGGCATTTGCCTGGTCCGATGCACCCAGGGTCTGCGCTGCGCTTGACCCTGGGCTGGGCTCTTGCGGCCCTTCCGCTTCACTTCGCCGCGAGCAGCGCCCGCAGGCCCAAGGGGTCGGTCGGATCGCAGGCCACGAGCCGCTCGACGGCTTCGGCGGCCAGCGCGGTCTTGCCCAGCTCGCGCAGGCAATAGACCAGCCCTTTGCCGGCCTCGAAGAACGCCTGGTTGGCCGGCAAGCGATAAGGGGCATTGCCGGCGGCGCCGGCCCGTTCGAGCGCCTTGATGCCGATCTGATAGGCGTAGCCGAAATGCCCCCGGGCCAGCGGCAGATCCTCTTCCGCGAGCGCCAACTCGCCGAGCGTCTTGTGGGCGTCGATCATGTCGGTGCACCCGCCCAGCAGCCACTGCAACTCCTCGCGGGCGATCTCGGCCTCGCCGCCGGCGATCATCTTTTGGACTTCTTCCAGATCCTCGCGGCGCTCGAGCGCGCAGCGCGGCTGCACCAGCTCCCAGCTCGAACCGTCCGGCGTGCGGCGGGCCAGGACGAGTGTGGCGTGGCGGCGCGCGGCGCACCACCGGCCGGGCGCCGCGCTCCCTCCGGGCGGCGGGGCCGGGAGCCGGTTTTCTCGCCCGGCTTGGAGGCGGGTCGCGATGAGCGGGGTTTGCGCTTCGGAGGCACGCAGAGGTCCTGGGGGCAAGAAAGAAGTCGATCGCCAGCGGCTTGAGCCTAATGCACGACCGCCGGCGCGTCTATCGGCGATGCGCCCGTGGGCCGCCCCTGCCTCCAGGCCGGCCCCTAGGTCTGGTCGGCGGCTGTGGTTATCATGCCCTTTTGCCTGTAGCCGAAAGCAGCCAGCCATGTCGCGCCGCGCAAAGCCCGTTCAGCACTCGAGTCCCGCGCCGCAGGTGGCGGCGGGAGATCATCGCGAGCGGCTGCAAAAAATTCTGGCCGCAGCCGGCTTGGGCAGCCGCCGGCAGTGCGAAGAGCTGATCGAAACCGGCCGGGTCGAGGTCGATCGCCAGGTCGTGACGCAGTTGGGCTCGAAGGCCGATCCCCGGCTGCAGGAAATCCGCGTCGACGGCGTCGCGCTCGCCCGGCCGCGGCTGGTCCACTACCTGCTCAACAAGCCCGTGGGCATCGTCTCGACCAATCTCGATCCGGCCGGCCGGCCCCGCGTGATCGACCTGATTCCCGACGGCCAGCGGCTGTTCACCGTCGGGCGGCTGGACATTTCCAGCGAGGGGCTGATCCTGGTCACCAACGACGGCGAGCTGGCCAACCGGCTGGCGCATCCGCGCTACGGCGTGGAAAAGACCTACCACGCCGAAGTCGCCGGCACGATCGGGCCGGAAGACCTGGCCACGCTGCGCAAGGGCGTGTACCTGGCCGAAGGCTTCGCCAAGGTCAAGCACGTCAAAGTGAAGGCCCAGTACAAGCAAAGCGCGCTGCTCGAAATCGTGCTCGACGAAGGCCGGAATCGCGAAATCCGCCGCCTGCTCGCCCGCGTCGGCCACAAGGTGCTCAGGCTCAAACGCATCGCCCTGGGACCCTTGCGGCTGGGCGAAGTCGAGCCGGGCGCCTATCGGCCGCTGACCCACGAAGAGCTGCGCACGCTGCGGCAAGCGACCACGCCCGAGGGACGCAAAGAGCGGTTGCGGCAGCGCATCAAGCGCGCCGGCGGACCGCGCCCGGGCGGAAAGTCGGCCGCCGGTCCCGGCAAATCGCGGCCCGCCCCGAGCGGACCGGCGCGCGGCCGCAGCCAGGCCCGCGCCCAAAGGGCCGACGATCATCGGCGGCGACGCGCCGCGCCCAGCCGGCAAGCCAATCGGTGGCAAACCAGCCGGCGGCAAACCCAGACCCGCCGGAAAGTCCAAATCGACCAGCCGGCCCGGAGCGGGCGGCAAGGGCCGGCTCGCGGCGGGCAAATCGCGCCCCGCCGGCAAGCCCCGCGCCGCTGGCAATTCCACAGGCGGCAAGCCCGCGGGGGGGAGCAAATCCGCGGCGGGGCAAAAACATCGTCGTCCGGGCTCCGCGCGGCGCTAGCTTCCTCGGCCCGGCCTGAGCGACGTTCATGACCAGCGCGCTGCACGCTCCGTACTGCGCCGATCGGGCCGTCGAGCGGCGCGTGACCGTGCTGGAAAACGTTTCCCTCGCCCGGGGAACGTACCGCTTGCGGTTTGCCTGTCCCGAGATTGCCCGGCAGATCGTGCCCGGTCAGTTCGTCATGCTGCGGCTCGAAGGCACGAGCGACCCGCTCCTGGCCCGGCCGCTGGCCCTGTACGACACGGTGTTGGACGACGAGCAGCGGCCCGTCGCCCTGGACGTGGTGTACCTGGTCGTGGGCAAGCTGACCGGCCGGCTGGCGAACTGGCGCCGGGCACGGGGCTCAGGGTTTGGGGGCCGCTAGGCAACGGGTTTGCGCCCGAGCCCGCCGAGCATCTGCTGATGGTCGCCGGCGGCATCGGCCAGACTCCCTTCATGGCTCTGGGGGCCGAGTATCTGGGCCGGCGCCGCTACGGCGAGCCGCTGCGGTCGGTGCCACACGCGGGGCGCGTGACGCTTTGCTACGGCGCGCGTGCGGCCGATCTGCTGGCCGGCGTCGACGATTTTCGCCGCCTGGGAGTGGACGTGCAGATCAGCACCGACGACGGCTCGGCGGGCCATCACGGCCTGGTGACCGATCTGGTCGAGCAAGCGCTCGACCGCTCGCCCGGCGCTGGTCGTGTGCTGCGGACCGGAGCGGATGATGGAGGCCGTGGCCGGGATCTGCGGGCGGCGCGGCGCGCTGCCGGTTGTCGCTGGAAACGCCGATGGCTTGCGGCATCGGGATTTGCTTCAGCTGCGTCACCAAGGTGCGCCAGCCGGACGGCTGGGACTATCGGCGGACGTGCGTCGAAGGGCCGATTTTCGACGCGGCCGATATCGTGTGGTGAGGCCGCAGTAGGGTGAAGCCGCGGCGTGGTGACGCTGCAGCCTGGTGAACCTGCGGGCAGCATGTGGCGACGCTGCGGGCGGCGTCAGCGGCTAAGCCTTCTTACTTTGCTTCGAGGCTTTGATGGCCGCCGACAACCGCGACTTGAGCCGGCCGGCCACGTTGCGGTGAATGATGCCGCGGGCGGCGGTTTGGTCGAGCTTCTTGCAGGTGACCCGGAACTCGGTTTCGGCCACGTCCACCTGGCCGCCGCCGATGGCCTCGCGCACTTTGCGGATCTGGGACTTGATGACGCTCTTGGCGGCGCGGTTGCGCGCGGCGCACGACCGACTGGCGTTGACGTTTCTTGCCGCTGTGGGTGTTGGGCATATTCGGCTGGGGACGCTAGGGAACAGGGTGGACAAAAAAGCTGCGTAGGGTGGTTTTCAGCGCCGCGGCTTGCTGGCCCGGGCCCATTGGGTTGGCCCCCAAAGGCCCGCCGGGGCGGTGCCGAATTAACCTTTATTACGCATTTCAGAGACCTTGTCCAGTAGAGCTGGCACGTCTTTGTAGCCAAACTCGAGGCCGGCCAGCTCGTTCAAGTGTTTCTCCGACGAATCAAGCCACTTGTCGTTGCCGTTGGCGTCGTTGATGGCCATGGCCAGGGCCAGGCGGCCGGCCGAATACAGGGCGACTTTCTTGTCCTCGACCTCCCGCTCCGAGGTGGCTTCGACCGCCGACTCGAAGTTATTCAGCGCCAGCTGATACTTCTTCAGCTTCTGGAAGCATTCGCCCAGTTCCTGGAACACCCGGGCTTTGCGCTTGGTGTCGCTGCGGGCCAGTTGCAGGTGCTGAATGGCCTCCTGGTAGTTGCCCTCGCGCTTCAGCCGCACGCCCAGCTCGTACTTCAAACCCAGGTTGGTCGGGTTGCGCTCGGAGCGGCTGCGGTAGACTTCCAGCTCGACGCGGTTGAGCTCGGCCTTCATCTTCTTGGCCAGGTCGCGGGCCTCGTCGGAGTTCTCGCTGGCCGCGCGGCGCTCGGCGGCCACGACCTGGTTGCGCGAGTGGCGGAGCTGCACGTCCTCGAGCCGCTCGCGAATCGAAATGTCTCCGCCCGAGACTTCCAGCGCCTTGGAAAACATCTGCTCGGCTTCGATCAGCCGTTCATTACGAATGTGCAGATCGGCCAGTTCGACATAGAGCGAGACATCGGCCGGCGTCTTGGAGATGCGTTTTTCCAGCTGCTGCTCGGGCGTCAGCTGGACGCGGTCGTCGTCCTGCTGATCGCGCCGCACGTCGGTCGAGGATTCGGCCTCTTCGTAGCCGCCGTGGCTGATCGTGCGCTCGACGGCCAGATCGGCGATCGCCCGCTGGGCTTCTTCGTCTCCGGGCTTGGCTTGTTCGACCCGGTGCCAACAGCTGATGGCCTGGTCGAAGTGGCCCATCCGCGCCAGGGCCCGGCCGCAGAGCCGGTTGACGTCGATGTCTTTCGAATTGACGTCCAGCGCCATCTTCAGATAGACCAGCTGCGTTTCGGCCAGGTCCATGCCTTCGCAGGCCAGGGCCATCGCGGAGAGCGTGGCCACGTCCCAGGGATTGCCCTTGAGGACCTCGATGCCGGCCTTGATCACGGCCGGCCAATCCTTCTGCATGCTGGCTTTTTTGAGCGACGTTTTTGCGCCCATCGAGGAGATGCCGGCCAGCTTGCCCACGCTCTTGGGATTGTTGTTATACTTGCGTGAGAGCGTGCTCAAGAACTGCTGCACGTAGATGCGGTTGCCCGGGTCGCCGGTGACGCAATCGGTGAACAGCTTGAAGGCGTATTCGTAGTTGTTGGCCTCGGCGGCCTTCGAAGCGTGCTCGAACATCTGCTGCAAGCGCCGGCGCTTGGCAGGAGGGAGCGGCTCGCGGGTATTGCCAGTGGGCATAGGACTCATAAGGGGCGCAAGCGTCTCGCCGGACGCATTCCAGGTCCGGAGGGATGGGGTTCGGCCGAAAACCAATTTTAGTGCCGCGCCGGCGGCAAGACAACGTGCCCCCCGCTTCGCTTGCCGCCGAGCCGAGTAATCGCACGCGGGGCGCGTCCGGTGCCGGCCCCGTCTCGCCGGTCGCGCCGTTAGGGCACTGTTAGCTCCGGAATGGGTCGATGAGTGACCGCCCCCCAGGCAAGATCTATCTCGTCGGCGGCGGTCCCGGCGATCCCGAGCTGCTGACTTTGCGCGGCAAAAAGTGCCTGGCCGAAGCCGACGTCGTGCTCTACGACTATCTGGTCAATCCGCGCATCCTGCAGCATGCCGCGCGGGCCGAGCTGGTCTGCCTGGGCCGTCACGGCCGCGACCACGTCATTGAGCAAGCCGAGATTAATCGGCGGCTCGTCGAATGGGCCCGCAGCGGGCGGGTGGTCGTGCGGCTCAAAGGGGGCGACCCGGCGATCTTCGGGCATCTGGCCGAAGAGGTCGAGGCGCTGGCCGCCGCCGGCGTCCAGTACCAGATCGTGCCCGGCGTGACGGCCGCTTCCGCCGCCGCCGGCTACGCGGGCATTCCGCTCACTTGGCGCGATGCGGCTTCGGCCGTGGCGCTGGTCACCGGACAAGAGGGTCACGACAAGCAATCTCGCCTCGACTACGGGGCCCTGGCGCGGTTTCCCGGCACGCTCGTGTTCTACATGGGCGTCACCACAGTCGAGGCGTGGACCGGCGGATTGATCGCCGCCGGCCTGGCGGCCGACACGCCGGCCGTGTGCGTGCTCCGCGCGAGCCTGCCCGACCAGCAAACGCTGCCATCGACGCTGGGCGAAATGGCCGCTCTGGTCCGCGCGCGCCGAGTGCGCCCGCCGGCCGTGTTCATTGTCGGCAGCGTGGCGAGACTGGAGGGCGCGCTGGATTGGTTCAGCCGCCGGCCGCTCTCGGGCGTGACCGTGCTGGTGACCCGGCCGGCGCGGCGGGGCGAAGCTGGCCCCGATCCGCTCGCCGATCGATTGAGCGAGCTGGGAGCACAGGTGATCGAGCAGCCGGCGATCGAAATCGGCCCGCCGGCGGATTGGCAGCCGGTCGACGCGGCGCTGGCCGCTTTGGGGCAATACGACTGGCTGGTTTTTTCCAGCGCCAATGGCGTCGACGCGTTCTGCGCGCGGCTGCTGGCCGGCGGTCGCGACCTGCGCGCGCTGGCTGCGCTGCGCCTCGCGGCGATCGGGCCCGCAACGGCCGAGGCCCTGGCCCGATTTCATTTGCACGCCGACCTGGTGCCCGACGCCTACCGGGCCGAAGCGCTGGCGGCGGCCCTGGCCGAGCAGGCCGCGGGGCGGCGCTTGCTGCTGGTGCGTGCCAGCCGCGGGCGGCAGGTGCTGGCCGAAGAATTGCGCCGCTCCGGCGGCACGGTGGACGAAGTCGTCGCCTATAGCAGCCGCGACGTGACGGCGATCGACGAGCAGGTGCTGGCCCGGCTGAGAGCCGGCCGCATCGATTGGATCACGGTCACGAGTTCGGCCATCGCCCGGTCGCTGGCGGCTTTGCTGGGACCCGAATTGGGCACGACCCGGCTGGCGAGCATCAGCCCCGTCACGTCGGCGACGCTGGCCGAGCTGGGCCTGGCGCCGGCGGTCGAAGCCGCCGAGTTCACCACGGCCGGGCTGGTCGCGGCCATTCTGGGCTGGCACGCTCGGCAGGCCGCCGGGGCCCCCTGATCGCCGCTTTTTTTCCGCGTGGAGCCGACCGTGAAAGTCGTGGTGTTGGGCAACACGCAGCTGGGTTCGTGGCGCGGGCGAAAGCGGGGCGCGCTCGACCGAGTGGCCGCAGCGCTGGCCCGAACCGGGCACGAGATTGATTTTAAGCGGCTCCCGCCCGAGGCGATAAGAGCTGCGGCCCGCGCCGCGGTAGAACAAGGCGCCGACGTGGTGGTGGCCGTCGGCGGCGATGGCACGATCAGCTCGGTGGCCGGAGGCGCTCGTCGACACGCCGGCCGCGCTGGGCGTGGTGCCGTTGGGCACATTCAATCACTTCGCCCGGGATCTCGGCATCCCGCTGGCCCTGGAGCAGGCGGTCAAGGTCGTCGCCGGCGGCCACGGGCGGCGGATCGACGTCGGTCAGGTGGGCACGCACACGTTCATCAACAATGCCTCGCTCGGCGCCTATCCGGCGATGGTCATCGATCGCCAGCAGCAGCAGATTCGTTTCGGCCGCTCGAAGTGGCGGGCCATGTTGCGGGCCGGCTGGCGCGTGCTGCGGCGTTTTCCCCGGATGGACGTGCGCTTGACGCTGGAGGCCGAAGCGCCCTGGTGCTCGACCCCCTGCCTGTTCGTCGGCAACAACTCGTACCGCTTCGATCTCTTGGCCCGCGGCAGCCGGCCGGCGCTCGATCGCGGCAAGCTCAGCGTGTACGTGCTGCGGGTCGGCAGCCGAATGGCGGTGGTGCGGCTGGGGTTGCGGGCCGCCCTGGGCAAGCTGGCGCACGACGGCAGCCTGGTCTCGGCCGAGCTGGAGGAATTCTGGGTCGATTGCCGCCGGCATCACGTGCCCGTGGGCTGCGATGGCGAAGTGCTGCGCCTGCGGCCGCCGCTGCATTTCTGCATTCGTCCACGGGCCTTGGCCGTGATCGTGCCCGCGCTGCACGGCGCGACCGACTGATCGGCAGGGTCACGCCAGCGGATCGATTTCCAGCCGGACCTCGCCGATCAGGCCGCCGGCCAAACCGGCGCGGTCGGGCCGCACGGCCTGCTCGTCCGGGTAGCTGAGCGGCAGGAGCTCGACGTCGACGATCAATTCGTTCCGCTCGACCAGGTTGGTCGTCACCAGGAACCGCGTGGGCTGGTGGTAGCCCTGCCACTGGCCAAGGGGCCGGCCGTTGAGCCAGGCCTGGGCGCTTTGGTCGACGCCGGCGCACACCAGCCACACGGCCTGGCCCACGGCCAGATTCGTCGGCCGGCCGAAGCGCCGCACGTAGCGCACGCGGCCGCGAAAGTCGGCCCCCAGCGTGCGGCTCCAATCGGCCGGCAGCGTGACGCGTCCGGCCGGCGGCAGGTCTGCGCCCGGCACCGCCTGGCCGTCGGGGTCCAGGCAAAGTCGCACCAGGGGCTCGTACTGCCATGGCCCGCGCAGCCGGATGATGTGGGGTGCCGCAGCGGACATGGCAAGCAGGAGCGAAAACGGTTCGGCAGTTTCCGGGATATTAACGGCGCAGCAGCATCCGCTGGTAAGCGATCACATCCTGGATGGCGCTGTCCAGGTCGTATTCCGGTCGAAAGTCGATCGCCGCCCGGATCCGGGCGAGATTCGGTACCCGGGCCCGGACGTCTTCGAAGTGTTCGTCGGAGTACACTTCGTGATACGGCTGCAGCTCGATGGCCAGACTCGGATTGATGACTTTGGCGACGCGCTGCGCGAGGTCCTGGATCGTGATCGATTCGTCGCTGCCGATGTTGAACACGCCGCCGGTGGCCGCTTCGCTTTCCATCAACTCGATCACGGCTCGAACCACGTCGGCCACGTGGGCAAAGCAGCGCGATTGCTGGCCGTCGCCGTAGACAGCGAGCGGACGTCCGACCAGCGCCGCGTGGACGAAGCGCGGCAGGACCATGCCGAAGCGGCCGGTCTGCCGGGCTCCGACCACATTGAAGAAACGGCCGATCACCACGGGCAGCCGCTGCTGGCGCCAGTAGGCCAGGGCCAGGAATTCGTCGATGGCTTTGCTGGCCCCGTAGGACCAGCGCGGATGCATGGTGGGACCTAAGACCAGGTCGTCGTCTTCGCTCCAGCTGGGCTTGGGGTTCTTGCCGTACACCTCGCTCGAGCTGGCCAGGAAGAGTTTGACAACCTGGCCGTTCTTGGCCCGGCGGGCAAGCTCGCTCAGGATCAGCTCGGTGGGATAGATGTTGGTTTCGATCGTGTGGATCGGTTCGGCATAGATCAGGCTGACGCCGACCGCCGCGGCCAGGTGGTAAACCTCGTCCACGTCGACCAGCAGTCGCCGCACCAGCGACTTGTCGGCCGCCGAGCCGCGGACATAGCTGAAGTTGAAATGGTCGCGCACCGTGGCCAGGTTTTCGGTCGAGCCGGTCGACTCATCGTCGATCACCGTCACGCGGTAGTCGCGCGCAAAAGCGCTTCGGCCAGATGGCTGCCGATGAATCCTGCGCCGCCGGTGATCAACGCGTGCTTCACGAACTATTCCTTGCGCTTGCCTGCCGAGACTCGTCCGACGCCCACTCCGGCCCGGCCGCCCGGGCCGGCCTCAGGTGGCCGGCCGATCGGCGCCCTCGGCGGGCGGGTCCGGGTTCCGCGCCTCGCGGCGCTGGGCCACCACCGAGGCGACGATCGCCAGGGCCAACATTCCCAGGATAATCGCCAGCGAGACCAGCGGGGGAATCAAGTGCCCCTCGCGCCCCCAAAAGGCCCGGTCGCCGTACTCGGCAATCATTTTGATGCCGATAAACCCCAGCACGGCCGCCAGCCCGAACTTCAGGTAGCGGAACATGTCCATCACGCCGGCCAGCAGGAAATACAAGGCCCGCAGGCCGAGAATGGCGAAAATATTCGACGTGAACACGATGAACCGATCGTTCGTGATGCCCAGGATCGCGGGCACGCTGTCGACCGCAAAGGCCACGTCGGTGCTTTCGATCACCAGCAGCACTAGGAACAGCGGGGTGACGGCCCGGCGGCCGGCCTGGCGGACGAAGAATCGCTCGCCGTGATCGCCGTCGGCAACGGTCAGCACGCGCGAGGCCAGGCGCCGCAGCAGGTTGTGCTGGGGGTCGACCTGGGAGTCTTCCTCCCAGATCAGCTTGACGGCCGTGTAAATCAAAAACAGCCCGAACAGGGGCATGACCCAATCGAATCTCTGGATCAGCTCGGTCCCCAATAGCACGAAGGTCAGCCGCATCAGGACCGCACCCAGGATGCCCCAGAACAGCACCCGGTACTGATACTTCAGCGGGACGCGGTAGTAGTTGAAGATCACCGCGAACACGAAGACGTTGTCCATCGACAACGACCATTCGACCAGGTAGCCGGTCAGGAACAGCACGGCCCGATCCGCGCCGAACCACCACCAGACCAGGGCGTTGAAGGCCAGGGCGCACAGGCACCAGATGACGGTCCAAACGGCCGACTCGCGCAGGCTCGGCTCGCGCGATTCGCGGTGAAAGACGACCAAGTCCAGGGTCAGCAGCACCACCACGACAGCGGCAAACACTACCCAGTGCCAGGCCTCGACGCCGGGCCCGCCGGCCGGGACTGCGGCTTGCGCTACCAGAAGATATTGGCACGGAAACAGTTCTGGCACGCGGGCCACTCGGGCTGGGGTTCGCGGGTGGGGTCGGAAAGCCGCGCCCGACGAGCGGCCGGCACTAGGGGCCCCATCATAGCCCTGGCCGCGGCGCGGGGGCAACCGCCAGGCGGCGCGGCCACAATCGGGCCAAGGCCCTGGTAACCTCTTCGCTGGCGCAAGCATTTCCTTTAAGGGAATTCAGCGCGGCAACTCGTGGGTCGTCCCTGCGGGTGGCCGAGGGCTAATTTTGGCGCAGCTTGCCGACGTCGGCGTGCGCACAGGGGGCTTTTTGGCCCGCGATTTCTTGTATTGCTGCGACGAGCCTGGAATAATGGAGCCTGCTTGCCTGGATGGGTCCGCACGCTTGGGGTGCCCGGCGTGATTGGGCGGCCGGACCTGGGTCCCCCGCGCGCCAGGCTTGGGGCGCGCGGCACCACGGCGGTCTGTGGCCACCGCCGATACACCGCATCGCGTCGCGCCGGTTTGGGCGGCGGACCGTGGGCGGCAGTTTTGCCGGCAGCAGGAACACCGGCTGCCTGCAGCTTGAACAGTGGGGAGAGGAACGAATGAAGTTGTCAGGTTTCGCCCCGTGGGGCGGTTGCCGTCGTGCGCTCCTGGGTTGTTTGTTGCTGGCTTGTGCCGCGGCCCGGCTCGACGAGCGAGCGCTCGCCGACGATCCGCCGCCGCAGGCCAAATCGACCCCGGCTGCGGTTCGCCAATATCGCGAGGCGGTGACGCTGCAGAACCGCGGCGTGTACGATCTGGCCGCTGACGAATGGGAATCCTTCCTCAAGAACCACGGCAAGGATCCGCTTGCGCCGAAGGCCTGGCACTACCTGGGCGTCTGCCGGCTGCAATTGAAGAAATTCGATGAGGCGGCCACGGCCTTTGCCACGGCGCTGAAAGAGGCGCCGAACTTCGACCTGGCCGAAGAAAGCTATCTGGATCTGGGGCTCGCGTATTTGAGCTCGGGCGCCGCCGGCAAGGCCGAAGACTACGACAAGGCGGCCGACGCGCTGCGCGTGCTGTTGGAAAAATTCCCCAAGGCCAAGGAGGCCGGCAAGGCCCTGTACTCGCTGGGCGACGCGCTCTACGCCCGGGGTAAGAAGGACGAGGCGATCAAGGCGTATTCCCAGGCCCTGGAGCGAGACAGCATCGGCCCCTTGAAGCCCGACGCCCAATACGCGCTGGGCGTGGCCCTGGAAGAGTCGGGCAAGCAGGCTGAAGCAGCGGCCAGCTACGACCTGTTTCTCAAAGACAACAAAGAGCATCCGCTGCGGGCGGAAGTGATCCTGCGCCGCGGCGATCTGTACTTCGCGGCCAAGGACTACGCCAACGCCGGCAGCTGGTTTGCCTCGGCCGCCGCGGCGAAGGATTTTGCCCTGGCCGACCGGGCGCTCAGCCGTCAGGCGGAAAGCCTGTACGAGCAAAAGAAATTTGCCGAAGCGGCGGCGCTGTTCGCCTCGCTGCCGGCCAGGTTTCCCAAATCGGAATATGCCGGCAAGGCCGCGCTGAACGCCGGTCAGTGCTACTACCTGGCCGGGAGCCTGGACGAAGCGGCCAAATGGCTTAGTCAGGCGATTCCTGTCGGCGGCGAGACCGGCGCCGAGGCCGGACACTGGCTGGCCAAGACGCAGCTGAAGCAAAAGAAATTCGACGAGGCCTCCAAGACCGCCGTCCAGGCGCTCACCCTGGCAGGCGACGGGCCGCTGGCGGCCCCCTTGATGCTCGACCAGGCCGAGGCGCTCTACGCGCAGGAGGCCAAGCGCAAGGATGCGGCTGCCGCGTATCTGGCCGTGGTGCAGAAGTTTCCCCAGCACGCGATCGCCCCACAGGCCCTGTACCTGGCCGGCTTCACGCTGCTGGGGCTGGGTGACAACGCTGCCGCCCAGGCGCAGGCCGAGGCTTTCTTGAAGGCCTATCCCAGCGATCCATTGGCCCCGGAGGTCCGGTTCGTGGCGGCCGAGGCCGATCTGCAGCTGGGCAAATATGCCGAGGCGGAAAAGTTGTTCGACGAACTGCTCGCCGCCCAGCCGGACAATGCCAACGCCGATCAGTGGCGCATTCGCCGCGGCCGGGCCCTGACCCTGGAAAAGAAGTACGCCGAAGCGATCAAGGCCATCGAGCCGATCGTGGCCAAGCTCAAGAACCCCGAATTGGTCGCCGAAGCCAACTACCTGGTCGGCAGCTCGCAGCTCGAGCTGCACCAGTACGACGCGGCCGCCAAGGCGCTGCAAGCCTCGCTCGCCGCCGGGCCCAAGTGGCGGCAGGCCGACGACACGCTGCTCTCGCTGGCCCAGGCCGAGCGCCAGCTCAACAAGCCGACCGAAGCAATGGCCACGGTCAAAAAGATGCTGGCCGAATTCCCCGACAGCAAGCTGCTCGATCGGGCCCACTTCCGTCTGGGAGAGTTTGCCCTGGCCGGCGGCGACACCAAGCAAGCCGCCAGCGAGTATCAGCAAGTGATCGACAAATGGCCGACGAGCCCGCTCGTGCCCAACGCCTGGTACGGCCTGGGCTGGGCCGAACTGGTGGGCAAGAACTATCAACAGGCGGCCGACACGCTGACCAGGCTGATCGAGAAGTTTCCCGACAGTCCGCTGCTGCCCCGGGCCCGCTACGCCCGCGGCATGGCCCGGCAGCAGCTCAAGCAGTTCGACGCGGGCATCGAGGACGTCAACGCCTTCTTGAAATCGAATCCGCCGACGAGCGACAAGTCGGGCGCGCAGTACGTCG
Source organism: uncultured Planctomycetaceae bacterium (assembly GCA_963715755.1). Lineage (GTDB taxonomy): Bacteria > Planctomycetota > Planctomycetia > Pirellulales > PALSA-1355 > CAWCAX01. Next base: position 7,075,442 of record OY970273.1, read on the forward strand.
CGGGCTTGTGCGAAGTGGGGCGGCAGAAGCACGGCGCCGCGATCGAGATCTTCCGCGGCATCCTCAAAGACGATCCCGGCTATGCCGGCGCCGACAAAGTACTCTACGAACTGGCCTGGGCGCTCAAGAGCGAAAACAAAGAGCCGGAGGCGGCCGAAACGTTTGCCCGGCTGGCCAAGGATTTTCCGGACAGCCCGCTGGCCTGCGAGGCCCAGTTCCACGTCGGCGAATTCCACTATCTGAACAAGGACTACGCCAAGGCGGCCGAGGCCTACTTCGCCGCCGAGAAGAAAGCGACCAGCCCGGAGTTCGGCGAAAAGGCCTCGCACAAGCTGGCCTGGGCCTACTTCCAGCAGGGACAATTCGACAAGGCCCAGACGGGCTTCGAGTACGAATTGACCAAGTACCCGCAGGGCGAGCTGGCTGCCGACGCGCAGTTCATGGCTGCCGAGTCGCTGTTCAAGCAGAACAAGTTCGAGCCGGCCTCGGCCGCTTATCAAAAGTCGCTGGCCAAGCTGCCGGCCAACAAGGACCTGCAAGTGCTGGCCGAGCTGCACGGCGGGCAATCGCTGGCCCAGCTGCAGAAGTGGGACCCCGCGCTCAAGCTGCTCACCCAGGCCGCGAAGGATTTCCCCGACAGCCCCTACACGGCCGAGATTCGCTACGAACAAGGCTGGGCTCAGTACAACCTGGGCAAGCCGGACGACGCCCTCAAGCAGTTCGAGGAAGCGGCCGGGCTCAGCGACGGCCTGGCCGGCGCCCGGGCCCGCTACATGATGGGCGAGATCCTGTTCGAGAAGAAAGAATACAAAGAAGCCGTGCGCAACTTCTTCAAGGTGGCCTACGGCTACGGATATCCGCAGGCGCCCGAGGCGATCCAGAAATGGCAGGCCAACTCGGCCTACGAGGCGGGCCGCTGCTTCGAACTGCTGAAGATGACGGCCCAGGCCAAGAAATCGTATCAAGAAGTCGTGGATAAATATCCCACCAGCGACAAGGCGGCCTTGTCCAAGTCGCGCTTGGAGGCCCTGTAACGGCGGCGCGTCAGCCTGGGAATCGGCCTGCCCCCCGGCTACGATGGAACCAGGGGCCGGCCCGGCCAGCCAACGGGCGCACCGGGCCAGCCAACGGGCCTGCGGGAGACGGGTTTTTCGCTTTCCGGTTGGCCGCGGAGTCCGGCCGGGAAAGCTATCCTTGGGAGTCGGAAATCCAGAATCTAAGCCGAACGATTCGCGCGGTGTCTTAAGCTTCTGGCCCTGAGCCCCCCCGGCCCTCGGTCGCTGCCCGCGCCACCGCCTCAATCTCGAAATCACTGCCTCGACATTATCCCTGGCCCCCGCCGATATCCCTGCCCCCACCGATCGCCATGTCACAAGTCCAGGCCCCCAGCATCGCTCCGCCGCCGCGCGTCGCCTTTGACGAGCAGGTCTGGCCGATCAACGTGGCGCTGGTCGTCCTGGCCGGCTTCGTGGCCGGGTCGGTCGTCGCGCTGAGCGGGTTCGACGATCCGCGTTGGCTGTACAACGGCTGGGTCCGCCTGGGCACGCTGGCCGTTTCGGTCGGCTTGTTGATCTGGGCCGTCAACTTTGTCGACAGCCGCCGGCTGCGGCGCGGTTTGCAGCTGGCCATCGTGCTCAGCTGTCTGTTCCATGTCGTCCTGATGATCGTGCTCTACAACCAGCGCGTGGAGCAACTCGCCACCAACGGGCTGGCGAACGACGCCATGAGCGAGCTGGCCGCCGACAACGAAGTCGCGATGCCGGACTATAACTTCCAGGATCCCGACCAGCCGCCCCAGGATTTCCAGCAGCCGGTCGAGGCGGCCGTTCCCGAGCCGCCGCCGTCGACGCCGGTCATGCGCGAGCCGCGGCAAGTCGAGGACCCCGTCGCCGCCGAAGCGGAGCCTACGCCGCTGCCCGGTGCGACGCCCGAGGTGCAGACTCCGGCCGTCGAGCGGGTGGAAATGGAACAAGCCGCTCCGCGCAAGGGCCCTCAGCCCTCGCTGCTCAGCCGGCACATGACAAACGTCGACGTGCATCCCGGCGCCGCCGCCGGCGTGCCCGAGGCCGAAGCCCAGCCGCAGCGCGGCGTCGAGGACGTCGGCGCGCGAGCCACTCCGATCGTGCAGCAAGCCCAAGAGCTTTCGGCCCGGGCGGCCAGCGAGACGCCCTCGCCGCTGCCGGCCCCGGGCCAGCAAACGGTGCAGCTGGCGCGGCGCGAGACGACCGATCCCGAGGCGGCGCTGGCCTCGTCCGTTTCGACGCTGCCCCGGCAGGTCAACCAGCCGGCTGCGGTCCCCCGTGGCACGCTCGAGAGCCCCGAGAATCCCGGTGGACTGGAACAGCCCACCACGATGCAGCCCCACGTGATGGTTTCGCGCCGCGAAACGGCCGGCCCGCAGGGCTTCTTGCGGCCGTCGGCGCAGGGCGAGCCCGCGCTTTCCGCCGAAGTGGGCAAGCTCGACGTCGCCCGGGCCGATCCGGGCGATCAGCCGCAACTGGCCAATACACCGCTGCGGGCGCTCGGCCGCTCGGCCGACGATGCCGCGCTGCCGGCCGCCATGGCTGCCGCGACGCCGCAAGTGGCCGCGGGCGTCGGCGACACCCCGGGCAGCGCCGCACCCAGCGACAGTCCGGCCGGCACGCCGGCCCCAGCCGCCTTGCCGGTCGTCCGCGCGAGCTCCGGCGTGCCCGACGCGGCCGGTGCGCCGGCGGGTGCTGGCGAGGGCCCCGGCGGAGGGCAGGGGGGTGGCACTGGTCCAGGACTCGGCGGATCGCAAGTCGCCCGGGCCGATGTTTCCCAGGCCGAAGGGTTGGGATCCGGCGGGAGCGCTGGCGGCCTTGCACGCTCCGGGACCGCGGTTCCGGCGGCAGCCCCCGGCAGCATCGACAGCCCGGCTGGTCCGGGTCCGTCCGGCGGAGCCGGGAGCGGCGCCGGCGGACCGCTCGACGCGGCGCCCGCCAGCACGGTCGTGAGCAAAGGTTCGGGCGGCGGATTCGGCGGCGGAGTGGAAGCGAATTTCGGCAGCGGCGTATCGGACACCGATCAGCCGGCAGCGGTCGGGTCGATGGCGGCCAGCCGCCCGGCGAATATCCAAAGCGGTCCGGAAGGCCCCGCCCTGGCTCCCAGCGGGCCGGCGGTGGGCGGACGGTCGATCGCCCGAGCTGCGGTTCCTTCGGCGACGCTTGTGGCCGCGGATGACGTTCAGGGGGTCGCCGACGCGGCGGGCGGTGCGCGGCCCGGCAATCTCGACGCGTCGGCCAGCGCCGCGATTCAGCATGCCGCGGGACGTGGCCAGCCGGGCCCGATTTCCGCAGCGGCCGGCAGTGGCCAGATCGACCTGGGGCCGACGCAGATCGCCGCCAGCTTGGGTACCGGCCGCGTGGCGGGCGGCGGCGGAGGTGGCGGTGGTGGTGGCGCCGGAGGCGGCGGCGACGGCTCGCCCGGCCATCTCGGCGGCGCAGGGGGTCAGCTGACGCGCTCGGCCAGTGGCGGCGGAGCATTGGCCTCGGTCAGCCCACGCACGATTACCGATCTGCCGGCAGCTCCGGGCGGCGGCCCGGGCGCGGGTCCCGCAGGCGGTGGAACAAGCGGCGGCGGTGGCGCCGGCGGCGGGACAGGCCCTGGCCCGGCGGGTGGTGGCGGCGGAGTCGGCGCCGGCCCGGCCGTGGGTATCGCCCGCGCGACCGGCGGAGCCGATTTGCCAGTGGGGTTGTCGCCGGGCAATGGTCCGATCGTGGCCAATCCCGCGGGCGGGGGCGGCGTCGGGCTGGTTTCGGCCGGGACCGTGGTTCGGGCCGATGGCGGCGGCGGCGAGGCTTCGCCTGGCGTGGCCAGCACCGGGTCGAGCCGGCTCCCTTCGCGCAGCCTGGGTCAAACTTTCGTAGCCGATACCAAGGCCGAAGTGCCCCAATTGCCCGCCGGTCCGGTGGGGAGCGAATTGCCCGGCAGCTCACCCGGCCAGCCGGGCGGCGTGCCGACGCCGGCACGCAGCGTGGCCGGTCTGCCCGGCCCGGATAGCAGCGGGCCGGTGGGCGCCGCCGCCGGGCCCACGCCGGTCGACGCGCCGATCGTGGGCACGCCCGGCCTGGGCGTTGGTCCGCCGGCCGCAGTCGGCGGCGGCCCGGCCGCTGGCGAGCAGCCGCAGGTCGTGGCCAACATCGCCACCGGCGGACTGATCCGCAAATCGAACGTGGCCGGCCTGGTGGGCGGACAAGGCGTGGCTGGCGGCACCGGAGCCGCTATCGACGTGCCCGCGCTCGAAGGACCTCCGGGCGGCGTGCCCGGAGCGCCGCCGGGTCCGGGAATCGTCGGCGGGGCCGGCATTATCGGCGCGCCGGGCCGCGGCACGGGCAGCCTGCCGGTGCAAGTCGCCGCGCCCGAGGGTCCCGGCGGACTGGGATCCACGCTGGCTCCGGACGTCGGCTCGCTCAGCCGCCGCGCGCAGCGCGACAGCGAAGTCGTTTACGCCGGCAAAGATCGCTTTCTCACCCGAACCGTCGGCGGCGCCGTCAAGGTCGACGGCAAGGCCCGCGAGCCGGCCCGGGCATTTGCCGGTCGCGGCGGCCAGCGGCTGACCAAAGAAGGCTTGCTGCCCAGCGAGCTGCCCCAGCGGACCGAAGACGCGGTCGAGCTGGGCCTGGACTTTCTGGCCCGGCATCAGCTGGCCGACGGCAGCTGGAGCTTCAATCGCCTGGGAGCCGGCCAGCCCGGCTATGAAAAGGAAGAAGCGATCTTCCACTCCGACACGGCCGCGACGGGGCTGGCTTTGCTCGCCTTCCTGGGCGCCGGCTACGACCATTACGACGATCAGTATTCGAACGTGGTCCGCGGCGGGCTGGAGTTCCTGGTGCA